>CAVWAZ010000001.1:0-4436 GCA_963752995.1 uncultured delta proteobacterium
TGCGGAGGAGTTTCACGAGAACCTTTTATCAGCACACATTGTGCCCGCCACCGCCAAGCCTATATGCCCCCCTTTGGCGGCGGGGTCTGAAGATATATAGTAAACGAACTCCATGCTAAGGTTGACTCTCTAATTTCACAACTTAAATTATCAGTTATGGAGTAAGTAACCAATGCCTAAAAAACGCCTAAAAGATCTCCTAAGCCGATCGCTACTATTGTATTCACCAAAGATGGGAGAACGTATCCCAATATCGAACTTATACCAGGAGAGAAGGACGAGGAAGAACTCGTTGTGGTTAAGAAAACGACCGGAGCGATTAGACACTATGGCGGAGCGAATTATCGTAATCCTCGAAAGGAATCTGATACGACAGAAGATATAGTTTGTGAGAGTGAGGACGGAAGTAAGATTGAGATTCAAGTTACATGGACAGGGGACGACAACATAAGAAAGCTGCGAGAAATGCGGAGTTCATACGTAGAAGCAATTAAAAAAGAATATCCTGAAGTCTTGAATGCCTTTCGCGGCTGTGATGTCACACTTTTCGATTCAGGTGATCCCCCTTACCTTCCGGAAGTCAGCATGAAAAAGGGACAATTATGTCTGGACGAGTTGGCAAATAGGCTTATGGATGTTTGCTCTCAAATCGATACTCTGAAGGTTGGCAAGACTCGCGGCAGAAAACTAAGTATCGGTCGGGACAAAAGAGATGTAGGAATTATCTGCAGACGACTATCATCAGCCAATGACGATGCGTCATGCTCGATTCGATGGAGGGAAGTTACCCAGTTTACGGAGGAAAGGGCAGACGAGCCACGCTATCGGCTTCTTTGCAGAAAAAGATCGACATGAATTATCCAGAAACCGAAGCTGAATTCTGGTTGCTAATTTACTCGACGGATATGCCCATGACAGAGAATGATCCAGACATTGAAAAAGCTCGGGAAATTCTTGATAAGCATGAACACCCATTCGACATTGTTTGGTACCTGCATCCCAGCATTCACCTTGAACGAGGACACCTAATCAAGATATGGCCAGTCAACAAATAATCATGGTAATGTAGTCCGCCGCCAAGCGGGGGTATATAGGGTTGGCGGTGGCGGCGGGGTGTTGAGGAATTACTGTCAGGCATATTGCTAATAGCCCAAATATTTTTCATATAGAGTAAAAAGGTCATTGACGGAATTCGGGAAACTGTTTAGTTTATGAAGTAAGGGGATAGTATCGTCTATCCTCACCAGAAAGAAAAAAAACCAAGCCGGAGCAGCTCTCATGAGCTGCCCCGGCTTTTTTATTTTAAGGGAGGCAGTATCAGATGGAAGACGGGATTTTACCGTATCACAGGGATTACGAGGAAGGGGTCATAGGAGCTGTCATAGACGAGCCGCGTCTATATGACGACGTGGGACTCAGTCTTGAAGTACACGGATTTTTACGTCGAGCGGCATCAGTGGATATTCTGCATGATTGGCGACATGAGGGATGCCGGGATACCTGTCGAGCTCGTATCGCTCAGGCAGTGCCTCGAAGACGCGGGAGAGCTCGATAATGCGGGCGGGTCGGGCTACCTTGCCTACCTCGCGGGCAACGCGTTCTCGAGGAGACCCTCGGCTACTACGTAGGGATAATCAAGGACGACTCCCTCATGCGGGGCGTATGGAGGCACGGCGCGGAAGTGATGAAGGCGGTCGAGAAGAAGGAGGGATGGGAGAAGATAGACGGGATCATAGAGAAGCTCTCGGGCGCTCATGTAGAGGAGCGGGGCGATAACCCCGTCCCCGTGTCGGCACGCGACCTCGCCGACATTCCGCCGCCCGCCTCGCTCTGGGCCGACATCATATACCCCGGGTGCATCGTGCAGCTCAATTCCGAGCCGGGCGCCGGGAAGAGCACCCTCGCCTACAACATCTGCGCGCTCGGGCGCGTGCGGGAAGCCGTTCCTCGATATCCCGTTCTCGAAGCGCCTCAAATCGCTCTACGTCGATCTCGAGACGCCGCGCTTTCTGCGTAAGAACAAGATAGAGCTAATATGCGGGGGAGCTGCCCGAGGATTTTTACATCGTCGACGGCATCGAGCTAAGGAGGGATTTCAATTACCTGCTCAGGCTCTGCAGGCGCGGGAGGTACGACCTGCTGGTGCTCGATACGCAGAGCCGGGTGCTCGCGATGGAAAAGGAGAACGACAACTCGGAGGCGAATTACCTGGCGGGGCTTCTCAGACGTATAGCGAACGAGGCGGGGTGCGCGATACTGCTCATACACCACTCGACGAAGGGCGAGGAGGGAAAGGCCGTTTACAGGGGGCGCGGGGCGTCTGCGATAGCGGGGGCGGTGGACGTGGTCGTGAACCTCGACGCGCTCGGGGACGACGTGCTGAAACTGTCGGTCGTCAAGCACAGGATACAGGGGTCGAACCCGAAGCTCCTCCTCAGGAAGGCCGGGGAGGACCGCTTCGAGCCGTGCCCGGACCAGGGGGGCGGCGAAGAGCCGGGGTTTGCGATATACCAGGCGCAGGACGCGGTGGTCGCCCTTCTCTCGCAGTCTCTCGTGCCGTTAAGGACGGGGGAGATCATCGAAGCGGTCCAGAAGGAGACAGGCGTTGACAAAAGAACCATCGAAAGGGCGCTCGGGAGGCTCGCTCAGTCAGGCAAGGTGTCGAGGCCGAAGAAGGGGCATTACGAGTGCAGGCGGAATTGAGTGATGCGTCTGATCCGACAGATCCGCGGAGTATAGATCCCCCGGATGTGTCGGATGTCGGATGGGGGGTGAGTGTACTTTTTCTCGTCATTGCGAGAACTGCTCCGATGAATAAGAGGAGCAGGTCGCCCTTGGCTGATTCCTAAGAACCAATATCTTATGGCAAATAAATGCTGAATCCAAAACATTGTAGCCGCGGCAATCTCTCTCTTCATATCTCATCGTATAAATCCTTCCACTCCTCATTCACGCTGTTTATTAACTCAATCTTTTTCTTCCTTGAACCGGCCTTTATCTGTTTCTCCTTGCTGATAGCACCGTAAATGTCCTCACATACCTCGTAGTAAACCAGCTTGGACACATTGTATTTTTTAGTAAAGCCTTTGACGAGTTTCTCCTTATGTTCATACACCCTCCTTTTCAAGTCATTGGTAACGCCTGTGTATAGGACTCTATTGTTACTATTGGTCAGTATATAAACGTAATAATAGTTATGATTCATAATGGAATTATAGACTAAGGGAGACTGCTTCACCTACAGATCTCGCTTTTCTCATGAGATTGCTTCGCCTTCGGCTCGCAATGACAACAACACCTCTTTATCTGTCATCGCGAGGCTGCCTTATAGCCGTGGCGATCTCGCTTTACGTCTATGCCGAACTTGTTTCAGCATCTCGCTTTTTCATGAGATTGCCGCGGTCACAAAAAGCGTTCCCTCGCAATGACAGGAATTAGACCATCCGACATCCGACACATCCGCAGGGGTATATACTCCGCGCGTCTGTCGGATTGTCGCATCTGTCGGATTCACCCGCAACGCGAATTTAATTGACACAACCCCCCGTTACGAAATATAATCATTGGAACTCAGCATTAATTAAAGGAGGATGTATGATGAGAAACGGATTTAATGTCCTGCCGTTGGTTATTTTCCTGTGTATGTCGATAGCCTTGATCAGCCACGAAGCCAACGCCCAGAATTACCTGCCCGTCGGGCCGCAGGTGGACGTTCCCGTCGCCGTCGTTTCCACAGGCGGATGGATCGAGTGTTACAGGGATACCTATGACAACCAACTGAATGCGGAAACCGTGCTTGAGCGATGTCCCGGCGATCTCCTCATGTCGTCCTGCCGGCCGACCGGAAGCGATACACTGACCCTCCTCGCCCAGGCCCCGCGAGAGGATGTGACTTTCGATACGGGTGAGAATTTGGATGTTACTCATATCGCGACGGTGTGGGCGGCATTTTCAACATATCAGCTCCAGGTGAAACTGAGCCAGGGGAGAACGCTTGGGGATTCGTAAGGGCTGGGGATAGCGTAAATAAGAACAATTGCGATACCCTTGAATCCGGCGCTAACGATGAAGGCTATGCTGGCACCTGCTAGTAGGCGAAGGCGGATACAGGTGCGGCGCGACAGAGAACCTGAACAGCTCTACGGCGTTCGAGCGCATCGTCTATACTTCGGCTTTGTCGAGGCCTATTCCCACTCTTTCCCAATGGGGCCTGATCGCTATGGCTGGCATTCTGGGACTGGCCGGGTTTATGGTCATGAGAAGAAGGAAAGTTGCCGCGTAAGGTCAAACGGCATTAAAAACTAAATACCACAAGGGAGCTTCGGCTCCCTTTTTTATTTCGGCTCGCAATGACAACAAAAGATGGGTTCCCGATTTCCCGGGAACGACAGGATAAAAAAGGCGAGACGGAAAGACGCTCTCTTTTACTTAAGCTC
>CAVWAZ010000002.1:0-459561 GCA_963752995.1 uncultured delta proteobacterium
ACTCCTCGACAGGCCGGGGATGCTGAGAGGTAACGAGTGAGGGAGGGGCGCATGTGGTGATACGCCCCGCGTATTAGTTGTTACCTATAGGGATTCCGATCTTTTCTGAAGACGTACGAGTACTATAACCGAGCCCGCCATCAGCACGAGAGCGAGCAGTATCATACCCCACTCGTCAAGCGTCGGGATAGGGCGGGAGAAGTCCGGGTCCGGGCCGAATATTATGGCGTCGAGGCCGAGGGCGGATCCGCCGATGATATCGGTAATTCCATCCGATGTATTAATCGTTGTCAGATATGCGAGGTCAACGGGGCCGAAACTACCATTCGAGTCTCTTAGAGAGCCAAAAGGACGCCTGAATCCGGGTGAAAAGCCAGAGCGTTCATGGTCGACGGAACATTCCCAACCGATGCCGGAATTGCTGTTCCCGCCCCGGTTGCAGGGATTATAATGACCAGACTGTTATTGTCTCTGGGCGTTGCAAACAATGTACCGGTAGACGGTTCTCTGGCGAGGCCGTTACCCCCGCTGCTGAAGCCGGTCAGACCGATAATTGTCCCCTCTCCGGTTGCGGTATCGATTGTGAGGAAGGAATCGTCGTCATCGCAAAAGTCCCCATAACCGTAAAGGGTATCGGTAGACGGATCATACGTTATATCCGGAACGCGTCCGCATCCGTCAAATGCGTCATTTTCCTGGCTTATAATACCAATGAGTGTACCGAAGCCCGTGTTCGGGTTGATCTCGATCAGGATGGATGTTGTAGCTCCGAACTCAACATCACCGTTAGCCGTTCCTACCAGACGGCCGTCGCCAAGGAATGCAAGCCCAGTTACGTTGTTGAAACCGGTACGACCTATGATCCGCGCCTGCCCTGTTTCCGGGTCAATAATGTACAGGCTGCTCTCCGAAGGCTGATTATCCGTATCGCCCGTGGCAGCCCCGTACAAGGTAAGGGCGTGAGATGCGCCCGCTGAGAACACTACAAGGGTAAGAACAGATATAAGAACTGCAACTCTGGTCATTGATATCCTCCATTAATAAAAATTGACTGGTATCAATTCTCTGGATGGAATTCTAGCATACTTGGAAATAGAAACAAATAGATAATAAAAATGAGCGGATAGGCGGGTCTGTGAACGGGGCGGCGAGTCGCAGCGGACATAAGGGACTAATACCCGTTCAATCCTTCGAAAGACTCAGGACGAACGGTTTGCGGGTCGCGGCAAGATGCCGCTCCTGTGATCTCCTGTGATAATGTATTACTTCGTCACCGGATAGCCCGCGTCCTGCCAGCCGACGATCCCGCCCGGCATCCAGTAGATATCGGCGAACCCCATGTCTTCCATTATCTTCACCGCGGTGTCGCTCCTCCTCCCCGTGCGGCAGTGTACGAGGTATGCTTTCGACCTGTCGAGCTTGCCCACTTCTTCTTTGAACGATTCGGATTTCACGTCGATGTTCGTCGAGCCTTCGATGTGGCCGTCCGAGTATTCCCCGGCCGTCCTCACGTCGAGTATCACGAACTCGGCGCTCCCTTTCTTCTCCTCTATGATTACGCGCGCCTCGTCAACTTCAATTTCCTTTACCGCCTTCTGTCCGCTCTCTGCCCCGCCTGTGTCCTCTTCCGCGCGCGCATAGGGCGCGTGCGTCAGGACGATCGAAACTAAAGCAAAAAGGATTAAAGATGCCAAGTGCCTTTTCATTTTGCCTCCCTCGCGGCCGTAAGGTGTAATCGAACGTATACTGATACTAAGTCTAACACACTGCGCCCCGATCACAGCCGCTTTGAAGAGCGCCTCTCCCTGCACTTGCGGAACCGAATCATTAGTAGATAATTTTAGCACTTGTTTGGGCGATTCTTGAACCTATAGAAATTATTAAGTTTTTGTACAAATTATTGTGTGATTTATAGCTCTTGACTTAGGTTATTGCACGTAGTATAAAAGCGAAACATTAGGGTTTTGAGGTTTTTGAAACCTGCAAGTTTACTTATTTTTACTTATTTTCAGATTAAAACCGAGGTGATTATATGAGTGTAATTGCTTATAACGACCGCGACGTAGGTGTGTGTGTTAAGGTCGATCTCGCCATTTCGATGACCTCCTGTATAGGGTATTTATCGAAAAGCTAATTCATACTCCTATTGGGGGGCAGGTCATCAGACTACAGAATGCTCAATACGGAATAATAATAACTAGGACACGGTTAGGGTAAAGCTAAGCCATGCTGCCCGGAATGGGCGGTTCACCTACAATACGAGAAGAGAAATGCCATACATATCACTCTACAGGGAAATTTCCAAGGAAAGGGAGGAGGAATTCTTACATAAGGGCTACAAAAAAAGGTACTTCTTTCCGCACGACATATTTTATATTCCCAAGTGCGGCCCGGACGGGCTTAAATTGTCTCACCGGATGTGCGGGGAAAGTGACCCTAATAAACTGTGGGAGATCGTATTATATGCCACAGGTCCGGATGTAGATGAGTTTCCCGAAGAATTGTTTTTTGACGACGACATAATATGGCATCAGCAGCAGTTCGGTAAAACTGGCCAGGTGGCCACCGCTAATCTTGTCGCGGACGGAAACAGATTATTTACCATGGTGCATATTTCGGATCTCGTGCAGCGGATATCGAGGAGAAGGGAATATAAGACGAAAATAGAAAATTGGTTTAAGGGATGGCCTCATATGCTGTTAAACGGCATCATGAATTTTGCCGTGGAAAACAGCATTGAAAAGATTTATTCGCCGACGGCGGAGTCGGCCAGAGAACATACAGACCCTTCTCGCATTGTTCAAAGGGAGTTATTTGAAAGGGTTTACGATAAGGTGGTCAGTAAACATCTTCAGGTGGAAAAGGAAGGGAAATGGTGGGTAATCGACGTGGCAAAAAACAGAGATAGAATCGTTATCCCCGAGAAAAGACTGGGAGTGACCGAGGGAGGGAAAACTATCTGTTTATGTCACGACATAGAAAGGGGGCTGGGACATATTAACGTCGATCCCGACTTTGCACAATTGGCGAATGAATCCTCCCCCGGCGGGTTCGACGATATGCTGAGAATCGAAAAAGAGATGGGTGTTCAAGCTACGTACAATGTGGTCGGATGTTTTCTTAACGAGGTCAGGGAGAGAATAGAGGCGGACGGCCACTGCATTGCTTTTCATTCCTATGATCATAATAATAACGGTGAGCAGCTGGCTAAATGCAGGCATATGGACTACAGGATAAAGGGCTACAGAGCGCCCCAGTCGATAGTAACTCCCGGTTTGAGCGATAAGAACTTATGCCATCATAATTTTGAATGGCTCGCCAGTTCGGCATATTCCTTTGGTATAACATCGCCCCGTATAGAAAACAGGATCGTAAAAATACCGATTCTATTCGATGATTTTGAGCTTTATGAGGGTAAAATGGTATATGGAGATTGGGAGAAAAAAGCAATTGAGACAATTAAACGCAGTGATTTCGTCGCATTCAGCCTGCATGACTGTTATGCTGGCTATTGGCTGCCGCACTATAGAGAATTCCTTGGAAAGCTTAAAGACTTGGGAAGGCTTAAAACGCTGAATGAGGTAGCCGGCGGAGTGATATTAAACAGCGCTATATGATCTGAATCTTTTATAGGTTGATAGAGTTATCATGCCCATAGAAATACTTGCGACCGAGAAAAGGACTATTCCACAGCTGAGGGAGCACTACGAAATAGAAAAAGAGTTGGCATCCAGGTTAAGGAGTGCCCGTAAGGAAGAAAGAAAACGTTTATATGCTTCATTATATGACGAGTTGTACAAGCGAGTGCCCAATCATCCGCAGCTGACGCGTAAGACAGATTCTAAGGATTCCCGTGAGAGAGTGGCTCGGCAGATGCGGTTTCTGAATGACTTTCTCCGCCCTGAGACGATTTTCCTCGAGGTGGGATCCGGAGATTGCGGTTTAGCTCTCGAAATCGCCGGGCACGTGAGAAAAGTCTATGCCCTCGATGTATCTCGAGAAATCACCCGGAACCCGGACTACCCCTCAAATTTCGAATTAATTATTTCCGACGGGTGCAGTATCCCCGTTCCTGAAAATAGTGTTACGATAGCTTACAGCGATCAGCTCTTGGAACACCTGCATCCCGACGATACTATGGAGCAGCTTCAAAATACGTATAGGGCGCTCGCGCCCGGAGGTCTCTCTATTTGCATAACCCCGAACCGGCTTTCCGGGCCGCACGACATCTCGAAGTATTTCGATAAAGTCGCGACAGGGTTTCACTTGAAGGAATATACGAATACGGAATTGATCAATATCTATCACAAAATTGGATTCTCAAGGGTGTATATCTACTCGGGCGGCAGAAAAGTCCCACATTCTTACCCCGTAAAACTATGTGAAATCTTGCTTGCTATTCTGCCTTATTCATTACGAAAAAGAATAATCCCCCGGTTGGCATTCGATGCATTTTCATATATTGTAATTGCGGGTGAAAAATAGAAATTCATAACGCCTGTCTTGTAAAATATGGCAAAGATAGTCACTGTTTACGCCGGCGAGGAACGGGAATTCAAGCCGTCGGACATGTCTTATATACGATGGCTTAAAATGTCCGAGGCATTGGCAAGGCTGGGACACGAGGTGGATATAGCCACGAGTGAACCTGTGTGGAAACGGAATAAGTCCCCGATCATCATGGGACGGAACTTGAGGAGAGTACCCCTGCCTGAAGTCAGATGGAGCGATTACCATGCCGTGAAGACTCTATTCCATAAGGGGTTTGATACGTTAGAGGCGTATGGCGGGAAAGACCACCCTTTCATTATCTCGAAACTGGGGTCCGTCGTGGCACCTGTGGATATGGGTGGAATCTATTTTTATGGAAAAAAGAGAGAGCAATTGTATTCCACTCAGGAAAGGATTAACAAGACCAGTAAGCATATCACGGTGTTAAATCAATCTGCCAAAGAATTATGGAAGACCTGTCTCGGTCCCAGGGACAATATTCTGATAGTGCCGGGAGGTGTGGATCGTTATGTCCCGCCGCCTTCCCGGGACCCTTATCCGGAGGGAGAACGCATCAGATGCATTTTTGCCGGTCACGTTTATACTGCGCATTCTCAACCCGAAGCCAACACTGTAATAATCGATAAGTTGAATGAGCTGGGCAAGCTGCTCGGAGGCCTTGGTATGAGACTATATATGCTGGGGTCGGGCGACGTGCGGAAGCTTGACGAGAGGCATGTAAAGTATCTGGGCGTGGCGCCCTATGAGGAGTCATGGGATTATTTCCACTTCGCCCGCGTCGGTGTTGTAGTCGCAGCGGGTCAGTTCATGCACAACAACGAAAGCAGCAAGATATATCATTACTTACGCGCCGGGCTGCCGGTCGTAAGCGAGGCCGGGTTTCCGAATGACAACGTGATAATAGAATCTGGGTCGGGTTTTGTGGTACAAAACGGCAATTTGGGGCTGATGGCGCAAAAAATAAAGGAAGCCGCGGATAAAAGCTGGGACCGGGATCATGCGGTCAATTATATACTTGAGAATCATACCTGGGATAAACGGGCCGAGGTTTACGACAAGATCATGAAGGAAAATTTTCATAATTAATACGTGAAAATAGAAAAAGCGAGTCCGAGAATGAATCAGTGCCTGGTAACAGTCCTCATGCCCTTAAAAAACTTTCACCCCCGTTTCTTAAAGAAGGCCGTTGAATCTCTTATCAGCCAAAGCTGCCCGTACTGGCAAATAATAATCATCGTAGAAAAGCAATCCGGTAATTTCAAAGAACCTCTGGAGAAGGAGCTGGGCGACCCGCGCATCCGTGTAATCGTAAACGAAGGGCGGAAGTTGTCGGGCGCCATAAATACCGGCATGAGGCGTGCTGAAACGACTTTTGTCTCCCTCTTGCTGGCCGATGATATGTGGTCAAACGATGCGGTGAAGGTCCTAAACGACTATATAGTCGAGTATCCGCATGCCGATTTCTTCCACTCATCAAGGATGTATATAGACGAGAACGATAATCCTATCAGCACCGTCTATTACAGCGAAGAAGAGTTCAGCATAGACGAATTCAAATTTAAACCCCCGGTCAAACACCTCCTCTGCTGGCGGAAGGACAAGGCGTTATCGTTCGGTGGGCTTGACGAATCCCTTAACTCCGTGGGGCCCGATGATTATGACTTCCCCTGGACGATGGCCGAGAATGGCGCTTCTTTTAAGGCGGTCAGGGAATGCCTCTACTATTATAGAGACCATCGTGAGTGTTACAGGCTGACTACACACCTTCCCTTGAGCGTTCACAAAAGGGAGATAAGAAGGATCATGGAAAAGCATGGAGTCGATGCTTCGACAATCGGGGAAAGACTCGCCAGAATAGAAAATACTTATTTGCGGCAATGCCTGTTCAAATCAAAATTTGATAAATGGGTGAAGGAAAAACTGGGTTTTGACGCGAGACGCGGTTGGAAAGAGAAATACAGATAACGTATATTGCGAGAGCGTTTTTGAACCCGCCTAACCGGACATCCTATCTGCTGTTGCCCATGGTTTATCCGCCGAGAGTTCGATATGCCGCTCGCTGATATTAATGGAACTGAAGATGGGGGAGCCACGCAGCGCCTTGGGGGGAGAATATGGCGGAGTCTTCTCACATGGTCGCTGGTATTGATTCTGGGCACGCTCGGTACCTGCCTCTTCCATATTCCCGTCTTCTCTTCAGGCTTTGACTATTTTCCCGGGGACCGCGGTGATGCGAGGGCCTTCGTATATATAGCGGAACACTGGTATCAGGCTCTTCAGGGGCATGCCGACCTCCTTTCGCCTGGTATGTTTCACCCTGTAAAGGGTACCCTCGGATACACCGATGCCTTTGCCGCTCACGCGCTGCCGTATTCACTTCTGCGTGCGGCCGGGCTCGATATGTTTTCCGCGTTAGCGGTGCCGGTTGTCCTCCTCAATTTTTTTACCTACATTGCTTGTTTTATTCTTCTCAATAAAACGCTTCGTTTTAATGTAATCGCCTCTTGTGTCGGTGCTTTTTTCTTTGCGTTTAACAGTCCTAAGCTCAATCATCCGGGACATTTCAACCTACAGCCCGCGCTGTTCTTGCCGCTCGTTCTTATCTTCATCGTTCAATTCGGCCGGAACGCGGCGGATCTTACTCAAAAGAAGGCCTTATGGTTACTATCGCTCGCTGCCCTGTTTTTGGACCTCGAGCTTCTAACGTCTCTCTACCAGGGATGGTTTTTCATTTTTTGGTCCTTCCTGTTCCTTGTGCTTGCCCTTTGCGTTCCTGCGACACGGACCTTCCTCTTGGGAATTATAAGGAGGTTCTGGCCTGCCTTAGCGGGCGGCGCTCTCGTGTTTCTTCTCGGATTAATTCCTCTTCTGCTGGTATATTTGCCGGTCAGGGAGGCCGTGGGCTCAAGGCCTTACGGGCTCGTAAGCCCGCTAATCCCGGAATTCTGGTCTCTTTTTCTGATGGGCCACGGCAACTACGTTTGGGGAAAGGTATCAGACGCTATTTGGCGAATACACCCCCTTTCATCAACTGAACATTACCTCGGGATCGGGCTTGTCCCAACGGCGGCATGGCTTGCAATCCTGGCATGGTCGGTCTGGATCGTCAAAAGGTATGCCAATGAGCGTATCGCCTTTAACAGGAATCGGGAGGGGATAGAGCCTTGGACGAGCTACCTATTTTTAAGCTTGGCGGTTCTGGCAACGACTCTCGTCTATATCATAGGCATGAAATACTGGAATGGCGGCTCTCCATGGCGCTTTGTGTATCTCTATTTCCCGGGCGCGGATGGTTTCCGGACTGTTACGCGCTATGTAACGGTTCTGTCGCTGCCGATGGCCATAGCGTTCGCTTTCATGGTTCAGCACGGAATGCAAAAAATCTCGGCTCAGAAAAAGGTCCCGGTCCGGGCGTTTCTGACCGCCGGGATGATTGCCGCCGTGTCGTTCGGGTTATTCGAACAGTTCGGGCATAGCGCAGCATTCTCGAAAAGCGCGGAGACTGCCTGGCTGAACAATCTTGCGTCCAGGCTCCCGGAAAACTGCTCATCGTTCTATGTCACGGCAGGGCGGATACGGAAAGACGTTAAGTACGAATACCAGATCGACGCCATGCTTGTATCCGTCATGCGGCAAGTGCCGACCCTAAACGGCTACAGCGGACACGTCCCGCCGGGCTGGGCGCTGCGCGAGGTGGAGGCCCTGGGCTACGAGGAGAGTGTCAGGGAGTGGATCGATCGCCATAATATTAAAGGGCGCATCTGCCGGCTTGAAATCGGAGAGTGAGGGTTATATTTCGCGTGCCCTCAGGAGTTTGAAAGTTATCGCCATGGTATATATGCCAAGAGTGTCGGTTATTGTCCCCGTATATAACGCTGAGAGCACATTGGAAGCGTGCATCGACTCTCTATTAGGGCTCGACTATCCCAAGGAAAATATAGAATTGGTTCTCGTAAATAATGCCTCAGCAGACCGAACTGCAGATATATTAAACCAGT
Source organism: uncultured delta proteobacterium (assembly GCA_963752995.1). Classification (GTDB taxonomy): domain Bacteria; phylum Desulfobacterota_D; class UBA1144; order Nemesobacterales; family UBA2774; genus 2-12-FULL-53-21. The sequence goes on from CAVWAZ010000002.1 coordinate 8,511, forward strand.
ACAGGGGGGAAATTGAAATATTGTATGAGGGAAAGAGGGGACCCGCCGCCGCAAGGAATAAGGGTCTTTTGAATGCGGGGGGTGACGTCGCCGCTTTTACGGATTCAGATTGCATTATAGATAAGAACTGGCTCAAGCAAATTGTTTACCCTCTGCAAGATGATAGTATTGGCATTGCAGGCGGAAAAATCCTGGCTGTACGCCCATGTAACAAAATAGAGGAATTCGGTGAAATAATTCATGATCACTACATGTCTATCAATGAATTCAAACCCCCCTATGCAATCACTATGAGCTGGGCTTCGAGGATTGATGTTCTTAAGGAAGTCGGGTTATTTAATGAGAGTTTCAGAAGGGGAGAAGACGTCGATCTCTCCTATAGAATCTTTCAGGCGGGTTATAAATTTGCTTATATACCCGAAGCCGTCGTTTACCATAGGAATGAAAAAACCCTGCCGGGCCTCTTTCATGAGGGCTACTTGCACGGTTATTATTCAATCTTAAATCTCAAGTCGCACGAGAATTTTCTGAAGAAATTCGGCCATCGTAGATTTAACCTGAGCAGTTATGGCGATATTCTGTCCTGCTTTGTCAATTTCGTGTTTGGACGCGGCCGGACTGATTCACTCTGCTATTTCGTTTTCAATTCGGGGAAAAAGATTGGCAAGTTTTTCGGCTCTATAAGATTCTTTTATGCGGACCTTTGAAGAAGGAGGGGACAAAAAAATGAAATTCTATGATAAAAAGAATATCAATTTATTGAGAGAGCTGGTTCTTTCCCAGTTTAAACTCAAGGACCAGAGCACGTTTTTCGGTTTTATATGGAGTTTTCTGAATCCGCTCGTCATGCTGATCATCCTTTTCATATTTTTCAGAAACAGGCTGGGCAATGATATCAAACATTACTCAATTTTTCTTCTGATAGGGATAATACATTATACGCATTTTGCGAACAGCACGAGCGCCTCCATGCGGGTCCTATACTCAATGAAAGAACTTACCTGCAATACCGTTTTCCCTAAGGAGCTTCTGGTGATAGGCTCTATCTTTTCTATCACGATAGATTTTATTCTGTCTATGTTTATCGCTGTTCTAATAGCGATTTTTGTGGGTGTCGAACTTTCCTGGACTGTGGCCATGCTGCCTTTCGTATTGGTCCTCCAAATAATGTTAGTCTCGTGGATATCTCTTCTCTTGTCCTGTCTGCATGTATATGTGAGGGATGTCGAACACATTTATCAGGTGCTTCTAAGATTGCTATTCTTTATTACACCAATATTCTATGACATTTCTTTTTTAGGCAAGGGGGCTGCGAAGTATATTGTTTTATTGAATCCGCTTACCTATTTGATAGATTTTTCGAGGAGCGTCGTAATCGAAGGCAGGCTCTTTTCGATCGAAGCGTATTTGTTATTGTTTTTGGTGAATGCGCTGATGATGTACTTCAGCTTGATGATATTCAGACAATTTGAGCCGGCGTTCGCGGAGAATGTGTAAAATGGATTTCGCTGTCCGAACCGAGAACTTGTTCAAGAAATTCTGGATTGAAGGGAACCGGAAGACGATGTTTAAAGTACTCAGGGGGAACCTTCTCGGGGAGAGGCCCGGATCCGGGACCTTTTTCGCACTGAAAGATATTAATATAAAAATTCTCAGGGGGGAAAAGATCGGCATTATCGGAAATAACGGGTCCGGGAAAACGACCCTATTGAAAGTCATTGCGGGATTATACAAGCCCGATAAAGGGAATGTTTATAGAAACGGGGATGTGACCCTCTTGAGCGGGTTAGGCACGGGGATGCTTGATGAGCTTAGTGTTGAGGATAATGTTTTTTTATACGGAGCGATATATGGCATGCCCAAAGATAAGATTGAGGATAAATTCCAGGAAATAATTGAATGGGCCGAACTGCAGAATTTTGTCGGGGCTAGGGTGAAGACCCTGTCATCGGGTATGAGGACGAGGTTGGCTTTTTCAATAACGAGATACATCGAGGCCGATATATTTCTCATGGATGAAGCCCTGTCGGCCGGTGATAAGACTTTTAGAGAAAAATGCGAAGATTTTTTTAAAAAATCCAAGGATAACGATATAACGTTTTTGGTAGCGACTCATAGTCAGGAATTTGTTAGAATGTTTTGCCCCAAAACCCTCTGGCTTCATATGAGCAAACAAATGGCTTTCGGCGACACGGAAACGGTTTTGCAACAATACGAAGAGCATAGAACAATGGGCGCCGGGAAGAAATGATATGTAATACTTTTTCCCCCAAGACGATAGGTGTTGTATTGTCGTCTTGAAATTTGAAGTTTAATATGTAATGTTGAGACGTGAATTTTGCGGTTTGGCGTGAGAGGGGAATATGCAAGTTACGGAAGAGCTGAGGACATGGCGGCAAAGGTATAAGCAGTTAACAAAAGAAGAAATTACCGATTTCATTCAGCAGGGCTACGTCTTGGTACGTGAAGCGTTTGAGCGTGGGTTCGCAGAGCGCGTCATCCCGGTGGTTTGGGAGGAGCTGGGAATAGACCCGGACGATTCTTCCGCGTGGACCGATCCCCTGGTCACTTTGCGGAAAGTCTTTGAGAGGGAGCCGTTCCCTCAGATACTTACCCCCCGTTACCTGGGCGCCGTCGATGATTTATGCGGACCGGGGCGTTGGTGCGCGGTTAGGGGCGTCGGCTATTGGCCGATCTTGTTCCCGGGTTTTAAAGCACCCCCGTGGCTTCCGCCTGAGGACGGCTGGCACCTGGATTTCAATTTTGACGGCGTTCTCATCGATTCAGCGGAGCTGGGGTTAGTCAGCATAGAAATCTTCTCGGACATCGAGCCGGGCGGCGGAGGCACGGCAGTACGTGTCGGCTCCCATCGCTTTATGGCCCGCGTTTTTGCCGAGGCTCCCCCCGGCGGTCTGACTCTCCGTGAAATAGATCTAAGCATTAAAGCCAAAACCGGGCACCTGCCCGTGGTGGAGGCCACAGGCAGAGCGGGCGACATTATCCTGATGCACCCTTTAACCGTGCATGCTACGAGCTCGAACACCTCTGACCGCGCGCGCATAGCCGCAGTCAAGCTCGTCAGGCTGTATGAGAAGATGGATCTGAATCGGCGAGACACGGCCGACTATTCACCCGTGGAGCTTGCAATTCTTAACGCACTGGGCGAGAGCGAAAAACTGTGATAGAGGATAACGGCCGGGACCGGTATAATCGAATGAAAAAACCTCAGTTCAGTATCGATACGGACAAAAGAATTTTGTTGGGGTGTTATGAAATCCCCGGTTACGGCGGGGCCAGCACTGCAGGTTATAAATTATTTGAGACCATGCAGAAGGACGGATTCGACGTCATATATCTCAATCTAATAGGCGAGCAGGATGAAGATTATTTCAGATACATGTTCGGTGAAAACCTCGGGAACCCTAAAGGGCTGCCGCATGTATATAACTGTTCCGTCAACGGTCCGGATTATACTCCTCATCAGAAATTGGTAGACCTCATCCATGATATATCACCCGATGTATTGGTAGGCGTAGGGTGGATAGCCGCGCTTTTGATGAAAAGAGCGGCTCCGGAAAAGCGTTCCATATTTCTCACATCGGGCTGTCAACGGGCGAAGGACAACATACTCAACGGAAAAATTAAGGACTTTATCACGCTCAATGAATACATTCAGCGATCGACAAACAGCTCGGGTCTGTTACATTCTATTTTTGAAAAAGAAGCCGCCAAGATTTCCAATCTTATCATCACGCATTCGTATATGATAAGGTATTTACATCAGTACTTTTTCCCTTCCTACACTGACAAGATCTACTCCGATGTTATATGGTTTGCCGAATGGATATATAAAGACGCACTGGATTATTCGGGATTGCAAAAGCCGTTTAATGAGCGGGACATTGACGTATTATTCATTGCCAGCTCATGGAGCAGGCCGGAAAAGAACTATAAGCTCGTCAAAGAGATTGCTTCAAATTCAAAAGGCTTAAACTTACATATCGTCGGAGAAGTGGAAGAAAAGCTGGCTGGCGCTGAGCACCATGGCTTAATAACCAAGCGGGAAGCTCTGTTCTGCCTTTTAGGAAGAGCCAAGACAGTCGTCTGCCCCTCTCTTTTTGATGCTGCGCCCGGGATTCTATTCGAAGCATCCGCTATGGGCTGTAATATTGTCGCTTCAAAAAATTGCGGCAACTGGAAAATCTGCAACGAAACCCTTCTTGTGGATCCATTCATATCAGATAATTTCTTAGAAAAGCTGAGGCTCTCGTTACAGAAGAAGTATGAAGATAATATGGAATACTTCATGCAGACGGACTCTTATAAGAACCTGATGGAGACCTTATCGGTATTCTAGACTGATCGAAGTTAATCGCTTTTGCGGCTGCAGAGCCGAGGGTGCCGGGCTAGTTTGTAATATCATTAATATTAAGCTAGATTATGGCGAGAGTGGTTTTAGTGGATTATAAGATACGCGCATCCCGGAGTTGAGATGTTATGAGTACAAGTGTAACGGTAAACAAAGATGGGATACTGCGCGAGTGTTTAAAGAAATCGGTAAAAGTTAACAACCTCCCTTTTTACTATCATATCCACCTGAACATGCCCTGCAATCAAAAATGTATTATGTGTAAACCGGACGGCAGACATTCGAAAGATATACTTCCTTTTGACAAATTCGCCGCCTTCATCGAGCAAATTAAGTCTTATGCCGAACATATAACATTGTTAGGCGGAGAGCCCCTTATATACCCGTGGATCGATGAGGCCATCGATCTTTTATCCCGTCATGAGATGGAAGTCACTATCAACACAAATGCTACCATGCTCAATGAAAGGCTGTCACAGAAACTCTCGTCGCTTCATGTGTTGAACCTTAAATGCTCCATTGACGCCGTGACCCCTTCGACATACTTCAAGGTTCGCGGGACCGACATGTTTGAGCGAGTCAAAACGAATTTAATCCGCTTTTCTTCCCTGGTTGAAGATAAGCCGAGTATTAGACAGATTTTGGTTTATGTAGTGATGCGGGAAAACCTGAGTGAGGTCCTTCCGTTCATAGACTTTGCTAAGAACATGCGCCCATATCGAATTGAATTCCATCCGGTGAGGCATGTCACTGAATGGCATGTTACAAACAACACAGGCTGGGTGTTCGACGGTAAAGAGCAGTCCTGCGAGTTTTTCCGAGAGGAATATAACAGCATAATGAGGCAAGCCGCTCTAAAGTGCGAACAGGAGGGCATTTCTTATGAAGCTTTACTCGTCTGATAAACCTGAATTTCTCGACAAGACCAAATTCTCAAGTAAGAGAACCTACTTTTGCGATGAGCCGTGGGTCGGGATTTTCAGCGTTAGAACCAACGGCGACGTTATTTGCTGCCCGTGTTATGCGCAGGTAAAGATCGGAAATTTGAACGAGTCTTCCATGCAGGAAATTTGGAATTCGGAAAAGATGATCCAGATGAGAAAAGCTTTTAAAAAAGGTGAGTTGCCCGAACCTTGCAAAAAACAGATTTGTCCTGTGGTAGTCGGCGAAAAATTGTAAGGAGCTCCCTTATCTCCCGCCGCTTTTTTTTCACAGTTAGGCATACTGACCCCATTTATAAGATTTTAAGACAGTTTCGATGAGAGTCATAATCTCCAACTTCTCGAAGCCTATAGACAAAGCAATTGATTTTAAATCCTATTGGGCAAACCATGCCAAACCGGAGAGGGGAAAACGGCTTTCTTTATTTGAATATAAGGCGGACTGGGGCTTCCATATCTATTCCCTTGGGGTTTACCTGATGGATATGGGCCTCGCCGATGAGGTCGAATTCTGGGATTATTCCGGGACAAGATCGTCTTCATACCACCCGTACGGAATTCTGAGGGTTATGTTCTATAATGAAATGGACATACTCGCTTACCTCGACCGGTACGGCTATCCGGATCTGTTCATTAATCACGGGAGGTACGGCGTCCCGATCCTTAAACACCTTGAAGGCAGGTGCTTCAGGGTTCATGTCCCCGCCTTGAGGACCGGGCTCAGCCGCCAGGACAATTTCGGAGCCGACTGTTATCTGGTCGATTCCGAAGAGTACCTGGACCGTCGTTCTATGTTGTATGTGCCCGTCGTAAATACCACAAAAATTTATCCCATCGGCTGCGAAAAGAAAAGGGATTATATCTACCTGGCCATTTCTCATCCGGACAAAAGACACGATATCCTTTTAAAAGCTGTGAGAGGGACTGAGTTGACCGGGCACCTGCATCCCGTCGACGGGGCTAAGCTGGATCTGACAAAAGCAAACGTAACCGCGACAGGTTTAAACGAAGTCGACGTCGTAGATTTACTTCAGACCTCGAGGATGGCAGTCTACCCTGGTGACAATACCTCCAACCCCGCCGCCATGTGGGAATGTGTCGCCGCCGGGTTGCCCATTGTTGTCAATGAGAAGATTAAAGGAGGTAAACACCTGGTGGTGCCTGGCATTACGGGAGAAATCGCTTCGGAGAATAACTTTTATGACGTGATGAAACACGTTTTGGCAAGCCTCCCATCTTACAGACCGAGAGAATATTTTATGGAAAATTGGAATACTATTGATATGCTTGAAAAGTACCTCTCTTTTTTCAGAAAGATGGGGTGGAAACAGTAAAATGTTTTTGATAGGCGGACCTGCGTTCAGCGGAAAGACCCTGTTGGCCCATTTGTTGAATCAGGATGGAGTTATTTGTCTGGACGAGCCTGACTTTCACAATCCCAAACAGAGCCATAGAGGGATCCCGTTCCTGAGAGAGCTGTTCCCCGATAAAAATTTCCCGGAACGGCCTGAAAAAGCACTTGGTTATAAAGAGGCAGTGGATTTAATCCAGGAATGTGAAGAGGTTATAAGCCCGTACAATCTGGGGGTCAAGACGGCTAACTGGGATTTCATACAATACGCAAAGATATACAATGAACGTGCCTTTCCTGTAATTGCCATAGTGAGGGATATTCGTGATGTCCTGACGGAAGGGCCGTTACCTGAGTGGGTCGGGGATGAAAAAGGGCTCAACGATAGATACAGGCTGATATGGGGGAGTTTGAAAATGTTCGATCTTTGGCTGCGCTATGAAGATTTAGTCATGAATACCGAGGGAGTGCTCAATAAGGTATCTAAACTGCTGTCATATGATTTGAAGGTGTCATATGGATGGAATGCCGAGAGTGTTCACCATACGATGTTCAAGCTGGAGAGGCATGAGATGCTTAAAACCGGAACGATATCAAAAAGTCAGGTTGGCATCTGGAAAACCTCCGGCAGGAAGTTTAGCAGAGAAACCCTGATGACGGCGAGTATTATGGGATATTGAGGATGTTTGAAGTAACGGAAGAAACTCATTACCTCTGCAGGGAAGCCATATGCAACCTGTGAGCTAAACATTTATAATGTAGACGATGAATGATTATCGCGGTAGCCATTTGGAACCTGACTGCGCTGCCAGGTTTGACGGGCATTACACCTCGGGCCGCGGACATTTGTATTGGGAAAATTTTGAAAAGCCGTACTTGCAAAAACTATTTGACCGGTTGGGAAAAGAATATCCCGGACGCTACCTGGACTTCGCTTGCGGCACCGGCCGTATCTTGCAACTGGCTTCCCCTCATTTTATTGAGTCCGTTGGAATAGACATATCTGAAGTCATGTTAGCCGAAGCCCAACGAAAGGTGCCGGGTGCCCGGTTTATTCAAACGGATGTGATGGCAGCCCCGCCGGATGTCGGTACGTTTAAGGTGATCTCTTTATTCCGGTTTATATTAAGTGCCGAGCATCACTTGCGGGAGGGTGTAGTGCGGTGGTTAAGAAGTGTGATTGCGCCCGGTGGTGTTTTGGTTGTGAACAACCATCTCAACAGATGGAGCATAATCGGCACTGTTCACCGGGCAGACAATGTCTTGCACGGACGGCGAGGGGGCCCACCTGCTGATAAAGATGTGGAAATGCTGCTCCGGCGATGTGGCTTCTCGGTTTTTGAGCGGTATGGTTTCGGCGTGATCCCGCCATGGCGTAACGGCAGATTTTTTCCTTCAACCGTGCTTCTCCGCCTGGAACGACTCTTCGTAAAGAGTAAAACGCTTCAAAATTACGCGAAAGACCGAATCTATCTGTGCCGCCCTGTATAAGACTGATGAAAAAACCAAACATTGGATGCTACAAATACGATATTGCTATATTCCTTCTATTTCTTATAGTCATTTTTATTGCAAAGTTTAATACCTTAAACACCCCTTATTACTGGGATGAGATGGGGTGGACAAGCGCTGCTTATTGGCTTTCCGATGTAAATCTCCTGAGATCTGTCCCCGGTTTCCACGACCCTACGACCTTTTGGGGCCATCCGCCCGCTCTGCATGTCTCACTGGCCGCCTTATTTAAATTATTCGGGGAATCGATCTGGTTATCGCATCTGCTGATATTATGTTTTTCGTTCCTTGGAGTGTATTTCACATATTTACTTGGCGCCTTCCTGTACGGACGCAATGCGGGTTTTCTCTCCGCCCTATTCTTATTTTTTTCTGCCATCTACTTCGCTCAATCCGGCATGTTTCTGGCGGACATCCCGGTTACTGCCCTGGGTGTTATGAGCGTCTATTTCGCACTGCGAAAAAAATACATTGCCTATCTGTTATGCGCGGTATATATGATTTTGATTAAGGAGACTGCGATCGCCATTGTATTCTCGTTACTGGTTTATATGTTTTTGACAGAAAGGCGCGTCTCGAAATGCATGCTCAAAGAAATTCTAAAATACAGCGTTCCGATGCTCGTCATTATAGTCTTTTTTATTTCACAGAAAATTACGGCCGGAAAATTCTGTTGTATTTATCCTTTCAAATTCGAGCTGTTTGAATTACAGCCGGAGTTAATATTTCGTCAATCAGTTTTAATTACCGAGTGGTTGTTCTTTTATCAATACAGGGGCATATTCACCTTCCTGATCTTCTTAAATCTCGTTATCTATAAAGCATCGAGGAGCCGGAAAGAGCTTCTGCTGTTCCTTCCAATATTTATTTTTTCGGGCTACTCCTTCTCCTTTCTGTATTTCCTGCCAAGATACCTTTTACCTGCTCTCCCTTATTTTTATGTGATGGGTGCATGGTCGCTTATTGAGCTTGTGAAATCCAAGAGATTGCAAACGGCGGCGGGCGCTATAGTCATAGCCGTGCAAATTTATTCTTTATCAGGCGCTGACTCATACGGGAACTACGAATGGAACATGAAGTATCTGGATGTCGTAAAAATGCATGAGACTATGTGCGAGTATATTGAAAAAGAATTTCCCGGCGCTCGCGTGTTGACCGTATTTCCGCATACGCAGCAACTGTCGCGTCCTGAACTCGGATATGTAAACAAACCTTTAATGATATATCAGTTTAAAGGAGATGCGGATTTTCGTAATTACGATTACTTTGATTTGGTTCTTTTTTCGGCGCCAGCCGACTCTTACGGCGATGTGCTTAGGGATTCTGCAATAAGAAACAATCTGAATCTTGTTAAACGGCTGGAAAAAGGCAACATAATCTCTGAACTATACGCTATACAGCATCTTAACTAAGGAGCGCTTTTTCCTTCAAATAGCGGGAGCGGCGTATTAGAAAACTGCACTTATGAAACACAGGTTTTTAAACCATTCTTATGAAATAATAGGAACCTACCTGAGGGCTGCTAGATTAGACCACTGGTTCAAGAATATTTCTGTATTGTTAGGATTAATCGCCGCGATTGCCTATACGGAGTCTTCAGCCGAGGTGTTTTTTATTTTAAAAAGCGCCCTGGCGATTTTTTTAGCATGTCTTATGTCGTCTGCTAATTACATCATCAATGAAATAGTCGATGCGCGGTTCGATAGAAAGCACCCGAATAAGAGATTCAGGTCAGTCGCATCTGAGAACGTTTCGACCAGAATATTGATTGCTGTTGATGTCTTTATCGTTATTGTCACTTTAATAATCAGCTATGCGGCTTTTAATGAGAAATTTTTCCTGGTTATGTTTTTATTTTTTATTATAGGGGGAGTGTCTTACAACATACCGCCGATAAGAACAAAGGATCTGCCATACGTGGATGTCATCGCCGAATCCGTGAACAATCCGCTCAGGCTGTTAATTGGCTGGTATGTCATAGATGATGTAAGCAGTCCGCCTCTTATAGCGATATTGTGTTATTGGTCCTTGGGTGCTGCGCTGGTAACAGCGAAGAGATTGGGGGAACTTCGGTTTCTTGGCCGGAAAGCCGCTATATATCGTCCCACCTTTAAATATTATAATATTTCACTGCTGGCAATAATGTATTTCTTTTATGTATTAATGACATTGGCGGCTGTTGTATTGCTTTCTTTGGAGTATGAGCGCCATATACTTTATGTTATTCCGTTCATCTTGATTTTTTTTGTTTGGTTCACTTTTTTGACTTTTCAGCAAGACAGCAGCGTCAAAGAGCCTGAAAAACTCTTGCACAAAAAGTCTTTCGTTGCCTATTGCATTTTAGTTCTATTTCTATTCTGCGGGACCTTGTTCTTATAAATGATGAAAGCGATAAAGAATAGCTCTCCATACGTAATAATTATTCTATTGATATGCACAAGCCTGCTCCTTTCCGAAGCAGCGCTTCAACTATTTGCAAATTGCCGGTTCTCCGTCATTGAATACGATAAAAGATTGGGCTGGCTGCTTAAAAAGAACAACACTCTGGAAATAAAAGCGAAAGATCAGGATAAGAGGGATATCAAGACCAGCTTCAATGGCAGAGGCTTTAGAGACAGTGACCATTCATTCGAGAAAGATGAAGGAACGAAAAGGATTATTATTTTGGGAGATTCATATACGGCCGGCATTGAATATCCAGACGATGTGATATTTGCCAGCATTTTTGAACGGAAGTTAAACTCAACCGCCGCTGATAATATTAAATATGATGTAATGAATGTTTCCGTTCCTGCCTGGGCAACTGATCAGCAATATACATATCTGAAAGAGGAAGGAATGAAATATCATCCGGACTATGTAATATTGATAATAGCTCCCAACGATATACGCGAGACTTACGGAAAGAAATTCTTGTATCTCGAGAATGGAGATTTGAAAGAGACAGGTACAACGCTTATTCCTTGGAGAGCTCGCTTCTTTTGGTTTCTTGCCAACCATTCCTGTGTCTTTCAAGGATTCCAGCGGGTATTTAAACTGGATTATGGAAGCTTCAGGAGCATTTTTCAATATTTTCCGATTTCCTTCCCCGTAGGCGCGGAAATGTGTAACGACAAGCATCTCCATTTGAAAGAGACTCCGGCAGAAATTACGGCGGCTATGGAATTGTTCAAGGCTATTTTATTGGAAATTAATCGGTTATGCAGAGAAAACCATTGCAGGTTAATGATAACCGTCGCTGCTACCAAGGATGAATTTGACGGCAGCTTAAAAGACGGACAATATGAGTCCGCCAAGATTACGGAATATGTTAAATCTATTGCCGATGAAAACTCCATCCCTTTTTTAGATCTATTTTCCCATTTGCAAACAAAGGAAAAAGATCCTCTAAAAATTTTCATTACATGGGAGTATCATCTTAATGATTATGGCCATGCATTTGTGGCGGAGGAGTTGCTTCAATTCTTCGACTCAAGTCAAGACCCTGAACCGCGCCCATGAGAGAGTTACGGAGCCATACTTCTATTACCGGAGAGAATCAGGAATATTTCTGTGGTCTCTGTATTATAATGAGGATACGATATGCCTGAATTAACAGTATCAATGGCGGCTTACAATGCCGGGGAATATATAGGAGAAGCTATCCAAAGCGTATTGGGGCAGGAAAGTGTCGATTTCAAGTTAATTGTGGTCGACGACGGCTCTCAGGATAATACTCCGGATGTCGTACGAACTTTTGATGACCCCAGAATAAGATTAATAAGAAGTAAACAAAACATGGGTACGGCACATTGTCATAACCTGGTCATCGAAGAGAACCGGGCGCCTTTCATAGCGCATGTAGATTCAGACGCTTTGGTGCTGCCCGGTGCCTTTCAAAAGATGGTCAATGAGTTAAAAAGCCATCCCAGTATCGGACAAGTTCACTGCTACTATTTTATCGCAGACGAAGGCGGGAGAATAACAAGGGGGTCATTTCATGAACAAAGGAAATACCTTCTTGAAAATATAACGCCGGATACGGATTACAAGAGGGAGCTATTATTCAACGGGTTTGCAATAAATGGTTTGCGAGCATATAGAAAAGAGGTTTTCGATACGCTCGGGAAGTTCGATGAAAATATCGGACGGGGTGAAGATTATGATATGGCGTTAAGAATTATAGATAAATTCGAGATAAAAGTTGTGCCGGAATTCCTATATTGCTACAGAAGGTATATGAGCAATACTATACCCTCCTTGCGATCTAAGGAATCAGCGTTGCGGCGCCAAAAATTAGTTATCCTTCGAAAGCTTTCAAAGGCGAACAAGGTCCAATGGTTAGCTAAAAATAAACGCTATTATATAGATAGATTAATGATTTCAGGTTTATATGATGCCTCAGTGGTACAAAAAATATCGAAAAGGATCGTCAGCGTACTTAAAAAAACTCGTAATTTGATAATCCGACGAGTATTTATTCCGATTTTTGACCGAATTTACGTCTTAATAGACGGTAATTTCTCTTGGTGGCCTATTGGCCTGTTTAATTACAAAAAGAGAGCTAAGTCAACCAAAAAAAAACGAATTGCATACTATTTATGGCATTTTCCGGTTTTAAGTCAGACTTTTATTCAACGTGAAATAGAAGCATTGAGAAAATCTGGCCTTCACGTCGAAGTTCTCTCAGAAGCCCCGGAGAATATAGAATTACTGAATGAAAATGCAAAGTCTCTCATCGGAAATACCTTTTATTTGTCCCGGAGCTGTGAAAAAACTCTTTTGAGCAATAAAAGACACTTCTTTTTAAAAAATCCTTTATTATATATCAACCTCTTCCTCTACGTTGTATTTCATAAATATGACAAGCATAAAAGCTTTAAAGAAGACGCTGCTATTTTTTCAAAGGCGCTGTATTTAGCGGGGGTATTAAAAGATCATGACATAAGTCATATCCACTCACCCTGGGCGGACAGATGCGCATTTATCGCGCTGGTAGCCTCTAAACTTGCAGGAGTATCCTACAGTGTACAAGGGCGAGCTCACGATATTCACAGAAAAACTTATTTATACGCATTCCCGGAGAAATTTGAGAATGCGGAGTTTGTAATAACTAACACAAAATATAATAAGGCATATCTTGAGTCGTCCTTGAAGGGACGGAGTGTTAGAATGATTAACACTATTTATAATGGCCTTAACCTGGCTGAATTTATCCCTGATCAAAAACAAGAGAATATGTCGAAAGAAATCAGAATAATATCCGTAGCCAGATTGATCGAACAGAAAGGACTTGTGTATTTACTTAAGGCTTGCAAGATTTTAAAGGAGAGAGGATATTCCTTCAGGTGTGAAATCATTGGCGGGCCGGAAGAGCCATTATATATCAACTACTATCTGGCCTTAAAAAAAATGCACAGGCGGTTAGGATTGGAAGAGAGCGTATTTTTTTTAGGGGCTCAATCGTTTGATAAAATATTGGAAGGATATAGAAACGCCCACATTTTTGTTTTGCCCTGCGTGATTTCCGAAGACGGCAGCAGAGATATTTCACCGAATTCTTTAATTGAGGCTATGGCTATGAAGCTGCCTGTCGTTTCCACGAATGTTACGGGCATCCCTGAAATTCTGGAAGACGGCGTCAGCGGGATATTAGTCCCCCCGAATGATGAGAGTGCCCTCGCGGAAGCAATTGTAAAACTTATAGAAAATGACAATTTAAGAAAGGAACTGGGAAAAAACGCAAGAAAGAGGGTTGAAGAAAGATTCGATATCGCTAAGAATATCGTTAAATATGTTGCACTGTTCGAGGGACAAGTATATTAACTCAACTCCACAGGATCAGGGGGCTTAGAGGTCTCTGCAAATTTCCTATTTCGCCGGTAAAGCAAAAACGACATGAGACACGATCACACTGACGGGATATGAAAATCAAAGATTTAATAAGGACCGCTGTACTAAGGACCAATACCCGGTGGCCGTTTTCGCAACTGAACAAGACACCATATTATATCGCCATACGCGCTTTTGTCGGACTGTGTAGGAAATTCCCCCAAATAAGGAGCGTTTATCTCAGGCATGGCATTGTCGAGGGGAATTGGGTCCCCGCTATAAGCGATATTGACCTTACCTTAGTCATCGACAACAGGCTGAGTATAGACGATGAATTTTTTTTCTTGCATCGTTTCTGGAAAAATTACAAGGGAATTAAGAAGTTATTTCCAATGCTTGGGGAGGTCGAGATATTAAGCGAGGATCACGTCGGATCATGGAGTAAATTCGGTATCCAGGGATACGAATCGAATAAGTGGAGGTTAGTTTGTGGGAAAGAAACGGTGAAGAGTAATTACATCCCATATCCGGGAAGACTCGCTAGGGATTACCTCGATTACGCTTTAACATACTACCTCGGATATTTCCTGAGAAAATTCAAACAGGAAAAACCCGCTTACCTGGTTTCGCAAGACTTGAAGAGGCTGACATCCAAGATTCTAAGATATATAAATTGCATCGGTTTTGATGCCACCAATAGTCAGAAAGCGGCAGGACGGCTTGACGATAAATCAGACATGCTAAACTGCGCTCTGGAGGAGCTGGAAAAGGGCATAAGCTTTATCAACCCCTTCGATAACGAAGCCGATACAAGAAAACAAGATATCGGATTGCTCCCCGATATTGATTGCAGTAGCAAGGAGCATTGTGAAAATCAACCGTTCGACCTTAGAGCATTAACTTCCCGGGAAAAGGCAATAGCAAGCATAATCCTTGATTATCATAAGAGAGTTTTCATCGTATTAAAAGATGGGCTTGATGATTTAACGATGAAGAGTTGCATAGATACTATCAGGTGTGTTCTCTCACAAGAGGATAAGATGCCTATGATAGCGACTTCTCGCCTCTTCAAATATATCCTCCGTTCTTACAATCCTTTCGAATATTCAAGTTTAATGAGATACAGGACAGTAGTTTACGGCAGGGATTTGTTATCGGATATTCGGCCCCCTGAAAAGCATATTTTTGTCAGGAAGATAGTTGAACAGACTACGAATATACTGACATTCCCGCAAAGCTATAAACTGATCCTGCCGCCGAGCACCGATTGGTTCTTGGCTCGAGAGTTGGAGTCCACCGTGGAGCGTTTTTTTTCCCTTAAGCTATATTTGGAAAAAGGAGTGATCGGCACATATAATGACGGACTCTTAACTGAAAGCGAGAGGTATTATCCGGATGACTACAAAAAAATGCGCGATTTGCAACGGAACGCCGGTCAATTTAGCAAAGAAAAGTTGAGTCAAGAGTGGTTTGAATTCTTGAAAAGCATTGCAAATGACATACACAATCTTCTGACAAATTCTGATGTGGTGGAAAGGCTTTTAGAGCCGCCTCAAATAACACGAACACTCTGACAGAATATATTAGTAATTCTTAACATCAGTCCATGTTTTGCCACGCATTTCTTTTCTAAGCATTTTCTAAGAACCATCTGTAATTCTTGCCACTATACAGAATCAATGGACCATATGGAATAGTTAGAATTCGTTTATTAAAGGTGTATTAGAAATATTTCAACGATTCTGGAAAGTTACGAATATGCACTCAATAGGTCTTGAAAACCGGCGTCCGCAAGGACTTGGGGGTTCGAATCCCTCGCCCTCCGCCAGTTAGGAAATGCGTTTGTCGGCTCGTCTGCTACGCGGGCTCGCCAGCCGTTTTTCGCCAAAAATTCAAGCCGTTTTGAATTCAGGTAAGGCCAAAAGCGGGCTTTTCTAGAAGAAATTTGTTATCATCTAGTAAGATTGTAACGTAATTCTATGTTAGGCCCTGGAAGTTACAAAGAGGAGGACACGATGAACAACGAACAGGTGGCACCTGAGACGAAAGGTGTTACGGTGAAGTTACTTGCAACGGTTGACCTTGGCCCCGAGATCGAGGGCATGGCAGGGCGCCAACTTCGAATGCGTATGGTGACCATCGAACCTGGAGGCGTCTTCGGCCCGATTCACGACCATAAAGACAGACCAGGCACCGTCTATATACTGCAAGGAACGATCACTGACCATCGAAATGGCGTCGCTACTGGCTATGGGCCGGGAGTGGGCTGGCCCGAGGATAGGAACACCACACACTGGCTTGAAAACAGAGGAACGATTCCGGCGGTGGAGATCTCGGTCGACATAGTCAGGCAAGAGTAAGCGAGTCCAACGTGTCTCGCACCCGGTCCCCTTGCGGAAGTTTCGCACGGAGCCTTTTTCTTTTTCAATTTTTGAATCAAAAATTTTCACAAAAGAATATACCATCAAAGAGGAAAATCATTTATGATTTTCCTTGCGGGCTTCGCCCGCGAAAAACTTGAAATCGCCCTTTTCGCTTCCGCTTCCCGCCTATTCGTCGGGTAGGCGAGGCGGCGGAAGGGGGGTCTGGGGGGAATTCCGCCCGCCGAGCCCAGCGATTTCGGTTCGGATATTTTCAAACAGACACCGCCATAGAGAGCCGTCTGTCCGGCCGGGCAACCTATGTATTTTTAATCTTAGGCATAACCGTATGTTATAGCTTGACTTTTCTCGTCTCAGGTAGTTTAATTGAAATTATATCAAAGAGTTAGGGAGGGATGATATGAAAAGGATAAAGGTGAGTATTGCCGCTTTATTGTTTGTTGCGCTCCTTGCTTTGAATTCATACGCCGCGCCGAGCCCGGCGCCCCAGCCGCCCCCTGCATGCCAGGGCAAAACCCCGACGATCGTGGGAACGAACGGGAACGACACACTGAACGGGTCGCTCGGACCCGACGTAATAGTCGGGCTCGGAGGGGACGACCAGATCAAGGGTCTTGACGGCGATGACGTAATTTGCGGCGGCGACGGCGCGGATACGGTTACCGGCGGTGCGGGCGAGGATATACTATACGGAGACGCCGGGAACGACGACCTCAGGGGCGGTAAGGGCAACGACGTAGCTTACGGCGGCGACGGAGATGATTACCTCGAAGGGAACGACGGGGAAGACTTCCTCGACGGTGGAATGGGCACAGACGGCATTGACGGCGGGAAAGATCAGGATAAATGCATTAACTACGAGTCCCATCAGAGATGTAATGTGGATTAACGCTGCCTGATTCGACCGGAAAATTTCTACACCGCCTGTGAGGGGTTGATACGGTTCAAGGCTATAGTGTATTTCTTGAATTCCCGTTATCGATTTATTCTCGAAACCAGATGAGCGGAAGGCTTTATATCGTTTCAACCCCCATAGGAAACCTCGAAGACATAACACTCCGGGCGCTCAGGGTATTGAAAGAAGCGGACGTCATCGCCTGCGAGGACACGAGGACTACGAGAAAGCTCCTTACCCGGTACGCGATTGAAACACCCCTAGTCAGCTACCACGAGCACAACGAAATCGAAAAGGCAAAAGAGCTACTCTCGCTTCTCGAAGGGGGAAGGAGCATAGCTCTCGTTTCGGACGCCGGGACCCCATGCATTTCGGACCCCGGATACAGGCTCGTCAAACTCGCGTCGGAGCACGGTATAGAGGTGCTGTCTATACCGGGGCCTTCTGCCTCCGTATCGGCATTGAGCGTCTCGGGGCTGCCCACTTCAAGCTTCGCTTTCTTCGGTTTCCTGCCGAGGACGAAGAAGCATTTGACCGACTATCTCTCGCGCATAAAAAATTATCCGGAAACGCTCGTGTTTTATGAGTCCCCCAACAGGGTCACGAAGACGCTCCGCGCGATGTCTGAAGTATTCGGAGACCGTAATATTTCTCTCAGCCGCGAGATGACGAAGCTATATGAAGAGACACTCAGGGGCAAGATCCCGTATGTGCTCGAAGCGCTCGGAAAGCGGGATAAGATAAAGGGCGAGGTGACGATAGTGGTTGAGGGGGCTTCAAGTGAAATCGGGGAAACCGATCCGGATAGTATCGACAGGATGCTGGTCCAGCACAAAAAAATCGGTTCGAGCCTTAAGGATGCCGTCAAAATGGTGTCCGAGGAATCCGGGTATTCGAAGAGTAAGACCTATAAGAGGGCGCTCCAGATATGGGGGCGGGAATAAGAATAAATTATCTTTTCAGACGAGCTTCATTTCTCTTTCTTGTCTATATGTTTTTTCACGAGCCTGTCCTTCTCCACTTCTGAGCCGACCCTTGCCTGCTTCTCGATTTTCTGCTTTTCCCCCGCCGCTTCACCTTGAATCTTCGCCTTGCACTCATCGCAGATAGAGGATTCTGACGGCTTCCCGCAAATCATGCACACCTTTTTCTTTTCCTTCTTTTCGGTCATTTTGTTCCCCTCATTTATACACTACGCTTAACATGACGTTTACAGCAATAAGTCTATACGAGATTTATCATGAACATCAGACCGGAGGCCTTCTTTCTTTCCATCCGGCGCGCTGCTCGTATGCGTGCGCGACATGGATAACCGAGCCTTCGTCGAAAGGTTTACCCAGCACCTGAATCCCTATCGGCAGTCCGTCCGTGGAAAATCCGCAGGGGATGGATATCCCCGGGAGCCCCGCGATGTTGCACGGTATTGTCAGGACGTCCGATAGATACATCTTTATCGGGTCGCCGGTTTTTTCTCCGAACCTGAAAGCCACTTCGGGCGCCGTGGGGGCCATGATTACATCGACCTTTTTGAAGGCCTCGTCGAAGTCCCTTTTTATGAGGGTCCTCACCCTCTGGGCCTTCAGGTAATAGGCGTCGTAGTAGCCTGCTGACAGGGCATAGGTCCCGAGCATTATCCTTCTTTTGACCTCGTTCCCGAACCCCTCCGCCCTCGTCCTGAAGTACATGTCCCTTAGTGTTCCGGCGCCCTCCGCGCGGAAGCCGTACTTCACGCCGTCGTATCGTGCGAGGTTCGAGCTCGCCTCGGAGGGGGCGATAATGTAGTAAGTCAGGACGGCGTATTCCGTATGCGGCAGGGATATATCGATTATCTCCCCGCCGAGGTCCTCTACGAGAGCGATCGCCTTTTTCGCGGCCTCTTCCACCTCTCTGTCCATGCCCGGAATGAAATACTCCCCGGGCACCCCCACCTTCACGCCCTTCAAGCTCTCTTTAAGGCTCAGCGTGAAGTCGGGCGCGGGGGTATTAACGCACGTCGAGTCCCTCGGGTCGTGCCCCGATATAGCATTCAGTATTAAAGCTGCGTCCTCGACTGTCTTCGTTATGGGGCCCGCCTGGTCGAGCGACGACGCGAACGCTATCATGCCGAACCTGCTCACGCGCCCGTAGGTAGGCTTCATTCCAACGACGCCGCAGTACGATGCGGGCTGCCGTATCGAGCCGCCCGTGTCGGTGCCCACAGACCCCAGGCATAGTGAGGCGGCCGTAGCCGCCGCCGACCCGCCGCTCGAGCCGCCGGGGACCCTCTCGATGTCCCACGGGTTCTTCGTCGGACCGAAATAGGAGGTTTCGGTCGATGAGCCCATTGCGAACTCGTCCATGTTATTCTTGCCGATTATTACCGCGCCTGCGTCGAGAATCTTTTTCGTGACGGTCGCGTCGTATGGGGGGAAAAAGTTCTCTAGCATCTTCGAGCCGCATGTCGCGGGGACGCCTTTCATGACGAATATGTCTTTCAATCCGAGGGGTATGCCGTGAAGCGGGCCGCGGTATGCGCCCGATGAAATTTCCTCTTCCGCTCTCTTCGCCGCGTCACGCGCCTTTTCCGCCATCACCGTGATATAGGAATTGAGCTTCCCGTCGAGCTTCTCGATCCTGTCGAGGACCGATTCGGTAAGCTCCTTCGGGGAAATCTCCTTTTTCTTTATAAGCCTGGATGCTTCCCCTATCGATAAAAACGGGAGTTCCATTCAAATCTCTCCTTAGTCTTCGATTACCTGAGGGACGACGAAGAACCCGTCTTCCTCCTCCGGGGCGTTTTCGAGGGCTTCTCCGGCGGTGAGCCAATCCTCTACCGCGTCTTCCCTGAGAGGGGTTGCGAGGTCGAGCACGTGGGATGTGGGCGCGACGTCTTTCGTGTCGAGCTCGTTCAGCTTTCCTATGTATTTAAGAATATTCCCGAGCTGCTCCGTGAATTTACCGAGCTCTTCCTCTTTGAATTCGAGCCTTGCGAGCTCCGCGACCTTTATGACGTCGTCTCTCGTGATTTTCATTCGATTCTCCCGATAATTCTGTCCCGGCATCTGTATGCGGGAAATAATCAATGCCTCAACGCGAGCATAGCTCTTCCGCGAAATCGATTACGTCCGCTTCGAGCTTCACCCCGTTGAGCCTGTTTATCTCCTGTACGCCCGTGGGGCTCGTCGTATTTATCTCGGTAATATAACCCCCGATGACGTCTAAGCCGACGAAGTAGAGGCCGTCATTCCTGAGCCTGGGGCCGAGGGCTTTGCAAATTTGCAGATCCCTCTCGGTAAGCTCCGACTTGGCCGGGCTCCCCCCCGAATGGAAGTTGCACCTGAATTCCCCCCCGGGCTTAGGTACCCTCAGCACCGCGCCGAGCGGCTCTCCGTTAAGGAGCATTATCCTCTTGTCTCCCTCGCTCACTTCCTTGATGAACTTCTGCGCGAGCACGTACTGTTTTCCGAAGCTGGTTATGGTCTCCAGTATCACGTTCGAGTTCCTGTCGCCCTCGCGGACATAGAAAACCCCTTCGCCCCCGTGGCCGTCAAGCGGCTTCACGACTATCTCCCCCCCTGCCTCTGTCAGGAACTTGTTGAGCTGCGATATGTCCTTCGTTACGACCGAGCCCGGTATCCATTCGGGGAAGTAGAGCGTGTAAAGCTTCTCGTTCGACTCCCTTATGCCCCTCGGGTCGTTGATCACTTTCGTTTTACCCGGGTCTATGAGGCTTAGTATATAAGTCGCGTATATGTAGTCCTGATTGAAAGGCGGGTCTTTCCGCATCCATACCGCATCGAATGTCTCCATCTCGACCGTTTCGCTCCCGCCGAGCTTATAGTAGTCGGCGCCTCTTTTAAGGGTTATCCGGGCGGCGCTGCCGAAGGCCTTCGCGTTTTTTACGAAGAGGTCTTTAAGCTCGAGGTAAAAGACTTCGTGACCCCTCGCCTGGGCTTCTAGCATGAGGACATAGGTCGTATCCTTCTCCGTGTTTATAGTCCCCACCGGGTCCATGACGAAAGCCATTCTGAGCTTCATTTCATATATCCTTAAGGTCTTGGATGATGCCGTTTGATTCTACCGAATTTTATTGTTGCGGACAAATACAGACGAGGCCGCAGGCCTAAATATAAATAGTCCCTTACGGCTCTTCATGTATACTTTGAGGGTCTATATTTGCAGCTTAAACGGTCCCGGGCGGCGGAAAAATGGAAAAGCAAATTCCAACACCTGAAGAGATAGCCGAAGAAAACAGGAAGCTCAGGCTCCTCCGCCTTATGGTCGATTTGACTATATCCCTCATGTATCAGACAAACCTGACGAGGGAGGAAGCGCTCGAGCATTTTGAAAAAGTCAGGAGTTTTGCGCTCAGGCTCTTTCCGGGGAAAGAGCTCGCCTTCGAGCTTATTTACGCCCCCAGGTTCAAGAGGGTGATAGGGGAAATCTATGGGTATCATTGATACCGGCCTGCTCGAAGACCTCTACCGGGGTGGCCCGCGCTCGGCCGCCCGCGCGCTCGAATTCCAGAGAGAGCTAAGCAGAAAAGTTATACAAGAGAGGCGGTTCGGTGAGCTGAAGACGGTTGCGGGGGCCGATCTTTCCATTCTCAAGAGCGAGAAAAAGCTCATTTGCGGGATAATCATGTTTTCATACCCCGACCTCAACGAGATCGAGCGGGTTTATACCGTGAGCGACGAAAAATTCCCCTATATACCGGGCTTGCTCGCTTTCAGGGAGGGTCCCGCTATTATCGAGACGTTCAAAAGACTGAGACAGAGGCCGGACCTGCTGATTATTGACGGCCAGGGCATAGCCCACCCCAGGGGTTTTGGCATCGCCTGCCACGTAGGGGTATTACTGGACATTCCCGCCATGGGTATCGCAAAAAAAAGGCTTTACGGCAATTATGACGAGCCGGGAGAGAAAAGGGGTTCCCGGAGCCCTTTGCTGTCGAAGGAGGGGGATGTGATAGGCTCGGTCCTGAGGACGCGGGATAATACGAAGCCCGTTTTCGTGTCTCCGGGCCATAAGATTGACACGGAGTCGGCGAGGGAGATTGCGCTTGAGTGCGCGAGGGGGTACAGGATACCCGAACCGACCAGAAGGGCCGATATATACGTTGCCGAGCTCAAGAAAAGGAGGTCGTGACAGTGCCTGAAAGGTTCTCATGGGTAGTCGAGGGTGTGATTGCGGGTATGGAAAGGCCGGGGCAGTTCAGCAGCTTCGAGGACGACCTCGAATTTCTGAGAGGGGAGGGGATCAGCGTAATAGTTAACCTCGAGGAACAAGAGTATGCGAGGGAATATGAAGGCTTTATTGTGAAGCACATACCCGTCGACGACTTCCAGGCCCCCGGGCTCGGGGATTTCAGGGAATTCGTGGATTTTGTCAATGACCGGCTCGCCGAGAACAGGCGTATAGCCGTTCATTGCTATGCCGGGATGGGAAGGACTAATTTAATGCTCGCCTGCTTTCTTATGCATCATATGAGGATCGACCCCGGCACGGCCCTCGACGTCGTAAAGATGAAAAGGCCCTTTCATGTCGTCACTTGGGAGCAGGAAGAGGCGCTAAGGGATTATTTCTTCATGATAAGGGATAGTTTGGAGATGCCCGGGTTAAGGAAGTAAGCGCTCCCGCCGGGTGTGGTTTTTCTGGTATATCCGCCCCTTATCTGGTAGATTATAGACGCCGGGGTGCTGAAACGGCTTCGGAGCGGGAGTTGTCATGGGTTACTCGAAAGATCTGCTCGAACAGTTGAATTACGGCGAAGGGGAGACCCTTTACGGGGATACGCCGCTTGCGATACTGAAGGCTTTCCTCCAGTCGGGGGTGAGCTACCTCGGGGGTTATCCGGGCTCTCCGACGGCCGGGCTCATCGATGTCATCTCCGACGCATACGAACCGGTGCTCAAAAAAAAGGGGATATATTTCGACTGCTCCGGCAACGAGGCGTCTGCCGCGTCGCTGCTGTCAGCGTCGATCAGCTATCCGATACGGGGCTGTGTGAACTGGAAGATAGTGGGCACGAACGTCGCTTCGGACGCCCTTTCACACATATCGTCCTCGGGCGTTACGGGCGGGGCGATGATAATAGTCGGGGAGGATTACGGCTGCGACAGCACGTGCGTGGCCGAAAGGGCGCTGCCGTTCGCGCTTAAGTCAACGATGGCAGTGATCGATCCGAGGGGAGACCTCGAGCACGTGGCCAAGATGGTCGAGGCCGGTTTCGAGCTTTCGGAATACTCGAACATGCCGGTCATGTATCTGTTGTCTACCAGGGTAGCCCACATAATGAACAAGATGACCTGCCGGGACAACAAGGACCCCAAAATCAGCATGATCAACCGGTTGGACGACCTCATAACCGATCTCGAAAAAATCCCTCTCCCTCCTTTCACGTTCGACCATGAAAAAAAGAAATACCACGAGAGGCTGCCGGCCGCGAAAAGGTTCATACTCGAGAGGAAGCTGAACGAGTTCTTCGACGGCGCCGAAAGCAGCATGGGGATTATCACTCACGGAATGATATACAACTCCCTGATGAGGTGCCTCTATAATCTGGGGGAGGCGAGCCTTTACGGCGAGTGCAGGGTGCCGATACTCAACCTGAACGTCACTAACCCGCTCGTGCCCGAGGAAATAATACTCTTCCTCCGGGACAAGAAAGCCGTGCTCATCGTCGAAGAAGGCATGCCCAATCTCATGGAAGAACAGATAAGGGCTATCGCACAGAGGGCGAGGCTCGGCCTCGATATATTCGGAAAGGATATTCTCCCTCAGGCCGGGGAATATACGCCCGACCATATCGCAAAGGGTGTCGGGCAGTTCCTGCTCAAGAATACCCTGTCCGATTACGAGAAGGAGAGGATAAAAGAGAGAAGCGAATTCACGGAGAAACACAAGGACAGGGCCGCAAACTTTTTAAAGCAGCCCGTCACGAAAAGGAACCCTGTTTTCTGTACGGGTTGTCCTGAAAGGCCGATTTTCACCGCGATCAAAATACTCGAAGAGGACTACGGCAGGTCGTATTACGCGTCCGACATAGGGTGTTATTCGATGAGCGGTCTCCCGCCGTTCGACCTCAGCAACTCGATCACGGGCATGGGCATAGGTCTCGCGTCCGCGGGCGCGCTGTCGAGAATGGCGAACAAGAGGGTCATATCGTTCATGGGAGACGGCACTTTCTGGCACAGCGGCCTCACTTCGAGCGTCGCAAACGCCGTGTATAACAACCAGAACGCCATATTGATCATTCTCGAGAATTTCTGGACGTCCATGACCGGGCATCACGAGAACCCCGCATCGGGCAAGAACATGAGGCAGGAAGGGGTCGGTATGGATATTGAGAAAGCGCTGAGAGGGGCAGGAGTCAGGTGGATCAAGACGGTCGATCCTT
This sequence comes from uncultured delta proteobacterium, assembly GCA_963752995.1. GTDB lineage: Bacteria > Desulfobacterota_D > UBA1144 > Nemesobacterales > UBA2774 > 2-12-FULL-53-21. The sequence goes on from CAVWAZ010000002.1 coordinate 33,149, forward strand.
ATGACCTCAGGGAGTCCATGGAAGTGCTGGGTGAAGCGTATGAAGAGGACGAGGGACTCAGGGTTATTATTTCCAGGGGCGAGTGCCAGCTGGAGAAGACCAGAAGGGAAAAGATAGTTGTGAAAACGAATATAAAAGCGGGCAGGCGCATTGTGCAGAAGAAATTAGGCGTCGACCCCGATGTCTGCACCGGCGACCACTCGTGCATGAGGTTCAACGGATGCCCGTCGCTCACGCTCAAGCCGAGCCCCACGATACTCAGGGACGACCCGGTAGCGCATATAGAGCACTCGTGCGTAGGCTGCGGACTCTGCGGAGAGATAGCGCACGCGGCCGTTCTCTGCCCCTCCTTCTACAGAGTGGAGATAATAGACAACCCGTCGCTCTTCGACCGGCTCGGGGCTAAAATAAACCGCTCGCTGCTTCACCTGGTTTCACGGAACGGCTGGTCGGGTTAGATAGACATCTCCCGTCACGACGTCTGGTACCGGAGTCCCAAAGGGAGGCTCAGTATGGCTATAGTCCGTTCGTTTCTCTCACCGCGCATTAATAATCGTTCCTCCGTTCCTTTTTTAAGGTATAGAAATTGTAGCATCGGATATAAATATTGTAGAAGGGATAAAAATTATTGTAGTATTTCTCGGAAACAGCTTTACTGATTTACAATGCAGAATAAGAGCGATTTAATAAAAATATTCATCCCTGCTGTCGGCGGACAGGGCGGCGGTGTGCTCACGGAATGGCTGGTTCAGGCGTTCTTCCTCGAGGACTATGACGTGCAGGGTATAAGCCTCCCCGGCCTCTCGCAGAGGGGAGGGTCCACCGTTTACTACCTGGAGGCGCACCCCAGGCCGGCCTCCGGGAACAGGCAGGTTATCTTCGCGCAATTCCCGGTCCCCGGCGAAGTGGACGTTATTATCGCGCAGGAATTCCTCGAGCTGGGGAGGGCGCTTCAACTGGGCTACGGGTCGGATAAAACGACCATAGTTACGAGCACGCACAGGGTATTCTCGACCCTCGAGAAAATGCCCGTCGGAAGCGGTATATATGCGGACGAAAACCTGAGAAAGATAGCCTCCTCGTTTTCATCGAGGTTCATAGAGCTCGACGCCCTCAAACTATCCAGGGAGAACGGCATGGATGAGCTCGCGGTGAACGCGATCCTCCTGGGCGCGGTTTCCGCCTCAGGCGTGCTGCCGCTCAGGAGGGAATCGTTCGTTGAATCTGTCGAGAAGGTGGGGGTTTCGGTAAAGGCGAGTATAAAGGCGTTCGACGTCGGATACGAGCATGTGTCCTCCCGGAAAAGCCCGGATCAGAAGAAACCTGCCTTAGTTTGGGACAGCTTCATTCGGGAGAGGGCCGACAAGCTCGAGGATTACGCCAGGGAGGAATACCTCGGAAGGGTCTCGAGGATCGAGGCCGAGTTCCCCCCCAATCTGAGAGAGATACTGGCGGAGTCGGTATTCAGGCTGCTCGAGTACCAGGACACCGGATACGCGGACGAATACATGGAAGAGGTCAGGGCTGTCTATGAAATAGACGAGAGGTCGAAAAGCGGAGGGTCCAGGCTTACGGAACACTACGCGAAGAACCTGGCTTTACTCATGAGCTATGAAGACGGTATACGCGTGGCCGAGCTCAAGATAAAATCGGACAGGTTCAAGAGGATTAAGGAAGAGATGAGACTCCGGGACGACCAGGTCTTCAAGGTCATCGATTACCTTAAGCCCGACGCCGAAGAGTTATACGGACTCCTGCCCTATTTCCTCGTCGCCCCGATAGTGCGGTTCACTGAAACGGGCTTATTCAAAAAAATATGGCCCAGGAAAAAACCGCTCACGTTCGGTCAGACCCCCACCACCACGTCGTTCTCGGGATACACGATGTTCTGGCTCCTTACCAGGATGAAATTCATGAGGAGACACTCGTTCCGGTACAGAAAAGAGCATGCATTAATAAAGAAGTACAGGGAATCCGTGAAATACTATGTGTCCCTCGATTACGGGCTCGGATGTCTCATAGCGAAGAGCGCTTCCATGGTCAAGGGCTACGGCAAGGTCAGAAGGAGGACGATGAACGCGTTCGCGAGGTTTATCGACAACGTAATATTTCCGCTCGCCGAATTCGAGAAAAGTAAGAGGAAGAATTACGATATAACACTCGAGATCGGGGAGGAGGCCCTTAAGCTCATATCCGGAGAGACCGTGGACGGAATAGACAAGGCGGAGAAGATGGCCCGGGAGGTACTCGAGCGTTGGGCGGCCTGAATAAAAGGCGCGGCACACAATGTGTGCTCATATACGATCTCCGACCTCGTCACCTAACCGGCAAGAGCAATCCGTTCATCCTGTCATTTCGAAGGGGACTATTTCCGACATTACAGAATTTGCGTTAAGAAAATCGCGTGTTTAAGCGTAAAATCTTTCAGCGTTCCATTTGAAAGATTTTAGCTTAAACAAAGATTTTTAGCAAATTATGTAGTCGGATGATTTTTGCTTCTTTGTATCCAGGAAAAGAAGAACACACACTGTGTGTTTTATGATCTTCCATCCCTCTCCTACTCAAACCAGCAATGAAGCCAAACCCGCCTGTCTGAGCACGAAGCGTCGAAAGATGTCATCATGAAGCAATAAGACTCAATTCACAAGCGGGGATGAAATAATAACCGGAGACCGACGGAGCAAACGCTCTGTCAGCTGTTCTCTTCCATAAGGTCGATGAATTCCCTGAACAGGTAAGATGAATCGTGGGGGCCGGGCGAGGCCTCCGGATGGTACTGAACCGAAAACACGGGGTGCTCCCTGTGCCTGAGCCCTTCCACCGTATTATCGTTCAAATTTATGTGCGTTATCTCCACGTCCCCGCCGAGGCTCTCGGCGTCCACCGCGAATCCGTGGTTCTGTGAGGTGATTTCGACCTTGCCGGTTCTCAGGTCCTTGACCGGCTGGTTCGCCCCGCGGTGTCCGAACTTAAGCTTGTATGTCGACCCCCCGAGGGCGAGACCCAATATCTGGTGTCCCAGGCAGATGCCGAATATCGGTTTCTTCCCAATGAGCGTCCTCACGCTCTCGACCGCGTAAGCCACAGCCGCCGGGTCGCCGGGGCCGTTCGAGAGGAAAATTCCGTCGGGCTTCATCGAGAGTATTTCGTGAGGCGGGGTTCTCGAAGGGGCTATCGATACCTCGCAGCCGTGATCGACGAGCTTCCTCAGTATGTTTTGTTTAAGGCCGTAGTCGTAAGCGACTACCCTGAAGCGTTTTTTCTCTCCGGTCGATTTCTCGGAGCCGGGCCTCCAGGCCCCGGTCCCTTCACTCCATTTATACGGGTTATCGCAGCTCACTTCGGTTACGAGGTCTATGCCCACTATCCCCAGTGAAGCGCGCACCTTCTTGAGAAGCTTTTGAGGGTCGGATTCCGTCGTCGATATTACGGCCTTCTGGGCCCCCTTCGAGCGTATGAGCCTGGTCAGGGACCTCGTGTCGACCCCTTCTATACCCACGACCCCGTTATCCGAGAGGTACTTCCCAAGGCTGCCGCGGGAGCGCCAGTTCGAGGGCTCTTTCCAATATTCTTTAACGACGAAGCCCCTTAAGAAAGGTTTTCTCGATTCCACGTCCTCGGGGTTGACCCCGTAATTACCTATTTCGGGATAGGTCATGGCCACGATCTGACCGTTGTAGGAGGGGTCGGTGAGTATTTCCTGGTATCCGGTTATTGAGGTGTTGAATACCACCTCCCCGTAAGCTTCACCCTCGGAGCCGAAGCTTAAACCCTCGAAAACAGTACCGTCTTCGATTACCAGAGTCGCTTTTTTCATGAATTCGGTTGGAAAATACATACTAAAAATGCCTGTGTCAAACTTTTGACAGTATATTTATACGTAATGGGGGTTATATGCGTCGCTCATCGGGGTGATGGGTAGTGGATACCCTTCCGTTTAATCTAAATAAGAACGTATGAGATTCGGCAAAAACCCTGCTTGGAAGAGTCGGCAGCTTCATGGATAATAGATATTATGGAAATGGCCAAACAAATCTCACATGACACGGTGAGAAAAACCGGGGAAAGAATCCTTATTGTAGACGACGAGGATGCGATAAGGAGTCTCTTCGTCGAGGCTCTCGAAGAGCTCGGCTACAGGTGCGATGTCGCCGGGAACGGTCTCGAGGCTCTCGAAAAGTTCTACAGGGTCAAGGACTTCGATGTCGTCCTCCTCGATATACAGATGCCGAAGTTAAACGGCATAGAGACGCTTAAAAAGCTAAAAACATACTCGCCCGACCTCTCGATAATCATGGTTTCCGCGTCGCGCGATATAGAGAACGTAAGGGCCGCTCTCAAGGAGGGGGCCTATGATTACGTCTTCAAGCCTTTCCACGTGACGGACGTGGATGTGGTGATAAGGCGGGCGATCGAGCGATCGAATCTCATAAAGGCGAATAAGGATTACCAGAAAAATCTCGAAAAGAAGGTCATTGAGCAGACGGAAGAGCTGGTGAGGGCGTATTCAGGCACTCTCGAAGCGATGATCCTGGCGCTCGACCTGAGGGAGCATGAAACGGGTTATCACTCCTACAGGGTTACCGAGTACGCGGTCAATCTCGGAAAGCATATGAATCTGAGCGACCGGGAGCTCTCGGTAATAGCGAAAGGCGCACTGCTCCACGATATCGGAAAGATCGGCGTGCCCGATCATATTCTCCTCAAGCCCGACAAGCTCACGGAAGAAGAATGGGAGCATATGAGGAAGCACGCGGAATTCGGATACGATCTCCTTAAAAGGATTGATTTCCTCGAGGCATCGGCGAGGATAGTCCATACGCACCACGAGAGGTATGACGGACAGGGTTACCCGTCCGGACTTTCCGGAGACGAGATACCGCTCGGCGCGAGAATATTCTCGGTGGTGGACGCGCTCGACGCAATGACCTCGCGCAGGACCTACAGGAAAGCGATTCCTTTCGAGGACGCCGTGCAGAAGATAACCGAGGCTTCGGGCTCCCAGTTCGACCCCGAAGTGATCGAAGTGTTCGTAACAATCCCTATCGAGGAATGGAAGGGCATCAAAAAGCGCGTCGCCGCTTCGAGCTCGGAATACCTGAAGCAGCTAATGTTCGAGCTGAGTAAGTATAAAGTCTGAGTCTATACCGTAAAGCCTGTATCGGAATCCCGTAAAATGAGGGGCTGTTATTATTTCGAAAGCTCGGCCGTCAATATCTCGTTCACGACCTTCGGGTTCGCCTTACCCTGGGTCGCTTTCATCACCTTGCCGACGAAAAACCCGATAAGCTTCTCGTCGCCCGCTTTATACCTCGATATTTCCGCCGGGTGGTCTTTAAGGATTCCGGATATGATATTTTCGAGCTCGCCCCTGTCCGATATCTGCTTTATACCCTTTTCCCCGACGATCTCCTTTGCCGTTTTCCCAGTCGAAACCATCTCCTGAAAGACGTCCTTTGCGATCTTCCCGCTAATCGTACCGTCGTCGATCAGCAGGAGAAGCTCTGACAGATCGCGCGGGCTGACGGGCATCTCCCCGGATTCTCCCTCGTCCTTCATCTCCCTCATGACCTCGGTCATTATCCAGTTGCTCACTGCTTTAGGGTTGTTGTAAGTGTCGAGGCATTCCTCGAAGTAGTCCGCGATCTCTTTCGACGCCGTAAGCACGGCCGCGTCATACTCGGGGAGCTTATACTCTTCCGTAAATCGCATAAGTCTCTGATCGGGCAATTCGGGGAGAGACGCGCGCAGCTCTTCTATTTTCTCTTTCTCTATCACTACGGGCAGGAGGTCGGGGTCGGGGAAATACCTGTAGTCGTGCGCTTCCTCTTTCGTCCTCATCGAAAACGTAACGCCTTTATCGGCATCGAACAGCCTCGTTTCCTGAACTATCTTGCCGTCGCCTTCGATGACTGAAACCTGCCTCTTGATCTCGTATTCTATGGCTTTCTGCACGAACTTGAACGAGTTTACATTCTTTATCTCGACCTTCGTGCCGAGCGTTTTGCTCCCCCGCGGACGGACGGACACGTTGGCGTCGCATCTCAGGCTCCCTTCCTCCATGTTGCCGTCGCATACCCCTATATACATCAGTATCGTGCGGAGCTTCTTCAGATATAGCACCGCTTCTTCGGCGCTCGCGATGTCGGGCTCGCTGACTATTTCGATGAGCGGGACCCCGGCGCGGTTGAGGTCGACGTAGCTCGAGCTGCCGGCGTTTTCGTGGACGAGCTTCCCGGCGTCCTCTTCCATGTGTATCCTGGTTATCCTTATTTTCTTCGCAGCGCCGTTTGTGCCGATGTCGAGCCATCCGCCGGTGGAAAAGGGTTCTTCGTACTGCGAAATCTGATAACCCTTCGGCAGGTCCGGATAGAAGTAGTTTTTCCGGGCGAACCGGGATCGGCCGTGTATCTCGCAGTTGACGGCGAGCGCGGCCTTCACCGCGTATTCCAGCGCCTTCCCGTTCAGCACGGGAAGCACGCCCGGCATCCCGAGGCATATGGGGTTCACCTGCGAGTTGGGCGGAGCGCCGAACTCAGTCGGGGCCGGCGAGAATATTTTCGACTTGGTCTTGAGCTGCGCGTGCACCTCGAGCCCTATAACCGGTTCGTAATCCATTTCGTCTGGTCTCCTTTCAGATAAATTAATGGTGATTGATAAGATCGAATTGTCAAGGAATACTAAAGCCATGCCGGAGAGGAACGTCCTCATAATATCGCCCCATCCCGACGACATGGAGATAGGCATGGGCGGCACTGCGTCGAAGCTCATCGACAGCGGCGTCGATGTGGTGTCCCTCGTCGTGACCGACGGGAGGAGGAGTACGAGCGTTTACGGCCTCAGCGAGGACGAGGTAGCCCGGCTCCGGGAGTCGGAGGTAAGGGAAGCGGTCGGCATTCTGGGAGTCGAGTACCTGATACTCCTCGGGCTCGGGGACGTGAAGAGCGTGGAAAACAGGAATCAGTTTCAATCGGAATTGACAGGGGCGTTAAAAAGGTTCAGGCCCGAAGAGATTTATATGCCTCATCCGGAGATCGACAAGCACCCGACGCACAGGGCTGTGTCGTCCATAGCGCTCGAGACCATAAAGGGGATGCCTGCCGACGAATTGTCCGTCAAGCCCGCGATCTGGTGCTATGAAGTCTGGACACCTTTCGGGACCTACGACAGGATCGAAGACATATCGCTCCAAATGCACGTAAAAACAGCCGCAATAGACGCCCACAAGAGCCAGATCGATTACAAGGATTACACCGACGGGATGAAGGGTCTCAACAGGTTTAGGGCGGTCTTCGACGAGACTGCGGGTATTACGGTAATGGAATACGCCGAGGTATTCATCGGGCTTAAACTATGAAATCCGGTCTGCGGGAATCCGCTCCCCGAATGAACCGTACCGCGGTCATACGGGTATTCGTCCTGTTTTGAGGCTCCAGAGGAGCATGTCGAGCTCGTCGAGACCTATTCCGAGCTCGCCGGCCAAAGATTTCATCCTGTTTTCTATCTCTTTATATTTCTTTCCCGTCGAGGGCGGCTTCGGGGAATCTATAATACCGAGATCGTAGAGCGATTTAATCACGTTCTTATCGAGTATCGCATATCCCCCGAAGCCGATGTTCCTCAAAAAATGGCTCGCCTGTGTGTAGCCGAGACCCTTTATATCTTTATTCAACGCGAAGAAGTCCCTCCTTTCCTCGGGGTCCGGGAACGAATCGACGAGCTCCCGGAGCTTGAAGCCGTACTCCCTTTTCAGGTATTCACGCGTGTGGACGATGAAATATGCTTTTTCGGGGTACTTATGGATACGTTTTAGTGTACTTTCGGTGTCCTCTGCCGTGCCTTCGAGAAGAATATCCTTTATCGCTTCGAGCGACCTGAGCCCGACCTTAGGCCCAACGGCGGATGTCAGTATGCAGTACGCGAGCTCTTCGAATATTTTTCTATCGTCCGCGCTCTCGCGTATCTTCCTGAACTCGCCGAGCTGCGCCTCGATCATGTCCTTCCTGCGGGAATACTCGGACTTCAATTCTTCGAGAGCACTCTGTCTTTCCATCGGAGTTAGTCTATCACGTAATTTGCCCAGGTTATGAGTACTGGTTCGTGGAAGATCAATGCAGCTTTAATGGAATGACCCGTGACGTGATCCAGACGGCCGCGAGAAGAAAACCCAACGACAAGAGGAACACGCCAAGTTTTTTCATGAACGGCACATGAGGGGGTTCGTGACGCTCGTGTCCCGGCATGCCGGGCATTCCCTCCATTGACGGCTTGCCGGATACTGCCGACATCATCCCGTGCTTGAGCCCGCTCCCGACGAGCCAGGAATTTACCGGGTACGCGGCTATCGCCCCCGCAATCGTCGCTATTGATGATATCCCCCAGAACATGAGACCCTTCGGGTCGTCCCCGCCCGGTATCTTCATCCTCAGTATCGCCATCACGGGTATCATGCCGACCATTACGAAGTTCATCGATACGGTCTCGGCGAAGAACGTCTTTTTTACGGCTTCCAGGTAATTCCCCCCGGCCATGGATTTCATGAACAGCGCCTGAAATATAAAGAGCCCCACGACGAAAGCGGCCGCGTATTCGATGAACAGGTCTATGCCGTTCGGCAGCCGGAGATGGTACGTGACGATTGCGCCCAGTATGATCCCGGTCGCGTCCCCGGCGACGCAGTGCATGAGAGAGCCTACCGACTGCTTCCAGTGGGCCGCGATAAACTCGTCGTGCGTCCCGGGCAGGGGCTCACGGCAGGAGAGCATGTATGTGAAAAGCCCGAGGGGGCCCGTGTAGAGGACTATCAATATCCAGGCGAGCTTCATCACCCACTGGGCAGGGGTATTTGTCTCGAGGTCGTATATGAGGAAGACGAGCGACGCTCGCGGTGAGTAAATACCAGAGTATAAGCGCGCCCCCGATCATTGTATTCGGTATTATCATATTGTCCCCGGGTTATTGGTGATATGAGCCGATCGATGAATGTATTGAAGCCATTATCTCATCATTAAGAAGGTCTTGTCAACAGTTTGACATGCCTCGCCGCCGCGTGCGATAATCTGGACAGCCGAAGCGGGATTCATGTCAAAGTGTGTTAAGTCCGCATCGCGGAGCAGGGGAGGCTCGATAGGGGTCTCCATGATACCGGCAGAGACAGGCTGTATAATTGCCTTCGGTGTAATACGCGAAGTCACGGTGAGTGATATATGAATCTCAGGGATTATCTGTCCGCGTTCCGCGTCAAGATTGCGCTCAAGATTACGCTCGGCGGGGTGATAGCGGCCCTTATCTGCAATATCTTCCACCTCCCATCCGGATTTCTAGCCCCCGTGATTCTCTACATGATTATGGCAGGCTATCACGGTAAGACGTTCGAGGTCGGCGTCCAGTCCCTGATTGGGTGCCTTCTGAGCGGCTTCTATTCATTATTTATAATCTACTATTTTCTCGATTCGGTTCCGGTTTACCTCATTCTGGCGGCGATATGGATATTCGGCTGCATAACTTTCATCGGTAAATATCCCATCGCCTCGGTGCTGAGCGCGATTCTAACGGCCATGAGCATGTTCGTCGCGGTTTTCGGCACGGTGGCCCAGACGACGGCCTCCGTAGAAAATTACATGGTTCAGCTATTCGTCGCTGCGGCTGTCTCGTGGCTCGTCGACGAGATAATATGGCCGCTCAGGAGCGGCGGAGCCATGTATCTAACTCTGTCCGCGGTATATAAAGATTATGCCGCGAGGTTCGAGTCCTATATCCGCACTGAAACGCAAGAAGCGAAGGACCGGAAATTCGAATCGGCGTCCGTGGATGTTTTCAATAATCTGGTCAATCTCGTAAGGCGTACCGAGCGCGAGGCGAGGGACGGCAGCTTCCACGCGGAGCCTGCGCTTATGCTCGTCGCCTATGCCAAGAGCATTTATATCAAGCTCGACGTTATGGACGGGTTTATGAGAGCCGGGCACAAGTGCCTGGAGGATAAAAATGTTTCGGACGAGCTAAACGGTTTGTTCGCCTTATTGTCGGAGGGTTTTACGGACCTGGCTTCAGCTATTGTCGAAGGCCGTTCCGCCGGGTCGTATCAGGACAATCTCGGAACAAAAATCGGGGAGCTGAAGAATCTCTATGAGGTCATGCATTCGGCGGAAGGGAAAGACCAGGACTATTTCGAGGACCTGCTCGCGTTCGGAGCCATACTTCCCTTGATCGAAGACACGGTCGAAATTCTCGGCAAAGCAGGCAGGACGTGGAATCTGATCAACAGCGGCGAATACCATAAGCTCGTGAGCGACAGGGTTACCAGGTCTCCCGCCGTAGAGAGCATTAAATCCGGATGGCTGCCTCAAATCACCAGGGAATCGGTCCGCCAGTCCGTAAAATCCGTGATAGTGATCATGCTTCTACTCTTCGGCGAGCTCCTGCTCAAGCTGCCCGGCGGTTATCAGGCCTCTTTTTACGGCGTGCTCTTCGGCTCGATTCCGAATACGGGCCAGGCCCACCTCCGGGGTAGGCTCGCTATCGTAGGTGTGGGCGCAGGTCTCCTGTACGGCATCACCGGACTTTTTGTAATCTCGCTCATCCCTCATTTCTTATTGCTCATACTTATTTTTGCGTTGGGAACTTTCGTCTCCGCCTATGTCGCCAGCGGCAGCCAGAGAATAGCTTACTCAGGTCTCCAGGCGGGTTTAATGCTCCCCTACGTTTTCCTCTCGAGCCCGGGGCCCGGGATAAGCCTCTCGCTCGCAATTATGAGGATGTTCGCCCTGCTCATGGCGTCCGCTATCGGCCTTCTGGTGCTCCATAACATCTGGCCGGTAAGCCCTTACCGCGAGCTCAAAAAGAAGATATCGTCCGCGATAACGATCAGCGGAGCTATATTCGGCAAGCTTCTGATGTTGGACGAGAGCGAGAAGGAGCAGGATAGAATCCCTCGTGAACCCGCTCGCCGCGGCCATGCCGACGAGCAGCTCGCTGCTATTCGACGCCCAGTATATAATCTCGGACGAGAAGCTACACGCCGAAGATTTCGTTCATATAATCGAGTCGCTCGAAGTCATATACGCCGAGCTCGAGACGCTCAAAAAAACCATGTACGCGGAGATAGACAACGAGCTCCTGAAGAATTACCTGGAGCACATGGCTCCCGACTACAGGACGCTCTGCGGTTTGTTCGACAGGGCTTCGCGCCAGTTCCTTACCGGGGACGATCCTGACACGGCGGCGCTTGAGCTTTCCCGTCAGATACAGGAACACCGTAAGGAGTTTCGCGAGGCCGGTTTCTGGAAGCAATTCTCTCTCGAAGACGTGGAGAAAAACGTGCTTATTACGGCGAGCGTCGATACCGTGCTCGACGCCCTGCACAAAATAATGGTTTCGATCAGCAATATCAGGGAAGCGGAGGCTTCTCCCGGTACGCAGCTCACGGCGTCAAAAGTTTAGGATAGACTGAAAAGCCTTTGTTCTGGACAATCCGGCGGCCGCTTTGTATAATGGCGGAATAAACGTCGGCGTATATGTAAAGAGAAAACGGTCGGCCTCTGCGGTCCTTATATGAATCTATTCGTAGTATTCACAATACTCATAACCCTTACGGCTGTCTTCAGTTTCGTCAACGAGGCGTTCATCAAGCTTCCGACGACCATAGGGGTAATGCTCGCGTCCCTCGCCGCCTCCATCCTGATAATAGGCTTCGGGTATCTCGGGTTCGGCAACGTGGATTGGGCAGTCGAGCTCGTGCAGGCGGCCGATTTCGACCACCTCTTCATGAACGGAATGCTGAGCTTCCTGCTTTTCGCCGGGGCTTCCAGCGTGAACATCGATGAGCTGGGGGAATACAAGTGGACGATATCGTACCTCGCGACACTGGGCATGATAATCGCCACGTTCCTGACGGGCGCGGTAGTATGGTGGGTGTTCGGCGCGATAGGGGTGAATCTGCCTTTTATATATGCGCTAATATTCGGCGCGATTATATCCCCCATAGACGCGGTAATAGTCCTCAAGCTGTTCAGGCGCATTCAGCCAGGCAAGACGCTGGAATCGATAATATCGGGAGAGTCCCTTTTCAACGACGCGGTGGCCGTAGTATTGTTCGTCCTCTTCACCGAGATAGCATCCGGGGAAACGCAGGTTTCGTTCCTCCACATCGGCGAGTTCTTCATGAAAGAAGCCCTGGGCGGGCTCTTCCTGGGCATCGCGCTCGGATATATCAGCCAGAGAATGATAATCGAGATAATCAGGCGGAGCACGGACGGCAGGATCGTCGTCGCGCTGATAACGCTTTCACTCGTAGCGGGCGGGTACCTGCTGGCCGAGCAGTTCGATGTGTCCGCCCCGCTTACCTGCGTCGTGGCGGGCCTCTTTCTCGCAAGGAGGCGGAGGCTCATGCCGGAATCCGCCGATCACGTCAGGTCTTACGTGAAGAGCCTATGGGAGGTTATAGACGACGTGATGAACGCCATCCTTTTCGTCCTCATAGGTCTCGAGGCGCTAGTGCTCGACCTCGAGAAGCCTTATATAATCTGCGGACTGATAGCCATACCCCTTATCACGGCGGCCCGGTATGTAAGCGTCGAGCTGCCGCTCGTATTCCTGAAACTGTTCAGGAACATTCCTTCCCTCTCCGGTTTTATCATGACCTGGAGCGGGATCAGGGGCGGCGTCTCGATCGCGCTCGCTCTGGGATTGGACGATTCCCCCCAAAGAGACCTCATTGTGATTATGACGTATGTCGTCGTGGTATTTTCCATCACCGTACAGGGCCTCACGCTCGAGAACGCCCTCAAGTGGAACAGATCCAGGACGAATTCCAAATAACATCCGGCTATTTAATTATATAGATTTAGGTGTTAGTTTTACATTGTCCGCTGTTATCGGGCGGGAGACCGACTCCCGTCCTGCCGGCGAGATCGGAAAGGAGGAGCAATTTTATGCAAAAGGTCAGAATGGTTTTATCCTTATTGGCGGCGATTTTTATCTTGAGCGGCTGCGCGGCGATTCAGGGCGAGCAGTCGAAGAGCACGGAGGAGATGCTGGCGGCCGCGGGGTTCCAGATCGTCTCCGCCGACACGCCCGAGGAGCTGAAGATGCTGAGTTCCGTTACCCCTTACAAGATCCAGTTCAGCGTAAGGGACAACAAGCCCCTCTACTGGTATACCGACCCGAATAACTGTCAATGTATATGGACCGGGGACCAGGCGGCTTATGACAGGTACCAGCAGATGGTGTACGAATCCAACATCGTTAACGAAGAGGAAGAGACCGCGATGATGGCCGAGCAGGCCGAATTCGGGCCCGGCTTATGGGGATGGGCGGGCGGCCCCTGGGGCTGGTGAGACCGATAACAGGTCGGCCTATTTTTTTGATACGGGTTTCAGCGCGGTAACCGGTGCTATTGTTCAATGAGCCTTAAAGATATCGCCTCCAGATTGAAGATCGGCAAATTGACCTATACGGCGAAATTCTGGGTGATTTTCATAATCTCCCTGATCGTCCTCCTGATCGCCTACTATATACTGCTCGACAGGTACACGCCTTATACGAGCGACGCTTACGTTCAGGCCTACGTGCTCCAGGTCGCGCCGCAGGTGGACGGGCAGGTAATTGAAGTTTATGTAAAAAATAACGAGTACGTCGACAAAGGCCAGAAGCTCTTCAGTCTCGACCCAAGGCCTTACGAATACCAGGTCCGGCAGCTCAAGGCGAAGCTCGTCCAGACGAGGCAGAACATCGACGAGATCAAGAGCGATATAGCGGCTGCCGAACAGTCGGTAAAACAATCACAGGCGGATCACGCGTACGCAACTCAGCGGTATAACGACTTAAAGCCGCTAGTCGAGAAGAACTACATAGCCAAGCTCGAATTCGATCAGGCCGTGGAACAGCAGAACTCGACCCTGGCGCAACTGAACCAGTCGAGGGCGGATTATGAAAAGGCGAAGCAGGCCCTCGAATACAAGATCGACGGCGATTACGCCATAATCAAGGAGGTCGAAGCCAACCTCGCGCTCGCCGAGTACAACCTCTCGCAGGCCACGTTCTACGCCCCTACGGACGGATATATAAGCAATCTCCAGCTCACGGTCGGCTCCTATATAAAAACTGGCGATCCTGTGCTGACGTTCGTGGACGACGACAGCTGGTGGGTCGTCGCGAATTTCAGGGAGAACAGCGTGGGACGGATCAAAGCGGGGCAGGAGGCCGAAGTCAGCCTCGCGCTATACCCGGGGACGATATTTAAAGCCGTCGTCGAAAGCACCGACTGGGGAGTGAGCACGGGGCAGGGGGTCCCCTCGGGATTCCTCCCCGTCGTACAGGACCCCGAGAACTGGGTGCAGCTCGCTCAGCGTTTTCCCGTGCGGCTCAGGATCCCGAACATCGACCACGATAAATATAAGCTCAGGATAGGGGCGTCGGTGAGCGTCGCCGTGTTCACGGGAGAGAATATAATACTAAATCCGCTCGCCAAATTGTGGCTCCGCATAGGCAGCCTCGTCGATTTTGTGTATTGATTGAAACCTGCATCCGCTATAATCTCTTCCGAATGGAAACTTTCGCCTGCCCGTTTCAGTCTCCTATATTTTTAAATATCGTCCACAATATTTTATAGCCCGCCTTGACCGTGCCCCCGAGGGTGCCCGTTACCTTCGAGACCCCTATGCGCTTCCTGTAGCTTACGGGCGCCTCTCCGCACCTGAGCCCTTGTTTAGCCGCCTTTATCTGCATTTCCACTGTCCAGCCGTAGGTCATGTCGGTCAATCCAAGCGCCAGCAGCTTATCGAACCTCACCGCGCGGAAGGGGCCCAAGTCTGTGAAGCTGACCCCGTAGAGCCATTTTATGAGCACCGTCGCGAGCGCGTTCCCGAAAAGGGCCTGCGGGAGAAGCGCCCCTCTTTCGCGTGCGCCCATGGTTCGCGATCCGATAATCATGTCGAAGCCGTTCTCGATGATCGGTCTCACGAGAGAGCGCATCTCCCCGGGGTAGTCGGAGTAATCCCCGTCGAGGAATACGACGATGCCGGGCCTTTCGCCGTCGGGCTTGGAGAGCGCGTAATTGATGCCCTTCATGCACGCGTGGCCGTACCCGCGTCTCTCTTCCCTGAGCACTGTCGCGCCAGCGTCAGCGGCGATCTCTGCCGTCCTGTCGGTCGAGCCGTTATCCGTTACCACGACCTCGCTCACGAGGTCTCGCGGGATATCGGCGATCACCCTTCCGATGGACATTTCTTCATTCAATGCGGGGATTATAACGAGGATTCCGGGAGTCATAGAGTTATCCGCACGGGATAAATACATAGTACCCGTCCAGTCTTGAGCTGTGTGAAAGCAGCCCGGGTATTTCTCCCTCTACAGGTGAAGCTGTTCGTTTTTATTCCCGGAATATTATTCGTCGGGAGCTGCTGATATCGCGGAACCGGGTCAGGGCTTTAGATTCTCGACTCATTTCCCCTCTCTCATCAGAACGGGGGAGGCGGCGAGGGAGTCGATCTGGATTACCCTTCCGCTCTTACGGTCTATCTGCCCGAACTTGAGCACGCCCGTGGGGCACGACTGGACGCACGCGCTGCACCTGACGCATTCGGGGTCGCTCATCGGGAGGCCCTTGTTGGCGAAGTTCATTATGTCTATACCCTGGTGGCAGACCGAGGTGCATACGTTGCACGATATGCACTTTTTCTTGTCGGCTAAGATTCTGAACCGGCTGAATCTGGAATATATGTGCATCAGCGCGGCGAGCGGGCACATGAACCTGCACCAGACCCTGCCGCTGTACCAGAAATAGAGCCCGTACCCGACGATCCCGGCGAGCACGAGGTCGACCACATACTTATAGTTAAGCTCGATGCCGAAAGGCTTCCATCCGTAAAACGCTCCTTCGTAGAATTTGTAGACCGATTGTCCGAACGCGGAGTTCGGAAACCCCCAGCTCAATACACGGGCTATCAGATATTATGAATGCGATCGCCAGTATTACCTGTCCAACCATGTTGAGCCTGTTCCACTTTGGCCCCGTGGGGCATCTTGTGACGCTGCGTGTCGCCGAGTGTCTCCGCCATCGCCCCGCAAGAGCATATCCACCCGCAGTACGCCCCTTTGCCCCAGAAGTAGATAATGAGCGGGATCAGCACGAAGGTCTGGATAACGCTGATAATGAGCCAGGTCCAGAGGGGCTCGCTGCTGAATACGTTCCACACGAAGAGCGGCCACGCCAGTATGAAGCCGAAGGCCCTCCAGTATTCCCGGCCGTGCCCGTAATTCGCCACGGGAAAGAGGGCGTCGCCGACCGACTTCATGAACCCCGTGTCGAATAGCCCGTTGTGTCCGAGATACGGGAGGAGTATGTACGGCAGCAGAAATAACGGTATCAGCTGGAACATCGTGAGAGAGAGCGTCTGTACGGTAATGTAGGGTGTCTTTCTCCTTCTTATACGGATAATGCCGAAGGTGATGATTATTATCGTATAGAGGAGCGAATAATAAAACCCCGGCTCGCCCAATGTTATCGAAAGGGTCCCGACGAGGGTCGATGGGTCGCTCACCATACGTGTGAACGATTCCCCGAAGCTGCTGTACAGTTCCGGGAGGTTGAACGGGAACCACTTGTTCGCCTCGAATAGTTTCGTCAGCGCGCCCCCTGCCTTCCAGTTGTAAACGAAAGTCATGAAGAGAAGGAAGAGGACCATTGCCGCGATCGACCTGGCGCCCATTTCGCCCTTGATGCTCACGCCGCTTCTCCTGAAGAAATCGAGCGGGGCTTCGCGCCCTATCATGGTAAACACCGAATCGTTGGGGATTGTGACCTCTTTGCCGTCACGGTCTGCGAGTGTCACATCCGTGTCGCCGATGCTCTTTACGCGGCTCTTCATCATGAGGCTCAGCTTCCCGGGCTTGTGCTCTCCCGGCATGAAGCCTCCCGTGCTCGTAGTCACGCGCTCGGACGTCGGGGTTTCGACGGAGACGTCCGCCATCGGGTCGGCCATCAGCATCTTTATGTATTCCACGTTCTCGGGCTTGGGACGGGAGAACTCCTCGTTCCTGTATGAATGGGTTACGTTCCCGCCCGACTTCGCTATCGCTATCGATGTCTCGAGAGCGCTGTCCCCTCCGCCCACGACGAGTACGTCCCTGCCTTCGAAGTCCTTCGGGTCGTGGAGTCTGTTATATACCTTGTCCTTGTCCTCACCAGGCACGCCCAGCATCCTGAAGTTGCCGGAGCGCCCGATGCCCACTATTACCCTGAGCGCCTTGAGGCTCTCTCCGTCGGGAATTACTACTTCGATGAAGCCGCCCCTGTTGACGACCTTCTCGACCCTCTGGATTTTAGGCTGTATGCCCCTCCCGAGCGTCTCTTCCTTTATCTCTTCTACGAGGGGCTCTTTTACATCTTTAGTGAACTGGAGGTCGCCTGCGGGGACCATGTCCGTCGGGTACGTGTATATGTGTTTTCCCTTCGGGAAATTAACGATGGTCGAAAAGGGCTCGGTCGCTTCGAGTATCTCGAACCTGAGACCGTTTCTTTTCGCTTCGAGCGCGGCGGCCATACCTGAGACGCCGGCCCCGACTATCACGAGGTCGAGTATGCCGCCGTCCCTGAGCGCCTCACGGCTTTTGAGGAACCCTTCGTCCAGGAGTATGTTCATCACCGCCCTGGCGCCTGAATCGGAGGAGAATTTCAGGAGCGGTATCCCGGTGAGGTCTCCGGCTATGTAGAGGCCGGGGACGTTCGTCGAGTAGTCCTCTTTTACCTCGGGCAGCTTCTCCACTATTCCCGCCGGCCACTGGGTGTGGAGCCACCTGGTATATTTTTTTATCAGTCCGAACATCTCATTTCCTCCGGCGCGCTGAATGCGGTATTTTCATATAAGGTCTTAATTCCCATCCGACATCGATCGTCTATTTCACCTTAGTGGAAATATCGTTCAGCGACCAGTTGTAGTCTGTATATACAATAATATATCCCTGGAGCGGTTCATTTCCGTAATATTTTTTCTGAATATCCGGAACCGAACTGGATATTGCCGTGAAGTCCTCCCCGTACCATCGGTGCAATATAGCGAATATACGCCC
This sequence comes from uncultured delta proteobacterium, assembly GCA_963752995.1. Lineage (GTDB taxonomy): Bacteria > Desulfobacterota_D > UBA1144 > Nemesobacterales > UBA2774 > 2-12-FULL-53-21. Next base: position 51,215 of record CAVWAZ010000002.1, read on the forward strand.
AGGCTGATTAGATGGATCGTTTTTCTGCGAAGATGCAGGAAGTTACGGGATGCTTTCGTGCCCCCTTATTTACGGGGAGAAGCCTGAGTTGATTCGGGATATGGTTTTAGAGAGACCCGTAGAGGTACATATCGCCTGTCGGCTGGGGCATGCCGCCCGCGGGCTCGAGTGTGACGGCGAACTGCATTGGTTGTGAGGACTCGGGCATCAATTCGATTTCCATCATGCTGTTCCCCTCTTTATCCACGTCGAATACACCCATGCTGACGGGTTTTCCGCCCTCGATCGCCCAGAGCTGATAGGTCTTGCCTTGTTCGGGCAGAGGGATACTGGACACGAGAAACAGGCCTTTATTCGTTTCCTTATCCCAGAGCAGCTTTCCCGCCGCCTCCATGTCGGGAATCTTGCTCCCGAGCTCCACCTCGTTGACGTCGGGGTTCATGACGAACGCCAGCATCTTTTCTTCTTTGACCAGCTTCGCCTGAAGATCGGTCAGGCTCTTCTCCCTTATCTTGAGCTCGTCCCTCAGGGATATGTTCGTAACGACGAGGAAGATTATTATCGCGAGAGAGACAGCAGTCCCGAGGTTAAGCCACACGGGGCTCAGGTTCCTCCAGAAATCGAAGATAGACGAGCGTCCCCGGGCCGGTTCCCTGACCCCGAGCCTGTCGAGTATCTTCTTCTCGAGGTCTTTCGGCAGGGGCGCGTCCTCGAGGCAGAGCGGCAGGTTCGTAAATACCGTGTCGCTGTCCCTGAGCATGCCCTCGCATATCTCGCACCCTTCCGCGAGGTGCCCTTCCAACTCTCTCAGCTCCCCTCCTTCGAGCAGCCCGAGCGAGTAGAGAGCTATCTGGTCTTCGTACTCCGCTTTATGCGCCATTTATAGCAAGTCCCCGACATACGGTGAAATTTTTTCTTTCAGCTTCAATACGCCCAGCCTGATCCGTGTTTTGATCGTCCCGACCGGTTCGTTAAGCCTTTCTGCGGCCTCGATATGCGTCAGCCCCTCGAAAAATACCATCTCGATCGCGATCCTCTGATTGTCCGGGAGAGAGTCGAGGGCCTCCCTGATTATCTTCCTGCTCTCCTCCCTGTCCTCTATTATACGAGAGAAATCGGATTTTGAGTTCACTCTCTCTTCGTTGAGCTCTGTGGTTTGTTCCCTGTAACCGAGTGTCCTCAGCTTGTCTATCGATCTGCTCCTCGCGATGTTCACTATCCAGGTCGATATGGCCCCCCTATCGGAATCGTACGTGTCCGCTTTATTCCATACCTGCAGGAATATTTCCTGGACGACCTCTTCCGCTTCCTCCCTGCTCCTCAGCATCCTTAGCGCGAGGTTAAACACGATCTGTGAATAACGGGCGTAGATCTCCTTGAAAGCGGATTTGTCCCCTTTCCTCAAGCGGTCTATCAACTCCTGGTCTGCGCTTCGGGCTGAACCTTTGTCCATGATGGCAAAAGCTTTAGGCTTTTGAACCATTGTATTTAATTCAGTGTTCTTGTCAATCGATGGTGGTGATCCCGGGTTCATACGTGATACACCGGCGTTTTTATTAATGTTCTGCTTTAGAACCGAATTCCGGCGCTCCTCTTAAATCATATTACGGTACTCGTGCCCGATCGGAGCACACGCATGTCACGCTTGCCCGTTATTCAGCAGAGCGCCAAAACGCCTTAACGGTTGAATATACGCGGTCCCGGTCTATACGGTTTCATAATACCTCGCGGATACTAAAATCACTTTCCCTGAATTCCGGTTCCCGGGCCCCTGGCGGCTTTGACGAAAAGCCTTACGACCCCGCACCCTTGCCGCGATTAGTAAGCCGGAGGGATTATTTATTTTCCTTGCGTATGGGTTATTGCTGGCTATATTATTTCTATCCGTTAAGAGTGTCCAGGAGGCGTTTATGAACCGGTCGTTCGCACTACTGATTATCGTCCCGTTATTGATTGCCGTGGTTAGTCTCGGGTGCAAAAGACCCGATGAAGCCGGGGTTTCCGACAAGAGCCCCGAGAAGGCGGAGCTGTCCGAAAAGCCGGCCGCGCCTCAAGAAGAACCGAGTGACGCCGGTGCGGTTAAGGAGACCGTAAGGGATATAAGGACACACGAATTCCCCTCGTTCGCCGACCTCGTCGAGAACCTCAAGCCTTCTGTTGTCAATATCAGCACGACGAGCGTCGTTAAGCCCAGGGGGTTCAGGGAACGCCAGCCGAGGTCCCCGTACGGTGAAAACGACCCGTTCGAGGAGTTTTTTAGAAAATTCTTCGAAGGCGCTCCCCAGCACGAGTACAAGCGTCAGGGCTTGGGCTCAGGGTTCATCATCAGCGAAGACGGCTATGTGGTCACTAACTACCACGTAGTTGAAAAAGCGGTGGACATAAGCGTGATACTCGAGAACGGGGACAAATACGAGGGGGAGGTCATAGGGAAAGACCCCAAGACCGACCTGGCGGTGGTCAAATTCGAACCGAAAGGGAAGCTCCAGGCTGTAAGCTTCGGGAATTCGGACGACCTCAGGATAGGCGACTGGGTTCTGGCCATAGGGAACCCGTTCGGGCTCGGATATACGGTCACGGCCGGTATAGTAAGCGCGAAGGGGCGCTCGCTCGGTCTCGGCGCTTATGATGATTTTATACAGACGGATGCCTCCTTGAACCCCGGGAACAGCGGGGGACCGCTCTTTAATCTGAACGGAGAGGTCGTGGGCGTGAACACCGCAATAGTAGCTCAGGGACAGGGGATCGGGTTTGCGATTCCCATAAAGATGGCAGAGTTCGTAATCGGCCAGCTCAAGGGGGGCGGTAAAGTGGTCCGCGGATGGCTCGGTGTTTACGTGCAGGAGCTCACTCCCGAGATCGCCTCGGGGCTGAACTTGAAAGAGGACGACGGGGTGCTCGTCAGCGACGTAACTCCGGGGAGCCCGGCGGATAAAGCCGGGATAACTAGGGGAGACGTGGTCGTGGAATTCGAAGGCAAAAAGGTGGACGACGTGTCCGACCTCACTACCATGGCGGCTGTTGCCGAGCCCGGTACCGAGGTCAATATTAAATTTATACACGACGGGAAACCGAAGGACGTAACCGTAAAGCTTACGGAGGCTCCCGACGAGGAAGTTCCCGTCGAGGTAGAGGAGAAGGCGGAAGAGCACCTTGGCCTCAGCGTGAAGGAGATCAACCCGCAGATCGCCCAGAGGTTCAATCTGGAGGTGGATAAGGGAGTGATCATATCTGAAGTCGCAGACGGGAGCCCGGCTGAGGACGCGGGGCTCAGACCCGGCGATATAATTCTCGAGATCGATAAGAAAGGAATCACCGACCTGAAACAGTACGCTCAGGCGGTCTCAAATGCGAAACCCGGCAGCACGATACTGATCCTGGTAAAGAGGGCCGATACTACTGTCTATGCTGCGCTCAGGGTCGAAAGCGGCAAGGAAGAGAGAAAATCCAACTGAAACGAAATTGTCCGGGCATTTAATTCAGGCACGCCGGGGAATCCGACGGCAGCGGCTTCCCGGGTCCGTTATCACCACAGCTTAAGGAGCGGGCCGTATTCGTTTCTTGAAACCGAGTCCGGCTTCGCGGGGGGATGAAGATTACTTTTACTTCCCCGGCTGTGGTGATAAGCTTACTCTCGACAGCATTGCAAATGAGGAGGACTGGGCCTGATGCCGGATACCGTTACTACTAACCGTGTGCTTATTCTGGGCGGAGGATTTGCCGGACTCGAGGTCGCCCAGAACCTCGAAAAGATCTTCAAGCAGAGGGACGACGTCGATATAACCCTCGTCAACCAGAACAACTATCTCATCTTCACATCGATGCTCGCCGAGGTGGTATCGAGCAGTATCGAAGCCAAGAACATCGTCATTCCCCTCAGGGAGTGTCTGAATAAAGCCGGGTTTAAGGAGCTCATCGCCGACTCCATAGACCTCGATAAAAAAACTGTCTCGTGCCACCGCCCGGACAATAACGAAAATTTCACGCTCGGATACGACTACCTCGTTCTGGCCATGGGGTCCATTACCGGGTTCCACGGGGTCGAAGGGGCGGGGGAGTATTCATTCTCTCTCAAGAACCTCGCCGACGCGATGGAGTTGAGGAGTCATGTGATAGACATGTTCGAGATGGCCGACTTGGAAGGGGACCACGACGTAAGGAGGAGGCTCCTCACGTTCGCGGTCGTGGGCGGGGGCTATACGGGCATTGAAGTCGCGGCCGAGCTTAACGATTACGTGGACGCGAGCAGGAGGTTCTACAAGAACGTCAAATCGGACGAGGTCAAGGTCATCGTCATCGATCCCGGTGACCGGATCATGCACGAGATGAGCGAAGGGCTCGCAGAGTACGGGACGGCGCTCCTCAAGAAAAGGGGGATGGAATTCCGCCTCAACACGAGGATATCCAAAGTCACTCCGGGTTCTGTGGAGACCGCGGACGGGGGAAAGATCGAAACACACACTGCAATCTGGGCTGCGGGCACATCGCCTCAGCCTGTTATCGCCGCGCTCCCCTGTGCGGACAAGAAAGGGAGGATAGAGGTAAACGATTATATGGAAGTCCCCGGATTCCCGGGCGTCTGGGCGCTCGGTGACTGCGCGGTAATTCCCGACCCTCACACCGGCAAACCGTATCCGCCGACGGCTCAGCACGCGACCCGGGAGGGTAAGCGCACCGCTCATAACGTCGCGGCAGCGATCAACGGAAAAGAGGGGGACAGGAGGCCGTTTATATACCAGACACAGGGCATGCTCGCCCCGCTCGGACGCAGGTCCGCTGTCGCCGAGATAAAGGGTCTTAGGTTCTCCGGGTTTTTCGCGTGGGTGCTCTGGCGCTGTATCTATCTGGGCAAGCTGCCGGGATGGGACAGGAAGATAAGGGTCGCGATAGACTGGTTCCTCGACATATTCCTTCCGAAGGACATAGTACAGCTCAAATTCCTGATGAGGGTGCGTGAGACCGGCGCGCCCGGCAAGGACTGATCACTTCTTTTTTCTTGAAGCGAGGAATTCGACGAGGTCGCTCAGCTCCCGGTTGCTGAGAGTCCCGCCGAAGCCCGGCATGTTGAGCCCCCCGTTCATAATCCTCCACGTCAGCTCGTTCGCGTTAAGCCTGTCGCCGATATATGTAAGGTCGGGCCCTCTCTGCCCTCCTTGCCCCGATATGGTGTGGCAGTAGAGGCAGCCTTTGTCGTTGAAATCCATCCCCCCCCGCCAAAGGGGTCCGCTGTCGGTTCCTATTATCTCCGCGGTAAGGGGCTTCGCGTCGAAGTTGGGAGACCACGGGGACGTTATGCCTATGGCCCACAGCCCCGATATACTCGCGATTGTGAGCGCCACGATGGCGACAGCCCACGGACGGCGGAGCGGGCTCCTCTCTCCTCTGTTCGAGATGAACGGGAGGCAGAAAAGCAGGAGTCCCACCAGGAGCGGCCCAAAGACCATCAGATACGTTTCGATTTCGGGCGGCATGAGCGCCAGGAACGCGAAATAGAATACGAAGTACCAGTCTGGCACCGGGAGCGCGTGGATGTCGGACGGGTTGGGGGGAGGCCCAAGCTCCGGGGGCCCTATTACGATTGCTATCACCAGTATCGTGCATATGACTATGAAGCCGAAGACCATGTCCTTCCAGGCGGCGTCGGGCCAGAAGGGGATGCCTTTACTCTTAACCATCGCTTCATATTTTTCTCTGTAGTTTGCCGGGTCGACCGGGTCTCCCGCTCTCGGGAACTCGGAGATCCCGTTCTTGATCACGAGGTAGAGGTGAAATCCTATGAATACGAAAAGGAGCGCCGGTATGAGGAATACGTGGTAGGCGAACATGCGGCTGAGGGTCGTGCCCCCGACCGTGTCGCCTCCTAGTATGAAGTCGGCGATCCATCCTCCGAGGAGAGGCACGCGCCCCGCCTGCTCCGCGGCCACTATGGTCGACCACACGGCTGTCTGGTCCCACCTCACCACCTGCCCCGTGAACCCCATTACTATAGTGAGCGCCAGGAGGACGACGCCCGATATCCAGTTCATTTCCCTCGGGAACTTGTAAGCCGCAGTGAGATAGACCTGTATCATATGTATGCCTACGAGGAGTATCATCGCCGAAGCGCCCCAGTTGTGCATGCCCCTTACTATCCTTCCGAAGGTCGTCTGAGTCGTAATAAACTGAAGGCTCTGGTACGCCTCGCTCGAGGAGGGGACGTATATGAATGCGAGCGTCACACCCGTAGCCACCTGGAGAATGAAGGTGAATAGCGTGGCGCTCCCGAATACGTAGAACCACGTCGCGGTGTTAGGGGGGACGGCGTGTTTGGCTATCGGTCCTATCGCGCCCGAGAGGCCGGTGCGGTCGTCAAACCAGAGCCATGCGCGTTTGAGGAAATTCATCTGCAGTACCCCGTATTCAGGTTTATTCTCGTCGTGAATTTAATGTTTTTCATACGGTCGTTATCGGTATGGGGCTTGCCAGCAATTCGACCTGTCCGTTATTTACCCTCACCGGGTACTGATAGAGGCCTCTCGGCGGCGGCCCCGCGGCGACGGAACCGTCTTCGTAATATACCCCGCCGTGACAGGGGCACATGAAGAGCTTCGCTCCCTCTATCCATCTTACCGGGCAGCCCAGGTGCGCGCAGTTAACGGAAAAAGCGATGAATTTATCCTCGCTCTCCCTCCTGAGCCATGCCGCCGACTGCGCCGTCACCCCCGCCCACGGCAGCGGAGAAGTGTTCACGTAGTCGACCTTCACGTAGTCTCCTCCGACCTTGAAGCTGTCAACCGCGCCAACCACTCTCCATTCGGGCTTGGGCTTCTTTATTATAGGGGCGAGTATCGAGCCCACTATAGGGATACCCACGAGTACCGCGGCTATGCTCCCTAAAGCGATGCTCACGTGCATGAAGAACTGTCTTCTTGTGCAGTCACCCGTTCCAGTCTTTTCGCTCATGTCTCATGTCTCCTATCCATCCTGCAAGCGCTCCTATGAAGAGCACGAGTCCTATGAAGAAAATTATGACGATCGTGCTCACGACCTGGTTGAAACCGACGGCGAGCCCCCAGAGCATAAAAGTGATGCCGAGCGCCATGATCGCGGGCCAGTAACCCGGGGACGGCAGCTTCTCAGGAAGGGGCCTGTGCCAGCCGGGGGGGATGCCTCTCTTTAACGCTTCCGCCTCCATGGCCTGAAAATCTATTGTCCCGCCCGATAGTCCCGTAATCGACGGCGGGCGAAGCCGATCCCGGCGCCTGAAACTCGTTTCCCGTGCTCATTCCCTCTCCTCCGCCTCTTTATGTTTTAGTTCAGTCATGACCGTTTTATCCCCGTCGTAAATCCCGCTTTCGCGAGTGAGCTTGCCCCGGCGTGAACGCCGGCGGTATCTGTCTCCGGGGCTCCGTACCACCTTGCGATCGTGACCATGCTCGCGGCCAGGTATATGAGACATCCGGGCACCCACATCGTGAGGCCGCCTATCTGCTGGTCCACCCCGGGCGTGATGCAGAGGTCGTTCCTTATATAAGAGAGTATCCCCGCGGAGTCAGCCGGGTTTGCGTATGCGGAATAAAGCCCCGCTCCGGCGAATGTGATTAGCATGCCGAGTATAGTGCAGCCGAGGCACGCGGAGGCCAGGTACAGCGTAGCCGCGAGGGGCGCAAGCCTCGCACCCTTGACCGGGGTGAAAACCGGCCACCAGAATATAACGCCCGTCAGCACGAAGCTTATTTGCTGCGCGATGTAAAGGTTTTCGTTCTTCATTACGGTATCGTGGAGCGACGGCATGTGCCAGACCCACATCGAGCCCACGCCGAGGAGCCATGCCGGTATGGGGTTCCCGAGGAATTTCATCACTCCGCCCGCTATTGGCAGGTGGAGCGCCTTCTCCGCCGCCGCTTCCGGTATCCCCGAGAGGAGCATGAGAGGTATTACGAGGAGTAGTAGTATGTGCTGGACCATGTGGGCGCTGAACAGGTAATTCCGCCCGAGGTAGTCGAGCGGGGACACGAGGGCCAGAACCATGAGGAATATCCCCGAAGCGAACAGCAGGGACTTCCCGTTAAAACGGGACCCGGGCATGACAGCGTAAGACGCGATCAGCGCCAGCGCGAATATAACCGCCCAGGGCTCGAACGACCATGCCGTGCCTAAAAAATGAAGTACGCTCATACCGCCCTCTCCCGAATATTTGATGTATAAAAGTTCATAAGAACGCCCATAGATATATCACGGAAAATACTACGACCCACACGCCGTCGACGAAGTGCCAGTAGAGCGAGATGCACTCTACGGCGTCTGATTTCGGCCCTTTGAAGTCCCCCGCGAGCGCGAGCCCGAGGAGCAGCGAAAGCATAATCAGGCCCACGCATACGTGAAAACCGTGGAACCCGGTGAGAGTGAAGAAAGTCGTGCCGAATACGTTCCGGCTTATCGTTATGTTCTTGTTTATGAGGCCGCTCCATTCGAGGCCCTGCCCGAATATGAAGACCGCGCCCAAAACGATCGTCGCCAGTATCCAGACCTTGAGCATGAAGTGGTTCTTGTTTCTCAGGCTTTTACCCGCGAGCCATATAGTGAAGCTGCTCGCGAAAAGGAACAGGCTGAATATGCCCGTTACGACAGGGTTCAGGCTGTTTACAGCCGTAGGACCGTCGGTCACGGAGCCGTGGAAGTTCACGTAGGCGAGTATGAGCATCAGAAAGAAAATAGATTCCGAGGCTATGAAAAAACCGACGAGCATTCTGTTATTCGCCATGCATACTTCTCCTAAACGATTTTCGCATCGGGCTCGTCCGGCATATCGGGGTGGGCCAGGTCCCAGAGCGGCCGCCTGCCCCTTACGGGCGGGACGAGCTCGAAATTCTCTACCGCCGGCGGCGATGTGGTCGCCCATTCGAGCGTCCACGCGTTCCAGGGGTTATCCCCGGCGGGCTTGCCGTGTCTCAGGCTTACCAGGATGTTCCAGACAAAGACTATTACCGAGAGGCCCAGGATCAGCGCCCCTATAGTGGATATGAGGTTCATCGATCCCCAGTAGGGCATGTCGTAATACGTATAAGTGCGCCTGGGCATGCCCATGACTCCCAGGAAATGCTGTATGAAGAACGTCATGTTGAATCCGACCACGGTGAGCCAGAAGTGCCATTTGCCGAGGGTCTCCGAGAGCATCCGTCCCGTGAACTTGGGGAACCAGTAATACACGCCCGCGAATATGGCGAATACAGAACCGCCGAAGATGGCGTAATGGAAATGAGCGACTATGAAGTAGCTGTCCGTAACGACCCAGTCTATCGGCACCGATGCGATAGCGACACCGGTGAGCCCGCCCACGACGAACTCTATTATGAACGCGGTCCCGAAGAGCATCGGGGTCGCGAAATTTATCCTGCCGCCCCACATGGTCGCCACCCAGTTAAGCACCTTGACCCCGGTCGGTATGGCGATAAGCATGCTCGCGAGGGAGAAAAATGCGTTCGTCACGTTGCCGAGCCCTACTGCGAACATGTGGTGCGCCCATACGCCCAGGCTCAAGAGCCCTATAGCCACGGTAGATGCTGCGACGAACTCGTAGCCGTAGATGGGTTTCCTCGAGAAGACCGGGATGACCTCCGATATGATTCCGAAGGCCGGGAGTATAAGTATGTAGACTTCGGGGTGGCCGAACCCCCAGAAGAAGTGCTGCCAGAGTATGGCCGAGCCCCCGTGCGCGGGGGTGAAGAAGGTCGCGCCCAGGATGCTGTCGAGGAGCATCATGGCGAAAGCGGCGGTGATTATGGGTATCACGAATACGAGAAGGAACGACGTGACGAGCATCATCCACACGAAAAGGGGTATCCTCCGCATCGTCATGCCCGGGGTCCTCATCGTCAGTATCGTAACGACGTTGTTGAGCCCCGACGCGACGGAGCCTATTCCGGAAGCGAGGAGTCCGAGCGCCCAGTAAGTGGGCCCCTTATTGAGGGAGAAAGGCTTTTCGCTTAGCGGGGCGTATGCGAACCAGCCGACGTCCGGCGCGCCGCTCTGCGTGAGGAAGCTGTAGTAGAGCAGTATGCCGCCAAAGAAAAAGAGCCAGAAGCTCAGCGCGTTCAGGCGTGGGAAAGCCATGTCGCGGGCGCCTATCATGAGGGGGAGGAGGTAAACGCCCACCCCGATGAGGAACGGCATGACGACGAAAAATATCATCGTGGTGCCGTGCATCGTAAAAAGCTGGTTATATGCCTCGGGCGTGAGGAAATCGTTTCCGGGATGAGCGAGCTGTACCCGTATAAGGAGCGCTTCGAGGCCCCCGAGAAGGAAATAGATGAGCGTTATGATGAGGTACATGATCCCTATCTGCTTGTGGTCTATGGAGGAGACCCAGCTGAGGAGGCCGTTATTCGCCTTGAGCGAGGGCAGGGGGACGGTATTCTCCGGCACGAGAGGGATTCTACTGCTCATCCAGCGCCTCCAGGTATGCGACTATGGATTTCACTTCCGAATCCGAGAGCTTCATGTTGGGCATGAAAGACCCCTGTTTATACCTCTGGGGGTTCGAGAGCCATTTGGACAGGTTCTCGGGCGTATTCGTGAGCACCCCGGCGCCTATCGTTGCGCGGTCGGCGAGATGTGTCAGGTCGGGCCCGACCCTCGCTGCCGCAGCCGTCCCCTGTATCGTATGGCAGTTCATGCAGGCCATCGTCTGGAAGAGCTTGGCCCCGTCCGCGGCTATTCCGCCGGTCGGGGTGCGGGGGACTACGAGCTGCCCGTCAAGCCATTTCCTGAATTCCGCCTCCGGCTCCGCGACTACTCTGATGCGCATGTTGGCGTGCTGGTCGCCGCAGAACTCGGCGCAGGCGCCCAGGTATACCCCGGGCTTTCCGGCCACAAGCCAGATGTAGTTGGGGTGTCCCGGGACGAGGTCTATTTTTCTCCCCAGCTCGGGCACCCAGAAGTCGTGTATAACGTCTATGGATTCGAGTCGGACGAGCATCTTTTCCCCGGCTGGTATGTGTATCTCGTTCGAGGTCGATACCCCTGAAGACGGATACCGTATCTCCCACCACCACTGATGACCTATAACGACCAGGTCAGGCTCCCTGTCCCCGGCCGGGGGGTCTACTACTTTCATCGTGCTGCACGTGAGGAGGAAAAGCACTGCGACCATCGCTATCGGTATCGCCGTCCAGACTATTTCGAGCTTTATGTCGCCGAAATTCTGATAGGGCTCGCCGTCGTCGCCCGGCTTCTTTCTATATCTGATTATTATGTACGCGACTGCGATGATAATGATGCCGAGGATCACCAGGCATAAGGCGATCGTATAGTACGTTAAACCGGCCATTGCCTCCATTTCGGGTGAGCTGGGATTAAAGAGGCCGCCAAGGTTTTCCATTGTGATTTATCGGAGCATTGGATTTGAATCGATTGTTAACTCGAACCCTGAATCATTATAATGACTTGCCGGCTTCATTGTCAACACCTCTCACGAATACGGTCTGAAATTCCGCCGGTATTTTGCGATATCCGGATGCAATTTATGGTATTCTCTTGCATAATAGCGGTAGCTCAGCATAATAGAAAATTGGTTTTTCTTGACTTCAACGGGAAGTGTTACCTTTGCCCCCTAAATGAAAAAATATATCTTTCTATCTTTTTCATTCCTGTGCTTATACGTATCGTTAATTCATGCTCCGGCCGTTACGTTCTGTCAGGAAAAAGAGAAAGCGGCGGAAAGCGCCGGGAGTGAAGAAGCCTCAGAGCCTGTCGTCCGTATTTCCAAGATAAAAATAAAGGGGGCGAAAGTCCTCACCAAGCAGGATATAGAGCAGAGCATAGGGACCGGTTTTCCTTCCATCAAGTTCTGGGTGAAGAAGCCCGAGTTCAACGAAGAGGTCCTGAAAGACGACATGATCAGGATCAAGAGGCTTTATGCGAACCAGGGATATTACGACGCTCAGGCCTCTTACGAGCTCAAGTTCAATAAAGACAACACGAGGGTCGAGATAACGATCAATATAAAGGAAGGGGAGCCGGTGATACTCACGGAGCTCAGCCTTGAGTACGAGGGGGACCTGAGCGAGGACACTAAAAAAGAGATAGAGAAAGCCGTGCCGCTCAAGGTGGATAAGAATTTCTCCCCTAACGGATACCAGCAGACCAAGGGGGCGATCACGGAAATACTCTCCAACGAGGGCTACCCCAAGGCTCAGATAGAGGGCGAGGCGCTCGTGAACAGGAAGGAGAAATGGGCGAAGGCGACCTTCGTCGTCAAACCGGGCTCCATATACAGGTTCGGCGCAGTCGTCGTCGAGGGGAACGAGCAGGTGGAGAGCTATATCATTTCGAGGGAAGCGGTTTTCAAGCAGGGTGAAGAGTATTCATTGACCAAGATAAACGAAACGCAGGCCAATATATTCCAGCTGGGCCTGTTCAGGTCGGTCGTGATCGACCCCGTATACAACGAGGCGGAGAAGACCGCCGACATGAAAATAGTCGTAAAAGAAAGAAAACAGGGGTCGGTGAAGTTCGGTATCGGTTTCGGCACCGAGGACAAGCTGAGGGGACAGGTGATATGGACAAAGAGAAATTTCTTCGGCGGCGGACGGAGGCTCGAAGTCGCGGGGAAAGCCTCTTTTATTACCCAGAGGCTCGAGACGAGCGTCATACAGCCGTATATATTGGGCAGGGATTCGAGTCTCACGGGCGCCATCAATTTCCAGAGGGACGACGTCCCGAGCTTCGAGGGCGAGAGCTTCCTCACCACAGCCGAGCTCCAGAAGGACTTCGCTCAATACTATTCTTCATTCGGCTCCTTTAACGTGCAGTTCTCGAAGGTCCAGAAGAGCGCGAGGAGGACCCCGGAAGAACAGAGCAGGGAGAACTTCTTCCTGACTTTCTTCAATACCGGGCTCGAGCGGGACACAACGGACAACATTCTGAACCCCACCCGCGGCTGGGTCGTCTCTACGGGGCTTGAATCCTCGTTCCGGGCGCTGTTCTCGGACGTGAATTATTTGAAGGGCACAGTCGAGCTGAGAGGGTATAAAAAATTATACAGGATGGTCCTGGCGAAGAAGATAACGATGGGAGTGATCCAGCCTTTCGGCAACACCGGCACGTTCGATATACCTATATTCAAGAGGTTCTTCGCGGGAGGCAGCACGAGCATGAGGGGCTTTCCTTTCCAGAAGCTCGGTCCGCTCAGCGACGGGGGAGACCCGCTCGGCGGCAATTCTCTCCTCGTGGGCAGCTTCGAGGTGAGGTATCCGATCTACGGGGAGTTCGGCGGGGTCGTGTTCTTCGACTACGGTAACGTATTCGCCGACGAGTGGAGCTTCCCGCTCGGAGACATCAAGTACGCTCCCGGCGTGGGGCTCAGGTATGACACCATAATCGGCCCTGTAAGGTTCGACGTGGGATACGCGCTCAACCCGGAGCCCGGCATAAGGAGGGTTCAGTTCTTTATCAGTATAGGGCAGGCGTTTTGATCATACATGCGAATTGCTGGTGGGGTTGTCGATCGTTTTGCTTTCTTCCGCTTGGGCGGCCGTTTCGTCCCCGGCCTTTTCCGGGTCCTTGGCCGCGCGGGCTTCTTTTTCGTCCATCTCGAACTGTATTGAGTCCTTGAGCTCGTTCTTGGCCCTCTCGAGCTCGCGCATTCCCCTGCCTAGAGATTTAGCGAGCTTCGGTATCTCGTTAGGCCCCAGCACTAGCAGTGCGATGAGGAGTATTATTAATATTTCGCTCGTTCCTATTCCGAACATAACCCCGCCTGACCGGCATGAGAAAGGCTACCTCATTATAACCGTATGTTCAACAAACCTCCCCCCGACGCCCGGTCCGGGGATTTGTGCTACAATTATTTACTGCTTGTTGTAAAATGAATCTGAGAATAATAAAATAGCTGCACACAAAGGAGTGTGATCATGAAAGCGATCCGGTATCACGAGTTCGGAGAAGTGGATGTGCTCAAGTACGAAGACGTGCCTGAGCCTGAGCTCGGGGATGATGAAGTCCTCGTAAGGGTGAAAGCCGCGTCTTTAAACCATCTCGACTTGAGACTCAGGTCCGGCAAATCTCCCCGCCCCGTCGACCTCCCGCATATAGGCGGCGTCGATATCGCGGGCGACGTGGAGAGGACCGGCAAGAACGTAAAGGACCTCGCACCCGGAACGCGCGTAGTCATAGACCCGACCGTGAAGACCCCGAAAGGCCCCATGGTTATCGGGGTCAATTTCTACGGGGGTTTTGCCGAGTATGTGAAAGTCCCCGCGCCGAACGCGGTCCCGATACCCGACGAGGTGTCGTATGACGACGCATCGGCGCTGCCTATATGCTACGTGACGGCGTGGTACGGACTCTTCGACAGGGGCGGGATGCAGAGCGGGGAGACGGTGCTCGTCCACGCGGCCGGGAGCGGGACCGGGAGCGCCGCCGTCCAGATCGCGAAGGAGGGCGGAGCCTTCGTTATCGCGACCGCTGGGAGCGACGAAAAACTGGAGAAGGTGCGGAAGCTCGGCGCGGACGCCACGATCAACTACAACACGACCGACTTCTCGGAAGAGGTGAAGAAGATAACGGACAACAAGGGAGTGGACCTGATTTTCGACCAGATAGGCGCATCCGTCTGGGAGAACAACCTCAAGTCGCTGAAGATGAAGGGCCGGCTCCTGCTTATCGGCGTGGTCGGCGGGGGGCAGACTACGTTCAATTTCGGCCCGGTTATCGTGAAGGACCTGTCTGTACTCGGAGTCACGGTGTTTAACGCCCCGAGGGCTAACCTTATAAACGTCATCAACCTCGTTTCGCTCGGGAGGCTCTCACCCGTGATAGACAAGAGGTTCCCGCTCTCCGAAGCCGCCGCGGCGCAGAAGATGCTCGAAGACAGGAGCCAGTTCGGAAAGGTGATACTGAACCCGTAGGCCCGTTCTGAATTCGGAATCAAAGCGCCGCCGAAGGGCTGCCGTGAGAGACAATTCCATTCGAGGACTGCTGACAAGGTTATTAAGAGGTAATTAAATGGATATAACAACGCTAACGCCGGTTATACCGCTATGGGCCGTATTTATTGGGTCGTTTCTGATTGTCTTCCTGTCTATTCTTCTCGGCTTCAGGATTGGCGACTATCACAGAAGGCACGGTGCGGGACAGGGGGATGCTCCGATCGGCGCCGTCGTGGGCGCGACGCTCGGCCTTCTTGCGTTCATGCTGGCTTTCACGTTCGGGATAACTGCTTCCCGTTTCGACACGAGGAAGCAGCTTCTCCTCGATGAGGTAAATGCGATAGGGACGGCGTTCCTCCGTACGGATTTTCTGGTGGAGCCATACCGCACGGAAATACGGAAGCTTTTCCGCGATTACGTGGGAATTCGCACGGCGTGGTTAAAGGAGCCTGAGAAGCTCCCTGAGTTGATAACTGAGTCTCAGGAGATTCAGGGCAAGCTCTGGGCCCGTTCAGTGGAGGCGGTCGCGAATACGCCAAACCAGGAGATTACGTCCTCTTATATCGAGTCGCTCAACGAGGTAATAGACTTTCATACGAAGAGAATAACCGTAGCCCTGATGTATCGAATTCCCACAGTCATTTGGTATGCACTGATTTTTGTGACCGTGCTTACTATGGGCTCGGTAGGTTATCAGTTCGGAATCACGGGCAGCAGGAACTTCATTCTCACCATTCTACTGGCGCTGACATTCTCGGCGGTCATATATCTGATCGCGGACATTGACCGCAGTCTCGGAGGGGCGATAAAGGTGAGCCAGCAGCCCATGATCGAGCTCCAGAAGAGAATCGATGCGGCGGTCCCCAGATAAGGCGGTGGTTTTCGTGAATTGGACGCGCCTACCGGAGCGTCTCTTCAAAATCTCTGATAAGCATTTTGGAGGCGGGTTCATTCGAGCCTGTCGCCGTCAGGAATGAGTCCGCCGTTACCCTGCCTCCGCGGGACCATAACCCGCTCATGAATACGCCGGCATCCCTGGTTCTCCACCATTCCTCGTCGAACGATTCCATCATGAAACGGCGGAGCCCGGGCCCTGCAAGCGCGGCTTTAAACCTGAAAGGGGAGGAGAGGGGGGAGAGGAATTCGGCGATATAGCTCCGCCCGTCGGCTTCGCATTGCGCGGCGCCGCTCATGATATCGGAGAATATTTCGGGCAAATCACGAGGGTCGCCGCTTCCGAATAGCTCATGTGCGTAGAGTGCGCGCCCCGCGTCGAGCCTCGCCGTCATGAGCCGCCTTAGCCGGACAAAATCGAGGAAATCCCCGTCAGTGTCGATTTTTAAATGCTTCCTCATCCATCTGGGCTCGCAGACGAGGCCTCCGAAGAGCCCGGAGAAGATATCGGTGAGCGCCCCGTCTCTGAGGTATACGAATTCGAAGTCGTCTCCCGGGTCCGTGAAGCAGAAGGAAAGCGCCTGTCCGAGACCCCTGAGAAAGGACTCGTAATCGCGGATGCCGCCTGAGGGATATATGGAGATAGCGGTTTCAAACGGCGGGTAGAGCGGGAGCGAAAAACCGTCCGGCTCCTTCCCCGCCCTCTTTTCCGTGTCGGAGCTCGGCTCGTAAGGCGGCGATAGCGCCATGCCTTCGAGAACGGTCTTCGAGAGCAGAGCGGGGTCGATTTTGGTGAAGTACCCCTTGAGCTCGGCTGAATTAAACAGGTACGTCATATCGTATATGGAGGCGTCCTTCAGGGGAAGCTCCATCTTTTTCATGAAGTACCATCCGAGCATATCCCGGGCTATGTAATCGGTATCTGCGAGGAACTTCTTAGCCTCTTCCCCGAGGCGCGCAATCCCGGTACCGGAAGCCGCATCGAGGAGCTCTCCGTAGCTCCCGAAGCCGAGGGACTCCGAGCATTCCGTCATTATTCCGAGCTTCCTCCGGCAGAGGTCGTTGAGCCCGGATAGAACTTCCGGGTTCCCGATCGCGATCTCGTCCCTCTTGTGTTTTTTCGGCTCGGACAATAAAGCAGCTTTCGCGGAGCGTATCGTCAGGCTCCTTCCGCCCGCACGGAACTCGGCGCCCGCCTCGAGCGCGAGTATCCTGTCTGTGAGCCCGGAGGACTTCCCCCCGAGAAAAGCCCCGGCCAGGAATGAGGAAATGAGCCTGTGCCTCGCTCTCTCTTCCTCGTCACCGCTCGCGGGTTCCCGAGACGATAAATAGAGCTCGGGCTCGAGGAGCTCTCTTCGCGAGCCGTATATGTCGGCGATGCGGGTCCCGGTCTTTCTGCCTGAGAAATTGAGGAAGAGCTCCCTGTTGAGATCCGTCAACAACCCGACGCCTTCTGATCTGATAAACCGGACTGTGTCCGCGTTCAATTGTGTTTCCCCCGTGTCCGAATATTATTCCGGATATTCTTCAGGAAATTAAATAAGACGCGGCCTTTCATTAGAATGACCCGGGCCTGTGGGGCCCGGCGTAAGCGGGCTCAAGCCGTTTTCCGGACCGGAGCCTTCATGAAAAAGGCGCCCGCCGCCGCGATATAGCAGCAGATTATCGTGAACACGAACGGATACACGTACGACCCGGTAATGTCATGGACGTACCCCGCGAGTATCGGTCCCCCTATCGCGGCTATGGAGTAGGAAGTCCCGAATATCCCGTATATGGTGCCGAGCGCGCGAAGACCGAAAAACTTTCCGAGCAGGGTGGGAAAGATGGGCACCCAGGCGCTGTAGAAGAACCCGAACAGGAACCCGAAAAGGTAGAACGCCCAGATGTGGTCGAAGACGAGGAGCAGTATTATGGAGCTGCCCTGGGCGAAGAAGCAGATGAGCAGGACTTTTCTATACTCGAGCACCTCGGCGAGTATGGACGAAAGGAGCGTCCTCCCTATGATGCTCCCGAGGCCTATTGCGGCGGGCGGGCCCGCTGCCGCCAAAGCGGCGACCTTCAGGTCTATCTCGAAGTTGTAGAACTGGGTTACGATTATCAGGAACGTGGTGAACCCGAGGAAGTACATGGCGTACATGAGCCAGTAATTCGGGGTGGAGATCGCTTCCAAGGCGGTCCAGTCGCTCTTTTCCTCCGGAACGCCGGCGCCGCCCGACTTCTCGTCCCGGCCGTTGTCCTCCTCGCCGTAGGGCCTGAGGCTCATATCCGCGGGCCTCGCCCTCAGCACGAATGCGGCCATTATCACCGTCGTCATGAGCGCGCCTAAAGCGAAGAGGGCGTTCCTTACTCCGAACCCGTTTATGAGCCATGCCGTGAGCGGGTTGGTTATGAGCCCGCTAAGGGGCACGCCCGTCGTTATTATCCCGATGGCGAGCGCCCTCTTTTTTACGAACCACCTGCTTACGAGAGCGACGCATGTTATATACAGCACAGCGTCTCCGAGCCCGACGAAAAATCCGTAAGAGATGTAAAGCTGCCAGGTAGTTTCCGCGACACCGGACATGAACATCCCCAGAGCCGCGATCAGTCCGCCCCCGAGTATCACCGCCCTCGGGTCGAACTTGTCTATCAGCCTGCCCGCGAGTATGAAAGCGGGGGCCTGAACTAATGACCTGAAAGAGAAGAGCGATGAGCCCGCGGCGCGGGTGAGCCCGAAGTCCTCGTTAAGGTAGGGAAGAAACACACCGAACGAGTAGAGCAGGAGGCCGTCCAGGATGATAATAAACAGTGAGGCTGCGACGATATACCAGCCGTAGAATATCTTTTTCCCGAACATGCAGTCTCTCTTTATCGACTAAGGTTCTGAATCCGCGAAGGCGTTACCGGATTTTCCGGGCCGCGGGGTAACGCCTCATTCGTTAAGGGGGGTAATCATACCTGAAAAAGGCCGTGAGTTTCCATGCCCGAGCTTATACGCCGGGCAGGGCGGAGGCCCGGGGCCTCATCCCTGCACCTTCCCTATTTTCTGACCGACGGCGTTCGCCTGGCTTTCGTACTTGCCCGACTTCAGGGTTTCCTCCGCTTTTTTGAGCAGCGGGATATCTTTCTTCGTCCATTTCCCGGATTCGGCTATTTCGGAAATCCGCTTGGCGAAATCGTCCCTCATGTTCTTCCGATCCGCCGTAAAATCCCAGTTGTCGAGATAGATGCCGAGCAGCGCCGCGCCCTGCTTGCTGCTGATCGAGGCGGGAACCTCCGCAGCGCCTGTGCCGATCCATGTAATCAGCGTCTCGGACTCCTCGTCCCCGCCGCTCGCATAGTGCGCGAGCAGGCGGACCTTGTCCGACTCCTGCGGGTATTTGTATGTGGAGCCTAGAACCATAAGCACGGCAGTCTTGTCGAGCGGGCTCATATTCCAGAGAGTCTGCCTGGCTTTGATGCGGATTATTATCCTCTTGTTCCTGAGCGTTTCCGCGGCTGCGTCCGCCTCGCCGCTCGCCGCATGCCCCATATTCCCTAACGCTTCGAGCGCTGCGAGCACACTGTTCGTATTCTCCTGTTTACTGTCATTCCTGGCTCTTATGAATTTACCGAGCTCGGGGGCCTGGTCCGATGCGGACGCGCCCATCCTGCCGAGCGCGGTCGCTGTAATCAGCTGAACCTTTTCGCTCTTGTCGTTGAGGAGCGCCGCGACATCGGCATTATATTTCCTCGCGGGCTCGCCGAAGCCGAGCAGGGCGTCGACGGCGTTGATCCTCACCTTTTCCGACTCGTCTTTCAACATCGCGGCTATCTCGGGTATGTAGGATTCGGCTGACGGCCCTATCTGCCCGAGCGCCCATGCGGCTTCCGCGCGGACGGCCTCGTCCGGGTCTTTCAGGAGAGGAGCGATCTCCGTCACCTGAGCGTCCGAGCCGGGGCCAATCTCTCCCAGGGCTTCGAGCGCCGATGACCTTATGGCCGGGTTCGGGTCCTTCAGGAGCGCTGCCACGGCAGGGGCCATGGGCCGCCCCTTTTCTCCGAGCTCCCTGAAAATAAATATCGCCGTACCGCGGAACTTTATTTCCCTCTTCTTCAGCAATCCCACGATCTTCTTCGACTGGGGCTCCGTGAATTTCCCTGTCGAGACGAGCGCCAAAGCTGCGTTGGCTCTCAGTAACTTATATGGGCTGTTGAGCAATCCTATTAATGTGTCCGTAATCTCCGGCCCGCCTGCGGCCATATCTTTTGACACTATGATTGCGTTGTACCTGACGATCTCATTGGTGCTTCTCGCCTGCTCCAGTATCTTCGGGGCATACTTTCTTCCCGCATCCCCCATTACGTTGAGCGTTTTCATCGCCGCTATACGCACCTCGGGGTAGGGGTCATTCAGGAGCTTGGCTACCTGAGGCGCTTTGTCCTCTGCGTTCGTCCCAAGCTCGCCGAGCGCCGCAAGGGCTCCCAGCCTCGCGTCGGTGTCGAGGTCCTTAAGCATGTACACGACCGCGTCTATGGTGCCGCTCTTCCCTATAGCCGTCTTGCCTATCGCCTGCGCCGCCTGGTCCCTAATCCTGGTGTTTTTATCTTTCAATAGCTCTACGACGGCGCGCCTCGATTCCTCCGGTATGTCGCCTATGTCGCCGAGCGCCTTCAAAGCGCTTTTTCTAACGTATTCGTTCTTTCTTTTCAATAGACCTGTGAGCTCGTCCGCGTAATCCGTCGATGCTTTCCCGAACGCGCCCAGGGCGGCGGCCGCTCTCATGACGACATCCGCGTCCTCATCGTTAAGGAGTTTCGCGATACCGGCGCTCTCGGCGGCTCCCGCGGGCCCCAGATTCCCGAGCACCTCCAACGCCCCGGACCTCGCGGAGGGGTTCGTATCACTCAGCAGTTTCACTATCGAGGGTATCAGCCGTTCGGCGGCTTCCGGGTTTTTCGAAATCAATTCGACGGCAGCCATATTCACTCTGTCGTTGCTATCGCTGAGGAACGGCACCGCCGCCTTAACCTGTTCGGGGCTGAGGCCGCCTATGTTACCGAGCGCCTGGAGCGCATCGTAGCGGACGCTCTGGTCTTTGTCGGTCAGGCCTTTCATGATTACGGGGATCAGGTCCCTCGATGACTCGCCCATCCCGCCCGCGGCCGTCATAGCGGCCCTCCGTATTTGCGGGTTCTCGTCCTTGAGGAGCTGCGGGAGTGAGGGTATATCGCTCCTTTTTTTCGACCTGGCAAGCTCATTTATCGCTTCTATCCTGACCTTGGGGTCCGGGTCCTTAAGGGCCAGGCTGAGCCCCTCGAGCTGCCATGGCTCGAAAACGGCCGCCGGTTCGATCGGCATCGCGGGTATTTTCTCGGATGCGTAACCGGGGGGTGCGAGAAGACATGCCGCCGCTATCGATATGGCAAGAAGGATAACGAGAGCGGGCCGCGGCCGGGCCGTATCCGGAATATCCACGCTCCTCTTTCCTGTGTAACTGCAGCTGTATGGCAAGTTCATTAAACATCTCCCTCGGTACGGTCGTAATTTTTTCTGGCGGAGCCGCATGTTCCCCTTGCTATCGGGGACTGCCGGCTGTGCGGTTCGGACAAAAAGGTATCCCTGACACTCCTGTAATTTCTATCCCGATTACTGGCTCCTAAAATAGTATCCTATGTCCTCCGGCAGTCAATGATTATTCGCCGGGGCCCGGGGAGGGCCGGCCCGTGCGTGCGCTCAGGCGGTTTCGATAATTGCATGACCGTTTATACGGCCGGTTAAATCGAGTATTATTTTCTCACGGGTCGGGGAATTATCGGGTTAAGTGAGAGAGAGGAGCGAAAAAGATGCCGTACGAAAGGGAAGAGCGGGATTTACTGACGATATTCAAAGACGGTATAAGCCAGGGCTTGAGGGTGCTTAATATAAGATCGAAAGAGGCATACGACACGCTTAAGATCAAAAACACGATCAGGCAGCTCGAGCGCAGGAGGAGGGAGGCGGTCTACGATTTGGGCGCTTCCGTCTACAGGACCTTCAAGCATACCGGGAAGGTCGTCGAGGACACAGTGGCCGCCAGGTGTGCGGATATAGATAGAATAGAATCCGAGATCGAGGGGTGGAATGAGAATCTGAAGCTCGTACACGTGAACGCCCAGAAGGCCCTCGGAAGCGTCAAGGCCCTCGCCAAACCCAGGGTCGCCGCGTTCTGCGACTGCGGGGCCGAGATAGAGGAAGGGGCCGGATATTGCGGTCAATGCTACAAGGAGCTCAATTGAGCGCGCAGGGGGCGCTTCCGGTTTCGTTACGGCGGGGGCAAGACCCGGCCGCCGCGGAGATTTTTTAGATTATCCGTCTTGCCTAAGGCGCAAACATTATTGAAATTATATTGACATGGGACCTGATCCGATATAGAGTTTGAAGAGATGGGGTCATAATTTTCCATGACCGAAAAGGCAAACCATTCGAAAGGGTGGGACGCAAAGCCGCAGGCCTGAATGCTCGGGGTATGAGCATAATGGCGGCTGGGCCGCCGAAGTCGGGACATGTCTTGGGTCTTGCTCAGTATCTGTACGTCTAACTTCCGGCTTAACCTGTCATATCCGGCGCTCTGTCGTCCGTAAATCCTCACGGGAATGTTTGCCTATATGCCGAAAACGGTTTCATGTCCGGCGCGTATTTCAGGACACGCCGTTTCCGGGTGCTTGCAAGAGGATAACGGGATATGTCGGGCGTAACTGTTTCCGGGTCAGGAAGGGTCAGGGTATCTGCGCGGCTCATAGGCAATGACAGCGAGCTCTCCTGCGTCGTGCTGGACGGCGCGAAGGGAGGCGGCGGGATCCCGCGCGCAATCCTCGAACCCCTGTGCGAGTATCTCGTCCGAACGGGCATCCGTGTAGACCTCCTCTCCGATTTCACCTTTTTAAACGGACATTACATCGAGCGGTTCGAAGAGCTTGCCGGGGAATGCGTGCTCGGGGTGCTCATACTGGACGGGCTCGGGCCCGAAGAGCTGTACGAGCTCGGGTACCTGAGGGGCCGCGGAAAATTCATACTCACGTTCGGGATTAAAAATTCCATGGGCGCGGACGGGACGGCTTTAAGCCGGGGCGGGGCCTCCGAAGAAGAGCTTCGGGGATTTGCTGCATATACCGAAAAAGCGCAGGATCGGGACGATGCGCGCTCTTCCTGTGATAAATTCATCAGCCGTCATATGCCTGACATCACCGGCGCCTGTCCGGGAGAGGAAGCGGGCCCGGGCGATGGGCCGGAAACGAGAATCGTGAACGAGCTGAGCCATGCGCTTCCGGGCATTATCGAGAGGTACATCCTGGATTCGCTCGGGGGTGCCGGAAGCGGAGCCGAAGCGGAAAGCCTGCGCTCTACGGCGCTCAGGATATCCGGGTACTTCGCGTCGAGAAGCGGGTTCGGCCTGTCCGGTCTCGACGAGCTCTACGAAGGACTGGGCTCATGGGAGTCGCGGACCGGGCTAGGGACGCCTTCGCGCGTGCTCCGCTGTCTCGCCTCGCTTTACGCGGGGCTCGCCTCTTCGGGGGTCGACGAGGACGCCGGGCGTGAGTGCGAAAGGAAATGCGTCTCCATATACGAAAAGATACTCGAGCGGGAAAAACCGGGGCTGCCCGCATGCGTCACCGCCAAGAGGCTCGCAGACCTGCTGGTCATGCGCTCATTCGCCGAAGACGGGGCGCGGGACATCGAGAGAGCGGCCGGGTTATACAAAGAATCCCTCCGTTTTTTTACGCGGGACAAATACCCCCGCGAGTCCGCGGCCGTTCACAATAACCTCGGGGCTGCGTTAAGCGCTCTATGCCGGATGACGGGCGAGCCCGGATACGCGAGGCAGGCGGTGGAATCCCTCGCGGAGTCGCTGTCGTCCGAAATATTCAAGAATTCCCCGTCCGACAAGGCGCTCTCATACAGTAACCTCGGCTCTGCATACGCGAGCCTGGCGCTTCACGAAAACCCCCGCGAGAATTATCTGAAGGCCGCCGAATCCCTCGGCCTCGCGCTCGGCCTTTACAAATCATGCGGGCTCGAAGGCGATATCGCCGAGACGTGCGGGGCACTCGGGGACGTATATGCGCGGCTGGCCGGGGACGGCGGCGAAACGGACTATTACACGCACGCAATCGGCTCTTACGAGGAAGCCCTCCGCACATATACGGCCGATGATTTCCCGGGCGAATACGCGGACATCATGATGAGGCTCGGCGACACGCACGTCTCGCTCGCGGAAATGCAGGGCGGCCCCAATGACTACGAGGAAGCCTTCAAGGCGTACGGGAAATCGCTCGGCGTTTATACACGCGTGGGGGCGGCCGCGGAATCAGAGACGCTCAACGTCAGGATAGGACGCGTATACAAGGCCCTCGGCGACAGGGAAGCGGTATCGAATAACCCGGACAAGGCGATCGAATATTATGACGAGGCATTACTTTATTACCCTGAAGATACGGCCCGCAGGGAACACGCCGCCAGCGGCGGGAAGCTCGGCGAGGCGTTTGAAAGGCTTTACAGGGAGAGCGGGGACGAATCTCATTTGAGGAAGGCCATAGCCGCGTATTCAGAGGCCCTCTATGCCGCGGGGGCCGCGGGGGATCCGGGCTCCCCGGATATCGCGCGCGCGCTCCGGGCGCTCTATACGGAGCTTACGGATTATCTGGAAAGGTCGGGCGATTACGAGGAAGCGGCCGAGAGCTGCAGAATGCTTCTCGGCCTCTGCGATCCCCTCGATTACCCGGCGGAATACGCGGAAGCCCAGAGGAGGCTCGGCGGTCTCCTGGCCGGTATGCCGAATGAGCACGAAAGGGCGTTAAATGTCGAGCTCGCGATAGATTCATACAAGGAGGCGCTCGGCTTCTACGGAGAAGTATCGCACCCGGATGTGCGGAAGGAGCTCTCCGGTATCGTCGGGGGGCTCTTGAAGGAGCTCGCCGGGTATGAGTCGGGGGACTTGAATAAACGAATAGGCCTTTATCAGGAAGCGCTCGGCTATTACTCGGCCGGCCTGTTCCCGTACGAGCATGCCCTGATACTCCGGGGGCTCGGCGGGGCGCATTCCGAATTGGGCTTCGCAGAGGAGCCCTTTGAGAACTCCTGCAAGGCCGCGGATTTTTACAATAAGGCGCTCGATTATCTGAGCAAGCCTGAGCACCGAAGGGAATTCGCCTCGACGCAATATGATCTCGGTGCGCTCTATCTGCGGCTTTACGAGATTTCAGGCGACGGGGAGTTCCTCGGCCGCTCGGTCTCCGCCTTCGAGAAGGCGGTCGAGGGTTATACGCCCGAAGAATCGCCGGACGAATACGGGGAGGCCGTTCGGGGACTCGAACGGGTGCGGGGACTGGTCTCGGATATGGAAATGGCCGAAGCCTCGAGCGCCGAGGCCCGGGACGGCGGGGAGGAAGACGAGAAACCGAAAGAGAGGCCCGTCCTCAAGCTCGTCACGGAGGGCG
Organism: uncultured delta proteobacterium; assembly: GCA_963752995.1. Lineage (GTDB taxonomy): Bacteria > Desulfobacterota_D > UBA1144 > Nemesobacterales > UBA2774 > 2-12-FULL-53-21. The sequence continues at coordinate 76,456 of CAVWAZ010000002.1, forward strand.
CATTTGAAAGCGCGGAAGGGCCGGCTCCAGGTACTGGAGATGAGGATAACGAGATCATTACGCTTGCGAGCGAAATCGAATTCGATAACCCGGAAGAGGCGGCGGAGTATTTAGAGGAGAGCCTGAGGCGCATATCGAAAGAGGAATTCCCCGCCGAGTACGCCTCTCTAAAACTCGGCCTGGGCAGGGCGTACGGGGAGCTCGGCGAGCGCGCCGGGGGCGCGAATAACTTCAGGAAGGCGCTCAAAGCCTTTGAAGACGCCCTCGCGTTCTACACCAGGGAAAATTTCCCCGTCGAGTTCGCCGGGGCCGAAAGCGGCAGAGCCTTCTCGTGGATGCGGCTCGCTGACCAAACGGGGGACATCAAGGGCTACGAACGCGCGGCAGCTTCGTACAATGAGGCCCTCGGGGTCATGACAGCGGAGTCCGCCCCGCTCGAGCGGGGAGGGATAAAGGAAAATCTCGGGAACATATACCGCACGCTCGCCCAGATGAAGGGCGACGCCGGGGAATACAGGAAGGCGCTCGAGGAATATAAGGGGGCGCTCGAAATCTTCGGCCCGGGGGAGCACCTGACCGGGTACGGGAGGATTCAAAAGAATATCGGCTTCATATACGGAGTGCTCGCGGGGGTGGAGGACCGCTCGGAAGATTACATGCAGGCGCTCGACGCGTTAACGAAGGCGCTCACGGCTTACGGCCGGGAGGAAACGCCCGCGGAATACGCGGAGATACACAAGTACATGGGCATCGCGTACGGCAGCATCGCGAGGAAGGACGGCGTGCCGGAATATTACGGGAAGGCGATAGACGCCTACGCGAAAGCGCTCTCGGTCATTACGTTCGAGACCTCACCCAAGGATTACGGGCTCATAAAGAGGAACACCGCTTCGGCCTATGAAAGCCTCTCCGGATTCTCTGACTCCCCGGAAGAAATGAAATCCGCGGCTCAGTCCTATGAAGAAGCGCTCGGATACTATACGTGCGAGCGCATGCCCTCCGAATACGCGTCCATATTGAGCAGCCTCGGCACTCTATACCAGCGCCTGGCCGAGAAGGAGGACGCGGCCGTCTACTGCGGGAAGGCGATCGGGTGCCACGAGCGCCTGCTCAGGGTCTACAACTTAAAGGAATACCCGCTCGAATACGCCGCCACCCAGAACAACCTGGGGATCGTCCACAGGGCGCTCGCCGAGCAGGGGGAGAAGGGTAAGAACTGCAAGAGGGCCGTGAACGCGTACAGGGAGGCGCTCAGGGTATATAACGAGAAGGAGCACCCGGCACAGTACGGATCGACGAAGAACAACCTCGGCACCGCGTACATGACGCTCGCCGACGTCGAGGAGAAGGAATCCAATTGCAAGATGGCGCGGGGCGCGTTCGAGAAGGCGCTCAAGGTGAGGACCATTCAGAACTATCCGATGCAGTTCGCCGCGACGCAGAACAACCTGGGCGTCGTCTACAGGATGCTTTCGGATGCCGAGGACAGGGCGAAGAACTGCAAGAGGGCGATAAACGCCTACGAGACCGCTCTTATAATTTATACGATCGACAGGTTCCCGATACAGTACGCTACGACGCAGAACAATATCGGCGGGGCGTATACCACGCTCGCCGAGGAGGAAGACAGGATCAAAAACTGCGACAAGGCGTCCGCGGCTTATCAGGAAGCCCTCAAGGTGTTCACGAAAAATTCCTACCCGGCTCAATACGAGATCGTGAAAGCCAACCTGGAGCTCCTCTGCGAATTCAGCGGGCTGAAGGCCTCGACGGCAGGCTCCTGACGCTCACACGCACACACATAGTGTGGCGCAGAATCTGCGCTCATGTACGATCCTTACGAATCTCCTCCATATAGCCGGCAACGAAACCCAACCCGTTCAGCCCTGAGCCTGTCGAAGGGTGATTATTTCCGACATTACAGAATTTGCGTTAAGAAAATCGATTGTACGAGCGTTAAAAATCTTCCACGGGCTGGGGTGGAATTGGAAGATTTAGCGAGTACATGAGATTTTTAGCAAATTATGTAGTCGGATGATTTTTGCTTCTTTTCATCAAGGAAAAGAAGGATTAATGAAAAATCATTTCTCCTTTCTTTGTCTTTTCATAAAACACGCTATGTGTGCGGCTGGAAGCCGCTCCTACAATTTGAGGAGGAAAAAAGGAAAAAAAAGCCTTTCTCCTTTCCTTGTCTTTTCATAAAACACACTACGTATGTGTCGCGGCTGGCCTGTCCCGGGCTTGACCCGGGAACTCGCTCCTACAGGAGATTTAGAATGGAGTATCGCTAAAAAAAGCCTCTTTCCTACATCCCGGAAGAAATGGCGATACAACCTTTTTACTTTCCCCGCGTGACCGAATATATTAATTAACATCTTGAGGACTCCTCTCTATATTCTGCTTTTCATGACCGTGCTTCTCGCGGGCGAATGGGCCTTCGCGGTGGGGAAGGAAACGCTCGTCGATATAACGGGCGTCGCCGTCGTTGTGGACGAGGTGCCGCCGACAGCCAGGGAGGACGGGCTCACAGAAGCCGGCATTAAGGCGCTCGTCGAGGACAGGCTCGCGAGAGCGAACATCGCGGTGCTCGAAGACCGCGAATGGTTCAGCGTATTCGGGGGCTCCTACATGCTCGTAAAGGTGATAGCGTCGAAGGCGGTGAGCGGGGACAGGTACGCGGTCTACATAGACATGGAGCTCTATCAGACGGTCGTTCTGATGGGGAAGAGGCTCGGGCAGAATATCAACACGGCTGCGGCCACGTGGTCCATAGGAAAGCTCCTGTCCTGCAGCTCCGCCGATATAAAGGACTGCGTCCTGGGCACGGTCTCCGAGCTCACGGGACTCTTTATCAAGGACTACGTTGAGGTGAACACGCTTAAGTGGAAGCAGGAACAGGAGAGGCTGCAGAAGAAGTGAGAGCTGAACAGTACGTTCATCGCACAAGTGTTAAGCTAAGAAATGAATATTACCGTCTACTTTTATTCTTCCAGAAACTTGAGAGTGTCTACAGTATTTTGTATATTCTTTCGATTTCTAAGACTTGATTCACTCCTATGTCTATATCAAACTCTTTTCAATGCTCGTATCCATTCTCTTACTTTCAGCTTTGCCCGTTCAGCTCGTCTTCGCCGATTATAAACGTATACTTCGGCCCCCGATTTGTCGGCACGCTTGAGCTGACTTTTCAGGCTCTTACTGCCATATTCCATCTCGGTTGAGATGCCCCTGTGCCTAAACTCTGACGCGAGCTGAAAACGCCTTCTTCCGCGCCTCTTCCCCCATGTGGGCTATAAACACCCTTATTTCCTTCCCGAACCCTTCGGGGAAGGCCATCTGGTGGAGTAGTATGAGCCTCTCCATCCCCACCGCGAACCCGACGGCGGGCGTGTGCGGTCCTCCCAGCTCCTCGACGAGCCCGTCGTAGCGGCCCCCCGCGGCCACGGCGTTCTGCGATCCGAGCTCTTCGGTAGTTATCTCGAATACCGTTCTGGTGTAATAGTCGAGCCCCCTCACTATCCCGGGGTTGATGATGTAAGGGACGGCCACCGCGTCGAGATTCTCCCTCACATCGGCCAGGTGACGGCTGCAGTCGGGGCAGAGGTTGTCTATCATCCTGGGGGCGCCCGCCGCTATTTCGCTACACCCCTTTACCTTGCAGTCGAGTATCCGGAGCGGGTTCGTCCCGAGCCTCCTCCGGCAGTCCTCGCAGAGGCGCTCCTTTTCAGGGGTGAAGAAGGCGATGAGCATTTCCTTATACTGCGGGCGGCAGCTGCCGTCTCCGAGGGAAGAGAGCTCGAGCTTCAAGTATTTCGTTATCCCTATACCTTCCAGGAGCTTCCAGACCATGGCGATGAGCTCCGCGTCGGAAGGGGGCTCCTCCGGCCCGAGGAGCTCGGCCCCTATCTGGTAAAACCCCCTGAAGCGGCCTTTCTGGGGCCTTTCGTGCCTGAACATCATGCCCGTGTAGTAGAGCTTCGTCACAGGGGATTTGGCCCACATCGAGTTCTCGATGTACGCCCTCACCACCCCGGCCGTGCCTTCGGGGCGGAGCGTGAGCGACGAGCCGTCCCTGTCGGTGAAGGTGTACATCTCCTTCTCGACTATGTCGGTCGTCGTGCCGAGGCTCCGGGCGAATATCTCGGTGAATTCGAGGACCGGCATCCGGAGCTCGGAAAATCCGTGGAGCTCGAAGACGGACTTCGCCATCTCCTCTATATGGTGCCACCTCTTGATTTCCTCGGGCAGGACGTCGTGGAACCCTCTTATCGATCTCGTTTCCATTCTGCTCCCTTTTAGTTGACCTTATGTTCCCCGCGTCGTCCGGGGCGGCCGTGCACTCGCGTCCCCGTCAGCCGCGGGTTTATTATATCCAACGCCCGGGGCTATTTCTAATAAGCCCGTGAAACCGGGGAAGCGGCCGGCCGGATTCGTCAACGCGCTAATATCATCATATAATAATGGCTGAAGCCGACTGACACGGTGCCGGGTCGAACATGCCGAACGCAACCCCCAAGAGGGTATTCTACATAGGGAGCCCCGAGATCTTCTCGAAGGGCGCGAGCGCCATACACATAATGAAGATGTGCCAGGCGATGGGGAGGCTGGGCATACGAACGACCCTTCTCATCCCGGCTTACCGCACGCCCGGGGAAATGTTCCAGTACTACGGAGTGGAATCCAATTTCAGGATCGTCTCGTTCCCTTACTTCGGCAACACGACCGTGAGGAACATATCGCACGGCGTCCGCGCCTCCGTCTACGCCGGGAAACGCAGGAAGGAGTTCGACCTGGCCGTGACGAGGAACATCGTGTTCGCCTCGATCGCGACTAACATACTCGGCGTGCCGACTGTCTACGACGCGCACCATCCGCTCGTGACCGGCGCGCGCGTGCTCTTCAACTCCTTCAAGCGCTCGAAGCGGCTCGTCCGGTTCTCGACCAACTCGCGCGGGCTGGGCGAGATATACCTTGGCGAAGGCCTCCCCCTCGAGAAGCTCGTGGTCGCCCACAACGGGGTGGACCTCGAGGGATACAGGTCGCTCCCCGACAAGTCGCGCGCCCGGGCCGACCTCGGCCTGCCTCCGGATAAGAAGATAGTCTGCTACGCGGGCAACATATACGAGGGCAGGGGGATAGAGCACCTGATAGATATCGCCCCCGGCATGAGCGGCGTGCTCTTCCTCATAGTGGGCGGGCTCGAATCGGACGTCCGGCGCTGCCGCAGTCTCGCCCGTGAGAAGAGAGCGGAGAACATCAAATTTACGAGCTACGTCCATCACAATACGGTCCCCCTCTATCTCGCGGCCTCGGACGTCCTCGTCATGCCCTACACGTCGCAGATGACGATAAGGGGCGGGACCCTGGCACGCGACTTCACCTCCCCGATAAAGCTCTTCGAATACATGGCGTCCGGACGCCCCATTGTAGCTACATCCATCCCGTCCGTCTCCGAGATACTCCGGGACGGGGTGAACGCGATCCTCGTCCCTCCCGACAGCCCGGAGGCGATCGAGGCGGGCATAAAAAGGGCGCTCGATGACCCCGCACTCGCGAAGGCGCTTTCCGAAAGGGCCTCGTCCGACGCCGTGGGCTATACGTGGGAGGCGAGGGCGAAAAAATTACTTGGAATAGATTAGCTATTCAGGTTGTATAATTTTTAGGGTATTTTATCACTTCAATTTTAATCGATTCTCATCAGGATTGATTCAGGCAGCGTGACGAGGGAGTAAAGGTGAGGGTGGTGCACAGGTATCTCTTTATATTTTTGTCTCTGATCATCGGAGTCCAGGCGTCGGCTGAGGAGGACGTCCGCGTGGACGAGATGTTCGATTACGCATTCTCCGAGAACGCCGCCACGGGGCAGAAGCAGGACGACGGGAAGGACGGGGAATTCGTCACGGGCGAAGAGAGCGAGGAGCGTCTCGGCGTGAAAGCCTTCCTCAGCGACTCCGCCATAATGTACGGGGGCCTCTGGGCGTCCAGGTTCTTCTACGTAAGGAACAAGAACAGCAGGATATTCGATACCTCCTTATCCAAATGGTGGAACAATATCTCGCAGTGGCCGGTATGGGACGACGGCGACTCGTTCTTCACCAACTGGGTCACGCACCCCACGATAGGCGCCGTGGAGTATCTGTTTTACAGGGCCATGGGGCACAGCTACCTCGTCTCGGCCCTGGGCGTGGTGCTGCAGAGCACGCTGTTCGAGTACACCGTCGAGGGCATGGTGGAGGTCCCCTCGCTCGTCGACCTCGTATCGACGCCCTTAGTCGGCGTCCCGATGGGGTTCGCGCTCGAGCAGTCCTCCAACTGGCTCGTCTCCACGGACTTCGTTCCGGCGAAGATACTCGGCCACATACTGAACCCTATGAGGAACTTCATATACGAGAGGCAGGTCGGAATATATAACCCGTTCTCGAAGACGTTCTTTTCCGTGACCGGGCCGATAGTGTTCACTCCTAACAAGGACATTGCGATAGACCTCGCGTACCCGTTCTTCATCGAGCAGCCGCTGCCGATGGGCAGGTTCCGGGCGGACCTCGAGGTCGTCAACCTGAAGAAGGACCTGGGCGGGGAGTTCGTATTCTATTCGCTCCGGGCGGACGTGCCTTCGAAAAACGGGCTCTGGGGCATTTACGTGAAGATTTCGCAGTCGGGCGTGAACGGGGTCGTCGTTAACGGCGAGGAGGTGAGGGACGGGTTCGAGTTCGCGAACGTGCTCGCGGGAGGGAAGTTCCTACTCTGGAAGTCCCACAACTCGGCCGTATCCGGCGGCTTCGAGCTCCTGCTCCCTACCTCCTACAAGGACAACATCGACAGGCTTTCGACGATCATCCTTTTCAGAAGGAACTACCCTGTAAACCTCCAGGGGGCGTGGACGCTCAGGCCTTACGTGACTGCCGCAGCGTGGGGCGGCATCTTCAACCTACAGGCGATGGTGTCGGCCCCGACCGTGCTCAACGCGGGCGATCTCGAGGGGAATAGCGCCGAGTTCAACGTGGATTACTCGGCCGCGGCCGGGGTCAACTTCCCCGTGATCGCGTCCCCGGTGCTCTTCGCCGAATTCAACGGGTATTCGTTCCTCACCGCGGATACGTTCAAGAAGACGGACATGTTCGTGACCTCGGGAGTGAGGTTCGGGAGGAAATTCAGCCCCGGCTTCGCCGTGCAGTTCCCCGTTTACGGTGTGGACAAGGACGTCGACAGATACAGCTATATGTTCGACTTCCAGATAAGGTTCTGATTTTTCCCTCTTGCGGGTTTATTACCCTGTCATTTCGACCAACGAGAGAAATCTGTCATTTACCCGTTGGTCCTTCTCCTTTAATTCCCTCTCCCTTGAGGGAACGAATGCGAGCAAGTGAGCATTCGGTCGCCGTAGAACAGAGGCAGTGAAGCACATCGACTACCGGCTAAATGTTGCCTAAAACATAATAGGGTAGGGTGAGGGTGATATTGTTCCACAACCGTTTCCGCCACTCCGCCATGTCCGCCGGCTATATACCCCCGCGAAGGTGGCGGAATGGCGGAAAATATAAATCCTCCCTAGCCCTCCTTTATGAAAGGAGGGAATTAAAGGAAAAGACGAGATCCTGAAATAAATTCAGGATGACAAGAAAGGGATTCCCCGTCGCTATGTGCCGTACCGAATGAATTCTGCGATCGCGGCAATCTCCCTCTCGTTTATAATCCATGTGCGGGAGAAATCCCGCCCGGTGCAAATACAACTTTGATTTTACGTCAATTATTGTTAAAATGTGCTAGGCACAGGATAAGGCTTTCCAGCCCGCATATCGCACGGCGCGGGCCGTCTGGGAAATCAGCCGGGACTTTAAAGGAGGATCGGGTTGAGGGCGACAATTGTATGTACCGCTTTGCTCATGCTTTTTCAGCTCGTCCCCGCCTCGGCCGAGGATGATTCCGCCTACATGTACGCGGCCGGGGAATCCGTCACGCCCCACGAACCGGACGACGCTGTATTGCCCGTAGAGCCGCCCCCGGACGGGAAGCCCGAACCTAACCCCAGCCTCAGGCCCCCCGGTTTCAAGACCTATATGGAAGACACGGCGATCTGGTACGGCACACAGTGGGCGGCGAGGCTCTGGTGGGTGAGGGACAAGAACCTGAAGATATTCGACGGCTCGTTCCATACCTTCTGGGACAACCTCACGAGAGAGCCGCTCTGGAACGACCAGGACGATTTCGTAGTCAACTGGGTGCTCCACCCGTTCTTCGGCATGTTCCACTACCAGTTCTACAGGGCGAGGGGGCATAGCGTGTGGGCGTCCGCCCTGGGCTCCGTCATACAGAGCACGCTCTTCGAATACGGGATCGAAGGCTGGGCCGTCAGGCCCTCGGGCATAGACCTCATAGTCACGCCCGCACTCGGCGTGCCTCTCGGGTGGACGATGGAGCAGCTCTCCGACTGGCTCATCGAGCAGGACTCGAAGGCCGCGCACGTGGCCGCCTACGTCGCCAACCCCACGAGGATCTTCGTCAGGGACACGGCCTTCGGGCTGATTAACCCGGTGACGGGCTCGTTCCAGTACCAGGGACAGTTCACGATATCGACGACCAAGGGCAAGTCGCTCGAGCTCGCGTACCCGCACTTCTTCGAGGGGCCCCTGCCTCTCGGCCGGATAGGGATCGACTTCGAGATCATCAAGCTCAAGGAGAGGCTCGGCGGGGAGTTCATACTATATCCGATGAGGTTCGAGTTCCCGTCCGAGAGCAATTACTGGGGCGTGTACATGGACATACCTTACGGCGGAACGAACAACGTGAAGGACGGGGATACGGAGATAAGGGACGGGTTCGAGTTCGGCAACCTCATGGTCGGCGTGAAAACGCTCGCGGCGAAATCGAAAAACTTCGCGATATCCGCGGGACTCGAAGCGTATTTCCCGACCTCATTCACCGACGACCAGAACAGGCTCCAGCAGATAATAAAATACAGGAGGGACTTCCAGATGTACCTCTACAAGGCGGCGACCGTTTCGCCCTACCTGTCGGCGGGGGCGTGGGAGGGGCCCTTCAGCATACAGGGCGCCCTGGGTACGGACTTCATATTCAACGCGGATCACTTCGAAGGGCAGGACTTCGAGTTCAGGATCAATTACCACGCGGCCGCGGGGCTGGACGTCCCCATGGTCGGCTCGCCCATAGTCTACTGCGAGTTCGACGGCTACTCGATTACGACATATGACGGCGAGGGAGGGGGCACCGACCTGTTCCTCACCCCGGGCATAAGGTTCGGTAAAAAGTACAGCCCCGGCTTCTCGGCCCAGCTCCCGGTTTACGGGCCTACGAAGGACATCGCCGACGCCGATTTCGTGTTCGACTTCCAGCTCCGGTTTTGAGGGGGATTCGCTCTTTCTCTTTTATCCGCGATCTAACCTACATTGTCACCCTGAACTCGTTTCAGGGTCCCATTTTTTCACTTTAGTCCCGGGTGAATTGCGGCTGCCTGCTCACAATCTGAAAAATAACGCATCCGCTTGCAGCGTACGCCCGTCCCTGGGATCGGAGAAGCCCCTGTGTATTGACCAGAGGGTAAAGCCTTCGTCCTCGAGGCGCCGGATAATTTCAAGCCAGAGGCGCTGGCCTTCATAGAGCGGCACCAGCGACAGCTCGCAGAGCACGCCGCTCATACGCGGGAGAATGAAGCCTGCCCCGTCGAGCACCTGCCATTCGTAACCTTGAGTATCAATTTTCAGGAAAGGTTTATGAGCTTTTTCCAAATAGGGCGGAGCGACCGTATCCAGTCTGAACATGGACGACTTCTCGACGCCTATATACGCCGAGCCCGCCGATGCCGATACATGCGACTCCATCATCGGCAGTATGGAAGATGACACGGAGTTGCCGGCGATGTTAATCTCGGCCTCGCCGTCCTGCGCACCGATCGCGCAACGGGGATGCACTGTCCAGCGGGAGTCACGCCGGGCAGCTTTCTCCAGCTTCGCATGCGCGCTTGAGAGCGGCTCGAAGCTGACCAGACGGCCTTTGTAGCCGAGCGAGCGGAATTGTAATGCAAATTGCCCGGCGTTCGCACCGACATCCAGGATCAGATCGACCTCGAACCGGTTAATCCCTTTCAGCATCAGGCGGGCCGCCTTCGAATCGTGGCCTAGTCTCTCGATGTCGAAACCGGCTAAATTAGACCGCCCGCTGAATGACTTTCTTTATGTAGCTCACGAAACGATCCACATCTTCGGTTTCGATCGGGCGGTTAATCTCCTCATCCTTCCCAAAATTTCACATCACCTCGAGCGTGCCCTTCATCCCCTTCTTCAGATGGGAGCCGAACAGGCCCTTTGCTTCTCTATGATAGCAGGGTTAAAGTGAGTTAAACAGGGTTAAACATAAACGCGTGCGCTTCCGATGCAATTATTTTGTGAAATACCAGTAAAGCCCTCTAAACTTTCTTAGAACCTTGCTTTCGATTATCTCAAGCGTTCTCCCCTTTAAAGTTCGAAGAGGGGATCCCATAAAGACGTTTTTCTCCAGATCGCTAATTTTATAACGCTTCGGCTCGCCCACAGCCGGGCCTCTTTTTTCGAGGACGGCTTTCATTCTCTCGTTGAAGAGCTTGTCGTCGGATTCCATACCGCTTTTGTCCGATATCAATAAATTACCCCTGGGGGTTTTTAAGTACTTTCTCGCACCCCCTCCGGGGGCGAGAAGATGCCACGCCAGGGCCTCCGTTGTGACCATGAGAGTGTAGTTTTTTTCAACGAGCCTCGCGCAGAGGTCGCTCTCCTCCCGATACGCTTGGTCGGAGTACCCCTCAACGGCCCAGCCCCCCGCCTCCTCTACCGCTCCGCGGCGGTAACATATCGCCCCCCCGATGAGACTCTCGACTTCTATGATCTCCGGATCATTATAATAGTGGTAGCCCTGCAATCTCCATGTCAGTTCATCAAGAGCCGACGTCCGTGACCTTTCCGTCAGTTTCACGTCCAGGCTTACCTTTTTCATTTTTGGATCTGGACAACATCCGCCCACGGCTGCCAGAGGCCTGTCGGCGAAAAAGCGGAACGGCTTCAGTATGTTTTCAAGGAAACCGGCGTCCGGCAGCATATCGTCGTCTATCCTCAGAATAAACTCTATCGATTCCGGCACCGCTTCCATCGCCTGCTGGTGTCTTTTCCAGCCGCCTTCAGTACGGATGATTTCAATCTCATGCCCGACGGTCTTGGCGAGCGTAAAAAGATCCCTGAGCGCATCGTCACGCTCGACCGGCGAATCGCTCTGGTCGTTAATTACGATCATAAAGTTTGTGTATGTTTGGTTAAGCAGAGAGGCCAGTAAAGCGGCAAGGTAGGAAGGACGGTTTTTTGTCGGTATGGCTATTGCTATTTTCTCGTCCCTTTTTATGGGTCTTAATTTAATCATCTGCGTTCGCCGTAAAGCGTGGTGATTAAATCGCGGTATTGGGTGGCTATCCTAATAAATCCCCAAAATTTCACATCACCTCGAGCGTGCCCTTCATCCCCTTCTTCAGATGGGAGCCGAACAGGCCCTTCTTGCCGCAGTAGAACGGGAACTTGCCTGTCTTGAGCGGGGTGAACGTCACCGTAACGTCCTCGCCCGAGGGTATATCGACGTCCACGTCGAGTCCCGACGCCGGGTCGTCGATGGTGAAATTATGGGGGACGAGGGACGTGACGCTTCTCAGTGTCAATTCGACGGGTTTCCCCGCCGTAACTTTTATGGTGTCGGGATCGAATGAATAGCTGTCGACGACTACCTCCACCTTCTGAACGTCCGCCTGCGGGGAGGGCGGGCTTTCCTGGGTTTGCCCGGCGTCTGCCCCTGACGAGGCGTAAGCCGAAAAGAGGATTAATAATGCGGGAAGGATTGAAGCTGTGAATTTCATCTGTAACCTCCTTTTACCTGCGGCTCCCGGGTAACGGAGTGGTGCGGTCCCTGACGGGGCCCCCTTCACTCCGACTGTATGGAGACGTAGTTCTGCACGTCCTTGTCGTAAGCGGTTTTTTCGCCCTGGCATTTCGTCTGGTCGCCTGCGCTGGCGTTCATGCACTGGTCGAGCGCGCTCCTCGATTTCTCGACCGCCTGCCGCGCCTCGTTGAGCGACTGCTTCTTCTTGGATTCAGTCATCGGGTTGTCTATGGCGATGTCCTTCCCTGTCTTCAGCGTGCTGCAGCAGACCGCGGGGAGGATCGAGATGACGGTCAGCGATATGAGGAGAATGCGGCGGATCACTTTATTACCCCCGGGGATATTTGTTCGACCGGAGCTCCGGTCGATTGCAACATTATAATCGATATTTGAGTGAACCGCTAATAGGGGGATGGAGGATTATAGGACCTGCGGAGACACTCCGAGCGGGGAAATAAAATATTCCGGACAGGTGAATCTCTCACCCGCCCGGAATTCCATCATCGCCCTTTTAGGAGTTCGGATGCCGGATATGACTAATGGGTAACCTTATTAGGCGCCAAAGCGGTTGAAGTATTCACCGAAAAGCGAGAAAGCCCTTTCGATGTTTTCCTGCGCCATGGTGCGGGCGTCCTTCGCGAACTTCTCGGTCATGGTCTTCGCCGTCTGTATCTGCTCTTTGCGGAATGTGAGATAGCGGTCGAGATGCTCGGATACCTTCTTAGCGCTCCCGTCGTAAGGAAGGTCCTTTACGAACGGCAGGTCTTTCGGGAAATCCTTGTAGAACCCGCTGACGTTGGTCATGAATTCCTTTTCGAGGTCGAACACGTGTTCGGCCTGGGCGCTAAGAGCCTTAAGGTTCTGCTCGAAGAGCGAAAACGTAAACTCGAGGCCGTTCAGATAGTTCTCTTTTACGAGACCTGAAAACTCCTTTACCGGCTCTGTAAATTCCTTTACTTTTGAAGCTGACTTCTTTGTAGTTTCGGACATGGCGAAACCTCCTGATATGATTTTCTAAGAACAATATAAACAGGAAACGGGCGTTGTCAAGGGTATTTATTCGCAATTGCACAATTTGATATTCGTTGCAGGACGGGGTGTTATATATATTAACGCAGTGTTAAGAGACGCATATGCTAATAAAGCAGCAAGTCTCGCCGGGGCCGCGGTCTGATTATTTTTAGCGGTTAAGGCCGTCCCTCCCCCCGGAAGCTCCGGGGGCATGCCCGACACCGGACGAGAGCAGAGAGACCGGCTCCGGGAGGTGCGGCTAACTTTTAGGTTAGAATGTTGTTCTAAGTGATAATGCCGCCCGGTCGCGGATAGTTCGGAATGAAATACCTAACGTTAAAATCGGTTCCCGATCTCCTCTGTTACGCGAGGCTCCTCCTGGTCCCGGTAGTCCTGGCGCTCGCCTTGTCGGATCTGCCCTTCTACGCCGGGATCGCGCTCCTCGCGGCGGGTATCACGGACGTGCTCGACGGCATTATCGCGCGCAGGTGGAACATCGTTACTGCTTACGGGAGCAGGCTCGATTCCATAGCGGACACGCTCATGGAAATATCGGCCGCTCTGGCTATCCTGATTTTGAAGCCTGAGATATTTACGGGCCACGCACTCGTACTCGGCGCGTGGATCGTGATCGAGGCGTCCTCCATCCTCTTCGGGTGGCTGAAGTTCAGGCGGATTGCGAACCTCCACCTCTATCTGACGAAGGCTGCGGGCGTCGTTGCGTACGCGTTCGTGATATACACGTTCGTCGCGGGTTACAACGAAATTTTCTTTTACGTTACGGTTACGCTCCTCATCGTTTCGTCCCTCGAATGCCTCATCCTCCAGCTGTTCGCCCCGCGCGTGGACGAGCACATGAAGTCCGTATACCACGCGTACCGGGCGGCGAGTCGCCGCTGACATACGGGTGTTTAGCTTGGCAGAGGAGCGCCGGAAGAATCGTAAAAGCACACATAGTGTGTTTTATGAAAAGACAAAGAAAGGAGAAAGGCTGTTTTTTATCCTTCTTTTCCTTTCCTGAAATGAATTCAGGACAGGGATGAAAAGAAGCAAAAATCATCCGACTACAGAATTAGCTGAAAATCTCATGTACTCGCTAAATCTTCCAATTCAACCCTACTTAGCGTTGTAGTTTTCAGTGACGCAGGATTTGTGACATAATTGGATTTAGGCAAGGGCGTCCGATTCCTCACTTGTTCGGAATCGTTCCGTGGAAGATTTTTAACGCTCGTACAATCGATTTTCTTAACGCAAATTCTGTAATGTCGGGAAGAAAAAATGCGTGCTTCGACAAGCTCAGCACGAACGGGTTGGATTGAGGTGAGGGGAAACGTATGCCTGCGGGTGAGCACCCGCCGCAAATTCTGTAATGTCGGAAAGAATCACCCTTCGACAGGCTTCCGTCTTCGCTATCCTCCTATGCTTCGGACTCCGCTAAGGCTTCGACCGACGAGAAAGCTTCGGAGGATAAAAGGCTACGCCGGATCACCCAACGGCTCATCACCCGACGGCTCATAGCCTAGGCGGGCGGGCCGTGCCGCAAGCAGGGTGAACGGATTAGGCTTCATTAAATTTACGGGGCAGAGGAGTTGGAAGGAATCGTATACGAGCGCAGGTACTGCGCCACACTACGTGTGCGCATCAATACCGGGAGAGCGTGCCTCCGTCCACGACAATCACCTCCCCGGTGATGTAGTCGGACGCCCTCGACGCGAGGAGCACGGTCGCCCCCTTCAAGTCGTCCTCTCCCCCGAACCTCCCGGCCGGTATGGATTCCAGAAGCTCGTCCCCTTTACCCATGAATTCGGGGCTTATCACGGGCTCCGTCATGTTGGTCGGGAACCACCCGGGCGCGATCGCGTTTACGTTGATGTTGTGTTTTATCCACCTCACGGCGAGGTCCTTCGTGAGAGTGACCACGGCGCCCTTGGACGCCACGTATGCCGGGGCGCTCACGAGGCTCGTCGTCTGGTAGCCCATCACGGAGGAGATGTTGATTATCTTTCCCCGCCCGGCCTTTATCATCTCCTTTGCAGCCTCCCTAGAACAGAGGAAAGTGCCGGTCAGGTTTACGCGGAGGACCTTCTCCCAGTCCTCGAGAGCGGTGTCCTCGGGGAGTCCGCCCATGGCGATACCCGCGTTGTTGACGAGTATGTCGAGCTTACCGAATTTCGCGGCCGTATCCGCGACCATCTTTATCACGTCCGACTCAATGGACACGTCGCATTTGAGCGGGAGCGTCTTTACCCCAGTGCTCTTCGATATTTCTTCGGCAGCCTTCACGCAGCCGTCGAGGTTCCTCGCGCATACGACGACGTCCGCTCCTGCCTCGGCGAGCGCGAGGGCCATCTGCTTCCCTATCCCCGTGTACCCTCCCGTGACTACGGCCGTCCTGCCCGAGAGATCGAAAAGCTCTTTTACGTTCATCGTTTGCCTCCTGTGATGCTCGCAATGACAGGCTTATTTTTTTAAGGTACCCCCTCACCCTGACCCTCTCCCTCGAAGGGGAGAGGGGAATGTAATTTATCGCGGCTGGAAGCCGCTCCTACGGATGAGAGATCCGAAGCCCCTTCTACTTCTTCGTACCCGGCTCGGTCATCGACCAGGGGTCCAATAACTGCTTCAGCTTCTCCGCGGGGAGCACCTTCTTTTCGAGAGCGACCTGCCTCACCGTTTTTCCGGTCTCGTAGGCCTCCTTCGCTATCTTCGCGGCGCTGTCGTATCCGATCACGGGAGCGAGGCTCGTGCACATGGCGAGGCTCTTCTCTATCATCTCCTCACAGCGCTCCTTATCGGCCTTAATGCCCTTCACGCACTTGTCCGCGAATACCTGCGAGACCTTGCCCAGGAGCTCTATGGACTGGAGCAGGTTGTGACCCTTGACGGGCATCATGACGTTCAGCTCGAAGTTCCCGAACTGTCCGCCTATAGTTATGGTGAGGTCGTTCCCGATGACCTGAGCCGCAACCTGGCACACGGCTTCGGGGATGACGGGGTTCACCTTGCCCGGCATTATAGACGAGCCCGGCTGGACGGCCGGTATCATTATCTCCCCTATGCCGCAGCGCGGGCCGCTCCCGAGCCACCTTATGTCGTTCGCTATCTTCATCAGGCTCACAGCCAGCGTTTTGAGAGAGCCGCTCGCCTCTACGACGGCGTCCTTCGAGCCCTGCGCCTCGAAATGGTTCTCGGCCTCATAGAGCCTGGTGCCCGTCATCTTGCTGAGCCTCCCGGCGACGAGCCCGGCGAATTTCGGGTGCGTGTTTATACCGGTCCCCACCGCCGTGCCGCCTATGGCAAGCTCCGAGAGCTCTTCCCTCGCGTGCTCGACCCTCTTGATCCCGTGCTTAATCATGCTGGCGTAACCGCTGAACTCCTGTCCGAGCCTTATGGGCGTCGCGTCCTGGAGGTGCGTGCGCCCGATCTTCACTATCTTGTCGAACTCGCGCGCCTTCGCCGAGAGCGCCTTCTCGAGGTTCCTGAGAGAGGGCAGGAGCAGGTCGTTGATCGCGAGTATGGCGGATACGTGTATCGCCGTCGGGTAGACGTCGTTACTCGACTGCCCCATGTTCACGTGGTCGTTCGGGTGTATCCACGACTTGTCCCCTTTCTTGACGCCGGCTATTTCGTTCGCGCGGTTGGCTATGACCTCATTCGTGTTCATGTTCGTCGACGTGCCCGAACCCGTCTGGAATACGTCGAGCACGAAATGGTTGTCGAGCTTCCCGTCGATGACCTCCTTCGCCGCCCTTACTATAGCGGCCCCGGCCTTCTTGCTGAGAAGGCCCAACTGCATGTTGGACTCGGCCGCGGCTAATTTAATCATCCCCATGGCCTTTATCAGAAGGCTGTGCTTGCGTATGCCGCTTATGGGGAAATTCTCTATCGCCCTCGCGGTCTGGGCTCCGTAATATGCGTTCGAGGGGACTTCCATCTCCCCCATCGAATCGTATTCAGTTCTCGTAGATTTGCTGGCCATAAAACTCCTCCTTGGCTTCTGTGTTTAGGGAGAGATAATTATGCCATAACGGGGATATTTTTCTAATTGGCACACAAAGTGTGGGTTTATGAAAAGATAGAGAAAGGCAAATATTATTTCTTCTTTTCCTTGATGAAAAGAAGCAAAAATCATCCGACTGTACATAATTTGCTAAAAATATCATATTAAGGCTAAAATCTATCAATTCCACCCCAGCCCTGATAGATTTTCACGCCTTAATAATCTATTTTCTTAACGCAAATTCTGTAATGTCGGGAAGAAAAAACTCCGCCCTTCGACAGGCTTCCGTCTTCGCTAAAGCTACGCCGGATCACTCTACGGCTCATAGCCTTCGGGCGACGTGCCGCAAGCAGGGCGAACGGGTTTGGTTTCGTTGCCGGGTTGATCTGAAGAGGTACGGAGGGAGCGTATATAAGCACACATTGTGTGCCGCTCACACATTAAAGAACAACCTTATCTTCACGTCCTCGTGTTTCGCCGAGGTCTCTATCCTGTCGGGATAGACCCCGGTGAGGAAGTCCTTTATGCCGTGGACGAACGCGTCTTCCTCCATGAAATGACTGTGCTTCGCCCCGACGGCGGGGAGGGCGAGGAGAGTCCCCTTGTATTCTATAGTTATTTCGAGGTACACCTCGTCGTAGTCCGCCTCGAGTTTTATAGGCCCTTGCGTAAGCTTAGCCTCCGTCAGGTGTTCGATTATCTGCTCGGTCGACGAGACGGCGTGATCTATTATCTCGTCGTCGAGCCTCCATTCCTTCTCGCGTGATTTCAGGTGCTCCCGGAGGTGCTCGCACGACTGGAGCGACTTATCGTGCATGAGCACGTCCTTCTTCTTTATGCCGAGTCTGAAAATGAGGACGAGCGACGACCGACGAGATGAGGGCGAGAGAAAGCGTCGTATCCGTCATGAGCTTGAGCCATTCGGGGAAGCTGTCGAAATAACCATGGAAGACCTTCCTGCCTACACCGAGGAGGAGCGATACGCCTACGACGTAAGTCATCCTGGAGTCGAGGTTCCGCGTGGTCATAATCTCGATCCCTCCCGAGATCATGAACGCTCCGCTCACGACGAGGGACGCCCCTACGACTGAAAGCGGGAGCATCAGGAACAGGGCTGATATCTTGGGGAAGAACGCGAGGACGATGAGGAATATTCCGGTCGGGAACGCCATGTAACGGCTCGTCGAGCCCGCGGCCTGCGACAGCCCGACTATTCCCGGCGTCGCGTTCATACCCGGAGCGCCCATGAGGCCCCCCAGCATACAGCCTATGCCGTCTGCCAGCATGCCCTTCTTTATCGGCCCGTAATCGGGCCGCTTCCAGTCGAGGTCGTTTATCTTCTCCGCCGTCGTTACGACACCTATCGTCCTTAACGAAGCCGCTATGCCCGCCGTCAGGAACGCCGGGACGAGGGAGAGGTCGAAGCTGTACGAGATGTACGACGGGTCGGGGAGCGAGAAGACGGGCGAGGTGTTAAAAAGCTCGACCGAATTAGGCGGGATTATGCCGAGGAACACGGCGACGATAAACCCGATAGCCTATTCCAAAAAGCGAGCAGAGCAGCCTTAGTATCCCCTTGAACCAGATGCTGAACCCCATGATGATAGAGATGGCTATGACCCCCACGAGCAGGTTCTCCGTGTACTGAGGCTTGCCGAAACCTTTTACATCGAGGAGGTTGCCGAGCGCCACGAGGCCGAGCTCGATGCCGATAACGAGCACTATGAATCCTGACACTGCCGGGGGAAAAACGGGTTTCAGCCGCCTGATGAATATCGATACCAGGACCTCGACCGCTCCGGCGAATATGGTCATGGCGAACACGGCCGGGAGCCCGCCGGCCTTAACCGCGAGGACCGACGGGGCCAGGTACACCGCCGAATAGACCGGGGATGCGAAATAACCGGACCCTATCGGCCCCTTCCAGAGGGATTGCAGGATCGTCGCTATTCCGATTGCTATCATCCCCATGCTTATGGCGTCCGCCGTCACTTTCTCGGGCACGTCGCCGTAGCTCGCGATGAGGACTATGTAGACGAGTGTGACCGCTATATAGACCGTGAACTGGAAGCCGAGCGGTATGAGCCTCGCAATGGGGGGCATTTCCGCGACTGAGTATATGAGGTCCTTCGGCTTGGTGGTCAAGTTCGGTCCTTCACTCGAAAATGAGATAAACGAATCTACTTTATGGAGAGGGGCAATTCAACCGTAGCATAACTTTTCATCCGTAGGAGCGGCTTCCAGCCGCGATTGAACCTGATTATCGCACCAGGATGGTGCTCCTACAGGGGTAGGAGAATGACGGAGCAAATGATACGTGCGAGGCAGCAGGGCGAAGACATTAAAACTTTCTCCCTTTTCCATCGTATAATTAACCATATATCACATGTGACCTGAGACGGGTATCCGGTGTTTGGAATAAATACGAAAAGCGGACTATCGGACGAAGAGGCGATGCGGAAATTTCAAAACGGCGATGAGGGGAGCTTCGACCTCCTCTTGGGCCGGCACGGGGCCGGTGTGCTCAGGTTCATAATCAGGATGACGGGCGCGGAGAAGGCGCAGGCCGAGGACCTGCTCCAGGAAATCTTCATGAAGGTGATAGAGCGGAGGAAGAAGTACGACCCGGGCCAGAAGTTCTCGACGTGGCTCTACAGCATAGCGCGGAACCACTGCATAGATTATCTCAGGACGGAGAGCTACAGGAGGCACAGCTCGCTCGACGCGCCCATATCGGTTGAGGAGGAGGGCGGCGCGGTCGTGATCGACCTCGTCAGGAGCGGGGACAGGGACCAGGAGGAGAGGGCTTTCGACCTCGAGATTAAGGAGCTCATCGACATTGGCGTGAGAGGGTTGAAAGAGGAGTTCAGGGAAGTATTTTTATTGAGAGAAGTGGAGGGGCTTTCGTTCGAGGAGATAGCCGTGGTCACGGCGTCGCCGCTCGGCACGGTAAAGAGCCGCCTGAGATACGCGTACAAGGGGCTCCGGCAGGTGTTCACGGAGTCCGGGTATTTCGAGGAAAGACAGAAAGCGAAAGGGGTGTGAAGGGATAATATGAACTGCGAGAGATGCAGCGAATTATTGATAGAATACATACACGGCGGGCTAAGCCCCGAGGAAAGGGAGGCTATAGCCGCGCACATAGGCGGATGCGAGGAATGCGCCCGCGAATTCGAGGAGTATGCCGAGATAAGGAGGGCCGTGACTGAGGAATCCCGCTGCCCGAGCCTTCGCGCGATGTCATGTCCCGGCTGTCGAAGGCGGCAAGGGATGACGTCGCCCGCGAGAGGCGTCCCTTTTGGAAGAGGCTCCCTCTTTCGCCGATATTGATCCCCGCCCTCACAACCGCCGTAGCGCTCATGGTCTGGTTCTATTACGGACAGGGCGGCGGGGGGTACATGGATACGGTGTCCCGGGACGTTATGGCGAGGAAGATGAAGGCAAAGGACAGCGGTATGGAGACGGCAGGGCAGGCCGCGCCCGAGATGAAGCGGGAATATCCGGTCGAGGCCGAATCTTCACCCGCAATGAGCGAGAGAGGGGCGGCTAACGAGGTTATGCCGGCGGCTCCCGCGGCTCCTCCGGCCGAGCTTTATTCCCTATCCGACGAAGCGCGTGACGCTGCCGTGACGGAAGGAGATTCGGACGTTAAGGAAGAAGCGCTCTCCGAAGCGGCGGCCAAAAAATCCTCACCGGCACGGCCTATGACGCAAGCTGAATCTTTATCGGCGGCGGCAGCGAACGATTATAGCGGACGGCTCCTCCTCGCGCTCAGGCAGCAGAACGAAGGGGACTGCGACGCCTCCATAAAGACCAACGAGACACTCCTTCAATCCACGCCAGAGCCGCCCGGTGACGTCCGCGCCCGGTCCTACCGCTCGCTCGCCGAGTGCTACGAGAAGCAGGGGAAGCTCGACCTGGCCGTCGTGAACTACACGCAGCTCCGCGAGGTCTCGCCGGAAGAAAGCTCGTTCGCCGAGACCCGGATCATGGCGATTGAGGCAGAAATCCGTGCTGAAGCTCGGGAGCGCCAGCCCCACGCCCGGTCCTGTGAACTAGATTTCTATCTCTTTCCTGAGATTGCGGCTCTTCGCGATGTTTCCATATAAGTACAAAGATAAAGAAAGGCAAATGTTCTTTCTTCTTTTCCTTGATGAAAAGAAGCAAAAATCACCCGACTACATAATTTGCTAAAAATATCATATTAAGGCTAAAATCGTTCAATTCCTCCCTAATTAGCAATGATGCAAGTCAAGTTACATAATTACTGATAGGAAAGGGCGTCCGAATGCTCGCTTGCTTGCATGCATCCCCTGAACGATTTTCACGCCTTAATACTCTATTTTCTTAACGCAAATTCTGTAATGTCGGAAGAATAAAAATACGTGCTTCGACAGGCTCAGCACGAACGGGCGGGGAGTCGCCGCGGACGTATGGGATGCTGGCGGAAGCAGAAGCGTTGGATGGAATCATAAAACACACACTGTGTGTGTAAAACTTTCCTCCCTCCCGTTCGTACTAATCATTAAATCCGCAGTAAGGAGAAAAGTTATGGGATTAAAGAAGCGAGTGGGACTTATCATGAGGTCTCAGATTAACGACTGGGTGTCGAGGGCGGAGGACCCCGAGAAGATCCTGAACCAGGCCGTGGAGGAGATGGAGGAGGGGCTCGAAAGGGCGAGGGTGAAGATCGGTGCTCTCAGGTTCAGGATAGACGAGCAGGAGAAGCTCTTAAAGAGGTTCGGGGAGCAGGCGGAATACTGGCGGGAGAGGGCGGAGGACTACGTGAAGAGAAATATGGACGAGAACGCGGTCGAGGCCGTAAGAAAAAGAGGACGCTCGAAGAGAAAGAGAGGAAGCTCGCCCTTACGCAATCAGGCGACAGGGCGAAGCTCACGGACTATGAGGCGCGCTATGCGGACTTGGAGAGGAGGGTAGAGACCGCGAAGACGAAGCGGACGCTCCTTCTTAAAGAGATCAGCGTCATAAAAGGAGCGCCCGCCGGGAAGGAGGACATTACGGGACGCTCGGGCTCTCAAATCGATGAACCGTTCGATATTTTCAGGAAGGTCGAGGAGCGGATCACCGAAGAGACCGTGCTCTTCGCCGCCGACGGTGAGAAGGAGAGGGAGGAGCGTGAGCGCGAGGCCCGGCTCGTTCAGGAAGAAGTGGAAAGCATGAAAAATAATCTCAGCAAGGGAGGCGGTAAGAAATGAACAGGTTGAACAGCAAGGTCGTAATCGGAATTTTTCTTCTCATATTAGCCGCGCTCGCGGGAGGGAAATACATATCGGCGTTCCCGACAATATCCAAACCGGAGGATAAAAACATGAATACGAAAACGGATTCGAATACGGATACCGTGACCTGGGACATCAAGTTGAGCCACCCGTACGTCGAGACGGGCTCACTCAGGGAGCTTATGCTCAATATGAAGATAAAGGGGAAGGAGGCGCAATTGAAAGAGAGGACGCCTGTAAACCTCGTGCTCGTCATAGACAGGAGCGGGTCGATGGGCGACAAGGGGAAGATCGAATACGCGAGAGAGGCGGCGAAGCAGATAATCGCGGGACTCGGCAAGGAAGACAGGCTCGCGGTGGTCGCATATTCTACCGACGTCGAGCTTCTATACCCGATACAACTACTCACGGATAAGGACAAGGCTTCTTCAGTAGTGAGCGCGCTCTATCCTACCGACTCGACCAATCTGTCGGGAGGGCTCGTCATGGGGATTGAGCAGCTCGATTCGGTCAAGCGGGACGGGTACGTGAATCGCGTCATCCTCCTCTCGGACGGGCTCGCCAACGCTGGTATAACGGACATCGGCGAGCTCGGCAGGGTCGCAAGCCGGGCGTCCGAGAAGGGCATACACATAACCACCATGGGGTTGGGCGTCGATTACGACGAGAACCTCATGATGAACCTCGCCGAGCATGGGGCGGGCAACTACTATTTCATAGAGTCCCCGACCCAGCTTACCGGGATTTTCCAGAAGGAGTTCGGTCAGATCGCGGCCACGGTCGCAAAGGACCCCGTTATCAGGATCGGGCTCGCGCCGGGCGTATCGATCGAGGAGGTTTACGGATACACGTTCACGAAAACCCCGGACGGTGTGACCGAGATAAAGCTCGGCGACTTCTTCGGCGGGCAGGAGAGGGACATACTCGTAAAAATGAAAGTGCCTGCCGGGACTGCGGGACAGAATGACCTCGGGAAAGCCGTGCTCGATTTCAAGGACCTGCTCGATAACGAGAAGCCCGCGGGCCTGATATCCCCGCTCTCTTACGAAGTGACCGGCGACAGCGACAAGGTCGCCCGGAACGAGAATAAGGACGTTACTGCGAGGTGGGTGTCGGTCGACGCCTCGGGCGATTACTACCAGGCGACGACGGCTTACGAACAGGGAGACAGGGACAGCGCCGTCACCAAGCTCAAGAGGGCGTACGAGAGCATATCCAACCTCAACCTGAGCCCCTACAAGAGCGCCAGGACCGTAGAGCAGGAGACCGAGCTCAGGGACGCGCTCGATACGTTGACGTCGCCGGCAGCCCCCGCACCGTATTCGGGTGAGGGAAAGGCATTGATAAAGGAGCAGAAGGCGAGCGCGAGAGAGGCTCAGAAGTAGCAACCGCTAACATCGGGCGGGAGAAGAAGGGGGTGCGGTATCAGATATCGCTCCCCTTTGAATTCTTCCCGTCTGGTATTTCATAAATGAAGGAGACTGAAATGAAGGCGACGATAAAATCATTCATAGTGCCGGTGCTCCTCTCGGGCGGGTGGGGGGCGGTAACGCTGCTCCTGGGCTATGTCTTTCTGAATAACGTCCCGCTCGGATACATGTTCTTCTATCCTATGCTCCTCACGGGGGTAGCAGTCGCTGCAAGCGCCGGAAGGCCGGGGGGCATGTCGTACGCGCGGGCGGGGATAACAGGGCTTGTATCGGGGTTCATATACCTCCTGGTCTCGCCCATGTTCCCTGTCTTCGCATCCATACTCGTGGGGGCGTGTCTCGGCGGAGGTCTCTCTCCCGTAGGGGGCAGGTTCGGGGGTCTTCTCAACGGGACCATCTCGACTCTCAAGGGTATGATAATCATTCCTCTGGTAATAACGTCGGGCGAGTTCCTTGGCGCCGCGATAATGGTTTTTCTCGGCTCTCTGTTGCTGGCGGCGGTCTTCTGGGGGGCGTGGCTCGGCATGGGCGTGTGCCTTATACGTTTTCCTTTGTTCGGGAAGAGACGCGGGGACGGCGACCCCCAGGCTGATATCCGGGCTTGAAGAGTTCAGATCGGAGTCGAGGGAGATAGCGAGGGACCTCGGGGAGTTTAATGAGAAGGCAGGCTGAACGTTCCCGTCCGGGGCTGATTAAAAGCAGTTCGGAAACCGCTTTTTGACCCAATCAACTACTCAATATCCCCCGTCGTTTTTATGGCGAAATTAATGTATTACTAAAGGTATTCCATATATCCCCGAATTGCTGTAAAATAAGTAAAACAGAGGAGGATGACCGGAATGAGGTACTTCACCCTTATTGCACTGCTAATCTTTTCAATGGCTCTGGTTTATGGGATTACCGGCTCGCCTTATAGTCAAGCTGCCGATACCCGCACTCAATCGGACGCAGTCAGCCCTGATCAGGTCGAGACAATGGACGACGCGCTCGAAGTGAAGGAGGAAGACATCGAGCCCGAACCCCAGCGCCTCTACTGCGCCGCGCAGTGGACAATGCTCTATAAGGGGCAAAAGGCGGACATCGAGGTCACGACGCGGGGGCAGTACAACGAGATAGCGGTATTCAGCTGCCCTGACTGCAGCCTCGACGAGCATTACGTGAAACCGTTCCTCGAGACCGAGTACAGGGGCAAGACAGGGCTCACGAGGCTCCACGAATGCGGCTTCACGAAGGCTGTGTTCAAGGGGATGAGGGGGACGGAGGCGATAGTAGTCGACGTGCCGCGCGTATTCCCCGACCCGAACAGGCTCGTATGCATTAACGACTGGAGTAAGGACTACCAGAAGAATTATCCGACAATACAGATTTCATCGAGGGGCGAGCTTAACGAGGTAATCGTTTTCTCCTGCCTCAACTGCCCGTTCCAGAAATCCTTCATCGCGCCCTTCCTGCTCACCGTATCCGACGGCAGGACAGCCATGGAGCGGATGAAGCAGTGCGGCTTCACCGAGATAGTGTTTACGAACCCCATGGGTACGAGGGAAGTCGTGAGGGAAGTGCGCTAGGCGGCGCTTGACAAAAAGCCGATTCAGAATAGTTTACTCATGCGGCCGGCATTTCAGGGCGCGAATCCTATATCCGAGGAGCATAACCTGTGGGTGAGGTCGGAACGTTCCCCTTCGGCTGGGTGAGGGGAGAGGGCAGCGACAACTGGCAGATTATCTGGGACCCGAAGACGAAGACCGTATTCGCCGAGGGCGCCATGTCTAAAAAGGTCCTCCGGCTGGGGGAGTCCTCCACGTGGGAAGACGCCAAGCGTTTCGCCGACTCTGTGATGAGCGAGCCCGGGGGTTATTTTTCCGATCCCGTGTGAACTGTGTCCATTGAACTACTTCTCGATTAATTATCGAGCTATTCTCCGAACATAATCTCTGCTAAAATAGAGCCTAATCCTTCTGATCTTTCATACCCTCCGGCTTCGCCAAGGGGGCTACGGCGGACAAGCAGGGCGGAACGGGCTTATAGTATTAATGTACCCCTTCACGATAATCCTTCTCCCCGGCTGGGCGAGGAAATTGAATTTTTAGAGGCAGGGAAGTAACGCGGAAATTGAAAAGCGGTCACTATCGTGCAGCGGATGAAGATATGAAATACATGGAGCAGGAGCTCGTTTCCATTCCCTCGGGCGGGGGCAAGATCGACGGCCTCTATTACCACAGCACGGTCAAGGACGACAGGATACCGGAGAAGGACGTCGGGATTATACACGTCCACGGGTTCCTGGGTAATTTCCTCGACGGGAGCCAGCGGTTCCTCCCCCCGATACTCGCCGAGGCCGGGTATTCCTCGCTCGCCATAAACACGCGCATGGCGAACTTCGGGCTCTTCTTCGGCTACGGGATCATCGACGACGTTATGCCGCAGATAGACAGCGCCGTCGATTACCTCGTCGGGCTCGGGTATAAGAACATTATAATTTCCGGGTACAGCCTCGGCACCTGCATGGTGCTCAGGTACGCCTACCTCAGGAGCGACCCCGGGCGCTACCCGCATATAAAAGGGGTCATGTCGCTCGCCACTCCCTATTCCATGCCCGAATCGATCAGGAAGCGGTGGAACAGGTGGGGGAGCGAGCCCTCCTACGACGAGGTGTACGAGGAATCGAAAGAGATACTGAAGCCCGACCCCCACAACACGCAGCACGACAGGACGATCCTCATCTACAAAGGCCGCGGGAATACGTACCTTCCCTGGCACACCGAGATCTACACGTACAAGACCTGGTGGTTCCTGGCAGGGCCCGAGGCCGACACGGCGAAGGCTTACCTGAAGATGGAGAAGATAAAGCTGCCGCTCCTCCTGATCCAGGGATGGTACGACGAGGTCGTCAAGCCCGAAGAGACGCACAGCCTCGCGGATATCGCGATACAGTCGGGGAACACGGACGTCTCCGCCTTCTACGTGAACGCCGGGCACACGTTCGAGGGCAAAGAGGAAGAGCTCGGGGAGATCATCGTAAGGTGGCTCGACAAGAGATTCAGGTAACGGAACGGACGGTCGGACATGGTCCCGAGACAGAGAAAGCTCTACAACTTTAACGCCCCGGACGGTTTCCTTATAAACGCCGTCCTGGTTTCGGGCGAATTCAAAAATACGAAAGAACTCTATAACTCGCCCATAGTGCTCATCGTCCACGGGGTGCTCGGGCATTTCCTCGCGAGGGGGACGCCGAGGCTCCTGCCGAACGCGCTCGTCGAGCGGGGCATAAGCTCGCTCTCGATTAATACGAGGCTCGCGTTCACGGGACAGATATTCGGGGGAGGTATTTTCGACGACTCCGTCCTCGACATAGACGCGGCCATCGACGCCCTCACGGAGGAAGGCTTCAAAAAAATCTACGTCCTCGGCTGGAGCCTCGGGGCGAATATCACCGGTATATTACGCCGTCCGCGGCGCTCACAAGAACGTGAAGGGGATAATACTCGAAGGGTGCTCTTCGTCCCTCCCGCTCTCACACAAGCGGCGGCTCGACAAGTGGCAGAGCATCCCGTCTTACGAGCACATATACGAGATCGCGAAGAAGGTGCTCACGCCCGACCCGTCCGAGACGAAGAACGACAGGATATTCGTCGTGTACAGGGCGTGGGGGCCTTCGTTCGACCCGTCCGACTGCGAGATGTTCTCGTACAGGACGTGGTGGTACATGAGGAGCCCGGAGGCGCAGAACGCGAAGACGAACGAGATAATCGCGGGCGTTAAGGTCCCCGTGCTCTTCATACACGGGGAGCATGACGACGTCGTCGCTGCCGACGAGGTCAATGAGCTACTTGGCATACTGAAGAAGGCGGGGAACAGGAAGGCCGAGCTCAGGTTCATTCCCGGAGCGAAGCACGACTGCATGGAGAACCCGTCCTTCACCGTCGATACTGTTGTCGAGTGGATAATGAAGTCAGGGAGCGGGCGGAAGAAGAAGGATTGAGAAAGAGAAAGGCAAATTTATTATCTTCTTTTCCTTGATGAAAAGAAGCAAAAATCATCCGACTACATAATTTGCTAAAAATCTCATGTTAACGCTAAAATGTTTTAATTCCACCCAATCAATGATGCAAGTCTAGTTATATCATTGCTGATAGGAAGGGCGTCGATTCCTTACTTGCTCGGAATCATCCCCAAAACATTTCTTACGCGTTAACAATCGATTTTCTTAACGCAAATTCTGTAATGTCGGGGGAGAGACAAAAGCGGGAAGCTTATATGAGCGTCGCGTAATGCAGAAGGATGTGAAGTCCTCATCGTAGGCGCGGGGATTACGGGGCTCGCCACTGCGCGGGAGCTCGTCAGCCGCGGTGCGGGCGATATTCTCGTCATAGAGAAGGAGCAGGGGCTCGGCGCACATGCGAGCGGGAGGAACAGCGGGGTGCTCCACGCGGGGATCTACTACTCCCCCGGCACGAACAGGGCCAGGTTCTGCGTCGAGGGGAACCGTCTCATGAAGGAGTATTGCCGGGAGAGGGGCCTCACGCTTAAAGAAACCGGCAAGGTAATCGTGCCGGACACAGATGAGAAAGAAGAGGCCCTCGACGAGCTCAAGCAGAGGGCCGATTCCTCGGGGGCGAGGTCATATCTCATCGGCACGAAAGAGCTCCTCGACATAGAGCCCCACGCAGCGCCCAGAGCCAAAGCCCTCTATTCCCCGGACACGGCAGTCGTCGACCCCGTTCAAATCCTCGGTGAAATGAAAAGGGAGCTCGAAGAAGGGGGAAGGGTGAGGTTCATGTTCGGGACCTCTTTCATTTCACTCGCGGGTACGGGCACTGCGGTCACGAGCGCGGGGAATATAAAGTTCGCGAAGCTCGTCAACGCCGCGGGCACTTTCGCCGACAGGGTTGCCGGGGCCTTCGGCATAGGCCGGAACTACAGGGTGCTCCCGTTCAAGGGCACTTACAAGAAACTGAAAAAGGAAAAGTCCTATCTCGTCAGGGGGAACATATACCCCGTGCCCGACTTGAGGAACCCGTTCCTGGGCGTGCACTTCACGAGGAGCGTCCGGGACGACGTGTACATCGGCCCGACGGCGATACCCGTCCTCGGCAGGGAGGAATACGGGTTCATGGACGACCTCTCTCTGGAGTCGCTTTCGATACTCTACCGGGAAGGCGTCCTCTTCTTCGCTAACGATGCCTTCAGGGGAGCGGCCCTTACCGAGATAAGGAAGTATTCCGCGCGGAATCTCCTGAAAGAGGCGAGGGGGCTTCTTCCCGGGATCGGCATAGACGACATCGAGGACACGCCCAAGAGCGGCATACGCCCCCAGCTCGTCGACTGGGATACGAAAAAGCTCGTGACCGATTTCGTCGTGATAAAGGACGGCGACTCGATTCACATACTGAACGCCATATCCCCCGCATTCACCTGCTCCATGGCCTTCGCAAGGTACACGGTCGATACGCTCCTCGGCTGAGGGGTACAGTTCAGATACGAAGATAGCCATAAATTATCGCGCCAAGATGGCGCTCCTACAACAGAAATTCTCTTTCATTGTAGGAGCGGCTTCCAGCCGCGATTATTCATTTAAATCCACCCTAACCCTCCTTTACAAAGGAGGGAATTAAAAGCTGCAATATATATCGTCAGCGCACGAACTTGATGCTTCGTAAAACCCATATAAAATTACTTGGGTTCAGAAATTCCACTTAGAGGTCAATATGCCCGAATTGAGAATATTACGCACGTACGTCGATGTGCCCGATTCGCACACGATAAGTTCTTACATATCCCGCGGCGGCTATACCGCCCTCCCGAAGGCTCTCGGGATGAAGCCTGAGGAAATAGTAGAAGAGGTAAAGAAAGCGGGTCTCAGGGGGAGGGGAGGCGCGGGGTTCCCGACCGGGGTGAAGTGGGGCTTTATACAGAGGGACTCGAAGAAACCGATATACCTCTGCTGCAACGCCGACGAAAGCGAGCCCGGGAGCTTCAAGGACAGGGAGATACTCGAGCGCGACCCTCACCAGATGCTTGAAGGCATCATCATCGGCTGCTACACAATAAATTCGCACAAGTCATACATATACATAAGGGGCGAGATGCCCTACGGCGCCAGTATTATAGAGGGCGCGATCAGGGAGGCCTACGAGAAAGGCTACCTCGGAAAGAACATCCTCAATTCCGGCTTCGACCTGGACGTCGTGCTCTTCAGGGGCGCGGGCGCATACATATGCGGGGAGGAGACGGGATTACTCGAATCGATAGAAGGGAAGAACGGAGAGCCCAGGCCCAAGCCGCCGTTCCCCGCCCAGATAGGACTCTTCGGATGCCCGACTATCATTAACAACGTGGAGACGCTCGCGTGCGTCCCTCACATAATCAACCGCGGCTCCGAATGGTTCTCTTCGATAGGCATT
Source organism: uncultured delta proteobacterium (assembly GCA_963752995.1). Classification (GTDB taxonomy): domain Bacteria; phylum Desulfobacterota_D; class UBA1144; order Nemesobacterales; family UBA2774; genus 2-12-FULL-53-21. Next base: position 106,445 of record CAVWAZ010000002.1, read on the forward strand.
CCCAAGAACACGGGCACAAAGATTTACGGGCTCTGCGGCAATATTAACAAGCCGGGTCTCTACGAGCTCCCTCTCGGTATCACTCTCCGCGATCTCATCAACGAGTACGGGGAAGGCATACCGGGCGGAAGGAGCGTGAAGGCGGTATCTCCCGGAGGCTCTTCCGCGGCCGTGCTCTCGGCGGACGAGCTCGACATAACTATGGACTTCGATTCCCTTGCCGCCGTAGGATCGATGCTCGGCACGGCGGGCGTTACCGTGATGGACGATACCACGTGCATGGTGAGGGTCGCCCAGAACCTGGCCCATTTCTACAGGGACGAGTCCTGCGGGCAGTGCGTTCAGTGCAGGGAGGGCACCTGGTGGTTAGAGAAGATGCTCACGAGCATAGAGGGAGGGAAGGGGAGGATGGAGCACATAGATACGCTCTTGGACGCGTGCTACCAGATGAGGGGGACGACTATCTGCGCGCTCGCCGACGGGTGCGCGATGCCCATCGAATCCATAGTCAAGAAATTCCGCCACGAGTTCGAGGACCACGTACGCCTGGGCGGGTGCCCCTTCGAGAGGAAGACATTAGGGGAGTGGGTGTGAGTCAACGCGGGGCTCTGCAGGCGTGTAACCCGCGCCAATGCGGCGAGCCTTTGCTTCCGGTATTTAGCCCTTCTTATAGAACTTTCCCAATCCGGTATTCGCCGGGGCAACTTTTCTATTTAAACTGACAGCGGGGAATTACTGAACGTTCTTTTTGCTCTCGGAATGAGTGCCGGTGGTCTCGAGGTTGGGGTCGTTTATCTGCTTCGATTCGTCCTTGGGCGGAGTGACGTCTATCTCGTCGTCCTTCATGGATTTTCTAAACCCTTTTATCCCCTTGCCGAGGGAAGCGCCCAAGTCGCCCAGCCTGCTTGGGCCGAATATAAGCAGCAGTATTACAAGGATTATTAAAAGCTCGGGCAGCCCGAAATGTCCAAACATGTTCTTACCTCTCCATATATAAGGTACAGATGTTCCCGGTTAATGTCAATCAGCACACACGCACATAGTGCGTTCTTCGATCCTACCCATACTCCTCTGCCCAATCCAGCGACCTCTGCGCCCCGCCTCTCATTAAATATTCCTTGACACCCATACGCCCGAGTTCCATACTTTACAATAACAGGGAGAAAAACATGAAAGATAACGGACGGGTCAAAGAAAACATCGATACGCTCAAGGATGAAGTGCTCAGGCTGAAGCAAGAATTCTCGAACGTTTCCGACAACATACTCGATATCAGCCGCAAGGCTTACAAGACGGGGAACAAGAGGCTCGGGCACGAGGCCAAGAGGCTCCACGCGGAGCTCGGCGAGGGGCTCGAGAGCGCGCGCAGGATCGGCGGCACCGGCATAGACGCCGTCGAGACCAGGATCACGCAGAAACCGCTGCTCAGCGTATTGATCGCTTTCCTCATAGGCGTGCTCGCCGGAAAGCTGATGGACCGCGAGTAAAGCCGCAATTATTAAATCGCTTAATTCCGGGGGGTGCGCAGAATGGATATAGCACAGATAGCGAGTTCCCTCCCGCTCGAGCTCAAGATACTCCTCTATGTCGTCATATCCATGCTCCTGGGCGCGGCTGTGGGCCTCGACCGTGAGCTCGCGGACAAACCCGCGGGTATCCGTACGCACATGCTGGTCGCGGGGTCGGCGACGCTCCTCGTATGTTTAGGCAAAATCATGGTCCCGTCCTTCGGCCTGAGCGACGTTGCACTCGGCTCGGACCCCCTCAGGATAATTGGCGCGATAATCACTGGCGTGAGCTTCCTCGGGGCCGGTACGATAATTAGAAGCGGAGGAGAGGACAGGGTCAAGGGCCTTACGACCGCGGCGGCGCTGCTCTTCGTCGCTTCGGTCGGGATATGCGTGGCTCTTATCCAAGCTCTTCCTTGCCGTGGGCGTGACTGTCATCGCGCTCGCGACGCTGAGAGGCGTCGTCTATCTCGAGAAGAAGTTCGGATTCGGGAGGAAGGAATTTTGAAAACCCCGGAAAGACCCCGTGCCGGTTCCCTGCGTTTTATAATGCTTCCGAAAGCTGAAAAGCGGTTCGTCGTACATTAAAATCCCGTTGTAAGAAAGCTTAATATATGTTAAGGTTTGTGAAGTGTTTGCCTGTTATATTAAACAAAGGGAGTCCTGATAAATGCTTGGTTGGGCTGTCACATTTTTAGTCATAGCGATCGTTGCGGGCGTGCTCGGCTTCGGAGGAATAGCGGGGGCTGCTACGGGGATAGCGAAGATACTCTTCTTCGTTTTTCTCGTTATATTTATAGTATCGCTTATTTTCGGCAGGAAGCCGCGTGTCTGAGAGGACCGGAGACGAGCCCGAGAATCAATCAGCCCCGTTCTTGCCCTTTTTATTCCCGACGAGAGACGACGGGTAATCGCCCGTTATCAGCCTCACACCCCTTTTCCTCGTAAAGTAGTTCCACGCCCACCGGAATAGCACCAGCACCTTGCTGTCGAATTCGATGAGATAGCTGATGTGGACGAATGCCCATATGAGCCACGCCGGCAGGCCGGAAAGCCTTATCCTGCCGAGGTCGGCCACGGCCGCGTTCCGTCCTATCACCGCGAGGCTCCCCTTATCTGAGTACCTGAAGGGCCTGGTCTCCTTTCCCGAGAGCCTGTCCCTGATAAGCTCCGCCACGTACCTGCCTTCCTGCATCGCGACCTGGGCGACTCCGGGGAGCGGCTGTCCGCCCTCGGGCGTGAAACTGGCGAGGTCTCCTATGACAAAAATGTCCGGGCGGCCGGGTATGGAGAGGTCAGGCCCGACGACGACCCTTCCGCTCCCGTCGAGCGCGGCCCCGGTCCTCTTGCTGAGGACCCTGCCCAGCGGCGAGGCCTTAACGCCCGCCGTCCAGAGTATGGTCCTCGACTCTATCTCTTCGCGGACGCCGTCCCTGCTGAGGACCGCGGTATTCCCCGCTATGTCCGTAACCATCGTGTCGAGTCTTATGGTAACGCCCAACCTGCGGAGCGATTCCGCGGCCTTTTCCGAGAGGTCCCGCGGATAGGCCGGGAGCACCTGGCCCCTGCCCTCGACGAGAATTATCTCGGCCTTCCCCGTATCGATGTTCCTGAAATCCTGTTTGAGCGTGGTGCGGGAGAGCTCCCCGATGGTGCCCGCCAGCTCAACGCCGGTCGGGCCGGCCCCGATTATGAGGAACGTCATCCACTCTTTTTGTATCGCGGGGTCGGGCTCCCGCTCGGCCGCCTCGAACGAGAGGAGTATCTTCCTCCTCATTTCGAGCGCGTCTTCGACAGTCTTAAGCCCCGGCGCGATGCCGGCCCATTCCTCGTGACCGAAGTAATGGTGGCTCGACCCTGTGGCGACTATCAGCGTGTCGTAAGTTATTATTCCGTCCCTGAGCACGACCGCCTTTTCGTCGGGCACTATGTCCGTCACCTCCGCCTGATAAACGCGGGTGTTCCTGTACCTGCTCAGCACCATGCGGAGCGGGGAGGCTATCTCCCCGGGCGAGAGCCAGCCCGCGGCGACCTGATACAAGAGCGGCTGGAAGAGATGGAAGTTCCTCTTGTCTATGAGCGTTACCCGTATCCCGGAGCGGGAGAGCGCCTTTGAGGCATAGAGCCCCCCGAACCCTCCCCCGAGTATGACTACATGGTGATCGCGGCCGCTCTCGTTCGTCACAGGCATATATAATTAGTATCCCTGACGGCCGTATAATTAAGAAATGGAAATCCACTGCGTCCGGAATCTTCCTGATTTACGTCCGCGCCGGAATACCTCTGGATTAAATACCGGGAATTTCATAAAATAGATTAGGCCTGTCCAACCGGTGACCGCCGGACAGGCTCCGTGGACGGCGTAAATCGTCAATATCGATAAGGAAGGTTAAAAGGACCGGGGACTCTTCATGGGCGAAAAATTTCTAATCGGATTCGCGGCGATAATCGTGCTCGGCATCGGGGCTTACTGGGTCTCCTGGCGTCTCAGGATACCCGCGATCCTGCTGCTCCTGGCCTCGGGATTCGTCGCCGGTCCCGTTACGGGGTTGATTGACCCGGACAGGATATTCGGCGATATACTCCTGCCCGTAGTTTCGGTCTGTGTCGCCGTGATATTGTTCGAGGGCGGGATGAACCTCAAGTTCTCCGAGTTGAGGGAGATAAGGCGGGTGGTCGTTAGCCTCGTGACTATCGGTGTATTGGTCACCTGGGCCGTTACGGCCGTGGCCGCTTATTTCCTCTTCGGGTTCGAGCACCAGATAGCGGTACTCCTCGGGGCTATCCTCGTAGTGACAGGCCCCACCGTGATTATGCCGCTCCTGCGGAACATAAGGGCGTCGGGGAGGATGGACTCGATAATGAAGTGGGAGGGGATAGTGATCGACCCGATCGGGGCGCTGCTTGCGGTTCTCGTGTTCCAGTCGGTCGCCGCGGGCGGGGTGATAGAAGCATCGGAGCAGGTCGCTTTCAGCGTGCTCAAGACCGTAATCGTGGGAGGCGCAATCGGAGTAGCCGGGGCGCGGGCGCTCATAACGTTACTTAGGAAATACTGGGTCCCCGACTATCTCCAGAACCCGGTCACGCTCATGATACTTATCGTCTCTTTCGTGCTCTCGGACTTTATACAGCGGGAATCGGGATTTGTCACGGTCACTATAATGGGCATAGTTCTCGCAAACCAGAAGACAGTCAGCGTGAAGCGCATCATGGAATTCAAGGAGACGCTCAGGGTGCTCTTCATTTCGAGCCTCTTTATTATTCTGGCTTCGAGGCTCACCTTTGAAGATCTGGATTTTATACTGACGTACAAGAGCGCGCTCTTCCTCGGTGTGCTGATTTTTATCGCGAGACCGCTTTGCGTATTCCTGTCCACACGGGGGAGCGGCTTGCAGCTGAGGGAGAAGCTGTTTCTTTCATGGATGGCGCCCCGCGGCATCGTGGCGGCCGCCGTAGCTTCGGTCTTCGGTTTGAAGCTCGTGAGCAGCGGGTTCACGCAGGCGGATCACCTGGTCAGTATCACGTTCCTGGTAATCACGGCGACGGTGCTCGTTTACGGCCTGACCGCGCCCGCCCTCGCGAAGAAGCTCGGCATCGCCAGGCCCGACCCTCAGGGAGTGCTCATCGTGGGCGCGCACGACTGGGCGAGGGCCATGGCGAAATTCCTCCAGGACAACGGCTTCAAGGTGTCCCTGGTCGATTCCCATTGGGAGAACGTGTCCTCCGCGCGGAGGGACGGACTAAACGCTTATTACAAAAATATCGTTCTCGACAACGTAGCCGAGGACATAGACTGCGAAGGCATAGGCAAGCTCCTCGCGCTCACGTCGAACGACGAAGTGAACTCTCTCGCGGCGCTCAGCTTCGCCGAGACCTTCGGCAGGTCCGAGGTCTATCAGCTCCCGAGAGATACCGGCTGGCATAATCCGCACGAAGAGAATTACGTCTCGGATCTTTCGGGGAGGTTCCTGTTCCGCCCCGAAGCGACCTTCGAGAATATCACCAGGAAGTTCGGCTCCGGAGCCGTGATAAAGAAGACGTATATGACGGCCGAGTTCGACTTCAATGCGTTCAGCGGCCGTTACGGGGATAAAGCCATGCCGCTCTTCCTGATCAAGGAGAACGGCACCCTCCTCGCTTTCGCCAACGATAACCCGCCCGCTCCGCAGCCCGGCCACTGTCTAGTGGCGCTCGTCGCCGAAATCACGGAAGCAGTTAGCGTGAGCGAGCCGGCGTAGGATAGTGTCCGGTTCGCGGCTCGGGAGATTCTTTTTGAAAGCGTTAGGAGGGATGGAGCTTTAATCCGGAGGGCGACAAAATAATCCAGGAGGGGTACATGGGAACGGCAACCATCGTGTTAAACGATTCGCCTTATGGGATTGAAAAGCTTTGGAACGCCTTGAGGTTAGCGCAGGCGCTTATGGTCTCCGGGGAGAAGATCAATCTTTTTCTTATGGGGGACTCCGTCGTCGCTGCCAAAGCGGGGCAGGAAACGCCGAAAGGATATTACAATGCAGGGGAGATGTTAGCGGATATCGTATCAAAAGGCGGCGCAGTCAAAGTATGCGGGACGTGTATCAAGGCAAGAGGCATAAGGACCGAGGAATTGGTGAACGAGGTCCAGGTCGGAAGGATGCTGGAGCTAGCCGGCTGGGTCAAAGAAAGCGACAAGGTTTTGACTTTCTAGGCGGCGCAACTCGGGCTCGGGAACGGGCCGGCAAATGAAGGACGTCGATAAATTCGCCGGATGGAAAGCTCCTCGCGCTCATGCTTAATCCGTCATCTTTTGTCCGATTTTCTGGGGAATGACTACGACCTGATCGAGCACTTCGACTACACGTATTACACGCCCTCCGGCCAGAAAAGACCTTACGTATATACCTTATTTCAGAGGAAGTAGTCGGCGGCGGCGCTTTAATCGGATACCGAACCGCCGGCCTGGTGGAATTATTCAGGCGGTTATAGCCGCGAGGATAAAGCTGACGATGAACATCGCAGCGATGATGCCCATCATGATGCGGGGCATCTTGCTGCTGTAGCCCCTGTGCGCGTTCGGCACGCTCGACTGGGAGAAGCTCTCCCTCCTTTCCATGAGCCCCTTTCCGGCGCGGCTGTGAGTCCCGGTCTTATGGGCGGCTTCCGCTTCCTTAACCTCTACCCTTTCCTCGACGGCTTCGGCCTTCTCCCTGATTTCTTCGGTGCGTTCTTCTTCAGTCATTCTTATTGTCCATCAGAGCTTATATTTATTCGTAAGAGCTTCTATCCGCCCGTATGTCGCGGCCGCGTGAGATTATAAAGGCCCGAACGCGTATTCCTGCGCCACTTTGAGCTGGTACTTTAGCTCCTGTACGAGTATCCTCTGCAGGTCGGTCCACGCGAGCATGCCGTAATACTCCCCTTCCTGGTCGAGGATGAAAAGGTGCGATATGCCGTGCTCGTTCATGAGGTCGAGGCATTCGTAGAATGAAGATTCGAGCGTAACCTTATGAAGGACGTCGCTCATGATCTCGGCTATCCTGACCTCGGACGGCTTCTTGCCGAGGGCTACTAGCTTGGTGGCGAAATCCGAATGACCCACGACTCCGACTATGCGGCCCCCCTTCATGACTCCCGTCGTCCTCACCTTGAAATTCCTGAGCTTGAGCGCGGCGACATCGGCAGTGTCTTCAGCATCCACAAAATAAACCCTGTCTCTCTCGCCGATCAAATCGCGGACTTTTAATTCTTCCAACATGGATGCTCACCCCCTTTCGCGGATTTTTTACAGCCCGGGCATATTTAAATATTCACGAGGAGCTTGTTTAATACTCACGAGCATTTATAAATCCCCCCGACTGTTTAAATGCCCATCTTATTACATAATAGCACAAAACGGTGTGTCAAAGGAATACATATTTTTATGACCTCCGACTATTTTTTCCGGGCAGGACGGGCGCCATTCACGCCGTTTATTCGGAGTTTTATATCCGGACCTAAAAAATCGCAATATTAGTGGGGTGTTAATAAGCATCGTCAGACTTGAATAAATGAATTTCAACCAATAGAATAAATATAAGGGGTTGGGTGAATCAGGGTTCATCCTGTTATTTACATTTACAAATAATAAAACAAAGGAGAATAGAGATGGCAGAGTATGTGCATCCGGAAGTTGTAGTAAGCACCGATTGGGTCTCCGGGCATTTAAACGACCCGAAGATAAAGATAGTCGAGTCAGACGAGGACGTGCTTTTATACGAAGTCGGCCACATAGATGGCGCTGTCAAGATAGACTGGCAGACGGACCTCCAGGACCAGATCGTAAGGGATTATGTGGACAAGGCGAAGTTCGAGAAGCTCCTGTCGGAGAAGGGCATAGCTAACGACACCACCGTCGTCTTCTACGGCGATAAGAACAACTGGTGGGCGTGCTACGCGTACTGGGTATTCAAGCTCTTCGGCCACGAAAAGGCCCTCGTCATGGACGGCGGCAGGCAGAAGTGGGTCGCGGAGGGCAGGCCTCTTACGAAGGACGTCCCCGGCTACCCGAAGACCGCTTACAAGGTCTCGCGCGTGGACGAGTCCATAAGGGCTTTCAGGGACGACGTAGTGAAGCACATGGGCGCGAAGAAGCCGCTCATCGACGTGCGCTCGCCCAAGGAATTCACCGGGGAGCTCCTCCACATGGAGGCCTACCCGCAGGAAGGGGCGCTCAGAGGGGGGCATATACCGGGGGCGAAGAACGTTCCCTGGGCGACGGCCGTGAAAGAAGACGGGACTTTCAAGTCGGCCGACGACTTGAAGGCCATATACGAGGACGGCAAGGGGCTCAAGAAAGGCGACGACGTCATCGCGTACTGCAGGATAGGGGAGAGGTCGTCCCACACGTGGTTCGTGCTCACTTATCTCCTCGGTTTCGACAAGGTCAGGAACTACGACGGTTCGTGGACCGAGTGGGGGAACCTCGTAAAGGCCCCGATAGAGAAACCCTGAGCTCCGGGGTACTATTAATTTTTATAGAAAAGGACCGGGGTGTGCCGGGAATAGCCGCTATTTCTTCTTTTTATTTCGGCCGATCATAATAGAGGACGTTTATGAGCAAGGATAGAAGAAATAATCGGACAGTTCCAGGGCGCCGACTATCAGGAGACGCTCGCCATGCTCCTCGATTACTCGGAGGCCCTGCCGCCCCTGCCGGACGAGTACAGGGAAGCGAGGGACGCCGGATTTAACCGCGTGCCGGAATGCGAAACCCCCGTGTATATATTCATAGACGTGAAAGACGGGAAGGTGAAGATACACGCGGACGTGCCCGAGGAATCGCCGACAGTGAGGGGGTTCGTTTCTCTCCTCGTGGACGCTTTCGAGGGCGTTACCCCGGAGGAGATCGTTTCGGCCCCCGAGAACCTCATCCACAGCCTGAGTCTCGACCGGAAGCTCGGCACGAGGCGCATGTTCGGCCTCTCGGCGGTGTATAACCGCATCAGGAGCGAGGTCAGAAAGGCGGGCGGAGTCAATTGAAAGTGTATGCCCGGAGACGAGGGCCCGATTAACGGGCACGCCGTCCGCAAGAGAAAACCCCTATGAATCACGACGAATTAATGGAGCTCGTACTCGAGCACTACAAGAGTCCCAAGAACCGGGGCCCGATTCAGGACGCGAGCGCCGTCCAGAGCGGGGGGAACCCCGGGTGCGGGGACGTTATAACCGTCTACGTGGACGCGGACGATGAGGGCGTCATACGCCGCCTGAGCTTCGAAGGGGAGGGGTGCATGGTGAGCCAGGCCGGAGCGTCCATTATACTCGAGAAGGCGGAGGGGAAGACACTCTCCGAAATAGAGAATATGCCGTCCGGGATAATGTCCGATATTCTCGGCAAGAGGCTCGTCGCGACCAGGCCCGGCTGCGCGTACCTCGGGCTGAATACCCTCAAGCTCGCCGTAAGGAAACTGCTTTCTCAGGATGCGCGCGGTCTCAAACGCGGACAAATCCGGGGGGAATAGCGTTCTTCCCCGCTCCCGCCGGTCTTGACTCTCTATCGCTTCGCTATTTTTTCAGGACTTGGGTTTGACGACGTACATGTTGGGGTTCTGGAGCCGCACCGCCTGGAGCCTCTGCTGTATGAGAGAGGCGAACCTTTTCAGGAGCTCGTATCCCAGGTCGTGGTCTTCCTCGCACTTCGTGCGTATGAACGTGCCGTCGAGCACGACCGTCTTCGTCGGGGCCACGGCCTTCGCGTCGAAGTGGCAGAGATGTGGGGGAAGAGCCAGCCCCAGCCGAGCACGTCGCCTTCTCCGATCATCTGTATGGTTATCGGGTCCCTGTCGGGTGCGAGCCTCGTTTCGAGCGCCACTATGCCCTCCTCGATTATGTAGAACTTGTCGGCCTTGTCGCTCTCGTGGAATATAAAATCCCCTTCCTTGAACGCGGCGTGCGCGGCCTTCTTTACTATCATGTCCAGATACTTCTTTTCGAGCCCCTTGAAGCAGTAGTGCTCGCTCAATATCGATTCGAGTTCTTGCATAGCGGCATTCTCCCGGAGAAAGGCGATTGTACGGAATAATTATATCATGTTTAAAGGCGGGATAAATTTTTATCGGGTATGATTGCCCGGTTCAATATATAATTATTCTGGTACATTATGGATAGGAGCGCGGATTATATCAGGTCCTGTGCGGCAATCCTCTGAAGATACTATATATCCCATGAAGAGACTATATACCCCGTCTGACGAATCGGAGCTCGTATTCCTGAAAAGCATGTTCGAAGCCTCGGGGATGCCCTATTACGTCCAGAACGAGCACTTCGGCTCTCTCTACACGGGCTCCTACATGAGCTCTCTCAACGCGAAGACGATAATGGTCCCGGACGACATATTCGATGACGCGAAGGACCTCATACTGAGCGTAAAGGGCGACGCCGTGTTCGAGGACGAGCGCCGGGGGGACGGGGAAGGCGGTGAAAGCCCGCTCGAAACCTTGCTCAAATATCTCCCGCTCGGCTGGCTCTTCCCGGGCTCCGGGAGGAAGAAGGGCGGGAAACCGGAATGACCGCGCGCTCCCGGGCTCAGGTTATCCGGCAATACGCCCCCTGCCGGCCCGGGGAATAAATTTTTATTGTTTAGGCCTCCTAACCTTGACTGATTAAAAAATATTAATAGAATCATAAGGCGCTTATTTCCTGAAAGTGAAATTCGGTATGGAATGACACGCGGGTTTTATGGTAGATTCGATATTGACGCCGGGCTTGCGGTTAGGTAATTTCTAGTCCCCGATTTTATAAGAACGCGGAGATAATAATGCGCGTAGGAATAATAAAAGAGACACTCGAAGGCGAGCGCCGCGTTGCGGCGGTGCCCGAGACCGTGAGCAAGATGACGAAGGCAGGGACGGAGGTCCTGGTCGAATCAGGGGCCGGTGTTTCGTCATTCATAAGCGACAGGGAATTCCAGGAGGCGGGGGCCGTTATCTCGCCCTCCGGGGACGAGCTCCTTTCGGGCGTGGATGTCTTGTTAAAGGTGAACAAGCCCACCCTGGACGAAATCGGAAAATTAAAGGAAGGGGCAATAGTAATGTCGTTCCTCCAGCCGTTCTCGAGCCCCGAAGAGATAAAGAAGATGGCCGAGAGGAAGATTTCGGCGCTCTCCATGGAGATGGTGCCGAGGATCACGCGCGCACAGCGCATAGACGCGCTCTCCACGATGAGCACTGTCGCGGGCTACAAGGTAGTCCTCCTGGCGGCAAACGCGTGCGGCAGGTTTTTCCCGATGCTTTCCACCGCGGCGGGGACCATTCCTCCGGCGAAGGCGATAATCATCGGCGCGGGCGTCGCGGGGCTCCAGGCCATAGCCACGGCGAAGCGCCTCGGGGCGGTCGTGACCGCTTTTGACGTGAGGCCCGCGGCGGGCGAGCAGGTAAAGAGCCTGGGCGCCGAATTCGTATCCCTCGAAGTCCCCCACGAGCAGGCGGAGGACACGGGCGGATACGCGAAGGAGCTGCCGCCCGAGTTCTACAAGAGCGAGCAGGAGCTGATACGCAAATACTCTAAAGACTCGGACATCATAATCAGTACGGCACTCATACCCGGGAAGCGTGCCCCCATACTCATCACCGAAGAGATGGTGAGCGAGATGAAGCCCGGCTCCGTAATCGTGGACATGGCGGTCGAGCACGGCGGGAACTGTACGCTCTCCGAGCCCGGGAAAGAGGTGTTAAAACACGGAGTGACTATAATAGGGTTCCCGAACGTACCGGCCCTGATGCCGGTTCACGCGAGCCTTCTCTACGCGAGGAACATACTCGCGTTCCTGAATCTCATCTCGCCCGACGGGAAATCCGCCGTCCTCAACCTCGAGGACGATATAATAAAGGGTTCGCTTATCACACACGCGGGAGAGGTCGTGCATCCGGCCATAAAAGAGGCCGTGAAATAAAGAAAGGAGGCGACGTCACATGGACGGAGCGTTATTAGTCGCGGGATTATATATATTCATGCTTGCAGCATTCCTCGGGTTCCTCGTTATATCGCGCGTGCCGCCGCTCCTCCATACGCCTCTCATGTCGGCCACTAACGCGATATCCGCTATCATAGTCGTAGCCGCGATACTCGTCGCGGGCGGCGGGCACGGGAAAGTCGTGACCGTGCTCGGCACTATAGCCGTCGCGTGCGCGATGTGTAACGTCGTCGGCGGGTTCCTGATCACCGAGCGTATGCTTAAAATGTTCAAAAAAGGGGACGGTAAGAGCGAAAAATGAGCCATGTTATCACAAACATCGTATATCTTATTTCGGCCCTCCTTTTCATACTGGGACTAAAGGGCCTGAACTCACCCGAGACCGCGCGCCGCGGACAGAAGATGGCCGCCCTCGGTATGGCCATGGCCATCATCGGGACACTCGTACAGCACGAGGTAGTCACGTACGAATGGATAATAGTCGGTCTCGTGATCGGATCGATAGTCGGTATCGGTATCGCGGCGTGGACACCGATGACGAAGATGCCCGAGCGGACCGCGCTCTCGCACGCGTTCGGGGCGCTCGCCGCCGCGCTCGTGGGCGTCGCCGAGTACTATCACGGCCAGGACCTGAACGCGGTCAGGATGTCCGCGATAGGCTCTGAAGTAATGCTCGGGAGCCTGACGTTCACCGGCAGCATGATGGCCTTCGGCAAGCTCCAGGGTATCCTGCCCGGAACGCCCTGGACGTATAAGGGCCAGAACGTCTTCAACGTATCGCTCCTCGGCGTGATAGCGTTATTCGTCATAATACTGGTTTTCTTGCCGTCTGCGAGCTTTCTATTCTATCTCGGGCTCGTGCTCGCCCTTACGTTCGGCGTAATGCTCATCCTGCCGATAGGCGCGGCCGACATGCCTACCGTCATTTCGATATTGAACTCCTACGCCGGCATATCAGCCGCGCTCCTCGGGTTCGCGCTCAATAACAAGATCCTCATCATAGCGGGCGCGCTCGACGGCGCTTCCGGATTAATCCTTTCTATAATCATGTGCAGGGCGATGAACCGCTCCTTCACGAACGTGCTCTTCGGCGCGTTCGGAAAGGTAACGCCGCCTGCGGACGGGGCCGCAGCGCCCGAGGACACGGGCAACAAGCAGGTCCGCTCGGGTACGCCGAAGGAGGCCGCTGAAATCTTCAAGAATTCGAAGTCCGTCATCATCGTCCCCGGATACGGCATGGCCGCCGCGCAGGCCCAGCACAGCGTGAGGGAATTGGCCGACATACTGAAAGCGCAGGGGACGGAAGTGAAATACGCCATACACCCCGTCGCGGGAAGGATGCCCGGACACATGAACGTGCTCCTGGCCGAGGCGAACGTGCCCTACGACGTGCTCTTCGACATGGACGACATAAACCCCGAATTCCCGGACGCGGACGTGGCGCTCGTCATAGGGGCGAACGACGTGACGAACCCTGCGGCGCGCCACGACGCGGCGAGCCCGATATACGGGATGCCGATACTCGACGTGGACAAGGCGAAGCACATAATGGTCGTCAAGCGCAGCATGAACCCCGGTTTCGCGGGTATCGAGAACGAGCTCTACTTCAACGACAGGACCATGATGGTGTTCGGCGACGCCAAGACGGTCGTGGGGAATATCACGAAAGAGCTGAACGAGTTTAAGTAGAAGAGGGCGTCTTTCCAGTCTCGCCTTTTTTATCCTGTCATCCTGAACTTGATTCAGGATCTCATCTTTTTATTGCCGTTATAAATCCTATGGGACAATGGGACACATGATCCGAGTATATACGCCGCGCGTCTGTCCCATTGTCCCAAAGTCTAAATCCTCCCTAACCCATTTGGAGTGTTGCAACATCCATCCAAGAGTTAATTTACTTCTTTGCCTTTGTTGTCAGGGACTTTTGTGGCTCGCTTGCTTGCATTCGTTCTTTTTCGAGTTGAAGTAAAAGATGGCGTCATTATAAATTCTGTCATCGCGAGGCTACGAAGCAGCCGTGGCGATCTCGTCTTTGTAAACTTTCCTGATTTAGTCTATCTCAACAAGAGAAGAGGATGCTTTGAATTCCCACTAGTAGTCTATTATTCTATTGAGTGTGCAAATTTCTATTGAAAAAATTCTTCAAGATTGGTTTTCTATGTCCATACCAGAAACAAATTACATCTAATCGCGTTTACAATAACCTTCTGGCTTTGAGTAACTATGTACAATTACAACATGAATCGCTTGCCGAAAAACACACATATTGATGCAGATGAAGAGGACGGAAAACGAGGGAGCCAGTCGTAAATGGTTGACAAGAGCAGGATAGAAAAATTCTTGGAAAGTGCAGCTCGAAATCAGAGGAAAGATATTTGGATTGATAGAGCCAATACTTTTCTATTAGGTGTTGCTCGTTCATCTTTAGTATCGGCAGCAGTTATTGTCTATCAGGGATTGACGAAAACCCAACAGTAAAATACTATTTTTAATCCTCCATCATCACTCCCTCATCGACAGATTGGATAATGACGGGGTACGCATTCTCAGATCGCAATTGTCATAGTAGGATTTGCGGCTATTGGCAAGAAGCAATCCATAATGACGACACTTCCTGCCAGAGTCAGGGCATTCAAGGTTGGCGTTGCGGGCATTCGTTCTTTCTAAGGCAGGGAATCAAGAAATGTACTTTGCCCCCTCTGGAAAGGGGAACAATTCCGACAAATCGGAGGGAATTGGTCGGAGATGATTAAATGCAAAAGACTTTCTTAATCGAAGCGACATTTTTGTTACAGCAATGTGTGCTGATGAACGATTCTTCCGAGTTCTTCGATTTGATGCGGCTGTAGGAGCGGCTTCCAGTCGCGACCATGTTTTTGATCGCACCTGGATGGTGCTCCTACAATTCTGAACAGGCCGGGCGCTGGCCACGGCCTGGAACGAGTCTGTATATGGGTCTCAACCCCGAAATCGAAAATTTATCCCCCGGCAATTCACAAGGGCATAAAAACGGGTAAAATGTTTTAAAGGGGCAGGGTTCTATATCGATAACCTATGGTCGCCTATTGTGCATCGCGGAAAAAGATTTTTTCTGCGGCTTGGACGAAATATTACAACGTAGCGGTAAATACATCAATAAGTACAGTTGGTTACGGTGGTTTTATTTGATTTGAAGGCCGGTTGTATTATAATGATGGTTCCCTTTTTTAATCTTTTGCACAGTATAAAAACCAAGGAGAAGGAGCGACATGAGCACCGTTCGTGATATTTCAAAACAGCCGTTCAAGGTAATTTCCGCCCCGAGGAATCTCCAGATAAGGAACAGCCTCGCGAGCGAATATGCAGACATCTACACGCCGCAAGTTCTGGAAGCCCTGAAGGCGCTTTCGGTATTCAATAAAGACCAGAAGATGCTGATGGAAAAGCGGTATGCGAGGCGCGCCCAGCGGAACCGCAACAGGGAGAGGATACGGTTCCTCAACCCTAACGATTTCATACCCCGCACGAATATAAAGGTGCAGGACGCACGGGACGGCAAGTTCGTGGGCTCCGAAGTCCCGCACGACCTCCAGAGGCAGTGGATCCAGGGGACGGGCCCGGCCGCAAAGCCTAATACTTCTATCGACAAAAGCATACGCAACGTGGCGTACGCGCTCCTTTCCGGAGCGGACGGCTGGATGTTCGACGGCGAGGACGCCCTCGGACAGATAAGCACGATGTCGCTCGACAACCAGAGGAATCTGAAGCTCGCCATAAGGAAAGACCCCATGTTCATGAACGTCGCCGAGCAGGTCTCGAGGGAGATGAACGAATGGGCGAAGGGTTTCCTTGGGCGGGATATAATTATAGACTGGAGAAAGCAGCTCGACTTCACGACGAAGATATTCCGGGCGAGGGGCCTCCATCTCGACGACAGGCACATCAGGGACGAGAACGGCCTCATGCTCTCGGCCTCCGTAGTCGACGTCGTCCTCTACGTGGTAAATAACTATCAGGAGCTCGACAAGTCAGGCTCTTCGATTGTGCTCTACCTGCCCAAGATACAGACGGCCGAAGAGGCCGCTTTCTGGAACGAGCTCCTTTCGGCGCTCGAGGATCACCTGAGCATACCGTTAGGCTCCATCAAGGTATACGTCCTCATCGAGCAGCTCGAGGCTACGTTCCAGCTGATGGAGATACGCGCAGCCCTCGGCAGGCATTTCGTGGGGTTCAACACCGGCAGGTGGGATTACATAAACAGCGTTTCCGACGCCATGGCGTGGGACCAGTCGTTCATTAACCCGAACATAGAATCGATAACGATGACTTACGGCTATATGAGGAATTACGAAGACCGGGTGCGCAGAGCCGTAAACACCCCCGGGGTCAACCATAACTACGCCCTCTGGCAGGGCGGCATGGAGCCCAACATACCGGTAGGCTCGGATAAAGGCGTAAAAGAAAGTATGAAGAAAGCGGTCGATGGGGCGAGGCGTGAGCAGCAGGAGGGGGCGAGCGGGAAGTGGGTCGCGCACTGGAAGATGGTGCATATAATCAGGCCCGTGTGGGAAGAAGCGGGGCAGGAAAACCAGATGGGAAGGAAATTCCCGACGCTCACCTATACCGACGAAGACGCGGACGGGCTCACCCTGCTCGAGCCGGCGCCCCGGACTATAAGGGGGGCAAGGAACCTGATGTCGGTCGCCCTTCAATACGGGAACGCTTTCGGACAGGGCTTCCAGGCAGCCGCGCTTAAACCCGCGGATTTCTTCGGCAACGACGACATACTCTATTTAATGGAAGACATGGCCACGGGCGAGATACGCTTGAGCATACTCTGGGAATGGGTGGACAAGAGCGCCGTCCTGACCGAGGACGATAAGGACACGGGAGTAAAGGCGGGGGACATATTCACGTCCGACCTCTTCGAGAGGCTCCTCGCCGAGGAATACGACAAGCTGCTCCGGGCGAAGGACAAGGACGTCCACGACGACTCCAAGCCCACTACGCTCCCCATCGGCAGGGAGATAGTGGAAACATACGTGCTCGACAGCATCAAGACCCCGTGGTACATCGACCTCCTGAATATAAACCTCAACAACCACGACCTCTCGACCGCGAAGATCAGGATAAAGCAGTACATGGACGCCTTCAAAAAAGACGGCACGAGGATCACCGAGAACCTCGACTTCCTGCCCGAGACGAGGCTCGATACGACGCTCGAGGACGAGCTCGATTCGTTCGAAAGGGAAGTGAGAGAGATGAAGGACTGGTTCGCCCAGCCGAGGTTCAAGGGCATAAGGCGGCTATACTCAGCGCGCCAGGTCGTACAGCAGGCCGGGACCATCGAAAACGACTACACGGTAGCAAGGAAATATTCCGAGGAATTCTACAACAGGCTCCGTGAGCTCTTCGCCAGGGGCGAGCAGATAACCACGTTCGGCCCGTACTCTCGCCGGGCCAGATCGTGACGATGAAGCGTATAGGCATCGAAGGGGTATACCTGGGCGGATGGGCTACGTCCGCGAAAGGGTCACTCTCGGAAGACCCGGGCCCCGACCTCGCGAGCTATCCGCTGAGCCAGGTGCCCGATGAGGCCGCAGGGCTCGTCCGCGCGCTCCTGACAGCCGACCGGAACCAGAAGTTTATGAGGTCGCGCATGTCGGAGAAGGAGAGGAAGGCCACTCCCAAGGTCGATTACAGGCCGTTCATCATAGCCGACGCCGACACGGGGCACGGGGGAGACGCCCACGTCAGGAACCTCATAAAGAGGTTCGTCGAAGCGGGCGTGACGGGGTACCACATAGAAGACCAGAAGCCCGGCACGAAGAAATGCGGACATCAGGGCGGGAAGGCGCTCGTGCCCGTTGACGAGCAGATAAAGAGGTTGAACGCCGCGCGGTTCCAGCTCGACATCATGAAGGTGCCGGGGATCATCGTCGCCCGTACGGACGCCGAGGCCGCAAACCTCCTCGACGGAAGGGGAGACGAGCGCGACCAGCCGTTCATACTGGGAGCCACCGTCACGAACGTACCCGGATACAAGAACTGCTATCTCGCTATTCTGAAAAGGTTTTACGACAAGGGCATCACGGACGTGAACGGATTCATGATGTACAAGATCTCGGACGCCGAGTACGACGAGGTCTACGAGTGGTTCGACAATGTGGGCCTCACGCCTATAATAGACAAGAGCATACAGGCGCTCAAGGAAGGGAAGGAGAGGAGCATCACCAAGCCGCTCGAGAACGCGGCCAGCAAGTTCGTCGAGACCTGGGAAGTTGAATCCGGGCTTATGACGTACGCCCAGGCTGTCGCCGAGCAGATGGAGTTCGCGATAGAAGAGGGCAGGAACCTCGGCATGACCATCGAAGAATGGTTCGAATTCGCGCAGCACGCTTCATACCAGCACGCTAGGGACAAGATGAGACATATGGGTATAGAGGCGCCCTGGGACTGCGAGCTTTCGAGGACCCCTGAGGGCTACTATCAGGTAAAGGGCGGCATAGAATACGCCATAGCGAAATCCCTCGCAGTCGCTCCTTACGCCGATTTAATATGGATGGAAACCAAAACAGCAAATTACGAAGAAGCCAGGGAATTCGCCGAAGCCATACACGCGGAGTTCCCTGACAAGATGCTCGCCTATAACCTGTCGCCTTCGTTCAACTGGGATACCACGGGAATGAGCGAAGAGGAGATGAGGAACTTCCCCAAGGAAATAGGGAAGCTCGGCTACGTATTCGACTTCATCACATACGGCGGTCACCAGATAGACGGGCTCGCGGCCGAGGAGTTCGCGACGGCTCTCAAGCAGGACGGGATGCTCGCGCTCGCGAGGCTCCAGAGGAAGCTGAGGCTCCTCGACTCGCCCTACAGGACGCCGCAGACACTCGTCGGAGGGCCCCGTCTCGACGGAGCGCTCGCCGCATCGTCCGGACGCACGGCGACCACGGTCGCCATGGGCAAGGGCTCGACCCAGGTACAGCACCTGGTCGAAACCGAAGTCCCGCCCAGGCTTCTCGAGGATTGGCTCGAGCTCTGGTCGGAACACTACGGCATGCCGGGGCGACTGAGCGTAAAGCTCCGGCCGCATACGGCGGGCTCGGAGCTCCTGGAGCTCACGGTCAAGGACGAGGGCGGGAATAAAGTGGCCGACGCGATTTTCACGACCATACACGACCGCTGGGGGAACAACTTCGTTTCCATCAGGGACCAGAACACCTTCGAAGACAAGTTCCGGAAGAAGAGGCTCATGGCCCTCATCCATATATTCCTGATACACAGGTACAAGGCGGTCTCCGTACACTACGTGAGCCCGACCGAGGATAACCAGAAACAGGCCCAGGGGATGAAAGCGATGGGTATCTACGACGAGGTCAACACCGAGATCGGCCACATAATCGTGGCCAGGGTCAATGCCGAAAGGGTAAAGGAGCTCCTCGCTCCGGACCTCGCCGAGCTCAAGGGCTTCATCGCGAAGAAATCGAAGCCGAAGGGTAAGAAAAAAGACAAGCTGTAAGCAATGAGAAATAAAGCTGCGGAGACCCCTGTATAATATGGGGTCTCCGGATTTTTTCGGATCCGATACAGCAGGGGGGATTTAAACCGATATGGAGCTGCTTCCGCCTTTCCTATACGCGATATTCCTTCTCGCCTTCGTCCTGCTCCTTTTGCTCAAGGCAAGAAACATAAAGGACTGAGATGCGCGGAGTCTGCGTAAATAACTATATACAATCGCGCCAAGATGGCGCTCCTACAATAAACATACTCCTTCCTTCGTAGGAGCGGCTTCCAGCCGCGATTCCTATAGGAAGAAATGAGTGAACCGGGGGACGCTGCTTGGCGGGCTGTCTGCTGCCGGGCACAATCAGCCCGTTCTCGATTTGTACCCCTGCCTTTCGCGGGTCTTCCTCTTGATCTGCGCCCGGTATTCCCCGAGGCATTCATGCGAGCAGCAGCCATCGTTTTCTTCGCTGCACTTGAGGCACAGGATCACGAGGTCGTCACAATCGGGGTACCTGCAGTTCTGGTATCGGTCGGAGCTTTCGCCGCAGAGGACGCACCGTGATATGACTTCTCCCTCAGCCTCGACGTCCGAGACGAGCCTGTCGTCGAAGACGAAACACTTCCCCTCCCACACCGTGTCGGGGTATTGCTGGCAGAAGTTGATGATGCCGTCCTTCAGCTGGTAAACGTCCGTGAAACCACTGCCTATCATGTAGGCCGTGGCCTTCTCGCACCTGATCCCGCCCGTGCAGTATGTCACGATCTTCCTGTCCTTCTTATCGCGGAGCCCTTCGAGCGCTTCGGGGAATTCCCTGAACGAGTCGATCGCGGGGGTAACGGCGTTCCTGAACCTGCCGACGTCCGATTCGTAGCTGTTCCTGGTGTCGAGCATGATGAAGTCCTCGCCGCTCTCGTACAAGGCGAGCAGCTCTTCCGGGGTGATGTACTTACCCCTCTTCCCCATATCTACTTCCCGCTCGAGGCGTATTATCTCCTTCTTCACCCGGACGATGAGCTTCCTGAACGGGCGGAAGGACGCTGTCTCTTCCTTGAAGTTAACGTCCATGAACCCTTCTATCGAAGTGAGGAAACTTTTGTACTTATCTATCTGCTCGCGCGTGCCTGAGAAAGAGCCGTTTATCCCCTCACGGGCGACGAGTATCTTCCCCAGGAGCCCATTTTTCTTGCAGAATTCCCTCTGCCCGGCGGCGAAACCCTCGGGGTCGTCTATTTCCGCGAATTTGTAAAAGAGGATTATATGGACGTCGTTCATGGTTTCTTATTTCTCGAGTTTTAATATTTTCTTTGAAGTCTTCTTTCAGACGGGCGGGAATGTCCATCCGCTCATGTAATATGCTCATTATACCCAGTATCCCTCCTGAGAGGAGGCGAAAGAATATGAAGTGCTTTTCATAACGTATGTAAAAAACCTTTTCAAATCCCCTGCGGAAGAGCCTTCGCCATAATTGCGGATTCTCGGCGGCACTCGATACCGCGTCGTGCATGCCGCGTATGTATTCAGCTGCCTTCCGCTCGCCCCATTTCCCGAGCGTGTAATCCCATATCTCGTCCTGCCGTTTGTCGGCAGCCGGAAAAAAACGGTACCGCATTATGGCTTGCGTGTGCCGCGGTTTCTGGCGATTACGTCCTCGGCTCCGACCTCGATAAATTCGCTCTCGCCGGCGTTCATTCCCGGCTCGAGCTCCCCATAGAGCCGTTGCCATCTGTGCTCTTCAAGCCGCTCATAATCCTGCCTGATCAGGGCTCGTACATACTCGCTTACCGATTCATACATTCCCTCCGGGCCTGTCTGGTCCTTCACGAATTTGATGAGCTTTCCCGTGATTCTAACGTTGACGCTCTCTGCCATGGTTTACGAACCCCCTGTTTCTTACTACTTCCTTACTACGGAACTACGGATATTATATGATGCGCATCGGAATATATCAAATTTGTGAGAAATATCTTCACAAATCAGGTGTTTATTGAAGATAAATGGCGCGAGGGCTTGGGAACGAGGAAAGCTGATGAGAGAGAATAGGTATCCGGAGCGGGACTTTTGTACGCTTCAGGCATTACTGAAAAACAAAAAGAGGGAACATCCGTTTCTGGAGTGTTCCCTCTTTTCTTAAAGGAGGATGGAGGATGATTTTAAGTGCGTTACTTAATATTAATAGATAATATAAAGGATACCTCTTAAGTTGTCAAGCGAAATTTTTACACTTATTTAATTTAAGCACGTCAAGTGAAATTACAAGTCATAGACATATATATAGACGTTATAATGAGCCCCCGGGATCCTCTCTATGCCTGCACAAACGAGGGGGCCGTTAAATTTCGTCTATCGTCCCGTACTCGCACGACTGACGGATCAGCTTGCCTACGAGCCCGGTCCAGCCGGTCTGGTGGCTCGCTCCGATACCCGCGCCGTTATCGCCGTTGAAGTACTCGTAGAAATTAATGTAGCAGCTCCAGTAGGGGTCGGTCTGGAATTTCTCGTCGCCGCCGTAAACCGGCCTCCTGCCGGAAGGGTCCTTCTTGAATATCCTGACGAGCCTGTGGGAGATCTCCTTCGCCACTTCCCAGAGGTTCATGTACTTGCCCGATCCGGTAGGGCATTCGACCTTGTAGCTGTCACCGAGGTAGTAGTGGAATTTCTGGAGCGACTCGATAAGCAGGAAATTGACGGGGAACCAGACGGGGCCCCTCCAGTTGGAGTTCCCTCCGAAGATTCCGCTCGTCGATTCCGCGGGCTCGTACGCGACCGTATAGTCATACCCGGCCACGTGGAACTCGTATGGCTGGTCCCTGTGGAATTTCGAGACCGAGCGTATCCCGTACGGGCTCAGGAACTCGTTTTCGTCGAGCATTTTCCTCAGCACCTGCCTCAGCTTGTCCTGATCGACTATCGACAGGAGCCTCCGCTCGCCCACGCCCTTTTCCTCCATGGAGGCCACGTTCTGCCCGAGGTCGGGCCTGTTCTCTATGAACCATTCCATCCTCTGCCTGAACCCCTCGAGCTTCACGAGCACATCGGGTTCTATGGTCTCTATGGCGTAAAGCGGTATGAGCCCCACCATGGAGCGCACCTTCATCGGCAGGTGGTTTCCGTTAGGCAGGTGCAGCACGTCGTAGTAGAACTGGTCTTCCTCGTCCCAGAGGCCGTCGTGTCCCCTTTCGGGCATGTTTATCGCCCTAGCGATGTAGAGGAAGTGTTCGAAGAACTTGCTCGCGATGTCCTCATAGGTGGAGTTATGCTTCGCGAGCTCTATGGCTATCGCGAGCATGTTGAGGCAGTACATGCCCATCCAGCTCGTGCCGTCCGCCTGCTCGAGTATCACCCCCGACGGGAGCTTCGCGTTCCTGTCGAATACGCCTATGTTGTCGAGCCCCAGGAACCCTCCCTCGAACACGTTCTTTCCCTCGGCGTCCTTCCTGTTGACCCACCAGGTGAAATTGAGGAGGAGCTTTTGAAAGACCCTTTCCAGGAAATGGATGTCCCTCCGCCCGTACATCTTGTGCTCTATGTTGTATACCCTCCACGCCGCCCAGGCGTGGACGGGGGGGTTGACGTCGCTGAACGCCCATTCGTAGGCGGGTATCTGTCCGTTCGGGTGCATGTACCATTCCCTCGTCAGGAGCATCAACTGGCGCTTTGCGAAATCGGGGTCGATGAGGGAGTAATTTACGGTGTGGAAGGCGAGGTCCCACGCGGCGAACCAGGGGTATTCCCACTTGTCCGGCACCGAGAGTATGTCCTCGTTATAGACGTGTATCCAGTTATGGTTCCGCCCCTGTTTCCTCGACTCGGGGGGAGGGGGGCAGAAGGGGTCTCCGTTGAGCCATTCCTCGACGACGTAATAAAAGAGCTGCTTCGTCCATAGCATTCCGGCGAAGGCCTGGCGCTGTATCGCGGCGAGGTCTTCGGGGAGCGTGTACGGGCATACCCTCTTGTAAAATTCGTCCGCTTCTTTCTTGCGCTGAGCGAAGACCGTGTCGTAGGTCTTTCCGAACGGGTCTATCAGGTTTATAGTGTCCGAGAGCCTGAGCCTGACCGTCTGGGATTTGCCCGGCGGTATCGTGAGCGTATAATGGGCGGACGCCTTCGTCCCCGTGCATTTGCTGTTGACTGCGCTCTCCCTGCCCCCGACTATGTAGTCGTTGATACCGTCCTTGACGTACGGGGTATCGTTCGGGGAGCCGAAGACCCTCTCGAAATTGGTTTCGTTATCCGTGAAGAGCAGGCCTCCGGGGTTATCGCAGTAGAGCCACCTGTTGCCGAGCGTAGGGTGCGAGGCTTCGATCACTTTTAATTTTACTTCCGACTCCGCATAACGGAGAGAGGGCTTGTCCCCTCCCTTCCACGACCACGTGTTCCTGAACCAGAGCGTGGGGAGCAGGTGGAGCACCGCTTCGGCGGGCCCCCTGTTCGAGACCGTGATGAGGACGAGTATGTCTTCGGGTGATTTTTTCGCGTACTCGACGAAAACGTCCCAGTAGCGGTCCTCG
Organism: uncultured delta proteobacterium; assembly: GCA_963752995.1. Lineage (GTDB taxonomy): Bacteria > Desulfobacterota_D > UBA1144 > Nemesobacterales > UBA2774 > 2-12-FULL-53-21. Next base: position 130,379 of record CAVWAZ010000002.1, read on the forward strand.
TCGAACACGCCCGTGTCCATCAGCTCGTACTCGGGTTCGTGCCGGCCCCTCTTTTTATTCACCTCGACCAGGTCGTCGTAGGGGTAAGCCCTGTGAGGGTACTTGTAGAGGCACTTCATGTACGCGTGGGACGGAGTGTTGTCGAGGTAGTAATAATATTCCTTCACGTCTTCCCCGTGGTTGCCTTCGTTGCCCGTAAGTCCGAAGAGCCTCTCCTTCAGTATCGGGTCGTGCCCGTTCCAGAGCGCTACCGCGAAGCAGAGCCTCACGTGGTTGTCGGAGATTCCTGCGATGCCGTCCTCCCCCCACCTGTAGGCGCGCGAGCGGGCGTGGTCGTGGGGAAGGTATTCCCAGGCCGTGCCGCCGGGGCTGTAGTCCTCCCTGACTGTCCCCCACTGCCTCTCGCTCAGGTATGGCCCCCACTTTTTCCAATAAGCCTTTTTCTCCCTGTCCTCTCTCAGTCTCTTCTCTTCCGCCGTGAGCTTGATTCCTGTATTCATGATGATTAGGGGGTCCGGCCGTCCGGGGCGGGTTGCCGCGCCGTCTGAGTTTTCAGGCGGAACGCTTTCATGTCCCGGGACGCCCGATATATAAAGCCCTCATATCCTCCTCTCTGATTTCGTGTTGTCATTTCCTGTGGGCCTGGATACGGGCGGAAATCACACACTGTGTGTATTATTGTACAGCGGAGCGAGCCCGGTATGAATAGCCTATTATTTATTACTGCACGTCTTATTTATTACCGGACAACGTCTTATTTATTACTGTTCTTATTTATTACTGCACATCGGCCGGCCATTGAAGCGGGTGATGGAAACACTAAACCGGGGAGAAAAAAAGACGGCACAAACTCGATCGGCGTATGCCGTCTCCGGTGATTATCGATAATATTTCATTATGCATGGACATTCAAAACGAGGAGCGGGAGCGCATTCAAGAACGTTTGGAAGATCAGGTAAGGGCTTCCAGGCATATATTTGGGAACCGTCCCCCCCCGGACATTTGGCGGGAGAATGCGGTATTTACTTTTTCTTCTTCTTGCCGAGGACTATTACCTCTGCTTCGATCCAGTGCTCGATGTCTTTTCCGTGGGTGCGTCCGCTCTTTTCGAAAAGCTCGTACGCGACTCTGGCGATTTTGTCCTGAACGGATTCTTTTACCGATGAAGATTTTTTACCCGAGGTTTTGGGGGTCGCCGCTTTTTTGCCCGCAGTCTTTTTGGGTGCTGCTTCTTTTTTTGCCGCCATTTTGCGCTCTCCTTTACCCGTGATATCTAAACGAAAAATATACTATTTTTATACAAGGATATATCAATATCCGTTCTGTGTCATCCCTGAATTTCCGGATTAACATGAAATTCATATTAATATTGCCCGGTTGTGGGAGGGGGAAGTTCGTTCCCCTCAGGGTGAAAGCCTCGTGCGGCGCAAGCGACCCCGGCAAATTCAAGGGCCGCGCGGAGGCGGGACGTCTCCTCGTATTTAATTCGGGACTCCTTTTCGCCGTGGCGTTCGGCTTCATGGTCGGAGAACGAGTACCAGGGCGTGTACCGGATTTGGAGCCGGGCCTGGCTCGTGACCAAGTAGGCGGATGTTTATACACCCACCCGGATATCTTATCGATGGATAGCCGTTGATCCCCTCTATTTACAACTCATACCAAGTGCACTAATACTTTAAGAGGGAGAGCTTCGAGCCGAATATGCCGGAAGCGGATATCACGTCATGTATATGACAGATATTGTTCGATAGTCTGCTGGCGGATACGACTGTAACTGTCCGAAATCACAGTCAATTGCCGGATGTTGCATTCATGGCTCTATCGGCCGCCCGGGTTATAAGTATGAAGGCCATGGTATGAATGACGAGAGTAAGACAAAGAAACAGCTGATAAGCGAGATCGAAGAACTCCGTCTCGGAATTTCCAGTCACGAAGCAAGGGAAAGCGAGCTTACGCGCCGGGTGGAGGAGCTCTCCGTATGTTTTCACAGTATCGGCGACGGCGTCATTATTGCCGGAGCGGACGGAAATATTATCCTGATCAACCGCATGGCGGAGGAGCTAACCGGCTGGACCTCTCAAGAAGCGTTGGGAAAGCCCGTAAGCGAGGTCTTACGTCTTTATAACAATAGCAAGGGAGAAGACCCGATAGAGCCTGCGAACATGGTTATTGAAACCGGGGAGAAGCTCGGTTTGCAAAGGGATACATTTCTAGTCACCCGGGACGGATCGACCCTGTACGTCTCGGCGAGTTTCGCCCCGGTACAGTATGAGCGGACGGACTTCAGGGGAGTGGCCGTCGTGTTCCGGGATATCTCAAGGCTCCGGGAAACGGAAGAGGGTCTCATAGAGAATGAAAAAAAATACCGGACCATCATCGAGAACAGCTATGACCTCATATACGAGGTGGATTCCGTCGGAAGAATACTCTACGTGAATCCGATCTGTTTCGATCTGACCGGTTACACGCAGTCGGAGCTCGTGGGGAAGAAAGTCTTCGAGTTTATGCATCCGGACGACGTGCCGGCGGCTATGTCCATCTTCATGCGAGCGGTAATGAATCTCTCCACGGAGAAGGCTACATTCAGGGCGTTACACAAAGCGGGCGAGTACAGGTGGCTCGAATGCATAGGGAACCCATACCTGACGGCTGCGGGAGAGATACGGGGCGTCGTTATCACCAGGGACATTTCAGAGCGCAAGAAGACCGAAGAGGAGCTCCTGGCCCTGAATACGCTCATGAAGGCCGTGCACAGGTTCCTCGACCTCGGCGAGGTTTATGACGTCGCGCTCGACATTATCATGAATATGGAAAACGTGGATATGGCTTTCATCTATATCGTGGATAAGGAAAAGAAGGAGGCCGTGATCCAGGCGAGCAGGAACCTCCCTGAATTTTATCTGCAGAGGGCGGGACTATACCCTATCCGAGGGGGTTAACCTGGAAGATCATTAAGACCGGAGCGATTGAGAATATCGAAGACGCTCAGAAGGACGGGGAAATCGGACAGGCGGGCAGGGACCTCGGGCACCACAGCCTGCTGGGCATACCGATATTCCTGGGACGCGAAGTAATAGGGGTAATCTGGTTCCTCAGCTACAAGGAGCGGAAGTTCAGCGAGAACGAAGTGCGTCTGCTTTCGTCGATGGGGGACCAGATCGCGATTGCGATAGCAAAGGCGAAAATGCTCGAGGAGATCGAGTCCACCCACGAAAAGCTCGTCCAATCGGAGAAGCTCGCCTCTCTCGGTCAGATGATATCGAGCATCGCACATGAGATAAACAACCCGCTCACTCCGATCGTGGGCTATTCGCAGAGGCTCCTGACGAAGCCCGGTCTCGACGATAACGAGAAAAAGTCGCTCGAAATCATCAATACCTCGGCCCAGAGGGTCGCGAAGATCATCGAGAAGCTGCTTTCGTTCTCGAGGAAATACAGGCCGCAGAGGGCTTATGAAGATATCAACGCGCTTGTGAAGCAGGCGCTCGAATTCAGGGAGTATCAGCTAAAGCTCGATAACATCGAGGTCGTTACCGACTTCGACAGCGGAACTCCCAAGTCCATGGTCGATTCCAACCAGCTCCATCAGGTGTTTACCAATATCATACTCAACGCCGAGCAGGCGATGAGCGGGTACAGGGACCGGGGACGTCTCAAAGTGTCGACCAGGGTAAAGAACGGGGGCATTATAGAAATTAAGTTCGAGGACAACGGCCCGGGAATCCCGAAAGATGCAATCGGAAAGATATTCGATCCCTTTTTCACCACCAAAGAGCCCGGGAAGGGGACGGGTCTCGGTCTCGCCGTCGCATACGGGATCATACACGAGCACGGAGGGGAGATACGCGCGGAAAACAGGGAAGGAGGGGGGGCGACTTTCGTGGTTGAGCTGCCGGTGTTTCAGTGGACGGCGGAGCCGGGGCGGGATAATGAGAAGCGTATGAAGGTAAGCCGGGGGAAGATGAATGAGAAGAGGATCCTCATCGTCGAGGACGAAGAGCTGGTCGTAGATTTGATAAAAGGTGTCCTGGAACACGATAACATCACCATTGATAATGCCAGGGACGGTGAGGAAGCGCTCGTGAAAACGGGTTCCGGCAACTACGATCTGATAGTTTGCGACATTAAGATGCCGGGTATGAGCGGGATCGCTTTCTATGACAAAATCAAGGAATTAAAGCCCCGGCTTGCCGAGAAGGTTATCTTCATAACCGGCGACCCGAGCAGTGAAACGATGGACTTCATCAACATGACGGGAAACGAATATATAACCAAACCATTCAAAGTCGAGAAATTCAGGTCGTGTGTGTACGAATTTCTGAATCCGGATATGACGAACAGCTAAGAGTTATTTTGTCGATGTATTCCCGGTTGTATGACCGCGCCGTAGCCCCTTCATCCATATATATTTCCTATATTTCCGAGATCCGTCCGGAAAATTTGGTAGCGATATATACCCCGAAATAAATCTCTTCCGGGGCATTCAATGTTATTGCACATTGCCGCACTCGGTATGTGACGGCCGTTCGAGGATAATGTTTGTTCCCGCTTCTCACCTCTCTCCGCTCTTGAACAGTAATGCCGGAGACGAATTCTATTTTTGTACTAATTTCTGACATGCGACACCCAAGCGTTTTAAAAAGATAGTGATCACAGGGCGGGAACAATTGGCATGTTATTTTCAAGGCTTTAGCGGGTGGAATATCCAAGCGGGGAATAAACGAAAAATAAATCCAAGGAGGAAGGAAGATGAATAAGGCCAAATGGCTCATTTTGTTCGTGCTGGCTATTTTTACTGCGGCGCCGTCATACGCCGTAAGTTTCAGTCTTGGCGGCTTTCCGAGTTACATGCGTACGAGAGCGCGTTATATAGGTAACGCGACCTTTATATCGGCGTTGAGCAATCAAGACGCCATAGATCTGGGTTTCGCCAATAATAAAGACAACATATTTTTCGCGGATACCACACTGCGCCTGACCCCTCAGCTCGTTCTCAGCGACTCGGTTGTTATCAGGGCGCAGCTGAGCGTATTCGACAACAACATTTGGGGCGGGTCCACGACGGAGCTGTTAGGAGGGCGCAACACCGTCGTGAATTCGAATATCTCGTTCAGCGACAGGTTCAGGGGCGCTATCCTGACCGGTCCGCTGGCGATAGACGACCCGGGGTTCTTCGACGTGAGGTTCCTGATGTCGGACATAGTGCTTCCTCACGACCTCGGATTCATCAGGGTCGGGCGTCAGCCCTTTGACTGGGGTATCGGTATGTATCTGAACGGAGGCTGGGACCCGTATTCCGACCTGGGCACTATATTTGACAGGTTCCTTTATCTGAAGTCTTTCGCGGCCGGGTCCTCGTCCATAACCTTCGTATTCGTCTCGGACATACTCACCGGGGGAAACAGCGTAGTGACCGGTAACGGTAACGGATACGACATCGGGGCTGCCGCTCTTATATTCAACAATCCGAATGTCGCCGGGGGCAACCTGACGGTGGCGGGCTTCGTGTTCCCGTACATCCATCAGAATAACGTCAGCACATTCCCGACCAGCGGAACCGATCCGGGCGTACCGCCCAACGCGGGGGCCGCGGTCAGCGGTGTGGACCTCGCCCACCTGGTTCTTTACTCCGGTCTGATCGATTATAAGACGGACCTCTGGAGACTCGTCGGCGAGATGGACGGGGTTTGGGGAAAGCTTAAAATTGACGGAGTAGGCGATGAGGATATAGACGCGTCGAACATAGTATTTGCCGCCCGCGCGGAGGTGTATCCGGGATGGCCTATGAAGATAGTCGCCGCGGAATTCGGCTGGGCGAAGGGCGATGACCTCAGCACAGGCTCGCTCGAGGGAGGAATAGTATACTTCAACCCCGCTTACAACCTGGACAACCTGCTCTTCAAGAACATCGTACCGAACATCTATCAGGTCGAGAGCAGCGTTTACAACGCATACTACGCGAGAGTCTGGGGCACTGTAAAGCTTATCGACGAGCTGTCATTCACGCCTCAGGTGGTGGTTGCGTTCAACGAAGAGACCAAGAACCCCTACCCGGGCGTCGAGAGCCTCGATACGTACATGGGTACGGAAGTCGAGGGCACGCTCACGTGGCACATGTATCCGGGGGTTAACCTCGATCTCATCGGCGGTATAGTATTCCCCGGAAGCAGCCTGGATACGCTCCTCGAGGCGCAGGCGGCCAATACGCTCGCTGCCGAACCAGATAGAGTCCGACGGCGTCAGCTACAACGAAACGCCGTTCACGGTACAGGGCCGGCTGATGATATTCATAGATCAGTTTTTTAAATAGAAATTCACGCATCGGGGCCGGGGCGGTGAAGAGCCGCTTCCGCCCGGTGTTATAAAAATAACCCCTTCCCTTATCTCCTTATTTGGTTTTAAAGTTCTGCTTTGAGTGCGGGTGAGGGAAGGGGGTTTTCGCTTAATCCGCCGCGCGGCGTAGTTCGTTTAGCTGTCCCGGCGACCAACTGACCGCCCGCTCTCTTTCTACAATCCCACTGCCGGGTACCACTTCTCTCAATTGGGCAAACGGTTACGCCCCGGGAGATGAAGCCTCCAAAAACTATCAGTTCCCCAAAGACGGAATCAATACTTCGGCCAGGGAATTGATGTTGAGCGATCCCCACCCGCTCGCCATATCATAACGCGGTCCCGCAGTGCAGCAGCCGACGTCAAAGAGGTCGTTGTTCCCTATGACCACATCCTGAAAAACCCCGGTGTAAGCGTCGCTGTTCGCGAGGTTGTAAATCAATTGGTATGTGAGGTCTAGGGTTACGTCGTTTTCCGCAGCGGCCTGAAGCACGAGGGCCATGGATGCGGCGAAAAACGGCGTCGCGGCGCTCGTGCCCCCGTTATCGAACCAGCCTCTCAGCGAGTCGTTGATGACGTAGCCCGGAAAAGGATCGGCGAAGAATGCGACGTCGGGCGTCGTCCTCCTGAAGCCCTTGATTTTCGTTCCTTTCTGCCAGAGAGGTCTCGAGAGGAACATGCTTTTGCCGCCACCGCCGGCTCCAAACTTTTTGTTGTAGGGAGCGGGGAAATCCCGGTCGTTCCATACGCCCTCTCCCTTGATCGTGTTGTCCTCATTGAGCGCAAGGTTCGTCCCGCCGACGCCTGTGACGTATTGCGACGACGCGGGATACTCGGCGGACTTGGTCTTGGTTTTTTTATCGTGGTGGAAACATGTGGACGAGCCGCTGTCTCCCGCGGAGATAAACACGTGCACCCCTGAAGCTGCCGCGTTCATGAATACGAATTCCAGCGTACTAATTGCCGCAAACCCCCATTTAACCTCGCAGTTGCCGAGACTCCCCGACATTATCTGCACGGGAACCCCCGCCGTGTGCTTGGTGTTGAGTGGCGCGGAGAAGAGCGTGACCCAGTCGGCTAGGGAATTGAGTTTCTTTTGAAAAACGTAAAGCCCCGAGAGCTTGGGGGCAATCATTAGAGCTATTTCAATATCGAGAAACGGTTCTCCGTCGGGTTTGAGCTCGTCGCTTCCTAGCTGGACGACCGTCGGAACGACGGGATCAGAAATTCCGAAACACGCTGTGAATTCGTCGATATTCGATTGCTCGAATCTGGTTCCCTCGACGAGGGCCATTGTGATGCCCTGCCCATCGAAACCGAGCTTGTGAAGGTCATCGATCCCGTAAGCCGTTCGAAACTGGTTCGGGGTGAAGCCTTTTTTCTTAAGGGCGTCGGCGCACCCCTCGCGTGTCCCTGTGACCGTCGGGGAGCCGGGCGTATCGATTTCGGCTGAAGGGCTGAAGGCCTCATCGGAATCGTCAGGTTCAGGGACCTCCCACAGCGAAGGCTCGGTGCTCAGACCCAGCACCTCAGTTACAAGACCGTCTAACGGAGCGGGAAGCGTGGGTGAGGTCGATGGGGCGATGAATGTGCCCTCGTCTATCTGGTAATAAAAAAGCTCCGTATCGAAGAGCTGATTCAACTGCGCCGCCGTTGCCTGGCCGTGAAGAAATCCTTTTGTCTGGTCGACGTCTAATGAAATACCTTGCGTGTTTAGAAACTCCTGCACGCTCTCTATGACCGAGTCGTCGGCCCCGAACTCTTCCGCGATCTCCGAAACGCTCCTGAAATCGTGATAGTGAGGGGAGCCCGGATCGTGGAGCTCATCGACTCTCTCGGCGAGGCGAATCCTGAGACCGCGCGAGCCCGAGTACGATGTTCAGGACTACGTCGCTCTCGACAGGGCCCTCGGAGAGAGCCTCCGGATCGGGGGCTTTGTCTCCGAAAACGTTCACCGGGTTTCCGGGATCGGAGGAGTCGCAGGAAAGGGAAAACAGAAGTATCAACAGAATGGGGAGAACGGATTTCATCATCCCCGAATTATAATGATATTTTTTAATTATGACAGACTAATTTTTTAAGAAATTGAAAATATCGGTGAATCCTCCCGGCCGCGTCCCCCATCATACATAGAGTGTATCAACGATTCCGGGATACGGTTGCGATCGAGCGAGAAACGGATCCATTCTGGTTGAATTAGCGAATTCCTGAAACTATGGACTCGAAGGTAAAAAAACCAAGGCTAGAAGGCAATTGGACACCCTTGGAAGATTGGAATGAGGGAGCAGTCGGAGAAATCGTAGAATCACACATTGTGTGTGCGTCCCCGAGAGAACGATTTCGACGAATAGTGAGGAATCGGACGCCATAGGTTGAATTGCAACAATGTTACTATTCTTCGGACTGAGTTTTGCGTCCCCGAGAGAACGGTTCTGAGCGTGCGCAAGAACCGGTCGCCCTTGATAGTATGCAACATTGTCACTGTACTTCGGGAAAGTTTTGCGTCCCCGAGAGGATTCGAACCTCCGGCCTCAGGATTAGGAATCCTGCGCTCTATCCTTCTGAGCTACGGGGACGTGAATGTTTCAGGGTTAACGTAAACGCTAATATCTATAACAGACTTTGTACTGTCCATCAATAGTTTTATTCGTAAAAAAACATAAAGACTTGGATTTTTTATATTTTCTTGACATATTATATCAGTATACCTTTTAAGTGTTCACCTGTCGGGAGCGCGCGATTGTGATATCCGGATTATCTAACTCTATAGTGGGTGCCATACAATGTTTATAAGAGAATTGAAGGATATAGACCTGTTCTCGGAAATTACCGACGAAGAGTTGGACGAGGACGTAAAGGGCGTAATTGTGGAATTGAAAAAAGGCGAACATCTTTTTTGCGAGGGGGATCACGCCAGGCGTTTTTATATCTTTCTCGAAGGCACACTCGAAATTTACAGGATAATCAAGGGAGAAAAGCTCCAGATCGGCCAGTTCACAAAAGGGATGTCCGGCGGTGAGGTGCCTCTCCTCTCGGGAATGACGCATATGGCAAACGGGATAGCTGTTACGGATATGAGAATATTCAGCGTCGACGAGAGTGATTTCTGGTACATGCTGGGTAACTGCTCGACGGTGAGAGGAAAAATATTGTCCAACATGTCGAGCAGGATGTTCGAATTAACGCACCTCTCTTTTCAAAGGGAAAAGCTGGCCTCGCTCGGAACGATGGCGGCCGGCCTCGCCCATGAATTGAACAACCCGGCATCGGCCGCAAAGAGGACGGCGGAGAATCTGGCGAATACTGTCTACGAATTCGACATCTTCTCCTCCGAGATACTGAAATACTACATGTTCAAAGACGAAGTCGATAAGAGCGGTTATCCGTTTCAGCCTATTGAAGAAGTCATAGACGTGGACGGTGTGGAGCTCGACGCGGTGGAGCGAAACGAGCTTGAAGATGAATTGACAGGCTGGATGGAAGAGCAGGGCGTCGGAGAGCCGTGGGAGCTTGCATCGGTTCTTGTCTCCGTCGGATTTACCAAGAAAATACTCAGTGATTTTTCAGAGAAATTAAAACCGGACCAGGTCACAAATTTTTTGAATTGGCTCCCGAGAGACGTTGAAATGAGGAAGCTCGTGAGGGAGCTCGTCGAAAGCACGTCCAGGATTTCGGAGCTCATATCGGCAATGAAATCTTACGCCTATATGGACAAAGCGCATGAGAAAAGAAAGATTGATCTGCATGAAGGCATAGAAAATACTATTATCATCCTGAACCACAAACTTAAAAAAAAGAACGTAACCCTGAAAAAAGAATTCGACTACAAAATTCCCGCGATATCCGCATACGGCGGCGAGCTCAATCAGGTATGGACTAATATGATCGACAACGCGATCGACGCAGTTCCCGAAAAGGGGATGATCACGATAAGGACGGGAATGAACGGCAACGGGTCCGATACCGTGAACGTGGAAATTATCGATAACGGCAACGGGATCCCGCAGGAAATACAGGATAAAATATTTGATCCTTTTTTTACTACCAAGGCGCCCGGCGAGGGTTCGGGGCTGGGGCTCGAGATAACATATCGTATTATAGTAAATCAGCATAAGGGGACTATAGGCTTTGAATCCAGGCCGGGTTTTACGAAATTTTCCATTTGCCTGCCCGTGGATTTATAAGCCCATGCCCGAAAGACGACTATGAGGAAGCACGGAAAATGAAGAAACCCATGATATTCGCAATCGATGACGACAACGCCGTTATCAGGGCTATCGAGAGGGACCTTAGAAAGTATTATGGAAGAGAATATAGGGTCATAACCGCTCAATCCGGTGAAGAGAGCCTCGAAAGCTTAACTAAGCTCAAGCTTAAAAACGAGGTGGTCGCGCTTTTCGTTTCCGACCAGAGGATGCCCGGAATCTCGGGGGTAGATTTCCTGGTCCGGGCAAAAGACATTTACCCTGAGGCGAAAAGGGTGCTGCTTACGGCCTATTCCGACACCGACTCCGCGATAAAGGCGATAAACGAAGTTCAGCTCGACTACTATCTGATGAAGCCCTGGGACCCCCCTCAGGAGAAGCTCTATCCGGTTTTGGACGACCTCCTGGATGAATGGCATGCGTCTTACAAGCCTGACTTTGACGGGATAAGATTAGTCGGATATCAATGGTCGCCCCATTCGCACGCGATAAAGGAGTATCTGGCGGGCAACCTGGTCCCGTATCTCTGGCTCGACGTAGAGCTGCACGATAAAGCCAGGGAGCTGATAGGTGTTTCAGGGATCGAGAATAAAGACTTACCCGCGGCTTTTTTCGAGGACGGCTCGTATCTGACGAATCCCGATTTCACGTCCCTCGCGCGAAAGTTAGGTCTGAGATCGGAGGCTTCCCAGGAAATCTACGACGTCGTGATAATCGGTGCAGGACCAGCGGGGCTCGCGGCGGCGGTGTACGGGGCGTCCGAGGGCTTGAAGACCCTTCTCGTCGAGAAGAAAGCCCCGGGCGGACAGGCGGGTACGAGCTCGATGATAGAAAATTATCTCGGGTTTCCGAGCGGACTGAGCGGAGCCGAGCTCACGCGGCGGGCTATTACGCAGGCTACCAGACTGGGTGCTGAATTTCTTACGCCCCAGGAAGTCGTCGATATACAGCTGAAAGATATGTATAAGATCCTAAAACTCTCGGACGGAAAGGACGTAAACGCGCTCAGTCTGATAATCGCGTCCGGTGTCGATTACAGACGGTTGGATGCCGAGCGCGTTAATGACTTTACCGGGTCCGGTATTTATTACGGGTCCTCCAGGACAGAAGCCCATGCCTGCAAGGGTAGAGACGTATATATAGTAGGCGGCGGGAATTCAGCGGGTCAGTCTGCAATGTACTTATCGAAATTCGCAAAGAGGGTGTTCATTATCATTAGAGGCGACTCTCTCGGCTCTTCGATGTCCCAATATCTGGTAGAGCAGATATCGCGTACAGAAAATATTTTTGTACTGAGCAAAACACGGGTGGCAGAAGTAATGGGGGACGGACGACTTGAAGGCATGGTGATCGAGGATCTGGATACCGGCGAGAGAAGAACGGTAGAAACTCAGTCATTGTTCATATTCATAGGTATGCGCCCTTTCACGGACTGGATAAAGCTCGACCTTATAAAAAATGATAAAGGTTATATCGAGACGGGCAGGGACCTTCTTAATTACGAGAATTTTAAGTCGATCTGGAAGCTCGAGCGCACTCCTTATCTCTTGGAGTCCAGCATCCCCGGCATATTCGCGGCCGGAGACGTAAGGTCAGGCGCTATGAACCGCGTCGCTTCTGCGGTCGGTGAAGGGTCCATGGCTATAAAATTCATACACGAGTACATAAACAGATCATGATCCATCTCGTATTGAGCGGAGAATCTTATGTCGTCGGATAATGCTCTTTGTGAACACTTCAGCGGGTGGCAGCCCGTCCCTCCCAAAACACACGTATGCGAGAAATGTGTGGAGATGGGGGATACGTGGTTCCATCTGAGGGCCTGCCAGACATGCGGAGGGGTCCATTGCTGCGATTCCTCGAAGAATAAGCACGCCTCGAAGCACTACCGGGAGACGGGCCATCCGATAGTAATTTCGGCCGAGCGCGGTGAAAGATGGGCGTGGTGCTACGCTGATGAAGTATACGTCGAGTACTGACGGACGGACTTGAAGTGGCCTACGACGCCGTTATCATCTATTGTACGGCGAACATTAAAGTGCTATAATCGTCATAATTTATTGATTGCATATAAAATTGTTTAAAGGAGCGATTGAGATGAAAAGCTATAACCTGCTTATACTATTAGCGGTTCTTTTTGTGTCCGATTATGCTTTTTCACAAACCTGCCCGTGCGGTACCGCTGTATTGTCAGACGGGATTACCGGTAACGATATCATTGAGCTTCTCTGCCCTGGCGGGGAACTTGGCGAAAACACCCAGTTCGATCTAAGTTCAGATCTAGTTGATATTTTTAATGGATCTGCAAGTTTTACAGCGGAAAACGTCGAGGAGGGCGGGCATTGTCTAGTCGTTCAAGAAGGTGTAGGCGATGCCGAGTTTAAGCTTACTTCCCAGGAGGCTCTAAATTGCAGGGCAAGCGTTATTGAAGGATGCCATTTGACCAGGACCCCCATCCCGACACTATCCGAATGGGGAATGATCTCCGCCGCTGCGGGATTAGGATTAGTCGGAGTGTTCTTCGCAATGAAGCGAAGGAAAGCTCAAGCGGGTGCTTGATACTTCTGATATAATTTGAATGTATCATCCTCGGGTGAAGCTTTGGGCTGACCAATCCTCCATTGCCTCTTGTCCAGGGCTTCACTCACCCTCAATGCCTCTCCGGCCCCGGCTCGGGACGACTGCTGGGGAAGATGCTGACGGGGGAATGAAAATCACCGCTCGACTTCTATTTATATGCGTTGAGTGTCGGATTAAACTACTTGCTTCTCACTGATTCGAGAATGCGCCTGGTGTGTGAGGCTATGATTAGCTCCTCGTTCGTCGGTATGACCCACGCGGAAACCCTGCTGTTCGTTTTGCTTATCCTCGGCCCCCCCGCGTCGTTCGCGTCTTTATCGAGATCTACGCCGAGCCACCCGGCATCAATGCACACTCTCTCCCTTATTAATGCGGCGTTCTCTCCTATACCCCCCGTGAACACTATCCCGTCTATGCCCCCCAATGCCGCGGCAAGCGAGCCGAGCTCCCGTCCTATTCTGTATATGAAGAGCTCTACCGCCTCCCTCGCGCGAGGGTCCGGGCTTGCGAGCAGTGTGCGCATGTCGCTCGATATGCCCGATACGCCGAGGAGGCCCGACCGGTTGTATATGAGATCTTCCACGCCCCTCGCGTCCATACCGTAACGGTCCATCATGTATATGAGGATGCCGGGGTCTATCGTCCCCGTTCGCGTACCCATCGGCAGCCCGCATACGGCCGTGAACCCCATTGTCGTTGCGACGCTCCTTCCGCCCTTCACCGCGCACATGCTCGCGCCGTTCCCGAGGTGTGCGATCACGACACGGCCCGAGGCGAGCGTCCCGTCGTACGCCGGCAGGACGGAGGTTATGTATTCGTACGATAGGCCGTGGAAGCCGTACCGCTTGACCCCTTCTTCGGTATAAATCCTCGGTATGGCGTAGGTACGCTCCAGATGCGGTTGAGTGCGGTGGAAAGACGTGTCGAAGCAAGCTGCCTGAGGGAGGCCCGGCTCTCTTTTCCTCACGGCTCTGATAGCCGCAATGTTGTATGGCTGATGGAGGGGGGCGAGGGGCACGAGCTTTTCGAGGGCCTCGATTACGCTATCGTCTATGAGCACGGGCTCCGTAAACACCGTCCCGCCGTGGACGACCCTGTGCCCGGCGCTTACGATCGTGTGTCCCGCCATGACGCCCGACCCGCCGAAGTCGAATAGATATTCTACCGCCCCGTCGTGTCCGAGCTTCGTTCCGGGCGCCCAGCTCTTCTCACCTATAACGTTCCCGTCTCCGTCATGCGCGGTGAAATGTGGATTCGTGAATAAGCCTTCTATCTGACCGCGGAGGAACGGCTTGAGGGCTTCGCCGGATGTGAAGGCTGAGAATTTAAGGCTCGATGAGCCTGAATTAATAACGAGTATCGCTTCCGGTTTTCTCATTGACTCTTCGTTTGGCTCATGGCTGCGCCTTCGTTTGGCTCATGGCTGTCGTATGGCCGGGTTCCAGGCAGCTAAATCTGATTGACCGGCTGCTTTTTCCAATGGTCTTTGGGCGAGCCGATATCCTTGAGCTTCTTTTCGAATCCGCCCAGGACATCAAGCTGCTTTTTATCCAGAGGTAAATTGAATTGATCGTCGTGGAGTATTCTGAGTACGACGACGTAGTCTTTCCTCTTTGTCTTGAGGTCGTCCGGGAGGTAGAAGACGATGTTGTCATGTCTCCTTATCTCGAACCTGACGTCCGGCTCGTCCCCGGAGGTGAGCCACCGGGCGATCTCGTAGAGCTTGTCGTATACGGTCGGCTCTTCGCTCCCCTCTCCCGAAACTCCATCGTCCGCATCAGTGCCTACGAGCGCTAATGCCATGCCGACTTTAAGGGGTCTGCCTTCCCCGCCCGCGAGCTCTATCGGCATGGTAGTCCAGAATACTTTGTGGTCCCTCACTATCCGAATCATCTGACCGATATCACTATCGACGAAACGACCGGTATTATTTTCTTCGGTTGCCATTTCCGCATCTCCCATTTTATAGATTTATAGAGTCTATAGACCCGAGACCTATGAAATCATGATTATATTATATTCAACTAACTCCGTTTTCTATTCTCGCTTAGCATGGTCTTTTTCGCAGCGGCGAGTTCTTCGAGCTTCTTATCGTCCACCTTCGGATAATGCAAGTCGAGAGAGGCCAGGGCATCGATGATAGCCGCCGCGACCACCAAACGTGTGAACCACTTGTTGTCGGCAGGGACGACGTACCACGGCGCGTCCTCCGTGGCGGTGTTTCGGATCATGTCTTCGAAGGCTTTCATGTAATCGTCCCAGTGCTGACGCTCTTTTACGTCACTGGCGGAGAACTTCCAGTTCTTCTCCGGGTTCTCGATCCGCTCCATGAAACGTTTCTCCTGCTCCTCCTTTGAAACGTGCAGGTAGAACTTCCGGATTATCATCCCGTTCCGCGTAAGGTAACGCTCGAAGTTGCGTATATCCTGGAATCGCTCCTTCCAGATGTTGCGTGTAACGAGCTCGGGCGGGAGCTTCTCATTGGCGAGATATTCCTTATGGACCCTCACGACGAGCGTTTCTTCGTAATAGGAGCGGTTGAATATGCCGATATTGCCTTTGTTCGGCAAAGCTTTCATGCAGCGCCAGAGATAGTCGTGGTCGAGCTCTTCCGGAGACGGCGACTTGAAGGAATGGACCTGACAGCCCTGAGGGTTCACACCGGACATGATGTGCTTGATAGTCCCGTCCTTTCCAGCCGCGTCCATAGCCTGGAGTATGATAAGGACCGCCCAGCGGTCCTGGGCGTAGAGCATGTCCTGCAGCTCGGCGAGAAGCTGAACGCCCATAGCGAGCACTTCCTTGGCGCGGGGCTTGTCCTCTGACTGCAGGTGGAGCGTGTCGCCGGGATCGACGTCTTTCAGGCGGAACTTGCTGCCTTTCGTTACACGGAACGGCGCAGCGAATTTGCGCGCCCTCTTGATGAGGTCTTTGTTGCTCATATGTTGTACTCCTTGCCGGGCATGAAATTTGCGAAATTCATCGTATTATCTCCGATAATAACACAGCATTTACTTATTTTACGCCATTATCAGTAATAATTAGTACGAACCATTGATGATACCCAATTATTAAGGAGCAAATAGCATGCCATTTGAATGTATTATTTTCTAATTTTTGCGGGGTGTTATCGGTTCAGGGCCGGGCGTCGAGTGTAGTTTGTCCTAAATAAGGACATTGGCAGTATATAAGGGTGTATTGTCATGACCGGATTTACCCGGCGGGGATTTCGATTTAGTATTCTGTCTCCAGGCGGACAACCGTAATGATATCACTGAGCTCTATCCGGAAATAATCAAAGCGGGCACATTCACCGCAGTGCTGTGTCTCATGTTTTCAGCGGGGCTCCGGATGGTCCCCTCCCATCTGATGTATTTCAGGGATAAGCCACTTCTCGGTAACTTAGCGGACGTATTCCGAACAAAAATATTAGAGATAGAAAAATCTTCGCTTATTAGCAATATTAAGCTAATTCTTCAGTATAAAGAGCTCAATTCAGACCCCATTCGGGGCTGGAGAACATGACGCCCGAGGAGCATGTGGAAAAGCATTTAAAAACGTCAGAAATCTCTAATTTACCCGGTACAGCTTTTGAGTTAGGGTCAAATATGAAGTAATCTAACTTAAAAGTTGGACCGCTTACCGGGAGCTTGACATATCTGTATGAACACATCTAATCAACCAAATGACAAGGTGTTTATGGCAAAAGCGCTAGAGTCAATCATGCGTATAGGACTCGTTCTTCTGCTCATATACTGGTGTTACAATATCGCTCATCCGTTCCTTCCGATTATTTTCTGGGGAGTCATCATTGCCGTTACTATCAAACCAATATACGACCGACTCAAATCTGTATTAGGTGGACGTGGCACTTTAGCGGCAATCCTGATAACGCTCATTCCACTGATTCTCCTGATCGTACCGACCTATTTGCTTTCCGATTTGCTTATCAGCTCTTCTAAGGAATATTTGGTACATCTTAAACAGGGGACGTTAAGCATACCACCGCCGTCGGAGAAGGTCGCTTCCTGGCCGGTCATCGGCAAACCTTTGTACGAGTTCTGGAGCCTTGCCTCGAACAATCTTGAGACTGCACTAATGAAGATCCCCCCGCATTTCAAAAATTTTGGTACTCAGCTGTTGTCCTCAGCAGCCGGTATTGGGGTCGGGATACTCAAGTTCGTGGTTTCGATGGTTATTGCCGGTGTCCTGCTCGCAAAAGCCGATGCTGGCGCTCAAGCTGCGCTGTCATTGGCCACGCGGCTGAGATACGAGCGTGGGGGAGATACTGTAAAGCTCGCGGCAGCGACTGTGCGAAGTGTCGCATTGGGTATTCTGGGCGTCGCACTGATCCAGGCGTTACTGGCAGGGATCGGATTTGTCGTTGTCGGCCTGCCCGCGGCGGGGCTATTGGCCCTGCTCGTATTGATTGTTGCTGTGGTTCAGATTCCTACTATTGTGATCCTATGTCCTATTATTATCTATGTATTCTACACCCACAATACAATCGTTGCTGTTGTGTTCGCGGTCTGGTGTATTATCGTTGGCCTGAGTGATAACATTCTTAAACCGCTCTTAATGGGCCGTGGAGTCGACGTTCCAATGATTGTCATTTTCATAGGTGCAATAGGCGGCTTTATTACATACGGTTTACCCGGCCTCTTCGCTGGAGCATTCGTTTTCGCGCTTAGCTACGAGCTTTTCTTGTCATGGCTCAATGATGATACACAGATTGGCACCTGATCACTACAAATTTTCAACCATGGCCTGTCAGTTTGAGTAGTAGAATCCAATATAAAGTCGAATGATATGAATCTATCATGACCAATTTATACTCAATCCTGCGAAACTACTCGACCCTTTTCCGCTCGATGGAATTATATATAAACTAATATGTACAAAGATCGGGAAATTGCATGAGAATCCTGTTTTTTATCGACACCATTGGGTTGGGAGGTGTCATACGCCAGCTCTCCCTGCTTGCCGGGGGTCTGCAAAAGAAGGGACACCAGGTATCGGTACTCGCCCTATATCCGGTTGACCGGGACTGGGTCTCGATGTGGGAAGCCTCGCAGGTCCGGGTAAGGGTTCTCTATGAGTCGAGGCCCGGACACATTATCCCCGAATCCGCCGGTTTAGTCCGGGCGACGCTGGAATTAAGACGATTGATTAAAAAAGAGCGTATACAAGTCCTCTATGCCTTTCAGGGACATACAGCCAGGCTTATCTCCTGGCTCGCGGTATGCTCCGTGCCGGGAAGTAAAATCGTATGGGGCGTACAGGGCTCTGCCCCTGAAAGGAGGCGCGAGAGACTATAGGCGGAAGCAGTCACCTTCCCTCTATGTAAACAAATGGGTCTCCCCCTACGTCCCTCTCATGATATCCAACTCGTTTGAGGGGCTCGCTTCGAGGAGGAGGTTAGGCTACAGGTGCAAAAGTGAGATCGTAATTAATAACGGTATCGATACGGATAAATTCAGACCCGACCCGGAAGCTCGCGGGATTGTGCGGCGGGAATGGGGCATCCCCGGAGACTCCCCGCTCATAGGTATCGCCGCCCGCTTAAGCCCGGTCAAGGGACATGCCGATTTCCTGAAAGCAGCCTCACTACTTCTCAGGGAAAGGGGGGACGCCCGTTTCGTCTGCATCGGCGACGGGGATGAGCGTTACGGAAATGAGCTTAAACTCCTGGGCCGTGACTTCGGATTGGGTGATCTAATTCTGTGGGCCGGGGTCAGAGATGACATGCCTTCGGTTCTGAACGCGCTCGACGTGCTATGCTCCTCTTCTCACAGCGAGGGGTTCCCGAACGTGATCGGCGAGGCCATGGCCTGCGGCGTGCCCTGTGTCGTGACCGATGCGGGGGATTCCGCCCTTATCGTGGGAGACCTCGGTATAGTCGTCCCGCCGGGTGACCCCGCCGCTCTCGCACAGGGGCTGGGCGGTATGCTGGACATGCTCCCGGGAATCCGTCCCGAAGAACTAAGGGACAGGATAGCCGGGAATTACACCGTCGAAATGATGGTCGAGAAGACTGAAAAGGCGCTTGAGGAGATGTTGAACAGCTAGGCTCGCAAAGCCTGCCCTAATCCATGGATTGATACGGGACATCTACATTACCTTAAGCCCGTGGGTCTCTTCCGGTATGGACAACACCACACGCGGGCATGTGCGCTACTTCTGCAGTGCCCCGCGTGTTATCATTGGAGGGTGGAGCAAGGGAGCTTACCACCAGGCGGGCAAGAGGATGAAGGGATCATGACAATGACCGATTCCCCTATATTCATCGTGGGCTGTCCCAGGAGCGGAACGAAGCTCATCCGGGACCTGCTGCGCTCACACCCGAACATCACGTTCCCGCCCGAGATCCCAGTTTATACCCAGAGCTCTATAGACTCTACGGCGACCCGGTGAACGAAAAGGAAGCCGTAAAACTGGCCGCGACGATACTCGGCATCCACTGGCTCAGGTCATTCGGGATTTGCCGGTCTCCTCCTCATCGTTCGCGGGGTACCGCAGTTATAGGGAGGTCGTATCCGGCATCTTCGGGGAATGGGCGGCGAAAGAGGGGAAGCCCCGCTGGGGCGATAAAACGCCGCAGTATGTGACTGAAATCCCGACGCTCATCGAAATCTTCCCTTCGTGCAAGATAATCCATATCTACCGCGACGGTCGGGATGTTGCCCTATCATTTATGAAGGTATGGTTTGGTCCGGGAAACGTTTTCTCAGCGGCGTCGGCGTGGAAGCGGATGGTGACAAAGGGGAGGCTCGACGGGGCGAGGGCGGGTCTCGAGAGGTACATGGAAATACGTTACGAGAGGCTCCTCGACAATCCCGGAGAGACTATGCAGAAGGTATGCGCATTCATCGGCGAGCAGTATTCTGAAGCCGTGCTGAAACCTAATTTCATCGAGATCGATGTCAACCCGTCGAAGCGCGGAGGGTACGGGACGAAAACCGAGATACTGCGTGCGAATCAGGGGAAATGGAAGAGCGAGATGGCGCCCGGCGACCGCGCCATATTCGAATCCGCGGCCGGAGGGCTTCTAAGGGAGCTCGGCTACGAGACTGAAGGGCTTGGCCGCCCTATAGGTATGCACGAGAGGCTCTTTTGGAGTATTCAGGACTATTACCATTTTGTTGATATGCGTTTGAATAGGCGGTATATGAAGGCCTGGCTTTTGGACGAGCTGTTTCTCAGGTGGGCCGACATACGCGGCGGCATTAAGATGGAAAAAGTGTTCGGAAAGATTTCCCCGAAACGGAAAGACTGATATGTTTGGATCCGTGTTAAGACACGGGTTAACTGTCCAATACTAATTATTGAACCATGAAGTATCCTCTCCAGCGCTATTACGTATGTGAGGAAAATTCCAACTATTATAATCGCAGGGGGTCAAATATACTTTTTGTAAACCGGCGGCATTGTCCTGAGGAGAGCCGAGGGCGGAGCGAGGGGTACGGGACGGGAAGCGAGAGCTGGCTTTAATGGGGAAATACTGACATGGACCATCATACGGATGAATTCTGGAGCGTCCCTGAGAGCGGGCTCCTTGATAGGCTCGGGACATCGGCCGGGGGCCTGAGTACGGATGAGGCTCTAAGGAGGCTCGCAAAGAGCGGCCATAACATTCTGAAACCGCCTGTCGAGACCGCCTGGCTTCCGATCCTCCTCTCCCAGTTCAAGAGCCCGATAATCATAATCCTGCTTTTCGCGGCTGTGCTCTCATTTTTTCTCAGCAGTCCCGTGGACGCCCTCATCATACTGGCGATTGTTTTCGTAAGCGGCTTGCTCGGCTTCTGGCAGGAGTACGGGGCCGCGAACGCGGTGAAGAATCTCCTCAACATGGTCAGGATAAAGGTTTCCGTGCTGAGGGACGGGACAGCTGCCGTGATACCCATGGAGGACGTCGTGCCGGGCGACGTCGTGCTTTTGTCCGCGGGCGGAATAATTCCCGGCGACTGCAGGATACTCGATTCGAAGGACCTTTTCGTGAACGAGGCCACACTTACGGGAGAGACTTATCCGGCTGAAAAATTACCGGGCGCGCTCCCGGCCGGCACCCCCCTCGGAAAACGCACGAACACCCTGTTCATGGGCACGTCGGTCGTGAGCGGGAGCGGCAGGGCGGTAATTGTGCACACCGGTAAGGAGACTCTCTTCGGCGAGATCTCGGAGAAGCTCAAGCTGAGGCCTCCCGAGACCGAGTTCCAGCACGGGGTGAGGAGGTTCGGATATTTCCTCATGGAGGTGACCCTCATACTCGTGATCGCCATATTCGCGGTCAACGTGTATTTCGAGAGGCCTGTCCTCGACTCGTTCCTCTTTTCTCTCGCTATCGCCGTCGGACTTACGCCCCAGCTCCTGCCCGTTATCATCAGCGTTAACCTCGCGAGGGGCGCGAAGCGCATGGCCCTCGAGAGCGTCATAGTAAAACGCCTTAGCTCGATCGAGAACTTCGGCAGCATGAACGTTCTCTGCTCCGACAAGACGGGCACGCTCACGAAAGGGGAGGTCCGGCTGCATTCCGCCGAGGACGTAAGCGGCGGGGAGAGCGAAGACGTGCTCTTCCACGCTTACCTGAACGCCTGTTTCGAGACCGGATTCAGGAACCCGATCGACGAGGCGATACGCGCGCATTCTAAATTCGATATAGGGGCCTACAAAAAGCTCGACGAGGTGCCTTACGATTTCAGCCGCAAGAGGCTGAGCATACTCGTCTCGAAAGAAGGCGTAAACGTGATGGTCACAAAGGGCGCGCTCGATGAACGTGCTCTCCGTGTGCACGCACGCCCGGGTTTCGGGCGGGGGCACGGCGGACATAGAATCGGTCAGGGGAGAGATAATGAAGCGCTTCACCGATCTGAGCATGGAAGGGTTCCGCGTGCTGGGTGTCGCGAGCAGGAGCGGAATCGGCGAAAGCCTCATCACGAAGGACTTCGAAAAGGACATGACGTTCCTGGGTTTTATAACCCTCTTCGACCCTCCGAAGGAAGGGGTGAAGGGCACTATCGACGAGCTGGAGAGGCTCGGCATCGAGCTCAAGGTCGTGACGGGGGACAGCAGGGAGGTCGCGCTCCACGTGAGCCGCGAGGTCGGGCTCCCCGAGCCTGAGGCCGTGACCGGGAAGGAGCTATTGAGCATGAGTAACGACGCGCTCCTCAAAATGGTCAACCACTATAACGTCTTCGCCGAGGTGGAGCCGAGCCAGAAGGAGCGCATTATCAACGCCCTGAAAAAGGCCGGGAACGTCGTCGGGTACATGGGGGACGGCATAAACGACGCGTCGGCGCTCCACGCGGCCGACGTCGGTATCTCCGTCGAGAGCGCGGTCGACGTCGCGAAGCAGGCGGCGGACATTGTGCTCCTCAAGATGGACCTGGGTGTCCTGGTGAACGGCGTCAGGGAAGGCAGGGTGACATTCGCGAACACGCTCAAGTACGTGTTCATGGCGACGAGCGCCAACTTCGGGAATATGTTCAGTATGGCGGGGGCCTCGCTGTTTCTATCTTTTCTGCCGCTCCTCCCCAAGCAGATACTGCTTACTAACCTATTGACGGACCTGCCGGAGATGACTATCGCCGGCGACAGCGTCGACCGTGAGATGGTGGAGAAGCCGAGACGCTGGGACATACGTTTCATAAGGAACTTCATGGCGACTTTCGGACTCATAAGCTCTATTTTCGATTACACGACGTTCGGCGTGCTGTTCTTCATATTCCATGCGACGACGGAGCAGTTCAGGACGGGGTGGTTCATCGAGTCCGTCGTTTCGGCGACGCTTATAATACTCGTCATAAGGACCAGGGGACCTTTTCTCCGGAGCAGGCCGGGGAAATACCTCGCACTCGCAGTTTTTCTCGTTATATGCGCCACGCTCTACCTGCCTTATTCGAGGCTCGCGCATCTCTTCAGCTTCCATCCTCTCCCGCCGTCGTTCCTTATCGCCCTCGGGGTGATCGTGGTCCTGTACATAATTACCGCGGAGGTTGCGAAGAAGATTTTTTACAAGAGGGTAAAGGGGTGAGATGGAGATACGAGAGGACTTTCTCTTCGATATCCCGCTTTTAATCCTCTGTTCCGCTCAGCGTATGAACGGATATCACTTCGCTCTTAGAGCGTAGCGTCTCCTGATTACGAACAGGCTGAACAATCCCAGCACTCCTGCCAGAGCGATCAAGCCCCACTCGTTGAACGTGGGAATCGGGTGAAATTCTCCTACGCATATATCGCTGCACAATTCCTGGGCCTGGTCAGCGCATTTAGTATCCCAGCCCATATCGCAGCAGACGCTGTCGGCCGCGCAGACGGCATCCTCGCATACCTGATCACCGCATCCGACGCCGGAGTGCGCAATGCAGCAGTTGCCACCGCCCTGGGTGTACCCCGTTTCAGGGGCGGACAATAAGAAAATACACGTTAAGAGAAGGAACACAGCCGACACTAAAAAACGATCCCTGATTAACATACCTTATCCTCCATAAGATAGATTTAATCTTTAAAAAATGCAGGCAGATTCCTGTTTTCCAGCGGGTTTTGAGGATAGATCCAGATTTGAGAACTACACCGAATGCCTGTTCCGATTATAGCAAATCCGGACTCTATTATCAATCTTCATTTATTCGCGCTCCGAGAGAGGATTTTTTACAAAAGGGTGAGGGAGCTAACTCTAGCACGATACCCTCCGCCTCTCAACGCACTTCAGGCACATGTTTATTTACTCTCTTATCTATACGGTCCGAAGCGGCGTACGAACAGCTCTCTTCCGCCTGACATAGACAGTGCCCTGAGCGCCGCGATCCATGCCAGGAATACGATCGCGTGACGGAAATAATTGAGGTTAGCCCACTCGAGAGCCATTGCCGTAGCGTCTGACTGAGACATGCCATGATCCTGCATGAGCTCAAGCATTGTAGGAATGAAGTAGAGGAACGTGAACAACCTCTCGGCCACGATTAAAAAGCACGCAGTCAGCCACCATGTGCGTATTTTTCCTTTGGACCGCCAGGCTGCCCAGAGGTTTACCACGGTGAGCAAGGAAAGCGGGATCGTCGTTACGAATATCCAGAAGTGCTGCCCGGTGTCGTATCGCTCCGCGGCAGCGGCGTTCCAAACGGCAGGGGACTCGGGCGAGGAGCTGAACCAGGCGGGGACGACGATCAGGGATTCGTAGAGACCCGCGCCGAGTGCGATCCCGAGATTTATTACGAAAAGCCATAAGAGGACTTTTGAGAACTTATTCCTCATTCCCTCTCCCCCTCCGCCCGTAATTGGTGGTACGCTGCCTGCTAATATCAAGGCTAACATAAAATGGGGATACGAGCTAACGGAATTCGAATTGACTGCGCGTGGAACGGGCCGGAGGGCCGAATCGGATTTAAGTGTTTCTCTCCCTCGTGTACTGCTCGACGATGCTCCGCCATAAGGGGTCGTTGATTCCGGCCTCGAGTATTTCATGGAAGAACGATTCGGGGTCCTTCTTCCACCTGAGTATGTTGCCCGCCTTTTTCGTGAATGTCTCAAACGCTGTCTTCTTAGGCTGGAGCTCGTCGAGCTCGCACCCGATCGTCCCGGTGTTTAGCGCCGATCTCAGACCGACGAACCCGATCGAGACCTTCACCTTCTCCGGGTCGAGGTTATTCGCCAGGCAAAACGCCCTTCTGTAGGTTTCAAGCTGCTGGCGGTGTTTGTAGTCATTCTTGGTATCCCTGTCCGTCTTCCAGTCGACTATCAGATACGAATCGCCGTTCTTGAATACCGCGTCGATGAAACCCGAGAATACGATCTGCTCGTCAGTATCGATGAGCCCGCCGAGGGGCACCCTGAAGCTCATCTCCGTCGCGTGGCTCTCGGGGTATTTATGTCTTATCTCATCGAGGAGCGTCGCGATGTTTTCTTTGAACGGCTCGAGCTCGGGCGCGCACTCGCATTCACCCTTATTTATCAGCTCGTCGGCTATGGCGTGGACGCTTAGCCCCGTCGCAAGTGATTTCGTGTCCTCCCTTATCCTGAGTATGTAATTCACGAGGAACTCGTAGGCGCTGTTGTTCACGGACGAGAAAGAGATGCTTCCGAGTGAGCCGAAGAAATTTTTCACGTAGTCCGTAAGCCAGCTGTCCTTTCTTTCGAGGAGCTCCCTGGCCCGCTCGTACTCGCCGCTTACGAAACAGGTGAACGCCTTCTTCCGGGACTCGTCGTAATCTATCCCCGCCCCCGCACTCACGTCGAGAGTTCCCTCCTCTGCATATTCGTTGATGAATTCGGAGAATTTCTCGGTCACGACGACGAGCTTCCTTTTCGCGCGCGTGAACGCGACGAAATTTATACGGAGGGTCTCTTCTTCGAGTTCCTCCTCGGCGTCAATCCCTTCGAGCCTGAGTATCGCCTCGACAACCTCGTCCTGGTAGTTCGACCTGTCGGGCGGCGTAAAGGGCGCGTAGATCACCGTATCGTATTCCTTCCCCTTCGCTTTGTGGACTGTGGTGAGGGTGACCCTGCTCCCGGTTTCCAACTCGTCGGAGGAGAGGTCGGCGGTGCGGAGATACGCGAGCAGACTTTCGCGGTTCATATCTTTTATAAACCCGAGGGCCTCCTGAAAAGCGTACTGTAGATTTATCGCGGCCGTGAAATACTCCCGCCCGTATGAGGACGCCGCCGGGATTATCCTGTCCGTGAAGAGCCTGTTCACGTCCTCGATCGAGTTCGAGTGATTCCCTCTCCGCCATGAAAGCGGGCGCTTTCTCGCGGAGCGTCTCGATGGTGACGTCACGGTCGTCCAGTATGTCGAATGCGTCCCGGAGCGGCACCGGGGCGAACGGGGTGACGAGGGCGTTTTTTATTTCGTCGATATTATTGCTCAGTATCCCTCTCAGATATTTGATGACGCTCGTCCTCGCTTCGTTCGACGCGGTGAGGAAAGTAGAGGAGAAGGGGATGTTTTCCTTCGTGAGCTCCCTCGATATCTCCATGATCTGACCGTTCGTCCTCACGATTATCGCGATGCTGCCATTATCTATACCGCGGGCGATTTCAGGATCTCCGTTACGGCGCGGGGAACGAGCTTCTTTTCGACGTGAAATATGACGGGTTTCTCTCCCATGAGGCCTCCCGCGCTTTTCAGCTCGCTGAGATCCCTCCCGTGGGACTCGTCCTTCGTCTTGGATACGAAGTACCCCCTCGCGTAGGCGAGTATCTCGTCCGTGCTCCTCCAGTTCTCGGACAGAATGAAATGCGAGGAGTCCTCGAACATGGCGAAGTTGAGGATGGAGCCGCCCTGGAACCCGAATATCGCCTGCTTCTTGTCGCCTACCGCGAAGAACTGCCTGCCCGACCTTATCGCGATCTCGGCTTCCATCCTGTTCACGTCCTGGAGCTCGTCGACGAGCACGAGCTCGTATCCCGGGTATTTCGTCGAACTTGCGGAAATTGATGAGCAGGTCGGCGTAGTCCATGCCCCCGCCTCGTTTCACCTCCTCGTACCGCTCGAAGATTTTTACGAACTCCCGTGCGAACATCTCCTTCTCTCCCTTGCTTACCTTTTTATCCCCTTCGAGGAGCCGGAGTGTGTTTTCGAGTTTTATCATGTCGGGCGTTATTCCGAAGGACTTCAGGTAGCGGATGAGGTTCTCGACCTTGGGCACTATGGTGTCGATGAGATGTGACGAACCGTAATTGAAGACCTCCTCGTCCGCCATGTACCTGTAGACGGAGAACCTGAGCAGGTTCGAGGAGATGATATTCCCCCGCTCGAGGTTCTCAAGCGCGTATGAGTGGAACGTATAGATATTGAGCTTCGAGAGGTCGGGTTTTATTCCGCTTTCGGAAAGGAGCCCGATTATCCTGTCTTCCATCTCCCTCTTCGCCTTGTCGGTGAACGTGAGGCAGAGTATCTCCTCGGGGGGAATACCGTCCCTGACGGCTTTCAGGTATTTACGGGAGAGGAGGAAAGTTTTCCCCGTGCCGGGGTTGGCCGTGACGAGGACGTTGCCTGTCGCGTTCAGTATCTCCTGCTGTTTCGGTGTCGGTCCGGGCGTTTCGTTCATATCTTCTCGAGCGCGTCATTCGGGGGTGCGGCGCTATCCTTATCCGGTTTTAGTTTTACATACACGGGCGGTAAAAACAATTCTGCATTGGGGCTGCCTTTAGAACTGAAAAGCGGATTGATATTTTCGGCTGAGGAAGCGAGGAGAATTATAACTGCTGCGCCGGAACCGGCGCTTACGGTGAAGTGCTAAAAAAATACGAGATGAATAACGCACCGCGGAGGCGCGTCGTGCAGCATGGGGAATAGTGACCTTCTTTTCGCGGGCCCGAGGAGCAGTAAATCTCTATATCATTCTAACCTTCTGATCTGACTCGCGTTTTAATATATCTTTTCCATGCTCTCCTTAACGGAATAATGAGCGGTATCAGCATATATAACGGTATAGATGCCGGACCGGCTGCAGACGCGAGAGAACACCCGTCGTTATTGTTTTCGACGTTTACGAGTATCACGTTGGTGAAGGTCTGTCCCAGTGTCGTAACTAATGCGCTTATATTGAATTCGCCTGTCTCACCGGGGGCTTTGAACCCTACAATAACCACGACCGTCTGACCTTCCAGTATATCGCCGATGATACATTCGATGGAGTTATCGCAAACGCCCTGTGTCGTTTCAACGCTCTCGACCTCGAAAACCGCAGGGAAGCTAATGTTGAGGATTACTCCGAGGGCATCGGCTTTTTGGACCGGAGTGAGGGAGCTTTTTCTTAGCTCCTCCAACGCCGCTACCTGGTCGGCGCTGACCGATATCTCCCATTCGACGTCGAACGACTTCCCCTTCGAGACCCTCCTTTCATCGTTGTTGGAAATCAAGTCGAGGTTTACGATGGGGTTGACCTGCGTAAGTGTCGTGGCTTCTAGCTCGACAGGCCCGGGGTCCGCAGTCAATACTGCTGAGTTCTCTATCATCTGGGGCGCTACGGAATATACGTCCGGGTCGGGGATCACGATAACGGTAATGACTATCCCCATAAGCACAGGATAAAAACAATCTGACGCCGTATTGTACTTTACACCACATGAAAATAGACAATTAAATATTGTCTAAGCCGCTGAATTGATATTATCACTCTCGTAAGGAGGTGATCTGCGTGGCTCTAATCGATGTTAGTCCGAAGAAGACGAGGATCGGATGGATAGGTACGGGTGTCATGGGGGCGTCCATGTGCATGCATCTCGTGAAAGCGGGCTATAAAACGACTGTATATACCAGGACGAAAAAAAAGGCCGGGGGATTGATCAAAGCCGGGGCCGTATGGGCGAGATCCCCTAGGGACGCGGCCTCGAAATCCGACGTTCTGTTCACGATCGTCGGTTTCCCCCATGACGTGAGGGAGGTCTATTTCGGCGAAGACGGTATTTTCGAGGGGCTCCGGAAGGGGAGCATACTCGTGGATATGACCACCACCGAGCCTTCGCTCGCGGAGGAGATTTATGCGGCCGCGAAGAAGGCCGGGGCTTCGGCCATAGACGCGCCCGTTTCGGGGGGGGATATAGGGGCCAGGGAGGGGAAGCTCTCCATAATGGCCGGAGGGGACAGGAAGACATTCGACGCTTTGATGCCGCTCTTCGAGCTCATGGGGAAGAACATCGTATATCAGGGAGGGGCCGGGTCCGGGCAGCACACGAAGATGTGCAACCAGATAATGGCCGCTTCGCTCATGATTGGTATGTGTGAGACTCTGCTCTACGCTTATAAAGCCGGGCTCGATCCTGAAACGATGCTCAGAGTCGGTGAGCAGAGGGGCCGCCGCGTGCTGGATGCTCGACAACCTCGCGCCGAGGGTATTGAAAAGGGATTTCAGCCCTGGGTTCTACGTCGAGCACTTCATAAAGGACATGGGTATAGCGCTCCGGGAGGCCGACAGGATGAACCTCGTTCTGCCGGGCCTGTCGCTCGTGAGGCAGCTCTACGTCGCGGCCAGGGCGCAGGGGCACGGACGGAAGGGCACACAGGCGCTCATGCTTGCCCTCGAGAGCATGTCGGGCATTCAAAGTGAGGTTAAGAAAAAATAAAGGTGCTGCTCCGCAGAATGGTGGTATATTATGCGGTGGATGTTTTGAAGTTTAGAAATCAGAGAACGAGGTCGAACGCATTATGAAAGAAATTCTTTTTACTCTCCTTCTTATAGCATGTCCGATGTGGGTTTCCTCCTGTGCGACGCTCGACGCGCCTTCCGAGCCCGCGTCGACGGATACGCTCGAGGACAGGGCCGAGCCCGCTTATCTCGAAAACAAGTACGACCCCGAGGTCGAGGAAGAGATCGAATCGGATGAAGCCCCGCTCGCGACAGAGGAGATGGAAGACAAACCCCTCTTTAAATAGACGCACGTTCAGGCGCTATATCATAAAAGCGGAAATCGTGACAGTGCCCGGTCCCCGGTGATTCATTTCCCGGATGTGATTTTGATCTCGAACAACCTGGGCCAGAGCTTGCCCGTTACATAAAACTTCCCGGTCTCGTCGTCATAAGCTATACCGTTTAGCACGTCGACCGGCTTTTTTTTGTCGGCAGCGCTGAGGAGGCCGCCGAGGTCGATCCATCCCGTTACACGTCCCGTGTCGGCGTCGATCCTCGCCACCCGGTCTTCTCCCCAAACGTTGGCGAATATCTCTCCCTTCACATATTCGAGCTCGTTCAGCCGCGCGACAGGGCCCTCGTCGGTCATAGACTTCGAGCCTCCCGATCTCCTTGAAGCTCCGGGGATCGAGGAAATAGAGCATAGCGCTCCCGTCGCTCATGATGAAGTTCCTTCCGTCGTACGTGATGCCCCATCCTTCCGTCGGGTAGCTGAACTCCTGAAGAGGCTTGAACGTTTCGATGTCGTAAACGAAACCTTTATGCGACCGCCAGGTGAGCTGGACTATCCTTTTCCCGTCGGTCGCTATACCTTCGCCGAAATACATGCCGGGGAGTTTATGCTCTTCGAGGACCTTTCCCGTCTCGATATCCACTTTTCTGAGGGACGACCGGCCGCTGAGCCCGGTGCCTTCATACAGGATGCCGTCCCGGATGAAGAGGCCCTGCGTGAAAGCGGATACGTCGTGGGGATATGTTTTTACGATCTCATAGCCGAATACGGGAACGCCTGTGTCCTCCGCCGGGCCGGCGGCGTATGAACGGGCCGGGGAGAAAAGGGAGCCGGACACCAATATAGAAAGGACGGCAGCAAGCAGGAGGTGCGGCGGACAAATATTATTTCGTAACGGGCTCGTAGTTCAATAATGGGGGTCATAGCTTATAGCTCATATATATTAGCCGGTTTTT
The DNA here is from genome assembly GCA_963752995.1 of uncultured delta proteobacterium. Classification (GTDB taxonomy): domain Bacteria; phylum Desulfobacterota_D; class UBA1144; order Nemesobacterales; family UBA2774; genus 2-12-FULL-53-21. Next base: position 160,809 of record CAVWAZ010000002.1, read on the forward strand.
CCTTGAATTTCTCGGGCTTCTCGTATTGTGTCTTGACATGACGGCCCGGCCGATATATTTTAGATATGCCTAAAATTAGTATTAGGTTATTATAAAGACAATTTTTAGTAGTGCAATTACTTTGGCCTTGACGGAGGAGGGCGGGCCGCGTTTATGTTCAGCAAATCGTATGTGGAGGATACATTAAATGTGGAGGATTCAATGAAGCTATTCACTCTCGACTTACGCGGCGCGCGGAGGAACGCGAGAGCCGTTTCCGCACGCGTGTTCGCTCTGCCCCTGCTGATGGTCCTATACTTTTTCTCGCTCGTGACCGAGGCTCCCGCCGTAGGCGGGCTCTCCAACTCCAAGATAAATGTTTTGAGCGCGGACACGGTCCCTCAAAAACACGTTGAGGTCGAGCCCTTTTTCTCGCTTGAATTCGAGGATGACGGGAACGATACGGTCAGGTTCGGAGGCGGCCTCAGGCTTACCCCCGGACTTCTCGAGAACCTGGAGGCAGGGGTGAATATCAATTACCTCAACGTGGAAGACTCGGATTTAATACGGGCTGAATCGGATTTCGGGGATATAGAGGCCGGAGTGAAGTTCATGTTCCTCGATGAGGAGAAAGGGTATCCCGTTTCCCTCGCCTATCAGGGAGGGGTTACGTTCCCGGTAGGGGACGGGGCACTCTGGATCGTAGAGCCGGGCGGGTTGATACTGACGAAAAACTTCACGGACAAATTTTCGATGGACTCCGATTTCGTATTCGGGATCATTGAACACGGCTCCTGGAGTTTCGTAACGGATATCGGCTTCGGTTATTTCCTTACGCCGTGGCTCCAGGCGGTTGCAGAGGGGGCTTATGCGTTTGAAGATCCCGACGACGGAGCGGGTATATCCATTATCAATGTCACCGGGGGCTTTACGGCTACAGCCGCTGAATGGCTTACCGTCATCGTGGGGGTTACGCCCGACGTATATACGAAGAACGCCGACAGGCTGGTCGTACTAACTGCCGCCTTCACGTTCTATTTCTGACCCTGCGGACGCTTGACATGATATTATATATGCAATAAAATTAATTTAGGTATGTCTAAAATCACTTTTAGGAGTTTGTAAATGTATACGGAATCCATAGAGAACTATTTGAAGGCGATTTACGAGATACAGAAGGAGAAAGGGAAGGTTTCGACGAACGCCCTCTCGGAGAAGCTCGGCGTGGCGCCCGCTTCGGTGACAAGCATGATAAAGAAGCTTTCCGAGAAGAAGCTCCTCACTCACAAACGTTATCAGGGTGTGAAGCTCACGCAGTCCGGGCAGAAAATCGCCCTCGAAGTAATCAGGCACCACAGGCTGATAGAGCTTTACCTCGCGGAGGCGCTCGGCGTGCCGTGGGACCAGGTGCACGAGGAGGCCGAGAAATGGGAGCACGTACTTTCTGAAGACCTCGAGGACCGCATGGACGCAGCCCTCGGGCACCCGACGAGGGACCCCCACGGCTCACCCATACCGAGCAGGGACGGGACGATAATCGAGCTCGATTCCATACCGCTCGCCGACATGAGACCGGGACAGTACGGCGTAGTCGCTGAGGTCAGCGACCACGACCCGAATCTCCTCCGCTACATCGGGAAAATGGGACTCTATCCGAAGACCAAGGTTAAAGTCGTTTCGGTCGAGCCTTTCAGCGGGCCGATCACACTCAAGGTCGGGGACGCGAGACACGTGCTCGGGGCGGAAGCCGCCCAGTACGTATTTATAACGGACGTCAAGGGGAATCCGGGGGAGATGAGCTGAATGAACTACGCCAAATACTTTTTATTCATAGTGCTGCTGACAGGACTCGTTTCGTGCTCCCGGGAGGGAGGAGACGGGGGCGCGAAAAATGGCGCCGAAAGCGGCGTGATAAACATAGTCGCCACTACGGGGATGATAACGGACATAGCGCAGGTGGTGGGCGGGGAGCACGTGAAGGTCAGGGGGCTCATGGGTCCCGGTGTGGACCCGCACCTCTATAAGGCGAGCGCGGGCGACGTCGCGCTCCTTTCCGGAGCGGACCTTATCTTCTACAACGGCCTCCACCTCGAAGGTAAGATGTCCGAGATTTTCGAGCAGATGAAGAAACGCGGTATCGACACGGTCGCAGTAACGGACAGCATCGACAGGAGCCTGCTGGAGACCCCTCCTCAATTCGAGGGGAACTACGACCCGCACGTCTGGTTCGACGTAACCATGTGGATGAAGGCGGTAGAGACCGTGAGGGACACGCTCGTTACGATCGACCCCGCAAACGCGGACGACTACCGGGCGAATACGGCGGCATACCTGACCGAGCTTACTGCGCTCAACGAATACGTGAAGTCGAAGGCGAATCTCCTCCCCGAGGATAAAAGGGTCCTGATAACGGCGCACGACGCGTTTAGTTATTTCGGGAGGCGTTACGGCTTCGAAGTCAGAGGGCTTCAGGGTATAAGCACTGTGTCTGAAGCGGGGACTCAGGACGTTCAGAACCTCGCAACGTTCATAGTGGAGCGGAAGATACCGGCAATATTCGTCGAAACTTCTGTCCCCCCGAAATTTATCGAAGCTGTCCAGGCTGCGGTCGAGGCGAAGGGATTCGATGTGAAGGTCGGCGGGTCGCTGTACTCTGACGCGATGGGCAACCCCGGCACCCCGGACGGGAACTATATCGGGATGATCCGCCACAATATAGATACGATAGTCGGCGCGCTCCTTAACGGGGGACAGTCTTAAAGGGAGGGCTGATTTCTCAATCGCGTTTCGGATGGAGGAGGAATGATATGTGCGATTATAAAACTGACGAGAGAGAATTAATATGAACGGGGAAGAAGCGATAAAGGTGGAAGACCTCACGGTCGCCTACGGTGAGAAGCCGGTTCTGTGGGACGTGGACCTCACTGTGCCTTCGGGGGTGCTCATGGCTATAATAGGGCCTAACGGCGCCGGGAAGACCACACTGATTAAAGCAGTGCTTAACCTCGTCAATACTGCTGCCGGAAGGATTCTCATATACGGGGAGAGTTACCAAAAGCAGCGCCGCCTCGTGGGATACGTCCCTCAGCGCGGGAGCGTCGACTGGGACTTCCCGACGAACGTGAAGGACGTCGTTATGATGGGACGGTACGGCGCTCTCGGATGGCTGAAGAGGCCGGGAAAGAAAGAGCACGATATGGCGCTCGCCGCGCTCGAGAAGGTCGGCATGTCCCGCTATGCCGAGCGACAGATAAGCCAGCTCTCTGGAGGGCAGCAGCAGCGCGTATTCCTCGCGAGGGCTCTCGTGCAGGACGCCCTTGTCTATCTGATGGACGAGCCCTTTCAGGGAGTGGACGCTACTACGGAGAGGGCGATAGTGTCGCTCCTCCAGGAGCTCCGCGCTCAGGGAAAGACGGTCGTCGTCGTACACCACGACCTCCAGACGGTGCCCGAGTATTTCGACTGGACCGCGCTTCTTAACGTGCGGCTCATCGCAAGCGGACCCGTACGAGAGGTGTTTACGGAGGAGAACCTCCGCCTCACCTACGGCGGGCGCGTCTCGTTCCTGAGGCACGGGGAACCGAACGGCGCTCCGGAGGCTGAAGAGAGGACCGGAGAAAGGGGAATCTGACGTGGATGTCCCGGGGCTTTTTTCGGACTTGTTTTTCGATTATACACTCAGAACGATTGCACTCGGATCCGCAATACTCGGTATCGTGAGCGGGGCGCTGGGCTCTTACGCGGTCTTGAGGAAACAGAGCCTCCTCGGGGACGCGATGTCCCACGCCGCGCTTCCCGGAATCGCTCTCGCGTTCCTGCTTACGGGAAGCAAGATGCCCCTCGTGCTGATAGTCGGCGCTGCCGCTGCGGGCTGGGTAGCCACTCTCTTTATAATGAGCATAGTGAACACGACCAGGGTGAAGTACGACACCGCGCTCGGCATGGTGCTGTCCGTATTCTTCGGCTTCGGTCTCGTGCTGCTGACCATCATACAGAAGCGGCCCGACGCGACCCAGGCCGGTCTCGACAAATTCCTCTTCGGGCAGGCGGCGGCGCTCCTCGAGAGGGACGTCGTCACGATGGGGATACTGGGCGCTTCCGCAATATTAATTACCATGCTCCTATGGAAGGAGTTCAAGCTCCTCTCGTTCGACCCGGATTTCGCCTCGACGCTCGGCTTCCCGGTAAGAATACTCGACATAATCCTTACGACCTTGATAGTCATAGCGATAGTGCTGGGCCTCCAGACGGTCGGGGTAGTGCTCATGAGCGCTATGATAGTCGCCCCCGCCGCCTCAGCCCGGCAGTGGACAGACAACCTGGGCATCATGATAATCCTCTCGGCCTTTTTCGGCGCGCTCGCGGGAATTAGCGGCGCCTTGCTTAGCGCGAGTGTCCCGAGACTCCCCACGGGACCCACGATTGTGGTTTCGGTCAGTGTCATAGTCATCGTTTCGATGCTGTTGGCTCCGAGGAGGGGAATCCTCTGGAGATGGTGGAGGGAGAGACGACAGAGGGGACGGCTGCGTCTCGAAGGCATACTCGAAGACCTTTATTCCCTTGCGCTCGAGCACAAGGACCCCGGGCACGCACATTCGCTCTCGGTGCTGAGGCTCATGAGCGCCGGTAAGGGCGGCGTCGAGAAGAGCCTCGAAATACTTAGCGAGAGGGGGCTCGTCCGCGCCGTAAGCCCCGGGGACTGGGCGCTTACGACAGCGGGTCTTGAGGAGGCTGAGAAGATTATGAGCGAGAGGAGCGGAATGTCAGGTGAGCGGTGAGCAGATAGAGATCCAGGTAATCGCTTCGATCGTGGCTGTAGCGTGCGCGATCCCGGGCGTGTTCCTAGTGCTCAGGAGAATGGCGATGATGAGCGACGCGATAAGCCATGCCATCCTCCTCGGCATAGTGCTCGCGTTCTTCGCCGTGGGCGATATCTCATCGCCGCTCCTCATCATAGGCGCAGCGCTCTCCGGCGTGCTCACGGTAAGCCTCGTCGAGCTCGTCAACAAGACCGGGCTCGTGAGAGAGGACGCCTCTATAGGACTCGTATTCCCGCTCCTCTTCAGTATAGGCGTTATCCTCATCTCCCGCTACGCATACAATATCCACATCGACATCGATGCGGTCCTGTTGGGGGAGCTCGCATTCGCCCCGTTTGACCGTCTGTATATCCACGGCCGCGATCTGGGTCCCACATCGATATATGTCATGGGTGTGATTCTGCTGCTCAATCTCGCATTTATCCTCGTCTTTTATAAGGAGCTCAAGGTCGCGACTTTCGATGCCGGACTCGCCGCCGCGCTCGGCTTCACGCCGGGACTCATACACTACGGTCTAATGGGGCTCGTATCGGTTACAGCCGTGGGGGCTTTCAACGCCGTGGGGTCGATACTCGTGGTCGCTCTGATGATTGCGCCCCCCGCAGCGGCATACCTCCTTACCGACAGGCTCCCGCGCATGATAATCCTGAGCGCCCTTATAGGCGTACTGAGCGCGGTCTGCGGGGTTCTGGGCCGCGATACTCCTCGACGCCAACATAGCGGGCTCGATGGCCTCAGTTTCGGGCCTCATCTTCCTCGTCGTATTCTTCCTGGCTCCAGAGCGGGGGCTCGCGGCGATAGCGCGGAGGAAGACACGACAGAGGCGCGAGTTCGCGGGCAGGATGCTCGCCATACACCTCCTCAACCATGAGGGGACTCCCGAGGAGGCGCGTGAATCGGAGGTAGGTCATATCGAGGAAACGCTCAGGTGGAAGGAGGGGTTCACGAAGAGCGTCGTCGGTTATTCCGTAAAAAGGGGGAACGTGCTGGTGGAGGGCGGACGCCTGAGGCTGACCGAGAAGGGAAGGGAATTCGCCGGCAGATCGGTTGTGGAGGAATTCATTGCCTGAGCCGTTTTCGAGCTCAGTCGGAAATTTCCTTTCTCTTTAAGAGCTGGAGAATGAGGCCCAGGAGTATGACGCCCTTTGCGCCGTCGTCGTCTTCCTTGAGCGATTGGATGTAGTCCATGTTGTCTTTGATCGTTTCGTCGTCGGGAGATATTTTAAGCGCTGTCCTGAGCACGTCGAGCGCCTCGTCGTACCAGCCCTTTTCCGCGAGCGACAGCGCGAGCGCGTTATAGGCGGGTATGAATTCCGGAGAGAGAGATATAACCTCTTTGAACTTGGCGGCCGATTCGTCTATCCATCCGAAGTCGAAATAGCAGTTCCCTACCGACATGTGCGCCCACGTATCGGACGGGCAGGCTTCCAGATGTTTCCTGAACTCGTAAAGGGCTTCTTTGGTCCACCCCATGTCGAAGTAGCATAAGCCGGTCTGATAACCTATCTCGTCTTTAATGTATTCGATTTCGGCGTCCGAATCCCTGCACTCCTGAAAATAGCGGAGCGCGTCTTCGTATAGCCCTATCGACCTGTACGTGAGAGCCATGTGCCATTTCGCGATGATGTATTCCGGGTCGAGCTCGAGCGCGGCGTCATAGGCCCGGAGGGATTCCCCCTGCCTTCCCATCCTCGAAAGGGTTATACCGAGCTGTGTCCATATGTAGGGGTCTTCGGGGTTAAGCTCGACGGCTTTCCTGAAATAAGACACGGATGAAGCAAAATCCTCCATCGCGTCGTAGGTGAGTGCGAATGAAAGGTAAACGTCCGGGTCTCGCGGGGCTATCTTAACCGCTTTCGCCAGCTCTTTGAGAGCTTCCTCGAAGCGGCCCGCTTCCTTATAATCGTCTGCCTTGTTTAGGAGCCTGTCCAACCTTCCCATTGAACGTTCCGGCCGGCCTGTAGTGCCGGCTCATTTAAATCATATTTGCTGTGATTGAAGTTGTCAACATCCGAAACTTAAATTGTTTATTTTAACTTCGGGGAGGCTCCGGGCATATTCGCGGCACATTCGGAGCTTGTGAAATTTGCCAATGAGCTTTGAGAGTTATCTGCGAAATTTGATACAAAATATTAGGAACGGATATTCCTCTTTATTGTCAGACACACGGAAGGCCGGTCTTGGGCAGCTTTATAAATCCTTTGGGGAGCTTACCCGGATTACCGGATTTGTATGTGCAAATATCTTCGCACGGGGACACATGCCTCCCCGCTATTGCACGTAATTGTGAAAACAATTAGACTCCCGTGTAAATGAATGAAACCATTCAGGTCGCTGTCCCCATACCGGGGGAAGCCCTCTATACATACAGCGTGCCGGCGCATCTGAGGGACGGAATCGCTCTCGGAAAACGCGTCCTCGTCCCGTTCAGGAACAGGCGGACGATAGGGTTCATAATCGGCCCCGGCGAGCCTCCGCCGGGCGTCGAGCTCAGAGACACGCTCGATATAATCGACGACGAGCCGCTCTTCGACGAGAAACGGCTCGCGTTCCTCAGGTGGACGGCCGGCTACTACATGACTTCCCTCGGCATAGTTTTAAAAGCGGCGCATCCGGGCGGTCTCGGGGTGAGCGTGAGGCGCCTCATCAAAATAACGGACGCGGGGATGAGGGCGCTCGATAAAGGAAGACTCACCGGGCAGGAAATCCTCGTGCTCAAGACCGTTCTCAATTCGGGGGAGATCAGCTCGCAGAAGCTCCTCTCTCTGGTCGAGAACACGTCGACGGAGCTCCTCAATTCGCTCATGAGAAGGGGGCTCGTGGAGTTCTCGTACGAGCTGAAATCGGACCCCAAGATAAAAACCGAGAAAATAATATCTGCAGCTCACGGCGCGGGCCTTGGCGATCCTCTGTTAAAGAGAAAGAAGACCAAGTCTCAGATCCTTGAGTTCGTTATCGGGAGCGGCAGGGTCCCGCTCGACGATCTCAAAGAGGTATTCGGAAACGTGAGCGCGCACCTCGCGTGGCTCGAAGAAAATAAATTCATAGTAACGGAGCACGAGGAAATATCGAGGGACCCGTTCGGGGGAATGGAGATAAAGGGGGACATCAAGCCCGTGCTCACGATAGACCAGGAGATCGCGTGCGGGAAAATTAAGGACGCGGTCGATAAAGGAAAGTTCGCGCCGTTTTTACTCCACGGCGTCACGGGCAGCGGGAAGACTGAAGTGTACCTCCGCGCGATAGAGGAGGTCATAAATAAGGGGAAGGAGGCGATACTCCTCGTGCCCGAAATATCCCTCACGCCCCTTCTCGTAAAAAGGGTGAGGGCGAGGTTCGGGCGGAGTGTCGCCGTCATACACAGCGCGCTCTCGGACGGAGAGAGGTTCGACTCCTGGCGCATGGCGAGCCGCGGCGAGGTGAAGGTGGTTATAGGCGCGCGCTCCGCGGTATTCGCTCCATTCCGGAACGTCGGCATCATAATCGTCGACGAGGAGCACGAGAGTACGTACAAGCAGGAAGAGACCCCGTGCTATAACGCGAGGGACCTCGCCCTCGTGCTCGGAAGGATGACGGACTCGATAGTGGTGCTGGGCTCGGCGACCCCTTCCGTCGAATCCTACTACAACGCGCTCAAGCGCAGGTTTGAATACCTGTCTCTCCCGCTCAGGGTCGAGGACAGGCCTCTGCCGACGGTCGAGATCGCCGACATGAAATACGAGGGTGGGGCCGTATTCTCGGGAAGGCTCCGCGAGGAGATAGTAGATAACTTCTGGCACGACAGGCAGACGATACTCTTCCTCAACAGGCGCGGATACTCGACCCTCATTATATGCCCTGCCTGCGGCGAGATAATGAAGTGCCCCAACTGCAGCGTATCGCTCACGTACCACGCGCGTGAGGATTCGGTGAGGTGCCACATGTGCGGACTCTCGGAGAAGCTTACAGGCTCGTGTCGCGAAATGCGGCGAATCCATGCACGGGCTCGGCATCGGGACCCAGAGGGTGGAAGAGGAGCTAAGGCGCATAATCCCGGAAGCGAAGGCGGCGCGCATGGACAGGGACACCGTGGCCGGGAAGAAGAGCCTCCTGACACTCTACGGGAAGCTCGAGCGCGGGGAGATAGACGTCCTCATCGGCACGCAGATGGTGGCCAAGGGGCACGACCTTCCGGGGGTTACTCTCGTGGGCGTCATTTCCGCCGACATGGCGCTCGGCATTCCCGACTTCCGCTCGGGGGAAAGGACTTTCCAGCTCGTCACGCAGGTCGCGGGCAGGGCGGGACGAGGGGACACGCCGGGGAAGGTGATAGTTCAGACCTACAACCCGGAGCACCCGAGCATAGAGCACGCCGTAAGACAGGACAGCAAGGGGTTCCTCGAAGAGGAGCTGAAATTACGAGAAGAGCTCGGCTATCCGCCTTTTTCGAGGCTCGTGAATATAAGGTTCACGGGAAAGGGCGAGCGGGAGACGGGAGAGCTTGCAGCGAGGGCGGGCGAGACCGCGCGGAAGCTCGTTTCGAAGCTCAAGCCGGGCGCGCTGACTATATTGGGTCCATCGCCCTGCCCGGTAAGCAAGATCAGGAACAGGTACAGGTTTCAGATGCTCCTTAAATCGACTAACGCCGGGCTTCTCAGGAGCTTCACGAGGAAACTCATAAAACTAACTTCGAACATCACGGGCGGCGTAAGGGTTTCCGTGGACGTCGATCCTTATAATTTTAGTTGAGGGGGGGAACTTCGGGAAAAACAAATCCTCCCTGACCCTCCTTTTTCTAAGGAGGGAATTAAATGAAACGCAGAAGATTGATTTCTCGCACAGCTCGAAATGACAAAATATGTGAATCGCGGCTGGAAGCCGCTCCTACAAACTAGAGTATCTGTTCCATGTAGGAGCGCCATCCTGGCGCGATTGAATTAAATTCAAGAGATTAGACTTCAGATAGAAGCATTCGGGAATGACATTATAAAAATTACCGGTAGTTATACCAAAATTGCAGATAAGCACTGATTCTCCGCCTCCTATAAACACAACCCCTTATTTCTGGTAGAATTTTGGTGTCGGGTCGTTATCTGGGTTCCGGCTGAGACCCGGCAAGCGAGGCTGGATTATGGCTAGAAGGCAGCGGAAAACATCGGGTACGGAAGAGGGCGGTCCGAAGGTCGATTTGAGCGACCTCGGCAAGGCCGGCGAGCACTTCATCGTGAGCGCGACCGAGATGGTCGTGGGCACGGGTTTTGCCATCAAGGGCGTAAAGGAGCTCCTCGAGAAGGAAGAGGGGAGGAAGTTCGTCTGCGAGCTCCCGTTCAAGGCCGTGAGCAAGGGGTTCGAGCTCGTCAAAAAAGCGGGGGAAGAGATAAAGGAGCGGAGGAAAGGCGGACAGAAAGGGACGCGCGGAAAAAGAAGCAGGAAAATAAACGTTGAATAGAGCATTACCCGACCCCGATAACGCCCGTACCGCTTTAGAGCGTTTCAGAGAACTCCACAGCGACATCCCGTCCGCAAAGATGGACATACTCGAGCTCCTCGCCTCGTGGAGCTCGTTTCTGAGAAGGGCTATACTGCGGGACCCCGGAATTCTCGATTACCTCGATTCGCCGATAATACTGAAAACGAAAAAAGAACCCTCCCGTTTCTCCGAAGAAGCGAGATTGATAATGGGTTCCTCCCAATCGCAGGCGGACCTCCAGACGCGCCTCACGCAATATAAATACAGGGAGCTCTCGAGGATCGCATACAGGGACATAACGGGCGAGGCCCCTTTCCCCGACACTATGGAAGAGCTCTCGGACCTCGCGTGCGCCGTGATCGAAGCCGTCGTCGCGTACCACGGGAAAGAGCTCGGGACCGACGGGGCGGGCGAGTTCGTCGTGCTGGGAATGGGGAAGCTCGGCGGCAGGGAGCTCAACTTGAGCTCCGACGTGGACCTCATCTACATCTACAGGGATATGGGCGACCCGGACCCGTTTTTCAAGCTCGGCGAAAGGGCGACCCGGACCCTGAGCGCCGTGACGGAGGACGGTTTCCTTTACAGGGTGGACCTCGGGCTCAGGCCCGGCGGGAGCAAGAGCTCCGTCTCGGTCCCTATAGACGGCGCGGTCGAGCACTATTTCTACTGGGGGGATACGTGGGAAAGGGCGGCCATGATAAAGGCGAGGCCCGTCGCGGGAGATCTGAGCCTCGGAGAAGAATTCATCCGGGAGATCGAGCCCTTCGTATACAAGAAGTTTCTCGACTACACGTCGATAGAGGACTTGAAGGACATGAAGATGAAGCTCGACAGGCTCGAGAAGAAGCGGGACGTAAAGTTAGGGAAGGGGGGGATAAGGGAGATCGAGTTCTTCATACAGGCGCTCCAGCTCGTGAACGGCGGGGCGGTAAAGGATATAAGGGAGAGCAACACGCTCCGCGCCCTCGAGAAATTGAGAATGAAGAAGATTATAGATAAGGAAGTCCACGACACGCTCTCGTCATCTTATCTATTTCTCAGAAAGGTCGAGCATTACATTCAGATCGCGGACGAGAGGCAGACGCACAAGATTCCGGCGTCTCCCGAAGAGATAGAGAAGCTCGCGAAGAGGGCGGGACTCAAGAACAGGGACGAGTTCGAGGCCCTCTACACCGACAAGACGTCTTCAGTATCAAAGATATTCAAGGGTCTATTTTACGAGCGTTCTGAAAAAACCGAAGAAGTCGGAAAGGAATTTCTCAGGGTGGCCGATTTTCTGACCGAAGGAAATATCGACGAAAAGGAAGCGGTCGACAATCTTAAAAAACTAGGATTTAAGAATCCCTCGAGCGCGATTGACCTTTTCTCGAAACTCCTCGACCCGAGGCGGGGCGCGCTCACCCCGGAGGGGCGCGTCACGACGAGGCGCGTTATCCCGGCCTTTCTCGGAAGCATATTGAAATCCCCCGACCCGGACGCGGCGCTGATCAACCTCGAGCGCTTCATCTCGGGCATCGGCTGGAGGACGTCCATCTACGCCGTCCTTCTCGAGAACCCCGACATCATCGAGCTACTCTCGAAGCTCTTTTCGACGAGCGGTTACTTGTCGAACTTTCTCATCAGGCATCCCGAGTACCTGGACGTCATAACGCTAAGGAGCGTGAGGACGGAGTTCGCGTCGAAAGACGATATGATTGTCGAGCTCGAATCGGCTCTCTCCGGCGAAAGCGACTACGGAGACAAGCTCGACGCGATAAGGAGGTTCAGGCACGTGGAGACGCTCAAGATCTGCCTCCGGGACTTAAACGGCGAGGTCGACCCGTTCTACGTCGGCTGGTACCTCTCGCTCGTGGCGGAGGCGGTGCTCGAAGTCGGCCTCGGCCTCGCGTGGGGTATAGTCGCGGGGCAGGACAAGGGGAAGGGAAGGAAAAAGGGCCCGCGTATGATTGTGCTCGGCATGGGGAAGCTCGGAGGGCGCGAGCTTAGTTATAATTCCGACCTCGACGTGATCTTCATATACGACGGCAGGGCCGGGGAGCACGAGTTCTTCTCGAAGCTCGGGCAGAAGGTGATCTCGGTGATCTCGGTGCCTACGGGCGAGGGTTTCGCGTACAAGATAGACATGGGGCTCAGGCCCTCGGGGCGCTCTGGCGCGCTCGTCACGTCGTACGACGCGTTCAGGAAATACCACGAGGAGAGCGCACAGGTGTGGGAGAGGCAGGCGCTCCTGAGGGCGAAGCCTTCGGCGGGGGACGTGAAGCTCGGGAAGCGCGTTTCCGGATCGATCGGGGAATTCGTTTACGGCAAGCCCGTGCCGCCCGGTTTTCACAAGGAGATAAAACACCTCCGCGCGAGGATGGAGACCGAGCTCGCGAGGGAGAGCAAGCAGAAGCTCAACATCAAGACGGGCAGGGGCGGTATAGTGGATATAGAGTTCCTCGTCCAGATGCTCCAGTTGAGGCACGGCGGGGAGCACAGGGAAGTGAGGGGACAGAATACGCTCGACGCGCTTGGCGGGCTCCGGGACGCCGGGATAATAAAGGAGAAGGAATACGCGTCGCTTTCGGACGGGCTCTACTTCCTCAAAAAGATGGAGAACCTGCTCCGGCTCCTTCACGACAGGTCTATAAACGAGCTTTACGAGAGCGATTTCGAGAAGCTCTCGGCCGAGCTCGGCCTGGGACCCGACGGTAAAGAGCTCAGGGAGAAATATACAGCCAGGACCAATACGATCAGGAAGATATACGACAGGTATTTCTCATGACAGGCGCGCTTGAAATAACCGCCTGCCTGAAGGACTAATATAAAGATGAGCAGGTTCAAGAACTGTATATTCATAATGGCCGACGGCGCGAGGGCGGACGTTTTTTCAGAGCTTCTCGAAAAGGGAGAGCTCCCGAATATTTCCAGATACGTCGTCGAGAAAGGCTCCTTCAGGATAGCGTCCTCCGTTTTCCCGTCGACTACAGGGCCCGCTTACACGCCCTACATACTGGGGAAGTATCCGGGCAGGTGCAACTTCCCCGGAATCAGGTGGCTCGACAGGTCTATATACCCCGACAAGCGGAGGCTCTTTTCTTTCCGGCGCTTCAGGAGCTACATCGGGCTCGAGACCTATTTCATGAACAGCGACGTGTCGGCCGACAACAAGAGCCTCTTCGAGATATTCCCCCGGAGCGGGAACATCCTGAACGAGCTCTCGCGCGGGGTGAGCATCAGGTACGACAAGACTCGATTCTCGAAGCTCTACTACAAGGTGAAGGGGCATTTTACGGACAAGAGCGACGAGGTCGATATGGTTGCGCGGCGGATACTGCTGCGGGAGCTTGACGAGATACACGATTTCATATTCGTCGTGTTCCTGGGCATAGACACGTATTCGCACATAAACCACCCGTTCCATAGAAAGGTCCTCGATTCCTATACGAGGATCGACGAGACCGTGGGGCTTGCGGCGAAGAAGCTCGAATCGGAAGGGAGGCTCGACGAGACGCTCATAGTAATCGGGAGCGACCACGGGCTGACGCAGACGCATTCCCATTTCGATTCTCTCGAGTTCATGAACCACAGGGGATACAAGACCTTCTATTACCCGAACGTCTTCAGGCATTTCACGGACGCTGACGCCGCGAGCCTGATATCGGGGAACGCCATGGCCAACATATACGTGAAGAGCCCGGAGGGCTGGGGGAGGAAATCGACTTTCGAAGAGCTTTACGGCCTCGCCGAGAGCTTCCTCGAAAGGCCTGAGGTCGATATAGTCGCGGGACTCGACGAGAGGGGCAGGGCGAGGATGAAAAGCGCGAGGGGAGAGGCGGCCGCCTGGATCGACGGAGAAGGATTCATAAATTACGAGCAGCTCCGTGATGACCCGTTCGGTTATAACGGGATGCCCGGCAGGATGAGCGCGGACGAGGCGCTTGACCTTAGCTTCGGCACCCGCTACCCGGACGCGCTCCTTCAGGTAATACAGCTCCTCGAGGCGCCGCGAGCGGGGGACCTCGTCCTGAGCGCCAACCCCGGCTACGACCTCCGGGCGAAGCACGAGAGCCCGGAGCACCGCTCCTCGCACGGGGCTCTCTTTAGCGAGCATATGCTCGTGCCCGTGGCGATGAGCGCCGGTATTAAAAAAGAGCACCTCCGGACGGTCGATCTCTATCCCACGATATTGAGCCTGATGGGGAAACCCGTGCCCGTCGGCGTAGACGGCGCGGACCTGAGCCTGTGACGGAAACGCATGTATGTCCGATGGGTGGTCAGGAGAAAACCGCTCTTGCGGCCGCTTCGGATATAAACAGCATCACAGCGCCCCAGAGGAAGTAGCGCCATATATCCCTGTATACCTTTACGAGGCCCGGAGTAATTTCGGCGCCGGGCGCTTCGGGAGCGGTCTCTAGCTTCATGAGGTTCGATTCGCGCGGGTCGACGTTTACGGAGAATTTGTACAAATCCTTTCCCGATTCCCTGACCGTATATATGCCGGGCTCTGACGCATTTTCAAACAGCGCCGCGCCCGTATCGACGACGTACCTCTTCCCCGAAGGGCTTATCACTTCGGCCCTGTCCGCGCCGGCCGAGGCGTCGATCGCTATGGTGTCGCCGACAATAAAGTTCCTCCTGCCTTCGTTAGCGGAGCCGGGCATGTCGAGGAAACCTTTCACGACGGGAAGGAACACGGTGGTTATCGAAAAATTATTCCAGCTCGTATCGGCCGTGGAGGTGATGAGGAAGACGCTCCCTTTCCCGAGGGACTTCTTTATCATAAACGGGTCGCCGCCTTCGAGACCCAGCAGGACCTCCGCTCCCGGATACGGCACCGCCTTTATGTGCTTCCTGACCCCGACCTGGCTAAGCCTTTCTCCGACCTCTTTCGGGAAAATCGGCTGAGGCAGGGGGACGATTTTCACCTCACTCTCTTCCTCCGCTATCAGCTCGGCGGGGAGCAGGTCTTTGAGGAGGGCGTTGTATGAGGACGCCCTTACGCGCTCCCCGAGGAATATCACTGCCGTCCCGCCCCGGTCGGCGAACTCCGCGAGCTCTTTCGCGCTCGCTTCCGTGACGTCACCGACGTTCGCGAGGAATACGAGGTCGTATCCCGAGAGCTTCTCGCCGAGGAAGCTGTCGTTGTCCT
Source organism: uncultured delta proteobacterium (assembly GCA_963752995.1). Lineage (GTDB taxonomy): Bacteria > Desulfobacterota_D > UBA1144 > Nemesobacterales > UBA2774 > 2-12-FULL-53-21. The sequence goes on from CAVWAZ010000002.1 coordinate 176,188, forward strand.
TGACCGTGATATGAGCGCCCGTAATCTCGGATATAGTCTCGGCCGCCCTCGCGAGGTAATAGGTCTCCGAGAGCCTCGCGTCCTCCCTCGGGTCCCCGTCCACGATGAGCACGTTGAAATCGTCCCTGTCCGAGAGCACGATGTATCTTGTGTCGTCTACGGCGAGCCTGTCGCGCGGTATCCCGGCGGAGCCTTCTTTAAAAGCGTCCCGGTCATTGTCGAAGGGCCTGTCCTGAGCTTTGTCGAAGGGTTTATCCCCGGAAATATATTCCCCCGGTATGGTGAACTCGTTCAAGACCGTCCCTCCGGGCGGGATATCGAGATACGCGCTCAGCTCCTCCCCCCCGGCGCTCACGGATGCAAGGAGCTGCTCTTCGGGCTTATCCGAGAAGTTGGACACCGAAAGCCCGAGCGTTACGGCGTCCTTGCCGTAGCTCGCGTCAATCCCGGTCACGGCGTGGTTCGCCGGGGCGGCTTCCCCGGAGACGTCAATTATATCGAGCCAGTCCCTGTCGGCTTTTTCGTTCTGCCATCCGTTTTTCTGGAGGTCCGTTATGAAGACTACTTCTTTCGTCTGCCCGGGCGCGTCTTTTAACGAGGAGAAGGCCTCTTCGAGCCTCTTTTCGTTATCGGTGAACGTGCTTGAAATCTTTATCCCGCTCAACCCTTCCCGGAGCGCTTCCTTGCCGCTCGAAGGCGAGAGCCTGCCTTCTCCCCGGGCGACCAGCGGAGCGACTATGCCGAAGCTCCCGTCGGGGAGCGTTTCTATTAATTCCGAGGCTTTCTCCCGCGCCCGCTCGAAGTTGTCCCCGTACCCCATGCTGAAAGAGTTGTCCACTATTATCGCGAGCGCCTTCGGGCCGCCGCTTCCGGCGGGGGCGAAAGAGAAGAGCGCGGGCTTTGCGAATACGAGGACGAGGAGGACTATGACGAGCGCCCTCAGGAGAAGGAGCAGGAGGTCTCTGAGCCTCGACCTCGCCGATGCGTCCCCCCGGGATGCGATAAGGAACCTGACTGCGGGGAATTTTTTTACGACTCCGCTCTTCCTCGATATGAGGTGCGCGATCACCGGCAGGGCGACTGCGGCGATTCCGATCAGAAACAGCGGGTTTAGGAAGGAAAAATTCAATGCCTCTCTCTCTATTTGTCGGCGATCTCGATAAGGGGTTCTTCGACGGGCCGCGAAGTCGGCGAGAGCACGTACCTGGATTCGTATTCGTGACAAAGGCCTTTAAGCCTTTCGGTGAACTCCCTTATCCTCTTCCTGTAGCCGTCCCTTACCGCGTCCGTATCCACTATTACCTTTTCTTCGGACTCCATATCGATGAATTCGAGTGGGCCCCGGAACCCGAAATCGATCTCGTCCTCGTGGAGCACGTGGAATATCACCGCATCTTTTTTTGCCGCTTTCAGCAGCTGGAGCGCTTTCTCTATCTCGCTCTCGTCGGTGAGGAGGTCCGATACGATGACGAACGACGCGTCCTGCTTGAACACCTCGAGCGCCTTCAGCAGGGGCTCCGCGAGCGCCGTCCTGCCGGAGGGCGTCAGGGATTCGAGCTTCTCCAGCAGGGGAGTTATATAAGAATTGCCCGCCCTGGGCGGTATAAGCGACAGGTCGTTTCCGGAGAACGACCCCGCGCCGACGGAGTCCCCTTGTCTCAGAAGCAGGTATGCGAGGGTCGCGGCCAGGCTCTCGGCGTAACGGAGCTTCTGAGAGCCGTTATCGCCATAGCCCATGGAAGCCGAGCTGTCGACGAGGATGCACCAGGCGAGGTTGACCTCGTCCTCGAACTTCTTGACGTAGAGCCTGTCGTGGCGTCCATAGAGCCGCCAGTCCACCTGCCGGAGCTCGTCTCCCCTGTTGTATTCCTTGTATTCGAGGAAGTCGGGGCTTATGCCCTTGTAAAGGCTCTTGTGTATGCCGGCCTTCCGGCCCCTCACGCGGGACGGGCTCCTGAAATAAAAACGTCTCAGACGCGAAGCCGTCTCAATGTCGAGTATGCCGTTTGTCATGATTCAAATTTAGAAAAGGATTAGAATAAAAAGTATAACCGAGGGGGGAGGGAGATTCACTAATTTCAGAGCAGGAGGTTTTCTATTTCCTTCGTCACCGAATCTTCCCCGAGGTTCTTCGCGATGGATATTTCCTTGACGAGCAGTGTGCGGGCGGAATCCATAATCCGCTTCTCGCCGAACGAGAGGTCCTTCTCCCGCTGGAGGTGGTTGATGTCCCTGAGCACGACCGCTACCTCGAATATATCGCCGCTCTTGAGCTTGTCGGAATATTCACGGTACCGCTTGTTCCAGCTCTGGCCCCCGTTCTGGTGGTTCGAGTTTTTGATTTTTGTTTTTAGAATATCGTAAATCTTGGTTATCTGCCTCCTGGTGATCACGTTCCTGAGGCCCACGATCTCGGCGTTATCGGTCGGGACCATCACGGTGACATCGCTGTCCACGACCTGGAGGATGTAAAAATTCCTAGTCGTTCCGCATATTTCCTTTGATTCTACCGACATGATTTGCACAACGCCGTGAGCCGGGTATACAGCCTTGTTCCCTACTTTAAACATTTCTATGTTAGTGACCCCTTTTGTGTGATTGGCGGCGCTGCTCCTTACAATCTATCACAGTTCGGACCCCAGGTCAACTGGGCTCCCGACGGCCGGAGCGGGGTTCGGATACGGAAAAACGGGTATTATTGATGCCGGATCTGCCCGGAAGATGCCTCCTATACTGTGTAATGTGTTAAATATCCGCCGGTATTTCCCGCCGTACGGCAAGGATGCCGGGAATGCCTGCGCACGCCGGGGGGTCGGCTGTGCGAAATGATAGAAGTGTCCGTAATTCATAAAATTATTTATGCCGGCCGTTCTTGAAATCCATTAATGCATGATATACATTCTTACTTTTCCGCCGCCCGTCTGCGTGCGGAAATCGATGGAGGTATCAATTGGTGCAGCACATAATCGAAAAAGAGCTTCTCGACAGGCACGGTATCAGGAACACCGGGAAAGGTCTACTACAACGCGCCTGTATCCGCCCTCTACGAAGAAGCGGTAAAAAGGGGGGAGGGGGAGATTGCGGAGGGAGGTACGCTCGTCGCGTATACCGCTCCCCATACGGGACGCTCGCCTCAGGACAGGTTCATAGTCATTGAACCCAGCTCCGAGGAAGAGATTCTATGGGGTCCGGTAAACAAATCCATATCCCCCGCCAATTTCGACTCGCTATACAAGAAGGTCGCCGACTACCTCCAGGGTAAGGACCTCTTCGTGAGGGACCTCTACATTTGCGCCCACCCGGAATACCGCATGCGGGTCCGCGTGATAAACGAGTTCGCGTGGCATAACGTATTCGTAAACAACCTGTTCATACGGCCGGAACCGGAAGAGCTCCCCCACGAGTCGGTCGAGTTTACGGTGATCGCTGCGCCGGGCGTCGAGGCCGACCCTGAGACAGACGGCACGAGGACGGGGACGTTCATCGTGCTCAACTTCGACAAGCGCGTGGCCATAATAGGCGGCACGCGTTACGCTGGGGAGATGAAGAAATCCGTATTCACAGTGCTCAATTTTCTCCTCCCCAGGGAAGGGGTATTCCCTATGCACTGCTCGGCCAACGTCGGCAGGGACGCGGACGTGGCCCTGTTCTTCGGCCTCTCGGGCACGGGTAAAACGACCCTCTCCGCGGACCCGGTGCGCGCCCTCATAGGGGACGACGAGCACGGCTGGTTCGACCAGGGCGTGTTCAACTTCGAAGGCGGCTGTTACGCGAAGGTCATAAAGCTCAACCCGGCGACCGAGCCCGAGATATACGACGCTTCGCTCAAGTTCGGCACGGTGCTCGAGAACGTCGAGATAGACCCCCGGACGCGCAGTATTGATTTCGACAGCGACAGGTTTACCGAGAACACGAGGAGCGCGTATCAGTTAGACGCGCTTAAAAATATCGTGCCCGCGGGCATTGGCGGTATACCAAAGAACGTATTCATGCTCACATACGACGCGTTCGGGGTGCTGCCCCCGATCTCGAGGCTCACGACCGAGCAGGCGCTATATTATTTCACGCTCGGCTATACGGCGAAGGTAGCGGGGACGGAGAGGGGGGTGACAGAGCCCCAGGCGACGTTCAGCTCCTGTTTCGGCGCGCCGTTCCTGCCGCGGCCGCCTCTATACTATGCGGGGATGCTGAAGCGGAAGCTCGAAGAGAGCGGCGCTTCCGTGTGGCTCCTCAACACCGGGATAACCGGGGGGCCCTACGGGGTCGGAAAGCGGATGCCGCTCCCTCAGACGAGGGCGCTCGTCAACGCCGCCGTGAGCGGCGAGCTCGACAAGGGGTCGTTCAGGGAAGTGCCCGTGTTCGGGCTCAAAGTCCCGGCCTCCTGCCCCGGAGTGGACGACAAGCTTCTCGAGCCAAGGAAGAGCTGGGCCGACCCGGCCGCGTACGATGCCAAGGCCGAGGAGCTCAAGCAGAGGTTCGAGCAGGAGTTCGCGAAGCATAAGGCGTGATATAAATAAGCGTTCGGCGAAATAGGTCTCATAGCGGCGCTTTTCCGCAGCATATAACTCCTGGTAGGTCTTTTTCTCCGCGATAAAGAAATCAGAGCTCGGTGAGACGAAGAAGCGTGAGCTTCTTCAGGCACGCGTTATTGCTTTTTGCGTGCCTCTTTTTTTACTGTGTATTCCTTCTCCTTGCTTCCTTTAACTGTGTATTCCTTAGGGTTCATATTTTGAACCCCCGGGGGTTCATTATTTGAAGGGGGGTCTTCATATTTTGAAGGGGTGGGTGTCGTTTTCTTCACCCTCCCAACGAATATGTCATGCGGAATTCATTTCAGCATCTCGTTTTTATACTTCTTTTTATATCTGTGCATTCTTCAGGCGAAAGTCCGCCGCCACCGCCAACCCTATATACCCCTCCTTGGCGGCGGAGTGGGGGAAGCTCCGATGTTTCCTTTAATTCCCTCTCCCTCTATTGGAGGGGAGAGGGTAAAGGGTGAGGGTGTACATTAATCTTTCATTATAATCTGACCCTTTCCGACACATCCGACAGACGCGCGGGGTATATGCCCTTGCGGATGTGTCGGATGTCGGATTCTCTTGCGACTGACTCATATCTTTCAATTTATTCATTCCGGTATGATGATTGTAAGTGCTTCGGAACTCGCACGTGGCGGGAGCTTGATTTTACAAAATTATGAACCCATTATTCAACTAAGAACGCATGGAACGGGGTTAAGGAGTAAGGCTTCTATGCGCTCTTCGAATAAAAGTCCGATGTACAGGGGAGGCGTTATGATGAGATTAATTGCCGCTTTTATTCTTGCAGGGATATTGCTTACCGGCGTGTTGACTAATTCGGCGCTCGCGGCCAAGAAAAAGGAGGTCGTGATGATGACCTGCGTAACCGTTTTTAGTCCTGACGAAGTCTCATTGGTGCAATTCGCGCAGGTGTCGAGCGGGGTTCCGGCAGATATTACACCCCATCCGTTTGACGATTGTGTTCAAGCGGTCGCCGACTTGCTGACGGCTGGTTTCAATATCGAATCCGGCCAGGTGGATATTTTTAATCCCGGTGAGCCGTCATCTTCGTTTCTGCTTACGAAATAGTGCGTTCGGGTAGTGTTCCTTCGATTCTCTTGGCCGTTTAGTTTCCTTTCTGCCCTATGAAGGCACTTTATAAATCCGTCTATCCGTTGTAAGATGGATACCTGATAACACGCCCGTGAAAGGAGACGGTTTATGGACTTTCTCAAGAAAGAAGATACGACCCTCGTCGTCGTGGACATGCAGGAGAAGCTGATGTCTGCAATGCCGGATGTGGAGAGCGGGGTCGCGGTGAAGAACGTGAAGATTCTTCTCGAAGCGGCGAAGCTGCTGGACATACCCGTGCATGTGACGGAACAGTACCCGAATGGCCTCGGGCCCACGATAAGCAATATAAAGGAATCCGTGGGCGAGGGTTTCCATCCCATAGAGAAGCTCGTTTTCAGCTGCGCGAGGTCGCCCGAGTTCATGGACGAATTGAAGGATCTGAAAAGGAGCTCGGTGCTCCTATGCGGGGTCGAGACCCACGTGTGCGTGCTGCAGACCGCGATTGACCTCGTGAACGACGGGTATCACGTCTATGTGCCCGCGGACGCCGTGGTATCGAGAAAGCAGCTCGACTGGGAGAAGGGGATAGATCTGATGGACAAAGCGGGCGCCGTCATCGGCACGACGGAGACGTTCCTGTTCCAGCTCCTCGAGCGCGCGGGGACGGACGAATTCAGGCAGATATCGAAGCTCGTGAGGTAGGGGGGGATAATGTTCTTTTCTTGCTTTTCCCCTCTCCCTTGAGGGGAAACTGCTTCGAGCGAGCGAGAAGTAGGACGCCCTGACCCTTTAGCCACTTGGGTAATTGTGACCATGCTCTCCGATTTGTCGAGCATGTGGTGAAGGGTGAGGGTGTATAAAAACAAATCTGTAGGAGCGGCTTCCAGCCGCGAATGCAATAGATAATCGCGCCAGGATGGCGCTCCTACAAAGTGGAGATATATTACGAACGGGTTGAGGCTCGGAGTCGTTGACAAATGCAGAAATGTAAATGTACTCCGGGAATATAACGCGTCCCCAACGATTGCGAGCAAGTAACGGTTTCGACCGAGTAAGAAACCGGTCGCCCTATGCTAAATGCAACAATGCCAATGTTCTCGGGATAATCTACTGAAACCAAAATAATTCGGACGCCCTTGGCTGAATGCAACGTTGTAAATATGCTCCGGGAATATAACGCGTCCCCGAGGGAACGACTGCGAGCAAGTCGGAGCAGTCGGTCGCTGTTGGAATATTGCAACGTTGTCACTGTACTCCGGGAATATAACGCGTCCCCGAGGGGATTCGAACCCCTGTTACCGGCGTGAAAGGCCGATGTCCTGGGCCAGACTAGACGACGGGGACGTAACCGAGTGTGAGCCGTACAGGATTCGAACCTGTGACCCACTGATTAAAAGTCAGTTGCTCTACCAAGCTGAGCTAACGGCTCGGTTTTTGAAGCGCTAAACTATATCACGACATTATACATTGTCAAAGATAGAGTGTATCATATCATCCCTCGATCCTTTAATATTTACAAATCAAATCTAAGCAGTTTCAGCGGCGATTTCAAGAAGCTGACATGATATCCGGATTCACGAAGCCCGAGTTCAGGAATTTCGCATTAGCGACGGCGTCTAACTTCTTCTTTTACTGTAATTTCTCGTCCTTTTTTCTCCTGCCCTTATATATAAAGAGCCTCGGCGGGGACGACGCCCACATAGGCTACATCATGGGGTCGTTCGGCATAACGTCGCTGGGCGTGATCCCTTTCGTCACGTTCCTGGTGGATAAATACGGCAGGCGGCGGTTCATGCTGCTGGGCTACGGGCTCATGTTCCTGGCGTCGCTCTCGTACATCTTCGTCTCGGAGCTGTCTCCGTATATTTATCTCATCCGCCTCGTGCAGGGGGTCTCGTTCGCGTTCTCCTTCACGGCCGCGGGCACGTTCGTAGCCGATTACGTCCCGTCCGTCCGGAGGGCGCAGGGTCTCGGCATATTCAGCGCTTTCACTATTGCCGCCTACGCGGTAGGCCCTTCACTCGGGGAGTTCATCATAGAGCTCGCCGGGTATCACAACTTCTTCCTCTATTCGTCGTTCTTCAGCCTCGTATCGTTTGCTCTCGCCGTATTTATGAAGGACGGAAATTTCACGCCGTCGAGAGACCCTTACGGCTTCGGGTTCTTCCGCCTGATATCGTCGCGGAAGTATGCGCTCGTGCTCCTCTCTAACCTCGTCCTGGCCGGAGGGCTCGGCGCCGTGCTCAATTTCATAGCCACGTTTTTCAGATCAAAAGACCTCCAGGCCTATTACTTCTTTCTCACTTATACGATAACCGTGACCGCGATCAGGATATTCGGCGGCAGGTTGTCGGACACGTGGGGGAGAAAGGCGGTCGCTTCGCCCGCGCTCCTGATAGTCTCCGTGTCTCTCGTGTCCATGTACTTCGCGGACTCCGCGCTTACGGCCGTACTCATTTCATTCATATTCAGCTTCGGCTACGGCTCGCTCTATCCGACGCTGAGCGCGCTGATGATAGACAAGGCGGGGGAGGACGAGAGGGGGAAGGCCATGGGGGCGTTCAATGCGAGCTACAGCATGGGCATAAACTTCCTCGCGTTCCCGTTCGGGGTGATCGCGAGGGACTACGGATACGAAGGGATGTACTTCGTCGCCGGATGCCTCGTGTTCACGGGGTTCCTGCTCTATACGTTCTTCGAGCGGGGCGGGGATTCTTGAAAATACGGACATTATTAATTAGTCTAGCGTGGTAATGGTCATAAAGAGCGGAGACTCCGTACTCGTAATGTCCCCCGACGAAAAAACCTACCTCGTTACAGTAGCCGACGGGAAGCGCATGGGCACTCATCTGGGCGATATAGATCTCGGAAAAGCGATAGGGCTCGAATACGGGAGCACGATCGAGACCAACCTGCTCCACACATACGTCCTCCTCGAACCCACAATAGAGGACAGGATGATGAAGGTGAAGAGGTTCACGCAGATCATATATCCGAAGGACGCCGCGCTCATAGTTCTGAAGATAGGTCTCGGGGCGGGCATGAGGGTGATCGAGTGCGGCTCGGGTTCGGGCTCGCTCACCATAGCGCTCGCCAACGCCGTTGCGCCCACCGGGAAGGTGTACGCCTACGACAGGAGCGAGAAGTTCATGGAGAACGCGAGGAAGAACGTAGAGAACGCGGGGTTCGGGGAGTTCGCCGAATTCAAGCTGCGGGAAGCGCAGGAGGGTTTCGACGAAGAAGGGGTGGACGCCGTCGTGCTCGACCTTCCGTCGCCGTGGGACGGTATAGCGTCCGCCGCGCGTGCTCTCAGGGGCGGGGGGAGGATAGCGAGCCTGTCGCCCACGTACAATCAGGTGGAGAGGTGCGTCGAGGTCCTAGCGGAAGAGGGGTTCGTCTTCCTTGAGACCGTGGAGGTGCTCGTCAGAAACATACGCGTGAGCACGGGGAAGACGAGGCCCATGGACCGCATGGTGAGCCACACGGGTTTCCTCACGTTCGGCAGGAAGGCTTTAAAGAAGAAGTCCTCCGGGAATTCAAATACAGACTCTGACAATATCGATTTAACCGTATAGCGGAACTTTAAGGAGAAATGACGGTTGAAGCCGGGAAAAGACCCAGTCGTCGTGCTCGTTTTTATTGCGCTCGCGGTCGGATTCTATCTATACAACACATACTCGGGAAAGGAGGCAGGGGGGGAGGAGTTCCGGGTCGTCGAAGTCATAGACGGGGACACCGTAGCGATCGACGACGGGAAGGGGACGATTGTTCGGTACCTGGGAATTGATACGCCCGAGGCCGCGCGTCAGGACTCCCCCGGAGACCCCTATTCGGCTGAAGCCAGGGAATTCAACAGGAAGCTCGTCGGGGGGAAGAGGGTCAGGCTCGAGTTCGACAGCGAGAAATACGACGTCTACGGGAGGCTCCTCGCATACGTATTTGTAGACGATGTCTCCGTCAGCGGGGAGCTGCTCAGGCAGGGGTTCGCGACGCCGCTGTTCATCGATCCCAACCGGAAATACAGGGAGCAGTTTACTAGCGCCTCGGAAGAGGCCATGAAAGAGAAAAGGGGAATCTGGGGTGACCTCGATTCTATAGATGCGCCTGACGGGAACGGCGTGTTCGTTATAGATATAGATAACGCCCGGCTCCACGAGGGAAAGCGCGTTGTGGTGAGGGGTGAGATAACGCGCGTCAGGAAATCGGACAAGGCGGTAGTCCTGTCAATCGACGGTAAACTGGACGTCGTCATATTCCCCGACGACCTCGGGAACTTCCGGTTTTTCGGTATCGATCCCGCTTCTTACTACAAGGGCAGGGCCGTCGAGGTCACCGGGAGGGTGAAGATGCATAAGGGCACTCCCGGGATCATCGTCAACCATCCGATGCTCATAAGGAGGACGGGATGAAGCCCGAGGAGCTGCTATGCGAGGGCGCGCTCAGGCTGGGCGTCGAGCTCACTCCCCCGATGGCCGGGCTGTTCATGCGCTACCTCTCCGAGCTCAAGGTATGGAACAGGAAAATAAACCTCACGAGCCTGAGAGACGACAGGGACATAGTAATAGGCCATTTCCTCGATTCGATATCCGCCGCCCGTTTCGTGCCCGCGGGCTCGCGTCTCCTCGACATTGGCTCGGGCGCGGGGCTCCCGGGTATCCCGATAAAAATAGTTTCCCCTACGCTCGACGTCACGCTCCTCGATTCGGCGCACAAAAAGGTGACGTTCATGCGGGAGGTCATACGCGCGCTCGGCCTCGAGGGTGTGACCGCCGTGTGGGGCAGGGCGGAGGACGAGGGGAACGGTATAGAAAGGCGGGCCTTCGACCGGGTAATCACGAGGGCCGTAGGGCCCATCCCCGACATACTTCGGCTTGGCGAGCCCTACCTCGCCGCCGGGGGCAGGATAGTCCTCATGAGGGGGCAGAGGGGAGGGGACGAATGGGAGCTTGCCGACATGGTCGTGAAGGGGACATTCAGGCTCGCCGAGAGGAGTGACTTCACCCTGCCGTTCGGAGGGCAGTCGAGGGTGATATTGGCGGTCGAGAGGGCGTGACATTACCGCAGAATTGATCCGGATGCTTATTACAAAGCTTGAACCTGCCGAAACGCCGTTTGTTAAACTTCGGCAATTTGCATAAATACTATACCCCTGTATAGTATTATTGAATCCAATGGAATGCGGGAGCGCCGGCGGTGTCCCATACAATTACGGATAAAAAAAGGCTTATCAACCGTGTGAGGAGAATCCGTGGGCAGATCGAAGGGATTGAGAAAGCCCTCGAAGAAGAAAAAGACTGCTCGTCGGTCCTTCAGGATATCGCGGCGTGCCGCGGAGCTATAAACGGTCTCATGTCGGAGGTTCTCGAGGGCCATATCAACCTCCATGTGCTCGATCCCAAAACCGCTCTCAATTCCGAGCGGCTGAAGGCGACCAGGGTCTTGATAGAGTTGATCAGAACCTACTTGAAATAGAAAAGCTGGATATCGTGCGTCATCTGAGAATAAAGACTGCTATCACTACGGGAATCCAATGAACGAGCGCGACAAAAACCATCATCACCACCACGACCATCCCCATGACCATCATCATGAAGGTATTGGCGGTCATACTCACGATATGCTCGATTATTCCGTCTTAGATACGGAAAGAGGTATCCGGGCCGTTAAATGGTCTTTTGCAGGTCTTATGATCACCGCTCTCCTGCAGGCCTTCGTTGTGATACTGTCAGGCAGCATAGCTTTGCTCGCCGACACCATACATAACTTCGGAGATGCGGCAACGGCGATTCCGTTAGGGATAGCCTTCATATTAGCTAAATGGAAACCGAGCAAGAGGTTCACTTACGGCTATGGCCGCGTCGAAGACCTGGCAGGAATAATTATCGTGCTGATTATTTTATTCAGCGCATTGGTCGCGGGTTATGAATCTGTTTCCCGCTTATTGCATCCTCAAAAGGTAGGACATTTATACGCGGTGGCCGCCGCTTCCGTAATCGGTTTTCTCGGCAATGAGGCAGTGGCGATTTTTAGAATCAAAGTGGGTAAAGAGATCGGGAGCGCCGCCCTCGTGGCTGACGGATACCATGCGCGTGTAGACGGATGGACCAGCCTCGCGGTATTGTTCGGCGCTCTTGGCGTATGGCTGGGCTACCCCCTGGCCGACCCTATAATAGGACTGGTTATAACTGCAGCGATACTCGTTATTGTTTGGCAAGCCGGAAAACAGATATTCATTCGTATACTGGATGGAGTAGACCCGGCGATCATAGATGAGATTGAAAAAACTGCAAGCAGAGTTGAAGGAGTCGCGGAAGTCTCCGATGTAAAGGCCAGGTGGATAGGTCATAACCTCCACACGCTCGATTCAGCATCGGTGTTAAATCGGCACTTTCCGTCAGAGACGGTGAAGAAATTGCCGGAGAGGTGAGCCATAGGCTGCGAAGCAGCATAGCTCATTTGTCCGATGCCGCTATTAACGTTGTCAGCTTTAGACAAGAATAGAACATCTGGTTTCGGGACACTTCGTCTTTTAAAGGTCGAATTCCGTTAAACGGATTTGACGAAGCGGGTTTATTCTTCATAACTCCCCGGACTTTCTTTAAAATCAGACGCTTAAATGTTAAAATCCTGTGCAAGAGAGCGAGCCCGACCCATGCGGGCCGGGCCCGGCAACGGAGGACAAGATGGTTTTATTCCTGAGTGAGGACGACGTCAAGCAGACCCTCACCATGTCGGACGCGATAAAAGTGCTCGAGGAAACGTTCAGGCAGCAGGGGCTCGGTAACATCATAAACCAGCCCCGGCAGAGGGTAAGAACGGATGTGAGCATGCTCCATTACCTTGCGGGGGCGCTCCCCCATCTGGGCGTAATGGGATATAAGGCTTATACATCGTCCAAAGCCGGCATAAAGTTCAGGGTGTTCCTCCACGATATCGAGACGGGGGAGCTGCTGTCAATAATGGACGGGGACTACATGGGCATGATGAGGACGGGGGCCGTGTCCGGCGTGGCGACTAAGTACATGGCCAGGGAGGACATGAGCCGGGTCGGCATATACGGGGCGGGATGGCAGGCGAGGGGGCAGCTCCTCGCGGCGGCTGCCGTAAGGCACGTGAAGAAGATAAGCGTCTACAGCCGGAACGCGGCCGGGAGGGAAGCGTTCGCGAGGGAGATGGAAAAGCAGCTCCGGATTACGGTAACCCCGGTCGCATCGGCCGAAGAAGCGGCGAGGGACGCCGACTGCGTCATCACCTCGACTTCGTCGTTCGAACCTGTGTTCAAGGGGGAATGGCTCGCGAAAGGCACTCACATAAACGCGATAGGCGGAAATTTCCTCTTCAAGAGGGAGCTCGACGAAAGGGCCGTAAGGGCGTCTGACGTTATCGTCGTGGAGTCGCTCGAGCAGACGAAGATCGAAGCCGGCGAGTTCCTGCCTTTAATCGAAAAGGGGACCCTCAGGTGGTCCCGCATCGCGGAGCTCGGGGACGTGGTCGCGGGGAAGGCGAAGGGCAGGACGAAAGACGATGACATCACGCTATTCAAATCGCTCGGCATAGCCGTAGAGGACATCGCCGTCGCGGCGCACGTGTATAAGGTCGCGAAAGGGGCGGGCATGGGCACGAAGCTCGGCATGCCGTCCAATTGAGCGGACCGCGAGTGCGGATTCATAATTAAAACGGATACAGAGGCGGACATGAAAACAGTGGGAATTATAGGAGGGAGCGGGCTATACGCGCTCGAGGGCATAACCGGGGTCGAGACCGTCAGCGTGGATACGCCGTGGGGCAAACCTTCCGACGACCCCGCGGTGGGGGAGCTCGGCGATACCAGGCTCGTATTCCTGCCCAGGCACGGGAAGGGGCACAAGCTGATGCCGTCCGAGATAAACTACCGCGCGAACATATTCGCGATGAAGATGCTCGGGGCCGAATGGATAATCTCGGTGAGCGCGGTCGGGAGCATGAGGGAGGAAATAGCGCCCGGACACATAGTCATACCATCCCAGTTCTATGACCACACGAAGTCGAGGGCGTCCACCTTCTTCGGTGACGGCATAGCGGCCCACGTGTCCATGGCCGACCCGGTGTGCCCGTCCCTCTCCGGGGCCCTTTATAAAGCGGCGCTTTCAGCCGGGGCCACGGTGCATAAGGACGCGACCTACATATGCATGGAGGGGCCCCAGTTCTCGTCCCGCGCCGAGAGCGAGATATACAGGAAGTGGGGCGTCGACGTCATAGGGATGACTAATATGCCCGAGGCGAAGCTTGCGCGCGAAGCGGAGATTTGCTATTCTACACTTGCATTATCGACGGACTATGACTGCTGGCACGAGCATCACGGCAATGTCACCGTGGACGACGTGATAGAGACGCTCATGAGCAACGTCGCTCTCGCCAGAAAGGTAATAATAAAGGCTCTGCCCGGGATCAGCGAGACGAGGGACTGCGCCTGTCAGAGGTCGTTAGAGAACGCTATCATCACTTCCCGTGACGCCATCTCGCCCGAGGTCAAAGAGAGACTCGGAATACTCATAAAGAGGTACGTACAATGAAGCTTCTTGTAGTCGGATCAATCGCTCTCGATAGTATAGAGACCCCTTTCGGTAAAGAGGAGAACATACTCGGGGGGTCGGCTTCATATTTCTCCCTCGCCGCGAGCATGTTTACGGACGTATGCGCCGTGGCGGTAGTCGGCAGGGATTTCCCGGAGGAGCACCTCGATCTTTTCAGGTCTAAAGGGATTGCGCTCAACGGGGTGAAGAGGGAAAACGGCGAAACGTTCAGATGGGAAGGGAAGTACGGATACGACCTGGGGGACCCGGAGACCCTGGGCACGCACCTGAACGTGTTCGAGAACTTCAAGCCGGTCCTGCCGGAGGAGTACAGGGACATAGAATACGTGTTCCTCGCGAACATCGACCCCGAGCTTCAGCTGAGCGTCCTCAATCAGGTGAAGAACCCGAAGGTCGTCGCCTGCGACACAATGAACTACTGGATAGAGAACAAGCCCGAGGCCCTGAAGGAAGTCATAAAGCGCGTGGACATTCTGATGCTGAACGATTCCGAGACCAGGATACTCGCTAAAGAGCCCAGGATCACCCACGCGGCGAGGACGGTGCTCGAGCTCGGCCCCAAGGTGCTCATCGTGAAGAGGGGCGAGTACGGAGCGCTGATGTTCTCGAAAGAAGGCATATTCTGGGCCCCCAGCTACCCGCTCGAGGAGGTAATCGACCCGACGGGGGCGGGGGATTCGTTCGCCGGGGGATTCATGGGTTTCATAGCCGGACAGGGCATCGCCGACCACGTGGGGTTTAAGACGGCGGTCGTGTTCGGGAGCGTTATCGCTTCGTTTACGGTCGAGAATTTCAGCGTGAAGAAGTTGGCCCAGTTGAGGAGGTCCGATGTCGATAAGAGGTTCAGTGCTTTCATTCAGCTCTCGAGGCTCGATTGATATGAAGCGTGTCCTGCCGGCGGCTTTCATCGTTACGTTATTGCTCGTGTCCTGCGGGGGCGGGGGCAAGAAACCGGACGTGGAGGCCGACCAGACGAAGACGTTCGAGAACCAGAAGGCGCTCGCTGTCTCTTCTTCCTGGAGGGGCAATTTCCCCCAGGCGCTCAAGGAGATCGAAGAGGCCGAGAAGATAAACGACAAAGACCCGGAGGTTTACGTCATAAAGGGCGCGATATACGTGGGGCTGAAAGAGTATCCCACGGCCGAGCAGAACTACAAAAAGGCGGTCAGTCTCAATCCCGGCTACACCCCGGCCCATTTTAATCTCTGCGGATTATATCTCATACAAAAGAATTTCGACCAGGTAATTTCCGAATGCGGCCTCGCCGTCGCCGACCCCACCTATAGATTGAGGGCTAATGCATATACAAACATCGGCATCGCTTATTACAACAAGGGGGATATGGCCAAGGCGAGGGAGAATTACGAACAGGCGCTCAAGCTGAACCCCTCGTTCGTCTATGCACACAACGAAATGGGCAAGCTCTATATGTCGACGGGCAGGTACGGCGAGGCTGTGACGGAATTCAGGCAGGCCGTTGACGGTTATCCCGCCTATGACGAGGCTTACTATAACCTCGGCCTCGCTTATATGAAGCTGAACGACAGCGTTAACGCCTGCGAAGCCTTCAGGAAGGTACAGGACATGTCGCCCAACTCCGAATCCGGGGTCAATTCCAACCGTTACATCAATACGGTTTGTCAATGAGCCGGGAGCGGCGGGCTCGTTGCCGCCGTTTTATCATCATGGGCGAATCACCGGCTGTTTCAGGCTCTATTTCTTACCGTTCTTTATCTTCTCGGCGAGCGACGACGTGGACATGCCCTTGACGAGGGGGATTATCACGACGCGCCCTCCCAGGCCCTCGACGAATCCCCCGCCGACCACCTCTTCGCGCCTGTAGTCCCCGCCCTTCACCAAAACGTCCGGTTTCAGCTCCTTTATCAGCTCGAGCGGCGTGTCCTCTTCGAATACGCAGAGGTAATCGACGCAGTCAAGCGCGGCGATAAGCACGGCGCGGTCGGTCTCGGTTATGTAAGGCCTGCCGGGCCCTTTCAGCTTCCTCACGGATTTGTCGCTGTTTATTGCCACGACGAGCGCGTCCCCGAGCTTCCTCGCCTCCCGGAGGAGCTTAAGATGCCCCGTGTGGAAGAGGTCGAAGCAGCCGTTCGTGAATACGACCTTCCTCCCCTTAGCCCTCAGTCCCGCGAGCGTTTTCGCCAAAGCGCCGCGCGCCTGTATTTTGCCCTTTTCCCCTTCCTCTTCCCTCGCGAAGTATGTCCTCAGATCGGCCTGCGTGACGCTCGCGGTCCCTATCCTGCTCACCACGATGCCCGCCGCCGCGTTCGCGATCTTCACGGATTCCTCGAGCAGGTAGGACGCGAGGAAGGAGAGCGTGAAGACGCTTGCGGCCGTATCCCCCGCGCCCGTGACGTCGAACACCTCGACCGGGTGAGAAGGCACCGTTCCCGCGTCGCCGTGCTTCGAGAAATAGCTTATGCCGCCTGACCCCCGCGTAATGAGAACGAAGTCCGTCTCGGTTTGTTTCATTATTATGTCTGCGGCGCTGTTGAGCGTTTTATCGTCCGTTATTTTGAGCCCCGAGGCGAGCTCGGCTTCTCTCAGGTTGGGCGTGATGGCGCTTGCGCCCCTGTACCTTCCGTAATTCTCCCCCTTCGGGTCGACCGTGACGAATATGCCCGACCCTTTCGCGAGCTTTATCACACGGGAGAGGAGATTGTCGGTCACGACGCCCTTCGAGTAGTCGGAGATTATTATGCCTTTCGGTTTGAACTCCTTCACGGCGCGTTCTATGGATTTCAAGAGCGCCTTCTCGACGTTCTCGTGCGTCAGTGTATCGACTTCCATATCCATGCGCGCTATCTGCTGATTCCCGGCGATGAGCCTCGTCTTCGAGGTCGTGGGCTTATCGGCGTCGCGCACGATGCCCCCTGACCCTATGCCGCTCTCTTTCAGGAAGCGGACGATCTCGTCGCCCTCACGGTCTTTACCCAGAGTGCCCGCGAGCTCGACCCCGGCGCCGAGAGTCCTCAAGTTTACGGCGACGTTCCCGGCCCCGCCGGGCGCGAACGCTTCCTCCGTCACCCTGAGCACGGGTACGGGCGCTTCTGGGGAAATCCTCTCGACCGTCCCCCTCACGTACCGGTCGAGCATAACGTCACCGACGACCAGAATCCTTTGCCTGCCGAACCGCTTCATTATTTCCGTGATGCGCATATTTATCTTTTTCCCGTGGTTACATTTATTTACCCGAAATCACTCCTATTATAATAGAGTTCCAAATTGCTGTAAATTAAACCGGTTTACGGCTCGTTTTCGTTGTATATACTTGTACGAGATGATCGACATACACTGCCACTTTCTGCCGAATATCGACGACGGCCCCAAGAGCTGGGAAGAGAGCATCGAGATGGTAAAGATCGCGTGCGGGGACGGGATCAGGGGAGCCGTCATGACGCCCCACTGGATACAGGGTACGAACTGGCAGCCGGCCCCCGATACGGTGAGGGGACTCGTAGAGGAATTCAACGACAGGATAAAAAAAGAGGGGCTCGATTTCGAGGTCTATCCCGGAATGGAGATAGGCATAATCGCCGACCTCCCAAAGGTCTTATCGAACGGAGACGTGCTCACTCTCGCCGACAGCGATTTCATACTCATCGAGGTGCCGTTTTACAACCTTCCGCTCGGCATCGAAGAGGTCATATTCGGTCTGGAGACCATGGGGAAGACAGCGGTGCTCGCGCACCCGGAGCGTAACCGCGAGTTCCAGAACGCGCCCAGGAGGATTATGGAGCTGGTGGGCATGGGAGCCCTCGTGCAGGTTACGGCATCGAGCCTGTCAGGCGGTTTCGGGGACGCTGCCAAGGGCTGCGCGATAGAGTTCGCGAAGCTGGGCGTGCTTCATTTCGTCTCGTCTGACGCGCATTCGAAAAAGCACAGGACCCCTATCGTGTCGAACGGCCTCGCGGTCATAGAGAAGAAGATAGGAAAGGAGGCCGTGGAAAATCTCGTATCCAATACCTATCAGATAATTAACGGCAAATCCCGCGCGATGGGATGAAAGGGCCGCCGCTTAGTATTACCAATCCGTATTAAACTGCTATTCCGATTTAGAGTGCTGGAGGAACTTGAGTCTCAGCGTGTAGAGTATATCGTCGAGGAGCTTGTCTTCGTCGGTATCGAGGTTGCCGGCGGTTTTGTCCTTTATTATCTCGAGTATCTCGATCGTATGCCTGGCTGCCGGGATGTTGACGCTACGCGACCTCGATTCGGGGTCGGGAATCTCCCCCATGTGGATAAGGGAAGACGCGTTTAAAGAAAGTATAAACGCCGAAAAATCCATCGTTAGCTCGCCCGAGGGTCCGGGCTTTCGTTTTTTTTCATCGCTCATGTCAATTCCTCCTGGGGCTTTTACCTCTACCCGCCGCCCCGGCATTCATTATACACGCCCGTCCCGGTCAACGGGACCCGCTTGCCGGATTACGGTTAATATTATTTATCTCATATACCTGCTTAATTTCGCCCTCGGGTTATAGGGGTGAGATTTTTCGAGCTCTTCGAACTTCTTCCTGTCGTCCTCGCTTATCTTGTCGGGCATCGCAATCTTTATCTCGATGTACTGGTCTCCCCGGACCTTCGTTTTCAGGTTCGTTACGCCCTTGCCCTTCAACCTGAGCCTCGTGCCGCTCTGCACCCCGGGCGGTATGGTCATCTCTGCCGTCCCGTCGATAGTCGGTATCTCTATCTTCTTCCCGAGCGCCGCTTCGTAGACCGTGACGGGCACTTCGAGGTATATATCGTCGCCCTTTCTGCTGTATATGGGATGCGGCTTCACCTTTACCCTGAGATAGAGGTCGCCTTTAGCGCCCCCTCCCTCTCCCTTGCCCTGAACGCGTATCCGTGAGCCGTTGTCCACGCCCGCGGGAATCCTGACGGAGAGCTTCTCGGTCTCGACGCCCTCCTGCTTCTGCCTGCTTATGGACAGGTCCCTGACGCCGCCCCTGATAGCCGTGTCGAAATCTATCTCTATCTGGTACTCGAGGTCCCTTCCCCTGGATGCCCTTTCCTTGGTCACGGTGCTGAATATGTCCCTGAACGTCTCGCCCCTGCCCCTGCCGGGCCTGCCTTCGCCTGCCGAGCCGAATAAGTCCTTGAAAATGTCCTCGAAACCCGAGAAGTCGTTGGCGCTGTAGCTGTATTCATACGCCTGCCCCGTGTCGTCCGCGCGCTTCCAGGTCGTCCTGCCGCCGGGCCTGAACTCCGCAGACCCGAACATGTCGTACGTCTTCCTCTTCTCCTCGTCGGAGAGAACCTCGTGCGCCTCCTGCACCTCTTTGAACTTCTCCTCGGCGTCCTTCTTGTCGGGGTTCAGGTCAGGGTGGTACTTCCGCGCGAGGGCCCTGTAGGCCTTTTTTATTTCTTCCTTGGTCGCGGTCTTTGAAACGCCCAGTATCTTGTAATAGTCTTTAACTGTCGGTGCCATTTATATTCAGATGGGCCTGCTCCCGCCCGGGGTTAAGGGACAGCATATCCTGTGACTTATTTCGCGTCAATCGCGTATGTGCCTTAAATCGCCCCGAAATTCCGGTCATTCGGGTCCCGCCCGGCGTACTTAAAATTAGCCTTAATTTCCCCGGAGTCAACACTGCCTCCCTGCGGACGGGTCCATATCTTAAAAAATAATCATTTGCCGGGTCGGTTCAATAACGGGAATGGGGGATTGCTGCGCCTGGTAGGGTTAAGCTATTCTCGACGAACCGGAGCACTATGTCGGCAAGCTCCATGAAGGCTTTAGCCGCCGTGCTCTCGGGTTTCGATATGACGACCGGGACTCCCGAGTCGCCGCCCTTTCTTATCTCGGGGTCGATGGGTATCTCGCCCAGGAAAGGCACCTCGAACTTCTCGGCCATCCTCCTGCCGCCGCCCCTTCCGAAGATGTCTATATTCTCCCCTCCGGGGGCCTCCAGATAGCTCATGTTCTCGACTATGCCGAGTATCGGGACGTTAAGCTTCCTGAACATCTGCACACCGCGCCTCACGTCTATGAGCGCAACGTCCTGCGGCGTGGTGACGATGAGGCCGCCGCTCAGGGGAGCCGTCTGCACGAGCGAGAGCTGCGCGTCGCCGGTGCCCGGAGGGAGGTCGATGACGAGATAGTCTGTATCCGTCCACTCGACGTCCTCGATGAACTGCTTTATAGCGCCGTGCACCATCGGCCCCCGCCATATGACGGTCTCGTCCTCGCTTATGAGGAAGCCTATCGACATGAGTTTCAGTCCATATTTTTCTAACGGTATTATTCTGTTCGCTTCAGTAGCGTGCGGCCTGTCCTTCACGCCCAGCATTATAGGCAGGCTCGGCCCCCATATGTCGGCGTCCATGAGGCCGACTCCTTTCCTCTTCATCGCCATCGCCACGGCGAGGTTTACGGCGACCGTCGATTTGCCGACGCCCCCCTTGCCGCTCGCAACGGCTATGTAGTGCTTTATCGCCGGGAGCTTCGACGGGGTTTCGGCTTTTGCAGGTCCGTGTCCGGGAGTCGCTTTCGGCTCCCTCGCGCCTATTTGTATATCGACGCCCGAGACGCCCGGGGTTTCGAGCAGCGCGTTCCTCACGGACTCGCCTATCTCCGTCTCGAGCTTCTGGTCGGGCTTGGGGAGGACGAGGGAAACCGATACGCGTCCCCCTTCGACCTTAACGTCCTTTACTATTCCGAACGAAACTATGTCTCTCGTGAATCCGGGGTATCTGACCTTCTTGAGGACGCTCCGGACCCCTTCCTGGGTGATTTCCATTAAACGGGTTTATACTCCTTCGTAAACGGCAGCGGCTTATGCGATACCGAGTTTTTCTTTGGCGTGGTCGGACATCATGTCGGGGTTCCACGGCGGGTCCCATACGACCTCGATCAGCACGTTGTCGGCCCCTATCTCCTTCACGGCCGCCTCCGCCTGCTGGGCGATCATCGCGCCCATTCCGCAGCCGGGGGTCGTGAGGGACATCTTTATGCTCACGTTCTTCCCCGAAGAGATCTTGACGTCGTATATGAGGCCCAGGTCGACGATGCTCACCGGAATCTCCGGGTCGTACACGCCCTGAAGCGCGTCGAAAACGTCCTCGTCCGTGAGCACGACGTCTTTATGCGCCGCGTCCGGTTTGTCGAATTTGGTCAGCGTGACGCCCTTATCCCCGGCGTCTGCCGGTTCGTCTTTCTTGATGCCTATGATTTTTTTGAATCCCATGATCAGTCTCCCCCTGTTAGAGCTGATAAGCTATATGCGGCTTAAATGCCTGATATAGCCGATTATCGTACAGACTTTATTATACCGAATGAGGCCGGTTCCGGGTAATCGCCGTCCCGGGATGGATAGAGACCGCCCGGGCAGGGCAAGAATTTAACACCCGCCCTGACGAGGTGTCAAATTTACATTTTAATTCCCTCTCCCCTGCTTGTGTCTGAAACGATTGCGAGCCGAAGTAATGGCAATCGGCATACTCATCTTATCAATTTCAGAGCGTACACGAGAAAGTGCTTCATCCTCCTGTCACACTGATGCTTAATGCCAAGACAGGTGAGGGTGAGGGGTGTACCTTATACTAATTCCATCATTCGAGATACGACCTCAGCATCCAGGCCATCTTCTCGTGTGTTTCCATGAGCCCCGTGAGATAGTCGCTCGTCCCCATATCGTTGTATTTCTCGTCGCAGGCCTTCAAGTCCTTCCTCAGCTTCTTTATTATGCTCTCGTGGTCGTGGAGGAGAGAGCGCACCATGTGCTGGGCCTTGGTCGCTTTGGTCGTGTCCTCTTCGAGGGTCTTGTTATCGAGCATCTCCTGGAGCGAGCCGAGCGCGTGTCCGCCTATGGTCCTCGCCCTCTCGGCGACGTCGTCTACGATCCCTTCGAGCGCGGTGTACTGCGCCTCGAAGAACTTGTGGAAATCGTTAAACTGCATACCCGTCACGTTCCAGTGGTAACCCCTCGTTTTCGTGTAAAGCACGTATTCGTCGGCTAATACCCTGCTGAGTATCTTCACTACCTGAGCGCTCTGCTTTTCGTCTATTCCTATGTCCGTCATGATTTTCAAAAGCCTCCTTTTTTAATCTCTTGATAATAACATAACTGAGTGAGACCATTTATCAAGTGATAATTATTCTTATATGCTAAAATTATGCATTTACAAGCCGACAATTCACGGGTAAAATATAAAAATCGTGGGAGACAAAGCGTTTAAACTCGAAAAGTTGATGGAGAAGAGTAAGGAAAAGGGGCTCAAGCTCACCCCCCAGAGGATGGTCTTATTCCATATCCTCTCGGAAGACGACCGCCACATGACTGCGGACGAGATATATCAGAAGGCCAGGGCCGAGCACCCCATGCTCTCGCCCGCGACCGTTTACAGGAACATGGAGCAGCTGGTCGAAGCCGGGCTCCTCTCGCACCTCGACCTGGGCGGGCCGTCCACGAGGTACGACACCAACCTCGACGATCACCACCACTTCGTCTGCGAGAAATGCGGGAAGGTAATGGACGTGTATCTCAAGGACATCCGGTACGAGCTCGACCCGGAGAAGTCCGACCTCTCCGACGTCCGCATCGATTCCCCGCAGCTCTACCTGCATGGCGTTTGCGGGGAGTGCGGGTGAGATGTACTGAACTAACTTCAGCTATAAGCAACTCAACTATGCTGTTACTTTCCCAATTGGTCGAAGTTTGAAAACCCTTTCAAAATAATATTCTATATGATAATATATTATCATGTAATATTCAGGAAGATTAATTTGCCAAAAGAATCGACCAGGGTTTCTTTTATTACGCCATCGGATAAACGTGAACGCCTCGATCATATATCTGAAGCGTTATAACGAGACGATGAACGTCATGATCGCTCGATTTATTGTAGCCGAAGCTCTCGGCCAGAAGATAGATCATCACATCTGAACTGATGCCTCGACGCGGCATGTCACATCGAGATCGAAGAGTGTGAAGCTGCGCCCGTCGGGGAAATTTAGCGATTCGCGACGCCGAGATCAAGCATTCCGTTATGGTAAGAATGTTAAAACAGATTATGATGGATCGATAATCCGAGTTGTTCCGTAACGACGGTATGATGTGTCAGCTATGCTTATCGTAATCTTCTGAATACTCATAGACGTTCGATCAAGTCTGCAGACCGGGTCACGAAACTCAGAAGATTGAAGTCGTTCACGTGCGGCCAATACAGCTGATGACTTATTCGTCGCTGCGCAACGGTATATTCCCGAAGATCAATCCTGCCTGCAAGGCAGGCACTTCGCACGGCCGTGAATTCAGGAAGTCGGTTTGCAAGCAGCACTTAAAGCGACATCCCTCAATTGGAATTCGTAGCGCCGTGTAGCAGCTTCGAAATCACGTTGGATCCCGAACATCGAGAGCTAGATTTATTAGGGGCGCGATAGATGCCCCTTACATTGTGGTGTATATTGTGGACAATATAGAGGTTCAGATCGTAGCAGTTTTTCACAGCGACCATGCGCTGGTCTGACACATTTATTCAGAAAGACAACTAAAACATATAACCAATTCCGGGAAAATTTTCCCTACCCCGTATGCTTCACCAAAAAATCCATCGTCTTCTTGTTGAACTCTTCGACGTTCTCGTAGAGCGCGGCGTGGGCGCAGTTCTTGAAAATCAGAAGCTCGGAATTTTTAATATTCTTCGTCATCCTGTCGGCGAAGCGGGTCGAGCATACCATGTCGTACTCACCGAAGGTTATGAGAGTCGGCGCTTTTATCTTGCCTAACTGTGCCTCGCAGTCGTGCGCGAGTACTGCATCGCTCTGTCTCATGAACGCATCCACGGGCTGAGCGGGCCTGCTCCTCACGAAATCGGAGAGGGCCTTTATGTATTCGGGCTTCGAGGCATATAGCACCGGCGTGAAGCACCAGGGGAAAGATACTCAGGATGACAGCCTCCGCGACATTGCCTAACGCTTTCGCCGTCAAGCCGCCAGTCTTTCGACCACGGTCTGCAGGAACGGGTCAGACTTCGTCCATCCGCTGTGGACGGACAGCGATTTCACCTTCGCCGGATATTTCGCCGCGAGCCACATCGCAGTCGCCGCACCTAAAGAGACCCCCATAACGTGCGCGCTCTTTATTCCGAGCGCGTCCATAAAGGCCGCAACGTCGTCGGCGAAGAGCTCCATCGAGTAAGTCCCATCGGGTTTGTCCGACTCTCCCGCCCCTCTCGGGTCAATCGATATGCATTCGAAGCTCTTCGAGTACTCGGGCGTCTGGAAGGCGTAGCAGGCGTTATCGACGCTCAGATAAGGGATCAGTATCAGCGGCTCTCCCTGTCCCGTCTTCTCGTAATTGATATTGATACCGTTGGCTTTTACTTTAGGCATTTAATTCCCCCCTGTTCTTGTAATTAAATGAAAAGTAAATTCGTACTATAAATCCATAGTATCACAATTAGGGTTATAGATATACGGGTTATTTCTATACCGGAATAGATTATCCCCCGACCCTGTTCCTCACATGGGCCGGGCGCGGAGCTTCTCCCGGCTTGCGCGGGACGGCTGCGGTTCGTAACATATATGTATGTCAATAAAAGAGAATATTCGATAAGGAGCGATAATATGACGAGTAATGCGAATACGAAGAAATTAGCCGGGAAGGTCGCGCTTGGTTACCGGCGGGTCGCGCGGCATAGGCGCGGCTATAGCGAAGCGGCTCGCTCAGGACGGGGCGGACGTCGCCATCACGTACGCAAGCGCCCAGCAAAAAGCCGATGAAGTGGTACGCGCAATCGAGGCTGAGGGCGGACGGGGCCTCGCTATCCGCGCCGACAGCGCCGATGCCGGGGCTGTGAAACACGCGGTCGATCATACCGTGAAAACCCTGGGCCGCCTCGACATACTCGTCAATAACGCCGGGATTGCCGTGGTCGCGCCCGTCGATAAGTTTTCTCTCGAAGATTTTGACCGAATGGTCGCCATAAATATACGGGGCGTCTTCGCCGCCTCTCAGGAGGCGTCACGCCACATGGGCGAGGGCGGGCGTATTATCAACATCGGAAGCGTCAACGCCGACCACATACACTTCGCCGGGGGCGCAGTGTATGCAATGACGAAAGCCGCGGTCGCGGGTCTCACACGCGGTCTCGCCCGGGACCTCGGACCCCGCGCCATAACCGTCAATAACGTCCAGCCAGGGCCGACGGCGACCGAGATGAACCCGGCAGAAGGTGCGTTTGCGGAAGATATGAAATCGACTCTCGCTCTGGGACGCTATGCCGAAAGCGGGGAGATCGCGGCAATGGTCGCCTACCTCGCCGGCCCTGAAGCGGCTTTCGTCACCGGAGCGAGCCTGACTATCGACGGCGGCTACAACATCTGACCGTCTGGACGGCTACTTGCAAAACTTAAGCGGCGGTTAACAAGCGGGGGAAAGTGTAATTATCGTTTCTTTCGGGGCGGGGTAAGCGGCTTCAAAATCGTCACGTGGCCCATCTTGCGGCCGTCCTTGATCTCCGACTTGCCGTAGAGGTGTACGCACGCGTTCTCTGTCTTATACCACTTCGCTATCTTCGTGACGTCTTTGCCTATGAGGTTTATCATCTCGGCGTCCGAATGCCGGGCGGGCTCGCCCACGGGCAGTCCGCACACCGTGCGCACGTGCTGCTCGAACTGTGAGCACGCGCAGGCGTCGATGGTCCAGTGCCCGGAGTTGTGCGTGCGGGGCGCGATCTCGTTTGCGAGTATCCTGCCGTCTTTCGTGATGAACATCTCGAGCGCCAGCACCCCTATAAGTCCCGCGGCGTCCGCTAGCAGGTGCGCCGTCTCGCGAGCGCGCCCGGCCGTGCGCGCGGGTATCGGGGCGGGGACTATGCTCCGTGAAAGGATGTGGTTTTTGTGCTCGTTAAGCACGGGGCCGTAGAGCGCGCTCTGTCCGTGCATATCGCGCGCGATTATCACGGACACCTCGGAGGTGTAATCGACCATCTCTTCGAGTATCAGCTCTCTCGAATTTAATTTTCTCCAGCTCTTCTCGGGGTCGTCCGTAAGCCTGTGGACGAGCTGTCCCTTGCCGTCGTATCCGAGCCGTGCGGTTTTCAGTATGAATTTCTTTCCTCCGATTTTGCTCACGGCAAGTTCTATATCGCGCGCGCTCCGGACGGGAGCCCACTTCGCCGTGGGGATGCCGATGTCGTTCAGGTATTTCTTTTCCGCGATCCGGTTCTGTGAGATCTCGAGCAGCCTGTCGTTCGGATAGACGGGACGGAGCCTCCGGATGTATCGTACTGTTTCGACAGGGATGTTTTCGAACTCGTACGATACGACGTCCACGCTTTCGGCGAATTTTTTAAGCTTCTTCTTGTCGCCGTACTCTCCGGTGAACGTCTTCGCCGCCACCTGCCCGGCCGGGCTGTCTTCTTCAGGGGTGTATATGTGGACCTTTATTCCGAGCCTCGACGCCGCGAGCGCGCTCATGCGTCCGAGCTGTCCGCCGCCGAGTATGCCGAGTGTTATCGATTCGAATTTCATCCGGTTCTGTTAACGCCTCGGCTTTACGGCAACTCCCGCTGTCTGCTTTTTGCGGAACGCTTCGAGCCTCGCCATGATTTTTTCATCGGATAACGAAAGTATGGCGGCTGCGAGAAGGGCCGCGTTCTTGGCCCCGGCCGTACCGATCGCAAGCGTGCCGACCGGGATACCGGCGGGCATCTGGGCTATAGACAAGAGACTGTCGAGGCCCTTGAGCGTTTTACTCTCGACGGGCACGCCTAACACGGGCAGCGAGGTCATGCCGGCCGTCATGCCGGGCAGGTGCGCCGCTCCGCCCGCCCCCGCGATAATGACTTTCAGCCCGCGCCCGCGCGCGGTACGGGCGTATTCATATAGACGCTCGGGCGTGCGGTGCGCCGATACGATTTTGCTTTCGTAGGGAATCTTTAAGGCGTCGAGAATCTCCGCGGCATTCTTCATCGTCTCCCAATCGGACTGGGAGCCCATTATGATGCCGACCGGAGGTTTCTTCGCTGAAGTGGTCATGTGTTTATGTGCCGGCTCTGGTGCCGCCTTCTCGCGGTTTCTGTATTTTTATACGCGGACAGGCCGTCAGGGTAAATATCTGCACTGTGGCCGCCGCCCTTATGGGAGTTATTATTAAGGAAAATGCGTCGGAAAGTCAAATTATGCCGGTTCGATTGCGTGAACGTCTTCCGGGTAAAGCGAATTTTCGGAATGGCCGCTCATGACTAACGCAATTTCCTCATCCGAATACCGCCGGGAAAGCCCGTTCCGGGACACCTTTCATTAAATCGGCCCGGATTCTTGAAACATCCCCCGCCTCAAGTATATTTAAACCCCTGTAATCGGTGTCTGCACCTTCATGCCGAGGATTCAACCATAAATGGAATCGTTACTGAGCGGAAATCTTTCTCTCGTAATATTTTTCCCTCTCCTGGGGATACCGCTCATCGTGCTCCTCTCCTATATATATAAGGGCTCCGAAGCGGAGATGAAGATAGCCGCCCTCGCGGTGAGCCTTATAGAGTTCGTACTGTCGATACCGCTCTTCACATCGTTCGCCGGGGGATTTCCCGGAATGCAGTTCGAGACCAAGATCCCCTGGATAGCTAATCTCGGGATTAGTTATCACGTGGGGCTCGACGGCATAAGCCTGTTCCTCGTGCTTCTGACGACGTTCATGATGCCTATTACGATACTCAGCTCATGGCACTCGATCCATAAGGGGATGAGGGAATTCCTCATACTCATGCTGCTCCTCGAGACCGCCCTCATCGGGACGTTCGCCGCCCTCGACATGATCCTCTTTTTCGTGTTCTGGGAGGCGGTGCTCATACCGATGTACTTCATAATCGGGATATGGGGGACGGAGAGGAGGATATACGCAGCCGTGAAGTTCTTCCTCTACACGGCGTTCGGAAGCGCCCTCATGCTGATCGCCATACTCTATCTGTTCTTCGAGCACATAAAACAGTTCGGCGCGCCTTCGATGGACGTGCTCGATTTCTACAAGCTCACGATCCCGTTCTACGGTATCCTTAGCCCTCAGGGACTCGCTTTTCTCGCGTTCTTCCTCGCGTTCGCGATAAAGGTCCCGCTCTTCCCGTTCCACACGTGGCTCCCGGACGCGCACGTCGAAGCCCCTACGGCGGGAAGCGTAATACTGGCGGGCGTGCTGCTGAAGATGGGCACCTACGGGTTTGTCCGTTTCCTCCTGCCGTTTTTCCCGCTGGCGACGGAGAAGTATCTCCCGATACTCATCGCGATTGCGATAATAGGCATTATTTACGGGGCGTTCGTCGCGTTCGCTCAGAAGGACCTGAAAAAGCTCGTCGCATACTCGAGCGTGAGCCACCTGGGGATGGTCATGCTCGGTATATTCGTGCTCAACTTGCAGGGCGTCGAGGGCGGCATATACCAGATGATCAACCACGGGCTCTCGACAGGGGCGCTCTTCCTCATCGTCGGGATGATATACGAGAGGAGGCATACGAAGAAGATAGCGGAGTTCGGCGGGGTCGCGAAGGTGATGCCCGTATTCGCGGCGTTCTTCATGCTGGCGACGCTTTCGTCGATCGGACTCCCATTATTGAACGGGTTCGTCGGGGAGTTCCTTATACTCCTGGGCACGTTCGAGTTCAACTACGTCTACGCGGCGTTAGGCGCGACGGGAATAATACTGGGCGCTGTCTACATGCTGATGGCGTATCAGAAGGTTATGTTCGGCCCGCTCGATAAACAGGAAAACAAGATGCTCCACGATATAAACCTGAGAGAGATACTCGTGCTTCTTCCTATCGCGGTGATGATGTTCGTGATGGGGATATACCCGAAGCCTTTCCTATCCAGGATGGAGCCTTCCGTGGAAGCGCTCCTTCAGAATAAGTTCCCGAATACGGCCGTCGTCAGGAAGCTCGGAGACGAGCGTCCCCGAGAGGCTCAATCTTATCCAGAATCTCCCGAATAATATCGTCGGGTCTCACGCCTTCCGCTTCGGCCCTGAAATTGAGGACGATCCTGTGCTTGAGCACTGCAGGCGCGATCGACTTCACGTCGTCCGTAGTCGGGGTATACCTTCCCGATAGTATTGCGCGCGCCTTGCTCCCCAGAATAAGATACTGTGACGCCCTCGGGCCCACGCCCCACGATACCCCCTGCCTCACTGATTCAGGGGTGTGCGGGTCTTCGGGCCTTGTCGCCCTCGCCACACGCACGGCGTAGCCTGCTACGTGGTCCGAGACCGGGACCCTGTGAACGAGGTCCTGGTATTCGAGTATCTTTTTCGAGTCGAGAATCTTCCGGGGCTCGGGCTTGTACGTGCCGGTCGTCGTCTTCACTATCTCGACCTCTTCCTCGTACGACGGATAAGAGACGTCTATCTCGAACATGAACCTGTCGAGCTCGGCCTCGGGGAGAGGGTAGGTGCCCTCCTGCTCAATGGGGTTCTGAGTGGCGAATACCAGGAACGGGGCCGCGATGGGGTAAGTCTCTCCGCCGACAGTCACCTTCTTCTCCTGCATCGCCTGAAGGAGAGCGGCCTGCGTCTTGGGCGATGCCCTGTTTATCTCGTCCGCGAGGAGTATGTTGCAGAAAATGGGGCCGTGTATGAATCTGAAGAACCTCGTGTCCGAAGCCGGGTCCTTTTCGAGCACTTCCGACCCCGTGATGTCTGAGGGCATGAGGTCCGGCGTGAACTGGACGCGGTTGAATTTGAGGTTGAGCACCTGGGAAAGCGTGCTCACGAGGAGCGTCTTCGCGAGCCCGGGCACGCCTACGAAAAGGGAATGGCCCGAGGACATGAGGGATATGAGCAGGTGGTCTATCACCCGCTCCTGGCCGACGATGACCTTTCCGATCTCCCGCACTATATCCGCCCTTACGGCGGCGACCTCTTCCACCTTCTCCCTGTCCTCTCTTGATTCGAGTTCGTTATTCATGTTTTTCGTCCTTTTGCGTTAGTATGTCGAGAACCTTTCTTTCCCTCTCCGCCTCTTCCGTCCTTCCCTCTTTTTCGTATATTGCGGCGAGGGCGGTATGCACTTCGGGATCGAAGGGGTTTATGGAGACAGCGGCGAGGTACGATTCCTCGGCCTTCCGCACGTTCCCCTGTCCGATGTATATTCTTCCGAGAACGAGGTGTATGTCCACGTTCTCGGGATAAAACTCTATGAGCGGGTCGAGTATGCCGAGCGCCCTGTCTGTCTCCCCGGAGCCGTGGAGCGCGGATGCGAGGCGGGTGGATATGAGCGGTGAGCCCGGGTCGAAGCCGAGGGCCTTTTCGTATTCGTATGACGCCCCGCGGAGCCTGCCCCTCGTGCTCAGCAGGTCGCCGAGCCTCGTGTGGCCGCGCGCCTTGCCGTTGTCTATATCGACGAGGTCCTCGCTCCCGTCGCCCTTTTCCCCTTCCGTGTTGCTTATCCTGATGCCTTTCACCTTTACGCCCGGTATTTTCTCGGTCAGGTTTTTTCCCGCGAGGTATTTTTTCCACGAGCCGTAAAACGCGTCGAAGTCGAGGCCTGTGACGTCCGCGAGAGCGGCCTTATAGTCGTCCCTCTCCTTCATCGCATCGAGGAGCCCTGTGAGGCCCTCGTTCCCCCACCTGTCGACGAGGAAGCCGACGCTGGTGCCGGCCTGGGCGAAGGCGAGCTGAGCCTCGCGGGCGCTGTCGAGGAGCGCCAGCGACGGGTGCATCTTCTCTATCGGCACGAGTCCGTCTTTCTCGAGCGCCTGGGCGAGAATGGTTTCGTAGAAGGGGGAGAGCACGTTACGCTTATCCTCCCTCCACCTCGATTCCTCGAACTTGGCAATCCCCTCGTGGAGCCACACGGGGACAGTGTTCTCGCTCTTCAGGAATATGAGGTAGTGGGTGTATTCGTGGGCGAGCGTGTCCGACCACGAGTAGCCTTTGGGCAGTAGCCGCGGGGACAGTATCATAATCCTGTTGAACTTGCATATGCCGACGACGCCCGTCTTCTCCACGTTCTCGGGCGGAAGCGTGGACGCTACGGTAAAGCTCTCGAGGTCCGGGTATATCTCCACTATGACCGGGTCCCCGGGATACTCTTCCAGGTCGAGCCCGATCTCGAAACGGGACTTCTCGAGCACGTCCTTGCCGTACTCGGCTATTATGTAGTCTTTGGGATTTGCGTACCTGATCGTGAAGTGCTCCGACTTCACTTCATTAAATGCCGGTTTCTTGAGGACCGAGTTCTGAATGAATTCCATGAACCCGTCTCCCTCGCCCTTTTCCCCCGGCTGGACCGCTTTCAGTGCCTTTTCGGCGTACTCCCGGGCCGCTCCGTAGTTGCCCCGGTAATATTCGGTGACGGCTTTGAGATAATATGCGTCGTGTTTTTCTTCATCGGTCTCCGCAAGCCCGATGGCGGTATCCGCCTTCCCGGACGCCCCGCTTATGTCCCATTTCCTGATGTCGGTCTCCCCTTCCTGAAGCAGGCGCGTGAGGTCCTTCTCCTGCGCGGGCGCCCCGTACGCAGCCGATGAGACGAGCAGCAGCAGCGGGACGATTATCCTGACAGCAATGCCGTTTGAATTCATTTTATAATCCTGTCGTAGTATTTCTTGTTGAGCTCGCTGTAGCCTTCGGGCGAGCCGCCTTTCATAGCCTTAAGTATCTTCTCCTTGAATTCCCTGCCTATCTCGGTCTCGGCCGCTTCCGGTATCTCGACGTACTCCGTATCCACTCCCTGCGTCCCCTGCCGCATCTGCTGCTGACCGAGCACCATCGGCACCGGGGAGCCTCTGCCCTGCGCGCTGGCCTGCATCTTCTGAAGGAGGCTCTCCGCTTTCTCCTTCGCCTCCTTGAGGGACTTGACGGCTTCGTCCTGGTTCGATATCGCCTTCGAGAGCTCGTTCCCGCCCAGGTTGTCGGACGCCCTTCCCATGTGGTTTTCGGCGTCGGAGAGGTCTTCGCCTATCCCGGGGCTGAGGAGCATCTCTTTCCTGAGTTCCTCTATCTCGTCCGCGAGCCCCCCGGTCTCCTCCCTGACCTCGTCCTGCCTCTTCGCCATTCCCGAGGACTCGGGCGCATCGTTATCGGAGCTGAGGAGCCCCTCGAGGTCCCGCGCGATCTCGCCCGCCAGCCGCTCGGAGTTCCCGATCTCGTCCCTCGCGGCTTTCAGGTTGCCGACGCCCGCTTCGCCCAGGTCGAGGAGCCCCTTCGACGTCTCCTCTACGTTCTTGGCGTTCTTGTGGGCCTCTATCATCTCCATGGAATCGAGCCAGTTCTTTAGCTCCTCTGCCTTCTCTGCGAGGGTGTCGAGGAGATAGGTGCCTTCGGGCGAGCTTTCATTCGCTCCGTTCCTGGTGACCTTCGACTTCGCCTGCGAGAGGCTCTTTATTATCTCTTCTACCTTCTTTTTCTCCGTGTCTATGAATTTACGGAGGTTGTCGCCCCCGGAGCCGTTCTCTTTGAGGAGGGAATCCTTCAAGCCCTCTGTCCTGTCCTTGAGCCCCGTCTCCTCCCTCTCGAGTCCGTCGAGCCTGGCTATGATCTCGTTCAGCTTCGACATGTCCTGCGAAAAGGCCGACGCGCCGAAAGACTGCATGCCGCTCTCGAGCGATGCCATCATGCTCTGGAGGCTCTCCGCGAGGCCCGCCAGCATCTGCATCGCCTTCTCGATATTCCCTTCCTTCATTAGCTTCGATATCTCGTCGAGCTTATTCTCCATATCTATCGACTTAAACGCGTCCCGGTTGAGGAAACCCTCCTGTATATCCCCGCTCATGGCGCTCATCTTCCGGGCAAGCTCGGACATGAGCTTGTTCAGCTCCGCGAGCTTCTTCTCGATTTCGGCCTTGAGGGCCTCGTCGCCGGTCTCGCCGAGCTTCTTCATCATTTCCGAGAGCTCCGAGTACTCCTTCATGAGCTCTTTTGCCGAAAGGAGCGAGTCCCTGAGCTTCTCGCCCTTTATCATGGAGTCGAGGAACAGTATGTCCTCCTCGAACTCGGCGATCTCCCTTTTCATGAGCCTGCCGGCGCGGGGTATGTCTATGCTCGCGAAATTTTCGAATATGCCGCGGCGCTCCCCGAGGAGCTCGTCTATCCTCACGTCCATGTTGGCGAGCCCCGCGAAGTATGTGTAATCGGAGCGGTTGTCTTCCTTCATGCTTTCGAGTGTTTTCTTGAGCGTTACGGACGCGCCCTCAATGCCTCCGGTGAGCTTCCGCTGCGTCTCAAGCATCTCCTCAATATTAACGGAGCCGGACGTCCCGGTGCTTTCGTCCGTGCCGGGCGCGGTCGCATTCTCTCCGCTCAGCGAGCTTGTCTTGGCGCCGCCCGATATATCTATTTCGTCTCCGAGCACGCCCAGCATCTCTTCCATGAGCCGCTCCGCATAGTTCACGGCGTCCCTGTGCATCTTGGACGCGTCCCTGAGCCTGACCGTGATCGCGTTCGAAACCCCCGCCTTGTGCCCCGAAACCGAATCGTTATCGATCGCTTCTACCCGGAGCTTCAGTGTGCCGCTGCCCGTTAGATCGAGTCCCCCCGTGTCGAGCGTGTACTTCCCGTTATAAGAGAGCGCGGATTCCTTCGCCTTTCCGATGAGCTTGCCCGACTTGCCTCCGTCCCCTTCCCACGTGAGCCTGAATTCGGTGAGCCCGTAGTCGTCCCGCGCGTCGTAATTGATTTCTATCCTGCCGCCCGAGTCCTCTGCTATATCGCTTCCCTGAGGGCTGCTTATGGTGATCTCGGGTTTCTCGTCTTCGCTCGACGTGATTTTGTATTGCCTCGTCTTGAGCCCGCCGTTCTCGTCCGTTATCAGGTAGCTCCCGTCGCCCAGGACCTGGAATTCGGCGGTTATTTTTCCGTCCTTCATGATTACCGGATAAGAGGCCCCGTTCTCGGTTGACGAGCTTCCCGCCGTCGAGTCTTCCGAGGGGCTTTGCGGTGAGCCTTACCCTCGTCCCCTTAATGGCCTCTATATCGCCTGTGCTGTTTTTAAGCGTCCGGGGAGGTATCTTCGTATATTCGGGATATGTGAGGCTTATCTCGATATCCGCCAGCCTGAGGTTGGGCCCGCCCGAGGAGGGGGTTAATTCGGGGCTGAATATATAGCCTGTGAATTCACGCGGGGCTATGAAAAGCGCCGCCGCCGTGATGACCGCCGCGCCCGCAACCGGGAGCGCGTATTTCCTGAGCTTCCCTATCGGGAATAGCGTTTTAAGGTCGATAGTTTCGAGCTTCCCCGCGACATTGCCGATATGTGCGAGGGCCAGGGCCTCCGATGTGCCGCGCGTATTATCCCCGGCTTTGACCGCTTCGCCCAGCTCAAACGCAGAGAGCGTGTCCTCTCCGAGCCCGGCTTGAGTTTTCTCGAGCTCTGTAAGCGTATCCGCGCTCGATTTGTTTTTGATTAAGGGCAGGTAAATAAACCTGTATACGGCGAAAGCGAGGCTCGATACGAGCGCCGCCTTGAGGAGTGCATAGTATAGAGGGGCGTCCGACGGGATCGAAAGGAGGGATACCGCCGTCAGGGCTGCGAGGAACACGAGGGCCGCGAGCGCAAGTCCTCTCAAGAGCAGGAATTTCCTCCTCATTTTCTCGAGTCCGCCTATCAGTCTCTCGAGCTTTTCCCTGGAATCGGCTCTCCGCATGTATGAAAAAGGTTACCTCACACATCCCCCTAAAGGAAGTTGGTACCGTCAATTTACTATGCTATCCTAATCGGTCGCCGTATATAGGGCGAATTCTGATGGGTTACAAGAAGCTTCTTACTAAGAAAATGGAATTTTCCGCCTCCCACCGGTACTGGAACCCGGAGTGGACCGAGGAGAAGAACCGGGAGGTGTTCGGTAAGTCGGCGGGCCCCTACGGGCACGGGCATAACTACGGCCTGGAGGTGACAGTCGAGGGGGAAGTCGATCCCGAAACAGGGATGATTATAAACCTCTACGACCTCAAGACCCTGATGAACGACGTGCTCACCGGGTTCGACCACAAGCACCTGAACGACGACAACCCATTTTTCAAAGAGCTCATCCCGACCACGGAGAATATAGCGCGCGTGCTCTGGGACATTTTCGAGGAGAGGCTCAGGGATAACGACAGGTGCAGTCTCTACAGGATAAGGCTCTACGAGACGCCCGACCTCTACGTCGATTACTGGAGGGAGCTGTCATAAGGGAAATTATTTCCGTCACCAAGAGATACAGGTTTTCAGCCGGGCACAGGCTCTACATCAAGGGGCTTTCCGACGAGGAGAATCTGATAATATTCGATACGTGCTCGAACCCGAACGGGCACGGGCACGATTACTATCTCGAGGTCAGGGTCGCGGGCCGTATAGACCCCGATACGGGAATGGTTATCAACCCCGAAGAGCTCGACCGGACTGTGGGAGACGCGCTCGGGGAGCTCGACTATAAGAGGCTCGACATCGAAGTGCCGTATTTCACAGAGCGTCAGCCGACGGGAGAGAATATCGCCCGATACCTGTGGGAGGGGCTAAGGGGCCGCCTCCATGAAAGGCTCGTCCATCTCAGGCTGAGCGAGACGTCGAGCAGCTATTTCGAATTTTTCGATGAGGAGGGTTATCCGTATGAGCGTTGAAACGGCCGTGAGGGAGATTCTGGTAGAAATAGGAGAAGACCCGGAGAGGGAAGGGCTCCGCGATACGCCCGACAGGATGGCGGACATGTTCAAGGAGCTGACTGCCGGATATAGGGCGTCCCCCTATACGATTATCAACGAGGCCCTCTTCGATATAAAATACGACGAAATGGTGGTGGTGAAGGATATAGAGTTCTACAGCCTCTGCGAGCACCACATGCTGCCCTTCTTCGGCAGCTGCAGCGTGGGATACATCCCCAACGGGAAGATTGTGGGCCTGAGCAAGATACCCAGGATAGTGGAGGTGTTCTCGAGGAGGCTCCAGGTGCAGGAGAGGATGACCGCGGAGATAGCGGACTTCCTCATGGAGGTCCTGAACCCGCTCGGCGTCGCCGTTGTGGCCGAGGCCCGGCACCTCTGCATGGCTATGAGGGGGATAATGAAGGCCGACGCCAGCATGCTCACGAGCTCCATGCGCGGGGCTTTCAAGAAGGACGAGAGGACGAGGAGCGAATTCCTGAGTTTCATAGGCAAGCACGTCTGATCCCGGCCGGGATAGAAATAATCCATACCTTGTATATAATTATCGCCTGAGACACTTACAAAAAAGGGCTAACTCGGGATGCAGCGCATAATAGTAGTCGGACTCAGCCATAAGACTGCCCCTGTCGAGATCAGGGAGCGCTTCTCATTCAACCAGGAAGAGCTCGAAGACGGTCTCGTAACGCTGTCCTCGAAGAACCATATCGAGGAGTGCATGATCGTCTCCACCTGCAACAGGGTGGAGGTTTACGCCGTCTCCGAGAACGCGGACGCGTGCATCGAAAGCGTGAAGGAATTCCTCTCCGAGTTCCATTCCATAGCCGGGGACGCTTTCGCTCCGTATCTATACGTTTCGATAGGCCATCTGGCGGTAAGGCATTTTTACAAGGTCGCCTCGGGTA
Organism: uncultured delta proteobacterium; assembly: GCA_963752995.1. GTDB lineage: Bacteria > Desulfobacterota_D > UBA1144 > Nemesobacterales > UBA2774 > 2-12-FULL-53-21. The sequence continues at coordinate 212,847 of CAVWAZ010000002.1, forward strand.
TAGACTCGATGGTCGTCGGGGAGCCGCAGATACTGGGCCAGATCAAGCAGGCTTATAAAACCGCTGTGATAAAAAACACCGCCGGGCTGATACTCAACAGGCTTTCACACTCGGCGTTTTTCGTCGCCAAGAGGGTCAGGACCGAGACCGGGATAGGCTCGAGGGCCGTGTCGGTGAGCTACGTGGCGGTCGAGCTCGCGAAGAGGATATTCGACAAGCTCACGCGGAGGAAGGTGCTGCTCATCGGGTCCGGCGAAATGGCGGAGCTCGCGGCGAGGAACCTCATAAAGGCAGGCATAGGGGAGCTGATAATCGCGAGCAGGAACTTTGAGAACGCCGCTCATCTGGCGGACAGGCTGAACGGGAAGCCCATTATGTTCGAAGAGGTGTTCTACAGCTTGAAGGACGTGGACATAATTATCACTGCGACCGGGTCCACCGAATTCATACTCAAACCCCACCACGTGAAGGAAGCGCTCAAGCTCAGGAACAACGAGCCGATGTTCATGATAGACATAGCCGTCCCCCGCGACATAGACCCCAGGATAGGCGAGCTTGCGGACGTTTACCTCTACGATATAGACGATCTCAAGAACGTGCTCGACGAGAACATCAAATCGAGACGCGACAACGCCGGGAAGGCCGAAGAGATAGTTGTCGAAGTGGAAAAGGCGTTTGCAGGCCTGGCTCAACGGCCTGAAGGTCGTCCCTGCCATCATCGACCTCAAAAAGAGGTTCGAGCAGATAAAGATGAGCGAGGTCGACAGGGCGCTCGCCAAGCTCGAAAATTATTCCGATAAGGATAAGGACGTCGTCAGGCTGATGGCGTCGCGCATAATAGGCAAGATTCTCCACGGCCCGCTCACCAATCTGAAGAAAGAGGCTTCGACATCGCGCGGGGCCCTGTACGTCGATTCGGTAAAGAAGCTCTTCGAGCTCGAAACCGAGATCATGCTCGTTGCCGAAGAAGAGGAAGATGAAGCGATCCTTCAGGATTGGAACTAGGGGGAGCCTCCTTGCCCTCTGGCAGGCGAATTTCATCAAGGACCTCCTCCTGGCAGTCCGCCCGGACCTCCACCCCGAAATCCGCATAATAAAAACGACGGGCGACAGGAACCTCGACTCACCCCTGTCCGAGATCGGGGGTAAAGGCGTATTCGTGAAGGAAATAGAAGAAGCCCTCCTGTCGGAAGAAATCGATATCGCCGTCCACAGCATGAAGGACCTCCCGGCGGTCCTCCCGGACGGCCTCGTTATAGGGGCGGTCGCGCCCAGGCACGACCCGAGGGACGCGCTCGTCTCAAACGGTGATCTGAAGCTCGGAGACCTGCCCCCGGGGGCCAGGGTCGGTACGGGGAGCTTAAGGAGAGCCGCCCAGCTCCTTAACCGTATGCCGGGGCTCCGGATAGTGCCGATAAGGGGGAACGTGGATACCAGGCTCAGGAAGCTCAGGGAAGGGGAGGAGTACGATGCGATTTTGCTCGCGGCGGCGGGACTCGGTCGTATGGGCTTGATCGAAGAAGCCTCAGAAATCATTCCGGCCGACGTAATGGTCCCGGCCCCGGGGCAGGGAATAATCGCGGTCGAGTGCAGGGAGGGGGACGGGGGGACGAGGGATATTATCTCCATGATCAATCACGCCCGGACGTGGACCGCCGGGTCCGCCGAAAGGGCGTTTCTCAGGAGGCTCGGAGGGGACTGCAATATCCCGGCCGGGTGCTACGCGGAGCCGGACGGGGATTCGATCAAAGTCACGGGCATTCTCGCGTCGCCCGACGGAAAGACCGTCATCAGGGAGCGGTCTTCGGGGGCGGCCGGAGACGCCGAGGGTATAGGTCTCCGCCTGGCCGAGCTAATTCTCGGGAAGGGCGGCGACAGGCTTACCGGAACCCGCTGAGAAATCCCGGTCAATTTCCCATTATCACATTTTAGTCTCTTCTATTTCTTATCGTTCTTTCTATAATCCGGGCTTTCATGGTAATATCTATTTTCATAAGGAGTATGCTGTGCTTTACCTTAACCCTTCCGAAGTCCCTTTCGCTTTCCTCGACGTAGAAACAACAGGTCTCGACCCGTCTCAAGGGGACAGGGTCTGCGAGATAGCCGTATTGAAGACTGTAAACGGGAGCGTCGTGGGCGAGTTTACGACACTCGTGAACCCGGGCAGGTCCATACCGCAGAGCGCGGTGTCCGTGCACGGTATAACGGATATGATGGTGAGGAGGTCCCCCTTTTTCAGGGACATAGCGAAGGACCTGCTGTCCGTGATAAAAGACTCCGTCATCGTCGCTCATAACGCGAAGTTCGACCTCGGATTTCTCCACGTGGAGCTTGGGAACCTGAGAATAGCGCTTCCGGGAAATAACGTGATAGACACGCTCGGGATAGCGAGGAGGTATTACACCTTCCCGAGCAACAGCCTGGGGCAGATCGCCAAGTATATCGGGCTTCCCGCCGAGAACGGACACAGGGCCCTCGCCGACGTGATGACGACGAGGGACGTCTTCCAGTATTTCCTCACGGATCTCGGCAGGAGGGGGATAAGGCTCAAAAGGCTTAAGGACGTAATGAAGCTCCAGGGAAAGTCCGTGGAGATCGAGAGCAGGAAGGAGCTCGTCCTACCCGTAGAGATAGAGCAGGCGCTCAGGGCAAAGGGGAAGCTCCGGATAAAGTACCTGTCGGCTTACAACGATGAGACGACGACCCGCGTCATAGAGCCTTACGATATAAGCGTCACGAGGGAAAGCACGTACATCCACGCGTTCTGTCATTTGAGAAAGGAGAGGTGTACCTTCAGGCTTGACAGGATACTCGAATTCAAGGCCGTAAATTCCTGAAATAAATAATCTACTTCTGAATCGCCCTGTGGATAGTCCCGGCTTCGCCGACTGCGCCTTTATTCCCGTCGGCAGGGGTCTCCGGCAGGGATTCCGGCTGCTCTGTGCCGGTATTCTTCGAGCTGTCGCCGGGCTCTGCGTCCTTGTCCAGCATATCGGCTGAATCCGAGTCGGGCACTTGCCCCAGGTCGAGCTTGAGGTCGATTATCTCGGCTTCGAGTCTCTTCGTCTGGGCGATCAGTCTCTGGTTTTCGATCTTGAGGGCGTTGATTTGCTCTTTGAGGTTGGTGACGTATTTTTCGAGCTCCGTGCTGTCCTTCTTTATCTGCTCGAGCTCCTTCTGGGTCTGCGTAAGCTCGGAGCCGGTCTCCGGGGTTTCCTGGGTTTTATCCCCGTTCTCGCACCCGGCGAGTACCGAAACCGAGAGAAACAGGGCCGCCGTAAGTAAGAATGCGTTTAGATTTTTCATCATATATTCTCCTCTATGGTAATAATACCGACCGACAATTTACTCTATATTTATTAGGCGTAAATGTCAATGAAAAGGGTGAATCCGGCGTATGTTACGGGGAAAACTTGACAGTACGGGGAATATCCCATACCCTTACTCTTCCTAATCAGACGCGGGGTGGAGCAGCTTGGCAGCTCGTCGGGCTCATAACCCGAAGGTCGGAGGTTCAAATCCTCCCCCCGCTACCAATTACATCAGTGGGTTAGACGAACATCCCATCTGTGCCTTTCGTATGTGTGACCAAAATTGTGACCAAGTCAGCTCGACGAGTTCTTTTAGGGTGCAAACGAGTCTCTGGATCAGCTCTCTGCGGTTGCTCATCATGGGAAGTGTAACCTCTATGCCCAGATTAATATAGCTTGATTTAGAGTTCATCTTGGTTGAGAATGAATATCTATTTGACTAGACCCAATAGGCCTAGAGAGTTAATGAGGCAATAAAGGAGGTACAAGAAAATGGGGTGTCCTTTCAAAGCGTTAGCTGACGAGGATGTTGTAGGTTATCTACGAGAGCCCGGCTGATGGGTTGGAGGCTGGGAGGATAGTGTAATAGTTTAATATTTCTAAGTCAGCTGTTTCTATGAATAGATTGTTGCGTAGAGGAGTTCCGTTTTGTTGAGAGACCATCTCAAAAATTTCTTTTTGATACTTATTGTAATAACATCATTCCTGCTTGTAGCAGAGGGTATTTCCAGAATCTTCTTTGACCCGACTGATTATTTATGGCGAAGATTAAAATATGACGACATACTCAGATATAGAGTAGAACCCAATACAAGAGGCCATGATTCCTGGGGGTTCAGAAACAAGTCTGTGCCCACTCAGGCGAATATTGTTGTGATAGGTGATTCTCAAACATACGGGACAAGTACACTGGCGAAGTATTCCTGGCCTTCAGTCCTTGGGAAATTAACAGGTTTTGAAGTCTATAATATGTCATTAGATGGCTACGGCCCTGCAGAGTATCAGTATTTGATGAAGCATAAGGCCCTCGGATTAAATCCGGACCTCATTATTGTGGGATTCTCGCTTGGCAATGATCTTACCGATTCATATGCAGCTGTGTACAATGTCCCGGTATGGGAGGATTTAAGGGACCCGGAAATTGCGTCAGTACTCGAACAGCAAACGGCCGATGCGGAGAAGCACTCCCCTAGCAGCCGTCCCCAGATTTCAATAATGACACAAATTAATTTATTTGCAGATTGGTTTTCAGGACATAGTGTCCTGTATAGGGTCATAACTACATCGTCTATCGGAGATTATATAAGACAGAAAAGAATGATATGGATGGGTGAGGATATCGAGATGTTTGAGGATAGTGAGCATGGTATATATACAGGGTTCACTCCCGAGAAATGGCTAGAGGGGCTTGATTTAGAGAAACCCGAGGTACGCGAAGGACTCAGGCTCACCCTGGAGTTTTTTAATCAAATGAATGCAATGGTCGAGAAAAACAGTATCCGGTTTTTGGTTGTTTTAATCCCTACGAAGGAGAGTGTATATGGAGACTTCATAGAGGGGAATGACAGCCTGACAAGCTCTCGTGAAATAGACCGCCTGATTGAGAATGAGCGACAGGTGAACAGAATAGTAAAGACGTATTTCAGGGAACACGGCATCGCTTATCTCGATGTATTGGGACCACTCAAAAATGCCGCAGGGAGCGAGCAGATATATCTGAACAATTACAGTGGACATCCTAACAAAAACGGAAATGGGATAATAGCGGACTCTATTAAACAATACTTGGATGCTAGGCAGCAAAACTAGTACATTTACTTAGCATTTCAAATATTGATCATGCGATTATTTTTAATCTCCCCTCGGTTCTAATTGTCAATAATCCCAACCGTGAAGTAAGTCGATTACCCAACTCGCAGTAAGTTAAAACAATTTCACTGAATGGCATAAGATAGCTCTAATAAACTGAGGACCGGAGGTTCAGATCCTCCCCCGCTGCCAATTACATCAATAACCTACGCAGCTATCCATTCAAAGCCTATTCTCTTTTAAGAATAATTATTATTGGCTACATTATCACAGCATAAAAGGAGAGGTATCTTTTCAAGGGAGTGAAATTATGACGGCCACTGATGACGGAAATCACCGCTTCATATTACAAAGACTTGCGCGGCGGGCGATGCTTGAAAGAGGACTAAATCCGGATTTCTCGCCCGAGGAGCTCGACGAGCTCGACAGAATCCACGGGCCTGCGACACAAGTTGATGAGTCCACGCGTGATCTCGGAAACCTTATCTGGTGCTCGATAGACAACGATGATTCGCGTGATTTGGACCAGCTTACCGTTGCCGAAGCCATGACCGGAGGGGCCGTTAAGATCCTTGTCGCCGTCGCCGATGTAGACGCTATAGTAAAGAAGAAGTCGGCAATTGACGATCACGCCTGGCAGAACACCACTTCGGTCTACACCGCCGCCGAGATATTTACGATGCTTCCCGAGAAACTCTCAACCGATCTTACCTCTCTCAACTATGAATCAGACCGCCTTGCCGTCGTTATAGAAATGGTCGTCGCCGGGGATGGAACGCTTCAGTCTTCGGACATTTATCGCGCTATTGTCCGCAACCACGCAAAGCTTGCCTACAACAGCGTCGGGGACTGGCTTGAGGGTAAAGGGCCTATGCCGCAAGGGATCGAAGCGGTGGACGGTCTTGCCGAGAATCTCCGGCTCCAGGACCGTGTGGCGCAAAAACTAAAGGCCCTCCGGCACTCAAACGGCGCGCTCGACCTCGAAACAATTGAAGCGCATCCGGTATTCGACGGAAATGTTATCAGGGACTTTGTAGCCGAAAGAAAGAACAGGGCCAAAGAGCTTATCGAAGACTTTATGGTCGCCGCGAACGGCGTTACCGCACGGTACCTCGAGTCCAAAATGTTTCCTTCGCTGAGGCGCGTTGTCCGCACGCCCGAACGCTGGGACCGGATCATCGAGATCGCCTCGGAGCGGGGCTTCACGCTGACTATGGAGCCCGACTCGAAAGCCCTGGAGCAATTCCTGGAATGGGCTAAAGCCGCCGACCCTCTCGATTCCCCGATCTTTCCCTTAGCGTCATCAAGATGATCGGCAGCGGTGAATACGTCGCCCAATTGCGGGGCGAAAGCGCACCCGGGCACTTCGGTCTCGCGGTCAGTGATTATAGTCACTCCACGGCGCCTAATCGCAGGTATCCCGATCTGATCACCCAGCGGCTGCTGAAAGCAGCGATGGCAGGACGTTCCTCGCCCTATGAGGACGATGAATTACTGGCGCTCGCAGAGCATTGTACGGAACAGGAAGACGAGGCAAGGAGGGTCGAACGTCAGATCGGAAAATCTGCCGCAGCAATACTGCTTGAACCGAGAATCGGAGAGCGGTTCGATGCCATCGTAACCGGCGCATCCGAGAAGGGTACGTGGGTCCGTCTGCTCCAACTGCCCGTTGAGGGTAAGCTGGTGAGCGGGTTTAAAGGTCTGGACGTCGGCCACAGGCTCCGCGTGAAGCTGATCCGAACCGATGTGGAGCGCGGATATATCGACTTTAAGAGGTTTGGGAAATGAAAGAGGGGTCTCGGATACGGAAGCCGAAGGCCGGAGTTTCAAATCCTCCCCCCGCTGCCAATAAAATCAACGGTTTAAGCTCTACTCCTTGCGCATAGCTATGTGCGGGTTAATTTATCACTAAAGTGAAACAGGCGGAATCATTTTTTCGCGGCACGGCATCATATAGTTTATAACGGGAAATTGTCATCCCGGATCACACCGGTTCATGACTCCGCACGGCGGCTCCCGGTGTTATCGGTTTGTGACGGAATCCGGCGGGTCGCGGTACATCCAGGATTGTCTTGACACCTCCGGGGACGGCTGGTAATGTGTAAGTAAGTACTTACTTATATTACTTACAGTCGGCTGAATCTAACTGTAGATGCCGCATATAATATATAATTAATGCGGACTTCGGATCAAGATGCGAGGGTATCCATACGATGAAGATAACTATTAAACATATAGCTTTACTCCTGCTCATTCTCGCCGCCCACGCCTTTGTGCTTATCGGATGCGAGGGGCAGCAGCCCCAGGCGCCCCCGCCGCCCAATGTTACGGTGAGCAAACCCGTAGCCGAGGAGATAGTGGAGTGGGACGAATATACGGGGCGGCTCGAAGCCGTCGATACAGTGGATGTGAGGGCGCGCGTAAGCGGCTATCTGGAATCCATACATTTTAAGGACGGACAGACGGTGAAAAAGGGCGACCTGCTCTTCGTAATCGACCCGAGGCCCTATCAGGCCGAGCTTGACCGGGCCCTGGCCCAGTCAAAGCTCGCAAAAGCCCGCCTTTCTCTAGCGGAGAACGACCTCAGCCGCGCGAAGCACCTCTTGAGCGCGCGGGCGATCTCGGAAGAAGAGGCCGACACCAGGGCTTCCGACGAGCAGGTAGCCGAGGCGTCCGTCGAGCAGGCAGAGGCCGACGTTAACGCCGCCAGGCTGAACGTCGAGTTCACGCAGGTGAGGGCCCCGATAACCGGTCTCATCAGCAGGAAATACGTCACGGAAGGGAACCTTATCAACGGCGGCACGGGCGGTACGCTCCTCACCACCATAGTTTCGCTCGACCCGGTTTACTGCTACTTCGAGGCCGACGAGCAGTCCTATCTCAGATACACCAACCTCGAGCAGGAGGGGAAGATGCCCGACTCCAGGAAGGGGGAAAGCCCGGCCTTCATGGAGCTCTCTAACGAGACAGGCTACCCGCACAAGGGCTACGTCGACTTCATAGACAACAGGATGGACCCGAATACCGGGACTATCAGAGGAAGGGGCATATTCCCCAACCCGGACAACACGCTCACGCCGGGACTGTTCGCCCGGATGAAGATCACGGGCAGCGGGCAGTACAAGGCATTGCTCGTGCCCGACGAGGCGGTCGGGAGCGACCAGTCACAGAAGTTTGTCATGGTGGTCAACCCCGAAGATACGGTCGAGTACCGCCAGGTCACTCTCGGGCCCAGGGTGAACGGGTTGAGGGTGATAAGACAGGGCGTTGGCCCGGATGACCGGATAATAGTCAACGGGCTTCAGAGGGCAATGCCCGGGATGAAGGTAAGCCCCGTCGAAGAAGAGATAGTCGTCAAGGAAAAGAATTTCCTCACACCCGGAATCGTAATAAAAGATCCCGAGAGCAATACTGGAGGGTAATTAATGGTCTCCCGGTTTTTCGTAGACAGGCCGATATTCGCCACCGTGCTCTCGGTCCTGATAGTAATTGTCGGTTTGATCGCCTACTTCACGCTGCCCGTAAGCCAGTACCCGGAGGTTACTCCGCCCACGATAGTCGTGCGCACGAGTTTCCCGGGGGCTAACCCCGAGGTCATTGCCGATACCGTAGCCACGCCGCTCGAGCAGGAGATAAACGGCGTCGAGGACATGCTCTACATGTCCTCCCAGTCGACGAGCGACGGCCAGATGCAGCTCACCATAACGTTCGAGCTCGGGACCGATATCGACAAGGCCCAGGTACTGGTCGAGAACAGGATCGCCGTGGCCGAGCCCAGGCTGCCGGAGGAGGTGAGGCGCATAGGCGTCATAGTCAGGAAAAGCTCTCCCGACATGCTGCTGGTCGTCCACCTCGTATCGCCCGATAACACCTACGATCAGCTCTACATAAGCAACTACGCACTTATAAACGTCTATGACGTGCTCACGCGCATAAAGGGCGTGGGCAACGTGACCGTGTTCGGCGCGCGCGAATACAGCATGAGGGTGTGGCTCGACCCCGAGAAGCTATACTCGATGGGCATGACCGTGAGCGATGTAGTGCAGTCGCTCCGCGAGCAGAACGTCGAGGTCGCCGCGGGCGTCATAGGGCAGCCTCCGGTGCCCCAGGGCAACGCGTACCAGCTCTCGGTCAACACGCTCGGGAGGCTCGTAGAGGCCGATCAGTTCTCGGACGTAGTCATCAGGACGGGCGAAGAAGGGCGTATCGTCCGCTTAAAGGATGTGGCGCGTGTAGAGCTCGGAGCGAGGGACTACGGCGTCAACAGTTACCTCGACGGTAAGCCCGCGCAGGCTATCGGCATATTCCAGCTCCCCGGGTCAAACGCGCTCGCCACGGCACAGGCCGTCGAGAAAACTATGGCCCGGATCAGCAAGGACTTCCCCAAGGGACTCGAATACAGGATCGTCTACAACCCGACGATATTCGTACGGCAATCCATAAACGAGGTGTACCACACTCTCTTCGTTGCGTTCATGCTCGTTTTCATAGTCGTCATAATATTCCTTCAGGACTGGAAGGCCGCGCTCCTGCCTATGATAGACGCGGTAGTGTCGCTCGTCGGCACGTTCGCCGTCATGTCGGCCTTCGGATTCTCGCTCAACAACCTCTCGATGTTCGGCCTCGTGCTCGCGATAGGCATCGTGGTGGACGACTCTATCGTCGTCGTGGAGAACATCAAGCGCTGGATGTCGAAGGGACTCGAGCCCAGGGAGGCCACGTTAAAAGCAATGGCCGAGATCACGGGCCCCGTGCTCGCGATCACCCTCGTGCTCAGCTCGGTGTTCATACCGACCGCGTTCCTCCCCGGCATAAGCGGCCAGTTCTATAAACAGTTCGCGCTTACTATCGCGGTATCTACTATCCTGTCCGCCGTAAACGCGCTTACACTCGCGCCGGCGAGGGCGGTACAGCTCATCAAGCCGGATAGCGAGGCCGAAAAGCAGGAGCCGCTGCCGCGCGTGGGTATAGCCGCAATTGCGGGCTTCGCGGCATATTCACTGCTGACAGGTTATATCGCATCTATTCTCGGAATACATATTCCCGGAAACGGTTACGACCCCGCGGCGACTTCGGAAAGCACTGCGGCCCTTTGGGCGGTCCGGATCGTGCTATTCGCCGCCGGATGCGCCGCCGGATGGTTCGTCGGGCCTTACGTCAACCTGGTTCTCAAGAAGGTGTTCGGTGGTTTCAACCGCTTCTTCGACCGCGCGTCAAAATCTTACGGAAGCTCCGTCAACAGGCTTTTACGCTTCAGCACCATTGCCATAATCGTTTATTGCGGGCTCATCGGACTCACGTATCTCGGATTCACTAGGGTGCCTTCAGGGTTCATTCCCGCTCAGGACCAGGGGTATCTCATCGTGGACGTAGCGCTTCCGGACGGCGCGTCCCTCGAGAGGACCGACGCCGTCATCGCCCGCGCGACAAATATCATCCTCGATACGCCGGGCATCGCCTATGCGGTAGGGTTTGCGGGCTTCTCGGGGTCCACGTTCTCGAACAGCTCGGACGCGGGCGTCATATTCACCCCGCTCGACCCGTTCAGCGAGAGGGCCAGGAACGGCCCCACGCTCGATCAGATAATCGCGGACTTGAGCCAGAGGCTCTCGGTTATACAGGAAGCGAGATTGATAGTTATCTCTCCGCCGCCGGTCAGGGGACTAGGCACGGCGGGCGGGTTCAAGATGATGGTCCAGGACCGCTCCGGCGTGGGCTTAAAGGAGCTCGAGAAGGCGGCCTACGCCCTGATCGGGGCCGCGAACCAGGAGCCGGGCCTGACGAGGGTGTACACCACGTTCAGTACGAGGACGCCGCAGATATACGCCGAGGTCGACAGGACCAAGGCAAAGAAACTGGACGTCCCGCTCACCAATATCTTCGACACGCTTCAGGTGTATCTGGGCTCGGTGTACGTGAACGACATCAACCTCTTCGGGCGGGTTTACAGGGTCACGGCGCAGTCGGAAGGCGGCTTCCGTCAACAGCCCGAGGACATCGCGAAGCTAAGGACGCGCAGCGCAAACGGGGACTCCGTCCCTCTGGGCTCGGTTGTCGATATAAAGAGCGAAACGGGGCCGGACCGCGTCGTGCGCTACAACCTTTTCCCCGCGATCGAGGTGAACGGCGCCACTCTGCCGGGGTTCAGCTCGGGACAGGCGATTCAAGCGATGGACAAGCTTGCCGGGCAAATACTGCCCGCGGGCGTGGGATTCGAATGGACCGACCTCGCCTATCAGGAGGTCACGCAGGGTAACGCGTCGCTATTCATATTCCCGCTCTGCGTGCTGTTCGTATTCCTCATCTTGTCCTCGCTCTATGAGAGCTGGTCGCTGCCCCTCGCAATCATACTCATCGTGCCCATGTGTCTTCTGTCCGCAATAACGGGTTTGTGGCTCCGGAGCATGGACAACAACATACTCACGCAGATAGGGTTCGTCGTGCTCGTGGGTCTCGCGTGTAAGAACGCGATCCTTATAGTGGAATTCGCCAAGGACTATCAGGAGACGGGCAAGGGCCGCGAGGAGGCCGTGGTCGAGGCCGCGCGCGTCAGGCTCCGCCCGATATTGATGACCTCGTTCGCCTTCATACTGGGCGTGGTGCCGCTGGTGATCGCGGCCGGCGCGGGCGCCGAGATGCGTCAGGCGCTGGGCACGTCGGTATTCAGCGGCATGTTCGGGGTCACGTTCTTCGGCCTCTTTTTAACCCCTGTGTTCTACGTCGTCATCAGGAAGTTCACAGAATCCAGAAGGTCCCGGAGCGTCATAACGAAATGAAATATCTATCGGCGTCTATACTGATAATTTTCCTGCTGACATCAGCGGGCTGCATGGTGGGCCCTGACTACAAGACCCCGCAGACGGAGCTCCCCGAAGCCTTTCAGGACGCGGGCGCAAAGGACTTCTCCACGGACTCGATAGAGATCGAGTGGTGGAGCGCGTTCAACGACCCCGTGCTCGACAGGCTCGTCCGGGACGCGCTCACGGGGAACTACGACATACAAATAGCGACCGCGCGGATCATGGAGGCTCGGGCGTTAAGGACGGAGACCGAATTCGAGCTTGCGCCTATAGTGCCGTTCAACGCGAGTTACACGAGGCAGAAGGTCGGGGAGTCGACCGTCTTCCCGGGCGTTGACAGGGAAGCCGACCTCTACGACGCGGGGTTCGACGCCGTTTGGGAGCTCGACTTCTTCGGACGCATAAGGCGGACTATAGAGGCCGATACGGCCGAGCTCGAATCCCGCATAGCCACGAGGCGGGACGTGATAGTGTCGCTCCTGGCCGAGGTCGCGAGGAACTATTTCGAGCTCCGGGGTGCGCAGAACCAGCTCGATGTTGCCAGGCGAAACGCCGCCAACCAGCAGAACACCCTCGACCTCACGATAGTGTTATTGGAAGGGGGCAGGGGGACCGAGCTCGACACCTCCAGGGCAAGGGCGCAGCTCAACAATACGCTCGCAATCATACCGCCGTTTGAAGCCAGGGTGAAGAGAGCCATATACAGACTCGGCGTGCTCACGGGTCAGCAGCCGGCTACATATTTGACCGAGCTCCTGGAGCCCAAACCGTTCCCCGAAGTCCCCGACGTCATCAAGGTAGGCACCCCGGTCGAGCTTCTGGAGAGGAGACCCGACATAAGGGTAGCCGAGCGGAACCTGGCGGCGTTTACGGCGGCCATAGGCATCGCCACGGCCGACCTGTTTCCGCGGATAAGCATATTGGGAAGCTTATCCCTCCAGGCGGATACGTTCTCAGGCGTGTTCGAAAGCGGGGCGGGGGCTTTCTCCATCGGCCCCAACATCTTCTGGCCTGCTTTCGATCTCGGGCGTGTGTATCAGAGGGTCAAAGCCGCGGACGCCCGCACCCAGGCGGCGTTCGCCCAGTACCAGCTCACGGTGCTGAGCGCTATTGAGGACGTGGACGGCGCGCTCGTCGACCATAATCAGGAGATAGAGAGGCACAAGTACCTCGTCGAAGCGGCGGTCGAGAGCGAGAAGGCTATGAAGCTCGCCAAGATGAGATACGACTTCGGGGTGTCAAACTTCATTGACGTGCTCGACGCCGAGCGCACGCTGCTGCAGGCCCAGGCCCAGCTTGCCGCTAGCGAGACCGACCTCCACACCTCCCTCGTCGCGGTCTATAAGTCTCTAGGCGGCGGATGGGAGGTGTACGATGAAAACAATATGGCCAAGGCCCCGAAATAGTTTTAAATCGTTCCCATAGCCAGAAGGTTGGAGATACGAATCCTCCCCCCGCTGCTAATTTTTACCTCCGATTAAATTTTGGTTATCATTACCCCCGGAATAAACCCATGACTAATGCGCCGACTATAGAAGAGCTTGCGGAAGCTTTGCGCGCAGCAGGCGCCGCGCATCACGAATACGAGCAGACAGTTTTAAAAGGCGTGCGCCACGAGGAGTGGGCCACGTTCTATGCTCCATACGTTCTCGGAAGGCTCGGGGATTTCGCTCCGCCGAGCGTTCTGACCAAATGGCTCACGGAAGCGCCTCTCACCCAAAATTGGGCGGAATCGGCAGCGGCTCATATACTTTCTGAAATCGGCCGCGGCCGTTAGGTCTGTGGCTCGAACCCTGCCCGCTGCAAATTTCCCACGTTATTCCCGACACTAATCATCCTCCACCTTCAAATCGATTGACACGGAAGCGTGCTTTATATTAGAATGATTCTTAACTAGAAGGGCAAACCATTTGAAAGAATGGGACGCAAAGTCACAGGCCTAAGGACATTCCGTTTACGGCGGCTGGATTGCTATGGTGAATCTGATTAAGTCGAACGTCTGCACGCACCTTCCTGGATTTACTCTCTTTGCTTCCCGTCTCCGCAATAGGTCCGTCCTTCAGGAAATCCGCAGAGGAGGCAGGCTATGGCACGTAAGAGAAGTATTCCTAAGATGTCGGCAAAGGGGATCGGCGGGGCGGGGCTCGATTTCGGTGCCCTGAAATACAGTGCCGCGATCGGAGAGAAGAAGAACTACAACTTCCAGCCCGAGGTGACGGAGTATGAGCTCTGGCCGTTTTCTACTATTGAATGGGTAGCGGCGGAGGGGAAATACAAGGCGCGGGCGATGGTTCAGCATAGTACCACTCACGACTTGGTCGCGTTTAATTCCTGGCATCAGGATTACGGCGACGCGGAGCGTCCCATCGATCTTTTAAGGCACAGCCTTCAGGGGACCGCCGAGAGGCCGATATACAATATTTTCGGCGAGACGATCGAGGTCCACACCGCTGACATCGGCGGCGGGTCCGTTGTGAACGTCACCGAAGTGCTCGCGCTCATCTGGTCGATGACCGAAAGCTGAAGTAGCACGCGTCCGGATCACATATGCGCGTCTTATGCAGGCGTTGTGTAATATCAGCCGGGCACTCACACGGAATTCCTACAGGCGGCCGGTGATATGCCGTGCTTGTTTCAGTTACCCATCGCGCCGGCCAGCGACGACTTGCAGTCGGGCGTGAGCTTGGCTTCGTTCGACTGGAGGCACTGCATGACTTCGGCCTTCTTGTCCCCTGCGCTCGCGCATAGCGACGTGATGTCGTCCTCGCATGCCTGGTTTACCTGTTCTACCTGCCTCGCGATCTTAATCAGGTGGATCTTGCAGCCCCTCGAGAGCTGGCTCGCGTTTGCCTTGAGACACCCGGAAAGCTTACCGCCCCCCGGCTTGATGCCCGGGCATAGCGTCTGTATGTCCGCAGCACAGGGCCCGGCGTCCTGAGTGAATGCGCCTATACTCCAGGAAAAAATTAAGCCTAGCGTGATTATGGCTACGACTATCGATGTTACGAGGGGTGTATTGCTTCTCATGACTGCCTCCTTGGATTTGGTTCCTAATTATAAGCCTATTTATGGCCGGTTTATAAGGTCCTGAAAATACTGCCGGGTTATGCAATTCAGACGGACGTGCCGAAGAGCGCGCCTACTCCCGCCGTCAAACCCATTACAAGAGCGTCCCGGAACGATATCGTAGAATTAATCGGGGAACGCGACTCCGGGCTTGGCTCCCATCTTCTTCAATACTTTGGCCAAAGGGCAAAACCCGGTGAATGAGGCCTGAAACATATTCAGGCCGACGAAGGCCGTGAACAAAAACCAAGCCGGATGGACAAAGTATCCAAGCGCCAGGCTCGCGAGAACGAATATCCCGGCGACGCGGAAAACGAGACGGTCGACGTTGGACGATTTCATTATTTTTCCTCCTTTCGATGAGCAGTGTATGCAGAATTATTCATTTCACCTGTTGTAACAGAGAATATATTATCCTGCACCGGGCATTATATAAATATCCGAGGCTTCCCTCTCGTTAAATGGTCAGCTCGTCAGGTCCTGAAAATACTGACGGGTTTGTAAGTTTCAGACTGACGTGCCGAAGAGCGCGCCTACGCCCGCAGTCAGACCCATTGCGAGAGCGCCCCAGAACGTTACGCGGACAGCGCCTTTCAGTATGGAGGCTCCTCCCGTGCGGGCCGCTAATGCGCCCAGTAGTGCCAGGAACAGGAGAGATGTTGCTGAAACGACAGGGACAGTGATTGAAAGCGGAGCGGCGAGCACCGCGAGTAGGGGGAGGGCCGCGCCCGCCGCGAACGTGAGCGCCGACGTAAGCGCCGCCTGTATAGGACGCGCGCTCGCGGCTTCCGTTATGCCGAGCTCGTCACGGGCGTGCGCCTTGAGCGGGTCTTTCTCCATGAGCTTGAGCGCGACCTGCCTCGCGAGCCCGGGGTCGAGTCCCCGCTCGATGTATATGGACGTGAGCTCGTCGCGCTCGCTCTCTATATCCGTAGCGAGCTCCGCGCGTTCACGCCCGAGGTCGGCCTGTTCGGTGTCCGCCTGCGAGCTCACGGACACGTACTCGCCGGCCGCCATGGAGAGAGCCCCTGCCACGAGGCCCGCGACGCCCGCGATGAGTACGCTATTGTGCGTGGCGTTCGATGCTGCGACCCCGACGACGAGGCTCGCCGTGGATACGATTCCGTCGTTGGCCCCGAGCACCGCGGCCCGGAGCCACCCTATGCGCTCTGTCTTGTGCCTTTCCCTGTGGCTTATGATCATAACGGCTCCTCTGCTTTATTTAATTCTAGGATTATAGGGATCGAAATTATCTTTGGCAATCCGGGACGAGAATTAAGGGATGGATTTTTTAGATACGATATATATTCGGAAAACATAGCCGGGAAAGGTTTAACGGGGGTAGCGCTCCCTGCCGCAAACTGATAAATAGCGCATGAATTAGTAAAATATGTTATATTTTTAACATAACGGGGTAGACTCGTTAAACCCGATGCGGGGGGGGCTGGAATTGAGAAAGTATCTCTTAGCTATTCCGTTTATATTTTTAATGCTCGGCTGTAATGATAGTAACGATGCTAAGAATTTCTGCTACATCCTTACATCGTCAGACCCGTGCTTCGACGCGAATGAAGGGGGGGAGCACGAGGTCGTGACCGATCAGACGGTGGAAGAAGTCGTTGCGGAAGAAGAGGGGATGCCGGGGTTCGACGGAGTGCTGGACATTGATGATATTTTAATACGAAGTCGCTATCTTTGGGCTTGATGATCCGGAATGTCCCTACGAGCAGAGCGGATTGGTAATTAAAACAACTGGGGATTGGAACAGGTTCAGGCAGAGCTGTCTATTCAGCTTCTTCGAGCTTCCGAACGTGGATTTTTCCGACAGCATGGTTCTTGTTTCTACACAAAATTTCGGGAGTTCGGCACTACGGTAGAGGCAGTTCTGGAGTTTGATGCCGAGCTTGTTGTGGTTATTAAGATCGACGTTCGCGATTTTGACTCCCCGGCTCCGGGGTATCCGTTCGATATAGTTTCGATTCCGAAGCGATGATTTGCCGGTCGATTTTATAAGGGTGGAAGTATTTTTTAGTCCGATTCAGTAACTGGATTAAACGGGTTTAAAGCCTGGTTTTCTGTTCTGCTCAGAGAAGTTGCGTCAATGCAGGAATAAATTTTAGCCAAACTCCTGCTCTAATGTTTATCTTCCGCTGCGGATGCGCGTTGATCGCTGGATTGATTGGGGTCGTATGCCGGTTCTTCCTGAATGATGACGAGACTATGGGCCTTGTCCACATCGGAGTGGTCGTAATAAAGTAGTCGAGTAATCTGATGTCTATGTCCTCCCTCACGTAAATCACCTCCCCTGCCTGTATATATGTACTTACATTTTAACACTTACGGACTGATAAAGTAAGAGGTTTTTTATAGTTCGCTTACGTTCGGGTCACCGGACCACTCGTAAAAAAAGTTCTCGGGCGTCCGGGAAAAATCGATTAAACTGTCCTTTATTCGAGCGTTCGTTCGTCGTATGAATAAAACGACCTCGAATCATAGGAGAAATGGTATGGTCAAAACAATCCTGATCGTTGTGGCTGTAATCGTTATAATATTTATCGGTCTCGTCGCCATGCAGCCGTCGGAATTCCGCGTTGTGCGGTCGGGGGTGATTCCGGCCCCCGCGCCCGAGGTGTTTGAGCAGGTGAATAATTTCCACAACTGGGAGGCATGGTCCCCCTGGGTCGGGATAGATCCGGCGATGAAGCAGACATACGAAGTTCCGCCCGCCGGAACAGGCGCGATCTACTACGGAATCTAAATCACCCTGAAAACAATCTAAATAAGAGGATAAAAAGATGAAGCTGCTCACTGAAACAAATACGACTCTACTTAACATCTCTTTACTGCTGCTGCGGTGCACGGTCGGTATAATTTTGTTCCTGGCCGAGCCGGGAAGGTATTCGGATGGTTGGCGGCCAGGGAATCGATGCTACTATCAGATCTATTCGTCTTCGAGATGGGTATCTCCCCGTTCCTCGCTCACCTGAGCTGCTATACTGAGTTCATCGGCGGGTTTCTGCTGATCGTCGGCCTGCTCGCCCGTCCGGCGGCTTTCGCCATAATGATCAATGTGCTCGTGGCGGTGCTAGTACACTTCCGGACGGCTTCCTTGTGGGAGCTTCATCCCGTCGCATGATGATGAGCTCGATCATCATACTCCTCGCAGGGCCGATGGCGTACAGCCTGGACGCATGGCTGCTGAGCGGAGGGATGAAGGGAACGGGCTTTAAACACGGTTAACGGTTATACAATGAGAAAAATAATCGTATCGAATCTGATATCCCTCGACGGCTTCATTTCGGGGCCGAATGGCGAGATAGATTGGTTTAGATGGGATAAAGAGGTCGAGGATTATGGAAAAGTCCAGCTCGGTTCGATGGGCACTATTTTATTCGGACGAGTAACTTATGAGCTCATGGCAAGTTACTGGCCGACCGCAACCGCGGCTACGGACGATCAGATGATCATAGACGCGATGAATAATTTGCCCAAGATCGTTTTTTCAAAAACACTTGAAAAGGTCGAATGGAAGAATTCCAGACTGGTTGACGAGAATATTGCGGAAGAAATCATGAAGCTGAAAGCGCAGCCCGGCAAGGATATAGTAATTTTCGGCAGCGGCAGTATTGTATCGGCTCTTGCGCAAGCGGGCTTGATAGACGAATACCGGATCTTTGTCAACCCTGTTGTCCTGGGCAGCGGAAAGCCTTTGTTCCAAGACATCAAAAAGCAGGCTCAACCTGAAACATTTAAGTACAAAGACGTTCGGCAACGGTCTCGTCCTGCTTTGCTATCGGCCCGAAGAAAAAAATAACCGGCAGTGACGGGCTGTTTATGAAATTTATATCGTTGGAGTTCGATGAGAAAGACGTACCATGGAAGCTGCCACTGCGGCGCAGTCCGATTCGAATGCGAGATTCGACCTCGCACGGGGCACCAGCAGGTGCAACTGCTCTATGTGCGCCAAGACAAGATACTGGAAAGCCCCTTGTTAAATCGGACACGTTCAGTCTGCTCGAGGTAGAGGAAGCGCTCACGGACTACCGGTTCGGGAGCAGCACCATACACCACCTCTTCTGCGGGAGATGCGGCGTCAAGCCGTTCGGCCGGGCCTTTCTGCAGGTGACCTTCGGCGGCGAGACGTTGTCCGGCGAATACTACGCGGTCAACGTCGCATGCCTCGACGACGCCGCTACCGGTGAGCTGCGGGAGCGCAGGTCCGATATGAAGACGGGAGGAACGATAACTGGGAGTCGCGGCGGCCTGCCGAAACCCGGCATTTGTAAAACTTGTGGTCTACGGCTCGGGCTGTTGCCGGATGAAGTTCCGGTAATACATTCCGGGGCAAGCAGTAAAGCATATAAATCCAGCATCAGGAGGGCAACTATGTCTAAGTTAAACAATGCAATGCGGGAGTTCCTGAACGGGCGCCACTATGCCACTCTTGCAACGTACAATGAGGACGGCACTATCCACCTCACGCCGGTGTGGTATCTCTTTGAGGACGGGCGTTTTTATGTAGAGACGTCTCCTCCGCGCGGAAGGCCAGGAACGTTGTCGCCCGCCCGCAGGCTTCGGTCGTGGTCGACAGCCGGAGGAGGCAGGGGGACGAGTTGTGGGTGAGCGCGTCGGGGACCGCGGAGATAATCCAGGGAGAGCGTTTCAATGAGATTGCCGCAAAAGATTCTTAAGCGCTATATAACAAAGACCGGGCTCGAAGACCCGAGAGTAGGGCCGGGGTTTTCAGCAGGGGGCGGGGTAGTTATTTGTCTCACGCCGCATTCTTGGGGGTCGTGGGATTTCAAGAGCCTCGACGATCAGTATTTCGGCGGTATCCTGAGACAGACGCCTGAGAAGTGGTTTCA
Source organism: uncultured delta proteobacterium (assembly GCA_963752995.1). GTDB lineage: Bacteria > Desulfobacterota_D > UBA1144 > Nemesobacterales > UBA2774 > 2-12-FULL-53-21. The sequence continues at coordinate 232,698 of CAVWAZ010000002.1, forward strand.
TACGGTTGATTAACAGCAAAACTGCTCTGCATTTGACCGGACAGATAAAAAATCGCATTAAGTGTCCTGGAAACGTCCGCTCGTTCGTCGTATATATGTAAATAAACAAAAAGGAGAAAAATCATGAGCGCAAACAAAGCTAATGACGAAGCCCGTATACGGGAGCTTATAGACAATTGGGCAAAGGCGTTCCGTGCAAAAGACATCGACGGGATTATGTCCATCTACGCGCCGGATATCGTGTCGTTCGACGCCATAGCCCGGCTGCAGTTTAAGGGAGCGGATGCGTATAGAAAGCACTGGGAAGCGTGTCTTTCTTTCTGTCAGGGCCCGATAATCTTTGAGATCCGGGACATGAATATCGCGACGGGTGACGACGTGGCATTCGCGCATTGTCTTAACAGGTGCGGTGGGACTGACGAGAGCGGCGAGGAAAAAGCCTCGTGGATGCGTGGACCGTCTGTTTCGGAAGATTGACGGACAATGGATGGTTGTGCACGAACATTACTCGGCGCCATTCGATATGGAGAGCGGTAAAGCGTTGTTGACCTGCAGCCGTAGCGTTCGTGTTAGTTTCGACTGAGGTCGTAACGGCTGCGAAATTATCTGTCTACGATTGAGATCGCCCAGGTTTGGAGTAGAGGAGAGAACCATGTTTAAAAACACTAAAGCATTCAGCAGCTTTTCGGTAAACGACATCGGGATAGCCAAAGAGTTTTACGGCGGCACACTGGGTCTTGAAGTTTTGGAATCAGACGGCATGCTAACCCTGTACATTGCGGGCGGCACCAATATATTGATATATCCCAAACCCAACCACACTCCGTGCGACTTTTACCATCCTCAATTTCCCCGTGGACAATGTTGAAGATGCGGTCGAGGAATTGACCAAGCGCGGCGTGCGGTTCGAGATTTATGACATGGACGAGCTCAAGACGGACGAAAAAGGAATCTTCCGCGGCGAGGGGCCCAAGATAGCGTGGTTTAAAGACCCTGCCGGTAATATATTGTCAGTTCTGGAAGAAAAATAATTTCATTGTAAGGAGAATCACATGAGCACTATGAAGGCTAATCAGGAAACGGAGATCCGGAAGCTGATCGACGATTGGAGAGAGGCGATGCGGAGAAGAGACATCGACACTATAATGTCGTTCTACGCCCCTGAAATCAGGCTGTTCGACATCATGCCGCCCCTCGAGTACAAGGGACGGGATGAATACAGGAAAATCTGGGAGATGTGTTTACCTGCGTTCGAGGGCCCTATTGAGTGCGAGGTCCGTGACCTGAGCATTACTGCTGGTGACGGTATGGCGTTCAGCCACGGACTCTACCGGTTCACCGGAAAGATGACCGACGGGAAGGAGATGGACATGTGGGCGCGGGGGACGGTTTGCTACAGGAAGTTAGACGGTAAATGGGTGATCACGCACGACCATCACTCGGTGCCTATAGACATGCAGACGAACCAGGCGCTCTTTAACCTTAAACCATAGCGTTGAATTCTCCACACCGGGGGGAGCGCCGGCGCGGGGTAAGACGACGGCGACTCATTGAAGTTTATGTGGTTCCGGGGAGCGGGACTGCGTATAATTATTCAGGTAGTGTCCGGGGGCTGAGTTAAAAAAATCTTTGATGTGTTGTCCTGAAAGCCCTCCGTTCGTTCGTCGTATAGATGTAAGTAAATAAATTTGGTAAGGAGAACAATTATGAGCACGCAGCCGATAACAGAATATATGTTGTTGTTCCGGGGTACCGGGTGGCATAAGGGCCTTTCGCCTGAAGAAATACAAGAGGTTATTACGCGGATGCATGCCTGGTACGACCGGTTGATTGCGGAGGGCAAGGCTAAGGCCGGTAAGCCGCTCATGTTCGAGGGTAAAATCGTCTCACAGAAAAACGGCAGGGTCGTGTCGGACGGTCCCTTTGCGGAATCCAAGGAAGCGATCGCCGGTTATTTTCTACTCCATGTGGACAGCCTCGACGAGGCGGCCGAGATCGCGAAGGAGTACCCCGCCTTAATGTATGGCGCGACGGTCGAGGTCAGGCCGGTTGCCCCCGAGTGCGCTGTTGCGCTTAGCCTCCTCGACAAAGATGAGGAAGAAGTGGTGTCGCAAGCGGGCGCATCGCAATTCAATTGAGAGGCGAAAGTATCGGATGACTGACTCCGACATCTCCCCGGGAACTGAGCCCGGGGAGATAACCAGTGTCGTGGAGCATTGTTTCCGCCATGAAGCGGGTAAGATGGTCTCTACCCTGACGAGGATTTTCGGGGCCAGGCACCTGAACCTTGCCGAGGACGTGGTCCAGGAGGCGCTCGCCAGGGCGTTACAGACCTGGCCTTATTACGGCGTCCCCAGGAATCCCGCCGCCTGGATCACGCAGGTTTCGAAAAACCTGGCGCTCGACCTGATAAGGCGCGACAAGGTCTTCCGGAATAAGGAAATCGATATCGCCTTTTTTATGGAGGATACCCCGGCAATTTCCGGAGGAGAGGATTCGGTGTCTTTCAAGGACGAGATCAGGGACGACCGTTTGTGGATGATGTTCATGTGCTGTCATCCGCTGGTCCCGCAGGAAGCACAGGTAGCGCTTGCCCTCAGGACCCTCTGCGGGTTCAGCGCCGGAGAAATCGCGAAGGCGTTCCTCACATCCGAAGCGGCGATCGCCAAGAGACTCACGCGCGCAAAACGAAAGATCCGCGAGGCCTCGATCCCCTTCGAGCTCCCGACGGGCGATGAGTTGAGAGCACGTCTCGATGGCGTGCTGCAGACCCTGTACCTGCTGTTCAACGAGGGTTACAAGGCCTCCGAGGGCGATAACCTCATAAGGAAAGAGCTCTGCTATGAAGCAGTCCGCCTGTGCGCGCTCTTGGCCGGGCACCCCGTCGGCAATCAGCCCCGAGTCCATGCGCTCCTGGCGCTTATGTTTCTCAATGGGGCGCGGCTTCAGGCCCGGCTGGACACGGACGGAAACATTCTCCGGCTTAAAGATCAGGACAGGTCGCGATGGGACCAGGCGATGATAGCCAGGGGTTTATTTCACCTGATGCAATCTACTGAAGGCGATGAGTTGAGCGTATATCATCTTCAGGCGAGCATCGCCGCCTGCCACTGCGCGGCCGGGGACTATGAATCGACGGATTGGCATCGAATCCTTCACTTTTACGACCTGCTTGTAAATATTGACGATTCCCCGGTCGTCGCTCTCAACCGTTCTGTGGCCGTCGCTTATGTTCACGGCCCGAAAGCGGCGATCGAAGCGGTCGAAGCGATAAAGAACCGCGAGCAGCTCGATTCCTATTACCTTCTCTACGCGGTCCTCGGCGAGTTCGAGGAGCTCCTCAATAACCGAAAGGCCGCCGCAAATTATTTCCGCAAATCGCTAGAGCTTGCCACGATCAAATCCGAGCGTAAGTTCCTCATGAAAAGGCTCCGTGCAGTGGAGGACAGCCGTAGCGGCGCTTAACGCTTCATGTCCCGTGTGTTAGTGCAGATGCAGGCTTATCTCGTCGTAGGCGCTCTGAAGAGGCGCGGTGTTTACATGGATGACGCCCTGGAAAGGCTGGTCGAGCTCCATGATGAGAAAGATGGCTGCCGAGACGGATAAAGCGCAGATTAGAAGCGTAATAACGATGGTTAAATTGGGGGGCGCGAACAGGCCGAAGCTCATGAATATAACAGTGAGCCAGAACACCAGCACTATCAGGAACGGCATGGAAATTTTGTTCACTCCCTGCTCGAACATAAGCCAGCGTGCCTGCGCCATGCTCATGGCGAGACTCTGCGCCTGGGATTTGAGGTATGTCTGAGTTTCGTTTTTCGGCGTCAGCTCCATTATATTATTGAACAGGCCTTCGACACGCTCTTCCACCGGCTTCGTCCCCGCCGGATGCGGCCGTTCCATCGCCCAACCCATATTCAGCTCGTTTCCTATGATATGACGAAGAATATCTCTGGCTTCTTCCGTCTCCGGGCCGTAGTGGGAAAGGATGCGGTCGAGGATTATGACGTTCGCTGAAATTTGTACGAGCCCGCTGTTCTGTGCATCGAACGAGCTCTTTGCCGAAGCCGTAAGCAGGCCGAGTATAAGTGCGGCCATCGTCCCTACGAGACCCATACCCAGCTTTATTATGTCCCTCGACTCGCTGCTCAGATGGTGTTTCGGCAGGAGCGAGTTCAGCAGGATGCCGAGTAAGGCGCCGCCGAAGACGATTGCGAATATTACGGCGCATGTAAGTATGGTATTCATATTATCCCTCTCCCGGCGCTTGAGGCCGTCCTCACGCTCAACAGGCCGGTATTGAACCGCTCGCAAAAACATATATCTACTGCCGGACGATGTAAAGCGTGTAAAATAAATGCATCAGCAGGTCGTTCGGAGGAGAGACCATGAATTCAAATACCTGGCCTGAGCAGACAAAAAAACTCCGCGATATGATTGGGATAGAGCACCCGATTATACAGGCTCCCATGGCGGGCGGGCCGACGACTCCCGAATTAGTCGCCGCCGTGTCGAACGCGGGAGGCCTGGGCTCTTACCCCGGCGGGTACCTTCCGCCCGGTGAGATAGATTCAGCGATACGGCAAATCCGCGCGCTGACCGGTAAACCGTTTGCCGTAAACCTGTTTATCCCCGAGAAAACCCCGCGCAGGAAAACCCCGGCCAGGGTGATGAAAAAGCTCGGCGAGATCGCGGGCGAGGTGGGAGCGGAGCTTCCCGGAGAGATTACAGCGGAGAGCTTCTCGTTCGAGGAACAGCTGGGCGTTATTCTGGATAACAACGTCCCCGTATTCAGCTTCACGTTCGGAATCCCGAAGCGTAAGCATATGAAGGAGATGCGTAGAAGAAAAGTCACGGTCATCGGCACGGCTACGTGCGCCGCCGAGGGGGTGATGCTCGAAGAGGCGGGGTGCGGCGCCATTGTCACGCAGGGGAGCGAGGCGGGAGGGCACAGGGGTTCTTTCGCCCGTGCCGGGGAATTGCCCCTCATAGGGAGTATGTCGCTTACGCCGCAGCTTGTGGATAACGTCGGCGTGCCGGTCATATGCTCGGGAGGGATAATGGACGGCCGGGGGATAGCGGCCGCGCTCGCTCTCGGGGCGTCCGCTGTGCAGATGGGTACGGCGTTCCTTGCCTGCACGGAAGCGGCTGTGCCCGCGCCGTGGCTGGATGCGCTCAGAAATTCGCTCGATTCGAGCACGGTAATGACTAAGGTATATACGGGGAAATACGCGCGGGGGATACGGAACCGTTTTTACGACGAGATGTCGGGGCTCGAGGACAAGGTCCCGGCGTATCCGGTCCAGAACTACCTCACTAGGCCGATCAGGAACGCATCGAGGGCGAAGGGCGACCCCGAGTTCATGTCCCTCTGGGCCGGGCAGGGGTCGGCGATGTCGAGGAGATGCACGGCGGCGGAGCTGGTGAGTATGCTCGTCTCGGAGTACGGCGAAGCGGTCACGCGGTTGCGCGGGAAATTATAAGCCCGGTTTTTTCTATCGAAGCGACGCAAGGTGAAGGGGAACGGACGAGGTTTTCAAATCGATTTCAGCTCGGATGGCATGTATAAACATTATTCACCTGTATCAAACGAAATGGAATATTGGTTATATTGTAATCACTCAAATCCGATTACTTGCCTATTCCCCCTGTAATTATTGGATAATTTAATTTGGCACGCACCTTGCCATTATAGCACCCTTAACATCGATTAAGGAGGAAAAGGCAATGAAGATAAGGTCATTATTATTAACTGCTGCGATTCTGCTGGGGCTTGCGGGATTGGTGCAAACCTCGCACGCCGGGGATTCGAAGGTAACCATACGCGCGGGTCATTTCCCGAACGTAACCCATGCCCAGGGGGTTATAGGGCAGGCGAACGGTGAGTTCGCGAAGGCGCTCGGGGACAAGGCCGATATAGACTGGAAGCTATTTAATTCCGGGACTTCCGCCATAGAAGCCCTCTTCGCGGGCGAGCTTGATATAACGTACATAGGGCCGAACCCCGCCGTCAACGGGTACATAAAATCAGACGGTGAGGCGCTACGCATAGTGTCGGGCGCCGCAAGCGGGGGCGCGGGACTGGTTGTGAGAAAGGACGCCGGTATTGCGTCGGCCAAGGACTTTAACGGGAAGAAGCTCGCGACGCCGAGCATAGGTAATACTCAGGACGTGGCTTTGAGGAACTGGCTCGGCGAGAACGGATACAAGCTCAAGGAAAAAGGCGGAACCGTAGAGGTGATACCGCTCGAAAATCCGGACCAGCTCACCCTGTTTATTAAAAAGGAGATAGACGGCGCATGGACTGTAGAGCCCTGGGTGTCGAGGCTCATATTCGACGGCGGCGGAGAGCTGTTCCTCGACGAGAAGGAGCTCTGGCCGAACGGTCAGTACGTGACCACTCATATAATCGTCAACACGAAGTTCCTGAACGAGCACCCCGAGCTTGTAAAGACGTGGCTCGAAACGAATCTTCAGATAACCGAGTGGATAAATAAGAACCCCGAAGAGGCGAAGCAGGTGCTTAATCAGGAGATTAAGAGGGAGACCGGGAAGGCGATACCCGGGAATATTCTCGACGCCGCTGTCAAGAGAATTGAATTCACATACGACCCGATCGCAAGCTCTCTTTACTCCTCCGCGGAGGACGCTTACAAGCTCGGGTTTCTCGGAAAGAAAGAGCCCGACCTCTCGAACATTTACGACCTTTCTATATTGAATGGAATTCTCAAGGACAAAGGGCTTAAAGAGATCAAGGTCGATAGCGGTCAGACAGCGGTAAAATAAACGTCTTATAAAAGGAAATCAGATGCATTTGGAAACGGTGAAGAGATTAGAAGTGCTCAAGCCCGACAGGGTGGTGGATCTAAGGGACGCGATTTGCCCCCATCCCCTGAACGTGATAAGGGACACCATAAGGGCGCTCGACGACGATGCGGTGCTGCTCGCGATATCTGACCACGAGGCAACGGCGCTCGAGAACGCGCCCAGGTTCTGCGAGAGGAGGGGATATCCCTACCGGGTCATCGAGCAGGAAGGCTTGTGGAACATATTCATTCAGAAGATAGAGAAGAAAGAGGCGAGGCTCAGGGTGGAAAACGTTTCCAAAGTGTTCAGTGCGAGAGACGGTAAAGTGTCCGCACTGAGCGATATAAATCTCACTATACGCGACGGGGAGTTCGTCTCGATAGTGGGGTCTTCCGGATGCGGGAAATCGACGCTCCTTAACCTCATCGCGGGGCTCGATAAGCCGACGAGCGGACGGATACTAGCGGACGGGAAGCGGGTGGAAGGCCCCGGCGCGGACAGGGTCGTCGTGTTCCAGGAAGGCGCTCTCTTCCCGTGGCTCACAGTGGTCGAGAACGTCGAATTCGGGCTTAAGCTCAGAAGGGTTGCCCATAAGATAAGAAGAGAGCTCGCGTACGATTACCTGAAGCTCGTCGGACTCGACGACAAGTTCCATAACTCGTATATCCACCAGCTATCGGGGGGAATGAAACAGCGCGTCGCATTGGCGAGGGCTCTCGTCATGGAGCCCTCGATACTGCTGATGGACGAGCCTTTCGCCGCCCTCGACATACAGACGAGGGAGTCGCTTCAGGAAGAGCTCCAGAGGATATGGGTGGAGTCGCATAAGACGATTATTTTTGTTACGCATAACGTGGAAGAGGCGGTAATCCTCGGGGACAGGGTGCTCGTATTCACGAAGAACCCGGGGAGGATCAAGTCCGAGCACGATATAGAGATAGAGAGGCCGAGGAAGCCCGGAAACCCCGAGGTGTTCCTCAATACGAAGTGGATCACGGACGAGATAAGGGAAGACGGCGAGGACGCCGAAGCGGGAATCCGGGAGGCGGCCGGCTGATGAAACGCAAGATAATTTTATTAACCGTATTTTATCTCCTCATTATAGCGATATGGGAGGGGGTCGCCGCGCTCAAGCTCTGGCCTTCGTACCTGTTCCCGTCTCCGCTCGGCGTCTTGAGCTCGCTCGTTGCGGGTTTTCAGGACAACAGCTTCACAATCGGCATTCTGGTCAGTATGAAGCGAGTGCTTATCGGCTACGGGCTATCTGTCGTGGGCGGGCTTCTGATAGGACTCGCGATCGGCAGGGTAAAGGTGCTCGACGAGACCGTCGGTACCATAGTGCTCGGGTTCCAGGCGCTCCCGAGCATCTGCTGGCTCCCTATAGCGCTCCTCTGGTTCGGGCTGAGCGAAAGCGCGATAGTGCTCGTTGTAGTGCTCGGGTCGCTCTTCGCCGTGACGATAGGCGTCGATTCGGGCGTGAAGAACGTGCCCCCGATTTACCTCCGGGCTGCGAGGACGATGGGAGCGGGCGGATTCGGTCTCTATACCAAAGTCATAATCCCTGCCGCGATGCCGTCCATCATAAGCGGGCTCAAGCAGGGCTGGTCATTCGCGTGGCGGGCGCTCATGGCGGGCGAGCTGTTATATGTGAGCATCGGGCTCGGACACCTCCTCACGATGGGGAGGGAGTTGAACGACATCAGCCAGATCATAGCTGTAATGATAATCATAATAGTCATCGGCATAACGGTCGACAGGTTCGTCTTTCACGAAGCTCGAAAACCGCGTAAGGGAAAGGTGGGGGCTGCTGAATGCCTGAACATGTGAATTTCAAAAATCTTGTAGTCCTTAAGCACCGCATCAAGCTGAGGGGCACATACTACTGTTGTCCTGATTCTAATTAGCTTCTGAGACAGTCGAGGGTCCTGTGGTCTGACGCTTTTAAACGGGCGCACGGGAGAATTGCGGGAAATTTCCGCGGATATTAAAAAGTTGATTTTTCATAAACACAACTTTTACGGGGGATTTCTACGCAAAAAAGCAAAAAGAAATTTAAGGAGGATCAGTAAGATGATAGGTAAAATCATTAGAAATACGGAGGCGGTGGTGCTCCTCTTCCTGATACTGCTTTGCCCCGCGAGCTCGTACGCTCAGTCGACGAAGCAGCAGCTGGAGGAGCTTAAGAAGCAGATCGAGATCATACAGCTCCAGAACCAGAAGCAGATAGAGGAGCTTAAGAAGCAGATCGAGAGTCTTCAATCGGAAAGGGCGGCCGATCAGGAGAAGATAGCCGAGATAAAGACGAAGCAGGAAACCGTCGACGATGACGCCTGGTACAGTAAGTTTTTAGCAAAGTATGACAAGGGCTTCGTTTTCGAATCGTCGGACGACAAGGGCTTCCAGTTCAAGACGAGATTCGCCTTCCTGGCTCAGATACAGGGCATTGTCAACGATACGGACGAGGAGCTCGTATCGACGAACTTCCGGCTTCGGAGACTCGAGCTCAGGTGGGACGGGTATGCCTTCAAACCGTGGTTCTATTATACGTTTATGATAGACCCGGCAAGCAGCCAGCTCTTAAAGGATATGTATCTCACTGCTGCGTATCAAAAAGAGGTAGCCCCCCGGGTTGGACAGTGGAAAGTCCCCTTCAACAGGGAAGAGCTTAATTCGTCTGCAGCGCTCCAGCTCGTAGAAAGGTCTATAGTGAACGAGCAGTTCGGGTTGGAGAGGGACCGCGGTCTCGCGCTCCTGGGCGGCATCGGGAAAAACAACAACTTCTCGTACAGCGCCGGCGTTTTTAACGGGGACGGGCTCAACGGCACGAGCGTCGATTCCAATTTGCTCTACGTCGGCAGGATTCAGCTGGGGTTGGGAGGGGATGATTTTAAGTTTAATCCTAACAGCACCTACGCTACAGCCAAAGCTTACGAGATCGTTCCCAACTTCGCCAAGAAACCCACCTTCGTGGCAGGGTTCGGCGCTTCGGCGCTGCCGGGACTGAACTGCGACAGAAAGCAGCCCAACGGCGGGGCGTGCGACAGGATAGCGGAGCTCGGATTCCCGCAGTCGAACTTCACGCAGCTGACGGGCGATCTGAGCTTCAAGATGCCCTATTTCAACGTGGAGGCGGAATACGACGCCAGATGGCTTGCGCCTGATTCGGGCCCTCAGGATACCGCGTTCGACCAGGGCTTCAGGCTCCAGGCGGGTGTATTCCTGCTGCCCAAAACAGTTGAGCTCGCGGCGAGGTATGCGTTGATAGACTTCGACACGAGCTCGGGCGTCGTTCCCCCGGATACGAGCGTGCCCAGTAAACAATGGGAGCTGACGCCGGGGTTAAATTATTATATGTCGCACGACCACAGGTGGAAGCTCCAGCTCGATTATACGTTCCAGCGAAACGAGGCTACTCTGGATGCGCCCGACGTGGATGCGAATATAGTCAAAGCCCAGATTCAGGCAAATTTTTAGATAGAGTCGGAAAGACAATTAGTCTCTCATCACCTCCTTTAATAAGCCTGCCGTCTTTCTGCTGAAGACGGCAGGCTTTCTTTTTCAGAGGAGTAATTCGATGCCGAACCTGGGCGCTTCCTCGATGACCTTCTGAATGTGCTCCTTCGAGGGCGGGGGAGGCGGAATCGTATCGTCCTCCACGGGCTCTCCTACCGCGTCGAAGAACTTCTCGAACCCCGAAGGGCTGACGATTACGAGCATCCTGCCGATTTTGTCTGAATCGGACCTGAACGAATGCACTTATGCCGCGGGGGAGCGATATAAAATCTCCGGGCTTCGCGCGGAATTCCTCGCCGCCGAGAAAAATCGAGAACTCTCCCTCGAGCACGTAGAAGGCCTCGTCCTCGTTCCTGTGTAGGTGGGGCGGCGGGCCCGGGTCTTTGGGAGGCACGAGGGCCTCGAACAGGGAATATGCCCCTCCCGTGTCCTCCCCGGTGGCGAGGTATTTATAGATCGATCCGACGACAGCTACCGATTTCTTTTTCTTGATTGGATTCATATGCTTTTCTCCCGTTGGAAATTGGGGCTCCGGAACCTCAAAGGAAAAACTCGATACCGAAGTTGGGCGCCTCCTGTACGAGTCTCGTGAGCTCTTCGAGTGTGGGAGGGGGCGGCATTTTCGTGTCGTCCTCCACCGGAATTCCCGTCGCGTCGTAGAACCTTTCGAACCCCGCCGGGTTAGAGATTACGAGCATCTTGCCTATCGTATCGGATTCGTTCCTGAGCCAGTGCTTTAGTCCCCTGGGCATGAACACGAAGTCGCCCGGCTCCGCTTTAAATTCTTTCCCTTCCAGGGAGAATCTGAACCGGCCTTCCACAATATAGAACGCGACGTCTTCGTTCCTGTGTATATGAGGCGGCGGGCCTATGTCCATGGGCGGAAGGTTCGCTTCGAATAAAGTGTATGCCCCGCCCGTGTCTTCCCCCTTCATGAAAAACTTATAAAGATGCCCCCCGAGCGAAAGGGATTTATGCTTTTTATGTAAATCCATGAATCGATATTCTCCTTAGCCTGAATACATTATGCATGGATATTTAATTTTTCAAAGCTCCGGGGCCTCGGGCCCGATTGAATGAAATCCGGTACTTGCCGGTTTCAACCTTAACACGGTCTCGACCGCTCTGTTTAATCAGTCATAATAACGCAAGGCATGTTTCTTCTGAGGCTACTTAAAAGTCATCCGAGGTTTATTGTTTCACACCGGAACAGCGGGTTCGGTGACAACCTGCTGGCCGCCGCCAAAGCCTGGCTTTATGCGAAAGAAACGAACCGGACGCTCGTCATTGTCTGGGCGCCCTCGAGGTACCTTGCCGATCAACACGAGAACGCCTTCAGCCGCTTTTTTAAGGTTCCCTGAAAGTATCGGGGGCGTTCCGGTTATCGCCGAGCCGAGTATCGACGTTCTGTCGACCCTCCTGATATTGCACCCCTACTTCTTCTCCCCCCGGCCTGACCCGCGTTTAATTCTTTATAAGGTGTTGAGTAAAGCAGGCGTCGGTACGGACAATCGGTTCAAGCGAAGATTGCAAAGGCGGCAGGAAGCGACCGAGCTGATAATAAATAATCTCATTGACGTAAGGCAGAAAATCATCGTAACATATGGCTGCTATGGCCCGAATCGCGATTTAAAACCCTTTTTTGACGCGCTCGAATTGAGGGCGGAGCTTAAAGAGAGGGTGGACGAGTTCGCGGAAAAGAATTTCAGGAGCAAAAAGATCATAGGCGCGCACATCAGGTATTACAATCAAAACATGCCTCTTTCCGAACACACGAAATACTGGCTCGACCATGCCGAATGCGCTCGCCGGTTGTCTGGATATGATTAAAACGGCAGCGGCCGGGCTCGAAGAATCGGAATACGTTGTTTTCCTATGTACCGATTCCCGCGTTGTCCAGGAGTTCGTCTCTAAATCTATCGGCAACGTCGTATCGTACGAAAAGAAATTCGGCGAAGACGGCTCCAGGGAGCTGCACGAGGAGTTGCCCGTGGAAACGGCGGAAGCCACGTTAATCGAGATGTTTCTGCTGGCGAGGAGCGACATACTGGTGAGGTTTCCGCCCGGGTCGTGGTTTTCTCATTACGCGAGCTTGTACGTAAAAACTATAGTATCCTGAGTATCCTGACTCTTAGACCCGGGCTTGCGGTTAGCGGGCGCAAATATCGAGATTCGGGAATTAACGCGGGGAAGGCCTCATGGATAAATCCGTTAAATTATATTTTATAATGTACGTTAGTCGCGATTTGCTGCAATAATTAGCAAGGTGGTCTGACTGCGTCAATAACAGTTTGCCCGCGCGATATTACGGAGCGACGGAGTTGATAATGAAAAAGGCTCTAATAACGGGAATAACAGGGCAGGACGGTTCTTACCTCGCGGAATTCCTGTTGTCAAAAGGATATGAGGTACACGGCCTGATAAGGAGGTCGAGCACCTTCAATACCGAGAGGATCGATCACATATACGTCGATCCGCACGTCCCTGACGCCAGGCTCTATCTGCACTATGGGGATTTGAGCGATTCCAGCAACCTGACGAATCTGATATACGACATCAGGCCCGGCGAGATATACCACCTCGCCGCCCAGAGCCACGTGCGCGTGAGCTTCGATATGCCGGAGTACAGTAACAACATTACCGGTCTCGGTACGGTGAGGATCCTCGAATCGATCAGAAAGAGCGGGATAGACTGCCGTTTTTATCAGGCGTCGAGCAGCGAGATGTACGGCGCCTCATTGCCCCCGCAGAACGAATCTCACCGAATTCCGCCCGAGGAGCCCTTACGCGTGCGGGAAGCTGATGGCGCACTGGATGGTGACGAACTACAGGGACGGGTACGGGCTTTACGCTGTTAGCGGTATACTCTTTAACCACGAATCCCCGAGGAGGGGAGAGACGTTCGTGACCAGAAAAATTACAATGGCGCTCTCAAACATCCTGCTCGGGAAGCAGGACTCCCTCTACCTCGGGAGCCTTGAGCCTGAGCGTGACTGGGGGTACGCGCCCGAGTATGTCGTGACGATGTGGAAGATGCTCCAGCAGGACGCCCCCCGGAGTTACGTAATCGGGACGGGCGAGGCGCATTCGGTCGGAGAGTTCGTCGAGGAGGCCTTTTCTTATGCCGGTCTCGACTGGAGTAAGTACGTAAAGACCGACCCCGCCTACCTCAGGCCGAACGAGGTCGAGAGCCTGAGAGCGGACTCAGGGAAAGCGAAAGATGTCCTCGGATGGGAAGCGGCGGTCAGGTTCGGAGACCTCGTAAGAATAATGGTCGATGCGGATATGAGAAAAGCGGGCCTCGCGCCCCCCGGGGAAGGGGACAGGATACTGAAAGCAAAATTCCCTGACAGATGGTGGGAAATAGATTGATATCCGCAGCCGGGCGGAGGAGCGGCGAGCTTATCGTAATTTTTATCATGGTGACTTTGGAATATGACTAAGGATTTCGTCTCGAAAAAAATATTACTTACCGGCGGGAGCGGGTTTCTCGGTTCTTTCGTCTCGGAAGAGCTTGTCGCGAGGGGCGTCAAAAGAGACAATATAATAATACCCCGGAGCCGGGACCTCGATCTGAGGAGGTGGGAGAGCTGCGTCGAGGCGGTCGAGGGTGCGGACATCGTCATTCACCTGGCGGCGAAAGTAGGGGGGATCGGATACAACCTCAAATTCCCCGGCGAGCTCTTTTACGATAACGCGGTCATGGGTATACAGCTGATGGAGGCCGCGAGACAGGCGGGGGTGGAAAAGTTCGTCGCCGTCGGGACCGTCTGCGCATATCCCAGGCTCACGCCCGTCCCGTTTAAGGAGGAGAATCTTTGGGACGGATACCCGGAGGAGACGAACGCCCCTTACGGCGTCGCGAAGAAAGCCCTCCTCGTCCAGGCCGAGTCCTACAGGAAGCAGTACGGTTTCAACGCGATATATCTTATCCCCGTGAACCTCTACGGCCCCGGCGACCGATTCGATCCCGAGGACGCCCACGTCATACCCGCTCTCGTACTGAAGTTTTATGACGCCAGGGAAAAAGGCCTGAAAAAGGTCACGGCATGGGGCACAGGCAACCCGTCGCGGGAGTTTCTCTACGTAAAGGACGCCGCGAGGGGGATAGTGCTAGCCGCGGAGAGGTACGAAAAGAGCGGGCCTGTAAACCTGGGCTCGGGTGAGGAGATCATGATAGGGGAGCTCGTTTATATGATAAAGGAGCTTGTCGGTTACGAGGGGGAGGTAGAGTGGGATACATCACGCCCTGACGGACAGCCGAGGAGGAAGCTCGACGTCTCGAAGGCGAAGGAGGAGTTCGGCTTCGAATCCGAAATATCCCTTATGGAAGGGCTCGTTGAGACAATCGAGTGGTACAGGAAAAATATAATCCGGAGTTAGCTCTCTTATCGATATTCCGTCATCTTAACAGCCGCTTCATACAAATCGGGCATAATAATCCCTCTATAGAACGGCATTATAATTAATCAAAGGAGTGAAAGGCTGTGACGGGCAGGACGCTTGAGAACAAAACTTTCGAAGAGATAAAACTGGGCGACACCGCCAGCATCACGAAGACCCTTACGAAGGACGACCTCGAGAAATTCGCGGCGCTGACCGGGGACCTGGACCCGATACACCTGGATGAGGGCTACGCGATAAAATATAATTCGGGTAAGCTCACCGCGCAGAGCATCTGGAGCGGTCTTCTGGCATCGACCCTTCTCGGCTCCGAGCTGCCCGGGCCGGGCACTGTCTACGTATCGCAGAAACTCGATTTCATCAAGACTCTCAAAACCGGGGATTCCATTACTGTAACCATACGGGTGAACAGGAAGGAACCTAATACAAGGATCGTAGGGTTTGACTGCCTGTGTCTCAATCAAAAGGGCGAGACCGTGATGACGGGGAGCGCGACTGTGATAGCCCCCGTCGAGAAGGTTTCCGTTCCGCTCACCGAGGGCCCCGAGATTATAGTCAAGACATATAACAAGTACGAGCACTTCATAGACAAGTGCGCCGAGCTCGATACGCCCCTGACCGCGGTCGCGCACCCCTGCGACGAATCTTCACTGAGGGCGGTCGTGACCGCCTGGAAGGATGACCTCATAGAGCCCGTGCTCGTGGGCCCCGAAGAGAGGATTAGAAAAGTAGCCGCGGAAAACGGCATAGATATAACGGGACTCAGGATCGTAAACACCCCCCACAGCCACGCCTCTGCGGCCGAGGCGGTCAGGCTCGTCAGGGAAGGGGAGTGTACGGTCCTCATGAAGGGGAGCCTGCATACGGACGAGCTTATGTCGGAGGTCGTCAAGCAGGACACGGGTCTCAGGACGGAAAGGAGGCTGAGCCACGCGTACATAATGGACGTGCCCACGTACCATAAGACACTTATAATCACCGACGCCGCGATAAACATATACCCCGGACTCGACGACAAGGCGGACATATGCAGGAACGCCATAGACCTCGCGCACATACTCGGGATCGAGAGACCCAAGGTGGCCATACTCTCCGCGGTGGAGACGGTTACGTCCAAGATCCGTTCGACGCTCGATGCCGCGGCCCTCTGCAAGATGGCCGAGAGGGGCCAGATAACGGGGGCGATACTCGACGGGCCGCTCGCCTTCGACAACGCGATAAACAAAGAGGCTGCGGAGATAAAGGGGATCAAATCGGAGGTCGCGGGCGACCCGGACATCATGATAGTGCCCGACCTCGAAGCCGGGAACATGCTCGCGAAGCAGCTCACGTTCATGGCGAGGGCGGAGGGGGCGGGGATCGTGCTCGGGGCGCGGGTCCCCATAATCCTCGCGAGCAGGTCGGATTCGCTCCGCACGAAGATCGCGTCCTGCGCCGTGGCGGTGCTCATCGCCGCCTCGAAAAAGTCCGATTAAATATAGAGCGGATATAACGTTAAATTGCAGGTCTTATCCGTATTAATCCGAAACCAAAATAAATGAGAGAGCGCCTGCGCGGGATCCGGGCGCCCTCCCAGTTGTGTTCCGGGTCTGTTATTTAAATGTTTAAAGCTCGCCGGGAGATTTGTCCTTTATGGCAGGCCAGTTCGAGCCGGCTTTCTGTTATATATCCTGCTTTGTCCTTGTCCCATTCCTGCTGTATGGATTTATCCAGGTTCAGGTAGAGCGTGCCGTCCACTATCTCCCACACCTCGGGGTCTCCCCAGAACTTCTTCCCTATAGCGACGCCGTAAGCGCAGTACCCGCCGTAAGCGGGAAGGTATTTCTCAGGCTCTTTCTCGAACGCCTTCTTGTTCGCCTCGCTTGAGAACAGGTACGTTACGCCCTGATAATCAGCAGTAAATTTCCCGTTCCCCCTCACCGGCTTGGGTCCCGTGAAATAGGACACGGGGTCGTATCCGCCGACTCCCACGGTCGCGACCTCCGTACCGTCTCCGGCGCGCGAAACCTCACCGCCGAATGCCGCAAGTCCTAAAACCAAAACAAATGCAGCTGCAACTGCCAATAGATTGAGCTTCGTCATGAAGCACCTCCTTGTGAATTTTACGTTTGTGATGATCTCGGAGCGGAGAGGATGCGGGGTATTTATAGTTGCATCTGCAAGTATCTGATCTTATAGGAGATTTATTTTTCTTAACATTTGCGCGGGACGCACATGTACTCAAGGTCCTAAATTCAGCGTATCAGTAAGGGTCGCGTTGACGTTGAAACAGAAGGGGATCGGGCTTGCCGGTTCCGCCCGGTTATATGGTTTTGAGCTTCTCCCGCGCGGTCTGGGCTTCCCGGGAGTTGGGGTATTTGTCTATGAGCGTGTTGAGGAAGTACTTGGCTTCCTGTTTCCTGCCGAGGTTAATCAGCGAGAGCCCCTGCTTGAGGTAGGCTTCGGGGACCCTCTTGTCTCTCGGGTATGTGTCGATCAGCTTTTGATACTCCAGTATCGCGTCCTCATACTGCCCGTCGTTATAATTCGAGGCCGCCCTTGAATATAAAAATTCCGGCGTGTTTGCCGGGGTTTTCCGCTTCGCCTGTGAGTTCTTGCCGTTTTTTACGTTTTTCCTGACATCCGTCTTCCCGTTCTGCTCTGCAGCGGCGGCATTTTTCACCTCCAGGGCCTGAACGTCCTGTGCAAGCTTCTGCTGGTTCGCCTCGACCTTGTCGATGTCCAGGCTTATTCCGGAGAGCCCCGTTTCCATTTCCTGAGTGAGCTTGTCTATCTTCGCTTCGAGGACTGCCTGCCTTTCGTAAAGCTCCTTTATCTCGTCCGTTTTGGGATAACAGCCGGCGAGAATAATCAGTATTAACGGGGTTATGACGGAAATCGGCTTCAAACTCGTGATTTTCATGTTAAGGATTTAAGAATAACCATCCAAGGGCTAATACTCTACCAGATTCTGCGGATTTATCTATATGAATTTAACGCCGTTAACCGGCGGGAGGGCCGTGCCCGTGTAACGAGAGACTGCAAAGGAGGGGGGGTTGGAATCCCGATGCCCGGCGGGGATGGGGCCCTTGTTTTTCAGGTACTCTTAAACCAATAACGGCTGAGGGATATAGTTTTGGGCGGGGGGATGCCTTTCCCCTCCCACCGCACTGCGTGACGCATTCCGATGCCGGGTGAAGAAAATTCGATATGAGTTGGCTTTAATAACAGGTAGAATTTTTAACGTAAATATGTGCGGATTAACAGCGGTGCGAACCCCTTGAACCTCAGTAAACAGATAACCCTCGGATATGCCTTGATGTTTTTCTTTATGCTGCTCGTGAGCGGGCTGTCCGTCTACAGCATTTATAACCTCGACAAGACGGCCTTGAACATAAGGGGCAGGTATAACACCTTATCTAAGCTCCTGACCGAGAAAGAGGAGGGCAAGCAGGGGATATTCGCCAACGAGATGCTCCTCGAAGCCATACGGATCTCGGACAAGCAGATCAAGTTCTCGTACGTCATGGTATTGACCGTCGTGGGGGTTACGATGCTGTTCGGTATCGTGCTCACGATATTTATCCCGAAGATGATAACGAAGCCCATACAGAGCCTCTTCAACGCGGCCGAGTCGGTGGCGGGCGGGGACTACTCCGTCAGGCTCAGGGACGTGAAGACCTCGAGCGAGATAGATACGCTCGCCAAGGCCTTCAATAACATGATAGACAACATAGAGAGGAACAACAGGGAGCTCCAGAAGAAGAACGAAGAGATAATGAAGCTCCTCGAGACCACGAGGAGGTTCAACGAGCTCCTCGAGTCCGAGATCGCGCAGGCGACGCGCGAGATAGAGGAGAAGCACTGGGAGCTGATGAAGGCCGAAAAACTGGCGGCGATAGGCGAGCTCGCCACGGGTGTGGCGCACGAGGTGAGGAACCCTCTTTCCGGGATCGGGCTCGCGCTCGAGCTCATGAAGGACGAGACCCAGAACGAGGAGCACAGGCAGACGATAAGAGACATACTGAATGAGATATCGAGGCTCGAGCGTATAGTTAAAGGGCTCTTCCAGCTCGGGCATCCGAAGAGCCTTCAGCTCATCGAATGCACGCCGAACGATATAGTGGAGAGGGCGCTCAACCTGGTGAGCATGAAGGCGAAGGAGAAGGGGATAACGATTAAAAAAGACCTCGCCTGCAGGAACACCTTTTACGTGGACCACGAGCAGATAGAACAGGTCGTGCTGAACCTGCTCATAAACGGCATAGAGGCCACGGGGAGCAGCGGCGAAGTGCGCGTGGAGACGAGATCCAATAACGGTTCAGTCGAAATATCCGTCTCCGATACGGGCTGCGGAGTGCCGGACGACGAGATGGAAAGGATACTGCAGCCCTTTTATTCGACCAAAGAGACCGGCACCGGACTCGGGCTTGCTATTTCCAGCAGAATAGTGGAGGCTCACAAGGGTAAGCTCCATATATCGAGCCGGGTGGGTGAGGGCTCGACGTTCGTCGTAGAAATTCCGGGAGACCTCAATGCGGAGTTTGGACCGGATGGCAAAGCTGCAGCCGGGCAGGCCGAGAATAACTTGAAACTCAATTAATACGAAGTGACCGGAGAAAACCAGATTAAAATGAGCTCGCTTATACTCATCATCGAAGACGAAAGGCTCCTTTGCAAACAGCTGCATAAGGCGCTCACACAGGAAGGTTATGCCGTTATATCCTCCTATGAAGGGGGAGAAGGGATCAACCTCGCCAAGAGGGAGGACCCGGACCTGGTGCTGCTCGACCTCAAGCTTCCCGACACGGACGGTCTCGAGGTGCTTAAGGCGTTTTCCAGGTGGGAGCGCCCCCCCACTACGATAATGATGACGGCGCACGGAAACGTGGAAGTCGCTGTCACGGCCATCAGGGTGGGGGCTTACGACTTTATAGAGAAGCCGTTCCCGCTCGACAAGCTGAAGGTGATGGTCCGAAACGCGCTCAAGACGAGCGAGCTCAAGAACAGCATTAGCGCGGCCGCGACGCGGGCCCAGGAAAAATACGGGTTCGAAACCCTGATCGGCACGAGCGAGTCGATAGTCGAATTGAAAAAACTCTTCAAGAAGCTCACGGAATCCGACCCGCGGACTATCCTCATTACGGGTGAAAGCGGGACGGGGAAGGGCCTTGCGGCGAAGATCCTCCACTACAACGGGGCAAGGAAGCAGGGCCCGTTCATAGAGATAAACTGCGCCGCGATACCCGAGACCCTGCTCGAAAGCGAGCTCTTCGGACATGAAGCGGGCGCATTCACCGACGCCAGGAAGATGAAGAAGGGTATCCTCGAGCAGGCGGACGGGGGGACGGTGTTCCTGGACGAGATCGGGGATATGAGCCTCTCGCTCCAGGCGAAGCTCGTCAAAGCCGTCGAGGAGCGCTCTTTCAGGAGGTTAGGGGGTAACAGGGATATATCGGTCGACCTCTCCGTAATCGCCGCCACGAACCACGACCTCAAGTCCCTGGTCAAGCACAGCGAGTTCAGGGAGGACCTGTATCACAGGCTCAAGGTGATAAGCTTCGAAATGCCGTCGCTCAGAAGCAGGAAGGAAGATATCCCCGTGCTCACGGACCATTTCGTCGCATTTTTCAATACCGACCTCAGCAAGAACATCTCGGTCGTTCCGGAAGATATAAAGAAGACGTTCATGAACTACAACTGGCCCGGGAACGTGAGGGAGCTCCGGAGCACAATCGAGAGGGCGGCGCTCCTGAGCGAGGACGGCGTTCTCAATCCCAAATACATAATGCTCGAAGAGGGGGAGAGCCTCAAGGTGCAGAATTCCGACGATAAGATGGTCATAGACATCCCGATAGAGGAAGCCTCATTATATAAGATAGAAAAGAAGGTGATAACCAAGGCGCTCGACCTCAACAACTGGAACCAGACCCGGACCGCCGAGATGCTGGGCATCACGCGGGAGGTCCTCAGGTACCGGATGAAGAAGTGGGGGCTTCTGAGCTGAGGACACACACTTTTCCACCCTTCCCGATCGAAATAGAATAAACCTTGAAACCCTTCCGCCGGAAAACGCGTATATATACTATAAGCTCGACCGGGATTGTTTTATCCCGTGGGCCGAAGCGTCCCGACAGGAGAAATAGATGAAAAAATATTCGTTCATACTGGTTTCATTACTCGTGTTATCGCTTACAGGCGCGATCCGCGCTGAAGCAAAACGCCGGCACCGCCAAGGCTCAGGACCCAGACTACGAGACGGCTACGTTCGCCGGGGGGTGTTTCTGGTGTATTCAGCCCCCGTTCGACAAGCTCGAAGGCGTAGTCAGCACGACCGTCGGCTATACGGGCGGGACGGAGAAGGACCCGACCTACGAGCAGGTTTCTTACGGGAAGACGGGGCACGCGGAGTCTATAGAGATAATCTACGACCCTAAGAAGGTCACGTACGAAGAGCTCCTCGAAGTATTCTGGATGAACATAAACCCCACCGACTCGGGCGGACAGTTCGTCGACAGGGGGATGCAGTACAGGCCCGCTATATTCTATCACGGGGACGCCCAGAAAAAGGCGGCCGAGGCGTCGAAAGCCAAGCTCGATAAATCGGGCAGGTTCGATAAGCCCGTCGTGGTCGAGATAGTCGAGGCGACGGAGTTCTACCCCGCCGAGGACTACCATCAGAAGTTCTACCAGAAGAGCCCCGTCAGGTATAAAACCTACAGGTGGGGCTCCGGCAGGGACCAGTTCATAGAGAAATACTGGGGCGAGGCCGCGCTCAGTCACTGATTAAACCCCGTGATATTTTATGCCGCGCCGAGTATAATATAGTCGTTGAAGAGACTGCTAACCATAACGGCAGTCGTTATGTTTCTCTGCGGCTGCGGAAAAAATAACGAAATCGTTTACGTCCTCGCGAACGACTCCTACCGATGCGAGGACTTCGAAGTGATCAAGGAAAAGATGGTAGTGCTCATTAACAGGGCGAGGGCGCAGAGCAGGAACTGCGGCTACAAGATATACACGCCCGCCGGGGAAGTCACGTGGAACCCGACGCTTGCGAGGGCCGCCCTCGACCATTCCGTCGATATGGCGACAGCGGATTTCGTAAGCCACAGCGGCTCCGACGGGAGCCACGTGGACGAGAGGGTAGAGGAGCTTGACTACTGCGTGGACGAGCGTCGGCGAGAACATATCGGCCGGGAGGGAGAGCTCGGAAGAAGTGGTCGCGGCGTGGCTCCTCAGCCCCGAGCACTGCGAGAACGTAATGAGGGCGAGCTTCACGGAGATTGGGGGCGCGTGCTTTCACAACAAGGACACCAAAAACAAAACTTACTGGACAGTTGTTTTCGCCTCTCCCGACGAAGGGGCTTTGAAGAGGGCTAATCTTCGAGAATAGCTATGGGCCTGACCCATCCGGCGCTCGCGCTCAGTATCTTTATGGGAGGGCATGACGACCGTGAACCCGTAAGGGGGGAGCAGGTCGAGGTTCGTGAGCTTTTCTATCTGGCAGTATTCCCTTTCGATGCCGGCGAAATGCGCCCCCCAGATGACGCTCTTATCCCCCGTGCTCTTGAATTCATCCACCATCGCCCGGAAAGGCCTGTCCCACCCCGCGGAATCCGTCCCCATCACCTTCACGCCCCGAGAGGCGAGCCAGAGTGTGGACTCTTTCCCGAGGCCCGGGAACTCCGACCAGTATTCCCGCTTTCCCCAGAGCCTGTCGGCCCCTGTCATTACGAGGACGATGTCGAAGGGTTTCAGTTCATATCCCGTTTCGCCGAGCGACTTTTTCAGGTCGTCCGTAGAGATTAGCTCTCCCGGCTTCTTGTGCCTCATGTCTATCACCACCCCGTCCCCGTAGAACCACTCTACCGGAAGCTCGTCTATGGTCTTCGCCTTCTTGCCTTCGGATACCGGGTGATAGTGCCAGGGCGCGTCCATGTGCGTGCCTACGTGAGTGCCGAGCGTCACGTACTCGTTCGCCCAGCCGAGTCCGCCCGGCAGGTCGGCGCGGGCGCACTCGAAACGCATCATCATGTATTCCGCCGTGTCCTCGTGCCTTTCGTATGTTATCTCGAGCCTCTGGTGCTCGGGGCCGGGGGCCGGTTCCACCGTAATGCCGAGGTCTATAATTCGTCTTCGGGGGGTCATACGGCTATTATATTTAAATTCCCCGTCGATTAAAAGAGAGTGTGTTCAGTGAAAAAAGAGGATAAGCGCGACAGGATATAGCGGGAAGGTCAGAACCGTCATCGGATATTGCTTCATGTTTAGTCCATACACACACTATAATGATAAATCTCAAATTACATATATTCCCCTGATTAGTTTGTAGCTTTGAAGAGCTGCTGAGAACCCCGGCCAAGTGTTCTTAAAGTTTTAGTTACGGTTGCAAAATCAATATTTAGGATGTCGACCCTGTCCTCTGTCAAATATGCGACCGTGCCCGACAATGTATCCGGGGAACCCGGCAAAAAAACGGCAACGAGCCCGTTTTCAAGCCTCTCTACTTCAAAACCAACCTGGGCCTGGTCATCGAACCTTGCGAGCACTGGAACCAAAACTTTTTTATCTTCACCTTTTTCTATGCTGCCTGTAAAGCTCTTCGAGAATGCATATCCCGGTATTAGGGCCATTAGTTTTGAATCGAGCCAGCTGAATGCACCCCTGCCAAGCGCACTTCTTGCTACAAAGCCGGCAAAAAAACATAGAAATATCACTATCAATAATGCTAACAGGTTGATAATCGCAATTCCCGCAACGTCTTCAAAGGGCAGCATTTTGGAAAACGGCTGTGCAACAAGCATCATTATCCTTACTGCCTTTCCAAGTACTGCTACAATTATTACAAATGGAATAAGAAAAACCAGTCCGCCAATTAAAGTTGTTTTTAAAAAATTGGTTCTTTTCTCCATTGTACTTCTCCTGTCTTAATTTTTTTAGAATTCGAATTTAAGAATTAATCTTTGATTCATAAAAAGAGTGTGTGGAATGGATTATACCGATTGATTTTTATCCCTCCTTAATATAGCTTCTTCTAAACAAATTTTATATTAAGGAGGGACCATTATTGATCTTTGCAACATAGCAGCCTACTAATTAACTATCCAGATTGTGAGCCATAAGGTTTTAATCAAACTACTCAGGAGATCATTTTAATTGTGAATTATTTACAACCAAGTACCTGTATTACTGCTCCTTTGCTCGTAGCATCAGGGAATTTGTAGAGAACTTCAATTCCAGTAATCTTTACTTTCTTTGCTCCCGGAGCATCAAAGACCTTAGTCTCACCACCAGGTTGCACTGTGCCAACATCCGTAAATTCGTCGTCAGCACGCACACCCCCATATTTCAATTTTAAGGACTGAAACTCTATCGCAGATTGTTGAACACGAAGTTTAACACCTCTGATTTTAGTCTTCGGCACATCAAATTCCGCACTCACACTCTCGGGCGTAACCATTTTCTCACCAATAACCTCGCATTCTTCTTCTGCTCGTACTATGCTTGCTAAACCAACTAATAATATACACATAGTAATACATATCATTGACTCCCTTAATTCTTATAATATCCATGCGAACCTCCTTTCTGAATTGTATTTTTCTAAACCAATAGCATATTGCTTTGTTGCAAAGAACATTTAAGCACTTAATCAGCAAAGGTCATGCCATAAATAATTCTTGTAATTTCTGCACGTTAGATGCTTCTCCTTTGATGCAAAATTGTTAGATGTCAGAATACAATACAAGATATTGTTAGAGATAGATAGATATTATTAGAGATAACTAGATATTACTAGGGATAGAAAGAAAATTTTCAGGCTTTTTATCTTTGCAACAGAACGGTTAATTTACTGCTCCCCCTAGACCACGATAACTTACGAAAATTCCTCTTTATTACTCTCCTTAAACGGCAGTTGCAAAAACGTTCGTTGATGTAACACTTTCGACTAGATTTATAACTATCCATGTATATTAAAATTGTTAATGTTGCATTTATCTGTTGCGAAAATAAGGAGTGGAAATAAGTGCTGACTGAGTCACTTTATAACTTACCTGCTGTCGAATCAAAGAGAGAAGGCACACCGTGAAACGAGAGCACACGCGCGATAAGAGGAGGCTCGGCACGTCGGATATGTTCGTTTCCCCCGTCGGGCTCGGGTGCGTCCAGTTCAGCGGGCGGAAAGGTTTATCGGGACTCCTCTGGCCGCCCCTGAGCGCACACGAGATAAGGGAGATTGTGAGGGTGTCGGTCGCGGGCGGGATAAACTGGTTCGACACCGCGGAGCTCTACGGGTGGGGGGAATCGGAGAAAGCCCTCTCCCGCGCGCTCGGGGAATTGAAAATTCCGAGAACGAGCGTGGCGCTCGCCACAAAGTGGTGGCCCGCCCTTAGGAGGGCCGGGTCTATAGGGAAGACCATAGACGACAGGCTCCGCCACCTCGATACTGAATACATAGACCTCCATCAGATACACAACCCGTTTTCTCTTTCCACGGTCGGCTCGCAGATGAGGGAGATGGCGAAGCTCGCCGGGAGCGGCAGGGTGAGGTACGCGGGGGTGAGTAATTTCTCGGCCGACAGGATGCGTAAGGCGCACCTCGAGCTGTCGCGCCTCGGGCTTTCTCTCGTGTCGAACCAGGTGAATTACAGCCTGCTCAGGAGGGAGATAGAGTCAAACGGGGTGATCGGAGGCGGCCACGGACCTGGGCGTGACTATAATCGCGTACTCGCCGCTTGCGCGGGGGCTGCTGACCGGGAAGTTCCACGACCGCCCTGAGACGATCCGTGAGAGGAATTTTTTCAGGAGGTTCTACGGCTCTCTCAACGAGACGAATCTCGAGAAATCGAGGCCCGTCGCGGAGGCCCTCAAGTCAGTCGCCGAGAAGTACGGCGCGACGCCTTCTCAGGCGGCCCTCAACTGGCTCATGAATTTCCACGGTGAGAGCGTAGTCGTCATTCCCGGCGCAACGAGCCCGGAGCAGGCAGGAGATAACACGGGGGCGATGGATTTCAAGCTCTCAGGCGACGACCTCGCTTATCTCGACGAAGTATCGGCAAAATTCAGACACAGGTATTGAAGCCCTATTATAGGGGGTTTGCCAAGTCCCTGATATTTCCCGTTATTGCATATCGTTCAATGAATACGGCATTGCAAATGCTTTCATTTAGTGCCAAGTGTGGCGGGAAGGGGAAGTGAGTGCTTACCTTACAGTAGCAAGACTAAAGTAGTAAGTACTGTTTCTCTTTAATTCTTCCGATGACACTAAAATTATGCTTGTTTTCAATTGTACAAAAGAATAGAATGGTATCATATTATTAGCCAATTTTTTGAAATTCTTAGCAGGTGCTTAACTAATTCATGGCAGCATAGTCTTAAAAATTCTACTTAAAGGGGGAATGCAATATGTTCAAATTCCATACTTTCTATATAGTTTTCGTATTGACAGGCATTACGATGCTCGCGGGGTTCGGGGACTCCGCCCTTGCGCAGGGGCCGTGCGGTATAACTATCGCGAAAGTGGCGCTAGGAGGCGAGGATACGGAATTTCCGTTCGAGCACGCCGAGGACGGAGCTGAGCCAAGCTTTTTTACCTTGAAAAGCGGACTATCAACTGGAGGGCCATTTGCATCGACCTCCACAGTCACCGAGCTTCCGTTAGAGGGATGGGCGCTTGTGGATATAGAGTGCGAGGGTACGGGCGCGACAGGGTTCGAAATTACGGATAACGGTTTCACGGCCACATGCGATGGTGGCGGCTCCGTCACCTGCACGTTCTTTAACGTGGAATCCAAGAACATACCGACGCTCTCCGAGTGGGGGATGATAGCGGCGGCTGGGGGACTTGGACTAATCGGTTTGTTTTATGCAGTGAGGCGGAAGAAAGCGGCGGCTTAAGTTTAATGCACCGCCCTCACCGGCCCCGCGTACTCGCTATCATGGCTCTGGGCTTCCCTCGCCGCGTCCCGGAAGCGCATTTGCCCGCTAACTTTCAACTGGACATATACATCGGAAAGCCCTGCACGTCAGGCCTCTGCGCCTGAACCTAAAACTTCCGAGACCGCCGAGAGAACGGCCTCATGGATGAGTCCGTTCGTTCCGACTATGCCTTTATTGCCCGAGAGCGTCCTGCCGAGAGAGAAGTCGAGTTCTTTGCCGTACGCGTCGGTCACGTTGCCGCCCGCTTCCTCTACTATTATCGAGCCCGCTGCGTGGTCCCATATCTTCTCGACGTAGTCCTTCTTCGTCGGGAGTCTCAGGTATATGGACGCGTCGCCCCTGGCGAGGACGGCGTATTTGCACTGGCTGTCTATCCTGATCGGGGGGGCCGTCACGCCGAGGAGCTCCGCTATGCGCGCGGAATCCCCGTGAGATGAATGGGCGGATTCGACCGACTCGCAGAAAGGGGCGTGCCTGGTATCGCTGATGTCCGACACCGCTATAAGTTTTGGCGTATTGTGCTCGAGCGGGCGCATCGAGGAGCCCCCGCCTCTCACCGCGGTAAGTATGCAGCCCCGGTTCGCGTCAGGGTTCCTGAGATCGAGCGGCAGGTTAGGGCATCCGAGCACGCCCAGCACGACACGGCCGTCCTCGATCAGCGCGAGGGCCACCGCGTACTGCTCGCCCCTTAAAAATCCCTTCGTCCCGTCAATAGGGTCGAGCGTCCAGAACCTGCCGCCCTTTCCCCCGCCGTAGTCCCCCGCGTCTATCGCCCTGACGAGGCCCTCTTCGTCCATTCCGGGGAATACCCGGGACGCGTATTCGAGCACGCGGACGGTGAGGGCGTTCCCTTCATTCGATCTCAATTCGGAGGAATCCTCTTCGGCCGCGATAGGTATATCCGGGAAGGATTTTATGAGCTCGTGACATATTACCGCCTGCGCGCCGAAATCGGCGACGGTGACCGGCGAGTCGTCCTTCTTCTTTACCGTTTCTTCGGATACGAGCGAGGACTGCACGTTAATGCAGAGCCCGCAGGCCTTTCTCACGGCTTCGACGGCGACTTTGAGCTCGGATTCGTAATTCATATTTCACTCCCCGGGTGTAAATATTCTAAGGAGTAACATTTTACCATCTATATCGCCGCTCAAAACCCCGGGTGTTTTTTTAGGACGAGGAACCCCCGCCTCCTCTGGAGGGAGAAGAGTGCGAACCCCGCTATGTCGTGGGCCGCGTGCACTGCCATCGTGACGGGAAGGGAATCCGTGTAGAGATATATCGCTCCGAGTATCGACCCCTTCCCAGAACGCCCAGAGGGAGAAGAGCGCGAGGCGTTTGTTCCTTATGATATGGAATAAGCCGAATATCACTGCCGATACGATGACCGCGTAATAGACCCCGGCGTCAAGCGTCTCGATCATGTACTCAAGCAGGACGCCCCGGAAGAACATCTCCTCGCTTGCGGCGAGCAGGCCTCCCGCCAGTATTGCGTACATGCTTTGACGGCTGAAATATTCCGCCAGCTCCATGGAGAGACGGACGTATGCCGTATGGAATACGATTACGAGAATGGAGCTGACAACGAGGTCTGACGCCAGTATAAAACCGAGTCCGAGAATGAACTGCACGAGCGCTGCTTCCCCGATATATAAATTCCATTCGAGGCCGAGGTGATATTTGAGGAGGAGGGAGACCGACACGAATACGAGCGTCAGCATAAGCGAAAGGACGGTACTTTTTTTTACGGAGAATAACACGTCTCAACCCTCCTCTGCCTTCGGGTTCAGTTTAACGGCGTGGTTGCAGTAAGTCCATCAGGTCACTAGAGAGCGCCGAGCGCTTTCATGAAAGGGAGCATGCAATTCTCTATCGAGGGCGGATGGAACAGGAATACCAGCGGGACGAGAATGAAAGCCGCGGCGAATACCCATCCCCTCCGTCCGCGGTTTATCCCGGCCTTCACGCCGAACCCGGATTTCTCGATGAAAACCCCGCCCGCCTGGATGAGAAAGAAGAGGGTGGGGAGGCCGTACCACGCGCCCGCAGGGAGAGATATGAGCATCTCGTGCAGTATCCCCGAAAAAACGAACGCCGCCAGCACGGCGTATACGACGCCCCATCTCCTCAAGACCGGCCTGAACACGAACGCGCGGGCTATGTCCCTGAACGCGAGGTTCCACCTGCTGCTCCAGAAATCGGAGAGCGAAGAGGGGCGGAGGGGCGAGTTCATCATCGGGACCGCGTTCACGCCGCGGCGCCTCCAGAAGAGGGAGAGTATGTGGAACGTGCCGAAGAAGGTGAACAGCAGGAAACCCGCGAGCCCTATGTAGCCCGCAGTCAGGGTGTGCTGCGGATAAAAAAGCCGCGCTATCAGAAAGAAGAGGACGAGGCCGAGCGCGGTCTTTAAGAAAGCGAGGAGCCATTCCGCGCCTGATGGTTTGGGAACATTGATTCTCCTGTCGAAAAACTGAACCCCGTCCATACCGACCCAGCAGAAGAGATATCCGATCGTGCTCTTCAGCCCCGGTCTCGCGCCCATGTACTAGTGCCCTCCTGTACGTGAGCCACTTGAAACCGTAGAAGATCGAGAAGGCGACTGCGAACAGAACCCCCCACGCCGGCAGGGCGGGACGCGCGATAAATATCGCGAGCGCCGGGAGGAGGAATACGGGGATCCAGTCGGTGAACGTGATTTTCATTACGCCTGATTAATACGGATGTTTCCCGGATTCGGATTGATTATTTATTTGCTGCGGATGCCGGATACATAGCACGCCCCCGGGAATTACTTGGGCTCAAGCGAGGCCGTGATCCCGCCCTTTAATTTCAAGAACCAGCGCGAGAAGCCCTCCCGCCATTCGAGCATCAGGCTGAATACCGCAGGGACGAGTATGAGTGTCCGGGGCGCTGAAAATAAGAAAATCAAAGCGGATAATACGGCTATATACGTTCCGGCTTTAGTAAGTCCCATTTTTCTCTCTTACGTTTTTGATCCGGCCGGCCTTGTGTTCGGTTCCGATAATTTTTACGGGCGCTTCAGGGTTTCCCGGATTTTATCCCTTCCAGGAATATTTCGACGAAAGTCTCGGTCAATTCTTTGTAGTCCGTTTTGTTTTTCTTTTTCTCTCCGAACAGCTCCTGCACTATTATCTGGTTTACGACCATGCCGATAAAGGCTTTGGACGAGTAGAGGGGGTTCAGTTTCTTGAACTCGCCGTCCTTTATCCTGGTGTCGATGTAATCGGATATGAGCATGTTTATATATTCGACGTATGTATCGAAGAACATATCGGAGAGGTCGTGCCCTTCGAGCGCGCTGAAATGAAGGAGCCTC
This sequence comes from uncultured delta proteobacterium, assembly GCA_963752995.1. GTDB lineage: Bacteria > Desulfobacterota_D > UBA1144 > Nemesobacterales > UBA2774 > 2-12-FULL-53-21. The sequence continues at coordinate 262,678 of CAVWAZ010000002.1, forward strand.
ATGAACGAAGGGTCCCTGCCGCATTTCTCGAACATGCGGGAGGCGATCGCCGTGAATACGAGCCGGTCGTCCTTCGAGTCCCTGTGGGTCTCGAGCGAGAGCTCGATTCCGGGCTCTTCGTTTATTTTCTTTTCGATAATGGCCCCGTAGAGGTCCCTCTTCGTCGAAAAGTGTCTGAAAATAAGGGCTTCGTTCACCTCGGCCGTCTCGGCTATCTCTTTAGTAGTCGTGCCGTTGAACCCCTTTTCCGAGAACAGCTTGATCGCTGCCTCGATTATCCTGTCGTGCGTGCTGCCCTTCTCTTTAGCCGTTTCCCTGGCCGTGGTGTCTGCTTTTTCGAGCGCTTTATCTGTTGACATTTTGTTTTATCCCTGTAGGCTGTAAGTAAGTAATTACTTACAAATTACCAGCGTTGGTACGGAGTGTCAAGAAAACCGGCTGAACGATTAAATAACCGATTGAAAACCTGAATTTATCAATTATATATTATTGCCAGGATTAATAATTATAAAGACCCGGAGCGTGTGCCTTCCGAGGAGATAAGGATGACCAAAACGCTTTTATTGATTTTGATCACGGCGACCGGATCAGGGGGAGCGCTCGACCTCACTCTCAAGGACGCCGTCAGGCTGGCGCTCGAGAACAACAGGGACATTCAGATAGAGGAGAAGAACGTGGAGGTCTCGGAAGGGGAGATCAAGACCCAGCAAGGTGTGTTCGACCCCCTCTTCAATATCGTTTCGTTCTATAACGACGGTGATACGCCCACGCTCAGCACTTTCGTGCCGACAGGCACGGTCTCGCAGAAGGAGTTCAACGCCGAAGCGAATATAGAAGGACTCCTGCCGACCGGAACTTTTTACAACCTTATCGACTTTTCTACGACGTGGACCGACACCAACAACCCCCTCGAAGACCTGAGCCCGAGCTGGTATAACAACGTGGGCTTCAGCCTGGGGCAGGAGCTGCTCAGGAATTTCGGCGTGGGCGTGAACAGGACGTTCATCGTCACCGCCCAGAGGACGAGCGAGATAACGGAAATGGAGCTCGAAAAAAGGATTTCCGAAGTGCTGCTCGAAGTCGAGAGGCGGTACTGGCTCGTCGTCGCCGCGAGGAAGAACCTCGAGCTCGAACGTACCGCCCTCGAGCTCGCCATAGACCTCAAGAACCGTAACCAGATACAGGTGGACGTCGGAGTCCTGCCGCCCGTCGCGGTGACGCAGGCGGAGTCCGAGGTCGCGGCGAGGGATGTCAGCGTCATCCGTGCCGAGAACGACCTCCAGGCCACGCAGGACAACCTCAAAAACGTACTTGCAATGGACCTCTCCCGGCCGATAGCCGCAGTTGACGAGCCCACTACGGAGGTCTACAGCTTCAGCGAGGAAGACTCGCTAACCCAGGCCTATGCAGAGCGCCCTGAGATAGAGCAGGTGGTGCTCGACATCGAGAACAAGAAGACACTCAAAAATTACTATTCCAACCAGAAGCTCCCGAGGCTCGCAGTCGAGGGGAGCCTCCAGCTCCAGGGCTTGGGCGGAGACGAGAACCCCGACAGGCTCAGCTTCGAAGACGAGCCCGAGCCCATACCGCCACAGTTCGACAGCCCGGGGGACGCGTTCAGCCAGCTATGGGGGGGAGACTTCGCTACGTGGCAGGTGCTCGGCATATTCAGCTTCCCGCTCTTCAACAGGACCGCGCGTGGGAATTACATAAAGGCGACGGCGGAGCTCGACAGGAGCTCGATAGTGTTAAGCCGGACGAAAGACGACGTCGCGCTCGACGTCAGGAGCGCGATCAGGCAGATAGAGAACAGCCTCCGCGCGATAGAGGCAGCCGGGGTGTCGATAGACCTCGCGGAAGAGGTGGTGCGCAACGAGCAGGAGAGGCTCAACGTGGGGATAGGCACGACGCGCGAGGTGCTCGAAGCGCAGAGGGACTTGATAGACGCCGGCACGAGGGAGATAACGGCCGTAACGAGTTACAACATAGCCTTGGCCGAGCTCGAATTCGCCAAGGGGACGATACTCGAGAAAAACGACGTCCGCATCGAGGAGTTCGGACCCGGCGGCGGTGCGCCCGTAGTCGAACAGCCCTAGGATGTGACATGACCTGGATTTCTGCTATACTATTTTTCAGCTTACGCACAAGGAGATTTTAATGGCTGCCAACGGAATAATCGTATTGAGCGACTCTAACTTCGATGCCGAGGTCTTGAAGAGCGACGTCCCGGTATTAGTGGATTTCTGGGCTCCCTGGTGCGGCCCCTGCCGGGCGATAGCCCCGGTCGTGGAGGAGATTTCCTCTTCCTATCAGGGGAGGCTCAAGGTCGGTAAGCTCAACGTTGACGAAAACCAGCAGACCACGATGAAATTCGGAATCAGGAGCATCCCCACGCTCATCGTTTTCAAGGGGGGGCAGGCCGTCGAGCAGATTATAGGAGCCGTACCCAAGGGTGAGATAGAAAGGGTCGTCGGAAAGACCCTCTGAGTAGATTCGTTCAGAAAATCTTACAACTCAAGCCTTTTCCCCGATTTTCTTCATCTGTTTCTTAAGCTTTTCAATCTTTGAATCGATATCCGCGAGCTTTGCGCACGCGGTGATTATGGGGCCCATGTCGGGCGTACCGCCCGTGCCCTTATCCGTTTTCCCGGGCTTCACGCCGCTTCCGGCTGCCGACTTCACGCCTTCGAGTATCGAGCGGGTTTTCTGCTTGTCGAACACGTACACGGTCTCCCGTTCGCCGTCTATTCGCTTCGAGACCTTCTTCGCGGCTAGCTTGAATTTCCCGAGCACGCGCCCGAGCCACTGGAGGTTCTGGCCCTTTTTCTCGGAATCGGGGAGCTTTTTTTCGACCTCTTCGCAGAGGGTCTTCGCGGTGACCTTGAACTGTTTGGGGGTATCCTCGAAGAGGATGGCGGGCAGCTCACCGCCGGATATTCTGCCGAGCACGTCGAGGACGGACTCCTCCCACCTGTCGAGACCTGGCGAATCCGCCGTACCGGTAACCTGACCGGCGGCGAAATCGGGTACGCCCCCTGAAAGCTGGTACTGCCCGTAGGCGAGCTTCCCGAGCTCCTGGAACACCATCTTCCTCTCCGCTTCGATCTCCGAGAGATGGAGCCTTATCTTCTGCCTCTCGATTATTTCCTTGGATTTTACGTTGACCGTAGTCAGGCCCTTATCTATTCTGACCTTGAGCTTATCGAGGAACTCTGCCATCGGCGTCACCTCCGCCATCACATTATATAACGTTTAGGGAATCGATGTAAAGATGTTGCATTCTGCTAATTCCCTCTCCCTTGAGGGAACAGTTGCAAGCAAGCGAGCAACTGGTCGCCTTCTCCTACGAAGCATCAAGGCTCATCGACTCCCGGCTCAATGCTACATAACTCAAAAGAGGGACAGGGTGAGGGTGCACCTTAATTTTTCCTGTCATTTCGAGCAGCGCGAGAAATCTATATTTTGCTTTAATCTTAATTCCCTCCTTTCGTAAAGAAGGGGTAGGGTGGATTTTCTTGCCAAGTGACGGATGTGACAGATGTCCGGGGTATATACCCTGCAGGTTTGTCACTTGTCACTTGAGGGGGGAGGGGATTAAAAACAAGAAAGGGAGCCGAAGCTCCCTTTTGTTTACATTAGTATTAAAGTCTAAATCTTGTGTCTATGTCGTTGCTTTCCTTCTGCGCGCGGCAACGATCAATCCGATTACTCCCAAAACCCCCGCCATCGCTATCATGCCCCACTGGGAGAGCGTAGGGATGGGTGTACTGTTCAGTCTGCATCTTTCGATCAGGCTGTTCCTGCAAATTAGAGTGTCTTGGGGATTAAGCTTTAACCCGTCCTCGCCTCCGCCTTCTTGACCGATTTCACAAACCCCGCCTTCAGGGAAGCTTTCCACTGAATAACCCATATCTTCATTCCCAATCACAACTAAGTCAGGCTGAAATATAACCCTGTTGCCTTCACCGGGTTCCCCGCCGGGGCAGAGGAGCTCAACTATATCGTTACCTGTGGTCCCATTTGACAATTCCAGGGTGTCGCACGGGCAGCCCTGCGCCATGGCATAATCGGATACGAATATTACTGATAATAGTGTAAATAAAATAAAACCTTTCATTATCCATCCTCCTTTAATTAGTTTGCAAAGCACGTACAAAAATCGAAGGAATTCTAACACTTTGCGGTTTACAATGCAACTGAGCTGTTACCGCTTATTAATTGAGAATCATGGAGATTTTTACCAACTGACAGATGTGACACATCTCCGGGGTATATACCCCTGCAGGATTGTCAGTTGCTACTTACTTTCCCTCTCCCTTGAGGGAACAGTTGCAAGCAAGCGAGCAACTGGTCGCCTTCTCCTACGAAGCATCAAGGCTCATCGACTCCCGGCTCAATGCTACATAACTCAAAAGAGGGGTTGGGTGAGGGTGATAAAATAAAGTCATGCTGAACTTGTTTCAGCATCTCATCATTTTCATGAGATTGCCGCGGCTCCATCGGAGCCTCGCAATGACAAATCTTCAACTTGCAAAACCTCCGCGGATTTGTATATTTTCTCTTTCGTTTACATATATTCGCAAGAGGTGCGGGATGTTCAAAAAAGGGTCAAGCGTCATGTTGAATCAGCCTATCGAGGGGAAGAAGGACAGGTTCGAGCAGGGGCTCAAGGGGACGATCGTCGAGATGTTCGACCTCCCCCACGGGAAGTCCTACAGGGTCCAGTTCATAGACGGCAGGGTAGCGAGGTTCCCGGAAGCGCTGATGAATCAGGCGATCGACGTGATAGGCTGAGTGGGCTACACAATGTTGCGCAGCAGTGGAATCTTTTTTCCGTCATCCTGAACTTGTTTCAGGATCTCATCTTTTTCATGAGATCGCCACGGTCGCGAAGACAGCCCGCCGGTGTCATGTCTCTCCCCGCCGCCGCGCCGCACCGTTCGCTTTGACCTCGATAGCCTTTTTCTTTCTCGACATATCGAACCTGGAGACGTCCACCACGAACTTATCCTGTATGAATTTCCGGCCGAGCAGTATCGGGTGCTCCATTTTGGACCTGTCGCAGAGCGAGAGCTCTATTTCATAACTCTTTCCGAAGATCTCTACGAATGTTTTTATAATGTACCTGTATTCGGTCTGACCGAAGGAGCTCTTGACCTTCCTTCTTCCGAGGAGCGGCTTCCGTATCTCCCTCCCGTCGTAAGCAGGGTGGGAGGGGTCGAGGAGCCTGAACCTCACGAACCTCTCGCCGCCTTTTCTCACGGCCCTGATGCTGTCGCAGTGTATCGCGGATGTGTACGCCCCGGTGTCTATCTTCGCGTTAATGCCGTAGAGCTTGAGCTTGGGGAAATCGACCTTTTCCTTCCTTCCTATCAGCAGTTTTATTCTTTCCTTTGCCATCCGGTCCTGTCCCGCCTATATGCTCAACCCGAAGAAGATTGTAGCCAATCCGAGAAGCACCGCAAGCCCGAGTATATCCGTTATCGTAGTTAGTATTATCATGGAGGACTGCGCGGGGTCGAGCCCGAGGGACTTTAGCCCGAGCGGTATGACAGCGCCTGAAAGGCCCGCGATCAGGAGGCTTATGATCATCGCAAGCCCCACTACTATCCCGAGCGTGGCGTCCCCCTGCCAGAGGTATGCTATCAGCGCCGTGATGATACCCGTGATAATCCCGTTTATGAGACCGAGCTTAAGCTCCTTCCAGAGGAGCTTCGGGAAATCGCTCTTCGATATCTCCCGCATGACGAGCCCCCTCATCACTACGGCGAGGGACTGCGCGCCGCCGTTCCCTCCCTGGCTCGCGACTATGGGGATGAAGACCGCAAGCACCGTGACCGCCGCTATAGTGCTCTCGAAAAGGGCCACCACGGCGCCCGCGAGGAAGGCCGTTGCGAGGTTTATGTTGAGCCATGGGAGCCTCTTCCTGAGCGAGAAGACGGTGCTCGAAAAGGGCCTTTCGTCGCTGTGGACGCCGAATATCGTCTGTATGTCGGTGGAGTATTCCTCCTGCATGTCGCTAAGGAGCTGGCTCGTGTTGACTATGCCCACGAGCTTCTGGCTGCTGTCGACAACGGGTACGGCGAAGAACTTCTGCTTGGACACGATGCTGGCCGCGTCCTCCAGGCCCATGAACGCGTCCAGGTAAAAGACGTTCTTTATCATGACCTCGGAGAGCTTCTTCTGCGGGTCCCGGATGAGGAGGTCCCTCATGCTGAGCACCCCTGCCAACTTGAATTCCGCGTCCACGACGTAAACGTAGGAGAGCGGCATGTTCTCCTGCCCCGCCATCATCTTAATCTTGTTCACCGCGTCCGATATCCTGAGGTCGTCCCTGAGCGCGAGGTAAATCGGGCTCATCATGTAGCCGACGCTGTCCTTGGGGTACTCGAGCAGCTCCCCGATCTCGCGCTTTTGCTTCTCGGTGAGGTTCTTCGCTATCTTGTCCTTGAGCGCCATGGGACATACGCTCACTATGAGCGAGACCTTGAGCGGCTCTATGCTGCGGATGATTTCCCCGGCCATATCGTCCGGCAGACGGCCGAGGAGCATAGCCGCGTATTCGTTCTGGAGGTTCTCGAAAATCGTCTTCGATATGTGCGGGGGGAGGGACTTAAACACCTCCCCGCTCTCCTCAACGTCCATGGTTTCTATGACGTGAGCCGAGATCACGGGGTCGTAATCGGAGAATTTCTTTATGTAGTATTCAAGCGGCGAGCCTTCGAACATTTGAGACCTCCGGGAGTTTGTCCGGCCTCGATGCCGGGATATACAAGAATACATAATGAATGGGGGTTCTGGTATCGGGGGTATAGGAAAGAAGAGGCGGGATCGTATTGAGTGTAAAAAATCTCAAACAATCTGTATTTCTAAACAGGCCGCAGGAGCGCGCGGGCGGGGGCGCCTTCGCAGTCCTCTATCTTGATGGGCAGGCATATCAGCTCGTAATCCCCCGGTTCGACCTGCGAGAGGTCGAGCCCCTCTATGACCCATATCCGGGCGTTGAGAATAATGTGATGCACCTCGGCGACGTTCCCTTCGTATCCGCCTATGGAGAGGTAGTCGACCCCTATAGTCTGCACCTGGCGCTCGACCAGGTATTTCGCGGCGTCTGTCGAGAGGTGGACGAAATTTTCGTCGAACGGTTTTTTGCCCCACTTCCTTTTCGAATTCCGGGTTTTGAAGAGTATGCGCTCGCCCTTTCTTATTCGGTGGGCGCGGAGCTCTTCCTCTTTGATCAGCTCCTTGTCCTCTATCTCTATCACGCGCGCGTTGCCGACGACTGCAGAAAGCGGCATCTTGTCTATCCCGGTTTTGAGCTTCGTGAAGTGGGAAGGGGCGTCCAGATGCGTCGCCGTATGTACGGACATGGAGAGCGCGGTCATGTTGAAATCGTCCCCTTTCTCCATGTCGCGGACGCGGAATACTTTGACCGGCGGGTCGCCCGGCCAGTGCACCATGCCGTCCGAAAGCGGCACGGTTATATCTATCCAGTCCTCCGAGCCAAGTGTGTAGCTCCTTTTCCCGGCTGACTTTGGTGAACGCGTATGCATGGTCAAGTTATCTTAATCAATATTTGTGCGAAGGGCAAAAGCGTGCGCTCGTCTCTGCTTTTAATTCCCTCCCCCTGTGAGAGGGGAGGGCGAGGGTGCGGGGTATAAATAATGTTACGTTTCTTCTTGTCCTTGATGAAAAGAATGCAAAAATCATCCAATACATCATTTGCTAAAGGAGCTATTAGGCTAAAATCTTCAAGCCGCAGATCTGAAACAATTTCAGCATTAATAATCGTATTTTCTTAACGCAAATTGCTGTGATGCTCGGAAGGAAAAGAAGAAGCTAAATCCTCGCTAGCCATGTGAGCATCGTCATTATTCACGCTTGAAGTTAATCTACTTCGGTGATCTTCGTTGTCATAGCGCCGAAGATTGCTTGTTCGCATACGTTCTTTCTCGAGGGAATAAGAGAAAGACTGGATTGCCGCACATTGGGCTTGGCAAAACTGAGAGCCCGGTCTAAATTAATTTCCGAGCTTCTTCATGATTTCGTAAGCGGCTTCTTCCGGCGTGAGGTTCTCTGTGTCGATCGTGATGTCGGCGGTTTCATAAAAAGGTGTGCGCTTTCGGAGAAGCTCTTCCGCCGCATCGAAGGGGTCGTCCACGTTCAGAAGGGGACGGGTCTTACTGTGCCTGACCCTTTCCCATATCACGCTCATGGGGGCTTTAAGGTAAATTACAACCCCGCCCTTTTTCATCGCCTCCCGGTTTTCTTCCCGCACCACCGCGCCGCCTCCCGTGGCTATCACCTGTTTCGCCTTCCCGGCGAGCGAATACGAGCGTCTCCGATTCCAGGTCTCTGAAATATTCCTCGCCGAATGCCGAGAAGATATCGGATACGGTCTTCCCGGCCTTCGTCTCTATCACCTTGTCGGCGTCGCAGTACCTGTAGCCGAGCTTCCGTGCGAGAATCCTGCCGACGGTCGTCTTGCCCGCGCCCATGAAGCCTACGAGAAATATGTTCTTCGGTTGTTTCCGTTGGGGACTCATCTCGGGATTTCTAGGCCGTCTCTTCGTCTCTTTTGCCCGTCATGAACTTCTCCACGTACTTGCCTATGATATCACACTCTATGTTGACCGGGTTCCCGGTCCTGAGCGCTCCGAAAGTGGTTTCGGCGAGCGTGTAGGGGATGATGTTCACAGTGAATTCGCCGCCTTCGACGGTGTTTACGGTGAGGCTCACTCCGTCTATGGCGACCGAGCCCTTCTCGACTATATATGTCATAATTTGCCCGGGAGCGGTGAATCTGAACTCTACCGACCCCCCCCGCTTCTTTTTCGATTTGACCCTGCCGACCCCGTCCACGTGCCCGCTCACCATGTGCCCGCCCATCCTGTCCCCGGCCCTGAGAGAGCGCTCGAGGTTCACCATACTCCCGACCCTGAGCTTCCCGATGCTCGTCCTCGAAAGCGTCTCTCGCGACGCGTCGACCGTGAAGGTATCGCCTTCGAGCGAGGTTACGGTCAGGCATGCGCCGTTCACCGATATGCTCTCGCCCTTTACCATTTCACGGGGGTCGATCCTGTTCACGCGGAACGTCAGGGTCGACTCCTTAGAGCGGCGCTTTATCTCTGTGACCGTCCCTCTGTCCTCTATGATCCCCGTGAACATGCCTACCTGCCCCGTTTAAGTATAAATGTGTCGAAAAGTATCAGTACGACGCCAATGGTGATCGCCGAGTCCGAAAGGTTGAACGGCGGCCAGTGGAGGGCCGGGTTCCCGAACCAGTGGAAGTCTATGAAGTCCGTCACGTAGCGGAGTCTGAACCTGTCTATCGAATTGCCTATCGCCCCTCCCAATATCAGGGAGAGCGCGAAGACGAGGAGCCCGTCGTTCTTCCCGGTCTTCGAGAGAAAGTATATGATAACTACTACCGCCGCGGCGAGCACCGCTATGAACAACGGGAGCCTGAGCGCCTCCGGCATTTCACGGAAGATGCCGAATGCCGCCCCGGGGTTCCTGATGTGCGTGATGTCGAGGAAAGGGAGCGCGTTTATCTTTCCGTAAAGCGGCACGTACTCGACCACGAGCCACTTGGAAACCTGATCGATTATCACTACGAGCGCGGCGATTATTGCGGCGGTTCTGTATGTCTTCATTTTCGGAAGCTAAGATTATATAGGATTAACAGATTACTTCAACCGGTTCTTGCCGGCCCACCCGACCCTTTCGATGAAATCGAGTGCGTATTTTCTCGATTCCTCGTCCCCGTCAGACGCGATGCGGCTCCATATCATGTCCGATTCGTCATACCTCCCCGTCGCGAAAAGGGAGACGCCGAGCAGCCGCCGGTTCTCCCGCGCGATCTCCTCCGACGGGAGGCCCAGGTATTCGGCCGTGGACAGATACGGTATCGCCCTCTCGTATTCGCCCGAGTTGAAGAGCAGCCTGCCCATGAGGTAATATGGCGGGGCGTAATCGGGGGAGTCCAGTATAGACTCCGTGAGCGAGACCGCCTGAAGCGTCCTGTCCCTCGTCGAGAAAAACTCCTTCACGCTTTCGGCGGGAGGGCCGCCCGCCCCGACGGCGGACAGCTTTATGTCTATCTCCCTCTTGAGGTCTTGAGATAGCGGTCCCCCGCGGAGCGAACGGAATACGGCGGCCGCGGCTTCCGAATCGCCCTTCTGCCAGAGCGCGTTCCCCCTGATGTTTTCGAGGACCGCCCTGTCCGCTTCCGTGACGGCGCCGGATTCCCCCGCTATTCGCGCGGCCCCGCCGTAGTCGCCCTCGTAGTAGCTCGAGTATGCAAGCCCGATCAGCAGCACCGGGTCGTTCCCGTCGTATTCGAGCGCTTCCGTGAAAGACTCGCGCGCCTTAAGGAATTTATCGTTTCCGTAATACTCGTACCCCTCCGCCTTGAGAGCGCCGACCCTCCTCGGGCATGAGGCGGTAAATATGCTCGGCGCGCCGTATCTGGCCTTCGCGAGCTCGTTTATATCCCCGGGCGCGTCCACCCCTTCGAGGAACTTTTTCCAGTCGGCGGCGAGCCCTTGGAGGTCCTTGCCGTAGAGGGAGAAATCCCCCGTCCTGTAGACGGTCTTGAATTTGTCTATGCCGTAGGTGTCTATAAGGTATCTGGTAAAGGAGCCCATGAGCGTGTAGCTCAACCCGGGCGGGGCGTACCAGAACCCGAGCCCGGCGATGTCCCCGATATCGGGGGCCATGCCGTTCTGGATTATCGCCTTTGACCACTGGTGCGGGTCGTAGCCGTCCCCGCTCCAGTCTGCCGCTACCGCGAGCCCTTCGAGGAGCCCTACCTTGGGGCTCATGCGGAGGAGCTCCGTCCCGAAATCCCCGGCCATCACGTGCGTGAGCTCGTGCTTGAGTATCGGGTCGGGGAATGTGCCGTAAACGAGGTGTATCTCTTTGTGTATCGGGTTCGCTATGGTGGTGTCGCCCGCACCGACCACCCTCTTGCGCGTTTCCGTATCTGGATATACGTATGAGCGTATCTTCACCTGCGTATCGAGATCGAGGAACTTGCTCAGCTCTGCGTACCTCCACTCGTGGTCCCCGGCGATAAGCTCGATGTGCCCGGCTTCGGGAGAGGAGGGGTCGTAGTAAATGACGAAGTTGTCCGTCTCGATGGACGCGGGAAGAATCTTTTCCGTAATGTATTCCCTGTCGTAGCTTATCCCGAGCTCGTTCTCATGTGAGTAAGCCGTGACGAGGGCGACGCCAAGGACAATGAGCTTTATGAAGTCCCATGCGCCGACCCGCCTGTAACTGAACCCGTTCGCCAGATGGAGGAGCGCAAGGAAGAGTACCCCCCATAGCGCGGTCACGAGTCTGTAAATGACGAGCGTGTCCGTAACGGGTATCGCCTCGTCGTATATGGGGCCGGGGAAGAAGCCGTAGAGCGGGTTGTATACGAAAAGGGAAGGCTCGCTGTATAGCTCCCAAAGAGAATATGCGAATATGCCGATAAGTATCAGGGCCCCCGCGATGAATCCCCTCCGGCGCAGGACGTAGCCCGTCAGGAGTCCGAGGGAAGACGAGAAGAATACGCTCACTGCGGGTATCAGGAGGAAGAACACAGTCCCCTCCCTTATGAAGCAGTCGCCCTTCAGGAGTGAGCCCAGGAGGCCTATCAGGTAAACGACCGCGAGGAAGAATAAGTTTACGAGGAGTATGGACGATACCCTGTCCGAGATACGCTTCCCAGCCGAGTGGGATTTGTTGTCGCTCGAAATGAGCTCAGCCGATACGAATACCGATACGAACGAGAGGACGAAACCCATGACCGCCGAGTACTCGAAACCGAGCGCGCCCGCAAGCGGAACGAACAGGAGCGCGATCGATATCACGGCCGTCAGAGCGAGGGATATTAAAACAGTTGTGGAGAATAACATTCGCTCGAAATTCATTTTGCTCCCTTGAGGCTCTCTTTAATGAATTTGTATCCTGGCTGACTATATTTTACATCAGGTTGGGGGGAGGGGGGGTGTTTAGGAAGGAACGAAGATAAAAGAATGAGCCATGTTCCCGGGGCCTGTGCTGTGAGGAAGGGGAGGAACACGCTTCATCTATGCGATGCATTCATTTTTTGTAGGAGCGCCATCCTGGCGCGATGAATTGAAAAGTATTGGCAATTAAGAATCCGGGGAAATTCATTTTTCTCATTCTGATGAAAGGTGTCGCGGCTGGAAGCCGCTCCTACAATGAGACACGGTAGTTGTAAGCACCTCACTTAAACCAGCCGCTGCGGTAGAAGTAATAAACCATCGAGAATCCGACTAACAGCATTAAGCCCAGCGCGGCGTGGTATCCGAATTCCCATTCGAGTGGTGGGAATATACTCAAAGTTCATACCGTAGATTCCGGCTACGAGGTTAAGGGGCAGGAATATCGCAGCTACTATAGTCAGCACCTTGAGCCTGTTATTCGTTCTCTCCTGGAGCATGAGCTCATAGTGCTTGTGTATGTCCTCGAGCCTGTTCTCATATCTGCTAAGGAACCTGAACCCGTTCCGTACCTCGTCCTCCAGGTTGCTGAAGTTTCTCCGCTGCTTTCCGATATCGAAAGCCACGCCTTCGTATATCTGTATGGTGTTGATACAGTAGAGCTGGTCTTCGATCATGATATTTATGCGCCCGATGTTCTTTTTTAAATGAAGGATGGCCTTCACGTCGATCGAGTTCTGCCCTTTGATGACCCTGTTGCTGAGCTTTGTGATCTTCTCCCTCTGGTCCATGTAGAGGAAGTGGTTTTTTTCCACGAGCCCGGCCATGAGGTTAAAGAGGAGTGAAGCTACTGTAGCCCTTTGCAGATGCAGGTGCTTGCAGAGGTCCTGGGACAGTTTATTCAGCACCTCGATCTCGTGGTCGTGGATCGTAATAAGGAGATAAGGCATACAGAGGAACGAAATGTATTCGTGATCGAATGCGACTTTGTCCCTGATTATCGGGAATTCGAAGTAGAGCTCTTTCTCCGAATGAGCGACGGGGAGGTTCCGCTCCTTCAGTATAAAGTCCTCGATTATCGCTGTCGTCGTGGACGACCGGTCTCAGCAGGGTCCTCAGCTCGTCGTCTGCGGGGCTTACGATGTCGATCCATCTGGGCCTGCCGTCCTTTATCCTCTCCGAGAGGGCGGAGGCGGACATTTCTTCCTCGAGATGCAGGTCGTCGCCTATTATATATGAAGTGATCCTCAAATCCCGGCCTCCTGCCGTGGCTCGATCCGGCGTCTATAGTGCCGGGTTGCAATATTTCCAAACCCGGCGGTTCCGATTATTCTTAGCGTCACGGACAGGGAGTATTCTAATATCAATTATATGAACATGGAAGGTGCGGGCGATGATATATATCATTATTAAGATTGTGTTAACGGCGCTGGTGATCGTAGGCGTTTCGGAGCTCGGCAAGAGGCATACGGCTTTCGCCGCCATGCTGGCGGCCCTCCCGCTGACCTCTCTCCTCGCCATGGTCTGGCTCTATACCGATACGAAAGACCCGGGACGTATCGCCGACCTCTCAGTCGCTATTTTCTGGCTCGTGCTTCCGACGCTCCTCTTCTTTCTGATACTGCCCTGGATGCTCCGGCACGGATACAATTTCTGGCTGTCTATCGCGGTGTCTTCGGGAGTGATGGTGGTTTTTTATCTCGGATATGCTGCATTAGGCAGAAAGCTCGGGCTGCCTATTTAGAGGCGGCGCGGCAGGTCAGTACCCTGCGCCTATTATCTCGCGGAGCCTTATCATCCCCGCCCGCATCCAGCTCTTAACCGTTCCGAGCGGCTCGTTCATGCGCACCGATATCTCAGTCTGCGTGAGCCCGTGGAAATAGGCGAGCTCTATCGATTCCCTCTGCTTGGGGGCGAGCTCCGAGAGCGCCTTTTCGATAAGCGCGCGTTTCTCCCTCGTCTCTGTCGTCTCGTCGGGAGGGTCTATATTCGAGGGGATATCGTCGTGGAGCGCGTCCTGGATGCTTCTCCTCTTCGTATCCGACCGGAGCTTGTCGATAGCGCGGCTCCTCGTAAGCGTAATGAGCCACGCCGACGGGGTGCCGCGGTCGGGCGCGTAGCCCGAGGCCTTGTCCCATATCTGCTTGAATACGTCGATAGTGACCTCGTCGGCTTCCGGTTTACTCCTCAGGATCTTGAGCGCGAGACCGTATACCTGGGAGATCATCCTGTCGTAGAGCTTCCCCAGGGCAGATTCGCAGCCGCGCGATATCTTGCTGATGAGCTCTCTCAGCTCCCTTTCCAGATCGGGTATTCGGGTAGTGTCAGCCGAAGGCATTGTCATCCGTCCGCGTCTTTGTTGATAGACTAAGGATAAATCCGATTCGATTAATTCGGTCCTGTGACTATAACATATTTTAGCGCGCGGTATTTATAGTATTATTTTTCCCGGCCCTTGCCGCGTGGGCCGTTATCCCGTGAGGGCTTTGAGCGGTTATAATATATTACGTCCGGATAAACCGAAAATCGTTTATCCCCGTATATTTAGTTGGGCGGCAGCCTGATTTGTATTTTACGGCGATAAACTGTTAAAATTCGGGTAAGACCTTTAATTCTATGGCGGAAAACACGAGACTCGAGGAATTGATCCCGCTTTACGCGCTCGGCGTGCTCGAAGGCGACGAGCTCAGGGAGGCCGAACGCTTGATTAGAGAGGGCTCGCCTCACGCGAGGGAGCTGTTGAGGCAGTACGAGAATGTGACCTCCCTCCTGCCGTATTCGGCGGATGGGGCCGCGCCTGACCCCCGTGTCAGGCGGGAGATACTCGAATACGCGAGGAAAAGCGCGCTCAGGCGGAGGCCCGCAGAGGCGGGCGGTTTTATGGAAAGACTGAGGCCCTTCTTTTTCGGTCTGAGCGGGGCGCTGGCCGCGGGCGTCATCGTTTTCCTTTTCGTAAATAACCTGTCCCTGAAGGGGACTCTCCGGGAGGAGAATGTAGTCGTCGATGAGCTCACCGCGAAGGTCTCCGGTCAGGGCGAGGAGATAAAGTCACTCAAGAACCTCCTTGCCGAGAAAGAGGGGATGGTCGGGGGACTCCAGGCCAAGCTCGCGAGCCTCGAGGAGATAACGGAGTTCATGGAAGACCAGGAGATAGTGCTCATCAGGATGGAGAGGACGAAGCCCGAGATCCGCGCGGCGGGCAGGGTATTACTGGATACGGTAGAGAACGACGCGCTCCTTTACTGCCTCGATCTGCCCAAGGCCCCGGCCGGAAAGATATACCAGTGGTGGGTGATAGTTGACGGCGTCCCGAAGAGCGTCGGCACTTTCCATGTCGATAGCGAAGGGGACAGCGTCATTATGATAGATTCGCTCAAAAAGTTCGGAAATGTCGAGAAGTTCCTCGTCACTATAGAGCCCGACGGGGGCGCGCAAAAGCCGTCCGGGAACGAGCTCCTGAGAGGGCATTCGATCTGACCGTACCGGGGGTCTCCCGCTGGATACGAGCTCCGCGCCTGAAGCCGCCGCATAAACACAAACTCACCCGTTCGATCCGGCGCGTCCGCCGGTTCCTTGCATTTTCCGACGATCCGGCGCGTCCGCCGGTTCTTTACGTGAAGATAGTCCTACCCGGGGTCTCCCGCTGGATACGAGCTCCGCGGCTGCGCCCGCCGTATAAACGCGGGGTTGCTTATTCGGTCCGGCGCGTCCGCCGGTTCCTTGCATTTTCCGTCGAGTTATTTTAAATTCTCTAGTTGGGGGGGGAATCCTTCTGATATTTTCGATATACAATTTGGAGGCTACTATGGCTAAAGACGGCAGGAATAAGGGTAATAACGGAAAGGGGAACGGTAAATTCGTTCTCGGCGAAAGGTACGAGCAGGCGCTCGGTTACCCTCTTTTCGATTCCATATTCAACAGGCGCTCCCGCCGCTTCGGCCTCGGCATGAAGCTCGAGGATCCGACGCTCGGCTTCGAATCGCAGTACGAGCCCATACCCCTCGAGGAGATGGAGGAGGCGCTTTTAGTGTGGGCCGGTACGGGATTGACCGGTCTCTGCCTCGCCGACCTTCCCCCCGAAACCGGTATCGACCTCCTCTGCCAGTGGACGGGACGCACATGGCCTTCCGCGTGCAACAACCACGGGACGGAGCTATTTTTTACGAACGACAAGGGGCTCTACCACGTTAACGTAAAGCACATGCTGCCCAAGAAACACGAGCTCGACATGTTCTTCCGCATGGGCCGCGAGGAGAGGATGGAGAGGATACTCGAGCTTTACCGCGAGAGCCTCGTGAAGCTCGAGGACGGGAGGGCCGAGCTGCCCGACCGCATGCCAGGTCTATTCGAATTCAACCAGTGGAATACTAATAAGCCGGGGACGTCGGTATTCATCCCGGTAACGGACGTGACCGAGGAGTATATCAACCTGCTGCACCTCTACTGCAGCCATACGTACGGGTTCACTATAATCGACGACCTCACCGGCAAGCCCGCGGGCGTGCAAAAATGGATAGACAAGGGCAGGCTCAAGGGTGACATAAAGATGTCGCTCTTCGACCTCGAGGTGAGGATTCTCACGGGGCTGAACGTAGAGCAGGCGTTCATTTGCCAGAACATGAGCCTCGCGCTCCAGGCGCTCGGCCTGGCCGGCTGGACGTTCAGCGGGTTCATACCGAGGTTCGCCATGGGAGGGGCCCCTCAGCTGTTCAAGGGTCTCGGCTTCAGGTTCATACAGCCCAAGAAGGGCGTGATAGACCCGCCCGCGACCGTACCGGTCGGAAGGGACGGTATATTCCAGGCCTACTGCCCGCCGTATTATAAAAACATGGACGAGGCTATAGACGCATTCCATCACCACAAGGAAGAAGCGTGGAAGCCCGAGAAGCCATTCCCCTATACCGAACCCGACAAACACCTCATGAGGGCGCCCAGGCCTACCGAAAACACGATCCAGATAGTGAAGGATGTGGCCAACTATATTTACGATACATACGGCAGGTTCCCGGCTTTCGTCGATCCGATGTACATGAGGCTCGTTTTCCAGGCGATGAACATAGACGTGGAATTCTACGACAAGTACTATCCGAAGGGCTCTTATTCGGAAATGCACCTGGACAAGTTCCTGAGCGACCATCCCGAAGCCCGGGGGCGCGTAGGGGAAAAATCGGGCGGCAGGGAAGCCCGGGCCGCGGGCGGGGCCAAAAAGAAGATAAAGGCTTAATTCATTAGCAAACCGGACGCTTCAGGGGGGTATTCCGCGTTTTTCCGGGGCTGAAACTAATTTCACGTTGGGTCAATCTAACACTTGACAAACACTTGAGAATTATCTAAATTGGAAGTGTAGGCAAGGGGCGGGAGTAATGGTGGACTAAAAAGGTTGGGAGCTTAACCATGAAGCGTTCAGATATAGAAAAGGAATTAGCAGACAAATTTAATCTTCAACCTTCGCAATCCGAGCAGATACTCGATACCATAATCGAGCACATGACCGACGTGCTCGAGGGCGGCGGCAGGATCGAGATCAGGGGCTTCGGAAGCTTCTTCACGAAGAGCTACGGCTCATACGAGGGGCGGAACCCGAGGACCGGCTCCAAAGTGATGGTATCGTCGAAGAAGCTCCCTCATTTCAGGCCGAGCAGAGAGCTTATCACGAAGCTGAACGGCGGAAGCGAGTAGCACCGCTCCGGTTCCGAAGGAGCAGGCGGTTCCAGCTTTAACCGGGACGGGACTTATATTCCGCCCGTACCCGAACATACCCGATACATTGACAATCCGGTCGCATCCGATAGCCTTTTTTCTATGGCGCTCCGCAAGATACTTACATATCCGGACCCGTTTCTGAGAAAGAAATGCGCTCCCGTCGAAGAGATCGACGGGGAGGTCCTCAAGCTCCTCGACGACATGGCCGAGACCATGTACGGGGCCAGGGGCGTCGGGCTCGCCGCGTCCCAGATAGGGGCCGATAAACGTGTGGTCGTCATCGATATAAGCCCGAGGAACATCGAAGCGGATGAGGAAGTGGAAGAGGGAGGAGGGAGAGGAAGAAGAGGCCGAATACGAAGGGCCGGGACTGATAGAGCTTATAAATCCGGAGATAATTTCTTCAGCAGGCCAGGTCATCGCCGAGGAGGCGTGCCTCAGCATCCCCGGGTTCACGAGCGACGTCAGGCGAAAGCAGAGGGTAGTGATAGAGGCCTACAACAGGGAAGGGCAGTTGATTGAGATAGAGGCCGCAGAGCTCCTCGCCCGCGTGTTCCAGCACGAGATCGACCACCTGGACGGCGTCCTCTTCATAGACAGGCTCTCGCGCCTCAAGCGCGAGCTCATCAAGCGGAAGATAGAAAAAGTCCTCGGGAAAGAAGAAAAAAGATACGCCGTGATGTAACTAAAAATTCATCTGCAGTACTTTTTTACGTTGCTCTTAAGGCCTAGCAACATAATCATTCCCAAATTAAAATATACGGAGAAATGGCGTCTTTATTCTGTCTTCGCGAGACCGAATTTTGGTCGTGTTGATCTCGCTTTTTTTGTCATGCTGAACTTGTTTCAGCATCTCGCTTTATTCATGAGATTGCCGCGATCGCTCCGTAATTTGAATTCTGTGAGTCTGGAGCATTAATAAGGGGGCATAATTGCAATTAGCCAATGGCGACCGATTCCTCGCATGCTCGAAACCGTTCTCGCAAAGACAGAATAAAAAGAGCGGATTGCCGAAACAAAAAAGGGAGCCGAAGCTCCCTTTTGTTTGTTTTATTTTTAAAGTTTGATTTAAGCCGCCGCTTTCCTTCTGCGCATGGCGACGTACAGTCCGATCACTCCCAAAACCCCCGCCATCGCTATCATGCCCCATTGGGAAAGGGTCGGGATGGGATTGATTAGATTCAGGTTGCATCTTTGTATCAGGCTCTGCCTGCAATCCGCGGCTTCCTGGTCACTAATCTGCGTTCCGAAACCATCTACACCAATTTCAATGATTCCACAAGCCGTATCTTGTCCAGGCCCTAACACATCATAAAGCAGGCTTTCTGAAAAAATCTCAACCCTGTCTGCAGTCAGTGTGAATTCGGTGCCTTCGCCAAGCTCGCCGCCGGGGCAGAGTAGGTCTACAAAATCGTTGCCGGTGGTGCCATCGCACAATTCCATCGTCACACGGGCAGGTTTGCGCAAAAGCATAATCGGATACAAACATAACCGCCAGTAATATAAAATGCTAAAGCCTTTCATCTATTCATCCTCCTTTAATTAGATTGGTATATACATATTTTAACGGCACCATTATAAAACAGGGTTGTTTCAAATACAACTGTGTTATTCACATAGTAGTCGGGGATTATGGAGGATTTTTCGTTTTCCGACATTCCGACAGCCCGCGGGGTATATACTCCGCGCGGTTGTCGGAGTGTCGGAAAGGGGTGTATTTGACATCGCGGGAACGCCTGTCGCGAGACTCGTTTCAGGATCGGGTCGTGGCGATCTCGCTTTATTCATGAGATTGCCGCGTCGCATACTGCGCTCCTCGCAAAAACAGGAGGGACAAGGCATTCCAAGCAGTTTTCGGCTTTTAATTCCCTCCTTTCGTAAAGGAGGGGCAGGGTGGATTTTATTAACTGAAAAACTTACCCCCTCTTGTATCTCCCCATAAGCTCGGCTTTTTCGATTACGTGTCCCTCTATCGCCCCTTCGAACGCTTCCTTCCTCGAGCCTTCCTTGAGCCCGAGCTCTTCGTCGAGCGCGTAGAGCTTGAAAAAGTACCTGTGCGTACCCGAAGGAGGGCATGGCCCCCTGTAGCCTTTACCCCCGAAGTCGCATGTGCCCTGGGCGCCGGGAGGCTCCTTACCGCGCTCCATCCTGCCGGTGCCGGGGGGCATGTTCCACACGAGCCAGTGGACGAACGTCCCCCTCGGGGCGTCGGGGTCGTCTATTATTAGCGCGAGGGATTTCGCCCCTTCGGGGACCCCCGTTATATTAAGCTCCGGAGAAACGTTCCCGCCGTCGCAGGTCATCCCCCTCGGAATCATTCCCCCATCCTCGAAATCGGGGCTCGTTAGTTTCATATTATCCGCCTCCTGAAAAGTTGTTCCACGATTCAAGTATATCTTATGGCTCGATTATCATACCCGGGAGCCTGAAACACGGTCGGCATTAGCGACGAAAAATCCGTTTCCAGCCTTCTTGCCCGTCGGCCTATTTCAAAAATTTTTTATATATTGCGGCTAAAGTATATCGGCTGTATGTTTAGGTCGTAATGGTGTTTTGGATCGTGAAAGTTATGAAAAAAATCGGTGTATCCAGAAGGGGATAAAATGAAAAGCTCAAATTGGATTCATGTTCTTACGGTATATGCTCTCTTCATTCTCATCGGTCTGGGAAATATAGGCGGATGCGAAACGACCGGGAGACGGCTCCGGGGATGACGACGATACGGAATTGCGTACGTGCGACCTCACGGGCTCGGATTCGGCCTGCGAGATTTGTGCGCAGTTGGGCGATGCGGCCTGCTGCACTCTGACCACGCCCGCGGGATGCGGGTCCGTGACAGCGATAACCACGTTCACCACCTGCAACGACGATCTCCCGGCTGCCTGCCTGATAGGGACGCAGCCTACTCCGGAGCCGACCCCTGTGCCTACTCCGGAACCCACACCAGTGCCTACACCCGAACCGACGTCTGAACCGACGCCTGTGCCTACTCCGGTACCCACGCCTGTTCCGACTCCGGTTCCGACCCCTGACCCTACGCCCGAACCCACTCCCGCGCCTCTGCCGTGCCCTTCGCCCGGACCGTCCGGGACTCACACGTTACGCATCGTGAACGAATGCTCGCAATCGGTATGGATAGGGGCGGAGAGCATCGGCTTCACTCCGCTCCTCTGCGAAGCCGGCACAGGGAGTACCCCCTCAGTCGGCGACTGCGGCCCTGAGGGAGGGCAGGGTACTACTATTTCCGACAATTCCGCCTGGGTAGGGCCTCCGCCATGGGCTGCCGACGGAAGCGCGACCTGGGAGATACCGCCCAGTGACGATGATCCGGCGGGGCTGGGCGGCGTAAGAGAGCTGACGATCCCCGTCTGCTGGGATTCCGGGGTCCTCGTAGCCCGTACCGGCTGCGTGGTGCTGCCGTCGCCGCCGGCCCCCTCCATGAACCTCACGTGCGAGACGGGCAACTGCGGCGGGACGTACGGCGTCGAGAACTGCGGGGGGATCAACGGGCCGAAGCCCGCTTCCCTGGCCGAGTTTACGTTCGACGGGGGGATTCCCGCGAACTGCACCGGCGCCGATAACTACGACGTCTCGTTCGTCGCCGGGTTCAACGTGCTGATCGAAACCGCGCCCTGTCAGAGCGGCTGCGGGAGCGCAGGGTCGGGGTGTACGATGATCCCTGTGTGCCCGTGGGACACGTACGTTTTCCAGCCGGATACCGCGCCGGGAAACGTCGGCGGCTTCGTGGAGACGCCGTCGGGAGACATAGGAACGTGCCTCTCGCCGTTCAATATGTCATCGATAGGGCTTCCGCCCCTCGAATCCATGTCCGGCGACGAGCAGAGCAGGCTCGGCTGCGTAGGCGGCTACAACGAGACCCCCTGGACGAACAGCGACGCCTGGGGCGTCTGCATGACGAGCCTCGGCGCCAACACCAACAGCTGCGCGATGACATCATCTACAACGTGCGGAACTAATCTGAACATACCGCCGACGAATAATTCGACGCCGCCATGCTGTGAATTTCCTGCGACCATGTGCGACCCCTACGGGCAGTGCGATTCGGTCATGGGAAGGACGGCGGCGTGGCCGACCGACAACGACGGGGGGAGTACGACGGAATACATTGAGAACGTGCACGAAGCGTGCGGGGATAATACCGGCGGGGGACAGGCCGGGGCTTACGCCTGGTCTTTCGACGACGGGAACCAGGTGATAGGACTCGCGAACGCGCTCTTTACCTGTCAGGGCGACGATATAAATTACGTCATCACGCTCTGCGGGAGCGCCGCTCCCCAGCCCACGCCGCAGCCCACGCCCCAGCCCACGCCCGGGCCCACGCCCGGACCCGCGGCGACTGAGGAGTGACGCTGCCGGTATGTATTGTATGCGATGACAAATAGAAAAGAGTAGATCAGGAGGCCGTATTCATGATGACCTCCTGACGAGGAGCGGTCTTTTCTTTGTATGTGACCGCCGCGCTGCGTTTCACCACGCTTATAAAGACAAGGAAGTTCAAAAGAAAGCTCGAAAGGAACGGAAGATACAAAGAGATAAATAATTTTTGAGCCTTCTTTATGTCAGCCCTTAAATCTATGTAAAATATTGTATTAGATAAACACTTATGAAGGAGAGTAACGATGAAGAAGAACACGATCTGCCTGTGGTACAACCATGACGCGGAAGAGGCCGCGCATTTTTACGCCCGAACCTTTCCCGACAGCACAGTCAGTGCGGTACACCGGGCACCGTCCAACTTTCCGGGTGGTAAGGCGGGCGATGTCCTAGTTGTCAATTTCACGGTTTGCGGTGTGCCGTGCATTGGCCTCAACGGCGGGGATGCGTTCAAGCACAGTGAGGCATTCTCCTTTCAGATCGCCACCGACGACCAAGCGGAGACTGACCGTTATTGGAACGCGATTGTCAGCAACGGCGGTGCGGAAAGCGCATGTGGCTGGTGCAAGGACAAATGGGGTCTGTCGTGGCAGATCACGCCGCGCGTCCTGACCGAGGCAATGGCCAAGGGCGGCGATGTGGCGAAGCGCGCGTTCGAGGCGATGATGGAGATGAAGAAGATCGACGTCGCCAAGATCGAGGCGGCGGTACGCGGGTGAGAATAGCATCTTTTGTCATTCATCCAACCTAGATTTTATCCTTATCTAGGCGAGCCCCTAATTTTTAGGATTCAAACCTAATCCTAATTCCAATATTTGGGTTTGTTATGTATACAATCGCGTATTTTTTTTATCTTTCTTTTCCTTGATGAAAAGACACACGTAGTGTGTTCTATGAAAAGACAAAGAAAGGAAATATTATTTCTTCTTTGTCTAGATACAAAGAAGCAAAAATCACACACGTAGTGTGGTTTCCGAAAAGATTCTACATAATTTGCTAAAAATCTTGTATTGAAGCTAAAATCTTTCAATTAGAAAGCTGAAAGATTTTTTACGCTTCAACACGCGATTTTCTTAACGCAAATTCTGTAATGTCGGGGAAAGAAAAAATAAAAACCAGATTACCGCGGTTGTCGGATTAACCTGTGGACTTGGAAGGAATCATAGAGACACACTACGTGTGTGTGCTAGACAACCCCGCCCTTTGCAAATAGAATAAATCCCCATGCCGTCCAAGCTGTCCGAAGAAATTTCCCCATTCTATGTGATGGAAGTGCTCGAGAGGGCGAAGGAAATTGAAGCCTCGGGAGGGAGTGTCATACATTTCGAGGTCGGAATGCCCGATTTCTCGACTCCCGCAGTGATATGCGAGGCTGCTGTCCAGGCGATAAGGGAAGGGGACACGAGGTACACCCACAGCCTCGGGATACAGGAGCTGAGGGAAGCGATATCTGAAGATTACCGGAATACGTACGGGGTAAAAGTATCCCCCGGAAACGTGATAGTCACGATGGGCAGCTCGCCCGCCTTGTTCCTTTCGATGCTCGCGCTCCTCGACCCGGGAGACGAAATAATAATCACGGACCCGCATTACGCGTGCTATCCCCAGCTCATAAAGATCGCGGGCGGGGTGCCCAGGACCGTGCGCGTTTACGAGGAAGAGGGTTATCAGATAGACGCCGGAAGGCTCAAAAAGGCGATCACGCCCCGGACGAAGGCCGTGCTGATTAACTCTCCGGCGAATCCCACGGGAACCGTGCTGAGCCCGGACGTGATGGCGGACATCGCGGGGTTAGGCATATTCGTTATCTCGGACGAGATATACCACGGGCTCGTTTACGGCGGCGAGGCGAAGACGATACTCGAATACACGGAGAACGCCATAGCCGTGAACGGGTTCTCGAAGCTCTACTCCATGCCCGGCTGGAGATTAGGCTATCTCATCGTCCCCGAAGAATTCGTGAGGCCTCTCCAGAAGCTCCAGCAGAACCTCTTCATATCTCCAAACCCGTTCGTGCAGAGGGCGGGCATTGCCGCGATAAGACTGGGTAAGGCGGAGGCGCTCGGCATGGTCGGCGAATTCGACAGGAGGCGGAGGGCGATGTTGGAAGGCTTGAGGGAGCTCGGGTTCGTCCTCGGTACGGAGCCTCTCGGGGCATTTTACGTTTTCGTAAACGCGTCCGGCATAAGCCCGGACTCGCACGCCCTCGCGTTCGACATTCTGGAGAAGGCGCACGTCGCGGTCACGCCCGGCATAGATTTCGGGCAGGGCGGGGAGGGGCATCTCAGATTTTCTTACGCCGCCTCGGTGTCCGACATCGAGGAAGGGATGAAGCAGGCTGGGGAAATATTTAAACGAGAGGAAAAGCAAATCACGATGACCATACCGTCGATCGCGGAAATAGACATAAGGGACAAGAAGCTCCTCATAAGGGTCGACTTCGACGCCGCGGTTTCCCGTACCGGGGCGATCGCCGACGCGGGGAAGCTCTCACTCGCGCTCCCGACGATAAGATACGCCATCAGCCAGAAAGCCAGGGTCGTATTGGCTTCTCACATCAGCGGGGCCGGGGGCAAGATGAGCCGCAAGTACTCCCTCGAGCCGCTCGGCAGGAAGCTCTCGGAGCTCCTCGACTGCGAGATATATTTCCCGGAGAACTCGATCGGCGACGCCGTCAGGAAGATATCGGGCGACATGCTGCCGTGCTCCGTCATGCTCCTCGAGAACCTGGAGTTCCACAAGGGCGAGCTCGCGAATAACGAGGACTTCGCGAGGAAGCTCTCGGAAGTAGCCGAGATTTACGTTAACGAGGCGTTCTCCGTCTCTCATCAGAAGAGGGCCTCCCTTCTCTCGGTCGCCGATTACTTCGATAGAGTGTGCGTGGGTCTCAGGTTCAAGGAAGAGATGGAGAACCTCGGCCGCTTCGAGAACCCGGAGCGCCCTTTCGCGGCGGTTATAGGCGGGAGCTGCACCCCGGGGAAAATCGAGCTCATCGAGAGCCTCATGGACAGGGTGGATACTATTTTAATCGGAGGGGCCGTCGCCCACACATTCCTCCGGGCGCTCGGCAAGGATATCGGACGCTCCGAGATCGACGAGGGGACTATATACAGCGCCAAAAAGCTCATATCCTCCTCGATGTCGAGGAGCATAAGGCTCGTCATTCCCGAGGATTTCGTAGGGGTGAGAGGGGATTTGAACAATAAGCCCTCTTCCTATATAATTTCCGGCGGCCGTATCCCGAACGATTCCATGGCGGTCGATATAGGACCCGAAACAAGCAAGCAATTCGCAAAACATATATCCAGGGCGCGGACGGTCCTCTGGAACGGGCCCCTCGGAATGTGCGAGCGGGCCGGGTTCGGCGAGGGCACGGCGGCTCTTGCAAAGGCGCTCGCGGAGTCGGACGCCTGGAGCGCGGTCGTGGGGGAAAGCACCCTCGAAGCGCTCGAGGGCGCGGGGTTCGAAGCCGGTAAATGCTTTATGTCCCGGGGCGGGGACGCGTCGGTCGAATTTATAAGGGATAAGACGCTGCCCGCGATTACGGCTCTCGAGAGGCGGGTAAGATGAGAAAAAGGCTCATAGCGGGCAATTGGAAGATGAATATGCTGAGGGGGGAGGCGGGGGAGCTCGCGCGCGCCGTCGTCGAGAGGACGGGGGGATTGGCGGAGAAGATCGATATAATACTCGCGCCGCCCTATACCGCGTTAGGCGCAGTCGGGAATGAGCTCCGGGGGACGGGTGTCATGCTCGCGGCGCAGAACGTCTTTTGGGAGGAGAGGGGGGCGTTTACAGGCGAGATTTCGCCCGGTATGCTTGCGGATGCCGGCTGCTCGTGGGTCATTATCGGACACTCCGAAAGGAGGCACATACTCCTCGAGACCGACGAGATGGTCAGGATGAAGATAGGCGCTTCGCTCAAGGCCGGTCTCAAGGTTATAGTATGCGTCGGCGAGACCCTGGAGGAGAGGGCGGAGGGGCAGTACGATTAAAACCGTGGACGCTCAGGTGGTAAAGGCGCTCACGGGGATCGATATAGACGACCCCGGCGACCTGGTTATAGCGTACGAGCCCATATGGGCGATAGGCACGGGACATCACGCGACCCCGGCGGAGGCGGAATTCGTGCAGTCTGCAATCCGCGAAATAGCGGGTAATATATTGGGTGATTTGGCCGCCCGTATCAGGATTGTTTACGGGGGGAGCGTTAACGAGGAAAATATAAGAGACCTGCTTGCCGAGCCGGATATTGACGGCGCGCTCGTCGGGGGCGCGAGCCTCAGGGCGGAGTCGATGGCAAGCATAGTCGAAGCAGCAGGAGAGCAATAGTGGAGCTTATAATATTTTCGGTAAAGATAATACATATCATAGTGAGCATACTGCTCATCATAGTCGTACTGCTCCAGCCCGGAAAGAGCGGCGACCTGGGGTCGATATTCGGCGGAGGGACGAGCGAGTCCATTTTCGGCTCGAGCGGGGCGGTCCCGTTTCTCGTGAAGGTGACGAGGGGGCTCGCGATTCATGTTCATGCTTACGTCCCTTTCCCTCGGTTATTTCGCCGCGAGCAGCGGGGGTAAATCGGTAATTACGGACGTGCCCGAGACGGCGGTCGAAGAGACCGTGCCCGCGGAGGAAGCCCCTGCCGGCGCCGAGACGCCCGCCGATAAGGCTCTGTCACCCGAGGCCCCGGCGGGGAACGAAGCCGTTACCAAGCCCGGAGACGCCACGGGGAGCCAGGGCGAGAAGACGGACGACGCGGGACAGAATAAGAATTAATAACGCCCGGGCGCTTTTTATTAATAGAACCCGGGGCTTTAAAAGCAGGCGGATACCGGACTTTACCTTGCGCCTCAAAGACGCATTAAGTATATTAAACATTACAAATATCCGGAGGTATTTAGAATGGCGTACATCATTGCGGAGCCCTGCATCGGAGTTAAGGACAAGGCCTGCGTAGAAGCGTGCCCCGTAGACTGCATATACGAGGGCGAGGACCAGCTTTTCATACATCCTGAAGAGTGCATAGACTGCGGCGCGTGCGTCGACCCCTGTCCGGTGGATGCGATCTTCCACGAGGACGAGCTCCCGGAAAAATGGAGCGAATACACCCCCAAGAACGCTGATTTCTTCGTAGGAAAGGAAGGTCTCGAGCCCGCACGGAAGGACTGAGCCTCCCGGGAACGGGAACCGATCAATTGAAAATAAAAACGAAAGGGGACGTGCCCGCGGCATGTCCCCTTTTTTTATTCCAGAGATGGCTGAAAAAGTGAAAAGAAAGAAGAGCGCCGTAAAGGGAGGAGAGAGCCCGGCCGAGAAGAAAAAGAGGGCCCTCTCTATACTGAAGATACTGAGGGAGGAGTACCCGGAGGCGAGGTGCCACCTCGACTACTCAAACGCGCTTGAGCTTCTTATCGGCTGCATATTGTCGGCACAGTGCACGGACAAGAGGGTGAACGAGGTGACGAAGGGCCTCTTCGCGAAATACCCGGCCGCGTCCGATTTCGCCCGTGCGGACAGGGCAGCGCTCGAGGAGGAGATACACTCCTGCGGGTTTTTCAGGGCCAAGGCTAAATCCATACTCGCGTGTACCAGGGCGCTCGTCGGGGAATACGGGGGAGAGGTCCCGGCTTCGATGGAGAAGCTGACGAAGCTGGCGGGCGTGGGGAGGAAGACGGCTAACGTCGTGCTGGGGAATTACTTCGGCATACCTGGGATAATCGTGGATACGCATATCATGAGGCTGTCCAAAAGGCTCGGGCTCACGCCGAACACAGACCCCGTGAAGATAGAATTTGATCTCCAAGAATTGATCCCTCAAAAAGACTGGACCTTCTTCTCCAACTCGCTCGGCGACCACGGCAGGACCGTCTGCTTCGCGCGGAAGCCCCGTTGCGGGGAATGCGCTGTAAGCCACCTCTGCCCCTCCGCGGGGATTGTGTAGAATTTGTAAAGTCCTCCCTCCCAATCCTGCTCTTCGTGCGAGGAACGTGCTAGCGAGCGCGAGCAATCTCGGCAATCTTGTTGCTTTTAATTCCCTCTCCCTCTATTGGAGGGGAGAGGGTGAAGGGTGAGGGTGTACCTCAATAATATCCCTGTCAGTTTCCGCCACGTCCGCCACCTCCGCCGCCTATATACCCCTGCGGAGGTGGCGGAGTGGCGGAATAGAAAAGCCTCGATAACCTTGAATGATCTTGTAGATTGGCACGCTTGCATAACAAACCTCTCGTGGTTATAATCTGTCTGACTTAATATGCTCGTATGCCCGTCTGATTAAAGGAGGAGGGATAATGAAGTGCATTAAACTGCTAATATTATTAGCTGTCCTGTTTTTAACTCCGTATGCCTATGCGCAACCACCTTCTTGTCCTTGTGATACTCATGAATTGCCAAACGGGACTAGTGGAAATGATATTATTGAGCTTCTCTGTCCCGGCGGTGAGCTTGCGAAGGCGTCAGATTCGATTTAACTTCAGGTGTAGTTCGAATTATTTCGGAATGATGCGGCTTATTCAGTACAAAATGTTCCAAGTAGCATTGGCTGTGGGATATTTTTTATGGGTCAATCTGAAGGGATGAACATTACCGCGCAGGAAGCCGAGGTTTGCAGAACCGGCTTGATACGAAGATGCGACCTGAATATAATCACTCCCATACCTGCAATAAGCGAATGGGGCATGATAGCGACTGCGGTCGGGCTGGGAATAATCGGGTTACTCGTAGCCGCGCGCAGGAAGAAAGCGGCGGCGTAACCAAGTTTAGAAAAATAATGCAGTGCAGAGAAAAGGGAGCTTCGGCTCCCTTTTTTGTTTCTGTTCTATCATTGTCAGCGGAGTGAAGCCATCTCACGAGAATCGAAATAGCATATTGCTATAGAGTATATGCTTTTAGGATACTCTAAGTTCTTTTCCCCCTTACCAAACTCGATAACCGGTGTACCCTCGGACTCCTTTCGGTGTACATTCGGTGCACTCATTGACTGTCTCGTTCTTTTACCCCCCGCACCCTGTATAATATCGGGAGGAAATTATGATGAGGCGCTACAACTCCTACCACGATTACCTGAAGGAGAAGTTCGGGTGCAGGGTGAACAAGGTCTCGGTCGACATGGGGTTCACGTGCCCGAACAGGGACGGGTCGCTCGCCCGCGGAGGCTGCGTTTACTGCAACAACGACAGCTTCGTCCCCCCTTACGCCCGCGCCCGCTATTCCATGCACGACCAGCTGACGGACGGCATGGATTATATCCGAAAGAGGTTCAAGGCCGAGAAGTTCATAGTCTACTTCCAGGCGTACACGAACACGTACGGCGACGCTTCCGGAGCTCGAAAGTATGTACAGGGAGGCGCTCTCTTATGACGGCGTCGTCGGCATCGCCGTAGGCACGAGGTCGGACTGTGTTGACGAGGAGAAGATAGAGATATTCGAGAGGCTCGCTAAAGAATGCTACGTGTCGCTCGAATACGGCATCGAGTCCGTCTACGACAAGTCGCTCGAGTTCATGCAGAGGGGGCACGATTACGGCTCTGTGCTCCGCGCCTTCGAAATGTCGAAGGGTAGGGGGTTCGAGCTGGGCGCCCATATCATACTCGGCCTGCCTACGGAGACGAGGGAGGAGATGCTCGCCATGGCTGAGGAGGTCTCGTCGCTTCCAATCGACTGCATCAAAATTCACAACCTGCACATAGTCAAAGGCACGCCCTTGGCCAGGATGTACAGGGACGAGCCGTTCGAGCTTTTCGGGTACGAGGAGTATCTGGATTTCATCGTGAGGTTCCTCGAAAGGCTCTCGCCGGATATAATCGTCGAGCGCTTTTTCACGGACACGCCGAGGAGCCTGCTCATCGCCCCCGGATGGGACAGGTCGCATATCGAAGTGATAAAGGGCATAGAAGAAGAGCTCGAGAAGAGGGATACCTGTCAGGGCAGGTTATACGCCGGGGCCGCTCACGGACGGATAGCGGGATGACGGTATACAGTTAAGTTATCGTGACGAGCACGCAATGTGTGTCCCGCCTGAATGCTTCTCCGCCCTCGCCGACGCGGGCAGATTATTCGCTGTCGAATTCGAGCCGGAAGTCCGATTTGATCTCGGGCGCCGCCGGATCATTATCGGTAATGAATATAATGTCCTCCCGTCCCCTGATATCGTTGAGGCTCCTGTTGAGAGAATCTATTATTTCCCTGTATTCGTTAATCTCGGTTTTAAGCCTGAATATCTCCGCCCTCAATTCTTTTAATTCCGATGCGGAGCCCGCATGCGAGCCGTTTTTCGACATGACCGCGGCCGAAGCGGAGAGCGATCCCTCAACGCCCGCGTCCGCGCGGTGCTTGTAGAGCGCGATCTCGATAGACGCTTTGAGCTCGGCCCGGTTAAAGGGCTTGACGAGGTAGCCCGACGGCATCTTCGTCTTGGCTCTCTCGAGCGCTTTCTCGTCCGTGTATCCCGAGAGGAATATCACGGGTATGCCGAGGTCCTCCGCTATCCTGCCGCCGGATTCTATCCCGTCCAGGATTCCGCCTATGCTGACGTCGATGAGGACTATATCGGGTTTACTCGTCCCGGCGACCCTGATGGCGTCCTCTCCCGAGGAAATTATCGGAAGGACCGTATACCCGGATGCGGTAAGCAGCTCACTGATGAACGTCGATAATTCCTCGCTGTCTTCCACGACCAATACGGATGCGCTGCTCATAGTTGTGTCTCCGGTGCTGGTTGTATTTTCTAATAATATTTGCAAGATATGTGCCATTATACGTGCATACAATGAACCGGTATCATTACACATTAGCGTGCTTCAAACTGTTTGAGACGAATTAATCTGGCAAATAACGTCACGGGTGACAATAATTGGTTCAATTTGAGTTTCAATCTGGCAGCCCGGTCCGTATGCGGGCTTTATCAGTAGTGCCCCGGAATCGATTAATGAAATATAATGTTTCCTGCTGATTACGAATTCCCCCGCGCCGGGGGCGGAGATACCCGTAACAAGTCGGCCGGCAGATGTTATACTTTTTCCGAAGGTAGGTTAATATTGATACTTCATCCCGGAGGTAAAAGGTAAATGATAAAAAGCTCGAATCCCGCGCTCGGAGAAAAGACGTTCGACAGGCTCGCGTCAGGCTACACAGGCGCCGGGCTAATGACGATCAACGGCACGATAAACAAGACGCTCGTGCTCCTCGTTCTGGTCACCGTGCCGGCCCTATGGGTCTGGGATATGTTCTCGAAATCCGGGATGCAGGCGGTCACAGTCTGGATGTACGGCGGGCTGATAGGCGGGCTCGTTTTCGCCGTGATCACGATATTCAAAAAGACGTGGGCCCCTTACACCGCCCCTGTTTACGCGATACTCGAAGGGCTCGTCATAGGCGGCATATCCGCCTACGCGGAATCCCAGTTCAAGGGGATAGTATTTCAGGCGGTGGCGCTCACCTTCGGCACACTCCTTTCCCTGCTCGTCGCCTACAGGTCGGGCGTGATAAAGGTGACGGAGAAGTTCAGGCTCGGCGTCGTGGCCGCCACAGGGGCGATATTCCTCGTTTATATCGTGTCTATGGTGCTCGGGTTTTTCGGCGTGAGCGTACCGCTCATATACTCGGGCGGCACTATAGGGATACTGTTCAGCCTTTTCGTCGTGGTGATAGCCGCGCTCAACCTCGTGCTCGATTTCGATTTCATCGAGCGGGGGGCGGTCGAGGGCGCGCCCAAGTACATGGAATGGTACGGGGCGTTCGGGCTCATGGTCACGCTCATATGGCTTTATATCGAATTCCTGAGGCTCCTCACGAAGCTGAGACAGTGACGAAACGCCGGAGCGGCGGTTCAGGTGCGGAGGTTTAATTAATCGTTCATATGATGAAAATAATTCGTTACGGAGGAAGAATTTGAAGATTAAATTTACTTATGCTGCGGCTCTGATTGTCGTTGCGGTCATCGCAGTCTCCATACTCGCTGTCCCTCTACGCCCTGCCCTCGCAGAGTCGGGCGCGGACACGCCCGATGCCCTCGGGAACAAGGTGCTCGAAGCCATAAAGGCCCAGAACAAGGACGCGCTTAAATCCCTGATCCATCCGGAGGTCATCGCGTATCTGAAGGACAAGAACCCGGGAGAGCTCGACAAGGTGCTCGGCAACCTGCTCGGCCTGAAGATCCCGCCGACCACGGAATTCGTCGTACAGCCGATGGAAGAGGTATCCGAATACGATAAAGCCACGCAGACCCTCACGTTCAGGGAGAACACGCTCTATTTCCCCATCCCGCCTACAGACCTGCTCGTGCTCGTGACAGAGGCCGAGATACCGAAGAAAGACGAGAAGGGAGTCGAGACCAAGGTGAAAGCCAAGGTCGGCGTAATGGTCAACACCATCACACAATATAACAAGGGCTGGTATATAGTGCTTCCCGTGAAAAAGGCCGCCGATAAAGCAGGAAGAGAAACCGGAGTAAGGCGCACGGCGGCACACGACCGAAGGCCCTCGATAGAAGGCATCCGTGAGCGATAAAGATACCGAACACCCGCTTGTAATCTTCGACGGGGTATGCAATTACTGCTGCGGGGTGGTCAACTCCATCATCAGGAAAGACCCCGGCGGCGTATTCAGGTTTGTACCGTTCCAGTCTAATGCCGCGAAAAGTATTCTGGAAAGATACAACTACCCCGCCGACAGCCTCGATTCGTTCGTATTGATAGACGAAGGGAAGCTCTACACCAAATCCGAAGCCGGGCTCAGGGTGCAGAAGCTCCTGGGCGGAATACACAAGCTCCTCTACGCGTTCATCGCGGTGCCCGCGCCCGTCAGGGACGCCGTCTACGATTACATAGCCCGGAACAGGTACAAATGGTACGGTAAAAAAGAGGAGTGCATGATACCCGATCCTGAAATACGGAGCAGGTTCCTCGAATGAGCGCGGTGTATCATATATATTGCGGTGTATCGTATATAATTTTATTCCTGTTATAACGCCATAGATATGGACCCCGAAACGATGCAGGACGGCCTCCTCTACAAGATAGCCGGGCTCGACAGCGAGTTCGAGCAGATACACAGGCTCAACTACGAGACGTTCGTCGAGGAGATACCCCAGCACGGGGAGAACCCCGAGAAGGAGGCTCGTCGATAAATTCCACGGCGAGAATACCTATATCATCTGCCTCGACGGGGAGGAGCTCGCCGGAATGCTCGCCGTCAGGGACAAGCGCCCCTTCTCCCTCGATCAGAAGCTTCCCGGCCTCGAATCATACCTCCCCCGGTCGCGCTCGCTCTGCGAGCTGAGGCTCCTCAGCGTGAAAAAGGAGCGCCGCTACCGGAAGGTGCTGCTGGGCCTATTCACGAAACTCGCCGCCTACTGTGAGGAGAAAAAATACGACCTCGCCATTATTTCGGCGAACGTGGCTCAGGGGAAGCTCTACAGGAACCTCGGGTTCATACCGTTCGGCCCCGAGGTCGGAAGCGATGGGGCGAGGTATCAGCCGATGTACCTGACACCCGAATCCTATTACAAGATGAAGGACCGGACGAAGCTCCTTTCGAGGATGTACGAACCAGCGCCCGCGGAGAAAAAGCCCGTTTATCTGCTGCCGGGGCCGGTCGACGTCAGCGCGGATACGGAAAGGGCCATGGCCGGTACCCCCGTGTCCCACAGGACGGAGGAGTTCACCGAGGACTTAGGCCGCGTGAAGCAGATCCTCTCTTCCATTACGGGGGCGAAACACACTGCGGTACTGATGGGTTCGGGCACGCTCGCGAACGACGCGGTTGCCGCTCAGCTCTCTCTCGCGGAAGGGAAGGGCCTCATTCTCTCTAACGGGGAGTTCGGGGAGCGCCTCATAGACCACGCGCGCAGGTGGGGACTCTCGTTCGGTACGATAGAAAAGAAATGGGGAGAGGGCTTCCATCGTCAGGAAGTCGAAGAACGCCCTTTCACGTAATCCCGGAACGTCCTGGCTCTGGGCGGTACATTCAGAGACCTCGACAGGTGTATTGAACGACGCGGGCATGCTCGGAGAGATATGCGCTGACCGGGGCATCGACCTCTGCCTCGACTGCATAAGCTCCCTCGGCACCGTGCCGCTCGGCCTCTCACGCGTTTACATGGCGACAGGGGTGAGCGGGAAGGGTCTCAGGTCTTATCCGGGGCTCTCGTTCGTTTTCTACAACCACGATATCGCGTCCCGGCCGGACAGGCTGCCCCGCTATCTCGACCTCGGCCTGTACGCGGAATCTGCGGGCACTCCGTTTACGCTCTCCTCCAACCTCTTGAGCGCGCTCAAGGCGTCGATCTCGAATTTCTCCGCGGAAGAAAGATACGCGGAGCTCCGCAAGCGCTCGGACTGGCTCAGGGAAAAGCTCTCCGACGCCGGGTACGACATAGTAGCCGAAAAGGGGTGCGAATCGCCTGCCATTATAACTATCCCGCTTCCGGAGAGGCTCGTCTCCCGGGTTCTCGGAATGAAGCTCGAACGGTCGGGCTATTACATTAACTGGAGGAGCGTCTACCTCCTCGAGAGAAACTGCGTTCAAATAGCGCTAATGGGGGAATGCCGGGAGGACGGTTTATCGCCCCTGATAGATTTACTGCGCGATGAGATGAAGTCCCGGCACCGGGCATAGGACTTTCCCCGCCCTCTTTGACGAATCCCAGCTAAAGTTTTATTATGTGCATATTTATAAATTCACAGAGGAGGAACCAATATGGCCATTTTGATCGATCGTATGATCAGGGCTTCCAAGCTCGACGTGAGTCTTTATGAAGAAGTAGAGGCCGACAAGGGGTCGATGGGACAGGCGGCTACAATCGTAGTGCTGTCGAGCGTCGCGGCCGGTGTAGGCTCTTTGGGGGTATTCGGCATAGAGGGATTAATATTCACCACCATAGGTGCTCTAATCGGATGGCTGATATGGGCGTTCCTGACTTTCATCATAGGCACGAAGCTGCTGCCGGAGGCCGGGACGAAAGCCGATCTGGGCGAGATGCTCCGGACAATAGGCTTTTCGAGCTCCCCGGGGGTGCTCCGCATACTCGGTATTATTCCGGTGGCCGGCCCCATCATATCATTCGTAGCAGGCATATGGATGCTCGTGGCCATGATAATCGCGGTGAGGCAGGCGCTCGACTATAAGAGCACATGGCGCGCCGTGGGCGTATGCCTGATCGGCTTTGTCGTATATTTCGTAATCATGTATTTCATCCTTACTTTGATCGGCGTAAATCCGGCTGCGGTGCCGACCAGCTAAAAGGGCTTATTAAATGATAAGTGAGCGCGCATATAACGTTCGGCAGGACGCTTGGCATTAAGAATTAAGGGAGTTTGCAGGTCGATTACAGGATATCCTGATATTGTTTTGATTATCGGTCTTCGAGGTATTAATTTTACTCCTCCATTCCAATCGTGAGGTGAGCCGCATCCGTGTTTATTAAAAGAGTCATAAGGGCTCTCAAGCTCGACCCGGAGCTGTACGAAGAGGTCGAGGCCGACAAGGGGTCGATGGGGCAGGCGATGCTGGTGGTCGTTATGGTAAGTGTCGCGGCGGGTATAGGCTCGATCGGGATTTTGGGGATAGAGGGGGTTATCGTCGGGACGATATTGGACCTGATCGGGTGGTTTATCTGGGCCTTGCTGGCTTACGTCATCGGCACGAAGCTCCTGCCCGAGCCTCAGACGAAATCGGACCTGGGAGAGCTGCTCAGGGTCATAGGATTCGCGAGGTCGCCCGGAATTTTCCTTATTCTCTTATTAATACCGGTAGCGGGTAAGTTTATCGCCATCGTTCTGACGGTCTGGATGTTCGTGGCGATGGTAATAGCCGTAAGACAGGCCCTCGACTACAAAAGCACATGGCGCGCTGCGGGCGTGTGTATATTGGGCGCCGTCATATATTTTATTATTAACATTGTAGTAAATTCGTTCCTGGTGAATCAGGGCGCCGTCTAGCCGGCGCGGTTGCACAGGGGTAGAGTCCGGTCGAGTGATGTTTTCTCCGCGCAGCCGGCAGTTAACTAATTTTGACTTATCGATTTGTTAGATTTATGTTGTAATTCCTATGTTTCCTTTTTCCGAGGTGAACCACATCCGTGTTTATTAAAAGAGTCATAAGGGCGCTCACGCTCGACCCGGAGCTGTACGAAGAAGTAGAGCACGATAAGAGCGCCATGTGGCAGGCGGTGATAGTGGTGTTCCTCGTAAGCCTCTCGAGGGGCATCTACAGCTACCAGACGGGAGACTACAAGGGCCTCATACTGGGGACTATCACCAGCTTTATCCTCTGGATACTGCTCGCCTTCCTGATCTACATTATCGGCACCAGGCTCTTCCCGGAATCCGATACGAGGAGCGACCAGTGGGAGATCATGCGCGTGCTCGGGTTCGCGAGCGCGCCGGGTATCTTCAGGGTCTTCGCGGTCGTGCCTCACCTTACGGCGGTCGTGCTCGTGATCGTATGGGTATGGACGCTCGTCGCGATGATAATCGGCGTGAGACAGGCGCTCGATTTCAAGAACACCTGGAACGCCATCTGGGTGTGCGTCGTGGGGCTCATCACGTACTGGCTCGTGTACATTATCTTCTATTTCGCGTACGGGCTGCCCAAGCCCGCATGGTCGTGATGCACACACAGGTGTGTGGCGCGGCTGGAAGCCGCTCCTACCAATCTAAAGTATTAAAATCTGAATAGCAGTATCGTGGACTGAAAAGCTCGCTCAGCCACGCGCTTTGGCTGCGCGTTTGGATTCGTCCTTGAGTATCTTGTAGTCGATGCTGTCGACGAGGGCCTTCCAGCTGGCCTCGACTATGTTCTGGGAGACACCTACCGTGCTCCAGTCGCTCTCGCCGTCGCCCGACTCGATGAGCACCCTTACGACAGCGTCGGTCCCGTGCTGTCTCGAAAGAACCCTCACCCTGTAGTCTTTTAAAGTGACTTCCTTGAGGTTCGGATAGAATTTCTCGAGCGCCTTCCTCAAGCCCTGGTCTAGCGCATGCACCGGGCCGTTCCCTACGGCGACCGTGTGCTCGGTCACGCCGTCCACCTGCACTATGAGAGTCGCCTCTGTGACGGACTCCTCGTCCTCGGTCCTCTTCTCCGTTATCGTGCGCACGCTTGTGAGCTCGAACGCCTTTCGGTATTCCCCGAGGGCCTTTCTGACCAGGAGCTCGAACGATGCGTCGGCCCCTTCGAACTCGTACCCCTCGTTCTCGAGCTTCTTGAGCTCGTTAAGTATGGCGTTTACGCGCTTGTCCTGCGGGTCGAGCTCAATGCCCAGCTCCTTCGCCTTGTACAGGATGTTGCTCCGCCCCGAGAGGTCGGATATGAGGACGCGCCTGTGGTTGCCGACTATGTCGGGGTTGATATGCTCGTAGGTCTCCGATTTCTTCATCACCGCGCTCACGTGGAGCCCGCCCTTGTGGGCGAAGGCGCTCTCCCCGACAAAAGGCCTGTGCTTGAGCGGGGGTAAATTGGTGAGCTCGTGTATGAAGTGCGATACGTCGTATAGTTTTCTAAGGCCGTCCTCGTCGATGCAGTCTATGCCGAGTTTCAATTTGAGGTTGGGCACGATCGAGCAGAGGTTGGCGTTCCCGCACCTCTCCCCGTAGCCGTTCATCGTCCCCTGTACCTGACGCACGCCTTCCCTGACCGCGTAGAGCGTGTTCGCGACGCCTACTTCGCCGTCGTTGTGCGTGTGTATGCCCAGGTGCGGGTTGTCGAGCTTCAAGTTCACGTCCCTCACAGTCTCCTCTATCTCCCAGGGGAGCGTGCCCCCGTTCGTGTCGCACAGCACGAGCACGTCGGCTCCGGCGTCCTTAGCCGCTTTTATAGCCTCGATCGCGTATTTCGGGTTGTGCTTGTATCCGTCGAAGAAATGCTCGGCGTCGAAGAATACCTCGTCCACGTATTTTTTCAGATACGTGATGGAATCGTGGATTATTTCGAGGTTTTCCTTGAGAGGAATCCTGAGCGCCTCTTTAACGTGGAAGTCCCAGCTCTTGCCGACTATCGTGACGGCGGGCGTCTCCGCCTTGAGCAGCGCCTGGACGCTTCCGTCCTCGTCGCAGGTCTTTCCCGAGCGTCTGGTGCTGCCGAACGCCGCGACCTTCGATTTTCTGAGCCTCAGCTTCTTGGCCTCCTCGAAGAACCCCTCGTCCCTTTCGTTAGAGCCCGGCCATCCGCCTTCGATATAGTGGACGCCTAACTCGTCAAGTTTCTGTGCGATCCTGAGCTTGTCGTGGATGGAGAAGGATATGCTTTCCCCCTGGGTACCGTCGCGGAGCGTTACGTCGTATATCTTTACCGAATCCCGGCTCATTTCGTTTCCCCCAGCTCGAACGCGTCGTGGAGCGCCCTTACCGCGAGCTCCGTGTATTTTTCCTCGACGACGCATGAAATCTTTATTTCGGACGTGCTTATCATCAGGATATTTATACCCTCTTTCGCGAGCGTCGAAAACATGCGGCTCGCAACTCCGGAGTGGGTTTTCATGCCGACGCCGACCAGCGAAACCTTGGCTATCTTGTCGTCGGAGATGATATTTTTCGCGCCGAGCTGCTTTGCAACCTTTTCAGTTAGTATAATCGATTTTTTAAAATCTGTCCTCGGCACCGTGAACGTCATGTCCGTGTGCCCCTCGATGCTGACGTTCTGGACTATCATGTCCACTATGATGCCGCTCTCGCTGAGCGGCGTGAAGATCTTGGCGGCGATACCGGGGCTGTCCGGCACCTGCGTTATCGTGATCTTGGCCTGGTTCTTGTCGGACGATACGCCCGATATGAGAATGTTTTCCAGTTGAGTCATCTTTTCCTCCTCTACTACCCATGTTCCTTCCGTGTCGGGTTTGGCTGTGGGGCGGACGTGGAGCGTAACTCCGAACTTCATCGCGAATTCGACTGCCCTCGCCTGGAGCACCTTCGACCCGAGGCTCGCTAACTCGAGCATCTCCTCGTAGGATATCTTGTCGAGCTTCCTAGCTGCGGGCACTAGTCCGGGGTCGGACGTGTATATGCCGTCGACGTCGTCTTTATAAAGCTCGCACGAGTCGGCGTTAAGAGCGGCCGAGAGCGCGACCGCCGTGAGGTCGGAGCCGCCCCTGCCGAGCGTGGTGACGTTCCCTTCCTCGTCCACCCCCTGGAAGCCGGCCACTACGACTATCTTCCCCTTCCCGAGCGCCTTTTTGATCCTCTCGGCGTCTATCCTGACTATCTTCGCCTTGGAGTGGGCGTTGTCGGTCACTATCCGCACCTGATGACCCTGGAGCGATAGCGCGTCGTGCCCGAGGGCTTTGATGGACATCGCGAGCAACCCGGAAGAGACCTGCTCCCCGCTCGAGGTCACTACGTCGAGCTCCCTCTCATCGGGGGGGTCCATTAGCTGGAGCGACAGCTTGACCAGCTTGTCCGTCTCTCCGGCCATCGCCGAGACGACGACGAGGACGTCGTTCCCCTTTTCCTTCGTTCTGATTACGTGTCCCGCAACCCACTTTATCTTGTCGAGGCTGGCAACGCTTGTTCCGCCGTACTTCTGAACGATGAGACCCATTCCTTTTTCCCTTCTATTTTGATTTCGCGCGTGTTTTCCGAACCGTCGTCCGGTTCCGGAATCTTTATGTCGATATATATAGTATATTCAGGAAATATTTCCTCAACCCTCTCCGCCCACTCGACCGCCGATACCCCGCCGCCGTAGAGAAACTCGTCGGCGCCTATCCCTATGAGCTCGTCCGCTCCCGAGATCCTGTAAAGGTCGAAGTGGTAAAGCGGTATCCTGCCCTCGTACGCGTTCATGATTACGAACGTGGGGCTCACGGGCTCGTCTTCTATCCCGAGTCCCCTCGCAATCCCCTTGACGAGGACCGTTTTGCCCGCTCCGAGACCCCCCCTGAGGGCAATAATACTACCGGGTTCGAGCGATTTGCCAATAATCTCGCCCAGTTTTATTGTTTCTTCAGCGTCCGTCACCCGTATTTCCATACTCTCTCTATCCGTCATGTCGGTTTTTCGTTGGATTAAAAAAATGAGTGATATCAGCGAATTCGGAAGAAAGGCTCCTCGTCCGAATCCGGAAGCTCCGATAGAGTCCGGGGGAGGACGTCCGCGAGGTCGCCCGCTATTATCCCCGCCTGCCCCCGCTCCCGAGCTGCCGCATCTCCCGCGAGACCGTGCACGAATACGCCGAGCCGGGCCGCGTCTTCGGGCGCAAGGCGCTGCGCGAGGAATCCGCCTATAATGCCCGTTAGCACGTCCCCCATGCCGCCCGACGCCATCCCGGGGTTGCCAGAGGTGTTCACGTATACGCGCCCGCCGGGGGTCGTGACGAGAGACCTCGCCCCCTTGAGCACGAGAATGACTTTATACCTTTTCGCGAAATCGAGGGACACGCCTATCCTGTCGCTCTCTATTTCGTCGGTTTCGATACCGGTGAGTCTCGACATCTCGCCCGGATGAGGCGTGAGAATCAGAGGCGCCTTTGCACTGAGGAGGATTCCCGGCTCTTCCGCTATAAGCGTGAGCGCGTCGGCGTCGATCACCGCCGGTATCTCGCACGACCTGATTATTTCGTACAGGAACCCGCGCGTCTCTTCTGTCGTGGAGATGCCCGGCCCTATCGCGAGGGCTGTTTTTTTGTTGGCGATGATTTCCTTCGCGCGCTTTATGGAGACCCTGCCGAGGGTGCGGAGGTCTGTTTCGGGCAGCGGCTCCGTCATCGCCTCGGTCGTCTTTACTTCCATTATGTCGTTCAGGCTCGCGGGTATCCCCACGGTAACGAGCCCCGTGCCTACCCTGAGGGCGCCGAAAGACGCGAGTGTCGCGGCCCCGGTCTTTCCCGGAGAGCCCGCGAGAATGAAAAGATGGCCGTACGTGCCCTTGTGCGTATCGGCGCGCCTCGGCTGGAGTATCCCCCCCACGGAAGCGCGTGTGAGTAATTCGTACGGTATGCCGTCCTCCAGATGTTTAGGCGTGGTGATGTCGGCTACGTATATCCGGCCCGCGTAATCGAGTCCGGGATAGATCGAGATTCCGATCTTGGGGAGAACGAATGTGACCGTCACGTCCGCCCTGACGGCAGCGCCGAGCGGGAGCCCGGTATTCGCGTCTATGCCCGAAGGCAGGTCGACGGCGACGCGCGGGACGGGCTGACTATTGATGAAATTTATCAGCTTTCTATTGAACCCCTCTACTTTTCTGTCGAGGCCGGTGCCGAAGAGGGCGTCCACTATGAGGTCCGCCTGTTTATATTTCCTTAGGCTCCCGTTAAGCTCGACGACTTCGCCCCCCGATTTTTTGAGCGCTCTCAGGTTCGAGAGGGCGTCGCCCCTGTATTTTGCGGAGCCTACCGCGAGGTATGTGGTTACCCTAACGCCCTGTCCCATCAAATGGCGGGCGATGACGAAACCGTCGCCGCCGTTATTCCCGCCGCCCGCGAAGACGGCTACGCTGTCCGCGTGGGGGAATTCCTCGATGACGACGTCGGCCGCGGCGCGCCCGGCGTTCTCCATAAGGACGAGGCCGGGTATGCCGTGCTTCTCTATCGATAGGGCGTCTATTTCCCTTACTATTTCGCGTGTCGCTATTTTCATGTGCGTGCATAAAAAATAACGTAAATCAGAGGGATTGTATAGGTGGGGGGAGCGGACTGGGTAATCAACAGACAATGAATAGGCAAGCTATCCATTTCTTCTTTTCCTCGATGAACACACGTAGTGTGGTTTAAGAAAAGACAAAGAAAGGAGAAAGGCAGGTTTTCTTTATCCTTCTTTTTCCTCCCCCAATTGTAGGAGCGGCTTCCAGCCGCGACACAAACTCTGTGTGGGTTGTGAAAAGACGAAGAATGGAGAAAGGCGGTTTTTTTATCCTTCTTTTCCTTGATGAAAAGAAGCAAAAATCATCCGACTACAGAATTTGCTAAAAATCTCACGTACTCGCTAAATCTTCCAATTCAACCCCAATCGGAGCTGTAGTTTAGCGATGTCCGTGGCTAACTAACGTCGTGCAGATAGGAAAGGGTGTCCGAATGCGCGCTCGCTTGCATTCGTCCCGTGGAAGATTTTTAACGCTCGTACAATCGATTTTCTTAACGCAAATTCTGTAATGTCGGGGAGAGAAAATGCGTGCTTCGACAAGCTCAGCACGAACGGGTTGGATTGAGCTTAGGGGGATGTTAGTTATCGTATGCCTGCGGGTGCTCACCCGCCGCAAATTCTGTAATGTCGGGAAGAGAAAATGCGTGCTTCGACAAGCTTCCGTCTTCGCTAAAGCTACGCCGGATCACCCAACGGCTCAAAGCCTAAGGGCGACGTGCCGCAAGCAGGACGAACGGGTCGGGCTGTGGTGTTGGTATTAGCACTAGAGGTATGTAGGATCGTATACGAGCGCAGGTTCTGCGCCACACTATGTGCGTGTGCCGGTCACTTCGCCATGCCGGCGTAGGCGACGGGCCTCGTGTCGCCGAACGTGTTTATGAGCGTATCCATAAACTCCTGCGTATGCTCTTCGCAGAAATGGTAGAGGAGCGAATCCCTCCCGCCGCGGCTCGATACGCTTATCTGCTCGTAGTGCCTGCTGCAGAGGTCCTTATGGCAGAGGGCGCACGTTTTGATCGATATCCTCTCCCCCTCGCTCGTACAGCGCTCGCCGTCGTCGTTTAAGTGGTCACACTGGAATATTTCAACCGTGATGGATTTACTCGACATATCTAATCTCCTTTACTTGATTACATAACCTGCAATCGAATGCATAACCTGCCGGAATTGAATTCGTAACCCGCCGCAAATTATATCCCAAGCCCGCCGCCCCCCGGATTGCCGTCCCCCCTGTCATTAAACTAAATCCGGCGCCTTATGTCAATATGGTTTTACGCGGCGCCGGTCTCGTACGGTCACCTGACCCGTTCGATCAATGGCGCATCCTGGGCAGGGTCACGCCGTACCCGGCCTGGGGTATGGGCCTCGTGTCGCCGTACTTCTTGGCGAGGGTTTCCAGGAACTCGTCCGTATGGTCGATGCAGAAATAGTATGTGAAATGGTCGCGAGTCCCCTGGAGCGTCACCGTCACGAGCTCGTAGTGCGTGATGCAGAGGTCCTTGCCGCAGAGACCGCACGTCTTTATCGCGTCCCTGTTGCCCTCCCTCTCGCACCTCTCCCCGCTCTCGTCCGTCTGGTCGCACTGAAAAAGCTCTTTCGTTATCAGCTTAATAGACATACGTCACCCCTTGCATATACAAGTAGAAAACCCTGTTCCATTAATTAAAGTAAATCGGGAGGGATAAGTCAATATATTTTATGTAATTTCGAGGCTGCTTGAAAACTCCCTGCGGGTTATGTATAAATTCTATAATGATTACACCACAGGAAAGCCTGTTCGGGGCCATCAAATATTTCCAGACACGGTTCACGGGGCGGCCCAAGCTCGTAAACCTCGAAATCACGAAGCTCTGTAACGCGAAGTGTGACTTCTGCGACTACTGGCAGACGAGGCACGAGGAGCGAATCTACGATTACAGGCCGGTCATAAAGCTGATAAACCCACTCGTGGTGGTCATTACGGGCGGCGAGCCTATGCTGAGAAAGGACCTGCCCGATATAGTCAGGCAGGTGAAGGAGTCGTCCTATTTCATCTTCACGTCGATGGTCACGAAGGGAGACCTCCTCACAGTCGATAAGGCGAAGGAGCTATACGACGCCGGGATAAACCAGATAGCGATATCGCTCGATTTCCCCGGGAAGACGCACGACACCTATAGAGGGGTGCCCGGGCTCTGGGACCACCTCTCTGAGCTTCTTCCCGTGCTCGGAAAGAGGTTCCCCAAGGGGAAGGTGACGCTCAATACCATTATCATGGAAGACAACATCGATTCCATACCGGAGCTCGCGGCCAAGGCGAGGGAGTGGGGGATAGGTATCTCGTTCAGCTCGTACTCGGTGATGAAGACGAACAACGAGACCCATTTCGTGCATCCGAA
Organism: uncultured delta proteobacterium; assembly: GCA_963752995.1. GTDB lineage: Bacteria > Desulfobacterota_D > UBA1144 > Nemesobacterales > UBA2774 > 2-12-FULL-53-21. The sequence goes on from CAVWAZ010000002.1 coordinate 306,684, forward strand.
AGAGCTCGAAAGGGTGAAGAATCTCGTAGCCGAGCTCATAAGGCTCAGGAAGACGTGGAAGGGGACGATATTATCGACAGAGTATTACCTGAAAGAGATACCGAGGTATTTCGAGACGGGCGGGATACCGGGGTGCACGGCCGGGATAAGCCACATACAGGTTACGCCGTCCGGGCATTTAAAACGGTGCTCCGAGATGCCGATTACCACTCACTACTCCGAATATTCCCCCAAGCTCTACGAAGAGACCAAATGCACCGCGTGCTGGTACGCGTGCCGCGGGGAGACCCAGACGCCGGCAAGCATCAGGCGCGCGCTCGAGTACATGGGCGTATGGGTTTGAGCGGGACGCAATATCCTTGAGCTCCGGGAAATCCGGGGCCGTTTTCCACTCATAATAAAAAAATATCGGCAGATTGTAAATTGATGTTGAGGGGGTGAGTTTTTAACTAACCCTTCACGCGCCAGATCGTGCCTTCGGACTTGTCTTCGAGGAGTATGCCACGGGAGCTGAGCTCTTCCCTTATTTCGTCGGCGCGCTTCCAGTTCTTATCCGCCCTCGCGGAGTTCCTTTCCTTAATTAATTCCTCGATCTCGTCTTCTGTGATGCCGGCCGATTTTTTCTGGAGCTTTATTGTCTGGAGATATTCTTCGGGCTCGTACTCGAGTATGCCGAGGGTCTTGCCGAAATGGCCGATCTCCCTGAGCGCGCCTTCGAGCGCGGGTGACCATCCCCTGGAATCTATCGACCTGTTCACGGCGCGGGTGAGCTCGAAGAGGTTCCCTATCGCGTCGGCCGTGTTGAAATCGTCCGACATCGTCTCCACCCATTTACGGCTGAAAGAGGCCACGGCGCCCGCGAGCTCGGTGTCGTCCGAGCTTCCGTCCTTTCTCTGGTCCTTCGCGCGCTTGAGCGTGATGTAGAGCCTTTCGAGGGCGGCTTCCGATTCGCCCATGGTCGTGTCGGAAAAGTCAGCCGGGTTTAAGTACTGGTGCGAGAGGAAGAAGAGCCTTATCGCCTCCCTGTTCCACATGGCGACGGCGTCCCTGACGTTAAGAATGTTCCCGACGGATTTCGACATCTTCTCACGGTTTATCTGTATGAGGCCGTTATGGACCCAGTATTTGGCGAACTCCTTTCCCGTGGCCGCTTCCGACTGCGCGATTTCGTTTTCATGGTGGGGGAATATGAGGTCCTTCCCGCCCCCGTGTATGTCGAAGCTCGGCCCGAGATACTTCATGCTCATGGTCGAGCACTCTATGTGCCATCCGGGGCGGCCTTTGCCCCAGGGGCTTTCCCAGAAGGGCTCTCCCGGCTTCGCCCCTTTCCATAGAGCGAAGTCGAGCGGGTCTTCTTTTTTCTCGTTGATGTCTATCCTCGTCCCCGCGAGCATGTCGTCGGGGTCCCTTTTGGAGAGCTTGCCGTAGCCTTTGAACTTCTTGACCGAGAAGAAGACGTCGTCCCCCGACTGATAGGCGTAGCCGTTGTCGATAATCCTTTCTATGAGGTCGATTATTTCGGGTACGTGCTCGGTGACCTTGGGCTCGACAGTCGGTCTCTTAACGCCTATGGAGGCCATGTCGTCCCTGTATTCCTGTATGTATTTTTCCGATATCTCGTGAGCGGGGATGCCCGTCTCGTTCGCCCTGTTGATTATCTTGTCGTCAATGTCGGTGAAGTTCCTGACGTATGTAACCTCGTAGCCGACGTGAGAGAGGAACCTCTCGATGACGTCGAACGTGACTGCCGCCCTCGCGTGTCCGAGGTGGGCGGAGTCGTACACGGTCGGGCCGCAGACGTACATCTTTATCTTGTTTTTCTCGTGCGGAACGAGCTCTTCATTCTTTTGAGTGAGGGTGTTGTAGAGGGTAATTTTCTTTTCCATTATGTATTACCGAATGCGGGCTAAGTGCTGCTTATCGGGATTTATTGCTAGATGAGGTCCTCCCCTCCGTCGACCTTGATTACGTTTCCCGTGAGCCAGTGCGTGCCCGCGACCGAGAGGGCGGCAATCGCCTGGGCCACGTCTGACGTTGTCGTGAGCCTGCCCGCCGGGTTTACAGCTATTGCGTGCTTAATTATTTCCTCGCTGCCGGGGATCTTGCTGAGGGCGGGCGTCTCGGTAACCCCCGCCTGTATCGCGTTCGCCGTTATCTTGTGTTTGGCGAGCTCGACCGATAACTGACGTATGTGGGACTCGAGGGCCGCTTTAGACGCCGATACGGGGCCGTACGTGGGCCATACCCTGTGGCTTCCGGCGCTCGTCATCGCGAATACCCTGCCGCCCGCGACCATCATCTTCCTTGAGACTATGTCCTGAGTCCAGTAAACGAGGGAGTGAGCCATCACGTCGAGGGTCATGTCCATGTTCTTGTTCGATACCCTGTCCTTTTCGGATTCCGCGATATACGGTTTAAGTGTTCCGAAGGCGAGGGAGTGGATGAGCACCTTTATCCCCGAGGGGTTTTTATGCTCGTCGAGTATCTGCTCTATTTCGCCGAGCGTCTCGGAGCGCTGCTCCGGGTCTGCCGCGTTTATGTTAAAGAAGGCCGCCTCTCTCCTCTTTTCCTTTATCTTCTCTTTTATTTCCTCGACCTTGGGCATAGTGGATTTCCTGTCGAGGTGGACGCCGAATATGTTCATTCCGTGCGACGCCAGCTCGAGAGCGGCTGCCTCGCCGAAACCGCTCGATGCCCCGAGAATAAGTGCCCAGCTGTTATCTAACCCGTGTCCCATGCCCTGTAAATCCCCCTTGTCGGTGATTTGATCCTTTAAATTTGCAGTAGAGATATTACGTACTTTAGGCGGAAATTCAAGGCGGCGGGCCGCCGCTGGACATATGGAAATTCGCCTTCGCGGCTCAGGACGAACGGGCTGAGCTAGTGTTGGCTGAGGAGATAGGGAAGAATCGTAGAGGCACACTACGTGAGCACACATTGTGTGCCACACATTGTGTGTGTCTTGACAATGTAGTGCCTGCGTGGAAACTGAATCGGAGGGAGCGTATATAATGAATCACATTTACTATTCGTCCGTAATATCGAGGGTAGGACAGGTATTCGTTCTGTCGAATGAGAAGGGCGTTTCGAGGATAATATTCGGCGAGAGGGGGTTCAGGAATTATCTCGACGGGCTTAACGGGACGCGTGTTGTCGAAGGGGGAGCGGCTGCCGATATGGCCCGCGAGATCGAGCTCTACTTCGACGGCCAACTCTCCGAATTCAAGACCCCGATCGACGTATCCGAGGGCACTCCGTTTCAAAACTCGGTCTGGAAAAAGCTCCTCGATATTCCATACGGGGGGACCGCCACATACAGGGAGATCGCGGAGGGCGTCGGCAGGCCCGGGGCGGCGAGGGCCGTCGGGAATGCCGTCGGGGCTAATCCCATACCGATAGTCATACCCTGCCACAGGGTGCTTGCGTCGAACGGGCTCGGCGGATATTCCTCCGGCATTGATATTAAAAAGGTCCTCCTCAGGGTGGAAGGAACGCTCTCTTAGGTGAAAAAGGGCATCGCGAAGCTCATCGCTACATTTTTCTACGTCGGGTATTTCCCCTACGCGCCCGGAACGCTTGGCACGCTCGCTGCCGTGCCGCTCTACTATATAGTCTCCGGGCTTCCGTATTATTTCTACATCCCGTTCACGGTGCTGTTCATAATCCTGTCCGTATGGGCGTCCGGGGTAGCCGAGGACATATTCGGCGAGAAGGACCCGGGGCTCATCGTGGCGGACGAGGTGTGCGGGTACCTCGTCACGATGGCGCTCGTCCCCCTCACACTCACGAACGTGGTGATCGGTTTTTTCCTGTTCAGGTTTTTCGACATATTGAAGCCCCCTCCGTCGAGACAGTCGGAGAGGCTCGAAGGCGGGCTCGGGGTCGTAATGGACGACGTGGCGGCAGGGGTGTACGCGAATATCGTGCTTCAGATAATTGCGAGGTTTTTGCTGTAGTTGATTTTCTCCGGCAGTTGAATTCGGTTTCTTTGCTGGTTTATTATCGAGGATTATTGCTGGATGCACTGTGATTGCCGCAATCGCCGGATTAATTATCGGAGCTGGAATGGAATCGTACGGAACAGGACTCATGTGTATGAGAATAGAGATCATTACGACGGGCGATGAACTTATGAGCGGACTCACTCAGGATAGCAATTTCTCCTGGTCGGGGGACGTTTTAACGTCGCGCGGGTTCACGGTTGAGTTCCATACTACGGTAGGGGACGAGAGGGACGATATTTCTTCCGCGCTCGGGATAGCGTCCGAGCGGGCGGACGCCGTTATCGTTTCCGGGGGCCTCGGGCCCACTCCCGACGACCTGACTACCGAGGTCGCGGCGGAGTTCTCCGGCGTACCGCTCGAGCTGAACATGCGGGCGGTGAGCTCGATCGAGGAAAGGTTGAGCAAGAGGGGCAGGGTGCTCACGGACATAAACAGGAAACAGGCTTATCTTCCGCGGGGATCACGCGTATTGGTAAACCACTGGGGGACCGCGCCCGGGTTCAGCATTGAAAAGGGAGGGACTGTATTTTATTTCCTCCCCGGAGTGCCCAAAGAGTTCCGGGCGATGATGGATGAGTACGTTCTGCCCGAGCTCGAACAGAGGGACGCAGGGAGGAAAAAGGTAAGGTCCATGCTCATAAAGACATTCGGGCTTCCCGAATCCGAGGTCGCGGTCAGACTGGAGGGCATTGAAAGGGAGGGGATAAGGCTCGGGTACAGGGCTCATTTCCCCGAGGTGCACCTGCGTGTCACGGCCTCCGGGGACACGGGCGAGGAAGCCGGAAAGCTGATCGAGGGATTTGCGGGCGACGTCAGGTCGAGGCTCGGCTCTTACGTGTTCTCGACCGAAGGGGAGACTATGGAAGAGGCTGCCGGGATGCTTCTCAGGCAGTACGGCATGACGCTCGCGGCGGCGGAGTCGTGCACGGGCGGCCTGATCGCCCACAGGATCACGAACGTCCCGGGGAGCTCCGATTATTTCCTCGAAGGTGTCGTCTCCTACAGCAACGAGTCGAAGGAGAAGATACTCGGCGTGCCGAGGGATATGCTGATCGAATACGGAGCGGTGAGCGCGCCCGTGGTCGAGGCGATGGCGAGCGGCGTGAGGAGGCTTTCAGGCTCGGATATAGGGGTAGGCGTATCGGGTATAGCAGGGCCCGGAGGGGGCACGCCTGAAAAGCCCGTCGGCACGGTTTTCATAGGCATGGATTCGGATAAAGGGGGCGTGCGCTCGGAGAAATTCCTCTTTCACGGGACGCGGGAGGAGATAAAGCTCGTTACGTCATCTCACGCGCTTCGTTTGATTATGCAAATTTTTTTAAATAACGTATAATTGGGAGCTATTATGGCAAAACAAACATTTTCACCCGATTCATCGGAAAAAGAAAAGACGATAGACCTCGCGATCTCTTCCATAGAGAAGCAGTTCGGCAAGGGGGCTATCATGAGGCTGGGCTCCGGGGCGCCGTTACCCCAGCTCTCCGTAGTATCCTCGGGCTCGCTCGGGCTCGACATAGCGCTCGGGGTGGGGGGATACCCGAGAGGCAGGATAATCGAGATATTCGGCCCCGAGTCGTCGGGCAAGACGACCCTTGCCCTCCACGTCATCGCCGAAGCGCACAAAAACGGCGGCATAGCGGCCTTCGTCGACGCGGAGCACGCGCTCGACCCGAATTACGCGCAGAACCTCGGCGTAAAAATAGACGACCTCCTCATATCGCAGCCCGACTTCGGGGAGCAGGCGCTCGAGATCGTGGACACGCTCGTAAGGAGCGGCGCCATCGACGTCATAGTGCTCGACTCGGTCGCGGCCCTCGTCCCGAGGGCGGAGATAGAGGGCGAGATGGGGGACGCGCACGTAGGGCTTCAGGCGAGGCTCATGTCCCAGGCGCTAAGGAAGATCACGGCTACCGTAGGCAGGTCGAACACACTCGTGATATTCGTCAACCAGACGAGGATGAAGATAGGGACCCTGCCGTACATGAACCCCGAGACGACGAGCGGCGGAATGGCGCTCAGGTTCTATTCCTCGGTAAGGATAGACGTCAGGCGCATCGGCTCCGTCAAGGAAGGGGAAGAGGTCTCCGGGAACAGGGTCAGGGCCAAGGTCGTAAAAAACAAGGTATCTCCTCCCTTCAGGGACGCGGAATTCGACATAATGTTCGGAAGCGGTATCTCCCAGACGGGCGAGCTCGTCGATATGGGCTCCAAGATGAACATAGTCGAGAAGAGCGGGACCTGGTTTTCATACGGAGGGGAGAGGCTCGGACAGGGGAGGGAGAACTCGAGGACTTTCCTCAAGGACAATCCGGATATAGCCGAAAAAATAAAGAGCGATATACTTACCAAGACAGGGGTCATCAAAACGGAGAAGCCCCAGGAGAAGTAGATGGGCTCGGTGAATATAGACGATATCCTGCGCGCCGCGGTAAGGGTAGGGGCGTCCGACATACATATCGGTACGGGGAGACACCCCATATTGCGCGTCGAGGGTAAGCTTACTCCCGTAAAGAGCGCGCCCAAGCTCACGTCCGAGGACGTGCACGACATGGCGCTTCAGATGATGAACCCCGCTCAGCGCGAGAGGTTCGAGAGCCTCTACGAAATGGACCTCGCATACAGCATAAGCGGCCTCTCCCGGTTCAGGGTGAACGTGTTTCACCAGAGAGGCACGCTGTCCATAGCAATCAGGTCGATCCCGTTCAACATACTGAGCTTCACCTCCTTGAACCTCCCGCCCGTGATGGAGAAGATAGCGAGCGAGGAGAGGGGTCTCGTGATCGTCACCGGCACGACCGGAAGCGGCAAATCGACCACGCTCGCGGCTATAGTCGATTACATCAACAGGAACAAGGCGAGGCACATCATAACGGTCGAGGACCCGCTCGAGTATATGCACGAGGACCATACGAGCTATATAAACCAGAGAGAGATAAGCATCGACACCATGTCCTTCGCGAACGCCATGAGGGCCGCCTTGAGGGAAGACCCGGACGTGATACTGGTCGGCGAAATGAGGGACCTCGAAACGATGGAGATATGCCTTTCGGCGGCCGAGACGGGGCACCTCGTGCTCACCACGCTCCACACCCTCGACGCCCAGGAATCGATAAACCGCATGCTCACGATATTCCCGCCGCACCAGCACAACCAGGTCAGGTATCAGCTCGCGCAGGTGCTGAAGGCGATAATATCGCAGAGGCTCGTCCCGACGGCGGACGGGAAGGCGCGCGTGCCCGCGGCGGAGATACTCATAGCGACCGAGAGGGTAAAGGACCTCATCTCCGACCCTCAGAAGACGTGGGAGATAAGGCAGGCCATACAGGAGGGGAGCCTCCACTACGGGATGCAGACCTTCGACCAGTGTCTCTATAACCTCTACAAGGGCGACAAGATCACGTACGACGAGGCGATGAGACAGGCGACCAACAGGAACGACCTCGCCATGAGGATCGAAGGCATCACTTCGGGCTCGGGCTCTCTCATAAGGGAAGAGACCTTCGGGCGCCAGACCTCGAAATAATACTCATATTTCCGATGCGCACTGCGCTCAGGCGCGCGCACCCGCTCCTTTCCGTTCCCCGGGCAATCCGTTATAATTTCATATAGATTAATAATATTGATGATGAAAGTACTCGCAATCGAGACATCGACGTATTCGGGCAGCATAGCCGTCTCGGAAGACGACAGGATTCTGGGGGAATATTATCTGAACATGGGCCCTTCCCACTCGGAGAGGCTCGTGCCCGCGATAGACAGGCTCCTGGGGGAGCTCGGGATCGAGGGGAAGGAGCTCGGCGGGGTTGCCGTATCCCTCGGGCCGGGATCATTCACCGCGCTCAGGGTGGGCATCTCGACGGCCAAGGGCCTCGCGTATTCGCTGGGCATACCCGTCACAGGGGCGTCCTCGCTCGAAATCCTCGCCATGAATCTGCCGTTCTCGCCCTTTCAGGTCTGCGCGCTCGGGGACGCGAGGAAAGGGGAGCTCTACGCGGCCCTCTTCAGGACGGACGGCGGCGGGGTCTCGAGGATTAGCGAAGATGCTATCCTGCCGCCCGCGGGGCTTATGGAAATAATAAAGGAAGAAACTATATTTATAGGCGAAGGCGCTTTACTTTATAGAGATTTTCTGGAAGATAATGGGTTGGGGGGGGAGGCAATACAGATCTGCCCTCCTTATTTGAACTACCCGAGGGCGTCATCCCTCGCTTTTTACGGTTTTAAAAGGTTTACGGAAGGGCACGCGGACGAGGTTCTGGGCCTCGCGCCCATGTATTTACGAAAACCAGACGCGGAATTAACAGCAAAGGGGAGACAAGATGACCGAAACGGACATAATTGAAAAGCTGCTCGAAGCGGACGAGGAGTTTAAGCGTTTATACTTCGAGCACAGGGAGCTCGACGATGTCGTCAGGAGCCTCGAGAGTAAGGACACTCTCTCTTTCGATGACGAAATGGAAGTCAGGAAACTGAAAAAGGTCAAGCTTTCGCTCAAAGACAGGATGGAAGCAAGAATTGCGGAATGGAAGCATAAATAAAAAACTGCGCGCCGCTCCGTAACACCGGGCGGCCCGCAAAAATACGGGGGTAATTTTGAAATGGCGAGAATGATCGGTGCCGAGATGTTTTTCGAGACTCTGATACACGAGGGCATAGACGTGGTGTTCGGGCTGCCTGGGGGATACGTGCTCAAAGTGTACGACGTAATGCCCAAGTACTCGGACCGGATCAGGCACGTTCTTGCCAGGCACGAACAGGCGGCTACGCACATGGCTGACGGCTACGCGCGCGCCTCGGGCAAACCCGGTGTAGTGCTCTGCACGTCGGGCCCCGCCGCGACGAACACCGTTACGGGTATAGCCACTGCACAGATGGATTCCTCCCCCGTCGTCGTATTCACGGGACAGGTCCCGCTGCCTTATCTGGGGAGCGACGCGTTTCAGGAAGCGGACCATATCGGAATAACGCGCCCCTGCACCAAGCACAACTACCTGGTCAGAAGGACCAAAGACCTCCCGCGCGCCATAAAGGAGGCGTTCTACATCGCGGGGACGGGCAGGCCGAGCCCGGTGCTGGTCGACATGCCCAAGGACGTCCTCATCGGCGAGGACGAGTTCGTAATACCGGACGAAATAAACCTGAGGGGATACAAACCGCCTAAGAAAGGCCACCCCGGACAGATAAGACGCGCGGTCGAACTGATTCTCGCCGCGAAGAGGCCGCTCATATTCGGAGGGGGCGGGCTCCTGTGGTCGGGGGCTTCGGAGGAGCTTAAGGAGCTCGTCCACAGGCTCCAGATACCCGTAACACTCACCCTAATGGGACTGGGCGCTTTTCCCGCTGACGACCCGCTCTTCATAAGCATGCTCGGCATGCACGGCTCCTATGCGGCCAATATGGCCGTACACGACTGCGACCTCGTTATCTCCATAGGCGCGAGGTTCGACGACAGGGCCACGGGCGGCAACTTCGCAAAGTTCGCACCCAACGCGAAGATAATCCACATAGACATAGACCCCGCGACCATAGACAAGAACATAGTCGTGCACTGCCCCATCGTAGGGGACGCGAAGGAAGTCCTGAAACAGATGCTCGAAATGCTTCCGGCGAAGGTGAAGACGAACCGGAAGGAATGGATGGGGCTGATAAAGGAGTGGGAGAAAAAACACCCGCTCGCGTACAAACAGGAAGGCGACAAGATACTGACGACTTACGTCATAGATACGCTCAGCAAGATCACGGACGGGGAGGCGATAATCGTCTCCGACGTCGGACAGCACCAGATGTGGGTAGCCCAGTGGTACAGGTTCAAGTACCCGAGGACGTGGATCACGTCGGGAGGCCTGGGGACGATGGGTTTCGGGTTCCCGGCGGCCATGGGGGCGAAGTTCGCGCGGCCCGACAAGATGGTCGTATGCGTATGCGGCGACGGGAGCTTCCAGATGAACATGCAGGAGCTCGCTACCGCCGTCGAGAACAAGATGGACATAAAGATAATACTCCTCAACAACGGTCATCACGGAATGGTCAGGCAGTGGCAGACCATGTTCTACAACTGTAACTATTCCGCGTCCAAGTTCGACGTTCTGCCCGATTTCGTCAAGCTGGCGGAGTCCTTCGGCGCGATCGGTCTCAAGGCCAGGAGGCCCGAAGACCTCGAAGCGACCCTCAGGGAGGGCCTGTCCACCGAAGGCGTGGTACTGATGGAGATATTCGTCGATGAAAACGAGCTCGTTTACCCGATGATCGCACCCGGGGGCGCGATGAACGAAATGATACTCGGCCCGGAGGGCGTACATCTCGAGAATATGGCCGAAGCGGCCGATATGGCTTAACGGGAAAGATCGTGTATAATGAGGGAGCTTTCTTTATAAAGTAGGGTACTCTTTTGTCTTTTTCCCCTATCGGAAGTGAAGTTTCAGTCGATCATAACCGGAGGTTTATTACCAGTGAGGCACACGATAACGCTTCTTGTCGATAACGAATCCGGCGTCCTTTCGAGGATCGCCGGTCTCTTCAGCGCCAGGGGTTTCAACATCGAGAGTCTGAACGTCGGAGAGACGCTCGACCCGGAAACGTCGCGTATAACTCTCGTAACGACCGGGGACGATTTCATAATCCAGCAGATAATCAAGAGATTCAACAACATGGTGAACGTGATAAAGGTGAGCGACCTCACGGACGAGGTGCGCGTGGAGAGGGAGATGGTGCTCGTGCGCATGGACGCGAGGGACGAAACGAGGGCGGAGATACTGAGGACGGCGGACATTTTCCGGGCGAAGGTAGTGGACGTCGGGCCCAAGTCCTACACGCTTGAACTTACCGGCGACAAGGATAAAATAACCGCCTTTATCGAGCTGCTGCACCCCATGGGGATAAAGGAGTTCGCAAGGACCGGGACGGTCGCCATGAAGCGCGAGTCCAAACTCACGAAGAATAAAGGAGAGGAGAAATGAAGGTTTACTACGACAGCGATATTAACCTGAAAAAGCTGAAGAAGAGAAAGATAGCGATAGTCGGATACGGGAGCCAGGGACACGCGCACGCGCAGAACCTGAGAGACAGCGGCATGGACGTAGCCGTGGGCCTCCGGGAAGGGAGCGGGAGCTGGGAAAAGGCTAAGGAAGCCGGGTTCAAAGTCCTTCCAGTGGACGAAGCCGCGAAGTGGGCGGACATAATCATGATGCTTGCGCCCGACACGAGCCAGGCGGGCATCTACAACGAAGGCATCACGGAGGGGCTCGAGGCCGGGAACGCCGTCGCTTTCAGCCACGGCTTCAACATACATTACGGACAGATAGTGCCGCCGCCCAACGTGGACGTTTTCATGGTGGCTCCGAAAGCCCCGGGACACACGGTCAGGGGGCAGTTCGTCGAAGGGGCCGGCGTGCCGATGCTGGTGGCGATTCACCAGGACGCTACAGGGGAAGCGAAGGAGATTGCGCTCGCATACGCGGGAGCCATAGGCGGAGGGCGCGCAGGAATAATAGAAACCACGTTCAAGGACGAGACCGAGACCGACCTCTTCGGGGAGCAGACCGTACTCTGCGGAGGGCTCACAGCCCTGATCATGGCGGGGTTCGAAACCCTCGTCGAGGCCGGATACCCGCCCGAGATGGCGTACTTCGAGTGCTGCCACGAGGTCAAGCTGATAGTCGATCTCATTTACGAGGGCGGCATATCCAATATGCGCTATTCTATAAGCGACACCGCGAAATACGGGGACATCACGAGGGGCCCCAGGGTCGTCAACGAAGAAACGAAGAAGGAAATGAAGAGGATCCTCACCTCCATACAGAACGGCGAGTTCGCGAGGGAATGGATACTCGAGAACAGGGCCGGACGCCCTGTCTATAACGCCCTGATGAAGAAAGGGGAGACCCACCCGATAGAGGACATCGGCGGACAGCTCCGCAAGATGATGAGCTCTCTATTCAAAAAGAAACTGGTCGACAAGACTAAGAACTGATGGAACGAAAGCGGTCTCCCGTAGCCACCGAGGGCTTCACCTACCTCGGCATACTTGCAATACTCGCCTGGGCTGCCGCCATGTTCAATTTCACGATACTCTCCATTGTTTTCGCGGGACTCGCGGTTATCACCCTCTTTTTCTTCCGCGACCCGGAGCGCGAGGTCCCGGACGACCCGGACTCCATCGTTTCGCCGGCCGACGGGAGCGTCGTCATGGTGGAGGAGATTTACGAGAGGGACTTCCTGGGCGCTCCCATGACGAGGATAAGCATCTCGCTCGCCCTCTACGACTGCCACATTAACAGGATGCCCGTCAGGGGGAAGGTCGTCGGCACGAAATACTCCCCCGGCGGCTTCAACATAGCGCACATGCCGGACTGGCTCTTCTCGGACGGTATGAAGAGGAAGTCTGACGACAACGAGAGGCTCTCTACGCTCATCGAGACGCCCGAGGGGGAAAAGATAGTCGTATCCCAGATAGCGGGGTTCCTCGCGAGGAGGATAGTCTCATACGCCGACATCGACATGAAATTTAAAAAAGGCGAGAGGTACGGTATGATTAAGTTCGGCTCGAGGGTGGACGTCTATCTGCCCGAGGGGTGTATAATAGAAGTGAGCATCGGTAACAGGGTAAAAGCCGGGGAGAGCATAATAGGATGGCTAGACGGGAACAAGGCTTGAGAAGGAAAAAATCGAAGCGGCAGAAAGTCATGCCCGTTCTGCCGAATATATTCACGACGGGCAACCTGTGCTTCGGCATACTGTCCATACTGACCTCGATAGAGATTGTCTCGGCCATGGGCGCGGGGAACGATTCCGACCCCTGGGCCTTCAGGAAATTCTGGTGGGCGGGCGCATTCATAGTAATATCGTTCTTTTTCGACACGCTCGACGGGAGGCTCGCGAGGTTTATTAAGCACGAGAGCAATTTCGGCCTCTCGTACGATTCCATCTCGGACGTCGTATCGTTCGGCGTGGCCCCCGCGGTGCTCATATACGTATGGACACTCATGGACAAGGGGAAGCTCGGTCTCATGGCGGTCATAGTTTACGTCGTCTGCGCCGCCCTCAGGCTCGCCCGCTTCAACGTGCAGTCTGGCACGGTGGAGAGGTTCAACTTTACGGGGCTCCCGAGCCCCATTGCCGCGGGCCTCATGGTGGCCCCGCTGATGCTGCTCTCGTCTCTCAGGATAGACCCCGACGGAAGGGTGCTCTGGTATTACCTGGTAGCCGCCCCGGTCATAGGGCTCCTCATGGTAAGTAACGTGAGATACTCGAAGCAGCCCACGCTCAGGCTGGGAGGGCCTTTCAACGCCCTAGTCGTCGCTGCGATAATCATCGCCGCCGTAATAACCAACCCGGAGATCATGTTCATATTCCTCGTGTATCTCTACTCGGTCTCGGGCATAGTGCTCCATGCGCTCGGGTACCTGACGGGGAAGCCCGGGGTGCAGGAAGAACCCGTGCCGGGGAAAGCAGCCGAATAATTAAAGACGTAACCGCCCGTATATACACAACATATCGCGTTTCAGGTGTTTTTCGTTCTTGATAGGGGGATAATTCCCGTTATCTTATTACGGGTACAAAACCCCACAATTCGACATCCAAATACGAACGCAGAGCGGAGTCGCCGATGACAGCAGGTGTTAAAGAGAGGCTTGTCTTAAGGGAATTTACGGTTCAGGCAGGCGCCGCGCGCGGATTTCGGTAATGTCCGCGTTCCTTGCCGTCATTCTGGGTATTATGGTAGTTTCTTGCCACAGAGAGGAGAACAAGATGGATAACGAAAGTCTGAAGAAAGAGACTTTGAACGGTATTACCAGATACAGGCTCGATAACGGAATGACGATTATACTAGAGGAGAACCGTTCGGCCCCGGTCGTGGCGGTGAACGTATGGGTGAAGACGGGGAGCGCCTGCGAGACGGAGGGGGAATACGGCCTCGCGCACGTGCACGAGCACATGGTGTTCAAGGGTACCGGGAAAAGGGCTGTAGGCGAGATAGCGAGGGTTATCGAGGGCAGCGGCGGGGACATAAACGCATTTACGTCTTTCGACGAAACGGTCTACTACGTAGTCATAGCGAGCAGGTTCATGGATACGGCGCTCGACGTGCTGTCGGACACGATGGAGAACTCCACGTTCGACCCGGAGGAGCTCGATAAGGAGCTCGAGGTCGTGGTCGAGGAGATTAGGCGTGGGGAGGACAGCCCGGGCAGGAACCTGAGCGAGAAGCTGTTTTCAACGGCCTTCACCGAGCACCCCTACGGGAGGTCCATAATCGGGACGGAAGCAGGGGGTAAAGGCTTTTGACAGAAAGAAGGTCACGGACTTTTATCATAAATGGTACGCACCCAATAACATGACGCTCGTCGTGGTAGGCGATTTCGATACGGCGAAGATAGAGCCCAGGATAGAAGAGACGTTCGGCAAGCTCCACAGGAGGGACCTCCCGGAGTGCGATATACCGGACGAGCCCGAGCAGAAGGGCATGAAGGCTTTCGTCATCGAGAAGCCGCTTCAGGAGGGGTATTTTTCCCTCGCGTTCCACATACCGAACGCCAAAGGGGAAGACACCCCGGCCATGGACGTTCTGGGCAACGTACTGGGCGGCGGGGAGAGCTCGAGGCTCTACAGGAACATAAAAGAGGAAAAAGGGCTTACGAGCAACATATACGCCTACGCGTACACGCCTATGAGGGAAGGGATTTTCGCCGTGGGCGGAACGCTCGACCCTGCGGAATCGAAGGAAGCCCTCAAGGAAATAATGAAAGAGGTCATGAGGCTCAAATACGAGCCCGTGGGTGACGTCGAGCTGTCGAAGGTCAAGCTCAACATAGAAAGCGACGCGGTATACACCAAGGAAACTATGCAGGGACAGGCGCAGAAGCTGGGCTTCTTCGAGATAGAGACGGGAGATTTCAGGTACGAGGACGAGTATCTCGACAAGGTGCGGAAAGTCGCGCCCGAAGACATTATGCGGGCGGCGAATCAATACCTCACTATCGATAACCTCACCGCGGGCTTCCTGCTCCCGTCGGGACAGACGGCCTTGACGGAAGACGAGGTCAGGGAAATCGCGAAGCAGGCATCCGAGGAAACTTCGCGGGAATTTGCCCGGAACAAGGGCAACGGCTCGGACGCCGCGTTTACCGACGGGGAGCTTACGGAGGAGATAATCGTTTCGTCGGCCGGCATGGATACCGGGGATATGAACACCCCCGCGGCCGTAGCGGAGCCCGTGAAAGCCGCCCCGGGCGAAGTCAAGAAATTCGTACTCGATAACGGCATCCAGGTACTAATCAAGGAGAACCCGGGCGTGCCCCTATTCGCCGCCAGGGCCGCATTCCTGGGCGGCGTCAGGTATGAGGACGAGAAGACCCAGGGGATGTCCAATTTCATGTCGCGCATGTTCACTAGGGGGACGGAGTCGAGGAGCGCCGCCCAAATAGCCGAGGAAATCGAATCGATCGCCGGCGAGGTGCAGGGGTATTCAGGGCGGAACAGCTTCGGGGTCACAGTCGAGTCCCTGAGCCAGAACTTCGGCGAGGCCATAGACATATTCGCGGACGTAATACTCCGCCCCTCGTTCGAATCCCAGGAGATCGAGCGCGCGAGGCGCGAAATACTGTCCGAGATTAACAGGGAGGGGGACAACCTTCTGAAGACCACGGTCAATCTCTTCCTCGCCACACTGTACGCGGACCACCCGTACAAATATAATCCGCTCGGCACCGTGGAAACGGTGACCGAGTTCGACGGCCAGGACCTTAGGGAGTTCTACTCTAAATACGTCAGGCCCGAAAACATGGTTATAACGATCGTAGGCGAGGTCGACGAAAACGAGGCCCTGGAAGCTATCAAGGAAAAATTCGGAAGCATGAAGAAGGGCGCTTCCCCCGCGCCTGAGATAAAACCCGTAACACCGCCCTCGGCGATAACCGAGAAGACCGAGACAAAGCCCGACAAGGCCCAGACCCATATTATAATGGGGTTCCTCGCGCCGCCTATAAACACCGAGGACGAGTACGCGTTCGAGGTGCTGAACACAATCCTGTCCGGGCAGGGCGGCAGGCTCTTCATCGAGTTGAGGGACAAGAAGAGCCTCGCATATACCGTGACTTCGTTCTATACGCCGGGACTCGAGCCGGGTTACTTCGGCGTCTACATAGGCACCGCCCCTCAGAAAGAGGAAGAGGCCGTGAAGGCGATCAAGGAACAGCTCGGGCTCGTGCTTAAGGACGGCGTGACGGACGAGGAGATAAAGCGCGCCCAGAATTATCTGGTCGGGAGCTTCGAGATAGGGCTCCAGCAGAACTCTTCCCAGGCTGCCAAGATCACGTTCGACGAGCTATACGGCATAGGCTGGGAGGAGTATAAGAGATACCCGCAGGAAATATTCGCCGTTACGAAAGAGGACGTGCAGAAAGCGGCAAAGAAATATATTGACCTTAACAAGTACACCCTCATCATCGTAAAGCCCGAAAGCTCGACAGAGGGCTAGGCATATGCGGGCCCCGCAATATCTCCGTTCGTGATCGGGGGCCTGAGAACTTCGATATAATATCGATCCTGCCGGATGGGACTCCGCTCCGGTTTACCCGCCGTCAATTCCATAAACAGCTCCGGGCCTGTTACCCTTGAAATTTTTAAACGGATTAGTGTATAATGGGGGCTTAAAGAGCCCGGGGGGACAAATCCAAAGTCCTAGTCTCGTTAAAGGAGGATTTGATCAAAGAGGTATGGAGAGTCTCCCCCCCCGGACCCAAACTCGACTATTACGATAATAGTATAGCAGACTTTTTTCAGGTGTAATCATTTTTCGTTCCTGCCCTCTAATTTTCCCTTAAAAAGATTATATTGTGCATGCTTGTATATACGGCTGTGAGCCCTGCTCCGGTTCTCTGCCCCGGGCATGTCTTTTTGTGTCTATTGTAATGTTATCGGACAGGCTCCGGAATTATTTCACACATCCTTAATAAAAAGTATCTAATATATAGAGTGTATAGGGGGGATCTCACGCGCTGGCATGGGATTTGCACCCCTTAATATCAAATCCAGAAGCAGGAGGCTATGAGCTATGAGAGCGAATGTATTCAAGGACGTGAACAAGGTCGGTCTCGAGGAAAGGGCGATACCCAAGGCGGGGCCGGGCGAGGCGGTGGTAAGGGTTACGCTTACGACCATATGCGGGACTGATGTGCATATCATGAGAGGGGAGTTCCCGGTGAGGGTCGGACAAACCATAGGGCACGAGCCCGTGGGCGTGATACACGAGCTCGGGGACGGGGTTACGGACTACAAGCTCGGCGAGAGGGTAGCGATAAACGCGATCACCCCGTGCGGGATGTGCGAATACTGCCTCTCCGCGAACTGGGCGCAGTGCGGCGGGTTCCTGGGCGGATGGAAGATGGGGAACACCATAGACGGCTGCCAGGCGGACTACGTGAAGATACCGAGCGCAATGGCGAACCTGGCGAGGATACCGGACGATCTCTCTGACGAGGACGTGCTTCTGACGACGGATATATTCTCGACGGGATTGTCAGGGGCCGAGAGCGCCGACATTCAGGTGGGCGATATGGTCGCTATATTCGGACAGGGGCCAATAGGATTGGGCGCGACCGCGGGCGCAAAGCTCAAGGGGGCTTCGCTCATCATAGGCGTCGATACTATCCCGTCGCGCATGAAGATGGCGATGAAGATGGGGGCGGACGTCGTAATCGACTTCAAGAAAAAAGACCCCGTGAAAGAGATACTCGACATGACGAAGGGGAGGGGGGTCGATGTCGCGATAGAGGCGCTCGGCACCCAGACGACGCTCGAGAACTGCGTCAAGGCCACTCGCGTGGGCGGGACCATATCGAGCCTCGGGGTTTACCCTGCGGACATGCCGAATATCGGCGTCCCGAACCAGGCCTTCGGGTTCGGCATAGCGGACAAGAATATCGTGTCCACTCTCTGCCCCGGAGGGAAGGAGAGGATGAGAAGGCTGATGGACCTCGTGAAGAACGAGCGGGTTAATTTACGCCAGCTAATCACGCACAGGTTCTCGCTCGACGAGATCGAGGAGGCATACAAGCTCTTCTCGTCCCAGGCCGACGGCGTGATAAAGGTCGCGATACAGCCGTAGGGGATGTGCTGAGCGAATGTCATTCTAAACGGTTTTGTTGATTGCATGAAGCAGTTTTTAATATTTGATAATTGTGAACTAGATTTAGCATTTGATTGATCAAACCGGCAACGAGACATTTAGAAAGCCGGCCGTGAATACGATGCGGAAAGCGGGCTGTACTATTACAGGGCGAGGTATTACGATCCGACGATCGGGAGGTTTTTGAATGAAGACCCGATTGGGTTTGCTGGGGGAGATTTGAATCTTTACGCTTATGTATGGAATAAGCCGACAATTTCGTAGATCCATATGGATTGTCGGTTTGGTCGAGCCGAGGATCCGTATTGCAATTGTGGGGTGTGCCTATTTTTAGCATCTGATTTTACAACTTCAGACTCATAGGGCTTTAGATAACTACAAGGAGACGTTTAATCGCTGCATCGAAAAAGTTTATATATATGGTAAAGAGAGAAGATTTAACAATTGATGAACTGAAGGATGATTACGATTGGATTGTTAAACAACTGACTATGAAAGAACCCATGAGGGATAGCCTTGGAAATGTTATTTGAGAGCGGGCTGTATTATTACCGGGCGAGGTATTACGACCCGGCGATTGGGAGGTTTTTGAATGAGGACCCAATCGGGTTTAACGGAGGAATTAATTTGTATACCTATGTCGGAAATAATCCTGCTAACTTCGTCGACCCATTAGGGTTACAAGAAATGTTTCCTCTAGATCCCAATATTCCATTGTAGATAGTGGAATTATTTTAACTACTTAGCCGATACAATCCTTCAGCACTTCCGGATAGCGGAGGTTGTTTTGGAACATTGACGTATAGATACGTTTGCGTTGGATTCGACAAGACCGGATGTAACTAGTTTTGGCTATAAGGTGCGGTAACTGTAGGTGGAGGAGCTTACATTCTGGTTATGAAATTAAGTGTGATTAATGTCTTGATATTCATGGTGGTACCGCGGGGCCCCCTTCGATTGGATGGAGCATTAGCCCCTAACGTCGTTATTGATGCATTGAAGAAAGCATCTTTTAGCAAAGGACCGGGTATAGCTATAACTCGTACCGGGGATTCTTATTGTATGAACACTAGGAGCATTTGGAGCGAATTACCCCATTTTTTATTGCGTGTGGCTCTATTTTGAGAGTCTTAGTTAATACTGTCGGAGTGTATAATTTGCATGATATCTTTGTTCATGAATACCAATATTATCGGACTATATTCTAGTGATTACTGTCATTAGAATAATGGTTGTTTGGAGAGCAAAGAGGGGCGGGACAAATTTGCTGCGAATGGCTTCTTATCAATATTTTGGGCAGTGAATCGATATGGGAAGAATGATAGAAGTTCTTTTTTTATCACTGGTTAGGCGGAGAGATAAATCGAAGAATTTAGAGTATGGCTGGACGAATATATTTTGACAGGAGTTATGTACATATTTGGAAGTTTAGGATTTGTGCTAATTATTTACGATGGTTAAACTCATGAGATAGAGAGTCATATTGACTTTTGATTATAGATTTTCAGATAAGGTTTTTGTCTTTCGTCTGGTCCGGTTCAAATTCGCTTCTTCTGTTGTCAACCCCTCAGGATTTGGTAATATATACCCCGGTTTAATAGGCCGGCAGGTTTGCAAACCGTAATTATTCCTTGAAATTAAAGCCGAATAGTGAAGAATATAATGAACTCCTCAAGCTATGTTTGAAATAATAGTAGTCATAATCGGGCTAAGCCTGTTCGAGATAATATCGAGCATAGACAATGCCGTCGTGAACGCCCACGTGCTCGCCACGATGACGGATCGGTTCAGGAGGTTCTTCCTCATATGGGGCATGCTCATCGCCGTGTTCCTGCTCAGGGGAGTGCTCCCGTTCCTGATCGTATGGATCGCGAACCCCCAGCTCTCGTTCATCGAGCTATTCCAGTTCACGTTCTCGGGGGACAGCAAGCAGATCGAGGAATCCCTCGCGGAGTCGAAGGCCTATCTCCTCGTGGGCGGCGGGATGTATCTGTTTCTCGTATTCCTCGCGTGGCTCTTTCTCGAGGAGAAGAAGTACACGTTCCTCGTCGAGCACTTCATACACAGGCATTCGGTCTGGTTTTACGCCATAACCTCCATATTCTTCACGGTAATCGTATATATATCCCTCCAGTTCGACCCGTTCCTGGCGTTCGCAGCCTCGATCGGGACCACGGCCTTCTTCATCACCGACGGTTTCAAGAAGAACGCCGAGGAGAAGGAAAAGGAGCTCCTCGACCCCAACATGAGCGGGTGGAGCAAGGTCTTCTATCTCGAGGTGCTCGACGCCTCGTTCTCCATAGACGGCGTGATAGGCGCGTTCGCCTTCACTATGTCCGTGCCCCTGATATTGATCGGGAACGGCATAGGCGCGTTCGTCGTCAGGGAAGTGACCGTGCGCGGGATAAACTGGATATCGAAATACGCGTATCTCAAAAACGGTGCGATGTACTCGATCGGCATGCTGGGCGCTATCATGATACTCGAGAGCTTCGGCGAGGAAATTCCCTTCTGGATCGCCCCCCTCAATACCGTAATACTCCTCGTGATATTCCTCTTCCTCTCGTGGAGGGAGATAAAGCTCGCCGAGAAGCTCGCGGCGGAAGGGAAGGGAGAGGCGTAAATCCCTGAGAGCGTATATATCGCTCCATAAAAAGCTATCCCTAAAACGGTAACGGTACAAAACTCGTCCCGAATAAATCCTTATAAACTGCCCCGCCTATTCATGTATGCGGAGTGAATTGCGAAAGGTCGTAGATTCCGAGGGTCTTCTCGATCGCGGCTACGCGGTCGACCATCACCTCGAAACCGTCTTCGCCGAAGAGCTCGTGCTCCTTTCTCTCGAATTCCTCTCCGAGGGCGTCGTATTCATTGGGCGACACGACCGTCCGAAAAGCCGGGTAGAGGACTGTGTCCTCGCGCGCCTCGTGGGGGCCGTACATGCGGATGAAAAGATCGAGCGTTTCGGCCAGCTTTTGCCTGTCCTGCGCGTCCTTAAGGCGCCCCGCTTTGGCAAGCATTAATGTGGTATCGGTCAGCCTGCGCCCCGCCTTATGCTGCAATTCGAGCACGTCGACGAGCTCTACGAGCTTATTGGCCTTGCGGAACCTGGGGAAGAGGAAATCTTCCTCTAGCCTCTCGTGATGGTCCTCGATGAATGACCTGATTATATTAGCCGCATCAAACAGTGCCGCGTGGGGCAGGTCCGCCCCGGCGTTGAGCCTGCGGATGTATTCTCCGTAAATCAGAATCACGCGCTCGAGTACTCCGTGCTCGCGCATGAGGACTTCGGCCGGGGAAATTAATAATTTCTCGACTATCGGGTTCTGTTGCGGGGACTACTGCCTCCGCCCTGTTGCCGGACAGGCCGCCCGCGGCTATGACAACCGCTCCCGATCCGAGCACTTGTAAAAACCGCCGGCGATCGCCGGAGTCATTTCCGTTCGGTTTCGTAAAACTCATGATAACCTCCCTTTGTATATCTGCCCTTTGTATATACCTTGACTAATTCTAGCAAGGGGCGTGCCTGATTTCATTCAACGAGCAATCTAAAGATTTGTGATACTTAGAATCAGGCAGGATTGTAATACTCAAAGTAGGCGTTCGGAGTCCATTGCGGATTGCAAAGATAAATGTGATCGGGCAGAAGGGGGATCAACTACCGCAGCGCTTCGCTTCCGCACGGGGGATAGTATAATAATTCCGATGGCAGGACATTCCATGAAGGCAGATGTAAGCGGGACGCCCCGGTTGAACGTTCTCGTCGTCGACGACGAGGCGAATATAAGAAAGACCCTTACCCTGTGCCTCGAATCGCGGGGCCATGCGGTTACGGCCGTTAGCAACGCCGGGGACGCCGTATCCGAGGCGGGCAGGCGGGTATTCGACCTCGCGTTCGTCGATCTGAGACTCGGAACGGAGAACGGCCTCGACCTCATCCCGCTCCTCCTTGCCGCATGCCCTTGGCTCAAGATAGTCGTCATCACGGCATACGCTTCAATAGACACCGCAGTCGAAGCGATGAAGAGGGGGGCCGCCGATTACATACCCAAACCGTTTACCCCCGAGCAGGTCGATATAGTAACGGAACGCGCCGCGACGGTTAGGGGCATGGAGCGGCGAATAGAGGCCCTCGAAGAGGACATAAACAAGCTCCGCCCGGAATCGTCATTCGAATCGAGGCAGCCGGAAATGCAGCGCGCATTGGAGCTCGCTCGTATGGCCGCGCCGAGCGACGCGGCCATACTGATCAAGGGACCGAGCGGGACCGGGAAGACCGTCCTCGCGCGCGCCATACACGGCTGGAGCAGGAGGGTGGGTAAACCGTTCGCCGTGATATCCTGTCCCTCGCTCAGCCCCGAGCTCCTAGAGAGCGAGCTGTTCGGGCACGTGAGAGGGGCGTTCACGGGGGCCGTATCGGATAACCCCGGCAAGATAGCGGCGTGCGAAGGGGGGACGCTCTTTCTCGACGAGATAGGGGACCTGCCGCTCAACCTTCAGCCCAAGCTGCTGCGCTTCCTGAACGACAGGGAGTACGAGCGCGTGGGCGACCAGAAGACACGAAAAGCGGACGTCCGCATAATATCGGCAACGAACACGGACCTCGAAACAGCCGTAAAGGAGGGAAGGTTCCGGGAAGACCTCTTCTACAGACTGAACGTAATTGAGATCACTCTGCCCCCGCTCTCGGAACGCCCGGACGACGTGGAAGGGCTTGCCGTGAGCATGCTCTCGTTCTTCGGCGCTCAGAACCACAAGCTGCTGCGGGGGTTCACGCCTGAGGCGATGCATGCGCTCAGGAATTATTCCTGGCCCGGCAACATAAGGGAGCTCCGGAACGCGGTCGAGCGTGCAGCCATAATATGTCAGGGTGATACTGTCGGTACGGAGCATCTGCCGGGCTCTATATCCCCGCGCGAGGCTTCTCCGGGTTTGGGAGACTGCGTGCCCCTGAGCGTCATCGAGGAGAACCACATTCGCCGCGTCATCGCCGGGACGAGGACACTCCAGGAGGCCTCGGAAATTCTCGGCATCGACCAGGCCACTCTATGGCGGAAGCGCAAGCAGTACGGCATATGACCCTGCCGGCGCTCCTCTCAGGCTGTCTTGCAAAATGCAATTTCATTTCGGCTGACGCGTTGATAATTGCAAGGACATCCGTACTTAACTGATTGATATAATTACAGAATTAAACCCAAACGATCAGGCACGTCTCTTGCACATAAGTATGAATCCCAGAAAGAAAGCATATTACCTGAAGGGAACCGATGATAGGTATACGCCAGAAACTAGCCCTCGGTTTCGGGGGACTGCTCGCGATAGTCGTGGTAATCGGTCTCCTCACAATGTCGCGCATAAAGGAGCTGGGCTACGCTGTCGACGTGATTCTCAAGGAAAACTACCTGAGCGTCGTCGCCTGCCAGGACATGAAGGAGACGCTCGAGCGGATGGACAGCGGAATACTGTTCACCCTCGCGGGGAATAACGAAGAGGGGGCCG
Source organism: uncultured delta proteobacterium (assembly GCA_963752995.1). Classification (GTDB taxonomy): domain Bacteria; phylum Desulfobacterota_D; class UBA1144; order Nemesobacterales; family UBA2774; genus 2-12-FULL-53-21. The sequence goes on from CAVWAZ010000002.1 coordinate 330,312, forward strand.
CTCTGATAAATGAAAACACGATAAAATTCAGGGCCGCTCTCAAGTCCGAGTTCGGGAATATAACGCTTCCCGGGGAAGGGGAAAAGGCCCGCGAGATTGAAAAGCTGTTCGGGGAATATACCAAAAGCATTCAGCTCGTAACGGATACTTCCCGCCCTTTTCAGGCGCGGAACGAGGCTTACTTTTCTACTCTCCTGCCTCTCTTCCAGAAGATTAAAACACTCGCGCACGAAATACTCATCATGAACCAGAAGAGCATGAGCGACGCGAACGACGAAGCGAGGGCGCTCGCAGCGTCCACATACAGGCAGATGCTTTTCGCAATCATAGCCTCAGCCGTCATAGCGGTCCTCTTCAGCTACCTGACGCACAGGTGGATACTCACGCCGATCAACAGGCTTATAGAATCGACCGATGAAATACGCCGCGGGAACCTCGACGTGGTTATCGAGTCCAGCTCGCGCGACGAGATAGGGAAGCTCTCTCAATCCTTCAACGAGATGACAGCGTCGCTCAGGCAGGTGAGGAAGAGCGACAGGATGAACCTCATCCGGATGCGGAGGGCAATGGAAGAGGTCGTGAAGGCTATGCCTGACGCAATCGCCGTTCTCGATAGGGAGGGGCGCGTGGAGGTATCTACGGATACCGCTCAGCATATGTTCGGCTTGATGCCGGGCGTGCTTGTGAAGGACCTCGGACACGAGTGGATGACTAGTCTGATCGGCAGGGCGCTAGATGAGGACAGGGTGGTGGAGAAGGATTCGAAGAACGGATACATACAGCGTTTCACCGAGGGCCGCGAACACTTTTTCAAGCCCATAGCGGTCCCTATTCCTATAAAGCCCAAGTCGGGCGAGCATACCGGCTCGGCGATAATACTGAGTGATGTGACGCAGCTCCATGAGCAGGAGGAGCTCAAGCGGGGGGTCGTCTCAACGGTGTCCCACCAGCTTAAGACCCCGCTGACCTCGCTCCGCATGTCGATTTACCTCCTTCTCGAGGAGAAGGTCGGCGAGCTAAACGAGAAGCAGACAGAATTGCTCATGGCGGCGAGGGAGGACAGTGAGAGGCTCGTGAGCATACTGAGCGACCTGCTCGATTTAACCCGCATAGGGTCGGGGAAGTCGAACCTCGACATCGGGAGCTATTCGCCGCATTCGCTTGCGAGAGACGGTATAGAGCCGTTCCTCACCGAGGCGAAAGACAAAGGAGTGACCGTCATAAACGCCGTGCCGGAGGACCTGCCCGACGTGCCGGCCGATCCGGTAAGGATTCACCACGTGTTTAGCAATCTTATTTCGAATTCACTCAAATTCACAAAACCCGGAGGCACGGTGACGGTCCGGGCGGAGTCTCAGGACGGCTCTATTCGTTTCTATGTCGAGGATACGGGGGGCGGGATTCCGGTCGAACACCTGTCGAGGCTGTTCGAGCAGTTCTACCGCGTTCCCGGGCAGGACGAGAAGTCGGGAGTAGGCCTCGGTCTCGCGATAGTGAAGGAGATAGTGCAGGCACACGGGGGAGTCGTCGGCGTGAAGAGTGAAGCGGGGAAAGGCTCCGCATTCGAGTTCACACTGCCCCTGAACCGGAATTCAACTGAAATAGATACGCGTTCACACGCATAAGGAGGCATAAGAAAATGCTGATATTTATAATGCTGGCTCTTGGTTTGATAGTTTTTATCCTGCTGGGAATAATGACGGTCTTTTTGGAAAAAATATAGGAGGCTCAAAATGCTGTGGATAGCGTCGATTGTTCTGATTTTCTGTTTTTTTTACCTGGTTTACGCGATTATTGATCCTGAGCGCTTTTAGAGGAGATTCTATATGTCACTGCTGTTTATAATTATAGTTCTGGCAATTCCCGCCCTTCTTTCATGGCCTTTGGGAAAGGCCATGACATGGTCTATGGACCCGCGCGACCCTGAAAAAGGGTGGAGGGGGCGCTTCACAAAGCTATTCCGGAATGTCTGCGGAGGCTTTATCGATAAGGAGCAGGACTGGAAGCGGTACTCGCTCTCTTTGCTGCTGTTCAATGCTGTAATGTTCGTGGTCGTATTTGCGATCATGGCGGCTCAGCAGTACCTGCCCCTTAATCCGGACGGAAAAGGGGCGATCGAGCCGAGCCTGATGTTCAATACCGCGGCTTCATTCACGACGAACACGAACCTCCAGCACTATTCGGGCGAGGTCTCGATGAGCTATCTCTCGCAGCTCTTCGCTCTCATGTGGCTCCAGTTCGTCTCCGCCGCGACGGGCATCGCGGCGCTCGCCGCGCTTTCGAGGGGGCTTTCGGGAAAGCCGAAGCTCGGGAACTTCTACAGAGACCTCCTTAACGCAACATTCCTCGTGCTCCTGCCCGTGGCTGCGGTAGTAGCGGTACTTCTCGTATTGGGAGGCGTCCCGATGACCTTCAGCGGCGCTGCGGCTGCGGAAACGCTCGAAGGCGTTGCGCAGACGATCGCACGGGGACCCGTGGCAGCGTTCGTCGCAATCAAACAGCTCGGGACGAACGGCGGAGGGTTCTTCGGGCCTAACTCGGCTCATCCGTTCGAGAACCCGACATTCTTCACCAATATTGTCGAGTGTATAAGCATAGTGCTCATTCCGATGGCGTCCGTTTGGATGTTCGGCAGGATAACCGGAAGGATCCGTCACGCAGCCGTGATTTTTGCGGCAATGGCGGTGATCCTCATCAGCACCGTCAGTCTGGCTGTCTATTTCGAGAGCGCCCCGACCGCGGCTTTTTCGGGACTCCCGGTCGAGCATTCGATGAACCTCGAGGGTAAGGAGCTCCGTTTCGGCACCACTGCGGGCCCCCTCTGGGCGACGATGACGACGGCCACGAGCAACGGCTCTGTCGATGCGATGCACGACAGCCTGAACCCGCTCACCGGTCTTATCCCGCTCACGGGCATGTGGCTGAACGTGACCTTCGGCGGCGTGGGTGTGGGGTTCATCAACATGTTCATCTATATCGTTGTGGGCGTATTCATCTGCGGCATGATGGTGGGAAGGACGCCCGAATACCTCACGAAGAAGGTCGAGACGAAGGAAATGAAGCTCGCGCTCCTTGCGCTGCTCGTCCATCCGCTCTTCATTCTGGGGGGCACGGCTCTTTTCGCCATGACCTCGTGGGGCGCGTCTACTGTCCTTAACCCCGGCGCCCACGGCTTTTCGGAGATACTGTACGAGTTCAGCTCTTCTGCCGCGAACAACGGCTCCGGGTTCGAGGGACTGGGAGACGGTACCGTACCCTGGAACGTTGCGACGGGCCTCGTCATGCTCTTCGCGCGATTCATACCGATAATACTGCCGCTCGCTATAGCGGGGTCGCTCGCTGTGAAGAAGCCGTCACCCGAAACCAGCGGGACACTGCGTACGGATACGCTCCTTTTCGGGTTCGTGATCCTCGGGACCGTGGTCCTGATCGGGGCGCTCCTGTTCATGCCGGTCGCGGTGCTCGGACCTATTGCCGAGCAGGTCACGACAGCGGGTATGTATAAGTAAATCGCGAGATACCTTACAGTAATAAGAGAGGAACTGAAACTATGACTGATACACAACACGTAAATGAACTTGCAAAGCTCGAGAGAAGGAAGGTCCGCAGGGCCTCCCTATTCGAAAGTGAGCTTGTGGCGGCTGCGGTGAAAAAGTCCTTTTTAATGCTGAACCCCGTCACGATGGCTCGTAACCCTGTAATGTTCGTGACCGAGATAGGGGCGGCTGTGACAACTCTCGTGCTGGTTTTGAATATCTCTCAGCGGCAGCAAAGCCGTTTTTTACACCCTCTGGGTGACATTGATACTCTGGTTAACCGTTCTCTTCGCGAACTTCGCCGAGGCCCTTGCGGAGGCGAGGGGGAAGGCCCAGGCGGACACATTAAAGAAGACGAGGCGGAAGACGCTCGCGCGGAGGCTCGTGAACGGGCGTACGGAAGATGTGAGCTCGGACGAGCTCAGGGCGGGGGACATCGTGTACGTGTCGGTCGGTGAAGTCATACCGAACGACGGCGAGATCGTAGAGGGCGTCGCCACGGTCGACGAATCCGCCATCACGGGAGAATCCGCTCCTGTGGTAAGGGAAGCCGGAGGCGACCGCTCGGGCGTTACGGGCGGGACGCGAGTCCTGTCGGACTTTATAAAGGTGCGCATCACCGCGGGCGCGGGCGAATCGTTCCTCGACCGCATGATAGCGCTCGTAGAGGGCGCTGTGCGCCAGAAGACGCCGAACGAGCTTGCCCTCACGGTAACGCTCGCGGGGCTAACGCTCGCGTTCCTCATGGTTACGGGAGCGCTCTATCCGATAGGTAAATACTTCGGCGTCGAGATACCGATCCCGACCCTCACCGCGCTTCTCGTTTGTCTTATACCGACGACGATCGGCGCCCTGCTGGCTGCGATCGGGCTTGCGGGAATGGACAGGGCGCTTTCGGCGAACGTGCTGGCGAAGAGCGGAAAGGCCGTCGAGCTCGCGGGAGACATCGACACCCTTCTCCTCGACAAGACGGGCACTATAACTATCGGCGACCGTCAGGCGACCGACTATTTCGCTATTCCGAACGTTACGCGCGAGAGCCTTGCCGCAGCCGCGATGTACGCGTCGTTCGGGGACCTCACTCCCGAAGGTAAGTCGATCGTCAGGCTCGGCTCGGATACGCTGGGCGGCACGGCCCCGAGAGAGACTTCGGGCGAGGTCATCCCCTTCACCGCGCAGACCCGTCTAAGCGGTCTCGATACCGTGGACGGGCGGCGTTTCAGGAAGGGGGCTCCCGACGCCATCGAGGCTTTTGTAATCGAAGCCGGCGGTTCTGTCCCCGAATCATATCAGGGGATTGTGGACGGGATAGCGAAGGGCGGCAGCACGCCCATAGCAGTCGCCGAGGGTAAAGAGATACTTGGAGTCATTTCACTCTCCGATGTGCTCAAGCCGGGGATAAGGGACCGTATCACCAGGCTCCGCGCGATGGGGCTCAGGGTCGTCATGGTTACGGGCGATAACCCGCTCACTGCCGCGGCGATAGCCCGCGAGGCAGGCTTGGATGACTTCATCGCACAAGCCAAGCCGGAGGACAAGCTCGAGTATATTCGCCGGGAGCAGCGCTGCCGGCAGGCTCGTCGCCATGATGGGGGACGGGACGAACGACGCGCCCGCGCTCGCGCAGGCCGACATCGGCGTCGCCATGAACTCGGGCACCCAGGCCGCGAAGGAAGCGGGCAACATGGTCGACCTCGACAGCGACCCGACGAAGCTCATCGAGGTGATAGAGATCGGAAAGCAGCTCCTCATAACGAGGGGGGCGATTACGACCTTCTCGATCGCAAACGACGTGGCGAAATATTTCGCGATCATACCCGCGATCTTTATACTCGCCATACCGGGGCTCGAAGCGCTCAACATCATGGGCCTGAGCACCCCCGAGAGCGCAATACTGTCGGCCCTGATCTTTAACGCGGTCATTATACCGATACTGATACCGCTCGCCATAAGGGGGGTCAAATACAGGCCCATGGGAGCGGAGACTCTCCTCAGAAAGAACCTCCTTGTGTACGGAATCGGAGGTGTTATAGTGCCCTTCATCGGTATAAAATTAATCGACATGGCTCTCAGCATCACGGGGCTATTTTAGGAGGCGCGGTCATGAATGATAATAAAGAAAAAGGCGGAATATCTAATCAGCTGGTTACATCGGTTCGTGTCGTGGTTTTCACGATGCTCGTGTGCTGCGGCCTCTATACTCTGTTTGTCTACGCAGTCGGCCAGGCCCTTACGCCCCATACGGCTGAAGGCTCGCTCGTAACGGACGCACAGGGAAAGGTGATCGGGAGCGAGCTTATCGCCCAGAAATTTACAAAGCCGGAATATTTCTGGCCGAGACCCTCGGCATCCGATTACAACGCTGCGGGGACGGCGGGCAGCAACCTCTCTCCCGCGAATCCCAAGCTCCGCGAGAGGGCGCTCGAGATAATCGGCCTCGAGGGCACTACGGAGGATAACCCTATCCCGGCCGACCTGGTGACGGCGTCGGGGGGCGGGCTCGACCCGCATATCACTCTGGAGGCGGCGAGGTATCAGGCAAAAAGAGTGGCGAAGGCGCGCGGGCTCTCGGACGAGGAAGTAATGGGCATCGTCGAAAAACAAGCGGCAACGACAGGAGGCGTCCTTACGCCCGAGCCGCTCGTGAACGTGCTCCTCCTGAATATAGAGCTCGACGAGATAGCGCGATGAGGGTTTCCGGAAGAGTAAAGTGCAAGGGGGAACGGATAGGATGACAGGCAGCCGCGCCGACAGCTTCCTCCGCATGATCCGCAGGTCACAGCGCGGCAAACTGAAAATTTACCTCGGATACTCGGCCGGTGTCGGCAAGACGTACGAGATGCTCCTCGATGGCCGCCGCCTGAAGGAGGACGGCATAGACGTGGTCGTCGGGCTCGTCGAGACGCACGGAAGGAGGGAGACAGAGGCCCTGCTTGAAGGCCTTGAGATTATTCCGCGGAAAAAGACCACCTACAGGGGGATAGAGATCGGGGAGATGGACCTGGACGCGATTCTAGACCGCCGCCCCGATGTCGCGCTCGTGGACGAGCTCGCTCACACGAACGTCCCGGGGAGCAGGAACGCCAAGCGTTATCAGGACGTGGAAGAGATACTCTCAGCGGGAATCCACGTCATTTCCACACTCAACGTTCAGCATCTCGAAAGCCTCTACGAAACAATAGAGCGCGCGACAGGGGTGAGGGTGAGGGAGCGCATCCCCGACCGCGTAGTCACCGAAGCGGACCAGATCGTGAACGTGGATGTTACCACGGAAGACCTGCGCGAGCGTCTAGCGGAGGGGAAGGTGTACACGAAGGAGAGGATTGATACCGCGCTTGAGCATTTCTTCAGGCAGACGAACCTCGAGCAGCTCCGGGAGCTCACGCTTAGGGAGCTAGCGGCCCAGATCGACTCCCGGAGGCGTGAGACTCTCGATGAGGAAACGCCCTCGAGCCCGGACCAGGTGATGGTGTGTCTCAGCTCGCGGGGACCGAACAGCGAGGCATTGCTGCGATACACATCCCGCCTCGCCGGCAGGCTCAACAGGAACTGGTACGCGCTCTATGTGCAGACGTCGGGCGAAAAACCGACGGTGATCGACGCGGAGACGCAGAGGACGCTGTCGAACACCCTGGCGCTCGCGCAGCAGCTGGGCGCGACGGTGTTCACGTACAGAGGCGACGACGTAGTGAAGACGATACTCCAGTTCGCAAGGGAATACAGGGTGGGCCACATAGTCGCGGGCTCGACCAGGGGGAAATACCCCTACTGGAGGAGGATCCTCGGACAGAAGAGCGTCGTCGAGAGGCTGATAACCGAGAGCGAGGGGATTACAATTGTCGTGCTCGATACGAGCGCTATACAAGAGGACGGCACATACAGATCGCCCGCCCCTGAACCTCGTGAGACAGATTGGGATGGGGTAGTGACGCCTGTTGAAGCGGAGACTCCGCTTTCCGGAATGAAGATCGCCTTGTGGAATGATCCTATAGATAAGGAAGCCGCGATGAAGGAGCTTCTCGATATGCTATGCCTGGATCTCCCGGATATAAGGGAGTCCGCATGGACGGCCCTCACGCTCCGCGAAGAGCAGGGCGGTACATTCGCGGGGGAAGAGATACTCATGCCTCACGCGCGTATACCGGGAATAGAGCGTTCCCTGCTCGCGCTCGGCGTAGGCAAGGCGGGGATAAAGGACAGGGTCACGGGCAGGACGGCCAGGATAATGTTCCTGATGCTGTCCCCCGCAGAGCAGCCCGCGAGCCATATAGAATTGCTGGGGAAGCTCGCGAGGATGTGTCAGGACAATCAGTGGCAGAGGGACGTGCTCGTCTCCGAGAGCCCCGAGGAGACAAGACGGATTATCGAGGCGCTTGAGAGCGCGGGGTGATCGGGAACCCCGGAAAAAATATTCTTAACCGTATCCGCCGATATCGGCCTATTCTCACTCGATGAAAGATCGATTGATTTAGCGCTCAGTCATTTTTACAAAACATAAACCGTTGATTTTACTGACGGTGTCATTATAATAAACACTTTCTTAAAGTTTCAAGCAGTCAGGCCGGTCGCCGGCGTACTCCAAATTTATCTCGATTTAAGGTATTCTAAGTACTCTTGATAGTGGTGTGGGCTGTTAGCTCAGTTTGGCAGAGCAGATGACTCTTAATCATCGGGCCGTGGGTTCGATTCCCTCACAGCCCACCACATGCGAGAGTGGCGGAACTGGCAGACGCGCAGGACTTAGGCTCCTGTACCTAACCGTGTGGGGGTTCGACTCCCCCCTCTCGCACCAATTTTACTCCGGCATTGATTTCCATATGAATAATCCGGGAGCGGCGTAATTCCATGGGGAAACCGGCACTTACGTGAGTAAAGGCTACACGTATGGTAAACGGCTGAATGGGTAAGGCTCCCGGAAATCGTAAGAACACACAACGTGTGTGCCCGTTGTACTCGGCGGTTAAAATGTTATAATATCGCTCTAATAAATTCGCCCTTCAACCACTCATCCGGATCTAATCGATCGGAAACAGGCTCGAGAGTGATAAAATTGCAGGGTTAGAAAAGGGGAATTTGACAGGTCCGGTTGATCGCCTTATTGGAATTACCGAATGCGAAGCGGATTGGAATAAAACAATAATTCGGCTCAGGCGCTTCAGGCTTCAATTTAATCGATTGCCAAGTTGTACTCGATAACATCGAACGCGGACCCAGGCCTGTCTGGCAAAACTATGACTCAGATCAACACTTCGGCAGAGAACAACTCCATCGCGAACACGAAGATACGCTTTACTCCGAACACGGAGTTCGAGAAGGAGCTCAAGAAACGGGTCTCCGTATACTTCGAGGAGAACTCCGTTTCAAAAAAGGATAACGCCCGGATGTACCTCAAGACGTTTATCGCGGTCCTGTGGGTGGCGGCTTCGTATTCACTCCTTGTATTCGCGGGGCTTCCGGTCTGGGGATTGATACTCGCGGCCGTATCCCTGAGCGTCGCGCTGAACGCGCTCTCGTTCAACGTGATGCACGACGCGCTCCACGGGGCCTATTCCGAGCGCCCGTGGGTGAACAAGCTGATGGGGCACTTCCTCGACCTCATCGGCGGGAGCTCCTATTTCTGGTACAGGAAGCACAACTACTTCCACCATTCCTACCCCAATATCGCGGGGCATGACGACGACATAGAGGCTGGGATCTTCGCGCGCCTCAGCCCCCATCACAAGAGGTATTTCTTCCACCGCTTTCAGCACATATATATATGGCCCCTGTACGGGTTCCTCGCGATCAAGTGGCACCTGTTCGACGACTTTTACACATTCTTTACGAAAAAAATAAACGGGCACGAGATAGACCGCCCCGGGGGATGGGACGCGGTAGTCTTTTTCGGCGGGAAGCTGTTCTTCCTCACGATGGCTTTCGTGATACCGCTATTTTTCTATCCCGTCCTCTACGTCATCGTATTCTACATGCTGGTGGCGTTACTGCAGGGGCTCATAATGTCGGTCGTGTTCCAGCTCGCCCACTGCAACGAAGACGCCGGGTTCCCCATGCACTCGGGGGAAACGAAACAGATGGATACGAGCTGGATGGTGCATCAGCTGAGCACCACAACGGATTTCGGCAAGGACAACCATTTCCTCACGTGGTACTTGGGGGGGCTCAACTATCAGGTTGAGCATCACCTGTTCCCGAAGATATGCCACGTCAACTATCCCGCCCTCTCGCGGATAGTCGAGGATACGTGCAGGGAATACAGCGTCACCTATAACGCCTACAAAGGCTTCTTCTCCGGGCTCCGCTCCCATTACAACTGGCTCAGATTCCTCGGCCAGGCGGGGTAGGGGCGGGTACTGATTCATCCCGGTCTCCCCGGCGCCTTTCGAATCGAGTAGCGGCGGCGGCGGCGGATGCAGGCAAGGCTTACCGCGAGCGGAATCTTTTCAGTTGATTCCCGCATCATAACTATTCCGGTTAATAAATTGTTCATAATTAATATTGTCATGTATACTTACTAACTTTTTATGGAAAGCGGGTAAGGTATTATCAACATTGTATAAATTATCGGACAGACCGAGAGGTAGAGAGATATGAAGGTGAGCATCGAAAATTTGAGCGGGACCGAGAGGAAAGTAGACGTCGTAATCCCCGTCGAGGTCGTGAAGGAGAAACGGGACGAGGTCTTCAGCGAAATACGTAAGAGCGCCAGGATAAAGGGTTTCCGCCCGGGCAAAGCGCCCGTTAACATCGTCGAATCCGTATACAGGAAAGAGATACTGGGCGAGACCGCGACGAGGCTCGTCACGGACTCTCTCGAAGGGGCGCTCAAAGAGGTATCGGCGCACCCGATAAGCAGGCCGCAGATAAATCCGCCCGACCTGTTCGAGACGGACAAGGACTTCCACTATACAGCCGTATTCGAGGTGCTGCCCGTATTCGACCTCGCGGAATACAAAGGGCTCCCGCTTAAGAGGGAGATACACGAGGTAAGGGAAGAGGACGTCGATCATACTATCGAGCACCTTATCGAGCACAGGGCCGAAATAAAACCCTACGAAGGGGAGAAGGCCGTGGAGAACGGGGACGTCGCGATAGTCGATTTCGAGGGCGCGATAGACGGCGTGCCGGTGAAGGATTTGAAGCGGTCGGGGCTCCAGTTCCTCGTAGGTCACGACAGGCTCATACCGGAGTTCGAGGAGAACGTCATTGGAATGAAGAAGGGGGAGACGAAGGAATTCGACGTCAGCTACGGAGAGGACTTCCAGATAACGGAAGCGGCCGGGAAAGCCGTACATTACAAATTTTCGGTGAAGGACGTGCTCAAGAGGACGCTGCCCGAGCTCGATGACGAGCTCGCGAAAGAGGTCGGAATGGAGGACGTGTCCGCGCTCAGGGAGCAGGTAAAAGAGGATTTGAAAAGGCAGTCGGAGCAGCAGTCGGAAGCCAAGGTTAGACAGCAGGTGGTGGACGCTCTCGTCGACAAAAATACGGTCGACGCCCCGCCGAGCCTCGTCAATGAAGAGGTCGGGAGGCTCGCCCGCGGTATGGTGCAGAGCCTTCGCCAGCGCGGGCTCAATATTCAGACCCTCGACGACGCGTCGAAGGCCGCTCTCGCCGAACGCGCGCTCAGGAACGTGAAGACCTCCATCGTGCTCGCCGAGATACGCAAAAAAGAGGATATAAAAGTCACGGACGAAGACATCGACAGGAGCCTTTCGGGCATCGCCGCAAGCTACAACATGGCGACCGAACAGGTGCGGGAGGTGTACCGCAAGAACGACCTGCTGGAAGGACTCGAAGCGAGTCTCGCCGAGCAAAAAGTCATTGATTTCATTATAGAAAATGCGACGATCGAAGAGGTTCCGGGGGAGCCGATTCACGTTGACAATAAAGGGGAGAATCAGTATACTCAAGAATAATGTCCAGCTATGTGCCTATTGTAATTGAACAGACCAGCAGGGGCGAGAGGGCATATGACATTTTTTCCCGATTACTCAAAGACAGAATAGTGTTCCTTGGGTCACCGATCAACGATCCGGTCGCAGACACGGTGATAGCGCAGCTGCTTTTTTTAGAGTCGGAGAACCCGGAAAAGGACATCTTCGTTTACGTCAATTCACCCGGCGGAAACGTGACCTCCGGGCTCGCGATCTACGACACGATGCAGTACATTAAGCCCGACATCGCGACCATGTGCCTCGGGCAGGCGGCCAGCATGGCGGCCGTGCTCCTGGCTGCGGGAACGAAGGGTAAGAGGTACGCGCTCCCTCACGCTCGCGTGATGCTCCACCAGGTTCTGGGGGGCGTCGAGGGGCAGGCGACCGACATAGAGATACACGCAAGGGAAATACTGAGGATGCGCGAGGAGCTGAACCGTATTCTGGCGAAGCACACGAACCAGCCTATCGACAGGATAGCGAAGGACACGGAGAGGGATTATTTCCTCCGTCCAAATGACGCCTTAGAATACGGTATCGTTGATGCTATAATTTCTAAGAGAGAGGAGGCGGCCAAGTGACTTCGAGACGCGATACCAAAGAAGGGAAACTATACTGCTCTTTCTGCGGGAAGAGCCAGAAGGAAGTTAGGAAACTCATTGCGGGACCTACCGTATATATATGCAACGAGTGTATAGAGCTCTGTAACGAGATTATCGCCGACGAGGACGCCAAAGAGGGCGTGCTCAAGAAGCGGTATTCGTCGTTACCCACTCCTTCACAGATAAAGAAGTTCCTGGACGAATACGTGATCGGGCAGGTAAGGGCCAAGAAGATACTCTCCGTCGCGGTCTATAACCATTACAAAAGAGTCGATCTGAACGCGTACAACGGCGGCAAGAGGAATTCGGACGTCGAGGTTCAGAAGAGCAATATTCTGATGATAGGGCCCACGGGGAGCGGGAAGACGCTCCTGGCGCAGACACTCGCGAGGCTCCTCGACGTGCCGTTCACTATCGTTGACGCTACTTGCTACACAGAGGCGGGATACGTCGGTGAGGACGTCGAGAACATGATAGTGAGTCTTCTCCAGGCGGCGGATTACGACCTTGAAAGGGCTTCAAAGGGTATTATATATATAGATGAGATAGACAAGCTCGCAAGAAAGACCGGGGACAGCCCGTCTATAACGCGGGACGTTTCCGGCGAGGGAGTGCAGCAGGCCCTTCTCAAGATCATGGAAGGGACGAAAGCGAACGTGCCGCCCAAGGGCGGGAGGAAGCACCCCCAGCAGGAGTTCCTGCAGGTGGACACGACGAACATTCTGTTTATCTGCGGCGGGGCTTTTTGCGGGCTCGAGGACATAGTGAAGCAAAGGATCGGGGAGAAGTCGATCGGATTCGAGGCCAATCTCGGAAGGGCGAAGGAGAAGGACCTGGGGGCGCTGTTAAAAGAAGTGCAGCCCGAGGACCAGATCCAGTACGGGCTCATACCGGAATTCGTAGGCAGGATACCGGTCGTCGCCACTCTCGAAGAGCTCAGCGAAGAGTCCTTCGTAGAGATCCTCACCAAACCGAAAAATGCGATTATCAAACAGTTTCAGAAGCTGATGGAGCTCGAAGGTGTCGAGCTAGAGGTTACGGACGGCGCACTCGCCGCAATCGCCCGCGAGGCTATTTCGAGAAAAACCGGGGCGAGAGGGCTGAGGGCGATCATAGAGACCGTAATGCTCGATATATCTTATGAGGTTCCGTCGCTTAAAGGGCTTAGGCGTTGTGTTATCACCGAGGACTTAATTAACGGGAAGGGCGACCCCCTCTTCATTTACGAAGAAGAGGCCCGTCTGGGAACGTAGGATGTGAATCCGGATAGTCAAGGAGACATGCCATGCCGATGTTTTTCAAGAACGAAGAGGGAAAGGGGCAAATGGAAACAATACCGTTATTACCGCTAAGAGATGTAGTTATTTTTCCGTACATGGTCGCGCCGCTGTTCGTAGGGCGTGAGAAATCGATACGCGCGCTCGAAGAGGCGATGAAGAAATCGAAAGAGATCTTCCTCGTCGCGCAGAGGGACGCGAAGACGAACGATCCCCAGGAAACGGACATCTACGACATAGGGACGATCGGCACGATCGTACAGATGCTCAGGCTCCCCGACGGTACCGTGAAGGTGCTGGTCGAGGGCAAGAAGAGGGCGAAGGTGCTGAACTACCTTCCCAACAAGGGCTACTTCCTGGTCGAGGTCGAGGTCATACCCGAACCTCAGGAAGTAGGCGTGGAGACAGAGGCCCTGATAAGGACGCTCGTCACCGCATTTGAAAATTACGTGAAGCTCAACAAAAAGATACCGTCCGAGGTGCTCGTCACGGTTTCCTCGATAGAGGACGCGGGCAGGCTTTCGGACACTATCTCCTCTCACCTCGGGTTCAAGCTCGAGGACAAGCAGGAGATACTCGAGACGCTCGACCCGGCCGAGAGGCTGGAGAAGCTCTACGAGAAGATACAGGCCGAGGTAGAGATACTCCAGATCGAGAAGAAGATTCGGTCCAGGGTAAAGAAGCAGATGGAGAAGGCCCAGAAAGAGTACTACCTTACGGAGCAGATGAGGGCCATTCAGAAGGAGCTCGGCGAAAAGGACGACCTCAAGTCCGAGATACAGGAGTTCGAGGAGAGGCTCAAGAAGAAGACCATGCCCGAAGAGGCCGAGCAGAAGGTCAAAAAAGAGATAAAGAAACTGAAACAGATGTCGCCCATGTCGGCTGAAGCCACGGTAGTGAGGAACTACATAGACTGGCTCCTTGCGCTGCCGTGGGGAGAAGAGAGGACGGACGACAGGATAGACATAGACGAAGCGCAGAGGATACTCGACGAAGACCACTTCGGGCTTGAGAAGCCGAAGGAGAGGATTCTCGAATACCTCGCGGTGCAGGCGCTTACGAAAAAGATAAAGGGGCCGATACTATGCTTCGTCGGGCCGCCCGGGGTCGGCAAGACCTCGCTCGCGAAATCTATCGCCCGCTCGATGGGAAGGAAGTTCGTGAGGGTGTCCTTAGGCGGAGTAAGGGACGAAGCCGAGATCAGGGGGCACAGGCGTACGTATATAGGCGCCCTGCCCGGAAAGATAATACAGGGAATCAGAAAGGCGGGGACTACCAACCCGGTGTTCCTGCTCGATGAAATCGACAAGCTGGGAATGGACTTCAGGGGGGACCCGGCGTCCGCGCTTCTCGAAGCGCTCGACCCGGAGCAGAACATCACCTTCAATGACCATTACATAGAGGTCGACTACGACCTGACTAACGTAATGTTCATCACGACCGCGAACGTGCTTCACACGATACCGTGGGCGCTCCAGGACAGGATGGAAATCATCCGCATCTCGGGGTACACGGAGGACGAGAAGCTCGAGATCGCGAAGAAGTTCCTCGTTCCCAAGCAGCTCGAAGCGCACGGGATCAAGGAAGAGAACCTGAAGCTCTCGGACCCCGCTATACAGACGGTTATAAGACGCTATACGAGGGAAGCCGGGGTGAGGACTCTCGAGAGGGAGCTCGCGACCCTGTGCAGGAAGGCTGCGAGGGATATCGTAAAGAAAGGGCTCGACCACGTCGTGAAGGTCACACCCAACATGATATCGACGCAGAAGTACCTGGGCATCCCCAAATTCAAGTACGGCGAGATAGAGGAGAAGCCGCAGATAGGCATATCCACCGGGCTCGCGTGGACGGAAGTCGGCGGAGAGCTGCTGACTATCGAAGTATCCGTCGTACCCGGAAAGGGGAATTTCACCGTTACCGGAAAGCTCGGGGAGGTCATGCAGGAATCGACGCAGGCCGCCATGAGCTACGTGAGGTCGAGGGCCGAGAGGCTCGGGCTCGAGAGGAACTTCCATCAGAAGGTGGACATACACATCCACGTTCCCGAGGGAGCGACGCCGAAGGACGGGCCGTCGGCGGGCATAGCGATCGGTACCGCTATCGTATCGGCGCTCATCAAGAAGCCGGTCAAGAACGACGTCGCGATGACCGGGGAGATAACGCTCAGGGGAAGGGTGCTCCCGATAGGCGGGCTCAAGGAGAAGATCCTTGCCGCTCACAGGGGCAAGGTCAAGACCATTATCATCCCGCAGGAGAACGAGAAGGACCTGAAGGAGATCCGCGAGAACATACTCAAGGACGTCAAGATCAAGCTCGTCGACCATATGGACGAGGTCCTCGAGGCGGCGATCGAGTCTGACGGGCCTGTCATACAGAGCCTTGTAATTCCTCCGGCGGCATTGCCGATGGGCGAAGAGCTCGGTACCAACGTAAACTAGACAATTAAACTTAAACGAGATTATGAAGAGGGGGCGGTTAGAGATAACCGCCCTTTTTTTTGGCCTGGGCAACTCAGGTCGTGTCTGAGGTAATGCACAGGACGGCGGGTCGCTGCTGACAAACCGGTGGTGTAACCCGTTCATACTTCGACAGGCTTCCGGCTTCCCGGCTACGGCTCGGGCCTTCGCCGAGACGAGCGCTAAGGCTACGCCGTACAAGCAGGACGAACGGGCGGCGAGTCGCCGCTGACATTTGAAATTATCGCATATATCGGCTGGACAGATGAGCTAGGGAGGAATCGTATACGAGCGCAGGTTCTGCGCATAAGGACAGAAATGACGGCGGGTAGTCGCGAATGTGCGAAATGTCGGTGGAACTGAGCGGATGGGAGGGATCATAGAATCACACTATGTGTGTGGACAAACAGGTAAAATTCAGTTATATATTTCTCCCTTACGGGCGCTAGGACACATAGTGTCTTTTACGTTTGTGGGGTAGTCTCCTTCTGTTAGGGGAGGGGACGACAGGGGTGCCGAAGGGTGTTAATTCGGAACCCTGGAAAACCAGAAATACTCAAATTCGGAGTGGGCGGTTAGCTCAGTATGGGAGAGCGCCTGCCTTACAAGCAGGAGGTCATAGGTTCAAATCCTTTACCGCCCACCACTCCAAAACTAACTTGCGGGGACGTAGTTCAGTCCGGTTAGAACGCTGGCCTGTCAAGCCAGAGGTCGCGGGTTCGAGTCCCGTCGTCCCCGCCAGTTTTATTCCTTAAATATCAATTGGCTGGAACCCTTGTTTTAAGATAAATAAATGCGAAGGTGCATGTATGAAGTAAAAGCAAATCGGACATCAGGGGGGGGCATGTATAAACTGAAATAAGTATCTGGTATAGTGTCCCGATGAAGATTATGTTTTTTATCCAAGACCTGGGGTTTGGGGGGGTCCTGCGCCAGGTCTCGGAATTGGTTACAAGTCTTGGCCGCAAGGGACATGACATATCGCTAGTCGCCATGTATCCGATAGATAGCAACTGGCAGCAATTGTGGAATGCGGATTCAGTTAATATCAGCACTCTTTTCTCCCGGAAGCCGTACACGGAACTCCCCGGACCAATAACGATAATTAAAGCGGTATCAAGATTAAGACATATTATAATGAAGGAACAAACGGAGATTCTTTACTCATTTGCCGGCAATGCGGCAATGCTCGTCTCTTCACTCACTGTCGGCACTCTATCCGAAACGAAGCTTATTTGGGGCATACGAGGTTCCGGTAATCCACTTAAACTACTCAGCAATGATATTAAGTACAAAGCCTCTTTGTATATTCTCAAATGTATATCCCCATTCGTTCCTCTAGTCATAGCGAATTCGGATGCAGGGTTGTCCTTTCGGCAGGGCATCGGTCACAATTTTGTTAAACATCTTGTAATACATAACGGGTTCGATACTGAGAAGTTCAAGCCGGACACGGGAGCGCGTAATCGGCTGCGCCAGGAATTGGGGGTTTCGAAAAAGGAAATACTCATAGGCATTGCGGGACGTGTAGTTCCTGACAAGGGGTTTCATCTTTTCCTTAAAGCCGCGGCTCTTATTCTAATAGAGCGAAAGGACGTGCGTTTTGTTTGCGTCGGAGACGGGGATGAAGCCTATAAAAAAAGAATGGCGCTATTGAGTAAGGATCTGGGATTAGACGACCGTGTCATCTGGGCCGGTTTTAAAGAAGACATGAACTCCGTTTTCAATGCGCTCGATATATTATGCTCTTCTTCTTACGGGGAGGGTTTCCCGAACGTCGTCGGGGAAGCTATGGCTTGCGGTGTGCCTTGTGTAGTTACGGACGTGGGTGGATCTGCGAAAATCGTGGGGGATCTTGGAATTGTTGTACCGCCTGGTGATACGAAAATGCTTGCCGAGGGGCTTTTAGCTATGATAGAAAGGCTCCCTGAAATCAAGCCGACACGCATACGCACCAGGATAGTGGAGAATTTCACTCCTGAAAGAATGGCTGAAGAAACTGAAACGGCCCTTCGGGAATTACTAAGAGGAAAATGACCCCAATCTCTTGAAACTATATGACATTTAATGTTATATATATTAAAGGGGGGATGTGAGGACTATTTATACTTAATTCCACCCTCCGGCTATATATCTCTTTAATGGAGTATCCCGCAATGGAAAGCCGGAACAATATCCATAATATACAGGAGCCGGAACAAGGGTTATACAGAAAGGGATTTTTGGAACAATCCGGGTACAAAAAAAATGAATGTCGGCGGGTTGCTTCCGTGAATGGGAGGGGGAAATGATCGGTAAAACCATGGACGCGGTATTCAAACCTGCTGCCAAAGCCCTCGAGAGGAATTACATGAGCGCCTTGGGAGTGAATAACACTATGGCGCTTGCCAGGGCTTACAACAGTTTCAGGTTCGGAAGCAGCCACGAGCAGAGGAAGAGGCAATATCGGGAAAACTTCTCCGAGCTGATAGCCGATAACGGATATCCTGTTGCGCCCGTAAACGAGATGAAAGACGGATGGGTGATCGATACTTCGGGGAGGCTTCCTTATCTTGAGGAGCTTCTCAGTGAATCGGGCGAGATAATAGATGAGCGGGGCGGCGAAAAGCATCAATTTTACAGGAGGCCTTTTTTTCAGGATTTATTTATCGACGATTACTTCCCGAGGTGCCCATCTATACTCAATTTCGCCACCTCTTCCGACGTGCTGTCGACCGTGTGCAGCTACCTGGGATTTATACCCACGCTTTCTTATTCCAAACCCTACGGCGTGAGGCTCATAGAGTCCTGGAATAAATTCGATGATAATCCCGACGCTCCGCCCAGAGAGAGCCAGCTCTTTCATCTTGACTACCACGATAAGCCTATGGTCTACGTCATAGTCGTTTTGAGGGAGGTCACGATGGAGAGGGGGCCTTTTTGTTTCCTGCCAAAGTCCGTCTCTGAAAAGGCTGTGAGGGGTCTCGGTGATTACCATACAAAGAAAGGCGGTCACCGGGTTACTGACGGGAAAATTTATTCGGTCGTTCCCGAAAGCGAATTAAAAAGGCTATGCTATCCCGCGGGGACGGTGTTGTTCATTGACAGCAGCGCGTGCTTTCACTACGGCAGCCGTAACGCCGTGAAACCACGTCACCTGATGATGTTCGCGTATGTCTCCACGATAAGGACGGATTTCGGCGATATAGTGCTGAGGAACATGAGATACCCGGTCAGGAAGGAGGATTCAAGACTGAGGCGTATGGTGCTGGACAAGGAATATATATAAAGAACATTATCGAGACCGCTATGAGGAGTGACTGTGAAGAAGCTATCTATTGCCTATACCCCCGACAGCGATGATGTATTCAACTTCTATGCATGGGAACAGGGGCATGTAACGCTCTGCGGGGGCGGCTATGAGCCGGTTTTTTATCGAAACCATATCATCGACTTGAATCACGCCGCACAGCAAGGGCTCTATGATGTGGTTGCCGTCTCGTCAGTTTTCTACCCCGGGGTTTCCGACAGATACCGGATACTATGCGTGGGGAACAGCGTAGGGAGGAATTTCGGTCCCGTGTTAGTTTCAAAACATTACAAATCGGCTGGGGATCTGCGCGGTAAACGCGTGGCAGTCGGAGGTCATCCGACCACAGGCAGCGTGCTGGCGGCGATGTACTGTCCCGGTATCGAGCTAGTGGAAATGCCTTTCGATTCGATAGCAGGCGCGATTGCCCGGGACGAGGTGGATGCCGGAGTCATGATTCACGAGGAGATCATACACTACACGGAGCGCGGGCTTGACTGCATATGCGATCTCGGCGCCCTGTGGTGTGAGGACACCGGGTTTCCTCTGCCGGTGGGGCTCAACCTCGTCAGCAAGAGGCTTGATATGGAGCTGGCGCGCGATATTGCCGCCACCTGTCAACGCTCTCTCCTTTGGGGGTACGAAAATTCCCAAGAAGTCTATTCATACGCGAGCAGATTCGGCAGGGGCATGGCCAAAGAACATATCGAGATGTTCAGGATCGAGGACTTTCTCCGTCTTCCGGAGGACGTTCGCGAGGCAATGAAAATAATGTTCGGGCGTGTCGCATCGATGAACCTCGGACCGAGGCTCGATTCGTTCGAGATAGTCGAAGGCCTGGACAGCCCCGAACGCCTGCTTGTAACGAATGAAATCATGGTGTCCGGGCGTTAATCTAAACCCTGTGTATGGGAATATATAGAATTTATAAAGGCGATGACGATATATCTCATATTGAAGAGCTTCCGTTGCATGACCCGTTCTGGGAGTCGGTGAAGACGTCCTCGACTATGTTTTTCAAAGAATTCACACCCGGCACGTTTCTCGACTGGCATCCCGCTCCCAGGAGACAGATCGTCATCATCCTGTCCGGAAGGCTCGAGCATGAGTTCCGTGACGGGAGCAGACATACGTTCGGCGCGGGGGATGTCCGCGTCCTGGTGGATACCGCGGGCGAAGGCCATACGACACGCGTTCTCGGGGATGAAGCGGTGCTAGTCGCAGTTGTGCCGCTTGCTGATGCGGATAATTGATCTCCGATAAATGAAATTGATCTCACTAGAGACGTAATTCTCGGTCGAGATTAAAGGAGACGAATGATATGTTCACCAGAATCGTGGAAACAGCATTTATGCCTATAGCCAGGGTCTTACAATATGATTACGTTGAGAAACCCATGCGACCATTAGGCACCAATAATACGATGAAAATCGCGCGGGCCTACAACCGCCTCGTTTACGGAAAATATTATGAATACAGGAAGGATCAGTACCTCCATCATTTCAATGAATTGATTCGCGAGAACGGACAGCCTGTTTCCGCGGTCAGTGAAATTAGAGACGGCTGGGCACTAGACAAATCCGTGACATTGCCCCATCTTAAGCAACTCGTGAACGACGCCGGTGAGATAATAAAAGAGCGCGGTCGTGTAAAAAGGACGGATTTCGGAAGGCCCTGGTTCCAGGAGATACCGATCGACGATTTATTCGTCAAATATCCGTCTCTCCTGGATTTCGCTACATCCTCGGATGTTCTCTCGACAGTCTGCGGGTATCTGGGCTTTGTCCCCGTCCTCTCCGCCGCTCTGCCAAACGGTCTCAGGTTTAACGAATCCTGGGCCGGGCACGACGACGCGCCGCCCGGATTCTTCAGAGGGAGCCAGCTGTTCCACATCGATTACCACGACACGCCGATGGCATACGTGATCGTTCTATTGAACGATATAACAATGGAAAACGGCCCGTTCTGTTTTTTTCCAGATTCGATCTCTCAGAAGGTGACAAAGACTCTCAACTACAGGACCAGAGGAAAACCCCATCGGCTCACCGATGAAGATGTGTACTCGGTTGCTCCCGAAAGCAAGCTGATCAAGGTGTGCTACCCTGCGGGGACGGTTTTATTCCTTGACCCCAGCAGGTGTTTCCATTTCGGGAGCCGGAACGCGGTGAACCCCCGTTACGCGCTGATGTATGCGTTCGTGTCTCCGTGCAGGACGGATTTTGGCGAGGTGCTCCTCAATAGAAAGCTATATCCGGTCCACGACGGCGACTCCCGTTTGAGAAGAATGGTGCTTCGAAAAGAATATACGGATAGGCGGATTCTTCTTGCGGATAGTCAGACACATGGGTGATAATTCAGCATCGATTTTTGCTGTGACTGGCGCATCGTAACCCCCCTTCAGGCTATTATTGATTGTGTTTTGCGGGGGCGCTGAATAATATCCTTATACCCGCCGGAGTCATGCCGGCCGGGATTCGAGAGCACGTTACGATACATTATGTTAGATAACTTGAGGATGTTCGCGAGATACGCCTGGGGGCTCCACGGGTACCTCAGTCATAGGCTCACCCCGGAGGAGTGCCGGCGTATGCTCGAAGATCAATTGAAATCGAGGGAACGGTCTTTCCTCCGCATCGTCGAGAGGGGGATATATTCTAATCCCAGGAGCCCGTATCTAAAGCTCCTTCGACACTCGGGGGTGGAATACGCGGACTTCGCGGGGCTCGTGCGGCAATACGGCGTCGAGGGGAGTCTCACGCATCTATATGACCTCGGTATTTATATAAGTCTCGACGAATTCAAGAGGCGTGTTCCGATACGCCGTCCGGGCCTTGAAATAGAGACGGGCCCACATGATTTCGATAACCCTTTTCTGAGCAAGCAATACAGCTCGCGGACGAGCGGCTCGCGCGGCTCAGTCACGCGCGTCATCATGGACCTCGACCTGCTCGAGCACGACGCCGCGTGTAATTATTTTATGCTCGAAGGGTTCGATGTCGGGGAAAGGCCCATAGGTATCTGGCGGGAGGTGCCGCCCGTGACTACGGGCGTGAACGTCATGCTCCGTCTGACGAAACTCGGGAAGAGGGTCGAAAAGTGGTTCTCCACGAGCAGGCTCGGTAGAGATCCGAAATCGCTCCAGTTCCTTTTCTTCACATACTACACGATCTGGGCTAGCAGGGTGTTGTCGAGACCTTTGCCTTCGCCGACATACGCACCTCTCGAAGACGCCCTCGAAGTGGCGCGTTGGCTCGCATTCTAAAAAAGGCGCACGGCACGCCCGCATTCTTCGACACGCAGGCGAGCGCGGCTGTGAGAGCTTGCATGGCCGCCAGGGAAGAGGGGCTCGATATATCCGGGACCTGCTTCTGCATTGGCGGGGAGCCTTATACGAAAGCCAAGGCGGAGGTAATATCCGGAACGGGGTGTATGGCGCTAAACCGTTATTCCATGGCGGAGCTCGGCAATATAGGCATCGCCTGCGCGGATCCGGAGGATTTTGACGATATGCATATTTTCACCGACAAAGTCGCCGTGATACAGCGTCAAAAGTCCCTGGGCTCGGGTGAGATGAACGTCGGGGCCCTCGTTTACACGACTGTTCTGCCAAGCTGCCCCAAGCTTATGCTGAACGTGGAGAGCGACGACTACGGCGTCCTGAAAGACCGGCGTTGTGCGTGCCCGATAGGAGGGCTCGGGTTTACGACGCACCTCTCGCAAATACGCAGTTATGAAAAATTGACGAGCGGCGGAGTGACCTTCCTGGGGACGGAGCTGTTGCGGCTGGTCGAGGAGGTCTTGCCGAAGCGGTTCGGGGGGCATCCTACGGATTATCAGCTGGCCGAAGAAGAAGAGGGGGGGATTCCGAAAGTTAATATCGTCGTGAGTCCCCGTGTGGGCGACGTCGATGAAAACGCCGTCGTGACGGCCATGCTCCAAGCCCTCCGCGCATATCCGGGGGGGGGGACGTCATGTCTGAACGATGGGAACAGGGCCAGACCCTGCGCGTAGTCCGCCGCGAGCCCTATACCACGGCTTCCGCGAAAATCCTGCCGCTCCATATTCTCAAGACGAACGTGGATTAAAAAGCGGCTGTTCATGTCGGCAAGCCGTTCCGCGGCTGTTTCCGAGTTCCGCATCATTCGGAAATATATTAAATAGCCCAGGGCGGTTTTGCTTTTAGAAGATATTCGGATGTAAGCTTACTAACACCGCCTGTTGAGGCGCGCCTGACAGGTTCGAATGATAATACAGTCCGAGAGAGTAGAGAGCTTCCCGCGATGACCCATACTAATTCGCTGCCGCCTGCAGGCAGGTGTATAACCGCTTCGAGCACGATGTACAAAATCTGCATGCTCGTCATCGTATATTTCTTTCTATTCCCGGTTACAAGCCCCGCCTCCCAAGAGCATAAGGAGTTTAATACTCCGCCCGATAAGGACGGGCCGACCACCGTGTACATCGGACTCTATATGCTGGATATCATTAAACTGGACCAGCCGAGGCAGATGCTGAACGCCCGGTACGCCCTGTCCCTTCACTGGAAAGACCCCAGGGAGGCGTTCGAGAGCCCGGATCATAAACCGGACATTGTTATAGGAGACGAGATCGGGGAACGCATAAAATACATGTGGTGGCCCGACCCGCAGATCACCAATCAGCTGGGCGCTATAACGGAGATAAACAAGAGGCTGCTCATAGAACCGGACGGCGATATATTCTATTCCTCTGTGTTCGTAGTTGATACGGCGACGACATTAGAGTTCCGCAAGTTCCCGTTCGACCGTCAGATTATAAGGGTCGAATTCGAGTCCTTTTCATTTCCCAAAGACGAGCTCGATTACAAAGTCTGGGGCGAGAGGACGGGCGTCAATCATAATTTTCAGAACGACGAATGGATACTCCACGAGATGTCGTCGACGGCAGGTATAAGGAGGCTCTGGGAATCGGAAGCCGACGACTGGTCATACGTCAGCTTTCACGTCCCTCTATTGAGGAGGACCGCGTATTATTTGTGGAGAATACTATTTCCGTTCTGCTTTTTTATACTCCTCTCGACGTGCGTATTCTGGATGCAGAGGGAGTCGCTCGACAGGCGGGTGAGCATCGTCGCCGCTTTCGCCCTGACCGCCGTGGCGTTTAATTTCGTCGTATCGAGCTATTTCCCGAACGTATCGTATCTGACTATACTGGACACGATAATATTATCCGGATACCTGATGTGCGGTATTACGATCGTTTCCGTTATAAGCTTCGAGTTATTCAAGCACCGCGGGAAAGCAGAAAATATGGAACTACGGGAACGTCGCGGCAAGGTTCGTCTTCCCGCTGCTCTATATACTGATATGGTATTCCATATACTATATGTTTATGAACAGCAGCGAGCAGATCGTATACCTGATCGATCACTCCTAGAAACCGGGTGAGCCGGGAGTAAAATTCCCGATGTCCCCGCCGATTTTTTAAGACTTAGGGCCGCTAAGTATTCATTCCACTGGTTTTTTTTGCGCCCGCCCGGCGATTTCGATAAATTCACCGGACTGATAAACCCTCTGGACTAGGAGGGATAAATTTGTTTTAATGTAACTTGTTGCGGGTGCGTAGTTTATAAACCGCCGAGACAGGGGGATATTAATATGAGAAAGGCATTTATCGCACTGATAGTCATACAGCTTTTCGCCGTGACCGCGGGCGCGCAGGCCCCGGACGAGACGAAAGCGGTCAAGGACATTAATCTCAGGTTCCAGGTGCTGCTCTACAGGCTCTACGAGCTTTCGAATATGAACCTTCCCAAGGGGACGAACGCCGCGAACGGCATGTGGAGGGACAAGGTCGCGGCCGACCCGAAGCTCGAGAACCTGTATAAATTCCCTATCACGGGCCTTACGGGCGACGCGGCGAAGCTCGCCGAGGTGTTCGGTGTATTCTACGCCGGCACGTACAAGGCTTTCACGGATAACCCCAATCTGGACGCTACCTGGGCCGGCAAAGGTTCCATATACAGGACGGCGCTCGGTCAGGCGGGGGAGAAGGTGTACGGTATCAGCTTTAATATATTACAATCGGCGGGCGGGGACGAAGTCGAAAACAAGAAGTTCGCCACCGAGGCGAGGAACTCCGCGAGGGCGCTCATCAGGACCATAGACAAGAACGGGCCCGCGACGAGCGGGGTGTTCGCCAATAAGCGGATTGCGGTGTCCGTGTACAACGCGGCGCACCAGGCGCTGGAGACACTCGATCAGCTCTTCGCGGGCGACTTCAGCGGGCCGGGCGGGCCCGGCGCTAAGGTGATGAGGCAGGTGTTCGCCGAGATAACGACCATACCGACCGTGCTCGAGGGTCCGTGGCTCTCGCCGGCGTGGCAGCTCCAGTTCCAGTACGTGTGCCTCACGGGCTCGATAGTCATGGAGAAGGTTTCTCCGCCTGAAAAGCAGTGAGATGTTCACGGCACCGGGGCGTCGGATTCTTCGGGGCCCCCGGATTATTTTTTCTCGGCGGAATTAGACAGGCACGAAAAATATTCCTTCAATACGGAATTCCTATTTGCGGCCGGTACGCTGCCGGACTCCGTGACGAGCGCCGACGCCTTCAGCTTGAATTCGTCGTTGATCTCGCCGTCATAATCCTTGAGCGCTTCCGCCAGCTGTTTCGTGAGCTCGGGGTCGAACCCCTGGCTCTGGGCGCATCCCGCTGACGTGTTCTCGGGGTCGGATACCTTCGAGAACTTGACCTCGTCTCCCTTCCAGAAACATCCGGACATTACGCATACGATGCAAATCAGGGCTATGAGGGTGAATAAGCCGGCTCTATTCGGACGAGTTGTTTTCATAATCCAATTCTACAGAAATCTCCGGGGTTGTAAAGACCGGGAAACCCCGGCCCTCCGTATTACTGCGCCAGGGAGCTTTCGAGGCACGAGATGTACTGCTGGAATACGGCGTCGCTTTCGGAAGGCTGTACGTTTTCCGACTCCGCAATGTCCTTGCTCGCCTTTTCCTTGAACGAGTCGGTTATCTTGCCGTTCGTATCCCTGAAAGCCGCCGCGAGCGACATTATTACCGCGCCGTCGAGCCCGAGATTCTCCGCGCACGTGGCGGATACCTGGCCCGGGTCGTACACCCTGTCGGGCTCTGCGGTCGTTGGAGCACAGGCGGTTGCTAATGCAAGCAGACAAATTATGATCGCTGCCGTATGGAAACGTGAGACGTCCCTTCGCATAACGGTCCCTCCTTTCGAAATAATACAATCGCTATGAGGGTTGTAAAGGCCGGCTCATTAAGGATGAGGTTGGATTAATTGCAAGTTCCCGGGCTATGGAACCGGGCCCGATACGCAATCGAGTCCGAATTCACTTCCGTCGATCTCAATCGATCCGGTTATGGAGAATACGAACCCTGTCTCGCCCTCTTCATCCTCTCCGACAGGCATACCGTTTATCTCGTCGAATGTAATGGATGCTTCCTCGGCGACTGTCCGCGCACCCTGTTTTAGATCCATACATTCGAGTGAGAAGCAGTCTGTCTCGGCGCAGCTCCTTACGAAAATGATATGGAAGCTGTCCACTTCACCCGGCGGCTCGGTCGAATTGTCCAGGATGCCGCAGTCGTAGCTGTAACAATCGAAGTCGAGAAAGCTCCCGGCGGGACAGCTGAGGTCGATATTCGGTGAGCCGCATTCGGGAGGGAACCCTGTGGCCGAAGGCGGGGTGTTGCTGCCATTGCCTCCGCACCCACCCGTTACCATGAGCGCGATCATTGCTATCGAGGAAATTAGTACGATCAGACCGGAAGTGCGGTAGATTAATGCGTCCCCTGCGTTTTTCATGTCCACCCCCCGCTTAACGGATAGTTTGAGATATACAATCATTAAGCAATCGAATAATTAATTATAGCTAGATTGAGGGGATCAATCAAGTGGTGTCGGCAGCGGAGCATATAGACGCGGGTTTTGATTGGTCATTGCATGAACGGATTGAAAAACGAGATCCTGAAATGAATTCAGGATGACGTACTAAAAAGTCCGATACGCTGATATTCCAAATTTCATAAATTCGCTAATTTCCGCAATTTTGGTGCGGTCTTGACAATTATTGTCATTTCTACCGTTTCCGAGCGCTGAATTTCACCGAATTATCCATTAAATCCAACAAGTTAGATGCTGTACCATATGGCATAGGAATTGCCTGATTCAGATAGGGGAAATTTTACTGTTTATTTGTCCCCGCCGGATCGGGCATGAGATCAGAAAAACAGGCTCCAATTTTCAGAAGACGCGCAGTTCCCGAAAGGGCTATTCATAACCGTTCTTTCCCTGAGCGTCCTTCCCTTCGTGTTGTCGCTCCTCGGGGCCGATTTCAGGATGAGGTACCTGGAAGTGACGGAGGCTTTCAGGATAACGATCACGGCGACGATACTCATCTCGCTCTTCACGGGCACGCTCTGCCTCGCGCATTATGCCCTCGAGAGGAGCAGGATCACGTTCATACTGGGCGTGTCCCTCATAGGCACGGCCGTGATAAGCGGGTTCCAGCTCTTTGCCTCCTACATGTTCGGAGAGGGGGTTTACAGGGAGTTCTTCATAACGGTGTCCTCGGGGGCGGTCGACCTCTTCCCGGCGGTGCTGATACTCGCGGGCGTATTGATACTCCTCAGGAATAAAAATTATCCGGACCTCGACAAGAGGACAGGGCGTTACCTTATCGCAAGCTCGGTTCTCATGGGCATAGCGCTCGGCATAATCTATTTCCTTTCCGAATCGGGCCCGAAATCGGGCGCTCCCATAGCGCTCACGCTCCCGGCCCGTATATGGAGCCTGACCCCCATGGCGTTTGTGATCGCCGCCGCGCTCGCTTCCGAATATTATACGAGCGCGAAGAGAACGCTCCTCTCCTACGTCCTCGAAATAACGCTGATACCGCTCCTCGCTTCTGAAATCTTCACCACCCTCGTCTCGTCCCTCTTCCCGGGCGAGCATTTCCTCTACGCCGATTTCCTCAAGGCGCTGGCATGCTTCACGCCGTTCATCGGGCTTACGCTCGAGTACTCGAGGAACTACAGGGAGAAAAAATACGCCGTGAATAAGGCAAGGGATACGGAATCGAGGATCGAGAGCCTGACCGAGAAGAACCGCGCCGCCGTCGAAAAACTCGAGGGGCGGATAAAGGGGCTTAAAGAAGCTGAGGACTTCCACGAAACGCTTTCGGCGGGCTCGCCTTACGGGATGTACATAATCACCGACGGACGTCTCGCGTACGTCAACCGCGTGTTCGAGGGCCTGACGGGCTATACGGCGAAAGAGCTGACGGGATCGAAAGCGGACGCGCTCGTATCGCCCGACGACAGGGATGAGCACGGCAGCTATGTGCAGGGAATAATAGACGGGACACGCGACGAGCCGTGTAGGTACAGGATCATCAACAGGAAGAGACAGACCGTATGGGTCGTCGAGACGGCGTCTAAAATCATGCATTCCGGCAAGGAGTCCATACTCGGGTGCGTCGTGGATATCACTTCCGCGAGGCATGCGGAGGAAATGCTCAGGACCCTCTCGACGAGCTCCCCGCTAGGTATCTACATAGTCCAGGACGGCGCGATCAAGTATGTGAACAGGCAGTTCTGCGAGTACACGGGATACGGAGAGGAGGACCTCATAGGGACGAACGCCGAAGGGATAGTCCTCTACCTCGACCGGGATACAGTGAAGGAGAAGTCGGGGCAGATGCTCGAGCGGAGGAGCTCGGAGCCCTACGAATACAGGATATTGAGCAAGGGGGGCGAGATAAAATGGCTCACCGAGACCGTGACCGGGATCAGGTTCCACGACAGGAACGCCGTGCTCGGGAGCGTAGCCGACATCACGGAGAGGAGAAGGGTGGAGATAATGTTGAGGACCCTCTCGACGAGCTCTCCTATCGGCATATACATAGTGCAGGACGGGGAATTTAAATTCGTCAACCCGCAGCTCCAGGAATACACCGGGTATACGGAGGAGGAGCTGCTCGGGAGCAAATCCGTTTGGTATATCTACGAGGAAGACAGGCCGTCCGTGAGACAGAACGCCATCAGGATGCTCAAGGGCGAGTTGAGCGCCCCCTACGAATACAGGGCGGTGAGAAAGAACGGCACAGTCATGTGGACGATGGAGGTCGTGAGGTCGATACAGTACATGGGTAAGGAGGCGGTGCTCGGGACCCTTATGGACGTATCCGAGAGGAAGCAGGCCGAGGAGCTGTTCGAGACGCTTTCGACCGGGACCCCGATCGGCGTATTCATCATACAGGACTCCGGGTTCGCGTTCGTCAACCCGCAGTTCGAGGAGTTCATGGGCTGCGGGAAGGGCGATCTGATCGGCACGAACCCCTGGAACCTCGTGCACCCGCTCGACCGCGACGACGTGAGGGAGAAGTCGAAGCGGATGCAGGAAGGGGGGAGGAAGCTGCCGTACGAGTACAGGGTGGTGGACAAACGGGGAGAGACGAGATGGGTTATGGAGACGAGCACGTCGATACAGTACAGGGGCAGGCACGCGATACTGGGGAGCCTCATGGATATATCGGAAATGAAGAGGGCGGAGGAGGATCTCAAGCTCGCGAAGGATGCGGCGGAGGCGGCCAGCCAGGCGAAGACGGAATTCCTCGCGAACGTGAGCCACGAGATAAGGACGCCGCTCAACGCGATCGTCGGCATGACGGAGCTCATGCTCGACACTTCGTTATCCAGCGAGCAGCAGGAGACGCTCAGGGTGATAGAGTCGTCCTCGGACGCGCTCCTGAGCCTTATAAATGAAATACTTGATTTTTCGAGGATCGAAGTCGGGCAGATGGAGATCGAGGAGGAGCCTTTCAGCCTGAAGGAGCTCGTCGAGGGAGTCGCCGATTCCCTGTCGGTGAGGGCGTTCGAGAAGGGCCTGGAGCTCGTATGCTACATCAACCACAACGTGCCCGACCGCCTGATCGGGGACATGACGAGGATAAGGCAGGTCCTGGTAAACCTGGTGATCAACGCTATAAAGTTCACCGACGCCGGCGAGGTGTTCATCAATCTCGAGAACATGAAGCCCGTCGACGGGGACGAGGTCGAGCTCCAGTTCAAGGTGACGGACACGGGCATCGGTATCCCGGAGGAGCACGGGGAAATGATCTTCGAGAAATTCTCGCAGGTCGACAGCTCCACGACGAGGACGTTCGGCGGGGCGGGCCTCGGCCTCAGCATATCGAAGTCCCTGGTGGAGCTGATGAACGGAAAAATATGGTTCGAGAGCGAGGTCGGGAACGGCTCTACGTTCTACTTCAGCCTCCCGCTCAAGCTCGACTGGGAGAAGGAGGGCAGGGTCGCCAGGGTGCAGCCGAATTTCCGCGGGACGCCGGTCCTCATCGTCGACGACAACGGGACCAACAGGTCGGTGCTGAGGAAGATGCTCTCGCTCTGGGGGTTCGAGGTGATGGATTCGGGCGGAGGAAGGGCCGCGCTGTCGCTGCTCCACAATATGGACAGGAAGCCGCCCCTGATAATCGTGGACAAGCAGATGCCCGGGATGGACGGCATAGAGTTCACGGAGCACGTGAGGAACTCGATCGGGAGCGACATAAAAATACTCCTCCTTACTTCCTGGGGAGGGATGAACTTCTCGGACATAAAAGACAGGGGGATCGACGAGACGATAGTGAAGCCGGTCAAGAGCGCGAAGCTCTATGACGCGGTGTCGAGGCTCGTGAAGGAAGATGCGTATATAACCGAACGTGAACAGCGCCCGGGTTCCCCGTTCGATTCCCTGAGGGCGAAGGACAGGGTGAAGCCGCGGATACTCGTAGTGGACGACACGCCCGACAACCAGAACCTCGCGAAGAGGATCCTCGAGCTCTGCGGTTACGAGGTCGACGTCGCTTCGGGCGGCCGGGAAGGGGCCGACGCCGCGTGCGGAAACGCGTACGACATCATTCTGATGGACATACAGATGCCGGTTATGGACGGCTTCGAGTCGACGAGGGTGATCAGGGAATGGGAGAAAGCGAACCGCACGGACAGGACGCCTATAATAGCGGTCACCGCTCATGCGTTAACGGGTTACAGGGAAAAGTGTCTGGAGAGCGATCTGGACGATTACATCACAAAGCCGCTGACCAAGAAGCACCTCCACGATATGGTGAAGAAATGGCTCGATGCGCGGGGAAGCGCCGAGGGCGGTTCTCCCGGAGTCGACGTGGGGGCGTGACCCGTTCAAGACGCGGTCCCCCCGCTCACGGCGGAGTATCCTCTTGGGGTCGCGTTTTTTTCCGTATAGAATAATGCCGGACTCAATTGCGACAGACGGAGTGTATTGAGAGTTGAAAGCGAGCACTGCGAAACTCGGCCCGAATATAATCGGCGAAATCGAAGCGAGGGGCATAAAGCCCGGGACGGTATTGTCACAGATAGAGATGTTCGAGAGGGGTTTGCCTCCGTCGGACCTCGTAAAGCCGTGCACGCCCGGAGACGGGATCGTCCGTATCAGGGACGAGGCGGAATCCCATGCGCGTCACTACGAATCCGAATCCGCACGGAGGAGCATAATAAAATTCGTCCCGGCCTCGGGGGCCGCGAGCAGGATGTTCAGGGAGCTCCTGGCGGCAGGACAGGGCGGCGCTCTCTCACGCGGGCGTCTCGAAGCGGCCGCAAAGGGCGGCGACAGGGACTCGGAGGCCGTGCTCAGGTTCATAAGCGAGCTCGGGAAGTTCGCCTTTCACGACGACCTCGAATCCGCGCTCGAAAAAAACGGGTACCGCATGAGGGAGCTTCTCTCGGCGGGCGAGTACGGGGAGATCGTCAGGCATACGCTCGGGCCGAGCGGACTCAATTATTCGAACCTGCCCAAGGGGATGATAAGGTTCCACAAGTATCCCGTGCACGACAGGACTGCTTTCGAGGAGCACCTGGCCGAGGCGCTTTGCTACGCGAGGGACGGAGATGGCAGGGCGCGCGTCCATTTCACCCTGTCGCCCGAGCACACGGATATCGTGAGCGGTTATATAGACAGTGTGCGGGGCATCTACGAGCGGGAGGGGGAGAGCCTCGACGTCGGATACTCGGTACAGAAGCCGTCGACGGACACCATTGCAGTCGATATGGAGAACAGGCCGTTCATCGGGGACGACGGAAAGCCCGTGTTCAGGCCTGCCGGACACGGGGCGCTCATCGAGAACCTGAACGAGCTCGGGTGCGATATCGTCTTTATAAAGAATATAGACAACATAGTTCCCGACAGGCTAAAAGAGGAGACCTATCTATGGAAGAAGGCGCTCGGCGGCTATCTGCTCAGGCTCGAAGGCCTCGTATCCGGAGCGCTCCAAAAACTCGAGGGCGGCGGGGGGCATAAAGACGTCGCCCGGGAGCTCGAGGAGCTCGAAAGGATGGGGCTCGAAATTTCAATCCCGGAAGAAGCGGAAAAGGCCTCGCGCGGCGCGGCGTCCGCTCTTCTGGTATCCGCGCTCAGGAGGCCGCTCAGGGTGTGCGGAGTCGTGAGGAACGAAGGCGAGCCCGGGGGCGGACCCTTCTGGGTGAGGGGGAAGGACGGGAGTCTCTCGAAGCAGATAGTGGAATCGGCGCAGGTGGATATGGGCGCGCCCGGACAAAAGGCCGTCTGGGAGTCCTCGACCCATTTCAACCCCGTCGACATCGTCTGCGGGCTCAGGGACCACAGGGGGATTCCCTACGACCTGCACGCGTTCATCGACCGGGACGCAGGGTTTATATCCGTCAAATCGAAGGACGGGAGGGACTTGAAGGCCCTCGAGCTCCCCGGGCTCTGGAACGGGGCGATGGCCTTCTGGAACACCGTTTTCGTCGAAGTCCCGCTAATGACGTTCAACCCGGTAAAGACCGTATTCGACCTGCTGAAGCCCGAGCACCAGCCCAAGCCCTGACCCCGCCCGTATATCCGCCGCTGTTTACCCGGAAACCCCGGAGGGTGTATTATTATCCGAGAACCGCACCGGGAGGCGTACATGGATATGCCGGAAAAACGATACACGAAAGAAGTTGTTTACGTAGACCCCGATTTTATGGACCTCATACCCTTCTTCCTCGAAAGCAGGCACAGGGAAATCGTAATCATCAGGGAGTGCATAGCGAACTCGGACCTGAAAGAAGCGCAGAGGCTCGGGCACGGTATGAAGGGCGCGGGCGGCGGCTACGGTTTCCAGGAGATAAGCAGGATAGGCAAGAGCATAGAGGAAGCCGCGAAGGCGGGAAATACCGCTCTGATAGAGGAAGCGCTCGGGATGCTGGACGAATACCTGTCGGTCGTCGAGGTCGTCCCCGGCAAGAGTGAAATGCTCGATTAACTGAATCTCCGAATTCACCGCTTAAATCCGCATTCATTACCTGTTAAAATACCGGGTCATGGCAGAAACCAGAAAGACCCTGACCGAGGACGTCCGCGTGAAGCTGCCCCTGAATCTGAAGGGAACGGCGGACGTCTTTAAGGAAACGCTCGGGCTCGTAGAAGGCATGTATAAAAGGCAGCTCTCGAAAGAGCTCACCCTGTCGCTCGAAAAAAAGCTCTGGAGCGAAGTTGCCGAAAATCTGAAAAAGGGCGCGGCCGGTCTGACAGGCGAGGCGCGGAGTTCATATGAAGCAGGCGCGGGGTCGCTCGGCAGGGGTATATTCGACCTCTTTCCGCTGGACGCCCGGAACGGGGACGGGAAAGAAGGAGTCCAGCTCATAATCGGCAAGGTGTTCTCCCCGGAAGGGGACGGGGAAAGTTATTACTCGGGCGCGGCCGGCGCGGAGAACCGGGGGTATGACCGGCTGATCCTCGAATACGACGACAACATGGGGCTCTTCACGGAAGCGCTTATGGTATCGCGCGGGTACAAGGGGAAGGTCTTCCAGGGCGACCTCCCGCATATAAAATGCCTCGACGTATTCTCCCTCGCGGGCGGGCTCAACGCCCGGCACAAACCCATATGCGTTTTCTTTTCGGGAGGGACGAAGGAGAACGTGTCGTCCCTTTCCCATATGACCGTATTCATAAACCTTTACGCGGCCAGGTTCAAAGCCTTGACGGAAAAGATCGCCCTCCGGTACCTGGCGGGCGCTGAAGCGCTCGCGGAGCTGTCGTTCGAGGAGGCTGCGCGGCTTCTCCTGATATGGCTCAGGGGGCACGACGCCGGGCATTTCATCGGCGCGGACAGGCTCGGCAGGGTGATGTCCGAGTTCGACAGCAACTACATGGTGCTCCACGAGCTGAAATCGGACATGATCGCTCTCTACAACATGAAACACCTCTCAGGCGGTCTGCTGAAGGGGGGGCTCCTCCATAAGGCATACCTGCTCACCGTAGCCGAGATGCTGAGGTATATGAGGAGGGAGGGGTTCGTCAAACACCCTGACACAGGTTCGGCCTATCTCGCCTACAGGCATTTCAGGGACAAGGGGGCCATAAGGCACGACCCCTGGGGCGGGAAATTCATCGTTGACGTGGACAGGCTCGAGAGCGTCGTCGACGAGTTCGCCTGGGACCTCGTCAGGCTTTTCGCGGACGGGAACGAGACGAGGGCAAGGGGTTTCGTCAACAGCTGGGGGTGGCTCGGGGTGGAGGACACGGACAATCTCCCGCGCGGCTGCCCGGAGGAGCTCAGGAAGATGATCGCCGACCCCGAGCTGCCGCACGAGGTCGATTACAACTTCGTAACGAGCTTCGGGTGAGTTTCCTGATAATTATCGGCTTATATCCCTTTGCCGGAATCGAGGAGCTTCCCGATCTCCTTTGAATATCCGTCTTCTCCGCCGAAAAGGTACGACCGCCGTAAAGCGCATTCCCTTATAAGCTCCCTCGCGAATATCCTCTCTCTGTTCTTCTCCAGAAACCTGCCTATCGTGTCTATGCCGGGCGCCTGGTCTTTACGGAAGAGGCCGGCACATATCCTCATCAGCTCATCGGGGATCGTGTTCGTGTATTCCGGAGCGCCCGCTTCCGTGAGGAGAGACAACTGTCTCACGGCGTTCATGTATATACCCATGTAAAGTCCGTAAAGCGCGGCGGTGTATGAGAGCTCTTCCCGGGTCCCGCCGCTTTCCAAAACGCGCCCCTCCCTTCCCTCGGCTGCTTTCCTCACCCTGTCCGCCTCTCTCTTTCTTCTCCTCAGTGCGGACGACCACAGGGCGTAAATATTCTCGCCGAATTCGAGCGGTATAAAGTACCGGCCCTCGGCCGGCTGCCCCGTGAGTACTCCGGAGGAGATCCGAAGGAGCGCGTCAATGAACAGCGACCTCCTCGATGAGACGAAGACGGCGGCTTCCTTCTTCCTCCTCACCCTGATGTCCGCGCCGTTCGTGCGGAACCCGATCGGCTGTCGTGATTGTGTCTCCACTGACGACACGTACTCGGCCCTTATCTCCCTCAGCTTCCTGTCCTTGTCTATGAGCTTTTCGAGCTCCCTCAGGAGCTCGTCCAGGTAAGGCTCCTCCTCTTCCCTTCTGTAGGGCTCTTCGGAGGCCGCGGCGTATTCGACATTGCGTGCGATCTGCTCGAGGAGGAAGGGGTCCCACGAAAGGTGGGTGAGGAACAACATGATGTTGGCGTATTCTTCTTCGTCGAGGCTGCCGGAGAGCCTTTTCACTTCTTCCTTCACGTGCTCCTTGTGGAGGTTCCGGGAGAAGTAAAGGGCGGCGAAGTAGTGATAGGCATACCCGTGCCTGAATTCGTAGCCCGACTCCCTCCGGGCGAGCGTTTCGGATTCGAGAAGGGCCGTTATCACCGTGCCCGGCCCTTCGGGAGGGTCAGCGAAATCGGCGGAGACCTCCCCGACCAGGGTTTCGATGTTCTCCTCCGCTATCCATCTGCTCCTCCTCGAGAACATCCTGTATGCGAGCTCTGACAGGAAGCGGATAAAAAAGGGCAGTCTTTCCCTGCCCGCGGTGTCCTTGAGCGCTTTCGTTATCAGGTATTCGTAGTATTGCCCGTAGGAGCTCGCGCTCGGCCCCGCCGGGCCCTCCGAATCGGCCATGTGGAGTATCGTGAGAACGAAGACCGGGTATGAGGGGACAAGGTTTCTTCCGAGAACCGTATCCACTGCGCCCCTGAGCCTGTCTTTCCTCTGAGCGGCCGCTTTTTCATCCCCCGCTTCTCCCCTCGCCGTCCATTTCGAGATGAGCTCCTCCCTGAGGGCGTGTCCGAGCTCCGCGATCCCGCAGACGGCGTACCCTTCGGGCACCCCGAAAACGGACAGCCCCTCGGGCAGGTCGGTGAATTCAGGCGGGTTCACCGCTGTCAGGATTACGGCGCCGAAATGATCCCTCAGGCCGAGGAGGAAGGAGCCGAGCTCGGACGATCCGGTCCTTATCCTGTCGGCGTTGTCGAGAAGGAGTATCCTCTTCTCCGCGGTCTCGCCTCTTATAAGTCCGTAACCCTCTGACGTGTACTGCCGGCTGTATTTCCCGAGGAAGAATTCGGACGTCTCTTCCGGGTGCGGAACGTGAAGGGCCTTCCCGTCGGCGTACAAGGGAAAAAAGCCCGCATCGAGAAAGCGCCGGGCGAGGACCTTAAGGAGAGATGTCTTCCCGGAATCCACGGGGCCGCATATGAGCGCCCCGCCGCCCGGGGCCGCGGGGTCCGAAAGCGCGGACGAGCTTATCCGCCCGCCGCGGCGGTCCCGCCCCTGTCAGGCGTCCGGGGCTAAGTATGTCGAGGTCGGGGAATACGTATATATCCCCGAGTGAGAGAGTTTCCCTGCCCCCGGGCTTTATTTGTATGCCGGTGTCGTTTATAAATTCGTTGAAATCTTCATTGAAGACAGCAATGCCCGTCATGAAATCCCCGACTCTCTCGGGACGCGCTTCTCCCGCGACCCCGGCGCCATGAAACGCGCGCGCATTTTTTATCAAAAAATTATTTAAATTATACAGGTATATAGGAAGGGAGGGCAAATAAATTAATATCCGCGTCTTCATTGTGAGCAGTGAAGCCCTCTCTATATGAGGCGCGCCCCGAGGTGACGAATGGAGATCGTAACGGGGGGGCGGCGCTTTTGCGGGATCGCGCCCGGCTGTATTTTCAATCGGGTATATAGGGTATATAATATAGACGTTCGGGCTATGATCCCGAATACGGGTCAACCTTTTTATATACGGAAGGAGGATGATGATATGAGGACATTCGTTGCGGCACTGCTTCTTTTTTTCACATGCGCGAATATCGCGGGCGCGTGGGAGAATCTCCGTGAATTCATATTCATAGAGGAGATGGGCGCTCCCGACGAGATCGAGCAGTATGACTCGGTCGAATACGTCACGGGCAAGAGCCAGCGGCACTTCAGGGAGGCGTGGGAGTTCGAGTATAACGAACACATGTACGTGGGCCAGTGCATAGACGCGCTCAAGGACCAGGCCATACTCGTCGGTGCGAACTCGGTGCTCAACATGAGCTGGAACCTCGAAAGGGAAAACCCGCAGAACTGGTATACAGTCGTCTGCCAGGGCCTTGCCGCCTGGAAGCATTGACGACCCGATGCGGTTGTTTCCCGGCCGCGTGGAACTGAACGTGTTTTTCTAACCGGAGAAATATCCGTACGGATTTATCCTGAATATACACACCAGATATAGGCAATTCTCGATATTATCCGGCGCACTATACCGGGCGGGATAATGTATATATAATTTTATGCGGGCCGGTATAACCTACCGCCGCGGGCCGTTTCCCGCATTTGCTCTATGTGAGCACGGGCATTGAAAGAAGGCCCTGGAGTAAAACTGGTTATTCGGAGTTAAGGGAGGGTCGGGTTTGGAGAAGGGCAACGAAAAGCAGCTCTACGAGCTTTTGGGGGGCGATACGCAGTGGAGGCTGATCCTCGACCTCGTAAGGGCGATAGTTACCGACAGGATCAAGATCTCTGCGCTTGAAAAGCTGCTGACCGACAAGGGACTCGTCAGCCGCGAGGAGCTGCTGGATCATTACGACGAGCTTCTCAGGGCCACCTCGGACGAGGTGATAAACGAGGTGCTGCAGGAGTTCGGAAAGGGTAATTCGGACTACTGAAGTTCGAGAAGAGTGCGTGCCCGGCGCGCATAATATATCCGAGCGGCCTGTATGCGCGGAGTACCTGCGGGTTATCCGTATCACACGCTCGGGAGCCGGACGCCTGACCTCGACACATGCTTATAAAAACCGTGTAATATTGCATCCGGAAATTTTCGTGTGCGGGATATCCGCACGTGACCCGCGGCGGATTTAGTAACGCTCGTGCCGCAGCCTGGCGGGACAGCGCGTAACGTACAGCGCAACGGCCATGAGGAGGGGATTTAAAGGATGAAAAAGCTTTTACTTTTGGTGCTTGCGGCGGCGCTCGGCTTCGGGGCCGTCTCCTGCAGGGACGGAAAGGATTCGAAGACGAAAGAGGGCGGGGAATTCAGCTTCAGGAAAACGACCTGGGGCATGAGCCGCGAGCAGGTCAAGGCGTCCGAAGACACTACCCCGACCGGGGATAATCCCGAGGTAATCACATACAGGGGTGAGGTCGAGGGAATACCCGCGATCGTCGGATACCTGTTCGACGGGGATAAGCTCACGAGGGCGGGATACCTTATGCAGGGCTCGTACGAGGACCCCAATTCCTACATAAGCGACTACAACAAGGTCAAGGGTTTTCTCATTAACGAGCACGGAACCCCGGCTCAGGACGAAGTGGTTTGGGCGGAGGGGGAGGAGGAAGTAGAGGACCCGGGGAAATTCGGCGAGTCCGTCTGCGGCGGCAAGCTCAGGTATTCGACTATCTGGTCGGACGGAGTGACCGTGATAAGGGAGAGCCTCGACGGCAAGAACGGGAATTGCAATCACGGCGTCATGTTCGAGAGCGTGGAGCTTTCGATTAAAAAGAAGATCGGGAATAACGAGGCGGCGCCTCCCCCGCCCGGTCAGTAGTTCCAAATCCGACTGCCTCAGTCTAGCCCTCCGCGTCCTTGTCGGACTTCATACGCTCTTCTATTAACGCCAGATAGGATTCCTCTTCCTGCGCGAAATGGAGGGTGAGTATCGCGTAGAGACCGTAGAGTATCCTTCTCAGCTCACGCATGTCTTCCGGGCCCGGGCCCTCCGCCGGCATCCCGTCCAGCAAATGGCCGAACACCTTGATGAGGTGGCTTATTTCGATATGAGCCCTGCTCATCGTGGCAGTCGGGTCTTCTCCCCCGATTATGTCCGCCACGAGCGGGTATACGACCGCGTCCTCGGCTTTCTCGTGCGGGAGGAGCCGCTCGGCCAAAAAAGTATGAATCGCCCTGAGCTCCTTTAGAGCCGTTTCGGGGGGCATGGTATCGAGCCTGTCGGTAACGTATCTGATGCGTCTGACTTCGGGCATGAGCTTCTCGTGCTCGTCCCGGAACTGGAGTCCTATCCTGGCCGCTTTTGGGTCCAGGTGGCCCCTCTGCTTCCCGTCCCTGAGCGCGCGGAGCGCGTTCAGGATGACTATCGTATCTATTACTTCCTGCAAAATTGCTCCGGTGACGGGCGCGAGGAACCCCGCTGCCGCCGCCAGCATCGCTGCTATCGAAAGGCCCATGCCGACGGCGATGCTTTCGAACGCTATAGACCTCGACCTCCGGGCTATGCTCACGGCTTCTATCAGGCGGTCGAGCTTGTCGACGATCAGAACGACGTCCGCGGCTTCGGAGGAAGCGGTCGCCCCCCTCGCGCCCATGGCCACGCCCACGTCCGCGGACGCCAGCGCGGCCGCGTCGTTGATGCCGTCCCCCACCATTATGGTTACGCCTTCGGAGCGCTCCGTGAGGACCGCGTCCACCTTTTCCTGAGGCGAGCGCTCGGCCAGCACCTTGTCGATGCCTATGGCGGCGCCCACGGACATGGGCGACGTCCTTGTGGTCACCCGTCAGCATGACTATTCTCTGGAACCCGACCCGCTTGAGCGCGCGGATAGTCAGGGGGGCGTCGGGTCTCACCGGGTCGTCCAGTATCAGCGCGCCTGCCGGCACGCCGTCGACCGATATGAATATGCACGACGAGCCGTCGAGCAAAGACCTTCTGTGGAGCCGTTCCGCCCTGGGGTCGGGGGGCGTGCCGCTCAGCACCCAGTTCATCCTGCCGAGCTTCACTCTTTTGCCGTTGACTGTGCCGCTGATCCCCGAGCCGAACTCCTCCGCGGCATCCTCGGGGAAGCTGAGGTAGAGCCCGCGCTCGATTGCGGCTTTGACTATGGGCCGCGCGAGCACGTGCGGCGACACCTGATCGAGTGAGGCGGAGAGCTTGAGTAGTTCGTCGGGTTCGTAATCCCCGAGGCTCTCCACGCCGCTAAGGATCGGCTCGCCCTTCGTTATGGTCCCGGTTTTATCGAGGACAAGTATCTTGCCGCGGGCGAGTGTTTCGAGCGCCCCGCCGCCTTTTATGATGATGCCGCGGCGCGCCGCGCGCGAGAGCCCCGAGACTATCGCGACGGGGACCGCGAGTATGAGAGGGCAGGGGGTAGCGACCACGAGGACGGCGAGGGCCCGCACGGGGTCGCCCGATATTATCCACGCGGCCGCGGAGACTGCGAGCGTCAGCGGGAGGAAGAATATCGCGTACCTGTCGGCCATCCGGACGAGCGGCGCCTTGGATGCCTGCGCCTGCTCGACGAGCCTTATTATCCCCGCGTATACGCTCTCCCCGGCGCTGACGGTCGCCCTCATCTTGAACGGGGACTGAGAGGCGTTCACGGTGCCGCTCAGGACCTGGTCCCTGTCCCTGTGCTCGACGGGCTTCGATTCGCCCGTGAGGGCCGATTCGTCTAACACGGCGGAGCCGCCTATGACGACGCCGTCTACGGGGACGATCTCGCCCGGCCTGACCATGAGGAAGTCTCCGGGCCTGACGTCTTCGATCGGGGCCGTGGTTACGGTGTCGCCGTCGAGCCTGTTTACCGTCCGCGGAGTGCGCCCGATAAGGGCCGACAGCTCCTTCCGCGCCCTCGATTCCGCGTACTCCTCCAGCACCTGGCCGCCCGAGAGCATGAGCGCGATCACTGCGCCGGCCAGGTATTCACCCAGGACGAGGGACCCGGCCATCGCTATTAGCGCGATCACGTCCACGCCCAGCTTGCCCGAGTAGAGCGTGCGCGCGACGATGAGCGTGAGGGGTATGAGCGCGGCGGCGGTGGCTCCGGCCCAGGCCCAGTCCGCTATGTCCGGTATTTGCAGAAAGTGCGCCGCCAGCCCCGCCAATATGCCGGAGAGGGTGAGGACGAGGACTATCCTGTTTACGAAACGGGCGTTATGCATGGCCGGATCGAGCCTCCGAATTTATTTCGTCGGGAATTATCAGGTTCACGCTGTGCCCGGAACGATGTGCTGGCGGCCCACTCAAGAATAATACACCACTCCATATGCAGAACAAAAAACGGAGCCCTAGCCGCGCGTACGAGGTGTGTTTATCGCTGACACGTCACTGCGCCGGGGGCTTTATCGAGATTTTACGAGGCGTTAATTGAAAATTTATCAATAGCCTTATATAATCAAAGTGAGCGGGGGCTTCTATCGATCTCGATCCGTGTCCTGAGACACGGACGGCGTCGATCGGGTTTCCTCCATTAATTGCCGAACGGATAGAACGAGCTTGACGCGGTACTTCTATGATTCAATACAAGGTTGAGAACATTACGCTCACGGACGACGAACAGGCGTTCCTCATAGACATGACTATAGAGCTCGAGGATTTTGAGACGGACTCTGACACGGTTTTCATATCGCTTTCCTTCCCGCTCGCCAACGAATCGAGCGACCTCGAGGAGATAAAGGAGAAGGCCATCATCCACGCCAAGAGCCTGCTCAGGAAAGTCCTTCTCGAAGACGCCCAGAGGGATTTGTTTTAAGTTCTGATAACAGGTTTATTGTTCTCTTCGCTTTCTTCCGATTCCTTGCATTCGCTGACTCACTGCGCCAGGAAGATTCCGAAATCGGTCACCGAGTAAGTGCGGTCCGCGTTCATGAGGCCCGCCCGGAAAAACGCGAGCCCGCTATTATTTGGCCCCCGGAACCCATCCTCTATAGTGCGGTAGAGCTTCGAGCCGTCGGGCGGTGCGGGCTGGAACGCCTGCGCGAGCGCGGTAACTTCTTCCGCCGGGACCTATGCGGTAGAGGCCCTGAGCGGATTTCTTGCCCTCAAATAGCCTCGACCTGAATATGACCTGCCCCGAGTCGTTTAACCCCGCGAGCCCGAACTGTGCGAACTGGCCGACTCCCCCGGGGCCGGGATCGCCGTGACGGATGAGTGTAGTAATACCGGAAGGACCTGCCAGGAATAAGCCCGAGTCGATGGGAACGTCCTCGTCGCCGTTTCTGATTCCCGCGCCGAACGCGACCTCGCCGTTTACGTTCGGACCCCTGGGATAGAATTCGCTGTCTATGATCCCGCCTCCGCCTCCGGGAACTAAATCTCCTTTACGCACGAGCTCTCTAATTCCGTCTTCGCTCGCGAGGAAGATCGCTTCGTTATCAGTCTCGCCTCCTGACGTGCCGTCGAGATGCGCGCT
Organism: uncultured delta proteobacterium; assembly: GCA_963752995.1. GTDB lineage: Bacteria > Desulfobacterota_D > UBA1144 > Nemesobacterales > UBA2774 > 2-12-FULL-53-21. The sequence goes on from CAVWAZ010000002.1 coordinate 372,897, forward strand.
GAAAGCGGCCTGCCCGCTCTCGTTTATTCCTGATAGCAGCAGGAAATCACCGAATATGCCGTTTCCGCCCGGCTCCGGGTTTCCCTCGCGCGCAAGCTCTGTGACGCCGCCCTCGCTGACGAGGTAAATGCCCTCGTTGTCGTTTTCTCCGCCGGATGACCCTGATATTCTGCCTGTAAAAACTACTTGTCCGCTCGAGTTTGGGCCGGCCAGGTCGAAGAAGTTCTCGAAAGCGCCGTTTCCCCCCGGAACGGGATCGCCTTTTCTGACGAGTTCCGTGACACCTGACGAATCGGCGATGTACAGCGCCCTGTTGTCGCTATCGCCTCCGGGTGTGTCTTCGAGCGCTGCGACATACGAGATCTGCCCGCTATCGTTGAGATTTCCGTAATTGTAAAAGCAGCCGAGGAACCCGGGTATGCAGATCTTGAATACCGTACCTCCGCCGGGAACCGCATCACCTTCGCGGACGAGGACTTCTATTCCTGCTTCACTGCCGAGATAATATCCTTCCGTATCGCCGAACGGATCGTCGGGCGATTCGGCTATCCTGCCGACGAACGCGACCTGCGCCTGATCGTTCACTCCTATATTCTGGGGAAAGTCCCTGAAAATGCCCCCTGCGGGTGCTTGATCTCCGTTCCTCACTATCTCCGTGAGCCCGCCCGTGTCCGCTATGTAGAGGACCAGCCTTCTTGTGTCCTCCGTAACATTCTCGAGCGATTCGAAGGCCACCAAACCGCTATTGCTCGGTCCCGCCAGTCGAAGGAAGCCGGTAAAAGTCGCCTGACCGTCGGGCGCTGTCTGTCCCCTCTGTGCCAGCCTGGTCACGAGCGCATTAGGGGGAGGGAATGTGACACCGCCGCCTCCGCCGTTTTCGTCACATCCTGCGGCTGTAAAGATAGATAAAATTACTGCAATCAATAAAAAACTTCCAATCCCGGTAGGGCGTTTCATCGAAATCCTCCTTCTTCGGATGAACAATCTATAAAATGCGGACGCGTGTAATTAACGTTCGATAAAATAATTCATTCCGGCTTTTTAAGTTACATTAATTCTACGTCTCTTTTATGCCCTTCGGATTATATTTTTTATCGAATGAGCCGGCCCAAGGGTGCTCTTAATCAGTCATCCATGACTGTTCACTGTCTCATCCTCTAAATATTCCTTGTCAAATGCGCCTCGTCCGTCGATAGTTATATGGAGAAAATAGCAATGGAGAGGTGTAAATTGATTAAACGTGCATCTTACATAAAGACGGCGCCCGAGGCGATAAAGGCCTTTTCTTCGGGGGCCGGTTATCTCGAGAATTCATCGATCGAGCACAAGCTCAGGTATCTGGTGCAGCTCCGCGTCTCGCAGATAAACGGCTGCGCCTACTGCGTGGACCTGCATACCAACCAGCTGAGGAGGGAGGGGGAGACGCAGCAGCGGATAGACTGCCTCGTAGTATGGAAGGAAGTCCCGTTCTATGACGAGCGGGAGCGCGCGGCGCTCGAATGGGCCGAGGTCGTGACGCTTATTAAAGACACTCACGCGCCCGATTCCGCTTATGAAGCCGTGAGCGCGCAATTTCCGGAGAAGGAGCTCATCGACCTGACGCTCGTGATCGCGGACATGAACTTCTGGAACAGGATCGCTATAAGCTTCAGGCGTCTTCCGGGGAAGAGGGGGTGAGGGGAGTTGTTCAGGGGCTTGCGGGGCTAAAAGGGAGGGGAAATGACAGATTATCTCAGGTCAAAAAAAAGAGGCCGGCGGGCGAGTGGTCTGAGGTATCACTGCCCTGGCCTCTTCATGTTACAAGAAATCCTTTTGCTTCTGCGGTTACTTCATGCGGCGGATGTCACCTTGCCGCGGTCGATTTAAGTTTCCCGAATCGTTTGTGCCCTTTCTCGGGAAGCTCGACCTGATACGTCGGGACGAGGTCTTTGAGCATATGTATCAGCAGCTCGCGCGGCGCTCCCCTCTCCGCCTCGCGTATAAGCTCTTTCACCTCTTCTATGTACTCCCTTCCGAAATGGTTCCTGTCGTTCGCTATGAATATCTTCCTGCTGAGGGTGACTGTCGTGCCTTCCTCCGCCGTGAGTATCTCCTCGAAGAGCTTCTCTCCCGGTCTCAGTCCGGTGTAGACGATCGGGACGTCCTTGTCGGGCTCGAGGCCGTAGAACCTTATTATATTGTGGGCGAGGTCGAGTATCTTTACCGGCTCTCCCATGTCGAGCACGAAGACTTCGCCGCCCCTTCCGAGCGCGCCCGCCTGGAGGACGAGGTAGACCGCTTCGTGTATGCTCATGAAATAGCGCGTCATGTCGGGGTGGGTTATGGTCACGGGTCCTCCCCTCCGCACCTGGTCCCTGAATATCGGTATGACGCTGCCCCTCGAGTCGAGCACGTTCCCGAAGCGCACCGATACGAACTCCGTCCCGCCGTTTATCTCCCTTAGCATGTTTTCGGACACCCGCTTCGTCGCCCCCATCACGCTCGTCGGGTTAACGGCTTTATCCGTCGATATGAATACGAACTTTTCCACGCCGCTCCGGGACGAGAGGATGGCGGTCGTCTTCGTGCCCTCGATATTGTTGAGAACGGCTTCCCTGGGACTGCTCTCGAGGATCGGGACGTGTTTATACGCAGCTGCATGGAACACGACCTCGGGCGAGTGCGTATCGAACACTGATTTCATCGCCACGTGGTCCTTGACGTCCGCGATCACCGGGACGGCGGGGACGCTGTTCAGCTTCTCACGCATCTCCTGATTGATGTAAAAGAGCTCCGTATCCCCTACGTCGAGCATGATAAGGAGCTCCGGCTCGAAGTTCGATATCTGCCTGCAGAGCTCGGAGCCTATCGAGCCCCCCGCACCCGTAACCATGACGCGCTTGCCTTTTATGTATGCGGCAATGCCCGCGGACTCCACCCTGACCGAGTCCCTTCCGAGGAAGTCCCCGGAGGAGACCTCCTTGAAATCGCCGATCGTGACCTTGCCCGTGAGCACGTCCGATATCCCGGGCATTATCTTTATATGCTCCAGGCCGGCCTCCCTCGCATATTCCACTATGGCGCTAATCTGCACAGCGGTCGCGGAGGGGATCGAGATGATGATTCCCTCTATGCCGAGCTCTTTCACGAGTCTCGGTATGTCGGTCCTGTTCCCCGCCACTCTCGTCCCCCGGATGATGCTCCCGAGCTTGGCCGGGTCGTCGTCTATGAATGCGACCGGTATATACGTCGAGCTCTCCCGGGACGCAGTCATCGTTTCTTTGAGCAGCCGGACGCCCGCGTCGCCCGCGCCCGCGATGAGCACCCTCTTCCCGCCGTGGTATCCGTAATTGGCGGAGTAGAATATCCTGTAGCCGAAACGGAGGCCCGCGGAGGCAAGGAATGTGAGGAGGAAGTCGATAAAGACTACTGACCTCGGATAGCTGTCCATCACGGAGAAATCACGGAACACCATACCGATAAACGAAAGGAACGCGGCTGAGACGACGGCCGCCTTAAGGACCTCGATAAGGTCGTAAAGCGAGAAGTATCTGAACGAAACCCTGTAGAGCCTGAACGCCCAGAATACGAAGAGCTTTAAGGGTACGTATACCGAGGCGAGGAACACTATCTGCGGCAGGTAGCTTTCGTCGATCCCGCCCAGCCGTATCCAGTAGGATGCGAAGAGTATGCCCGTGAATATGAACATCTCCGCCATCGCGGCGAGAACGGGTTTATGCCTGTAATTCTTTTCGATGAAACGGAGTATGGACCTTCTTATCATTTGATAACCTCCCGCATGGTCCTGAAAAGGATCTTCAGGTCTGCTATAAACCCCATCTCGTTCAGGTATTTCTTGTAGAGCGTAATCTTCTCGGGCAGGATCACCCGCGTGTACGCGTCTTCCGCGTCGGCGTATCCGGCGAGTATCTCTTCCTCGTTCCTGAACTCGAGCGCGGCGTAATCCGTGATGCCGGGGCTCACCCTCAGGATGGATGAGTACTCTTCCCTGAACGCGTCGGCGTATCTCTTCACCTCGGGCCTCGGGCCGACGAGGCTCATGTCGCCCTTTACGACGTTAAGGAGCTGCGGCAGCTCGTCGAGCTTGTATCTCCGGAGCACCCTCCCTATCCCCGTTATCCTCGGGTCGCCCAGTGAAGTGACCTGCGGGCCCGTGCCCGCAGCGTTCCCGGACATTGTCCTGAACTTATAGAGGGTGAACGCGCTCCCGTTCCTGCCCATCCGCTCCTGTGTGAAGAAGACGGGCCCCCGGCCGCCGCGCCTGATCAGTACCGCGATCACGCAGAGTACGGGCGACAGAAGGACGAGAAGCGGCACTGCGAGCGCGAGGTCGAATAAACGCTTCCCGTGCTCCGCGTAAAACCCCTCTCCGCTATTTGCTGTATTTTGACGAGACATCTTTTATGTTCTCTATGACGTAGTCGGTTTCCCCGACGCTCAGGCCCGGATAAATGGGGAGCGATATTATCCGCTCGTAGAGCCGCTCCGCTCCGGGGAAATCGGCCGACTCGTATCCGAAATTGGACCTATAAAACGGGTGACGGTGAAGGGGGATGAAATGCACGCTCGTGCCTATGCCCCTCCTGCCGAGCTCCTCTATGAACCCCGCCCTGTCGATGCTGTGCGCCTCCGGGTTAATCCCGAGCACGTAGAGGTGATAGGAGGACGACCTCCCGGGGCGGAGCGCGAGGGGCGTGAGCGCTTCACTTCCCGAGAAGGCTTCCGTGTATCTCTCGGCGATCCGTTTCCTCATTTCCCACATCGCGCCTAACTTCCTCAGCTGCGAGATGCCGAGGGCGGCCTGTATATCGGTCAGGTTGTATTTATATCCGGCCTCCGTGACCTCGTAATACCAGGAGCCTCCCGTCGCGTATCTCTTCCAGGCGTCCCTCGATATGCCGTGGAGCCTCAGAAGCCTGATTTTTTCCGCCCATTCCTCGTTTCCCGTAGTGACCATTCCGCCCTCTCCCGCACAGAGCGGCTTTGTCGCGTAGAAGCTGAAGCACGTCATGTCGCCGATCGTCCCCACGGGCTTTCCCTTGTAGCTGGCGGGGGGGCAGTGAGCGGCGTCCTCGATCACGTAAATGTTCTTCCGCCCGGCGATATCCAGTATGGCGTCCATGTCGCAGGGCTGGCCTCCGTAATGCACCGGTATGACGGCGCGCGTGCGCGGGGTTATAGCCCGCTCGATCACGGACGCATCTATATTGCCCGTGTCGCTCTCGATGTCGGCGAGGACGGGCAGGGCGTCGAAGTAGCAGACGACCTCCGCTGTCGCCGTGAACGTCATGGTCGGTACGATCACCTCGTCCCCGGGTTTCAGGCCGATCGCCCGGAGCGCGAGGTGCAGCGCCGCCGTGCCCGAGCTCACCGCGACCGAGTGCGGGGCGCCCGTGTACTGCGAGAACTCCCTCTCGAAAAGGAAGGTCTTGGGGCCCATCGTGAGCCAGCCCGAGCGGACTGTGTCCAGGACCTGCTCGACCTCGTCGTCCGTTATATAAGGCTTATGAAAAGGTATTTCCATGATTACCTCGCATGGTGTGTTGAGATTCGGTTTTCTTCGGGGGACATTAAAAAGCGCGCTTAATCTTTTTTCCTGATGACGCCCAGGTAGTGTGTGTTGAGTATCCTCAAGCCCTGGAGCATGTGGCAGAGAAGAAGCGAGTGCGGCGCGATTATCCTGAGCAGGGGAGGGGCGAGCACGATGCGCCTGAGACTCACGGCGCATCCGGGGAAGAGGCTCATTATCTCGCTCTTCCCGACCCCTCTAACGTCGGGGTTCCGGGGATTGTTCACGTGATAGTCGTACCAGATTATGATTCCTGACTCGCTCAGCACTCTCGTCATCTCTCTTGCGATCTCCCGCTTCATTCCGCTGTCGAGCACGGACGTGAATACCATGAAACATATAACGATATCGAACGAGCCGTCCGTATAGGGAAGAGTTTCTGCGTTCCCGCAGGTGAATTCCATGCCCGGGGAGAGCGCCCGCGCCTTCTCTATCCTGTCCGGGAGCAGGTCGATGCCGCTCAGGTTTTGAGGAGAGGCTCCGAATTTTACAAAGTCCCTGAGCGCCGCGCCGGTGCCGCAGCCTAAATCGAGTATCCGTATTTTAGAGAGACTGTCGAAGCCGTTTGCCGCAAGCGCTTCGAGTATCGCTCTTTCCCTCTCCTGGTATATGAAAAGAGAGTAGGGATCGAGATAGGTGTAGAGCCTGCTCTTGCCGAGCGCGTCCCTCCTCGCGTAAGCCTCTTTAATCCTCTCTGCCTCGTCCATGATTACTCCGTCGTTTTATACGCCGCGGGGGCTTTCCCGGCGAGACCCTTGATTACGCCGAGCCCCATGCCTATGTTAGCGACGCAGAAGCTGAATGCGGGGGAACCCAGGGGGACCCTCTTCCTGGCGAGCTCCCCCAGGAAACCGGTGAGCGCCAATAAATAAAACGCCGCCTGCGTTATGAACGCCGCCCGGTATATGAAACCTTTATGCAGGAGGAACAGGCTGCTTACAAAGACCGCGAGCATGAAGAACGGGGTGAACCACCTGAGTAACTTGTGGGAGAGGATGCCCAGGCTCACGAATGGGTGTATGACCCAGCCTTTCCATCTCCAGCGATTGAGTGTCCCGCTGAGGTTTTTTGAAGTCTGGCGTATTCTCGCACTCAGCTCACCCTTGACGGATGACGGGGGCTCGTCATATGCGACCGCGTCGGGCGCATACACCACCCCGTACCCCTGCATGATGACATCGAGTGGGGTAGTGAAATCCGAGTCGTCGATCGGCGTGAGGTCTTTCCACAGCTCCCTCCTCACCGCCATACATGCCCCTGTTGCGGTAGCCAGGATTCCGAGATCGCTTTCGAAATGTCTCAGCCGTTTTTCGAATTCCCAGTAAATCCCCTCGGATTCCGAGATTGACGAGCCTTTCGTCCTGTATATCAGGTTGCCTACCACACAGCCTGTCTTTCCGGAGGAAAAATGATTCACTATGTTTCCAATGAAAGACCTGTCGAATTCGGTATCGCCGTCGGTAAAGATTATTATCGGGGAATTTATATAACGCATTGCGGAATTGTGTGTAAACGCCCTGCCTTGCCTGCCGAATTCGAGCACCTTTACGTTCTCGTATTTTAAAGCGAGCTCGACCGTTCTGTCGTCCGAGCCGTCGGAAGCTACGATTATCTCAGTGAGCTCCTTTTTGTAATCCGTGTCGAGGAGGTTCCTGATCCTCTTTTCTATTACCTGTTCCTCGTTGTAAACCGCGAGCAGAACGCTTACGCGGGGATTTAAGCCATCTCCCGCTGTACGGCGCCTGACCAACCGCGCACAGACGAGCAGCAAGAGCGGATAGAGAATCCATGTGTAGAATAAAATAATCAGAGCTGTAATGAAGATTGTTTGCACGTGAGTGGTTGATCAGCAGTCTTTCGTGATTATATCGTTCAAAAAGTTTAGATATCGCACCCGGAAACAATAAATGTCTTTATATTCTTCGCGGCGCCGGGATGGATAAAGTCCGAGTGAAGCGAATCCCCGCATTTGACGGAGCGGTCCGAAGACCCAATTTTAGTAAGCCGCCGCTATCGGCCGCTAGAATGCATAATCCGCGGTAGAAGGGAACGACGGGGTATTTCTTTGAAATTTATGAAGCGAGCTGGAGTGTAAACTCATACATCTCTCTTCCTTCATATGAAACGAACGATTTGCTCAATGTGAAGCCCAGTTTCTTGTAGAAAGCAATAACTTTGTCATTGTTGAACTTGTCGGTTGTCAGCGTCACTTCGTCAGCACCCATGCCCTTGACCTCCTTCAGGAACATCTTCACTAATTCCTCGCCGATCTTTTTACTGTGATATTCGGGAAGGACGGCTATCGAGGATAACAGAGCGACATGATCGCTTCGTGGAGATTTGCCGGGATAAGTCGCGGCCCTTCGTATGAGCTTTATGACAACGGAGGGATTGCTCATAATGCTGTTCAGGCACCCGAGAAAGAGGTGGAGCAGCCTTTTTTTAAACATACATCTAAAGAATTCGGAAGGATTCAGGACGCCTACCACGAAACCTACCACTCTTTCGTCTTCGATCGAAACAAGGCAGCAGCTTTTATTGTGTACAAGAAATTCTTTATAAAATATCTTTAGAAATCTTGGTCCCAGGGAGCTCAGAAAAAAGCCGCCGAAGCTGGCCAGATGTATGTCTACAATTTCATTCAGATCGTCAATCCCGGCTTTTCGAATCATCCTCGTATGTCACGATTTAATTTTAACCTATACGGCTGAAGAGTTAACTAATATTTTCCTGAGAGCTAACCGAGGTGCTCGATCAATCTCTGTGCGAGTATCTCGATGTTATGATTCTTATTGAGGAATGTCTTCGCAGTCGACATTATCTCCTCACGTTTGCGTTCGGACATGTGGGAGATGCTGATTGCCGTATCAGCGATACTTTTCGGGTCGTCATTGGAGGCTTCTATGCAGCACCCGCTATTCAGGACTTCGTGGCGAACCGGGGAGGCATAGATTATCGGCTTGCCGGCCGTCAGATAGTCGATGATTTTATTCGGGAACCCGTAACTGGCTCTTTTTTCGATCAGGATAAACGCAGAGGCGCTCTTGAGGAAATCTATCAAGTCCTGCTTCGGCATAGGGTCTAATAATTCCACGTTATTTAAATTTAGTTCCCTGGTCAGCCTCGTTATGCGCTCTTTTTGAATCCCGTCGCCGATAAGTATAAATTGGATGTGGTCGTTGCCCGAGTCTTCGATTGCTTTTGCCGCCTTGATAATGTTTTCAAGCGGATATATGGGTTGGAACGACCCGGCATAAATTACTTTGAATTTGCCGGGTTTTTCAGGGGCGGAGTCTATTAAGGCGTCGTCGGCGAGCTTTATGCCCGGCGGCAGTAAAATTGTTTTATTTTCAAAACCGCGCTTATCAAAATAAGCCTTCGTTTCTTCCGTCAGGCATAGAATTTTTTCCGCTTTCTTGTAAAAATAAAACATTATTTTTTTGACGGTGATGTAAATAATATTTCTTTCAGATATCTTGCCGGACGTTACGAATACTTCCGGCCACAGGTCGCCGATGTCCACGAAGAACCTGGCATTAAGCTTTTTACTTACGCGGTATGCTGATGCCACGGAAAAAGGATGAGCAACCGTACCGATTATTACCTCGGGCCGGACCCCGTTTTCAAAGAGTTTTAATGAAATCCTATAGCTCTTGATGCCATAGTCTATGATGTTAATTAACCGCCTCCAATTATTGTCGTAATAGCGGAAAGTGTTCATACGTATATATTTCACGCCTTCAACTTCTTCAATTGCATATAGACCGCATACGCTTCTCATATTTTTTTTTGTCATGTGATTAAAGTTCGAAGAAAATATGTATATGTCATAGCCTTTTCTCGCCAGCTCGCGAGCCAGGTTGAAATGCCTTGTACTCCCGGGGATACCCGGAGACGAAGCGTATTGATTAAACATAAATACCGTCTTCATTGTGATATCGTTATTACCTGAGATGATTTAAGCATGAATTGAGATAATTGGACCGCTTGATTTATCTGTCTTTAGTCTGTCCCGTGATGAGAGGAGTTATCAGTCAACTATATCTATACATTAGCTCTGCTATCTTACCGGCTTGTTTTCCGGCGGTGTGCTCTCTGATAAAATCATATCCGTTACGAATAAGCTTTTTCTGCAGACTGTTGTTTTTTACGATCATTTTAACGGCATCCGCGATAGCTTCGGAATTTCCGGGAGGCACAAGAATTCCGTTTTCCAAATCGTTGATTATATCGGGTATACCTCCGACATTGGTAGCAATAATAGGTATCCCCGACGCCATCGCTTCCAGGAGGACCTTCGGCACTCCTTCGGAAAGAGAGGGTAATATGAAAATATCACTGTCCAGATAGATCTTTGATAATTTCTCTCCCCACGGGACAAAGCCATGGAAGTTCACGTAATCGGTCATCCCCAATCTTTCAACAAGATTTCGTAACCGTTTTGTTTCCGGCCCGTCGCCGCATATCGATAATGTTAATCGGTTGTTCTCTTTAACGAGATACGGCAATGCCTGAATTAAGCAATCAAGCCCTTTTTCATGAGACAATCTTCCTACGTATAATAGTCTTGTGTCGGTATCCGTGTGGGGGCTGTTGTCGAAAGAAATGTCGTTTTCATTTACCAGGCTCGCGATAACTATGAACGAATTATTGTTGTATTTGCCCAGTCTCCTTTCCAGGTCTGAGGATATGAAGAAGGACGCCTTGGAGATACTAACGATCTTTTTATGCAGGAACACATGGAAATTCGCTATGAGCCGGGCGATGACTAATCTGATTCCCTTGTATTTGCTCCCTTTTCTGACGATAGAGCGCTGATCGCCGACGAAATAGGTAAATATAGGTTTCCCGTATAATTTTGCCAAAAATGCGATCATGAAAGAATTCATGCCGCTTGTGATTAATAATATCATATCCGCTTTTTTTATGGCCTTAATAAAGACCGGGAGATTATATAGGAATATTAAAGGCAGTTTTTTATAGTAATCCACGACACTGAGATATGGAAATGATTTCTGGATTGTTATTTTGTTGGTCTCGTCTATAGGTATCCTGAACCAGGATTCGGTAACCGTATTCGTTGTTAGCACCGGACTACATATGGTCACATTATAAAAGTGGTCTTTTAAATAACAAATAAACTGCAGAAAGGTGTCACTTTTTGAAAAGTAGGCCGTATCCTGGCTATATAGAATAGAATCATTCAGAAGCAAAAGCTTCACATTGGTATTCTTGGTCATGCTCAGCTCCATTCACACTTTATTGTCGATATCAGGCATGTAAGTCCGGAAATCTTGTATTGTTGATTTATTCTATAAATTCTCTGCTTACGACAACGCCCAGAATTAGCAGAACGGCCGATAAAACGATTATTTGTTTGTATCGATATTTGGAGTATATCCCGATGACGGCTAATACCGTCATATAAGGTATGGCGACCACTCTGTGGCGATGTTCATTGATGGCCGGCATCACGATCATCACTGATAGTACAGCTAACGGAAATAACCAAAGTAATATGTAATCCGACCTCAGTTTTCCGGATCTCAGAAAAATTAAAGTTCCCAGGACGTAATAAGGGAAAATCAAGTACCACAATAGAGTCCCCGGAACGAAATATTTCCCATGCTCATTCCAGTTGAGCGGGCTGGGGGAAAAAAGCGCGTGAAAAACGGCTATCGACATTGATCTCGGATCGTACCCTCGGATATGCCGGTTTGAATCCGCGGATACCTGCGCTATGGAAAAAGAAGTGGAGGAGTACGAATCCAGAGTTTGTTCGACTCCCAGAGAATCTACCTTGTTAAATACCGTGTCCAAGGGGGTGTACAGATAAAGAATACAGATCGATACTATCATAGCGGCGCCGATCGCTAACTTGTAGGAGAACCTGTACTTGCCTATTATTAGTCCGGTTGTCGCGATAATAGCCAGTATAAATGACAGATAGAATCTCAGAGTCGCTATAAATATGAGCAGTAAGACCGTTAAAATTGCATATTGTATTTTTTTGCCGGCTTTGCCTACCGTATATATGAAGAGCGTAATCAGAAACGTCAGCATCGTGTCCTTGAGATTGAACGTCGACCAATAAATCAGGTACGGGTTAAAAATAATAAGCAGAAAAGCGGCTTTCGCTATTTTGCTGTTGAAGTTCTCGTATGTGAACCTGAAGATTATCAGCGACGTGAATATATCCAGAAAGATATTCGAAATTACCGGAAGCAGCTTCTCTTTCAGTATCAGGAAGTGCAGCGCATCGTATATGTGGTATCCATAATTTTCTATGCCGACCATGCTATAGATTTCGTTCAAGCTCAGAAATACGCCTGATTTCCACGTGTCGGCGATGTCTTTAGCGTAGTCGAAATAATAGAACTCATCCGGTGTTATCAAACCACCCGTGTCCGCATAGCTAAACTTAAAAAATAAGGCTAATATCAGGCGTAAAAATATTCCGACTATTAAGTAGGGTATCAGGAACTTTCTTTCCTCCGCTGCAAATTTCATAAGGAAGAAGGACAAGATCAATGTCCAGATCGCAAAGAATAAAATTATTACAGCCATGTCGGGAAATAGCGCTATCGTCATGGACAATATCACTAAAGCCAGAAGGGAGGAGGGCACGATTAACGATTTTCCCTCTAATGTTTCGGTTCTATAGTTCATAGTCATTATAGACGATCCGATAGTGTAATATTACGATGCCTGACGATATGTTTTTTTGAATGTATACCGCGATATCACCAGCATCGCTCCAACGACCGCGGCTTCGGCCGCTAACGCCACGCACGACCCGCCGATCACACTAAAACCCGGTATGAGGTAGAGTCCGACCGTTATCGTGCAAATAACGCCGACCAAAGAAGCTATGTTATAGTATTTCTGAAAGCCCGTCGCCAATAATACCGTTCCGTAAGTAAACCCCAGGAAATACAGCGGGATCATCCAGACTAGTATTTTAAATACCGCCGTACTGTTCAAATATTGTTGTCCCAATAATAGTTTTATTATTTCATCCGCGAACAAAGTCCCTATAACAGCTGCTAAAAGCCCTGTGATCATTAACACTATCTGGAACATTTTGTATGTGCTGTGAAATTTCCTTATGTCGGTATGATAGAGATCCGAAAAGACCGGGTAAAAAGACATAGGCAGCAATGACCCGGCGCTGCCCGCGGCCATTACGATCCTGTATGGAGCCGAGAACAAGCCCAGCTCATAGCTGCTCAGGTAGATGCTGATGAGTAAAATCGGGAGATACTGGTAGAGAGCTGTAAGGCTTCCGGAAGACGTGAAATGAATCGACTCTCTTAAGTGGAAAGTCCATATCTTCAAATTTACGGATGGCCGGTATTTAATGCCGAATTTCCTGGAAACAAAGACGGCCAGCGCCAGATTACCGAACAGGAATGATATGGCCCATACGAGGCAGGCCGTCGCTACATACTTATTTCCTCGTACAAAGAGGATTACGCCCGTAAAATAAACGATGGATGATATAAGGTTTCCAATGACTATATATTTGAATTTCTCCAACCCCTTCAGTACCCAGTCCGTATTGAACGAATATGTAACCAGATAAAGACTGCTTGCGATAAATACGAGTTTTGTTGATGCAGGCATGTCGATAAGAAAAATAGATGCTGTAAATATGGCAAATGCAATCAATCCTGCCGTTATTCTAAGAGTGAGCAATGGATTTATTAATTCTTCTGCTTTTTCTTTTTGTTTTGCGATCTCTCTTATGCCGTACAGGCTCGTGCCCAGGTCAACGGCGATCCAGAAATAAAATGTTAGAGACTGCGCCAGGGTAAATAGTCCGAAATCCGCAACCCCGAGTGTTCTGGCGAGGTAGAGATTGGTAACAAAGTATATCCCCCTGGTTACAGCCTGACTCATAACGGACCAGCCGAAGTTGGAGGCGACCCGCTGTGCGATATCGTTGGTGTAGAGTGTCCTGGCGATCGAAGGCATTTTAAGAGTTGTCATCTATTGATCCGCTTAATGCTTTGTTGTAGGGGAGGGCTGTTGTGTGATTATAAGGATCGTATCCCACGGCGCTTGCCGCGTATATCCATACGTAGCCGTAACTCTTCGCCAGGTACGCGACCAGGGGCCCGAAATCCCCCGCCGTCTTTAACGCCGACCTGCCGCACGGGCCGCCGAGCGTCCAGCCTTTTTTCAATTTCGCGTCGTTCCACGGCGCAATCGTGCCCCCCAGCCTTAACGCGGGGTAGGACGCGAGCGCGGTTTTGAAGCCGGCGTATCTATCTTCTACGTTCTGCTTCAAGTCGCCGAGTGAGCGCTGGCAGTATCCGAGCGAGATCTCGCCGCCGCTTACGATTTTCAGCCGTGATCCCTTCTTCTCCTTCGCGTAATCGAGCATACCCTCGACTATATACGTGACCGACCTGTACTCCTTGTCCGCAAGGGGGTTGAGAGACCTCATCGGGGTGCCGAGCCCGGTGAAGAGGAACCAGAGCGTCGCGTCCGGGTATGTCTCGTCCGCGATACGCGCGAGCTCCCTCCCTATCTCCGCGAGCCTCTTTTTTACCTCGCTCACAGGTATGCCGGTCTCTTCGGATATGTACGAGACCTTGTACGTATCGTAATTGTTGTAGGCCTCGGGATCGACGACTATGCCCGGCGATCCGGTCTCCCTGGCTATCGCGAGCGACGTCTTCCATATCCCGTAGAAGTCCCCGAGCGCGCCCGCTTCGTTATATATGTCCATACCGCTTATCGCCCTGAAGTACGCGTTCCCGGAGTCCGGCGAGAGCGACCTTGCGCCCTCCTTCGACCCTACGAACCTGTTAAAGAAGACCCATGGCCATACGTCCTTGCGCGCGCCATCCTTTAATCTTTTCACCGAAGGCGCGAAATCCTCCGCCGTGTGCTTCCCCGTGTCGTAAGCGCCTATGAGCGGGACGGCGACGCCGTTATAGGGAGAGGACACGATCGCGTTCATCTTGTCCGTGCCGAAATCGCCGAGCTCCGCCGTATAGAAGGTCACGAGCAGGAGGTAAGGCAGTGTCACTGAAAGCAGTTTCATATCTCTGTACCTCAATCGCTCCCTGAAAGGGCGTGAGCCCTCTTTACCGCTTCCGTCCCCTGGTATATGAACCAGTCGAACACCTTTTTCACGCCGTCCTCGAGACTGACCGAGGGCCTGAAGCCGAGTACCCTCCCGGCCTTCCCGATGTCGGAATAGTTCCTCTTGATCTCCCCGGCCCTCTCGGGCTCGTAGACCGTTTCGACGCTCCCGCCGAAGTGGCCCTTTATGATTTCGGCCAGGTCTCCGATCCTCGTCTCCTTCCCCGTCCCCAGGTGGAAGGTTTCCCCGTGGATATCCTGAGAGCGCGATTCCAGCACCCCGGCAATCGCCCTGCTTATGTCCTCCGAGTATAAGAAGTCCCTCGTCTGGGAGCCGTCGCCGTATATCGTGAAGGTCCCCTTGGACATGCCGTCCTTTATGAACTTCGCGGCGACGCTCGCCTTGTGGAGGCTCCAGGGCCCGTACGCGTTCGAGAACCGGAGCACTACGGTCTTGAGCCCGTAGGACCCCCAGAACGCCGAGCAGTAGCCCTCACCCGCGAGCTTGCTGGCCCCGTAGGGAGAGAGCGGCCTCGGGGCCTTGTCTTCGCTCATGGGCGGGGACTCCGCGCCCAGAGGGGCGTTCGATGATGCGAAAACGAACCTCTCGACGCCCGCCTTGCGCGAGGCCTCGAGCAGGTTGAGCGTGCCCGATACGTTCACCTCGGCGTCGTAGAACGGGTTTTCCACCGACGGGACGACCCCCGCGTGCGCCGCCAGATGGACGACGGCGTGGACGCCCCTGCACGCCTGCTTCACTGCGGACATGTTCCTGATGTCGCCCTTCACGAAATCGACGTACGAGAGACCGAGCTTGTGGGATTCGAGGACGTCTTTCAGGTACTTTATGCTGCCTGCGGACAGGTTGTCGAGTATGGAGATTTCGTATCCGCCCGAGCTGAGAAGGAAGTCGATCAAGTTCGTGCCGATGAACCCGCATCCGCCTGTAACGAGTATCTTCATTCGTGCCGCCTTATACCGCGCGTATTTTCTTCATTTCGTGAGCTTGCTCCAGGTATGAGCATTTCTCCCGCCTGCCGTCCCACCTTACGTCGGGTATCAGCACCTCGCGCCTGGCCTCTATCCTGTCCCGGTATTTCATCAGGTCGCCGAGCATGAGCGCGATCTCGGAATCCATGTCCCCCGAGGGCTCGTACCCGAGGTCGAGCAGGTGCCTGTGGTCGGGGTTATAGTAGTGGTCCTCGAGCTCTTTCCTCGGGTTTTCGAGATTCCGTATATCGGTCATGATCCCGAGTGATGCCGCAGCCCTCCCGACCTTCCCTGCCAGCTCCGTTATATCGTAGACGTCTTCGAACTGGTTAAACACCCTGTATTCGCCCGGGGCGGGCGGGTTCTCGACCGCTATGGTCAGGCACTGCATCGAATCCCGGAGCGCGAGGAAGCCCCTCTTCTGGTGTCCCTTCCCGAACGGCGAAATAGGCTCGCCGACGACCGCCTGGCAGCAGAACCTGTTGATCGCTGTCCCGAAGCTCTGGTCGAAGTCGAAACGCGTGAGCAGGCGCTCGTCGTCCCCCATCTCGTCGATGCGGGTGCCGTAGACGACGCCCTGCATGATGTCTGTCGAGCGGAGGCCCCATACCCTGCAGGCGAACATCACGTTATTCGAATCGTGCACCTTCGTCTGGTGGTACCAGCTGCCGGCCTGCCTCGGGAACGGGAGCCTGTCCTTTCTGCCCCTGTACTCGATCTCGAAGAACCCTTCCGGTATGTCTATGTTCGGCGTTCCGTACTCGCCCATTGTGCCGAGCTTAACGAGGTGGGCCTCAGGGCATATGTCCCTCATCGAGTATAGGATGTTGAGTGTGCCCACGATATTGTTCACCTGCGTCCACGTGGTGTGCTCGACGTCGATCATGCTGAAGGGAGCCGAGGGCATCTCGCCCAGGTGCACCACGGCATCGGGCTTGAAGCCCCTCAGCATGTTCTCGACGAAATTGTAGTTAGTGAGGTCTCCCTTGAAGAACCTCAAGTTCTGGTCGAAGTTCTCGCGGAAGGCCTCGAGCCTCTCCGTCATCCTGCGTATGGGAGTGGCTGACTGGGAGCCCATCTCCTGCACCCAGTCCCTCCTGTAGTAGTTGTCCGCCCCCGCGACCGTGTGTCCCCTCCTGGTGAGGTACATGGCGAGCGGCCATCCCAGATAACCGTCTACTCCGGCAATTAATACGCGCATATCTACTGCCTCCTTTTGTTGGATTTTTTCTCCGGATTGCTTGCGTGATCCGCTGAGCGGCGGACGCATCGAGCGGGGCGCGTCAACGGTCAGCGTCCGGAAGCTTAGTTTCGTAATCGCGATATGTTTGATTTACGGAAGCGGCGGGCGTATTGCGGGCCGGGACGAGAATGTCCGGTCCGATTCGTTATAAAGCTTCGCTTCCTCAGTCACAATGAAGACTAAAAAATATTTCTACAGACCCGTTCTCCGTCAGACTCGCCAGATATCAGACGAATTCCACGTCGTTAATGTCAACTTCGACAGATACCGAACGCCGGATCAGATTTACAGACATAACCAAATTGCAGCCCCCTCTCGCGTAGAGCACCTTGCCTCTCGCTCCTTCGAGCGGGCCGCTTACAATCACTGCCTGTTTCCCTTCCATTTCATAGGGGAAGGGTCTGAACTTGAGTCCCGATCTCAATAGTTTTCTCGTCGAATCGATTTCCCGGAGGGGCACCGGAACGGGCTTTCCGCCGTTCCCGAGAATGCATACGACCCCGTCCGTGGTGAGCACGTCCAGCCTGTCTTTCGGGTCGATGTGTACGAATAGGTACCCGGGGAATAACGGCACGTACACCCTCTTGTTTCTGTCTTTCCAACGGACGAGCACTTCCAGGAGCGGAAGAAAAGTCTCGACGCTCTTTTCCGTAAGCGCCCAGTCCACCTTCTTCTCGTGCCGGGACTTCGTGTATACGGCGAGCCATCTGCGGGCGTCCTCGTCCGTGAAAACTTTATCTATGTCCGTGCTCCCCGAGATCAGATCATTTCTTAATACGTCGGTATTCGCCGCATCGGTTTTCGTTCTCATACGTCCGTCACCGGTCCCAGGTTTATGAGTCTCACGTTGTCTATCCATGCCTCCCCCGAAATAAGGTTGTCGAGCTTGTCGCTTTTATGTCTCCTGAGCCTGACGCCGACGTAATTGCACCCGGGAGGCGTATCGAAAACGACGCGCGCCTGGGTCCAGTCGACCGTGCCCGTATAAACTTCCGACAGCTATGCCCATGCTCTTACAGTAGACTTCCCAGGCTATGCCGTTGCGAGTAGTTATGCCGTCCGTGGAGATATCCGAGGTAAGCAGGTAGCGCGAGCCCGGCTCTACAGGGACGATCTGATATACGTGGTGGAAATCCACGTTCTTATCGCCCGAGAACTTTAGCCTGAGCGACCTTTCGCCTTCGGTCTTGTTTCTGTAATCGTACTCCGCCTCGACTCCTTCGGTCATTACCAGTCTCCAGTCGAATCCCCTGCTTTCAGTATCTTTCTCGAACCCCCCGTTCCATACGCCGGGGTCGCTGCCGCCCGGATAAAGGCCGTCCCATATGGATCTCGCTTTAACGACGTCCTCCCTGCCTATGAGGTAATCGACGTAGGCGAGCGCGAGTTCCCCGGGGACCGCTCCTTCGCGCACCGCGCGTTCCCAGGCGGGGTAGGTCTCGGCTTTCATGTCCCTCCTGATCAGGTGCCGGATGTAGTCGGGCAGCGCTTCGCGGGATACGACTTCGTCGAGTATCACGCGCGGGCTTCGGACCAGGTCATGGCATATGTCGAACACCCTCTCCCTCCTCGCGGGGTCTGCTTTCGCGACCTTTCTCAGCTTTTCGAGCGCCCGGCCGGTATCGCCGAGCGAGAGGGAGAGCATGGAAGAGTCCCAGAGGAGACCGACCGAGGAAGGTATGAGCTCGTCCGCCCTCGCGAGGGCTATTCCCGCCTTTCCTGTCTCTCCGGAATCTATGAAGAGCTCCGTCAGCCCGAGCCACGAGGGGGCGAAGAGCGGGCAATCCTTTATGGACTCGGTATAGAGCTCCTGTACGCGGTTTTCGCCGCCGCTCATGTTCAGATGATAAAGCCTCGCGAGCCTGTATGCGGCCTCCGCGTTGCCCCGGTCGAGCGCAACGCTCCGCTCGAGGGACGGGGCGTCCGTCTTTAGCGCGAGCACGGACGACGTCCCTGCCCTGACCGCGAGTGCGGCAGCCGCCAGGCTAAGCATTATCAGCGCCAGCCGCGGGCTTTTGTATCTTGAGTGTCTTTCCATCTCTTTCACCGTAATAATAGTTCGCGTATCTGTACCTGCTCGAACTCGATTCGAGCCTGTTGATGATCGCCCCTAGGATTTTCCCCTGCACCTTGCGGAGCTCTTCGATGCTCAGCTGGAGCGTCTTCCTCTGCGTGATGCCCGTGCTCGTCACTATGAGCACGCCGTCTACCGCCCGCGCCAGAAGCTGGGAGTCGGCGAACCCGAGAATCGGCGGGCCGTCGAAGAGGACTATATCGTACTGTTCCTGAAGCGCGTGTATCAGCTCCTTCATCCTCTCCGAGCCGAGGAGCTCCGCGGGGTTCGGGGGTATGGGTCCCGACATGATTACGTGCAGGTTGTCTATCTCGGTTTTCCTGACCGTATCCTCGAGCTGGTATTTCCCGATTAAATAGGTGCTGAGCCCGGCCCCGTTCTGGTTTCCGCCGTTACGGTATATCTTGCTCAGCCTGGGCCGTCTCATGTCGGCGTCTATCAGGGCGACCCTGTATCCCGACTGCGTGAAGGAGATAGCGAGGTTCGATGTGCATGTGGTTTTCCCCTCGAGGGGCTGGCTGCTCGTGACGAGGATCGACTTCGGCCTCTGGTCGGGGCTCGCGAAGAGGACGGAAGTCCTTATCACCCTGAACGCCTCCGATACGACCGACATCGGGTTCGTATGCGTTATTTTTTCTATCTGGCCGTTCTCTACGTCTTGGCTCTGGACGAGGGGGACGCCTCCCAGGAACGGGATCGAGAACACTTTCTTCAGCTCCTCTTCGTCCTTTATCGTCTTGTCGAAATGCTCCGTAACGAATGCGAGGAACACCCCCGCCGTCAGGCCCACGAAGACGGCTATCAGCAGGTTCAGGGGTATGTTGGGTTTGTAGGGCAAGAGCGGGGCGGTGGCGTAGTCGACGATCTGGATATTCGTCGCCTTGATTCCCGACGTCACCTCCGTCTCCTTGACCCTCTGAAGGAGGGTCTGGTATATGGACTTGTTCGTCTCGACTTCCCTTTCCAGTATCCTGTACTGGATCGCCTTGTCGTTGAGAGCGGAAGCCCTTTGTCTCTGCTCCTCGGTCCTCTTCTTCATGATATTCTCTTTTCTCAACGAAGCCTCGTAGTCTCTATTAATGCTCTCGGCTATGCCGTCCACCCGCTTCTGCATGTCGCTCTTGATGCTCGCGAGCTTTGCCCCGAACTGTTTGATGTCGGGGTAGTTGGGGCCGTAGATTACGTTCATATTGTCGTATTCCGCCTTTACCTTCACGTACTCTTCGTTCAAGTTCTGTATGGACTCGTCGTTTATGACCTGCGGCAGGGAGTCGTAATTCCCGTTCCTTATCTCCTCGTAGTACGCCTCCTTGGCGAGCCTCTCGTTCTCGGACTCCGACAGGGCCTCGTTCAGCTCCGCCAGCTGCTTGTACGTAAGGTTAAGGTTCGCGTCGAGAGAGATGATGTCCGCCGCCTTCGAAAACTCGTTGAGCCCTTCCTCTGCCCGCTCCAGGTTCGCCTTCACCTGCGAGAGCTGTTTCTCGAGGAATTTCCTGGCCGACTTGGTAGCGTCGAGCTTCCTTTCGAGGAGCCACTCTATATACTTGTCTCCGAGCGTGTTTATCGCGGTCGCCGAGAACTCGGGGTCGCTGCTGAGGAAGCTCACCTTGACGAGCCTGGACTTCCTGTCGGGATCTATAGTCACCCTCTTCAAGAATGCGTCCGTTATCTTCTTATCGCGGACCCTCTGGTCGGAGGCGGCTTTTTTGGGGTCCGCCGGTCTTTCCGGCGAGAAGAGACCGATCAACGGGCCGATCAGAAAACGGCTCTGCCCATTCCTGTCCGGGTCGAACTCCGTCTTCTTCGCGAGACCGAGGTCTTTCGAGACCATGCCGGCGAGGGTCCTGCTCTTTATCAGTTTGTATTGCGTTTCGTAGAACTCGGCCTGCGGCGCGTCGAGCTCGACGACTTCTTCGAACGTCGTAATCTTCGGATTGTCAGGAGAAATCTCGATCGTTATCTCGGCCTTGTACTGAGGCGTCATCATCAGGGACGCAATGAGCACGGTCGCGACCGACAGCACGAGCGCCGTGATGATTATCCATTTCCTCTTCCGGAGTATTTCGATGAAATCGCTCAGTCCGAGCTCATTCTCGTAATGGCGGACTTCTATTCCCTGGCTGAATTCCGCGGGGAGACCGTCGTGCCTCTCCCGGAGGCTCCTGCCGCCGTATTCGGTGATTTCTCTGCTCTTCCCGTTATCCAATCTGCACCTCTCGCTCGTCGTCCTCTATCTTGCCGGGGGGTTGTATCCAACGCCGCCCAGTCCGAACACATTGAAATTCAATCCGTAGAAGAAGCTCTTGAACCCGCTTGCCCCGACCACTATAGCGTCCTTTTCGTTGAGCAGAGGGTCCTCCGACGCCCCGCTCTGGATGCTATCGAGGTCCACGTTGACGACCTCTCTCTTCCCGCTGCCCATGTAGCGCACCAGGCTCACGTCGCCCTCGTCGGCATAGCTCGCGACACCGCCCGCCATGACTATGGCCTGGCTGAGCGTCGTTTCCCCCTCGTTTATCGGGTAGCTGCCGGGTGTCCTGACGGCTCCGTCCACAAATACGTTCGAAGCTTCAGGCACATATACCTTGTCTCCCGCTCTCATCTGGAGGTTCGCCTGTCCCGTCCCGGCTTCCTTTTTAAGCAGGTCGTCGAGGTCGACCATTATCTTGTCGTGTCTGCCCTTTTCGGTCCTCGTCACGTAAACGATCGTGCCCGCGCCTTCTTCGAGCCCCTTTGCCATGGCGAGGGCGTCGAGGAGCGTCATTTCGCCGAACATTTCGTAGTTCCCGGGCTCGTTGACAAAACCGAGCACGGAGACCGTCTTGCTCTTGTGCTCGGCTACGAAAACGTTGACGTGGGGGTTCTTGATGAACCCTTCTTCCATGAGGAGGTCTTCTATCTTTTCTTCTGCCTGTATCGGCGTGAGGTTCGAGACGTTAACGTTGTCGAGGAAGGGCAGGTTGATGTTCCCGTCCATATCGACGCGTTCCGTCGTGGTGAATTTATCTGACTCTATGGCCTTTACTTCGAGAAGGTCGGACGGGCCTATGGTATAAGTGTCGGGATTGAGGTTTGATCCGGAGGTGTCTTCGAGGAGTTTGGTGTTGAGGCCGTTTACTTCATCGTCCTCAAACGTTCCCTGGTTCCGGTTATTAGCGTAGCCCCTGCCGCCCTCGTTGTAAGGGCCGGCGCTAGGAGCACTCTTCCCTCCGCATGCCGCGAAGAGAAAGGCAAACACTACTACTGCAGCATATATCTTCACAGCAATCGCCTCCCGATTGAAATAGCGCCAGAACTATTCCCAGAACAATCCCCCCCCATACTCGATGCTGATCGAAGCTTCTTGAATGTCCCCGGGCTATGTTGCGGACCCGGACTTCATTATGTTCGTTTCGTCATTCGATCGGACTTCCGACCGAATCGCCACCTCCGTTATTGCCTGTCGTCACCCCTATGATAACCCCTGTTATAGCGCCCGCAGTCGCAACTCCCATCACGACCGGCGCGGTATAAGGCGACCCTTTACCTTCACTTCCTGTCGCACCGGTTTCATCTGTATTCGAGTCATCGGCGGGGGGTTCTACGACCACGTCCTCGGTTTTGATCGCCGGTTCCCCGTCGATCTCCGACTGCGCGAGCACGATCCCTTCCCCGGCGTTTATTGTCCTCTGCCCGTCGGCCGTCAGCACTGTGACGCTTCCGTCCGAAAGCTCGACAGTCGTCCCTTCCTTATTTACGGTGATCGTCCCTTCAATAACCGTTGCGGACGCGGTCACCACCCTCGGGGTGTCGAACGTCCCGTCCCTGGTTACAAAGGAAATTACCGCCCGGTGGGGCTGGATCCTGAAATGTATTACTCCCTTATCGATGTCGATGTCCAGATTGCTGCCGCGGTCGGTTACCTCGAGAACGGAGCCTTCCTCCGCAACGAAGGTCGCACCTGAAAGCCTGATGAGCGCCTTATCCGGGTATGCGATTTCCTTGCCGGACACTACCGGATGGACGTCCGTCCCCCCGTTCGCTCTCAGCAAGGTGACCCTGCCGAGCAGGGTGTCCGCGGAAGCGGTTCCGAAAGAGATGAAAAGTAAAGCTGCCGCCAGGCAAGAATACGTTGATATTCTCCAGACTGAACTCTTCATGACAGTACCTCCCTCTCTAGCCTAAAACTGGAATGAAAGGGGGAACTCTTAAGGGGTGGAAAGTAAGGGAAGAGAAAACTATTCCCAACTTCGGCAACCGAGCCGCCCTGAACCTTTTCAGGCTTTTAGGCCTCTAGCTTTGCGCCGCACCCTTTCGGATACTTAGCCCTTTCGTCTTAGGTCTAGCAATTATTCATGTACGCGCATAACAAATAAAATGAACGTACACATGACTAATTTTATTGCTGTCGGTGTTAATGTCAAGCGTTATTTAATCCAGTGTACTTTATGTAGCTAAATATGAATATATTTGTGAGTGCCCCGGTCAGGAATAAATCGTTTTAGGAAGGGGGGTTACAATGCATGAGGGGACTCCTGAAACGAATCTCCGCACCATACTCCCGTACTAAACTCACTACACTTCCGGTACTAAACCGGATTCTTCTCTCCGCCCGCCGCCGCCTTCGGATATCACGAGCGTACCGGGTTTCCGAACGCGGGAACCGGGCGCGGGAATTCAGCCTGTGGGCCGGTCCGCATAACGGGGACGCTTCCGGGCGTTCCGAATAATTTTAGAAAAACCGAACACGGCGTTATAATTTGGTCGGGACGTAATTCCCGTTGGGGGGGGATATGGTATCCGGATTAAAGGAGGCAGACATCAGATCCCTGAACGCGGCTCAAGTCCTGACATACATACTTACCGCGGCGCTCCTCGTATACTCACCGCTTCCCCTGGGGGGCGTGAAGCCCGGCTCCCTGCTCATTCTGGAAGTCGCCTGTTTCGCGGTCTTCATAATATGGGTCCTGAAGACGTCGGTCACGGGAGAAAAGCCCTTCGCGGCCGCGCGGCCGTACCTGCCTATATTGGTATTCGTGCTGATATGCCTCTTTCAGATAATCCCTCTGCCGGGCGCTCTGCTTGGCGTGCTCTCGGGAAAGAGCCTCGAGGTCTGGGAAAAGACGGGGAGTGTGCTTTCTTCCCTGGGCGGGGGGGCCGGGGGCGGGTTCCACACGATAAGCGTCTACCCGGACGCGACGCTCAGAAAGACCCTCCTCGTGCTCGCGTATATCGTATTCGGGATTACAGTATCGAGGAGCTTCAGGTCGGACGGGTGGATGAAGCTCGCGCTCGCCCCCGTGTTCGCGATGCTCCTTATCGAGGCCTCGTTCGGCATATACCAGTACCTGGGGAGCGGAGGCTCGGAAGACGCCACGGGGTCGTATTTCAACCGGAACCACTATGCCGGGTTCCTCGAAATGACATTTCCGCTCGCGCTCGGATACGTTCTCTCGCTCGGGGATTGGGGGGGCGCCGGAAGGAGGCCGCTATGGAGCCGCCTGGTCTCGTCCGAGAATTTTCAGAAGCAGATACTGTTCCTCTTTCTCCTCGGGATAGCCTTTCTGGCGGTACTTTTTTCGAGGTCGAGAATGGGCATTTTCAGCGTTCTCGTCTCGCTAGCATTCTTCACGTTCCTGGGCTCGAGATCGATCAGGACGGGGCAGGGCCTCGGGAGGATGGTCTATACGGTATTAGCGGTCGCCGTGTTCTTCGGCTTGTTCATAGGGCTCTATCCCGTTGCGGAGAGGTTCCTTCACGTAGGCGAGAACCTGCCTTCGAGGACGGAGCTCTGGAAGGACGCCCTAGTCATGATAAAGGACTTTCCTCTCTTCGGGTCAGGACTCGGGACCTTCGGTTACGCGTATCCGCTCTACAAGCTGTCGGTCGAAAAGCCCCTCGTTTATCTCCACGCGCACAACGATTATCTGGAGCTCATTTCGGAGACCGGGATACTGGGGTTCGCGTCACTCATGGCGGCGCTCGGTTTATTCCTTTACACGTCGCTTAAATCGCTGACCAGGCTCGCGGGGGAGGAGGACTATTTCAGGTTCTTCATTCTGCTGGGCGCGCTCACGGGGGTGTTCTCGATACTCCTTCACGGCTTAGTCGATTTCAATATGCAGATACCCTCGAACGCCCTCTATTTCTCGTTTCTCATCGGGCTCTCGGCGGGGGCCGGAAGCGGAGGGGGGGAGGGCGGCGGCATTACCGTGTCTGGAGGCGTCCGGAAACAATAGCGGGGCGCTTAGGAGAGAAAGGTGCATATCAGGAGAGTGCAGCTTCGCGCCCCGGCTATAGCTTATTATTCCCTGTGATCACTGCCTGCAGGATATAAGGTTCCTCGTTTCGGAATAGAGGTGGCAGTAGGAAGGGATCTTGCATATATTGGAGAGGTCGTTAGGGTCCTCGTCGCGGGTTTCGCCGAAAAGCATGTAGTTCATGAAGTGGGCCATCTCGTGGCCGAGCGCGTCGAGAGAGGGGGGTATGTCTATAGTTGCGCTTCCCAGATGGAACTCCCCGGCGCACCCCTTCTCCGAAAACTTGCAGGAAAAACCTTCCCGCCCCGTGGCAGGGTCGTACTTGTCCGGATAAACGACGTTGACCGTGAGCTCGCTTCCCGGGAGTGACATAATGACGTCCGCAAGCTCCGGGTGAACCGTGACGGCGCACTCGATCACGAGACCGAAATACTCCTCCGCAAGGCCCATGGCCTCGTCGAGCTCTTCGTCCGAGTAATAACCGTTGTGCCTGAATTCGATGCCGCTCGGAGTAACGGCAGTCGTATCCGGATCCCCGGCCGGGTCGTTTTCACTTCCGGTGCCGCCTCCGCAGCCGAGCATGTAAACCGAAAACATTAAAACCAGGAAAAATCCGGGACGTCCGGTCCCCGAACTTACGCTCGTGAATATCCCCATACTCAACCCCCTTCTCTTGTCCGAAAGGCGGGGAAGACCGGACGCCCTGAACTCCTCTACCGCAGTCAATGAAAGTTATTGACACGAATCCGATATGTAATTAATTTTAGCGTTGAGTTATAACTCAATGCCGGTTCTGATCCAATGTATCGGCGTCAAGTCCTCCGAGAGACCACCCTCTCGGGGGATTTTTTTTAGATCCGTTTTGAGACTAACCGCGCGAGTCCGCCTCAACAATCGGACGATGGTATAAATGTTCAATGAGACGAAAGTATTAGGGATGTCCTCAGGTTAATCAAAAAGACCTACCCCCGGATTGGATGATATGGACGCCGCGGTTAATATATAATGATTCGATTGGAATGTTTGGAATGTTCGAAGCGAATGAAAAGCTCGATCATAAATTCCGGGGCGTCAGCCGTCTTCGGAGAAACCGTCCCGGGTTCGGTCCCGTATAAGTTTTTCGTTAACGCTCCGACGTTCGGAAGGGAGATAAGGTATGCCCAGAGAGATGTATGTATCCGGTGAGTATCTGCAGAACAACCCGATGTGGCATGTTGAGGATTCTCCATGGAAGGCGAAACAAATTCTTAAAATATTGGGAAGAAATAACATTGCTCCGGGAACTATCTGCGAAGTGGGGTGCGGAGCCGGTGAGATATTAGCACAGTTACAACATGAAATGCCCGAAGACTGCGAGTTCACGGGATATGAGTTATCTCCTCAAGCTTTTGAGTTGTGCCTGACCAGGGCGAACGACAAGCTGAATTTCAAGCTCATGAACATATTGCACGAAGAAGCGGTCTTTTTTGACTTAATCCTGCTCATGGATGTAATTGAACACCTTGAGGACTATTACTCTTTTCTGCGAGAGCTAAAATCGAAAAGCCGATACAAGGTACTCCACATCCCGCTTGATTTATCGGCTCAGATTGTGATACGCAATAGTCCGCTGCTGGAAAGCCGGAGATCGGTAGGCCATCTTCATTATTTTACGAAAGACATGGCGCTCCAGATACTGGGAGATCTGGACTATGAGGTGCTTGACAGCTTCTATACTTATACCGCTGATGCCGCCCCCCGTTCAGCCGCATCTATCAAAACGATTATCGCAAGGCAGCTGCGAAAGCTTCTTTTCTCGGTTCATAAGGATTTAAGCGCCCGCATTCTGGGCGGATATTCCCTGATGGTGCTGGCAAGGTGAGGTTCGGAGACTATGCAAGCTCACGTCACAACCGGACGGCTTTACCGATGAGCGGCGGGACGAAGGCATGAAGAGGGGAGGGCGGGTACGGTATAAGGCATATGAATGGCCGGGCCTCTGGTCCCGGACGATAAAGCCCGCTACCGGGTTTTCTTCCGCGAACCTATCCGCTCGATCAAATCCAGGTAAAGGCTCAGGTGGGATTCGGGGTTCCATTTTCTGAGGTAGGCTTCATAGCCCCTCCTGCCGAGCTCTTCCCTGTACGAAGGGTCCGCGAGCAGAAGGTCCATGGCTCCGACAAGCTCGGCTTCCGAGTTGTAAACGATGCCCCCCCGGCTGTACTCAATCAATTCCGGAGGCGCCCCTATGTTATTCACGATCACCGGGGTTTTCTCGCGGAACGCTTCGAAAATCACGAGTGTCGAGATTTCATAGTTTATAGAGGGCACTATAAGAGCCACGGCCCTTTTATAGAGCCTCGTGAGACGGGCGCGGGACAGATGACCCGGCATGTGTATGTTATCCGCGCCCCCTGCCGCCTTACGCAGTTGGGATTCATAATTTCCTTCCCCGGCGATAACGAGGTCCGCTTTGGCGTATCCCCTGAATACGGGCACGAGGTTTTGTACGCCCTTTAGCGTTTCGATACGTCCGGCGTAGAGGAAGAACGGCTTGTCCGGGATTTCGACGTCGTCCGATTCGCCGGGGCCGACAGGGCCGTATCCGTCCGGAGCGAAGTGAGGGATATGGGTGATGGGGACATCGATACCGGAGTCCTGGTGGATTTTCATGGCGAACCTGCTCGGGCTGATTATCGCGTCCAGGTGTTTTAACGAGTTTTTCAAAAGGCCCGTGTGCCGCCAGAGCTGCGGAGGCCTCTTATAGACGATCTGGCATAACGTGCAGGACGGTTTTACGCACGGGGCGGTCTCGTATTTCATGAGGACGTGAGTCGGGCATACGAGCCAGTATTCGTGAATGGTGTAGAGCTTGATCCCCTCTCCGTAGCCGAGTATTCCGGGCCCGCCCGCGAGCGAGATATTGTGGAAATGTATCACGTCGAAGCCTCTTGCCAGTATCTCCCTTATCTGTCCGGATTTGAATAGCGGCAGGCCCGACTGCTGGGTCGCGAGCGGCGAGAGAGAACCGTATCCGCTCTTGAGGCCGTGGACCTCGACGCCCGGGTGGTTGACGCACGGCAGAACCCGGTGGTTCTTCGATAACAGGTTATACGAGTCTATGCAATGGATGACCGTGACGTGATGGCCCCTCGCGGCGAGCTCGTTTGAAAGCTGGTGTACGTAAACGGCGTCGCCTCCGAACCCGTAAGGCGGGTAGAAGGTCGTTATCATGCAGAATCTGAGCTTCCTTTGCGCGGTATTCATCTGCCGCCGAGCCTGCGCAGTATCTTGCGGGGGACGTTCCTGAGCCTGACGTAATAGGGGAACAGGCCGGACAGCATCAGGCCTGAGAGCCTCTCGTCTTTCAGGTAGTACGCGTCCACGCGTCCGAGGGCATAGCGGTTGCTTTCGAGGGTTAAGAGGCCGAGCTCGTCCGAGCACGCGCAATCGAAGAAGCGTCCGGCGATCCCCATGCTCCTTTCGTCGTATCTCCCGTAGGGATAGGCGAAGGAGCGTACGGGCTCGCCCAGAACCCCCTCTATTATCTCTTTCGATTTTACGATTTCGTATTCGATTTTCTCCGTGCCGAGCCGCGTAAGGTCGGGGTGAGTGAGGGTATGGGCCCCGAAACGGATTCCCGCCTCTCTCATCTCCGTTACCTCCGCCCAGCTCAGCATTTCGCTGCCGTTGAGCGGGGGGATGCGGCCGCCGGGGCCGGGTGGATCTCCGACCGTTAGAAAAACAGTGGCCGACATGCCGTGCCTCTTCATGACGGGGAATGCCTCACTGTATACGCTCCTGTATCCGTCGTCGAACGTCAGGACGAAGGTCTTCTCCTGGAAGGGTGCCCCGCGGTACAAATTTTCAACCGCGTCCGTAAGGCCGACGGCCCTGTAGCCGTTCCGGATTAATTTCTCCATGAAACTCTCAAATAGCGACGGAGGAAAGGATATTACGGAAGGAGTCTCATCTATTTTATGAAATGTCAAAACTGGGACATAAGAACTCATAAGAGCCGGTTATCCTCACATTGTCGATTCAGGAAAGGAAATTAGCTCACTGACCTGAATTAACATATTATTTCTACGCCATAATGACTTATTCTACATAATTTTTACTATATATGTCAGGCCACGCCCTCGGTAAAGCGTGCGACCGGTGACTCGGTCTTGATTAACGCCTTGCGGCATTTGTCTATCTTTTTTTTCGATATCGAATACATTTTACCGAAGGGGATATATTGTGGTCAAAGCGCCGGCCGTCGTTATCAAGCTCGATTCCATAACCGGATTACAGTCGGCGAGGATTTTATCCGGCTATGGGATACCCGTGATAGGCATCGTCGATGACCCGTCTCATTTCTGCAGCAGGACGAACTGCTGTGAAGAAATACTGGCAGGCTCCACGTCGGGCGATGCGCTTCTCGAGACTTTATCCGACATCGCCGGCAGGCGGGGCGTATGCGCCCTCTTCCCCTGCAGCGACGAGAGCGTCCGCGTTATTTCCCGCAACAGGGGAAGTTTGAGGGAGCATTTCAGATTCGTTCTGCCGGACGAGCATGTCTTAGACCTGTTCATGAACAAAAGTAATTTTTATAAATTCGCGCTCGACAGGGGGTTCGCCATACCTTCCACGTGCTTTCCTGCGCGGAGGGAGGACCTCGGTGAAATCGCCGGGAAATTGAGGCCGCCTTACATCGTCAAGCCCGCGGAAAAAACCGGGAGGTGGATCGAGGTTTTTCAGAAGAAGGTGCTCAGGCTCGGCAGTATCGAGGAGCTCGACCGTGTATTCGACGACTGCATGGATGCGGCCGGGGATATCGTAGTCCAGGAGCGTATCGAGGGAGACGACTCCCGTCTCTACTCGTGTATTTTTTATTATAACTCCCGCTGCGAGCCATATATAACGTTCACTTCCCGCAAGCTCAGGCAGTGGCGCATAGAAGACGGGGACGCGTGCCTCGCGGAAGAATGCAGGGACGATGAGGTCCTGAAACAAACGATAGAGCTTATCGGCGCCGTAAAATTCAGGGGCCTCGGTTCTCTCGAATTTAAAAAGGACGGTCCGGACGGCCGGTATCACATGATCGAGCTCAACGCAGGGAGGCCCGTTACGAGGATAGGTCTCGTTGAAAAGGCCGGCGTCCCGATCCTGTATGCCATGTACAGGGATGCCCTGGGCATGTCTCTCCCGTCCGATGTAATGCAGCGTCATACGGGCGTGAAATGGATATCAATCGTTAACGACACGCTCTCGGCCATTGCCTATTACAGGAAGAAACAATTGACCGTCCGGCAGTGGCTCGCATCGCTCAGCGGCGTAAAAGCGTTCGCCGTGTTTTCCCTGAGAGACCCGCTGCCTTTTATATTTCAGCCGGTTGATTATCTGAGGAGCTATCTTGCGAGGCCCGAACCCGGTCCTGACAAGCGCCGTCCCGACCGAGCGTGAGTTCTGCCGCATCCAAACCGGGACCGCCGTCAGTCGAACCAGCTTACCACCGTGTACCTCGACCCGCTCGTCACGGGCGTGACCTCGTGAAAGAGGTCTGAGCGGAAAGCGAGCAGCATACCGGCGGCTCCCGGCACCTTGAACCCCCTCGACTCGAACCGCGGGTCCTTCAGTATCCCGTATATAATGAGCGACCCCCCGGTGTAGGTCTCGTCCCCGGGCTCGTCCGTTTCGTTGTTGAAAAAGATGATTGCCGAAACCTTGCGCTCCCTGACTGCCTCCGGGTTTTTCGGGTCGGTGCCTCTGTCGACGTGGACCTGGAAGAAATCCCCCTCCCTGTAGAATAGGAATTGAGGCTCCTGCGGATGTGAGAGCTCTACGCCGAAATAGGCTTCGAGCTCGGCTTTCGCCCCCGACAGCTTTTCGGTGAGGAGCGCGCGCGTCTCGTCCGACACGTCTTTCGTCACGGTGCGCCTGTACTTTTCATCGAGCAGCCGCTCGTCTGATCTTACGACGGACGACGGGTCGCCCCCGGCCGAGGACATTTCCGCGCGTATGCTTGCACACAGGTCGGCATCGAGAAAGCTCTTTTTTACGAATAGCCCGAATGAAGAACCAGTGATCGTATTCATTAATGACACCGGGGATGAAACGCGCGCTCTCCTTGCCCGGAACGCAGCCTTAACTTTCGCCGGTCGTGACGTAAGGGGCGCGGGATTATTTGCAATCGGCGGGAATTATCACCAGAACTTGCCGTAGAGCTTCTCGGCGTTGTTCCAGAATATGTCCGCTTTCAATTTCTCTGATACGTCGGCGCCTTCTATCTTCCAGTACTCGGACGCGAAATCGCTCCACGGTATGTCGGAGCCGAACAGGAAACGGTCGCCGCCCACGCCCCTCCGCTCGATCTCCTCGAGGAGCCACGTCGAGCCGAACCCTACTGCCCACGACGAGTCCGTATATACCTGATAGCCCTCTTCGATGAGCTCGAAGAACCTGGGGACGAACTTTATATGACCGCTCACCCCGCCGCCCATGTGGACCACGTGTATCTTGGCCTTCTTTCCGAATTTCCTGATAAGAGCGAGTGCGCCGTCGATGTCGGACCCGCCGCCCGGGCTCGTGTGTATGTGAAACGGCATATCATTCTTGGCGGCCGCATCCAGGATCATGTTCCAGAGCTCCTCCGATTCCTTGTCCCACTGCTCGGGGTTGAACGTTCCACCGAGGAGGCAGGTCGTCTTTAACGCGACGAGACCCTTCTCGCCTATGAGCTTGAGGGCTTCCGTCGTGCGCTCCTTGTCCTTGGGCAGGGCAGAGACCCATATCGCGCCCATGAGCCTGTCCGTTTTCTGCGCGCTGTCCGCGACGAGCGGGTTGAGCGTGAATGGCTGGGCCGAATCCGGGTAGCCGTAATTCGACATGACCAGAGCGCGGTCTACGCCGTGCTTGTCCATCCCTTTTATATAGTCCTCTGTCTTATCGTAATCGGTAGTAGGTTTCACCGCCTGAGGCAGGCCGTAATAAGCGAAGCCGGGCACGGGCCCTATGTGGCTGTGGTTATCGAAAATCTTCTTCCTTTTTACTATACTCATCGGACTGTCTCCTTTTGTCTTTGTTTTTTGACCCATTGTCTTTATCTATCCGCCCCGGGTCTTTATCTATCTGCCCCGGTCTTTATCTAACTGCCCCGGGTCTTTATCCATCTGCCCCGGTCTGTTATCCATCTGCCCCGGTCTGATTATCCCCGGTCATCCTCCGCCCCTGGACTGCCCCCTGCTTTCCCCGCTCGTCTGTCCCTCTTATCCGCCCCCTGCTTTTCCCCCGCTCGCCTGTCCCCCTTATCCGCCCCTGGACTGCCCCCCGTCAATGTGTTTCCATCGTCTCGCCGACCCTTTTCCTGAGCTTCTTCTCTATCGATTTCGACGGCTCCCCTTTTTCGAGACGGGCCGCTACCTCGCTGAACTGCTCCCCGTAGCCGGCCTTCGACTTCCGGCTCGACTCGCGCATAATGCGGGCCAGCGATGCCGTGTCTTCACCCGGGGCTCCCGCCTTCGGGACGCCTGTCACTTTAGCGTCATCGGCTTTGGATACCGAGGAGATATTCGACATGACCCGCCCGAGCCTTTTACTCCCGCATTCGGGGCATACGGGTCTTTCTTCCAGGGCTTCCGATACGGTCAGGAAAAAAATACTTACTTCTTTGCGGCACTTGGGACAATGGTATTCATAAATGGGCATGTTGTTTTCCTATAGTTTACGCTTCGTACATTATAGGAAATTTATACGCGCTAGTCAAGGCGCGCACATTCCTGTTTGCAACCCGTTAAACACTGCTTCCCGGGGCGCACGGGCGCGTCCGTTCCCGGACGTTGAGAGCGCCTTGACTTGATTTACTAAAGTTGATATAGTGTCAAGTATAGTGGACGGTTCAGCGACCTCGGGGGGGGCACAAATTCAGGGACCGCCGGTACACACATTCAATCAGGTTGGGGAAGCGCACATTCGAAAGTCCGGGGAATACATATTCAAGATCGCGGAGAGCGGGGAAGAGCTCGGTAATTATTTCAGGCTCCGCCACGCGGTTTTCGTCGAGGAGCAAAAGATATTCAGCGGAACGGACGTGGACGAGCGTGACCGGGGGGCGGTACACATAATCGCGCTCAAGGGGCCCGACAGGGTAATGGTCGGGGGAGTGAGGTGCTACACGACGGGTAACGACACCTGGTACGGCGGGCGCCTCACGGCGGCTAACGGTTACAGGAACGGACGCGTGGGCTCGGGGCTCGTAAGGTTCGCCGTAGAGACGGTCAAATCGAGGGGATGTAAAAAATTTCTCGCGTACGTACAGCCTCAGAACGTCAATTTTTTCAAGAGGCTCGACTGGAAACCCGTAGGCGGCCCGGTCGAATACGAAGGCGTCACGCATCAGCTGATGGAGGCGGACCTCCACTCCGCATAAAAGAGTAAAGGAAGAGTGATTGCAGAATCTGATCCGAATACTCAAATCCTCGACCAGGCTCGTTCAAAAGCAGTACCTGGCCGGCCTATGGCGTTACTTCCCGCTCGCGCCCCGGATAGACGGGAACGACATCCTTCTCGGGGACGACGCGGCGGCCATAAAATCCGGCGACGGATACCTGCTGCTGGCGGCCGAGGGCGTATACCAGCCCCTTCTCAATTCGAATCCATATCTCGCGGGCAGGACTTCCGTGCTCACGAACGTGAACGATATATACGCCATGGGCGGCAGGCCTGTCGCGCTCGTGGACGTGCTCTTCTCTAAGAACGAAGAAAGCGCCGGAGAGGTGCTGCGCGGCATAAGGGACAACGCCGGGCGTTACGGTGTCCCTGTAGTGGGCGGGCACACGACGCTCGACGCCGAATCCGGTTCTCTGTCCGTGTTCATACTCGGGAAGGCCGGACGGCTCCTCTCGGGCTTCGGCGCCCTCGCGGGCGACGACATTATTTTCGCCTCCGACCTCGAAGGCAAGTTCTATCCTGCGTTTAATTTCTGGGACTCTTCGAGCGGGCTCGCCGAAGACGCGCTCCGGGGGCAGCTCGAAATACTTCCGCAGCTTGCGGAATCGGGCCTCGCGGACGCCGCAAAGGACGTGAGCATGGCCGGGCTTATAGGCTCCGCCCTTATGATGCTGGAGGGCTCGAAGGCCGGGGCCGAAATTTATCTCGACCGCATCCCCGCGCCCGGGGACGTGCCGCTCCGGAAGTGGCTCCTGACGTTCCCGAGTTACGGCTTCATCGTATCGTCCCGGCCGGAGAAGACGCAATATATAAAGGAGAGGTTCAGGGACGGGGGCCTCGTATGCGAAACGATAGGCAGGGTCATAGACGACAGCAGGGTTTTCTTTACGGACGGCGGCGAAAAAGCGGTATTCTGGAATTTTGACGAAGAGCCCCTTATCGGGGTGAACCCTACAAACGCG
The DNA here is from genome assembly GCA_963752995.1 of uncultured delta proteobacterium. Lineage (GTDB taxonomy): Bacteria > Desulfobacterota_D > UBA1144 > Nemesobacterales > UBA2774 > 2-12-FULL-53-21. Next base: position 407,482 of record CAVWAZ010000002.1, read on the forward strand.
GCAAAAGGTGGATAATGGCGGCTGAGAAATATCAGATCGATCACATAGTATCGAGGCTCGGCGAGAAGATAAAGAACATGAGAACCGAGAGGCGGCTTTCGCTTAAGGATCTCGCGAATAAATCGGGCATATCGGCGGCGGCGATTCACAAGATCGAGTCGAACGGCATAACTCCGACGATCACGACGATGATGAAGATCTCGGACGCGCTCGGGAAAAAGGTGAGCCATTTCATAGAGGAAAAGGTTGAGGACAGCGACGTCGTTTTCGTCTCCGCGAAGGATAGGGAGCCGATTCTCACGTTTAAAAAAGGTCTCGAGCTTCAGGGGATATCGGCCACGAAGTACGGGGATTTCATCATGACCGCCGCGTATTCGGTGCTCGAAGTCGGCGCGTCGAGCGGCAAGAAGCCTATGAAGCACAGGGGAGAGGAGCTCGTCTACTGCATCAGCGGGAGAGTCGAGTTCCAGGTATACGACAAGACATACATTATAAGCCCCGGGGACAGCATCCACTTCAGGACGCTCCTCGAACACAAATGGAAAAACGTGGGGCAGAGCAAGGCCAAATTACTCTGGATACTGGCGGTACCGCCTTCATAACGGGCGGAAGGAGCAGGCGGACGAATGTCCATTAAAGGCGCAGAGAAGCCCGGATTCAGGTACACGGGCGACCGCATAAGGGAGGCGAACGCGGGTTCGTTAGAGAGACTCCTCTCGACGGAGCCTGTGCTGACTGCCGTCGATACCGCGCTCTCCGTAATTCCGGGGATGACCCCGGATACGATCCTCCACGCGGGGCCTCCCGTTACGTGGCAGAGGATGTGCGACCCGATGAAGCGGGCAGTCAGGGGAGCGCTCATATTCGAGGGCCTCGCCTCGGACGATAAGGGCGCAGAAGCACTAATCAAATCGAAAAAAATAAAACTCTCTCCCAACCACTATCACGACGCCGTGGGCCCGATGACTGGGATAATCTCCGCGTCGATGCCGGTCATAGTGACGAAGGACGCGGCGCGCGGAAAGACCGTTTATTCGACGTTCAACGAGGGCGGAGGCAAGGTCCTCTGGTTCGGCTCCGTAGGGGAGGAGACGATAAAGCGTCTCAGGTGGATGAGGGACGTGTTCGCGCCCGTGATGAAAAGGGCTCTCGGCATGACGGGCGGGATACCGGTGTGGAGCATACTGGCGCAGGGTATTCAGATGGGGGACGAGTGCCACAACAGGCACGCGGCGTCGACGAACATATTCCTCAAGATAATCGCCGAGACGCTCTTCAAGCTCGACCTGCCCCGTGAAAGGGCGCTCGAGGTATATAGGTTCATAGCGGGGAACAGCCACTTTTTCCTGAACGTCACGATGACCGCGTGCAAGCTCGCCATGGACGCGGCGCACGGGATTGAGGATTCGACCATAGTCACGGCCATGTCCCGGAACGGGACCGACTTCGGCATAAGGGTTAGCGGCCTCGGGGACTCATGGTTCACGGCCCCGGCGCCATATCTTCTCGACGCCCTCTACAATCCGGGATATAGCGCGGAAGACGGCGCGCCCGATATAGGGGACAGCTCCATAATCGAGACCATGGGATTAGGAGGGTTCGCCATAGCGGCCGCCCCTTCCATGGCCGCGTTCGCGGGCGGGGGCGTCCAGGAATCGATAAGCATCACGAAGAGAATGCAGCTCATAACGACGCTCAGGAACCCCAAGTTCGGAATACCCGCTCTCGACTTCGAAGGCACGCCCACGGGGATTGACCTCAGAAAGGTGGCCGAGACGGGGATACTGCCCAGCATCAACAGCGCAGTCGTCCACAAGAGCTCGGGCGCGGGGCAGATAGGGGCGGGCATAGTGAAGGCGCCTTACGATTGTTTCGTTAAGGCGATCAGTGCGTATGGACAGAGATACAAACTCGCGGCCTGATACCGGGGACGCAAGCGGCGTCGGGGGCGCGGGACGGATAGGCATTTAGTAAGGGAACTATTATGGCGATAGCCAGTGTCGTTAAAAAAAATCAGTACCAGGACTCGCTCAAGCTCATGCAGCTAAGCAGGAAGCTCTCCGCGCTTCCCGGTATAAAGAAGGCCTCGGCGATAATGGCGACCGAAGCCAATCTGAAGATGCTCAGGGAAGCGGGGCTCATCGCGGAGGTCCCTCCATCGGCGAACGCGAACGACCTCATCGTTGCGGTCGAGGCGGAATCGGAAGCTAAAGCGCGGGAGGCGATAGACATGCTCGATTCGCACCTGGCCCCGGCGGGCGCTTCCCGGGGAGGGGCGGCCGAAGCGGTAAAGAGCCTGGATGCCGCGTTGAGCGTCTTTCAGGGGGCGAATATCGCCCTCGTTTCGGTGCCGGGCGAATACGCGAAGCTCGAGGTCTCGAAGGCGATCGAAAAGGGGCTTCACACATTTTTATTCAGCGACAACGTCACCCTGGAAGAAGAAATAGAGGTAAAGAGAAGGGCGTCCGGGCGCGGGCTTCTGGTCATGGGCCCGGGCTGCGGCACGGCGATAATAAACGGCACGGGGCTCGGCTTCGCAAACGTGATAGAGAGGGGCCCGATAGGCGTAGTCGCTGCCGCCGGGACGGGCATGCAGGAGGTGACGAGCCTGCTGAGCAATTCGGGCTCGGGCATAACGCACGCGATAGGGGTCGGGGGAAGGGACCTGTCGGAGGAAGTGGGCGGGATAATGACGCTCGCAGCGCTCAGGATACTGGGCAGCGATAATAATACGAAGGTGCTGCTCGTCGTCTCGAAGCCGCCTTCGAAAAAGGTAGCGGAAAAGATACTCGCCGCGATAGGCGAGACCGGAAAGCCCGCAGTCGTATGCTTCCTCGGGCATGCTATGCGCGCGCCCGATGACGAAAATATAAAGCTCGTATCGACTCTCGAGGAGGCGGCATATTCGGCGCTCGGCCTCGTAAACGGGGGCGGTAAGAAGCACGCGCCCGCCCCGGGGAAGAACTGGAAGAGGCAGGCCGGGAAATACGTCCGCGCGCGGAAACGCGGCCAGCGTTACCTTAGAGGGATTTTCTCGGGAGGCACGCTCTGCTACGAGGCGCAGCAGATACTCACGGAGACACTCGGGGATATTTATTCGAACGCGCCGCTCCAGAAGAAAAACAGGCTCAGGGACTCGAACGTCAGCATAGGCAACACGTGCGTCGATCTGGGGGAGGAGGAATTCACGGTCGGACGCCCGCACCCGATGATAGACGCGACGCTCAGGAGCGAAAGGCTTATAGACGAAGCCGCGAAGCCCGACGTAGCCGTAATACTCTTCGACGTCGTGCTCGGCTACGTGGCGAGCCCCGACCCGGCGGGGGACCTCCTGCCGGCGATAAGGGCGGCGAAGGCGGCTGCCCGGAAAAAGGGACGCTCTGTCGCATACGTCGCACACGTGTGCGGCACGGAGCGGGACCCGCAGGGGCTGAGCGCCCAGGAAGAGAAGCTCAGGAAAGAAGGCGTGATGGTCTTTCCGACGAACGCCCTTGCGTCGAGGGCCGCGGGCTTTATAGCGGCCGGGGGGAGAGGGTAATAAACAGGGGGAACATATGAAGACAGCAGTAGTAGCCTTCGGGGGTAACGCCCTGATGGACCATAAAGGCAAGAGTACTTACGTAGAGCAGATAATGAAGACCGATAAGATGTGCAGGAAGCTCATAGGCCTTTTCGATATGGGTTACAGGGTCGTGATAACGCACGGGAACGGCCCCCAGGTGGGGAATTTCCTCATGCAGCAGGAGAGCCTGTCCCCGTCGATACCGCCCATGCCTCTCGACGTCTGTAACGCCATGACGCAGGGGCAGATCGGGTACATGATCGAGCAGAGGCTAAGGAACCTGTTCACGGAAAAGAAGATGTCGAACCCGACCGTCGCGTTCGTGACGCAGGTCGTTGTCTCCGAAGACGACCCGGCGTTCAAGAACCCGACGAAATTCATCGGCCCCTTCTTCACCGAGGAGGAGAGCAGGAACCTCCGGAAGAGGGAGGGCTGGGTGATGAAGGAAGACTCGGGGCGCGGATACAGGCGCGTCGTGCCCTCGCCCAGGCCGATAGATATAGTGGAAAAAAGGGAAATCTCGGAAATGGCGGACAAGGGCTACGTAGTGATCGCGTGCGGAGGGGGCGGCATCCCGGTTTTGAGGGACAAGAAGGGGCAGCTCAAGGGAATAGCGGCTGTCATCGACAAGGACTTCGCCGCGCAGAAGCTCGCGACGCTCATAGGGGCCGAGATACTCGTCCTCATAACTCCGGTCGAAAAGGTAGCTATAAATTTCGGTAAGCCCGAGGAGAAGCTCCTTTCCAGCATCACGCTCGAAGAAGCCGAGCAATATAACTCGGAAGGGCATTTCCCTCCGGGGAGCATGGGGCCCAAGATCGAAGCCGCAATCAGCTTCCTCCGCGCGGGCGGGAAGAAGGCGGTCATTACCTCGGCCGAGAAGATGGACGCCGCCATCAACGGAAAGGGCGGGACCGAGATAACGCAGTGAGCTTAACTCGGGCGCGGGCGGGTTCATGGTGCGTCAGGGGGTAGGGAGATATGACTATTCGATTGATTAAGTTTGTGATTTATAATATGATGGGGTTAAGGGAGTTGGGAATAATCCGGGCATAACATCGAGAAAAAGCCCGGGGCGCAAGCCCCGGAGTTTAATTCTAAATAAATTACAGGAGGTAATTTACAATGGCTGTAGACAGAGTAAAAGCGGACAGGCCCGAGAAGGGTAAAGCATTAGTTAATTACGAGGAGAAGCTCTATCCGGACCACAAGGCGAAACCGGGCGAGAAGGCTTTATTCCTCATTCACTCGGTCCCTTACGAGGGCTCGGTCGCGGGCATCAACATGCTGACGGCGATAAGGACAAAGAAGAAGGGGTACGAAGTGACCGTGCTGTTCTACGGCCCTGCGTCGGGCATCCCCGTTTACAGGGGCTGGCCGAACGTCGGCGACGACGGCTACGGCGCGGGCATACAGCTCTATCCGAACCTCGTCAACAGGATGCTGAGCGAAGGCATTAAAGTCCTGGCGTGCCGTTTCTCGGCAGCCGCGCTCCTCGGCCAGAACGAGTCGAATTTCATCGAGGGCGTAGTACCGATCCACCCGACGGACATACTCGACATCGTTATCGAGCACCATAGGGCGGGAGCCATGATATTCAACACCTGGACTGTATAAGGTTTTCGGACTTTATACTTTCCATTCGGCTGTGAGGCGTTATCTTTATATCCGTACAGGCGGATAGATTTAGAGGTTTGTAAGGGTGAGCCTGCAAGCTTTTTTTGTCTAACCAATCAAAGGGGGCACGTTATGGATTCAAGAACCCTTAAAGTGGAGTTGCAGAGTTACGGGTTAAGGATTCCCGATACTAAAGATGTCAGAAGCGGGGGCGCCGGGCCTACCGGCGGAATCCACCTGAAGATCCTTTCCGGCGGCGAGGCCAACATTCCTGTAGTCGGCGGTTTCGTCAGCTCATCTCCCTATCATCTGGACCAGATAAACGGGGAGTACTGGATATTCAGGGACGGGGTCGCGGTAGCGCAGGTGGAGCTGATGGAGAAGGGCCCCAGGTTCCAGGAGCACAAGACTTCGGCCGGCATCCCGATGCAGCGCATAGGGCTCCTCCACTGCCCTACGACGTTCGCGACCACTCTCCTCCAGACGTGCGATTTCTGGGAAGACGAGAGGAGGTGCAAGTTCTGCGGCATCGAGCTCACCCTCAAGGACAGGAGCACAGTCGGGTTCAAGAACGCCAGGAGTCTCGTCGAGACCCTGACGCTCGCCAAGGAGCTCGACGGCATAACGAACGTCGTATTCACGTCGGGGGTCGCCCCCGACGAAGAGAAGGCGCTCGCGAAGTACGCGGAGATTTGCCGCGAGGTGAAGAGCGCGACGGGCCTGCCGATACAGCTGCAAATAATACCCCCTGAAGACCTCTCCTGGCTGGGGAGGCTCAGGCAGGCGGGCGTGGATACGCTCGGCGTGCATATAGAGACCTTCGACCCCGACGTGTTCGTTAGGATAACGCCGGGGAAGGCGAAGATCGGGCTCGACAAGTACATCGCGACCTGGAAGGAAGCCGTAAGGGTGTTCGGGAGATGGCAGGTCAGCACGTACATACTGGTCGGGCTCGGCGAAAGGATAGAGACCGTAATCGAGGGGGCCGCTCTCTGCGCGGAGATCGGGGTTTACCCGTTCATAGTCCCGTTCAGGCCCATAGCGGGCACGCCGATGGAGGACATCGCGCCGCCCGGGCCCGAGATAATGGAGTACGTCTACACGGAAGCGGCGAAGATACTGGCGAAATACGACGGGGTCGCGAAAAACAGCAAAGCAGGCTGCGTCAGCTGCGGAGAGTGTTCCGCGCTCCACGATTTCGAAAAGTCGGCCGGCGCAAACGGGGTCAGGTTTAAAAAGTTTACTAAGCAGATCGGCGTGAGTTAAAGGGCATTATGCCCGGAGCCGGATTATTGCCGCGATATAGCGGGATTGACCGCACGGCGGGCGTCTATGCCCTCCGGGCGGGACAAATTTATAAAGAGACGCCAAGGGGTGAAACCGGATGAGCAATGATAATTTGCGGATAATCATAATAGGAGGCGGCGCGGGCGGCATATCGGCCGCGTCCACGTCGAAGTCTGTAGCCCCCGGCGCGTCCGTTACCGTATTCACGGAATTCGAGGACGTGGCCTACAGCCCGTGCGGCATACCGTTCGTGCTCGGAAAGGAGATACCCGATTTTGAACGCCTCTTCCTCCAGACGTCCGAGCACTACGCCTCTATCGGCATAGACCTCAGGCTCAAGACCGCCGTTACAGGTATAGACCTCGAGGGGCGCACGGTGAGCGTGGGCGCGGACAAGTTCCCCTGGGACCGTTTGATAATCGCGACGGGGTTCGAATACGAGAAGCCCGAGATACCCGGCGTAGATCTCGAAGGTATACATTACGTGAAGAACATCAGGCGCGCGATGGAGTTCGACAAGATACTCGACAGCGTGAAGAAGGTGGTCGTCATGGCCGCGACCCCGCTCGGCATAGAGATCGCGGGGAACCTCGCGCACAGGGGCCTCGAGACCCACCTCGTCGACGAAGGCGCGTGGCTCATGTCGGAAGTCGCCGACCCCGACATCATGGAGCCGGTTCAGAAGTCGCTCGAAGAAGCTGGGCGCGGTAATCCACTTCGGCGTGAAGGTGCTCGAGTTCAGGGGCGCGGGCGGAAAGTTGAAGTCCGTCGTCACGACGGGCGGCGAGATAGAGTGCGACGTGGCCGTAATAGCGACGCACAAGAAACCGAACAACCGCCTGGCGCGCGAGGCCGGCGTCGAGATAGGCTCGACGGGCGGGATAATGGTCGACGACCACATGCGCACGTCGGTGAAGGACGTATACGCCGCCGGGGACTGCGCCGAGGTCGTACACGGCGTGACCGATATACCGATACAGGGGCTTTCGGGGAGCCACGCTTACTCCCAGGGGCGCGTGGCGGGCGCAAACGCCGGGGGAGTCGACCGCGCCTACGACCCGGTATTCGTGCCGTGGGGCATGGTGGGCGGGCAGGTGCAGATAGGCGGGGTGTCCCTTGGGGAGACCCTCCACAAGGCGCTCGGCATACCGCATTTCGTCGCGGCCGCGACAGGCATATCGAGGGCGAGGTACTATCCGGGCGTCACGAGGATTAGGGTGAAGCTCATAGTCGACCCCGAAACGCACAGGGTCCTCGGGGCGCAGATGTACGGCGGGGAAGGCATTAAGGAAAGGGCCGATTTCCTCGCGTTCTCGATAAAGCGCGGGGCGAGGATAGAGGACTTCGCGTGGATGGAAAACGTATATTCCCCTCCGATAGGGGCGCTTATGGAGCCTATCGCTCTCGCGGCCCAGGCGGGGCTCGCCGAGCTCGCGAAGAAGAAATAGACCGGGGCATACGAGGGCGGGGGGCATGGATAGGGGAGATACAGGCATGGCATCGGGCGGGGCAGTAATGTATTACGAAATATTATATTGATGGAATTAACGTGAGGGGTTCTAATGGCTTTCGGATCATGGCTCAGGAAAAACGCTGAAAAATATCTCATGGAGGCAGCACGGGACAGTGTGGCCGCGCGCTATCCCGAGTACTGCGCGAAGCCTTACCGGGAGAAGGGCCTCGTCCCCTTCCTGTGGCTGAACGTATTCGTCCCGGTTTACCTGGCCATACCCTGGCAGGTGAGGAGAAAAATTATTCTTTTTACGTCTTATCCCGGGGGGAAGCGTCCCAGCTGGAAGAAGTTCGGTTGACCGGGGCGCGTCTGCGTTCCGGATTATCGTTCGAACAGCGGGCCGGCGGCACGCCCGCGCGGCTACGGGGTCCGATAGAGTTTTATATAATGAGAGAGTCAGGCGGCGTTAACAGAATTTCGCTCGAAGCGGAGTCGGTAGGGCAGAAGGCGTTAAAAGCCCTCGGAAAATCAGGCGGTGAAAATGAGATCCACAGCGTTTTCGATCACGCCGTTTATATATCGAGCGGAAAGAACGAACTGATAAAATTAATACGGAATAAAGATTTCATAAATCCCCGTTCCGTCCTTATTAAGCAGCACGAAAGCGCGCCGATGACCGCCTTTGGCTTTAAGGCGGGGGAGCGTGTAACGTGGGACGGCGGGAGCCTCGACGTCGGAAGCGGCGCTATCCGCATAGACCTTTCCCGCGCGCGTGTATATAAGAAGGAGAGGCTGCTCAAGAAAAATCCCCGCCTCGGCGCCGATACGATAGCGTTTAACCTGAGAATTATGCGTGACATCATCTATACCTTCCCGGGCAGGGAAGGGCTCGTCCCGCTCCTCGAGGACGTGGAGACGAGGGGGCCGATGAAGGTGTTCCTCGAGCCTCAAGGGGAAAGCGTGGCCGAAAGGGCGCGGCCTCACATCGAACAGCTCATGTGGGGCTTCTTTACGGGCGATCTCGCCGCCGTGACCGAAAAAGCGGGCGCGATACTCGGGCTCGGGCCGGGGCTCACGCCCTCGTGCGACGATTTCCTCGCGGGCCTCTTGATGAGTCTCGGCTTCGCGGGAAAGGCATTTTCTACGGACGAGCGCGCCGCCCGGTTTTTCAAGAATGCCGGGGACGCGATTTACAGACTCTCGAAACGGAAGACCACGATATACAGCCGGGGACTGATAGACGACGCGCGGCACGGCGAGGGGCCCCGCGCAGCGATAAGCCTCATCAAATGCCTCGTCACGGGCACGCCCGAAGATACGGCCGCGGCGGCGAAGACGCTCATCCAAATGGGGGCGACTACGGGGGCCGACATGGCTGTCGGAATATTTTACGGGGTGAGGTACCTCGTATCGAGGCTCGAAACGGAGGCGCTTTATGAAATCGCTTGACGTGGCGCTCCTCACATATTCGACCAAGCCCAGGGGCGGCGTAGTCCATACCTTGAGCCTCGCCGAAAGCCTCGCGCGCCTGGGACACGCCGTCCGCGTGTACTCGCTCTCTTCCGGGGGAAATTTTTTCAGGGACGTGCATGTCCCGCATACGCTCATACCGTGTCCGAAAAAAGAATACGCAGGCATGGACGAAAAAATCAGGGACTACATCAATATATATACCGAATACCTATCCTCGCACGCCTGCGCGCACGACATATTCCACGCCGAGGACTGCATTTCTGCAAACGCGCTATTGAATCTGAGAGAGAGGGGCCTGATCGGGTCCTTCGCGAGGACCGTCCACCACATAGACGACTTCACCTCGGAATCGCTCATCGAGTGCCAGTTGAAGAGCATTCTGGAACCCGATTACGTGATAACGGTAAGCAGGGCCTGGGAGAGGGAGCTTTCGTCCGCGTACTCGGTCCGCTCGACGGTTATCAGGAACGGAGTGGATACCCGGAGGTTCCGCCGGCTCACGGACGAAGACTCGAAAGAAACGTATAAGGAGAGGTTCTCGCTCGGCTGCTCGAGGGTGATGCTGAGCATAGGCGGCATAGAGCCGAGAAAGAACACAATGACGTCGCTCAGGGCATTTCACATTGCCAGGGCGCATTTTCAAAAGAAAGGCGAGAGGCTCGTCTGGGTTATCGGGGGCGGAGAGACCCTATTCGATTACAGGGCATACAGGGAAGAGTTCTTCTCCGGGGCGGAAAGGCTCGGTCTCTCCGTCGGGAGGGATATATTTATCCCGGGCAGCGTATCCGAGGACGCGGTCGCCGGCCTTTATAACGCGGCCGATGTCTTCGTTTTCCCATCGGTCAGGGAAGGGTGGGGGTTAGTCGTCCTGGAGGCCCTCGCTTCCGGAGTGCCCGTCATCGCTTCGGGCATAGAGCCGATGACCGAGTATCTGAGGGACAGAGAGAATTCGCTTCTCGTATCCCCGATGGACCACGATCATATCGCGTCACTGATTATTGAGCTCTCGGAGGACGGGGAGCTCGGGCGCGGGCTCTCGCGGAGGGGGAGAGAGACAGCGGAAGAATACAGCTGGGAGAACGCCGCCCTCGGGCACGTCCGGTTCTACAGCACGATACTCGGCGATATGAAACAAAATGAAACCCGGGCAGGTACTGCGAGGTGATAAGATGAGCGTAAAAGCTTTCTGGAAGATGAGGTATCAGGTGGACGTCAGGGCCCGGCATTTCAAGGTGCTCACGGACGAGCCGCCCGAGTTCAGCGGCGACGATACGGGCATGATGCCGACAGAGCTTTTCCTTTCGTCGCTCGCCTCATGTTTCTGTCTCGCGCTCATTTACGCCGCCGGCAAAAGGCGTATAGAGGTGGAAGATATGGAAGTCGAGGTCGAGGGAGAGAAGGACGTAAAGAATTTTCAATTCACGAAGCTCACGGTCAAGGTCGTGAGCACTGTCCCGACCCGGACCCTAGAAGGGCTTATCGAAGAGGCGAAAAAATATTGTTTCGTGAGCAGGACTATAATGAACCCGTGCCCTATCGAATACGTGATCGCATAGGGCGGGCCGGGAAGATTAAGGAGAGGCGCATTGGCTGTAAGGTTCAGGATTAAAAAGAATTACTTTCAGGACGCGCTCCGTCTCATGCGCATATCGAAAACGGCGGGCGGGATGGAAGGCGTGAAGAAGGCCACCGCCGTCATGGCGACCGACAAGGCCAGGTTCGCGCTCGAATCCGCGGGACTCCTCACCCCTGAGATAAAGGGCGCCGGGGGCGGCGACCTCGTGATGGTCGTCGAAGCCGATTCCGAGGCCGCGGCGGAAAAGGCGCTCGCCGCTATGGAGGAGATGATATCCGCGGGCTCTTCAGGGGGAGCGAACGAATCACGGGACATCTTCAATCAGGAGATACGCGCCGTGAACATAGGGCTCGACATCTTCAGGGACGCGCTCCGGGCGCAGGGCGTCGAGGTCGTTCAGGTGGACTGGGAAGTGCCGGCCGGGGGCGACGAAAAAATAATAGAAATACTGAAAAAGATGTACTGAGTCCGTCCCGGCATCAAAACGGACTATCCCTGTACGGATAGGTAAGAGAGGGCGCAGGTAATGAGCATACGGAATCCCGATAGACTGAGAGAGGTATTGTCAGACCCGAAGCGTCTCGCGAGGGCGTTCAGCAGGCATACGTACGGGATGCTCGCGTGGGTAGACCTCTTCGGCGGGAAGCTCAAGTCGATAAAGGACCCCGGCGTCAAGCTCGTCGCCGCCGGGATCATCGCTGATAACGCGAGACACGCGAAGCTCTTCTCGGACAGGGCGCGGGAGCTTGGAGAGACGCCCGAAACGTACGTACCCCCCCGGATAGGCCAGGAGATCTACGACATACTCGAATCCTACAACGATACGTTCGACGAGCTCGCGTACGCCTGGGGATCGCTCATTCATTTCTCGGCGCTCCTCGACGTATATCACGCCGTCGCCGACGAGAAGAGCCGCCTCGTAGTAGAGAAGGTGCAGAAAGACGTGAGGAGACACCTCCGCCAGCTCAGGAAATACTTCGCGCTCAACGCCGATACCGCTACGAAAAAGAAGAGGGCCCGGGAGATAAAATCGGTCGCCGATAAAATTTACGCCGACAGAGAAGACGTGGAGATAGAGTGGTATGCGTCGTAACGGAATGCCCGGCTTCGAGGACTTGCAAAAACCCCTTCCCTGGTATTCGCCCCGGAGCTGGTACTACGGGCTTATTTCTTTTTTCCTCAAGACCGCCGGTCAATTGTCGGACGGCATAAGGACCGGCTACAGGCACGGCTTCGATTCCGGGATGATAATGAATTACGTCTATAAAAACTCCCCGCGCGGGAGATACTTCATAGGCAGGAAGCTCGACGAGGCCTTCCTCGATCAGATCACGTGCAGGGCGTTTAGGGCTGTCAAAGAGATACAGAAAAACATGATACTCAGCTACCTGGCGGAGAGGGACGGCGGGGGGGCGTTCATCGCGGACCTGGCTTCGGGGGATGCCGACTACCTCTACGACGTGCTCCGGCAGACCGGCCCGGAGGTGCGGGCGCTCCTCCGGGACATAAGCGAGACCGCGCTCGCCGGGAGCGGGAGAACGGCCAGGCGTCTCGGGCTTACGGACAGGGTTTCCTTCGAGCGCGGGGACGCGCTCGATGCGGAAAGCCTGCGCGGGATCGCCGAAAGGCCGGACCTCGTGATAGAGGTCGGACTCTACGGGATAATTCACGACGACGCGCTCATACGGAATCACTTTTCCCAGCTCAGGGACATACTCAACCCGGACGCGCTCCTCTTTAACGTGCAGACGTGGAACCCCCAGATCGAGCTCATCGCGAGGGTCCTCAGGAACCAGGACGGGGAGAGGTGCGTATGGCATCTCCGCCCGGTCGAGCAGGTAATCGGGTGGGCGCAGCAGGCGGGGTTCAGGGACCCGAAAGTCACATTCGACCCCTACGGTATATACGCGGTCGTGATGATGAGGAATTGAAAAAGGAGCAAGGCCGGGCCGGATACTGAGCATGGGAAAAGAAAGGTTCATACTGGGATGGGAAGGCGGGGATGGGGGGCTTGATTTCCTGGGCGGCGCATTGTCGGAGAGGGTGAGGTCCGTCATGGAGAGCCCGCACGGGATGTGGAACTACATGTCCTACAGGGACGCGATAAATATCCTCGGCCTCGACGCGGGGGAGATATACAAGGACGGCCGCATCGACCTCGACCCGCGGACATGGGCCGACTTCGGATGGATGACCTGCTTCGCGGGCCCCCCGGAGAGCGCTGTCATTGCAATGCGCGAGAATACGAACGGCGGGAACGTCAACCCGTATTCGCCCGACCTCCTGAGTTCATTGAGAGAGGCCGCCGCCGGAATAAAGTTCGGGCGCCCGAGAGGGGGCTCGTTTGAAGTAATAGGAGTAGAGGGCAGCCAGGCTGCGATTTCATACACGCTCGAGACGTTTATAAATCCGGGGGACGAGGTGATAATCACGGACCCCGGATACTTCCACTTCACCTCGTCGATACTCATGGCGGGCGGCGTGCCTGTGAGGGTTCCGTTAGGCCCCGGGAACGGCTACCGCATGAAGCCGGAGGAAGTCGAGAAACACATCACCCCGCGTACGAAGGCGATAATCGTCTGCGATCCGTTGAACCCTTTCGGCACCGTGCAATCGAAAGAAGAGCTGCTCGCGCTCATAGAGATGACGCGCGCAAAGGGGATCGTAATAATAAACGACATAACGCACGGCACGCACAGGGTCAACCCCGAATCCCTGCACATCCCGATGAGCTCCCTTCACGGGGAGACGAATACCGACAACGTTGTCTCCACATTCAGCGTCTCGCACGGGTACGGCATGGCCGGGGTGAGGATAGGGTTCCTCGCCGGGCACCCGGACGTGATGAGGGCCTGCCTCGTGACAAAGGTCGCGCTCACGAGGATAAACACGAACCTTATAGCGCAGCACGGGGCCCTCGCCGCCATAAAAGACGGCGCATACGTTGCGGAGTCGGAAGCTATAATCAGGCGTAATTACGGACTCGTAAAAAAGATAGCCGCCGGGAGCCCCGGGGTATCGATCCCCGTCGGGCCCGACTACGGGTTCTCTATGGTGATAGACGTCTCGGGCGCGGGCACCACGGCGCAGGAGCTGACCGTCGCGCTCTTCAAGCAGAGGGTGGCCGTTTATCCGGGCGACGGGTTAGGCGATGTGGGGGCGACCGACTACATAAGGCTCAACATATCGAGGCCCGACGCGTGGGCGTTCGAGCATCTCGGGGAATCTCTGCCGAAGGCGATTGCCGAAGCGCGGTCAGGCATGTACAGGGAGGCAGTCATAAAATTTTTCGAGAGCAGGAATAATGACCGCGCGCGTGACATAGTGCGCAGGATAAAGGAAAAATCATGAACGTATCCGAAGACGTATTAAGCCTCATCGGCGGCACGCCCCTCGTCCGTATACACAAGCTCGCCCGCGGTCTCGGAAGCGAGCTTTACGCGAAGCTCGAGTTCTATAACCCGAGCGGGAGCTTCAAGGACAGGGTGGCGAAGTATATAATCGACGACGCCGAGGCAAGGGGCCTGATAAAGCCCGGAGACCTCATCGTCGAGGCCACGTCGGGCAACATGGGCGTCGCGTTCGCGCTCGTGGGCGCGGTGAGGGGTTACAGGTGCATATTCACTCTGCCCGAGACGATAAGCAAGGAGAAGATACTCGCGATAAAGCTCTTCGGGGCGGAGGTCGTGCTTACGCCGAGGGGCCTCCCGCCGAGCGACGAGAGGAGCTGTTACAAGGTGGCTCAAAAGATAGCGCGTGAGAGGGGCGGATTTTACGTGAACCAGTATTTCAACAAGCTCAACCCCGAGGCACATTACAAAACCACGGGCCCTGAAATATGGAGGGATACGGAGGGGAAAGTGGACGCCGTCGTCTGCGGCATAGGGACGGGCGGGACGATCACGGGCATAGGCAGGTATCTTAAGGAGATGAAAAGCAGCGTCAAAATAATCGGCGTCGAGCCGCGGGGATCGGTATTCAAGGACTATCTCGAAAAGGGCGCGCTCGTCGAGGGTGGGGAGTTCAACATAGAGGGCATAGGGAAGAACTTTATTCCGGGCGTTATCGACTTCAATTACATCGACGACGTGATTCAGGTTTACGAGGACGAGGCGCTAAAAATGGTTGAAGCCCTCGTGAAGAAGGAAGGCATACTCGCGGGCGATTCGAGCGGCGCTGTTATGGCCGGCGCGATAGAGTACGCGCGCGCTTGCGGAGGGAACGAGCGCATAGTCGTCATACTCCCCGATTCGGGTCTCAAATATTTATCGAAATTTATGACGTTTGCCTGATCAGCAATGAATAAAATAGACGGCGTTTCGATCGACGATCTGGCCAGCGAATTCGGCTCGCCCCTCCTCATCGCTTCCGCTCAGGCGATAATAAATAACTGCCATTCTTTCAGTAGGGCGTTTTCCGCCGCCTACCCCAGGGTCGAGGTCGCATACTCGTATAAGGTGAACTCCGTCCCCGCCATACTCGGGATCATACACGGCGAGGGCGCATGGGCGGAAGCCGCCTCGGGATTCGAATACGAGATCGCGCGGAGGATGGGCGTGCCCGGAAGCTCTATAGTCTTGAACGGGCCGTATAAGAAGAAGGAAGAGCTTGGAAAGGCCGTAAAAGAAGGCGCCCTGATAAACGCCGACCACATGGAGGAGATTGAAATACTCGAAGAGATCGCCCGTGAAGAGGGCAGCCCTGTCGATATAGGCTTAAGAGTGAGCATGGAGACGGGCATAGACCAGATGCCCGACAGGTTCGGATTCAATATCGAATCGGGGGAAGCGGAGCGCGCCGTGGAGAGGGCTTCGCGGAATAAGCTCTTAAGGATCGCCGGGCTCCACGTCCACCTGACGAGCTACATAGTCGAGCCCCACGAGGAAGGGGGCATACCGGCTAGGCACGTGAGGCTCATATGGCCGAAAGACCCGGGCGCGTACCGTAAGGCCGCAGTGGAGGTGACGCGCTTCTCGATGGAGATGAGAGAGAGGTTCGGCGTCGTGATGAAGTACATCGACATGGGAGGCGGGTTCCCGACGGTCGGTTCGATCGCGCCCTACGTCGAAGCCGTGACCGGGCCTATATTGGAGGGATTCGGAAAAGAAGACCCGCCGCTCCTGATACTCGAGCCGGGGAGGGCGATCGTCAGCGACGCGGTACACCTCGTGACTACGGTCGTCGCCGTGAAAGAGTTAAGGGGCGGGGTCAGGGCCGTAGTCGTCGATAGCGGTATAAACATCCTGCCCACGTCGTTCTGGAAATTCCAGGATATAGAGTGTGTAGATGACAGGGGAGGGGATTTGAGAGACGCGACGGTTTACGGCCCCCTCTGCCTCCAGACGGATATAATCGGAAAATGCATGCTCCCCGAATTAAAAGCCGGGGACAGGCTCGTCGTAAAAAATGTCGGGGCCTACAACATCCCCCAGTCGAGCACGTTCATATTCCCCCGCCCGCCGATAGTAATTATCGAAGAAGGCAAGCCGCAGGATCATAAGAAGGGGCGAGACCGTGGACGATTTTCTGCCGGGGTGAACATAGTCCCCTATTTTTTCACGGACTGCAGACATAGATGAGCCTGTCGAGGTAACGAGCAAGCAGGCGAACTCGAGAATCCCCGCCCCAGCGGTCGACTATCAGGCGGCGCAGTGACGATGTCCGATCCGTATCCCGCCCGATTGGAAAGCGGCCGAATATAATGCTATCTTTCAAGCCTGCGCGAGAGCGCGGCCCATATGAAAGTCAAGAAAATACTCGTCCTCGTAAGCGCCATACTCATCTGTCTTATTCTTCTCGAGATAGGGCTCAGGGTCCTTTCCGCATTCCTCATATATTCGCCTAAAAACAGCCAGGTCTATGACGACAGGCTCGGGCGGAGGATCGATCCGTCCCAGCCCGAGATAGACGAGAACGGGTTCAGGAACCCCGGGGTCCCCGGGGCGGCCGACATAGCGGTACTCGGGGACTCCCATACGTACGGCGTGAACGTGAAGTCGGAGAAGTCGTGGCCCCGGCAGCTCGCCGACATGTCCGGCATGTCCGTCTACAACCTCGGCGTCGGGGGGTACGGCACTCTTCAATACTATTATTTGTTCGACACGGCGGCCGCATTAAAACCGAAACACATTATTCTCGCTCTATACCCGGCTAACGATCTGAACGACGTATGCAAGCTTATAGACGAGTCGGACTACTGGAAGGAGTGGGCGCGGGCTCGCGGCTACGACACCGGTATCTGCACCGGTTCCTCGGATTGGCTGAGCGGTCTCAACCGGACGCTCTCGGGGCTCCACGTGTACTGGATGGCGGCTTCCGCAGTAAAGCGCGTGAACGAGAGCACGGATTTCGGAGACTCTGTACGGATTACGGACGAGAAGAACCCGACCCTCATCAAATACGGCTCGATCAGCTCTCACAGGAAGAAGATGGACCTCTCGCGCGAGCGCATCTCGCTCGGCCTCGCGGTGACGGAAGACCTCTTGCGCGAGATGAAGAAGAAGGCCGACGCCCTGGGCATAGAGTTCAGCGTCGTTCTGATACCGTCGAAAGAGGTGGTATTTTTCGACTATCTGAAGGAGAAGGGCTACAAGCTCCCCGCCGATTACACGGGGCTCGTGGAAAATGAAAACGAGCTCGTCGCCGGGCTCTCCCGGTTTTTCAAATCGGAGGGCATCAGGTTCGCGGACGCCCGTCCGTATATAGAGAAGGAGCTGTATACGTCCTCAGATGTCTATTCGAAGACCGACGACGGCCACCCGCTCGAAGCGGGATATAACGCGTACGCGCGAGCTGTGTACGAGGGGATTATCGCCGATAACGACTCTGAAAACGGGCGCTAGGGCTGAGGCGCTTGCCGGGCTCTCGCCCTTTGCGCATATATGATCCGGGATCAGTCGTCGGCTGACCGTGCCGGGCTCAAAACCGCGAGAGCGAGCATTATCACGAGCGGGAGCATTAGCAGCCGCACGCCGAAGCGCGGCGTGGCGATCCCTCCCAGTATTGCGCCCGCGATAAACCCCATCCATACGAGTATGAGAATTATGGCGCGGCGGAGGTGCGTGTCCCATACGCCCTCTCCGTCCTCGACCGGCGCGCGCTTTGCGGCTAACGCCAGGTGCGCCCCAATCTCGCTCAGAGTGCCCGTCACGAAAGTGAGGTTCACCATTAGATTCCCCACGCGGGAGAGCGAGGTGTTCATCATCCCCATAGTGAAGCTGAGCATTGCGATGCCGAGATATATGAAGGTTGACGTGAGGTGCGAGGCGCCTATGTTGAGCGCGAGGAGCGAGGCGATCGTCAGATAGAGTATGCGGCGGGCATGGGGCGTCCGGGAGTTCGTCAGGAGCGTCCCCGCAATTACGCCCGCGATGAACGACAGTATCGCGGCTGCCGCCGGGAGGGCGGCGTCATAGGTTCCGAGCCCGAGCTTTATGCCCGCGCGCGTGGTGTTGCCGCTCATGAACGACACGAACGTGCTGAACGTGAGGAATCCGTAGGCGTCCACGTACCCCGCTATGGCGGCCAGGCAAATGGCCAGCAGCTCCCGGTCCCTTCTGGAATTCTCGGATGGCGTCACTGCCGGTCAATTCTACAATTATATATATAAAAACGGAAGGTCGAGCCGTCAACCCCCCCGTCGTCCGGTGCGGAGCCCGCGGACGCACATAGATACTCAAGCCCCCTCCTTCCGCGCGCCTGCTGCTGTGAGCGCGCGTAATCGAAGCTCGATGTGGCCTCTATAGACGCGTACGAAGCCTTCACGCTCGCGCCGAACTTCACGTCCTGCTGGTTGTTCTCCTTTACGGCGTCCGATATCTCGTCCTGCTGGGTGGCGGAAGTTTCGGCTTTCGTCAGTATGTCGAGCGTCGTTTCGAGCGTCTTCTCGACGACCGTCCGCCTCGTGTGCACTTCTATGAGCTCGACGGACGAGCCCGGGCTCAGCCATACGTGGCTCACCGGGGTGCCGAGGAACGTGTCCAGCTCGAAGAAGTACTGCCTGAAGAGGTGCACCACACTTATAGGCGAGAGCGCCACAGCCTGGATGTGCTCCTTCTGGCCGGGGTCCAGGCTCTCGATGTCGAGGTAAGCCTCGGCACCGTTCTTCGCCGCCAGCATTTTCAGCAGCTTCGAAACCTCATTTGTGGTGTCTTTCGTGGAGTAAAAAATCTCTTCGAGCGCGTCGTGGCCCTTCTCTTTTACAAGGTGAAGGAGCGCCCCGGCGACAGAAGACTCGTATTGCAGCTGCTGCTCGAACGCCCCGAGCTCGATGAGACCGGAGTCATCCCCGCCCGCGGGTGATACAGCAGAGCGGCTCATCATCATCCCGGTAGCTTCCCTGCCGAGGCTCTTGTAAAGGTCTGTGTAGGTCTTGGTCACGTCCTTCTTAAGGAGCGCGTCCACGGAATCGGGTGTTATAAGCCTGGCCCAAACGGAGGGCTTGTATTCCTCGTAGGGAGGGAGCTTCGCCGCGACCTGTTCCAGAACGACGGAATCGTACGAGCGGAGCTTCCCCGCCTGCAGCGCGCCCGGCTTTATCCTGATCTCGATCTGCCGGTCGGGTCTGTAGGTGATGTCCACTAGCCCGGCGAACTTGTTTTTGAACCTGTCTATGATGTAAGGCTTTTCGATCTCGTAGCCCTTGTCGAAGCGGTCTTTAATGCGTACGGATTTCCACCCGAGGAGCGGCTGATAAATCCCGAACAGCTCGCTCGAATAAGGCAGGACGGACGCGTAGTCCGTAAGGTCTGTAATCCTCTTTACAGTGGCCATGGCATTCCCCTTAAAACGGATTTTTTGATGCTCGGGCGGCGCACGGAACGAGCGCGCGTCCGTTACGTATCCTCTAATCGGCTTACGCCGGAGGCAGCCAGGCGAGATGGAACTTGAGGCGGAGGTATATCCCCGTTAAGAATTGAGCTTCCGCTTCGGCAACCCTGCCGCCATATCCCTTTCGGAACTTAGGCCGCTGGCTTTGCGTCCCACACTTTCGCATGGTTTGCCCTTGTCGGAGAAGACCGATGGTAACAATTATAGAATTTTGGAATGGGCGGGTCAAGCGGGATTTATCGGGGAATTACTCGATGCGTTCATCGGCACCGTCTGCACGACCCCCCTCATCAGCCCCATTTAAAAAAAGTGCTTGACATGGTAAACACTCTTAATATACTTAACAGTGTTAAGTATATTATCAATGTTAAGGGGATAATGAATCTATGGGCGTAAAAGAACGGCGGGAACGGGAAAAGCAGCAGGTGAGGCAGGAGATTCTGGACGCGGCGCGGGAGCTGTTCATCAAGGAGGGTTACGAGAACGTATCCATGCGCAAGATAGCCGAGAAGATCGAGTACTCGCCTACGACAATCTATCTTTATTTCGACGATAAAGCGGAGCTTGTCCATTATTTGTGTGAAGAAGCGTTCGTAAAGTTGATGGATATGTTCGAGACCATAGGCGGAGACTTGAGCGATCCGGTCACCGCTTTGAAGAAATGCGGCCGGGCTTATATAGAATTCGGGCTCAAATACCCGAACGACTACAAGGTGGCGTTCATCCTCAATCTAAGGCCCGACAAGGACCCTGAAGAATATCTCCGCGAGGGCTCGATGGGGATGCGGGCTTACAGCTTTCTGAGAAAGATAGTGGAGGAATGTGTCAGGCAGGGGAAGTTCCGGGACGCGGACGTTGAAACCGCCACCCAGACTTTGTGGATTGTCGTTCACGGGGCGACGTCGCTCCTCATAACCCACCCGAATTTCCCGTGGATAGACAAGGAGCGGCTGATCGACTTTACGCTCGAGAAGATTACAGACGGCTTCCGAGGCTGAATACTTTATAAGCGAGGAGGAAACTCTGATGCAGTGTAATGCCAAATACAATTGTGCAATCCTGCCGTGCAGGGAAGATTCAATAGTCATCCCGGAGCCGGATTATAAAGGGCTGCGGGACGAGGAGCTGGTCGCGGTTTTCGTGGAAGACCGCGACGAGAGGGCCTTCTCGGAGCTCGTGGACCGCTACGCGGACAGGATCTACAAGACAGCGATCAGGATAATGCATAACCCCTCTGACGCTGAGGATGTCTTTCAGGAGGTGTTCCTCATACTCGCGACAAAGGCGGGCACGTTCAGGAAAGAGTCCAAGTTCTCGACCTGGCTCTACATGGTCGCCCTCAATACGAGCTACATGCGGATAAGGGCTGATAAAAAGTATCGTTCGAACGAAGTAAGCCTCGAGGACTATACCCCGTACGACGAGTCGGGTGCGCTCAGGGAAATCGCCGTAAAGGACTTCAGCCCGAGGCCGGACGAAGAGCTCCTCAGCCGGGAAGGGGTGGAGTTGATAATGAACGCCGTAAACGAGCTTCCGCTCCCGTACAGGGCTGTTTTTCATCTGAGCCACGAACAGGGTCTCACGGCGGGCGAGACGGCGGAGGCCCTGGGAATATCCCTCAGCGCCGCCAAGTCCAGGATCCACAGGGCGCGGCTTTTCTTGAGGGACAGGCTCGCGGATTATTTTTATGAAATGGGGTGACGGTCCGCAATCCTCTACTGTAGATTTTCTTGAAGATTGAAGGGTAACAAACCACCAGGGCTTGCGTAGGAGATTCGGTGCTATCGTATTATGAGCACACATTGTGTGTGCGTCCCCTCAGGGTGTCGAACCCCCGGCCTGTAGGGAACCTATGTTTCGGATTCAATTGTCCGGCGAGCCCCAATATCTCTAGTTAGACCTGACCCCTGGTATCTCTATTCGAACGTCTCCATATCTTTCTTATTACTATAAGAACAGGCAGGAGCAGATATATCGGAAACGATTTTGCAGAGCCTGCCGGAGCGATGGAACAACTCCCGCCGCCCGTGCCCTGATCGCTGTCCTGAAAATCGGCCACGCCGTCCCCGTCCCTGTCTTCAAGCGGAAGCGGCTCCCCCCCTGCGCTCGTTTGAACGATGTCGGCTAATCCGTCCCCGTCCTCGTCGAGTGAATCGTCGAGCTGGCCGTCCCCGTCGTCATCCACTCCCCCGGCCTCTCTCACGTCCGAAACGCCGTCGTTGTCCGAGTCCCCGTCGAGGAAGTCGGGTATCCCGTCCTCGTCCGTATCCGGAACAGGGAGCGGAGCGTCCATTAATTTGTCCGCATAACCGTCCTGGTCGGCGTCTTCAAAACCGTCTATCAGTCCGTCCCCGTTCTCGTCCTCACCCCCGGCCTCTACGGCGTCCGGTATTCCGTCCCCGTCCGCGTCGAGATCAAATTCATTGGGGATGCCGTCCCCGTCGGGGTCGTTCGCATCTTCCTCTTCACGTGCGAGGGCGATAGACGCGGCGGACCCGGCGTCGAACATTTCATCGGAATTGAGGATACCGTCGTTGTCGACGTCGAGGTCGAGGAAGTCCTCTATACCGTCACGGTCAAAATCGGACGTCGAGGTAAGCAAGGCTCCAAAGACCTGTATGCGGTCATTCGCGCGGTCCGCGACGTAGAGGTTTGAGCTATTCAATGCCAGACCGACCTGCAAATGAAACTGGCCGTCTCCGGTGCCGAGAGAACCGAATTTCCGAATGAAATTGCCTGTCGCGCCGAACTTCTGTATACGGCTGTTGCCCGTGTCCGAAACGTATACGCCGCCCGAGCTGTCAACCGCTATGTCGAGCGGGCTTCCGAGCTGGCCGTCTTCGGAGCCGAAAGCGCCGAACTTGAGTATGAAGTTGCCCGTCGGGCCGAACTTCTGTACGCGGTTATTGCCCGGCGTCCGTGACGTATATGCTGCCCGAGCCGTCGACCGCTATTCCCGCCGGGAAATTAAACTGCCCGTCTCCCCCGCCGGGAGAACCGAACTTGAGCAGAAAATTGCCGGCCGGATCGAACTTCTGGACGCGGTTATTCCCCGTGTCCGTAACGTATATGTTGCCCGCTCCGTCGAGCGCCACTCCGGTCGGAGAATTAAGCTGGCCGTCTCCCCCGCCCGTGGAGCCGAATTTGAGTATGAAGTTGCCGTTAGTATCGTACTTCTTGATGCGGCTGGAGCCCGAATCCACGGCGTATATGTTGCCCGGGCCGTCGACCGCGATGCCGCGCAGTAAAACAAACTGGTTGTCTCCCCCGCCCTGGGTGCCGAACTTAAGTATAAATTTCCCTGCCGGATCGAACTTCTGCACGCGGTTATTCCCGGCGTCCGCAACATATATGTTGCCCGCCCCGTCCACTCCTACCCCGTACGGAGCAAAGAACTGGCCGTCGTCGTCGCCCTGCGTGCCGAATTTGAATTTGAAACCTCCGCCCGGACTGAACTTCTGAACACGATTTAAGGACTCGTCTGAAAGGTAGATATTGCCTGCCCCGTCCACAGCTATGCCTCGCGGGGCGCTAATCCGGCCGTCATCGGTGGCGGCGGAGCCGAACGCGAGAATGAAATTGCCGGTCGGGCCGAACTTCTGGACGCGGCGTTTGGCGAAGTCCGCAACATAAACGTTGTCCGCCCCGTCAACGGCTAAGGCGAGTGGGACAAACAGGCCGTCTCCGGGGAAGTGTGATCCGTACTTGAGAATGAAATTGCCGGCCGGGTCGAACTTCTGGATGTTGCCATTGCCTATGTCCGCGACATATATATTGCCTGAGCTGTCCACCGCTACGCGCTGTGCAAGTGAAAACTGGCCGTCTCCGGAGCCGGCAGATCCAAAATCAAAAAGTGAATTGCCATTGGTATCGAATTTCCGTATGCGGCCGTCATTGCCTGTGACCGTAACGTATATGTTGCCCGGTCCGTCGACCGCTATGCCGCGAGGTGTGGGTGTGCCGAACTTGAGAATGAAATTGCCGGCCGGGCCGAACTTCTGTACGCGGCCGTTGAACGTGTCCGCGACATATATATTGCCCGCTCCGTCCACTGCTACGCCCTCCGGGGCGTTAAACTGGCCGTCTCCGGGGCCGTTAGAGCCGAACTTAAGCAGAAAATTGCCGGCCGGATCGAACTTCTGGATGCGGTGATTGTTCGTGTCCGCGACGTAGACGTTGCCCGTCCCGTCCACGGCTACGCCCTGCGGGGCGTTAAACTGGCCGTCTCCGGAGCCGAGAGTGCCGAACCTGAGGACGAAGGTCTGCGCGCCCGCCAATCCCGCGTTCGCGGTTAGAATGATAAGCAAGAGGATAACGGCGGAACAAAACCTGGCTATATCGCTCCGTATGGATAAAGAACTCGATAATGCTTTGACCCCTGCCTCGGGGCTGCACCTTCTGAACGTGAAATCGTCAATCATTAATCCTCCCCCTCTCGTTTTTGTTGCTCTATATTTCTTTCTACGTATTTTTAACTGCCTTCGGATTATATATTATATTTATCACGAAAGTAGAATTACGTTGAAAATCGGCGCTCTAAACCCGTTCCACGGCCCGGATTGGTACCCCGGCCCAGGGCTCCTCATTGGCGGCTCTATAAGCAAGGAATGACGTACTTGAATTCGTTTCTCGTAATCACCTGAGATACCACAAATATATCATCATTTAATGTTACGCCATTAAAAAAATCGATTTTACGCGATTCATTCTTAAAGTATTCCTTGAAGGCGATTTACAATGCCGGGATAACTTATTGTTTTGATAGAAAATATTGGCGCGCCCGGAAACGATTCCGAGCGAGCGAAGAATCGGTCGCTGGTGGCTGAGCAACTTGGTTACTTCGGGAAGTGGCGCGCCCGGAGGGAGTTGAACCCCCAACCTCTTGATCCGTAGTCAAGCACTCTGTCCAATTGAGCTACGGGCGCGTATAGGAGTAGGTTAGTTTACCGAAATTGCTGTGTTCATCAATAGGGGAGGGGGGGTCCGTGCGCTCAATGCGCGCCTACGAGGGGAAGTTCTTTGCCGGGGTTAAGGGACTGATGTGCTAGGTTAGCGAGAGCGTCCGATTCCTCGCTTGCTCGGAATCGTACCCCCAACCTCTTGATCCGTAGTCAAGCACTCTACGCGAGGGGAAGTTTTGAGCTGATGTTAATAACCGCGGAGCGCGAATGCAGCGATTATATGCCGTGCTTTCAAATTGCAGATAGTACAAGTAATTGATCTGGAACATCGGAGGAGTTCTGAGATAAATGGAAATTCATTGCTCACCAGTTCGCAATCGTAGCTACGGGCGCGTATAGGAGTAGGTTAGTTTACCGAAATTGCTGTGTTCATCAATAGGGTAGGGGGGGCAACCCTTGATCATTCAATTAATTTCCTCCCCCTTGAGGGGGAACTGTTTCGAGCGCGCAACAATTGCGAGCAAGTAAGCAATTGGTCGTTATTGGCTGAGTGTAATGGTGCTGATTCTCTGGAGACAATCTGATGAAGTCAAAATAAACAGGACGCCATTACAGCGATGGCATCAATGTACCTTAACTCCGGGTGCATCATTCCTCAACCCAAAACAGGTAGGGTGGGGGTGTCACGTAATTTCCAAATACCCGTTCGTCCTGAGCGTAGTCGAAGGACGCATTGCCGAAGCCGTCACACTCATGCTGAGCGGACAAAAAGATGGTGACAATTTCATCCTCTTCGGCCGTAATTCGAGGAGGGGAGGGGGAAGAAAATGTCCGGTACGGTGGGGGACAAATCTTTCCCCTACGTAGGGGACTAAAACGTCCGCCCAAATACATAAGAAGAATATAATAAGATGAGCGTAAGAATAAAAAACATTCTCCAGTCTAAAAAGAAGACTGGAGAATATGTGTTGGGGGGACAGCTCGAATATTTCGGATACCTTAAAATCCCCCTTGCGGGTTTCCGGATCCTGGGTTAGTTTATATTGTTAGGGGATATGCTATATATAATAGCATGATAGCATATATCTTGAGAGTATATGCTATAGGGAAGAGGGGGGACGTCAGTCCACCAATTCGGTGATCGCTTTGAGATTTCACCTCTTTAATCTTTGAGGTAATCTCCTGGCTCAGGACTTCGGCAAACTTCTCGCCGCCCTTTTTCGAGAAGTGACCCCAATCGACGAAATCATCCGGCTCCCAGTTTACTTTTAACACCGCTTCCACGAATATGCATTCCGGGTCGCCATTAGCGCACACCTCCCTCATAAACGAATTAAATCTGTCCATCAATACGGGAAATGCCCTGTGTTTTATGTGACCCGACGCCTGCCAATTACAGGATTCGTTATCTTTGTTCTCGATAAACTTATGGTAATTCAGCACCTGCGGAACGAATAACGTGTATGATGCCGTTTGTTCCGATAATAACTTCAGGGTATTGAGGTTCCTCGTATATATCCTGTCCACGTAAGGGTCCGGGGTGTCAAAGGTCTCGCACGGTTCCTCGGCCGGCTTTTTTGGCAATTTGTTCTTGATTTTAGATGCGACTCTGGCTATTGCGGACAGATCGTTTAGTTTTTCGAATAGCGTTTTGTCTCTGTTGACCGGTACGGATAACTTGCCGTACATATCCATGCCGTGATCATAATAATCCGGGCTGAACTCTTTAATGTGGTATTGAAAAATATCGTTCCACCCTTGATATACAATTACGAATTCCGGTTTGGCCTCGGGGACGATAAAAGCCATTTGAATTATCGCTTCGGCTGATAAGAAGTTGGGCGCCCCGTAGTTAATTACGCTGAATTGATCTCCGAGCTTGCTCTGAAGGAGCGCGGGCCAGCTCTCGCTGTCGGTAACGTTTGTACCGAATGCCGTCGATCCGCCCAGGACAGCCAGTCTTATGCGCCCGCGGTCGTCTTCCGGCGCTCCTGTCCAGCGGGTGTGCCTGCTTGTTGTCGTTATGGTTTTGCCGTTTGATTCGACTCTGACGTTTTTCTTGAGCCTTACGGCATGAAAGGGGTGCAGCTCAAAAATCTCCCCGTACCCGTAATCATCGGCCTGGAAAACAAACTTCCCGTGCTTGATATAGTAAGCAGCCTGACCCGCGATCTCTATGAAAACGATCAGCGTACAGACTACAGCGATATTCACTATTATCATTAACAATATTTTTTTCTTCATCGTTTATGCGTACTGTTGCCTCTGTGTTATTCCGGTCACCCGCCGTTTCCGAGAATATACGCTAACGCCGTAAATGTTCAGTCAAATTTTAGCACAATTACGGTGCTCGATTCAATAGCATGGATATCAATAATTTTCCTCCGTCGACGGTACATGAATACCCCGTGTCCGCGTGAAATTCCGGGAAATTCGTATATGATATTCCCCTGCTATGGAAAAGCTCGAAGAGATGCTCGACCGCGAGGTCAGCGAATACCTCGGGAAAGTGCGGGGGATGGAAGAGGTGAAGGCGCTGCTCTCGGGTGAGATTTCGCGTGAGGATTACGTCAGGTTTCTCAAATCCTTCTACATTATTGAATATATCAGCCGGAAGGCCGTGCTGAGGGCCGCCGGACATACGGAGGAAACGAACCCGTACCTGTCCTCGAGGTTCATATCGTGTGCGCGCATGGAAGAAGGCCACGCCGAGATGGCGCTCGAAGACCTTGCGGGAATGGACGCCGGGGGGGTGGACCTCGACCGGATTCCGCTTGCCGGGGAATACGACAAATTCCTTCTCGAAGAGGCCGACAGATTCCCGCTCGGGATACTCGGGCATTCGTACCTGTTCGAGAACGCGTCCGGGATAATGTTCCCCGGGTATAAAGAGCCGCCTTACCCGTCCGTGTTCATCGAGGTGCACGCTAAGGAAGACCCTGGGCATTCTATCGCGATAAAGAAGACCGTGAGGAAGATCGAGCCCGAGCTCAGCGGGGGTCAGAAAAGCGAGATCGTCAGGTTCACCCGCGAGAGCGGGGAGTTTTTTTTGACGGTGTACGGTAGTATCGGGAGCTGAGGGCTTTCCGGTTCCGTGATTAGTTCCGCAGTTCCATACAAACTTCAAACGGATAAATTTACAGCTCGGCCATCTCTTTTATCTTCGGCAGTACAATGTCCCAGCCCGCCTCCGCGCTCATGAAACGGTTATTTCCGTCCGCCATGCCCGCGAAATCGCCCTGTGTTACCGATAGCGCAGTCGATCCGTTCCCGGGCGTCAGTTCTATCGTCACCGTCGAATAGTTGGACGGCGCGTCCTCGATGCCGGAGTTCGGATCGAAGACCGTGAATTCGAAGAGCTTCTCCTTATCGAGCGCGAGAAGGTTCCCCTTTACGTAAATTACCCCGTCCGCTGCGCCTTTCCATAAGAGTGGGCTCCCGATTTTCCAGTCCGAGATAACCTCGCAGCCGAACATGTATTTCTTCGTATGCTCCGGGTCGGTGAGTATTTCCCAGACCCTCGGCGCGGGGGCTTTGATTGTGAGTGACCTTCTTACGACGAGTGCTTTTACCATACGTGAGATTTATACCTACAGAGGCGGGGAAAGGCAATAAGAATTTGTGGTTCAACACACACCTCGCAGTGACTTCCTATATCTGTAGGAGCGAGTTCCCGGGTCAAGCCCGGGACAGGCCAGCCGCGGACAATGACAGTAAGATTCATGAAAAGACAAAGAAAGGAGAAAGGCTACTTTTTATCCTTCTTTTCCTTGATGAAAAGAAGCAAAAATCATCCGACTACAGAATTATGCTAAAAATCTTATGTTTAAGCTAAAATCTTTCAATTCGAAAGCTGAAAGATTTTCACGCTTAAACACGCGATTTTCTTAACGCAAATTCTGTAATGTCGGGGAAGAAAAAGATAGATTCTCGATAAGACTTCGGGAATGACAAAGACTGGATTCCCGCGGGATGTCATTTTATTCCCTCCTTAGAAAAAGGAAGGTTAGGGAGGATTCAAAAAAAACAAGCTCAGCACGAACGGGATCAGGCTTCGGTTGTTGGGTATGGGCAGAGGAGGTTCGGGAGGATCGTATATGCGCGCAGATTCTGCGCTGTGGCGGAGAGGGAGGGATTTGAACCCTCGAAGGAGGTTTAAGCCCCCTTACTCGCTTAGCAGGCGAGCGCCTTCGACCACTCGGCCACCTCTCCTTGATGAGTCTCCGTTGAAGTAACTTCGCTTCTTTATTGAGAACATATAAAGTAACCAAAGGGGGGGGCAGTGTCAACGAAACGGGGGGCGGCGGAGGGTTGGCTGATTAATACGAGACGAGATTGCCGCGTTCCGTATTCAATTGTTGAAATGAATGAAAGATTCATGGCTCGTCTTTACTCCGGGCTGCAAGGAGCTTTTCTCTTTTCCCCCTTAGAAAAAGGGGGATTCAGGGGGATTTAAAAATCTTACAAATAGACAGCTGAATAGATTTTCACGCTTAGCCACAGTCGATTTTTTGACGCAAATTCTGTAATGTCAGGGGAAAGAGCAAAGACGAGATTGCTCGGCTTTGCTCGCAATGACAGGATGAATCATCTGCGGTAGCAAAGAAAACTCGCTTACGTACGGTGTGAGCAGGGAGACCATTGTCACTGAGCGAATTGTCTTGACAGGCTCGAAGGATGAATCGGACGGGGTTTATTCGTTGCCGGCAAGGCTGAGGGATTGGGAGGAATTGTAGAATCGGCAGACATTGTCTGCGAAAAAGGGAGCGTCAGGAACTTCGTTCTGTTGAGAAGAAATTCCTGACGCTCTAGGGGGGGTATGGGGTTATGTCGTTATTTATGCTGTAATGCCTGCTCCGTGTATCAGGGTTTTACGGCCCTGATGTCGGCAGCCCGTGAATTCGGTTAAGCTGCCGACATCAGGAGGCTTGCCTTATCTCAAAAAATGCCGATGTATTCCCCGGATCCGACACCAGAACGCCGTCCTGCTTGAGTCCTTCCAGGTGAAGGCGTACGGAGTCGAGCATGAGCTCCTTCGTCTCCTCGAGCGTGTCGCCGATAGCGACGCAGCCGGGGAGGTCCGGGCAGTAAGCCGAATAACAGTCATTCGACTGCTCTATAGTGATTTCATAGTGTTCTTTCTGAATTACTTCCTGTGAATCGAAACAGTGCTTGAGCGAGTAGTAGAGGGCGCCTTCGGGAAGCTCTTTATCCATCTTGCAGTTAATGGTGAGCCTCGACTTCTTGCTTCTGAGCTTGAACTGACGGTGACTCCCGCAAATCCTCACGAGATACCATCCGTTGTTTTCCACCAGAAACTTAATCACCTCTCTCACTTTCATCTTGCCCATCCTCTCACTAGGTATTTTTTGAGTCGCCTTACTGTTCGTCCTTCCTGTACATCAGCACATTATCGAACTCCTTGCCCGTCATGTGGTTGTCGAGGTATTCGGCTATGGCCTCCTCGATTATCTTGGACTGGCTCGTTCTGGAGACGAATGAGAAGAGCCTTAGTCTCTCGTAGAGGAGCGCCGGGATGTATAGCGAACCTCTGTGCATCTTCTCAGGATTTGCCCGCTGCTGAATGGTTGCCGCTGTCATGCACTCATTATTACATCATTACGTAATGATGTCAATATGGTATTTTGTTAATTGAGAAAAATAATGCCGGAATATTTGAATCTCACGTGTTCACGGCAGGTTAGGGCGGGAGAGCGGGATTCCTCCGGGGGCGTCGGGGGCCGGTATTCGGAGAACATTCGGGACGTGTTCGTGGGGTTTTCGACAAAGGCTCTCTTCTGTCATGGCAAAAGAGAGAATTGGCCGCGGCTATCTATCTTTTTCGTCATCCTGAAACAAGTTCAGAATGACAGGAAAGGATGAGATTGCTGGATTGGGGCTGAGGAGGTTCGGGGGGATCGTATATGTGCGCAGATTCTGCGCCACACATTCTGTGTCACTACTTCGGCAAGCTCCCGGCTTCGATCTTCGAGACTCCGCTTCGCGCATGCAGGACGATATCGGATTGGGTTGCCGGAGGTGTTGGATGGATACCATGAGCGACACATTCTGCGCTAGAGCCAGCGGCGGACGCGTTCTTTGTAGTCCGTATATTGAGCGCCGAACTTTTCTTCGAGGTAGAGCTCTTCCCTCGCGATCACGCCCCTCCCCATTATGAATATAAATACCGGTATGAGGATCGCTATCCAGAGGTTGTTGAGGAGTACCGAGGCTGCGGCGAGAAATATAACCAGGGACACGTACATCGGGTTCCTCGTGTAGGAGTAGACGCCGTCCGTGACGACCGCCGTCGCGGGCTTCCTCACATCTACATTTGTCCCCGCGCCCTTCATTTTGAAA
The DNA here is from genome assembly GCA_963752995.1 of uncultured delta proteobacterium. Classification (GTDB taxonomy): domain Bacteria; phylum Desulfobacterota_D; class UBA1144; order Nemesobacterales; family UBA2774; genus 2-12-FULL-53-21. The sequence continues at coordinate 438,540 of CAVWAZ010000002.1, forward strand.
AACGCCAGGGACACAATGACTGCGGACAAGATTAGGAGCGCCCCGCCCGCAATGTATCTCGCGTAGCCGTCAATGAAGCGGAGCGGCTGTATCAGGCTCGCCGCAAAGCCCGCCGCGATCATGATCAGCACGATAATCGGCGGGGGCGTTATGACTTTCGGGTAATCGCCCGAAGGGGCCGGCTTGCGGACCCTCTTGATTTTACTCATGCGGCTCCCCTCCCGGCCCGTCGTGCCAGTCTTCCATGCCGGGGTGCGGCGGAGGCGGAACGGGGACGTCGAACCTGTCTCCGTGGAACCCTTCCATGAGGAACCGTGGGAAGGGCGGCCCCGGCCTTCTCCTGATTATATCCGCTATGGCTTTTCTTTCCTCGTGATTAAGCTCGGCAGCGATCTTCTTCGTTTCGCCGGCGATTTCGGACGTGACCTCGCCCATGAGCGCGTGCATCTCGGCGACTTTCCGGTCAAAAAGCTCGGCGTCGAACTCCGGGGCTGAAAAAACGTCCAGGACCTCGTCCCTTTTCTTTCTGATCTCCTTCCTCGTTTCCCGTGATTCCTTCTTCATCTCTTTCATCGTTTCGATGACCATGTCGCGTTTTTCGGGCGGCAGGTCCTTGAGAAACATCAGCGCGTGCTTCCCTTTCTCCATGCGCCCTACGAATGTGTGCGAGAAAGTCCCTATGAGTATCCCCAAAAGGAGAACGTTAAGGAGGACGGATACAGCGAGAAATATTTTCAGTCCCTTACTCATAGTATTCCTCCCCGTAATATAGCATCTCGGCGTATTGTGCGTTGTCGGTATCCTGCTCCGCGTAATTTGCGTATAAATAACCCGCGGCCATGCCGATTACGAGCAGGAGCGGGAGCGCGATCGCGGGGCGCGGGAGCGGTATGGCCGAGAATACGGCGCCCAGGAGACCGAGCACCGAACTTTTACGGGCTTCGGGTCGTTTGACCCGCGCGGCCGCGCTTATGATCCTCGCCTCGAGGCCGGGGGAAGGCTCTTCGAACCCCCTCTCCATGAGGGCTTCCTCGAAGCGTCTCTCCTGATCGAGCGCCTCTCTCATCTCCAGCGATCCCACGCATGCGGCCCGGGCCTCTTCCCCGAGGCCGGAAGGCCACCTGCCGAGGTCCCCCCCGTATAACTCCAGATACTTCAGGAATTCATCTCTATCCATTGTCGGTGTCCTCCCTCCCTTTATCTCCTCCAAGCTTGTTCCTGAGAGAAGTTTTCGCGCGCATTAGAAGCGACTCGAGCGCCTTCACGCTCAGCTCCCATTATCTCGGCCGCCTCCCTGTTGCTCACCCCTTCGTAAAAGCAGAGCGCGAGAGCCGTCTGCTGTGATTCCGGCAGCTCCCCTATGCACGCGTCTATGTTCTCCTTGTTCCGTTTCATTTCGAGCGCTTCGTCGGCCCCCCGGCCCTCGTCCGGCGGATCGAAGCCGTCTTCCATCGGGAGCGGCGCGTGCTTCCTCTTCATGTCTATGCACGCATTCGCAGACCACCCTGTAAAACCACGTCGTGAATTTCGCCTTTCTCCCGCTGTCCCAGCTCCCCGGGTTCGTCCACAATATAAGGAAAGATTCCTGCACTATGTCCTCCGCCTCTTCCCTGCTCGAAAGCATCCTGTACGCGAGGCTGTAGTACTTCTTCGTGTGACGCATTACGAGCTCTGAAAACGCATCCCTGTCCCCGTTCCTTATCCGCCCCATAAGCTCCTCGTCGGTGAATTCCTTCGTCTCTATGCCCATTTGTCCGAGCGGAAGTGTGACAGTCGTGTCCATCGAATACCTTTAAATATTAAAACCTGCGCGGGCGGAATAGTAAAGAATCTACCGCCGCCCGCCGGTCTGAGAGGATGATGTGCGTCCTTTATATTCTTAGTGCTTCCCGTGGTGTCCGCCGGGGCCAAGCTCGGCGAGTATCTCCCTTTCGTCCTGTGTGAGCTGGGGGGCGAGCTCGGCGATAGCGTTTGAGAACGACGTGAAGCCTTGGGCCATGAGGGCCTGGAGCTTATCCGAATTCTCCTTGAACGCCTGGGCGTCGAACTGCTCGGCCGTTAGTATCTCTTTCAACTTGTCGTGCGCCGCTTTAATCTCGTCCCTGAGTCCCTCGTTCTCATCCTTTACCGCGCTTAGGGTGCTGACAACGAGCGCCTGTTTGTCGGCGGGGAGCTTCGAGAAGGCCTCGAGCCTTTCTATGCCGAAGGGGCCGCCGGGGGGCATCGCGATAGCCGCGACCGCCCCTGTCACTAACAATCCCAGTACTGCCGTAAGTACGAAATTCCTTTTCATTTAAAGCCTCCTGTGTGTTTTTTTTCTAGTCAAGCATGCTTTGTATGTATATACGTGCGGGAGGGGGTAAACCCTTCGGCGGGGTTTTTTCGGGGTGGCGGGCAAATTCGGTGTAGGAGCGGCATCCAGCCGCGATTCCTTAATATCCTTCCCCCTGAACTCGAGGTGGGGAAGGACAGGATGGAGGTGTACCATACGGTAGGAGCGCCATCCCTGGCGCGATTGAAATGAATCGGAAAGGCTGGGATTCCCGATAAAGGCATTCGGGAACGACAGAAAAGAAAAAGACGAGATTGCCGTGGTCGCGCACTACGCTCTCTCGCAATGACATGGTAAGTTAAGCGGAGGAATTGTGCAGAAGATTTCTAAATGCGCGGAATCTATGCTTAAGGAGATACAACTATGTCAAAGCCCGTGCTGGTTATCGGGAATAAGAACTATTCGAGCTGGTCGATGAGGCCCTGGCTCGCGTTAAAGCACCTGGGGATCGGGTTCGACGAGGTCCGCATACCGCTATACGGCGAGGGCTCTTCCGAGGAGATAAGGAAATATTCCCCCTCGGGGAAGGTGCCCGTCTACATCGACGGGGGCGTCAGGGTCTGGGACTCGCTCTCCATACTCGAATTCCTCGCGGAGAAGCATCCCGCTCTCTGGCCCGCGGATGCAAAAGCCAGGGCGCAGGCGCGCTCCGTCTGCGCGGAGATGCACTCGGGGTTCGCGGCCTTGAGATCGACGCTCCCTATGAACGCCAGGGCGGGGGACAGGTGGGTGGAGCTGGGCGGGGACGCCGTGGGCGACGCGGAGAGGGTCCTCGAGATATGGGAGGCGTGCAGGGGGGAGCATGGAAAAGCGGGCCCCTGGCTCTTCGGCTCATTCACAGCGGCTGACGCGATGTACGCCCCGGTCGTTTTGAGGTTCCACACGTACGGTATAGAGGCCGGGGGGCTCTCGAAGGGGTATATGGAAACAGTCCTCTCGGACGAATACGTCTGCGAATGGATTTCAGGCGCGGAGCGGGAGGAAGAGGTCATAGAAAAGTTCGAGAAGGGGATTTATTAACCGGAGTGCGGGGGCCCGGGGATACCTCCCGTTACCATCGGTACATTACTTATGTTACAGATATTCGGCGGTCCCGGGTTTATACAAGAAAACCTGTTGACTTGCGCGGACATCGAACTTATATTTCGAAAGAAGATATAGGGGTTATTCCGCATCACATTCGAAGGCAAGATCAATTTCAATAATAGCGGGCGCCAGGCGTCCGCAAAGGAGAAGCGCATGAAACCAGTCGTTCCATCCAATAAACTCGAGCGTAGCGAAGTATGGGGCGAAGACGACCCGACAGTCCACTGGGCCGGCGCATTCGCAGTCTATGGAGGCCACGGTACGACGCAATCGTCGACGATCGTGTACGAGATCGAGCCCGGTCATAGGCTCGGCTGGCATACCGATGCGACGGAGGAGACCCAGTACATCATCGCCGGCAGCGGCAAGCTCTTCATGGAGGACGGCTCCACATACATGGTGGGTCCGGGCAGTGTCTTCACACTTCCTACGGGCATAAAGCATGACCTCGCCAACGTCGGCAAGGAAACACTGCGGGCAGTGGCTTTCTTCGCGGCCGCTATGTTTACACAAAACTTCGACAACGTGATGATGCCGCCCAAGTCTCACATTCTCGGCACGCCCAATCGAAACGGCTAATTGCATCGTGCGTGTCCTGTAGCGGTCATGAACGGTGTAAATTATACCAAAAGATCCGCACCTCCGGTCCGAACCCGGTGTCACGGCCGGCGGGCTCAGTCGTCTATAACCTCTATGTCGAAAGCGTCAACGCTGTTCCCGACGCCCATCACGCTGTCTATCTGGAGCTCGGCCCCGACCGCGATCTCGTCGCAGTCTATGTCGTTGTCGCCGTCAGTCACATCGGTCGTGCTGTCGACGTAGACCAGGACTTCGACCGTGTCGCAGTCATGGTTAATCTCTACGGTTAGGGTCCCTGAATTTCCGTCGCAGTCGTTCTCCACGACGTCGCCTATGAACTCGGTGATTATATCGTCCTCGAACGTGACGCTCCCCGAGGATACAGTTATACCGCCGATGTCGGTGTCCGAGCCTGGAAAGACCTCGATCGAGAAAACCCCGAGCTGGTCCCCTTCCGCATCCGTGATCGTGACGATGCTCGTCCCGCAGAAGCCGCCCGTGATCTCGAACCCTCCGCTCGCGCCCGTCACGTCTTCGTATTCCGAGTCCGAGTTCTCGTCCTCAAGCGTGACCGTCAGGCCTTCCGTATCGCTGTCGTTATCTATCTCGTTTATCTGTCCGCTCACGACGGAATCTGTCGTGAGGTAATCGTCCCCTCCGTCCCCGCCGAATTCTATGTCGCAGCCCGCGACGTGCATGAGGAGTAAAAACGGCAGTACTGTTCCGAGCGCGATTCTATCTTTGAGCTTCATATAGTTCTCCTATGATGCGGCCGGAGGGCCGTGTTTATGGAAGGGAGCCTGCCGATCGAGTTTCTGATTCAGGATTTAGGGTATGGGCCGGCAGGCCCCCTGATTCGGGTCATTAGTCCAATTTCCATTGCATGAAGCGTTAAACCCGTGAGCTTCTAACCTGTTAAACGTACTGGAGGAGGGATTCCCTTCGGCACAGTGAAAAAAAATTATTTCGGCGCCGCAACATCAATCGGCCTGACCGGGTTGACAGCATTTCCGTGATCTTTTACTTTGTTCAGTAAGTCAATCCTATAACGAGGGAGTCGTGTGAAGGGTGTGAATATGAAAAACAGGATCGTTCCCTTCACCTGCCTCGTGTTGATCCTGCTCCTCGCCGGGATTCTCAGGGCGTGGAATATTTCCGAGAACCCTCCCGAGCTCTATCCGGATGAAATATTTACATATCTGTCCGCGAAAAGTGTCGTCGAAAACGGCCACACAATTCAGCATAGGCTCCCTGCTTACGGATTCGCCTCTTACCTGTCTGCTTCTGTATTCGGGGAAAACCCGCTCGGTATCAGGGCGCCGGCCGTGTTTTTCGGCCTCGTGTCTATACTCCTCGTTTATCTCCTGGCGATGGAATTATTCGGGGACACGGCGGCAGCCCTGTTTGCGGCATTCTTTATGGCGATAATCCCCTGGCAGATCCATTTTTCCCGCGTGGGATGGGAGTCCGCTTCGTTCCTGCCGTTCCTCCTCCTTTCCGTTTATCTCTTTATTTACGGTATTAACAGAGAGCGGAAATTAGTCCTGATAGTCTCGTTCGGTATGTTCGCGCTCACTTTTTACACCTACCTCACGGCGCAGCTTTACTCGCTTTTATTCTTATCGTGCCTGATCGTTATGTACCGGCGCTATTTCCTCAGGGAGCGGAAGGTGCTGATGACGGGTTTGATCGTATATTTTATCTTATCGGCGCCCTATATCTGGGCAATATTTACGGTGGAGATGTTTTTTAGAAAGGCGTCCACACTTTTTACGTTCGCGAACGGAGTAAATTCGGAGACCTTATCGGTATTCGGCACGAACTATATCACGCACTTCGGTCCTGATTTCCTGTTCAGTCACGGCGACCCGAACCTGAGGCACGGCGCGGGAACCGGGGTTATTTACTGGGCGATGCTGCCGTTCCTGGCGGCGGGCATCGTCTATTCGGCGATGGCGGACAGACGGAGAAACGTATTCTATTTCATCCTTTTCTGGTTAGCCGCGTTCCCTCTCGCGGCCTCGCTCACTGACGACGGAGTGCCGCACGCGATGAGGAGCCTGGCAGGGGCCCCGGTCATTTGCCTGCTGAGCGGGAGGGGGGTGTCGGGGCTCGTCCGGACCGCCGCCGCGTGGGCCGGGCGGGTGTATGTCTCATATATACTTTACGCCGTCGTAGTAATAATATCGCTTGTTCCGCTATACGGTTTTTCGAAAACGTACTACGGAGATTATCCGACGATGTCCGCCCCGGACTGGGAGTACGGACGTAAGAAATTATTTTCGGGTATCAGGAAGCTCGAAGGCAATTACAAGAGGATATGCACGCCTGAGCTGCACTTCTTTGGCAGCTATTATCTTATCGAATTTTATATTCCGGATACGGAACTCGAGTTAATTAACAATATTGACGACCCCAGATGCGCTCTCGGCGGCTCGATAGTAGTTCAGAACTATCGAGTAAAGAAATACTGGAATTCCAGGCTTGTCGGCAAGGTGAATGGTCCCGACGGAACTACCTTGTATTACGTATTCACGACCGAATAACGGCGGCGGGAAAGAGTCTGCATTATAACGCTTATGTTCAGGATGTAGCAGTGAAAATAGAATTGACAATTAATACTACTCGGATGGTCGGTATAAATAAAAAAGGGAGCCGAAGCTCCCTTTTTCTATTATCCATTATTACAGTTCCTGCTTAAGCGGTTGCTTTTCTTTCTTCTCGCAGCTAACAATCCGAATATCCCGAGAATCCCTGCCATAGCTATAAGACCCCATTCGGAAAGAGTCGGGATTGGATTTGCCGCCGGTGTGAAAGTTGCGCATGGGGCACTCAACGCCCTGTCAACTACTTCGTACCAGTTTAATATTTCATTGGGATCATTAGGGGGCGTGCAGCAATAATCCCAGCCTATGGCAGTTACAGTGCCTTCACCAAATTCATCGGTAAATACAGCCACGCCTGTAGTTCCTTCATATATTATCGCACCCGGAGTGTTGCTGAATGCGGACGTCTGATTTGCTGCGAGCAGGCTGGCGGGACCACCGGCAAACGGAGTGCCCGATGCCCCGGGTTGAATCGAAAACGTATCTACCCCAATCTGTACGTCAATAACCCCTACGCTATATCCAAATGTATTGTTGAGAAATTCATCTTCTCCGCTTGCATGATCGCCTGTCAATATTAAGCATCCTCCCGCGCTTACGAATTGATTAAATAATGTGTAAGAACCGGGGGAGAGCCCATTAATACTCTCGGATATAACAACTGCTTCAAATGTGCCGAACTGCCCTCTGAATAATGCTTGCACATTATCATCCGTAAGTTCAACAGAAGCTAATTCGTTCTTGCCTCTTTGTTGGAGATACTGAACCGTACTGGGGAAAGGGTCAAAGTTTGAGAATCCGGAGTATCCCAAAAACCGCTGTCGTGGCTTGTACCGAACTTGACGAAATCGAGGGCGTATGACGTGCTCGATATACGGCATTAAAACTGATATGAACAGAAACAAAGTTTTAGGATAAGCTTTTTCATTTCACCATTCCTCCTGTAAATAGCCGAATTATAGCATAATTACAGCCGGGTGGTCAATACTAAAGAATATAATGTAAACGATATCTTGATATTGCCTGGCTGGGTGAGGAATGAGATAACGGCGGCGGGAAAGAGGGGATTTGAAGAGGGGTGCCGCATCATATAAACAGCGTCAAACGGCCGGACCGGGTTGACAGCATTTCCGTGATCTTTTACTTTGTTCAGTAAGCCAATCCGTTAACGAGGGAGTCGTGTGTGAGGAGTGAGGAATATTAAAAGGATCGTTCCCTATGCCTGCCTCGTGTTGATACTGCTCCTCGCCGGGGTCCTCAGGGCATGGAAAATTACCGAGAACCCTCCCGAGCTCTTTCCGGATGAAATTGTAAATTTTGTATCCGCCAAAAGCGTCGTTGAAAACGGCCATGACATGCAGGGGAAGCTCCTGCCGTATTTCTCCGACAGGCTCGAGCCGAAGCCGCCCATCTACGGATATACGGCCTATATGTCTTCTAAAATATTCGGAGAGGGCATAGCCGGTATCAGGGCGCCCGCCGTGTTTTTCGGTCTCGCATCGATTTTGCTCGTCTTTTTACTGGCGAAGGAATTATTCGGGGACACGGCGGCAGCCCTGTTCGCGGCATTCTTCATGGCGATAATCCCCTGGCACATCCATTATTCCCGCGTGGCATGGGATCCCGCTTCGTTCCTGCCGTTCTTCCTCCTTTCCGTTTATCTCTTTTATTACGGAATCAACAGGGACCGGAAATCAGCAGTCGTTTCATCCTTCGGATTATTCGCCCTGACTTTTTATACCTACCACGTGGCCCCGTTTTACTCCTCGTCGTTCCTGGCGTTCCTGGTCGTTATCAACGGGCGCTATTTCCTTAGAGAACGGAGGGTGCTGATAAAGGGTATTGCCGTATTCCTTATCCTGCTGATGCCGTACGTATGGACATTACTCGCGGAGCCGCACATGTACGACAAAGCCTCGAGGATTTCCACGTTCGCGGGCGGAATTAACACTTACACCTTAAATAGATTCTTCACGAACTATATCAGTCACTACAGCCCTGATTTTCTATTCAGGTACGGAGACCCCAACCTGAGGCACGGCGCGGGAACCGGGGTTATTTACTGGGTGATGCTGCCGTTCCTGGCGGCGGGCATCGTCTATTCGGCGATGGACGGACAGGCGGAGAAACGTATTCTATTTCATCCTCTTCTGGATAGCCGTGTTCCCTCTCGCGGCCTCGCTCACGAACGACGGGGTGCCGCACGCGACCAGGAGCCTCGCTGGGGCCCCGGTCCTTTGCCTGCTGAGCGGGAGGGGTGTGTCGGGGCTCGTCCGGACTGCCGCCGCGAGGGCCGGGCGCACGTATGTCTCATATATACTTTACGCCGCCGTCGTGGTCATCTCGCTTGCCCCGCTCCCGCGGATTCACGAAAACGTACTACGTTGATTATCCGGTAATATCCGCCCCGTCCTGGGAGTACGGACATAAGAAAATATTTTCGGGTATCGGGAAGCTCGAAGGAAAATTCGAGAGGGCCTGCATGCAGAACCTGACCTACTGGAACGAAGTCCAACTCATCAAATATTATGCGCCTGACTCGAAGCTCGAGTTCATTAAGAATATCGACGATCCTAAATGTTCTCTCGGCGGCACGATCATCGTGCAAAGGAGCTTGATAAGGAGAAACCCGAATTCGAGGCCCGTCGGTACGGTGAAGTGGCCCGGCGGAGGGACCGCGTTTTACGTATTCGTCATCGAATAACGGCTGAGGGCCGGATGGTCGGTACAAATAAAAAAGGGAGCCGAAGCTCCCCTTTTTTATTTGTCTTTTGTACGGGTCTTGCTTAAGCGGTTGCTTTTCTTCTTCTCGCAGCTAACAATCCGAATATCCCGAGAATCCCCGCCATGGCTATAAGCCCCCATTCGGATATCGTAGGGATAGGACGAGACAGATCCACCGGCCCGCATTGATCAAACGCCCTGTTGACTACTTCATACCAGTCTAATATATCGTTCGGGTCATCCGGAGGTGTGCAGCAGTAATCCCAGCCTATAGCCGTCAATGTGCCTAGACCAAGTATATCGGTAAATACCGCCTCGCCCGTAGTACCGTTATACACGTCTATACCCGGCGTGTTACCAAAGGCAACTGTAGCATTAGCCGCTATCAAGCCGCTGGGACCACCGGCAAACTGAGTGCCCGATGCCCCGGGTTGAATCGAAAATGTATCTGCCCCTGAATTTACGCCTACAGCAGTTACGTTAAATCCAAACGCATTATTGAGAAAATCATCTTCATCCTCGTGACTGCCGGTTAATATGAAACATCCGCCGGCATTCACGTATTGATTGAATAACGCGTAAGATTCGGGCGAGAGGGGCACAATAGTTTCGGATACGACAATTGCGTCAAAATGGCCGAAATCCCCGTTAAAAACGTTTTGCACGTTTCCGTCATTAAGATCAAGGGAAATAATTTCATTTTTTCCCCTTTGTTCCAGATACTGAACCGTGCTCGGGAAAGTACCGAACGCTGAATCCGGAGTGTCCCAGAAACCGCTGTCATGACTCGTCCCGAATTTAATGAAATCGAGGGCATATGACGGGCCGGATACGGATAAGATCGATATTAACAGAAACAGATTCAGGATAAGTTTTTTCATGTACGTTCCTCCTCTAAATGGCAGGATTATAGCATAATTACAGCCGGATAGTCAATTTAAAGATTGTAATATAATTGATATCCTGACATTGCTCGGCCGGAAAGGAATGAGATAACGGCGGCGGGACAGAATTTGCGTTATAACGCTTAAGTTCAATATGATATTATTACATATGACACAGGAGGAATACGATGGGCGCACCGAAGAAAAGCTATCTGCTCAAGGCCGGGGAAATAAAAAAGATGGAGAAGAAGTTCTCTCACCCGTGGAACCCGAAGTCCGAGATAACAGGGGCGAGGCTCGGCGCGAAGACGGGGTTAAAGAGGACGGGGGTGAATATCGCGGCCATACCGCCGGGAAAGGAGTCCTTCGTATACCACGCGCACCAGTTCGAGGAGGAGTGGATTTACATACTCTCGGGGAACGGGGTCGCAGAGATAGACGGGAAGGAATACAAAGTAGGGCCAGGGGACTTCATGGGGTTCCCGACTCCGGGGGTAGCGCACAACATGCGTAACGACGGGAAGAAAGACCTCGTGTATCTCATGGGCGGGGAGAGCCGCGGGCACGAGATGGTCGAGTACCCGAAGTTCGGCAGGAAGCTCATAAGGACCGAGGACAAGGTCGAGGTATTGAAGGTCTCCGACTTGAAGGACTTCAAGTTCTGGGAGTGAGCGGGGGGCAGGGCTTCTTTATATGCCGGATCAGCCAGGCTGTTTAGATTGATTTCGGCAAATCTCTGTGCCGGCTGTTTCAGATCCCTTCTTTCTGGATGAATATCCCTTTATCCACTTTCGAGAAGAAGTCCTGGTAATACTTCTCGTCGTCCACCTGCTGCACGAGCATCACCTCGCCCATGTTGTTCATGGACTTCACCTGGAATATCACGCGCACTTTCACCTGCTTGCCGAACCCGCTCACGTTAACAGTGGATTCGATGATGCTGTTTTTCGCCCACCTCGCGTTTGCGCCGAAGAAGAGTATGGAAAAGAACTTCTCGCTTCCGCTTTCGATATCGAGTTCCTTCGTGGCGCTTATGATTCCCAGATCGGTTTCCGCGTCTTTGATGATGAAGCCTTCGTCGAGCAGCACGCTCGCGACCGCCTTCATCACCATGAGCTCGTTGTCTACGTCGAACGTCCTCGTTTGAAACTCGCGTATCTGTAATTGGGTTTTTTCAGGCTCGACGTTCGCCGTGGGAGCGCAGGACAGCGCGAACACGAACAGAAGCGACGACAACGCAAATGCGATTCTCATGATATCCCCCTCGTTAAAACGAAAATCGAAATACCGGATCTATCTAAAATTTACTCGCGTGATATGAGAACGATTCGACGAGACCCTTGGCGTCGTATTTGATGACGACGGTGAGCGTTTTCTGTGTGGTGCTGACAGCTCCCGCTTCCCTGTTATATCCGCCGAACAGATTTATTATCAGGCCCGTTCCTCCCGCGTCCTTCGAATAGGACACCTCGGAGGCGATCTTGTCGTACACCCACGTCTCGTTCCCCGCGCTGTCCTTCGTGACTATGTTGGGCGAGCCCAGCGCCTCTGCGACGTCGGCCCCGGACATCCCGACGCGTATTTCCTTCTGCACGACGCCCACGGTCATCTCCTCTGCTTGCGTGGAGGGAAGGCTGCTCTCGTGCTCGGCCGCGGTCATGCACCCGCAACATACCGTTACTATTAACAAGAACCCTAAAGACATGCGTCTCTTCGACATCGGTTAACCTCATAATTAATAATTTTATCTGTAGGATAATCTGTAGTCGGATACTTTTCAATCGGTAATTTCAAGCGGGGGCGCGGGCAGGTGAATAGTTAGGATGGCTATGAAGACTGGGGAGAAGTGAAGGACTTCAAGTTCTGGGAGTGATGGAATGGTTATTCCTTAACCCTCGTATTTAATTTTCCCTCCTTCGCCAAAAACGAATTATATAAACCATGATATTTTAGATAAATTCCGGGCTGTTTTAACTGCCTGCTCCGCCAGCCCTAAAATTATCCTTGACAGTTTCCGGGAATAGTATATATTGAATTTGACATTGAATTTCATTTGACCGCCGAATCCGAATAATATCAAGAGGTAATCAGGGCAACATGACGATACTCGACTTGGACCACGACTCGGAAGCAGTATTCAAAGGGGCAAGAGATCACCATCACACCTACGGGAAACTCCGTTCCATGGGACTCCAGAAGGGTACCAGGATCAGGGTAAAACGGATTCAGGGCCGGAACATCATCCTCAATATACTCGACCTCGGCGTCGAGCTCGTAATAGATAAGGACCTGGCGGGAGTTATGGAGGTCTCTTAACTCTGATTACCGTAGGGCTCGCTGGGAACCCGAATGTAGGCAAGACCACAATACTCAACAAGATCGCCGGCAAGAACCTGAAGGTGGGGAACTGGGCCGGGGTGACTGTCGAGAAATCCGAAGTTTACATCACGCTCGACGGCCATAACCTCCACATCATAGACCTGCCCGGCTTATACGACTTGAAGGCTACGACCGACGCCGAGAAGGTCGCCGCGAATTTCCTCAGGAGCGAAGAGCTCGACATTATAGTCGACGTCATCGACCTCTCCAACTTCAAAAGGAACATCATGCTGACGCTCGAGCTGCTCCCGCTCGGGAAGCCCGTTGTGCTCGCGCTCAACATGGCCGACGAGTCGAGGAAGAGCGGCATCAGGGTCGACGTGCCCGAGGTCGAGGGCATGCTCGGCGTGCGCGCCGCCTTCACCGTGGGCAAAACGGGCGAAGGCGTCGATACCCTCTTGAAGTACGTTCTCGAATGCTGCAACAATATGGGCAAGCCGGACGGCGCGGGTGAGGACGGGGACGCCCGCCGTAAGGCCGCGAGGCTCACTCTCCCTCGTGGCGATTCCGAGGAGGCCGGGGAAGAGAGGTGGCGTCTCGCCGACAGGGTCGAGAAGGAGGCTACCAACTTTTCGAAGAGGAAACCGAGCAGCCTCACTCACAGGCTCGACAACGTGCTGCTGCATCCGTTCATCGGGATCGCCATATACATCCTCCTCTTTTACCTGATGTTCAAGATTTCGTTCGATTTCTCGGGCCCGTACATGGACTGGATAGACGGGTTCATGAACAATTTCCTCTCGGCGGGTTTTACTGCGCTCGGGACGAATATCGGCCTGCCCGCAATTTTTATCAAATTCGTGAACGAGGCGATAATCGGGGGCGTGGGGTTCGTCGTGACCTTCGTTCCGCTGGTCGCGATACTCTATTTCTTCATCACGTTCTTCGAGATGTCGGGCTACCTGCCCAGGATCGTGTTCCTCATGGACAGGTTCATGCACAGGCTCGGGCTCCACGGGAACATGATGACGCCGCTGCTGCTGAGCTTCGGCTGCAACGTGCCCGCGATAATGGCGACGAAGAACCTCGAGAACAGGACGGACAAGATGCTGGTCGGAATGATGATACCGTTCATGAGCTGCCCGGCGAGGCTCGTAGTGTTCGCGTTCTTCTCTTTCATTTTCTTCGACCACCCGGCCGTCGTAATCATATCGCTCTATCTAATCGGCATCGTCGTCGCGCTGCTGATGGCGCTCGTGCTGAGGCGGACTTACCTGAAAGGAAAGAAGGCCAATTTCGTTCTCGAAATGCCCCCTTACAGGCTCCCCTCGTCCCGCACCGTCGCGATTATAGTCTGGGCGCACACGAAGAGGTTCCTCTGGAGGGCGGGGACGGTGATATTCATCGTATCGATGATCGTGTGGGGGCTCCTCAACCTGCCGCCCGGCATAAAGGGCCCGGACGAGAGCATAGCGGCGTCGATAGGGAAGGCGATAACGCCCGTATTCAAGCCTATCGGCCTCGACGACTGGAGGGCGACGACGTCGCTCATTCCGGCGTTTCTCGCGAGGGAGGTGGTGCTGAGCTCGATGGCGGTCATCTACAAGACGTCCGAGCCTGTGCCCGCCCCCGGCGCCGCAAGCCCTGACCTCCTCGTGCTCGCGAAGGAGCAGGGCATAGGGCTTCTCACGAGCGTGAAGGACTCGTTCCTCGCGGTCGCCACCCTCGGGTTCTCTTCGTTCGACGTCGGGCAGACGGCTGAGGAAAACGGCCTCAGGAATTCGATCAAGCAGTCTTTCACGCCCGCGTCCGCGTACTCGTTCATGATACTGCTCCTCCTCTATAACTCCTGCGTCGCGACGGTCGCGATAATGATAAAGGAGCTCGGCAGGAAATATTCGCTCATATTCCTCGCGGGGAGCTTCGTTATCGCGTGGGTGCTCGCGTTCGTCGTGTTCAACGTCTGGAGAGCGCTCTGACGCCGCTTTACTAAACCCGGCTTCTTTTATATCATTCATCCGTGGCTGAAATTCCCGAGAACAAAAGGCGTGCGACCGGAAAGCGGGTTCTGATAATCCTGGCCGCGCTCATCGCGCTCAACGTCGCGCTCCATCTCGTGTTCGCGTCCGTGACAGAAAGGGTGGAGACGTACGCGGTCTCGCACAGAGGGGCCGCGGGACATCGCCCCCGAAAATACGCTCTCCGCCGTGAAGGCGGGAGTGAGCGCGGGCGCTCCGTTTGTAGAGATAGACATCCGCCTCACCTCGGACGGCGTGCCCGTCCTCATGCACGACGGCACTCTCGACAGGACTACGGACGGCGCCGGGTACGTCAGGGAGCGGGACTGGGAGTACGTGAGGAATCTCGACGCGGGTGTGCATTACTCGGATAAATTCAAGGGCGAGACCGTCCCCCACCTGGGCGCGGTGCTCGAATACATGAAAGGGACCTCCTCCACTCTCGTCATAGAGGTGAAGGACCCGGGCGGCAATCCCGGAATGGCCGGGACTCTCGCCGAATATTTGAGAAGATACGGGATGGAGAAGAGGGTCGTCGTCATATCGTTCGACGCGGGGTGGGTGGAGGGATTCGGGAAGCTCATGCCGGGCGTCGCTCTAGGTGCGCTCTATGTATATCCGTTCGGCGTCCCCACGTCTGACCGGGTGAAATACGTGAGCGTCTTCTGGCCCGCGTACGTGCTCGACCCTTCGCTCGTGTGGAGGCTCAGGCGCGCGGGCTATACTGTGTGGGCGTGGAATATCGATAACCCTTACATCGCGCGGTTCCTCGCGTGGAAGGGCGTAGACGGGATAGTTCTCGACAGGCCGGGGATGCTCAGAGGGGATGAGTGAGGCGCATACTTCAGTGGTGAATTAAGATCGCCGTGGTCGTGATGATCTCGCCGTTGCTCTTAATTCCCTCTCCCTTTGGGAGGGTGCGAGCTAGGGTGAGCTGGTTCATACTCCCTGCCATGACCCCAGCCGCGGTGACGTCCTGAGTTATTTCATGAAAGAGACAGGAGTGGGTTGAAAGACTAGATTGCTGTCTTCTTTTCCCGGCGCAACGAGCAATATGCCGAACTAAAGTAAATGTCCGTCCGCTAGCTTGCAATTCGCGTGGAAGATTTTTAACGCTCGTACAATCGATTTTCTTAACGCAAATTCTGTAATGTCGGAAATGATTAAAGTCAACGCGCATCTTTGCTTCAATCGAAGGCTGACCCGACTTTGAGGTTAAGCTGCCGGTACCCACGGGCAAATTCGAGTGCCCTCTTAGATCAAATGCGGCAAATCCTGAGGGATTGGGATTTAAAAAAGAAAAGGGAAAATCCTCCCTAGCCCTCCTTTACAAAGGAGGGAAATAACTGCGAAAGGCGGAATTGACGCGGTTGCTGGTTAGAGCTAGGCAGAATCGTAGAACGCACTATATGCGTATGAGCGCTGATTTTGCTACTTCGTCACCGGATAGCCCGCGTCCTGCCAGCCGACGATCCCGCCCGGCATCCAGTAGATATCGGCGAACCCCATGTCTTCCATTATCTTCACCGCGGTGTCGCTCCTCCTCCCCGTGCGGCAGTGTACGAGGTATGCCTTCGACCTGTCGAGCTTGCCCACTTCTTCTTTGAACGATTCGGATTTCACGTCGATGTTCGTCGAGCCTTCGATGTGCCCGCCCGAGTATTCCTCTGCCGTCCTCACGTCGAGTATCACGAACTCGGCGCTCCCTTTCTTCTCCTCTATGATTACGCGCGCCTCGTCTACTTCTATTTCCTTTACCGCCTTCTGTCCGCTCTCTGCCCCGCCTGTGTCCTCTTCCGCGCGCGCATAGGGCGCGTGCGTCAGGACGATCGAAACTAACGCAAAAAAGATTAAAGATGCCAAGTGCCTTTTCATTTTGCCTCCCTCGCGGCCGTAAGGTGTAATCGAACGTATACTGATACTAAGTCTAGCACACTGCGCCCCGATTTCAGCCGCTTTGAAGAGCGCCTCTCCCTGCACTTGCGGAACCGAATCAATAGTAGATAAACTTGTCGCTTGTTTTAGCGAGTTCAGAACCCATAGATTTTATTGGGTTTTAAATGGAAAAACTCTTTCATTACCGTGTCTTGACACACGTTATTAGACGTAGTATAAAAGCGAAACATTAGGGTTTTGAGGTTTTTGAAACCAGCCAGTTTACTTATTTTTACTTATTTTCAGATTAAAACCGAGGTGATTATATGAGTGCAATTACTCATAAAGGCGGCGATGGAAGCGTGTGCGTCAAGTTCGACCTCGCCATTCCGATGACCTCCTGTATTTAGGGTTGCTGTCAAAAACCTAACTTAATCTATAGGCCTATTTTAGGGGGCAGGCCAATGGAAAGAAAATGATTGTTGATTTTAGAATGTTAATTGTGATATAAGAAAGATGTGCATAAAATGGGATCAATATTATTTTGCATTGTCCGATTAAACAAATTATTAGGAGGTGTAAAATGATTTTAAAACTTAAGTTGAAGTATGCAACCTGCGTTATATTTCTCTCAGTAGTGGTATTCCTCGGCTGGATCCCTGCCGGTTATTCAGAAACTGAGGAAGCTCAGACCGCCACTATAGTCAACGGTTTGAATGCCACCGCGCTCAACGGTCTTATCGATACCATGAAGAAGAACCCTGATAAGGGGAGGGTAACATTTTATTCCAAATCCCGCTGGCAGGACGGCATGAGGAGCTTTACCGGCTTTACCGGGTATAAGATTGACGGAGCGATGGTTCACGAAAAGACCCGTCAATTCGTGCTTCTCGGAGACGAAGCGGTCGAGCTGAGCGGGACCGATGCCGCCCCCGGAGCCGTCGAAGAGCTTATGTATGCCGTGTCCACCTGCGTGATCGCGGCAGCCAATATGAACGCCGCTTTGATGGGGGTTAAATTAACCCGCCTGGACGTGGACATAGAAAGTGATCTGGATTTGCACGGTCTTTTGGGACTGGATCCAAATGTCAGGGCGGGTCTGACGAATGTGCGGATGGGAATTACAATAGCGGGCGACGCGGATGAAGCAACGCTCAAAAAGATTGCGACTCTCGGCTACGAGTATTCTCCGGTTTCCGAAACCACACGGAATGGGATTAAATTCACCCCTGTAATCACAGTAGCCAAGTAGTCCGGTCGGATTACTCGAACTTCCGAAATTGCGGAATTGCACCAAGCCTGTCCTTCGACATCGTTCAGGTTAAACATGGCAAAACAATACCATTACATCCAATTATATATACGCATTGAAATCATTGGAGCCGACGCCCGGACTTGAACTGGGGACCTGCTCATTACGAGTGAGCGTACGGCTGTTTTAAGGTATGTGTTTAAGAACTACATATTAAAGCAAAATATCGTTTGATTTCAAGGTCTTGACTTACTTTATTAGACGTAGTACACAAGCGAAACATTAGGGTTTTGCGAGTTTGTAGTTGACTTTAGTTGACTTCGACCTCTATTTCCGACCCGATTTCCGGTACAAATCCGACTCACAGTTCCAGCATATAAGCGTGCTGTTAAGGCAGTGATCAACAGACTTACTTTAAGAAAATACGGAGGCCCCATTCGGCGCTGGATAACATGACGCCGGAGGAGTATGTGAATAAGCATTTAAAAACGTCAGAAATCTCTAATTTACCCGGTACAGCTTTTGGGTGAGGCTCACTATCATTACTTGCCGTGGTATAAATTGGGGTAGGCCAATTAGTGCCTACAAACCGAGCTTTATTTTTCATTGCCCTAATATATTATACAAAGGAGTAATATCCCGCGTGATAAAGTTAAGAATTCATTGAAGGACAATTATAACTCTCTCCTTTCTAAGTATTTTCTAAGAACCATCCATAATTCTTGCCACCATACAGAATCAGTAGACCATATGGAATCAATGAAAATTGTTTTATACAGGGAAGTTATAAAAATCCGAATCACCGCAGAAAGTTACGAAAATCCCTCAAAACGGATTTCTAATCCTGGGGTCGGAGGTTATGAATTCTGTGCTAATTACGATTCTTAACAAATACTCATATCTCTCGCGATAACAGATAGTTGCGTTTGGCATAAATATTGTTTATACGTATTATCATGACCAAGCGAGCGGAAAGGGTTAAGAGAGAAATAAGAACGATATACAATCCCGATGCCGAAAAGCCGGTTAATATCGCAAAGGAGCATACGCTCCTTTATGTAAAAGCGTGCAAGGCATTCGGCACATGGAGGAATGCTCTTGAGGCTTGCGGTATAGATTACGAAAGCTCAAGGAAAAACAGGAAATGGACGCGGGAGAGGATTATTAAGGAGATAAACAGGCTCCGGGCGGAAGGCAGTAGTCTGAGGCCGTCTGTCCTCAGGAAGAACGACAATACGACGCTCGTATCCGCGGCCGAGTACCATTTCGGCTCCTGGAGGAGGGCGGTCGAGTCATGCGGCATCAATTATTCCTTCGGGAGACGCAAGAAAAATGATTGCCGTTTAACGGTAATGACGGGCAAATAAACCCTGTACCGGCAACAGTATTCATGTCGCTGAGCTCGTGTATATGGGGTTCTTTACCGTAAATCTAACTTAATTTATGGATCTATTATAGGGGGGCAGGTCAATCGGAGCATAATAGGTTATTAACGCCAGGAGTGGTCTTGTCAATTCATATTTACTTGACCTAATAATTGGAAGTTAGATACCTGAGCCGGGGAAGTAACCATAAGTTGCATCATGATCCACTCGGGCTATACAGGTTGGAGCTGTGTTGAAGAACGTGAATGAGGCAATCAATCGGAAGCCGTGTGGGACTCACACAAACAAGGATTCGGATTTTTGGGTTCGCAGGATAGCTCTATGCCTGGCATTATACGCTGTGCTGATGTTTGCGGATCTTCCCACCGCCTTTGCACAATCACCATGCCCTGGAATTCACGTGGATATTCTGGAAATTAGAAACAGCACCGGTACTGTAGATTGCGCTCTTTTCGACTCGCCGGATGGTTTTCCTAATGAATTCCTGCACTTTGCAACGAATGTCATGGTAATAAAAATTCGTGAAACGAAAGCGCGTTGCGACTTTATGGACATCCCGCCGGGAACGTATGCACTTGCCGTCATTCATGATGAAAATATGAACGGCGAGCTGGAAAGAAAGTGGCCGGGGATCCCAACGGAAGGCTACGGTTTTTCAAACGATGCAAAGGGCTTTCTCGGCCCGCCTTCGTTCTCTGCTGCCAGCTTCCAGTACGACGGGCAAAACCTGGATCTGACGATCATCTTGAAATACTGAGCGCCTGTCGTCTGGATATTGAAAATTTTTAATCTTGAGAATAAAACACAGAGGAGGACACGATATGAATTCAGTCAAGATTGCAGCAATAGTACTGATAGTGGCTGGCATCCTGGGGTTGGTGTACGGCAGTTTCAGCTACACCAAGGAGACTCACGAGGCCAAACTCGGCCCAATTGAGCTGTCGGTGAAAGACAAGGAAACAGTCAATGTCCCGGTATGGGCGGGAGTGGGGGCGATAGTGGCTGGAGGCGCGCTCCTGCTTTTTGCTGGCAAGAAGAGCTAGCCGCTGCGCCTGCCGCCTAACTTACTGCATAACCGTAGTCTTCAAGAGACGGATTGGTAATTATGCATTTTTAAAGCTTTCCTAACAACAACAATATAAGCAAGATTACTAGTATCAGTCCGATTAATCCGCCAGGTCCATAGCCCCAATTTTTCGACCAACCGTGTATTGGAATCACCCCTATCAAAATCAGGATTAAGATGACAATTAAAATTGTGCCTAGAGACATAATTTCACCCCCTTTTTATTGAGTTACAGGATCAGGTGTAGAGTTGCTTAAGATCCCTTAGCCTAACACCGTGTACGCTACGTGTAATCTCAACTGCCTTACGGACTTGTTCTTTATCGTTGACAAAACCCCTTATATCAAGACTTTGTACATCCGGATCAGCTAAATGTGCCCGGTACAGCTTTTGGGTGAGGCTCACTCACGCTCCAGTTCTTTTAATCTCCTTGCCTGGTCTACTCCCATACCTCCGTTTTCCTTGCGTCAGCGGTAATAGGTGTTCTCGGATACTCCAATCTCACGGCTTATCTCCGGTACGCTCTTTCCCTGTGAGGAAAGCACGTCAGCCTGACGCAGCAGCCTTATTATCTGCTCCGACGTGTACGCTCCCTGGCCATTCTACTGACCTCCTATATTTAGGGTCTTCTGTCAAAAATCTAACTTATACTATGGCCCTATTATAAGGGGGCAGGTCATTTGATGTAGCATCCTCTCAGTCTTTAGCGAAGCGACTGCAAGTTGAGAATCTGCGACATTACAGCTCCCTGGACGGTATAGTTGCCGTTAGAGTCGCTACCATATTGATAGCGGTTATTGTAGCCATCATCATAGCCGCGACTGAAGCCCTCGCGGTAGTAGTAGTTGTAATCGTTCTGGTCTACGTAAAAGCCATTATAGCCGTAGTTCGCGTCC
>CAVWAZ010000003.1:0-9197 GCA_963752995.1 uncultured delta proteobacterium
CATGAAGCGGTTAAGTAAACACAATCACCCGGAAAATGTAAACCAATTAAACATCTTGGCCGCAGGCTGCCAACACTGCCCTGTCATTTCGACCACTGCTTCGAGCAAGCAACGGTTTCGATCGAGTGAGAAACCGGTCACCCCAGGCTGATTCCTGTAAGTTGCCATCTACCGCGATATGTACAGAAAACAAAATAAGCAGGACGCCCCGGGCTAATTTCAAGCTCACTACCTGTACACCGAATTTCAGCCACAGAAAACAAAACGGGAGAAATCTATCTTTTGCCTTTATCTTCCCGACATTACAGAATTTGCGTTAAGAAAATCGATTGTACGAGCGTTAAAAATCTTCCACGGGATGCGGTGGAATTGGAAGATTTAGCGAGTATATGAGATTTTTAGCAAATTATGTAGTCGGATGATTTTTGCTTCTTTTCATCAAGGAAAAGAAGAAAGAATTCAGCCTTTTCTTTCTCCTTCTATAAGCCACACTACGTGTGTGTCGCGGCTGGAAGCCGCTCCTACCATACGGTAATACCCACCATCCAAGCCTTCCCCCTCCCCACAATAAAAACTTCCCTTCTCTAGTGGTATACTTCTATCGCGCATACGGCCGCCAAGAATGTCCCGGCCCCAGGCGCGCGTCCATATGATCTCGAGAACGAAATTCAACATCCACCCGCTCCTCGCGGGCGCGTCGATCGTCATAATCCTGGCGGGGGTGCGCGAGATCGCGCCCGTGCTGAATATATTCCTCGTGGCGCTCCTCCTGGCCGTAGCCGTCTCCCCGTTCCTTACGTGGCAGCTCCGGAGGGGCTGGCCCAAAGCGATGTCCCTCGCCGTCACGATACTCATCGTCATAGTCATAATGGGGTTCGTGTCGACGATCCTCGGGGTGGCGATAAACAATATCGCGGGCAAGGCGCCGTTCTATCAGGAAAAGATCGCCGAGCTTTACCACGCGGGCCTGAACGCCCTGACAGCGAGGGGGTTCGACGTGAGCGAGGTGCAGAAGCTCGACATAATCAGCCCCGACAAGATAGTCGGCTACATGACCTCGTTCCTCCAGAGCATACTCTCGACCTTCGGCAACTTCTTCTTCGTCGTGCTGCTGATGGTG
The DNA here is from genome assembly GCA_963752995.1 of uncultured delta proteobacterium. Lineage (GTDB taxonomy): Bacteria > Desulfobacterota_D > UBA1144 > Nemesobacterales > UBA2774 > 2-12-FULL-53-21. The sequence goes on from CAVWAZ010000003.1 coordinate 1,121, forward strand.
TTCATACTCATAGAGTTCGCCGACCTCACGATAAAGGCCGACAGGGGCTTGTTCGCGGAAGACTCCTGGCAGCACAGGTTCGGCGACATATCGGACGACCTCAAGAAGTACGTGACCATCAACGCCGTAGCGGGCCTCGTGGCCGCAGTCGCCGACTTCATACTGCTGCTTGTACTGGGCGTCGATTTCGCGGTTCTGTGGGGGTTCCTCGCTTTCCTCTTCAGCTTCATCCCGAACATCGGGTTCGTGCTCTCGGTCGTCCCCCCGGCGCTCCTCGCGCTGCTGGAGTTCGGATGGGGGCACTGCGTGCTCGTCGTCGTGGGCTACGTAATCTTCAACTCGATCGTGGACAACGTCATCAAGCCGCGGTACCTCGGCAAGGAATTCAAGATGTCGATACTCGTCGTATTCCTTTCGCTGCTGTTCTGGGGATGGCTCATGGGCGCGATAGGCGCGATCCTCGGCGTCCCGCTCACGATGGCTGTCAAGCGGATAGTCGATTTCGCGAACAAGGACATGGAGAACGACGGGGAGCCCATCATCAAGCTGCCCGAAACGAAACCGGGCGGTACGGACGCCGCCTGATTCAATACCGGGGAGAATTTCTTTTCAGCCATCTTTTAATCCGCAAAATATTTTGTTATGATAGGATGAATGTCGGGAATAAGGGCGATCATAAAAATAATCGGCTCTGTCTCATTCCTCCTGCTCTTGGTATCGTTTGCCCCCTACTCACGGGCCGATGAAAACAACGATAACGGCAGCACCCTTTTCATATCGAAGGGCTGCATGGGCTGCCACGGCGTGAGCGGCCGCGGCGGCGTAGGGCCCGCGCTCGCACACACAGCGCTCCCGTTCGAGGCTTTTATAACCCAGCTCCGCCACCCCAGGGACATCATGCCGGTGTTCCCCGGCCAGGCCGTCAGCGACGATGACGCTCACCAAATCTACGCATACCTGAAAGACGTCCCCCCTCCGCCGGAGAGGATACAGAAAGACATCCCGCACGGCGTGCTAGACCCCGGCACTTGCGCCCCCTGTCACAAAACACTTCATCCCGAGATAGTGAGCCAGTTCGAGTCGAGCGCGATGGGGATGGAAGGGGCGCAGAACCCGCGTGTCGATTTTCCTCTCAAGCAGCTCACGTGCGCCAACTGCCACGGCACCGACCACGACGTGATAATGGCGTCAAAAGGACGCGTCCCCGAGACCATGTGCGCCGCCTGTCACGCGCAGATTTATAAGGAGCACGTGCTCGACGCGGGACACTCGTATGGCCCCGGTCCCGGCGACATCGGAATAAACTGGGAGCGCAACATCGGAGTTCCCAACTACAAGCAGATGCCGAGGAAAGTCATGCAGATGGGCTGCGACCCGTGTCACGCGCAGGCGGGGGCGACCGACGCGAAATACTGGAGCGACGAGCAGATGAAGTACATAGACACGAGCAGCCTCGATTACCGGAACGGCTGCATCGCCTGTCATACGCGCCACTCGTTCAACCTCGAAGAGGCGCGAAAGCCCGAGGCGTGCTACACGTGCCACATGGGCCCTGATCACCCGAACTACGAATCCTACATGAGCTCGAAGCACGGCTCCATATACGCCGCCCGCGGGAACGCCTGGGACTGGTCCGTGCCGCTGGCAGAAGCTAAATACGGCACGCCGACCTGCTCGTACTGCCACATGCTTTACGTCGATAACGACGGCAAGCGGTATTCGAGCCACAACATGACGAGGAAAATAATTTGGGGCATGGGAACACAGGCCGCGCTCGGGGAGCTCAAGGACATTACGCTCGAGCCCGAAAACCAGGCGAAGCGGGTCGAGATGATAAAGGTCTGCCTCACATGCCACTCGGAGGACAAAGCGCGGTACTATCTCGAGTCGGCCGACGCGCACAAGCTCGCGGGCGACGCGCTCGTGGTCGAGGCGAGAGACATACTTAAGGGGCTCTACGACGACGGGCTCATCAAGCCGAGCCATGGTCAGATGGCGGCGGGGCTATTGCCCGGCCCGCGGTTCACCGCGATCGACATACCGGGCGGGTTCGCGCAGCATTGGCCCGCAGGCCTTTACTTTAACGTATCGGCCATAGAGCGGGAATACTTCGACATGTTCTTCTTCTCCAACCTGAAATCCTACAAGGGCGCCTTCCACATGAGCCCCGACTACGCGTGGTGGTACGGCTACGCGGACGTGCTCGGACACCTGGCAAGGATACGCGACGAGGCCCAGAGCCTGAGGGACGCCAAGGCCACGAGCGACAGGACCCTGTTCATGATATTGACGGGCCCGCTAATGGTGCTCGCCGTGCTCGCGGTTGTATATCTCGGCTGGCGCGCTTGGAGGAAACGCACCCCGGCGCAGTGATTGGGAATTATGAGGTATTCCTTCTTGTAGAAGCGGCATCTTACCGGGATTCTCTTTAGGGTGATAAAACCGTTCATACTTCGACCCTTCGACATTACAGAATTTGCGTTAAGAAAATCGATTGTACGAGCGTTAAAAATCTTCCACGGGACGAATGCAAGCGAGCGCGCATTCGGACACCCTTTCCTATCTGCACGACGTTACTTGGCCACGGACATCGCTAAACTACCCCTCCGTTTGGGGTAGAATTGGAAGATTTAGCGAGTACATGAGATTTTTAGCACAATTCTGTAGTCGGATGATTTTTGCTTCTTTTCATCAAGGAAAAGAAGGATAAACAAATAGTCTTTCACCCTATTTATTTTCTTTTCTTTATCTCTGTAATTCGCGGCTGGCCTGTCCCGGGCTTGACCCGGGAACTCGCTCCTACAATTTGAGTCTGCCGGCACTTCTCAGCCAATCCAACAATCGCGGCAAGTTTTTATACCCGCGCCTCTCCCTCCCGCGTCAACGACCGCCAGAATTTACTAATGCCGGAAACCCCTGTATCTTAATTGCATGAGCACGAATGCTGAAAGAGGGCCGGGAGCCATGTCTGTTCCGGACAATCACGACATATACAGGATGAAGCTCCACGAGCGGATCGTATTCCCGAACTACACCGTGGACAGGGTACCCGGCGGCTGGCTCTACACATCCTTAATCGAGCATACGTACCCGAGCCATTCGGGACGTGAGACCGGAAGCATCTCGGCCACCACCACCTTCGTCCCCTACAGCGAAGAATTCAGAAAGTAATTAAGTCACACCCGGCGCTGCTTATCGCTCGCACAGATACTTTCGTATGTCCGCGGCGATCGCCGCCCGTTCACCCGACCGCCATCCACAGGCCGTAGCCGGCGAGCAAAATCCCCGGCGGTCCTCGCCGCCCATTCACCCGAAGGCGCCAGCTTCTCAATCAAAACGAACGCGGCGATAATAGCGACCCAGAGCAGGTTCATCACTCCGGTAACGAAGAGGACCGCCATCAGGAGCCAGCAGCAGCCCACGCAGTAAGTCCCGTGCCTGAGCCCCATCACGAACGCCCCGCCCGCTCCCTCGCGCCACTCCGACATCAGGTACCCCAGGGGCGAGCGGCAGTGACTGAGACAGGCGTGCTTGAGCGGCGTCCATTGGAATACCCCCGCGGCGATGAGTATCACTCCGCCCAGGAGAGGGCTCGTGCTCACCATCATCGGAGATATGAGGGCGGCTTCGTGCAGGCCCCATTGAGCGAGCGTAGCCAGGAGGCTGAACCCGGTCCATGAAGCCAGGTAGCCAAGAACGAATACGCCTGTCAGTTTCACGACTCCGCTTTCTCGCCCACTCCGCCTGACGCTGCCCGCGTAAAGAAGCACCATCTGCGAGACTGACGGGATCATCATCGCGGCCATCATCACGGTCCACATGAGGAATAAAAGGGTAAGGTCGGTCATGCCCCAGCTCCTGGCGGACAAGCCCATGCACGTCTCTATGTCCATGCTGTTCATTTCCCATGCCGAATGTACGGTGTAGATCCAGGCCAGTATCGCAATGCACGCGAGTCCGAGCAATACGATAATACGGTCCCGCTTGAGTGCGGTCTCTATGATGGAAAGGTTTTGTCCGGCGTCGGAGCTCATGCAGCCGAATAAGAAAACGGCGAATAATATCCGTTCTTGTTCGTTATGTGCCAGTTAAGCCCGAAGTCTTTGAGGTTGAGTTGTTTCGATTTCGCCACTACGGCCGGATACCCCGGCGCGACGCAGAAAGGATGATTGGTCACTGTAACATCCGCGCCGCCCTGACCGGCTATAGCCTCTATTTCCATATCGGCGACGTCGCCCAGGCGGAGACTGCGCGTTTTTCCCTTCGATTGGAAATCGATCTTGACGCTCTTAACACCGAGCATGTTTCCGACGAACGAAGCGATGGTAGCAGGGTGTCCTCCGGCCTGCCCTGAGAATATAGCGAGAAGGGCATTTTTCTGGTCTTCGCTCGCCCTGTCGTCGACAAACGCGGCGGCGCTCCACTTCACCTCCAGCATGTGCCCCGGCGCGTGCACGGCGAGCGCGATGTTGAGACCGTCGAGATTAACATTCTGGTAATTACCTTTATCTATGTGCCATGCTACGAGCCCATTACATTCCCCCTCCGAAGGCGCGCTCATAAATACACATGGGCACGCGGTATCGCAGTTACAGGCTTCGAAATAAATCCCGTCCAGATTCCAATCATTCGCAGCCATATCTACCCCCTGAATGCGGATTTTGTAATTAAAATGACCCTACCTGACAATTTTGACACATTTATTCATCATTGTTAAGTGGTTTTGTATATTGAAATCTGTCCAAGTACGAATTCTTCTCTCGTGCTTCTAATTCCCTCCTTTCTCTTAATCCCCTCTCCCCTCTGTGGGAGAGGGTGAAGGGTGAGGGGGTACAACATAATCCTTTTATTCCCGAATACCTTAATCGGGAATCCAGTTCGTTAACAACCGTAGGAGCGGCTTCCAGCCGCGATTCTTTATCCCTGTCATTGCGAGCGGAGCGAACGAATGTGAGTTAAGCGCGGCAATCTCATGACAAAACCCGTTCGCCCTGAGCAGTGAGCCTGTCCTGAGCGAAGTCGAAGGATCGAAGGGTCGAAGCCTTGACGAATACTTTAATATCTAAGTAATCTATGATTTAAATGCAAGTACCAAAATTACTATCAGCATCGACTTTTTGTTTACTTCTGTTATGCATCTTCCCCCATAACGCATTTTCCAAAGAAGAAGCCGACCACAAAGAAATCGTCATACCGTACAAAAATTGGAATGACTATTCAGAAGAAGAAATAGATATATTAAAAAAGAGATGGACAACTGACAAAGTTGAGAAAGTCATTCGTGCTCTTCAACGTGGAGACAATTTAGATACCTTGGTGCATGTGTCCAGCAACCCAAATGAAAATCGTAGCTATGATTTGAGACTTATTGGTTCTATTTCTGAAATTAATCTAAGTAGAGCAACTATACAGTTCGCAAATCTGCAAGGTGCACTACTACCAAACGCTAATTTTAAACAAGCTACACTCCGAGGTGTCAACTTTGAAGGAGCTGTTCTAATCGGGTCTAATTTTCAAGAATCTGATCTCTCCGGGGCAAATCTATCAAATGCTTTTCTTTACGATATGGATTTCCAAAATGCAAACCTGATTGGTGTTGATTTTCATAATTCAGATCTTTCTGGAACTAACTTTGAAAATGCAGATCTACACGGAGCTAATTTTCAAATTACCAAACTTAATCAATCCAATTTAAAAGATGCAAATTTATACAATGCTTACTTTGAATTAACATATTTATGGCGTGCGAATATCGGAGAGGCTAAAAACATAAGATACATCACATGGGGTGAAATGTATGCCATAGATGAGAAACTGATCAACTACCTGAAATCATTATTTCCAATTCCTCAAAGAAACCTTGAATTAATTGAGAGAGATCAAAATAGGATATTTCATGGACAAACAGAATTCATTAACTATTTGAAATTATGCATGAATGCCGTCCCGCCAACCTCTGCGTCCCGAACGCAATCTATTCTATCTTGACACCCCGTCCATCCCTACTACCACTCCTCTTACGTCATCCTGAACTTGTTTCAGGATCTCGTTTTTATTATGTCATGCGAGGCCCTGAAAGAGCCGCGGCAATCTAATCTTTGCTTCCTCCCTCCCCTCGCCCCCTCCCCCCACTACCCTCCCCGCCAAATCGGCACTATTATTAGTGAGCCTGTCTGTGAGAAGGGGTATCCGTGCGGTAATTTCTATCTTTTTCATCCGTTCCAGCCCTACATACGTAATTTTCTTATAGTATCCGTTATTACGGGTATTTCACGCAGCGGCATACCAAAAAAGGAGGATTTTCCATGCGATTTCTTGAAATCACTAGGCTCGGCTCGCTTATCGTTCTCGCTTCGTTCATGGCTCTACTTATAAACTCGGGCGATCAAAAGGCGCTCGCCCAGTCGACTGCCACGGTCACCATAAACAATTACTGCTCGGAGACCGTCTGGGTGGCCGCCGTACCGGGCATCACATCAGGCACGATAACGGGCGGAAGCAATGCAGGCTCCATCTCGACCCTGGGCGGCTGGGAGCTCGACTCGAACGCCGTGGCCACTGTCACCGTGCCCGACAACTATTCGGGCAGGTTCTGGGGGCGTACGGGCTGCAATTTCGATCCCTCGACCAGCGTCTGCGACCCGCAGAACATAACTGTAAACAACAACCCATATGTAATAGCCAACTGCTGCGACACGGGCGGTTGCATGAACGGGAGCAATTTCGCGCTCGATTGCGCGCAAACAGGCCTCCCCCCGGCGACCCTCGCCGAGTTCACTCTCGCTTCGGGGGGAATGGACAATTACGACATCAGCATGGTGGACGGCGGCAACATAGCGGTCGAAATAATCCCTAACTCCTCCGACTACACCTGCAGCGGGAACAGCAACTGCATATTCACGGGCAATCTTCCGGGCACTAGCTCGTCCGCATGCACACAGGATTCCGACTGCTACCCGCTCTTCGGCTTCGGCTACAAGTGGAAATGCGACCCGAACCTCAACATGTGCGTGAACCCGTTTTTCTGCGGGAGCCCCGGCTGCACCGACACGGGCGGGTGCGCGCCGAGCGGCCTGGCGCAGTCGGACCTTCCCTCGTCCCCGTGGACAGGCTCGTCCGGATTCGCGGTCTCTCAGGCGAACTGCCCTTCCGACCTTCAGCTCAATAACGATCAGAACCAGGGCACGACCTACGCAGGCTGCTTCGCGCCCCAGAAATTCTGCAGGCTGGCGTGCTCTCAGGACGGCGACTGCGGCCCGCCTTATACGTTTAACTGCGGGACCTCGGGCTACTGCGAGCAGTCGCAGGCCGACCCCGTCATACTCGGGGCCGACTGCGACACGACCGTAAGCAATACCACGAACGGTAACCTCTGGGCGTGCACGGGAGTGAACTCGGGCTCGTGCTTCACAGCCGGGACGAACGCCAACTGCTGCGGATGCCCGAGCTGGGCGCCCGGATACCCGGGCGGAGCATGCCAGGCGGGGAATAACCCCACGTGGCAGTCAAATGCGCTGCCTATAGCGCTCGAGTTCAACACCTCGAGCCCGACCTCTTACGCTTTCCCCTACGACGACGCTATAAAACTTTTCGCGTGCCAGACGTCGACCGCGGGCCAGGCCGTCAATTACACGGTCAACTTCTGCCCGAACAATACCGACGGCGACGCTGTGCAGAACTCGAACGACGCGGACGTAGACAATGACGGCGTGATGAATACTGCGGAGCCGAGAAGGAGACTCGGAACCGCGCAGGCTGTGGAGCCGAATGACGAGGGCGACCTCGTGGGTACGGATAACGACGGCGACGCGGACGGCATCCCGAACAGGCGCGACCTCGATTCCGACAACGACGGGCTCACGGACCACTACGAGTGCGGGGGTACGGACGACGCCGACAAGGACGGCGAGGTAGATTCGGATACGGACGATAATAATAACGGGCTCGTGGACCTGTTCGACCCCGCCCAGGGCGGCAATATGCTCAAGTGCGCGGACACCGACGGGGACGGCATTGCGGACGCGCACGATATAAACTCGGACGACCAGGGCGGCTCAGACTTCGACGAGAACGGCGG
>CAVWAZ010000004.1:0-6797 GCA_963752995.1 uncultured delta proteobacterium
GTGACGAACGTGCCGCCGTAGCTCACCGGAGTGCCCGCGGGGACGCTCCTCACCTGTATCACGGTCGACTTCAGCTTCATCACGGGCCTGAGCGGAAGCCCCCCCGCGCCGTCAGAGCCGTAGAGCATTATTCCGGGGCGGACGAGGTCCATGTCGGCTTCCGGGAAGCGTTGTATGGCCGGGCTGTTGGCCGAGTGGATGTAGCGCGGCGTGAAGCCCCTGTTCCTGATAAGCGCCACGAAGCCCGCGAATTCCTCAAGCTGGGCGCGCGTCCTGTCGGGGGATTCCGAGAACGCGGAGGCGAGGTGCGTGAGCGCGCCTTCCATGACTATGTTCTTATACCCGGCGAGCGCGGTCAGAAACGGGCCCCGCCTCCCTCGGGCCTTACCCCGAGCCTCGTCATGCCCGTGTCTATCTTCAGGTGATATGGAGACTTCCTGCCGGCCTTTGCGGATTCCGCGTCGAGTGCCCTGGCCGCGTCGAGGGAGAACACGCACGGCGTGAGCGAATGTTCGACCGCGACTGCCGCCTCGTCGGGACTCATGCCGCCCAGGAGGAGTATCGGCAGCTCAATGCCGTAGTCCCTTAGCTCGACCGCCTTCTTCCACGGTGGCCACGCCGAGCATGTCGGTGCCGGCTTCCTCGAGCGCCCTCCCGGCCTCCACGGCCCCGTGCCCGTAAGCGTCCGCCTTCACGACGGAAAGCACCCCTACCCCCTCCCACAGGAGCCCTCTTACGACGTTGAAATTGTGAACTAACGAGTCGAGATCGATCTCAGCCCAGGTAGGTCTCATGAATATATGTAATTATCCGAATATTGAGGATGGGGTCAATAAAAGAGAGTCCGGTACGCGCTCTTTTCGCAATACTCCAACCCTATCCGAAAATATGTCAGGAAATACGACAAATCCATTCAGAATCGTAGTGATCAGATATTTATATGCAAACAATCGGGCAAGATAGAACGGTTCTTCCACGGCAAGAAAGATGCATTTGAATATATCTAGAGAGATATTTGCGGAGCTTTTCATTTGGAGAAAGTAGATGAGAACAAAGTCGATATTACTAGCTGTGGTTCTAATGGCGTCAATAGCGCACGGGTTATCCGGATGCTATGCGGGCCCAGGTTATTACTCGGGTACATATGACTCGTATTATAATGGACCGTATGACCCATATTATAATGGCCCGTATCCACTCGGTGGAACATACTATCGGTACGCATATCCTTCGGCGTATCCGTATATCCGGGATATGGGTTTGGGTATTATGGATTTCCGTTACCAGGGTTTAACTTCTATTACAATAACTATCATGGCGGGAAACACTATACTGGCACGGAAACAAGCATTGGCGCGGTAATCAATATTATGGACATAGACCCGGCTATCATAGTAGACCAGGCTATCATAATAGGCCCGGCTATCATAATTACCCAGGGTCTCATTATAAGGGTGGGGGGTACTATGGGGGCAGGCATAGATGAAAAGAAGAAATTCGCTCGAAGTTCAATGAAGCCGCTGAGAAGTGCAATCTAACCGGCACCCCCTTCAACAGACAGTGAGCCGCATAAGTTATACGGTGAGACATAAAGAAAATAATCCCCCAAATCCGATTTATAGCGCGATTACTATAATCCGCCAACCGTCCAAATTCATATTTCAGCCCGTTTATCGGATTTATTGTTTGAGATGCATATATATGATAGAATTGCAGCAAATAGGCATGGAGTGAAGATGCTTAAAGGAGGAACTTAAAATGAGATACGTACTAAATTCGATTAGTTTCTTAATCCTTACAATGCTCGTAGGCGCGGGATCGCTCGTGCTCGGCACCGGCAGGGCGGGGGCTCAGGAACAACCTTGCACCGCTACGATTCAAAAAGTAGCGGACCCCGCTGACGATACTACTTTCAATTTCTCAATTAGCGGGGATATTGTCGGCGAATTGAATTTAAGCGACCCTGGCGACCCTTCGACATTTGTCGGATTAGGCATAGATGATACGATAACCATTACGGAAAATGTTCCCCCGGGATGGACGCTCGCAAGCATAGAGTGCACGGAGGGGACATCCGACTGCGGTACGGGTGTATTCGAACCCTGTCTCACCGCTACCGTAGTCGGGAACAGCGTCACATTCTTCTGTGAGGATAATGATTCAGCGACCTGTGTTTTTACGAATGTTAGATCATCCGATCCCATACCGACCCTCTCCGAATGGGGGCTTATAGCCATGGCGGGCCTTATGGCCGTAGTCGGATTATTTATAGTTATGAGACGCAGGAAAGTAACGGCTTAAGAGATACCAGATAAATTGTAATTACAACCTAAAGGGGACTTCGGTCCCCTTTTTTGTTTAGCCGCTGTCCGTAAGCAGACCAGGCGAATGGAGGCGCGCTCCTCATCCGTCTATCAGCGGCTCACGCGGAGTCCGTTTTTCATTAAGGCGCTATCTCTATAAGTCGCGTATGGCTTTCTGACATTGCTCGACAACCTCGGCAGGAATTACATCCATGCCGTGTGCTTCCTTGGCATGCTTTGCCGCCTGTCTCATGATATCTTCTGCCGTCTCTCCCTTTGCCTCGAAATCGCAGTCAACTCCGACGTCCCTGCAGCGAAGTATTTTCGTCATGATTTATCTCCTTTGTAAGCATGATTTACCCCTGGTCGAGAGTATATGCCGATAGAGGAGCAAATGCCAGCCCTTTTAGAGTATTACCGGAAGCGGATCAGGCTTGCCTGTCTGATGTACTGAATTCGGACACACGATTATCGCCGCCAAATCCGGATTACTTTCAAATCATTGAAAATAATTTCCGGCACCATGTTTGCAATATCAATTTGAAGGCGAAATTTTATTTTGATAACGGAGGTCAAGATGAATGCTGCTCACTGGCATCTTATTCTGAATCACATACCCCTCATAGGCATAGGGTTCGTGATTCTGCTTATGATTATAGCCCTCGCAAGAAAGTCCCCGGAGCTAAAAAACGTGGCCCTGATATTCACGGTCATTGTCGCACTCTGGGCAATACCTTCATATCTGACGGGGGAGCCGGCTGAGGAAATAGTAGAGGATATGCCGGGCATATCGGAGAACCCGATCCACGAGCACGAGGAGTTCGCCGAGAAGGCGTTCATATTCATCGAGGTAGTGGGAGGGATAGCGCTTATAGCGCTCATCGGCGGCAGGTTCAATAAAAAGCTAGGCAACACGCTCGCTGTCGTCACGCTTATCGGACTTATTGCCGGAGGCGGGCTCATCGCCTGGACGGCCAACCTCGGGGGGAAAATACACCATCAGGAGATAAGGGGTGAGCAGACGGCTGCAACCTCGCCCGCGGGTGATGCTAATAAAGAAGACAACGACTGAATGCGCAGAAATTTAAAAATAAAAATAGAGGAAGGGAGAGGATGAAGGGAAATAATACGGACGGATACACTGCATACGTAAAATATTTCGTCATAGCGGCGCTTACGGCCGCCTGGATACTCGCCGCGTGGACGGGGTTCATGTTAGGCGTCGTCCCCTATACGCCCGGAGACGAAAAAGACGTCCTGCTCCTCGGATATACGAGGGCTGAGTGGGGTATTATACATTCGTGGCTCAGCGTGAGCGCGGTCTCCATGACGGCGGTCGAGATATTGATAAGCCGGAAGTCCCTCAGGGAATTCATGAGGTATTTAACCGAGCCCCAGGGGAAGGAGGCTTCCGATTGACGCGGCGGGTGAGCACCCGCGGGCGTACAATCTCTAACCAACTCCTCCACTCAACCAACAACCGAACCCAACCCGTTCGTCCTGCCTGCGGCACGTCGCCCTTAGGCTATGAGCCGTTGGGTGATCCGGAGTAGCCTTTTATCCTCGGAAGCTTTAGCATAGGAGGATGGCGAAGCCGGGAGCCTGTCGAAGGATGGGTATTGTCACAAAAAAGATGAGATCCTGAATCAAGTTCAGGTTGACGAAAAAAGATCGCTATGACCATAAAACGGCCTCGCGATGACAGAAAGAGAGGATCGAAGATGACAAGAAAAATACTGGCAATAACTATTATAATTCTTGCCGCTTTAACGGCGGGGGCCTCGCACGCGGAAGACAATACGATGAAACAGGCGGCCGCGCTCTTCAAGCCCATACCGGCAGCCGCTCCCGGGGACAAGGAAAACCCCGTAACCCCCGAAAAGACAGAGCTCGGGAAGATGCTCTATTTCGATCCGAGGCTTTCGGCTTCGGACCTCATAAGCTGCAATACTTGTCATAACGTCGGCACGGGAGGCGTGGACCTCCAGGAAACTTCGATCGGACACGCCTGGCAGAAGGGTCCGAGGAATGCGCCTACCGTGCTAAACTCCGTATTCAACATAGCTCAGTTCTGGGACGGGAGGGCCAGGGACCTGGCCGAGCAGGCCAAGGGGCCCATGCAGGCTACGGTCGAGATGAGCAACACCCCGGAGAGGGTCGTAGTGACGTTAAAGAGCATGCCCGCATATGCGGACTATTTTAAGAAATCATTCCCCGGAGATGCGGACCCGGTAACGTTCGACAACGCCGTTAACGCCATAGAGGCGTTCGAATCCACTCTCCTAACCCCGGACTCCCCGTTCGACAGGTATATCGGAGGGGACGTTTCCGCGCTCACGGACAATCAGAAGGAAGGGCTCGCGCTATTCATTAACAAAGGGTGCGCGGCATGTCACAACGGCATCAACGTGGGCGGCGGCGGATACTTCCCGTTCGGGCTCGTCGAGAAGCCCGCCGACGAGGTGAGGCCCCCGGGAGACAAGGGGCGCTTCGCGGTGACAAAAACAAAGAGCGACGAATACGTGTACAAGGTCCCCACGCTCCGCAACATAACCCTCACCACGCCTTATTTCCATTCGGGAAAGGTTTGGGACCTGAAAGAGGCAGTTGCAATAATGGGCTCGGTACAGCTCGGCATGAAGCTCACGGACGGGGAAGTGAACAGGATCGTGGATTTCCTCGGGGCCCTCACGGGCGAACAGCCCGAAGTAGTCTATCCGATACTCCCCCCTAACGGACCCGACACCCCGCGCCCGGTGCTCGACATACCGGAGACGAGCGGCAAGGGGAATTAATGCGGAGAGACAGTGCCTCTCACGGCGAAGGGACGCTCAGCTCGAGAGGGACACACCGATAGTTCCGTTAGAAAGTTGCGCAGCACAACCCCCCCTATCGCTATAACCCCAAATATCTATATAATTCTCATAGGCGTGTCTAGGGAAGGCGCTGCTCACAAGGCGGGCCTCATAGACCACAGTGCCGCATCCGCATAAACGGGAGGATAGTCATGTACGAGCTTTTTAATTCGGCCGCATTCAGGGAGGCGACGCTCCAGTTCGAGAGGGCGAGCAAGCTGCTCACGGAGGACGACGGGCTCGAGGAGAGGTTCAGGCTCCCCCAGCGCACGCTCGTAGTGAGCTGCCCCGTGAAGATGGACGACGGCACGGTGAAGGTATTCGGCGGATACAGGGTGCAGCACAACCAGACCCTCGGGCCGTATAAGGGCGGCATACGATACCACCCGGACGTGGACATGGGCGAGGTCGCCGCGCTCGCGATGAACATGACGTGGAAGTGCGGTCTCGCGGAGCTGCCGTTCGGGGGCGCGAAGGGCGGTGTGGCCGTAGATCCGCGCACGCTCTCCCATGACGAGCTCGAGAGGCTCACGAGGAGATACACGGCGGAGATACTACCCATCATCGGCCCCACCAAGGACATACCCGCGCCCGACCTCGGGACCAATCCGCAGGTGATGGCGTGGATCATGGACACCTACAGCATGGCGCAGGGATACACGGTCCCTACGGTCGTCACGGGAAAGCCCGTCATCATAGGCGGCTCCCTCGGGAGGGAGGAGGCGACGGGATTCGGCGTCGCGTACGTGACCGAGGACGCACTCAGGAAATTCAAGAGGTACTCGGACACGGTAAAGGTCGTGATACAGGGGTTCGGGAACGTCGGGAGCCATACGGCGCACAAGCTCGCCGATATGGGCATCAAGGTCGTAGCTGTGAACGACGTTTACGGCGGCATATACAACCCGAACGGCCTGCCGGTCGACGAGCTCATGCGCACGGTGAGGGAGAAGGGAAAGGTGGGCGATTACGCAGGCGGCGACAAGGTGACGAACGACGAGCTGCTCACGCTCGAATGCGACGTGCTCATCCCGGCAGCGCTCGGGAGGGTGATTAACAAGGACAACGCGCCTGCGCTCAAATGCGGGATGGTGGTCGAAGGGGCGAACGGCCCGACTACGGCGGAAGCGGACGACATACTAAGGGACAGAAACATACTCGTCATACCCGACATACTAGCCAACGCGGGAGGGCTCATCGTGTCGTACTTCGAATGGGTGCAGGGGCTCCAGGAATATTACTGGTCGAGGGAGGCGGTGCACGACGAGCTTAAGAAGCGCATGAAAAATACGTTCGTAAGGGTCGCGGATTACGCGGAGAAGGAAGGCATTCCTATGAGGCTCGCGGCGCTCATGCTGGGTATAAGGCAGGTGTCCCGGGCGAAGAAGCTCCGGGGGCTTTATCCGTGAGGCTGTAATGCGGGTTGCATGATGCAGGATACAGGATGCATGATGTGTTGTCATTCCCGCTTCCGCGGCAATCTCCTGAATAATGCTGGATCGCCACGGCTACAAGACAGCCTCGCGATGACAAAAGTGTCATTGCTTCGTCACTTTGTTCCTCGCAATGACAGTATAATTTCATTGTACCGATCAACTCAATTAAGAATTGAATACCAATCTTCATAGCACCGCAAAAT
>CAVWAZ010000005.1:0-10620 GCA_963752995.1 uncultured delta proteobacterium
CCTTAATATGATATTTTTAGCAAATTATGTACAGTCGGATGATTTTTGCTTCTTTTCATCAAGGAAAAGAAGGAATAGAATAATTGCCTTTCTTTTTCTCTGTCATTCCCGAAAGCCTTTAGCGGGAATGACAACGCAGTTTGTATCGTGCGTCCTGTATCCTGCATCCTGCAAAACCGTCAGACGTACCTGCGGGGGACGCGTTTCCCGGTGATCGAAAGGATCTCGTACGAAATGGTGTCGGCCCACCGGGCGACGTCGTCTACGGAAACGAGCGAATCGCCGAACAATACGACCTCGTCGCCTGCCGAGACGCCCGGCACGTCCGTGACGTCTACCGTTATCAGGTCCATGCACACGGCCCCGACTACCGGGGCGAGCGCGCCCCTTACGGATACCTTCGCACGGTTGGAGAGACTCCTCATGTACCCGTCGGCGTACCCGATCGGAAGTGTAGCAATGACCGAAGGGCGCTTCGTGACGAACGTGCCGCCGTAGCTCACCGGAGTGCCCTCGGGGACGCTCCTCACCTGTATCACGGTCGACTTCAGCTTCATCACGGGCCTGAGCGGAAGCCCCCCCGCGCCGTCCGAGCCGTAGAGCATTATTCCGGGGCGGACGAGGTCCATGTGGGTTTCCGGGAAGCGTTGTATGGCCGGGCTGTTGGCCGAGTGGATGTAGCGCGGCGTGAAGCCCCTGTTCCTTATAAGCGCCACGAAGCCCGCGAACTCCTCAAGCTGGGCGCGCGTCCTGTCGGGGGATTCCGAGAACGCGGAGGCGAGGTGCGTGAGGGCGCCTTCCATGACTATGTTCTTATACCCGGCGAGCGCTGACAGAAACGGACCCGCCTCCTCGGGCCTTACCCCGAGCCTCGTCATGCCCGTGTCTATCTTCAGGTGGTATGGAGACTTCCTGCCGGCCTTTGCGGATTCCGCGTCGAGGGCCTTGGCCGCGTCGAGGGAGAACACGCACGGGGTGAGCGAATGCTCCACCGCGACCGCCGCCTCGTCGGGGCTCATGCCGCCCAGGAGCAGTATCGGCAGCTCAATGCCGTAGTCCCTTAGCTCGACCGCTTCTTCCACGGTGGCTACGCCCAGCATGTCGGTGCCCGCTTCCTCGAGCGCCCTCCCGGCCTCCACGGCCCCGTGACCGTAAGCGTCCGCCTTCACGACGGAAAGCACCCCTACCCCCTCCCACAGGAGCCCTCTTACGACGTTGAAATTGTGAACTAACGAGTCGAGATCGATCTCAGCCCAGGTAGGTCTCATGAATATATGTAATTATCCGAATATTGGGGATGGGGTCAATAAAAGAGAGTCCGGTACGCGCTCTTTTCGCAATACTCCAACCCTATCCGAGAATATGTCAGGAAATACGACAAATCCATTCAGAATCGTAGTGATCAGATATTATATGCAAACAATCGGGCAGGATAGAACGGTTCTTCCACGGCAAGAAAGATGCATTCGAATATATCTAGAGAGATATTTGCGGAGCTTTTCATTTGGAGAAAGTAGATGAGAACAAAGTCGATATTACTAGCTGTGGTTCTAATGGCGTTAATAGCACAAGGGTTATTCGGATGCTATGCAGGCTCGGGTTATTACTCGGGTCCGTATGACCCGTATTATAATGGCCCGTATGACCCGTATTATACTGGTGCGTATGACCCGTATTATAATGGCCCGTACTATAATGGCCCGTATGCATCCGGTGGAATATATTATCGGTACGCATATCCTCCGGTGTATCCGACATATCCGGGATATGGGTTTGGGTATTATGGATTTCCGTTACAAGGGTTTAACTTCTATTACAATAATTATCATGGCGGGAATAACTACTGGCACGGAAACAAGCATCGGCACGGTAATTATAATTATGGACATAGACCCGGCTATCATAATAGGCCCGGCTATCATAATTACCCAGGGTCTCATTATAAGGGTGGTGGGTACCATGGGGGTAGGCATAGATGAAAAGCCCGACGCTTGCCCTCCTCGTAATTTTGTTCGCGGGCGTAATTCCTTCAGGCGCCGAGGGCAGCATCCTCGGCTTCTACGGGAAAGCGGTGAAACGAACAGACTCGCCGGCAACGGCTTCCAGCCGCTATCAGAGTCTATTATCGCACCAGGACTGGTGCTCCTAACAGGTGGAGCGGTAATCCCTTGCAAGCGCAGGACGCCCGTTAATATATAAACTATATCAATAATATACATTGCACAAGGGGCTTTTTTTGCCGGGCGCTTATTGTTTGATTTTCTTATATATGATAGAATTTCAGCGATGGGCGTGGGTAAAGCTGCTTAAAGGAGGAATTTAAAATGAGATACGTGTTAAATTTGATTAGTTTCTTTATGCTTTCAATGCTCGTAGGCGCGGGATCGCTCGTGCTCGGCACCGGCAGGGCGGGGGCTCAGGAACAACCCTGCACCGCAACGATTCAAAAAGTAGCGGACCCCGCTGACGATACTACTTTCAATTTCTCAATTAGCGGGGATATTGTCGGCGAATTGAATTTAAGCGACCCTGGCGACCCTTCGACATTTGTCGGATTAGGCATAGACGATACGATAACCATTACGGAAAATGTTCCCCCGGGATGGACGCTCGCAAGCATAGAGTGCACGGAGGGGACAGATAACTGCGGTGATGGAGTATTCATCCCCTGCCTCACCGCTACCGTAGTCGGGAACAGCGTCACATTCTTCTGTGAGGATAACGATTTGGCGACCTGTGTTTTTACGAATGTTAGATCATCTGACCCCATACCGACCCTCTCCGAATGGGGGCTTATAGCCATGGCGGGCCTTATGGCCGTAGTCGGATTATTTATAGTTATGAGACGCAGGAAAGTAACGGCTTAAGAGATACCAGATAAATTGTAATTACAACCTAAAGGGGGCTTCGGTCCCCTTTTTTGTTTAGCCGACTGTCCGTAAGCAGACCAGGCGAATGGAGGGCGGCATCCGCGCTCCTCATCCGTCTATCAGCGGCCCGCGCGGAGTCCGTTTTTCATTAAGGCGCTATCTCTATAAGTCGCGTATGGCTTTCTGACATTGCTCGACAACCTCGGCAGGGATTACATCCATGCCGTGTTCCTCTTTGGCATGCTTTGCAGCCTGTCTCATGATATCCTCTGCCGTCTCTCCCTTTGCCTCGAAATCGCAGTCAACTCCGACGTCCCTGCAGCGAAGTACTTTCGTCATGATTTATCTCCTTTGTAAAGCGTGATTTACCCCTGGTCGAGAGTATATGCCGATAGAGGAGCAAATGCCAGCCATTTTAGAGTATTACCGGAAGCGGACGAGGCTTCGACTCCTTTTTGTTGTTCAGCCGGCTGACGGCGGCTGGTTTCTCTAATGGAGAGCAGTACATTTGCTCCCCCGCGATCTCCGAATATCGGAGATATTGTAAATTAATACGTCTTCTTACCAATTGACGACATTAATCAACCGGGTATTTGTTTGAGTTAACTCAACATAATAGTTTAGGCTAGAAATTATGAATCTCCCGGGACGCCTTATAATTTAGAAATTCGTGAACACAGACGATGAAAGATTGGCGCGCAGGATTATCAACCCCGGCGCTTGTATTCACGCTCGTTCTGCAGTTGTACCTGCCGGGGGCCGCTTTATGCCTCGAAGACGACGGTAGTGCATCCATCGAGGATTATCTCAGCGGGGACTGCGCCGATTCGTTCGCGGATTCGAATACCGGCAGCAGTAACGCCCCCTTCCCTGAGCGGGAAGAATTATCCGGGTGAGAGACATTGCGGGCCCTGCCTCGACATACCGCTTGGAGAAGGGATAAGCAAGAAAGATACGCATTCCGGGTGTAACGCCGATTCGGAGGTGCATATGCAGATATTTGCCGCATACGTATCGCCCGTTTCCCTTTACCTGCAATCACCGTACAAAAAGAGTTTTATGGAAGTAACCCCGAGGAGAGGCCCTCTCCCCGGTTTCATACAAAGCGTCATTCTGATCTGTTAAACCCTCACGGACATCTTGCATTCGATCCGGCTTCACAGGCGGGTTCAGCGGTTCTCCGCCCGTTCAGCCGGCATATCCCGGTTTTTATTCTTCTAATTATCAAGGAGGTAAAGAATGTACGCTAAGAGCGTCACGTTCATTCTATCTTTTATCGTAATTATGATAGCTCTGGCGGGTTCTCAGGTTATAGCTGAGGAGAACCTATCCCAGAGAGATTTATAAAATTGATGAATTAATAGTAGTAGCTCTCGACAGTAATCCGTCTCTGTCCTCAGCTATCTCCAGTATCGATATCGCAAAGGGTGATCTAAGGGCCGCCAAGGCTTATCCGAATCCCGAATTGGAGTTCACAGCAGCAAGAGGTAAATCACGGGAGGACGGCAGCACCAAACCGGAGTTCGGCATTGCAGTCACGCAGCCCGTGGAATGGCCTCTCAAACGGCTCTACAGAGGAAAAGCAGCCGAGGAGGAGGTAAAGGTCAGCGAACTTGAGAGAGATGCGGTTCAGGCGGAGCTCATTTTCACCACCAAAGAGCTTTTCTATTCGACTCTCTTCGCCAAAAAAGATTTGGAGATTTCAAAGGAGAATTTAGACACCAGCAGAACGCTTCTCTCGATTATAGAGCGAAGAGTCGAGCTCGGCGAATCCAGAGAGCTGGATTTAATTAAAGCCAAGGTCGAGACCTTAAAATCCGAGAGGGAGCTGATCCGTGCAGAGTCGAACCTGACTGCTGTAAAGGCAATTTTAAACAGATTTCTCGGGCACTCTCTTGAAAAGAATTATGACGTGGAGGGAGAGCTTACGCTTCCTTCTGCAATATCCGGCATTGACGAGATAGCCGAGAAAGCAGAGAATTCCAATCCTCAACTAAAAGCCCAGAAGACCGAAGTCAAACGCGCGGGCCTTTTAATACTGGAGCAGAAACACCTGATAGTTCCCGATATTTTCCTTCAGGGTTTTTACGATAAGGAAATCGACAAAACCGATCTGGGAGGGGGTATCGGCATAAGCGTTCCGTTCTGGTACCAAAACCAGGGAGGAATTCAAAGCGCAAGGGCCGGGGAACGAAAGGCTGCGTCAGACCTGAAACTTCTTGAGATTGAAACCGGGAACCGCCTCGACGATGAATACAAGAATTATAAAATCGCTTTTGAGCAGTCGAAAATATTCTCGGGAGAGCTGTTAAACCAGGCAAAGCGCTCACTTGAAATAGCTGAGTTCAGCTATGAGCAAGGCGAAACCGAGCTCCTGGATGTTCTCGATGCCCTTAGAACCTATCGCGACACGCTTAGAGAATATTATCAAGTTCTGTATGAATTTTATATAGCAGAAATAACGCTTGAGAAAATTTCAGGAGGAAAGATGTGATGGGCGGAAAAACATTCTTAAAACCGAACAATCCAGGATTACTCATAGCCACATTGGTTTTGGGTTTATTCGTCTCCTGCGGCAGCGAAGGCGGAACCGATATGAATGGACAACAAAAAAAAGAAGAAGAGCCCTCAAATCTAATCGAGCTCAAATCACCGGAAGCAGCGAATTTCAGGATTGAGGAGGTCTCATTAAAGTCTCTAAGAAACACTTTACAGGTACCGGGCAGAGTCCAGTTTAATGAAAACAAACTCACGCACGTCGGCACCCGTGTCCCCGGCAGAATAGTCGAGGTCAGAGCTAACCTGGGGGACAAAGTGAACGAAGGAGACAGTCTCGCTTTAATAGACAGTACCGAATTAGGGACAGCTCAATCAGAATATCTTAAGGCGAAGGCTAATCTCCAGGCACAGGAGAAATCATATGCAAGAGCAAAAAAACTCCTGGAGGGAAAAGCGATATCCCTTGGCGAGTACCAAAGGCGTGAAGCGGAATATATGACCGTGAGAGCGGAGTTTAAAGCCGCGGAGGACAGGCTCCACCTATTAGGCTTAAGTGAAGCTGAAGTA
The DNA here is from genome assembly GCA_963752995.1 of uncultured delta proteobacterium. Taxonomy (GTDB): domain Bacteria; phylum Desulfobacterota_D; class UBA1144; order Nemesobacterales; family UBA2774; genus 2-12-FULL-53-21. Next base: position 5,937 of record CAVWAZ010000005.1, read on the forward strand.
AAACAAATAGGCAGCCGGCACACGATCAATTCCCAAGTTGCAGTCAGGGCGCCCTTTTCCGGTACGGTAGTTGAACGGCATGCGACACTCGGTGAAGTTATCGAGCCGGCGACAAAGCTATTCACTATCGCAGACCTGTCAACGCTTTGGGTTATAGCCGATGTTCCTGAAAAAGATATCCCCCGGGTTAAGATCGGGCTCCCCGTAGAAATAAAAGTTTCCCCGTATCCAAATGATGTATTTGAAGGAAACCTCACTTACGTAGGGGACCAGGTCGACGCTTCGACGCGCACCGTAAAGGCAAGAGCCGAGATAGACAATGCTCCGGCAAAGCTTAAGCCCGAGATGTTTGCCACGATTTTTATAACTACGGAAGTAGCTTCGGATGTCTTGGCAATTCCGGAGGAAGCGGTTCAAACAGATGGGAATAAAAAAATTGTGTTTATTGACAAGGGTAATGGTGGGTTTGAGAAAAGAGAGGTTTCTCTGGGAAGACAAATCGACAGTTTTTATCAAGTAATAGATGGTGTTAAGACGGGAGAAAAGATAGTTACAAAAGGAAGCTTTCTACTCAAATCCGAAGCCCAGAAGGGCGAGTTGGGTGAGGAGTAATAAATTATGATAGATAGAATTATTACATTTGCCCTTCAGCAGCGATTCCTGGTCCTCGTCTTCACGGTTCTTCTTATAGGCTTGGGGATTTACTCAGTGAGGAAGCTCCCTATCGATGCCTTTCCGGACGTTACGAATATTCAGGTACAGATAATAAGCCAAGCCGAGGGAATGGCCCCTACGGAAGTTGAAAAGTTAGTGAGCTTTCCGATTGAAGTAACTATGACGGGGCTTCCTAAAGTAACGGAGGTAAGGTCGCTCTCAAAGCTCGGGCTTTCCGTAGTTACTGTGGTCTTTGAAGATGATATGGATACCTACTTCGCACGGCAGCTCGTGTTTGAGAGGCTTCAGCAGGCTAAAGAGAATATGCCCCCGGGGGTTGACGCCGAGATGGGACCTATATCCACCGGCCTTGGAGAGATTTATCAGTACGTGGTTGAAGGCGGCGGCTCGAGCCCTATGGAGCTCAGAACCATACAGGATTGGATCATAAGACCGATCCTGCGCACGGTTCCGGGCGCAACCGATGTAAACAGCTTCGGAGGTTTCGTAAAACAGTATCAGGTTCTCATTAGTCCCGAAAGGCTCATAAGCCATAACCTGACGCTCCGTGAGGTTTTCGAAGCTGTCGAAAGGAACAACGCAAATGCCGGAGGAAACTTCATCGAGCATAACTCCGAGCAATACATAGTCCGCGGATTGGGCCTGGTTAAAAGCCTGGAGGATTTGAGGAATATAATAATTACCTCACACGATGGAACCCCCATATACGTAAGAGATGTAGCCGATGTAACTATCGGCCCCGAAATAAGACAGGGTGCTGTTACCAAAGACGGTAAAGGAGAGGTTGTAACCGGAATCGTACTGATGCTCAAAGGGGCAAGCGGCAGGGAAGTAGTGACCAAAGTAAAGGAAAAAGTACAGGATATTCAAAAAGCGCTTCCCCCGGGGGTTACCATCAAGCCCTTTTACGACAGGACGGATTTAGTGCAAAGAGCCATAGAAACCGTCGTTAAAGCGCTTGAAGAAGGAGCTGTTTTCATATTCCTCATTCTCCTTCTCTTTTTAGGAAACTTCCGCTCCGCCCTCATCGTCGGAACTGTTTTACCCCTCTCCGCTCTTTTTACGTTCATCATGATGGGATTGTTTAATCTCTCCGCAAACCTCATGTCACTGGGTGGGCTCGCAATAGGGATAGGGATGCTCGTGGACGGAGCAATAGTGATGGTCGAAAATATTTACCGGCACCTGGAAGAAAACCCGGAATCGAGGAGAGAAATACGCCACACGGTACTCGACGCCGCTAAAGAGGTGGGCAGGCCCATAGTCTTTGGAGTTCTTATAATCATAGTGGTTTTTCTGCCGCTTTTTACGCTTCAGGGAATTGAGGGGAAAATGTTTTCCCCCATGGCTTTTACGGTTAGTTTCGCGCTTCTGGGGTCGCTCATCTTTTCTCTGACCGTAATACCGATACTGTGCACGTTCTTATTCGGAGTAAAGAACCCCCGTCCCGAAAATGCCTCCTCCCGCATATCGAGAGTCTCGGAAGTCTTTAAGAAAGCGAGCAGCTTATTAGAATCATTATCGAACAGGATTATCGCTTCTCTTAAAAACTTTTATATCCCGATTCTCAAAAAAGCCCTGCGACACAGAAAACTTGTGGTAGTCGGAGCGGTATCGTCGCTCGTTCTAAGCCTTGCCCTGTTCCCCTTTATAGGAACAGAGTTTTTACCGCAGTTAAATGAGGGATCAATTGCCATCCAGGCGTTCCGTCTGCCGAGTATTTCGCTTACGGAGTCTCTCGACGTATCCGGACAAATCGAAAGAACAGTCATGAAATTTCCTGAAGTCATAACTGTGGTATCCAAGACCGGGCGTGCCGAGATAGCGTCCGACCCGATGGGTGTGGAGATAAGCGATATTATCGTAAACCTGAGGCCTCAAAGGGACTGGAAAACTGCGGAGACCAACGAAGAGCTGGTTGAAAAAATGAGAGAAAAGCTCTCATTAATTCCGGGAGTAGCTTACAGCTTCTCTCAGCCTATAGCCCTCAGAGTAGATGAGCTCATATCAGGCGTAAAGTCACAAATTGCAATAAAGCTCTTCGGTGAGGATATCGACGTGCTCAAAAACAAGGCCGAGGAGATAAGGGAGGTCGTATCAAAAATCAAAGGGGTGGAAGATTTGAACGTCGAACGTGTTTCCGGTCTTCAATACCTGCAGATAGATATAGACAGGTCTCAAATAGCAAGATATGGGATCAATGTCTCAGACATACAGGAGATAGTAGAAACCGCGATAGGCGGCAAAATTGCAACTGAGGTATTCGAGGGACAAAAGAGATTTGGAGTCCTTGTCAGGTTTCCCGAAGATGCGAGAAAAGACGTAAATACCATAAAAAATATCCTGGTAAGCGCTCCGGACGGCGCACGTATTCCTCTTGAGCAGCTTGCCGGAGTTTATCTTGAGGAGGGGCCGGCCCAGATAAGCAGAGAAAACGGACAGCGAAGAATTGTTATAGAGTGTAACGTCGAGGGAAGGGACATCGGGGGATTTGTGGCTGAGGCGCAGAAGGAAATAGCATCACAAGTGGATCTGCCGCCGGGTTATTTTATCGACTGGGGAGGGCAATTCGAAAATCAGCAAAGGGCTATGGCAAGGCTCTACATCGTTGTGCCTCTGGTGATTCTACTTATATTTATCCTCCTTTTCAGCACATTTAATTCTTTAAAGAACGCCCTCCTGATCATCATGAACATCCCGTTCGCCGTCATAGGCGGCATACTCGCTCTTTTTATCTCCGGCCTTTATCTGAGCGTTTCCGCCTCCGTCGGCTTCATAGCGCTTTTCGGAGTAGCGGTATTAAACGGGATTGTGATGGTGTCCTACTTTAACCAGTTAAGACATGAAGGGGCAGCCTTGGAAGAAGCTGTTATCCGGGGCGCGGAACTGAGACTCAGGCCCGTTCTAATGACGGCGCTGGTCGCGAGTCTCGGGCTGGTTCCCATGCTTCTGGCCACAGGGCCCGGTTCAGAGATACAAAAACCGCTCGCGACGGTTGTGATCGGGGGCCTCATTACATCGACACTGCTCACTCTGTTAGTGCTTCCAGTAATATACAGCTGGTTGGAAATAGAAAAATCTGAAGTAGAAATTTAATTCAGGGAGGGATAATCATGAAGGAGATCAAAGCAATTATTCAGCCGTTCATGCTCTCAAAGGTAATCAACGCGTTGAAAGAGAGGGAGGATTTACCAGGTGTAACCGTCTCGGAGATAAAGGGTTTTGGTAAAGCGCGGGCAGAAGGGGTGCAAAATAAAATTGTTGAGGATTTGATAGGTTATGTCAAAAGAATCAAATTGGAAATCGTCGTTCCGGATAAGATCGCGGATGAAGTCGTGAACATAATTTCCACACATGCGCACACGGGCCGGGCAGGTGACGGCAAGATCTTCGTGTATACGGTAGACGAAGTGGTAAAGATACGGACGGGCGAGAGGGGAGAAGGGGCTATTTAGCATCTCTCCATACAATTAAGAATCAAAATAAAGATTTTAGAGTAAATAAAATTAATGGAGGCGTAATTATGAGCAGATTAATTGCTTGTTTTTTAATCATAGCATCATTGATTTCTTATTTGTATGCCTATCCTGCAAGGCCACAGCAGGACGAAGCATTTCAAAATAGTACCGGCCCGAAAGATAAGCAATCCGAAATAACCGGCGGAATGGCGCCGAAGATGAGCAAGGTTGTCGATAAACTCCTTACCAACGCCGATACTCTTCAGCTTACGGAAAAGCAAAAAGAGTCATTATCAATGATTCCGGATAAATACGTTTATCCGCTGAGAAGAAAAGAAGCGGATTATGACATCGCACGTATGAAGGTCAATAACCTGATGCAAGACCCGAATTTCGATCCTGCTCAAGCTAAGAAAGAAACGAAAATACTGGAAGAAACGGCCCTTGAGATGGCCAATATATCGATAGATGCTTTAGCAGAGATAAGAAGTACTATCGGCATAGAAAATTTTAAGACGATTTTATCCATGCTGGGCCAAAAATAGATAAAT
>CAVWAZ010000006.1:0-58287 GCA_963752995.1 uncultured delta proteobacterium
CGTCTATATTTAAGCCCATAACCAGCTAAACTATACAACTTCAGAATTTATGGTGCTTCCGTGAACGCGATCATTTCTGTAAAAAATTTAAGCAAGACCTATGCTTCCGGTTTTCAGGCGCTCAGGAACATCGATCTGGATATACGGAGGGGGGAGATCTTCGCGCTCCTGGGCCCGAACGGGGCAGGGAAGACGACCCTCATCAGCATCATCTGCGGGATAGTCAATCCGAGCGGGGGGACGGTGCTCGCGGACGGCCACGATATAATATCCGACTACCGCGCGGCCCGGTCGAAGATAGGCCTCGTCCCCCAGGAGCTGACGACGGACGTGTTCGAGACCGTGCGGGATACGATGAACTTCAGCCGGGGCCTCTTCGGGAAGCCGCCCGACCCCGTCTATATCGAAAAGGTGCTCGGCCAACTCTCGCTCCTCGACAAGGCCGATACCAAGATACAGGCGCTCTCGGGGGGGATGAAGCGCCGGGTGCTCATCGCCAAGGCCCTCTCGCACGAGCCGAAGATACTATTCCTCGACGAGCCTACGGCGGGGGTGGACGTCGAGCTACGCCGCGATATGTGGGAGATGGTCAGGGGCATGAGGGAAAACGGGGTGACAATTATCCTGACGACGCATTACATCGAGGAGGCGGAGCTCATAGCCGACCGCATCGGGATAATAAACAAGGGGGAGATTATCCTCGTCGAGGACAAGAACGCGCTCATGCGGAAGCTCGGCAAGAGACAGCTGAAGCTTTACCTCCAGAACCCTATAGCCTCCATCCCGGTCGGGCTTAACGGTCTCGACCTCGAGCTTTCCACGGACGGGAGCGAGCTCGTTTACACGTTCGACGTGCACGGCGAGGAGACGGGAATAGCGTCGCTGTTAAAGCGCCTGAACGAGCACGGTATCGATTACAGGGACATACATTCGAGCGAAAGCTCTCTCGAGGAAATTTTCGTCAGCCTCGTGAGCGAGAAACGATGAACTTCTACGCGATACGGTCTATATATATTTTCGAGATGTCGCGCACGTGGCGGACGCTGATGCAGAGCATCGCGTCTCCCATACTCTCGACCTCTCTCTACTTCGTGGTCTTCGGCGCGGCTATCGGATCGAGGGTGGGGGATATAGAAGGGGTGAGTTACGGCGCGTTCATCGTCCCCGGCCTCGTCATGCTGACGATCATGAGCGAGAGCATATCTAACGCTTCCTTCGGCATATACCTGCCGAAATTCACGGGCACGATTTACGAGGTGCTGTCGGCGCCGGTCTCATACATAGAGGTGCTGATAGGCTACGTAGGCGCGGCCGCCACGAAATCCATATTACTGGGCGCGCTCATACTGGCTACGGCGCGCCTCTTCGTCCCCTACTCGATCCTGCACCCGTTCTGGATGGCGGGGTTCCTCCTCCTGACCGCCGTCTCCTTCTGCCTCTTCGGGTTCATAATCGGCATATGGGCGGACAGCTTCCAGAAGCTCCAGATGGTGCCGCTGATGATAATCACTCCGCTTACGTTCCTGGGGGGGAGTTTTTATTCGATATACATGCTGCCGCCCGTATGGCAGAAGATCACGCTCTTTAATCCGGTCGTGTATCTCATTAGCGGTTTCAGATGGAGCCTGTACGGCGTCTCGGACGTGAACGTGGAAGTCAGCCTGGGCATGACGCTCCTGTTCCTCGCCATATGCATCGCCGTCGTGTGGTGGATATTCAAGACCGGATACAGGCTCAAGAGCTGAAGATGTTCATGGGGCCAGCGATTCTGTGTATGTCGGGGAAAGACTCTTCTAATCGATTGAATATCAATGTACCCCCTCACCCTAACCCTCTCCCACGCTGGGGAGAGGGAAATAAAAGGAAAAAGAATAAGACGGGATTCAATACTCTTCGGGGTCTAGCTTAAGCGCCTCGTTGAACCTGTTTATCATGTTGTATAGCGCGGCGATCATCGTTATCTCGACCACCTGCGAATCGCTCCAGTGCTTCTTTAGCTCGCCGTACACGGCGTCCGGTATATTGCCGGGGTTTACGGTCAGCGCCTCGGCATAACCGAGCGCCGCCTTCTCCGCGTCGCTTATATGTGCGCTCCCCGGATTATTCATCTCGTCGATCTCCCCGGGCGTAAACCCCATTTTGGCGCTTATCTGCTCGTGCGCGTGGCAGCAGTATGCGGAGCGGTTTATTTTCGACACCCTGAGTATGATCCTCTCCTTCAGCTTCGGGTCGAGCTCGTCCGGCTGCTGAACGGCCGCGACGAACGGGCCTATCGTGCCTAGTATGGACGGCTTGTGGGCGAGCGCCTTGTATATGTTCGTGACCTTCCCCCTCTTGAGGCGCATCCTCTCGAACGCTTCCTTTACTACGGGATTATCCGTGGTCTCTTCCTCGATGTACTTTACCCTTGCCATGATCACACCTCCTGTGTTCATTATATAACAATATTAAACCGGGGGCGTCAGCAGGGCAAGGCCTAATATTCGGGATAGGAGAGAGGAATACCTTTAATTCGTAGGAGCGCCATCCTGGCGCGACAGCTTACTTAATCGCGGCTGGAAGGCGCATCCTACAGTCAAAAATAGATTTCTCGCATGCGTTCGAAATGACAAAATGGTTTACAATAGCTTTGTATTTGCAATCAGACGCCTAGAAAGGAGCGGTATAAAATGAATATAAGCGACACGTTGAGATTATCCGGGAACATGAAGGAGGAGATAGCGAGGGACCTGATCGCCTTAGGCGGCCTGCCGTTTTATTTCCTCGTCCTCGTGAGGGCGTCTATAGGCGGCTATCTCTCGTTCCTTTCCCACGTCGCAATTGCCCTGCCCGTGCTCTACTTGTTATCAAGGGCCGTCAGGGGCTCGAACCTCCATATAGCGAGGGCGCTAATCCTCGTCGTCTTCACGTCCGTTTACTATAAGGCCCTCCCCTTCACGGTATTTTCATTCCTGGTGTGGGGCGTAATGATATATTCGCCTAATCTATTTGAAGATCAGGCCCGAGGGAAATATTGAAGGGCATAGCGCTCGGCGTAGTGAGCGTCGTGATAAGCTATGCGCTCACGCTCCTGATCGTTCCTGTGAAATGAAACCGGCATAATGCGTATCACATGCGGCCGGCCGCATGCGTACGTATAAAGACAAGTTCTATTGTTCCGTTTCATACTAAACCGACTGTTTTCTAACTTGATATTCAAATTCAATCCTGAAGCTAAACCGCTGCGATCATAGTGTAAAAATCGGGATTCTTGCAGGATGGCATGGCCCTTGCCCCCATTAACGACGAATGCCTGAAGCCAAGGCACGTTGTTGATATACGGCGATAAAGATTTATACGCCGAAAAAAATATAGGAGGTGATTGACATGAGGAAGTCAATTATTTTCGGTCTAGCAGCACTGTCGTCAGCCTTCCTGTTTTCCGCAGACAATTCGTATGCGGACAGAGACGCAACCCCTTATGAAGCCGCCGCGGTCTACGGCGCTTTGAAAACACAGGGATGCACTGTGGCAGATGACATAGAGGTTGAATCCTTCGCCGCTGTGTATAGATACGGCGAACCCCGAGATACGCTCCCGGGTATTTTTAAAACGGAAGCGATCTGCAGTGACGGGGAGAGGTACGACATCAAGATGGATTCGCAGTTAAATATCCTGTCGATGAGACCGGATTAACCGGTTGCCATCGAGAGCAACGAATCCAGTTTATAAAGATAGGAGAATGCCCGGGATAATCCCCGGGCATTCCCTTTTTAAAGGGAAGATATCAGAAAAAAAACGGAGAAGAAAAATGAAAAAAATATTGATTTCGTTCTTGATAATATTGGCTTTCATCATTGCCGTACCGGCTGGAAGCATGGCCGGCAACAAACACGGTCACTATAAACATCACAACGGATACTACAATCGCGGCCCTTACGTCAACGGGAATCTCTATTACAGACCCTATTATCCGAATGTGTATTATGCTCCTCCCCCTCCTCCAGTTGTGTATTACGCACCGGCACCCTACCCCGTTCCATATTATCCGCCGGCCAGCGGCAGCTTGTTCTTCGGTATTAGCATAGATTAAAAGATTTCAACTAAACGAAAGGAGGTGATTGACATGAAGAAGTCAATTATTTTCGGCATTAGCGGCTCTGTCATTGGCCTTCCTGTTTACGGCAGACAATTCGTACGCGGACAGGGAAGCGACCAGTTATGAAGCAGCCACGATCTACGGCGCTTTAAAGGCACAGGGATGCACAGTTGTGGAAGATATCGAAGTCGAGCCCTTCAGAGGTTACTACGGATATAGCGAACCGGGCGGTCTCCTGCCGGGTATCTATAAAACGGAAGCCGTTTGCTTCGACGGGGAGAGATACGACATCAAGATGGATTCGCAGCTAAATATCCTGTCGAAAGAAGAAGATTAACCCGCTCTATACGAGGGGCGGTTCTGAACCTCGAGCTGCCCCTCGTATCTTCCCGCTTCAAAACTTCTCAGGTATGACTTCGGCGCCGGATACGCGGGGAGGTTTATAGCCTTTCTTCTTCTGAAGCGGCGGCAGCTCGAGCTTCTTCTTAGGCATTTCCTTATAAGGAATCATGCCGAGGAGGTGGCTTATGCAGTTGAGCCTCGCCCTCTTCTTGTCGTCAGCGGGCACGATATACCAGGGAGAAATATCGGTATCCGTATACTTGAACATATCGTCGCGCGCCCGCGAATAGTCGTACCAGCGCTTCCTCGCCTCCATATCCATCGGGCTTATCTTCCACTGCTTGAGCGGGTTGTCTATACGCTCCTGAAACCTCTTTTCCTGCTCGCCCGCCGAAATCTCGAGCCAGTATTTGAAGAGCATGATGCCCGAATGGATAATGGCGTCCTCGAACCCCGGGCACGTGCGGAAAAATTCCATATACCCTTCTTCCGAACAGAACCCCATCACCCTCTCGACCCCCGCGCAGTTGTACCAGCTCCGGTCGAAGAGCACTATCTCTCCCGCAGAAGGGAGATAGGGGACATAACGCTGGAAATACCACTCCGTCTTCTCCTTCTCAGTCGGCACCCCGAGGGCGGCGACCCTGCATACGCGGTGGTTCAAGGGCTCGGTGATGCGTTTTATCATACCGCCCTTCCCCGCCGCATCCCGGCCCTCGAACAGGACGACTATCTTCTTCCCCTCGTGAGTTGCCCAGTCCTGGAGCTTTACGAGCTCGGTCTCAAGCCTTAGCAGCTCCTTATCGTATATCTTGTCGTCGATATCCCTCGTATCCCGGCTCTGCTCTTCGATGTTTAAGGATGCCGCCTCGCTGGCTTCCTTCTTTTTCTTTTTATCTTTCTTCTTGTTTCCCATCTCCATGCTCCCTTAAATCCTGGAATCCGCGTTCAATTATAATCCGGTTCCCGCGGTGACGAATTTAACCATTCAATCTTCCACAATGAATTCGGCAATCATGCCGGGGTCGAAATACAAATGATTCGGCACCTTCCAGAAAAACCCGCTTTTCACGCCGTGAACTATGTATTCCACGGATACTCCTTTCTCGGCCGCGATTTTCTGAAACCGGTCCGTGCCGGGATAGAAACCGAATTCATCGGCAATGCCGACCTCAATCAGTAAAGTCGGATAGTTCGAGTCGAGGAACCGGGGACCGGCTTTCAAGGGGTCGGCGCCGTCCCATGATTCATTCGTCGGATAGAATTCCCTGATCAGATTAAGGGATTCTCTCGTCAGGAAATCGATCTGCGGTGTAGCGATACCACGGATGCAGGCAGCGCCGCCGTCTTCGGCATAAGGATCGCAAACGGGTATCAAGGGAGAATTCAGAACCGCTTTATCCCAGAGCCCGGGATACCTCATGTATAACTGAGCGGCGCTCTGCCCTCCCATAGATGTCCCCCAAATTATATATTCCCCCTGCTTTGGACCCAGTTTTTTCTCGATCTCCGGTAATACCGAGCTAATAAACCAAGAGGCGGGGTACCGTCCCTCATCCGAGGTCAAGAGGAACTTCCGGCCTATACTGAATACTACGACCGTAGGCGCCTGCTTCCCGTTTTCCTTCCACCATTCGGCCACTTTAGCCCGATTTTCAGAACTAGGCCTGCCGGGGGCGAGCCACGCGCATTGATTATTCGAATAGCCGTGGAAGTAAAATAAAACGTCTTTGGACACCGATCCTTTTGTCCGCGTTATGCAGACGTGCCAGGGCGATACCGGATCATTATAATCGGAGCATTCCTGAATATAATTCGAGGAGGAATCAGGCGGCACTTCGGACGTGCAGTCGGAATCGGATGAAACACGCGACCTGCAGCCCGTATAAAGCATAAGGGCGAAAAGAGCACAAATTACGGCCGGCGGCCTCACTTTATTTCCCCAGCTCTTTCTCTATCACCGACGAGAGGTCGAGGAGCGCCTTGCCGCAGTCGCCCGTAAATGAAGACCCGTGCATTATGGCGAGGGTCTTCGTATCGAGAGCGGCGAGCTTTTTGAAGATGCCGTTCATCTGCGGGGTGTAGGGTATGTAGTAGGCGAAGGGGCTCTCCTGCATGTTGCGGAGCGAATCGGCCGCGCGCCCGACGACGTCAGACTCCGTGAGCGGCTCCACCTCGCCGAAGTGTGTGAAGAGGTCGGAGCAGAATAGCGTCCCGCCCGTCTCCTCGAATAAAACCCCCGCGTCCCAGCCGTGCGGGAGGTGGGCGGTCGAGCAGAACCTGAACGTCCGGCTCCCCGTCTTAATCGTCTCGCCGTCCTTCATCCCTTTCGCGGGACGTTTGGCGAAGTCGTTCACGCTGACGAGCGCTCCCAGCTCGGAGCAGAGCGCCTCGGCGCGGGGCGCGATATCGAGCCACCTGTTGAGAGAGCCGCACTCGTCCGACTCGAAATGGCTGAACCCGACCCAGCGGAGGCTCCCGGGTTTTATTATCTTCGACACACCTTCACGCAGGTCGTCGAACATGGAATTGAGCCCGGAATGAAAGAGCAGCGGCTCGTCGTCCTTGACGAGGAAGTGGTTAAACTGGAGCCCTATTTCCTTATAGGTTATGGATATCCGGTATACGTCAGGCGCAATTTCGTCTATTTTCGGCATGGCTTTCCATCTCTCCTGTATGTGAGTTTTAAATCAACACAAAAAAGAGAATATAATACCGGATGGATTTTTTAAATAAGGGTTAAAAAAATCGGGTGATGCATAATGAACGCCGGAGAACACAGATGAGCATCGTTTAAAGAAGTTAAACGCGGGTCCGATTATCTTCCGCCGGCGTTACAGGCTCGCCGGTTTAACAGGGCCCGGAGCGCTGCGGCACGAAGCTCGGCACGCTCCCCCGTATGGCCGCTCGCTGCCGCCCGGAGCGCAAGCCCCGGTCAGAATGACCGTGCTCAGAGAGGAAAACAGAACGTAAAAGAATGATTTTATCCGGGGGTGCCGGGCTTACCTTCTCCTGCCGTATCCGCCTCCACCACCACCGCCTCCACCGCCATATCCCCCTCCGCCTCCACCACCACCGCCGCCGCGTCCGCCCGAGGGCTTGCCGGTGTTCTTCCGCGCTTCGTTCACCTTGAGAGGGCGGCCCTTGAACTCGTAGCCGTCAAGCGCGTCCTTGGCTTTCTCCGCTTCCTGCTGTGTGCCCATCTCGGCGAACCCGAACCCCTTGTCCCCTATTACGCGGACGTCCGAGACCGTGCCGTATTTGGCCAGGAGCTCGGTTATTTCCTCGACAGTCGTATTATAGGTGAGGTTCCCTATGTAGAGCTTTTTGCCTTGCATTCGTTACTCCTTTGTGAAAAATCGATTTGTCTCATCAAGCCTTACAGAGGCGGATGCAAGATACCCGTTGAACCTTCCCCCACAATAACTTGTGAACCATTAGTATACACTACGGATACTCATAAAAATACAGTGGGTCCGCTGCCGGGCGCTGAGGCTGGGGATGTTCGGTCAAATGGCGGGGACCCTATCCGGGGTTATCAGACGAAGAGCCTTTCGGACAGGTCTTCCACGAGAGAGTCGATGCTGACCATCGTGTGGGGGACGTCCTTCCAGCCGGTGATAGTAAGCGTGTTCCCGTATGTAAAAGCGCTCGACCCCGCGCGCCACCCTATCGTCAGCTTCCGGGTCGCTTTATTCTCTCCGACCGTACGTATGGAGCACGACCTGTTGAACCTGTTGATCTGATTGAACCCGCGCTTGTTTATGTACGTGTCTATCGACCAGCCCCTCTTCGAGGCTTTCTTCTTCATCTCGTCCACGGCGGGCTCGACCACGTCTTTCCAGAGCTTGTTGACCCTGATAAAGGCGCTTCTGTCGAATGTCAGCAAGGCGGCCCTGCTAAGATAATTTCTAACCGTATCGTTGACGAGCCTCTCCGTTTCTTTGAGCGTGCTGCCTGATAACTTGAGGTTCGGGAGCTCCGGGCAGGAAACTATATAACCGGTTTCTGTTTTCGTGAAGATGGCCAGGTATTTACCGCAGATCAGTTTGGCTTTGATTACAATAGGATACACTGCTCCGGGCACGATAGCAAAGATTCGGCCGAAATAGCGGCGATGGGGCCGGAATTCCATGCGCGTAAACGCGGCTCGTCATAAAATGTACTACAATCTGACATCCGCCGGCGCGCGGACCCGGCGCGTATTTAAATTCCCCAATGTTTACCGAGGGGACGGCCCGCGTCCGGGACTGGCATAGCACTTGCACTCCTATTAATAAGGATATGAACGGTTTAATTTGTAAATCCGCGCGGAGGTGACTCTGATGAGTCTTGGACATATTTGCAGGAGAGACGTCGTGACGGTGAGTCCGGACACGACGGTGAGCGAGGTTACGAGGATAATGGAGGACAAGAACCTGGGGAGCGTGATAGTCACGGGAGGGGACGACAGGTTCGGCATTGTGACCGACAGGGATATAGCGCTAAGGGTAGTGAACAGGTGTCTCGACCCGGTGAGGACGCCGATTGAGGACGTCATGACGCAGGACCTCGTGCTTACGCTCAGGGAGGACATGGGACTTTTTGAAGCGCTCGAGCAGATAAGGAAGAGCGCGGTGAGGAGGTTCCCCGTCGTAGACGTGGAGGGCAGGCTCACGGGCATAATCACCCTCGACGATATAATCAGGCTCCTCGGAAAGGAGATCGCGGGCGTCGCGAGCGTTATCGAGAACGAGGGACCTCTGTTCTGAAAATTTTTCGTTGTGGACGGGCTTATCAGGAATTATAATTAAGTCCACTATGACAGACATCGACAAGGCATTACTCGACCCGACGAGCGTTTTCAAAACCCCGGAAGACGTGCTCAAGGTGAAGGACCTGACGCGCGAGCAGAAGATAGAGATACTACGCAGGTGGGAATACGACGCGAGGGAGCTCCAGGTGGCCGACGATGAAAGCATGACCGGCGGCAGCAACAACCTTCTTGAGAGGGTCCTCGAATCCCTGAGCGCTCTCGGATACGTGCCCGACCCGGACAAAGAACCACCCACCATGCAGGGCTGAACCGGGTATCAGGCGATTTCGTATTGCCCGGCGATTATTCTTTTCCACATGCCCGGCATATCCGCGAGCATCGCACCTGCGGTTTCCCTGATCGATTTAAAGTCGGCGCCTTCGGGGCTTACCTTTATATCGAGGACCTGCGGCTCGTTTATGGGACACCCTATTCTTGAAACCAGGAAGGCCGAGGCCTGCCCGGCGAAGCCCTCATCCACAACCCTCCTGCAGAGCTCTTCGGCGAAGAGGTTATAGAGCTTGCCCACGTGGCTTACCGGGTTCTTCCCGGCCGCGGCCTCGAGCGTCATGGGCCTGTAAGGGGTGATGAGCCCGTTCACCCTGTTCCCCCTCCCCACCTGCCCGTCGTCCCCCTGCTCGGCGCTCGTACCCGTGACGGTGATATATACGCTGCCGCTCCCGTAGTCGTCGGCCGTATTTATACTCACACGCGCGCCCCCGGCCCATTCCTGCCCCATAACCGAGCGCTTCACGTCCTCTATCTTCGACGCGTAATCGCCGACCGAGGAAACGTATTTATCGACTACGGCTATAGCCGCCGTGAGCGAAATTTCGTCCCCCCTCCTCACGCCCATTATCTTCACGTCCTCGCCTATGAAGGGGTACTCCACCTTGGCTTCGGGGCTGTTCAGGTACCTCTCCGTCCGGTAAACGGCCCTTTCGAGCCTGTCGAACGGGTAGAAGCCCGCCCCGCAGGAAGTGTCGTTCGATAACGGCACCTCCCCACTTGCGAACCTCCTGAACAGGTCCACGAGGTCCCTGCTGCCGGGCCTTATCATGATAGTTATCTTCACGTCTCTCACGGGATCGAGATGCCTGAGCGTTCTTCGCGATCACGCCGCGCGCGGCCGAGGCTGCCATCTCGTCTACGGGGAGGGGCTTTCCCCCCAGGTCCTTTACCGCGCGCCCGGCCACTATCACCTCCATCGGCTCGACGACCCTGCCGCCTCCGAACGCGGGCTCCGATGCGCCCCCCACGAGGAGCGCCTTGTCCACGTTATGGTGCATGACGCAGCCGAATTCGGAGAGGTAATATTCGGATAGCGCCCTCGATATCCCTTCCGTTATATAATCGCAGAGGGTGTCCGGGTGTCCCGAACCCTTCCTTTCCGCGGCCTCTACCCCCTGCTCGCCGGGGAGGGGCCTGCCGAGGGGGCCGACGACTATGTTGTTTTCCATGCGGGGGTCCTTCCGGCGCCGTATCCGTGTGAAATGCCGGGGATAGGAAGATAGTACCATAACGGGCGGTGAGGAAACGCATCAGCCGCCGGTGAAGCCGCGGGTGTATGATGCAGGATAATCGGACGGCTCTACCGTGTGCCGGAGGGGGCGTGAATACGCGCTCCCGGGGAAATTGCCCTCAAAATTCGCCCCCGTGCCGATAAATTAAGCATTCGGGGCCCCGCGCGCCTGAAAGATACGCGCCGCTCTCCGCCGATTTCGTTGTGTAATTCCTTCTCAACCCGAATTTGGGATTAAGTGGCATCATAATTGCTCATACATATATCTGAGAGAGGGAGATTCCGAGTTAGTTACGTTATTATACGTCATTAAAGGAGCCGGGCTTTGGAGCTGGCATTAATACTCGTGTTTCTTTCGTCCTTCCTTCTCATAGCGGGAACGTTGAACCACTTCGACCCGGAGACGGTTTACAAACAAAGGCGGCTCGACATGGTCGAGGAGCAGATCGCCATGAGGGACGTAACGTCCCCCGATGTGCTGAGGGCGATGGGGACCGTGCCGAGGCACAAGTTCGTCCCCGAACACCTCGTGGACCTTGCCTACGCCGACACGCCTCTTCCCATAGGCATGGGACAGACCATCTCCCAGCCCTATATCGTCGCTTTCATGACGGAGCTCCTCGGCCCGGAGAAGGGTCAGAAGGTGCTGGAGATAGGCACGGGCTCGGGATACCAGGCGGCGGTCCTCGCCGAGACCGGCGCCGAGGTCTACACAGTGGAAATACTGGAGCCGCTCTCGCTTTTCGCCAGGAGCGTCATCAACGGGCTCGGATATTCGAACGTGCACTTCAAAACGGGGGACGGATACGCCGGGTGGGAGGAGCACGCCCCATACGACGGAATCATAGTGACCGCCGCCCCGGAGGAGATACCGGAACCCTTAAAAGCCCAGCTCAGGGAAGGGGGCAGGATGGTGATACCCGTAGGGGACGACATGCAGGAGCTCCTCCTCCTCACGAAGACGAAAGACGGGTTCGACGAGGAAAGGGTCGCCCCGGTGAGGTTCGTACCCATGACCGGAGAGGCCGAAAAGCACGTAAAAACATAGGCCGGGAAATAGCGGGCCCGGAACCGCCGGACAAGATAGCAAGCCCGAAACCCCGGTCCGAATAAATTGTGCATATACAACACTAGTCTCAAAACCTTGAGAAATTTCCCGGAATTTCGGCGCGGTACGTATCCCGTAAACCGATAAGCCCGAGAGGCCGGATTATCCCCCTGTTTTTTTTCAGAACCATTCAGCCGGAAGAGCCGTATAATTCCAGTTAAGGCCCGTTTGCGGACGGCCGCCGGTATACGTGTATCCAATGATTCACGCATAGGCCGGATTAATTCGACAAGACTTCGTTCGGTGAAGATACAGACAATGCTGACTAAAGAGAGCGCAGCCAGAAGTAATTTAAAGAAGCTTTCCCCCAATGCGGTCCAGTCCGTGCTGGATTCCCTTACCGAGAATCTGGCCGTGCTCAACGTCAGGGGTGTGATAGTCTCCGTAAACAGCGCATGGATGAACTTCCCCGCCGAGAACGGGGGGATGGCGCTCGACCGCGCGGCGGTCGGAGAGAATTATATGAGGGCGTTCAGGGACGCGTTCGGCAGGGAAGCGAAATTCGTCCGTACGGGACGGGCTATCAGCTCGGTACTCACGGGCGGGAGGGGGAGGTACTCGACCGAGTACCCGTGCGACCTCCCCGGCGGAAAAAGGTGGTTCAGGCTCACCGTGACCGCCCTTAAGAACGGCAAGGCCACGACGGGCGCGGTGGTCTCACACTCGGACATAACGCGGAGGAGGCTCGCCGAGCTCGAAACCAGGAGGCTCGCCGTCATAGACCCCATGACCGGGGTACTCAACAGGAAGGCGGGGCTCGCTTACATACGCGACCGGATAAAAATTGCGAAGAGACGTAAACAGAGCCTCACGGTATGCTACATAGACCTCGACAACCTGAAATACGTGAACGACAACTACGGGCACAGAGAGGGGGACAAGACAATCCGATCCGCGGCGAAGCTCATGAAGAACGCGCTCCGTGAAACGGACGCGATATGCAGGCTGGGAGGGGACGAGATCCTGCTCGTGCTCCCGGATACGACTATAGACGCGAGCATTCACGTGCTCGAGCGTTTAGCAGAGCTGATAGCGCGGCGGAACGATAAAGCGCGCATACCCTGGAAGCTCGAATACAGCTACGGCCTTGCCGAGCACTCACCGGGCGGGAAGCATACCGCCGAAGAGCTCGTGGACATAGCCGACAGGAACATGTACAAGATGAAAGTGTCGAAGAAGCATAAGAAGGGGGTAAATTAGCCGCATTACGGTTATACCGGGGGCTTTCCTGTCACCCGGCCCGAAACCAGGGAATAGAGACCGGCCGTCCTGCCATAGTCCTTCTCTTCCTAATCGCGGGAGAGACCGCCGGCGGGCATGTATTTTGAGAACCGGCAGGCTCGCTCGGAAATGTGTGCAGGACCGGCAAATTTATCGGAATAATATTGATACAGGGTCATCCGAAGAGCCCGCGGCCTGCGTAGATATAGTTAATACTCAGGACGCGGATAGACAATAATGCTCAATATGACCATGCTCGACGGATTAACGAACAAAATAATTAACGGAATCGTATATCAGGATATGATGAAGAAAGAACGGAATAAGCACGAGGTATTAGGCAAGGCGCAGTTCGATACGGTGCTCGCGGTACTCGACTCCCTCCCCGAACACATCGGTGTCGTGGACAGCTCGGGAGTGCTGGTAGCCGCCAACCGCTCGTGGATCGGCTACAGCGGGAAGAACGGCGGGGGCGCCGCCGAGAGGCCTGAACCGGGGACCAATTACCTCAGGATGCTGAAGAGGCATTCCGCCGAGAACGACAGGTCGGGACGGGTATGGAAGAATATCGTGTCGGTGCTCGCCGGGAAAAAGGACAGGTTCACGATGGAGTACCCTTCCCACGCCGGCCGCGACAGGAAATGGTTCCTCCTCTCCGTCACCCCCATGAAATCAGGCGCGCACGTAACCGGAGCGGTAATCTCCCATACGGACATCACGAGGAGGAAGCTGGCCGAGCTCGAAACGAAGAGGTTCTCGCTGACTGACCCCATGACGGGGATACTCAACAGAAAGGCCGGGATCGAATCCGTGCACAGGCAGATAAAGTACTGCGGGAGGCACGGGTGCAGCTTCACGGTCTGCTACATCGACCTCGACAACTTAAAGCGCGTCAACGACAGCCTCGGTCATAAGGAGGGGGACAGGGTCATAATAACCCTGGTCAACCTGCTGAGGAGCGCGCTCAGGGAATCCGACGTAATGTGCAGGCTCGGGGGGGACGAGATACTCCTCATACTGCAGGAAACCACCCTCGAGGGGAGCGGAACGGTGCTGAAGAGGATCCTGGACTCGGTAGACGCCCGGAACGAGAGGAGCTCGAAGCCCTACAGGATAGAGTTCAGCTACGGCCTGGCCGAATACAATCTCGGGAGCGAACTCACCCCGGACGAGCTCGTGGACATAGCAGACAGGAACATGTACAAGATGAAATCCGCCAAGAAAGCCGGGAAAGGCGGGAATTATCGTAAACGTCAGCAAACTACCCGCCCGGCGTGAGATGGGACTTCTTTGCCTTTAATCAACTCCGGCCAATTCTTTTTGCTTTCTGAAGCCACAAGGTGAATCATTAGCATTTTTGCATTCTTCCAAGTGCGTCCGAATTCGCTTATTCATCGAATTCGTTACTTGTTCGGAATTGTTCCCCCTTTTCTAAGGGGGAGAATTGCCTTTAATTCCCTCCTTAGAAAGGGGACTACAGAACCCGCTCTTAATAATAGTTATTCCGGACTAAATTCACAATAATCGATAGACGACGGGGCCTGAGCGCGCTTCCGATACCCGCCGCCCGCTCACGTCCGCGGGAACAGCACGGATGATAATTCCTTATTGGTATATACAAGTAACGGCGCTCAATCTTACATATTACCGAACCCTTTAGCGGAAACAGATGTATATTTCGAACGGGGAGGTCGCTCAATCTGAAGAGACGTATCAATTTATTCCGCACTATTCCGCTCTCCGTATAAGTACAAGATCAAAAAATGGAGAAACCGTTATAAAAACAGAAGGTTATTCAGGTAAAAAACTTCTTTGATTTCATCTCCGAGCGCGAACAGTCCCTTAACGATGCAAACCGCATACTGGACTGCGTCGATAGCGAGATATACCTCTTCGAGAACCGGTCACTTTTATTCCTTCATGTAAACAAGCCCGCGAGGGAAAACCTCGGGTATTCGTGGGACGAACTGAAGAGTCTCACGCCTCTCGACCTGATGAGAGACTTCACGCCCGAGTCTCTGGCGAACCTCCTTCAAAAGCTGCATGCGGGCGAAGAAGAGGCAGCCGCATACTCGACTTTCCATTATAGAAAGGACGGCACGTGTTATCCGGTGGAGGTCAAGCTGAGAGAATGGAGCTGGAGCGGTATTCCGGCTTATCTGGCCATTGCCCTCAGCGCTACGGACCGGAGCATAACGGAGGTGCGCCTGAAGAAGACGCTCGACGACCTGGCGAAGCTCAACCGTTACGAAACCGTAATCAACATCGTTACTCAGGCAGTCCACAAAACGATAGACCCGCATATGGTCATGGATAACGCCGTCGACGCCCTCAGCCGGAACATGGACGCGGTGAAGAACATATGCATATATCTCCGGGAAGGCGGGGAAGCCGTCATGCACGCCCACAGGGGGTACCCGGACTGGTTCGTGGACAGGGTCAGCAGGATACCGTTTCCGAAAGGATTTACGTGGAAGACGTTTATAGACGGAAGGATGATCTATGTGGCCGATACGGACAGGGATACGGTAATCGGACAAGCGGGCAGGGAGCTCGGCACCAAGAGCTATCTGTCGATACCTTTAAAATCGGAGGACGAGACCGTCGGGGCGATAGTAATAAACTCGGACAAAAAATACGCGTTCGGGCCGGATGAGCTGAGGGTGCTGGAGATAGTATCCCGACAGATAGAGACCGCCATCCACAACGCGAAATTTGCCGAATCCCTGGTGCAATCGGAAAAAGCCCTTAAAGAAAATATAATGCGTCTGTCTAAAAAGGAAAAATACGAAAGGATCATCAATACGGTCAGCAAGAGCGTCCACAGCACGGTGAACCTGAAGGACGTTATGGAGAACGCGGTAAAGACATTGGAAGAGAACATCGAGCATGCCGACATGGTGCAGATCCACATGGTGGAGGGGGATTTCGCGGTCCTGCAATCACAGCGGGGAGTCCCTGATTCACTGTTGAAAGTAGTAAAGAAACTCCCTTACCCGAAAGGGCTGACATGGAAAACTATAATCGAGGGCAGGACCCGGTTCGTCCCGGACACGGATACCGACAACGCGATAGGGCCCGCTGGCAAGAAAACCGGTATAAAGAGCTACGTCGCCCTGCCCATCAATATAGGGGACAAGACGATCGGATGCATAGGCATTAATTCATTCGATAAGAACGTCTTCTTTGAAGACGAGCTCAACCTGCTCGAGATCATCAGGGAGCAGATGGAGACGGCGATACTCAACGCGAAGCACGTGGAAGCGCTCATGATATCCGAAGAGCGGTACCAGACGCTTACGGAAGTCGCGCCGATAGGGATTTTCCGCTCCGACACGGAAGGCAGGGGAGTGTACGTAAACAACAAGCTCTGCGAGATCACGGGGATCACGAAGGCGGAGGCGTACAGCGACGGCTGGATAGACAGGCTCCACCCGGACGACCGCGAGTATGTGGCCTCGAGGTGGACAGAAGCCGTGAAGACCCGCCGGGAGTTCAAGGAGGAGTACCGTTTCATCAACCGTAAGGGAGAAACGGTATGGGTTATCGCACAGGCCCGGGAGGAGTTGGGTATCCAGGGAGAGTTCAAGGGTTACGTAGGGACGCTCACCGACATCACGGACCGGAAGTACTCGGAGGAGAAGATACTCTTTCAGGCATCCCTCCTGGGGCAGGTAAGGAACTCCGTAATAGCTACCGACCTCGAGGGCAGAATCATATACTGGAACAAATACGCCGAAGAGCTCTACCAATGGAAGGAGGAGGAAGTCCGGGGGATGCATATCATAGACGCCGTCGTCCCGGAGAGCTCCGAGGAGAGGGTCAAGGGCATCATGAAATCCGCAGCCAGTCCCGGTCACTGGGAGGGGGACCTCGTGGCGAAGAGGAAGGACGGGACCACATTCCCCGTTTACCTCGTGCTATCGGTGATAAAGGACGAGAGGGGGAAAGTCATCGGGCATGTGGGCGTCGGCGCGGATATCACCGACAGGAAGATGCTGGAAGGCAGGCTGCTGAGGGCCCAGAGGCTCGAGAGCATAGGCACTCTCGCAGGCGGAATAGCCCACGACTTGAACAACATACTCCAGCCGATACTGCTGTCCGTACAGCTGCTTAAACCGGGAATCAGCGGCAAGAAATACGAGAGGATCCTGAATGTGGTGGAATCGAGCGCCGAGCGGGGGGCAGACCTCATAAGACAGGTGCTGTCGTTCGCGCGGGGCGCGGAGAGCGCAAAGCAGACGCTCAACATCAAGTATTTGATATCGGACGTTCTTAAAATAATGAAAGAGACCTTTCCGAAATCGATCATGATAAAGACGTATTCCGACAGGGAGATACGGAACATCAAAGGGGACTTCACCCAGCTCCACCAGGTGATGATCAACATATGCGTGAACGCGAGGGACTCTATGCCCGCGGGTGGAGAGCTGGTCATTTCGACCAGGAATATCCGGACTGACGGACCCGGAACAAAGACATACTACGACATCGAGCCCGGGGAATATGTTCAGATCACGATCACGGATACGGGGTCGGGCATACCGGCCGATGTTATCGACAAGATATTTGACCCGTTTTTTACGACGAAAGACGTGGACAAGGGGACGGGGCTCGGGCTATCGACCGCATACGGGATAATAAAGGACCACGGCGGGTATATACTCGTGGAAAGCGAGGCCGGCAAGGGCACTAAATTCATCGTCTATCTGCCGGCGATCCCAATCAGAACAGAGCGGGAATCGAAATCTGATGAGGACATAAACGTCGCAGCCGTAAAAGGCGGGACAGTGCTCGTCGTGGACGACGAGCCCGCGGTACTCGATATAACGAGGGCTATACTGGAGGAGTTCGGATACACTGTGCTGACCGCGAACAACGGACACGAAGCGCTCGACGTCATAGCGGACAGGAAAATACATATAGACGTCGCGATCGTAGATATGATAATGCCCGTCATCGGGGGTAAAACCGTTATCCGCGCTCTCAAGAAGAAGCGCCCTTCGCTCAAGATCATAAGCGCCAGCGGCTACCAGAAGGAGCACGAGCTTGTAAACATGGAGGAGAATCCGCCGGACGCCTTCCTGAATAAACCGTTTAGCGCCGAGACGCTCATCCGGACGCTGGACAAGGTGCTGGCGTAAGGAAGGAGAGTAGGAGCGCTTTGTTCCGCTCGCAATTACAGATAGACATAGCAAGATGGCTTTTTTTTATCCTTCTTCTCCTTGATGAAAAGAAGAAAAATCATCCGACTACAGAATTAGCTAAAAATCTCATGTACTCGCTAGATCTTCCAATTCGACCCCAGCCTGGAAGATTTTTAACGCTCGTACGATCGATTTTCTTACGTAAATTCTGTAATGTCGGGAAGAAGAGACTCCGCCATTCGAAGTCGGTGTGCTCACCGGCTAGCCGGTGTTTTTGAGTCCGGCGGATATGCCGTTAATGCTGAGCTTGATGTTGTCGGTGAGGGCGGTCTTTTCTTCAGGGGTGAAGTCGCCCTTGTAGAGCCTCCGGAGCAGACCCACCTGGATGTAGCTGAGCGAATCGATGTACGGGTTCCGGAGCTCGATAGACTTCCGGAGGAACGGGTTGCTGTCGAATATACGCTTCTGGCGCGTTATTTTGAGTACCACACCGGAAGTGAGATCGTATTCCTCCCTTATCCTCGCGAATATCCTCTTCCCGACGTCTCTCGGATCGACGAGGAACGAGTATTCGAGCGCGATCCACATGTCGGCCCGGCTGAGGGTCATCTGTATATTATCCATGTGCGATCTGAAGAACCTCCACCCGGCGTACATCTCGCGGAGCAGCATGAGGTTCCTGCGCGGATTTTTACGTATGAAGGAATCGAGCGCCGTGCCCACCGAATAAAAACCCGTGATCAGGTGGCGGTTCTGGGTCCAGCTGAAGACCCACGGTATGGCGCGGAGGTCTTCTATGCGCCTCGTCCTTTTCCTCCTCGCCGGGCGCGAGCCTATGCCCATCTGCTGTATTACTGAAATGGGCGTCGACATCTCGAAGTATGTATAGAAATCCGGGTCTTCGTACACGAGCGCCCTCCACGCGTCCCCGGCATCGGAAGCTATCTCGTCCATCGCCTCCTCCCACTCGGGCTTCACGCGCTCGCTTGAGAGGCTCGTTAGCACGACGGAGGACAGGACTAGCTCCAGATTGTCCTCGGCGATCTCGGGGTGGGAGTAGTTGCTGTATATGACCTCCCCCTGCTCGGTTATCTTGATTGCGCCTTCGACAGTACCCGCGGGCCGGGCGAGTATGGCTTGATTTGTCGGCCCCCCTCCCCTGCTCACCGTGCCGCCCCTGCCGTGGAAAAACTTGTTCCTTATCCCGAACGAGTCCGATACCGCTTTCAGCGACTTCTGGGCCTTGTGTATCTCCCACCCGGAGCATAGAATCCCCCCGTCCTTGCCGCTGTCGGAGTAGCCGATCATTATTTCGGACACGTCGCCCCTCGCCCTGATGTGCTCCCTGTAAACGGGGTTCGAGAAGAGCTCCGTCATTATGCCGGGCGCGTGCCTGAAATCCTCTATCGTCTCGAAGAGGGGGACTATGTTGAGGCGGCTCGTGATCCTGCCCATGTCCGACTGGTAGAGTCCGGCCTCCTTCGCGAGGAGGAGCACCTCCATCACGTTGGCTGCGCTCGTGGTCATGCTTATTACGTACGTGTCTATGCACTCGGGGCTTATCTCGGAAAGGCACTCTCTGATAGTCCCGAATGTGAGGAGGAGCTCTTTACTCTCATCCGACAACGGGAGCCAGTCGGGCACGAGGGGGCGCGGGTTCCGTATCTCGGACGTGAGCCATGCGAGCTTCTCGCGCCCGCTCATCCTGCCGTAGGACGGGAGTCCAAGGCGCTCGGTTATCTCCGTGACCGCGCTCTCGTGGAGGGCGCTGTTCTGGCGGACGTCGAGCTTGGCCATGTGGAACCCGAAGACCTCGACCTGCCTGATAAGCTCTTTCAGAATGGAGTCGGCAACGTGTCCGCCTTTATTCTCCCTGAGGCTCCTGTCGATAATGTAGAGGTCGCGGAGCAGCTCGTCCTTGCCGTGGTATGCGGGGATAGCTCCGGCACCGCCGCCTTCGACTTCTTCGAGCGAGGCGCGGAGCTTACCGTCCATATATTCGAGCATCACCCTGTAATACTCCTCCGGGTTATGTATGCCGCGCGATTCCGCGGCAGACCTGACTTCCTTCGTTACGTACGAGACGACCTCGCCGCTCACGGGAACAATCCTTACGGAGGAGCTAAGCTGCCTCCTCAGGCGCTCCATCTTCTCTATGTGTTTGCCGAGGGCGAGGGCCTTCTGTATTTTAAGGACTTCCATCGTTATCTCGTGCGTGACGAAGGGGTTGCCGTCCCTGTCGCCGCCTACCCAGGAGCCGAACCTGAGAAACGGCGGGAGCTTTATATCGCTGACGCCGTAATTTTCGATTATCTTCTTTTCGAATTTTTCGTATATCCTGACGAGCGCCCCGAATATTATCTCGCTGAAGTAGTAGTGAATGTTACGCGCCTCGTCGAGCGGGGTTATCTTGTAAGGGGGGACCTCTTCAGTCTGCCAGAGGCCTTCGAGCTCGGCGTGAATCTCGTCCTCCCTGACCTTTTTATCGTCGGCGCTGAGAATTGGGTTTTCGATATCGCCCAGGTGGGAGGAGATCCGCCTGAATTTCTCGAGGACTATGTGCCTGTTTACTTCCGTAGGGTGGGCCGTCAAAACGAGCTCGATGGACATCTTATCGAGGAGGGCCTTGAATTCATCGTACGATACGCCCTCCTTCCCCAGGGTCTGGAACATGTTTTCTATAGAGCCCTCGTTCGAGTCCTTGACGTCGGATATGTACTTGTATTCGCGCCTCCTCCTTATCCTGTGTATCTGCTCCGCAATGTTGACGAGCTTGAAATAGACGGTGAAGGCGCGGGTGACCTTGTAGAGGTCCCTGTCGGAGAGGCTCCTTATGGTGGCGACGAGGTCGTCCTTCTGGCTCTTCTGATAACGGCGCCTCATCTCCTTTGTGAGCGCCCTTATCTTCTCCTCGACGTCGAATATCCCCACCCCCTCCTGCTCCTTTATCACGGTCCCGAGGATATTGCCGAGGAACCGGACGTCGTTACGCAGCGGCTTTTCCTTGTCGGTCTTGGGTGGTTTGGGCCGGCTTACGGTCTTCGTTTTCTGATGAGCCATTCCGGGAGTCTCCTCGACGCATATAAATCATATATGAAATACGAGCGGCAGACCACAGAATGCGCCCGCGCCTCTCCCAAAACCGGCCAAATAAAGTGCATGTTACATAACACTTACCGAAACATTACATTTTTGTAATAATCGGTTTTGAGCACGTTAGACGATAGATTGAACTTTATTAATAAAGTAGAATCATGCAGAGAGGCATACGGAAGGCTCGATAATTATCCGTATGACGGCGCGCATGCCCAGGGGTGGCGGGAAGAATATAATGAGAGTTGACGGGAGGCTCGTGTCCCTCATAACCGTCGTGCTTTCTCTCCTCTGCGCCGCCCACGAAGCGAAGGGGCAGGAATTCGTGAGGGGCGGGTTCAACCCGGACGACCCCCCCGAAGCGAACATAAAGCTCCTCCCTTACCTCTCCTTCGGGGCTCAGCTCGAGCTCGAATACCAGTACCAGAGGAACGCCGACCTCGACACGACGAACGACGAGGACTTTACCACCCTGGAGCCCGCTCTCGTCGTTGCGCTCTCCTTCGACCCCAGCAAATACTTTCAGGCATATATAGACATGAAGTTGGCAGGCGAGTTCGAATTCGAGGACGGCCGGACGACAAAGGACAGGGCCACGCTAGAGGTCGAGCTCGCGTACATACTGCTGAAGGAGCTATGGGGCGACAGGCTCGCGTTCCAGATCGGAAGGCAGAGGTTCGAGGACGAGCGGCAGTGGCTCTTCGATGCGGAGCTGGACGGCGCGAGGGCGTTCTTGTTCCTTTACGGTATCGATGCCGAATTCTCGGTCACAAGGGGAGGCATAGTGGACGTGGATTTGATTAACAGGGACGCAGGGGACAAGACTAATAACTACATCACGTACTGGACGTATGATTTTTCAGA
Source organism: uncultured delta proteobacterium (assembly GCA_963752995.1). GTDB lineage: Bacteria > Desulfobacterota_D > UBA1144 > Nemesobacterales > UBA2774 > 2-12-FULL-53-21. The sequence goes on from CAVWAZ010000006.1 coordinate 22,171, forward strand.
AGACTACCAATATCGCGGCCTATTTCGTCTTCCGCGACGACACCAAGGACGAAGAAGAGAGCGCAATCACGCTGGGCGCCCACTCGGACGGGGATTTTACCGACAGCCTCGGCTACTGGCTTGAGCTCGCGTACGCATTCGGGACGAACGACAAGAGCGACATCAACGGGATAGGCTTCGACGCTGGGCGCTACGTACGTCATATATCCGAAGCTCGAGCCTTCGGTTACGCTCGGCTACGCATTCGGAGGGAAGAACTTCATGCAGACCGGGCTTCAGGGGAACGAGAGCGATTTCAACGGGGCCGCGGATTTTCTCTATTACGGGCAGCTCTTCGACCCCGAGCTTAACAACATGTCCATATTTACCGCAGGGGTCGGGGTCAATCCGACCGAGGAGACATCATCTATAGACCTCGTCTATCACTACTACGTTCAAACAGAGGCCAGGGAGAGCCTCGCGGATACCGGCATCGACGCCGACCCCGACGGGCAGCAGAAGAGCCTCGGCAGCGAGATAGACCTCGTCCTCGGATATGAAGGCGAAGAGAGCGGGTTCGCGGCGGCCCTCGTGCTCGGTTATTTCATACCGGGAAACGCCTTTCCCTCGGATTCAGAGAACAGCTTCCTCGCGAACCTCACGCTCGAATACCGGTTCCAGCCGAAGGCAGAAAGGGACGAGGAAGAAAGGGAGGAGGAATAATTTATAATTTAGATACGGTTCAGAGGAAATCTTAGCAATGCGTGTATTAGTTGTAGAAGACGATAAAAAGATAGCCTCGTTCGTAATGAACGGGCTCAGGCAGGCGGGGTTCGCCGTCGACCATGCCGGGGACGGGGAGGAAGGCGTACACCTCGCGATGCACGAGTCCTACGACGCCGCGGTGATAGACATCATGCTCCCCAGGCTCGACGGCCTCGAGCCTGATCGACGAGATCAGGCGGAGCGGAGTAAAAACCCCCGTCCTCATACTGAGCGCGAGGCGCACCGTAGACGACAGGGTGAAGGGGCTCGAAGCCGGGGGGGACGATTACCTGACGAAGCCGTTCGCGTTCTCGGAGCTCCTCGCGCGCGTACAGGCGCTCATAAGGCGCTCGTCGGGATCGACGGGGGCTACTTACCTCAAGACGGGCGATCTGTCGATGGACCTCCTTACGAGGAGGGTCGTGCGCTCGGGCGTCGATATAGAGCTTCAGCCGAAGGAATTCTCGCTCCTCGAATACTTCATGAGGAACGAGGGCCGGGTCGTTTCCAAAACGCTCATAATGGAACACATCTACGATTACAACTTCGACCCGCAGACGAACGTGGTGGACGTGCTGGTGTGCAGGCTTAGAAATAAGCTCGACAAGGACTTCGATAACAAGATGATACAGACCATCAGGGGTGTGGGCTATGTTCTTAAAGAATCCTAGGCTCCTTTTCAAATCGAACAGCTTCAGGCTGATGACGCTCTACACGATACTGTTCGTCCTGAGCTCGCTCGTAATCAATATCTACATATATACCGTTATCTCCTCTTTCATATACGAGCAGAGCAGGAGTGAAATCGTGGAGGACCTGGACGACCTCGCCGAAATCTATAAGGACGAAGGGGTCGAGGCCTTCAAAGCTAGAGATATTCGAGGACGAGGAAGACCCGTTCCTCGTTCGCCTCTCGGGGAGGGGAAACGAGGCTGATATATTGAGGGTCCCCGGGGGCTGGGAGGATTTCGACAAAGCGGAGCTTGGCCCCGGCGCGGGGACAGTAGACCGGGAGTGGGTATACGTCAGGGAAGGAGATGACGATGCCTATGAAACCACGTCTCTCACGCTGTCAGACGGCTCGGTACTTCAGCTCGGTCAGACGATATCCGAGAGGGAAGACCTTTTAAAGAAGATAAGGAACATCTTTCTCTTTGCGATCATCCCCATAATCCTCGATCGCGTACCTGGGAGGGCTGTTCGTCGCAGACCGCGCGCTCAACCCGATAAGACAGCTCATCAATACGCTCAACTCTATCGTCGCAAAGACCAAGATAGACATGAGGGTGCCGGTCCGTAACGAGGATAAGCTCAACGACGAGCTCATTTCGTTATTCAACACGATGCTCGACAAGATAGAGACCCTGATGAACGGAATGAGGAGCGTGCTCGACAACGTCGCACACGACCTGCGGACGCCGATGACGAGGCTCCGGGGGACGGCGGAGATGGCGCTTGAGGCCGGGCAGGACGGAGACACGCTGAGGGAGGCCCTCTCCGACTGCATAGAGGAATCCGAGCGCATACTCATAATGCTGAATACCCTCATGGACGTATCCGAAGCCGAGACCGGGGCAATGAAGCTCAATCTGGAAGAGATGAACGTGGCGCCCGTCATCGGGGACGTCGTCGACTTATACGGATATGTCGCCGAGGAGAAAGGCGTTACCGTGCACGCGGGTTTTCCCGAGGAGCTTTACCTCATAGCCGACCGGAGCAGGATACGGCAGGTCCTCGCCAACCTGCTCGATAACGCGATCAAATACACGCCTTCGGGCGGCAGGATAGACATAGAGGCCAGCCGCGGGGAAAAAGAGGTCGAGATCACCGTGAAGGACACCGGCATCGGTATCTCGGACGACGAGCTCGACAACATCTGGGACCGTCTCTACAGGGGCGACAAGAGCCGCTCCGAGAGGGGGCTCGGCCTGGGACTGAGCCTCGTGAAAGCCGTCGTAGGCGCGCACAGGGGACACGTCGAGGTCCTGAGCACGCCCGGCGCGGGGTCCGTCTTTTCCGTTTATCTCCCGCTCTGACTTTATCCCCGCTCCCCTTACTTAAACCCTTACCGATCTGTAACGTCCGGGAAATATTCCGGCAACACTGTCCTGATACGATGTAATTAAAATCAAAATCAGGAGGTGCATTATGAGTAATATAAAAGTATTAAGAACACTTGTTGCAGGAAGTGCGGAAGTGCGAAGAAGGATCGGGTTCGCGGCCATTCTTCTCACCGCTGCGCTGGTCTTCGGTTTGACATACGCCGCTCGTGAACCCCAGGCTCAAGAAGGTAACGAGATTCCCTTCGGCGATGCGCAGATACGTATAGAGGTGAACTCCACCGACGGAGACGCGGGCCTTCAGATTTTCCTCGACGGGGAGGCCTGGAAGCAGATCAGGATAGAAGACCCGAACGGGCGCCTGGTCTTTGCGGTGGACAACTTCGGCAAGCTGAGGAGAGCTAGGGAGCACGGAGCTGTTCATGGAGAGCAACGAGCCCGATTTCCAGGAAGACATGTCCCTACCCGCGATACTGAAGCTCCTGCCCGCGGGGGTATACGACTTCGAGGGCACTACAGTTGATGGTGAAGAGCTCGAAGGTGAGGCGACGCTCACCCACGATCTGCCCTGCGGACCGGAAGTTACATCGCCCGGGGACGGCGATACGCTCGACCCGAACGCAGCAGTCGTCATAGCCTGGGATCCAGGTCACGAACAAGCTCGACACGACTTCAGCCACGGGCGAGTGCAGTGATTCGACCGACATCGAAATCATTGCCTATGAGGTAATAGTTGAACTTGAAGGTGCGGAACCCCCGCAGAAATTAGACATTTTCCTTCCCGCCGGTGCAACTTCGGTCACCGTTCCTGCAGAACTTATAGTACCGGCCGGAGAGTACAAGTTCGAGGTGCTGGCGATAGAGGAAAGCGGGAACCAGACGATCACCGAGGGATTCTTCATGACTTCGAATTAGTACTCCATCAAAAACTCAGATGTATTCACGGGACTTCCTCCGGCGTAGCCTAAGCAGCTATGAGGAATGCGGAGGGAGTCCCGCCATTGTGACTGATTCAAATTAATTAGCTGCTCATCCCTCATTACCTGCGCCCGCCCTGTTCCTGACAAGTATCGGCGAACGGGGCGGGTTTATTTTTATACCGCCTGGTCGTAATCCGAAATGACAAAAGCTAAAAAAATCCACCCTGACCTATTTGACCTACAGCAGCATTCAGCCAGGATTTAATTTACTTCGGTGCTTTTGTTGTAATGGCGTCCGGTTTGTTTTGGTTTCAATAGAGTATCCCATGCACATAAACATCCGTGTATTCAGCCGGAAGAGACCCGATTCTCACTCGTTCGAATCCGTTGCTTGCTCAGAACCGTTCTTTACAAAGGAGGGAATTAAAAGAGCAATGCAAAATAGCAATCGCGACCCGAAACCTTACCGACTTGTAATGTTTCGGAAATGAGCCCGCAACCTTCGTTCTCTATCATATAAGCAAATACGGTATCAGAGGGAGGTTATGACATGATTAAAAAAACGGATTATCAGCGGTTCTGATTTTGGCTCTATCGTTCCTCGCTGATCGGCGGGTGCAGCGGAGGGGGCGGCGGAGGGGGAGTATGCCCGGAGCTGACTATAGGCATAGAGGTCTGCGACCCGGAAGCCGGCCCGTTCTCGCTCGTAATCGACAACGGGTTCTTCCCTGTCGTCGTCGGCAGCGAAACGGTGCTCGAAGGAGAGGACGACGAAGGCGTAGTGATCAGGGTGGAAATGACCGTACCGGACGAGACAGAAGTTGTAGCCGGAGTCACGACACGCGTCCTCGTGGAGACGGAGTTCGAGGACGGCGAGATCGTCGAGATATCGAGGAACTTCATGGCCCAGGCACCGGACGGCTCGGTCTGCTACTTCGGCGAGGAAGTGGACATATTCGAAGACGGTGAGATCGTTTCACACGATGGGGCGTGGCGCGCGGGAGAGAACGGGAACCTCCCGGGGATTATCATGCCCGGAGAGCCCGAGGTCGGCATGATATTCCAGCAGGAGTTCGCGCCGGGGATAGCCGAGGACCAGGCCGAGATCCTCGCATTCGGCGAGGAAATTGACGTGCCCGCCGGGATGTTCAGCGATACGCTTACGACGGAGGACTGCAACCCTCTCGACGGCACTATGGATCTCAAGGTCTACGTCGACGGCATAGGACTCGCGATAGACGAATTCGCGGAGTTGATTTCATTTTGAGGGACGCCGGAGCCGCTTCTTTCGGTCACGATTATAAAGGGTTGCCGTGAGTTAAGCCTGTAACCTTTACTTGAGCGTCTTGTCCTTGAGCGCGAGTGGCGGCCTCCATGCCCCTTCGACTACACCGGGGGCGCGGCGGCCCCACGTGTTGTCGCGCTTGTCGGGCGCGTCCGTGAAGAACCTGACCAGGAGTCTGTGGAGCATGTTCATCTTGGGCAGGATACCGTGGAAACCCCCGACCTCGGTCAGCACCTTGTCCCCTATCTCCCAGTACCCGTAGTCGTCCGGGGTCACGCAGACGAGGTTCTCCGGGGCGAGGAACTTAGGCTGGGCGCCCTCGAACGGGACCGTGCCGTCGCCCGTGAACCTGCACTGCGGGTCGGTTATGTTTTTAGGCATCCATTTGTTGTCCCTGTCCGAGGAGCTGAAATCGAATTCGGGGAACTTGCCGTTCTTCACGATCTTCAACCGGACTCTGGTAGTAGAATCCACCCCGACGACGGCGAGCCACCTGTCGGGACTCATGCCGGAGTCAGCCAGGTTAAACGTGTTGATAGTAGTCCGGTGGCTTTTACCGAATTTCAGCATATTCGCGAATATCTCTTCCGCGAGCTCAGCCGGGTTCCCTAAAGGAAGCCCTTTCAGGCGTATCCATGATTGTATTGATTGCACGATGCTCGGCTGCCATGCCCCCGGATCGAAGAGGGACTTTGGTACGCCCTCAGGCACTTGTATTCCGCCGCTGAAGCTCGGCACGAGATAATAGAGCGCGGGCGTTACGCGCGCGGACTCCCTTTCACGCGAGCTCGGAGGGGATGTGCCGAGGTTAGCCGTGCCGGTGGTCACCTTTATGACCGCTTCGAAGGAGCCCTGATACGGGGTAGCGAGGGTCGCGACCTTGTGCACGGGCGGCTTAGCACCTTTGCTTTTAAGGTAGCCCGTTATAATCAGCCCCCCCATCGAATGGCCCACGAGGTTCACTTTGGGGTCGTCGTGATAGCCCGCTTTGAAGTAGTGCCTGAGGAGCTTCGTGCGGTCGATCACTTCCCCGATGAACGAGTCGAGCTCAGCCTGTATGTCCTCTAGCCTCATCCTCCAGTCATAACCGAAGGGATAGACGGGCACGGGCTCGTCCTCCCGCGAGCTCAGGTTATAGCGGAGCTCTTCTATTAATTCCTTATACGCGATTTCGTAGAGCTGGTCCGACCTGAGACGCGCAGGCTCGACCGGGCCTCGTAGCGGAGGTCGTTCGGGTGGAGCGCCAGACGCTCGAACTTCTTCGTCATGACCGTCCAGACGTATTCCGGGGGCAGGTCGTATTCATCCTTCAGATAAGTCGCGGTAATGCCGGGGACTACTATGACGGGATACGGTAAAGGCATATATAATCCTCCTTGATGAGGTTATATCGAATCGCCGGTTATACGGGAAAGGAAAAAGTTAAGCGCCTAGTCGCTCACTATCCTGAATATCTGCCAGCGCGCGGTGCCCGAGACCACGTACTTCTCGAACTCCTTTCCCCACTTCTTGTGCTGCTTGAGCTTCGCGAGCTTTGCCCAAGCCTCGTCGAGCTCTTTTAATTCCTTTATCTTTACCTCTGTCTCGATAGTGGATTCGTTGGCGCCTATGGAGCCGGTAAGAACCCTCACCTTATCGGGCTTCCACCCGACCTGCGAGCCCACTTCCTCAAGCCACTTCTTCATGGAGTTTAAAGCCGCCTGCTTGTAGCCGAACTTCGCCTCGATCTGCCACCTTGCTATGAACATATGAAGACCCTCCCTGATATTTTTATTTTATGACCGTCCCGCCGCCCGGCAGACAACCGTTGTTAAAACGAAACCCCCGCCGCGGTGTCTATGCGCAGGACGGCTTCCTGCTGAAATAGCTTTTTATACGTATCTGTAATAAATTCTATGTTCTTGTCGTTCTCCGCCTGCGACTTCGTGTCGTAGAGGAGTATGATGATCATCGAGTCCTCCTTTATGACCTCTCCCGTCTGCATCATCCACTGCCCGTCCGTGTCGATGATCGTGAGGCCCTGCCTGTACCTGGGCGTGACGTACGAATCGACGAAGTACTGCCATTCCGCCTCAGTGACCGCGCCGCCCGGCTTCGCGAGCCCGAATACGAGCGTGGTCTGCACGTACGGATCCCCGTGGAGCGACGCGGGCCCGCTGTCCTGACCTTTTTGCTCGTGGACGCACGCCCCGCTCAAGGCGGATAAAATGAAGAATATGAGAACAAACGAGTTTCGAAGACCGTGTATCAAGACCGCGCCCTCCCCGGAATCGACTCCCGATTCGAAACATAATACACACAGAATCCAGTCCTTGTACAGATTGTAACTACAGCCCCTTCAGGAAACGGCGGAGCTCTTTTTTAGCGCCGCTGATAATCGGCTTGCCGTGGGCGAAGAGCATGGCGTCGAAATTCCGCGTCAGGTGGGACGTGAAGGCCTTCTTCAGACCCCGCTTCACCCCTTCCGGGTCGTCCCCCATCAGATAATCCGGGACGAACTCGAGATCGCCGTCATCCCTTATTATCGCGTCCCCGATAGAAAGTATCCCCTTGCCGAGCGGGATATAGAACGCGGTCTCCTCGGGACACAGCACCCCTACTTTGAGCGCAAGCACGCCTCCGGGAAGCCCGTCCCCGTGCCCGAACCCCGTCACCTTTTTATCCCTCCCGAACGCATGCAGGCCCTCCTTATGACACCAGACCTCGGCGCCGTAATAAATCGCGAACCTTTTACTGTGGCGGTAATGGAGACGGTTCGTGAGGTAGATATTCGCGGGGGACTCGTGCCTCTTGAACCAGCCGATGCCTTCGGCCGGGACCCTCGGATCGATTAGGCAGGCCGGGTCCGCAGCGGAAACGTAATAGGAATGGACGTCCTGACCTATCCCTTCGTGGTACGTCGTCCAGTGGAATACGCCCGGCAGGATTTCTTTCACGGCTCCTCCTTATGTGCCCACATGTGCCCGCAATGTCCGGAGCCGGGGGTGCCCGCCCCGGAAGCGCGCCCGGATTATCAGTCCCCCTGCCCTTCGCTGATGACGTTCTTGAGCATCCCGGTCATATTGCCCTTGACGGCGAAGTCCCAGTCCCCTTTATAATCGATGTCGCTTATAAGCCAGCCGGATTTCCCCTTCTCCAGCACCGGGGAGTCCTTCCACGTAAACGTCTTGCCGTCGCCGGGATTAGTATTCTTGAACTCGACCGAGCACGAGGCCTTCACGCCCTTCTCCTCGCACGAGAGGACCTTGAATGAATCCGCGCCCTCGAAGAGGGACGTGAATATATCCCCTTCGACGAGCGGCGGCACTTCCCCTTTCGTATCCGCCTTGTATTTTATCTCGGCGTCGTCGGCAGATTTCAGAAGGGCCGCGAGCTCCGGGGTAATGTAGGGCTTATATTCGGCGAGGTCCTTCGCCGCGGGTATGCCCCGCGTCTTTAGCTTTATGTACGCGTTATAGAACCCGCTCACGGTGCTTTCGGGGTCTCTCCCGCATAAGAGACAGAAGCCGCCGCTAAAACCAGAATTAAAACAGAAATCGCTTTTTTCATTGTCTGCTGCTTCTCCTTTTTATGCGCGTCGTCTCCCGGCTTTAGTGTCCCGGGACCCTACGGCCCTATTGATTATAAACCGCATCGTAATTAATCCGCAATAAGTTCTTATTAAGGGAATCGCGGCTGGAAGCCGCTCCTACAGAGTTATGCAGAGATTTCACATTCCCCCCTATGATATATTTGTTCCATCAATTTTCATTTATAAACTATTCATGCCGCCTCGTTCGAGGTTAAACGCGGGCGGAGCCGTTATCAAAATATTCCGGAGGTGATTTATGTTCTCAAATATCGTGAACAGGTTCTACGACCCGGCGTTCGCCCAAAGGGTATTCGACTGGTCGGTCACGTCGGGGCTCAGGATACTGATAATAGCCGTCGGGGCATACGTGCTCATAAGGATCGTAAACGGCGCATTCGGAAGGTTCGAGAGGATCGTCGCGGGCAGGAGCACAGGGTACGCGAGCGCGGTCGAGACGGAAAAGCGCGTCAGGACCCTGACCGCGCTCCTCCGGAGCGTCGTGTTCGTGCTCCTCGTCGGGGTCGCAGTCGTCATGGTGCTTAAAGAGCTCGGGATGGACATCGCGCCCATAATAGCGGGGGCCGGCATACTGGGCCTGGCCGTGAGCTTCGGCGCGCAGAACCTCGTCCGCGACATCATAAGCGGGTTCTTCATCATATTCGAGGACCAGGTGAGGGTCGGGGACGCGGCCGTCATAAACGGGAAGAGCGGCACGGTCGAGGAGATAAAGTTCCGCACAATCGCGATAAGGGACCTGGACGGTACGCTCCACATATTCCCGAACGGCTCCATCACGCAGCTCTCGAACCAGAGCAGGGACTGGTCGAAGTACATAGTGGACGTGAGGGTCGCCTACGGGGAGAACCTCGATTACGCGATCGAGACGCTCCGGGGTATAGGAGAGGTGCTCTCCGGGGACAAGAGGTTCGAGTCGCTCATACTGGGGCCGCTCGAAGTCCTCGGAGTGGACAGTTTCGGGCCCTCAGAAGTGGTCATAAGGTGCCTTTTAAAAACCCTCCCCCAGAAGCAGTGGGGCGCGGGGAGGGAGCTAAGGAAGAGGATAGTCAGCGGTTTCATCGACAAGGGGATAGAGATACCGTACCAGAACGTGAGCGTCTTCCCCGGCGGGAGGGGCGGGTCTTTCGGAGTGAGGCTCGAAGGGGCGGAAAGCGGGGCCGCCCGGGGGGAGTGAGGGGGCTCCGGGGACCCGGATTTAACACCGGGATATAACGCCGCTTGACATTTTACATAGATAGAGAATGTAGTATATTATCAAATATGAAGAAAAGAACGGATCCTAAGAAGGGGAACGGACACGCCAAATTCGAGAGCCTCAAGCTCACGGAATGCCTCGACTGCGTATGCTACGAAGTCAGGAAAACGGCGCGTTTCGTCATTAATTACTACGACGCGGCGCTCAGGGACGCCGACCTCAAGAGCAACCAGTTCATAGTCCTGGTGGCGGTCGCGTATCTGAAATCGCCTAATTTCACGAAACTCGCCGATTTCGTCGGGATAGACCAGAGCACTCTCGCGCGCAACCTCATTACGGTCGAGAAACAGAAGCTCGTGAGCGTGAAGACCGGAAAGAACCGGAGGGAAAAACTCATAACCCTTACGAAGAAAGGCGAGCACAAGGTCGAGAAGTCCTTCCCGCTCTGGAAAAAGGCGCAGGGCCGTCTCGTAGGCGGTATCGGGGCCGAGCGCTGGAGGGATATCCAGAACGAGCTCCGGGACGTCGTAGGCGTAACCAAGGACCTGAGCTGAACGGGCGTTCCGTCCCGTCATCGATGCGCGCCTAAGTATTCCTGTCTCCGCGCAAATTAAAATCCTTGTCTTTAATACCAGCCGCAATAATTAAAATAGCCCGAATATTTTATCCGTATTCATCACTGATAGCTTCCTTTATCCGCCAACCGACCGCAATAGACAGGGGACGCCCATATTCGCTTCGACGTCCGTATACGGATCATTGACAGATTTTAGAAACGGCTCGATACTTGCCATTATACGCCTGAATCCGTGACATTCGATGACCGGGAACGCCCGGTATACTGCCGGCTGAGAGCGTTTTAAATCCCTTCCCCGCGGGAGTTGAGGAATAAGCGGGAACGACGATATGCGGCACAGCGTTTCACGGAAGCTATAGCGAAGCGTGAGTATCCCGAAATTGTTGCCCCCGGAGACGAGAAATGGACACCGACGACCGTAGGACGAAAACCCCGGGCCCCGGCGTATCAAAGAAAAAGACCCGGAAAAGGCCCGCCGGGGAGAAAGGACCCTTGAACGCACCCGGCTTCGGGCCGCAGCCGGTTCGCATCGACGGGGACGTGCATAGAGATAGCCTGGAACAGCTGGGCGCTATACTCGAGGAGTCGATGTTCGAGATAATCGTCCTCGACAGCACGACCCTCGGATTCATACACGCGAACAAAAGAGCGAGAGAGACCCTCGGATACGGCATGAAGGAGCTGGCGGGACTGACCGTATTCGACCTCAGAATGGAATTCCTCGACGACCGTTTCTTTAAAATGATCGACCCCCTGAGAAATGGCACCGCGGAGAGGACGAAATACACCTCGCTCCACAGGAGGAAAGGCGGGACTCCTTATCCGGTGGAGGTGCACCTCCAGAACTCGACGTTCAACGGAGCCCCCGTCCTGGCGGCGGTTATACTCGACATCACGGAGCGGACCCAGGCCGAGGAAGGGCTCAAGGAGACGCTCGACAAGCTTTCGAAGGTCAACAGGTACGAGACGGTCATAGGCATCGTTACCCGGACTGTGCACAACTCCATAAACCTCAAAACGGTCATGGAGAACTCGGTCGAGGCGCTCCGCCGGAACATGGAGGCCGCGAAGAACGTGTCGATCTATCTCGTGGAGGGGGCCGAGGCCGTGCTCCACGCCCACAGGGGCCTGCCCGAATGGTTCGTCTCGAGGGTAGAGAGGATACAGTTCCCGAGGGGCGCCACCTGGAGGGCCATAATACACGGGAAGACCGCGTACGTACCCGACACGGAAGGAGACGAGAGCCTGGGGCAGGCGGGATTCGAGCTCGGCATAAGGAGCTACGTCTCGATACCGCTTAAAAACGACGGGAGGGTCGTGGGCGTCATCAACATATCCAACGACGTGAAGAACTCATTCAGGGCGGACGAGCTCAGGCTCCTCGATATCGTGTCGAGGCAGATAGAGATCGCGATAAACAACGCCAGGTTCACGGAATCGCTGATTAATTCCGAGAGGGCGCTGGAGGAGAAAATAAAAACGCTGTCCAAGAAGGAGAGCTACGAGAAGATAGTTTATACGATCGCGGGCAGGTTCCACAGCTCCGTCGATTTCGGCGAGGTCTTGAGCCTCACGATCCAGAGCCTCAGGCAGAATATCAAGAAAGCGGATTTCACCGCAGTGTACTTCGTCGAGGGGAACGAGGCCGTCCTGAAAGCGGTGCACGGACACGACGATTATTTTAACAGGAAGGTCGAAAGGATACCGTACCCGAGGGGTTTGACGTGGAGGACCATCATCGAGGGCAAGACCCGTTTCGTCCCGGATACCGCGGAGGACGACGCGATAGGCCCCGCGGGGAGACACACGGGCGTGAGGAGCTATATCTCGATGCCGATAAAGTCCGTCGGCAACACCATCGGGTGCATCACGATCGCGTCCCGGAGCTTAAACGCGTTCGACCGCGACGAGCTAACGCTCCTCGAATCCATAGCCGAGCAGATAAGCATCGCGCTCTTGAACGCCAAATACGTGACGGAGATAGAATCGAACGAGAGGCGGCTCAAGGCGCTCGTCGGCTCGGTCGACGAGATAGTCTTCGAATTCGACGACCAGGGGACGTACCTGGGCGTCTGGACCGAGAACGAAGAGCTGCTCGTGAGGCGGAAGGAGGAGCTCCTCGGCAGGAGGATCTCGGACTTCTTTGACGATGGGTTCTCCAATTCGGTAACGGATACTATAAAACGCGTCCTCAGGAACCGGAAATCGGAAGTCGTGGAATTCAACACTTTGCTGAGGGGCAGGGAGAGGTGCTTCAGGGCGCGCATCAACCCGATCCTCGCCTCGGGCAGCGAGCCCGCGACCGTGTCCATGCTCGCGAGGGACGTCACCGAGAGCAAGGCCCTCGAAACGCAGCTGCTCAGGTCGCAGAGGCTCGAGAGCGTGGGGAAGCTCGCGGGCGGTATCGCGCACGACCTGAACAACATCCTCCAGCCGATATTGATGTCGATACAGCTCCTGAACTCGAGGAATACGGACGAAAAGAGCCGGAACTGGCTCGAGGTGCTCGACCGGAGCGCCCAGAGGGGGGCAGACCTCATAAGGCAGATACTCTCATTCGCGAGGGGCCTCGAAATAAAGAAGCAGCCCTTCGACATCAGGTACCTGGTCAAAGACGTGCAGAAGATAATCGACGAGACCTTCCCGAAGCTCATCAGCCTCCGTACGGAAATCGAGGAAGACGTTCCGCCGGTCTTCGCAGACTACACGCAGCTGAACCAGGTACTCATGAACCTCTGCGTGAACGCGCGGGACGCCATGCCCGAAGGAGGCGACCTCATAATCTCGGTCAAGAACATTAAGTGGGGCGACGAAGGGAGCCCGGCGTTTCTGAAGCCCGAACACAGCCATTATACGGTTATCGAGGTTTCCGACACGGGGACGGGCATCCCGCCCGAGGTCATGAACAATATATTCGACCCGTTCTTCACGACCAAGGAATCCGACAAGGGCACGGGCCTCGGGCTCTCGACCGTCTACGGTATAGTCAAGGACCACGACGGCTTCATCAACGTCGAGAGCCAGGTCGGAAAGGGGACGACGTTCTCCGTATACCTGCCTGTAATCGATTCGCCGCCCGCCGGCCGGAAGGAGGACGAGCTTTATCCGAACGCGCCCGCCGGGAACAGGGAGCTGATACTGATAGTCGACGACGAGAGCACGATAACGGACATGACGAAGACGATACTCGAGGAATACGACTATAAGGTGCTGGTCGCCCATAACGGCGAGGAAGCGACGAAGATATTCCTAACTCATAAGGACGAAATTTACGCCGCGATCATTGACATGATGATGCCCGTCATGGGCGGAAAGACGACGATACGCATCCTGAAGAAAGAGAGTCCTTCCCTGAAGATTATAGCCATGAGCGGATACCAGAGGGAGCACGAGCTGGTCGACCTGAAAGAAGCCGAGGTGGACGCGTTCCTTCCGAAACCCTTCAACGCCGAGACGCTTCTCCAGACGCTCAGCGACGTGATTCATTGAAGCCTAAGCTGTAATCCCTCCCCTCCCCCCTCAACTGACAACTGACAGACCTGCAGGGGTATATACCCCGGAGATGTGTCACATCTGTCACATCATCTGAATCCACCCTGCCTCACGGAGATTGAACCTGTACAACATGCTCGTAATGTTATATAATCCCGGCAGTACTCAATTATTTAAAGGAGGCAAGATGATGAGGAATGGAATTAATCTTTTACTGTTAATGATTTTTCTATGCGGGGCACTTGCATTCTCTTATGTTACAGCAAACGCCCAAGACTACCTGCCTGTCGGGCCGCAAACAAATGTGCCTGAAACCACGGTAACCGGGGGCGGATGGACCGAGTGTTTCCGGGATCTCTACAATGGACAATGGGATGTCGACACAGTACTATCGGACTGTTCCGGAAATCGGTTGATGCTGGCCTGTCGATCAACCGGGAGCTCTACTATTACCCTGCTTGCCCAGGCAGATCGAAGCGATGTCACTTTTGATACGGGAAATAACACTGACGTTCTACATTTAGCCAATGGTGTCGGTTGGTATTTTAGCGAAGCTGTGGGTTCATGGGGATTTGTCAGAGCAGGAGACAGCGTATTAAAAACCGAATGCGATACTGATACCAGCGGCGCAAACGATGAAAGGTTGTGTTGGCACGTGAATGGTGGGGGATATCGATGCGGAGTGACGGAAGAGCTAAATGGTTCGGTTGACTTTGAACGCATTGTCTATACGCTTTCGTCACCAGCGCCCATTCCCACTCTTTCCCAATGGGGTTTGATAGCTATGGCGGGGGTTTTAGGAATAGTCGGATTTATCGTTATTAGAAGAAGAAAAGTAGCTGCTTAACATAATCTGAATAAAATGGATATATAAAAAGGGTGACTACGGTCACCCTTTTTTGTTTAGCCGACGTACCGCCCTCCCCCCTCAACTGACAACTGACAGACCTGCGGGGGTATATACCCCGGAGATGTGTCACATCCGTCACATGGTTGGGATTGTTAAAAGATTAAGAAAATCCTCACTAGCCTATTTAGGCTTTGGGAATATACAGCCGGAAGTTAATTCACTTCGGTGCCTTTGTTTTCAGGGCGTCCTAAAGCTCTTTCGCTCGCATTAGTTCTTTTTCTAAGGAGGGAATTAAGGAAAAAGATGAGATCCTGAATCGAGTTCAGGATGACAAAAATAAAGACGAGATTGCCGCGCTCCGTTTCACTGCGCTCGCAATGACGGAGAAAAGGCAAGTCGTCAGTTCCCTAAATCAAAGAGCGCGAGGTACTGCCCCGTTCTTTTCTCTATGGCGCTTACAGTCTTCTTCATGTCCTCGCCCGTGATGCCGCTCAAGGGTTTCATATCCCCGTCCACCCCGAGCACGAGGCGGCCGTTTTTAAATATATACCCCGAGAAAGGGCCCTTATAATAATTAATCTGCCCGCCGAGGTAATATACAGCCGTCTGCCACTTCATCCTCCCGGCGTCGTCGGGCTCGGTGAACGTGAGCCTCACGGGCTTTCCGTCTTCCGTCCAGAGCACGAGCTTCCTTTTTTCCCAGCCCTTCTTTTCGGGCCCGAGCGTTTTTTCCGTTTTCTTATATTGAGCCGCGTTCCCGTCCACGTATTTCATGTACCCGGAGGCGTTGTCGATATAGAGCTTGTCCATCGTGGCGCGCCATTGCCTGAGCGCGGCGCTCGACTGCGGGGTCGTCCTTCTCGTAACTCCCGCTCAGGTAATCATCGGCCTTTATCGCGAGCGTTTTATCGGTGAGGTTTTCGACCGTGTATTTCACGGGGACCGGGTCCGTATACCTGTCGGTGTTGGTCGTGAGAACAAGCTCGTTCCCTTCGACTTTCCAGCCGAGCCCGTTCATGGACGCTATGCCCACCAGCTCGAGCGACCCGCCTTCATGGAGATAGAACCCTTCCTTCCCGCCCTGCCCTCCTGCTTCTCCATCGCCCCCGATCGGCCTCAGCCAGAGGCCCTCTATAGAGGACGCGGTTACTGCGCTTACTTCCCCCGCGTGCGCCGCGAATGCAGATGCCGATATGCCGAGAATGAGCGCCAGTATTACATTAAACCGAGACCCTGATTTCATCGCATTAACCCCCGCGTAAAATTTTCACTGCACGGGACAATAATAATGAACATTGACCGTATAATCCATACTTATAACGAGACGAAAAACCCTCTATCAAAATCACTAATGCCGTACTATAATTAGTCAGTATTGTTCATATATCTCGACGGAGGGTAATGGAATGAACGCAACGCCCGTACAAAGCGGTTACGACACCTCGCCCATGAGCGTAAAGGACTGGGTCGTCACTATGATTCTCCTCGCCATACCGGTCGTAGGAATCGTAATGCTTATACTCTGGATAGTGAGCAGCACAGGGAACATCAACAGGAGGAACTACTGCCTGGCGTCCCTCGTGATCGCGGCCATAGCCATAGTGCTCGTAATAATTTTCGCTGTCTTCTTCGGCGGAATGGCGGCCCTTGATGTCGACCCAGCAGGGCGCGTAGATAGTACGGGCGCGGCCCCGGCGGATCGATACAGGAATTTACGGTCTAATAATACAGAGTACCTAACGAGACGACCATTGGTACGGCGGCATCCCCGGCAACGAGGATTCCGCCGGCCGGAGGTCGTGTAACAGGAATGATGTGTCCGCAGGGCGGAAGAATTCCGGTAGAATCGTAGAATCACACACCTCTTTTATGTCGTCGCGGGTATAGGGGTGTATTTTTGGAAATGGGCGGGATTTCTTACCCCAATTGTAGGAGCGGCTTCCAGCCGCGAATGACGAAGCTAAAGAAAAGGCAAAGGCGAATTTTATTTCTTCTTTTCCTTGATGAAAAGAAGCAAAAATCATCCGACTACATAATTTGCTAAAAATCTTATGTTGAAGCTAAAATATTTCAATTGGAATGCTGAAAGATTTTCACGCTTCAACATGCGATTTTCTTGACGCAAATTCTGTAATGTCGGGAAGGAAAAAATGCGTGCTTCGACAAGCTCAGCACGAACGGGTTGGGCTTCGGTTGTTGGTTGAGCGGAGGAGAGGTTCGGTAGAATCGTAGAAGCGCACTACGTGCGTGTCGCGGCTGGAAGCCGCTCCTACAAATAAGGGGTGAAAACTGCTCAGAGGTCGAGGAAGAGTCCTTTTGCCGCATCCGACGTGAGCTTCGATACGGACGTCACCTTGTCGCTGAAGAGGGATAACGTCTGCCAGGACTCCCCGCCGCCGAGGTCGATCAGAACGGAATAAACCTTGAACCCGAGCCTCGCGCGCTCGCTCCTGAAGTTGTCGAGCCACGCGTCCCCCACGCCCGCCTCCCCGTCGGTAATGAATACGATGTCCCCGCGCCTGAACTTCGAGCCTTTCAGTATTTCGAGCGCCCTGTCGAGCGGCTCCTCGAAATTCGTGCCCCCGCCGGGGAAGTAGCCCGCGAGCTCGAATATATCCTTCTCCTTCATCCCCCAACCGCCCCTGCCCTCTCCGGGGCTCGATTCGAAAACTCTGGGAGGCATGCCGCCCGAGGAGAATACGATGACGCTGAATTTCCGCCTCTCCCTCCTGGCGATGTCCAGCAGCGTGAGGCAGACGCCCTTCGACCAGAGCTCTTTCTTGCCCTCCATGGACGAGCTCCCGTCGAGGCATATGACCATGGGCCCCCTGCCCTTCTCGTCCCTGAGCGAGTACTGGAGGAGCTTCCCTTCGAGGAGCCTCTTCTTGAAATCGGCGCGGAGCCCGGCGTTAGCGAGCGCCGCGAGCTCGGAAGGGATGAGCCTCCCTATGTCGCTCCCCATGGCGACGTCGTAAACCTCGCTCCCCCGCCGGGCCCAGGACTTCCTCCTCCCCCTGAGCATCTCTTCCTTGAGGCTCCCGACCAGGCGGGAGAGGCGCCTCAACTTCTCGTTCGAATAGAGCCTCGCGGCAAGGTCGAGCTTCTCCCCGGCGGACCTCTCTCCCGGCGTTCCCATAGAGGCACTCCAGGACGAGAGCTCCTCGTCCGCGTTATCGACGCTGCCGGAGGTCTCCTTCATGGATGACCTGACGAGTCCCTTTATCCTGACCTCCATGTTCTCGTGCCCTTTCTTGAGGTCGTCCGTTATTTTCCCGAGGGCCTTCTCCTCTTTATCGAGCTCGGATTTTTTTTCACGCCTGACCTTCTCGAAGGCTTCTCCCTTCTCGTTTTCCCCGCTCTCCCCTTTCGCGCCCGCGATCTCCTCAATCGTATCGCTCTCGTCGGAAAGCTCTTCCGCGTCCCTCTCCGCCCTGTCGGTCTCCCATTCCCTCATGAGCGACTTTTCGCCGGGGCCGTCCCCGGACTTGAGCCACTCGAGTATCATCTCCCCCATCTGCATGGCGGCGAGAGTGGACCTGAACGGGTCGAGCACGGTTTCCTCGCGGAGTGAGGCGTAATCCGGGTCGCGCCCGATGCCGAGCAGCAGCCTCCGCGGCAGCAGCGAGCCCCTCCTCACGCCCTCTTCGGGGAGGAATACCACGTTATGCTTGTAGAAGGCCGCGAAGAGGTCGAGCATGAGCGCCCTGAACCCCGGGAGGAGGGACGAGCCCCGGCCGATGAGGTCCCCGAGCCCTTCTGACTCCGATTCGAGGTCCCCGAAGAGCCCCCTGTCGTAGGAGTCCGTTTCGATGTTCTGTCCTGACAGCCCCCGCTTCATACAGGATTAAAGCTAACACGCGCCCCGCGGTGTATCAATTTCGGAAAGCCGTGTTAAAATAAAAAACCCTCCCGTGACAGGCACATTAGATTAGAGATATGAACCTGAATGCAACCGAATACAAGGCCGTATTGACCGTGGCGCTCATCATGGCTACGAGGCTCCTCGGCATATTCCTGATACTGCCCGTCTTCAGCGTTTACGCAGAGAAATACCCGGGCTCCGACCTTGCCATGGCCGGGCTCGCCTTCGGCATATACGCGCTCGCTCAGAGCATTCTCCAGCTCCCGTTCGGGTGGGCGAGCGACAGAATAGGCAGAAAGCCCGTGCTCGTGGCGGGCATACTGCTGTTTACCGCCGGAAGCGTTTACTGCGCCCTGGCCGGTACGATAAACGAGCTCATCATAGCGCGCATAATCCAGGGTACGGGCGCCGTGAGCTCGGTCGCCCTCGCGTCGTTAGGCGACGTCACGCGGCCCGGTGTGCGGGCGCAGTCGTTCACGATAGTCGGCGTGTCCATAGGCGTCGCGTTCCTCATGGCCATAGTGATAGGACCTTATCTCGCGGCCCGGATAGGGTTTTCGAGCCTCTTCTACATACTCGCGGGGCTGGGCGCTCTCTCGCTCCTTATAACGGTCTTCTTCTTCCCTGCCATAAAAACAGAAAATGAGGCGGCCCCGGCGGCTGATAGAGCGGGTTTGATGCGTATCGCTCTCATGCCCGCACTCAGGACGCTCTTCGTATCGTCCCTCGTGGTATCGCTCCTCGTGAACCTGTTCGTATTCGTGTTCCCGCTCTCGTGGAAGGCCCTCGGGGTGAGCGACGCCGGGCTCTGGAAGGTATATCTCATAACCCTCATACCGACCGCCCTGTTCGTTTTCCCCTACATCAAGCGGGCTGAAAAGAGAGGGGGCCTGACGACGGCGGCCAAGGCCGCGTGGGCCTGCATCGCGCTCGCTTTCCTCGTATATCCCGCAGGGGCGGGCTACTCGCTCGTGCTCTACGGGGCCGGCATGGCGTATTTCGCCGGGCACACCATCATGCAGTCGCTCCTGCCGGCGTTCCTCACGCAGGCCGTGGGACAGGAGAAAAGGGGCTCGGCCGCGGGTATATACAACCTGCTCTCCTTCTTCGGCTCGGCCCTGGGGGGGATGATGTCGGGATACCTCTACCAGATAAACCCCGCACTCCCGCTCATAGCCGGGTTCATAATTATCATACTCTGGGGACTCTTCGGCCTGCCGACGCCGCCCGATCTAGGGCGGAACGAATGAGCCGGGCCTATCCGCTTCAGGCCCCGGGAGAATATCAGATAATACTTCAAAAGCACTCTTATTTGTGATATTGTTGAGTAATTATGCTTAAAGGAGGATGGTGATGAATACCTACATCAAAATAATTGGTGTTACGGCATTTATGCTCCTTACTTCATTATCCCCGTCGAATGCCGAGATAATTTTAGACGGCGTTAGTTCCAATAACCAGGAAGGCCTCTTCAATCAGGCAGTTGTAAATATACCTTCAGGCATACAGGGCGATTTCGAGATCATAACGTGCACGACAGCGTATGAAACCAATACCTTTTTCGACCCTACTCCGGGTGTGTTTTCACTGCTCGATTCAGGCGGCTGCGGCGGAGTGGATAGTTGTCAACTTGATGTCTGGACAAGACTCGACGATTCGGCGGGCGCATCCCAGATTTTCTGCAATTGGGATCTCAACACAAATGTTTTTGCCGCCGGGACGGTAAGATACTCGGGGGTGGACATAAACAACCCGATCATAGGCGTAGAATGCGAGACCGGGGTCGGGTCAGTCGCCACAGCTCCCTCTATAATTACGCAAAAGGGCTCCGAGGTCATCTGGATTGTATCCCTGCTCAGGTATAACCTGATCCCAAAGGTTAACGCACAAGCCGAAAACGTATTGTTTGAGGCTACGTCCTCTTCCGGCACGCAGACGATCGAACTGTTCGCCGCCTCATCAACGTTTGAAGAGTCGGGACCTACCGGAGAAGAAGAATTCCAGCTGGGAACCAATTCCGACAACTGGAGAGCCTGCACAATCGCGCTCAGAGCGGTTCAGGCAAATATCCCCACACTCTCGGAGTGGGGTTTGGGCATATTCGCCGCGCTCATTCGGCATAGCGGCGGTATGGGCTTTAAGAAGGCGTGCGGTCAGGGCCTGACATACGAATCTGCCTGTTTCCGCTCAAATTCGTTATTATTGGACGTAGCGTCCGTATAAAAAATATGAATTAATGGAGGAGGATGATGTTAAATAGCTTAAGATTAATTGCCGTAACTATCTTTTTATGTCTTCTGTCCGCAGCGGCATCTCATGCCGTTATCACGCTCGAAAGCACGGAAGTCGATGGTACGAACGTTTTGAATAATAACGAAGGGCCGATATCGATCGGACCCGGACATACAGGGGACTTCGAGGTAATAATGTGCACCACGTTTTCCGACGGGGATAATTTTTTCAATGAGCCTCCCGCCGGATTTGAGCCGTTAGACGCGGGGGAGTGCGGTGGTCCGGGAGAATGCATCCTCGGGATATTAGCGGGATTCGCCCCGTCGTCCAGTCCTTCGGAGATCTTGTGCGCCTGGACGGATATTACTCAGGTATACGGCGGCGGATCCTTCAGGTATAGCGGGGTAGACAGTGTCGACCCTGTTATTGACAGCGCGTGCGAAAGCGGTACGGGCGGTACCGCGACCGCCCCCTCGGTTATCACGGAGCCGAACTCAGCGGTGATAAGGGTCGCCGCGTTCGGCAGCCAACTGGCAGGTGTGAATGTTCAGCCGGACCAAGTCCAGGATGGGTTTTTCTTATCCGGTCAGATCGGCAACAGCGGACAAGCTATAGAAATCCGGGGTCTTAGCTTTTCCTTCGAAGAAGGGGGACCGACCGGAACGTTAGATATTCCATTTTCATTTCTTCCGGGAAGCAGCGGATGGAGGGCGTGTACGATAGCTCTCAGGATGAATCAAAGTCACATCCCTACTCTCTCCGAATGGGGATTGGGCATATTCGCCGCGCTCTTCGGTATAGCTGCGGTATGGGCGTTAAGAAGGCGGGCGGTGAGGGCTTAAATCAATCCGAAATTAAGCGGAGCATTTGACCCAGGCTATAAGCGCTTGAGCAAAGCCTTTTTTTCTTGAAAGAAAGAATGGAGAACTCGCCCCGGTTAAAAACTGTTACCGGGTCAAAGTCGCGGCTGGAAGCCGCTCCTACAGGGGGGGTTATAATAAACCAGATTCTGAAACGAGTTCAGAATGACATAATTTTTCTTTGGTTTGTACCGATTATATACGATGACTATCCGGCTTGCAGTCAACCCGCTGAGTATCAAACCCCGCCTTTGGTCCTTATCAGCTCGAGCACCGTGCGGACTTCGTAGAGGTCGTTTACGATGACGGCTTCGATTTCCGTAAGCACCTGGGAGTAGCTCTGCCTCGCCCTCCCGCCGACTATGACGGGTATGCCCGGCAGGTAGCGCCTGAGCTTCCGAAGCTCGCGGGCGGCTAAAGGGTCGCTCTCCGGATATATGAGGCTCAGTATGAGCGCCCTCGACCCGTTATACGTAACCGCGCCGGCAATCTCTTCAGACGGCAGGCTCGGCCCGAGATACGTGACGTTCCATCCCTCGCTCGCGGCCGTTACCGCCGCCGAAAGGGCCCCTATCTCGTGGATCTGGTCCGAAAGGGTGGTGACCACTACGTGGGGCGCGCCGGGGAACGTCTTCTGGGAGGCGAGGAGGCCTCCGAGAAATGTCCTTACGCCCTGCGTGGCCAGGTGCTCGTGCGATATCCTCATCTCCCCCTTCCGCCATAGCTCCCCTATCCTCTCCATGACGGGTATCACGACGCGCTCGAGGAGCGCGTTCCTGCCGGCCTCCGTCTCTACCGCTATGAGGGTCTCCTCGAGGGATTTTCTGTCCATCTTCTCGACGGCCGCGAGTATTTGGTCAACGTAGGCGTTATAGTCCCTGACAAGGGTAAGGTCCCCCGCCGCCCGC
This sequence comes from uncultured delta proteobacterium, assembly GCA_963752995.1. Taxonomy (GTDB): domain Bacteria; phylum Desulfobacterota_D; class UBA1144; order Nemesobacterales; family UBA2774; genus 2-12-FULL-53-21. Next base: position 44,745 of record CAVWAZ010000006.1, read on the forward strand.
AGATCGGGCGCTTTTCTCGACGGCAGGTCTATGACATTCATCCTGCCTACAATCTCCTGGAGGTCCTCTTTCGAGTACCCGGCGATCCGGCTTATCTGATGACCCGCATCGGTCGCCTTGTGGAGAAGGGCGAGCCTCTCTATGTCGCTCTCCCGATAGTACCTCCTGTTATTCGAGTCCCTGCCCGGGGCGACTACCCCGTAGCGCCTCTCCCAGGCCCTTATCGCGTGGGGCGTAAGGCCGGTCATCCTGGAGGCGATCTTCATGGAAAATTTCTTCTGTGAATCCTCGCGGCTTCCTTGCATGGCCGTAATGTTATATACTTGTCTAAGATATGTCAAGGTTGTATCGAACATTTAAGAGCATGCTTTCAGTTTCTTTGACGGATTAATTAAATATGACCCGTAACCTGCTCTGTATTTGCAGGAATCTCTCACTTAATTGTTCGTTTCCGGCATTATTTAGACTTCCCCGGTGATAATAACACCCAAATGCCTGCTTGACACATATTAGACATCAAGCTAATATATTAGACAACTATTAGACAACGGGACTTGTACGATAGAGACGCTATAATTTCGTTTATTTCCGGGAAGTATGAATCCCGGACCTTGTAAATACTGTCTAAAGGAATATATAAAGAATATAGAGAGAAGCAGGGGGTTAGATAAAGATGATGGATAACGAATACGACAGGAACTATTTTTCCTCCGGGGATTATTCAGACGAGGATTTCTTCGTTCCGGGCGGCAAGCGTGAAGGCGTCTACGATACGTTCGGGGATTCGGAAGGAATACAGACGGTCTCCCCGGTCAGGAAGAATATTAAGGAAAAAGATAAGAAGTGGACGAAGTACGAGGAGGAGAGGGTTTTACAGGTCTATTTCAGGGACCTGCTGACCGAGCCCCTGCTCACGCCCGCCGACGAGAAGGAACTCGGGGCCAAGATAAAGGAATGCGAGAGGAAGGCGAGGAAGATCCAGAAGGACCTCGAGCTGTTGTCCGGCAGGAACCTCAGGAAATCGCCCGGAATAGATAAAAACAGGCTCGACGCGACGAGGAAGGTTTTCTCGGTGAAGGCGCAGGAGCTTAAATCGAAGTTTATCAGGTCGAACCTCAGGCTCGTCGTGAGCATAGCGAAGAGGCACCTGGGCAGGGGGCTTCCCCTGACCGACCTCGTACAGGAGGGGAACCTCGGCCTGATGAGGGCCGTCGAGAAATTCGACCACAGGAAGGGTTTCAAGTTCTCGACTTACGCCGCATGGTGGATTCAGCAGGCGCTTACGAGGGCAATCGCCGAGAAGACCAGGACTATAAAGGTCCCGGTTTACGTCCTCGAGCAGTCGGGAAAGGTGTTCAGGGCGAAATACGCCCTCGACGAGGAGCTGGGGAGAAAACCCTACCCCGAGGAGATCGCAGAAAAAGCGGGGCTTTCGAAGGAGATAGTCCAGGCGGTGCTCGACGGCACGGACAGCGTGCTCTCGCTCGACAACCCGGTGGCCGACGACAACGAAAAGACGTACGTCGATATGATGCCGGACTCGAGGGAGGGGCAGGAAGCGGCAGTATCGGACATAAGGGTAAGAACACTGATCGAAGAGTCCCTTTCGTCCCTCACCCCGAAGGAAGAAGAGATAGTCAGGATGAGGTACGGGCTCGGCGAGGACAAGATATACACGCTCGACGAGATAGGGCAGAAGTTCGGGGTCACGCGCGAGAGGATCAGGCAGATAGAAAAGGCGGCCCTCGAAAAGATATCGAAGTCCGGCCTCGGCGAGACGCTGAAGGGATATTTGTAAGGGGTTTGCCAGGATTGCCCGCTGGTCTCCTTATTGACCTCGTTGCGCCTGGAAGGTATTCACTATCACACTAGGAAAATCCACCCTAACCCTCCTTTAGAAAAGGAGGGAATTATAAATAACGTAGGAGCGGCTTCCAGCCGCGATGCGAGTCAAATCGACAGCTCGATTCCGCAAGAGATATTCGTAATTTCCGACTTTATAATAGCCGGGATTAAGGGGGATTTGAACATGAAGACTAGATCCTCCGCTAGCCCAGCCTTTTTCTAAGGAGGGAATTAAAAGAAAGACGAACACAAGACGCAGATTTCTCGCGCTAGCGTCGGGTTGGGCTTTGTTGCCGGTTTGAGCGGAAGGGATTCGGAAGGATCGTAAGAACACACAACGTGTGCTGAATATTTAAGTAGAATCCCCCAGAGTTAAAGAGTAGAATTGAAACTGTCCATACCGCGCCGCCGGGTATATGTATAAGCAAGTGAACGAGTCCCCGCTGAGGGGGCGCGCTTCATTCACCCGGCATATATTTCAGGAGGGATGGGAAAAGGCGGATGATACACGGCAGAACTATTTTCTGGTTCAAGCGGGACCTCAGAACCGACGACAATACCGGGCTCTTAAACGCGGTCAGGGACAGCGGGGAAGTCCTGCCCCTTTACGTGCTCGAGGACTCCATACTCGGGAAATACCCGGACGGGGGCAAGCGGCTCGGGTTTTTCGCCGACGCCCTCTTGAACCTCGAAGCCGAGCTCAGGGCGCTGGGCTCATACCTCCTCGTGATGAGGGGGAAGGCGGAGGAGATAATCCCGGCGCTCGTCAATTCCCATAAGATCGAAGCCGTATACACGAACAGGGCTTACGGGTTCTCGGGCGTAAAGCGAGACCTCGGGGTCGAGCACCAGTGCAGGCTGCTGGGGGTAGCGTTCAGGAAATACGACGACACGTTCCTCGTCCCCCCTCACGAGATAGACCAGAGGAAGGTGTTTAGCCCGTTTTACAACATATGGCAGGGCAGGAAGAAGAACGCCCCGCTCGACGCGCCCCCGAGGATCAGCTCCCCTCACCTCCCGGCGAGCCCCGTGGAAACCATGACGCGGGACCTCGCGAGGGCCGAGAACAGGTACTGGCCAGCCGGTTTCCCAGTGACGAGGCTCCGGGATTTCAATTTCAGCGACTACGGCATGACGAGGGACTTCCCGTATCTGGACGGCACGTCCAGGCTCTCGCCCTATCTCAGGTTCGGGCTCGTGTCGGTGAGGAGGGTCTACGAGGCGGCGGCATCGGCTTCGCCCGAGCCCGGCCCGTACATATCCGAGCTTGCGTGGAGGGAGTTCTGGTACCACATCATGCACTATTTCCCGGAGACGAGGGGCCTCGAGTTCCAGGAGAAGAGGCGGAATATCAAATGGATAAACAGTGAGAATTGGTACGACGCCTGGCGCGCGGGCCGGACGGGATACCCGATCGTCGACGCCGGAATGAGGCAATTGAAAGAAGAGGGATGGATGCACAACAGGCTCAGGATGATAACGGCGTCCTTCCTGACGAAGGACCTCATCACGGACTGGAGGTGGGGGGACAGGCACTTCTCCGAGCACCTGGTGGATTACGACGAGACCGTGGACATAGGGAACTGGCAGTGGTCGGCCTCCTGCGGCGCGGACCCCCAGCCGTTCCGCATATTCAACCCGACGCTCCAGTCGCAGAACTACGACCCGGAGTGCCTGTACATAAAAAAATATATACCCGAGCTCCAGGCTGTCGAGCCCGAGAAGATACACAACCCGCTCACCTACAAGCTGCCCTATCACAGGCCCATCGTGAACCACTACGAGATGAGGAACCTCGCGCACGAGGCATATTCCGGGGGACGGATAGACGACGGGTACATTTCCCAGATAAAGAAGGACACGGGGCTCCCCTGACACCCCCGGCACCCCTCCCCGCCCGGCCGTTCGCGGGCCCTATGGATTTCCCCTACTATTTGCTAAACTAAGGAAGGGAGCAAAATGGCGTTATCCGTATTAATGACTTACGAACCCCTCGAAAAGACGGGGGATAAATACGATTACTGGCGGAGCTACATATCCTTTTACGAGCAGTTCAAGGACGGCCCCGCCACACCCAATACCGCCTGGTACGGGAGCGAGTACGACGCGTTCAGGGAGTCCCTGTCGAAGGAGCTGGGCATTGAAAAGCACCTGATAGAGGAGTGCTTTTTCATGAAGGACGAGGACGGCAAATACTACGTCACCCCTATCGGCTCAAGCGCAAACCCGAATATATTCAGCGCCGAGAACTTCATACCCCTCGAATGGTTCCTCATGTACGAGGGGGCCGAGAAGAAGTATTTCTTCACGCACACCGGGTTCGGCGCTATCGAACACGACGCTATCTACTATAAAACCAGGGTAGGAAACGCGCTCGGGAGGCTCGACTCGGCCGTGGGCGGGATAGATTCGTTCCTCGCCTCGCCCGGGGCCGCGGTCAGACCGGCTCTGGCCGGCAAATTGAGCGACCTCAAATCCGGGGCGGAGAACCTCCGGCACTGGCTCTCGGGATTCGACCCGGGGAGCTTCGTGCTGCTCAACTACGGGGATATGAGCTCGCGGATGGAGCCGCGACCAGATAAAGAACGAGGACTCGGTATCGGATCTGAGGAACGTGCTGACGCTCGCAAGCGAGGGCAGTCCGGACGACGCGGAGAAGGTGCTCGCGATGCTCCTCTCCAAGTGGGAATCGATAAACAGTACGCTCGAGCCCGCCGAAGAGAAGCGGCCGTCCACGCTGCAGTAGGGATATATCTTCATCACCCGGAATCAGGACCTGTAATGAGAACCTTTCCCAAACCCATAGTCGTAACGAGCAGGTGCTTCGAATTGGACGCCTGCAGGTATAACGGCCTGATGATCCCCAACAACTTCGTCCAGGCGTTAGAGCCGTGGGTCGAGTTCAGGCCCGTCTGCCCGGAGCTGGAAATAGGACTGGGAGTGCCCCGCGACCCGGTGAGGATAGTGCGGCAGGGCGGCGAGAGGAAGCTCGTCCAGCCCGCGACGGGGAGGGACCTCACCGGGCTCATGAGCGAGTTCTCGGCGAGGTTTCTGGATTCGCTCTCCGAAGCTGACGGGTTCATACTGAAGAGCCGCTCGCCCTCGTGCGGGCTCGGGGACGCGAAGGAGTTCCCCGACGCGGAGAACGAGATAGCGGCCGGAAAGGGGGCGGGGTTCTTCGCCGGAGCGGTCGTCGAGAGGTTCCCCGGGTTGGCCGTCGAGGACGAGGGGCGTCTAAGGAATTTCAGGATAAGGGAGCATTTCCTGACGAAGCTCTATACGCTCGCACGCTTCAGGGGAGTGACAAAGGCGGGCACGGCGAACGCCCTCGTGAATTTCCATACCGAGAACAAGCTCCTGCTCATGTCGTACAGCCAGAAGGAGTTGAGGGCGTTAGGCAGGATAACTGCGAACACCGGGGGGAAACCCCCTCGGGAGATGATATCCGAATACGGGGAGCGGCTCCGTCACGCGCTGGCCTCGCCTCAGAAAAGGCCGTCCTCGATAAACGTCCTAATGCACGCACTCGGCTACTTCCCGGACAAGCTCACGGGGAGGGAAAAGGCGTATTTCCTCGACCTACTCGGGGCATACAGGGAGGAGAGGATACCGCTCTCGGCCGTGCTTTCGGTGCTCGAGCCGTGGGTGATAAAGTACGGGGAGGAATACCTCGCGCGCCAGACCTTTTTCGAGCCCTACCCCGGCGCGCTCATGGATATCTCCGACTCGGGCAAGGGAAGAGACCTCTAACAGGCATTCCCTATTAAGGAGTTATCCCTAACAATTTTATCTTATAGTGCCCTTAGCAAGCATTACGCAAGACTAAGGAGCTGTATCTAAGCTGTATCTAAGCAGTATCTATGGATTAATAGTATCTATCTGAGAATGCAGAGCACCCAAAACATCGCTAATACGGTTTGCGAATGTAACAGATGATGACCCGGCAAAAAGGAGCCCAACCGGTCTCCTGCGGCCTGAAGAATCTGTGTCGCCAAGTATAGGAGACCCGGAGTCCCCTGCGGCTGAGAAGGTGCCCGGAACAATAGCCATCTGACCTACAAACCTGGCTATCCCGCATGCACCGTAAGATACATTTGTTGTGACGTTAATCGTTTGTATTGTACCCTGCGTAAATCCTGTAGCCCTGCCACTTTTCCGAACCGATAGGTTAACTGCCGGAGCCTGTACCGTTGGACTTGGATCGCCAATGTCTAGTATAGTTTTATTTACCAGGCTGCGATTGCTCGACACAAAAACCGCATCCACTGTATTTTGATAAGCTCCCCCCATTATAATAGGGACCGCCTGGACCAGGTTTCCTATGGAGGACACGCAGCCGCCGCCATCGGGGAGGGAGGGCTGACACTGAGCCAGGCGAAATGGAGGCAAATTTGCGGGGTTAATCTTTGCCGGGCAGAGATTTGGACCCGAGCTTCCGGCAACGTGGTTGTTTGTGATGTAACCCACATTATTTGGCTGCCCTGACCGAAAGACTCTATATCCCAGAGTCCCGGTCTTGGCAAACCCCCCGGATATGCTGGCACTGCCGGTGGATACACCCATAGGAACGGGGGGGGTAAATACCTGCTTATGATTATTTCCCGGCGGACCGTCAAATGCCTTAATCTCATCTGTTTCGAATACCCTCACAGGTACACCGTTTATCTGACTCGAAATGGCAGAAGCCGAAGCTCTGGGGGCGTCTACATTCAAGTAGACGTGTATAGCCGGCCCACTCCCATCCTCAGCTAAACCTACTCCTACCGCAACCACGCCCGGGATACCTAAAAGCTTATTTTCATTGCTTCTTTGAACCTCTATAGCGGGACGTAGTTCTTCTTCGCTAACTAGTTGGCTCACTATTTGAGAGAAAGCTAAATCCACAAAGTACAGAGAAAAACCTAATATAAGAACCACGAGAAATAACATACAAAGTCCAAAACGTTTCATCTTACTACCCCCCTTCTCCCGACCTAAGTGAGGTCAGGAAATTTGTTTTATTAAACCCATTATATTCATAATATTATATATCACAAATAACATTCTAATGTTAACGGGAGGTTTAGGCGTCAAGCCCCCGTATATAGGTCCATCTCAAGAGTTAGTTTTTTCACTAGTTGGACTTCGGGCAAAGGGCGGGACGTCTGACAGGCGTTTCCGGCTCAAAGCGGCTGCCGATATTATAATTCTCTGTTTGTGTGAATTAAAGCCCGCGTTCTTACTTACCCATTTAAATGATGTATTTACACTTTCACCGCCATTTGCTATCATGGGGATGGAGGCGGTGGGTTTTACAAATCTTATAAAACCTTGCGGGGGGATATTACCATGAGACATTTATTATCCGCTGTTTCGTACGCCGTGTTACTTGCGGCGGCAAGTGTATTTTTCACACAAAACGTATTTGCCCAGCCTTTCTGTAACGGCTTCCAGGTTACGATCGTCGGCTCACCTTTCAACGATTTTATCATCGGCACGCCCGGCCGGGACGTCATACACGGCCTTGCGGGGAACGACGACATACGCAGCGTGGGTGGCAACGACGTAGTGTGCGGAGGCCTCGGGAACGATACCATCAGATTGGGAGCCGGCAATGACCAGGGGTTCGGAGGACCGGGGAACGATACGATTTTCGGCCAGCCCGGAAACGATCTCGTCGTGGGCGGTGTCGGGAACGATACGTTAAGAGGCAACAACGGTAACGATAATGTGAACGGCGCCGGCGGCACGGACGACTGCCAGGGCAACGCGGGCATCAATAATATACTCAACTGCGAGAACGGGGCCCCGATTTGCCAGAGCCCGCCCCTTACTACGAATTTCAGCAATCTGGGCGTGTTCTTCGTCGACTCGTTCAACGCGATCCTGGTCGGGCTCTCATCCGACGGATTCAACGTGGTTATGGTGCTATCGGATATTCCATTCAACGGCGCGCTCCTAGCATTGGGCGCTTTCCCGACTACCCAAACCCACTGTGTTGTGACCGAGGGGGCCTTCGACACCGACATGGATGGAAGTTTCAGCGATGAGCTGGTATTCGGTGCTACGGGCATTTGCGATTTGGTTTTCAACAGGACGGTACTGTTCCTGGACAATCTCGTTGTAGCGGGTGAACCGCTCGGATTCAATATAACGGGCGAGTGTTCCGATATCGTTGTTCTGAACACAGCAACGGCCAAGGGAGAGCAAATTTCCACGGAGGGCATGTCCGAGGGTCTCATGGAAGGCATATCCCGCATACAGGAAGAGATGACTGAAGAGTTGAGGAACGAAGGTGTTGACGGAGACACGGGACTGTTGAAGGACTTTCAGCAGGAGCTGGGAGAATAGTATTTGTACTGACTATATAAAACGGGGCCCGGCTCTGGCGGGGCCCCTCCGCAAAAGGCAATCAAGCACCTGCGCGCGGTGATCTGTCTTTTGTTTTCAGACTGCCGTGACACTCGAAGAGACTAAGAAAAGTCAAGATATTTTTTATCTTCTTTTCCTTGATGAAAAGAAGCAAAAATCATCCGACTGTACATAATTTGCTAAAAATATCATATTAAGGCTAAAATCTTTCAATTCCACCCTAATTAGCAATGTGGATTACGGTGAAGCAAGACTCATGTCGTAATTGCATTTACGGAAGGGGCGTCCGAATTGTTTTGGCTTCAAAGGAGCATCCCAGGAACACATGCATTCGTGTATTCAACCAGACGCGGCCGAATTCTCGCTTGTTCGAATCCGTTACACATTCGCATTGGTCTTTTTCTAAGGAGGGAAATGAGAGAAAAAGACGAAATTGCCGCGGTTGTTGGTTAGGCGGAGGGAGTGGTGAGTATCGTAGAGACACACAACGTGTGTGTGTGTAAAATTTTGCGAGAAATTATGGAATAATATGTTACATTTTAACAGTACAGGGGAGAATGATGAGAAAGTTAGTACTTATAATACCGTTCCTTATAATATCGGCCGGGTGCTCCAACAAGAGCGTCTACGTCCCCAAATCCTACAGGATGAAGAAGGCCGACTCTGCACAGACGGAGAACGATAAAAAAGAAGGGGCAGTAGTAACGGCCGGAGGTGAGGAACACGAGGCAAAGTTCAACGCCCCCTACGACCAGGTATTCAGCGCGGCCGTCGAGAGCGTGCAATTCCTGAAATGGCCGATCGCGTTCGTCGAGCAGGACGGTGGCTCGATCCGGCTCCAGGAAGCGTACGTTTATAATAAGGACGGCAAACTGTTCAGGTCTTATACATGGCCGTCGAAGTCGGATACGAGCAGATCGAATATAAATTACTATCTCGAGAAGGTCGGCAAATATACCCCCGGCACGGCCGACACCCTCTTCACGCAGGAGAACCTCAAGATCGAAGTGACGAAAGTCTCTGACGGCGTCACCGCATGTCAAAATCGATTATTCAATCAGACCCTATACCCTGGCCGGGACAATCGGATACGAGGTAATGTCGAACGGCTATATCGAGTCCCTCATCATGGACCACATGAAGGACGTCCTCGGCGGAAAGCCCGTAGCGATGAACAGGTGATGACGACCCTTCTCGTCGCACTCGGCATACTCGCCGCGTTCGGGGCGCTATTCTGGCTCGACTGGTATTACAAGAACACGGGAAACGGAAAAGAAGGGGCAGATAATGCAGCTTCCGATTCCGACGGGGATGATACGGATTCTCAATCGGAGTCTAGCTAGAGGCCGGGGCTTCGGCAATCACGGCTTATAGAGGCCCATCTTGGTGATAATCTCGTCCATGTTAGTATGGGCGTCCTGGTTGGCCCTCCGCGTGCCGTCCCTGAGCACGTCCCTCACGTAATCGGGCCTGTTCTCGAACTCGCGCCTTTTTTCCCTTATCGGCTCGAGGAGCTCGTTAATCGCGCGGGCGAGCTTCTTCTTCACCTCGACGTCGCCGACGCTGCCAGTCCTGTACCTCTGCTTCAGGTCCTCGACCTCTTCCTTATTCGTATTGAACGCGTCGTGGTATACGAACACCGGGTTGCCTTCGACGGTGCCGGGTATGTCGGCGCGTATGCGCTTGGGGTCGGTGTACATGATCCTCACGCGGGCTTCGACCTCTTTCGGATCGTCGGAGAGGTATATGCAGTTGTCGAGGCTCTTCGACATCTTCCTGTTGCCGTCGGTGCCGACGAGACGGGAGGTCTCGCTGATGACGGGCTCGGGCTCCTTGAAGAACTCGCCGTAGAGGAAGTTGAAGCGCCTCGCGAGCTCGCGCGTGAGCTCGACGTGGCTCAGCTGGTCCTCGCCGACGGGTACCTTCTCCGCCTTGAACATCAGGATGTCGGCCGCCATGAGGACAGGATAGCCCAGGAGTCCGACCGAGTAATTTTCGCCGACCCCCAGGTCCTGCACCTTTTCCTTGAGCGTGGGTATCCTCTCGGCGCGCGGCACGCCGCAGAACATGGCGAGTATCGCGTAGAGCTCCATGATGTAGGGTATCTGGGACTGGACGTAGAACGTGGACTTGTCCGGGTCCATGCCGACGGAGAGCCAGTCCATGACCATCTCCAGCGTGTTGCGCTCGACCTCGCCTACCCTGTCGTAATGGGTAGTGAGCATGTGGAGGTCGGCTACGAGGAAGTGGCAGTCGTAGTCGTCCTGGAATTTTATGCGGTTCAGCAGCGAGCCTACGAGGTGCCCCAGGTGGAGCCTCCCGGTGGGCCTGTCCCCGGTGACCAGAATCGGTTTACCCTTAGACATTAATTCGATACTCCTTCTCTTTTATCCGGCTGATTAAGGGGATTAATATACACAATTTGTGAAAAAAAGTGCCAGATTGTCAACTGCCGATGAATTTCAATCGTCAATTTACAAAGTGCTAAGAAAAAGATGAGATCCTGAAACGAGTTCAGGATGACAATAGGTTGTGATTAGCGGGGCGGGTTGCGTACATCCGGATGGCCGAACATACTAATGTACTGTGCAGAAAACAACCGGACGGCGAATCTTCTCGATCGGGCATTCGAACAGGACGCTCGTTGAATTCATCGGCATACTCAAGGGCTACGGCATAGAGATACTCGCCGACATAAGGAGCCACCCACGCTCGAAGCGTAACACGCATTTCGACAGGGAGTCGCTCGAAAGGGAGCTTCCGGCAAGCGGGATCGAGTACGTATGGATAAAGGAGCTCGGCGGGATGCGCGGGGGCGGATACGAGGAGCACATGAATACGCCCGAATTCGAGGCGGGGCTCGATGCTCTCATCTCGGCCGCGGCGGAGAAAAAGACGGCGTTCATGTGCGCCGAGCTCGACTGGAGGAGATGCCACAGGGGCTTCGTCTCGCAAGCCCTTCACTCGCGCGGGTGGGACGTCCTCCACATCTACGACGAGAGGGAATCAGAGGCCCACTCGGGCCTATTTTGATTTCTGCTGAGGCTTCACGGGAGCGGGGGCGGCTTTCTTCGCCCCCGACGTATCGTATCCGCAGACGAAATCCGCTATGTGACCGCTCACCGAGTTCTCGGGGATCTTGCTCATATTCGTCGCGATGTTCTCCATGAAAACCATCCTCCCGAGAGAATCGTAGAACTTCGAGGATTTATACGAAAAGGTCCTTTTCCCGCAGTCGATAGCCGAGGAGATTATGACCTCCCTGTAAACGAGCCCGTCCGAGTCCTTCTGGTCCGCGTTGAAAACGAGCCTGCTCCACGAATATACCTCGCTGTCTATCGTCTGAATCGTGGAGGTGTCGACGTACACGGCGTACTCCCTCTCCGCGTTCACGTCCGTCACGAGGAACCACGTATCTTCGTCGCGCGACGCGGCGGCCACGTGCGAGCCCGGCGGCATGAGCTCCTCGCCGTCCGCGCCCCGAAGGGCCGGGCCGGAGGATGCGTCCGGGGCTTCCTCTTTCTCGTTTACCGCGGCTGACGCACCCGGGGTTACGGCGTCGGTATTCACCATGGACTCATCCGCTTCCCTCGCGGCGCACGCGGCTATCGCGAGAGCTATTAATAAAGCCGCGATAAGCGCCCGGGGCGCGACCCGCCCGAATTTGAAGAGGCGCCCGATTATAGTTTCCGCCAGGAGCGCGGTTATGTGCTTGCGTAATGTGATCATCTGAGTAATCCTCGTTTGGAGCCGGCCTGATAACCGCGGAACCGACCCGAACATTCCCGTCCGGGCGTTACACACGGCCGATCGGCGTATTGGAGTTTAATTTTTACTATCCGGGCTCGGCGAAGCGGGCGCGCTCGTCTTTACAGGCTCGCCCTTCATAACGCCGTGTGTCTGCTGACGTGTTTGTTTGCTCTTCCTCATCTGTACGAGGTTGTCCCTGTATCTGGAGACGGACTTGGATAATTCTTCATACTTTTCCTTGCCCATCGTGTCCCTGAGAGACACGAGGCCGTCGACGTAAGCGTCGGCAATCTTCTTATCGATCTCGCTTGTTTTCGCGATCTCCTCTTTCACCTTCGCCGGATCGAACGCGGGGTCTCCGACCATCTTCAGGATATTCATATTGGCCTTCATGAGCGCGTTCTCGTCCTTGGTCATGGGATACAGGTAATCATCGCGGAGACCGGATACCTTGGTTTTCTGCTCCGCGGTTAAATCCATTCTAAGCGCACCCGAGATCATGTCGTTCATCATTCTCGAGTACCTGCCCATCATGTATGAGCTCGACTTTAAGGAATAGTTCCGCGTTCTCGTTCTGTTCTGCTGCTGATTATTCTGGGCGAGTGAGGGGAACGACACGCCTGCCGTGAGTAATGCGATGACTAACGTAAGTACTGCACAGTTTCATTAAAAACTACCTCCGTTCGGTGATATGACGATATAGTGTAACCTAAGTCGATGCAGTTTTCGCCGGTAATTTTCATGCGCGGCCAGACGGAGTGGGCAGATACCCGCCGTCCGGGAATTGAACGATCCCCGCAAACGGAGCCGCGATCCGGTAAGCGGAAGCGCCTGCGGCACCGGGCCATGTAGAAATATTTTTCCTACAAAAACGTCGCGGAGAGTCTCGTTATACGCTCGAGCCTGCCCTCGCCGATAATGAACCTGGAGAGATAATATTCGGTCGGGGAGACGGCTCCCCCTCCCCTCTTCTGGAAAGCCGCCGAGCAGTACAGCTCGCTCCCGTCGGCGCTTGAGCCGTGGAGCGAGCTTATCCATGTCTTCTCGCTTCCCCCGTTAATACCCGCTCCGCCGCTCACCGCAATCATTTCCGCCTGTCCGGTCCTGAGATCGATGCGCTGTATCGAGTGCCATTCGTACCCGTCGAAGCCGCCGTTCTTCTTATCGACGCGCATCACGTTCGCGAAAACGTGGGGAGACGACGGGCAGAGCACCGGGTCCTCAAAGCTCAGGAACTCGTCGTGAGGAATGATCCTCGTGTAGGTGTCTTCCGAAACCCGCCGCGCCCACAGGCTCCTCAACCCGTAACCGTTCCCGATGCCCCTGTAGAAATGGGCGAGCAGCGTTTCCGAATTCGGGTCGAAGAAAAGCTGGAGGAAGTTGCTTTCCCCGGATATACCGAGATTGTCCCAATTGATGAGCATGCATACCCTCTCTCTATATAGTCGTTAGGATTTGCGCTTCATTGTCCCCGCAATGGATGCGTCACGGGCGAATTGTTGCATGTGCGTGCAAGGGACACAACATTATTAACAATTTTACAGGCTTTGTAAAGTATTAATTAAGGTGTAACCGCGAAATTCAGCGGTTTGATTAA
>CAVWAZ010000007.1:0-7183 GCA_963752995.1 uncultured delta proteobacterium
GACTCGATGGTAGCGGTTCCTCCGCCTGACGGGTCAATCTACGCTGGATTCAGGATGTTTTTCGCATTAAAAAAATTGCCCGTCAATAATTTTGAAAGGCCGTTCTATCTAACTAGATTGGATCCTGACAGTATTACGACGATTAATCCACTTGAAACGACGGTCGTCGAGAGTCCAAGTATGGGAGTGACGTTCACTATTAAGCCGGGCACGGCATATACTGACGATGGTGAGCTTTACGACGGAATTATAGGATTAGGGCTCGTCCCGGGGGATTTTCCACCATACATACCGCCTGATGATCCCGGTAAATTTCTCATGGTAACAATTCAGCCTCCTGGTATAAACTTCTCTGAGCCGGCAGAAATCACGTATCCGAATGTAGGGGGTATTTCATCAGGAAGCGTAGTTAGCATACTTCAACCAAGTCTGGCGACGGGGAACTTCGAAGAAGTTGGGATTGGTATTGTAAGCGATGATGGTGCATATGTAGAGACATTGTCGGGTGGGATAATGCAGGTCAGGGAGTTGCTCCGGTTTCCGCCCACCAAATGCCGTCGGCGGAACGCCTGTCCAGGACCCGCCACCTTGTCCCGATTGCTGCCTTTTGCCAATTGGTTCCTGTACGTCTTTAGCTTCCGGTAACCTGAGCGAAGAACACCAACTTGTAAGTTATAAATCACTTAATGAGGATAGGTTCCTGAAGTTTGTATATAACAGCACTTCTGCTAATCCAAGTCCGATCGTCAAGGAGATTACAGATTTTTCTAATGCATCTGAGCTTGCTCCACCGGTTTCCAATTTCGTTAAATCTGAAAGTGAACGGGATCGACAAAGGAACGATATTTACGGATGTTGACGGTTTAATCGGTGAAAGAAAAATTGTACAAGCCCTCCAATTTGATGCCGACAATCTGACTACAGGTATATATCCCTTTGACGCCACAATAAAAACGTATCCTTCTCCTGATATAACTATTCAACCGAAGTCGATAATCAAGACCGGGGATCTTATAATAAACAATCTTCAAAACAGTGAATACGGTTCCGGATGGAATATAGAAGGAGTCTCAAGATTATTTCCGGAGGCCGACGGAGATGTTGTGATAATCGAAGGCAACGGTGACTGGAAATATTTTAAACTAAGGGCAACTACTCTCAATCCACCAATTGCACCGGGCTCTCAAGGGATTGCACTGAATTTCGACGGATTGGATGATTATAATACTTTTCCTGGAAACTCAGGGAATCTGTTGAAAACGCTGCCACTCACAATCGAGGCATGGATAAGACCTGCACAAAGATTTGATTCCCCGGCTGAACATAGCAATGTTTTCGGTAATATTGCGGTAAGTTCGGGTTTAGGAGTTGTCCTTGAGAGGGGTCACGGTATTGGAGCGAATGTTTACAACCGTAATTCCAACATCGTGATTACAAGACGACATGGAAATTCCGATACCGGTCCAAATAATTATCTGGCAAGAGACATAATTACCAGCCCCAAGTTGGAACCTGGATTCTGGTATCACATAGCCGTCGTTTATGCTAGTGGAAACGAAAAGGTTTATTTAAATGGGGAGCTGATTAGAGACACCTCATACCCGCAAGGCAGCGTGACGGTTGGTGGCAATGTTTTTAACATGGGAAGAATAACTCACTGTTGTATTATCGATCCGTTAGCCCTCAATATTATAAAGGAGCCATTGATGAAGTCAGAGTATGGAACGTAGCGCGCACACAGCAGGAAATACAGAGCGGGATGTTGACTCAGTTGTCGGGGAACGAATCGGGTCTCGTATACTATTCTACAATGGACGAGGGTCAGGGTCAAACTATAGCTGACGCGACGGGTGGAGGGAATACCGGCATATTGGGAGCAAATACAATTGTCACAATAAATGACCCGGCGTGGATAACTTATGATCCGTATAACAGGGATCCTCGGGGTGATTATCTCATCCCGGTTACGGAGCATTCTTTATTATTCAATAACCCCGACGGCACATATACGCGAAAGCTCAAGAACGGAGATGAAATCAACTTCAATGCGCAGGGACTTCAAACTTCCGTTGTGGAGAAGAATGGGAACACAACGAATTATGAATACGACGGGCAGGGGAAGCTTATAAGCATCACGGACCCCGTTGGATTGGTAACAACCTTAACTTACTCGGGAGACAAGATTGCGAGTGTCACCGATCCTGCTGGAAGGATTACTAATTTCGAGACAGACGGATCAGGAAATCTCACGAAAATCACCGACCCTGACGGGGCTTTCAGACTTTTCACTTACGATTCGAACCACCGTTTGACCTCGCAAACTTCGAAGAGGGGGTTCGTAACTACTTACCAATATAACTTCGCGGGAAAGAATATAGGCGCTACTCGGCCAGACGGGTCTACTGTGTCGATGTCGCCTCAGTGGATGGTCGGTCTGGTTGACCCTTCGACGGGACTAGGCACTCAGAATAATCCGGCGCCAGCGGTATTACCGTCGGCTGTCAAGGCAGCATCTACCGACGGGAATGGAAAAACGACTCCACGATATTCAACAATTTCGGTTTTATCGTCGATACAACCGATCCATTGGGCAGAAGGACAATTTTTACCAGAGTCGGGGAAACAGCGTTACCAAAATAACCGACCCTAAAGGGAATATAACCGATAATACTTATGATTCGAGACGTAATCTTCTGGAGCATCAATCAGGCTATCGGCGCAACAACAACTTTTACATATACGGGTGACGGTTTTAATCAGATTAAAACAATCAAGGACCCGAAGAACAACACGACTACATTTAACTATAATTCCAGCGGCGATCTCACTTCGATAGTGGACGCACTGGGACATCAGACATCCATGGCTTACAATGCCCTGGGACTTCAGACGTCGATAACGGACGCGTTAAGCAACACGGTTTCATTCGACTACGATCCGGCAACGTTGAATCTGGAAGGTACTACGGATCAACTTCTTCAGGATACCATTTTTACACTCGATGCTGCGGGGAATATCACGTCCATGACGGATGCTGAAGGGAAAACCACAACATACTCGTACGACTCGATGAACAGGCTTACACAGGTAGTCGATCCCGACCTGGCTGTGACGACCTACGATTATGACGACGCGGGTAATCTTGCGGCTGTGACCGACGCGAAATCGAATATGACTACTTTTTCGTATGATCAGCGCGACCGGCTCAACGGGAGAACGGACCCGCTGGGGCAGTCGGAATCATTCTCGTACGACGGGAACGGGAACACTGTATCTACGACGAACAGGAACGGTCAGACACTTACATATGAGTATAATTGGGCGAATGAGCTCACTAAAAAGACTCTACCTGGAAGCTTAGTCACGACCTATACCTACGACAACAATGGTAACATGCTGACTGCTAACGACCCGGACAGCAAACTTACGATGACCTATGACGGAGCCGACAGGATGTTAACTGTTTCAACATCCGGTTCATCGAATCAGCCTAATAGAAACATTGTCAATACTTATGACTTAAATGGCAATCGCACGATGGAGGTTGTTTCCGGAGGTGCTCCATTTACATTCGTCTATGACGCTCTGAACAGACTCGTCTCGATGACGGAACCCGGCACCAAAACATTTAATTTTACATATGATGCGATTGGCAGGAGAACGCGTTTGGTCTATGGAAATGCAGCGATTGCCGATTATACATACGATGCAAAGAGCCGGCTTACGAGCTTGGCAAACACGTTAAACGGGAACGTGTTTTCGAGCTTTTCATACGCCTATGATAATGTCGGTAACCGCACGGTTATGAATACGGTAAGAAACGGCATCACGGTTAATAGTCCGCTGGATTACGTCTACGACAATCTTATACCGTCTGGTTGAGGCGACAAATCCCGTTAATTCATCACCAGAATCTTTCGTATACGACTCAGTCGGGAACAGGTTGCGTAAGACGGGACAGATCGGAGATTCAGTTTTCGACGACGCCAATGCGCTGGTTGATGATGCGGACTATACTTATACTTATGACAACAACGGCAATATGATTGAGAAGGTGAATAAATCGACATTGGAAGTTACCCAATATACCTACGACGCGGAGAATAGGCTCGTTCAGGTAACGAAACCGGGGACGGCTGCCTCCTACCGGTATGACGCGTTAGGCAGGAGGATAGAGAAAACTGTAAATGGAAGTGCAACGAGATATATCTACGACGGCCAGAATATTCTTGAGGAATATAATGGGAGTAACGTGTTTCTAACGAGATATGTCCACGGGCCGGGTATGGATAATCCGCTGTTAATGGGTAGGGGGTTCCGTCAATACTATATGACGGATGGATTGGGGAGCACAACGGAATTCACCGGAAGCTCCGGGGAACTATTTCAATCATATGTCTATGACTCGTTCGGCAATATAGTATTGCAGACTGGAACGATTATAAATCCGTTTACTTATACCGGCCGTGAATTCGATGCAGAGAGCGGGCTGTATTATTACGAGCGAGGTATTACGATCCGACGATCGGGAGGTTTTTGAATGAGGACCCGATCGGGTTTGATGAAGGCGGAGTTAATCTTTATGCGTATGCAACGAGCAATCCTATTAGATATGTCGATTACTTTGGTACAAATCCTGCAGTAGTTTGTCTTGTTAATCCAGCCTGTACAACATTTGTCGTCAATCTATGTAGAGCAGCAGTTGCGGGAATAGCTGTTGCAATTGGTGTTGGAGTAGCTACTATAAATAAATGTAATGACAATGGCGATTCTGATTGTGATGATGATGGAGACGACCATTGTGAAGAAAGATACAGAGCAAGATACACAAACTTGTAATGCTATTACTAAAATAAGAGGTCCTAGTGCGGGTGCTAGATGCCATGCATCCGCAGCAACAAGATACGCGGCATGTCTACGAAATCAACCACTACCGCCATTAGACACATGGAATAATTGATGAATACATCTGAGATTAGATATTCGCATTTGATAGAAGTGGATGAAGAAAAAAATCGTATATACATTTATAGGGTCAGTACTAGCGGGAAGAAGGACTTGCTCACATATACAGATTTACCAAGCAAAAAGTACGAAGAGGATCCCGAAGGGTTTAAAGAATTCGCAAGGCTTCTTGGCGAAAATATTTTACTTGATTCTACTATTGCGAGAAAAATTTTTGGCTTGTGAGGATTCCTTCGATAAACGTTATCTGTCGGAATAGATCTGTAGTGAATCGTGAACATCAATTGGTTGTTGATTTTAGTTGTGACATCATTAAAACAACCCCTTTCTTGAAATTTTAAGAAAGCTGGCGGATTTCCGTTTTGCTCCAAACCCATTCTGAGCCAAGGTACTCCAGACGCTTTTGCCGCGCCGGCTCGGGCCCAAATTCGCTTCTTTTGTTGTCAACCCCCCAGGATTTGTTAATATATAAACCTTGATTAACCAATCATATTTTGATCACACCTCAATTTTCCTTGAAATTAAAGCCGAATAGTGAAGAATATAATGAACTCTTCAAGCTATGTTTGAAATAATAGTCGTCATAATCGGGCTTAGCCTGTTCGAGATAATATCGAGCATAGACAATGCCGTCGTGAACGCCCACGTGCTCGCCACGATGACGGACCGGTTCAGGCGGTTCTTCCTCATATGGGGCATGCTCATCGCCGTGTTCCTTCTCCGGGGCGTGCTCCCGTTCCTGATCGTATGGATCGCGAACCCTCAGCTCTCGTTCATCGAGCTTTTCCAGTTCACGTTCTCGGGGGACAGCAAGCAGATCGAGGAGTCGCTCGCCGAGTCGAAGGCCTATCTCCTCGTGGGCGGCGGGATGTATCTGTTTCTCGTATTCCTCGCATGGCTCTTTCTCGAAGAGAAGAAGTACACGTTCCTCGTCGAGCACTTCATTCACAGGCACTCGGTCTGGTTTTACGCCATCACCTCGATATTCTTCACGGTAATCGTATATATATCCCTCCAGTTCGACCCGTTCCTGGCGTTCGCAGCCTCGATCGGGACCACGGCCTTCTTCATAACCGACGGTTTCAAGAAGAACGCCGAGGAGAAGGAGAAGCAGCTCCTCGACCCCAACATGAGCGGGTGGAGCAAGGTCTTCTATCTCGAAGTGCTGGACGCCTCGTTCTCCATAGACGGCGTGATAGGGGCGTTTGCCTTCACTATGTCCGTGCCCCTGATATTGATCGGGAACGGCATAGGCGCGTTCGTCGTCAGGGAGGTGACCGTGCGCGGGATAAACTGGATATCGAAATACGCGTATCTCAAAAACGGTGCGATGTACTCGATCGGCATGCTGGGCGCTATCATGATACTCGAGAGCTTCGGCGAGGAAATCCCCTTCTGGATCGCCCCCCTCAATACCGTAATACTCCTCGTGATATTCCTGTTCCTCTCGTGGAGGGAGATAAAGCTCGCCGAGAAGCTCGCGGCGGAAGGGAAGGGAGAGGCGTAAATCCCTGTGAGCGTATATATCGCTCCATAAAAAGCTATCCCAAACGGTAACGGTGCAAAACTCGTCCCGAATAAATCCTTACGGACTGCCCCGCCTATTCATGTATGCGGAGTGAATTGCGAAAGGTCGTAGATTCCGAGGGTGTTTCTCGATTCGCGGCTAGCGGTCGCCATCACCTCAAAACCGTCTTCGCCGAAGAGCTGGTGCTCCTTACTCTGGATTTCCTCTCCAGCGACATCGTATTCATTGGGCGACCGATCGTCCGGAGAGCCGGGCACAGGCGCGTCCTCCCTCGCCTCGTGGGGGCTGTACATTCGTCTGAACCGGCTCGATGATTCGGTCAGCTTTTGTCTGTCTTGCGCGTCTTTAAGGCGCCCCGCTTTGGCAAGCGTAATGTTTTATCGGTCAGTCTCCGCCCCGCCTTGTGCTGCAATTCGAGCACTTCGACGAGCTCTACAGCTTATTGGCCTTGCGGAAGCGGGGGAAGAGGAAATTTTCTTCGAGCTTCTCGTGATAGTCCTCGATAAAGACCTGATTATATGGCTGAATCGACGAGCACCGCGGGCGGCAGGTCCGCCCCCCCGACGCTGGCCTCCCGATGCACTCTCCGTAAATCAGGAGCACGCGTTTTAGTACGCCGTGCTCGCGCATGAGGTCTTCGGCCGGGGAGACCTCTTCATTCCCGGCATCGGCTTCGGTTGCGGGGACCAC
>CAVWAZ010000008.1:0-3265 GCA_963752995.1 uncultured delta proteobacterium
GGCGACGGCGTTATAAAGGTGGCGATACAGCCGTAGGGTGGGAGCAGTGATAAACCCGCACACGTACACCGGCCGTGAATACGATGCGGAGAGCGGGCTGTATTATTACCGGGCGAGGTATTACAACCCGACGATTGGGAGGTTTTTGAGTGAGGACCCGATCGGGTTTGAGGGGGGGTATTAATTTGTATGCCTATGTCGGTGACAATCCTACTAACTTCGTCGATCCATTAGGGTTGCAAGAAATGTTTCCTCTAGATCCCAATATTCCTTTTCCGTACATTCCTTTGCCAGATAGTGGAGGTTGTTTTGGAACATTAGCCTTTTATTCTTTCAGTTGGGATTCTTCACAACCGGATAGAACAACTTTTGCTTAAATGGAGCAACGTTAGGAGGCGGATTAACATTCTGCTATAAGGTGCAATGTGATGATTGTCCTTCTGGAGGAAATGCAGGGCCACCTTCTCTTAGGCTGTGAGTGGTTTCGTATTTTAATATAGGATTAGCAGCAGTGCTTAATAAAGGAAATATGTATCTATAGCGATTGGTCCATTCGTGTCGCCATCGCCATTTGTGGTAAGCGGACCAATAATTGATTTTTGAAATCGTGTCTGCGGAATATAAGATATGAACATTATTCTCCTTCAAACTCTAATAGTATTCCTATGTTTTTCCGCTTTATTTTTAGGTGTTATGTTAATAAAGTCGGGGAACAGAGTATTAAAAGGAGAAAAATCTAATGTCCAAAAATCAATACTGGATCGCCTTTTCTATGATTACTATATTTGGAAATGGTTGTTTGGCGAGAGCAAAGGCGGCGCATACAGACAAATTTGGCTGGGAGTGGCTTCTATAATTTCAAGTGTGTTTCCTCTTTCTTTCCCTGAGTGGAATTTTGTTTTAGGTATGTTGTACGTGATTTCACAGGCGAAATAATCTAGAAAAACATATTTAAGGGCCAAACGGATGTATCAAATTACGCCATTAGAATCAGCTGTTTCCATGTAAGCTGGCAGGTCCAAATTCGCTTCTTTTGTTGTCAACCCCTCAGGATTTGGTAATATATACCCCGGTTTAATAGGCCGGCAGGTTTGCAAACCGTAATTATTCCTTGAAATTAAAGCCGTATTGTGAAGAATATAAGGAACTCCTCAAGCTATGTTTGAAATAATAGTAGTCATAATCGGGCTAAGCCTGTTCGAGATAATATCGAGCATAGATAACGCCGTCGTGAACGCCCACGTGCTCGCCACGATGACGGATCGGTTCAGGAGGTTCTTCCTCATATGGGGCATGCTCATCGCCGTGTTCCTGCTCAGGGGAGTGCTCCCGTTCCTGATCGTATGGATCGCGAACCCCCAGCTCTCGTTCATCGAGCTATTCCAGTTCACGTTCTCGGGGGACAGCAAGCAGATCGAGGAATCCCTCGCGGAGTCGAAGGCCTATCTCCTCGTGGGCGGCGGGATGTATCTGTTTCTCGTATTCCTCGCGTGGCTCTTTCTGGAAGAGAAGAAGTACACGTTCCTCGTCGAGCACTTCATTCACAGGCATTCGGTCTGGTTTTACGCCATCACCTCGATATTCTTCACTGTAATCGTATATATATCCCTCCAGTTCGACCCGTTCCTCGCGTTCGCAGCCTCGATCGGGACCACGGCCTTCTTCATCACGGACGGTTTCAAGAAGAACGCCGAGGAGAAGGAAAAGGAGCTCCTCAACCCCAATATGAGCGGGTGGAGCAAGGTCTTCTATCTCGAGGTGCTGGACGCCTCATTCTCTATAGACGGTGTGATAGGCGCGTTCGCCTTCACCATGTCCGTGCCCCTGATATTGATCGGGAACGGCATAGGCGCGTTCGTCGTGAGGGAAGTGACCGTGCGCGGGATAAACTGGATATCGAAATACGCGTATCTCAAGAACGGGGCGATGTATTCGATCGGCATGCTGGGCGGTATCATGATACTCGAGAGCTTCGGCGAGGAAATTCCCTTCTGGATCGCCCCCCTTAATACCGTAATACTCCTCGTGATATTCCTCTTCCTCTCGTGGAGAGAGATAAAGCTCGCCGAGAAGCTCGAAGCGGAGGGGAAGGGAGAGGCGTAAGTCCCTGTGAGCGTATATATCGCTCCATAAAAAGCTATCCCTAAAACAGTAACGGTACAAAACTCGCCCCGAATAAATCCTTACGGACTGCCCCGCCTATTCATGTATGCGGAGTGAATTGCGATAGGTCGTAGATTCCGAGGGTCTTCTCGATCGCGGCCACACGGTTTACCATTGCCTCGAAACCGTCTTCGCCGAAGAGCTCGTGCTCCTTTCTCTCGAAATCCTCTCCGAGGGCGTCGTATTCATCAGGCGACACGACCGTCCGAAAAGCCGGGTAGAGGACTGTGTCCTCGCGCGCCTCGTGGGGGCCGTACATGCGGATGAAAAGATCGAGCGTTTCGGCCAGCTTTTGCCTGTCCTGCGCGTCCTTAAGGCGCCCCGCTTTGGCAAGCATTAATGTGGTATCGGTCAGCCTGCGCCCCGCCTTGTGCTGCAATTCGAGCACGTCGACGAGCTCTACGAGCTTATTGGCCTTGCGGAACCTGGGGAAGAGGAAATCTTCCTCTAGCCTCTCGTGATGATCCTCGATGAATGACCTGATTATATTAGCCGCATCAAACAGTGCCGCGTGGGGCAGGTCCGCCCCGGCGTTCAGCCTGCGGATGTATTCTCCGTAAATCAGAATCACGCGCTCGAGTACTCCGTGCTCGCGCATGCGCCCTTCGTCTGGGGAAATTAATAATTTCTGACGTTGGGTTTCGTTGTGGTACTACTGCCTCCGCCCTGTTGCCGGACAAGCCGCCCGCGGCTATGACAACCGCTCCCGATCCGAGCACTTGTAAAAACCGCCGCCGATCGCCGGAGTCATTTCCGTTCGGTTTCGTGAAACTCATGATAACCTCCCTTTGTATATCTGCCCTTTGTATATCTGCCCTTTGTATATCTACATTCTAGCAAGGGGCGTGCCTGATTTCATTCGACGAGCAATCTAAAGATTTGTGATACTTAGAATCAGGCAGGATTGTAATACTCAAAGTAGGCGTTCGGAGTCCATTGCGGATTGCAAAGATAAATGTGATCGGGCAGAAGGGGGATCAACTACCGCAGCGCTTCGCTTCCGCACGGGGGATAGTATAATAATTCCGATGGCAGGACATTCCATGAAGGCAGATGTAAGCGGGACGCCCCGGTTGAACGTTCTCGTCGTCGACGACGAGGC
>CAVWAZ010000009.1:0-130409 GCA_963752995.1 uncultured delta proteobacterium
TACAGAGGTTTAACCCTCCGCTCATTTGCAGGAGGAGGATTTAATTTTTATCTCCCTCATCCTCTCCCACCTTCTCCAGCACCGCCCAGAACCCGTTCTTCTTTAGCCCCGTCACAACCTCAGGGTGCGACTCCTTCATCCTGAGCGTCTCTATCAGCTCCACCGGGTTGAGCCCGTCAGTCGCGACGTACCCCGAAAACGTCTGCCCCCTTTTCCGGAGCTCCTTCTCGAACCTGAGAAGGTTCAGGTACCCGTACTTCCTCAAGACCTCCTCTACGGGCCTGCTCTTCGCCCCGTCCACGTAAATCACCATCTTCGTCGATGCCGGGCTCACCCCGTGCGAAGCCGCGAAATTCTCTATGCTCCCCCACTCCCCGATTATCTGCTGCGTAGTTATGTGCTCAATTCTTCCCATTAGTTGAATTCTCTCCTCTCCGCCGTTAGCAAGTCCGACCGGTTGCTAACTTGATTGCAACCGTTGCTCTATCCGTCCCATCAGACTCCATTGACTCCTTATTAATTCCGTCATCATTATCTCTGTCATTCTGAACTCGTTTCAGAATCTCGCTTTGTTTGCGTATTCATCCGACTTCCCACACCGTTGTCATCCTGAACCATGTCCTGAACTAGAGTTCAGGATCTATTCAGAAGTCTGCTCTTTTGTTTCCTTTCATTAACTGGGTCGACTTCCCGGACCGCCCCTATTGGAAAATTCGGTAAGCAGTTCTTCCACCATTCTCATCTCCCCTCAATCTTCAGGGGAAGGAGCCGCTTTGCATCCATCCACTTTCATCTCCCCTCATCGTATTCGGCCCTTTTATCATCCATTTCCGTTCTCCCAATTTCGCGACCTCCACTTGCAATTCACAGTATTGTGTATTAATATTGCTATTGTCATATTGTCTATGTATATTATATTCACAGAACTGTGAATCTGTCAATAGGAAAATTCACAGAATTGTGAAATAGGGGGTACAAGTGGATCACAATAACGAAATAGGGCAGAGGCTCAAGCTCGTAAGAGAGGCGCTCGACTTGACGCAGGAGGAATTCGGCAAGGGGATAGGCAAATCCCTCAACACCGTCCTCAGCTGGGGAGTCCGGCCGCACGCGCCCGCCCGACCATTTCCTGAAGGTCATCGAGAAGATATACGGCATAAGCCCGAGGTGGCTCCGCCGCGGCCAGGGGGATATGTTCCTCCCCGACATCTCGAACGTCTTCGGCGGGGACAGCCTGGTCGAGATTAAGATATGGGAGCTTGCCGGCGCGGGGAATCCGCTCGCGTCGCCCGACGCCGAGCCGATAGAGAGGGTCACTCTGCCGTCGAAGTTAGTGCGCAACTACACGAACGGGTTCAAGGTCGAGGGGGACAGCATGTATCCCACCATCGTCAACGGCGCGTACGTGGGCTTCGACCCGAACGACAAGAAGATCGTGAGCAACGGTATCTACTGCCTCCACCTGCCGTATGAAGGCTACGTCGTCAAGCGCCTCGAGATCAAGCCCAACGAGATCATCATCAAGAGCGACAACCAGATGGTCGACGACTACCCGGTCCCCCTCGACGAGCTCGACCGGAATCTCATCGTCGGCCGCGTGAGATGGGTGTTTCAGAATGTGTGACGGGGGGGAGGAATTTAAAAAGGAAAATCACACTATGCAACCTCCTACTTTACAAATTCCTATAACTTTCCCCTCACCAAACTTATCAGCCAAGGGAGAATATAGAGCGCCAGCTTTTCACAATTGCAAAAGAACATGCGATATGGCTCGTCGAAATATTGACCGAAGCAATGCTGAGGAAAGGCGAAAAGAAATGAAATATTCGATAGTCGCAATTGTCATGAGTTATACAGCAGTCGAAGCAGTATCAAACGACTTGTTCCAAAGTCTTACTGGACATATTTTGATTCGCTGAATATAAAAAATTCGAATACAGGAACTAACAAGCAGATGGAAATATTTAACTAAGTTAGCTTTTCAACAAACAAAGCATACCGAATGAAGTAAGATCTTTACCCAGCGAAGTTGAATAGGCCTTAAGCGAATTAACAGAACTTAGACATCAAATCATCCATTACAAACCAAAACCTGAAAATCTAGAATACGCTTGGTCGATTCCCCGACAATTCTCCTATAAACCCCGAACTAGAGTTATTCAATTCCAAGGAAGCTACAAAAGCAATTGAAACAGTCAGGAATGCTTTAAAAACTTTCGAAGAAGTTACAGGATATGAAGTGCCAAAATTAGAGTAGGTAATTAGCTCACGGAGAGAAACAAAACTACTCCGTCATTCTGAACTCGATTCAGGATCTCATTTTTAAGTTTATACGCGCAGTAGAAACGCTGTGAGTACCATAATTTGCAACAAAGACAGAATATAATATTCCCATATTTCTATTATTTGACAAAATATTAATAATATAAGTACTATGTTATAAAAACGAGGTGGGGGAAATTATGAATTTATCAATGGTATCAGTATGTTTAGTACTGATCATATTTTGTTCGGGATGCTCAGTCGGTATGGCTCTATCAGGAAACAAGCAGAAAGATACGAGTGTTTTCTATCAGGGTGCAGACAGGTCTTTCGTTCAGGCAAAGGTCGGGCTTCCCGATGCAGCCGTGCAAGACAAGGATGGCAACTGGATAGACACATACCTTATAGTAGAGGGCAATGAGCCCTCTGCCGGGAGAGCAGTCGCACATGGAGCAATGGATGTGTTGACTCTGGGTCTTTGGGAGGTAGTTGGAACCCCGATTGAAGCTGCCGCTGGTTCTGAAGAACATGATAGATTCGTTATCTATTATGATCAAAACCAGAAGATTGAGAAAGTAGAAAGAATTCATGTCGAATCACAACCTGTGGACGAAGATGCAAATTTAAAGAAGGATCAGCCCTATCCAATCGATCATACACAATGAAATGACAGGTTTCTCCGTTGCTCGAAATGACTAAGATCAGATTCTGAAACAAGTTCAGAATGACGGGCAAGTACTTTCGGAGTCCGGTTTTTAAGGTCACAATCCGTGACCTTAGACCCTCATCCCGGCACCGATAATAACCGACTGACGGGATTACTTTTTTAGGTATTTTCTATGTAACTCAACTCTTGCAATTTCAATGTCATTTATTACAATATTGGACAGGATACGAATAATAATAACTCCTGATAAATATTAGAGAATAAGGAGTTTTATCCTACGGTTAAAAATCGACGTTATAGTATTAATTAGAGGAGGGGAAATTCATGAAAATATCCGGATATCTATATATAGCTTTAGCCTTGAGTTTTATATCGGTCTTCCCATACAAAGCGTCTTCTCTTGAACATATAGCTTTCTACGCCACAAATAATAGCGGAACGGAACTCAATGTTGATTGTTCAGGGTCATGGGGTCGCCAATCCTGCGGGTTTTTAAAAAGTGGGTGTCCAATTAGTGCGGGAGCCGTTGAGCAATATTTTTATAGTGTTGATGTCAACATATTCTCCCCCTACGGGTCTTGGGTGTGCCAACTTATCAGTGATACCATTGAACCATGCTTGTCGGGCGATCCGGCCATATGTACGTGTGATACGTGTACGGCTTTTACGCTCGAAAAAGGGGATGAATCGGTATATGTTACATTCACGGAGAATTCAATTACTGTGAGTCCGAATAGTGACTCCGACACATCAACCACACAAGCCCGCCTCGCTGAAGAGTCCGACACATCAACCACACAGGCAACCCTCGGGGATGACAACACTAAGCCCAAACGAGACCGTGATACCTGGAGTATCGCCAGGGCGGCAAAGGGGCAGCTGATAG
Organism: uncultured delta proteobacterium; assembly: GCA_963752995.1. Taxonomy (GTDB): domain Bacteria; phylum Desulfobacterota_D; class UBA1144; order Nemesobacterales; family UBA2774; genus 2-12-FULL-53-21. The sequence continues at coordinate 3,816 of CAVWAZ010000009.1, forward strand.
TAATTACTCTTGAAAAAGACCCCGCGGCAGGACATAGCGGAGAACAAGCGACTCTGATCCTTAGAAACGGGGGTTCCACGATAGAAACCAAAACAGATGCCCTGCCCGTAGAAATCACGGCGACTTTGCCGTCAGACGGAGAATACGAGCTGGTAGTGCAGCAACACGACATTCCCGAAGAAGTCAGGTTCAGGGGAAGATATTACCTCAGCGTAAAATCCTCTTTGGGGAACGTACAAGACATAAAGCCGTCTGAAGATGTCGAGCAGTAAGGGTCTATGAGCAGGAAAGACATTTTATAGATCGTGGGGGGATCATCGCCGTTCTTCTACCCGGACAGTGACAGACAGCCTTGTGCTAAATGAATGTAGTGTCCGAATAATCTTGGTTAAATATAAGCGGAGGCCACAAATTGTGACCTCCATTTCCCCCCTCCCTTGTTATTTCACATGAATCTTTCTATTCTATTGTCAGAGGAGTTTCGTAGATGAGCAAGCTGGCGATCGTGCAAAAACCACCCGCGTTCCTGAACAAGAAGGAAACTATCGGGAGCACCGCCAGTTTCATCGGCGAGGCCGCCTCCGAAGGCGCCTCACTCGTGCTCTTCCCGGAAGCGTACATACCCGGCTACCCGGCGTGGATATGGCGTCTCAAGCCCGGAAAAGACTGGAAGCTGTCAGACGAGCTCTACTCACGCCTCCTGGAAAATTCCGTAAGCCTCGAGGGCGAAGACCTCGCTCCCATCTCCGAAGCCGCACGAAAACATAAAGTAACCGTCGTGTGCGGCATAAACGAAAGGGATACGAGCCTTAGCCGTGCAACCCTTTACAACACCACGGTCGTGATAGGCCCGGACGGCGCACTCCTCAACCGTCACCGGAAGCTCATGCCATCGGTTGCAGAACGCATGGTCTGGGGATTCGGCGACGCCTGCGGCCTGAAAGCCGTCGACACGCCCGCGGGGAGAATCGGAGCGCTCATCTGCTGGGAGAATTACATGCCGCTCGCGAGGTACGCGCTATATTCTCAGGGAGTGGAGATCTACATCGCGCCCACGTACGATTACGGAGACGGGTGGATCGGGACGCTCCAGCACATCGCGCGGGAAGGCCGCTGCTGGGTGGCGGGATGCGGCACGGTGCTGAGGGGTAAGGACATACCCGGCGATTTCCCGGAGAAGTCCGCACTGTACCCGGACCCCGATGAATGGATAAACCCGGGTGATTCCGTAGTCGTCGCGCCCGGCGGCGATATAGTAGCGGGCCCGATGCGGAAAGAAGAAGGTATACTCTTCTGCGAAGCCGACTGCAGGAGGGTCGGAAGCGCGAAGCGGGCGTTAGACGTCGCGGGCCATTATTCGCGCCCCGACATCTTCACGCTCCACATAAACACGAAACGACAGTCCCCAGTGGACTTCGAATAACACCGGTAACAAAAACAAATCAGGAGGCACAATATGAGCGAGAATAAAACTTACACAGGAAGTTGTTTTTGCGGGGCGGTTCAGATAGCCGCAACCGGCGAGCCCGTACTCATGGGCTACTGCCACTGCGATTCGTGCAGGCACTGGTCGGCGGGCCCCGTCAACGCCTTTACGCTCTGGAACCCCGATGCGGTGAAGGTCACCAAGGGCGAAGCCAACGTCGGCACATTCAACAAAACGCCTAACAGCTTCCGCAAGTGGTGCAAGACGTGCGGGGGCCACGTATTGACCGAGCATCCGACGTTCAGCCTCACCGACGTGTACGCGGCCATAATCCCCGGCCTCACGTTCAAGCCGGCGGTCCACGTGAACTATCAGGAGACCGTGCTTCACATGAAGGACGGCCTGCCCAAGTTCAAAGACTTCCCGAAGGAAGCGGGCGGCTCGGGCGAGACGATGCCCGAATAGAGGAGCAGGTGCATTCCTCATTTTCATAATGCCCGGGTGCTGGGTCAAGCGGACGAGATTTGTTCTCGTACCTTAAATCTTCCTGAATCCATTTACAAGCGGGAATAGTGATTTTAATCCCCTCCTTAGAAAAAGGAGGGTTAGGCGAGGATTTACGTTTTTTCTTTCTCCCCGACATTACAGAATTTGCGTCAAGAAAATCGATTGTACGAGCGTTAAAAATCTTCCACGGGCTGGGGTAGAATTGGAAGATTTAGCGAGTACATGAGATTTTTAGCAAATTATGTAGTCGGATGATTTTTGCTTCTTTTCATCAAGGAAAAGAAGGATAAAAAATATAGCCTTTCTCCTTTCTTTGCCTTTTCATCCCCGGACACCCGTAAGCGAGGTGATCGGAACAAATCACTTCCTCCGCCATAATGAGCCAGGCGCGGGAAGATTAACCCTATTTCACCCAGTGGAGCACGTCCCTGACCACGCACCAGCGCGGCTCCGGGCCCGCCTGGGTCTTGCCCTGGAACCAGTACTCCTTCATACGCTCCGTGAAGCCGTCCGAATCCCTCAACTCGAGCCAGTAATTTATATACCTCAGGAGCTCGTCCGAACCGGGCGGCATCATATAGGCGAAGAGAAGCGGAGAGTGGAGGTCTTTCGTCAGAACGACGCTTATGCCCGGCCTGAGCGACGCCAGTATAAGAGCCTGCTCCTCGGTCCAGATTATCGCGTCGAAGCCCCTGAACGAGAGCATTTCCTCGAGACTGGTCACGTATACGACCTTCGCCTGCGGGAAAGTCTGTCTTACGAATCCCGCGAGCACGGTGTCGTTGAACACCCCGATCCTGAGGTCTTTTATCTGCGACATCTTATCCCTCGATACGTACTGGCCCGCTTTTTCGGAAGGCGCTATCATAACGACGGGGCTCTCGTAATACGGGCGTGAGACCTGGAGCTCCTTTATCCTGTCGTCGGTTATGTATATCCCCGAGATCGCCATGTCGAACCGCCCCGCCTTGAGATCGTCCGTGAGCCCCTCCCATGTGTAGGGCATGAAAACGGGATCGACGTTCAGCGTCTTCGCCAGGTCGTAGGCGAAAGACACGTCGTATCCCACGAGCTCGCCTTTGTCGTTGAAATAGCTGAAGGGTATCGGGGCCGCGTTGTAGCCTATCCTCAGCACGCCGGTCCTCTGAATGTGGCTGAATAACGATCCGCCGCCCGCTCCGGGGTCCTGCGCACCGGCCTTAAGCGCCGCCTCTCTGTCCTTAAAGACCGTTGCGTTTATTCCGGCGCCCGCGCCCGCAGGCAGAGAGTACGAGAGGTAGGGGTTCGGCCTCTTGGGGCTTAGCCACGCCTCAAGCTCGTAAATCCCGTAGCTCGTAATGCACAACACGATAAACGGCAGTATAAGATGGACCGCGAACCGCGATTTATTGAATTTGATCCTTTTAAAGAAAGCGAAGGTCACTACGATGGTAATGAAATATATTCCCGCCGCAGAGGCGATGACCTGAAAATACCTCGTGATAGTCATGAGCTCGACGTAAAGATCCGTCGTGTTCTGTGTAAATCCCAGCCACGTGCTCATGAAGGATATCGAGTTCAGAGTGGCGATCGGCGTGCCGAACGAAGAAAGCAGGCTCAGGACGGGCATGAGAAGCTGGTCCGTGAAATTTATCGGGTGCTTGTAATAGAAGATGCAAAATCCCATGAACAGATAGACGAACAGATTGCCCAGCTGCGCCAGCGGATAGCTGAACGAGAGCACGGTCTCTTTTATGCTGAATTCGTCGTTCTTATCGAAGTTCTTCTCCTCCGTGAACTTGTCCACCGCCTGAAATATGTAGGGTATCGACGTTACGGGAAGCATCGTGACCGCCGACATGAATATTCCGCCGCGCATTTCCCTGACGATCCTCGTGAACGGGAAATCGATAAACGCGGATATGAGTCCCGGCACGATCCAGAACGTCAGTATAAGGGACGCGGCTATGAACAGGAGCAGGTACGCGACGAGGCTGTCGAGCTGGGTGATCGTTATGGTTCCGAACAAATTGGCGAAAAGCGCGAAGACCGCGATCGGGGAAAACTTGATTATCCCTTTCCAGATCAGGAGACACGACTTGCTGATGACGTCGAAAAGCTCGAGCGCCGACCCCTTCTTCTCTATCCTCTGTACCGCGAGTCCCAGCAGAATGGAGAAGACGACCACGGCCGGAACGAAGTTACTGGTAAAGTCTATGAACAGGTTCTTGGGAATGATGAGCAGAAGGAACTGGGACGCCGTATTGCCGTCCCCCGCCGGGTCTATCAGGAGCGGGGACGCGACCGGGAGGGCCCGTATCAGTATTGCCAGCGTCGATAACGCAACCGCCCATATCAGAATGTAGAAGTGCCACCCTCTCCCGATGAGCTTTCCGAAATTCTCGGGGGACAATCTTCCTAACCCGTATATCAGCGAGGACACGAGGAACGGGTACAGCACCGCTTCGAGCAGCATTACGAAGACGGAGCCTATAGGGGCAAGGACTTTACAGTATTCCCCGAAAAAAACACCCGCGAACATGCCCAGAATTAATCCGATAATAACTTGCGCTGTGAACCCAATGGATCTTATATTCATATAAGAATAATACTATCGACTCGGCTCCCTTTTTTATTCCCTTTTTTAATTTGTCATCCTGAACTTGATTCAGGATCTCATCTTTCGCTTTCTCTTCCCGACATTACAGAATTTGCGGCGGGTGAGCACAACCATATTTCCCTCTCCCTTGAGGGGGAACTGCTTCGAGCGAGCGAGAAGTAGGTCGCTCTCCCAACAAGAGCAACGAAGCATCCAAATTACTGGCTCGACGTTGCCTGAGCCAAAATAGTTAGGGTGAGGGTGTACCTTAATACCTTCGTCATTGCAAGCGTAGCGACGCAGCAATCTCGCTCTTTTCTTCCCGACATTACAGAATTTGCGTTAAGAAAATCGATTGTACGAGCGTTAAAAATCTTCCACGGGCTGGGGTTGAATTGGAAGATTTAGCGAGTACATGAGATTTTTAGCAAATTCTGTAGTCGGATGATTTTTGCTTCTTTTCATCCCTGTCCTGAATTCATTTCAGGAAAGGAAAAGAAGGATAATGAAAACCAGCCTTTCTCCCTAAGTCTTTTCATAAAACACACTATGTGTGTCGCGGCTGGAAGCCGCTCCTACAATTGGGGGAGGAAAAGAAGGATAAAAAAAATAATCTTTCACCTTTCTTTGCCTTCTCATCCCCGGACACCCGTAAGCGAGGTGATCGGAACAAATCACTTCCTCGCCATAATGAGCCAGGTGCTCGAAGGCATATACACGCCACCGTCCCGCACGTATTTCTCCATCGACCTCCTCATATCCTCGCGGACCACGGGGAGCCTTTCCTTACCCAGCTCCGCCGCCTCGCGGATTATCTCCCCCGAGGGGCCGACCAGTATCTGAAAATCAATCGCCTCTTCGAGGCTCGTCCCTATGCACACCTCGGCGTCGTTCCTCCTGAAGAGATCGACCTTCTCGAACCCCGCGGCCTTGAGCATCCCCCTGTCCGTCTCCTCGTCGGCCAGCGCGAACGGGCCCGGCCCGCAGGTCTGCGCGCCCTCTCCCGGTGGAGGCAGATGCTTCAGCGCGACGTCCTTCGCGAGCCCCCAGCACGGGTTATCCCTTATCGTCCTCCAGACTATCATGCAGAGCTTGCCGCCCGGCTTGAGCGTCTTGTGCGCGTTCTTGAGCGCGTAGACGATGTTCTGGAAAAACATCACGCCGAAACGTGAATAGACCACGTCGTAGTAATTCGCTGGGAGATCGTACGTCTGCGCGTCGCCCAGGACGAACTTCACGTTATCGAGCCCCGCCGCGTCCCTCTCCCTGTTCGCGATATCGAGAAACGCCTCGGTGCAGTCGAGCCCCAGCACCTCGCCCCCGGGGCCGACCATCCTGCCCATTTCGAGGCACGTCTCGCCGTATCCGCAGCCTATGTCGAGCACCTTGTCGCCCGGCTTGATCTGAAAATATTCGTATGCCATGGCGCTGTGGACGGCGCCGTTCCCGGAGAGCAGATGGCGGAACCTGTTCCACTTCGGGACGAGTATTTCATTCCAGCAGCTTATAAAATCGTCGTTGTTATTCATCGCCTGCCTCCTTCCATCTATAATTACAAATTATTGTCTTGTACGTATAACGTGTCAAGCCACGCACACAATGTGTGCTCATAAATGGGTCTAATACAACTCTTCCGCTCAAATCGGCACGTAGCTCCACCCGTTCGCCCTGAGCCAGTCGAAGGGTTGAACGGGGTTTAACCCCGTGCCCGACATCGCGTATATCGAAGAATTGGCATGACTGATCAAAATATTGTATCATTTTATCCGTCGTATTAACTTTAAATCCCGGAGGATTGATGCCGTGAAAAAATTATTTACATCGATATTCTTCATGATCCTTCTGGCTGCTGCCCCCAAACTATGGGCTCAGCCGCCGGATCCGCCCGAAGGGGCGTGCGTTACCCCGGAGCTTGAGCAATGCGTAAGCGGGCCCAGTAAGACCTTGCAAAAGTGGAGCGAAGGCACAGAACAATGGCCCGACGAGGCGTGCAACCCGGAATTCAGCTTCGGCGATTGCGACACCAACAGTTGCGACCATGCCAACGCCTGGGCACAGTCCGTGTGTGAGGCTAACGGATTCGATGTAGGTATCTGGACCGGTAACAAACAGGCGGGCTGCGGGCCGGGCGGCCCCGGCGGCCCTGTCGTGGGCGGCACCGGAAACATCAGCATGTATTGCCAGGGTACAATCCCCTGCGAGCCGTTCGTTGAAACAGAGTGCGCTCCGACTGATCAGACGCAGATCGAGGTCTTCTGCTGCAAGATCACGAGAGACCCAGTGGCTCCTATACCAACAATGTCCGAGATAGGGCTGTTCGTAATGGCGGCGTTTCTGGGAATAGTCGGATTTGTGATATTCAAGAGAAGGAAACAAACCGCGTAGAATGTACTAACAACAGTCATATTTAACAAAAGGGAGCTTCGGCTCCCTTTTTTGTTTACTCACAGAGTTCGGCGGCACGGTGTTCTACACGATACATAATCCCGACCTATACCGCTTTCGTCAGAATGACAGCAATTATAACCCACTGGAAATTATATTATTATTCCCCGCTTATATATTGTATAATAGAGCTATCCATTAAGGGAGGATTAGAATATGCATGGAATACGGATTTATTCGTTCGTAGTCGCTTTTCTGGCTTTCGGCTTTTTCTTTCTGGCATTACCTGAAGAAGGGTTTTCGGGAATTGGTCCTGTACCTATATCATGCTGCCAGGGGGATGGTGAGTGCATTGATAGTACCGAGGGACCCTTTTTGTGCCAGGTAGACAACGTTGTCGAAGATGCGCTTTGCAATCAGGATACGGATCTATGCGAGCTTATTCCGGTTGTAAGCAATATCCCGACCCTTAACGAATGGGGTTTAATATCCATGGCGGGCGTTTTGGGAATAGCGGGATTTCTCATTATCAGAAGAAGGAAAGCAGCGGCTTAAAGCCCGGTATCTGCAATATTTGCAAATCAAGGGAGCTCCGGCTCCCTTTTTTATTGCGCGACCGGGGCGCGATTTTCCGGAAAGACCGTTATCCCCTCTTATACCACCCCAATTGACTGCATTTATTACCCCCGAAAAGTTACATTATTATTCCCCGCCCAAATATTGTATAATAGAGGAAAGTCTTGAAGGAGGCGAGAATATGCATGGAATACGGTCTTATTCGTTTGTAGTCGTTTTCCTGACTTTTGGCTTCTTTTTTCTGGCATCTACCGAAGAAGGTTTTTCAGGATTCTCGACGGAAGTGAATTGCTGCCAGGGGGAGGGTCAGTGCGAAGACACTACCGGGGGCCCCATAATGTGTCTTGAAGAAGACTTTGTGCCGGGTGCGTTTTGTGATCAGGATAATGGTCAATGTACGCTAATTACCGGCATAGCCCCAATCCCCACCCTTAACGAATGGGGTTTAATAGCAATGGCTGGTATTTTGGGGATAGCTGGATTTCTCATTATCAGAAGAAGGAAAGCAGCGGCTTAAAGCCGGTATCTGCAATATTTGCAAATCAAGGGAGCTCCGGCTCCCTTTTTTGTATCGCCGCCGCTCAACCATCAACCGAAGCCAAACCCGTTCACCCTGCTTGCCGGGCGTAGCCTTTTATCCTCCGAAGCTTTCTCGTCGGTCGAAGCCTTAGCGGAGTCCGAAGCATAGGAGGATGGCGAAGCCGGAAGCTTGTCGAAGCACGCATTTTTTCTTTCCGACATTACAGAATTTGCGTTAAGAAAATCGCGTGTTTAAACGTGAAAATCTTTCAGCTTTCTAATTGAAAGATTTTAGCTTAAACACAAGATTTTTAGCAAATTCTGTAGAATCTTTTCGGAAACCACACTACGTGTGTGATTTTTGCTTCTTTTCATCCCTGTCCTGAATTCATTTCAGGAAAGGAAAAGAAGGATAAAGAAAACCTGCCTTTCTCCTTTCTTTGTCTTTTCATAAAACACACTACGTGTGTTCATCAAGGAAAAGAAGAACACACACAATGTGTGCTTTTACGATTCTTCCGGCACTCCTCTGCCAAGCTAAACACCCGTATGTCAGCGGCGACCCGCCGCCCCGTTCGTCCCGCAGCGGGGTATGCAAATAGTAATGTATTGCTTGCCGTAAATTTGCCCAATTTAGACAAACGAGGATTATAATTAAGCAATAAACATAAAAATTCTGTCCCGGAAAAAGGAATATATAATTAAGTAATAAATCACGTTAAGTCCGGATTTGAAAGTTATTACTCATGCCGGTCTGCGGCCGGATGACTGCCGGGGATAGCAGTGAGAGGGGCGCGTGGAATAAATGAAAGAGAGTTCTAAGACCAAAGCCCAGCTCTTAAACGAGCTTGAAAACCTTCGCGGCACAAGCGCCCGCTACGAAACCATTCTCAACATCGCCGAGGACGCGGTCGTATCCGCCGACGCCGAACACAGAATCGTCTATTTCAATAAAGGGGCGGAAACAATTTTCGGCTACCGCCAGGACGAAATCCTGGGCAAGCCTCTCGAAGTACTCATGCCCGCGCGATTCACGGAAGCCCACGCAAAACACGTGAAGGATTTCGCCCGCGGCCCCGTATCGTCGAGGTACATGAACGAGCGCTCCATGCTCTTCGCCCTCCGGAAGGACGGCACGGAGTTCCCGGCCGAGGCCTCGATCTCCAGGTACGGCACGGGAGACGGGATGGTGTTCACGGCGATACTGCGCGACGTCAGCGCTGAGAACAACTCCAGAAGCGAGCTCGAACATGCGCTCTCCCTCCTCCACGCAACTATCGACGCAACCGCCGACGGCATTATCTCGATAGACATGTCGAACGGGATAACGAGCCTCAACCGGAAATACATAGAAATGTGGCAGCTTCCCGAGCAGGTCGCGGCGGCGAGAGACTTCGGCCTCCTGATAGAGCACCTTCTCTCACAAGTAAAGGACCCCCAAAGCATCCACGGGACGGTAAGTCATCTCGAGAAGTGCCCCGAGAAGGCGATACACGAGTTCATAGAGCTTAAGGACGGCAGGGTATTCGAGCACTCGAGCAACCCTCAGATGATCGGGGACGAAATCGTCGGCATCGTCTGCAGCTACCGCGACGTTACGGACGAGAGGCACCTCGTCGAGGAGCTCAGCGAGAGCCTCACGCGGCTGTCGAAAAAGAACCGGTACGAGTCGATAACCGGCTCGATCAACAGGAGCGTCTCCGAATCCGATAACCTTCAGGAAATTCTGGAAGACATCGTAGACGCTATCAGCAGGAATCTCGACCCCTCCGACATCGTTTCTATCTATTTCGTCGAATGCCGTGAAGCGATCCTCAAGGCATCGAAGGGCTATCCCGGCTGGTATATGAGGGAGGCGGGCAGGATACCGTACCCGCGCGGCTTTACATGGAAGGCGATCATAGAGAATAAACCCTTGCTATACTGCTCGGACGTCGACCAGGATTTGGCTATCGGACCCGCCGGGAGGAGACTGGGGACGAAGAGCTACGTGTCCATGCCGTTCAGCCACGAAGGCATTGTAATAGGGACGATAAACATACATTCCATGAAGAGGGACGCGTTCGACGGGGAAGAGTTGAATTTATTGGAAACGGTGGCTCAGCAGATCGAAAGGGCCATAAAGAAAATACGCATGACTGAGGCGCTGAGGCAGTCGGAGGAGCGCTACCGCATTCTCTTCGACCAGTCGCCCGTCGGCGTATATATCTTCGACAGGGACCTCAACGTCACGCAGTGCAACAAGCGGATGACCGAAATACTGCGGACGAGCCGGGACAAGATTCTGGGATTCAACATCAGGGAACTCAAAGACAAGAGCTTTGTCCCAGTGACCGAGAAAACGATAGAGGGAGAGCACTCATACCGCGAAGGTGTGTATGAAGCGACCACGAGCGGGGCGAAGGTGTGGCTGTCTCAGTACTTCTCCCCGCTCCGCGACGAGAACGGGACCGTCATAGGCGGCATGGGTGTCGCCGAGGACATCACGGAGCGCAAAGAGGCGGAGGGGGCGCTGCAAAAAATCAAAACGAGCCTCTCGGACGCGCAGCGGATCGCGCACCTCGGGAACTGGGACTGGGACATCGGGACGAACGTGCTCCTCTGGTCGGACGAGGCTTACCGGATATTCGGATACGCGCCGCAGGAGTTCGGCGCGACGTACGGATCGTTCCTGAATTCCGTCCACCCGGACGACAGGGATCTCGTAAAGAAGTCCATCGACGAAGCACTCTACCGGGGGGCGATTTACAGCATCGACCACCGGATAGTGCTCCCGGACGGCTCGGAGCGCGTTGTCCACGAGCAGGCCGAGGTCGTCTTCGACGATTACGGCCGGCCCGTCCGCATGATCGGGACAGTGCTCGACATCACCGGACTAAAGAAAACGGAAGAGGAGCTCAGGAAGAACCAGCGCATGCTCTCGACCGTGCTGACCAGCCTGCCGGGATGCACCTACCGCTGCGGGAACGACAAAGACTTCACGTTCGAATTCGTGAGCGAAGGCATATCGGCGCTCACCGGTTATACGTTCGACGATTACAGGAACAAAACGGCGAATTACCTCGACCTTATTCACCCCGATGACCTTCCGAATATCCTGAGCGACGTGTACGATGCGCTCGAAAATCACCGGATGTACGAGGTGATATACAGGATCAGGACCGGCAAGAACGAAGAGAAGTGGCTATGGGACAAGGGCCAGGGCGTCTATTCGCCCTCGGGAGATCTTCTTTACCTCGAAGGTTTCATTACCGACATAACGGAGAGGAAGCGTCTCGAGGAGCGGCTCGGCCAGTCCCAGAAGATGGAAGCCGTCGGCAGGCTCGCGGGCGGGATCGCCCACGACTTCAATAACCTTCTCACGGTAATACTCAACTACAGCGATCTCCTTCTCTCGCGCCCGGCAACCGACAAAAAGCAGGAGGAGCGCATACGGGAGATTAAAAACGCGGGGGAGCGCGCCGCGGCATTGACGAAGCAGCTCCTGGCCTTCAGCCGCAAACAGATCCTCCAGCCGAAGGTCCTCGACTTGAACGACGTAGTCGCCGGGATGGAGAAGATGATACGGCGGCTCATCCGTGAGGACATAGAGCTCGTCACCGAGCTTGAGCCCACGCTCGGGCGCGTGAAAGCCGACCCGGTACAGATCGAACAGGTGATAATGAACCTCGCCATCAACGCCGGGGACGCCATGCCGAAGGGAGGAACGCTGCGTATACAAACCTCGAACGTCCGTCCGGGAGAAGCTCTCTCGGGCCGGGACCCGGGCTTTGAGCCCGGCCGCTGCGCGATGCTCGCCGTAAGCGATACCGGGCACGGGATGGACGAGGCGACGCTGTCGCAAATCTTCGACCCCTTCTTCACAATGAAGGAAATCGGAAAAGGGACCGGGCTCGGCCTCGCGACCGTCTACGGGATAATCAATCAGAGCGGCGGACGCGTCACGGTCGACAGCGGGATAGACAAGGGCACGACGTTTAGAATATATCTCCCCGCGGCTGAGGGGCTTCCCGAAGAAGCCCGGGACAATATCACGGCTGTGGGGAACGCAGAGGGAGGGTCGGAAACCATACTTATTGCCGAAGACCAGAACGAGGTGCTGTCTCTGGTCAGTCTGGTATTGGAAGAAGCGGGACACAACGTGCTCGAAGCGAATAATAGCGATGCAGCGATCCTGAGCTGCGAGCGGCACAAAGAACCGATCGACCTGCTGCTGATCGATGTCGTTATGCCGCATATGAGCGGACCCGAGCTCGCCAGGCGTCTGACGGCGCTTCACCCCGAGATGAAAGTCCTCTACATGTCGGGCTACATCGATAGCACCATCGATGAATACGGCGTCTTCTCCAACGGAAGGTCTTTCCTGCAAAAACCTTTCACGCCCGCTGACCTCCTGGGCAAAGTGCGCGAAGTGCTGGACGCGCCTCTTGAACGGACGGCTTCGTTAACCCCCGGATAAACTCCGCGCTTCGATCCGAAACGAGGGCCCGCGCGCCGACTTCCGAATACGTCCGATGACATGAAAGTTGTACCCACTCCCCGCTTGCTATTTCCATGCGGTGAACCTAACCTTAGTTACATACCAAATCGGAACAGGGGGCAATTGCGATGCAGATCAATTTGACGGCAGAAGAAGCCGGGATGCTGAACGAAATTCTCACGAACTATCTCTCCGACCTCAGAATGGAGATCGCCGATACGGACAGCATGAGCTTCCGCGAAGAAATGAAGAAGAGGGAGGCGCTGCTGAATAGGCTTCTAAAGGACCTCGGGAAATGATTTTTTAACTTTTTCCTCCGCTGGCATATGCACCAGTCTCGTTCGTCCTCTGCACCTCCCACAGAGTGAAGGATGTTCACCCTTTCGTCCCGGCAGAGCCTGTCCGAGCTTGTCGAGAGGGTCGAAGGGTGATTTTTTCCTCCCGACATTACAGAATTTGCGTCACTTATTTCCCCCCCCCTCCCAGGAGGGGGGAGGGTTAAGGCTGGGGGTGTACCTTAATCTTTCTGTCATTGCGAGCAAAGCGAAGCAATCTCGTCTTTTCTTTCCGACATTACAGAATTTGCGTTAAGAAAATCGATTGTTCAAGCGTTAAAAATCTTCCAGGGCTGGGGCCGAATTGAAAGATTTTAGCTGAGTACATGAGATTTTTAGCAAATTATGTAGTCGGATGATTTTTGCTTCTTTTCATCAAGGAAAAGAAGGATTAAAAAACAGCCTTTCTCCTTCCTTTGTCTTTTCATTAAACGCACTACGTGTGTCTCCGCGGCCCTTCCATACCTCATCAGCCAAACCAGCAACGCGGCAAGTTCCTGTGCCCGCGCCACTCCCCTTTCCCCCATTCTCCATGTATACTTCTACGCTGGAGAAATCACACCGATGAAACCGATAACACTCGCCCTGATTGCGGTCATTATTCTCACCGCCCTCGCCCCCGAATCCTTCGCGCAGAAGGACAAAACCCACGATTTCAGGAACACCCGCTGGGGCATGTCCCCCGCGCAGGTAAAACTCACGGAGAACGGCACGCCCGTAAGCGAGACCGAGCTCCCGCCCTACGACCTCGCGATAGGCTACAGGGGGAAGTACGAGGGGCTCGACTCGGAGATCGACTACCTCTTCACGAACGATAAACTGGTGCTCGGCGGATACGCCGTGACGAACAAGTACCAGGACCCGCAGCAGTACGTGAAGGATTACGACAAGATAAAGGGCGTCCTCACCGGGGAATTCGGCAAGCCCGCGAGCGACGAAAAAGTATGGAGCGCGGGGGAGCAGGAAGTAACGCCGGACGCTTACGGCAAGGCAGTCACCGAGGGCAAGCTCATACTCCAGACGGCCTGGCACACGCCCGAGACGGAAATTTTCCTCACGCTCGAGGGCGGGAACGTGAACACGATACTCTCCGTGCTCTATTACAGCGTGAAGCTCAACCCGCGCGTCGAAGAGCGGAAGATGAAGCAGGAATGGAGAAATTCTGACGGCGGGTGAGCACCCGCACGTTAATTTCCCTCTCCCCAATCATGTGGGAGAGGGGTTAAAGGGTGAGGGGGAACACATTAAAATAAATGTTCAGTCATCCTGATAAAGGAACTAGCGACTCGTTTCAGCGATTTATCTGATCTTTCATAAGGAACGAAGATAAATGCCTTACCTCATTCACCCGGCTGGGTTCGGCAATCTCTGATCCCTCTCCGCAACAAACGTTCGCTGGTTCCCCCCTCACTCTTTCGGCAGCTGCTTGATGATCTCGGCGAGGTCGATCCAGACGTTTTCTCGCTTGATCATCGCGTCGTCGGTGAACTCGATCACGTGAAGGAGCCGGAACTTAAGCGGACGCCCCTTGCCCTCTATTCCGAAAGGAATGCCCGGCGCCCAGCCCTCCCAGACCGACTCGTCAACGAGAAAGTTGTCGCCGTAGAGACGCTTCACGCACGTGACCTTCCCCGCGTCAAGGTCGGCGAATAACCCCTCGTAAAACGCCCGCGCGTTCTCCCGCCCGTATAGTCGGCCCTGCGGGCGAGCCGACTATGTCGTGGACAACGTCGGGCGCGAGCGTGCTCAGCACCCCCTCCACGTCGTCCCTCGATTCATAACCGAAATGCTCGTCTATCATCCTGTCCATCTGTTCGCGTGTCAGCGCCATGTCATTCCTCCAATTTTAATTTTAGACACAACTCTTGCCGGTAGAATAATATCAGATTACATAAAAAACGTCATGCGGCTTTAATATGTCATTGTGAGGAGCGAAGCGCAATCTCGTTTTCTCTTTCCCGACATTACGGAATTTGCGGCGGGTGAGCACCCGCAGGCATACGATCTCTAACCAGCACCACCACTCGACCATCAACCGAAGCCAACCCGTTCACCCTGCTTGCCGGGCGTAGCCTGGGCGAAGCCTGGAGCTTGTCGAAGGGTGATTGTTTCCGACATTACAGAATTTGCGTTAAGAAAATCGATTGTTCGAGCGTAAAAATCTTCCACGGGATGGGGTTCAATTGGAAGATTTTAGCTTAAACATAAGATTTTTAGCAAATTATGTAGTCGGATGATTTTTGCTTCTTTTCATCCCTGTCCTGAATTCATTTCAGGAAAGGAAAAGAAGGATAAAAAAAACAGCCTTTCTCCTTTCTTTGCCTTTCCATAAAACACACTATGTGCGTGTCGCGGCTGGAAGCCGCTCCTACAATTGGGGGAGGAAAAGAAGGATAAAAAAAACAGCTTTTCTCCTTCCTTTGTCTTTCCATAAAAAACACTATGTGTGTGTCCTTTCATAAAACACACAAAAAAGCCCCTTTCCTCCATCCCGGAAGAAAGGGGCATTCCCATTCTTTAACTCTTTTAGTTTTTCCTTTTACAGTCTTAAGAATTAACAGCAGCCCTTCTGCGCCTGATTACGAAGAACACGCCGATCAATCCCAATCCGACAACGGCGGAAATCATCCCCCACTCGGAGAGCGTCGGGATATTACCCGCAACTCCCGGAACATTGACGAACGTACATGTCGTCTCAGCGATAGTCTCACTCGCGCAGAGGACGGTGACGCCGCCCTGTATAGCGGTAAACTCCAACCCCGTGCTGAAATCGCAGAGGACATCGTCGAGCACCCACCCGGGCGTCGGCTGCTCCGTGATATCGACGTCAGCATCAAAATTCAACAAAGTTGTAAAGCAGTCCGCATCGTCGAAGAGTTCTACAGTGTCCGTCTGCCCGGAATCGGTGAAGTCGATCAGAAAGCCCAGCATCCCCGCTCCGGGAGCGGACTTGCAGACAGTCACCGAGCACGGCTGTGCGCTAGCGCTATCGCTGAACGCCGCTATGCCGGCGACCACTAATATGAAAACTGAAAGTTTGAAAAACGAATTCAATACTTTATTCATACGGCCCTCCTTGAACATCATGTTTTTTCTCAATTTGGAATTCCCTCCTGCATCCTTCTTCTTTTCACCGCAAAGAACACCGCGATCATCCCCCATTCTTTCCTTTAATTTCCCCCTTAGAAAAAGGGGAACAATTCCGAGTAAACGAGGAATTGGTCGATCATGGCTAAAGGCAAATAACATATAACCTTCAGCACCTCCTTAACTACAGTCAAATTAAGGGGGATTTTATTTTTCTCTTTTAATTATTAACCGCCGCCCTTCTCCGCCTCACCGCAAAGAACACCCCTATCAGCACCAATCCGACGGCGGCTGAAATCATCCCCCATTCGCCGAGCGTGGGGACATCCCGCGGGGTCAGCGTGAAAAATACGAGCGCGTCCGAGCAAACTGGCAGCTCACCGATCCTGGTGATTTCGGCGTTTGATGTATTTACGGTTACGAGGATGGTCGGATTGTCAGGATCCCCAAAACCGAACTCGATTCCGAATAACTCCCCGGTTGCCGGAGAAAAGTCCAGTGCGCTCATTACATCTTGAATTAGAGGATGGTTCGCAACCAGTGTCCCCTGTCCAGTCAGCGGGTTCAGAGTAAGAAAATCCTGGTTTTCAGACGAAAAGAGCGTCCCGCCGCTCCTCATGATAGCCAGACCGTTCCCCCCTCCGAAAAACCCCGTTTGCCCAATAGTAGTTCCCTCTCCCGTCGCCTGGTTTATACGCAGCAGCTCCGTTATACCGCCATGGTCGTTCCCCGGTATGCATCTGAACCCGATACCGTAGAGCGTATCGGTCGCGTCGTCGTATGTCAGGTCGGGTACTCTGCCACACCCGCCCAGGTTGTTGTTGCCGATAGTCCCTATGAGCGAGCCCGCGCCGGTAGCCGGGTCGATCTCGATGAGGATGGATATCCTGTCCCCGTTGGCGTCGGCGTTGGCGCTGCCGACGAGCCTCCCGTCCCCGAGCACTGCCATGCCCGATACGCCGAAGAAGCCAATAGGTCCGACCTCATCGACACCGGCGTTATTCGGATTGACGCGATAAAGCGTGCTCAAGCCACTTCCGGTCCCTTGAATGCATGCATCGTCCGAAGCTATCAGAAGATTCGTCTGGGCGCTTGAAACGCCGTAAGAAAAAAGAAGTATAAAAATAGCCGGGATAATGAGCCTAAAATAATACATATTCGCATCCTCCTTTCCGTATGACTACTCGATATTCTATCATTTTACATATATTCATACAAACAGAGAATTCTCCATTTAAAAATAGCCCGGCGCAGCCATCCCCCGCTCTTCCTGAGTCAACCCCTGGCCCCCCGCCCGGAAATTTAACAACACCCCGTTCTCCGAGTATAATTCAGTTATCCAAGGTAAAATTTTCCCCCTGAGGCAAGGTGAATCCGATGCGCGCTGTCTTTAGAACCCTGGCGGTCATAGCCGCGGTGCTCGTAATCTACTTCTGGGCGTACCCCCGGATGGTGAGGCTCTACGACTACCTTACGGCAGAGTCGAGCATACTCGAGGTCCCCGCGTTCCCGGAGATAAAGGAGTTCTACCCGGACCTCTACAGCAAGATACTCTCCGACACCAAGACGGCGATAATCAAGGGCGGCAGCGTGGACGACATAATATCCGAGAACGGCATGACGCTCGCGGCTCTCCTGCAGAACGATCTGCCCCTGGCCTCGCCCGATGCGACCTCGGCGTTCATCACTTCATTCATCGGCGTCTTCCAAAAGGCCGGGAATAACGACCCCGATTGCTGCGTCGAGCTCATAAACGGCAACGAGCAGTGCATGTGGCAGCTCATGACGCCCGAGGAGCAGAACGACGTGCTCCGCGCTATAGCGCTCATAATCAGGTCCGCTCACACGGAGCCTGCGGAGCTGCATGACGTGAAACAGGCGGAGAAGGACGTCGGCCGCATCTCGTCGAACGTCGTCGCGAAGTTCGGGCCCGAGATCGACTACACGGCGCAGACCCCGCTCACGGACGAGGAGAAAAAGAAGGTCTGCTTCGCCATCGCCGATCTATACTCCGAGACGCTCAAGCTCCCGCCCGCGCGCT
Source organism: uncultured delta proteobacterium (assembly GCA_963752995.1). Lineage (GTDB taxonomy): Bacteria > Desulfobacterota_D > UBA1144 > Nemesobacterales > UBA2774 > 2-12-FULL-53-21. The sequence continues at coordinate 21,750 of CAVWAZ010000009.1, forward strand.
CGTCGGACGCGATCAAATACCTCCTCTCCGGCCCCGGCGAAGAACCACAGCAGTAGGCGCACACACAATGTGTGCTCATATACGGTCCTTCCGAATCCCCTCCGCCTCGTCGAGTACCGTCACCCTCCCCAGCTGTAGGAGCGGCTTCCAGCCGCGACACGCACGTAGTGCGCTTCTACGATTCTTCCGATTCTCTTCCGCTCAAACCAGCAACTGCGGCAATTTCGTCTTGCGCTTTTTATTCCCTCCTTAGAAAAAGAACGGATGCGAACGGGTGAGCATTCGGACGCCCTATCTCAAAGAGCACAGAAGTAACTTAACTTCCAGCTCCATCCTTCTGAATTCCAAGTAGGTTAGGGAGGATTTAGTTTTTTCTTTTCCCCCGACATTACAGAATTTGCGTTAAGAAAATCGATTGTACGAGCGTTAAAAATCTTCCACGGGCTGCGGTAGAATTGGAAGATTTAGCGAGTACATGAGATTTTTAGCAAATTATGTAGTCGGATGATTTTTGCTTCTTTGTCATCAAGGAAAAAGAAGGATAAAAAAATAGCCTTTCTCCTTCCTTTGTTTTTTCATAAACCACTTCTTGTGTGCAGATAATCGATATCCTCCCCATCTCCTCGGCCTTGCCAGTATCCCGCATGTCCGCGGCGACCCGCCGCCCGTTCGTCCTGCTTGTCCGGCGTAGCCTTTTATCCTCCGAAGCTTTAGCATAGGAGGATGGCGAAGCCGGGAGCTTGTCGAAGGGTCGAAGCACACATCCCCCCCTTGCATCTCCCATCCGCGCCCGACATAATATAACCCCTCGAAGGGTCATCCGCGCGGACCCGGCGTCTCGATCAAAACAATCAACAGCGGGCTCTCCCGCGATAAAGAAGAGAAGGTCAATGAACAAGAGACTGACAGCAGGCATATTAATCTATGACAACGTCGACGACCTCGATTTCATGGGCCCGCTCGAGGTATTTACACAGGTGAGGCTCGACGAGGAGAGAAGGTTCGCCGAGCGCACCCCGATTGAAATACTGCTGGTCGCTCAAAAAGAGGAGCTTGTCAGAACCTTCGGCGGCATGCTCGTAGCCCAGGACTGCACTTTCGAGGAGTGCCCGCCCCTCGACATACTCGTCGTCCCCGGAGGCATGGGCGAGCGCCTCGAAAACCACAACCCCGCGATACTCGGTTTCATCCGCTCCCGCGCGGGCGAGGTGAAGACGCTCGCTTCAGTAAGCACGGGCTCGTTCCTTCTGGCGGGTGCCGGGGTTCTCGACGGGCGCACCGCGACGACACACTACCAGTCCATAGACCGTATGAAGGACTCGTTCCCGAAGGTCAAGGTGGAGGAAGGCGTCAGGTTCGTCGAAGACGGCAAAATCATCACGTCGGCCGGGATCTCGTCAGGGATCGACATGACGCTCAGGCTCGTGGCGATACACTTCGGCAGGGACATCGCACGCGCGACCGCCCGCTATATCGAATACCCCTACCCCGAGGACAATTACAGGGTTATCGAAGGCTGAAGCCGCCGGAAACGGACGGCCTATTATCCCCCTCCGCACCCACATAGACACAGTTCATATATATAGGGTATCGTACTACCTGTCATGCCCGGCATCAGGGATGAAACATTCGGCGGTACGTACCCCTTCGCTCCGCGCTTCTTCGACGCGGGCGGGTTCGATATCCATTATATCGACGAAGGAGAGGGCGAGCCCGTGCTCATGCTCCACGGCGACCCGGCGTGGGGGTATCTATGGAGGGAATTCATCCCGGCGTTATCGGCAGAGCGCCGCGTCATAGTCCCCGACCACATGGGCATGGGCAAATCGGACACGCCGTCCGAACCGTATCCATATCTGCTGCGTCACCACGTAGCGAACCTCGAAGCACTCGTCCTTTCGCTCGGCCTCTCGGACATCACGCTCGTAGTCCACGACTGGGGAGGCCCCGTCGGCCTCGGCTTCGCCGTGAGACACCCGGAGCTCATAAAGCGGCTCGTGCTCACGAACACATGGGCGTCCGCGCGCTGGCCCGGAGCGCCCTTCCCGAAGCTCGTCGAGATGATAAGGTCCCCGCGCGGGGAGCAGTTCGTCCTGGAGAAGAACGGGTACGTGGGCCGCGCGATCACGGGCACGGTGAATTACCCGGAGAAGATAACCCCCGGGGTGTTGGGCGCGTACATGGCCCCCTTCCCTACGCCCGAATCGAGGAGAGCCCTCCTCTGCTGGTCGCGCGACATTCCGGTCGATGAAGGCGACCCGTCGTGGGACGATATGGCCGCGATAGAGAAGAACCTTGGGATGTTCGAGAACGTCCCCGTGCTCATAGTGTGGGGGATGCTCGACCCCGTTCTCCCGCCCGTCCTGCTCGAGCTCTGGAAGAGCGTCTATCCGCACGCCCGCTCAGTCGAGATACCCGACGCCTCGCACTTTCTGCAGGAGGACGCCCCGGATGCTGTGCTCGGAGCGATAGAGGAGTTTTTGGGAGGATAAGGGAAGTCCGGCATGTTTCGGCGATTGTCATAATCCCGCCGGAATGCTATAATGTATCTAGTAATATGATATTGAGGGGTAATGATAGTGACCGTTAGAAAACCATCCAAAAATGGAAAAAGTAGTAGAAAACGTTCCGTAGTTACGGGGCGTTTCGCAACTAAGGATGCAACCAGGACAATAAAGTACCATCCCGGCTCTACAACTATTCCCAGAGAAAAAATAAGAGAAGCAGTGAAAGCCGTTGTGTCTAAGACTAAAACCAGCTAATCAATACCTAAATTGAAACAAACGAAGAATCCTCCTTGACACCGGCCTATAATCATTTATTCACTACAATATGAACCCCACCTATGAGAACAGCGTCTTTATAAACTGCCCTTTCGATACCCGCTACAAACCGCTATTCAATGCAGAAATTTTTGCGATCCACGACTGCGGCTTCACAGCACGATGTGCACTTGAGATAAGCAACTCAGCAAAAAACCGCCTGCAGAAGATCTTTGAAATCATCTCCCAGTGCAAATATGGGTTGCACGATATCTCAAGGACCGGGATAAGCTCCAAGACCGGCCTACCCAGATTCAACATGCCCCTGGAGCTGGGTATTTTTCTTGGCTGCAGCCATTTCGGAACCGAGGAACACAAAGCAAAAGCCTGTTTGATCATGGATCAGGATGAATTTCGTTACCGTAAATTTATCTCGGATATCTCCGGTCAAGACATAGTTGCACACGATAACTCTTCAGAAAAAGCAATTCATGAAATAAGGGGTTGGCTAAGAACGGAGTCAAAACGTACTAATATCCCGGGTGGAAGTGAAATTTACAAACGGTATGTTCGATTCCAAAAACAACTTCCTGAGATACGCAAAAGGCTGCGTATAAAACCTAATGAATTTACCTTTGTCGATTTCACATACATAGTGAGCGACTGGTTAAAAGAAAATCCCCTTAAATAACATTTAGTCTCCCATTATTCCTCCAATTAATGCCCTCTCATTCCATTCCATTGGAACAACAACCCTCCTTATTCCACTCAAACACGTTTCAATGGAATAACGTAACGGATGGAGGGGCTCAGGATACGTTATGCCCACCCCGGAACGACCCATAGAACCACACAACGTGTGCTTCCTTGCATCTTCCCCCGCCCCCGCACATAATATCCCCATCACCCGGAGCGAGGACCCTTGACCGCCAGATCGTCAGCCGTGATCATCACCTTTTTATTATCCCTCGCCGCATCCTCGTGCTCGCGCGACAAAAAGCCCGATTTCAGGGACGTCAGGTGGGGCATGTCGAAGGACGAGGTCAGGAAGCACGAGACCGCCGACCTTATGAAGGAAGGTAACGAGGTGCTCATATACAGGATAGGCGGGGAATTAGCGACCGTGGAATCCGAGGGCACGGTCGAGATGGAGGTCAACGGCAGGGACGAGGGCGGCGCGGTCGTATCCCGCCCGAGAGTAACTATAGAATTCGAAAAAATCGAGCCCGAATACGACGTCGTCTACGCGTTTAAGGACGGAAAGCTCGGCATGGCCGTGCTTCACCTCCGCGATACGGCGGAGGACCCCGCCGAATATATAAAGCTGCTCAAGGAAAAGTCGGCGGCGATATCGAAGGAGACGGGCGCGCCCGCTTCAGGCGTCGCCGAGTACGGCGAGTCGGAGCCGAAGGACGACCCGTATTCAGCGCCGGGGGAGATATGCGGCGGCAAGTACGCCCTCAGGCACGCCTGGCCGACTTTCAACAAGAGGACCGACATCACGGTCGAGCTGGATGAAAAGAAGTACTCGCCAAAGCCCGACTGCAACCTCGCGGTATTCTACGAGAGCGTGAAGTACCCGATCGACCCCGTGCTCTCCGGCGAGCTCCACGAGACGCTGTGAATTTTTCGTCATTCGAGCGCAGCGCGGAAATCTATCTTTTGCCTTTCTCTTTTGCGAGGCTTCGCAGAAGCGCGGCAATCTCGTTTTTTCTCCCCGACATTACAGAATTTGCGTCAAGAAAATCGCGTGTTTAAGCGTAAAAATCTTTCAGCCGTCCAATTGAAAGATTTTAGCTTCAACACAAGATTTTTAGCACAATTCTGTAGTCGGATGATTTTTGCTTCTTTTCATCTAGGAAAAGAAGGATAAAAAAAACAGCCTTTCACCTTTCTTTGTCTCTTCATAATACCACCCTCATGTAAAAGGGCTTTATTTCTTTGTCATTGCGAGCCAACGGTTCCGACCATCGGCACACAATTTCCCCCCTTGCGCCCCCCGCCCGCCCGGCACTATACTATCCGTAACACCAGTAACCGGAGCGGAGACCCATGAACATCAAATCGCTTGCCGTAATCGCCTTATTATCGCTATTCCCCGCGGCCCAGTCCTTCGCGGCCGATGAAAAGCCCGACCTGAGGGACGTCAGGTGGGGCATGTCGAAGGAAGAGGTAAAGAAGCACGAGAAGGCCGAGATAGTCAAGGAGACTGAAGGCATACTCGTATATTTAATAAAGGCGGTACTTCGCACGAAGTTATCAAGTCCCAACCCGACGTTAAAGGGAAGGCACGCGATGCGGCAATCGATCGATATCGAAGTACCCGACTACGACCTCGTCTACCTCTTCCCGACGGCAAGCTCGGCATGGCAGTGCTCCACATGAACGACCCCCTCGCACAGCCGGGCGATTATATCGACGAGTTCGACCGCAAGGCGGATAAGATAATACGAGGAGACAGGGAAGGAGCCGAAAGGCGATGGCGAAATACGGCGAGAACGAGACCGAGGACGACCATCTACGAGCACCCCGAAAGGATATGCAGCGGCATTTACGCCATCAAGCACATCTGGCCCACGATCAACGACAGGACCAACATTATGATGGAGCTCGACAACAGGAAGACAGATCTGGACAAGTACGAATGCACCCTGGCGATCTTCTACGAGAGCGTGAAATTCCCCGTCGACCCCGCAGACTCGGCGAAGATGCACGAAGTGTTGTAACGCGCGACACAGCACAGTGTGTGTTCTACGATTCTATGTAACTCCTCCTCCTAAATCAGCTGCTGCGGCAATTTCAAATGTCCGCGGTGACTCACCGCCCGTTCACCATGAGCGAGCCGACCCTGAGCTTGATTCAGGATGACGAAGAAGGTTTCCCCCCTCCCCCATTTCCCTTTTCCCCCCAATCGCGGTTATAATTGTTTATCGTTATATTTTCCCGTTAATCAAAATCACCCTGTCTTGACGGAGGATAGACAATGAGATACCGGAAATCTTTACTCACGCTTTTATTAGTCCTGACAGCCGTTTTCGGCCTCTACGGGGGCTGCTCGTCAAGCGGCGGCTCGAACATCCCGGCCGACATACGCGCGATATTCAATAAGGCCATATACGACGATGCTCGATCTGGGGTCTCCGCGTTGTCGACCTCGACACGGGCGAAGTGCTCATCGACCTCAAACCGAATTATCCATTCTTCATAGCCTCGGTCAGGAAGGTATTCTCCGTAGGCGAGCTGCTGAATGAAATCGGCCCCGACCACCTGTTCGTGACCCCTATATATAAGGAAGGCGACGTGGACGGTGCAGGGGTCCTCGACGGCAATCTGTTCCTCGTCGCTTCGGGTGACATCTCCATGGGCGGCCGCACAAAGGCGAACGGAGAGTTCGCGATTACCAACTTCGACCACAACGAGGCTAACGCACTCGGGAACGCCCAGCTCACGAAGCCCAACCCTCTCAAGGGATATAAGGCCATAGCGGAGCAGATCGCGGCCTCGGGCATAACGCAGGTGGACGACGTGGTGATAGACGACAGGTTATTTCAGCCTTACCCCTTCAGGAACGAGGGCAATTTCGCGATCAGACCGATATTCGTGAACGACGACTGCGTCGACCTGATTATCAACCCGACCTCGGTCGGAATGGAAGCGTCCGTCGACTGGCGCCCCAAATCCGCGGCATTCACCGTGCAGAACGATCTGGTTACGAGCGGCCCGGGCACTGAGTTTATGATCGAGCTCGACCCGGAATTCCCCCCGTGCTTCGGCGATCCCGGCTGCTCGGGAGAGGTCGCAGGACAGCTCCCTATCGATTTTATACCGCCCCTCACGAACGAGTACCCGCTCATAAGGACGTTCAGGATAGTCGAACCCCAGAACTACGCGCGTACGGTGCTTATAAAATTGCTCGAGGACGCGGGCGTCACTGTGCTCGCCGACACGGTGGCTCAAAACCCTGTCGCGAAGCTGCCGCCGAAGAATTCGTATTCGGAGGACGACCTCGTAACGACATTCGTATCTTTCCCCTATGCCGACTATGCGAAGCTAATCATGAAAGTGAGCTACAATATCGGCGCGGACACGAGCTTACTTCTCTGGGGCACAACACAGGGCGTCGACAACATGGACGACGCTCTCGCCGCGGAAAGAGAAAATCTCATTGGTAATTTCGGCATACCTGGCGACGAGTTCTTCTTCATCGACGGCAGCGGGGGCGGAAACACTACGGCGACGAATAGGGCGGTGACGCAGTTCTTTATAAAAATGACGGAAACGGACGTTTTCAGCGCCTACTTCGACACTTTCCCTCTACTCGGCGTGGACGGCTCTCTCGGGTTCGTGACGGATTTCGAGCAGGACCCCACGCTCGCGGGCGCGAAGGGACAGGTGCACGCCAAGACAGGCACGAACGCCAGGGGCGACGAGTCAGGCCTCGTGCTCGATGGCCAGGCGTTCGGGGGTTATATCGATGCGAAAAGCGGGAGGCGCCTCGTTTACCAGCTCGTGGTCAACAACGTCCTCATAAGCGAATTCGACCAGGTGCTCGGCATATTCCAGGATGAGGGCACGATCTCGGCCATACTCTGGCGCGACTATTGATACACGCACATAGTGTGGCGCAGTACCTGCACTCAACATCAAAACGTAAATTTCTCCTGCCAATATCTTCCCTCCCCCCTTCTCAAAGCGGGGAGGGTTAAGGGTGGGGGTGTCACCTTACACTCAAATTAATCCAGAAATTCTTTCTCTCCCCGACATTACAGAATTTGCGTTAAGAAAATCGCGTGTACGAGCGTTAAAAATCTTCCACGGAACGATTCCGAACAAGTGAGGAATCGGACGCCCTTGCCTAAATCCAATTATGTCACAAATCCTGCGTCACTGAAAACTACAATGCTAAGTAGGGTTGAATTGGAAGATTTAGCGAGTACATGAGATTTTTAGCAAATTCTGTAGTCGGATGATTTTTGCTTCTTTTCATCCCTGTCCTGAATTCATTTCAGGAAAGGAAAAGAAGGATTAAAACAACCATTCTTTTACCTTCTTTGCCTTTGTCTTTTCATAACCCACACAGCGTTTGTGTCGCGGCTGGAAGCCGCTCCTACAATTGGGGGAGGAAATGAAGGATAATGAAAACCAGCCTTTCTCCTTCCTTTGTCTTTTCATAAAACACACTACGTGTGTTTCTATGATCCTTCCGTACCTCCTCCGCTCAACCCGGCAACGAAACCCAACCCGTTCGTCCTGCTCGCCCGGCGAAGTCTTGACGAAGCTGGGAGCCTGTCAAAGGATCGAAGGGTTGAACGGTATTACAGCGCTTACCCACATCCTCTCCAACAGAGTTTATAATTGTTATTCGTCATATTTTCGTGCTAATCTATGCCACTCGGTCTTTATAGGAGGATATGGTATGAAATCAAGAAAAGCCTCGCTCGTCCTGGCGCTCGCCGTCATAGCCGCGTTCGCCTTCGTCCTCGGCCGCAATGATAGCGCAGACTCCGCTGATACCGGCATCCCGCCCGACATCAAGGCGATATTCGACAAGCCCGCTTACAAGAGCGCAACATGGGGCCTTCGGTTAGTGGACCTCGAAACGGGCAAAGTGCTCATCGACGTGAAACCGGATTACAACTTCTTCATTGGCTCCGTACGGAAAGTTTTTTCCGTTGGCCGGCTCCTGAATCAAATCGGGGCGGGACACAAATTCGTCACTCCGATATACAAGCTTGGCAAGGTGAACAGCTCCGGGGTGCTGGACGGCGAGCTCATACTCGTCGCGTCGGGCGACCTCACCATGGGCGGACGCACGGAGGCTAACGGCAAGATTGCTGTAACAGATTTCGACCATAACGAATCGGACTCTCTCGGCAACTCCCAGCTCTCCAAGCCCGACCCGCTCCAGGGTTACGAGGCTCTCGCCCGGCAGGTCGCGGCGGCGGGCATCAAGCAGGTTAACGACGTCGTCATAGACGACAGGCTCTTCCAGCCTTTCCCCTTCAGGAACGAGGGCAATTTCGCGATAAGACCGATATTCGTGAACGACGACTGCGTCGATCTCATAATCAATCCTTCGAGCCCCGGTGAGCCGGTATCCCTTGACTGGCGGCCCAAATCGGCCGCTCTCACTCCCGTCAACAAGGCGGCGACGAGCGGACCGGACACCGATTTTACGATCGGGCTCGAGCCCGAATTCCCGCCGTGCATCGGCAGTCCCGGCTGCAAGGCGGCTATCACCGGAGAGCTCCCTGTGAATTTCAAGCCCCCGCTCACAAGCGAGTTCCCGCTCATCAGGACCTTCAGGATAGTCGAGCCCCAGAACTACGCGCGCACGGTGCTCATAGAACAGCTCGAAAAGGCAGGCGTTAACGTGCTCGCCGACGCCGTGGCGCAAAACCCCGCAGCGCTTCTCCCGGCGAAGAACTCATACTCGCAGGACGACCTCGTAACCTCCCTCGTCTCACTCCCCTACGCGGAATACGCGAAGTTCATATTGAAGGTGAGCTACAACATAGGCGCCGACACCAGCCTCATCCTCTGGGGCACGACGCAGGGCCTCGACAACATGGACGACTCGCTTGAGGCCGAGAGGAAGAGCCTCACGGGCAAATACGGCATACCGGGCAAGGAGTTCCTCTTCGTCGACGGGAGCGGAGGCGGGGAAACGACCGCGACTAACCCCGCCGTTACGAAATGGCTCGAAATAATGACGAAGCAGCCTGTGTTCGACGCGTTCTTCGCCGCCCTCCCGATATTGGGGGTGGACGGCTCTCTCGGGTTCGTAATCGATTTCGAGAAGGACCCCACGCTCGCGGGCGCGAAGGGTCAGGTGCACGCCAAGACCGGCACATTCGCGGCCGGGGACGAGTCGGGCCTTGTCATAAAAGGCCAGGCGTTCGGCGGTTACATCGACACGAAGAGCGGGAGACGCCTTGTTTACCAGCTCGTCGTCAACAACGTACCGATATCCGAATTCAATCAGCTGCTCGAGATATTCCAGGACGAGGGCACTATATCCGCGATCCTCTGGCGCGACTATTAATCCACACACGTAGTGTGGCGCAGAACCCGCGCTCGCATACGATTCCTCCGCAACTCCTCTGCCCTGAAATAGCTGTCATATGTCAGCGGCGACTCGCCGCCCGTTCGTCCTTTATGTTTTGCCCCTCTCCCTTGAGGGGAGAGGGCTAGGGTGAGGGTGTACCTTATCACTACTATCAATCAAGAAGTCTTTTCTTCCCGACATTACAGAATTTGCGGCGGGTGAGCACCCGCAGGCATACGTTTCCCCTCACTCAACCCAACCCGTTCGTGCTGAGCTTGTCGAAGCACGCATTTTTTCTTTCCCGACATTACAGAATTTGCGTCAAGAAAATCGATTGTACGAGCGTTAAAAATCTTCCACGGAACGATTCCGAACAAGTGAGGAATCGGACGCCCTTGCCTAAATCCAATTATGTCACAAATCCTGCGTCACTGAAAACTACAACGCTAAGTAGGGTTGAATTGGAAGATTTAGCGAGTACATCAGATTTTCAGCAAATTATGTAGTCGGATGATTTTTGCTTCTTTTCATCCCTGTCCTGAATTCATTTCAGGAAAGGAAAAGAAGGATAAAAAACAGCCTTTCTCCTTTCTTTGCTTTTCTTTGCTTTCCCCCCGACATTACAGAATCCACGGCGGCGGGCAAAAAAAGCCCGGGGAACATTCACCCGGGCTTTAAAGAATTGTTATCTAACCGAAAAAACTCACTCTACGTCAAATCCTACAATCCGAGTGCCGCACACGTAGTCCCGGGGCGGAACGTCGAATATAACCAGGCGGTCGCGCCTGAAGGAGAGCTGTTAGGTACGCTCAATACATCGATCAGCGCATTGGCCGCCAGATCAACACATAACGAGCTCGAACAGGTCGTGGCGGACGGCCCGTTAACTGTACATGTAACAACGCTGGAGAGACCACCCACACGCACGGTGAAAGCGTAACTATTGGGTGCGGACCCAATTGTACCGCTCAATACGACATTGAGGCCCACAAGCGCGCCCGATATAGGCAGGCTATGCTGAACGACGGATTCTGTAGCGTTGGAATTCTCCAAAAACATATCTATATAATTGCTAACGGAACTCGAAAGATTAACACGTGATCCGGCTGACAATATGGTAACCCCGGCAGGCGCGGGATCACCCGCTGGCCCCTGAGGTCCGGCCGGACCCTCTTCACCCTCTTCACCCTCCTCACCCGCTGGCCCCTGCGGTCCCTGAGGCCCGGCTGGTCCCGTTGCCCCGTTCGCCCCCGTCGGCCCGATAGGTCCTGCAGCTCCCGCTGGTCCGGCAGGCCCGGCAGGTCCGGTTGCTCCCGCTGGTCCTACAGTTCCCGTCGGCCCCTGGGGCCCCGGATCGCCCTGAGTCCCTTGCGGCCCCTCCGGCCCGTTACATACATAAGTAGTGCTCGTAACTATGCTGTTCTGACCCGATTCGACCTTGACCCCGCCGTCGGCGCAGTTAGCGCCCGGAGCCTCGGGCGTCGTGTTCACGAATGCGTCAAGCCCGTTCGCGCCGGCAGGCCCTGCCGGTCCGGTTGGGCCGGTTGCGCCAGTAGCTCCGGTCGGCCCGATGGGTCCGATGGGGCCTATAGGTCCGGTGGGCCCAGTAGTTCCGGTAGGTCCAGTAGCCCCGGTCGCGCCTGTGGGCCCCGTCGGCCCGGTCGGTCCTTGTGCCCCGTTACACACAAAAGTAGTGCTGGTAACAATACTGTCCTGCCCGGATTCTACTTTGATGCCGCCGTCGGCGCAGTTAGCGCCCGGAGGCTCGGGCGTCGTGTTCACGAAAGCGTTGAGCCCGTTCGTTCCCGCAGGCCCCTGAGTCCCGGCAGGTCCGGTTGCGCCGATAGCTCCGGTCGGACCGGGCAGGCCCGAAAGCCCCTGAATACCCTGCGGCCCCTCGGGTCCTGGAGGACCCGGATCGCCCTGCGGCCCCTGGGGTCCGGTTGGCCCTTGTTCGCCCGAGGTAATTTCGAGCGGCGTCTCGAATCCCTGACACTCGGTATCAGGCCCTTTATATGTGACTATTTGAAGAAAATCGTCTTGAACACAGAAGGTTAACTCTTCAGCAAAAACGGTACTTCCGCATAACAAAAAGCAAAATACTATTAAAATCCCTCTAAGCCTTTTCATCTCATCCCCTCCTCTAAGGTGATTTAAAAAAGGTTTGTTACATTATTCGTAACAAATTTCGGTTATCTCTATGTCTGGGACAACATAATGCGCGACATTATAGTATTTGCAATTATACTTGTCAAATTTTGTGAAACAGGTTATTTTAGTAATCGATAATAAATCTGTATGGTTTTATTGAACAGTTAATAACTATTATTAGGTTTGGTTAGTCGATGCGTGTTTAATATTTATTTGTTTAATTAACACTGGTCGATATACGCAAACAGCAGTTTGATCAGGATAAGAGTGATGGCTGCCGCTTGAGACCGGCCACAGCATAAATGTTTCAGTTCCCGGAGGGGGATGACGATGAAATCTAAAGAGCTATATTCTATCTTGCTCGTAACGCTTCTGATCGCTTTAATTTACGGCTGCGGCGGAAGCTCCTCATCAGATAGTCAGCATCCGAATGCGACGCCGAAACCCACACCGCAGCCCACACAGCAGCCGGGGGCCTGCAACTCACCGTCATTAAACACGCCTTTCATAGTCGATGACGCCGAAGCGTTCTATTCATTTACACAGGCCGGCAGCACGCTCGATACCAAGGTCTTCTCGGACGGGTCGACCGTATTCGTAATCGTCAACGACGGGTCCGCGATATTCGGTTTCAGGGGCGTTCCGGGCGGCGGGGGCACATCGTGCGCCATGTTCTCCGCCTCGGCCGACTACAACATGGACGGCACATTCGACGAGACGGCGGCGAGCTTCGGGAGCGCGTGCATGCGGCTCCAGAACGGCGCGGAATTCACCCTCATAGACGGCCCGAGCGAAGTAGACGCCTCAAAGGAGTTCGAGAACGGCATGCTGGTGCTCTACAACCAGGTGCAGTTCTTTAACGTATCCGACCCGGTCGTCTGCGAGAGCATAGACCCGGTCGCCGGCAGCGGCATTTACGAATCGCTCCTGTCGCAGCTCGAAGCGCAGGGCAACGCGCTCTGAGGTGCGCGTGAAAGGGAAAATGATTTTGTCATTAACGAAACGATTGCGAGCAAGTAAGCAATCGGTCGCTGCTGGCTGATTGCTTAGATATCTATTATCTATGAGCCTTAGTAAAATAAACTAAATCTTAATCGGGAATCTCGTCTTTTTATTCAAACCAATCGCGGCTGGAAGCCGCTCCTACAGAGCTTAGGATTTATTCTTGTAGGAGCGCCATCCTGGTGCGACTCTTTATCTGTCATTGCGAGTAACGATTTCGACCAAGGGAGGAATCGGACACCCTTGGCTGATTGCAAATAAGCACCTTCATCATCGTACCTAAGTCGCAAAAACCAAACTATGAAACGAAGCGCGGCAATCTCATCTTTCTCTTCCCGACATTACAGAATTTGCGTTAAGAAAATCGATTGTACGAGCGTTAAAAATCTTCCACGGAACGAATGCGAGCGAGAGAGCATTCGGACGCCCTTTCCTATCAGCAATAATGTAATTAGTCTTGCATCATCACTAAACCACGATGCTAATTAGGGCGGAATTGGAAGATTTAGCGAGTATATGAGATTTTTAGCTAATTCTGTAGTCGGATGATTTTTGCTTCTTTTCATCCCTGTCCTGAATTCATTTCAGGAAAGGAAAAGAAGGATAAAGAAAACCAGCCTTTCTCCCTAAGTCTTTTCATAAAACACACTATGTGTGTCGCGATTGATGACAGAGATCGGGTGTTTATCACCCCCACCCGAACCCTAATATGTTTTAGGCAACATTGAGCCGGTAGTCGATGTGCTTCACTGCCTCTGTTCTACGGCGACCGAATGCTCACTTGCTCGCATTCGTTCCCTCAAGGGGAAGGAAAGGAATATAGATTGCGGCTGGAAGCCGCTCCTACAAATTTAATAGCGTCACCCCTGGCGCAGGAGCCCCCTACTCCGGCGGAATCTGCCTTCCCGTAATAGGATCATACTGGACCGCGACAGCCGCCACCTGATCCGTCGGCACAACCTCAATCCACTGGTCGATTAACTCGAACTCCCCTCCCTCTATGGACTGCGCGCGGAACCCGCCTTCGAGCGGGTCGAATCCGAACTCGTACACTCGGTCCACAGGCGTCGCCGAAACCGTAGCGTCCGGGTCCTGCGGCCGGAGCGGGTCGGGCTCCGTCTCCACGGTCTCCGCCTGCGCGTGCTTCCCGGCCACCTTGTCGGCGAGGTCGTTCAGCTGCTGCTCGAGCGCGGCGTCGAGCCCTTCCGAGCCTTCGAGAACGCCCTTCAACCACGCCATCGCCTCCCTCTCGCGTCCCGGCCTGATGGGGACTATCGCCTTCACCCATGGGGCGTTGAGAAAAGCGTTCCGCATCGAGTCGCCGTCCAGCTGCAGCAGCCACCCGAGCGAGCTCCCGAGCCTGGCGGGCGCCGAGCTTTCGGTGATAAAATAGTTGTCCCGTCCCGCCTCCTTCCCTCCACCCCAGCTCACCACGCTCCGCTCCGGGATAGCAGTGCTTACCTGCTGCTTCACCACGTTCCCCGCGGCGTCGAGCTTGACTGACTCCGCGCCCATCGTCTGCACGCGCCTGGCATGCGGCTTCCACCACTCGGGCGCAACGAAGTAGAGCATCTTTTCCAAATCAAACAGCTTGTTCAGCACCTCGGACCACGCGTGCCTCGTCGCGGCCGACATATCCGGATACGTGAACTTCTTGCCCGAGAGTATCTCGTCGTCCGTCCTCCCTGTGTTCCCCGGCGCGAGCGAGCGCAGAAGCCTCCTGTAAACGGCTATCCGCTCCTCCTGCCTCAGGTCCTCGTAGCGGCGGGGCGCGATTTTAGACGCGGCCGTTATCCGCTCGCGCGCCGCCTTCATGTATGCCTCCTCGTATGCGCGCTTCTGCTCGGCGAGGAATGTGTTCATCTTCTTATCGTTCTCGGCTTTTATCTTGGTGAGGTCCTCCGTCGATTCCCATGTTAGCTCCAGTTGTACGGGAATGGACCTTGCACCGTGAAAGTGCGCCTTCATGAGGTAGAGCTTGAACTCGAAATACCCGTCCTTGAGATCGACGAACTCGTGCGGCGGATAAGGGTTCACGGCGACCTCGGCGTCCCCGTGCGCGACCGCCTTGACCGCGGAGAGCCTGTAGTCCTTGTCCGGCGAGCGGAACTTCTGCGGGAATATGTATTTGATGGATTCAGGCTCGTCCAGGTATCCGATCGACGATTCGATCCCGAGGCTCCAGGTCTCTTCTGTATCGTCTTCGTCGGCCGCTTCATTGCCCGTTATCGGGTGATCCTCCGGCTGAAACGGTATCATAACGGACTCTGTCGTCGTCTTCGACGGCTTGGGCTCTATCATCTGCGGATGGGGGATGTTCGAGAGGTTGGGCGGCTCCGCGATGTGCAGGAGCTTCGCGACCCCCAGCTCCCGCGCGGGGTCGTCGACGAACGTCTGCCACGAAAGGTAAGTCCCCACGTCCTGCACCTGCACGGCGACCCGCCGCATCTTGCGTCTGAGCTCGTAGTTTATGACGTCGTCCCCGGGGTTCGCCACGATGTACCGCTTGGAGGAGACCTCCTCTTTTTCCGTGACGGTCTTGAACGTGGTGCGGACGCTCTTTTCCATGATCGACGATATGCGCTGCGTCTGCCGCCTCATGAGGTCGTGCACGGCGTAGCGAGATTCAGTCTGCGTCTGGTGGTAGTTCATCGACGAGGACGCCTGCACGCTGCCCACTATCCAGCTGTGGCTCCCGCTCACCGAAGCGCCGAAGCTCAGGTCCTGCTGGTTCGTGCGCGTGACCGCCTCGTGCAGGTTCTCGAGCGAAAAGCTCTCGTCGAACTGCTCCATGTGAGCGAACGCGAATTCGTCGATCATCGATTCCGTGAGCGTGCGGCGCTTGTTCACCTCCACCAGCTCGACCGACGTGTGAGGGGCGACCCATACGTGGCCGACCGGCGAGCCCAGGAAGCTGTCGAGCTCGAAGAAGTACTGCCTGTAGAGGTGTATGATGCCCACCGGCGAGACGACGGTCCCGCTCAGCACGTCCTCGGGGTCGAGGTAGCTGAACGGATTGAAATCCTTAAACAGCTTGACTGCGGCGTTCATGCGGTCGAGAGCCGTGCTGTGGTGAAAGAATATGTGCTTGAGCTCGCCCGCGGCCCCGGATTCGCGCAGCAGCCTCAGCTGCCCGGCAGCCCGCGACTCGCTCTCGAGGAACTGAATGGCGTTCTGCGAGCGCACCGAAATGTGCGCCTCCGCGCCGCGATCAGCCGGCGGCGGATTGAGTATATTCTTGGCCTCCTTCTTCACCTCGCGGTTGAGCGTCGCCATAAGCATGTCGTCCGTCAGGTGGTGCTTCCAGTAATCGGGGTCGTCCAGGTGGGCCCCTTCCGTTAAGTTGGGCGCGAGCGCCTCGACGAGCTTGCTCGGATAGACGGGCTTCTCGTTGGCGGTGCCTATCCCTATCTCGCCGATCCTGTCGAGCACGCGGTCGGCGTTGAGCCGGGCGTCCACGTTGGGGTTGATCTTCTCGTACACCATATCGCCCAGGCGTCTCCGCTCCTCCGCGTACGCCTTCAGAAACCAGCCCCGCGACCGCGCGCCGCGCCAGCCGAGGAGGGTCTGGTAAACTCCGAACAGCTCGCTCCCGTATGGGTACTGCCCCTTAAATTTTTCGAGGTCTTCGTGCTTTATCATGTGACGCTCCTTGATTCAGATTAAACCTAGAGACGTCCGGCACCCGTCTATCCGGGCTAACTGCGTGGATGGAAAAAGGTAGAAGGTATAAGGCGGAATATCCCCACTAACCCGGCGGCCGGACCGACTGGGGCTCGACAGCGACCCAAGTCTCCTGGCTTTGCGCCCCATCCTCACAAATGGTTTGCCCTTTTCGGTTAGGAAATCCCTTTATCAAATCATAGCCATATTGAACGGGCGAAGTCAAGCTCTTTTGGAGCTGAAATGCCGTCCGGCGGGAATATTTAATGTATTCATGCGCATACAATTATGAATAGATTGTTAAGCACGCGTACCGCAAGCAGGTGAGCACCCGCACATAAATTTCCCTCCCCCTTGAAGGGGAACAGTTGCAAGCAAGCGCGCAACTGGTCGCTCTCTCAACAACGGCAACGTAGCATATATTCTCCAGACACAACGATGCCTGAGCCAAAATAGTTAAGGATGGGGGTGTCACCTTACACTCAAATTAATCCAGAAATTCTTTCTCTCCCCGACATTACAGAATTTGCGTTAAGAAAATCGATTGTACGAGCGTTAAAAATCTTCCACGGGGTGGGGTGGAATTGGAAGATTTAGCGAGTATATGAGATTTTTAGCTAATTCTGTAGTCGGATGATTTTTGCTTCTTTTCATCCCTGTCCTGAATTCATTTCAGGAAAGGAAAAGAAGGATCAAAAAAGCAGCCTTTGTCTTTTCTTTATCTCTGTAATTCGCGGCTGGCCTGTCCCGGGCTTGACCCGGGAACTCGCTCCTACATATATAGAAACGTCGTTTCGAGGTTGTATAGCAATGTGCGGCAATCCCCTACCTCCCCGGCTGATATATATCCTTCGCGAGCTCTATAAACCCCCGCCATATCTCGTCGGGCTCCCAGACTTCATTCATCGGTCGAATGGCTTCCTCCTCCGGCACGCCCAGATTTATGAGCCTGTAGAGGTAAACGAACGCCGACGCCCGCATGTTGAGGACGCAATGCACCCACACCTTCCCGCCCCGGAGCGAGTCCATGACCGAGAAGAAACGGTCGAGGTCGGACAGCTCGGGCTCGGTCCACACGACGGGTATGTGGTAATAAGTCATGCCCGAGGCAGACGTGATATCCCCCTCGTCCGGTATCGCATCGGGGGACGTGCCCGTCGCGAGGTTCACGACGGCCGAATAACCGGCACCCGCGATTCCGGGGAAATCCCCCCGCGCCGGCTGGCCGGACGTGGCTATTTCATCGCTAACCCAGACGTAGTTTTTGATATTGTTCATACGGGAAAAATACAGCCGCGATCATCCCCCACTCAACAATAAATTCCTTCCCCCTTCCTAAAGAGGGGGAGGGTACGGATGGGGGTGTCACTTTCATTATAAAATGGTATGCTGAATTATTTCAGCATCTCGCTTTTAATATCTTACATATCCTTTCTATACTACCCGCGCTCTCTTGCGTTTCACCGCGAAGAACACGCCCACCATCATCAGTCCAGCAGCCGCCGCTATCATCCCCCACTCCGAGAGCGTGGGAATGTTGCGTGGCGCCACGCTTCCGAACCATACGTTCAACATCCCCTGTAGGATAAAGTCCGGGTCCTCAGTCCTGAGACGGTTATTTCGGTGATCGGCTCCGCTGTATTGATCCCCAGGAACGAATCGAACGCGCTCGTTACGGGTATCACGGTCTGCCCAGGCAGTCCGTTTCCGCCGAAGACCGATACCACGAGGGTGGCGCCTAACAGCATTGGTCACCCTCGTCGACACACCCCGCGTTCAGGCCGACCACGTTGATATCTCGGAGCCGTAAAAACTAATATCGAGAGAGTCCCCGCCCAGAGTTTGCGGCGAGCACGTTAGGCGGATTACCGTTCGCGGAAAAATTAGCGTTGAACAGGAACAAGCGCCATTCGCTCCGCCTCCGGGGTCCGCAGCGAACTCGTATACCCGGCAGTATCTGACCGGGCGAGAAGCAATCGTCGTTAGAACTCGAGTTAGCCGGATTTGCACATACCGCAGGCAGTGGTGAGAACTTTACCGAGAAAGTCCTGAAACAATAAGTTCTGGTTGGCAGCCAGAAACGCCGCCTCGTTGTCCGTGAAACTCACCTGCGCCGACGCGGGTGAAAGAGAAATCAAAAACATTATTATAAATATTAAACCTGCAAACTTACGACGGTTGTTCATATCCTTTCCTCCATGTTCTACGTTCCCCCTCTCTTATTTCTTCATTCCCTCCTTAGAAAAAGAACGAATGCGAGCAAGTAAGCATTCGGACGCCATGACAACAAAGGCGGCTGAGTAAATTAACTTCCGGCCCATCGTTGCCTAAGCCAAAATAGGTTAGGGAGGATTTATATTTTATCTTTTAAGAATTAAACGCTCTCTTCCTTCTTATAGCAAAGAACACGCCGACCAATCCCAACCCCGCCGCCGCCGCTATCATCCCCCACTCGGAGAGCGTGGGGATAACATTAGGCTCGGCGAGCCCGAAGCTGATCCTGCCTAAGCCTTCGAAACCGTTCCCCGCCAGGGAACCTACATTGATCCTCGTTATAAGTTCAGAAGATTGGATACCGACAAACGTATCGAATTGCCCCGTAACCGCCCGCTGTGTGGAACCTATCAATTCGTCCCCCGTACCGAATACCCGGATAATAAGGGTATCGCTGCAGCCCGGTCCCTCCGAGAGACAGCCCAGAACAAGCCCGGCGGTGTTCACGTTATTGCCGGGGAAAGTAATATCCATAGTATCGGTGTTGAAGTCCGTATACAGCACAACAAACGCGTTCTCTTCGACACCGGGGCCCGCGATAAACAACGTATGAGCGCCGAGGGGGACTTGTGCGAACTCTATCCCGGGCAATATGTCCCCGGGCGAGAAACAGCCGTCGCTTGTATTTTCATTCACAACGGCACTGCACTGCATAACGGAATTCGGCGCTACATTCCCGCTCTCGAAGTCCTGGAACAATAAGTTCGGATTGACGGCCAGAAACGCCGCCTCGTTGTCCGTGAAACTCACCTGCGCCGACGCGGGTGAAAAAGAAACCAGAAACAGTATTACAAATATGAAACCTGCAAGCTTGTGATGATTCTTCATATCCTTTCCTCCATGTTCTGCGTTCCCCCCCTTCCTTTCAATGTCCTCAATGTCCCCCTTGGAAAAAGGGGGATTTTCTTTTAGCTCTATAAATTAATCGAAGCCCTTCTCTTGCGAATAGCGAAGAACACGCCCACCAGCATCAACCCTGCAGCAGCCGCTATCATCCCCCATTCCGATAGAGTCGGGATGTTCCGCTCCGCGTTCCCGAACCGGATGTTCAGCAGCCCTTTCAGGGAGGTGGTATTCGGGTCCGGGTTTCTTATGCTGATATTTTGTATGAGAGCTGACGACGATATCCCCAGGAAAGTGTCGAAGCTGTCCGTGACATGGACGGTCGTCTCCGCCAGGAATTGGGCGTTCGTATCGAAGATAAACAGCTGGACGTCCGCATCGCATGGTCCCATTGTGGCGCATCCCACTGTGAGGCCCACTCTGTTCACTCCGGGGTCCAGCACTATTTCGAAATCGTCTGCAAATTCATTGGTCAGCAGGACAGGTCCGGGAGGAAGCCCGGGATTGATAAAACCCTGTCCCCCGACAATCAAATCGGGCGGGGCGAGGAAAGGGCCGTTGAAGAAGGTTATCCCCGGCAGTATATCGCCGGGCGAGAAGCAGTCGTCGTTGCTGTTGGAGTCAACCGGCACGTTGCACGGCACCACGTCCCCCGGGCCCACCTTTGTGGCCTCGAAGTCCTGGAACAATAAGTTCGGATTGGCGGCCAGAAACGCCGCCTCGTCGTCCGTGAACGAAACCTGCGCTAACGCCGGCACAGAAGAAAATAAAAATACTGCAATTATAATAAGATACAGCTTTACTATTTGGTTTTGGTTGAAAGATTTGGATATCACACTGTCCTCCTTTAAGAAAAGCGATTAATCCATTTTACAATAAATAAAAAAATATTCCAGCGACGACACCCGGATATTCCATACTCCCAACCCTGCAACAAACAAAAAGCCCCTTCCCCCGCAACGAGGGGAGAGGCTGCTTTTTTTGTCATGCTGAATTTATTTCAGCATCTCGTCTTGTCTTTTACTATCTGTCATTCCCGACACCAACGGTTCTGAGCAACAATTCTGAGCAAGCGAAGAATTGGTCTCCAACGGTTGAATACACGAACCTGGTTATCCATCCGCACTATTGCTGTTGAAGCCAAAATAGCAAGAACCGGTCGCCCTTCGCTGATTGCAAGTGAGTATCTTAATTAGGGCTCAACATCAGTACAAGCCAAAACAAACCGGAAATCCATTCCTTTAATCCTGCATCGTGCATCATGCATCGTGTATCATGCATCCCGCATCCTTTTACGTCTCACCGCAAAGAACACTCCCACAAGCATCAGCCCCGCCGCCGCCGCGATCATCCCCCATTCCGAGAGTGTGGGTATCGGCTGCGTAGTTCCTGATATAAAGCCCGTGCCGCTGAATTGCGTTACAAGGCCCACATTGTCGGCCTGCCCCGTCACTGCATCAACCGAATCGCTGTTTACGCGTGAAACAACCGTCGGATTAGTCCCGCTGGTAGCATCGAAAATAACCGAGCCGATATTCGTACAGTCCGGTATTCTGATATCCACGAGCAGATTTCCAAGTCCCGGATCGAAGGTGAAAGGAGTATCGAGGGGTATCACGACCGTGAAAGGACACGGACTCGTAATACAATCGGGGGCTGAAAGCGTTACGATTCCGGATACTACTACGGTATCGTCCGGTCCCACGTTATCCGCGAAAGCGGGGCTGAGGTTCCCGGGCTCGGCCTGTGTAGTGGACATATTGATCTGCATGCCGGGGAAAAGCTGGGGGCTGAAACCTGTCCCTCCCAATTTCAGACGGAAACTGATCGTATCGATCTCGCCCGAGCCTATCTCAGAGCCGCTATAAACCTGCTGGTATCTCTGCGAGGAGAAAAAGACTCCGCAGGCAAACGGAAAAATGTTATTACTGTCTCCCTCTACGTGCGTATATCTGTTAGGCACGACGACGCTTGGCTGCGCGTACACCGCCGCCGGTAATACCAGAGACAACGCTGTTAACACGACCGCCGCAAATATTACACTATGCTTTCTCATCTTCTATCCTCCTAGTTTTACTTTTCTCTCTCTTCCTTTCAATTTCCCCCTTTGTAAAGGGGAACAATTCCGAATAAATGAGGAATTGGTCAATGCCAGCTAAAGGCAAACATCACGTTAACTTTCAGCACCGCCTTAATAAAGCCAAATTAAGGGGGATTTTCTTTTAGTTTTATAAATTAATCGATGCCCTTCGCCTCCTCACCGCAAAGAACACGCCGACAATCCTCAGTCCCGACAGCGGCCGCGATCATCCCCCACTCCGAGAGCGTGGGGATATTCGCAGTGAAATCCGTGAAGCCGAAGGCGATCCTGTCTATGCCCTCGAAGAAAATCAACTGATCCCCATTAGAAAGATTGATCCTCGTTATGGGCTCAACCGATTGGATGCCCAGAAAACTATCGAAGAGGTCCGTTACCGCAACCAACCTGGAGCCGATCAGCTCATCACCCTCGCCGAATACCTGGACAAGCACAATGTTGCTGCAGGCACCCGGGCCTTCCAGAAGGCAGCCCAGATCCATCCCGACGGCATTCACAGTACTGCCCGGGAAAGTAATATTCATAGCATCGCCGCTGAATACGGGAATAAGAACGATGAAGGGGTTATTGCTAAATCCCTGGCCCACGATCGCTAAATCTTCTAACGGGGCCGCGAACTCGATCCCGGGGAGTATATCACCCGGAGAAAAGCAGGCGTCGTTAGTGTTTTCGTTAATAATTTGACTACAACTGACTACGGAACCCGGCGCTGCGTTCCCGCTCTCGAAGTCCTGAGAAGCCAGATTCGGGTTCAGTGCAAAGAACTCAGCGTCATCTGTCGTGAAACTCACCTGCGCCGACGCGGGTGAAAGAGAAATCAAAAACATTATTATAAATATTAAACCTGCAAGCTTATGATGGTTCTTCATATCCTTTCCTCCATGTTCTACGTTCCCCCGCTCTCACTTTTTCAATTCCCTCCTTAGAAAAAGAACGAATGCGAGCAAGTAAGCATTCGGACGCCATGACAACAAAGGCGGCTGAGTAAATTAACTTCCAGCCCATCGTTGCCTAAGCCAAAATAGGTTAGGGAGGATTTATATTTTATCTTTTAAGAATTAAAAGCCCTTCGCCTCCTCACCGCAAAGAATACTCCCACTATCATCAATCCCGCCCCGGCCGCGATCATCCCCCACTCCGAGAGCGTGGGAATGTTGCGTGGCGCCGCGCTTCCGAACCATACGTTCAGCACACCCTGAATCGTATCGACGTCTCCATCCAGTATGCTTATTTCCGTAATCGGTTCCACGGTTCTGATTCCGAGGAACGAGTCGAAAGCGCTGTTCACCGGTATCTCGATAGTGCCAAGCAGTCCGCTCTCCCCGAAGACCGATACGCGAACTGTGTCCCCGATGATGCACGTGTTGCTCTCTGAAAGGCATCCCGCATTAATCCCAACTGCGTTAATATTCGGCTCGGTAAAAATTATATCGAAATCGTCGCCGGCGCCTCCGACGTTGGACGCCAATACGTTGGGTGGGTTATTGTTCCCGAAAAAATCTCCTTCAAAAAGCACCAGGGCATTAGGGGATAACCCCGGATCCACCAAGAACTCAATACCCGGGAGTATCTGGCCGGGGGAGAAACAGCCGTCGTTGGAATTCGAGGTAGCCGGGTTATCGCATAACTGGGGCGGAGGGTTGACCGTACCGACGAAATCCTGGAATTGCAGGTTCGGATTCCCTGCAAGGAATTGCGTTTCATCCGTGCTAAAATTCACCTGCGCGAACGAAGGCGCCGCAGTGAATAATAATACTGTAATAACAATAAGATAAGCCTTCGCGTATTTGGATTTAAATGTATTCATGGGATGTGCATCCTCCTCGGAACTATTCTCGAGCCATTTTACCGTATATATATAAATTATTCCAGTGGTTTATATTCTGTTAACGGTGCGGACGCGGGCCGCCCTCCCCCACATCGTTTATCCCCCCGCTCTCAGGTAAAATGTAGAAAACCCGCCCCGGGAGCACAGTCCTGAACGGGCAAAGAATTGGACGCCGTTCCGGAACCGGCAGATAAGTTTCTAAACATACGGCACAGCCTGCCGAAAGAAAGGAGGAAAAAATGAGCGGAGATATGAACGGAGACTTGGATACCGGCAGGAAAATAGGCGCGCTCACGTTCGCGGCGGGCGTCGCCGCCGGGGTGGTCATCACGCTGATAATACTGTCGCTCACCACGGGCTCGAGCGGCAGGTACACACTCCATTCGTCCCAGGACGGCTCGGTCGTCCACAAGATAGATACGGATACGGGCAGGGTGTGGTGGAAAAATTCGTACGTGGAGATAGACCCCCAGGGACAGCCCGTCACAATATGGTACTGGGAGGAGCTCACACTCGACAGGCCGGGCGCGGCGAAGCTGGCAAAGGACATGAAGTCGAGCACGAACGAGACGATCGAGGCCGAGGAGGAGATAAGGCTCGCCGAGGAGAAGGAGAGGAACGAGATAAAGGAGAAGAGGCTCGCCGAGATATACAACATCTGCGGCGACGACACCGCCTGCGTGAAGAAGAAATGCGCCGTCGGCTACAAGGGCGCGAACGACCCGGACTGGACAGCCTACTGCACAGATAAGGTGAAGGCGCGCATATCGGAAGTGATAATAGAGCAGTGCGGCGGGGACGCGGACTGCATTAAGAGCTACTGCATCAACAAACATAACAACACGTACCCCGCGGTGAGCGACTGCGTGAGCGAGGTCAACCTCCAGAAGGTCAAGAGCGAAAGCCAGAAACCGCCCGAGGGGGCGGAGGCGGAGTAGGCGCTTAATTTCGGCTCAACGATGCCCTAACCGGAATCAGGGTGAGGGGGTTTACATTAAGTTATATGTCATTTCGAGCGCGTAAGCAATCGGTCACCCTCCGCGGAATGCAAGCAAGTTACTGTGCCACGGGACGAACCTGCCAAATAAAATCCGAAGGAACTGCGGCAATCTCGTGAAAAGGAGAATTCCCCCGCCTCCCACTTCTCATTTACACCCGGTTTGTAATATACTATATATATTATCCCTCCCGCGGGCGCCGGACGTACGCGGGGGGACGGAAGCGGACCGTATGGATACGAAGCCGGAAAGGATGGGGGACCTCCTCCTGGTCATAGATGATATAAACGTCGTACCGGGCGGCGGGATAACCTGCAAATTCCACCTGAGCCACAGGTACGAGCCCGAGGGCACCCTGGCCGAGCTTTACGCCGAGCTCGGAGGAGACGGGACCCTCGAAGCCGCATGCCGCACCCAGCTCACTCCGAGGCGCATGGAGATCGTCTCCCGCTTCCTCCACTTGTACGAAGCCAACATAATCAAGCTCTTCAGGGACAGAGCCCGCGGCATCGACCCCTATTTGTTCAAATCCCCAATGCCCTGACCGCGCACACACACGTAGTGTGACTCTACGATTCTTCCAGTATGTCATTGCGAGCGGAACGAACGAATGTGAGTGCAGCGCGGCAATCTCATGAATAAAAACGAGATCGCCACGGCCATAAAACAGCCTCGCGATGACAGAAAAAGAAGTTTCATTTCTCGGCAAAGCCGAGAAATCTATCTTTTGCCTTTCTCTTCCCGACATTACAGAATTTGCGTCAAGAAAATCGATTGTACGAGCGTTAAAAATCTTCCACGGGGTGGGGAGGAATTGGAAGATTTAGCGAGTACATAAGATTTTTAGCACAATTCTGTAGAATCTTTTCGGAAAACACACTACGTGTGTGATTTTTGCTTCTTTTCATCCGTCATTCATTAGGAAAGGAAAAGAAGGATTAAAACAACCATTCTTTTACCTTCCTTTGTCTTTTCATAAAACACACTATGTGTGTGTCGCGGCTTGCCTGTCCAGCCTGTCCTGAACTTGATTCAGGTCCCGGCACGGGATCAATTCAAAATCTCATCCTTATCTTTTTATGTCATTGCCAGGAACGGTTCCGAGCAATCGGCAATTACGGCTAAGCAATGAATTACATCCTCCTGAATCCATGCATGTGCATGCGATATTTGACTCCGAGATGCACCCGGACCAATCATTATTCCGTTTATAAAATTAATTAATGTCAATGGTTAGGGGTTCTTAGAGAATATAAGTGAAAAACTGGGGCTGCTTCCGGGGGGGGAGGCATAAAAAAAACCCTCCCCCCTCCTTAACTACTAGTAACGAGGGGTGAGGGTTGAGAAGGGGATATTCAATATTAATTATACCAGCTTTTTCTCATCTACCAAGAAAGATTTAATGAGGCCGAAAAAAAATAAATTTCCCTCAGGCGAGCTCCCGCTCACTCGGAATTGCCTTTGTCGCCGCCGAAGATCCCGAAATCGAAATCGAGCGTCTTCCACGTGCCTCCGCCTGAGCGGTCGTACTGCGCCTTACCCTCTTCGAGCGTGTAGAAATATTCACGAGAGAATATTACATCCTCGAAATCGTAGGCCGGGTAGACCTGGCTGCTCCTGTCGTCGGCCCCTTCGGGCGCGAGAGCGTTTTTGAAATAATCATCTGCGAATGCTCCGCCGGGAACGGCGATTAAGAGGAACAAAATAAGCAGTGCTGCCGCAACTAACACTTTCATGTTATCACCCCCTGTAATTTACCCCATAACAATTAAAGTTTAGCCGATAAAGGAGGCGATTTCACCCTTTTTTTTTACGACGCTCGCGCACACTGTGCGCTCATATACGATTCCAGTGTGACTCCCCTGCCCGACCTGTCCTTTCATTTCTCGGCAACGCCGAAAAATCTATCTTTTGCCTTTTCCTTCCGACATTACAGAATTTGCGGCGGGTGAGCACCCGCGGGCATATGATCTCTAACATCGCCCATGCTAAGTCTGACCCGTTCGTGCTGAGCTTGTCGAAGCACGCATTTTTTTCTTCCCCAACATTACAGAATTTGCGTTAAGAAAATCGATTGTACGAGCGTTAAAAATCTTCCACGGGACGAATGCAAGCGAGCGCGCATTCGGACACCCTCTCCTATCTGCACGACGTTACTTAGCCCCGGACATCGCTAAACTACCGCTCCGATTGGGGTTGAATTGGAAGATTTAGCGAGTACATGAGATTTTTAGCTAATTCTGTAGTCGGATGATTTTTGCTTCTTTGTATCCAGACAAAGAAGAAAAGAAATATATGCCTTTGCTCTTTCTTTGTCTTTTCATAAACACGGTATGTGTGTCTTTTCATCAAGGAAAAGAAGAAATAAAATTTGCTTTCTCCTTCCCCGACATTGACAGAATCTGCGGCTCCCCGCCAGTTCATATGCGGGGACATGTCCGTGCTTTATTGCGGCACCCCTGCCGCGGCAGGCTCTGTTCCCCCTTCTCGAAACGATTGCCTTAATCCGCGGCGAGGAAATGCCGTAATGCGCTATTCCCTTAGCCTTACCTCATAATAATCTACGTACCCCCCGGCAACGGCGGATTAAAATCCCGAATATTCCTATACCACCCCCCAAAAACCCCCCTCCCCTCCCCGTAATGGTCAGGTAAACTATTGTTCCGTCCATACCTAAACACCAGGAGGAACAGATTTTGAATCAGTCATTTGCGATAATAGCCGCGCTCTCTTTAGCGCTCTCGATCACCGCATGCCGGAACGAAGGGAAGGGTCCTGAGTCCTCGTCCTCAGAGCAGACCAAGGTCGAAGCCACGGAATCACCCGCCGTCACCACCGGGCCCGCTCCCGAGCAGTCAGTATCTCCCGAACCATCGGCGAGCCCCGGGCCGCAGTCAAAGCCCGAAGAGAAATTCGATTTCAGGGCAGCGCGATGGGGAATGACCAAGGACGAAGTAAAGAAAGCCGAGCCCAAGAAACCGAAGCACGAGACCGAAGACTCGCTCATTTTCGAGGGCAAATACAGGGATATGATCACGTATATCACCTACCAGTTCAAGGACGGCAAACTCTACCGCGCCGGGGTTTTGTATCCGGAGAAGCTGGCGAGCGACAGTCTCTACCTGGAGAACTACGAAAACCTTAAACAAGACGCGACAAAAGCGTACGGCAAGCCCGCGCTCGACGAGGAAACACTGCTCAACCCGGCGCCGTCATAGAACCGGATAAAAAAGCGGAGGCAGTGTGCAGGGGCGACCTTGCGCTCGGAGCCCAATGGAACGTTCCCGGGTCGATGGTCGTGCTGATGTTCCGCGGAGACGGCGAAAAATGCCTCGTCTCCCTCATCTATATGAGCGAGGCGGCGCTGCAATCGCTCTCGGAGCAGAACGGCTCGCGCAACCCCGACACCGCCAAATAACTCACGCGCACACACACACAATGTGTGTTTCTACGATTCTACCGAATCTCCTCCATATAGCGGCAACGTACCTAACCCTGTCATTTCGTGCCAGCTTGTCGAATCGCGCTTTTGCCTTTCCTCCCGACATTACAGAATTTGCGTTAAGAAAATCGATTGTACGAGCGTTAAGAATCTTCCACGGGACGAATGCAAGCGCGCGCGCATTCGGACACCCTTTCCTGTCCGCACGACATTAGTTAGCCACGGACATCGCTAAACTACCCCTCCGTTTGGGGTAGAATTGGAAGATTTAGCGAGTACATGAGATTTTTAGCAAATTATGTAGTCGGATGATTTTTGCTTCTTTTCATCAAGGAAAAGAAGGATAAATAAATAGTCTTTCACCATATTTATTTGTCTTTTCTTTATCTCTGCAATTCGCGGCTGGAAGCCGCTCCTACAATTGGGGGAGGAAAAGAAGGATAAAAAAACAGCCTTTCACCTTCCTTTGCCTTTTCTTTGTTTTCCCCCGGCATGCACAGAATCGGCGGCGGACCTTCCGCTTACGCGATGGTAAAATAAATATATGTGCGGAAGGTTCGTGCGCAAGGAAGAAAAGGCCCTCCTCGAAAGCAGGTTCGCCTGCGACGCCTCAGGCAGCATCCTCCTCGCGCCAGAATACAACATCGCCCCTTCTCAGGACTGCCCCGTCGTCACCGTCGAGGGCGACAGGCGCGTGCTCACCCTCATGCGGTGGGGGCTCGTGCCGGCGTGGTCGGGCGACGTGAAGATCGGATACAGGATGATAAACGCGCGCGAAGAGACGGTCGCGGAGAAACAGAGCTTCAAGACACTGCTCAAAAAATCCCGCTGCCTCGTCCCTGCC
This sequence comes from uncultured delta proteobacterium, assembly GCA_963752995.1. Lineage (GTDB taxonomy): Bacteria > Desulfobacterota_D > UBA1144 > Nemesobacterales > UBA2774 > 2-12-FULL-53-21. The sequence goes on from CAVWAZ010000009.1 coordinate 50,703, forward strand.
TCGGGGTTCTTCGAGTGGAAGAAGCTCCCGGGCGGCGGCAAGACCCCCTATTTCATCAGGCTCAGGGACGGCGGGCCGTTCGCGTTCGCAGGGCTCTGGACGGTCTGGCACGCGGGCAGTGAGGACGAGCTCCGCTCATTCACGATAATCACCACGTCCGCAAACGAGCTCATGTCCCCCATCCACGACAGGATGCCGGTCATTCTCAGCGAGAAGGACGAGGCGCGCTGGCTCGACCCCGAGCTCGGCAAGCCCGAAGACATTCTCCCGCTCCTCGTTCCGTATTCCCCGGACGCCATGGAATGCTGGGAGGTCTCCCCCTACGTGAACTCCTACAAGAACAAGGGCGAGGAATGCGTCCGCCCCGCTCATCCCGCTCCTTATCCGTCATCCTGAACCATGTCCCATACCTGATACGGGATCTATTCAGCATCTCGTCTTTAATCTTTCATTCCCTCCTTTGGCAAAGGAGGGATAGGGAGGATTTTCAATTTATCATTTCTTCTTTTTTTAAATCCCCCTGAATCTGGCTTAACAAAAGTGTCGCTTCGATTAAGAAAGCTCTTTGCATTTAATCATCTCCGACCAATCCCTCTTGATTTGATTTTATTTAGAGTGTGCCCGAATATATATGAGACATCGTAATCAGCCACTGGCGACCCAATTCTCCTATTCGTCGAATCGGCTGTCGGAATTGTTCCCCTTTGTCAAAGGGGGAAAATGATATCTACCTTCACCGCACTAAAACTCGTCCACTATATCGCCGAAATCTATATCCTCGTTAAACGACGGGACGAAGACTATCACGTCCCTCGGCACTATGCACGGCGCGTCCGCTCCGCAGAGCCCGTTGAATTCCCCGAGCACTATCGTATCCCGCCCCCGCTCGACTCCTATCTCCGGCATATCGAGGCACACGCCGCTGAAAAATTCCAGGTCGTCCACGGGGTCGTCGCCGTCGCACGGGTTCAGCACCACCCCGTCCTCGTCGAATATATCGGGGTTATTCTCTTCGCATTCGTTGAGCGTCATGGTAGTCTCGAAGTTCCCCGGAGTGATCCTCACGTTGAGAGTTGCGAACCTTGGCGTGCAGATAAAATCGAGCGGCAGGAGGTCGTCCGTCTGGGGAATAGGCGGCTCGGCATTGAAATCGGTCGGGAGCTCGCCCCCCGTGACCTCTATATTGAACTCGTCGTCTCCGATTATCGCGCTACCTTCGCCTGTCGTGTTCCGGTTCTCGCGCGACGCCCTTATCTCGATGAACAGGTCGGTCGTTGTGTTCTCGCCCACGCCTTCGGCCTCGAAATTGGGCTCGTCCGAGGGCCCGCCGTCAAACGCGTCGCCGACGTCGTCACATCCCGCCGAGATCATGATGAGAGCGAACAGGCATAAGAGTATGGATTTGGAGATCAATCCGCGCATAGCTAAAAGTATAAATGACACGAGTCGGGGTCAAAGCGGTTTTTTCAGGGAGTGTGCCAGACACAGGTTCCCCAAAACCACACCAAAAGTTATCCAAAAGGTATCCGGTTTTGGCAATTTGAGTCCCCCCATCCCTTAAGCATATACCTTTTAGCAATATGCTATCAGGATAGGCTATCATATATATATGTTGAGCCGAAAATTATAATCGAAGCAGCCAACATTCAGCACATGGATGCCACACTCCGCTCCGGGCAGAAGAGTGTCACATGAAGCAAACTCCACATAAAACCGCCGCCTGTTTGATGAGTCCGGTTAACACCGGAAATCTCTTGACTACTATTCTTAATTTGTAGTAAGATGTGAATAATCTGTAATTTCAGCAGTATACGGAGGATGGGATGAAAAAGTCTGTCTTTACTTTACTACTTATCTTTTTGTCTCTATCTGTTGTTACCCCCAAGCTGTGGGCACAACCTACTTGTGTCGAGGCAAACGGCCTGACGTGGTGTTACAACGACCAGGCGTGCGGCCAGGCATGTGAGCAAGTCTGCGCGGCCATCGGCATACAGCTGGTTGTCGATGACGAAGTTTGGTTCGAAGCGCAAAACACAGAAGAGGAATGCCAGGCGATAAGTCAGGCATTCGGGCTCGGAGATACCGTTAAAGCTGATGGTTATACATTCGCTTGTCTTGAAGATCAGGACGGTTTCCATACGGTCGGCGGAGGACTGGCCGCCCCTTTGTATTGCTCAACCTCGTTTGGCTGCCCAGCCGCTCACAGGACACGTATGGATCAGCAGGGTGTTTCCTGCGGGCCGGGTTCGAGACACTCGATATGTCCGTGCGGACCGCGGTTACGTCAATCCAGACCTATACCCACACTTTCCGAATGGGGCGTTATCGCCATAGCGGGAGCGTTGGGGATAGTAGGCATATGGGCCGTCAGAAGAAGAAAGCTCATAGCTTAACGGGCAGCTAACGGAATCAGTACAACCTGGATATACACAAGGGGAGCTTCGGCTCCCCTTTTATTATTATGCTACCCCTTCTTCCAACTTAAATCTGCGGCTTGTCATAACGGGAGCGGTACAACTTTAATAAGAAATGCTGAGAGACAGATTACTTTTACTCAGTCGCAAGGTCTAAAGTCCAGTATGTTGCCGTATTGCCCTTGAACTTACCTTTACCAACCCCGACCCCGACATCTTCATAAGAAGGGCCCATTATGTTCACACAGTGACCGGGGGATTTGAGCCATGCGCCCATAACATCAGCCGCGAGATCGTAACCGACCGCGATATTCTCCCCCCAGTTACTCGGGTCATAGCCCTCGTTCATAAGCCTGTCCCCCGTGTCTGAACCGTCAGAGCCCTCATGTCCGAGAAATTTGGTCACGGCCATATCGGTCGAGTGGCCGAGGGCGGCTGCCGCAACCCTGTCGTCCCATTTAAGCGGAGGAGCAGCGGGGAAAAACGTATCGCCGCAGTTCCTTGATTCCGCCCGGGCTTTATTGATCAGATCGAACAACATGACCACGTTGTGCCCTTCACAACTTGTGAAGGCATGTAATTTTATTTGGTCCAGGCATTCGTCCATACCGAGACTTCCATTTAGAATATCGTTCCCATTACCGCCTCTCAATATATCATTGCCGGCATTGCCTCTTAGAGTATCGGTTCCCGGTCCCCCAAAAAGCTGATCGTTTCCGGCTCCGCCCGAGATTAAATCATTACCTATTCCCCCGCATATCACGTCGTCACCCCCGAGGCTGCTGATTACATCATTCCCGGCAAGTCCGACGATTATATCCGGACCGGGCGTACCGTTAATCACGTCATTGGCAGGCGTGCCTGTGATCGTGGCTTTAAGACCGTTGCATTTGGGTTGAGCATAAACTGAATCAGCGTAGAATGCGCCGACGGCAAGAAATAGAAACAACGAAATAATCAACTTGCTTAATCTCATGAAGATATTCATGTACCCACAGGCCTCATATGTAATATCGGCCCATAACATAATTCCCCGGTACTAATTCTAATGCTCTTAAATTATTTTTGTTGAAGTAATTACAAGCCCTTCGTATTTAGATTTATGTCTAAATTACTTTTCAGGCCAAATTAAACTAATGGGTATTATGCAATGTAATTTGAAATGACTTTTCTCGATTACCGGGGCTTGCTAAAACCGGATGAAGAGCCAAGCATGACAGGGTGTTAACTTTTAAGAGTAAAGCAATATATTAAGTTACAGGAAGTTGCCGCACACTTCAAAATCCCGGCTTAAACCACGCTTGGCAAATGGGGAGCAGTACATCAAACACGTTATGGCTTATTTCAATAGCTTTAGTATAAGATGCTTAATATTTACAACAGCAACTATCTTCATAAGGAGGAAGAAGATGAAAAAATCAATATTCGTCTTATTATTTATCTTTATTTCATTGGTGGTTATTACACCCGAACTGAAGGCACAACCTACTTGCGTTGAGGCAAACGGCCTGTTGTGGTGTTTCAACAATCGAGAGTGTGGCCAGGCCTGTAACGACGTATGTGCATCACTTGGTGGAGTACCGATCGATGATGACAACGTATGGTTTCAAGCACAGGATACCCTGGAGGAATGCCAGGCAATCAGTCAGGCATTCGGGCTCGGGAATAATGTGCTATTTGATAGTTTTACACATGGTTGTCTTGAGGATACATTCGGCGATCATACTGTGGGTGGAGGGTTGAATGCCCCATTGACTTTGCTCATCTTTTGATGGATGCCCAGCCGACCACCGGACCCAGGCGGATAGTCTCGGCGTTCCTTGTGGGCCGGAATCAAGGCGTTCAATATGTCCATGCGAAATTCTTCCAAGGAACATCCCCACACTTTCCGAATGGGGCGTTATCGCCATAGCGGGAGCGTTGGGGATAATAGGCATATGGGCCGTCAGAAGAAGAAAGCTCATAGCTTAACAGGCAGCTAACGGAATCAGTACAACCTGGATATACACAAGGGGGGATTTATATTTCTGTCATTCCCGAAAGTGCCTTTATCGGGAATCCACAATCCGTCATTCCGGACTTGATCCCGGATCTCTTCTTTTTGATGGGCAACTGCTTCGAGAAAAAGGCGCGCCCGGCAGGCTCAGAGTCCTCACGAACGAGTAAGAGGGCACTACACGGTTTTTACATCCGTCCCCAACTAGAGACCTGAGCGGAAAGTACTAGCATTATTGTTGAAATTTAACAAGGGTGTTAAAACCCTTCAAATGAAAAATTTTACAATCATCGTGAACCATTCCCGTGACAATTCCAAATTGTCCTGGGGATATAGTCAGGATAGAAATCGCACCTTCAGACAAACACCCTGATTTTAGTCACAGACTTAAACAAATCGCAGAGCTAATAGTCAAGCAACGAAAAGAGTCATTGATGTATGCGATACTGACCGAGGTGACGATGCATGGTCCATTGGTTGCCGACATATTCTTGGACACGTTGTATCTCTAAAGCGCCTCTACGAATTCTAACCTTCTCCATGGTTAACGTGTTTGAAGTATAAAGGCCTGTATTTCACATTTGCACTCGGAGAAGTTCCCATTAAATTTTACGCGGAGCATGGAGACATCTCCTGAATAAAGGGGAAATCTATACATTAGGGTATCAGAAGAATTCCTTGCTCGATTTCTTAATCTGTATTTCTGTAACGAAAATGAGAATGTAGTTATTGTCTTTAGATTAATAATCGAAGCGGATACATCGTTGAGGTTTATCGGCGATTACACTAGCTTCACATCGGAACATACGGAAACAAAATAAATTCGTGGCCGATAGATTTAACAGAGTCTGCTAATGTAACACCTATCACTTCAACGACTGTAGAACTCCCAACCTCGTATAAGAGTTAAAAAACAGAAAAGAAAAATCACATAGGCAATTCGAACGATGAATAAAAGATTCATCGGGGAGCGATTATTAGTCGCCCGTAATTTCCATGGTCAACGCAGATGGAGCTTGAGAAAAAGTTAGAGCTCCATATCCATTAAAATCTTACTTTGAAAATGGACAGAGAATCCCTACTGATGATTTGGTAGAGGATATAAGTCATATCTTGGGTTTGAACCGTCATTTTTCTATGAACCATTAATTGATGAGTTCAAAGTCAAACAATGTAATTTCCGCCACCCAACCACAACCCCCGATATGTTAAAAAGACGGGTCTAGCCCATTGTCTTTGCGACCGTCATAGCCGGTTATCTTCAAACATACGGGGAATTACCAAGTTATAACATCCCAGTATTTAAAATAGATACACCTATGAATGATGGATTAAAAAAGCAGCAGTTTACTGTCGCCAATAATTGGGACTTACATCAAAAGCGCCGACCGGTATTAAGTGTACGCGTATGTTGAAAATCAGGAGTGCACCGGTCGACATTTCCGAGACGGTAACTAGTACAGATGCGTTTTCCGTTACAGTCCGATGTCACTCTAGGAATTCTCAAGATTTTAAGCAAAGTATCATCTCGGTGGTTTTGGGATGCTGCCCATGAATTGGGTCATCTTGTAATGCAAGTTAAAAATGAAAAAGAATCAAGCAAAAAGAAAAAGAAAGCCGATTTATTTGCAGCTGAATTTCTATTACCAGAAACAGGCTTTACAAGATGAATTTGGATTGCGAAATAGAGTTGGAGTAGGTCCTACCTTAAGTCAAGAGATCAAAAAATCGATGCTGTCATCCCGTTTATAAGTAATAGTCTTGAAGAGCTAAAAGAAAAATTCGATCAGGATAAAACATCCGTTGGCATCGATCAAAATAATCCCTGAAAAATTTTATTGGGAAGCAAAAAAACGAGAGTGGAGCCCAAAGCAACAAGCAATTCTAAATCAGTTAAATCTTTTCAATGAAAAAAAACCGTTAGAAAAACTTCCATACAGATTCAAATTGAAATATAAATGCGCGGGAAACCCCGCATGCACAGGTCATGATCAAGGTATTTTAATTTGGAATTTTTACGAAGGTTACAGACAATTTGTAAAAAAATATAAATCTGAAGAAGAAACATTAAGAAAAATTGAAGAAGCAGCGAAGAGAGATTTTTTTAATGAAAACAGAGAATGTTACGCAATATTAGGGAACCTAGCTCATTATAAAATGAGAAAAACTTGGATAATCGGCGGCTTCTTTGCTCCAAAGAAATCATCCTTTAAGCAAGGAAGGCTTTTTTTAATACACACTTTCATAGTAACAACCTCCACCCCCCTACTTCCCCCCGGTTGCGGTCCACTCGAAGAGGGTCTGCTTGTCGGCCTCGGATTTAAAACGCTACCTTCCTTCTCCTGACAACCATAATCCCTATGATGCCCAAAATACCGGCCATGGCTATCATTCCCCATTCGGAGAGGGTGGGAATATTTGATAACAACGTCTTATGAGAAACTCCGAACGTAAGAGCCTGAGCGCTGAAAGTTTCTGAATTCGTTTCAACCGAAAGCGAGCTTACAGGTCCCGTGAACTGAAGTATCCCCTCCGCGAAAATGGTCTCCGGGACTGAAAGCCTGGTGTTTCCGTCCGATACCGTCGTCCCGACCAGGCCGGAGAGTACGGTAAAAGGCTGGTCGAAATCATAAGTAACGATGCTCGTGCCGCCTGCAATGCCTCTCCAGAAAACGACGTAGAGCAGCAGATTCTCGACGGGCGGGCTGAACGTCGCAGTCCAATCAGACCTCGTATCGTAATTAAAGGTTACAGTGTTTGGTGAAAGCCGGGCGGCCGCGTAGTCCGAACCCGAAAGGTCGAATGCATCGAGAGACGGGCTCTCCGTACCAGTCATTGTCACAGTGGTGTCGACCAGCTCACCCGTCGTGATAATGACGGGATCCCAGACGGTCGGGACACCAGCATCCGCAATCGCCGTTGACGCCCATCCGGACACGATGAGAAGGGTAATACCCATAAGCCATGCATTTTTTATACGCCTCATCCTCTATTCCCCCCCGGGCTTGCGCCGAACAAGCCGCGCGCAGGTCCACATATGATATAAATAATCACGATTATACTATATATATTCGTAATACTGAATAATCTTTATCAGAAAATGCGGCTTATTGACTGATTTTCATTTCTTATCGCTGGCAGAAGGCCTTGGCGAGCGAAGTCGGATGTCGTGCCGGTCTTAGCCCCCGGTTGTTGTCGGAGATTCCCGCGCCTCACGCTACACGAAAGAAACCCGCTGTCCGGCAGGCGTATCTCCCCCCTACTTCCCCCCTGTTGCGGTCCACTCGAAGAGGGCCTGCTTGTCGGCGTCCGAGAGCTTCGCCTCGGGATGCATGATGACGTAGTACCACTGCGGCATCTCGCCCTCCTCCACTTCCTCCCGGGTCTCCTTAAACTTCTTCAGCTTCCTTTTCTCGTCGTACCCTTTCCACTCGGAGAAGTTGAGCTCCGCCCTCCCCTCCGCGACGTCGTCGGCGAGGAGCCAGGACGCGGGGGCTATGTAGGAATACCACGGCCACACGGTCTCGTTCGAATGGCAGTCGTAGCAGGAGCGCATGAGTATTTCTTTCACACGGGGCGGGGCGTCTATCTCGCCCGTCACCGGCGGGTTCGACCTCTCTACCGGTACGAACTGGATACCTATGAACGCAACTATCAGCACAGCCGCAATAATCTTTAGGTACACCGCAATCTTTGCGTACACCGCTTCATCTACCTCCGGTTTTAATTTCAGTCGGGACTGCTTCTCTTGAAACGGAGATTATTATAATGGAATCTGCCGCCTAATCCAGACCCCTCCGGCTAAAAACCGCTCAAAACCCCTCGCGCCTGAACACGGTCTTCCAGGCCTTCGGCACCACCTCGGCCTCGAGGTCGTAAACGTTGGCGCCCCAGTCGATCTTCGCCGCCCCGGCGGCTTCGAGCGAGGTCGTGAACACCGGTTCGGGGTTGGTCGGCTCCTCACGCTCCCTGTACCCGACCGGGAAATATGCCGTGACCGTCACGTTCCTCACGTCGGACCCGGACGTGTATACGGCCTTGTACACCTTCGTCATGTCGGACTCGGCCTTGAGCTTGAAAAAATCGGGCAGCATCACGTCGTCGATGTTGAATTCGACGAGCAGGTCGTACCCTCCGCCCGCGGCTTCCTTCACCTCTATCTTACGCACCCGGTCGAGCCCGATGTTGTTCTGACCCCTGAGCTCGGCCGCGGCCCTGTACTTGAGCGTCTTCACCTGGTCGGCCCCGCCCAGATCCGCGGGCGGTATGTAGTACCTGGGGTCTATAGGCCTCGACGCGTTCGCGTAAACCATCGCCCCTATCAGGAACACTGCCGGAGGGATGTAGAACATCAGAACGCCCTTCCTCGTCGGGACACTCGCCCAGGGCAGAAGGAGCCCCGGCTTCGCGAGACCCACGGCGAGCGCCGCGATGCATATGAAGAAAATGGCGTATACCCTGCTCTCTAGATTTGTGCGCGGGAAGAACACGATGCTAAGCGCGACCATCGCGAAGAAAGCGTAACCGTAAACGGCGGCCGCCCTCCTCCTCGACTTTTCCCTCGACCACGGCAGGGCTATAGCCGGGTCTATCAGTCCGACGACAATCATTATGAGGGATGCGATCGTGAGCCAGGCTATGATGACTTCCATGTACGAGTGTGCTCCGGTCCTTCCATGCTCCCCGCCCGCACCGTCCGTCTCAACCGGGCGCGCCCGTCCGCGTCAACAAATTTACCCCTCTCGGCGAATTAACTCAAACACACACGCGCAGAATCTGCGCTCATATACGATTCTTCCGAATCTCTTCCGCTCCATCCAGCAAACGAAGCCAAACCCGCCCATTCAATCCTTCGACCCTTCGACAAGCTCCCGGCAGGCAGGCTCCAGGCTTCGCCATCCTCCTATGCTAAAGCTTCGGAGGATAAAAGGCTACGCCGGATCACCCAACGGCTCATCACCCGACGGCTCATAGCCTCTGGGCGACGTGGCGTAGCCTAGGGGCGACGTGCCGCAAGCAGGGCGAACGGGTTAAAGACGAGATCCTGAAACAAGTTCAGGATGACAAAGATGGATTTCATGCGTTGCTCGCAAAGACGCCCTTCGACAGTACACATTGTGTGCCTCAGGATGAACGGGCAGCGGCGGCTCTCAGACCGGCTAGAATACGATCAGCTCGCAGGTATATCCGAAGTTCCCGAGGTCCGGCGAAACCTGATTGAACTTAAACTGCCCGAACTTATCTCCGCCTATTATCCCGCCCGTGACCTGGAGTCCCTTGAGCGTCGCGAACTCGCCCGTGTCGGCCGTGAATTCGAGCTGCTTGCATTCGGTCTGCACCCAGGTGAAGTCCCCTATGTCGGAACGTGTCCCCGTGCCGTCCGCGAAAAACGCGATCGTGTATTCGACGACCCCTCCGGTCCTGCACTCCCATTCGGAGTCCTGGTCGCTGAAGCTGGCGCCGTTGTATATGCTGGATATGCCGAAATCGCATATATTGCTGCCGCCGCACCCCCCTATGTTCCCCAGCGAGACGATAGTAATTAGAACCGCGACAGCGGCGGAAGATAAAAGTACTTTCCTCATGGCCTGCATCCTCCTTTAGATGGTTAAGGCATCAGATGGTATTTCTCGCCCGCGGGAAAGCAGAGCCCCGGGGGAAAGCTACATCAATTATATATCAGATTGAGAAAGGGAAAACCAGCGCGGCGCACGGAATTGGAATTTAAGGCCCGGAGGCGGGAAGGAGCGGGCCCTCCGTTGAGGCCGCTTCAATATGGTCGAGGAACGCGTGCACCAGCTCGGGGAGCCCGGCGTTTCCGAGGAGAGAGCCGCTTTCGCCGTCAAACGCAGCCCCCCGGCCGCGTCTGAAATACGAGGCAGCCCGGTGAGCGTCGACCTCGTCGTCGCGCCCGTTCACGACAAGCACGGGGACGTCGATCCTCACAAGGTCCCGGCTCGTGAATTCGGGCAGAAGCGCGCCTTCGAGCCTCGCCGCAAAAGCCCTCCTGTCCCCGCGGTACCTATCCGCCGAGTGCCGGTACGAGTCCCCCTTGCCGGGCCTCCTGCTGAGCATGTTCTTCATTCGCGAGAGCCTCTCGGCCTCGCTGTACTGCCAGCCGCTTTCGTAAACGGCGAATCCCACTAGGACGAGCTTCCTTATATTACCGAAAACGAGGGCGGTCTCGACCGCGACCTTCGCCCCCATCGAGTATCCCATGAGGTCGTAGGAGGATAATCCCAGGTGCTCCGCGAGCGCGTTCACGTCCCTCGACATCGCCCTGTCGCAGTACGATTGGGCGTTGTGGGGCTTGGCCGACTCCCCGTGCCCCCGCGCGTCCAGCTTTATAACCCTCCTTCCTTTACGGGAAAGCGCGGCGTACACCCCCGTTTCAACCCAGTCGATACGGGATGAGGTAGTGAAGCCGTGGAGGAGCATTAGGGGCTCGCCCCGGCCCCCCGGGTCATGGTACGAGAGCCCGACCTCGTCGAAACTCCTGAATATCTCCATAACTGCCTGCGCTGATAGAAGATTTGCGGCGTCGGAAGGTATCATGCATGAAGGCGTTTCAACTAGTCCGCCTTATCGTTTGGAAGGGAATTACCGTGGATTTGCGAGCTGTCTCGGAGGACGCGTGTACTGACGGTTGACTGTTGTATTCACTGGTAATACCGATCGCCGGATTAAATTATACTACGCCGCTCCTGAAATTAGAAGGGGGGCGCACACACACATATTAATTTCCCTCCCCCTCTACAGGAGGGGGAACTACTTCGAGCAAGCGAGAAGTAGGTCGCTCTCTCAACAGCGGCAACACAGCATATAATCTTCCAGCACAACGATGCCTGAGCCAAAAAAGTTAAGGGTGGGGGTGTACCTTAATATGTAAAACCGTTCGCCCTGAGCCAGTCGAAGGGTGGAGCATGGGTATTGTCATAAAAAAGATGAGATCCTGAAACGAGTTCAGGATGACAAAGAGGATTAGATCGCCACGACCACAATACGGTTTCGTGAAGACAGAAAATAGCTGTCATTTCGAGCGCAGCGCGGCAATCTCTTTTTCCTTCGGAATATGCAGTGTGTTATTACGGATGCTCCAAGCTACGGCCCGTGACTTCGCCGGGACGAGCAGATTTATCACCCTCACCCTAGCCCTCTCCCCTCAAGGGAGAGGGAATTAAACAAATAATAAGAGATCGCCACTCGTCAGTGCGGAGCCTGCCGTAGCCCGGCGACCACAACACGGTCTCGCGATGACATGAAAGTTGCCTCCCTCCCCTCTCCGAAAAAATGCAGTATTCACAGGGGGCGCAATGTTGTATTATAGGTAGAGGGGGTTATTTCCGCGGTCCCCACTGCGGAGGTGAGAGAGATGAAAACTGCAGCGGTATTATCTTTCCTATGCCTATTCATAGCGCGGGCGGCGTCAGCCGCGCCCTTCGCCTACATTACTAACGAAATGGACGACACGGTCTCGGTGATAGACACCGCGACAAACGCCGTGGTGGCGACTGTCACGGCCGGGGACGAGCCCAGGGGCGTCGCCGTAAGCGCCGACGGGAGATTCGTCTACGTCACGAACTTCCTTGCCGGGAGCGTCTCGGTCATAGACACCTCGCTCAACCGGGTCACGGCTACTATCGCCGTCGGGGAGCAGCCCCAGTGCGTGGCGGTAAGCCCGGACGGCAAGCGCGCCTACGTTACCAATTTCAAGGGCGGCACGGTCTCCGTCATAGACACGGGAGAGAAGAAGGTCGTCGCCTCCGTACCCGTCGGCAGCAAGCCCGACGGCGTCGCGGTCGCGCCTGACGGCAGGTTCGTCTACACGGCCAATTTCGACGGCGACAGCGTCTCCGTCATAGACGCCGCCGACAACAAGGTAAAGGCGACTATCCCGAGCGAGCACAGGCCCTCGGGCATCGTGGTGAGCCCGGACGGGAATTACGTTTACGTGACGAACATCGCGAGCGGGGACGTAACGGTCATTAAAACCGCAACCAACGCCGTGATACAAACGGTAAAGGCGGGGATGCTTCCGTCGGGCATCGTCGTGAGCCGGGACGGCAGGTACGTCTACGCGGCGAACTCGGGCAGCAGCGACGTGACCGTCATCGACACCACGGAGTACGAGGTAACGGCGACTATCCCCGCAGGGCCGCTCGCATCCGGCGCGGACCTCACCCCCGACGGGAAGTACCTCTACGTCGCAAACTCCGGGAACGATACGGTAACTGTCATAGACACCGCGAAGAACAAGGCCGCGGCCACGGTCAAAGTCGGGGAGAGCCCGCTCGCCTTCGGAAAGTTCATCACGCGAGGGAAGCCCGCCGGCGGTAAGCCCGACGCCCGGCCCTGCGGCTACGCCATTGCCTGAGTAGTGCTATTTTCGATTTCTATATTTTGCTGTCTTTTTTCCCGACATTACAGAATTTGCGGCACACAATGTGTGCTCATATACGATCCTTCCGAATCTCCTCCATATAGCCGGCAACGAAACCCAACCCGTTCGCCCTGAGCTTGTCGAAGGGCGCAGCTTTATCCTGTCATTGCGAGCGAAATGAACGAACGTGAGCGCAGCGCGGCAATCTCTTTTTTTCTTCCCGACATTACAGAATTTGCGTTAAGAAAATCGATTGTACGAGCGTTAAAAATCTTCCACGGGCTGGGGTTGAATTGGAAGATTTAGCGAGTACATGAGATTTTTAGCTAATTCTGTAGTCGGATGATTTTTGCTTCTTTTCATCAAGGAAAAGAAGGATAAATGAAATACAGCCTTTCTCCTTTCATCAGTCTTTTCATAAATCACACCACGTGTGTGTCGCGGCTGGCCTGTCCCGGGTACTGAAACAAGTTCAGCACAGGCTTGACCCGGGAACTCGCTCCTACAATTTGAGGAGGAAATTCCGCCGGGTTCCGGAATACACACGTATACCCGCGGCGGCCCGCCCCCCCTCACTCCCCCGTCATCTTGAGCCCGGCCTGGGAATAGCTCCCGACCTCCTGCCCGGTGACGTTATCGTAAATCGTAACGACGTTCGAATTCCTGTCCTCGGTGATGTAGTAAGACCATATGACGTTCATGAGCGAGGCCTGCTCCTTGAAGCTGAGCCCGTAGAAGGGCTCCATCACGTAGACGAAAGGCTCCCCAGCCGGGTTCTCTATCCTCTCGGCGATCCCACCCGATACCATCTCGTCCATGATACCCTTCCGTCTCGTCTGTAGGTGCTGTGTGTCCTCGATATTCTTTTCGAGCACGGCCTGGGGGTCTGAAGCCGGGGCCGCGTTCACGCTCTCGGCCGCCTGCTCCTCGGTCTCTATATCGTCATCGGATGCCTGCTGCCACTGAAGCACGTAAGCCGCCATAATGCCGACAGCCAGCACCAGCAGCAATGCGAACGCAATTCCTTTCGTCTTCATTTAATCTCCTTATTGAACGAGCGCGACGTAATCGCACACTACGGTGATGTCCCCGAGGTCGTCGGAAGTCTGCTCGAAGGTGAGCTCCCCGAACGTGGTCCCGCTTTGGGTGCCGATGAACCCGTCTATATCATCGAGGGTCGCCGACTCGAGGGAATCGGTATTGAGATCGAGCGCCCTGCACTTCGTCAGCTCCCACGTGAAATCGCCCGCGTCCGACCTGGTCCCGGTGCCGTCCCCGAAAAACGCTATGGTGAATACGACCTGGCCGCCGTTCACGCACGACCACTCGGAATCCTGCCCCGCCTGGGTAGAGCCGTTATAGAATTGGTTGAAACTGAAATCGCATGGCCCGCCGCCGGTGCCGCAGCCGCCGATATTCCCCAGGGAAACTATCGTGATGAGTAAAGCCGGAACTATAGAAAGAATCAACCTCTTCATGTCGTACATCCTCCTTTGGTATATTCGCCGGGCGTGGTTAAATCCTGCCCCGGCGCGCGCCGCGCATTCGGCCGGATACGGCGGGCGGACGCGTACATTATTATAAAGCAGATTTCAGGAGGTGGAAAACACGGGGCCCCGAATCGCTCATCCCCCGGAGCCGCCCATCAGGTCCCTGTTTATTAGCTCCGCTCCCGGAGCCGCCTAGACGGAGGGCACGAAATTGAGGAAATCAGTAGAAGATCCCGGCTTTTATCTTTTAATTCCCTCCTTTCGTAAAGGAGGGTTAGGGTAGATTTAGTTTTTCTTGTATTTCTCCCGACATTACAGAATTTGCGTCAAGAAAATCGCGTGTTTAAGCGTGAAAATCTTTCAGCTTCCCATTTGAAAGATTTTAGCTTAAACACAAGATTTTTAGCATAATTCTGTAGAATCTTTTCGGAAAACACACTACGTGTGTGATTTTTGCTTCTTTTCATCAAGGAAAAGAAGAACACACACAATGTGTGTTTTATGATTCTCCCCAACCTTCACCGCAAAATCCGGCAACCGCGGCAATTTCGTATGTCAACGGTGACTCACCGCCCATTCTCCGAAACGAGAGGAAGCCCGGCCTCCACCCAGTGCTGCTTCCCCTCCGCGTACTCGTACACGTCCGTGTACCCGAGTGATTCGAGGGTCCTCGCGGCCTTGGTGGAGTTCTGACACTCCGTGCTCGCGCAGTAAACGACTATCCTCGCCCCCTTGTCGGGGAGCATCGCGCCCGCCTTGCCCGAGACCTCCGTATGGTCTATCTGTATAGCGCCCGGCAGGTGGCCGTCCCTCCAGTACTTCTCGGGCAGCGCCTCGACCAGCGTTACCTTAGTACCGTTATCGAGCGCGCCCTTGAGCTCTTCCCTCGTAATCTGTCTCATATCTGATGCCTCCTCGTTATTTTATTATAGTTGCTATTGCAACTACCATTTTATAACATAAGATGGTTGCATTTGCAACATGGATTCGCCGGGTTCGAAAATTAGCGAAAAATCCGCCCGCACGCCTCCTATGAGAAAGGACGAACGCCGGGCATACTTAGATAACGCGGACGGACGGAACGCAAGGTTTATCCGTGCGGGTATCCGCGCCGCAAGAAGGCTTATAGAATGAACATTTTCGATAATCCGAAAGAGATACTGGAGTCCGCGCTCCTGTGCTTCATACCGATATTCGTGGCGGTCGACCCGGTGGGGATTGTGCCTATGTTCCTCTCAATGACCAGGGGCTACGAGGCCCGGGAGAGGCGGAAGATAGTGCTCGACTCCCTGCTCACGGCGGCGGTGATCGGCATTATATTCGTCCTCGCGGGGAAAACGATATTCCTGCTTCTGGGGATTACGATTCAGGACTTCGCGATAGCGGGCGGCGCTCTCTTGTTCATACTCTCCATAATCGACCTCCTGAGCGACGGGAGCGCGAGGGTGCACGGGGCGGAGCCGCGGGGCGCACTCGGCATCTTCCCGCTCGGCACGCCGCTGATCGTGGGCCCGGCGGTGCTCACGACGCTGATCATACTGGTCGATACGTACGGGTTTCTTCCCGCGCTCGCGGCCTTCGTGCTGAACTTGATTGTGCTCTTCGCCGCCCTCTTCAAGGCGGACGTGATACTCTACGTGCTGGGGGAGAACGGTACGAGGGCGTTCGCCAAGATAATGAGCATACTCCTCGCGGCTATAGGGATTATGATGGTGAGGAAGGGGATAATGGAGTTGATCGCCCTCGCCGGGTGACACGCACGCACACAATGTGTGCTTTTACGATTCTCATGCGGCTCCTCCGCTCTAACCAACTGCCGAAGCCAAACCCGTTCGTCCTGCATGTCCGGCGAAGCCTTAGCGAAGCCGGAAGCTTGTCGAAGCACGCATCTTTTCTTCCCGACATTACAGAATTTGCGTTAAGAAAATAGATTGTACGAGCGTTAAAAATCTTCCACGGGTTGGGGTTGAATTGGAAGATTTAGCGAGTACATGAGATTTTTAGCAAATTCTGTAGTCGGATGATTTTTGCTTCTTTTCATCAAGGAAAAGAAGGATAAAAATATTGCCTTTCACCTTTCCTTGTCTTTTCATAAAACACACTATGTGTGTGTCGCGGCTGGAAGCCGCTCCTACAGAGTTTGGGATTTTTTCTTGCAGGAGCACATCCCCCCATCGTTGCATTCGCAACGAGGGTGTATTATATTAGGCCCATGAAGAAAAAAACGGCAGTCAGCAGCGCCGGCGAATGGACGGACACCGAGACCTCGGCCTGGATCGGCCTCGTCAGGGCGCAGCAGTACTTAATAAACGCGGTCGAGGACGCGCTCCGGGCGAAGGGCCTCCCCCCCCTCCCCTGGTACGACTTCCTCTGGGAGCTCGACAGGGCCCCCGGCGGGAACCTCAGGCTGAACGAAATAGGCAAGCGCGTGCTCCTCGACAAGTACAACGTCACGAGGCTCTCCCAGAGGCTCGAGCAGGAGGGGCTCGTGAGGCGCGTCCCCTGCACGCAGGACGGGCGCGGCATCTTCGCCCACATCACTCCCGGGGGCAGGAGGTTAAGGAAAAAAATGTGGCCCGTTTACGAGCGCGCGGTCAAGGAACACTTCCTCTCGAAATTCGGGAAAGAGGACATAGCCCGCATCGACAAGCTAATGCGGCGTATAAGGGATGAGTCCGGGCCCTGACGCGCGGAACCGGGCGCGCCCGCGATTGTGCGGTCAGGAGAATGACAGTATAATGCTTGGGAAACGCCCCGCTCAACGGGGCCAGTCACAGGAGGATGTTTCGTGAAGATAATGTTAATTGCGCTTCTCTTTTTATCACTATCCGTACCCGCATTCGCCCAGAACCAGTCCGAATACTCCATCACCGCCATTAAGGACGGCTTCATGCTCGTGGGGCAGAAGCCCTACAAGATGACGGGAGACTGCCCGGAATTTCAGGCAGGCGACGAAATCACGTTCTCCGAAGACCCGATAACCTGCGAGACCGTCACGGCTATCGACACCGAAAGCCTCTCGAAGTGCGAGCTTATCTGCATCGAGAACCTCGGCACCCCCGAGCCCAACTGACGCACACACGTAGTGTGTTCTATCGGTTCTTCCCGTAATCTCTTCTAGATTCAAGACCGAGCAACGAAGACCAAACTTTCCTGTTCGCTCCTGAAGCCTGTCGAAGGGTCGGAGTTTTCTCTTCCCGACATTACAGAATTTGCGTTAAGAAAATCGATTGTACGAGCGTTAAAAATCTTCCACGGGCTGGGGTTGAATTGGAAGATTTAGCGAGTACATGAGATTTTTAGCAAATTATGTAGTCGGATGATTTTTGCTTCTTTTCATCAAGGAAAAGAAGGATTAAAAAACAGCCTTTCACCTTTCTTTGTCTTTTCATAAAACACACTATGTGTGTGTCGCGGCTGGAAGCCGCTCCTACAAATTTAGGCGTGTCATTGCGAGGAACGATTCCGACCAAGGGAGGAATCGGACGCCCCCGGCTGATTGCAAGTAAGTACATTCGTCATCGCACCTAAGACAAAAAAACTAACTAGAAAGCGACTGCGGCAATCTCGTTTTTTCTTCCCCCCGACACTCACAGAATCAACCGCCGGCAAGCGCCCCCTACTCCTCACACGGCCCGTCGTGCGCCTTCCGCTGGCCCGAGCCGATCCTTATACAGTCGTTCCCGTACGTCCTCCCGTCGCAGCCGCAGACGGGCTTGTACTTCTGATCGCATATATTCCGCACGTCGATGCAAAATCCCACTGCCCTCTCCACATCTTCATCGCACTTCCCGGCCTCATAATCGCAACCCAACTCCCCGGGGCACACAAGCCCGGAAGGCCCCCCGCAGGGCGGCCCCTTCGTGTACCTTTCGAATTCCCTGCAGCCGCCCGCGGCCATTCCCGCCGCGACGGCAACAATAAGGAGGATGAACACCCTCACCGATATTGTTTTTCTCATCAGTCGCCCCACCCCGTCATTTTGAGCTTCATGACCCTCAACGAACAGCCCCTGTTTCCGCACTAATGAATTAAACAAATAATAATCTCTCCGCCGCACGGACACAAGCGGCCGGGCGGGGGCACATAACCCTGACAGCGCCGCAGCCCGCCCCCTGCTCCCTCCCCCGATTTGTAGCTATAGTTAATCCTTAATTCAATAGGGCAGCGGAGAGTTTTATGCCTCACCCCGAAGAGAAAACACCCGGCCCGGACGTTGCTATCAGCAGAAAAAACTCCACCCACTGATTACTCCCTTCATCCCCCGCACCGTCCCCGGACGATCCCGAAATTGAAACCGGGATTGCCCCGGTCGCGGGCCCGGCCGCACGCGGAGCCGGACCCGTTAAACGCTTAAAAATGAAGCTTGCCTGCTTAATTGTCGTGCAGTGACTCGCCTTATCGAGAAAAAACAGCCGCGTAATTCCTCTGCTGCGGTCATGCGCGGCCAGTCCCGAAAATAAATTTATATTATCTTCCAATTGTTCTTTTATCCGCGCTTAAAATAAACGGGGTTCAGATATAATCAAAGAAATGAAGACTTACCGAAGGTTATAAGAGAGATTTAAAAAATATAACCGGCGATAATTTTTACGAGCATACTTCGGGCATCCGCATTGACCCGGCCCTGGAAATTTCTTCATTCGAACCTCAAGCCTCTGGCATATCTTTTGCTCTTTTCAAACTAAACTCATTTAAGGGAGGCCACTGCACATGTTTCCAAGAAGGATGGAAATGAAAGGGGTGGAACAGGCAAGACGGGGGTCATTGCCGGTTTCATCAAGAGGAACGTGAATGTGATTGGAGACTTTAGGCATACTGCTTTGCTTTTACCTGTGATCGTGTTTTTAGTGTGTTTGTCGTCGCCCGGGATGTCCCTCGCCCAGGAAGGGCCCGCGATCGACACGGGGGATACGGCATGGATGCTTACGTCCTCGCTTCTTGTTCTGATGATGACAATTCCCGGACTTTTTCTTTTCTACGGCGGCTTGGTACGTTCCAAAAACGCCCTCGGGACTTTCATGCACAGTTTCTTCATAACCGCGCTTGTGTCCATACAGTGGGTACTTATCGGCTACACTCTTTCGTTCGGCCCTGATATATCACATATGATCGGGGGTCTCGACTGGCTGGGATTGAATGGGGTCACGGGTGCGCCGTCAGACGTGTGGGCCACGACCATACCGCATAACCTTTTCATGGTGTATCAGCTGACATTCGCCGTGATAACCGTAGCTCTTATCACGGGCTCGTTCGCGGAACGCGCAAAATTCAGCACGTTTATCATCTTCGTTCTACTCTGGACGACTATCATATACGACCCGCTGGCCCACTGGGTGTGGGGAGGCGGGTGGATAGGGGCGATGGGCGCCCTCGATTTCGCGGGCGGCACCGTAGTGCACATCAGCTCAGGCGCAGCGGCCCTAGCAGCGGCGATCATGTTCGGAAAGAGGATCGGATACGGGCGCGAGCCTATGGCGCCTCATTTCCTGCCGTACAGCGTGATTGGCGCATCCCTTCTCTGGGTGGGCTGGTTCGGGTTTAACGCCGGAAGCGCCGTAGCCGCAAACGGCCTCGCCAGCACGGCCTTTGTTACCACCAACACTGCAACCGCAGCGGCGGTGCTCGGCTGGGTATTTATCGAATGGATAGTGAGAGGCAAGCCCACGGTACTCGGCGCTGCCTCGGGCGCGGTCGCGGGGCTCGTAGCCATAACGCCCGCTGCAGGGTTCGTGACCCCGATGGCTGCGATTATTGTCGGGCTCGGCGGCGGAATCTTCTGCTTCTTCGCCGTAAACCTGAGACCGAAGCTCGGTTATGACGATTCCCTGGATGTAGTTGGCGTACACGGCGTAGGGGGGACCTGGGGCGCTTTGGCGACCGGGTTATTCGCTACCACAGCCGTTAATTCCGCGGGACGCGACGGGCTTTTTTACGGTAATCCCGAGCAATTGTGGATACAGTTTCTCGCCGTCGCAGCCACATGGGCATTCTCTTTTGTGGGTACGATGATAATACTGGTTGTCCTGAAGGCGGTCATGGGGCTGAGGGTGTCCGCCGAAAAAGAAGTCGGAGGACTCGACCTCGGCGAGCATGGAGAGGAAGCCTATTCCGGATTCCAGATGGCTCACGGGTATGGTACCCCCGAGCATGGAGTCAAACTTACAGACGAATAATAGTTAACACGAAAACACAGAGCGGCGGGATGCAACATCCCGCCGCTTTTTTTGTTCTTCCACAGTTTCCTTTTTAAGAAACCGCTAAATTCCCCTACTTTCTCTCTATATCTAAGTTATAGTTAATCCTTAATTCCAGACGGCAGCGGAGAGTTTTATGCCCCACCCCGAAGAAAAAGAACCCGGCCTCCTTACGAGGGTCATCAACCGCCTGAGGAGCAAAAGGTTCGCCTACCTGACGATGTCACTCGTCCTTCTGATCATCGCGTACCCATACCTCGAAGTGAACATCCCGGGCCAGGTCGTGATGACCGTCATCACGATATTAGTGATGGTGTCCCTCATCGTCGCCGTAAGCGACTCGAAACGCAACATCATCATCGCGCTCTGCCTCGCCGTCCCGTGGTTCGTGACGCTCGTGATAAACTTCCCCCTGTTCGAGGCCGAGCGCGGCATAGTCATAAGGAAGGAGATAGTCTTCGCGGTGGTCCTGTTCCTCTTTACGACCATCACGATTTTCCTGCACCTCCTGAAGAGCCGCGAGGTGACTTCCGAGATACTCTTCGCCTCGGTGTGCGTGTACCTGCTCGTAGGGCTCACCTGGGCGTCGCTCTATATATTCATAGATCTTGTATACCCGCACTCGTTCATAGACACGAGCGACCAGATAGCGATCAACGCGCCGAGGTTCCTCTTCTTCAGCTATATCACGCTGACGACCGTAGGCTACGGTACGCTCATACCGACCTCCGACCCCGCCCGCTCGCTCGCGCTCCTGGAGGCCATAATCGGCCAGCTCTACCTCGCCATACTCGTCGCCCGCCTCGTCGGGCTCCACATATCGAAGCCCAAGGCCCCGGACTCAGGCGGCTGAAACCGGATACGTCCGCCGGATTTCCCCGCATAAATCCCGATTTACGCCCGGCCTACTGCATCCTGTATCCTGCATCGGGAATCTTTATGTATATTTATACGGACAATCAACCCACGGAGGTAATCGAATGAGACTCGAAGGAAAGACAGCCCTCATCACGGGCGGGAGCGAAGGTATAGGAAAAGCGACGGCGCTCATGTTCGTAAAAGAAGGGGCGCAGGTTGCGATAACGGGGAGGAGAAAGGAAAAGCTCGAAGAGGTAGTGAAGGAAAGCGGCGGGAAGATAACCGCGCTCCACGGGGACGTGTCCGACGAAAAGCACGTAAAGTCCGCAGTTGACGAGTTCATGAAGAAGTTCGGCAGGATAGACATCCTCTTCAATAACGCGGGCATTCTCGAGGTCGGCACGGCCGTAACGACGAGTGTCGAGTCACTGGGACAAGATGATAAACATCAACGTGAGGGGGATGTTCCTCATGTGCAAGCACGTCGTCCCTCACATGCAGAAGCAGGGGAAGGGAGTTATCATCAACAACGGCTCCGTGCTGAGCCACATCGGGTGCCAGAACGCGATCGCCTACAACACGACGAAGGGCGCGGTCATACAGATGTCGAGGAGCCTCGCGCTCGACCACGCGAAGGAAGGCATAAGGGTCAACACCATCTGCCCGGGGTTCATCAAGACGAAGATGAACGAGGACTTCATAGGCAACCCGCCCGAGGCGCAAAAGCAGCTCGACGAGATCGCGGCGCAGCTAGTGCCCATGGGATACCGCGGCGAGCCCGACGACATCGCGTACGCTCTCGTCTACATGGCGAGCGACGAGTCGAAGTACATGACCGGCGCGAGCATCATCGTCGACGGCGGCTGGACGACCGGCTGATCCGGTTCATGAATTGACAAACAATCGCGGTAGGCCTGTCCCGGGCTTGACCCGAGAACTCGCTCCTACGAATGTTTACGTCCTATGTCTGTAGGAGCGGCATCTTGCCGCGACAGACTATCGAACCAACTACCTCGCCATTTCGAACAGCGCGAGAAATCTGTCTTTTGCCTTTCTCCTTTCCCGACATTACAGAATTTGCGGCGGGTGACACCTCTGCGCACATCCGTCAACGGAATCCAACCCGTTCACCCTGAGCTTGTCGAAGGGCGACTATTTCCGACATTACAGAATTTGCGTCAAGAAAATCGCATGTTTAAGTGTGAAAATCTTTCACTGTCCATTTGAAAGATTTTAGCTTAAACATAAGATTTTTAGCAAATTCTGTAGTCGGATGATTTTTGCTTCTTTTCATCAAGGAAAAGAAGAATAAAATTCACCTTTGCCTTTTAATTACATTGCTAGCGTCGCAAAGCCGGCACGGTAATGCAACCTTTGAATCCCCCTCCCACGCAAATCGAGCCCTATAATTAGGCCAAACGGGACGCGGCCCATGAGCGTCCGTGAAACACACACAAGGAGAAACGTAAATGAGAACTGTATCATTATTTATTCTGGCTCTGTCTTTAGCGCTCTCGACAATGCCGCAGCCCTCCCGCGCCTGCACCGAGGTGAGGCTCAGGCCGGACGACGGCGCGGTCGTAATAGGGAGGAGCATGGAATTCGCGCAGGCGCTAGATTCGAATATCATCGTCCAGCCGCGCGGACAGGAGAACGTCTCCACGCTCCCCGACGGCAGGGACGGAATAAAATGGAAGTCGAAGTACGGGGTCATGTATCTCGACGGCTTCGGCATCGACGTGGCAGTCGACGGCATGAACGAAACTGGCCTCTCGCTTGGGTCCCTCTTCTTCCCGGGCGCGGCTCAGTACCAGGAGATGAAGGGGGCGAAGAGGTCCCGGACTATGGTCGTCAACGACCTGCCGCTTTACATACTCCAGAACTTCTCGACAGTGGACGAGGTGAAGGAAGCCCTGCCGAAGCTGACGGTGGTAGGCATACACACGCCGGCGCTTGAGAACATCGTCATCCCCGCCCACATATCGGTCTACGAGCCCGGCGGCGACGGCATAGTAATCGAGTACACGAAGGACGGCCTCAATATCTACGACAGCGTCGGGGTAATGACGAACTCCCCGGCGTACCCCTGGCACGTCACGAACCTTAATAACTACGTAGGCCTTAACAGCGTGAATTCCGAGCCCATTGTCGTGGACGGCGTGAGCTTCGCGGCCACAGGACAGGGCAGCGGGTTAAACGGCATACCCGGCGACCCGACTCCGCCCGCGAGGTTCATAAGGGCGGCGGCCATGGCGTACCTCGCCGCAAAGACCGGAACCGCGGCCGAGGCAGTGAACCTTGCGGTGCACATAATGAACACTGTGGACATACCGCTCGGGACGGTGCGGGACTTCAGCGATAAGGAATCTTTCGGCGACTACACGCAGTGGATAGTGGTGAAGGACCTCGCGAACAAAGTGCTCTACTTCCGCACGTACGAGAACACGGCGCTGAGGTCGGTCGATATGAAGAAATTCGACATGTCCGAGGGAGCGAAGAGGTTCACGATGCCCGTAGACGGCGGCGAAGGCGCGGTGACGGACGTCACGGCCGGGCTCAAGGCTGCGAATTGAATTTTCTTTTCCAATACATTTCCCCTCCCCTCCATAAGGGGGAGCAGTTGAAGCGAGCGCGCAACTGGTCGCTCTCTCAACAAATGCGCTGATGCATACTAACTCCGGATGGTTGATGGCTAATACAAAATAGTTAGGGTGGGGGTGTACCTTAGTGTTTATGTCATTTCGAGCAGCGCGAGAAATCTATCTTTTGCCTTTCTCTTCCCGACATTACAGAATTTGCGTTAAGAAAATCGATTGTACGAGCGTTAAAAATCTTCCACGGGCTGGGGTGGAATTGGAAGATTTAGCGAGGACATGAGATTTTTAGCGAATTATGTAGTCGGATGATTTTTGCTTCTTTTCATCAAGGAAAAGAAGGATAAAAAAAATGCCTTTCTCCTTCCTTTGTCTTTTCTTTATCTCTGTCATTCGCGGCTGGAAGCCGCTCCTACAATTGGGGGAGGAAAAGAAGGACACACAATGTGTGTGTTTATAATTCTTCCGCACCTCATCAGCCAAACCAGCAACGCGGCAATCCGACCTTAGAATTCCCCCTCCCTACTCCGCAGTCGCGCACTCCCCGTCGTGGTCCTTCGGCACGCCCGCCGACATCCTCCCGCAATCGTTCCCGTACGTCTTGCCGTCGCACCCGCATACGGGCACGTAGTCCTGCGTGCACATCCCGGGCTTCTCCATGCACACCCCTATCTCGTTAAGCCCCTTGCACCGTCCGAACTCCGTCTCGCAGAAATGACCGTCCGGGCATTTGATATTGTCGAGCCCGCCGCACGCGTGCCCGGCCTCCTCGCGAGAGCTCACGGCGTCCCCGCACTTCCCGTTGTGGTCCTTCCTCACGCCCGCAGATTTCCTCTCGCAGTCGTTCCCGTACGTCTTGCCGTCGCACCCGCAGACGGGGTTGTAATCCTTCGTGCAAACAGCGGGCTTCTCCTTGCATAGCCCCTCCATGTGGGGGACGTTGCACTTCGAAGCCGGCGTCTCGCAGAACTGTCCTTCGGGGCACGCGGCCTCTTTCCAGCCGCCGCACACGAGAGGGGCGTCCTCCCCCGCATGGCTCACGCACCCAGCCGATATAACGACCGCTGTAACGCAGAACAGGATGAAGGATATGTTTCTTAAGCATGGCTATTTCCCTCCGGGTCGATTGAGGGGAACAGGCCGCCCCCGTATCCTCGACCCATATTAAGAGTGTAAAGCGCGGAACAGCGGACTGCAACGGATTTGTTTAGACTGTAGACGGTCAATTCCCCATACCGGCATTACATACGTTCGCCCCAGGATGCTATCCGCCCCCCTTCCTCCCGATAGTCCCAAGGCCGATAACCGACGCGAGGAGCGACATCGCGGCGGCGATGTAGAGCACTATGTCGAACCCGCCGATGAAGGAGTCCCGCACTATGCGTCCAAGTTTGGAAGTCATTTCCGGACCCAGGGCAGCCGGTATTTCAGCGCCGGCCATCTTTATCCGCTCCCCATCCATTAGCTCCCTCGCATGATGAGGGACGGAAGCGGCGTCCATCCCGGCATCGAGGTATCCGTTGAAAACGTGGAGTATCACTATCCCCAGAACGGCGATAGTGAGGAGCCCCGCCAGCCTGGCCATGGCGTTGTTTATCCCCGAGGCCGTCCCCGAATACTCGACCTCGACCGCGTTCATGACCGCTGTGGTTAGCGGCGCAATGCTGAGCGCGAGTCCGAACCCGATGAGCGATATGCCGGGGAATACGGTGCTGAAAAAGCTGCCGTCCCCGTTGAAAAGCGCGAGCGAGAGATACCCCGCAGCGGCTACGACCGTGCCCGCCGCGAAAGGGACCCTGGCCCCGTATTTATCCGTGAGCCCTCCGGCCCAGCGCGAGAGGACGAATATTATCAGGATTATAGGCAGGAGAGAGGCCCCGGCCTCGGTCGCCGTGTATCCGTAGACCTGAATGAGCGCGAACGGCAGGAAGAAGAACACGCCTCCGAGCGCGCCGTACATGAAGAGCGTCGCCACGTTCGCCCCCGTGAAGGTTACGGAGCGGAATAGACCGGGAGGCATCATGGGCGACTCCTCCCTCCCTTCGACTATGACGAAGCATATGAGGGCCAGCGCCCCGAGCACGAGAGACCCGATCACGAGCGCGCTCCCGAACCCGTAGTTAGAGCTCTCGATCAGGCCGAACAGTATGCCGGCCAGGCCGAGCGTGGCGAGGACCCCGCCCGCCCAGTCCACCCTGCCATTCGACACGCACGCGCCTGCTCTCGGGCACGCGGAGGAAGAGCATAGTCAGCACGGCGGCCGCTATCGGGACGTTGATGAAGAATATCCATCTCCACGAGACGTTCTCGATGAGCCATCCGCCCAGCACGGGGCCGAGCGCGGTCGTTATCGCGGAGAACGCGGACCACGTGCCTATAGCCCTCCCCCTCTCGCCCGGGCTGAAGAAGACCGTAATTATCGAGAGGCTCCCCGGTATGAGGAGCGCCCCTCCGACGCCCTGGAGCGCGCGGAACGCTATCAGCTGGTATATGGACTGGGAGAGTCCGCAGAGCACGGACGAAATTGCGAAGAGCGCGACGCCGAGCGCGTAAACGCGCCTCCTGCCGAACCTGTCCCCGAGCGCGCCGCCCACGAGTATGAGGGCCGCGAGGAAAAGGGTGTACGCCTCTATCACCCACTGCACGTCCGTGATACTCGCTCCCAACTTTTCCTGGAGCGCGGGGAGCGCGACGTTCACGGCGGTGCCGTCTATGGACGCTATGCTCGATCCGAGAATCGTCGCCGCGAGCACCCAGCGCCCGGCGGTGAGCTTTGCGGAAGCCAGCCCCTCACCGGCGTCTGCCGTGGGAGCGATCACGGGGGGTTTTCCGATTATCGCCATGAAGCGGTTAAGTAAACACAATCGACGTGTAGTTGTAAATCGGCTCCATAACGCTATCTGAGTGCCGGCGCAGCGCGGCAATCTCATATTTATCATTGCGAGAAGGGCGGGAAATCCGGCTTTTACGCGGCCACATACCTGACAGTCCCTTTTCCGGGCAGGCGGAGGGCAGCTTCCTTCTTTGTTTCCGTCATTAACTGGCTCTGAAGAACCATATCCTACTGTCCAATATTAAACAATTTCTGATTTCCGTTTACGGCCGAACGATGATATTTGCTTCGCAACTCATGCATATCAATCACTTATAACTGGTTCCGGCCTTTCTGGTTTGTAGATTGCACTATTTCCGGTATAGACTGCATTGCGGATCAATCGCTGAAGCCGTTCCGGTAGGGAGGGTATATGGGCTCTAAGGAAATGATAGTAGGGAAATTGAGCGATTTCGAGAACGACAGCATGAAAACCGTCGAGCTCGAGGATTCGAAGGACAAGATACTGATTTGCAGGTTCGGCGGGGAATTTTCCGCCCTGAGCCCATACTGCACCCATTACGGAGCTCCGCTTGAAGAAGGGGCGCTGAGCGAAGGCAGGATCGTCTGCCCGCGGCACCATTCATGCTTCAGCGCGAAGAACGGAGATTTTCTCGAGCCGCCGGCATTCGATTCTCTTGTTGCATACGAGCTGAAGGCGGAAGGCGAGAACCTCGTCGTCACGGTCCCCGATAAAATTGAAAAAAGGCGATTGCCCGGCCTGACCAAACCGGATTACACATCCGACAAGAGGAGGTTCGTCATAATCGGCGCGGGCGCGGCCGGTTATTCGGCTGCCCAGACCCTTCGCGAAAACGGTTTCAAGGGCAGAATTTATATGATAACGAAAGAGAACAAGCTCCCTTATGACCGCCCGAATTTGAGTAAAGAGTACATGCAGGGCAAGGCCAAGGACGAATGGATGCCGCTTCGGGAGCAAAAATTTTATTACGATTACGGTATCGATATACTCAGAGAGAGAAAGGTTTTAATACTGGATGCCGCGTCGAAAACGGTAGCACTGGACGACGGTCAACACCTTGTGTTCGATAAAGTTCTCATCGCCTCAGGGGGTAAACCCAGAGAACTCGACATCCCCGGATCCGAGCTGGGCAACATATTCACATTGAGAAGCTACAGGAACGCGGAGCAAATTATCGCCGCCGCTAAAAAGGCGCATGAAGCTTCGGTGATCGGATCGAGCTTTATCGGCATGGAAGGCGCTTACAGCCTGTCGGAGCTGGGAATCGCGGTAACCGTGGTGGGTAAAGACCGCGTTCCCTTCGAGAAGACTTTGGGAAAGGAAATAGGGGAATTATTCAGGAGTGAACATGAGAAGAACGGCGTCGTGTTTGAAATGGATACGAACGTATCGAGATTTCTGGGAAACGGGAATGTTGGAAAACTCGTTTTGAATGACGGGAAAGAAATCAAAACCGATCTCGTTCTCGTAGGTATAGGGGTCGTTCCGGCAACCGAGTTTATACACGATATCGAGCTGAACCCGGACGGGAGCCTGAAGGCGGATGAATACCTCTCTGCCGCGAAAGACGTTTATGCGGCCGGCGATATCGCCTCTTTTCCCGATCCGAATACAGGAAAGCAGGTGAGAATAGAGCATTGGCGGACAGCGGAGCAGCAGGGGAAAATCGCGGCGCTGAACATGCTCGACAAGAATGTCCCTTACTCCGGCGTGCCGTTTTTCTGGACCGCGCAGGCAGGATTGAATTTCAGATACGTCGGACATGCCGAATCCTGGGACTATATGATAACGTGGGGGAGCATCGCGGCTAAAGAATTTATAACTTTCTACGTATCCGGGGGAAAGGTGGCGGCAGCGGCCGGGAATAACAGGGATGCCGAAATGGCGGCCATCGAGGAGCTGATGAGGGTCGGCAAGATGCCCCTGCCGGAAATTCTGGAAAAATATCCGATCGACCTTGAGGATTTACTGAACAAGTCTGACTGAATTCAAGTCCCGCTGACGTGTTCCCGTTCGAGGGCGCGATAACAGGCGGTTTCCCGATTTCACCTCCCTGCCCCCCTTTGTAAAAACTTCCCTTCTCTAGTGGTATAATTCTACCGCGCTACGGCCTTGGCAAAGCCGGCCCCGGGCGCGCGTCCACATGACCGCACGAACGAAATTCAACATCCACCCGCTCCTCGCGGGCGCGTCGATCGTCATAATCCTGGCGGGGGTGCGCGAGATCGCGCCCGTGCTGAACATATTCCTCGTCGCCCTGCTCCTGGCCGTAGCCGTCTCCCCGTTCCTTACGTGGCAGCTCCGGAGGGGCTGGCCCAAAGCGATGTCCCTCGCCCTAACGATACTCATCGTCATAGTCATCATGGGGTTCGTCTCGACGATCCTCGGGGTGGCGATAAACAATATCGCGGGCAAGGCGCCGTTCTATCAGGAAAAGATCGCCGAGCTTTACCACGCGGGCCTGAACGCCCTGACAGCGAGGGGGTTCGACGTGAGCGAGGTGCAGAAGCTCGACATAATCAGCCCCGACAAGATAGTCGGCTACATGACCTCGTTCCTCCAGAGCATACTCTCGACCTTCGGCAACTTCTTCTTCGTCGTGCTGCTGATGGTGTTCATACTCATAGAGTTCGCCGACCTCACGATAAAGGCCGACAGGGGCTTGTTCGCGGAAGACTCCTGGCAGCACAGGTTCGGCGACATATCGGACGACCTCAAGAAGTACGTGACCATCAACGCCGTAGCGGGCCTCGTGGCCGCAGTGGCCGACTTCATACTGCTTTTGATACTGGGCGTCGATTTCGCAGTGCTGTGGGGGTTCCTCGCTTTCCTCTTCAGCTTCATCCCGAACATCGGGTTCGTGCTCTCGGTCGTTCCCCCGGCGCTCCTCGCGCTGCTGGAGTTCGGATGGGGGCACTGCGTGCTCGTCGTCGTGGGTTACGTAATCTTCAACTCGATCGTGGACAACGTCATCAAGCCACGGTACCTCGGCAAGGAATTCAAGATGTCGATACTCGTCGTATTCCTTTCACTCCTCTTCTGGGGATGGCTCATGGGCGCGATAGGCGCGATCCTCGGCGTCCC
Source organism: uncultured delta proteobacterium (assembly GCA_963752995.1). Taxonomy (GTDB): domain Bacteria; phylum Desulfobacterota_D; class UBA1144; order Nemesobacterales; family UBA2774; genus 2-12-FULL-53-21. Next base: position 80,571 of record CAVWAZ010000009.1, read on the forward strand.
GCTCACGATGGCTGTCAAGCGGATAGTCGATTTCGCGAACAAGGACATGGAGAACGACGGGGAGCCCATCATCAAGCTGCCGGAAACGAAACCGGGCGGCACGGAAACCTGAACGCGGCAATCTCGATTTTCTTTCCTTCCCCGACATTACAGAATTTGCGGCGGGTGAGCACCCGCAGGCTTATGATCTCTAATCAACTCCTCCGCTCAACCAACAACCGAAGCCAACCCGTTCACCCTGTATTCTTAATTCCTTCCCCCTTGAGGGGGGAAGGTGAGGATGGGGGTGTCACCTTACACTCAAATTAATCCAGAAATTCTTTCTCTCCCCGACATTACAGAATTTGCGTTAAGAAAATCGATTGTACGAGCGTTAAAAATCTTCCACGGGCTGGGGTTGAATTGGAAGATTTAGCGAGTATATGAGATTTTCAGCAAATTATGTAGTCGGATGATTTTTGCTTCTTTGTATCCAGACAAAGAAGAAAATAATATTTCCTTTGTTTGTCTTTTATTTATCTTGTCATTCGCGGCTGGCCTGTCCCGGGCTTGACCCGGGAACTCGCTCCTACAGATATAGGAATGTCATTGCGCACCGCGAATCAGCCCTCCCTCCTCGAGCGGCCGCCCGAATTTACTAATGCCGGAAACCCCTGTATCTTAATTGCATGTATGCGAATCCAGATAATAGGGCCCGGAACAATGGCTGACCGGGATGATCAGGACATATACGGGATGAAGCTCCACGAGCGGATCGTATTCCCGAACTACACCGTGAACAGGGTACCCGGCGGCTGGCTCTACACATCCTTAATCGAGCATACGTACCCGAGCCATTCGGGACGCGAGACCGGGAGCATCTCGGCCACTACCACCTTCGTCCCCTACAGCGAAGAATTCAGGAAGTAATTAAGGTACACCCGGTGCTGCTCTATCGCTCGCACGATACTTTCGTATGTCCGCGGCGACTCGCCGCCCGTTCACCCGACCGCCATCCACAGGCCGTAGCCCGCGAGTAAAATCCCCGCGGTCCTCGCCGCCCATTCACCCGAAGGCGCCAGCTTCTCAATCAAAACGAACGCGGCGATAATAGCGACCCAGAGCAGGTTCATCACTCCTGTAACGAAGAGGACCGCCATCAGGAGCCAGCAGCAGCCCACGCAGTCAGTCCCGTGCCTGAGCCCCATTACAAACGCCCCGCGCGCTCCCTCGCGCCACTCCGACATCAGGAACCCCAGGGGCGAGCGGCAGTGCCTGAGACAGGCGTGCTTGAGCGGCGTCCATTGGAATACGCCCGCGGCGATCAATATCGCCCCGCCCAGGAGAGGGCTCGTGCTCACCATCATCGGAGATATGAGGGCGGCTTCGTGCAGGCCCCATTGAGCGAGCGTAGCCAGGAGGCTGAACCCCGTCCATGAAGCCAGGTAGCCGAGAACGAATACGCCTGTCAGTTTCACGACTCCGCTTTCGCGCCCGTTTCGCCTGACGCTGCCCGCGTATAGAAGCACCATCTGCGAGACCGACGGGATCATCATCGCGGCCATCATCACGGTCCACATGAGGAACAAAAGGGTAAGGTCGGTCAGACCCCAGCTCCTGGCGGACAAGCCCATGCACGTCTCTATGTCCATGTTATTCATTTCCCACGCCGAATGTACGGTGTAGATCCAGGCCAGCGCCGCAATGCACGCGAGTCCGAGCAATACGATAATACGGTCCCGCTTGAGTGCGGTCTCTATGATGGAAAGGTTTTGTCCGGCGTCCGGGCTCATGCAGCCGAATAAGAAAACGGCGAATAAAATCCGTTCTTGTTCGTTATGTGCCAGTTAAGCCCGAAGTCTTTCAGGTTGAGTTGTTTCGATTTCGCCACTACGGACGGATACCCCGGCGCAACGCAGAACGGCGGATTTGTCACTGTTACGTCCGCGCCGCCCTGACCGGATATAGCCTCTATCTCCATATCGGCGACGTCGCCCAGGCGGAGACTGCGCGTTTTGCCCTTCGAGTGGAAATCGATCTTGACGCTCTTAACGCCGAGCATGTTCCCGACGAACGAAGCGATGGTAGCAGGGTGCCCTCCGGCCTGTCCTGAGAATATAGCGAGAAGGGCGTTTTTCTGGTCTTCGCTCGCCCTGTCGTCAACAAACGCGGCGGCGCTCCACTTCACCTCCAGCATGTGCCCCGGCGCGTGCACGGCGAGTGCGATGTTGAGACCGTCGAGATTAACGTCCCGGTAATTCCCCTTGTCGATATGCCAGGCAACGAGCGCATTGCATTCCCCCTCCGAAGGCGGGCTCATAAATACACATGGGCACGCGATATCGCAGTTACAGGATTCGAAATAAATCCCGTCCAGGCTCCACTTATTTTCAGCCATGACTACCCCCCTGAATGCGGATTTTGCAATCAAAATCGACACTACATTAATATTTTGACACATTTATTCATCATTGTTAAGTGATTTTGTATATACAAATACGTCCATGTACGAATTCTTCCCCTCCTTTCTTCAATCCTTCCCCTTGAGGGGAAAAGGTCAGGATGGGGGTGAGAAAACCCGTTCATCCTGAGCCTGTCGATGGATGTGATTTGCAAAAGCATACTGCGTGTTGATATAATTAATTATTAATGAGTAATGGCAGCCCATTCAAGAAATTGAGATTTCATCATTCGACCAGTTCGAACATACCTATTCAGACATTAGAAAAAACCGCAGACACTATGAAACCGTTTCCCGTGGTCAAGCAGAGGCCGTTTGGGGTCTTGTTCCCTCAGCTTTTCGTGAGTTCAGAGGTGATGAGATCATCCATGAGTCTTTCAAAGATCAAATTAGGCGTGAATTTTTAGATGTTTCATATTTTGTAAAAATAGCTGATGTACTAGGATTCGATTTGCCCGGCGATTTATTGGAATTATTGAATCCGATTAAATTTAATATCTCAAAAGATGAAAGCTTTTACAATTGGTACAACACCACAAAGAACGGATGGAAGGAATTAATGACTATCGCGCAACATTATGGTGTAAAAACCAGATATTTAGATTTTACTTTTAATCCATATACTGCTCTTTTCTTTGCTGCCCTTGAAGTCACGAGAAAGTATCTAGACAAAATCCCCAAAATTCCGGAGTCAAGTAATCATTTTTCTTTATGGGTTTTGGACAAAGACTATTTAAATAACTCCGGCTGCACGCTAGATCATTTTGAAGTGCCAACAGCTAGAAATAAATATTTAAATGCACAGAAAGGGCTATTTCTTATCGCCTCCCCTTACCCATATATATGAACCGGAGTTCTATAGTCGTAGAATAGAAATGGTAAATAAGAAATCTCTCGATATCTTAGAAGTAATTAGAGAGAATAATTATCACTTAGTAAACAATGGTGACATAGAATTACAAAAGAAGATGGCCAATAATCTATAAATTCAATTTCCCTTTCCAAATCGCCCCAAAAGTTATACAGGAATTAGATGATAATCATAAAATCAATATGGCTACTCAAAAACCAAATTTAGAAAATATCATTCCATACAGACAATTCAGAGAAAAGTTAGATGAGCAGGTTTCTGAACTAAAGGATAAGAAAGTGAAACCCTGACAAAAGACCCTAATTGATTTAGTACATTTCCCCCCTCCCCCACTACCCTCCCGGCCGAATCGGCACTATTATTAGTGAGCCTGTCTGTGAGAAGGGGTACCGTGCGGTAATTTCTATCTTTTTCATCCGTTCCAAGCCCTACATACGTACCTGTTATTATAGGTATTTAACGCGGCGGCATACCAATAAAGGAGGATTTTCCATGCGATTTCTTAGAAATCACTAGGCTCGGCTCGCTCATCGTTCTCGCTTCGTTCATGGCTCTACTTATAAACTCGGGCGGTCAAAAGGCACTCGCCCAGTCGACTGCCACGGTCACCATAAACAACTACTGCTCGGAGACCGTCTGGGTGGCCGCCGTACCGGGCATCACATCAGGCACGATAACGGGCGGAAGCAATGCAGGCTCCATCTCGACCCTGGGCGGCTGGGAGCTCGACTCGAACGCCGTGGCCACTGTCACCGTGCCCGACAACTATTCGGGCAGGTTCTGGGGGCGTACGGGCTGCAATTTCGATCCCTCGACCAACGTGTGCGACCAACCAGACGGTAATGGTGAACGGCAACAATTACGTAATAGCCAACTGCTGCGACACGGGCGGATGCATGAACGGGAGCAATTTCGCGCTCGACTGCGCGCAGACCGGCCTCCCCCCGGCGACCCTCGCCGAGTTCACTCTCGCTTCGGGCGGAATGGACAATTACGACATCAGCATGGTGGACGGCGGCAACATAGCGGTCGAAATAATCCCTAACTCCTCCGACTACAGCTGCAGCGGGAACAACAACTGCATATTCACGGGCAATCTTCCGGGCACGAACTCGCCAACGTGCGCCCAGGACTCGGACTGCTACCCGCTCTTCGGCTTCGGCTACAAATGGAAATGCGATCCTACTCTTAACGAATGCGTGAACCCGTTCTTCTGCGGGAGCCCCGGATGCACCGACACGGGCGGGTGCGCGCCGAGCGGCCTCGCGCAGTCGGACCTTCCCTCGTCCCCGTGGACAGGCTCGTCCGGATTCGCGGTCTCTCAGGCTAACTGCCCTTCCGACCTTCAGCTCAATAACGATCAGAACCAGGGCACGACCTACGCAGGCTGCTTCGCGCCCCAGAAATTCTGCAGGCAGGCGTGCACTCACGGACGGCGAGTGCGGCCCGCCTTACACGTTTAACTGCGGGACCTCCGGGCTACTGCGAGCAGTCGCAGGCCGACCCGGTCATACTCGGGGCCGACTGCGACACCACCGTAGCGGATACGACCAACGGGAACCTCTGGGCATGCACGGGAGTGAACGCGGGCTCGTGCTTCACAGCCGGGACGAACGCCAATTGCTGCGGTTGCCCGAGCTGGGCGCCGGGATACCCGGGCGGGGCATGCCAGGCCGGGAATAACGCGAACTGGCAGTCCGTTGCCCAGCCCATAGCGCTCGAGTTCAACACCTCGAGCCCGACCTCTTACGCTTTCCCCTACGACGACGCTATAAAGCTCTTTAACTGCCAAACGTCGACCGCGGGCCAGGCCGTCAATTACACGGTCAACTTCTGCCCGAACAATCCGGACGGCGACGCTGTGCAGAACTCGAACGACGCGGACGTCGACAACGACGGCGTTATGAAACGGCGGAGCCGAGACGGAGATCGGAACGCGCGCAGGCTGTGGAGCCGAATGACGAGGGCGACCTCGTAGGCACCGATAACGACGGGGACGCGGACGGCATCCCGAACAGGCGCGACCTCGATTCCGACAACGACGGGCTCACGGACCACTACGAGTGCGGGGGTACGGACGACGCCGACAAGGACGGCGAGGTAGATTCGGATACGGACGATGAACGGGAACGGGCTCGTCGGACTGAATACGACCCCGGCCAGGGCGGCAATATGCTCAAGTGCGCGGACACGGACGGGGACGGGATTGCGGACTGCCTCGACATAAACTCGGACGACCAGGGCGGCACAGATTACGAGGAGCAGGGCGGGACCGACGCCGACGGCGACGGGCTCCCCGACACGACTGAAGACGCGAACGGGGACGGGCTCCTCGACATATTCGACCCCGATAAAGGCGCGCCGGTCGTGATTAAAGACTCGGACGACGACGGGATACCGAACCAGTTAGACGCCGAGAAGGCGGGAACGGCGGATGCGCGCTCGCTCCGGTAAGCAATGGAGATGCGGGATCGGCGCTTGTTTATCTCGTAATCCCCGCGCTGATAATACTTAGAAGAAAGCTCCGCAAGTCCGGGGCATCATCATAGAAAATGGAGGTAACTTGAAAAAATATACACTGCTATTCGTCTTCACACTCCTTCTGGGTTCGTTCGCCTTTAGTGGAGCGGCATCGGCGCAGAGCGTTTTACTCAAGTTCAGCACGCTGACCCCCGGAGACAGCGATCTCAGCTTCCCCCTGGCGATCACGGTCGACGCCCAGGGGAGAATCATCGTGGCTGAAAACAGTGACGCGAGCTCAATCATACAGGTGTTCGATTCGGGCGGTAAACTTCTCTTCAAATTCGGCGCACGGGGTACGGGCGACGGGCAGTTTACGGGTCCCGGAGACGTTGCGGTAGACAGACAGGGGAATATCTACGTCGCCGATTCGATCTTCAACAACCGCGTCCAGAAGTTCGACCCGACGGGGAAATTCCTCATGAAGTTCGGCTCGAACGGATCGGGCGACGGCCAGTTCGGTTCCCTGGGCGGAATAGCCGTGGACGGCAACGGGCGAATCTACACGACAGACAGCTCGAACGGCCGCGTGCAGGTGTTCGATCCCGTCAGGGCAGGTTCCTTTTCAAGTTCGGCTCGACCGGACCGGGCATGGGACAGCTCATTGGCCCGATCGGTATAAAAGTCGACCGGAACGGCAAAATCTACGTAGCCGACACTGGAAACAATCGTGTTCAGGTATTCGACAGGACGGGGAAGCCGCTATTCAAGTTCGGCACGCGCGGCTCGGGCGACGGGCAGTTCATGAGCGCGTTTGACGTGGCCGTTGACGGGTTCGGCTTTATATACGCCACGGAACTGAATAGCAGCAGGGTCCAGAAATTCGACCGTAACGGCAAGCATCTCCTCAATTTCGGCCCGGGAGCGCCCTCCCCGGACGCGCTCGGCGAAGGCCTGCGTGTGGCCGTTGACGCGGCGGGCGACGTCTATATAGCCGACACCTTCAACAAGCGCGTCGTAAAACTCGATATGCTCAGGAACTTCCTCTTCTCCTTCGGCTCCAGGGGCAAGGCAGACGGGCAGTTCACTCTGCCGGCCGGCTTGGCGCTTGACCCGGCCGACAATACGATTCTCGTATCGGACGTCACCAACACGAACATCCAGAGGTTCGACGCGGACGGCAATTTTATTTTCAAATTCGGAAATATTGTCGCGGTGGATGTGGCCCTGGACAAGTCCGGCAATATTTACGCCGCGGATACCGTCAACCACAGGATAGTGAAGTTCGGTCCTGACGGCGCTTTCATTTCAGCGTTCGGCGGGATCGGCAACAGCTCTACGTATCTCGCGCTCGATAAGGCCGGGAATATATACGTATCGGATTTTGCCGCCGGCTTGGTGCGAAAATTCGGCCCGTCCGGCAATTTACTCTTCCAGTTTAGCTACCCCGGCGTAGGAGCCTCGCCATTCGGACCGGCGGGACTTAAGGTGGACGCCTCCGGCAATATCTACGTAGTGGACAACAGGAATCAACGCGTGCTCAAGTTCGATCCGAACGGAAATTTCATCTTCCAGTCAGGTTCACCCGGACCGGGCGACGGCCAGTTTCAAAGCCCATTGAATCTGGACCTGGACGGATCAGGCGGCTTTTTCGTTACCGATCCTAATAAACACTCCGTGCAGAAGTTCAACGCGAACGGCAAATTCATATATCAGTTCGGCGGCAGTGGTTCAGGCCCCGGTCAGTTCTCTTTAATGCAAGGCATAGCCGTGAGCAGTACCGGCAGGATTTACGTCGTGGACTCCGGTTTAACCATCCCGAGGATTGAGGTTTTTGCGGACGATTTGAAGCCCGACAAGGACGGTGACGGACTGCAGGGTACGGCAGACAGGGACGAGGACGGGGACGGGATACGCGACGCGGTGGAAGTAGCTGGACGTTACAGGCCCGCCGAAGAAAACGAAGCCGAGCGCAGGCTCGCCGAGGAATTCGACGTAGATTCGGACGGCATCCCTAACAGGCGCGACCTCGACTCAGACCAGGACGGGATATGCGACATCATCGAAGCCGGATTGCCCGACGAAGACGGCGACTGCCTCGTGGACGATCCCGACGGACGAGAACGGTAACGGTATTGCCGATATCGTGGACGAGGCAGCAGGCGGCACGCCCGCTCCCCTTCCCGACACGGACGGCGACGGACTGCCTGATTTCCTCGACGGCGATTCCGACGGGGACGGCAGGTGCGACGTTTCAGAAACTGAGCAGGGCATAGACGAGAACGGCGACTGCGTTTACGACGACGAGACGGACGAGGACGGAGACGGCCTTGCGGACGCGCTCTTTCTCGCAGGCGGCGAGCCGCTTATCCTCACGGACTCCGACGGGGACGGCATTCCCGACTACAGGGACGAAAAGAGCAGCGGAAGCGGAAGCAGCTGCGCGCTCGCGCCCTCGAATACCGCAACCCCGGCGGCGCTCCTCCCTCTACTATTTTTACCGGCATTAATCTTTTTAAGGAGGTCCTTACGTATATCTAAGTAAGGACTGACAAACAGTCCGCCAACACTGGTGTCAGGGGTATCTCTCTCTCCGTAAGAGCCCCTGACACTCCCCTATTTTAGTAATAGCGGCATCCAGCCGCGAATATAAATTCGTTCCTACGCTGTGACTCTCTTGCGTCTGATTACGAAGAATAGGCCGATCAATCCCAACCCCGCAAACACCGAGATCATTCCCAATTGGGAGAGGGTGGGCACGTCCAATAGGCGGCCCTGCAGAAAGGCAACTTCCGAAACGGCGTGGAAGCCGGAGTCGGGCCCCAGATCCGGCCCCTCGACGCTGATCTTCACAATGGGAACGTCAGACTCGATGCCGACGAAATCGTCGAAGTGGCTCGACGCATCTACCTGCGTGGAGCCTAAAAACGTATCTCCCGCCCCATAAACGCTGATCGTCACGGTTCTCATGCATACCTCGGGGAGTAATACGAAGCACCCGGGTTTGACAGCCGCTGTGAATACACCGCCTATCTCGAAAATAATATCCAGAGTGTCGGTATGATTGTCGGGTCCAATCGCTTTCGAAATGTTGCCGCTCGAGCCGTTGAAATTTGGTCCGAAGATATCGAAGAACTCATGGCTGGGAGTGACATCGTAAACTACTCCCGGAAATAATGCGCCCGGCGGGAAGCAGCCAGCGCTGTTAGTCGAATCGAAGGGCGCATCGCAGGCGGTGGATATGGCAGAATCGAAAGTCTGAATCAACGTGCCCGGGTGGTCGGCGAGGAACTGTGCTTCGTCATCTGAAAACGTAACTTGAGCTAAAGCACGGATATCAGCAAATATAATCAATGCAGTTGAAATAAAAATAAAAAATAAAATGCATGTGAATAAGTGTCTGAATTTATCTAGCATGCCAATCTCCACTTTTAGTTTAAATTGCCAGATTGTACGATAAGTTAAAACCTTTTACAAGCGTTTTTATTTGTTTAGTGCGTTATTCATCAATCTTACTCCCCTGCCCCGGTCTCCTTGCATTCCCCGAACCGAAATACTATAATCCCTCGAAAAACGCCCCCCGACGACATGGCCGAATCCTCACCCCAGCTCCTGCCGCACAAAAAGACCGTCATAGCGAGCTCCCTCGCCATAATCCTCGAATGGTACGACTTCTCGATCTTCGGCTTCTACGCGGTCGTGCTCTCCGAACTATTTTTCCCCTTCACGGACGAGACGACGGCGCTCCTCTCGACGTTCATGGTCTTCGCGCTCTCGTTCCTCTTCCGCCCCCTGGGCTCGGTCGTCGTATCGAGCCTGGGCGACAGGTTCGGCAGGAAGAACGCGTTCATCATCACCGTGATGCTCATGACGTTCCCGACGGTGCTGATAGGCGTGCTGCCCACATACGGAAAGATCGGCATAGCGGCGACCGTGCTGCTGATTATACTGAGAATAGGGCAGGCGCTCTCGGTGGGCGGCGAGAGGTCGGCGACGCTCTCGCTCCTCGCGGAGATAGCGCCCCCGCGCCTCCGGGGCCTCTACGGGAGCATGTCGCTCTTCAGCACGACGGCGGGGATTCTGCTCGCGTCCCTCGTATGCGGCCTCGTCTCGAGCGCGCTCACTCATGACGAGCTCCTCTCATGGGGCTGGAGGATACCGTTCCTCCTCGGCGCAGTCTCGGGCGTAGCGGCGTACTCGCTCAGGAAAACAGTCCGGGAGTCCGCCATGTTCCTCAGGCTCAGAAGCTCAGGCAACACGTCCGATTCCCCGTTGAAAGAATCCCTCACCGGGCACTGGAGGCCCGTGCTCATAATCCTGGCCGCGACGATAATGTTCGCCGTGAGCTTCTACCTCATCTTCGTATACCTCCCGACCTTCGCGGCAAAATACGGCGGCATGACGCTCGCGCACATGCTCAACATAAACACGATGAACCTCGCGCTCTGCACGATGCTCGTCCCCCTGAGCGGCTACTTCTCGGACAGGGTCGGGAGGAAGCCCGCCCTCATCTTCGGCTGCGCGGGCGAGCTCGTCATGGGACTACTGCTTTTCAGGGTGTTCGCCGGCGACAACCTCGCGCTCAAGATAATAGTCCAGTTCGGGGCGGGGCTCATGAACGTGATTTTCGCCGGGGCGTTCGCCGCTTACATGGTCGAGAGCTTCCCGACGAGGGTCAGGATGAGCGGCATATCGATGGGGAACGTGATAGGCTTTTCCGTATTCGGGGGCTCCGCCCCTCTCATCGCGTCATACCTCATCGACAGGACCGGCGACGTCACCGCGCCCGGCATATACATGGCCGCGGCCTCCGCCGTTTCCCTCATCGCCGTGCTATGGGCGAAGGAGACGTACAGGAGCGAGCTTCGGTAAGTGATGTCAATTTAGGAGGCAAAGCCGAGATAATCCCGTATCTTATCTTCCCGACATTACAGAATTTGCGGCGGGTGAGCACCCACACGCATGCGATCTCTATGATCCGTCCGGTCATCAGCCTCAACCAACCCTGTCATTTCGACCCTGGGAGAAATCTATCTTAGGGCTTATCTTTCCGACATTACAGAATTTGCGTTAAGAAAATCGAGTTTTACAGCGTGTAACCACCATCTATTCAGCGGTAGAATTGGAAGATTTAGCGAGTACATGAGATTTTTAGCAAATTATGTAGTCGGATGATTTTTGCTTCTTTTCATCCAGGAAAAGAAGAAGAAAATAGCCATTGCTTCCTGTCTTTTCATAAACACACTACGTGTGTGATGTTTTCATCAAGGAAAAGAAGAAATAATATTTGCCTTTGCTTTGTCTTTGCATGTTCAACGCCCTAGCCGCAACCGGGAAGCTCCGAGCGTGCCCCTACTCCCCGATCCTCTTCCCGCAGTGAGGGCAGACCTTGACCTCGGAATTTTTCCTCCGCATCTCCTCGACGAACCCGGACGCGATAATACCGGCCGGTATAGCGAAGAGCGCTATGCCCATGACGGACACGCACGCCGCGACGAGCTTCCCGAGCGGAGAGAGCGGGAGCACGTCCCCGTATCCGACCGTGCTGAGCGTCACCACGGCCCACCACATCGCTGCCGGGATGCTCGAGAAAGCCTCCGGCTGCTTGTCGTGCTCGATGTAGTACATGAGGCTCGACGAAAGGATGATGATCATCAGCACGAGTATGGCCGAGATGACTATCTCCCTCTTCTTCGCCTTGAGCACGTTGCCGAAGAGCTTGAACTCGTCCGCGTACCGGGTCATCTTGAGGAGCGTCAGGAGCCGGAGCACGCGGAGGAAGCGGAGGTCGACGGTCGTCACGAACGGCAGGTAGAAAGGCAGTATGGCGATAAGGTCCAGGAGCGCGAACGTCGAGAATACGTATCTTATCCTGCCCGCAACGGGGGCCCTGTATCTTTCATCGACCGTGCAAGTCCAGAGCCTGAGCAGATACTCGACGGTGAATATCACGATCGAGACAATGTTGAATATACGGAAGAACCCGCCCCACCTGGCCTCGATGCTGTCGACGGTCTCCACAATCACCGCGATCACGTTCAGCACGATGAGCGCCATGATAAACAGCACGAACGCCTGCTCGGCGAGAGGGCTCGTGTCGTCGGGCTCCATTATGTCGTGGATTCTCAGTTTCAGCTTTTCATACATAGACGTTCGATAATTCTAAGAACATACGCCCCTCATTGCAAGACGTGCGAGAAAAGAGACCGGAGCGTCCCGGCCCCCCCTTGCCTACTCCGCGCTCTGATATATCCTTACTATCCGGTATATGAAAATACGACTCGCGCACGTGAGCATCACGGCAAAGGACATGACCAGGCTCCGGGAGTTCTACGAAAAGGCGCTCGGCTTCGTCGTGTCGCGCCCGGAGAGGGGCTTCTCGGGCGATTGGCTCGGGAAGGGCACGGGCGTCCCCGGGGCCGGGATAAAAAGGGTGCACCTCCGCCTGCCTGATGCCGGAGAAGGCGGCGCGCACCTGGAATTGATCGAGTACTCAGGCGCAGCCCGGGAAACCTCGCCCCCTGCCGCTGACCGCGCCGGGCTAAGGCACGTCGCTTTCGAGACGGAGAGCGCGGAGGAGCTTGCCGGGCTCCGCGATCGAATCATCGGGAACGGCGGCGGAGATCTCGGGGAAATTTCTGAAAAGGAAATAGACGGACTCGGCACCGTCACGTTCGTCTACATGACCGACCCCGAGGGCAATATCATCGAGCTGCTTAACTGGCGGACTTGAGCACGTCCACCGCCCAGACGAGTAATCGGGAAAGACGCACTCCTTTTCAAGTCATTGCGAGGGAGCGTTTGTGCGACCGCGGCAATCTCATGAAAAAAGCGAGATCGCCACGGCTATAAGACAGCCTCGCGATGACAGAAAAAGGGCTTATTACTTCGAGCGCGCCTTCTTGAAAACTATAGGGGTGTGCAGCCTGCCGCCGTTCATTTCGTACTTGTCGGTGGTCATCATCTTCAGCTTGAATTTCGAGTCGTAGCCGTTAGTGCAGTCGTTACAGGAATAACTCCTCCTCACCTTCCTGTAAAAATGCACGGCCTTCCTGCACACGGGACACACGCCCACGTACTTCCCCCTCGGCATGTTGAGCCCGTCGACCGGGGCGCACCTGTCGGGCCTGCACCCTACCCTGCGCGCGACCTCCCTCCAGCCGTTGTCGTGGTTCGACTTCCCCGTCTCGATGTAGTGTATCGCGTGCGCGATCTCGTGGAGCAGCGTGTCCTTCATCACGGGGTAAGGGTTGGCGTACATGAACGCGAGCGAGAGCGAGATTATCCTTCTCCTCGGCTTGCAATAGCCCAGGTGCCTCCTCTGGTTCGAGAAGACCAGTTTCCAGTCTTCGAGGCCCCATTTTTCCTGCTCTTTGGCCCACACTCTCTCTATCTTTTCACGGGAAGTCATATCGGACAGGTTATTATTATACCGTGTATAATGAATATGGAAGGGGCAATTTGCATGGCCGAAAAAAAATATTTCTTCATCCTGTCGATACCCCGGGACGAGCTAATAGAATACTCGACGAAGCTGAGCTCCTACATCTCGAAGTTCTTTCCCGGAAAGATGAACCCTTTTACTCTTAAACCCCTGGCAATATTGGATAATGAGACCATAACCAAGATATCCATAGAGTGCTCGGAGGGGGAGATAAAGGAGTTCGCCGGGCGCTTTTTCGAGGGCGGGTACGAGCTCCGCAGCCAGGAGAGCGGCGAGGTGGAAATAGTCCGCGTCGGGTCCTTCGCCGAGCCCGCGGCCAGCTCGGGCGACATCACCAAACATTAGCACACAATGTGTGCTCATATACGATTCTCCTGCGGCTCCTCTGCCCACCCAACAGCAGTCAATCCACAGCAACTGTAGGAGCGGCTTCCAGCCGCGATACACACGCAGTGTGTTTCTACGATTCTGATGTGACTTTTCAGCTAAACCAACGAGGCAAATACCGTTCGCCCTGAGCTTGTCGAAGCACGCATCTTTTCCTTCCCGACATTACAGAATTTGCGTTGAGAAAATCGATTGTACGAGCGTTAAAAATCTTCCACGGGACGAATGCAAGCGAGTCGCGCATTCGGACACCCTTTCCCTATCTGCACGAATCGTTAGCTTAGCCATGGACATCGCGATAACTATCCCTGCATTCCGATTGGGGTCGAAATTAAGGAAGATTTAGCGAGTACAGTGAGATTTTTAGCAAATTATGTAGTCGGATGATTTTTGCTTCTTTTCATCAAGGAAAAGAAGGATAAAGAAACGAGCATTCCTCCTCCCTTTGTCTTTCCATAAAACACACTATGTGTGTCGCGGCTGGAAGCCGCTCCTACGGTGAGGGGAGGTTTTGTATCGAGGGTACAATGAAGTGAATCGGGGAATTCACACATGAATACACATTATGCTGCCCCTAATCCCCCACCGCCTCCATCCCCGGGTCGGGGGCCTCGGTGCAGCAGTAGAATACGCCGTTCAGCGTGTAGCAGTTCTCGTCCGGGTCGGCGCAGGGCTTGGCAGGGTTGCAGTCGGACAGCGTGCAGACGTCCGATATATCCGGGTCGTTCGGCGCGAGGGGCAGCTTCTCCACGTCGCCGTCGTCGTCCGCGACTGCGATTGCGGCGCCGAAAAATAAAATCAGGGTTATCGTAAGGAAGGCTTGTTTAAGATTGCTTATCACAGGCATCGTCTTTCGCTCCTTTCGGGGAAGCGGTCCCGCTTCCCTCTGCAAAATTCTAATGCCTGTCTCAATCAAATACAATCATTATTGACTCGTGATCTCTATCTCGTAGTCGATGATGGAGCGCGCGCCCGAGCCCCTGTACGTGCCGGTGAGCGGAGCCGCTTCTTCCGGAATAACCCCGGCCGACACGGTGACGTGCTGGTCCGCGGTCGCGAGCCCTTCCGACGGGTCGTACCCCCTCCACCCGCCGCCCGGTATGTACACCTCGGCCCACGCGTGGAGCTGCCTCTCCTCGGTTATCATCTCGTGCTCCCTGTACCCGCTCACGAACCGCGCCGCGATGCCCACGGCCCTGCACGCCTCCATGAAGAGTACTGTGAGGTCCCTGCACGACCCTCTGCCCGTTCCGAGCGTTATCTCGGCCGGGTAAGGCGGCCCCTCGTGCCTCACGAGCTGCTCGAAGCCCTCGTATATGCGGTTATTCAGCACGTTGAGGAACGTCATCGTCTCAACGCCCGACTCGTATATCACGTCCGTGACGAACTTGTCCACCTGCCCCTCGGGCTCGGTGTTGCGCGAGTAATAAGGCCTCAGCGAAGGCACGTAATATTTCGGATAGAACACGGGGAGCTTCGTCACGGAAGGCTCCGTGATTACGTAATCGAACGGGTTCACCCTGAAAGTCTCGACCTCGGACCGCGTCGTGATAGTCAGGTGGTCGTGATTCCCCGAGAACCAGACGCACGTGCTGTCGTTCCCGGCGACGTCCACTATGTCGGTGATGCCGTCGGGTATAGGGTCTATGTCTATCTCGAAGTTTATGAGCCTCTGCGACCCGTCGCTCTTCGGCCTGAGCCTGATAGTCTGCGGGTCGAGGAACACGCTCTCCGTGTATTTATATCTCGTCGTGTGTCTGATCTTTATGTTCATCGCCGTACTCCCTTCGTCTGTCATTTCACTCCGTCTCCCAGCTTCGAGAAAGCCCCCTCCACCCAGTCGTGGGGGAGCTCCCTTATCGCTTCTCTTATCGTCTTCTGCCACCATTCCGATATGCGTATGAGCTCTGCCCTCTCGTACCTGTGCTCCACTATGTCGTACGTGTCGGCCTTGTAGAGGACGACGTCTATGGGGAAGTCGACGTCTACGGCGCTCGTCCGGGTCGCGTCGAACGCGAGGTACCCGATCTTGAGCGCGGTCTCCATGTTGAGCTCGTAGGAGAGCGCCCTGTCCATGATGGGCTTCCCGTAGCTCGACTCCCCTATCAGGTAATAGGGCGTCCCTTGCCCCACCTCGACCCAGTTCCCCTGCGGGTAGAGCATGTAGAGCTTGTGCTCGGTGTCTTTCTCGAGCTGGCCGCCGATGATGGAGAAGAGGTCGAAATGGAGCCCCCCCTCCTCGAGCGCCTTCCTGTCCTCGTCCGCGACACGCCTCACCTGCGCGGCGAACGCGTTCACCGCCATGTAGAGCTTGTCGAACGTGTTGTCGTCCTGCTCGAGCACCTCGTTGAAATACGTGAGCGCCTTGTCCCTCACCGAGCGGAGCCCCGAGGTCATGAGAAAGAGCGAGTGCCTGCCGTATTGATGTATCGTCACCTTCCTCGCCATAATGCTCTCGGTACCCGACGTCACGAGCGTATCCGCGATGCCTACGAGCCCCTTTCTCACCTTCATGCCCACGCAGAACGTCACTCTTCCATGCCTCCCAGCGCATGGGGCGCGGCCTCCGGGCTCAGCGCGAAGAACGTATCCTTTATCGAGTCGCCGACGCTGTTGAGCTCGGTCTGGAAATTGTCCAGGTATTCGTGGAGCCCCTTCTTTATGATATCGTCTATCCTCGCGTAGGTGAGCTCCGCGTGGAGCCTGCCCATGCGCCTCTCGGCCTCGTTCCGGAACATGCCCGCGGGCGTGCCTGTTATGGAATGGAGCGACGCCTCGGCCATTATCACGCAGTAGAGTATCGCGCGGGGGAAGTGCCTGTCGAGCAGCAGGAACTGCACCACCGATTCGGGAGTTATCTGCTCGTACTTCCTCCTGTACATGTCGAGCGCGCTCGCCGATTTCAGGAGCGCCGCCCACTGAATGTTGTCTATCGGCGTGCCCACGTACTCGGGCTTGGGCAGGAGTATGAAGTATTTCACGTCGATGAGACGGGACGTCTTGTCGGCCCTCTCGAGGAGCCTCCCCAGGCGCGCGAAGTGCCAGTCCTCGCCCCTGTTCATCGTCGAATCCGCTATACCCGCGTAGAGGTGGCTCTCCGTCTTCACCCTCTGGTAAAAGTCCTGCGGGGTCTCGGCCGCCACGCCGCTCAGCGCGGAGTCCCTGACGAAGTAATAGAACTTGTTTATCTGCTCCCACATCTCGGAAGAGATTATCTCCCGTATCGACCTCGCGTTCTCCCTCACCATCGTGAGCGTCGAGAGTATGGAGTTCGGGTTCTCCCTGTCGAACGTGAGGAAATCGAGCACGGTCTCCCGGGTCGCCTCCTTGCCGCAGCGCTCCATGAATATCTCGAGGTCCCCCGTGGTGCTGACGAGCGCCTCCCACTGCCCCTCGTCCGTCTGCATGTCGAGCATCAGGTGGAGGTTCACCTCTATGAACCTCGCCACGTTCTCGGCGCGCTCCATGTATCTCGACATCCAGTATATGGAATTCGCTACCCTGCTAAGCATATTTGTGAACGCCTGTAATCAAATTTTTTAAATTACGGGAGAAGGGGATCGGCGCGGGCTCAGGGTAAATCCCTGAGCACCCACGTGTCCTTGCTCCCGCCCCCCTGAGACGAGTTTACCACGAGTGAACCTTTTTTGAGCGCGACCCTCGTGAGGCCCCCCGGCATCACGTATATGTCCTCTCCGTAGAGTGTGTACGGCCTGAAGTCCACGTGCCTCCCCTCGAAACGCTCGCCCGCCAGTATCGGGACCCTCGAGAGGGACACCGTCGGCTGCGCTATGTAGTTCCTCGGGTCCTCCAGTATCTTCCCCCGGAACTCCTCCCTGACGCGGGCGCTCGCCTTGGGCCCTATCATTATCCCGTATCCGCCCGATTCGTTGGCCGGCTTCACGACGAGGCTTTCGAGGTTCTCGAGCACGTACTTCCTGTCGAGCTCCTCCCAGCAGACGTACGTCGGGACGTTCGGGAGAATCGGGTCCTCCCCGGTGTAGTACTTTATTATCTCCGGCACGTAAGCGTAGATTATCTTGTCGTCGGCTATCCCCGTCCCTATGGCGTTCACGAGCGCCACGTGCCCGGACTTATACACGTCCATTATCCCCGGCACGCCCAGGAGAGAGTCCTCCCTGAAAGCGAGCGGGTCGATGAAGTCGTCGTCTATGCGCCTGTAAATGACGTCCACCCTCTGGAGACCCTTCGTCGTTTTCATGTAGACGTATCCGTCGGTGACGGCGAGGTCCCCCCCTTCCACGAGCTCTATGCCCATCTGCTGGGCGAGGTACGAGTGCTCGAAATATGCGGAGTTGTATATTCCGGGGGTCAGCAGGACGACGGTCGGCGAATGCACGCCGTCGGGCGCCATGTACTGGAGCATTTCACGGAGCCTGTAGGGGTAATCGTCGACGGGCCTTATCTTGAGGTCCTCGAAAATCTTCGGGAACGTGCGCTTCAGCACCTCCCTGTTCTCGAGAACGTACGACACCCCGGAAGGGCATCTGAGGTTGTCCTCGAGCACGTAATATATCCCGTCCCCTCCCCTCACGAGGTCGGTTCCTGAAATATGGCACCATATGCCCCGGGGCGGCCTGAACCCCTCGCACTGGGGCCTGTAGCACTTGCTCGTTTTTAAAAGCTCCTCGGGAATGATGCGGTCTTTAAGTATTTTCTTGTCGTTGTATATGTCGTCTATGAAAAGGTTAAGCGCGTATATCCTCTGCTTGAGCCCCCTTTCGAGCGCCTCCCATTCGCGCGCGTCTATTACCCTCGGGATTATATCGAACGGGAATATCCTCTCGGTCCCTTCTTCCTCGCCGTAGACCGTGAACGTCACCCCCATCTGGAAGAGCCTCGCCTCGGTCGCCTTCTGCCGCCTGAGGAGCTCCCCGCCGGGGAGCTGTTCGAGCCTCTTGAGAAGTATGGACGCGCCCTCCCTCGGGCTTCCGTCCGCGTGGAAGTACTCGTCGAAAAAACCCTCGGTGTCGTAGTCCTTGTAATACATGACCATGCCTCTATTCTAACATTTTATTTTTCTTCCCCGCACGTTTTTTATCCCGTCCTCCCCCCGCGTTTTTTTTAGAATTCCCCGGGCCAAGAGAGACAGGGGGGATGGCCCGGGGATAGGCTAAAGGTTTGCTCTATTCATCGTTCGCCGCCGTTGCCGGCCGCGTAAAACACCCGGAGGCGGGAACACCCGTATATTCCCGTCTCCGGCTACATAAGGAGGTATGAAGAAATGAGATAAAATTCAACATCTGTATCAATTCATTCCCACCGCTTTGGGCCTCGCGTAATATTCCCCGTCCTCTTTCCCCGCGACTTTCCCGTCGTAATCCCCGGGTTTGTCGATGAAGCTGCCGCTTACGAGCTTCTTTTCGATGAGGTACGGAATCTTGTCTTTTATATCGGGGTCGTAGGCGCATACCCCGGACATGAGAAAGCCCAGGAGCGCGATGTCGGTGAGGTAGCTCACGTTCGCATCGACCACGTCCTTGGGGTGTTGACCCTCCTCCGGCTGACGGAGGTTCAGATAAATCGTTTCCTTGAGTGAGCGCCCGGCGTCGAACACGTCCTTTCCGGGATCGTTCTGCCTCATCAACACTCCTAGATTGAATGCCGCCTTTATCGAGTTTGCCGCGCTGTCGTTTTCCATCGTCCTTTCTCCTCCATAGAGTATTTTCAGATGCTTTCCGACCCGTTTCCCCCTTAAACCCGTTAACGCTTCTCTTAATCTGTACGCACTTGCGTATATTTCAACCCGAATGCATACGTATATACATATGGCAATATTCGTGCCAATCCCGTAAATAAAGGGAATTTAACGGAATTTAATTGGATTTCAAGCCTTTAGAACTATTAGCAGTTGCAAAAGAATTATTAAGAATCCATAAAATTGCCTATATTCTGTACATAGCGGTTTATTTTATAGGCATTCCGGCCGGAATTTAAGCTGCGGACTTAAGAAATTACTTTTACCTGCGCCGATTAGTTCTGTCATTGCGAGGAGCAAAGCGACGTAGTAGTACCGTTTTACGACTCCAATAATCGCGCCAGTATGGCGCTCCTACAAAATATAGGATACTTATCTCAACAATGTAAGCGCTTCCAACCGCGTTCACCCTGCTCGTGCTGAGCTTGTCGAAGCACGCATTGTTCGAAGTCTCGAGCATTATCAGAATTTGCGTTAAGTATTTCCGACGTTAGCGTGAATATGCGTTAAGCTTCAATTTAGATCTAAGATTTTCTGGATGCGGTTGAATATGGAAGATTTTTAGCGAGTTATATAGTCGATGATTTTTAGCAAATTATCAAGATAGTAGGATAAAGATTCTCTTGTCCTTGCTTTTCATAATCCACACTACATGTGTGTCGCGGCTGGAAGCCGCTCTTACAATCTGAGGAGGAAAAGCAGCAATTCTCCTTGTCTTTGTCATTTCACACAGACACATAGTGTGGTTTTACGATCCTACCCTACCCCCTTAGCACTCAAAATGCTTTCGTATGTCAGTGGCGACTCGCCGCCCGTCCCGCATCAAGGACTGTCTTCCCCGCCGCACCCGATTGCCCTGTCGGCACATGTCGAGGGATCGGAGCCCTCCGCGCAGAGCGTCATGAAATAGGTGCACATCTTGTGGTCCTCGGCAATGCCGTCAATATTGTTGAGACCGTAGGTCACCACCTGCGCGCCTATTGTAATGAGATCGCAGTTGTCCGCGCTGAACTCGGGAGCGCGGAACGAAGCCCAACCCGTTCACCCTGCTTGACCGGGCGTAGCCCTGCGAGGGAGCTTATCGAAGGGTGATTATTTCCGACATTACAGAATTTGCGTTAAGAAAATCGATTGTACGAGCGTTAAAAATCTTCCACGGGATGGGGTTGAATTGGAAGATTTAGCGAGTACATGAGATTTTTAGCAAATTCTGTAGTCGGATGATTTTTGCTTCTTTTCATCAAGGAAAAGAAGAAAATAATATTCGCATTTGTCTTTTCTTTATCTTCGTCATTCGCGGCTGGAAGCCGCTCCTACAGGAGATTTAGAAAGGAGTATCGCTAAAACAAAAAGCCCCTTCCCCCGTTTCCGGGACAAGAGGCTCTACTCGTTTTCATTTGTGGAAGGTATCGTGAGAAATAACGCTAGGCTTTCACCGCCCGCCTTCTCAACGCAAAGAACACGCCGATCAACACCAGCCCCGCCCCGGCAGCTATCATCCCCCACTCGGAGAGAGTCGGCACGTTCGACACCGCTTTGTTGGTAAACGTACATTCGGCAAATCCTTGAGACAGACAGTCCGCTATAACTCTGTTTTCATCGTCCACGAACACGTTTAATCCAGGGCCTCCGTCTTCGCATTCGACATCGATCAGATCCCATCCCTCGAGCGGCAGTTCCGAGATGACCACCGACTCGCCGGGTGTCATGAATTCATTCGTAGAGGTTCCGGCCGGCAGGGAAAATTCATGATCCGGGTCCGTAGAAGATTCCGTAATAAAATTGAAAGACAGATCAAGCGGCGGGATTGCCTCTTTGGTAATCCCTATTGAACATCCCTGCGATGGAGCCCCGGCCGTCGCCTGACGGGGGGATACCGTTAAAACGAAAACAAACAACGTACACAAGCAGACCACGGTTTCGACAAGTCTTTTCATCTTTCTTCTCCTTGAAGACAATTCAAGATTGAACATTTTTTCAGCTTAATTATGCACTAACCCCGGCGCCGCCGCAATCATCTCCCTTTTTTTATCGTTTGTTTGCCAGTTGAACTAGTCGAAACTGAAGCCTGGGAGGGCGGGACGGCCCGGCAGCGAGACCTGACGTTCCGCCTTACCTCCCCCGCTCCCCTCGTGTAAGATGTGGGGGCTATGAAACCCTTACGGTTCGGAATATACGCGGGCGCTCTATGGGCGCTCGTATCGCTCGTACTGATTATTGCCTCAGTCCTCATGGGCTACAGGCTCGCGTGGGTGGAGCTCGACTTCAGAATTCTCTCGGGCTCGTTCCTCCTCGCGGCTGACGCGCTGGGATTCGGGGACACTTTGAGCGGCCTCGCGTCTTACGCGGACACGGGGCTCCCTGTGACTCCTCTCCACGTAACGGCGTGCGCGGCGCTGTCGTTCGCGGACGGCTTTACGAGCGGAGTTATCATAGCGCTCGTATATAACATGCTCACAGGGCGTAAAGAGCAAGGTACGGCGTGCAAGGCTGCGTACTTCGGCATAGCGGCAGGCTTCACGCTCGGCATCGCGTCGGGGCTTCTCGCGCTCACGAGCATGGCGTACGGACTCGGCATCGTGTCTTTCGATTTCACCGTGAGGCCCGTGTGGGCGACTTTCTATCTGGTGTCGCAAGCGGGCGTGAACGGCGTCGTCTCGCCGCTCAGGGACTCGTACCTCTACTTCCCGAATGATTTCGCGGGCGCGCTCGCGTGGGCGGCGTGGGGCTTTATCGACGGCCTCGTCGGAGGGACAGTGCTGGCTTATGTATATTTAAAAGTCAGAAGCGGAATTGTGAAATAACAGCCCGACCCGGTAATTCGGCTCCATTCCGGGGCAGTAGGTCAGGGGCGACTTTTGGATCCCCATTTCCTTCAAGAGCGGGGCACTCGATCCCTCGATCATGCTCACCGTTGCGCCTGACCAGTAACCGGTATCGCAGGTCATCGTATTGCAGTCCCCTCCCAGGGTGACGAAAACATCACTGCGCACTATGTCGCATGTGCAGATCGCGTGG
Organism: uncultured delta proteobacterium; assembly: GCA_963752995.1. Lineage (GTDB taxonomy): Bacteria > Desulfobacterota_D > UBA1144 > Nemesobacterales > UBA2774 > 2-12-FULL-53-21. Next base: position 102,910 of record CAVWAZ010000009.1, read on the forward strand.
AGGGGGTTCATAGGGTCCACTATGCAGGGGCTGTCGAGACAGTTAGTCCAGGGTTTCCCGGAAGGGCACACGAGTATGGGTTTCGTGGGGGCCTGAGCAAACGAATAATTCGATGTAACCTTCGTAACGCCGCTTGTGCCCGTAGACGGCTTCCTCTGTGAGCATTCCTTCAATCCGAAGCTTTTCCCCTCCGTGGCCTCGCAGGAGCAAATCGCCTTCTTGTCGGGGTCGCGGGGGTCCGGTATGCACGGGGCGGAAGTGCAGAGGGCATAGCCCTGCTCACACACAAACCCCTTTCCGGTGTCGGCCGCCGCGATTGATACGACAGTTATAAGAAACAGTGAAACTGATAGAAGAGTCCTTGCCATTGTTCGCTTCTCCTGATCGGTATTTTTTGAAATTGTACAGCCCTATGCGGAGTAAAGTAAAGAAGCGGAGCGGAGTGTGCGAATATTGAATATCTCAGCAGTCGGGCAGGACGCCCATCCTCTTCTTCATGAGCTCGGCGATGGATGCCGAGCGTTCCTTCGCCTTCACCGCGGTCGGGCCCTGGAAGAGCTCGTCCACGGACCTGTGAAAGAGGAAGAGCCATCTCGTGAAGTGCTGGTTCTTGAAAGGTATTTTTTTATTCAGGTCCACATGCACGTTCATGGCCTGCGCCCCGCCCTGATAGACGGGGTTCTGGAAGAGCACCGTCTCCCAGAAATCGCTTATCACGGGAAGGTGGCTTTTGAGGTCGATCTTCGCGTAGAAGGTAAAGATGTACCCGAGGATCGGGTCATCCATCATGCGCTCGTAGAACCTTCCTATGAGCAGCTCTATGTCCTCTCTGTTCGTGATATCTTTCATAGCGGCTGTTATTTTTTACCCGAGTGAATTGTACCAGATTCACACCGTCCTGCACACACACATAGTGTGTTTTATGATTCTTTCGAACCTCTTCCGATCAAACCATCAACAAAGCTAAGCCCGTTCATACTTTGACACTTCGACAAGCCCGGGACAGGCTCCTGTCCGATACGAACGGTTAGAGGGCATATCCTGAATCCTGTACCACCCACCTCCCCCTCCCCTCCCCCCCCTTATTTCGTATTATCATTTGTGTTAGACTTTTATCGTTGACCGGCTCTTATTGCATACAGCTTGCCGGTCCTCAAGGGGCAACATGGCATGAGACCGCAGGAACCGCCAATAGACAATATAAGCGAACCTTGTCACGTCAGCATGCGTGAGATAGACAAGGATTCCGTGCTGCGGAACCTCATGGAATGCACTGCGTCCGCGACGGGCGAAAGGTTCTTCAACTGCATCGTGGAAGGCCTTAGCAAAGCGCTCGGTACGGAAGGCGCCTGGTGCACGGTGCTCAACAAGGAGAAGAAAACCCTCCGCGCGCTCGCGTTCCTGATGCAGGGGGAGTGGTTAGAGGACTACGAGTACGACTTCACCGGGAGCGTATGCGAGTCAGTCATACTCGCCGACAAGCTCGTCCACCACCCCGACAACGTAATGGACATCTACCCCGATAGCGACACCCTCAGGTCGTATAAAGCCGTGAGCTTCATGGGAGCGCCGCTCAAGGACAAGGACGGCGTCACGCTCGGCTATCTCTCGGTGCTCGATACTCGCCCCATCCCCGTGGACGACAATCTCATAGGCATATTCAACATATTCGCCAACAAGGCCGCGGCGGAGCTTTCGAGGATACGCGCGGAGGCGACGATAAGGGAGCGCGAAGGAAAGCTCTCGAGCCTCTTCGAGTCGGCGATGGACTCGATCATAGAGTTAGACAGCGGCCTGAGGATCAATCTCGTCAACTCCGCCGCTGAAAAACTATTCGGCTTAGGCACGGGGAGCCTCGTCGGGAGCGACTTCACGCGCTTCCTCTCGAAGGAGAGCCGGGTAAAGCTCACCGGGATAATCAAGGATCTCCACATGCAGCCCGACGAGAGGAGGTACGTCTGGATACCGAGCGGCCTCGAAGCCGTCACTCAGTCAGGCGGCCGTTTCTCGGCGGAAGCGACCATATCCACTTACGAGGCCGGCAAAAAAATCTTCTACACGCTCATACTCAGGAACGTGAACGAGCGCATCGAGGCATCGAAGCGCATACGCTCGCTCATGGACGCCGCGAAATACCTCGAGGAGGAGATAAAGGACCTCGGCAACTTCGACGATATCATAGGCACGAGCGCCCCGATGCGGGAGGTCATGCAGGACGTTAACCAGGTCGCCGGGACCGGCAGCACCGTGCTCATACTGGGCGAGACCGGGACGGGCAAGGAAGTGATCGCGCGGACGATACACAAATCGAGCGGGCGGAGCGACAGGCCGCTCATAAAGGTAAACTGCGCGGCTATCCCCGTGCACTTGATAGAGAGCGAATTCTTCGGGCACGAGGCGGGCGCGTTCACGGGCGCGACCAAAAAGCGTGACGGCAGGTTCACCCTCGCCGACGGCGGCACTATATTCCTCGACGAAGTCGCGGAGCTGTCACTCGACCTCCAGGCGAAGCTCCTGCGCGTGCTTCAGGAAGGGGAGTTCGAGCCCGTCGGAAGCTCGGCCACGAAGAAGGTGGACGTCAGGGTCCTCGCCGCCACGAACCGCAACCTCAAAAAGAGCGTCGAAAAAGGCGAGTTCCGGGAAGACCTCTACTACAGGCTGAACGTGTTCCCCATAAATCTCCCCCCGCTCCGTGACAGGGGCGAAGACATAGAGCTTTTCGCGAGGTCGTTCGCCGATAAATTCGCGAAGAGGATGGGACGGGAATTCCATCCGCTGAACGACGATTGCATAAGACTCTTGAAATCATACCCCTGGCCCGGAAACGTGAGGGAGCTCCAGAACGTGATAGAGAGGGCGGTCATCACCTCACAGGGGAGCCGCCTCGACCTCCACCGCTCGTTCCCCGAGACCTCCGCTCAGACTGCCCCGAAGGCCGCCGGCCCCGCCGAGTCAGCGCCCGCCGGTTCGATATTGACGCTCGAGGAGATGAAAAGCTTCGAGAGGGAAAATATACTGAGGGCGCTCGCCTCCGCATGCGGCAGGATATACGGTGACGGCGGCGCTGCGACGCTCCTCGGCATGAACCCCTCCACACTCCGCTCCCGCATGAAGGCCCTCGGGATAAAAAGGGACGAAAACGACGGCGAGTGAGCACCCGTGGGCACACGCTCCCCTCACCTCAATCCAACCCGTTCGTGCTGAGCTTGTCGAAGCACGCATTTTCTTTCCGACATTACAGAATTTGCGTCAAGAAAATCGATTGTACGAGCGTTAAAAAATCTTCCACGGGCTGGGGTTGAATTGGAAGATTTAGCGAGTACATGAGATTTTTAGCATAATTCTGTAGTCGGATGATTTTTGCTTCTTTTCATCAAGGAAAAGAAGGATAAAAAAAGAGCCTTTCTCCTTCCTTTGTCTTTTCCGTGTCTTTTCGAAAGCCCGCACTATGTGTGATTTTTGCTACCAGAGAAACAAAACAGGCGATATTCGCGCTTTAAATCAAACGGGGAACGATTCCGATCCGACCAAGGCGCGTAATTTCACGCTACTACATTGTGAAATCTCACGCACCGCTAAATATCACGGTGTGCATATCACACATCATTTCACGTAACATCCCTCTATAACGGCATAAATCAGAAAACCATGTGCGCGGCACGGTTTATGCCCCTATAAGATTCAAAATCCAAATTTATTGAGGAGGTAATAGTCATGAAAAGATTTAGCGTCCTGATGTTGTTATTTGTGATGATTGGAGTAGCTTCGGCAGGTCTTTCAGCGGCTCCCGCGTATGCCGCCGGTGAAGATGTAATAGTACAAGGCAATGTAATATGCCTTGTATACGATAAGAAGGGAAACGTCACTCCGATGATCGGGGGGGATTGTAGCGGTTATCCCCCACATCAACACATCCTGGTCACCAAAGAGGGCACCGTCTATAACCTTCAGGGACTCGAGGATGGTTTGGTGAAGATAGCCAAGATGCCCCAGAAAACCGATGTGCAGGTCAAGGGCAAGATTCAGGGGAATCAATACGGCTGGATCCTCGTAGTTGACTAGATCGAATTTAAAGAGGAGAGATACGGTATCTCTCCTCTTTTTTCAGTAATCTTGTTATTAACATTCCGGCCCTGTTCTTTATTTGTAGCCCCGGGCCGCAGAAGTAAAAAAAACACAAGAGGAGGTATTAAGAAATGAAGAAAGCATATGCTATAGGTATCTTTTATGTACTTTTAGTCTTTGTCCTCTCTGTCTTATCGATTTCTCTGCTCGCAACAGCCCAGGAAGGCGCTCTGGACGGCAAAACATTCGTGGGCGATATGGGAGAAAAGGGTAAGGAAACGGGCGATAAGGACGAGCTCGTATTCAAGGACGGAAAATTCAGCTCCGTCGCCTGTCAGGAGTACGGTTTCGGCGACGCTCCCTACACGGCAACCGTGAGCGGGGACACGACCACGTTCGAAGCCGATACCGTAAGCGCGAAAGAAGGTAAGATGCATTGGACCGGGACGGTGAAGGGCGATGAGTTCACCGGCTCGGCCGTGTGGACAAAAGAAGGCCAGGCGCCTGTCGAATACTGGTTCAAGACAGAGATGAAGAAATAATCCCGCCTCACTCACCGCGCCCAATAAAAACTACTTCCCTCCCCCTTATCACAGGGGGAGGGGAAATAACGAACATTCCCGATCACTTCTTCAGAATCTCGGCCATGGTCATCGAGGAAACGGGCGTGATTGACGATGTGCACGTCATCATACCCGGCTCGAGGAACTTGACGATATTGTCGTAGCTGTCCGTCTCGACTATATAGACAATCGTGTGTGAGCCGTGCTCGACGTAGACGTTCTTCAATGTCAGACCGCCCACCTTCTCGTTTATCAGCACCTTTCTGAATCCGCCTATGTCCTTGGGACAATCCTGCGGGTCGTGCAGCTGTGTAATCATGAATTGCATTCTTAACCTCCCTCGTGCGAGCTTTTAACTGATAGTATAGTCTGCATATTTGATGCCATCGAGCTATCCGCCTCAACCGGTATAGATAATTGATTTTCCCGTATTCATATACGTCGGAACGATGGAGACTGTCCGCTTCCCTGACAATTTTCCGGGCGGCCTCAATTCTACAGCCAAAAGTGTTATATTTCACGGTCAAGCGCCGTGAGATCTCACGTTTCGCTAAATCTCACGGTGTGCGATATAACACGACAATGCGTATAACCAACCGGCGTTACAGAATATTTCAGGGTCCAATCATAACTGGCACAGCCCATGCACCTATCATATTCAAATTCAATTCTCAACGAGGAGGTAAGTAAGATGTCGATAGATAACGATAAACTGCACGAGCTTTTAGGGAAGGCGGTAGTGGATTTCGGGGCGACTTTTCACGCGGCTCTCGTGGTAATCGGGGACAAGCTGGGGCTCTACAAGGCGCTTGCGGCGGCCGAGTCCCTCACCCCCGCCGAGCTCGCGGAAAAGACGGGCACGTCCGAGCGCTACGTGAGGGAATGGCTCTCATGCCAGGCGGCGGGCGGATACGTTACTTACGACCCGGAGACGAAGAAGTTCCATCTCTCCGAAGAGCAGGCGTTCATGCTCGCCGACGAGACGAGCCCGGCGTTCTTACCGGGAGCGTTTCAGGTGGCGGTATCGTCGGTGAAGTCCCAGTCCGAGATCGAGAAGCGTTTCCGGAGCGGGAACGGGTTCGGATGGCACGAGCACGACCACGGTTTGTTCGAGGGGACGGAGCGTTTCTTCAGGCCCAACTACGCGGCGAACCTCGTAAGCGCGTGGATTCCGTCGCTCAACGGAACGGAGGAGAAGCTCAGAAAGGGCGCGCTAGTCGCGGACGTCGGCTGCGGGCACGGCGCTTCGACCATACTCATGGCGAAGACCTATCCCAAATCCACTTTCATCGGATACGATTACCACAAGCCCTCGATCGAATGGGCGAGGAAGGCGGCTGCCGACGCGGGCGTGTCGGGGAACACATCATTCGAGGTCGCGGCCTCGAAAAATTATCCGGGCACCGACTTCGACCTCGTCACGTTCTTCGACTGCCTGCACGACATGGGCGACCCCGTGGGCGCTTCGGCGCACGTGCTGAAGTCGCTCTCGAAGGACGGCGCGTGGATGATAGTCGAGCCTTTCGCGAACGACAATCTCGAAGACAACCTCAACCCCGTCGGAAGGGCTTATTTCGGGGCCTCCACGCTCATCTGCACCCCGGCGTCGCTATCGCAGGAAGTAGGCGCGGCTTTAGGCGCCCAGGCCGGTGAGGCGCGGCTCAGGGAGGTCGTAACGAAGGGCGGTTTCTCCCGCTTCAAGAGGGCGACGGAGACCCCGTTCAACCTCATATTCGAAGCGCGGCCGTAATCAAAAAACCTATCAACTAACTTCCCTCCCCTCTTATCAATAAGGGGGGAGGGTGCGGGTGGGGGGCACACAATGTGTGCTGATATACGATTCTTCCGTACCTCTCCTGCTTAAACCGGCGACGAAGCTAAACTGTTCATACTTCGACAGGCTCAGTACGAACGGATTTTTAAATGATTCGTCATTCCGAGCCCTTCGACACACTCAGGGTCAACTCCGCAAGAAATCTATCTTTTGCTTTTATCTTCCCGACATTACAGAATTTGCGGCACACAATGTGTGCTCATATACGATCCTTCCGAATCTCCTTCTTATAGCCGGCAACGAAACCCAACCCGTTCACCCTGAGCCCGTCGAAGGGTGATTGTTTCCGACATTACAGAATTTGCGTTAAGAAAATCGATTGTACGAGCGTTAAAAATCTTCCACGGGGTGGGGTTGAATTGGAAGATTTAGCGAGTACATGAGATTTTTAGCAAATTATGTAGTCGGATGATTTTTGCTTCTTTTCATCAAGGAAAAGAAGAAAATAATATTCTCTTTTGCCTTTTCTTTATCTTTGTCATTCGCGGCTGGAAGCCGCTCCTACAGATATAGGAATGTCATTGCGAGCGGAGCGCGGCAATCTCGTCATTTCCATTCCCCGACATTACAGAAAAAGACGCATCACATCCCTCTCAATCTCCCCTCTTCCCCTCCGCACTTTATCAATTACACTATTATCTTATGCAGGATAAGTTCGACCCGGTTAAGCGGTTCAACGAAAGGGCAGCTGTCTACGACGCGGATATCCTCAAGATAATCCCCGGATACGAGGCGCTCCATACGAACGCGCTCCACCTGCTCGAAACCTCCCTGCCCGAGGACGCGTTCCTGCTTATCGCAGGCGTGGGCACCGGGAACGAGACCGTCGCCGCGGCGCTCAGGAACCCCGGCTGGCGCGTGACCGGGTTCGACATCGCGGAGAACATGATAAAGACGGCCTCGGAAAAAATTAAGAGGCACAGCCTCGGGGACAGGGTCGAGCTGATACAAGGCACCATCGAAGACGTGCTACAGGACCCGTTCGACGCGGCTACCGCCCTGCTGATAATGCACTTCATACCATACGCGGAGAAGCTCGATTTCCTGAGGGGGGTAAATTCCAGGCTCAGGCCGGAGGGCATACTCATAACGGCGGATATCACGTGCGACAGGGAATCTTACGAATTCGAAACGTTCGCGACGGCCTGGGAGGATTACATGCTCACGACGAGAGAGAAGAAGGACGCGGACGAGACGCTGGGGCACACGCGCCACGACCTCGACATACTTTCGCACGAAGAAACTCTTGATCTGCTCGCAAGGGCGGAATTTACGAACCCGCGCCTCTTCTGGAAATCGCTCCTCTTCAGCGCCTACATTTCGGAAAAGGCGGATATATAAAACTGCAGCATACCTCGTCTTTTCTTTCCCGACATTACGGAATTTGCGCTAAGAAAATGTTTTAACTCTAAAAATCTTTAGAGCTGCGGTCATTAAAACATTTTAGCGTGAACATGAGATTTTCAGCTAGATCTCAGTATTTTGGAAACCACACTACGTGTGTCGATTTTCGCTTCTTTTCATCAAGGAAAAGAAGGATTAAAAAAACAGCCTTTTTCCTTTGTTTGTCTTTTCATTAAACACACATTCATGAATGACAGGTTCAATGCTCAAAACTCATACCCCAGCAATTCTATCTCCCTGCTGAAGAGCTTCCCGACCGCATCCCTCCAGGCGGGCGTATAAACCTCCCTGTAGGGCCTCCGGTCCTGCCTGTAGTGCGATTTCTCGGTCGCCCCGAGTGTGCCATCGAACGGCACGCCAAGCATCCCGAACACGTCGGCCAGCTCCTCGTTCAGGTTCTCGTACCTGAGCACGCGGTCGACGATTATCTTCCCTTCGAGGTCCGTGTACTTCGTGTAGTTGTACGGGAGGTCGGCGACTTCCAGATATTTCTCGAACGATATATTCTCGTCGTATTTCTTGTAGCGCTGCCTCACGAAATGATAGTGGGATAACGCCTTGTCCCACGGGTTCCTTTCGACGGTGAATTTGAAGTAGCTGTCCCATATTTCGCGCGGAATCCTGTCCCTCACCTCGCGGGCCTTTATGTGGCTCTGGAATTTCTTGAGCGTGAAGAAGCGCCCGAGGGTCCTGAGCGCCTGGGGGAGGTTCTTCCTCCCGGCAAGCTCCGGGAGCGGGTTGAAGAGCCCCCTGTAATTACGGGGCGTGTACGGCTGCTCCGGCCTGTCTATCGGCGAGAGTATATCCCTCTCACCGCACAGGTGCGAGAGGTATATCTGTATACTCGACCCCGCAGTCTTGCGCGTCTTTATGAATATGAACTTGTACTTGTGGGAAAGTACCATATTTCGCCCATGGAAATTCTACCACGGGGAAGTACGCGGGCAAACTGGTCTTTGCAGTTACGGGCTCGCGGTCTTACGGCTGTCCCCTGCTCCGCAAGGCTCAGCTGCTGTAGACCCTGCCCCTGTCCCCTATTCTCAGCGCGTTCGGCTTTCCGTTCCCGGATGAAGCGAGCGCCGCGTCGTAAGAGGAATGGAGGTTCACGAACGAGAGCACGTCCCCCGGGCCCATTTCGTTCGAGCACCAGAGCATGTCGCTCCCCGAATAACCGGATACCTCTTCGGGCTCTATGTGGAGCTTCCTCGGAGACTTGTTCCTGAAGGCCTCGGCCTTTTTCCTTTCGGAAAACACGGCAGTGAGGACCCTGTTGGAAAACCTGTCGATATGAAGGACACAGTAGAACGTCACCGTGCCGCGCCCCTTGCGGGCCTTTTGCGCAGGATCGCCTGCGCTCAGCGTGTATTTTTTTATCTCTATCATATGGGATAGGATAGCTGACACTCGTTAAGGCTGTATTAAGGACGGGTTATTTTTTCGTAATAAACCTTTCATGCAGGTGCATTCCTCCCAACCTCCTCAGCCTTACCAGTATCCCGTTCGTTCTGAGCTCGTCGAAGGACGGAGATTTTAATAGAAAAGATGAGATCCTGAATATTTTGGTTTCTTCAAAGGATTACCGTGGAATAATGGCATTGTTGCATTCTGCCTATGGCGTCCGGTTCTTGCACACGTTCAGAACCGTAGTTCAGGATGACAAAAAAGACAGATCGCCACGACCGGAATACGGTCTCGCGATGACAGACTGGGAGATATAATTGCCTGTTGTGCGGTGGGAAGCACAGCGACCCAGCCCTCTCCCCCTCTCCTCTCCAGCATGGTTATTTACACAAATTGCTGTAAAATATTCTTTTTCGCATACCGGACGGGCGGCAAAACCATATATGGACATTAAAACATCGCTTCATACACCCTTCGCCATATTCGGCTGGAAGGCCGGCCCTCCCGCCACGGCGGAGGACTGGCACAAAAAGGGTAACTCCCTCTCCGTGCACCGCGATTTCGCGGGCGCGCTCACGGCGTACGAGAAGGCCGTAAAGCTCAGGCCCGATTACTATTCGGCGTGGATAGGGAAAGGGAATGCGCTCGCCTCCATGGATAAATACGCCGAGGCCCTCGCCGCGTACGACGAGGCGGCCAGGCTCAAGCCCGAGCACCTGAAGGCGGCCGAAGGCAACGGCTTTATCCCCTACTACATTCGAAAGCACGCCGACTCCGTCGGAGTCCGCCGATAAACAGGACAAGTTCGAATTCGATTACCACATGGCGTGGATAGGAAAGGGCAACATCCTCACCGCGCTCGGGAGGCACACGGAAGCTGCGTCGGCATACGGGGAGGCGGTCAAGGTCGAGCCCGGGTCACACGCGGCCTGGATTGGACAAGGTGACGCGCTCTATACGGCGGGCATGCACGAGGGCGCGATAGATTCATACGACAGGGCGAACGCGCTCGACCCGGAATTTCATCATTCCTGGAGGAGGAAAGGGAAGGCGCTCTCGATGCTCGGCAACTACTACGCCGCGATCGAGGCTTTCGACCGCGCGATAAGCATCAAACCCGACTACGAAAACGACTGGTACAGCAGGGGCCTCGCATTCGCGGAGCTCGGCAAGCACACGGACGCCATTGAGGCCTACGACAGGGCGCTCAGGCTGAACCCCGCTTACGCGGACGCCCTCTACGAGAAGGGGCGCTCTCTCTCGGCGCTGGGCAGACCCGCGGACGCCGTAGCCCTCTACGACGAGGCCGCGAAAGCAAAACCCTCGCGCACGGAAGCCCTGATAGAGAAAGGCAGGACTCTCGCCTCGCTCGGCAGGTACGACGAAGCGTTCGACTCTTTCGACAAGGCGATCAAGATAAACCCCTACTCGCACACAGCCTGGATAAGCAAGGGAGACTCGCTCGCCGGCCTCGGGAAATTCGGCGACGCCGCGAACGCTTTCGAGCTCGCGCTGAAATTGAAACCGGACGACCCCGTCCCGTTCCTGAGGAAGGGGGACGCGTATTCCGGGATGAAGAAATACGAAGACGCGTTGAAATCGTACGAAGAGGCGCTCGCGCTCGAGCCGGGCGACCCGTATGCGCTCACGAAAAAAGGGGACGCGCTCAACGGCGCCGGGAATTACGGAGAGGCCGCGGAGGTATTCGGCCGGGCTATCGGCATAATGCCCGGGCACACGGGCGCGTGGAGGGGAGAAGGAGACTCGCTCCTCGGGCAGGGGAAGTTCGAGGAGGCGCTCAAGTCCTACGGCAGGGCCATAGAGCTCGACCGCGCCTGCTTCCGCTCATGGACGGGAAAGGGAGACGCGCTCTCCGGAATGGGGCTGTATAAGGACGCCGCAGCGGCATACGACCGCGCAATCGAGGCGGGCCCCGGATACGAGGCGGCGCGGCGCGGGAAAGGGTACGCGCTCTTAAGGGCGGGACATCCCGGCGAAGCGCTCGTGTCGTTCGACCACGCTGTAAGGCTCGACCCCGCGTCCGAGCCCGCGTGGGGGGGGAGAGCGGAAGCCCTCACGGAGTTGGGCGATTACTCGTCCGCGGCGGAGTCATACGCCCGGGCATCGTTCTTAAATTCAGGCAGCGCTGCCCACCTCACGGGAATGGGCGAGGCTCTCTTAGCCGCCGGAAGGCACGCGGAAGCGGCATCGGCATTCGACAGGGCGGCTGCGCTCAGCCCCGGAGACGCCCGCGTGTGGCAGGGCAGAGGGACCGCGCTCGTATATACGAAGAGGTTCGCCGAAGCCGCGGACTCTTTCGACAAGGTAATCACGATTGACACCGGAAACGCCTCCGCATGGAACGGAAAGGGCGCAGCGTTATTCCATATGAAAAAATACGGAGAAGCGGTAGAGGCGTACGACAAGGCCATAGAACTTGAGCCCGGAAACGCCCCCGCGTGGAACAACAAGGCCCTTGCGCTTGCCGAGATGAAGGACTACAGGGCGGCTGAGGCCGCGTTCGAGCGGGCAAAGAGAATCGCCGGCTGGTGGACCGAGCCCCGCATAGGGAAGGTGAGCCTGTACATCGCTCTCGGAAATACCGCGAACGCATACGAGGCCGCGGGAGAGGCGATTTCAGCGATCGGCAAGGACGCCGGGCTCCTCGCGGCGAGAGGGTTCGCGGAGCTTGCCATGCGGGAATACGGGAGCGCGTCCGGTTCGTTCCGCGAGGCTTCCGACCGCGACCTCGGCAGCCCCGCTCACCTCTTGTGGCAGTCATACTCTGATTATCTCTCGGCCGAGCTCGATTCAGGAAACGACGGGAACGTATACAGGGACCGGGTCGCGTCCGTACTGAGCACGCTCGACAAGGCGGAGAGATTAATCGAGCCTGAAGAGAGGGACGAAACCCTGCCTCCGTGGGTCCCTCATGAAGAGAAGAAGCTCGGCGAGAAAGACGCCCGGCTCATGTCGGATATCCTGTATTTCAAAGCGCGCTGCTGTTTCAGCCTCGGGGATTACGACAAGACGGTCAGGACGCTTGAAGAATGCGCGCGCCTCGACGCAGGGGACGATAGGGACGTAAAGCGCGTGCTCAAAAACGTGTGGAAGAACTACTCGAAGCCCTCTCTATGGAGATGGTGGCTGTCCCAGCCGGTGAACCCGTGGCCGAAGAGGATATTGTTTTTCTCCGTATCGCTCCTCGCGCTTGGACTCATAATAGCCCATCCGCTCCTGGTCGAGCTGATAAAGCCCTACACCGTGGACACGGCCGTCTATATTTCCCTCGTCGCTCTATTGACCGGGATTCTTTTCGTCCCCCTCACGGAGAAAACGAGGGAGGAAGAATACGTATTCAGCCTCACGCCCGACTTACAGAGAGACCCCGTCGTTACGCCCATAACACTCGACGGCCACATCAAACAGATACGCCAAAACCTCTCCAGTTAAAAACCTTAACTCTTATTTGTTTTATTCTGTCATTCCCGGCACCGATCGGGAATCCAGACATTTCATTACTATTGTAGGAGCGGCTTCCAGCCGCGATTCATCTCTTCCGAAATTTATCGCACCAAGATGGTGCTCCTACAAAAAGAAAAGTGAACCCGCAGGGGACCAAAAGCGCACCATAAACACCCCGGAAGTACACCAGATACGCAATTCCGAATCTTTTTCCTTGTATATGCATCTCAGTGCGGGACGAGCCTGGAATGCGGGGAATACCTCACACGGCCCGTTTACCAAAAATAAATCCCCTCCCCTGAATCCATCCTCGTTGCAGGAGCAACTAATAAGTCAAATACATTTTTTAAGGAGGCAGTAAAATGAAGAAGTTAATAGTTGCAGGTACATTAGTAGCGGCCCTGGCCTTCCCTCTCGCGTCTCATGCGGAGGTAAACGCGTTCGGAGTGCAGCTCCCCGTAGGTCAGAGCGAGGTATCCGACAACGCCAAAGGCGGATACGTGGCAGAGGACCTGAGCGACACTTTCCACGTCCAGACGCTCACAGATAAAGGCGAAGCGGCTCCTTCGGAGGAGACGACATACGAGAACGTCTATACCGTATTCGGCGTCCGCGTGAGCGGATCAGATGTCATATAGCGGATGCGCGCAGTGCGCGCACGATCATGACACATCGAAAAGGAAGCCCGGCGAGTACCGGGCTTCCTAATTTATGAGCCGCGGGTTAAGTATTGAGCCTATTATTATTTAAACTTGGTGATTTTTACTCGCACGGCGTTATCCGCCGGATTTTTCTCGGCGGCAGGACCGCCCGGGGAAATTATTCTCCTCCGTCCGAACCCCGACATGAAAAGCCCGGCGGCAGCGAGCACGGCCCCGGCCTTGACCGCCGTTTCGTTAATGACCACGAGGAAATCGAGGTGCGTCGAGAACCCGAGCACGCGCGAGACCATGACGGGCATCATAAGTATCTCGTCGTTCAGCCTTCCGAGGGTCCTGTCGAGCCCGAACACGATGAACACGAGCCCGTAGAGCGCGGCGAGAGACCCGGTGAGGAACAGCATCCTCCCCGTTAGCCTCCACGCTCCCAGCTTCCAGTGCGCGTATGAATAAACGAGATAGAAGTGCGCGAGCAGGAGTATCACCGCGGACGACACGAGAGCGGTGCGGAATACGCCGCTCGTCCATATGTTATACCAGAAATAATAAGGCCCCCTCACGGACGTTACGGCGAGTATGAGGCCGAGCAGCGCGAGCACGGGAAGGAGCGAGTATGCGAACCCTCTCCGCGAGCCGAACACCGTAAACCTGAGCCCGAGGAAGTAAATGAGCGCGGGCACGCCCGTAGTCAGGACGAACACCGGCGCCCCGAAAGACGTGAACGCCTCCAGCATCCCGAACGTGAACACAGAAAGGAAAAGCGGGGTCCCGAGACCCGAGCCCGCGTCCCTGCCCTTCCGTATCACTAACGCGGCGAACAGGACCAGCACCAGGAGGAGCGCCCTCGAAGCCCACACCGTATAGCCCGTCCTCCCGGCCTGCGCGACGCCGTTATCGGCCATCACGAAGTTGTAGGCCGGGAAATCGAGGTTGCCCTGATACCTCTCCATATGCTCCGCTTTTACCTTTTTATATTCCTCAGCCGAGGCCTTCCACTCCCTTTCCCTCTCGTCTCCGCCCTTGTCGAGCCACTCGTAGAACCCGAGCGAGAACTTCTTGTGCCAGGCGAGCGTCGAGAACAGGTTCTCCTCGTAATCGAGCGACGCCTCCATACCGGGGATCCACTCCCTCCCCTTTTCTATCCTGCCCTCGACCGAAGCGAGGATCCCCTTCATCTTCTTCACTTCGGAGACCGCGGCGAACCCGTCCCTGACCGCGTCCTGAAGCTCGCCGCGCGAAGCCTTGTACACGAGGCTCATCACGGAGGTCGAGCTCTCCATCAGGTCCCAGTAGCTGTATATGACCGGGGGTATCTCCATGCCGACCCCGGTCACCTCCTTACGGGCGAACTGGGGTATGGTGAGCCCCTTCACCGCCGTCCCGTGGGAGAGCGTGAGGAGCTCCGTGAGGCCGTCCTCGACCTCCTTACCGCCGCCGAACGTATTCCTCACCCACTCCCGCGTCCATTTCTCCACGGGCTCTCCGGGATCGGCCGCAATCATCGCTGTCGCGAACACGTTGGCGTCGGTCCAGAGCCAGTGCCCGGTGAACGGGTATATCATCATCGGCCCCTGCCGTATCGGCCCCCCGGCCTGCGTCCACACCCACACGCCGACTATGTTCGGGTTCCGCTCTATGAATCCGCGTAGCGCGTCCTGATAATCGGGGGCTACGTAATTCGGTATGACGTTGAACGCCTCGAACTCCCTCCGCGCCTGAAGCTCCACTATGCGCTTGTGCCTTCCCGAATAAAGGGTCGGGTTATAGGGGACGCTGTTCCAGAAGTCCCCCTTCGTGAGCTTGGTCGAGATAATAAGGTTGTCGGAATAAATGCCGCCGAGTATGCGCTCGTAAACTTCGGGGTCTGTGTGCATGCTCCCGATTTCGCCGATGCCTACCGACCACGTGCGGAATATTATGTATTTGCCGTGGGCCTCGGCCGTCTTCGTGAGGGACACGAGCATCTCCTTCACGGAGGCGACGCTCCTCACCATCAGCTCGCTCGTATAGTCCCAGCCCTTCCTGTTGTAGAGCGGCCCCGCCTCGCCTATCCGTATCATGAGGCCGTCGACGAGCGGCATCGTCTCGAACAGCTCCGAGAGCCCCTCCGAGTAGACGCGCCAGAATTCCGGGCTCTCGACGTCCATCCCGCCGGGAAGCCCGCTCAGATACCGCTTGAGCGCGGGCGTGAGCGCGACCATGTCCGTGCTCAGTATGACGCGCATGCCCTTCCCGTGCGCGTATTCGAAGAACCGCGAGTAGAATTTCCGGAGCGCCTCGTGCCTTTTCCTCTCGACGCCCCCTTCGGGGTATACGTCCGATCCGCCGCCGAGCGTGTCGAAATCGACTAACTCGAGGAACGCCTGGAACTCTATGGCGTTAAAACCGAGCGCGGACATCCTGTCTGCGTATTCGCGGAACTGTGAGAACACACGGTCTGCCCCGGCCGGGTTGACGAACGGCTCCCCGGGCAGAAACACGCTGTCGAACCGCCTCGTATTATGAGAGTAGTCCTTGCCCCATTCCCGGGCGTCGGCATCTATCCCCACCCCGCCGAGGTCTACCATCCTGAAAGGCAGGGGCGGCAGGTCCTTCGATGAGGCGGACACGGAATCCCCGAGGTCCTTCTCTTTGATGGATATGGAAAGGAAAGCGTTTATCCTGCTGCCGAGGAACAGTCCAACAGTCAGGGCCGCCGCAAGAAATAGCAGCGTGCGCGTGCGCATCTATAGTTCTCCCCGTCCGGCCGTCCCCCCGCGTGAGAACATTTTTATGAAGTCGGCGTTAATCTGCCGTTAAGCGGTGATGAATCCGGAGCAGGGATTAATTATACAGGTGATTGGCGGACATGATAAAAATCTTAACAATCGGACGTATGTAAATACTCCCCGGCCGCGCAGCGGGGACTAGTCCCCGCGCGCGCAGCCGAAGGATAATATTCATAATTTCTCCGCGCCGCGTAAAGAAACCCGACGCTGAGACGCGGTAAGCTTCACTGGTTCCCGGGCGGTACCGGATCCTGTACTTTATCCTTGTTGATTATGGGGTCCGGGTTGCATCCGAGTATCTTCTTGGTCGTCATCTTGCAGGTGCCCTTTATTTCCATTCCGCCCGAGACTATAACCACGCAGGGGTCTCCCGTGCTCTTCCCGACGCAGGGCTCCGAGATTTCTGGCGGCAGCCCTTCTCTGCTCTTGCCCTTGTCCGTCTCTGTCTCCGGCTGAGAAACCGCCGGCTTCTCCGGAGTCTCGACTTCAACCTCGACCTCTTCCGTCTCCTCGACCTGCTCCGTCTCATCTTTATCTTTCGAGCAAGCCCCGAAATAGAGCCCGGCCGCGATCAGAAGGAGAGCGAGAGCCGACGACGAAAGCTTTAAACCGGAAAAATATCTATTAAACATATTTGAACCTCCTGTTGTGCTGGTGCTGAAATTTTACCTGTTTTCCGGGATTTTTTAATCAAGCATCACTCGAAGCTCACAGGTCACACCAAAAACGACTTATATAGTCTATAGGGTTTTACGGCGGATTTCTTCATATATTTTAGGGCGGCGGGCGGAACCCCTCAGGGCCGGGGTAAGGCTGATACCCCTCACCCGTCCTCGCTCTGGGTCCCGGTGCGCATGAAAATGAGCGCGATGAAGAAGGCCGCGAGGACGACCCCGCCCGCGAAGTAGTATCCGGCCGCTATGCTCCGCGCCACGCCCGCGTGGAGGTCGGGCATGAGGGCGGGGGAGATAGCGGATAACTCGTTTATCGCCTCCCCCTGGCCCTTGAGGGCGCTGTCTATGAGTGGGGCGAGGCTTGCCTTTACGCCGTCCGGGCCGCCGAAGCCGCTAATGATCTTCGAGACCTCCCCCTGCTGGACGGTAGCGACGAGCCCGCCTATGGACGCGAGGCCGACTGTCGCCCCTATCTGCCTCATCGTCTGCACGACGCCCGATGCCTGCCCCCTGAACTCGCTCCCGGCGCGGTTGAGCGCGTCCGTGCTCGTAGGGACCATCACGAACCCTATCCCGAAGCCGAGCAGTATCATACCGGGCAGTATCTTGATGAAGTCCCCGCCTTCGAGGAAGGGCGCCTGCAGGAAAAACCCGGCAGCTATCAGGAACGCTCCCGTGAGGGCGGGGACCTTCACGCCGACCCTGTCGAAGAGGCGGCCCGACACCTGTGACATTATCACTACGGAGATTATTATCGGCATGATCCCGAGCCCCGCCTCGAAGCGGCGTGAACCCGAGGTTCTTCTGGAGGTATATCGCGCCGAATACTATCAGGCTTATCATCGCGAACTGAATGCAGAAGAGGAGCGCGCAGTCGATAGCGAAGGCCGGGTTCCTGAAGAGCCTCAGCTGGATGAGCGGGTCGTCGCTCTTTATCTGAATGAACGAAAATATTTCGAGGAGCACGAGCCCGGACGCGAGAAAGCCGAGCGTTATCGGGGACGTCCACCCCCATAAGTGCCCCTGCTGTAGCCCGAATACGAATGCGAACATGCCGAGTATGAGGAGGAGCGCGTAAGCCGGGCGCACCCTGCCGCCGGCCGATTCCATGCCCGCGGGCTTCGAGACCCAGGTCATTATTATAGCGAGCGCGCCCACGGGGAGGTTGATCCAGAACACCCACCTCCACGAAAGATACTCCGTCAGGAACCCGCCCAGGAGTGGGCCTAACGCGAGGAAGGCCTGCGCCACGCCCACGTATATCGCCATCGCCTTCCCCCTCTCCCTTATGTCGAAGGATTCTATGACTATCGCCGCCGAGGAAGGGAGCATGAGCGCCGCGCCCAGGCCCTGGAGCGCGCGGGCCGCGATTATCACCCCTTCATTGGGGGCGAGGCCGCAGAGCGCAGAGGCGATTGCGAAGACGACAACGCCCGTGACGAATGCGCGCACCCTGCCGAAAATGTCCCCGAGCTTCCCGCCTAACGCGACCGTCACGGCGAGCGCGAGCACGTACGCGTTCACTATCCACTCGAGCCCGGTCTGCGATACTGCGAGGTCCGACTGAATCCTGGGAAGGGCCACGCTCACCACGGTCTGGTCGACGAAGATCATGGAGAGCGACCCGGTCATCGCGACGAGTGTGAGCCACTTGTGGGAATGTTCTCTTTTCATGGGTAAGCCGCGGGTCCCGCGGCATATCGGGCGCGGGCACGGTTAATGTAATTACGGGGCATTAAATGTCAATAAGCCGTTAGACCCCCGCCGGGTACTGGGACGCGGGGGGTATATATATCCGGGCATCCCGTGATAAAAACGGCGTTTTTATAAACCCATCGACAGTTTCTTGAATTTGCCGGCGCAATGCTTTATAACTACGTAATCATCGGCGGCAGTCGGATGCAGTGAAGCCGCCGGGAGGTGTCTCTTGAAAGCTGTAGTGGTGAGTCTCATTATTTTTATTGCATAGTCGGAGGAGCGGTTATCGGAATGCTTCTCCGCGCCGTTTTGCCCGCACGTCACCTGACCGACGAATCGAGGAACATGGTCACGCTGGGCATGGGAATTGTCGCGACCATGGCGGCGCTCGCCGTCGGGCTTATGATCGCAGGGAGCGCAGATCCATTTCAGCAACCAGCGGAGCGAGCTCATAGATATGTCGGCCAAGGTCGTATTCCTCGACCGGCTTCTCGCGGATTACGGACCCGGGGCGGAAGAGGCCCGCGCCAGACGCTCCGCGACTCGCTCGACGCACGATCAATCAGTTCTGGCCCAAGGACGGCTCGGCAGGCGCGATGATCGAGCCGCGAAATCCAAATCCGAAACCGTCTACGGCGAAATCCAGTCGTTCAAGCCGGAGAACGACGCCCGGCGACGCGATCCGTGACGAGGCGATTCGCTATAACTTACGATCTCGCGCAGGCGCGCGATTCGCTCGTAATGTCGACAGGTCAGGTCCATACCGGCGGCATTCCTTATCGTGCTCGGCAGTGCTCGTCTTCTGGTTCGTCTCCATATTCTTCAGCTTCGGGATCTACGCCCCGACTAACGGGATAGTGGTCTTGACGCTCATACTGTCAGCGTTAGCCGTCACGCTCGCGCTCTTTTTGATAATGGAGCTGAACAGGCCGTTCGACGGACTGCTGCGCATGCCGAGCGAACCGCTCGTGGAAGCTCTGCAGGCATTATAGGGAAATAATTTCCGATTCACGAGACTGACAGCGCGTCTCTGCTATTTCGCCGTCTTCCCGTTCCCCGAGAATACGAGCAGCAGGAGCTCCGTGCCTTCGATACGCATGTAGGACAATTCGATAACCGTGGACGGGAATACCCACTTCCGTTCGGCGGAGGTGCCGGGGTCGTTGGATGTTTCCTCCGTGGACGGGTCGCCGTACTTCGAGACGAGGTCCTCCTCGACCTTTATGAACGTCTCGGCCCACGCGAACCCTTCCGGCTCCCCTTTGGGGACGAACACTATCTTCGAGAGCTTTTTGGTGCGAGTGCCCATCCAGAGGCTCGCCCTGAAGGGCTCCCCCCCTATCGTGAGCCCCGTGAGCTCGAGCTCGCTGTACACGCCCTCGCCCGCGTCCTCCCTGGGCTTATGCACCTTGATGTCCTTCCCGAAGGCGGCTTTTATCTCGTCCCCCGTCATGCCCCATTTAAGCTTCTCCCAGCCGTTGACGTCCTGCGGCTTCTGGGCCGCGCTAGCTCCCTCCGCATATATGAATAGAAACGCAAGCAGTAGAACCTGAACCGAAACTCTTATCACGATGACCTCCCCGCTTTCACAATAACAAGGAACCTTCTCATACAAGAACTATAAAATAAGGGGTGTGAAAATGGAAATTGGTTTTTACAACGCATACACATTGCGCATATTCACGATTGCCCTGCCCCTCATACGCCGGCCCGAACCCGTCACCCTTTGTAGGAGCGGCTTCCAGCCGCGACACACACGGTGTGTGGATTATGACAAGACAAAGGAAGGAGAAAGGCTAATTTTTTATCCTTACTTTTCCTTGATGAAGAAGAAGCAAAGATCATCCGGACATTCTACATAATTTGCTGAAAATCTCATGTACATCGCTAAATCTTCCAATTCCACCTCGGCCTGAATTGGAAGATTTTTAACGCTCGTACAATCGATTTTCTTAACGCAAATTCTGTAATGTCGGGGAAATGACAACTGCGGGAGATTAATTGCTATCATGAGTAGATTGAGCATCATGTAGGTATAAATTGAGGCATAGGCAACATATCTTGCATAATAAAACTACAATATGTATGTGTGAGCTTCACGGTAGCCAATACAAAGAAGAAATACGAGTTTCTCGTCCTTCGGTGCCCTTCTACCTCCCTACCTCGATGAGCCGATCGTGCTCCCTCGACCTGTGGAGCAGGCCGAAGTCGAACCCCCTCCCCTCCCCCATGAGCACGAGCCTTATTACCGAGCGAGTCGTAGTCCACTCGGACAGATAGACGAGAGGACACACATCACTGCACTCCTCCGCGGGGCACCGGACGCAGGACCCTCCGCATTCCCGGCACGTGTCCTCGTCGACGGACGGCTTCCCGTAAGAGCCCGTGACTATGCCCTTCACCTTCGCGTACTCCCGTATATATACGCGCTCGCCGCCGAGAGGCCCCCTGAACGCGTAACCCGCCTCCACCAGCGTACCTTCAAGGAAATGATAACCCACCAGGGCGTCTAACCCCATTACACGCTCCCTGTACGTGATGTAGCCCTCCCCCTCGCTCAGGGGAAAGAGGCCTTCCGAGCATCTGACCTCATCCTTCGACATACCCCACGACGTCCCCCTGAAATCGCCGCCGGCGTCGGAAAACCGGGGAATAGCGTATTCGAGATTCATCTCACTCCCTCCTTTAAGTCCGTGATAACTCAAACTCGCCGCAAACGGCCGGGACGGCATGAAAAAGGAACCGTCCCTCCATATTATGAGTGCATATACATATAATATCCGCGCTTATAGTATCCGCAACCGCCTGAATGCTCATCTCTCCTTACACCGCTCGACGTAACATAGTTTGTATCTGCATTGTTAAGACTGCGTTAATCCAAGCCCCTGCCCTCGTCTCTCCCCGCCAGCGCCCCCGCACGGCCCCCGCGCCTGTGTCTGCCCATAATCTGCCCCCGCGCTACCTGAAGACGTTTATCACGCTGCAGAACACCCTGCCCACGACCATGTCCGGGTCGAACTCGTCCCACCCGAGCACAGAGACCGGGTAGTTCCTGTTATACGGCCTCAGCAGGAGTCCCTGAGACCCCGAATGACACTCCCTCAAAATGCAGCCCTCCTTCGGTATGCTGAGCGCGTAGATGGAGCCCGATACGATCTCCCGCGATGATATGTCTATGACCACGCTCGCGCCGTCCATGATGAGCTTCTCCATCGAATCCCCCCTGTTCCGGATCACGATGAACCCGTCGTCATACAGCTGCTTCGGTATCTCGATCGCCTGGGCAGGATCGAATTTCGCGAGCTCCGTCAACAAAGCCTCTCCCTTCCTGCGGTTATAGCCCCGCATCGTGTTTCCGCGTAAGGGACTGCTCTGGCGTATGCGTCCGGATTCTTGAGCGGCATCGAGTCATACGGCCGTCCTGCGCCTCCACCGCTCCGCAGGTGTATGACTTTTTTATCGCCGCCGATACTGGAGAGTCCCCCTCTCGAAATCACGGTACGATTTGTATCTATAATGATTATCCGAAATCGCCGCGATCATTTCAATCGGGTAATGCCTGTATTTTATATAGGGTATCTATGTAGAAACGGCGCGTAACTTACCGGAATACCGTGATAATATCCTTGGGGAGAAATTTTTGGGGAAAATCGAAAGAAAGGCAAATTACAGCCGGGCCCCTTAAAAAAACCGGGACTTCGGGTATGGGCCGCGCGGGGGAGCGCTCAGTCCTTCCCCGTGCTCCGGCTATCGCGTGCGTGCGGATAACCGGCCCCGCCCACGCGCGCGCCTATCAGCATATAGGACGCTCGCCCCTTTTCGGATTTCTGCTCGTGCGACACGAGGCCGACGCCCTTCGCGTATACGTCCCTGAACCAGAAATCCCCGCCCTCGGGCACGGTCACGACCATCACTCCGTCGAAGACCCCGGCAGGCGTGCTGTAGGGCTCCTTCGGAAATTCGATCACGGCGTCCGTGTTGTAGAACGTCTTTATCCCGCCTTTTGACGAGACCAGGATATCCCCGCCGGGGGATATCTTCATGCCGACGCCGGGCACGCCGAAGAACGTGTCGAAGACCGACCACCCGTCGGACTCGGAAACGACTGAGTTCGTCACCTCGGACGAGCCCCTGCTCGTTTCGGATTTGTAGGTCCACGTGTTCCCCTTGTCGATCGGAAGGTATTCCGCGATTGCGGCGTCTTCCGGCGCCGAGAGCACGTTCGTGTATTCCCTGAACTGTCCGAGCCCCGTGCCCGAGGAGAGGGTATTCACGTAGTCCTCGTCGATGAGCCTCACGGGGAGGTCCGCGCCGGGCGCCGGGCTCAGCTTCAGGATGAGATAGGGGTAGGAGGCCTTAACCGGCCCCTCGGGACGGGGCCCTTCGGACCTGACCCTGTATCTCACTTCGAGCGCGCCGCCCGCCGCCGGGGTCACGCCGGCAATCTCTATAATTCCGCCCGTGCCCTCGACGGGTATTATCAGCAGGAGCGCGTGCTTCCCGAAATCCGCCCCGGGCAGGGGGCCCGTTATGCCGAGCGCTTCCTTCGCCTCATCCAGCTCTTCGCCGCTCCTTATGAGCGCGCTCGCTGCCGCGGGCTCGTTCGCCAGTATGCCGCTCGACCAGGGCTCGACTGTGTACTCCGCGGCCAGGGACGCCCGTATCAGGAGCGATATTAAGATTAGAACGGTTGTGAAACGCAGAGTGTTTTTCATAGAGGATTCCCTCTCCGGCTCATGTCCATACAATTATACTTCCGATACGCGGTTTGTGCGGGCTCACACACATAGTGTGCTTTATGATTAAAGATAAAGGCAATCTATCCTGTCATTTCGAGAAAGGCAGAAATATCTTTTATCTTTCTTTTCCCGACAAACAGAATTGCGTAAAGAATCAATCCGACTTAGCTATAATTTGCTGAAAATCTCATGACTGGGCTTAGAATGGCTTCCGATTCTACCGCGAATCCCGTGGAAGATTTTTAACGCTCGTACAATCGATTTTCTTAACGCAAATTCTGTAATGTCGGGAAGAGAAAGGCAAATGATAGATTTCTCGGCGCTGCCTCGAAATGACAAGGAAGGAGGAGGCTTAAGAATCGAATGCCTACGGGTGCTACCCTCCGCAAATTCTGTCTTCGTCGGGATTCGACGGGCAAGCAGGATTTCTCACGCTGGGTGACTTTGGCAGTTGGTTGGGCAGAGGAGTTATGGAAGAATCGTAAGAACACACTATGTGTGTCGCGGCTGGAAGCCGCTCCTACGGTGAAGATTATAACCGTCAGGATGTTTCGACGGCTCTCAGGGCTTCCTTGAATTCGTCTATCTTGAACGGCTTCGACAGGAACCTGTTGCCGGTACTGTATATGAAATCGAGGGTCTCCGTGCTCGGGTCCCCGGTCATGAACAGCATCCTTCCGGCCAGACCCGCGTCCATCTCCTTAACACGCCTGTAGAACTCCTTACCGTTCATGTGAGGCATCTTGATGTCGCAGATGATGATGCTGTATTCCCCGTGCTTTATGCTCGAGAGCGCCTCCTCCCCGTTCGAAACGAAATCGGCGTCATAGCCCTCGCCCTCGAGTATCCCGCCTATCAGCATCGTGACCAGCTCTTCGTCGTCGACGACCAGCACGGTCCGCCCGTTCCTTTCAGCCGGGGCTTCGTCGCGCCCCTCCACCCCGTTATCTTCGGCCAGGAGATAGTCCCTGTAATCACGCACGGGCAGCCTCACGGTGAAAGACGCCCCCTTGCCCGGCTCGCTCTCGACCGATATTTCCCCGTCGTGCTCCTTCATGATTCCGTATGAAACCGAGAGCCCGAGACCGGTGCCTACGCCCGGGGGCTTCGTCGTGAAGAACGGGTCAAAAATCCTGCGCACGACGTCCTCGCTTATCCCGTGCCCCGTGTCCGAAATAACGGCTTCGATATCGTCCCTCGTCCCCCTTCTCGTCTTTATCGTGAGTGTTCCCCCGTTAAGGGAGGAGCCGCCTATCGCGTGGCAGGCGTTCAATATGAGGTTTGTGAACACCTGGTCTATCTGCGTCGAGTCGGCCATTGTCTTCGGCAGGTTGCTGTCGAGGTCCATGACTACGTTGATTTTCTCGAGATCGAGCTGGTACTGCCTGAATTCGACCGCGTTACGGAGTATCTCGTTTATGTCCAGGTACTCCCTCCGCGGCTTGTCCTTCCTGGCGAAGGAGAGTAGGTTCTCGACTATCTTCCTCACCTTGTCCGCGGAATTATGTATTACCTCGATGAACTTCTGCCTCTTGTCCGCCTCCGTCTCGGGCGCCGCGATGAGCATCTGGGAATACCCGAGTATGGGCGTGAGCGGGTTATTGATCTCGTGCGCTATGCTCGACACGAGCTGTCCCAGAGAGGCGAGCTTCTCGTTCTGAATGAGCTGGTCCTGTGTCGTTTTCAGGTCGTGGTAGAGCATTTCGAGCTCTTTCGCCCTCTCCCCGGCCTCCTGGAACATCTTCGCCTTGGAGACAGCCGTCCCTATCTGGTTGCCGAGAGAGTAGAGTATGTCGAGCTCGTACTTCTCGAACGCCCTCTTTTCCATTCTCGTGAAATGAATGACGCCGATAGTCTGCCCCCTGTGCTTGAGCGGCAGCGAGAGGACGACCCCGGGCGCAAGCGCACGCCCCGCAGGCCCTAACGGACACGGCTCTCCCGGGAGCCCCTTGAAATATACGGGCTCGCCCGTGTTTATGACCTCCCATGTCACCCCTTTGGGATAAGGGATTCTCCCGGCCTTCTTTATATATTCATCGGAAAGCCCGCGGTGTACGCGTAGCACTGCCTCCCGCGAATCCCCCTCGCCTTCGACGAGGTATACGCACATAACGTCTATCATCCTGATTCCGCCGATCATATCGAGGAACGTTTCGAATATGAGCCTGAGGTCGGCGGAGCCGTGTACCTTTTCCACGATCGCGCTCAGTATGGAAAGGTTCTCGTTCCTCTCCTCGAGCTCGCGTGTCTGCTTCGCCCTCGCTATGGCTATGGATATCTGGTTGCCGATCGTCGTGAGGAGCTCGACCTCCCTCCGCGTGAACCGCTCCTCCTCGTACCGCGCGAGCCATATCACGCCTATAGCCCTTCCCTCCACGAGGACGGGCACGCCCATTATGCCGTGGTACCCCGCCTTCTTTCCCGCGGGACCGATCTCCTTCACCTTGTGTATGTCGTCTATGTTGAGCGGCTGGCCGGAGTTTATCACCCGCCACGTGATCCCGGCCGGATACGGTATGACGGAGGCCTTGGCTACGTATTCAGGGGGGAAATTCCTGTGTGCCTGGAGCACGGCGGTGTTCGAGACGTCGTCCACGATGTATATGGCCGCCATATCGACTTTCTCGAGCTCGATCACGAGGTCGAGCGCCGTGTTGTAAATCTCTTTCAGGTCGGAGGACTTGTGAACGGCCTCGACGACCTTTATCAGTACTCTGAGACTATCGGTTATTCTTTTTGGCAGTCTTAGAGACTGTTTAATTTCCATTGGCTGGTTGTCCGATAGGGCTAATTATATCTACTATTGATTCGGTTCCGCAAGTGCAGGGAGAGGCGCTCTTCAAAGCGGCTGAAACCGGGGCGCAGTGTGTTAGACTTAGTATCAGTATACGTTCGATTACACCTTACGGCCGCGAGGGAGGCAAAATGAAAAGGCACTTGGCATCTTTAATCTTTTTTGCGTTAGTTTCGATCGTCTTGACGCACGCGCCCTATGCGCGCGCGGAAGAGGACACAGGCGGGGCAGAGAGCGGACAGAAGGCGGTAAAGGAAATAGAGGTAGATGAGGCGCGCGTAATCATAGAGGAGAAGAAAGGGAGCGCCGAGTTCGTGATACTCGACGTGAGGACGGCAGAGGAATACTCGGACGGACACATCGACGGCTCGACGAACATCGACGTGAAATCCGAATCTTTCAAAGAAGAAGTAGGCAAGCTCGACAAATCGAAGACATACCTCGTACACTGCCGCACGGGGAGGAGGAGCGACATCGCGGTGAAGGCAATGGAAGATATGGGGTTCGCCGATATCTACTGGATGCCGGGCGGCATCATCGGCTGGCAGGACGCGGGTTATCCGGTGACGAAGTAGCAAAATCAGCGCTCATACGCATATAGTGCGTTCTACGATTCTGCCCAGCTCTAACCAGCAACCGCGTCAATTCCGCCTTTCGCAGTTAATTCCCTCCTTTGTAAAGGAGGGCTAGGGAGGATTTTCCCTTTTTTTATTATTTAAATCCCCCTGAGTCCGGCTTAACAAAGGGGGAAAGTGTTTTGCCGGCATTTGAATCCAACCCGTTCACCCTGCTTGCGGCACGTCGCCCGAAGGCTTTGAGCCGTAGGGTGACCGGGCGTAGCCTTTTATCCTCCGAAGCTTTCTGTCGGTCGAAGCCTTAGCGGAGTCCGAAGCATAGGAGGATGGCGAAGCCTGGAGCTTGTCGAAGGGTGACTATTTCCGACATTACAGAATTTGCGTTAAGAAAATCGATTGTACGAGCGTTAAAAATCTTCCACGGGACGAATGCAAGCGAGCGCGCATTCGGACACCCTTTCCGACATCTGCACGACGTTAGTTAGCCACGGACATAGCTAAACTACCGCTCCGATTGGGGTAGAATTGGAAGATTTAGCGAGTACATGAGATTTTCAGCTAATTCTGTAGAATCTTTTCGGAAACCACACTACGTGTGTGATTTTTGCTTCTTTTCATCAAGGAAAAGAAGAAAAATAACATTATTCAGGTACACCCTCACCCTGCCCCTCTTTTGGGTTATGTAGCATTGAGCCGGGAGTCGATGAGCCTCGATGCTTCGTAGGAGAAGGCGACCAGTTGCACGCTTGTCTGCAACTGTTCCCTCAAGGGAGAGGGAATTAAGAGCAACGGCGAGATCATCACGACCACGGCGATCTTAATTCACCACTGAAGTATGCGCCGTCACTCATCCCCTCTGAG
>CAVWAZ010000010.1:0-11835 GCA_963752995.1 uncultured delta proteobacterium
GCGCAGAACCTGCGCTCGTATACGATCCATTCATACCTCATTTGCTAATCCGGCAGAGTTCCTTCTCCGTTCGTCCTGAGACTGTCGAAGGGTCGAAGGACACACAATGTGTGGCGCAGAACCTGCGCTCGTACACGATCCTTCCGTACTTCCTCCGCCTAAACCGGTATCTGCGGCCTTTCGATTGTCCGCGGCGACCCGCCGCCTCAGTCAGTCGCGAAGTCCCCGTCCTCGGCAGCGTCCGCTTCTATCTGTGCGAGGCTCGCGTGCCGCCCGTGGATGTCTATGTATTGGTTGATAGCTTCGTTTATGATCGTGCTCAGGTTCTTGCCGTATGCGCATGCGATCTTATCGAGCGAATCGCGTTTGTCCGAGTCGATCATAAATGAAACTCTCGTGGATTCGTTTGCCATAATCTCTGCTCCTCTTATTTATATCCTAGCACACGGGGCACGCTGATAATAGATAAAAAAAATCAGGGGCGGACGGACGATCATCCGAGTTCGAATATCCATAGCGCTTTACGTCCGGGTTATCGCGATTATAATTTGACATCCGTACATTGCATGTACCGGCAGGGAAAAGGCTTACGCGCGCTTACAGGCGGAATTCAAAGTTCAAAGGGGCTGTCAATGGCTGAAGAGTTCGACAATGATATAAGGGAGATTGCCCGTGGCCTGCAGGTGGGTAAGACTTCGCCCGCCGGGGCTCCTGCGCTAACGGACACGGATAAGGAGTTCCTCGCTGCGATAGAGGATCTTTACGTGCATTTCCGCCGGGCGATAACTATCTTTAACGACGTCTCGCCGGGCATGAGGCTCTCGCTCCAGAGGCTCACACCCGATTTCCTCGACCTCTTCCTCTCCATACCGGGGAGGAGGGGCGGCTTCTCCGTATTCTCTCCCTCGAGGATAGTGATCCTCTTCGACGAAGACCCCGACGTGCTCACAGTGATCGGGAAGAAGAGGAGGACCGAAAAGGACGGCGAAGGCAAGCTCTCGCCTACTGTACAGCTCATCAAAATTAATTTCAGGAAGGAAGATAATACGATAACTTACAGGGACAACGCGGGGGGGACCCTCGAACTTCACAGCCTCGTAACGCTTATAATAAAGTGGGTATCGGCCGCCTGAAATCTCAGGGGTGGAGCACTATGTTGGTGAGGGACGCGAGGAATACTATCGAGAATATGAGTATCACCACGCCCATGATGTATAGCGCGCCCGATTTCTCGCGCTCGCTCAGCTCGAAAAGCTTCTTCTGTCCGTCTTTTTTCTCGTGTTCGCTCATGACCGCAACATTATAACGGCTTATCCGTCTTTGTAAAGAATCCCCCGCCTAACTTGCAAATAATATCCTGTTTGCATGCGCGGAGTAGACTTTGCACGACGTATCCGGCCCATGAGCTACGGTTTAATGACCAATACCGGACAGGCGGACTCCTGAACGATCTTCTCCGTAACACTCCCCATGATAAACTTTTTAATCCCCTTTCTCGCATGGGTATTTATCACTATTAAATCCATGTCCTTATTGTCCGCGTACTCGGCAATGCCGATCGCGGGGTTTATTCCCTCGATCAAATCTGTCGTGATCCCCGGTATGCCGGTCTCTATGGTGTCTGTCTTAAGCCTTTGTCTCGGCTCCTCGACCCGCGCCGCGAGTTCCGTGGAAAAAAACTTCAGCGCGTCCTCGCCCAATTCGTTTATTCCGACCGGGGGTTCTCCCTCTTCGAGGGCGGCGTAAGCGAACAGCCTGTAGGCATAAACGACCGAGATATTCGCCTTGAACGCCTGCGCCAGATCTACGGCGTAGCTCAGGGCGGATTCTTCTTTTTCATATATATCCAGGGGGACGAGAATGTTCCGTATCTCTATCCCGCTCGCTTTATCCCTTTTCTTAACGGCGAGGACGGGAATATTCGACTGTCTAAAAACTTTTAAGGCCGTGCTCCCGACCAGCATCCTGTCTATAAGGCCCAGTCCCCGTATCCCCAATACTATGAGGTCGGCCTTTTTGCGGCGCGCGAGCTTGACGATTTCCGCACTCGGGTCTCCGATTAAGACGGCGGTACGGAAGGGCAGACCCTCAACGCCCGCGTTCTCCGCCTCCGAAACGAGTCTCGCCTTGTGGCTGGCGGCCGCTTGCCCCACCCATCCGTAGAGATCGCTGTCGGGGTCCCTCGCGTAGTCGTATAGGAGCCTCGGATGCATTTCGATCACGTACATGCCCGTTATTCGGCCCAGAACCTCCGGGCGAGATATATTGCGTAGTTAAGCGCCTCCAATGATTCCTTCGAGCCGTCGCTGGCCCATATTATCTTTTTTATCTCTCTCATGATTACCGCACCTCCTCGTTTACCCCGATAAGCTCATATTATCTTATCTATAATACTATCTTACTCCGTATATTTTTCTGTCAACATTGGGCAATCGCCTTCCGAAAGCCCGGCTGTCCGAGATTGCCGCCCGATCCATAACTGTTCCAGCAATAAATCTTAATGAGTTTTCGAAATCAACCGGAACCACTGACCGCCCTGAGCAAGCATTAAGAAATGTAATCGTAAATATGTATGTTTTTCTGACAATCTCATTCATTTCATCGATTGTAAAATAACAAAACAATCAATATTTCTAGAACGATACACCGAATCCCCAAATTGGCATGAAATATGCCCATAATTAATAAGAAGCATAAATGGGAGGCGAGGCATGAAAAAAATACTGTTTGCATTATTCTTGATTTTTTCGTTTTCAATCGTTCTCAATCAAACTGCATTCTGCAAGGGAAACGCCGCCGAGGCCGGTCAGACCTACGAGCATGAGGAGACCCGCGAAACTGTCGCTTTGGTAAATGACGCGGCGGAGCTGGTCAGCATAAAAGGAGAAGCTGCGTTTAGCGATTTCGGCGTGTCCGGCAGCAAGTGGCGGCAAGGAGATAAGTATATATTTGTGCTGGATACTCAGGGGAACATGATTGTTCATCCCGATCCGTCAATGGAAGGCAAGAACGAGCTTGATCTGAAGGACGTCAACGGGAAACCCATCATCCGGGGACTCATCGGCGCAGCTATGGTTCCCAGGCAAACCCGAAGGATGGTACCAGTACGAATGGCCTGTTCCGGGGGGCATTCTTCCCAGATGGAAGAGCACCTACGTCCGGCTCGTGACGGCTCCGTCCGGCAAGAGCTATATTGTGGGCAGCGGCATCTACAATGACCGTATGGAAAGAGCCTTCGTCGTGGATATGGTGCGGGACGCGGTCGCGCAGGTCGAGAAGAACGGCGAGGCGGCTTTTAGCCTCTTCCATGACAGGACAGGTCCCTTTATCGCAAAGGACGCATACGTATTTGTCATCGACCCGAGCGGAGTCGATCTCGTCAACCCGGGCTTTCCGAACCTCGAAGGCCGCAACATTCTGGACGTGAAGGATACCCAGGGAAAGATGTTGATCAGGGAGATGCTCCGGGCCGCCGAAACCAGCGGTTCCGGCTGGGTCGACTATATGTGGCCAAAACCGGGAGAAAGTGTCTCCACGCAGAAATCCGCCTATGTGAGCAAAGCGAAGATGGGCGACCGGTGGGTGCTGGTAGGCAGCGGTGTGTACCTCGCCGATGCTCCCAAAGCGGCGGAGGCCGGCGAGAAGATGACCGCTTCTGAGCTGATGACGCTTGTCCGGGAAGGGGCGGCAGTCCTGGAAAAGAAAGGCGAGAAGGCTTATCCGGAGTTTCGTCAGAAAGGATCAAAGTGGTTCCGTGATGATACTTATTTCTTTGTCTGGACCATAGACGGAACGAGGGTTTTTCATGCCGCGGACCCTGCAATCGAGGGCCGGGATGCAAGCGGTGTCAAGGATGTCCTGGGTAGACCGTACGGCAAGATGTTTCTGGAGGCGGCTGGCGGCCCTACAGGTGAGGGGTGGGTGCACTATATGTATCCCGAGCCGGGGGACATCTTCCCGACATGGAAGTCCACGTTTGTGAAGCGGGTGACTTTTCCTTCCGGGAAAGAGTACGTCATCGGTTCCGGGATCTACAACATGCAGATGGATAAGGCCTTCGTCGAGGACGTGGTGAATCGTGCCGCTGCCCTTGTCGCGGATCAGGGTAAGGAAGCCTTCAGCCAATTCCGGGACAAAACGGGTCCCTTTGTCTTCATGGATACCTACGTGTTTGTCGATACCCCGGACGGCACCGAGCTGGTGAATCCCGCCCAGCCCAGCCTGGAAGGAAAGAACCTCATAGACCTGAGGGATCTGAAGGGGAACGAGGTAGTAAAGGATGAAATCGCCGCAGCCATGAAAGACGGCAGCGCCTGGCTCGATCTCTACTGGTACAAGCCCGGACAAAATACGCCTGCGCGTAAGCTGACCTTCGTGCGGAAGGTACAGTCAGGGGAAGAGACTTATATCGTCGGCTCGGGTTTCTACGCGGAATAGCAAATTAATATCGGCGCTAAGTTTGACGGGAAGCCTAACAAGGGTGAAATTCACGGAACGATAAAATGGTAAAAGCTGTGCTGGAGGATCGATGAGCGGTCTGCCAGTCGGATAAAGCGGCTAAGGGACGGCGCGGCTTCGGCTTGCAAAAACCCAAAAAATAATTAATACTAATAGTATGATAGAATACGTAACACCCTATTTCAGGCCCCCGAGCGAGGGCCGGAGCTTCATCCTTCAGGCGACCATAGGGTGCTTCCATAACGGGTAACATCCTAACCTGCTTTTACTGCCTGGCTCTTGAGCCGGACCTGCTAACCGGCTCGAAAGTTGATTAATACCGACAGGGCAGTAAAATTTATATGTTAAGCATTATTGCTCGTTAATTTTTCTTAAGGAAGTATAATGACCCGTGCCCATAGACGATTTCTTCCCCGGATTCGAAAACAGGGACAGGTATGACAATCGGGCTTAATGAAAACATCGAAATAAATACAGGTTTTTTTGACGACGATAAAAAACTGCCGCTTGTCGTTACTCCGAAGCACAAAGGACTAGATTTAAACGATTTTCTCAAATTAAATCAAAACGAAATAGAAGCGAATTTATTAAAACACGGGGGAATATTATTCAGGGGGTTCCATATCGACGGGATCGAGGACTTTGAATCAGCGGTCCAGAACTGCTACGGAAGCTTGATTGATTATAACGACAGGG
Source organism: uncultured delta proteobacterium (assembly GCA_963752995.1). Taxonomy (GTDB): domain Bacteria; phylum Desulfobacterota_D; class UBA1144; order Nemesobacterales; family UBA2774; genus 2-12-FULL-53-21. Next base: position 5,155 of record CAVWAZ010000010.1, read on the forward strand.
CCACTCACAGAACTCAGGTCAAAGGCAAGGTATACACAGCTACCAATTACCCGCCGGAGCTGGAAATAATTCTCCATAACGAAAGCTCATTCGCCGCGAAATTCCCGATGAGGATTTTCTTTTACTGTATCGAGGCTGCGGAAAAAGGAGGGGAAACGCCCATAGCGGACGTAAGGAAGGTCTACGAGCAGATCGACCCCTTGATAAGAAAACCGTTCGAGGAGAAAGGTGTTTTATATGTCAGAAATTTGGCCGGCGGACCTTTCGGCTTCACGTGGCAGGAAGTTTACCAAACACAGGATAAAGCCGAGATGGAAAGGTTCTGTAAAGAATCGGAGACGGATTTTGAATGGGTGGACGAGAAAAAAGTAAGAACGAAACAGCTTAGGCCCGCGGTTGCGAAACATCCCGTTACCGGAGAATTACTGTGGCTCAACCATGCTACCGTGCTTAACGTATATGCAATCGAGCCGAAACTGCAGCAGATGCTTCTTAAATTCTTCAAAGAGAAAGACCTTCCGAACAATACCTACTATGGCGACGGTACGAGAATCGGCAAGGACGTGATTGACGAACTGAGGAAAGCATATGATTCAGCGACAGTTGCTTTCAGATGGGAGCCGGGCGATGTCCTGATGCTGGACAATATGCTCGTCGCTCACGGCAGGAAGCCGTTTTCGGGCCGGAGAAAGGTCGTGGTTGCAATGGCAAAACCCGTGAGCTGGAAGGAGCTCGACACTTCGGTTTAAGGACTTTCAAATGTCAGGACATTTTAAAACAAAGCTCGCCGATTTTATCGATGCTAAAATTAAAGACTCGGGAAAGTCTATCCCCGGAGAATTCAACGATAACACGCCGCTCATAACTTCCGGACTTTTGGAATCCCTGCATTTACTTGAGCTGGCGTTGCTGGTGGAGGAGGAAGTCCGGGTTCCGTTGGACCTGACGACGCTCGACTTTATCAAAGAATGGGACACGATAGACAGTATTTTAAATTTCGTAAAGAATTACAAGCCATAACTTCTCGATTCAACGCTCTGACTCAAAAATGCCCATATGGACCATGAAATATTAAAATATTCCGATGACTTTGAAAATCATATAGATCAAATCGCCAGACTCAAGACGATCAATTGGGGTTTGGATTTTGATGTATTTAGATCCTATGTAAAATGGAATTACATAGATCGGCCTCATTCTAAACCGCCTATAATATACTTTGTTCGCGTAGGTGGAGAGATCGTAGCCATGAGGGGCGCGTATGAAACTACATGGCAGCTGAAAAACGCATCAGCACATTTTAGTGCATGGTGTTCTGCGGACCTCCTGATACTGGAGGGATACAGAAACAAAGGAATATACGGAAAGATGACTGACTTCGTCCTGGAAGATTTGGAGAGGATGGGCGCTCAACACTTTTTTAGCTTCAATGCGACCCCCTTAAACGCTATGATTTCATTATCCATGGGGTGGAAGAGCGTTGGGCAAATTAAAATTATGAAAAAGCAATTCCAAACAATTGAATCGAGGGCAATGACACTCGCTAAGAAATTAGCGGGCCCGTACGCCAGAAAATTATTGAGACAAACCGGGATCTTAAAAAGGAGAAACAGAGACAATTCACAAAGAATCGATATGATCTGTCATAACCCGAGGACTCAGCTTCCTCCCCGCATAACGATAGACGATAAACCCAAACCGGCGGAAATGGCCCTCCTCGTTAACAGCACCCTTTCTGAAAATAAAATTACACAGGTAAGGGATGAAATGTTTTTTCGATGGAGATACAACAACCCGCTTTCAAAATATCTTTTCCTGTACTGGTACGATGACGGTTTAAAAGGGTATCTTGTATTACAGAGCCATATATACAGTATGGAATCCGGAGGCGCGCATAATATATTTGAATTAGAGGCGACCGACTCCTCAATAAAAATCGAGCTCTTAAATACCCTGATATCGCTCATAGATTCCGGATCAATTTCAACCTGGGTAAATATGCTGGACCGGGATAGCTATGATTTTTTAGTATCAAAGGGATTTAAAGAAGATAGCTCGGCAAAAAGCATAAAAAACTCCCCTCGAACTATTTTGATCCGGCTGTTGGGTAAAGATAATAATAAGCTTGAATTTCAAGGTCTGAATTTACTCGATTCAACCAGCTGGGATTATAAGATGATTTATTTACATGATTTTTGATTAACTATATCGAAAGATTTCCGAGACCGTATGGACTACACAATATCAAAACACACTGAGGACTTTGAGAGCCAAATAGATCAAATCGCCAGGCTTAAAACAATTAACTGGGGGCTGGATTTTGAAGTATTCAGGTCCTATGTAAAATGGAATTACATCGATAGGCCTCATTCTAGACCCATAATATACTTTGTTCGTGCCGGAGAAGAGATCGTAGCCATGAGAGGTGTGTACGAAACTACATGGCAGCTAAAAAGTGCATCTGCAAATTACAATGCATTATGTGCTGCGGACTTATTAATACTAAAGGAATACAGGAAGAAAGGTATATATAAAGAGCTAGCCAATTTCGTCAAAAGAGATTTGGATACTATGGGCGTTCAATACGAATTTAGTTTCAATCCAGCGCCATTAGTTTATATGATTTCTCTATCCATGGGCTGGAAGAGCATGGGAGAAATTATAAATATTAAAAAGCAATTCCAGACAAGTGAATCGCGGGTAATGACACTCGCGGGGAGATTAGCGGGTCCGTACGCCAGAAAATTATTGAGAAAAACCGGAGTCAGCATGATCTTAAAAAGGAGAAACAGAGACAATTCACAAAGAATCGATATGATCTATCATAACCCCAGGAAGCAGCTGCCTCCCAGCATAATGCTGGACAATAAACCCAAACCGGTAGAGATGGCTCTCCTCGTTAACAGCACTCTGCCCGAAAATAAAATTACCCTGGTAAGAGATGAAATGTTTTTTCGTTGGAGATACAATAACCCGCTTTCAAAATATCTGTTCCTATACTGGTACGATGATGGATTGAAAGGCTATCTGGTGTTACAGAGCCTTTTATACAGCACGGAATCCGGGGGTTCACATAATATATTCGAGTTAGAGGCGGCCGACCCCTCGATAAAGATCGAGCTGTTAAATACACTGATATCGCTCATGAATTCCGGATCAATTTCAACCTGGGTAAATATGCTGGATCGGGACAGCCATGATTTTTTAGTATCAAGGGGATTTAAAGAAGATAATTCGGCTAAGGGCATAGAGCCGCCTCGGACTATGTTGATACGACCGTTAGGTAAAGATAATGATAAGTTTGAATTTCAAGGTCTGAATTTACTCGACGCAAATAATTGGGATTTCAAAATGATTTATATGCACGATCACTGATTGATCGAGCTTATGAAATCCTCGAATTCTTGAGAACATGCACAGACGAATATTTACTCCAGGTGGATTAATGTCTTACCGGAATGCCGAGGGATAGTGCAAAAACCTAATGCCGTAATAATCAAACTTGACTCGGTCACAGGTTTGCAAACATCCAGGATATTGGCTCGATACGGAATACCGGTAATTGGTATTGCGGATAACCCCGATAATTTTTGCTGCAGGACTAATTCATGTAAACAAGTTCTAACTGCTGACACATCAAATGAAGAACTGATAGATACATTAATAAAACTGGGTAAAGAACTAGGCGGAAAATCCGCGCTTTTTCCGTGCAGTGACGATAGTGTTCTCACCGTATCCAGATATAGAGAAGCGCTTAAGGACTGGTATGGATTTGTATTCGCCGACCACGAAATTATTGATTTGCTTATGGACAAGGCTAAGCTCTACCAGTACTTGACGCGCGGCGGTTTTTCAATACCAACCACTTATTTTGTCAGTAATAAATCGGACCTGGAAGAGATTTCGAATAAAGTGCCGTACCCATGCATAGTAAAACCACCCAGGCCGACACGAACTTGGTCCAAATACTTCGACAAAAGGGTATTAAAAATACGAAACCCGGAAGAACTGTATGCCGTATGCGATAATTGCTTAAGGGCAACTGACGTCTTCATCATCCAAGAATGGATCGATGGGAAAGATTCTAATATATACCAATACTATTACTATTTTGATAAGAACCATAAGCCGATAATCAATTACACATCGCGCAAGCTGCGGCAATGGCCTATAGAATCGGGGGAAGCAAGTTTAGTAGAAAATTGTCTTAATGATCCGGTCCCGAGAGAATCAATTGATATATATAGCAATATTCAGTATAAAGGAATCATATCACTTGAAATAAAAATCGATGAAAAGAGCGGCAAACATTTTATAATCGAACCGGACGTCGCAAGGCCGAATACGAGTATAGGTCTGGTTGAAGCCAGCGGAGTACCGATATTATATACGATGTATTGCGATGCTTTAGATATGCCCTTGCCGCCTTATACAGCACCAAAGCAAACCGGCGTCAAATGGATTTCTTTCGGGAGAGACCTCCTGGCGTCGAGAGGATATTATATTAGAGGCGAATTAACATTCAAAGAGTGGCTCAATTCAATCAGAGGTGTAAATACCTTTGCCGTCCTATCGATACGGGACCCGATACCTTCTATAATGGATGCATTCAATATATTTAAAGTAATACTAAGATTTGTGAGGACGCAAATTGAGCTGCGTTTTTAAAAGAACGTAGGGTAAGACTATATTTAAGCCATGAAATAAGATGATTTTACGCGCCGAGTATTGCCGAATAATCCGCTTAATACCGTATTGATTGTACGGGCCGGGGTTGCAAAAACCCAAAAAATAATTAATACTAATAGTATGATAGAATACGTAACACCCTACTTCAGGCCCCCGAGCGAGGGCAATAGCTTCATCCTTCAGGCGACTATAGGCTGCTCCCACAACCAGTGCACTTATTGTGCCATGTACAGGGGGGAGGAGCAGAAATTCCGCGCCCGCCCCATGGAAGAGGTAAAGCAGATAATAGACGAGGCCGCCGGATCGGGGCTCATTGACGACCGCGTGTTCATAGCCGACGGCAACGCGCTCGTGCTCTCCAATAAGAAGCTCATCGAAATTATGGGATACCTCAGGGAAAAAGCTCCCGGACTGGAACGCATAAGGATGTACGCCAATGTCGGCGACATTATAAGGAAGGGGGTCGGGAACCTGAAAGAGCTTAAAGCCCTCGGACTCGACATGGTATATATCGGATTCGAGAGCGGGGACGACGTGGTCCTCGAAAGAATCAGGAAGGGCGCAAACTTCGCCGAGACCGTGAAGGCATCGAAGATGCTGAAGGAAGCGGGTGTCATGAACTCCGCCATGGTGCTCCTCGGCATGGGGGGCGTCGAGAGGAGCGCGGAGCACGCCGAGGCGACGGGCAAGCTCCTCACCGCATGCGACCCCGAATACGTTGGCGCGCTATCGCTTCAGCTCCGGCCCGGAGCGCCGGTGTATGAAGAATGGAAAAGGGGGGAGTTCGAGCTTCCCGACAAGTTCCGCATGATAAAGGAGCTCGAAATACTGGTCGAGAACACGGAGCTTACGGACGGGTACTTCTTCTCGAACCACATCTCGAACTACCTGCCTGTAAAAGCCAGATTCCCCGGGGACAAGGAAGATGTGCTGACGAAGATAAGGGCGGTGCTCGCGAGCGGGGACGAATCCCTGCTGCAGGCCCGATTATTACAGGGAAGTCATAAACCAGTATTGATAATCAGTATTGACAATACAAAACTCGATAGAGCTTAAAGGAGAAATAATATGCCCAGGATAGCCACGATATCCCCCGTATGGGGATGCAGCGTATCTGACCTCCGCGCGCTCGCGCGGGAGGCGGAAGCCGGAGGGTTCGAATCCATATTCTCGCCCGAAGTGCCGCCTTATAACGGTCTCGCGAACGCCCAGGTGTTCGCCGAGGCGACGACGAAGATAAAGGTCGGCACGTGGATCACGAACATCTATATGCGTCAGGCGGTCATGGCCGCGGCTACGGCGATGACGATACAGGAAATATCGGGCGGCAGGATGGTGCTCGGCCTGGGCGTGAGCCACAAGCCCGTGAACGACAGGTACGAAATAGTTATGGGGGACCCGGTAGAGAAGATGAGGGGATACGTGAAGGCGGTCAAGTCGTTCATGGACGGGACGGCGCCCGCGCTAACTCTAAAGCGCGAGGTTCCGAAGGTCCCTGTATATATAGCGGGGCTCACGAAAGGGGCGGCCAAGCTCGCGGGTGAAGTCGCGGACGGAATAATGCCCTATATGTCCACGCCCGAATATATAAAGAAGCTTGCGGGCTACGTGGCCGAGGGCGCGAAAGCCGCGGGGAGAGACCCGTCCGAAATAGACATCACGCTCGGCATACCGTCGGTCGTATCGGACGACCTCGAGCTTGCGAGGAAGGCCGGCAAGCGCGGACTCTCGGGATATTTACGGTTCCCGTTCTACCAGAGGCTCATGACGAATAACGGTTTCGGCGGCGAGATCGACAAGATAAAGGGCGGGGCCGATCCGGCCGAGGTGTTCTCGGACGAGATGTTAGATGCAGTCGCGCTCGTGGGGCCTGCGGAAAGGTGCAGGGAGAGGCTCGAAGCCTACAGAAAGGCCGGGGTCTCGCTCCCGATCATCGTCCCGAACGCTGCCGGGAAGCAGTCGAACGTCGAGGTGATGAAGATCACCGTCGCC
>CAVWAZ010000011.1:0-15653 GCA_963752995.1 uncultured delta proteobacterium
CGAAGGGTAGAACGGGTATTACTTTCATATGTCCCCACGGCGACCCGCCGCCCGGTTCGTCCCGGGCTTGCCGAACCCCGGATACAGCTTCACCGTTATAAGCTGACGCTGCATTCCCGGATGAATTAAGAAGTCCTCCGCCTTCAGTCAGTTGCGAAGTCCCCGTCCTCGGATGCGTCCGCTTCTATCTGTGAGAGGCTCGCGTGCCGCCCGTGGATGTCTATGTATTGGTTGATAGCTTCGTTTATGATCGTGCTCAGGTTCTTGCCGTATGCGCAGGCGATCTTATCGAGCGAATCGCGTTTGTCCGAGTCGATCATAAATGAAACTCTCGTGGATTCGTTTGCCATAATCTTTGCTCCTCTTATTTATATCCTAGCACACGGGGCACGCTGATAATCGATAAAAATAATCAGGGGCGGACGGACGATCATCCGAGTTCGAATATCCATAGCGCTTTACGTCCGGGTTATCGCGATTATAATTTGTCATCCGTACATTGCGCGTCCCGGCGGGGAAAAGGCTTACGCGCGCTTACAGGCGGAATTCAAAGTTCAAAGGGGCTGTCAATGGCTGAAGAGTTCGACAATGATATAAGGGAGATTGCCCGGAGCCTGAGGGGGGTGAGACTCCTCCAGCCGGGGCTCCTGCGCTAACGGACACGGATAAGGAGTTCCTCGCTGCGATAGAGGATCTTTACGTGCATTTCCGCCGGGCGATAACTATCTTTAACGACGTCTCGCCGGGCATGAGGCTGTCGCTCCAGAGGCTCACCCCGGATTTCCTCGACCTCTTCCTCTCCATACCGGGCAGGGGGGCGGCTCTCCCGTATTCTCTCCCTCGAGGATAGTGATCCTATTCGATGAAGACCCCAACGTGCTCACGGTGATCGGGAAGAGGAGGAGGACCGAAAAGGACGGCGAAGGCAACCTGTCGCCTGCCGTGCAGCTCATCAAGATTAATTTCAGGAAGGAAGGTAATACGATAACTTACGGGACAACGCGGGGGGAGCACCTCGAACTTCACGGTCTCGTAACGCTTATAATTAAGTGGGTATCGGCCGCCTGAAATCTCAGGGGTGGAGCACCAGGTGGGTGAGGGACGCGAGGAATACTATCGAGAATATGAGTATCACCACGCCCATGATGTAGAGTGCGCCCGATTTCTCGCGTTCGCTAAGCTCGAACAGTTTCTTGTGTCCGTCTTTTTTCTCGTGTTCGCTCATGACCGCAACATTATAACGGCTTATCTGTCTTTGTAAAGAACTCCCCCCCGAAATATAAATAAAACCCGATGCAGTTCAAAATTGTTAAGACTGTCTCGTATCTTTTTTAAACGGTTCCTGATTCTAAGGAGTAATTTATTCGAAATACGGTAAAATATTTCCAATAGGTATAAAATAACTATGGTAAAGCCCCCCCAATATTGCAGATTGGATCTCATCGCTTTCTTCCTGATCTTATTGTTTAGCTCAATCGGCGCTCCTGCTGCTAAGGCTATGGAGTCTTATGACTGGAGAAGTGATTGGGAAGTCGAAGACAATTTTACAATAAGCATTGATACCAGGGGTTATAATTTCCCCTCCGCCATAGCTTTTGTCCCGCAGCCCGGCAAAGGCCACCCTAAAGACCCGCTCTATTTTGTAACTGAACTCAGAGAAAGGTTAAAGTCGTTACAAACGACAGGACAACTTATACTTTCGCGGAAGATTTCTTCACTTTAAAGCCTAAGAAAGAATTGCCCGCATTTACAGGAGAAAGCGGCCTGGCCGGCATCTGTCTCGATCCTGAGCACGGTTATGTTTTTTCGTTACGTTCGCGTATCAGGACTGCGAATAATATTCTCAGGAACAATGTAATCAGGTTTCAGGCGGAGACCGGGACTTTTTCTCTCAAACCAAACTCGAAGCTGGCCTTTACAGAAATTTTTTCTCCGAAGTGACGAGCCCCTCTCTCATCAGATCGGACCTTGTCAGGTATCTGATAATTTACTTTATGTAAGTGTAGGCACCGGCTTTGTGGAAAAGAGAAGTCAAAATATAGATTCTGTTTCAGGAAGTAATTCGAACGACTTTGGACGGAAGCCGCCAGAAGTAATCCCTTCTACGTTGACGATGATATAAAAAAAGCCAGGAATTTTGTCTGGGCTTACGGATTTAGAAATCCCTTCGGACTCAAAATTGTCGACGGGCGGGTATTTGTTGCGGATAATGGTGAAGGTGTGGACAGATTCCTCGAGATCAGTGAAGGTGGAAATTATCTTTGGGACGGCGATGACTGGAGCATAAGCACGAATGCTGATTTTGTATTTGCGCCGGCTGTCGGTGTGGCTCAGCTCGATTATTATCCGGACGGTTTAGACAATTTCCCGAAAGAATTCAGGGGAAGATTTTATTTGGCGCTCTGCGGCAGTCTGCAACATACTGGTACCGAGACAAGAGGAGGTAAAAGTATCGCAGTTCTGGATTACGGATTCAAAGAAAATAAGATGTTAAGCACACCCGGGCAATTCGTAAAATATAGAGGAAATGGAGAACAGCTTGTCGTGGGTCTTGGGGTTGGCCCGGATGGACTATATTTTGCGCCGCTTTTCCCTAATGAAGGAGGCCTTAGCGCAATATTTAAAGTGAGTTATGACAAGGGTTCGAAGTACCCCTATTCAATACGAAAGGAGACCGATCCCGGTATGTTGATGGAAGATCATGGGTGTTTCGGTTGTCATGTCATAAACGATCTGGGCTGGGGTGAGGCGGGACCGAACCTCGACAGGGAACCCCTGGTTTCAAGATTACAAAAAAGGCTGAGTTCTCGGGAATATATTGAGTACGTAAAAACATTAGATCAATCAAGCCTTGAACCTTATAAAAATAATATGCAAGCCAGGGATGAGGTCTTGAGCAAGAAAGGGATGGATCAGGTAACGACCTGGGTGAAGTATCACATACTCGAACCCAATTTTGATAATCCCGGCTCGCAAATGCCCAATATGGGCCTAACGCCGGCTGAAGCCGATGTTATAACCCGCTATCTGGTAAATGATCCCAATGAACATAATCATGGAGCTTCAAAAAACGTAGCCTGGAGATTGTTAGAGCTTCTCTTTCCCGAGCCCAGGTATAGAGACTTTGTTTATTCGTTCTTTCTCGGAGTCCTAATATCATTTTTATTTGTTGCCGGATACAGCTACTTCGGGAAAATGCGCAGGCGGGGCTAAGGACAGGTCAACCGCACTCTCTATTATCAGAAATAACAACAGCTCCCTCTTTTCTTTTCCATTTTCTGTTCCCTGCGTATATCAGGTAGTTTTTCCGAATAGTAATTGTTGAATTACTAACTTTTCTCCATTTCCTATCACCCAGGTGTTTGAGAAAAGATTTTTTTGCAGCCACTGTGCCCCCCACGTTTATTCCAACTAATATTCTAGACCATTTTATTAATTAGCGCCAGTAAAATCTTTTGGCATCAACTTACAGGATACGTGAGAACTGGCTTACTGCGACATACTTATTTCGAGTCCTCACAGGGGCGAGGTGTAGATGGAATCATGGAATAATGTGTTTGATTTTTTGTGCTCGTTGCCGGGGCCGGGGTTGCAAATTTCTCAAAAAATAGTGAATGCTAATAATATGATAGAATACGTAACACCCTGCTTCAGGCCCCCGAGTGAGAGTTTTTGCAGCCAAGCGCGGATCATGGTTTAATGGCCAATACCGGACAGGCGGACTCTTGAACGATCTTCTCCGTAACACTCCCCATGATAAACTTTTTAATCCCCTTTCTCGCATGGGTGTTGATTACTATTAAATCCATGTCCTTATTGTCCGCGTACTCGACAATGCCGATCGCGGGGTTTATTTCCTCGATCAAATCTGTCGTGATCCCCGGTATGCCGGTCTCTGTGCCGGCTGCCTTCAGCCTCTTTCCCGGCTCCTCGACCCGCGCCGCGAGTTCTGTGGAAAAAAACTTCAGCGCGTCCTCGCCCAATTCGTTTATTCCGACCGGAGCTTCTCCCTCTTCGAGGACGGCGTAAGCGAACAGCCTGTATGCATAAACCACCGAGATATTCGCCTTGAACGCCTGCGCCAAATCTAGGGCGTAGTTCAGGGCGGATTCTTCTTTTTCATATATATCCAGGGGGACGAGAATGTTTCGTATCTCTATCCCGCCCGCTTTATCCCATTTCTTAACGGCGAGGACGGGAATATTCGACTGTCTAAAAACTTTTAAGGCCGTGCTCCCGACCAGCATCCTGTCTATAAGGCCCAGTCCCCGTATCCCCAATACTATGAGGTCGGCCTTTCTGCGGCGCGCGAGTTTGACGATTTCCGCACTCGGGTCCCCGATTAAGACGGCAGTACGGAAGGGCAGACCCTCAACGCCCGCGTTCTCCGCCTCCGAAACGAGTCTCGCCTTGTGGTTGGCGGCTGCTTGCCCCACCCATCCGTAGAGATCGCTGTCGGGGTCCCTCGCGTAGTCGTATAGGAGCCTCGGATGCATTTCGATCACGTACATGCCCGTTATTTCGGCCCAGAACCTCCGGGCGAGATATATTGCGTAATTAAGCGCCTCCAATGATTCCTTCGAGCCGTCGCTGGCCCATATTATCTTTTTTATCTCTCTCATAATTGCCGCACCCCCTCGTTTACCCCGATAAGCCCATATTATCTTATCTATAATACTATCTTACTCCGTATATTTTTCTGTCAACATTGGTCAATAGCCTCCCGAAAGCCCGGCTGTCCGAGATTGCCGCCCGATCCATGTGAAGATGATAAACCGGATTGAGGAAGCTCTCTTAAATGTCCCTGCCCAAAGCGCTACAGTCGTTTCTAAATGGATGGTACGGGTGTGACGGACGCTTTAACCCCATACCCGGCTTCCTGTAATATCTCGTTGGCTATCATCCCGGCAAAGTAATATATGCGCTGAATGAGCTCTACGAACTGACTTTCTACTCTGTATAGTACAGCCCTGTCGGGATCGTCGCTGACCAGGCGTCGCGAGAGATGCTCGACTATCCCGTCCGCTAATCGTTCGACATCCGGCTTCATCTCAACGACTCTCTCGGCAAGCCGGGCGTCCTTAAGATCGAGGGCTTCCAGCGCCTTATGAAAAGCCTCCCTGACTTTAGACGAATACGGCTGGAACCGGCTGATCGTCTCCTCGCTAAACGTAAAGCGATGCTCAAGCCGCTCCCTGCCGATCGAAACCATATTTACGGCTATCGTTTCCCCGACGTGCTCCAGGTTGACGATCACCGTAATCAAAGCCTCCAGCCTTCTCGTTTCACCTGACTGCATTTCCGTGGAATAGAGCCGTCTTGCGTAATCCATGATCGCGTCGTGCAGCATACGGAGCTCCTTTTCACGGGATACGATCTTGTCCAGGTCTTCCTTGCCGCCTGACAGCACTGCGGGTCTGACCATTTCAATGAGCTCCTCTACATATCCGCCCAGCCGCACAGCTTCGAGACGTATGCGGTCGATGGCCAGCGCAGGTGTTTGTAATAAAGCGTCGTCCAGGTATTTGGGCTGCGCGTACTCGGGCAAGGCCTCCGGCCTGTCGGGGATGAGCCATTTGATAAGCTGTGCAAACGACCCCAGGATGCTTATGAAGATTATTGTATTGGCAACGTTGAAAAGGGTGTGGGCGTTTGCGATCTGACGGGGCGTGTCGGCCGCCAGCCTTTCGGTCCCGGACAGATTCACGCTCGCCGGAGAGATGGCTTCGGCGAGCGTGCCGAGGTATCCGATGAAGGGAAGCCATATAATCACCCCGACTATGTTGAAAAGTATATGCGCGGCCGCCGCCTGTTTCGCGGGCGCGGGCTTGCCTATGGCCGCGAGTATGGCCGTAACGCATGTACCCACGTTTGCGCCCAGTACTATCGCGATTCCCGCGTCGAGCGTTATCGCCCCCTGAGATGCGAGCACGATAACGATGCCTATGGTCGCGGCCGAGCTCTGAACGATACCCGTAAAAATCAGGCCCACGCTGATTCCAAGCAGAGGATTGCTCATCTCCTTCATCACGTCGATGAACGGCTGGTATGTGCGGAGCGGGTGGGTAGCGTCGCTCATCACTCCCATCCCGAAAAAGACAAGCCCTATGCCCATGATGATGCCGCCGTAAATACGGGTCTTTTCTGACTTTGACACGAACCGCATCCCGTATCCTACGGCTACGGGCAGGAGCGCGTATTGCGTTATATTGAAGGCAATCATCTGGGCCGTGATGGTCGAGCCTATGTTAGCGCCGAGGATGACTCCAATCACCTGCTGGAGTGTCATGAGGCCTACGGAAATGAACCCGATGACAATCACCGTGGTCACTGACGATGATTGTATAATAGCGGTCGTGATCGCTCCTGTGATCGTTGCCGATGAAGTGTTTTTGGCGAGCTCGCACAGGAGCGGTGCTGATACCGTCGCCCATGACCGCCTTAAGGCCGTCCGTCATCTGGTCCATGCCGAAAAGGAAAATAGCGAGACCCCCGAAGAGGCCGATAAGTATCATTCCCCATTTCGGGGCTGTGGATCCGGATTCAATGCCCAACGCTTGCCCTGCGGCGGCAAGCGCACGGCGATGCCCAGAATCAGCGGAGATGAAGAACCGGTTAGTTTCCTTATTAGGATCATCTTTTCTATACCTCCTGATTACAGGATTTTGTCTTTAATGCAAATGGACGGCGATTGCGGATCTATTTGATGATTCCGTAGGTCATAACAGAAAACTGAACTCGCTCGACTCGTCGATATCCGTATGGAAACGGCCTCTGCTGATGGCCTTCTTGAACGCCGTGAAGTCGTGCTCGACCTGGTCCGCGTATGACTCCGCATACTGCGTCAGGGTGTCGTCGAATTTACCGGAGGTCCCGAGATATCCGGCGATCATCGGAGCGTCCCCGGCCTTTGGCGTGAGCCCGGGCCAGAGCCCATCCGCACATAGTCGAGTAGTCGGTCAGGGTCTCGGGTTTGAACGTTTCGGGTTCAGGGGATATTTTCATATCACGGAGCTGGCGGACATAATAGTCGTGCCGCCGGGGAACGCGTGACCAGCCGAGAAGTATGTCGCTCGTCGCCTGCAGGAGACGCTGACCGTCCACCACCCGTTGGCCCTGGTGTTTAAAACGGCTCTTAGCGCCCGGAGGCTCGAGAACCGACCGGCGCGCTTCCTTGATCTGAAGGAATATAGGGTCGTTGTTGCCGGCCATCAACAGCGAGACGATGCAGCGTGTGCCGACGCTTCCGATGCCGACTACCTTTACCGCTATGTCTTCGGGAGTAGAGCGGCTATACAGAAGCTTCCTGTCCGCCTGAAGCGTTTTCTCGTAGTGCTTCCTGAATGCCCTTGCGGCCTTTTCGAATTCCGGGATGTTCTCTTTGAAATGAAAGATATATGGGGGGTTGTCTATTATTCTCGGACGGCCTGTCTCGGACGAGGTAATCTTGGGGAATAAAGCCTCGGATGTCCGGGAACTGGCCTCCTCGATCTTCTTCTCTATCCTTTTTACTGCGTCCTCGTGGTCTTTAAATTTCTCTATCAGATCCTCCAGTGTGATTTTCGAGTACCAGATCTCGAGCAGCTTCATGTCGGCGTATTCCGACATACGCGTTCTGTACGACTCGGCGGCTGCCCTGACCGCCTCCTCCGAATCTTTCTTCGAGAAATCGAGGTCTCTCGCGCAAAGCACTATGCTTACCGCGAGACGCTTTAAGTCCCATTCCCATGGTCCCGGAAATGTCTCGTCGAAATCGTTGATGTCGAATACGAGGTTACGTTCGGGCGTGGCGAAGCCGCCGAAGTTTATCATGTGACAGTCGCCGCACGCTTGTACGGTTATCCCGGATGCCGGGGATAACATGAGGTCCCGCGCTTGAATTATGGCCGAGCCCCGGAAGAATGTGAATGGCGTCTGCGCCATCCTGCCGTAACGGATGGCGATGAGTCCGGGAATCCTGTCGGCGTTCGATTCTTCGAGGAGGTTTACCACAATTTGAGGCCGTGGTTTTGCATTCCACTTTGCGTGAGCGGATCGCGGACACTTCTCACGGAGGGTTTTGCCGGCCTTGCGCCTTTCCTCATTCGTTATGTTTCCGGATTTCATCTATATATTTCCCTCAAGTCTTAAATCCTGACAGGCCATCCTGAATATCCGGTCTAAGCTTCTACCATAGAAGATAACAATGATTATTATATTTGGCGGCTATGGATTAATACAATGGGTAATTTTAAGTAATTATGGAGGTGCAGCATAACCATCAGCAAGGATTGACGCTTTAATTTTCAGCACTCACTGCGGTTATATGTGCCGGGAAAGTTTTCCCCATCCGAGAGCAATAACCGCCGATGCCAGGGTCTGGAATATCCCGTAAACAAGCACCGCGGTCACGGCAGGTGAGCCGGGGAAGCTCCCGGTCGCAATCACGAGGCTCACGCTGACGTTCCGAACGGATGTAGCAAACGCCATAGCCTTCCTGTTGGCGCTCTCGCGTCCGCCCAGAAGCCACCCTGCCGCGAGTGAAAGGACCAGGAGCGCTATCATCCCGGCGAAACCTCTGGGTCTGACTGCGGAGAGCACATGGAACTGGACTACAAGAATAAAGCCGAGCACCAGAAGATTGAGGACCTTGCTTAGCTGGGTGAAAGGTTTCTGGAGCCTTGCAGCGGTGTCCGGACGACGGTGTCGAATGAATAGCCCGATACATAATGGCAGGAGCTGGGTCATGAGAAGAGTGATCAGTATCCTGCCCGCATCCACGCTCAGCGTTCCGCCTCCCCCCATGAGGGGCAGGAGGAAAAAAAGGAGTGCCGGGGCGAGGACTGCGGACGATCCCGCGAGTATGACCATCAGGCCGACCGCCGCCGACACGTTGCCCTTTGCGATTGCCGTGAAGGGCGGTCCGTAGGGTGCCCCCGGGCATACGGCGACGATGAGAAACCCCGCGGCCACGAGAGGGTCGGGATGAAACAAGAATAATAAACCCAGCACGACGATGGGGACAAGAACATAATTCGCCAGCGCGGCGCGTGTCAAGAGGCGCAGGTTTCGGGCTATGCCGATGTAGCTCTCTCAGGCTGACGGTCAGGCCGATGGCCATCATCATCTCGAAGAGAGTGATCGTAATGAGGATGTTTATCAGCTTACTGATCGGCATTGCGGTATCCTATATCGGCCTGATGAGTACCATGCTGCCGCTCACAAATAATAATCTTCAAGGACTATAGCATACTTTGAGAGGTTCATCGCCTGCAGTCCGGGGGTTGGCAATCTGCCCGGGAGTTGAAATTATGAGAAGTTAAAACATCAGTATCCGGAAAGAGGTTAAATATAACTGTTCTGGCTCAACAGAACTTTTAGTAGATGAGAGTTGATTAAATAGGAGCGGTCAAGACCTTCCGGTTAAAAAGACATAACCAACCACTCTAAGCAAGCATTAAGAAATGTAATCGTAAATATGTATGTTTTTCTGACAATCTCATTCATTTCATCGATTGTAAAATAACAAAACAATCAATATTTCTAGAACGATACACCGAATCCCCAAATTGGCATGAAATATGCCCATAATTAATAAGAAGCATAAAGGGAGGCGAGGCATGAAAAAAATACTGTTTGCATTATTCTTGCTACGAATGGCCTGTTCCGGGGGGAATTCTTCCCCGCTGGAAGAGCACTATATACAAGAGCTACGTGACGGCTCCGTCCGGCAAGAGCTATATAGTGGGCAGCGGCATCTACAACGACCGTATGGAAAGAGCCTTCGTCGTGGATATGGTGCGGGACGCGGCAGCGCAGGTCGAGAAGAACGGCGAGGCCGCTTAGCCTCTTCCATGATAGGACAGGTCCATTTATCGCAAAGGACGCCTACATATTTGTCATCGACCCGAGCGGAGTCGATCTCGTGAACCCGGGCTTTCCGAACCTGGAGGGCCGGAACATTCTGGACGTGAAGGATACCCGGGGAAAGATGTTGATCCGGGAGATGCTCCAGGTCGCCGAAACAAGCGGCTCCGGCTGGGTCGACTATGTCGCCGGACCGGAAGATGCTCCACGCGGAAGTCCGCCTATGTGAGCAAAGCGAAGATGGGCAACAAGTGGGTGCTCGTAGGCAGCGGTGTGTACCTCGCCGATGCTCCCAAAGCGGCGGAGGCCGGCGAGAGGATGAGCGCCTCGGAGCTGATGACGCTTGTCCGGGAAGGGGCGGCAGTCCTGGAAAAGAAAGGCGAGAAGGCTTATCCCGAGTTTCGTCAGAAAGGATCAAAGTGGTTCCGTGATGATACTTATTTCTTTGTCTGGACCATGGACGGAACGAGGGTTTTTCATGCCGCGGACCCTGCAATCGAGGGCCGGGATGCAAGCGGTGTCAAGGATGTCCTGGGAAGACCGTACGGCAAGATGTTTCTGGATGCGGCTGCCGGCCCTGCCGGTGAGGGGTGGGTCCGCTATTGTGTCTCCCGAGCCGGGGGACATCTTCCCTACATGGAAGTCCACGTTTGTGAAGCGGGTGACTTTTCCTTCCGGGAAAGAGTACATCATCGGTACAGATCTGACATGCAGATGGATAAGGCCTTCGTCGAGGATGTGGTGAATCGTGTCGCTGCCCTTGTCGCGGATCAGGGGAAGGAAGCCTTTAGCCAATTCCGGGACAAAACGGGTCCCTTTGTCTTTATGGATACCTACGTGTTTGTCGATACCCCCGGACGGCACCGAGCTGGTGAATCCCGCCCAGCCCAGCCTGGAAGGAAAGAACCTCATTGACCTGAGGGATCTGAAGGGGAACGCGGTAGTCAAGGACGAAATCGCCGCTGCAATGAAAGACGGCAGCGCCTGGCTCGATCTCTACTGGTACAAGCCCGGACAAAATACGCCTGCACGTAAGCTGACCTTCGTGCGGAAGGTACAGTCAGGCGGGGAGACTTATATCGTCGGCTCGGGTTTCTACGCGGAATAGCAAATTAATATCGGCGCCAAGTTTGACGGGAAGCCTGCAAGGGTGAAATTCACGGAACGATAAAATGGTAAAAGCTGTGCTGGAGGCTCAATGAGCGGTCTGCCAGTCGGATAAAGCGGCTAAGGGACGGCGGGCCGGACTTGCAAAAATCTAAGAATTAGTTAATGTTACTAATATGATAGAATACGTAACACCCTACTTCCGGCCGCCTAGCGAGGGCAATAGCTCCATACTTCAGGCGACTATAGGCTGCTCCCACAACCAGTGCACCTATTGTGCCATGTACAGGGGGGAGGAGCAGAAGTTCCGCGCCCGGTCCATGGAAGAGGTAAAGCAGATAATAGACGAGGCCGCCGGATCGGGGCTCATTCACGACCGCGTGTTCATAGCCGACGGCAACGCGCTCGTGCTCTCCAATAAGAAGCTCGTCGAGATTATGGGATACCTCAGGGAAAAAGCTCCCGGACTGGAACGCATAAGGATGTACGCCAATGTCGGCGACATTATAAGGAAGGGGGTCGGGAACCTGAAAGAGCTTAAAGCCCTCGGACTCGACATGGTATATATCGGTTTCGAGAGCGGGGACGACGTGGTCCTCGAAAGAATCAGGAAGGGCGCAAACTTCGCCGAGACCGTGAAGGCGTCGAAGATGCTGAAGGAAGCGGGTGTCATGAATTCCGCCATGGTGCTCCTCGGCATGGGGGGCGTCGAGAGGAGCGCGGAGCACGCCGAGGCGACGGGCAAGCTCCTCACCGCATGCGACCCCGAATACGTGGGCGCGCTGTCGCTTCAGCTCCGGCCCGGAGCGCCGGTGTATGAAGAATGGAAGAGGGGGGAGTTCGAGCTTCCGGACAAGTTCCGCATGATAAAGGAGCTCGAATACTGGTCGAGAACACGGAGCTTACGGACGGGTACTTCTTCTCGAACCACATCTCGAACTACCTGCCTGTAAAAGCCAGATTCCCCGGGGACAAGGAAGACGTGCTGACGAAGATAAGGGCGGTGCTCGCGAGCGGGGACGAATCCCTGCTGCGGCCGGATTATTACAGGGAAGTCATAAACCAGTATTGATAATCAGTATTGACAATACAAAACTCGATAGAGCTTAAAGGAGAAATAATATGCCAGGATAGCCACGATATCCCCCGTATGGGGATGCAGCGTATCTGACCTCCGCGCGCTCGCGCGGGAGGCGAAGCCGGAGGGTTCGAATCCATATTCTCGCCCGAAGTGCCGCCTTATAACGGTCTCGCGAACGCCCAGGTGTTCGCCGAAGCGACGACGAAGATAAAGGTCGGCACGTGGATCACGAACATCTACATGCGTCAGGCGGTCATGGCTGCGGCTACGGCGATGACGATACAGGAAATATCTGGCGGCAGGATGGTGCTCGGCCTGGGCGTGAGCCACAAGCCCGTCAACGACAAGTACGAAATAGTTATGGGGACCCGGTAGAGAAGATGAGGGGATACGTGAAGGCGGTGAAATCGTTCATGGACGGGACGGCGCCCGCGCTAACTCTAAAGCGCGAGGTTCCGAAGGTCCCTGTATACATAGCGGGGCTCACGAAAGGGGCGGCCAAGCTCGCTGGTGAAGTCGCGGACAGCGTAATGCCCTATATGTCCACACCGGAATATATAAAGAAGCTTGCGGGCTACGTGGCCGAGGGCGCGAAAGCCGCCGGGAGAGACCCGTCCGAAATAGATATCACGCTCGGAATACCGTCGGTAGTATCGGACGACCTCGAGCTCGCCAGAAAAGCGGGCAAGCGCGGGCTCTCGGGATATTTACGGTTCCCGTTCTACCAGAGGCTCATGACGAATAACGGTTTCGGCGGCGAGATCGACAGATAAAGGGCGGTGCCGATCCGGCCGAGGTGTTCTCGGACGAGATGTTAGATGCAGTCGCGCTCAGTGGGTCTTGCCGAAAGGTGCAGGGAGAGGCTCGAAGCCTACAGAAAGGCCGGTGTCTCGCTCCCGATCATCGTCCCGAACGCCGCCGGGAAGCAGTCGAACGTCGATGTGATGAAGATCACAGTCGCCGCGTACGGCGGGTAGGATTTTGTCATGTTCCGTTTGTTGTCATCCTGAACTACGTTTCTGAGCGTGCGTAAGAAACGGACGCCATTGGCTGAATTCAACAACGTATATATTCCACGCTTATTCATTTACCAACCCAAAAATTCAGGATCTCATCTTTAAAGAACCCGTTCGTCCTGAGCTTGTCGAAAGACGCGTTGCAGGAGCGGATTTCAGTATAGGTACACCGAAACTTCACCGAAAGCAGTCCAAGGGTTCACCGGTGATTCCGGGTTTTGGGAGACGGGACGGATTCATCTTGTTCGGGATCTTGCAAATTCTAGCGCATATCTCTTCTATAGAATATATATTATATATTCCTCACTTCTGCTCAACTTCCAAAGTCCGGAGCCTGTTTATCGCGGCCGAGAGCTCGATCTTCCTGAACTCCGCGTAATTCCCTGAAATACGTGGGCTGATTACGTCGAGACCGTCCCTCGCTATGTCCATCATCACGAGGGACGTTATCTCCCTGAGCGTCCTCTTCCCGTCCATGTACCTCCGGGCGTACTCTATCGCGTCACCTATGGCCGCCGTCTGGCAGATGTCCGTGAGCTGCTCTACGGCGTGGAGGTCTATCTTCTGCCTGCCGTAGTGTATCGAACAGAGCCTTGGCCGAGATCTTCACGTCCTTCTTCCCCTTCCTCGGATCGAGGCTCCCCGAAAGCGGTATCCTGTCCGTCACCCTCCCGAGCGGGCCCGCTCCTTCTTCTTCTCTCTCGCTCGCGAACCGTTTCGCTATCCCGAGCGCCTCCGACGTGACGTCGGACGATTTATAATCCGTCATGCATATAACGTGGTTCCGCCACGTCGGAGTGTCCCCCGAGCCTCCACATCACCGACCACGGTCGAGACCCTCGGGACCGTGTCGAGGCTCCTCACCATGTCTATGAACGGCGTTATAGGCTCCCTGTCTTTCGATACGAGCTCCTGCATCCGGTGATCCCTTATCATGAAGTTCGTAGCCGAGGTGTCCTCGTCGATGAGGAGCACGTGCGCCCCGGCTTCGAGGGATTCGAGGATGTTCGCCGCCTGGGATGTGCTCCCGCTCGCGTCCTCCGTCGAAAATAATTTCGTGTCCTTGCCGTAGGGGGAGGTTCGATATGAAGGGGGATATGTCCACCTTCTCGATCCTGCGCCCGTCCTCGGCCCTTATCCTGACCGCGTTCGGGTTCGTGACCACGAACTCACGCCCGTCCCGGTACGTGGTTGTATATGCCCTCGGATACGGCTTCGAGTAGCGTCGATTTCCCGTGATACCCGCCCCCGACAATGAGAGTCACGCCATTCGGTATCCCCATGCCGGTGATCTGCCCCCTGTTCGGGAGCTCCACGTCCATCCTGAGAGAAGGGGGGGATTCGAACGGGACGGCTTCGTCCGCGTTCATCGGCCCCGGGTCTACGCCGCTTGCCCTCGGGAGCACGCTCCCCTCGGCTATAAACGATACGCAGCCTAGTCCTTCTATCTCGTTCCTGAGGAAGTCCGCGTCCTCCGCGGTCTCGATGTGCCGGTAGAGGGCGCCGCCGTCCAGGTTTCCGAAGATCAGCGAAAACCTTACTATCTTCGGGAGCTCTTCGAAGAACATCGCGTGGGCGTGCTTCCCCGGCGACCGACCGTCCGAACGCAGGCAGCCCCATCCCGAACCTCGCTTCGGCGTAAAGGTGCGTGAATACGACCGACGAGCGCTCGAGTATCTCCTGGCCGGGCATGCTCATCGTTATCAGGCCGCTCCCCCCGCTCCCCCTGTTCCCCGAGCGAAAACCTTTCGGCCGCGGCATTGAAAGCGCGGGCCAAGTAGTCCCTGAGCGCGGTCTCCCTGCTCTTACCGGTGTACGTATCCTTCGGGAACCCGGCGATGTCCTGATAGACCCTCACCCTCACGCGGGACGGGGACGCGAACGGGTCACCCTGGACGCGGTCTATGTAGAGGATGAAATCGTCGAACCCGTATTCCCCGGCGATGTCCTTGTAAGAGGCGTAACCCCTGCCGTCTATTATCCTGAGCGCTTCCCTGAGATCTTGTGCCGTCTTCATGGATTCGGGAATAATATGATAATTTTTCCCGGCTGTCTATAAAACCGGGGCCTGCGTTTCCCCGGCTTTCCTCTGATGAGGCTGCCCCGAGGCAGGGTGGTAAACCCGTTCATACTTCAACCCTTGGACACCGTTAAGGACAGGCTCCTGCTCAGGCGTTGAGGGGTTTATGAAAAGACAAAGGAAGGAGAAAGGCTTGTTTTCTTTATCCTTCTTTTCCTTTCCTGAAATGAATTCAGGACAGGGATGAAAAGAAGGGAAAGACTAAGAAAGAAAACGGCAAAAATTTATTCTCTTCTTTGTCTAAATACAAAGAAGCAAAAATCATCCGACTACATAATTTGCTAAAAATCTCATGTACTCGCTAAATCTTCCAATTCTACCGCAGCCCGTGGAAGATTTTTAACGCTCGTACAATCGATTTTCTTGACGCAAATTCTGTAATGTCGGGGAGAGAAAAGCAAAAGACTAGATTGCCGCGCTGCGCTCGCAATGACACCTTGTTCTGTCTTCGCGAGGGAGCGTGGTATGCGACCGCGGCGATCTGTTGTTTATTTTGTGATTGCCCGCGGGTGCTCACCCGCCG
>CAVWAZ010000012.1:0-7614 GCA_963752995.1 uncultured delta proteobacterium
GCTTACGGCGGGTAGGTTCCTTTCGATTAATAATTGTAGGAGCGGCTTCCAGCCGCGATTCCCACAAAACCCCTTCCCAATGAAAAAGGGGGAAGGCGAGGATGGGGGTGGGTCAGTTGTTCACCGATAGTTCACCGAAAGCAGTCCAAGGGTTCACCGGATTTCGGGTTTTGGGCGGAGGGCCTTATACATACCTCGCCTGACTCTCCGCGGTGCTGGCTTTTACTATATATATGCTAGCGAATATGTATGGCGTATCCATAATTCGGGCGCTGTAGCGAGACCGAATCCGATCTCGAAGAGCGGATTGGTTATTCCGGGGAAGCCCTGGAGATTCTTTCTGTAAACGGGGTAATTCCGCAATTGATCCATGTTCCGGACCACATCGATCCGGAAGCGTATTGGGACTCCCCTCGTCACAGATCATCTGTCCGTCGGTCACCGTGAAGTTTCCCCCGCAGAAAGGATCGTCTCGCAAATTGCGTCGACTAACGCCGCGCCGCCCGAAGTACCCGGTAGCCAGGCGGCTATCAAGGCGCTGCTTTCATCCAGAGGCGCTTCGTTATCGCCTGAGTTTATGATCATAGGCCGCCCTGATAACAATATCGTTACGAGGGGCGTATCCGGGTCTTTATTCTTAACCGGGTCGATTACATCCCTGTCGAACCCGCTGAAGTTGACTTCCAGCGTATCGATTTGCTGTTTCGGGAGATAGGGATTGAGCTTGAATTGCTGGAGGTTGTATAAGCAGCCGTTCTGAAAGTCGTCGATGTTATTTTTACAGGTCGGATTGTTTATATCGCCCATGAATTCCGCATAGGGGGGCTCCGACAGGACCCCGATTATTAGGTATCCGCGCTGCTCAAGCCGAGCTCGGATAAGAACTCAAGGAATTCTTCGCGCGACGAGTCTATTTCATCCGGATCAGTCGCGGACGTATCTTGCGGGAAAAGCAATTGTCTATCCCGGCCGCTGTCTTCAATAGCTCCCGTTCAGGCCGTCGAGAATGCTGCTAGCGCGGGAAGTCTCTTTGTTTCCGCCCTGCCAGAACTTGTTGCCCTCATAACCCTGCCACCTGATTGTCCATCCCCGTTCTGCGCGCGATATTGTCGTAGTCCTGAAACAGCGTCGGCTGCGGCGACTGGGTAGTCTGCACTTCGATTATTTTTTCTCCGACAAGGACGATGTTCCTGATATTATTAATGTCGACAGGCAGGGTGACCGGACCGTTACCGAACCCTTCGTTTTTCAATAACACCAGGGATTCCCTGGCCGCGATCAATGCAGCACTGTGGGCCGCATCCCTCGCGTCGCCCGCGCCGCGAACCCCGGGGCGATATCCGGTTGTGATGGGGCAGGTCTTCCGTTTTTTTTCATAATGAAAAACGAGCTCGCCGTTCTCTAACCTGATGAGGCCCATGGCGAATTTGACCGCCAGTATACTCCTGACGGCTTCGTCTATCCGCTCGACCGGAATTTCGCCGGTTTCGAGAGGTTTTTGAGGACGTTGTATAAGCCTGCAAATTCGGTATCCCGACCTGCTTTCCGTCCGTCATAATCATATCGATGCCGCCGTTTACGGCTGTCGTCAATGCGTCCGGGAACGGTGTCTGTCCCTGTCGTCGGGAGACCCTGGGTCGCGGCCTTTTCTATGCTGTTAAAATCCGACACGATAAAACCATTGAACGGGGTCCCAAGGGTATCGCCGTTTATATAATTTTGCAGAAGGGCCGGGTTTATGCTCATCGGGACGCTATCGTCGATATCGAAGGGCGGGCCTTGATTTATTCCGCTGTATGAAACCATCGTAGAGCCGACCGACGCTTCGAGTCCCCCTATATAACCCAATAGATTTACGTCCAGAAAATTATTCATGTTGGCTACGTGGACGTTCCCTTCGTCGATGCCGTTGAAGGTCGCCCGTCGCCTACCAGATGCTTCGTCGTCGCAAGTATCCCTCTTATCCGGCCCCTTTTAAAGTCGACCGCCTGGTGGCCGAATACGTAATGCTGCGCGTAGTCCGCGATGAATTCCGGAACGCTGCCGAGGGTCTCGTACGCTCTCCCCCACTGGAAGTTGTGCGTAACGGCGATAGTCGGGGAATATCCCCAGTTTACGCCGCTCTCGATTACGCTGTAGGCATTAAAGAAAGCTGTGGCGCATATGATCTCCGGGTCATGAGTCGCGGCGAGGCCGATGTTATGCGGGACTAGTATTTCGCCGACCACGTGCTGGTTGCCGTGAATGTTATCCGTGCCTATAAGCACGGGTATCTGACCCCCGTCCCTGGCCGCCCCCATTATACTGCCCGTAAGCTCCTGCCAATTCGCCATAGTCCCGTTGAGATATAAGTCTTCGTCGAGAAAGTTGGTGGAAATGCTTCCTTCGCCGTTCGTCACGACGTTCGCATCGATGAGTAATCCGCCGAGGTGGAATTCGTTTATCAACGAGAAATCTATATTGCCGCTCATGTCCTGGATAAAAGTAAGGTCCGCGAGTATCATCTGCCCGAGCTTTTCGTCGAGCGTCATGCCGTTCACGAGCCCGTCTACTGCGTCCCGGAAGCCCGAATAATCGAGTTGATTTCCCGGATTCATCAATTTTCCGGAGACGTCCGTGCAGAGGAAATTATCGCCGCCGTTGTTTTCGCAGCCGCTTATAGTCCCCATGGAAATAATGAAAATTAAAGTAAAGAATCCCAAGAGCCTGAAACGAGTGTGTTTTAGCATGAATATCCTCCCGAACTTCTTTCACGCATTATACTGCTTTATTTTATGTATTGTAAACACTAAGAAATGAAGTTTTAATGAAGGGCGCCGCGGTTTCCCGACGGTACGGAAAGGGTTGGGGGGACTGCATGTTATCGTTTACGACCCCGCCTGGAAGCAGTCGAACGTCGAGGTGATGAAGATCACCGTCGCCGAGTACGGGGGTTAGCAACATATGCATCTGGTAATACATGTCCAATTGGCGTATACAGCAAAGTATTCATAAAATGTCTATGAAGTGATATAATTCAATATACTTTTTAGGCCAAATCTGAATATTATTTCAATTGGTATGGATGAATAAACTATACTGCTCCTACATTCAGCATACGGACGGATACCGCACACCGATACAGGCGGAAAAGGAATATTACAGGAATCATGATTCACAATTAAATGCTGCTTGATTAAAAGGGAGCAGTACAGCAGTACACAGTTTTACCCTCATTTAATTTTTTGTTTGGGACAAAAAAATATATAATTCTGTATAACAATCTATAGACACCTAGAAATTAAAATGAGTAAATTAAAAAAATATGGCGTCTTAATTCTTGTGGCTTATTTTTTGATGGAAGCAACTAGTTTTTTGTTCTTTTCCATAATCCACAATGAAATATTTTCTTTTCGAAAAGTTCGTCAGCATCAAAATGAGATACTTGCTAATTCCAGTTCAGAGGATCTTAAACTAAATGATACAAGAGTGCCCTGGAATGTATCTCTTCATCCTTACTTTGGTTTTGGAAAGCCTGCACCTCCAGGTTTCGATTTCCTAGAAAATCCAAACGATATAATACAGAATGACCCTAATGGAGTAATTGTAGGTATTACTGGTGGATCTGTTTCTTGGAACTTATTTAAAAACAGCAAGGATGTTTTAAAAGATTATATTGAAAAAATAGATGCCTTCAATTCTAAAAATGTCTATATCATAATGCTTGGCTCTTTTGCTTGGAAGCAGCCTCAGCAGCTTACAGCTCTAGCTTATTACCTTTCAATGGGTGGTAGACTTGATATTCTGATAAATCTAGATGGTTATAATGAAGTGGTTGATGCTGGTACCAATTTGATGAGGAATGTCAACCCTTCTTATCCTCAATATTGGTATGAATTAGCATCAAATGTACTCACAGTGGAGAGGATGAGCTTGATTAGCGACATGAATAGCCTAAAAATTGATAAATACAGGTGGGCTAATCTATTATCAAAATTTAAATTCAGTGTCACGGCATCCGTATTTTGGGAACTGAATAATGACTATCTAGATACGTTATTAAATAATAAGCGTTTATTACTTGAGAAATTAGAAGATCCTGACGCAAATGCTAGACCATATTATAAGTATGGCCCGAAGCGCAAATTTACATCATATAAAGATGCATATAAGTATTTTGCCGAAATATGGAAGAGATCATCCATACAACTATATAAGTTATCAAAAAGTAATGGTGCAACCTATTTTCATTTTTTGCAACCGAATCAATATGTGCGGAATTCAAAGACATTTTCTGATGAAGAAATAGCAAAATACTATAAGCCAAAAGCAATGGGGGCGGGGATAAGGAGAGGATATCCTTTATTATTAGCTTTATCAAAGGATTTGAAAAAAGAAGGAATTGAATTTCACGACATTACAATGATATTTAAGGATGAAAAAGAAACGATCTATCGCGATGATTGTTGTCATCTAAACAAAAAGGGAAACGATGTTTTGGCACATCATTCGGGCAAACCATCTTGAAATACTATGAGAATAATTCAGGACATCAATGACTCGAGGAATCAATTAAGTAATTTTTTTGTGGAACTATCTATTCCGTCCCGCCATTATGACCCTGCCCCCCTATTGTAGGTCGAGAGTTTAAGTTAGATTTTGACAGAGAACCTAGTGTTTAGAAGGTCAGGAGAATTGTTATGAAACACTACATCTTCTATACAATTTCAACTTAATACGGCCTTGACAGAAGGGGAGCAGTACAGGATAACTTCTGTATGAATATTACAGACTGAAAAGTGAATTTTATTCTATAAATAGTGCTGAGGAGTATTATCAGTTTCACAGAGAGTTAAATGACTTGGCAACAGAAAAAGAACTGTAAAATTAAGGCCTTTTGATCCATTATGATATGCTGAAATTGTTATTACCTGTATTGGCCTAAAATTATCACTTCTGCTCGACTTCCAAGGTCCGGAGGCGATTTATCGCGGCCGAGAGCTCTATTTTCCTGAACTCGGCGTAATTTCCCGAGATTCTGAGCCGATTACGTCGAGGCCGTCCCTCGCTATGTCCATCATCACGAGCGACGTTATCTCCCTGAGCGTCCTTTTCCCGTCCATATACCTCCGGGCGTACTCTATCGCGTCCCCTATGGCCGCCGTCTGGCAGATGTCCGTGAGCTGCTCTACGGCGTGGAGGTCTATCTTCTGCCTGCCGTAGTGTATCGAACGGAGCCCCTTGGCCGAGATCTTCACGTCCTTCTTCCCCTTCCTCGGATCGAGGCTCCCCGAAAGCGGTATCCTGTCCGTCACCCTCCCGAGCGGGCCCGCTCCTTCCTTCTTCCTCTCGCTCGCGAACCGCTTCGCTATCCCGAGCGCCTCCGACGTGACGTCGGACGATTTATAATCCGTCATGCATATAACGTGGTCCGCTACGTCGAAGTAGTCCCCCGAGCCTCCCATCACGAGCACGGTCGAAACCCTCTGGTCCGTGTAGAGGCTCCTCACCATGTCTATGAACGGCGTTATAGGCTCCCTGTCCTTGGACACCAGCTCCTGCATGCGGTGGTCCCTTATCATGAAATTAGTAGCCGAGGTGTCCTCGTCGATGAGGAGCACGTGCGCCCCGGCTTCGAGCGATTCGAGGATGTTCGCCGCCTGGGAGGTGCTCCCGCTCGCGTCCTCCGTCGAAAATGATTTCGTATCCTTGCCGTAGGGGAGGTTCGATATGAAGGGGGATATGTCCACCTTCTCGATCCTGCGCCCGTCCTCGGCCCTTATCCTGACCGCGTTCGGGTTCGTGACCACGAACTCACGCCCGTCCCCCGGTACGTGGTTGTATATGCCCTCGGATACGGCTTCGAGGAGCGTCGATTTCCCGTGATACCCGCCCCCGACTATGAGAGTCACGCCATTCGGTATCCCCATGCCGGTGATCTGCCCCCTGTTCGGGAGCTCCACGTCCATCCTGAGAGAAGGGGGGGATTCGAACGGGACGGCTTCGTCCGCGCTCATCGGCCCGGGTCTACGCCGCTCGCCCTCGGGAGCACGCTCCCCTCGGCGATGAACGATACGCAGCCTAGTCCTTCTATCTCGTTCCTGAGGAAGTCCGCGTCCTCCGCGGTCTCGATGTGCCGGTGGAGGGCGCCGCCGTCCAGGTTTCCGAAGATCAGCGAAAACCTTACTATCTTCGGGAGCTCTTCGAAGAACATCGCGTGGGCGTGCTTCCCGGCGACCGACCGTCCGAACGCAGGCAGCCCCATCCCGAACCTCGCTTCGGCGTAAAGGTGCGTGAAGACGACAGACGAGCGCTCGAGTATCTCCTGGCCGGGCTTGCTCATCGTTATCAGGCCGCTCCCCCCGCTCCCCCTGTTCCCGAGCGAAAACCTTTCGGCCGCGGCATTGAACGCGCGGGCCAGGTAGTCCCTGAGCGCGGTCTCCCTGCTCTTACCGGTGTACGTATCCTTCGGGAACCCGGCGATGTCCTGATAGACCCTCACCCTCACGCGGGACGGGGACGCGAACGGGTCACCCTGGACGCGGTCTATGTAGAGGATGAAATCGTCGAACCCGTATTCCCCGGCGATGTCCTTGTAAGAGGCGGTAACCCCTGCCGTCTATTATCCTGAGCGGGTTCTCTGAGATCCCGCGCCGTCTTCATCGATTCGGGAATAATATGATAATTTTTCCCGGCTGTCTATAAAACCGGGCTTACGTCCCCGGCTCCTCTGATGAGGCTGCCCGGAGGCAGGGTGGTAAACCCGTTCATTATTCGACCCTTCCCGGCTCCGGCCTCAGGCGTTGCGGGGATGAGTCGCGGGACGAGAGCCCGCAGTAGCCGGAAGAGGCAAAGATCACATATGTAGTGTGATCTTTCGAAAAGACAGGGAAAAGAAAACGGCAATATTATTTTCTTCTTTGTCTAGATACAAAGAAGCAAAAATCATCCGACTACATAATTTGCTAAAAATCTTATGTTTAAGCTAAAATCTTTCAATTGGACGAAGCCTGAAAGATTTTTAACGCTTGAACACGCGATTTTCTTAACGCAAATTCTGTAATGTCGGGAAGAAAAAATGCTGGTTGTTGGAGTGAACCCTCGACACTAGCCCTCTAAAGAGGGGAGGGAGTTTGGCTTGCGTTGCTGGGGGGTTTGGGCAGAGGAGGTATTGGAGGGTCGTCAAAGGCACACGTGTGTGTTTTATGAAAAGACAAAGAAAGGAGAAAGGCTGTTTTTTTATCCTTCTTTTCCTTGATGAAAAGAAGGGAAAGACTAAGAAAGAAAACGGCAAAAATTTATTCTCTTCTTTGTCTGGATACAAAGAAGCAAAAATCATCCAACTACACAACTTCGTGAAAATCTTGTGTTTAAGCTAAAATCTTTCAATTGGAAAGCTGAAAGATTTTTACGTTTCAACACGCGATTTTCTTAACGCAAATTCTGTAATGTCGGAAGGAAAAGATGCGCCCTTCGGCAGGCTCAGCACGAACGGGCTGGCTTCGGTTGATGGTTGAGCGGCGACGCCGGTTAGAGATCGTATCGTCCGCGGGTGCTCACCCGCCGCAAATTCTGTAATGTCGGGAAAAGAGAAAGACTTTCTAGATTGATTGGAGTGTAAGGAACCCCCCCCGC
>CAVWAZ010000013.1:0-14362 GCA_963752995.1 uncultured delta proteobacterium
CGGTGCTTAAGGACTACAAGATTTTTGAAATTCACAAGTTCAGGCATTCAGCAGCCCCCACCTTTCCCTTACGCGGTTTTCGAGCTTCGTGAAAACGAACCTGTCGACCGTTATGCCGATGACTATTATGATTATCATTACAGCTATGATCTGGCTGATGTCGTTCAACTCCCTCCCCATCGTGAGGAGGTGTCCGAGCCCGATGCTCACATATAACAGCTCGCCCGCCATGAGCGCCCGCCACGCGAATGACCAGCCCTGCTTGAGCCCGCTTATGATGGATGGCATCGCGGCAGGGATTATGACTTTGGTATAGAGACCGAATCCGCCCGCTCCCATCGTCCTCGCAGCCCGGAGGTAAATCGGGGGCACGTTCTTCACGCCCGAATCGACGCCTATCGTCACGGCGAAGAGCGACCCGAGCACTACAACGAGCACTATCGCGCTTTCGCTCAGCCCGAACCAGAGGAGCGCTATAGGGAGCCAGCAAATGCTCGGGAGCGCCTGGAACCCGAGCATGATGGTACCGACGGTCTCGTCGAGTACCTTTACCCTGCCGATCGCGAGTCCTATCAGAAGCCCGCCCACGACAGATAGCCGGTAGCCTATAAGCACTCGCTTCATACTGACCAGAATGCCGATTGTGAAGCTGTTGTCCTGAAAACCCGCAACGAGCGAGCTCAAGACGCTGAGCGGAGACGGGAACAGGTACGAAGGCCAGAGCTTGAGCGCGGCGACCCCCTCCCATATCGCTATAATGAGGAGATAAAATACGGTTAATAAAATTATCTTGCGTTTCATCAGCCGGCCGCCTCCCGGATTCCGGCTTCGGCATCCTCGCCGTCTTCCCTTATCTCGTCGGTGATCCACTTCGTATTGAGGAACACCTCGGGGTTTCCGGGCTTCCTCGGCCTCTCGATCTCTATATCGTGCTCGGACTTGATCCTCCCCGGGTTCTTCGTGAATACGAGCACCCTGTCCCCGAGGATTACCGCCTCTTCTACGTTATGCGTAACAAAAATAATCGTCTTATGTGATTCCACCCATATCCTCTGGAGCTCTTCCTGAAGCGACTCCCTCGTCTGTATGTCGAGGGCGGCGAAAGGCTCGTCCATCAGCAGTATCGAGGGCTCCATGACGAGCGCCCTCGCCAGTGCGACGCGCTGTTTCATTCCCCCCGATAGCTGGTGGATATACGAGTTATGGAACTTGTCGTCGAGTCCGACGAGCTTCAGGTAATCGTACGCGAGCTCTCTTCTTATCTTCTGGGCAACCCTTCTGAGCTTAAGCCCGAATTCGACGTTCTCGACCACTGTGAGCCACGGGAAGAGAGCGCCTTCCTGGAACACGACGACCCTGTCCGCGCCGGGGCCTTCCACCCGCTTCCCGTCCGCTAGTATCCGTCCGCTCGTCGGCTTATCGAGCCCCGCGATGAGGTTAAGGAGCGTCGATTTCCCGCATCCGGAAGACCCCACTATCGAGACGAACTCCCCGTCGCGTATAGTGAGATTTATATCGCTCAGTGCGGACACTTTACCATCTCGCACTGAACACTTTGGAAACGTTTTCCACCCTGAGCCTCGCCTCTTTCTTCTCTATCTTCTGAATGAATATGTTCCACAAGCCTTCCTGCTCGATGACCCGGTAGGGATATCCCCTCCTCTCGCAGAACCTGGGCGCGTTCTCGAGCGCCGTTGCCTCGTGGTAGATATCGCGAGCAGCACCGCATCGTCGTCAAGCGCCCTGATGGTGTCCCTTATCACGTTTAGGGGATGGGGGCAAATCGCGTCCCTTAGATCCACCACCCTGTCGGGCTTGAGCACTTCTAATCTCTTCACCGTTTCCAAATGCATCTGATTTCCTTTTATAAGACGTTTATTTTACCGCTGTCTGACCGCTATCGACATTGATCTCTTTAAGGCCTTTGTCCCTGAGAATTCCATTCAATATAGAAAGGTCGTAAATGTTCGAGAGGTCGGGCTCTTTTTTTCCGAGAAACCCGAGCTTGTAGCGTTTTCATGGGCCGATTGGAAAAGAGAGCTTGCCACAGGGTCGTATGTGAATTCAATTCTCTTGACAGCGGCGTCGAGAATATTCCCGGGTATCGCCTTCCCCGTCTCCCGCTTAATCTCCTGATTAAGCACCTGTTTCGCCTCTTCGGGGTTCTTATTTATCCACTCGGTTATCTGAAGATTCGTTTCGAGCCATGTCTTTACAAGCTCGGGGTGCTCGTTCAGGAACTTCGTGTTGACGATGATACGAGTGGTCACGTACTGACCGTTCGGCCAGAGCTCCTTCTCGTCGAGGAACAGCTCTCCGCCGCCGTCGAATATGAGCCTCGACACCCAGGGCTCTACAGTCCATGCGCCGTCTATCTCCTTTTTAATAAACAGGGTGAGCTGGTCCGGATTTTCGAGCGGTATCACCTCTACGGTTCCGCCTTTTTCCTTGAGCTTGTATCCGTTCTCGCCGAGCCAGCTCCTCAAAGCCACGTCCTGAGTATTACCTATGCTCGGCGTCGCGAGCTTCTTCCCGTTAAAGTCCTTGGCCGACGCAATACCGGCGTCCTTCCTTACAACCAGTCCCGCGCCCCCGCTTGCGGCGCCCGACACTATGCGTAACGCCTCCCCGTCCGATTTTATGTACCCGTTGACGGCGGGGTTCGGCCCTATGTACGTTATATCAAGCTCCCCCGCAAAGAGGGCTTCTATGGCGGAAGTCCCGGAATTAAATAGCTTCCAGTCTATATCGGCCTTGTCCCCGATCGCCTTCGCGAACTCACCGTTCGCCTGCCCTATAACCCCCTGGGCATGAGTGACGTTCGGGAAATGACCCGCGCGTATGGTTACCTTCGAATCCCCGGCGTGCGAGGTTTGCACCAATCCCGCAAGCCCCAGCAGAATCGCAGCAGTCAATAATAATGACCTTATCTTCATTGCCTTTTCCTCCTTAATCGATGTTAAAGGTGCTATAATGGCAAGGTGCGTGCCAAATTAAATTATCCAATAATTACAGGGAGAATAGGCAAGTAATCGGATTTGAGTGATTACAATATAACCAATATTCCATTTCGTTTGATACAGGTGAATAATGTTTATACATGCCATCCGAGCTGAAATCGATTTGAAAACCTCGTCCGTTCCCCTTCACCTTGCGTCGCTTCGATAGAAAAAACCGGGCTTATAATTTCCCGCACAACCGCGTGACCGCTTCGCCGTACTCCGAGACGAGCATACTCACCAGCTCCGCCAGCCGTGCATCTCCTCGACATCGCCGACCCCTGCCCGGCCCAGAGGGACATGAACTCGGGGTCGCCCTTCGCCCTCGATGCGTTCCTGATAGGCCTCGTGAGGTAGTTCTGAACCGGATACGCCGGGACCTGTCCTCGAGCCCCGACATCTCGTCGTAAAAACGGTTCCGTATCCCCGCGCGTATTTCCCCGTATATACCTAGTCATCACCGTGCTCGAATCGAGCGAATTTCTGAGCGCATCCAGCCACGGCGCGGGCACCGCCGCTTCCGTGCAGGCAAGGAACGCCGTACCCATCTGCACAGCGGACGCCCCGAGAGCGAGCGCGGCCGCTATCCCCCGGCCGTCCATTATCCCTCCCGAGCATATGACCGGCACGCCGACGTTATCCACAAGCTGCGGCGTGAGCGACATGCTCCCTATGAGGGGCAATTCCCCGGCACGGGCGAAAGAACCCCTGTGCCCTCCCGCCTCGCTCCCCTGCGTGACAATGGCGCCGCACCCCGCCTCTTCGAGCATCACCCCCTCGGCGGCGCACGTAGCCGTGCCGATGACCGCGACTTTTCTTCTACGCATCTCCTTCATATGCTTACGCTTCGGGATTCCGAACGTGAAACTGAATACGGGGACGTTGTTATCGAGGATGACTCCGAGCTGTTCCTCGAACGAGAAGCTCTCGGCTGTAATCTCTCCGGGAAGCTCCGCTCCCACCTCGCCCGCGATCTCACCGAGCTTTTTCATCACCCTGGCCGGGGTTTTCCTGCGCGGGGTTTTCTCGGGGATAAACAGGTTTACGGCAAACGGTTTATCGGTCAGCGCGCGGATTTGCCGTAACGCTGAATCTATCTCACCGGGCGGAAGGTCCCGCCGGGGTAGGAGCCAGGCCTCCAGCGTTCGACACGGCGGCGACTAATTCGGGAGTCGTCGGCCCGCCCGCCATGGGAGCCTGTATGATCGGGTGCTCTATCGCAATCATTTCGTGGAGTTTTTTGTCGGCTCCCGCAATCCGAATTCTAGTATCCCCCGATGGTACGGCTGAAATGATGGATTTATTTTACATTATACAGATCAGGTGCGGGGATAACCAACGAGTTTGCGGAAATGGAATTTAAATACGCGACCAACAATGAACTGGAATTCCATTGACGACGCGTACCCAGTGGTGACAACGACGTGTTAGGCAGAAGACGGTGTTCACAGAGGACGTGTAAACCAGGAACATTGCATGGCGGAGCGGGTTGATCGCTGCGGCTGCCCCACTGCACGGAGCCTTTCCATGAGCAACGATGCTCGGACTTATCGTGGCAGGCTCAGGGATTTGCGGAAATAATTTGCGTGCGGCCTTTCGGTTATTGAGGTACTCCTCGAGCTCGCCGAGTACCGCGTAGAGAAGGTAATAAGAATCAAGCTGCTCTCGGTTCATGTTGATCGCTTCGATCGCCGCTTTCGGGCCGTGGACATATGAAACGGCCACCGAGCGGTTAAGCGCGACGACCGGGGAATCGTCAATATTTACCAGCAGGTCGTAAAAGTGAAGGATCCGATGCCAATCCGTCGATTCATAATCCCCGGCCGCGCAGTGGCAGGCGGCGATGCTCGCCTGAAGATGATATACGCTCAACTCATCGCCTTCAGTAGATTGCATCAGGTGAAATAAACCCCTGGCTATCATCCCCGGTCCCATCGCGACCTGTCCTGATCTTTAAGCCGGAGAATGTTTCCGTCCGTGTCCAGCCGGGCCTGAAGCCGCGCTCCATTGAGAAGCATAAGCGCCAGGAGCGCATGGACGCGGGGCCGATTGCCGACGGGGTGCCCGGCCAAGAGCGCGCACAGGCGGACCGCTTCATGGCAGAGCTCTTTCCTTATGAGGTTATCGCCCTCGGAGGCCTTGTAACCCTCGTTGAACAGCAGGTATAGGGTCTGCAGCACGCCGTCGAGACGCGCTCTCAACTCATCGCCCGTCGGGAGCTCGAAGGGGATCGAGGCCTCGCGGATCTTTCGTTTTGCGCGCGTGAGCCTCTTGGCGATCGCCGCTTCGGATGTAAGGAACGCCTTCGCGATTTCTCCGGCGCTGAACCCGCAAAGGGTCCTGAGGGCAAGCGCTACCTGGGCTTCCTGCGGGACCAGCGGATGGCAGCACATGAACATCATCCACAAACGGTCGTCCCTGATCTCGTCCTTGAAAGACACCGAATCCTCTCCTCCGGAAATTGCCGGGGCATCCTCCATAAAAAAGGCGATATCGATTTCCTTATTCCGGAAGACCTTGTCGCGCCTTATCAGGTCGAGCGCCAGGTTTTTCGAAACCTGCGTGATCCAGGCGGCGGGGTTCCTGGGGACGCCGTAATAAGGCCAGGTCTGTAACGCCCTGGCGAGCGCCTCCTGGACCACGTCCTCGGCAAGGTTCAGGTGCCTGGCCCCGAAAATCCTCGTCAGGGTAGAGACCATCTTACCCGCTTCATGGCGGAAACAATGCTCCACGACACTGGTTATCTCCCCGGGCTCAGTTCCCGGGGAGATGTCGGAGTCAGTCATCCGATACTTTCGCCTCTCAATTGAACTGCGATGCGCCCGCTTGCGACACCACTTCTTCCTCATCTTTGTCGAGGAGGCTAAGCGCAACAGCACACTCGGGGGCAACCGGCCTGACCTCGACCGTCGCGCCATACATTAAGGCGGGGTACTCCTTCGCGATCTCGGCCGCCTCGTCGAGGCTGTCCACATGGAGTAGAAAATAACCGGCGATCGCTTCCTTGGATTCCGCAAAGGGACCGTCCGACACGACCCTGCCGTTTTTCTGTGAGACGATTTTACCCTCGAACATGAGCGGCTTACCGGCCTTAGCCTTGCCCTCCGCAATCAACCGGTCGTACCAGGCATGCATCCGCGTAATAACCTCTTGTATTTCTTCAGGCGAAAGGCCCTTATGCCACCCGGTACCCCGGAACAACAACATATATTCTGTTATCGGCTGCGTGCTCATAATTGTTCTCCTTACCAAATTTATTTACTTACATCTATACGACGAACGAACGGAGGGCTTTCAGGACAACACATCAAAGATTTATTTAATCAGCCCCCGGACATTCCCATAATTATTATACGCAGTCCCGCTCCCCGGAACCACATAAACTTCAATGAGCCGGTCGTCTTACCCCGCGGCCGGCGCTCCCCCCGGTGTGGAGAATTCAACGCTACGGTTTAAGGTTAAAGAGCGCCTGGTTCGTCTGCATGTCTATAGGCACCGAGTGATGGTCGTGCGTGATCACCCATTTACCGTCTAACTTCCTGTAGCAAACCGTCCCCCGCGCCCACATGTCCATCTCCTTCCCGTCGGTCATCTTTCCGGTGAACCGGTAGAGTCCGTGGCTGAACGCCATACCGTCACCAGCAGTAATGCTCAGGTCACGGACCTCGCACTCAATAGGGCCCTCGAACGCAGGTAAACACATCTCCCAGATTTTCCTGTATTCATCCCGTCCCTTGTACTCGAGGGGCGGCATGATGTCGAACAGCCTGATTTCAGGGGCGTAGAACGACATTATAGTGTCGATGTCTCTTCTCCGCATCGCCTCTCTCCAATCGTCGATCAGCTTCCGGATCTCCGTTTCCTGATTAGCCTTCATAGTGCTCATGTGATTCTCCTTACAATGAAATTATTTTTCTTCCAGAACTGACAATATATTACCGGCAGGGTCTTTAAACCACGCTATCTTGGGCCCCTCGCCGCGGAAGATTCCTTTTTCGTCCGTCTTGAGCTCGTCCATGTCATAAATCTCGAACCGCACGCCGCGCTTGGTCAATTCCTCGACCGCATCTTCAACATTGTCCACGGGGAAATTGAGGATGGTAAAAGTCGCCGGAGTGTGGTTGGGTTTGGGATATATCAATATATTGGTGCCGCCCGCAATGTGCAGGTTTAACAAGCCATTCATTTCGGAAACATCAAGCCCGAGTGTCTCGTTGTAAAACTCTTTGGCTTTCCCGATGTCGTTTACCGAAAAGCTGCTGAATGCTTTAGTGTTTTTAAACATGGGTTCTCTCCTCTACTCCAAGTCTGAGCGATCTCAATCGCAGACAGGTAATTTCGCAGCCGTTACGACCTCAGTTGAAACTAACACGAACGCTACGGCTGAAGGTCGAATAACGCTTTGCCGCTCTCCATATCGAAAGGCGCCGAGTAATGTTCGTGCACAACCATCCATTGTCCGTCAATCTTGCGGTAACAAACGGTCGCACGCATCCACGAGGCTTTTTCCTCGCCGCTCTCGTCAGTCCCACCGCACCTGTTAAGACAATGGCTGAAGGCCACATCGTCACCCGTCGTGATTTTTAGGTCATGGATTTCAAAGGTTATCGGGCCCTGACAGAAAGAAAGACACGCTTCCCAGTGCTTTTTATACGCATCCGTTCCCTTAAATTGCAGCTGGGCTATGGCATCGAACGACAGGATGTCCGGCGCGTAGATGGACATAATCCCGTCGATGTCTTTAGCACGGAACGCCTTTGCCCAATTGTCTATCAGCTCCCGTATACGGCTTTCGTCATTGACTTTATTTGCGCTCATGATTTTTCTCCTTTGTATTTATTTGCATATATACGACGAACGAGCGGACGTTTCCAGGACACTTAATGCGATTTTTTATCTGTCCGGTCAAATGCAGAGCAGTTTTGCTGTTAATCAACTGTATGAAACCACTTCTCAGGCGTCTGTCTCAGGATACCGCCGAAATATTGATCGTCGAGGCTCTTGAAATCCCACGACCCCCAGGAATGCGGCGTGAGACAAATAACTACCCCGCCCCCCGCTGAAAACCCCGGCCCTACTCTCGGGTCTTCGAGCCCGGTCTTTGTTATATAGCGCTTAAGAATTTTTTCGGCAATCTCATTGAAACGCTCTCCCTGGATTATCTCCGCGGTCCCCGACGCGCTCACCCACAACTCGTCCCCCTGCCTCCTCCGGCTGTCGACCACGACCGAAGCCTGCGGGCGGGCGACAACGTTCCTGGCCTTCCGCGCGGAGGGAGACGTCTCTACATAAAAACGCCCGTCCTCAAAGAGATACCACACCGGCGTGAGGTGGATAGTGCCGTCCTCATTGTACGTTGCAAGAGTGGCATAGTGGCGCCCGTTCAGGAACTCCCGCATTGCATTGTTTAACTTAGACATAGTTGCCCTCCTGATGATGGATTTAATATGCTTTACTGCAGGCCCCGGAATGTATTACCGGCCTTCATCCCGTCAACTGCACGAGCCGTAGCCCAAGTCTTACAAATGCCGGGTTTCGGCAGGCCGCGACTCCCAGTTATCGTTCCTCCCGTCTTCGTATCGGACCTGCGCTTCCGCGAGCTCACCGGTAGCGGCGTCGTCGAGGCATGCGACGTTGACCGCGTAGTATTCGCCGGACAACGTCTCGCCGCCGAAGGTCACGTCCAGAATGGCCCGGCCGAACGGCTTGACTCCGCATCTCCCGCAGAATAGGTGGTGTATGGTGCTGCTCCCGAACCGGTAGTCCGTGAGCAGCTTCCTCTCCCTCGAGCAGCCTGAACGCGTCCGATTTTACGAGGGCTTTCCAGTATCTTGTCTTGGCGCACATAGAGCAGTTGCACCTGCTGGTGCCCCGTGCGAGGTCGATCTCGCATTCGAATCGGACGGCGCCGCAGTGGCAGCTTGCCATGGTACGTCTTTCTCATCGATACTCCAATGATCTAAATTGCATAAACATCCCGTCACTGCCGGTTATTTTTTTCTTCGGGCCGGTAGCAAAGCAGGACGAGACCGTTACCGAAGGTCTTTGTGTTTATATGTTTCAGGTAAGCCTGTTTTGAATGTCTTTGAACAAAGGCTTTCCGCTGCCCAGGACAACGGGGTTGACAAAGATCCGGTATTCGTCTATCAAGCCCGCTTGCGCAAGAGCCGATACAATACTGCCGCTGCCGAAAATTACTATATCCTTGCCGGGCTGCGCTTTCAGCTTCATGATTTCTTCCGCAATATTCTCGTCAACCAGTCTGGAATTCTTCCATTCGACTTTTTCAAGTGTTTTTGAAAAAACGATCTTGGGCAAATTATTCATCGCGTCTATGATCATCTGATCGTCCGTAGCCGCGGTTGCGGTCGGCCAGTAACTTGCCATGAGCTCATAAGTTACTCGTCCGAATAAAATAGTGTCCATAGAGTTGAGCTGGACTTTTCCATAATCCTCAACCTCTTTATCCCATTTAAACCAATCTATCTCGCCATTCGGCCCCGAAATGAAGCCGTCGAGGGATATCAGATTCGATACGATTATTTTTCTCATTGTATAACCGTTAACCGTGTTTAAAGCCCGTTCCCTTCATCCCTCCGCTCAGCAGCCATGCGTCCAGGCTGTACGCCATCGGCCCTGCGAGGAGTATGATGATCGAGCTCATCATCATGCTGAATGGGTATGAAGCGCCCTTAAGGAAGCCGTTCGGAAGTGTGACTAGTACCGCCACGAGCATATTGATCATTATGGCGAAAGCCGCCGGACGGGTGAGCAGGCCGACGATCAGCAGGAACCCGCCGATGAACTCCGTATAGCAGCTCAGGTGAGCGAGGAACGGGTGAGATGCCCATCTGGGTGACGAAGATATCTATGGTAGCTTCGATTCCCTGGCCGCCGAACCATCCGAGAGACCTTCCCGGCGCCGGCCAGGAACAAGATTATACCGACCGTGCACCGCAGCAGCAGTAAAGAGATGTTAAGTAGTGTCGTATTTGTTTCAGTGAGCAGCTTCATGCGTTTTATCCTCTTATTTAGATTATTTTCAGGGCGATTTAGATTCCGTAGTAGATCGCGCCTGTTCCGGCGGGCGGACCTTCGTATGTCTGCTTCATCGCCGGATCTAGCCCGACCCAGGGGGACCATGCCTCCCAGTTGTGGAAATTATTCACCTGCTCAAACACCTCGGGCGCGGGGGCCGGAATCACCCCCGACCGCACAACGCGGAATTCCGACGGCTGCATGGCGACGAGACCGATAAATATTATAACGATTACAGCCAAAACGATCAGTATTTTTTTAAGCATGACATTTCTCCCATAATTCGAGGTCGTTATATTCATACGACGAACGAACGCTCGAATAAAGGACAGTTTAATCGATTTTTTCCATACGCCCGAGGACTTTTTTACGATTGATCCTCCGGCATACGCATAGTCTAATATAAAAAACCTCTTACTTTATCAGTCCGTAAGTGTTAAAATGTAAGTACATATATACAGGCAGGGGAGGTGATTTACGTGAGGGAGGACATAGACATCAGATTACTCGACTACTTTTATTACGACCACTCCGATGTGGACAAGGCCCATAGTCTCGTCATCATTCAGGAAGAACCGGCATACGACCCCAATCAATCCAGCGATCAACGCGCATCCGAAGCGGACGACAAACATTAGAGCGGAGAGAACGAAAAATTCTTATCCTATTCGCAGGTATAATCGCCTAAAATGCGGAAACCGAGAACTATAATTCAGTTTATTCCATTATAAGTATATCTCTCTCAACTCTCACAAAATCGACCGGCAGGTCTCGCTTCGGTATTGAAGCTATTGAGAACCGGAATGCAGGTGCAGGTGATGGCAGCTCGGCGACCTCATCCTCGATTACAGCCACAAGTTCGGCGTCGAATTCTAATACGGCCATGATGATCGTATCAAAATCCGCTAAGTCTTGGGTCGAGACCAGTACCATGTTGTTGGAAAAATCCACGTTCGGAAGCTCGAAGAAGCTGAATAGACAGCTCTGCCTGAACCTGTTCCAATCCCTGGTCGTTTTTATCACCAATTCACCCTGTTCCCAGGGGCAATCAGGGTGGTTCACTCCCAAGAAGCCTGCCGTAGTTAAAATATCCGTAATTTCCAGTTCACCCTCGAACCCCGGCATCCCCTCCTCTTCCTCAATTACCTCTTCCACCGTCTGATCGGTTACTATCTCCGTGCTCCCTCCTTCATTCGCGTCGAAGCACGGGTCCGACGATATAAGGATGTAGCAGAAATTCCGGTTTTCACCGCCGCCGTCATTACAGCCGAGCATTAAAAAGATAAACGGAATAGCTAATAGATACTTTCTCAATTCCAGCCCCCCCGCATCGGGTTTAACGAGTCTGCCCCCGTTATGTTAAAAATATAACATATTTCACTAATTCATACGCTATTTATCAGTTTG
The DNA here is from genome assembly GCA_963752995.1 of uncultured delta proteobacterium. Lineage (GTDB taxonomy): Bacteria > Desulfobacterota_D > UBA1144 > Nemesobacterales > UBA2774 > 2-12-FULL-53-21. The sequence goes on from CAVWAZ010000013.1 coordinate 11,445, forward strand.
CGGCAGGGAGCGCTACCCCCGTTAAACCTTTCCCGGCTATGTTTTCTGAATATATATCGTATCTAAAAAATCCATCCCTTAATTCTCGTCCCGGATTGCCAAAGATAATTTCGATCCCTATAATCCTAGAATTAAATAAAGCAGAGGAGCCGTTATGGTCATAAGCCACAGGGAAAGGCACAAGACAGAACGCATAGGGTGGCTCCGGGCCGCGGTGCTACGGGGCCAACGACGGAATCGTATCCACGGCGAGCCTCGTCGTGGGGGTCGCAGCATCGAACGCCACGCACAATAGCGTACTCATCGCGGGCGTCGCGGGCCTCGTGGCAGGGGCCCTCTCCATGGCGGCCGGCGAGTACGTGTCCGTGAGCTCGCAGGCGGACACCGAACAGGCCGACCTCGGGCGTGAACGCACGGAGCTCGCGACGGATATAGAGAGCGAGCGCGACGAGCTCACGTCCATATACATCCGGCGGGGGCTCGACCCGGGGCTCGCGAGGCAGGTCGCGCTCAAGCTCATGGAGAAAGACCCGCTCAAGGCGCACGCCCGTGACGAGCTCGGCATAACGGAGGCCGCGAGCGCGCGTCCTATACAGGCGGCGCTTACGTCGGCGCTCACGTTCGCGGCGGGCGCGGCCCTCCCCCTCCTCGCGGTGCTCGCCGCTCCGCTGTCCGTCACTGTCCCCGTCGTTTCAGGCACTTCTCTCCTGTTCCTGGCACTACTGGGCGCATTAGCCGCGCACATAGGCGGCGCCTCCATACTGAAAGGCGCTGTCCGCGTAACATTCTGGGGCGCTCTAGCAATGGGGTTGACTGCGGGCGTAGGCGCGCTCTTCGGCACGTCCGTCTGAATTGCATAACCCGGCAGTATTTTCAGAACCTGACGAGCTGACCATTTAACGAGAGGGAAGCCTCGGATATTTATATAATGCCCGGTGCAGGATAATATATTCTCTGTTACAACAGGTGAAATGAATAATTCTGCATACACTGCTCATCAAAAGGAGGAAATCATGAAATCGTCCAACGTCGACCGCCTCGTTTTCCGCGTCGCCGGGATATTCGTTCTCGCGAGCCTGGCACTCGGATACTTTGTCCATCCGGCTTGGTTTTTGTTCACAGCCTTCGTCGGCCTGAATATGTTTCAGGCCTCTTTCACCGGGTTTTGTCCTATGGCCAAAGTATTGAAGAAGATGGGAGTCAAGCCCGGAGTCGCGTTCTCCGATCAATTTTACGTATTGTTCCGGGAACACTCCGTGATGGGTTTAACGGCGGGCGTAGGCGCGCTCTTTGGCACGTCCGTCTGAATTGCATATCCAGGGCAGTATTTTCAGGAACCTTATAAACCGGCCATAAATAGGCTTATAATTAGGAACCAAACCCAAGGAGGCAATCATGAGAAGCAATACACCCCTCGTAACATCGATAGTCATAGCCATAATCACGCTAGGCCTAATTTTTTCCTGAGTATAGGCGCATTTACACAGGACGCCGGGCCCTGTGCTGCGGACATACAGACGCTATGCCCGGGCATCAAGCCGGGGGTGAAGCTTTCCGGGTGTCTCAAGGCAAACGCGAGCCAGCTCTCGAGGCAGGCTGCAAGATCCACCTGATTAAGATTGCGAGGCAGGTAGAACAGGTAAACCAGGCATGCGAGGACGACATCACGTCGCTCTGCGCGAGCGCCGGGGACAAGAAGGCAGAGGTCATGCAGTGCCTCCAGTCGAACGAAGCCAAGCTCACGCCCGACTGCAAGTCGTCGCTGGCCGGCGCGATGGGTAACTGAAACAAGCACGGTATATCACCGGCCGCCTGTATAAATGCTGTGTTAGTGCCCGGCTGATATTACACAACGCCTGCATATGACGCACATATTTGATCCGGACGCGTATACCTCAGCTTTCGGTCATCGACCAGATGAGCGCGAGCACTTCGGTAACGTTCACAACAGACCCGCCGCCGATGTCAGCGGTGTGATCTCATCGTCTCGCCGAAAATATTGTATATCGGCCTCTCGGCAGTTCCCTGAAGGCTGTGCCTTAAAAGATCGATGGGACGCTCCGCGTCGCCGTAATCCTGGCGCCAGGAATTAAACGCGACCAAGTCGTGAGTGGTACTATGCTGAACCATCGCCCGTGCCCTGTATTTCCCCTCCGCCGCTACCCATTCAATAGTAGAAAACGGCCACAGGTCATACTCCGTCACCTCGGGTTGGAAGTTGTAGTTCTTCTTCTCTCCGATCGCGGCACTGTATTTCAGGGCAGTAAAATCGAGCCTCACCCCGCCGAGACCTTTTGCCGACATCTTAGGAATACTTCTCTTACGTGCCATAGCCTGCTCCCTCTGCGCATTTTCCTGAAGGACGGACCTATTGCGTAGACGGGAAGCAAAGAGAGTAAATCCAGGAAGGTGCGTGCAGTCGTTCGACTTACTCAGATTCACTATAGCAATCCAGCCGCCGTAAACGGAATGTTCTTAGGCCTGTGACTTTGCGTCCCATTCTTTCAAATGGTTTGCCCTTCTAGTTTAAGAATCATTCTAATATAAAGCACGCTTCCGTGTCAATCGATTTGAAGGTGCAGAAGAATGACTTGTGTCGGGTATAGCGTAAGAAATTTGCAGCGGAGGAGGGTTCGAGCCACAGACCTAGCGGCCGCGGCCGATTTCAGAAAGTATATGAGCGGCTGCTGAGTTCCGCCCAATTTTGGGTGAGAGGCGCTTCCGTGAGCCATTTGGTCAGAGCGCTCGGCGGAGCGAAGTCCCCGAGCCTCCCGAGAACGTAAGGGGCGTAAAACACGGCCCACTCCTCGTGGCGCACGCCCCGGAGCACAGTCTGCTCATACTCGTGATGCGCGGCGCCTGCCGCGCGCAAGGCTTCCGTAAGCCCTTCCTTTGTCGGCACATTACTCATGTGTTTA
>CAVWAZ010000014.1:0-15204 GCA_963752995.1 uncultured delta proteobacterium
AGTGAGCCGATTACTTAATAATCGACCCGCCGGCAGATTTTAAATCCGGCCTTCCGTACCTCGAATATCTGACGCTGCTTACGTTCCTCGACCTGTCGTTTATAGACACCCCGAGCGCTTGGGAGAGCCCGCGCCTGAGCGGCTCCAGTTTCTCCCTGAAGACTCTCAGCCCTTTGACGTAGGCCGCGGGGTTGTTCTGCCACAATATGAAATTATTGAATACCCGGTTGAGCCTTTCCCTTACTTCGGACGATTCGAAGCTCCAGTTGAAGTCCCCTTCGACCGGGTAAAAGGTTTGAAAGAAGAGGAGCTGCTTTATGACGCTCCGGTGATCCCCGACGTAATAGAGGTCGAAGAAACCGGTCCGCACCCAGCTGTACCCGCTCCCGAAGCTCTCGGCGAAATTGTCATCCAGCCCTAATTTTTTCCCCGCAATGTGCGCCAGGTTCACGTATACGTATGCCGCCTCCGGCGTGAAATACCCGTTCTCCGAAAATCCCTCGTCGAGCCGGTTAAGGCTGTTTACGAAATAGAGCCCGCTGTATTTTTTCGCGAAGCCCGTGCCCGGTATCGCGCTCAAATCGAGCTCGCCGACGTCCGCGATTTCGATAAGGGATTTCCTGATGTTGTCCCATTCCCGATTTGCTATCCTGATAGTTTCTTCCGATCTCATTTTCTTCTCCTGTAAATTTCCTTTTGCTTTTTTGCGTAGAAATCCCCCGTAAAAGTTGTGTTTGTGAAAAATCAACTTTTTCAAATTCGCGGAAATTTCCCGCAATTCTCCCGTGCGCCCGTATAGAAGCGTCAGACCACGGGACCCTCGACTGTCTCAGAAGCTAATTGGATTCAGGACAACAGTAGTACGTGCCCCTCAGCTTGGTGCGGTGCTTAAGGACTACAAGATTTTTGAAATTTATATGATCAGGCATTCAGGAGCCCCCACCTTTCCCTTACGCGGTTTTCGAGCTTCGTAAAGACGAACCTGTCGACCGTTATGCCGATGACTATTATGATTATCATTACAGCTATGATCTGGCTTATGTCGTTCAACTCCCTCCCCATCGTGAGGAGGTGTCCGAGCCCGATGCTCACATATAACAGCTCGCCCGCCATGAGCGCCCGCCACGCGAAAGACCAGCCCTGCTTGAGCCCGCTAATGATGGACGGCATCGCGGCCGGGATGATGACTTTGGTGTAGAGATCGAATCCGCCCGCGCCCATAGTCCTCGCGGCCCGGAGGTAAATCGGGGGCACGTTCTTCACGCCCGAATCGACGCCTATCGTCACGGCGAAGAGCGACCCGAGCACCACGACGAGCACTATCGCGCTTTCGCTCAGCCCGAACCAGAGGAGCGCTATAGGAAGCCAGCAAATGCTCGGGAGCGCCTGGAACCCGAGCACTATGGTACCGACGGTCTCGTCGAGCACCTTCACCCTGCCGATCGCGAGCCCTATCAGAAGCCCGCCCACGACAGACAGCCCGTAGCCGATAAGCACCCTCTTCATACTGACCAGAATGCCGATTGTGAAGCTGTTGTCCTGAAACCCCGCGACGAGCGAGCTCAAGACGCCGAGCGGAGACGGGAACAGGTACGAAGGCCAGAGTTTGAGCGCGGCGACCCCTTCCCATATCGCTATAATGAGGAGATAAAATACGGTTAATAAAATTATCTTGCGTTTCATCAGCCGGCCGCCTCCCGGATTCCCGCTTCGGCGTCCTCGCCGTCTTCCCTTATCTCATCCGTGATCCACTTCGTATTGAGGAACACCTCGGGGTTTCCGGGCTTCCTCGGCCTCTCGATCTCTATATCGTGCTCGGATTTGATCCTCCCCGGGTTCTTCGTGAATACGAGCACCCTGTCCCCGAGGATTACCGCCTCTTCTACGTTATGCGTAACAAAAATAATCGTCTTATGCGACTCCACCCATATCCTCTGGAGCTCCTCTTGAAGCGACTCCCTCGTCTGTATGTCGAGGGCGGCGAAAGGCTCGTCCATCAGCAGTATCGAGGGCTCCATGACGAGCGCCCTCGCGAGTGCGACGCGCTGTTTCATTCCCCCCGATAGCTGGTGGATATAAGAGTTATGGAACTTGTCGTCGAGTCCGACGAGCTTCAGGTAATCGTACGCGAGCTCTCTTCTTATCTTATGGGCAACCCTTCTGAGCTTGAGCCCGAATTCGACGTTCTCGACCACCGTGAGCCACGGGAAGAGAGCGCCTTCCTGGAACACGACGACCCTGTCCGCGCCGGGGCCTTCCACCCGCTTCCCATTGGCGAGTATCCGTCCGCTCGTCGGCTTATCGAGCCCCGCGATGAGGTTAAGGAGCGTCGATTTCCCGCATCCGGAAGACCCCACTATCGAGACGAACTCCCCGTCGCGTATAGTGAGATTTATATCGCTCAGCGCGGACACTTTACCGTCTCTCGCGCTGAACACTTTGGAAACGTTTTCCACCCTGAGCCTCGCCTCTTTCTTCTCTATCTTCTGAATGAATATGTTCCACAAGCCTTCCTGCTCGATGACCCGGTAGGGATATCCCCTCCTCTCGCAGAACCTGGGCGCGTTCTCGAGCGCCGTTGCCTCGTGGTCAGATATCGCGAGCAGCACCGCATCGTCGTCGAGCGCCCTGATGGTGTCCCTTATCACGTTCAACGGATGAGGGCAAATCGCGTCCCTTAGATCCACCACCCTGTCGGGCTTGAGCACTTCTAATCTCTTCACCGTTTCCAAATGCATCTGATTTCCTTTTATGAGACGTTTATTTTACCGCTGTCTGACCGCTGTCGACTTTGATCTCTTTAAGGCCTTTGGCCTTGAGGATTCCATTCAATATGGAAAGGTCGTAAATGTTCGAGAGGTCGGGCTCTTTCTTTCCGAGAAACCCGAGCTTGTAAGCGTCCTCCGCAGAGGAGTAAAGAGAGCTCGCGATCGGGTCGTATGTAAATTCAATTCTCTTGACAGCGGCGTCGAGAATATTCCCGGGTATCGCCTTCCCTGTCTCTCTCTTAATCTCCTGGTTCAGCACCTGTTTCGCCTCATCAGGGTTCTTATTTATCCAGTCGGTTATCTGAAGGTTCGTTTCGAGCCACGTCTTTACAAGCTCGGGGTGCTCGTTCAGGAACTTCGTGTTGACTATGATATGAGTGGTCACGTACTGACCGTTCGGCCAGAGCTCCTTCTCGTCGAGGAACAGCTCTCCGCCGCCGTCGAATATGAGCCTCGACACCCAGGGCTCTACAGTCCACGCGCCGTCTATCTCCTTTTTAATGAACAGGGTGAGCTGGTCCGGATTTTCGAGAGGTATCACCTCTACGGTGCCGCCTTTTTCCTTGAGCTTGTATCCGTTTTCGCCGAGCCAGCTCCTCAAAGCCACATCCTGAGTGTTACCTATGCTCGGCGTCGCGAGCTTCTTTCCCGTTAAAGTCCTTGGCCGACGCAATACCGGCGTCCTTCCTTACAACCAGGGCTGCGCCCCCGCTTGCGGCGCCCGATACTATACGGAGTGCCTCCCCGTCCGATTTTATGTACCCGTTGACGGCGGGGTTCGGCCCTATGTACGTTATATCCAGCTCCCCTGCGAAGAGGGCTTCTATGGCGGAAGTCCCGGAATTAAAGAGCTTCCAGTCTATATCGGCCTTGTCCCCGAGTGCCTTCTCGAAATCCCCCCTCGCCTGCCCTATAACCCCCTGGGCATGGGTGACGTTCGGGAAATGACCCGCGCGTATGGTGACTTTCGAATCCCCGGCGTGCGAGGTTTGTACCAATCCCGCAAGCCCCAGCAGAATCGCAGCAGTTAATAATAATGACCTTATCTTCATTGCCTTTTCCTCCTTAATCGATGTTAAGGGTGCTATAATGGCAAGACGCGTGCCAAATTAAATTATCCAACGATTACAGGAACAATTGCCGATGACACCGATTTGGATGGCTATATTATAACCGCCGAAATGGCCATAGATAATATTAATGTATATTTATTATACATTGTTTAGTCTGTGGTCGGCTAAGACGGTTCCACGTAAGTTACAGTAAACTTTCGAGAACAATAATTGAATCAGTCACTTATTTATTCAACCGCTCAATCGCTTCGCCGTACTCCGAGACGAGCATACGCACCAGCTCCGCCGCCGTGCATCTCCTGGACATCGCCGACCCCTGCCCGGCCCAGAGGGACATGAACTCCGGGTCGCCCTTCGCCCTCGATGCGTTCCTGATAGGCCTCGTGAGGTAGTTCTGAACCGGATACGCCGGGACCTTGCCTTCCAACCCCGACATCTCGTCGTAAAAACGGTTCCGTATACCCCGCGCGTACTTCCCCGTGTATACCCTCGTCAGTACCGTGCTGGAGTCGAGCGAATTTCTGAGCGCTTCCAGCCACGGCGCGGGCACAGCCGCTTCCGTGCAGGCAAGGAACGCCGTACCCATCTGCACAGCGGACGCCCCGAGAGCGAGCGCGGCCGCTATCCCCCGGCCGTCCATTATTCCTCCCGAGCATATGACCGGCACGCCGACGTTATCCACAAGCTGCGGCGTGAGCGACATACTCCCTATGAGAGGCAATTCCCCGGCACGGGCGAAAGAACCCCTGTGCCCTCCCGCCTCGCTCCCCTGTGTGACAATGGCGCCGCAACCCGCCTCTTCGAGCATCACCCCCTCGGCGGCGCAGGTAGCCGTGCCGATGACCGCGACTTTTCTTCTACGCATCTCCTTCATATGCTTACGCTTCGGGATTCCGAACGTGAAACTGAAAACGGGGACGTTGTTATCGAGGATGACTCCGAGCTGTTCCTCGAACGAGAAGCCCTCCGCCGCAATCTCTCCGGGAAGCTCCGCTCCGACCTCGCCCGCGATCTCGCCGAGCTTTTTCATCACCCTGGCCGGGGTTTTCCTGCGCGGGGTTTTCTCGGGGATAAACAGGTTCACGGCAAACGGCTTATCGGTCAGCGCGCGAATTTGCCGTATCGCTGAATCTATCTCACCGGGCGGAAGGTACCCGCCGGGGTAAGAGCCCAGGCCTCCCGCGTTCGACACAGCGGCGACTAATTCGGGAGTCGTCGGCCCGCCCGCCATTGGAGCCTGTATGATCGGGTGCTCTATTCCAATCATATCGCGAAGTTTTTTTGTCTGTGCGGGCCAGGTATTTGAATTCATGGTATCCCCCGATGGTACGGCTGAAGATGATGGATTTATTTTACATTATACAGATCAGGTACGGGGATAACCAACTTGTTAACGGAAAGGGAATTTAAATACGCGACCCGTTGCCGCTGCCTCAAGGAAGGCTCGCATTACGGCAGGAGCGTTAAGCGCCGCTCCGGCCGCTCTCGAGCGCCCTGATCTTTTTCATGAAGAACTTGCGCTCGGACTTGATCGTGGCAAGCTCGAGCGATTTGCGGAAATATTCTACTGCGGCCTTCCTGTTCTTGAGCCGCTCCTCGAACTCGCCGAGGACCGCATACAGAAGGTAATAAGAATCAAGCTGATCCAGGTTCCGGATGGCTTCGACCGCTTCGATTCCCGCTCTCGGGCCGTGAACATAAGCGACGGCCACGGAACGGTTGAGAGCGACGACCGGGGAATCGTCCATACCTACCAGCAGGTCATAGTAGTGCAGGATCCGCCGCCAATCGGTCGATTCATAGTCCCTAGCCGCGCAGTGGCAGGCGGCGATACTCGCCTGAAGATGATAAACGCTCAGCTCATCGCCTTCAGTAGATTGCATCAGGTGAAATAAACCCCTGGCTATCATCGCCTGGTCCCATCGCGACCTGTCCTGATCTTTAAGCCGGAGAATGTTTCCGTCCGTGTCCAACCGAGCCTGAAGCCGCGCTCCATTGAGAAGCATGAGCGCCAGGAGCGCATGGACGCGGGGCCGGTTGCCGACGGGGTGCCCGGCCAAAAGCGCGCACAGGCGGACCGCTTCATGGCAGAGCTCTTTCCTTATGAGGTTATCGCCTTCGGAAGCCTTGTAGCCCTCGTTGAACAGCAGGTACAGGGTCTGCAGCACGCCGTCGAGACGCGCTCTCAACTCATCGCCCGTCGGGAGATCGAAGGGGATCGAGGCCTCGCGGATCTTTCGTTTTGCGCGCGTGAGCCTCTTGGCAATTGCCGCTTCGGATGTGAGGAACGCCTTTGCGATTTCTCCGGCGCTGAACCCGCAGAGGGTCCTGAGCGCAAGCGCTACCTGTGCTTCCTGCGGGACCAGCGGATGGCAGCACATGAACATCATCCACAAACGGTCGTCCCTGATCTCGTCCTTGAAAGACACCGTATCCTCTCCTCCGGAAAATACAGGGGCGCTCTCCATAAAATAGGCGATATCGATTTCCTTATTCCGGAAGACCTTGTCGCGCCTTATCAGGTCGAGCGCCAGGTTTTTCGAAACCTGCGTGATCCAGGCGGCGGGGTTCCTGGGGACGCCGTAATAGGGCCAGGTCTGTAACGCCCTGGCGAGCGCCTCCTGAACCACGTCCTCGGCAAGGTTCAGGTGCCTGGCTCCGAATATCCTCGTCAGGGTAGAGACCATCTTACCCGCTTCATGGCGGAAACAATGCTCCACGACACTGGTTATCTCCCCGGGCTCGGTTCCCCGGGAGATGTCGGAGTCAGTCATCCGATACTTACACCTCTCAATTGAAATGCGATGCGCCCGCTCGAGACGCCCCTTCTTCCTCATCTTTGTCGCGGAGAGCGAGCGACGCCGCGCACTCGGGGGCAACCGGTCTGACCTCGACAGTAGCGCCGTAATTCAAACCCGGGTAGTCCCTGGCGATATGAACCGCTTCGTCGAGACTATTCACGTTAAGCAGAAAATAGCCGGCGATCGCTTCCTTTGATTCCGCAAAGGGACCATCCGACACGACCCTGCCGTTTTTCTGCGAAACGATCTTGCCCTCGAACATAAGCGGCTGTCCCGTTTTGGCCTTCCCCTCCGCTGTGAGTCTGTCGAGCCAGGCATGCATCTGGTCCACGATCTGCTGAATCTCCTCCGGTGAAAGACCTTTGAACCAATGCGTGCCGCGGAATATCAACATATATTCTGAGATCGGCTGAGTAGCCATAATCGTTCTCCTTAATGAATGTATTTACTTACATCTATACGACGAACGAACGAGGGCTTTCGGGACAACACTTGAAATATTTATATAATCAGCCCCCGGACATTCCCTAATAATTATACGCAGTCCCGCTCCCCGGAACCACATAAACTTCAATGAGCCGGTCGTCTTGCACCGCGGCCGGCGCTCCCCCCGGTGTGGAGAATTCAACGCTACGGTTTAAGGTTAAAGAGCGCCTGGTTCGTCTGCATGTCTATAGGCACCGAGTGATGGTCGTGCGTGATCACCCATTTACTATCTAACTTCCTGTAGCAGACCGTCCCCCGCGCCCACATGTCCATCTCCTTCCCGTCGGTCATCTTTCCGGTGAAGCGGTAGAGTCCGTGGCTGAACGCCATACCGTCACCCGCTGTGATGCTGAGGTCGCGGACCTCGCACTCAATAGGGCCCTCGAACGCAGGTAAACACATCTCCCAGATTTTCCTGTACTCATCCCGTCCCTTGTATTCGAGGGGCGGCATGATGTCGAACAGCCTGATTTCAGGGGCGTAGAACGACATTATAGCGTCGATGTCTCTTCTCCGCATCGCCTCTCTCCAATCGTCGATCAGCTTCCGTATCTCCGTTTCCTGATTAGCCTTCTTTGTGCTCATGTGATTCTCCTTACAATGAAATTATTTTTCTTCCAGTACTGACAATATATTACCGGCAGGGTCTTTAAACCACGCTATCCTGGGCCCCTCGCCGCGGAAGATACCTTTTTCGTCCGTCTTGATCTCGTCCATGTCATAAATCTCAAACCGCACGCCGCGCTTGGTCAGTTGCTCCACCGCATCTTCAACATTGTCCACGGGGAAATTGAGTATCGTAAAAGTTGCGGGAGTATGATTGGGTTTTGGATATATCAATATATCGGTTCCGCCCGCGATGTGCAGATTTAACAATCCGCTCATTTCGCCGCTCATCTCGGAAACCTCGAGTCCGAGTGTTTTGCTGTAGAATTCTTTGGCTTTCCTGATGTCGTTTACCGAAAAGCTGCTGAATGCTTTAGTTTTTTTGAACATAGCACGCTCCTTTCCTTAACTTATGCTGCCGTATTCAATTATTTGTCCCGGCAGTTACGGAGTCGGGACAGCCCCGGGTCGTTACGGCTTGAGATTAAGCAGCGCCTTGCCGCTCTCCATATCGAATGGCGCCGAGTAATGTTCATGCACGACCTTCCATTTTCCGTTTATCTTGCGCCAACAGACAGTTGCGCGCATCCAGCTGTTTTCTTCCTTGCCGTCTTCTCCCGTTCCGCCGCACCAGTTTAGACAATGGCTGAACGCCACACCGTCGCCCGCCGTTATATTCAGGTCATGGATCTCAAATGTTATCGGGCCCTGACAGAAAGAGAGACACGCTTCCCAGTGCTTTCTGTACTCATCCACTCCCTTGAACTGCAGCCGGGCTATGGCGTCGAACGACACTATGTCCGGCGCATAGATGGACATGATCCCGTCGAGGTCTTTTGCGCGGAATTTCTCTGCCCAATTGTCTATCAGCTCACGTATACGGGCTTCGTCATTAGTTCCGTTTGTGCTCATGATTTTTCTCCTTTTTGTTTATTTACATATATACGACGAACGAGCGGACGATTTCAGGACACTTTTGCGATTTTTTATCTGTCCGGTCAAATGGAGAAAAGTTTCGGCGTTAATCGATTGTATGAAACCACTTCTCGGGCGTCTGTCTCAGGATACCGCCGAAATATTGATCGTCGAGGCTCTTGAAATCCCACGACCCCCAGGAATGCGGCGTGAGACAAATAACTACCCCGCCCCCCGCTGAAAACCCCGGCCCTACCCTCGGGTCTTCGAGCCCGGTCTTTGTTATATAGCGCTTAAGAATTTTTTCGGCAATCTCGTTGAAACGCTCTCCCTGGATTATCTCTGCGGTCCCCGACGCACTCACCCACAACTCGTCCCCCTGCCTCCTCCGGGTGTCGACCACGACCGAAGCCTGCGGGCGGGCGGCAACGTTCCTGGCCTTCCGCGCGGAGGGAGACGTCTCTACATAAAAACGCCCGTCCTCAAAGAGATACCACACCGGTGTGAGGTGGATAGTGCCGTCATCATTGTACGTTGCAAGAGTGGCATAGTGGCGCCCGTTCAGGAACTCCCGCATTGCATCGTTTAACTTAGACATAGTTTTTCTCCCAGATGTTTTATTTGTTATACTGGAAACGCCAGGACGCGCGGCTCTTGCCTCATAAGTGCCGGGTTTCGGCAGGCCGAGACTCCCAGTTATCGTTCCTCCCGTCTTCATATCGGACCGGCGCTTCCGCGAGCTCGCCTGCAGTGGCGTCGTCGAGGCATGCGACGTTGACCGCGTAGTATTCACCGGACAACGTCTCGCCGCCGAAGGTCACGTCCAGAATGGCCCGTCCGAACGGCTTGACTCCGCATCTCCCGCAGAAAAGGTGGTGTATGGTGCTGCTCCCGAACCGGTAGTCCGTGAGAGCTTCCTCTCCCTCGAGCAGCCTGAACGCGTCCGATTTGACAAGGGCTTTCCAGTATCTAGTCTTGGCGCACATAGAGCAGTTGCACCTGCTGGTGCCCCGTGCGAGGTCGATCTCGCATTCGAATCGGACTGCGCCGCAGTGGCAGCTTCCATGGTACGTCTTTCTCATCGAATCTCCAACGATATAAATTTCATAAACATCCCGTCACTGCCGGTTATTTTTTTTCTTCGGGCCGATAGCAAAGCAGGACGAGACCGTTGCCGAAGGTCTTTGTGTTTATATGTTTCAGAGTGAGCCTGCTTTGAATGTCTTTGAATAAAGGCTTCCCGCTGCCCAGGACAACGGGATTGACAAAGATCCGGTATTCATCTATCAAGCCTGCCTGCGCAAGAGCCGAAACAATGCTGCCGCTGCCGTATATCACCATGTCCTTACCGGGCTGCCGTTTCAACTGCGAGATTTCTTCCGCAATATTTTCTTTAACCAGCCTGGAATTTTTCCACTCGACTCTATCGAGCGTTCTTGAAAAAACGATCTTGGGTAAATTATTCATCGCATCGATGATCATCTGATCGTTCGTAGCCGCGGTCGCGGTCGGCCAGTAACTCGCCATGAGCTCATAAGTTACTCGTCCGAATAAAATAGTGTCCATCGAACCGAGCTGGACTTTTCCATAATCTTCAACCTCTTTATCCCATTTAAACCAATCTATCTCGCCATTTGGCCCCGAAATGAAGCCGTCGAGCGATATCAGATTCGATACGATTACTTTTCTCATTGTGTAACCGTTAACCGCGTTTAAAGCCTGTTCCCTTCATACCTCCGCTCAGGAGCCATGCGTCCACGCTGTACGCCAAAGGCCCTGCCAGGAGGATAACGAGCGAGCTCACCATCATGCTGAACGGGTATGAGGCCCCTTTCAGGAAGCCGTTCGGGAGCGTGACGACCGCCGCCACGAGCATGTTGATAGTGATCGCGAAAGCCGCCGGGCGGGTGAGCAGGCCGATGATCAGCAGAAATCCGCCGATGAACTCCGTGTAACAGCTAAGGTAAGCGAGGATCGGGTGAATCCCCATCTGCGAGACGAAAATATCTATGGTAGCATCGATCCCCATGCCGCCGAACCATCCCAGGACCTTCCCGGCGCCGGCAAGGAATAAGATTATGCCGACTGTCAACCGCAGCAGCAGTAAGGAGATGTTAAGTAGATGTCGTATTTGTTTCAGTGAGCAGCTTCATGTTTTTATCCTCTTATTTTAGATTGTTTTCAGGGCGAGTTAGATTCCGTACCCGTAATAAAATTCACTCATTTCACCCTTCCGATAGCTGTTTTATCTTACGTAGAGACTTAGCCCATAACAGTTTGAAAGATTAGAAATACTACTAAAGTCCGACAGCTGAATAGCAACAACAACCAAAAAAAGCAAAATGAGGTCGGCCACGACGATCAGGCTCTTATAATCATATCATTTCTCCTATGATTCGAGGTCTTTTCATTCATACGACGAATGAGCGCACGAATAAAGGACAGTTTAATCGATTTTTCCCGGACGCCCGAGAACTTTTTTTATGAGTGGTCCGGTGACTCGTACGCAAATTAACAATAAAAAACCTCTTACTTTCTCATTCCGTAAGTGTTAAAATGTAAGTACATATATACAGGCAGGGGAGGTGATTTACGTGAGGGAGGACATAGACATCAGATTACTCGACTACTTTTATTACGACCACTCCGATGTGGACAAGGCCCATAGTCTCGTCATCATTCAGGAAGAACCGGCATACGACCCCAATCAATCCAGCGATCAACGCGCATCCGCAGCGGAAGATAAACATTAGAGCAGGTGTTTGGCTAAAATTTATTCCTGCATTGACGCAACTTCTCTGAGCAGAACAGAAAACAGGCGTTTGAAGACTCGTTTAATCCAGTTACTGAATCGGACTAAAAAACACTTCCACCCTTATAAAATCGACTGGTAAATCGTGTCTCGGAATCGAAACTATATCGAACGGATACCCCGGAGCCGGGGAATCAAAATCGCTAACGTCGTCTTTAATAACCACAACAAGCTCGGCATCAAACTCCAGAACTGCCTCTACCGTAGTGCCGAACTCCCCGAAATTCTGTGTAGAAACAAGAACCATGCTGTTGGAAAAATCCACGTTCGGAAGCTCGAAGAAACTGAATAAACAGCTCTGCCTGAACCTGTTCCAATCCCCAGTTGTTTTAATTACCAATCCGCTCTGCTCGTAAGGACATTCCGGATCATCAAGCCCAAAGATAGCGACTTCGTTTAAAATATCATCAATGTCCAGCACTCCGTCGAACCCCGGCATCCCCTCCTCTTCCCCAATTACCTCTTCCACCGTCTGATCGGTTACTATCTCCGTGCTCCCTCCTTCATTCGCGTCGAAGCACGGGTCTGACGATGTAAGGATGTAGCAGAAATTCTTAGCGTCGTTACTATCATTACAGCCGAGCATTAAAAAGATAAACGGAATAGCTAATAGATACTTTCTCATCTCCAGCCTCCCCCGCATCGGATTAACGAGTCTCCCCGTTATATTGAAAATATAACATATTTCACTAATTCATACGCTATTTATCATTTTACGGCAGGGAGCGCTACCCCCGTTAAACCTTTCCCGGCTATGTTTTCCGAATATATATCGTATCTAAAAAATCCATCCCTTAATTCTCGTCCCGGATTGCCAAAGATAATTTCGATCCCTATAATCCTAGAATTAAATAAAGCAGAGGAGCCGTTATGGTCATAAGCCACAGGGAAAGGCACAAGACAGAGCGCATAGGGTGGCTCCGGGCCGCGGTGCTCGGGGCCAACGACGGAATCGTATCCACGGCGAGCCTCGTCGTAGGTGTCGCAGCATCGAACGCCACGCACAATAGCGTACTCATCGCGGGCGTCGCGGGCCTCGTGGCAGGGGCTCTCTCCATGGCGGCCGGCGAGTACGTGTCCGTGAGCTCGCAGGCGGACACCGAACAGGCCGACCTCGGGCGTGAACGCGCGGAGCTCGCGACGGACATAGAGAGCGAGCGCGACGAGCTCACGTCTATATACATCTCACGGGGACTCGATCCCGGGCTCGCGAGGCAGGTCGCGCTCAAGCTCATGGAGAAAGACCCGCTCAAGGCGCACGCCCGTGACGAGCTCGGCATAACGGAAGCCGCGAGCGCGCGTCCTATACAGGCGGCGCTTACGTCGGCGCTCACGTTCGCGGCGGGCGCGGCCCTCCCCCTACTCGCGGTGCTCGCCGCTCCGCTTTCAGTCACGGTCCCCGTCGTTTCAGCAACATCTCTCCTGTTCCTGGCACTACTGGGCGCATTAGCGGCGCACACGGGCGGAGCCTCCATACTGAAAGGCGCTGTCCGCGTAACGTTCTGGGGCGCTCTCGCAATGGGTCTGACGGCGGGCGTAGGCGCGCTCTTCGGCACGTCCGTCTGAATTCACATAACCCGGCAGTATTTTCAGGACCTGACGAGCTGACCATTTAACGAGAGGGAAGCCTCGGATATTTATATAATGCCCAGTGCAGGATATTATATTCTCTGTTACAACAGGTGAAATGAATAATTCTGCATACACCGCTCATCGAAAGGAGGAAAAATCATGAAATCGTCCAACGTCGACCGCCTCGTTTTCCGCGTCGCCGGGATATTCGTTCTCGCGAGCCTGGCGCTCGGATACTTCGTCCATCCGGCTTGGTTTTTGTTCACGGCCTTCGTCGGCCTGAATATGTTTCAGGCCTCTTTCACCGGATTTTGCCCTATGGCCATGTTAGTGAAGAAGCTGGGAGCCAAGCCAGGAGTCGCGTTCCCCGACTAATTCTACGATATTGTTCCGGGACGCTCTTGCAATGGGGTTGACGGCGTGAGTGGGCGCGCTCTTCGGCACGTCCGTCTGAATTGCATAACCCGGCAGTATTTTCAGGACCTTATAAACCGGCCATAAATAGGCTTATAATTAGGAACCAAATCCAAGGAGGCAGTCATGAGAAGCAATACACCCCTCGTAACATCGATAATCGTAGCCATAATCACGCTAGGCTTAATATTTTCCTGGAGTATAGGCGCATTCACTCAGGACGCCGGGCCCTGTGCTGCGGACATACAGACGCTATGCCCGGGCATCAAGCCGGGGGGCGGTAAGCTTTCCGGGTGTCTCAAGGCAAACGCGAGCCAGCTCTCGAGGGGCTGCAAGATCCACCTGATTAAGATTGCTAGGCAGGTAGAACAGGTAAACCAGGCATGCGAGGACGACATCACGTCGCTCTGCGCGAGCGCAGGGGACAAGAAGGCGGAGGTCATGCAGTGCCTCCAGTCGAACGAAGCCAAGCTCACGCCCGACTGCAAGTCGTCGCTGGCAGGCGCGATGGGCAACTGAAACTAGCACGGCATATCACCGGCCGCCTGTAGGAATTCCGTGTGAGTGCCCGGCTGATATTACACAACACCTGATAAGACGCGCATATTTGATCCGGACGCGTGCTCTTCAGCTTTCGGTCATCGACCAGATGAGCGCGAGCACTTCGGTGACGTTCACCACTGACCCCGCCGCCTATGTCAGCGGTGTGGACTTCGATCGTCTCGCCGAAAATATTGTATATCGGCCTCTCGGCGGTTCCCTGAAGGCTGTGCCTTAAAAGATCGATGGGACGCTCCGCGTCGCCGTAATCCTGATGCCAGGAATTAAACGCGACCAAGTCGTGAGTGGTACTATGCTGAACCATCGCCCGCGCCCTGTATTTCCCCTCCGCCGCTACCCATTCAATAGTAGAAAACGGCCAGAGCTCATACTCCGTCACCTCGGGCTGGAAGTTGTAGTTCTTCTTCTCTCCGATCGCGGCACTGTATTTCAGGGCACCGAAATCGAGCCCCGCCCCGCCGATCCCCTTTGCCGACATCTTAGGAATACTTCTCTTACGTGCCATAGCCTGCCTCCTCTGCGGATTTCCTGAAGGACGGACCTATTGCGGAGACGGGAAGCAAAGAGAGTAAATCCAGGAAGGCGCGTGCAGACGTTCGACTTAATCAGATTCACCATAGCAATCCAGCCGCCGTAAACGGAATGTCCTTAGGCCTGTGACTTTGCGTCCCATTCTTTCAAATGGTTTGCCCTTCTAGTTAAGAATCATTCTAATATAAAGCACGCTTCCGTGTCAATCGATTTGAAGGTGGAGGATGATTAGTGTCGGGAATAACGTGGGAAATTTGCAGCGGGCAGGGTTCGAGCCACAGGCCTAACGGCCGCGGCCGATTTCAGAAAGTATATGAGCCGCTGCCGATTCCGCCCAATTTTGGGTGAGAGGCGCTTCCGTGAGCCATTTCGTAAGAACACTCGGCGGAGCGAAATCCCCAAGCCTTCCGAGAACGTATGGAGCATAGAACGTGGCCCACTCCTCGTGGCGCACGCCTTTTAAAACTGTCTGCTCGTATTCGTGATGCGCGGCGCCTGCTGCGCGCAAAGCTTCCGCAAGCTCTTCTATACTCGGCGCATTAGTCATGGGTTTATTCCGGGGGTAATGATAACCAAAATTTAATCGGAGGTAAAATTAGCAGCGGGGGGAGGATTCGTATCTCCAACATTCTGACTATGGGAACGATTTAAAACTATTTCGGGGC
>CAVWAZ010000015.1:0-4074 GCA_963752995.1 uncultured delta proteobacterium
TGATTATATGCCGGTGGATGAGACGAGGAAGGGGAATGAAGCTCATTCTCGAAATCGTTGTTCAGGACTGACATCCTTCGAGAGGCTCAGGATGAACGGGTTTTACTGAAATTATAAATGAAATGTGACACCCCCACCCTTAACCCTCCCCCCTCTAGGGGGAGGGAAATAAAATGAAAGACGAGATTGCCGCGCTCGCGGGAATAATTCGGCGTGTGCATGGATAAGCTTTAATAATTGCAATCAGACGACAGCGACTGATTCATACGCTTCAATCGTTTCGGGAATGACAAATATTAAATCCTCCCTAGCATATTTTGACTTCAGCGACATTAAGCCAGAAGTTTATTTACTTCGGCGCCTTTGTTGTCATGGCGTCCAAATGCTCACTTGCTCGCATTCGTTCTTTTTCTAAGGAGGGAATTGAAAGCAAGGACGAGATTGCTCCGCTCCGCTCGCAATGACAGGGAAAGACAAAGACGAGACCCTGAAACTAGTTCAGGGTGACCGATTTTTTAAGGTACACCCTCACCCTGGCCCTCTCCCCTCAAGGGAGAGGGGATTAAAACTGCGTCCTTTGATAAACTTTCGACTCCGCCTAAGGCTACGCCGGACAAGCAGGACGAACGGGTTGAAAGATGAGAGCCTGAATAGATCCCGGATCGCAGTTCCTGAATCAATCCTGAACGAGTTCAGGACATGGTTCAGGATGACGGAAATGATAAAAGACGAGTTTGCCCCGCTATGCTTCGCGTCGCTGGGTGCAGGTTTAACTCACGCGGTCTGGACTTTCTTTTCCCTCTTTGCCATCTCGGACTTGAGGTAGGCGTAAGGGTCGTGGTAGATAGCGCCTTCGGGCAGGTATTCCCAGAGGGGGCCGAGGTCTTTTCTAATCATGTCTATATAGAACTGCGGTATCTCTTTCGTCTCACCCTCGAAAAATGCCCTGAACTTCACGTCCTTATCTAGTAACTTCCTTATCTGTCGGTAATACCGGAGCCTCCCCGAATCCCTCCGTGGAAACAGCGCGCATGAAGTTCATCCACCTCGGGATACGGGTCCTCGTATTCGTGAAGCGGTTATATATCGAGCGCCACGAGTACGAGTATTCCGCGAGCCCGATGAGGAGGTCGTAGAATTCGGGCCACGAATAGTTCTTCGGCTCACGTTCGAGGCGTGGCTGTTGTTCAGGAAGTGGAACGGGAACGCAAGAACCCTTTCCTCGCTCTGGTATTCGAGATTGAGGGGCGCGGCCCTGCCGAACGCCGTGATAAGCGGATAGGCCGGGAATGCCGCGGGCGCGAGATCGACGAATCTTTTCGTAAGCTCGAAGGACTCGGCCCCTTTATCACTGTCTAATCCGACTACGAAGTTTGTCTGCACGTATGGTATGTAGCTCAGTATCTGGTTTACGTGCTCCGAGACGGTTTTTACCTTCTCTATCCCCTGCTTGGCGC
The DNA here is from genome assembly GCA_963752995.1 of uncultured delta proteobacterium. Lineage (GTDB taxonomy): Bacteria > Desulfobacterota_D > UBA1144 > Nemesobacterales > UBA2774 > 2-12-FULL-53-21. The sequence goes on from CAVWAZ010000015.1 coordinate 1,458, forward strand.
CGGTCTTCGATTTGTTCCCCATGTCGAACCAGGATTCGATGCCCGGGAGCACGGCCTGGAAGCCGTTTTGCTTGAGGCGTTTCAGGTGCGGCTCGGAAAGGAGGGAGAGGCTGCTCTCCGCGATGAAGTCGATGCTGTCTATCGGGACCGCTTCTTCGATAACGTTCATGTAATCTTCGAAACGGACCCCGAAGTTGGGGTCGTACCAGCTGACGAGCGGCCGTTTTATCTTCGTAAGGACGAATCTGAGGTCGTCTTTGATCAGCTCAAAGTCGAGCGGCTGATATGGCTCGTTCGCGTCTATGCAGAAGCTGCACGTGTAAGGGCAGCCGAGGCTGCCTATCATGGGAACGACCTTGATGAGGAAAGTGGTTTTCTCGTGCGCCTTCGAGATATATTTCCAGCGCTCCCTGACACCCGGGAGGTATTTCGGCGAGCTCTTTGCGGACAGGCTCACGCCGACCGGCCTGTGCGGCCTGCAGTCTTCGAGCACATCCCGGCAGAGCTCCTCGTCCGTGATCCCCATCACGTAGTCGAAATACTTGACGGCGTCTTCCGGATAGCACCGGGCGTGCGGGCCGCCAAGGGCTGTGACGACGCCTTCACCCCTGTATTTGGCGCTGAGCGCGTAGGCCTGAATGGCGGATTGGGTGAATGCGTTGATGAAGACCATGTCCACGCCTCTAGGCGCGTCCTTGGCCAGATCTTCGAGCCCCGTAAAAATGAAATATTGCACCTCGTGCCCGGCGTCTTCGCTCCACTTGGCGATTACCTGGGCATTATGCCCATGAAGTTGGCGTGCATTACGTGCGACCAGATCCAGTGGTTGGGGGATTTTGTTATAAAGTCGATTATACCGATCTTGAGTTTCCGCATCGGGCTCCTGATTAAAGCTCACGAGTAGGGTCCGTTCTGGTTTAATCAGGAATGGAATAAATTCAGAAGGGTCTACTTACCATTTTATGTAAGAGATCACTTTATATATCGGGGAGATGCTCTAACCTCCCGTTCACCTTATGAAACTATTTATACAATACACGATGGGTTTATGCAAAGCAATCGATTTTGCGCATCCCGGTTTGTACTGGCTCTGGTTTTCGGAGCGGGTATTAACGTCGGAAGCGTGGGGGCCGATGGAGCCGAAAACGAGATCGAGTGCGGGTTGAGGGAGTGGAGGGACGTGAGAATGTTTTGAGCGTATTTAGAAATCTGATTGTAATCAAACTATGTTTATTTTATTATAAGCGGGGGGTATTACACGCATGACAACATAAGCTATGCGTCATGTGGTTATTATGTGAAGCATGAGGCCAAAGGGGGGGGGGTGTGATGGGTATTCCAAGAGGTTATAAGCAGAATATTGCGGGGGCGCTTTGGCAGTAACTTAATCGGAATTGCAGCAATTCTTTTAGTGCCATTTTTTCTCATTGATATTTTGAAAGATGATTCCTCAGCTCAAGAGGACTGCACCATTACGCAGGTTACCGATACAGTCGGCGGGGAGTCCGAAGTATGGTTTTTGAACTCGGGCGGGACATTGGGGGGTTTCGATTCCGCTTCCGATGTAGACGGAGGTAATCCCGATGGTAGTATCGAAGCGTATCTGGTCGACACGGATACATTTGTCATAACTCAGCTAACCGACAGCGTGGGATTGGATAGTTTTCCATTCGATATATCTGCCGGCGACACCCTCGTCGCTCTGTCCTCACAAGCCGACCTGACCGGGGATAACCCGGACGGCAACAGGGAGATATTCCTGTTCGACAGGGGAACGGAGACATTCACTCAGATAACGGATACTGCGGGTGGAGATAATATCGGCTTGCGCTGAACGGTGACGGTACCCTGATCGCAATCGACTCCACTGCGGATTTAACAGGCGGTAATGCGGATGCGAACAGGGAGATATTTCTATTCGATTCGGATACGACGACGTTTACTCAGCTAACCAATACTGTGGGCGTGAACAGCCTCGTTCCCGACATAACGCCCGACGGGGCAACTATCGGTTTTCATTCCAACTCGGACTTAACCCGGCGCTAACCCTGACGTAAGTTTAAGAGGTATTTCTATTCGATGTGGTCTCCATGACGTTTACACAAATCACGGATGGCGATGGTTTGAATAGCGCCACTGCCGCTTTAAGCTCAGACGGCGCGATTGTCGGGCTCAATAGCGATACTGATCCTACAGGAGGGAACCCGGACAGATAACCGGGAGAATTTCTGTCGATACCGATACTATGCTATTCACACAGGTAACAGATAGTCTACTGGTGAAACTAACTCAGGGCCTTCCATAGCTCTGACGGCACCCGTCTCTATTTACCTCGAATGCGGATTTGACCGGAGATAACCCCGACGGGAGTGAAGAGGTGTTTCTATTTGACGCTGATACTGACACAACCACGCAGATAACGGACAGTGTAGGCGGAAGCTTCTCAATCGCCGTAATAAGTGGTGAGGGTCCAAGGATACTATTCACTTCGGCTTCGGATATTGGAGGAGGAAACCCGGCAAGAACATAGAGGTATATTTTGCCGACTGCCGCGTTGTAGTCAGCGACGGCAATGACAGCGGTGGATGCGCGCTCGCCGGGAGGTTTCACCGAGAGA
>CAVWAZ010000016.1:0-7648 GCA_963752995.1 uncultured delta proteobacterium
ATTTCAATAAAGCGAGGAGGGGGGCTGTAAAAAGAATAGAAAACTGGGTTTACAGGAATCTTTTACGATTACGAGTGCACTATCCGGACTTTTGCGCAAGCATATGGAAAAACCGCTGGATATAAAGAATGTCGATCTTGAAGCTGCGGTTGTGAGGTCGAACAGAATGCTGCTCTTACATACGCTCAAGGAACCCGAGTTTGAGGAATTCGGAGCCATTATGTCAGAAATCGAGGATAGTATCTTGCGAACGAAGAAGTTATGCGATGAACACGGCTCTAAGTTCATTTTATCTGCCTATCCCTGGGGGCATCAGGTTAACGACCGCGAGTGGATCCCCGGAAAATATGACTACATATCCAAATCGTCCGAGATCTCGGATCGGACTGTAAAAGAATTAGAAAGGTTCTGTATACAGAACAACATACCATTCTTTAACGCATTCCCTTATTTCAGGAATTATAAGGGCGAGGAATTGCTCTACTACCATCATGATATGCACTGGACACCCGCGGGTAACAAATTGATGGCTCGTTTCATATACGAAGCCCTGTCGATTTACTTTCGCCATAACGGATAGCAAAAAGAGATGTTTACCGTTGGGTATGCATGGAATATTTGGAGGTTACGGGTCTCGGCATGGAGGATTTTAGATTTTTTTATCTACTCATTTACTTTTCCCTTTAGATTATTAGAATATGACATGATATTGAATATTAGATTGAAATATAGGCCTACGCTCTTCTCACCGTTGACATTGAAGATAAATTATATAAATAATAAATCGTTTGTGCATGCTTAAGCTCTTTCGTAATGCTATATTTGGTATTCTTATTGCATTTTTGCCCTTTATAGCGGCTTAATTTTTACTAGCTTGGCATACTCTGATAAAGTAACCAATATATCACGATCTGAACATGAGGGCTCCGCATATGAATTTAACGAAGATTATTTGGTATCTCTAAAGCCAAATGTGACGGAGACCTTTCTCCGAAACAAGGAAAACGGAGGAGATGTCATCCGTTGGAGTACCAATAGTGACTCTTTTCGTGGTCCTGCATTGGTGCGCAACAACAAAGGCGTTAGGATTATTGTTTATGGTGATTCTAATATACAGGGAGAATTTTCTGATTATGAAAGTACATATGTCTATAAACTTGAAAAATATCTGGAGTTATATGGACTTAATAATGTCGAAGTAATTAATGCGGGAGTTGTGGGTTCTGGTCCTGACCAAAATCTTATCAGGTTTAAGAAAGAGGCGGATATATATAAGCCAAATTTAGTTATTTTCAATATCTTTGCTGATAACGACTTTGGTGATTTAATTAGAAACCGTCTTTATCATCTGGATTCGAATAATCTACTCAGAAAGACAGATTTTAAACGGACGATTGATGAGTGCATGGTATATAAAAAAACTCATAGAGCAAGGGATTTCCTTTCACGTTTATTGATTTTTAGGGCAGCAAGAAAGCTTGTACTGGTATTTAAGGACGATAAGAAGAATGATGGTCCTATCGTAGAGAAAGAAAAACCGGTTATTATGGAAATCTTGAGGGAAGAAAAGCTTAATCAAGAAACAATAAATGAGCTATTGGCGATCTCTACAGAAGAATATTCGGTATATAAAGACTCGGCCCCCGGAAGATTCTCTCACTGTGAAGATCATTATGATATTGATCTTGCATTAGATCCGGATACGGAGTCGTCAAAAACTAAACTAAAATTAATGGAGGCTGTCTTAAAAGAAGCAAATAACTTCGCCGTTTCGAAGGGTATAAAAGTTCTTATAGTTATTGAACCATCACGTGTAGATTTAAAGAATGATAACGAATTTTTAAAGAGGTATCCAAAGTATAACAATTACAATCTTACTGGTGAGATACAATCTATGTGTAAGAGTAGCAATCATCATTGTGTTGATCTTTTTGATGTGTTTATGAGAAATGGTGCGTATACGCTCTTTTTTAAAGGAGATGATAATCATTGGAATGATAAGGGGCAGGATGTCGCCGCTAAAGAGACGGCATTATATATTATTGGTGAAATGTATCATCCTTAAAGCGGCATGATAAGCCTCCAACCGATAGGTCTCTTGTCGATGTAGATATGAAAACTTACACTTTTCCCCCGTCCGGAATATCCCACGAGTAACAGACTAGGTGGTAAATTGATTCGGATGAGCGAGCATCGTTCCTTAGCAATGAGTAAGTCGAATCATTATGAAGACGCCGCATATTTATGCATATTCTGAAGTCAGGTAATATAGCTCAAAACTGGGGCTAACGTGCTTAACATCCAGCTGATTGTGTATAGTCCCTGACGAGGAGCTTGGTATAGAGGTAGAGCGTCATTGCTGATTTGGAAGGTAGATAAGAGGCGTATCGATGACTGAACCATTGGCGAAAAAAATAGTTCACGACCCATAGGTAATCCAAAGGTTATAGCAGCTATCAGGGTAATATAGGGCTATGGATATCCGAGGAGATACTAATCCAGCGCTTTTCCCCCGAGAAGGAAAATTGCTGGATCTCGGCTGTCGGGGCTGGGCGGACATCTATGCCACTGACACGATGGGTTACGAGGTAACGGGATAGATATAAGCGCCTCTATGTTGAAAGCGGCGATACCGGAATCGGAAAGGCTCAACTTAAAGATTGATTTTCAAGAAATGGATGCCAAGACTCTGACCTTTGCTGATCAATCATTCGATTGTGCCATTTATTCATTTAACGGGCTCAATCACATACCGGGCCTATGCCGGAAAACTTGAGGTGTTGCGGGAAGTCTTCCACGTGCTGAAGCCTGGAGCCCCCTTTATTTTTTCGGCTCATCGCATATGGAGTCCCTTCCACCTGCGGAAATTGATTTTGAGTGGACTCAGGATGAGCCTAGGCAGGATTATGCGTTTTAATACGTTGGAAAAAGAGTGGGGGGAGCTCATGATTTGGACACGGCTGATCCAGAGGAGCGCTACAGCAGTTTCCTGTCTTCCAGAAGATGGAAACGGGCGCTTCACGCTGCTGGATTTGATCTCGACTTTTGTCAATCCCGATACCGACTGGAGTCACAAAGGCTCGGAGAATGGATAAGCAAGAGCCTCAGTAGTGGAAATTTTATGCTCTTCGTAGCTCGCAAGCCCTATCTCTGAGGTTGATAGCTCGATTTGAGTGCCATGAGATGAACCATAATATTCTATAAATTATGCCTAACTTAAACTTTCGTCCAAATTATAGGGTGGGACAGATCAAGGTAATCTCAGATGGGCCAGTGACTTGACTATCTTTTTTACTCTTCTCGTGAATATTTGTTTGTGAATTGAGAGTTTGAATAAGGTTGGGTATTTATGTCTCCATATCCTTTTATGAAGTGCGTGAAGTAAATCAGTATCTTTAATTCCGTTCTTTGCTAAATATTTCTCAAGCCAGTCCAGATAAAAAAGTTCTGCCGATAGCCATTGACCTTTTGCTACTGCGATACTGTAGCATGATTCAGGATGCACTCTGTACAAGTCCCAACATGATTCGGATACATATACCGGTGAGTTCAGAAATAATTTTGCTTTAAACGCCTGATCTTCATGCATACCAGTAAATGTTTCTTCGAACCCTCCTATCTCTTCTATCACTCTCTTGCGAAAGCATGCGTTTGACATTGAAGCCCCCAAAGCATGACCGTATAAATTTGGATCGGCAGGGTAGGGGGATAGATTACGGTATTCAGTATTATTGAATTTCTCTTTATCCCGTCGTGCCCGTAGTCATCAAGATCTTTATCTTGATATTCCCGGTCCAGCTATGCCAGGCTTTCGTATTCCCGTAGACCATGCCTATCTCCGGATGAGATTCCATTATAGAAACTTGTTCTCGAAGCTTATTCGGCAGCCAGATGTCATCGGCATCAAGAGTTGCTATATATTCCCCTCTTGAGCTTCGAATTCCTAGGTTTCTAGTGGCGCTCAATCCTTTATTGACATGTCCTTCATGCTCGCAGATAGAAAACTTTATCCAGGTGTCGTTCTTTATAGTCAAGTGCAATTTTTGTACTGTTATCTGTCGAGCCGTCGTCAACGAGCAGAAGCTCCCAATCTTCATACGTTTGGGCGAATACGCTTTCCAATGTCTCGGTAATAAACTTTTCTGCATTGAAAAAAGATATGATGATCGATACTGATGGTTTCTTAGTCATATTAATTCATTCTTCGATTGACCATTTGTGCTCCAATACAAAAAAACATTCGCTCCGTGGAATATTCTCAATACCATATACGATCTCTTCTTCGACCGTAAAATATTCTGCATTAGCTAGATGATAAACTTTTTGTGTCCCGTTCAAGAATGTCAAATCAACTACACATCTGCCCGAAGTAATAAATATTTTGTCAGTTGTGCATGTAATAGTACCTTCAGTCGGAAGTGTCTCGGGTATGCCTCCCGAATTATCGCTATCGAGGATTGTAAGTGTCTGGCCGGTATTAATATCTTTAATAAAAATGAAGACAATCAAATTCCTCACAGGGTTATCACTTCGGTAACCCACCTTTATCTTGATTCGACTGGTAGGTCGTATAGGTTTCCCCGATTCCATATTATCAATTTGAATGAAAGTCGCCCTCACGCTTCCGTCGCAATTTTTATCGATATCGCCCCGTTTTTCAATTGAGACGTCCTCTACTTCGCTGACAGATTTTAGGTACTGGTCTACAACTTGCTTAGTGTCTCCAATAGCTTTTAGGCGTCCGTCTTCTAATAAGACCACCCCTCCCGCACAGGGACAAGATTGCTGCCATGTCATGGGTTACAAAAATAACTGTCCTTCCCTCGGATGAGGCCACTTCATTCAGCTTCCCAAGGCATTTTTGCTGAAATCTGGCGTCTCCACGGCAAGTACCTCGTCCAGCAGCAGTATGTCCGGGTCCAGGTGAGCCGCAACCGAAAAACCGAGGCGCACCCGCATTCCGCTCGAATAAAATTTAATAGGTGTGTCGATAAAATCTTCGAGACGCCTGAAAAATCCACAATTTCGTCGTATTTCTTTTCAATCTCACGCTTTTTCATTCCCAGAATCGCCCCGTTGAGAAATATATTTTCTCTTCCGGTCAGTTCGGGATGAGAGCCTGTCCCCGACTTCCAGGAGCGACCCGATCCGGCCGTAGATATCGATTCTGCCTTCCGTCGGTTCGGTTACACCGGAAATTAACTTGAGGAGTGTGCTTTTCCCGGCACCGTTGCTTCCGATTATCCCGATAATTTCTCCCCTGTTGACATCGAAAGTAACATCCTTGAGGGACCATATATAGTTTGGTTTGCTATGGCTGCTTGTGCCGAGTTCACTTCCGTTGCTTGGCGGATTCGTCCCAAGGCTCGAATCCGGCGAACTTTCTTCCCGGAACTTGCCTCTTTTGAGCCCGGATATGAACTTAGATGCTAGGCTGGTAATACTTTCCCGCAGCGTATTGTACTTTATTCTTTCGCCAATCTTATACTCTTTTCCGATCTTAATGACTTTTATTGCATGTTCACTCATCTATATTATGTCCGCGAAGGTTCTTTCCATACGTCTGAAATAAATTAATCCTCCGATCAGAAGTACTATGACAATGATTACGGAAGCGGATGTCATGTGCCAGTCCTGGTTCGACTTTCCAGCAGTGCCCACCTGGACCCTTCGACTCCCCCGCCCATGGATTAATCCGTAGATAAAGCGCCATTCTCTCCGTTACAAGACTGCTGGGTATGGGATCGGCGTAGGATGACCCGGTTTGTGTAAGGAAAGGGACTGTGTGCGCCCGTCCCTGTATTTTACGTTATTTGCCGACGAGCCAGAGGCCAACCGGAGACGAAGTTGCCGTAGCGAGAAGTATGAAACGGCAGCGTTGATATCGCCCACGTCGGCGTTATGCCGTAGTAGATCATCATTCCCATCAATACCAGAGAGACACGAGATCGGCCACCGCCGCCTGCTGCTGAGGACATGGGCATAATTAATCGAGGGAAATATATTTTCGTTATCAGATTGCTATTGTTGACGAGACTGTTGCTGGAGTTAGTCACGCCGTTGGCAAAAAGCTGCCATGGCAAAAGTGCGGTATACGAAAATATTGGATACGGTACTCCGTCCGACGGTATCTTTCAAGCCTGCCGAAGAAAAATAGTAAAAACAACCATTGTTAAAAGAGGCTGGAGGACCGCCCATATCACTCCTAAAGCAGTCTGTTTTGTAGCGTACTTTGAGATCGCGCCATGTAAGAAGTAGATGAGTTCATGGAATTGCAAAAGTTCTTTGGTATGGGAAAGTGCTTCGCTGGGTTTTCTATGAAAACGAGGTTTTTGTTTAGGGAACTGAAAATTAACTTGGTGTTATCAGTATTTCTGCTTATCAATAGATTATCTTGGATGGAACGGTTGTTTTCTGCATCACTCCCCCGGTATTCACTTTCCTATCTGAAATTATGATTGGATTTCGGTATTTTAGAATTATAATGCTAAAATTCTGTATACGGTACTAGCATGATTAGTAAAGCATAATTCTATGCAATTCTAAACTAGTATTTCCACATGTCCACTGTGTATTGAATTTCAAGCTGGCTCTTGCTTCAAATAAATCTAGTGCCTCATGTGTGCGTCTGAATGCTCAATATTCGTTAATTTATACCATTTTCATATTTTAGTACAATTGATTGATTATTCTTGTATGAGCATGTAACTAGTATACACTATTATTAAATAAATTCAGCATATTGAAAGCTCTTAGGTCGGGCGCGAAGTTTGCAAATTATTGATCAGATATTTCTTAACCAAAACCTATAATTTTGTTATTATACTACATTGCATGTATCGAGTGGCGGTGCTTTTACCTGATATTTTAAGAGAAAAAAACTCGTTATATTGTTGGATCGGCAGCTAATGGACAAATGTCACAGGAGCAACGTAAATAAGTTGTGGAAAAGTAATACAATTAATGATAATCATCTCTTCCCGACTAAAGAACCACTTTTAAAAAGACCGTTTGATTTCCTATTCTCTCTCTTAGGTTTAATAGTTTCATTGCCTCTTTGGCTACTGGTTGCTCTGGCAATCTATCTCGAAGATGGTTTTCCAATTATCTTCTCTAGCGTGGCTCCTAGCTTTGCCGATATACGATAATCAGAACTGTTTGCGCGTCGCGTATAATATTAAGCTGGCATCCATTAGCTCCGGACAGGCACTATTTCCATCACCATTTTTTATACGCTGGTTTGTCCGATGGCCAGGCGACTGCAATCATTCTTGCCATTTCTTTTTTTGCCGGGATTGTGGGAGTGGGCGGATTGTGGATAGGTATCACGTTTAGCGTCCTCAACTACGTGTGGAGAGTATTCCTGTTCATTCATATCTACATGTCCATGCTTCCTCTTCGTTACTTGGAATTGCTGCTGCCTTTGCGAGGCAAAAGTATAGACAAGCTGATAGGGCAGGTAATACTTGAATCCGGGGTTATCAACGAAGGACAGCTTGAGGAAGCACTCGAGCATCAGGAGAAATGGGGAGGTAAAGTAGGAGAGATACTTATTGAAAAGGGTTATATTACAGAATCAAATCTAAAAGATTTTTTAAACCTACAGGTATTTGTAAATTCAAATGCCAATCTGGTAAATCCGAATAAG
>CAVWAZ010000017.1:0-811108 GCA_963752995.1 uncultured delta proteobacterium
GGAATTTTGCGGTGCCCGAAAGTATGTTCGTCTATTCTTGATTAAGTTGACCGGTACAACGAAAGTATGAAGTTAGGCACTTAAACCCCTTCCCGTATTTTCTCTTTTTTTTATTTTGTCATTGCGAGGAACGGATCTGAGCAAGCGTAAGAACCGGTCGCTGCCGGCTGATTGCAATTAAGAAAGTTATCTATGCGCCAAGCCAGATGATTCCTGCGACCGCGGCAATCTCAAGATAAGAAAGAGATTGCTTCGTCACTTCGTAATTTGAATTTATCGACTTGTATGCGATGGTTAAGCTACTTATTTACTTTCGGCCTAAGGGGTCCGGTTCTTGCACACGTTCAGACCCGTTCTCGCAATGACAAGATAGTGAGGACGCTCGGAAGATTAGTCCGCGTTCGTGTATCGCTACGGATAAAGCCCCCGGAGCTTCTTCGCCCGGGACACCTGCCTTATGCCGAGCATGAGCGCCGCGAGCCTCATAGGAATGCCTTCCTTCTCCGCGTAATCGGCGACCCTTACGAACGTATTTTTCATGCGCTTCTTAAGCTCGTCGTGCACCGCCTCCCTCGACCAGTAATATTCCTGGAGCCCCTGCACCCATTCGAAATACGACACGATGAGCCCTCCGGCGTTGGCTAGGATGTCGGGTATGACGAGTATGTTCCTTTCCCGGAGTATGTCGTCCGCTTCCGCCGTCGTCGGGCCGTTCGCCCCTTCGACCACCATCCCGCATTTGAGCGCAGGCGCGTTATCTTTGTTAATCACCCTCCCGAGGGCGGCCGGTATGAGCACGTCGCATTCGAGCGCGAGAAGCTCGTCGTTAGTCACCTTGTCGCCGCCTGTGTAATCGCCCACCTTTCCCTTCTCCCTCACCGTGCGTATGAGCTCGTCGACCGGCAGGCCGTTCGGGTTGTATATGCCGCCGTAAACGTCGTTCACCGCTACGACCTTGATACCCATATCGGCGAGCTTGTGCGCCGTATAGCTCCCGACGTTCCCGAACCCCTGTATCACGACCCGTACCGTGTCCGAGTACCTCTTGAATTTCCTGAGCGCGTCCTCGGTCACGTACGCGACCCCGAATCCCGTCGCCTCCTCCCTCCCGAGGGAGCCGCCTATGATGACGGGCTTTCCCGTGACGACCGTAGGGACCGTGTATCCCTGCGACATGCTGTAGGTGTCCATGATCCATGCCATCACCTGCGGATTAGTCCCGAGGTCGGGTGCGGGTATGTCCTTGGTGGGGCCGATAATAGGGAGAATCTCCGCCGTGTACCTCCTCGTGAGCCTTTCGAGCTCGTCATGGGAGAGGGTGCGCGGATCTACGGCCACGCCGCCCTTCGCGCCCCCGAACGGCAGCTCCGCGAGACCGCACTTCCACGTCATGTTCATCGCGAGCGCGGCGACCTCTCCCATGTCCACGTCCGGGTGGTAGCGTATGCCGCCCTTATACGGCCCGAGCGTCTGGTTGTGCTGCACCCTGTATCCGCCGAATACCTTTATAGTGCCGTCGTCCATCTTCACGGGGCAGCTCACGATAAGCGTCCTCTGGGGGAGCCTGAACCTCTCCTCGAGCCCGTCGTCCTCCGTGAGCAGCTTGCTCGCCCTCTCGAACTGGAGTGTCGCCTCCCTGAATGCGGCCGAATTAAAAAGCTCGTACATTGATGTCCTCCCGTTTACGCGGATGCGGCACTGTGGTCTATGAGGCCTGCCTTGTGAGCAGCGCCTCCGTAGACTCGCCTATGAGAATTATATAGATATTCGGGGTTATAGCGATAGGGGGGTTGTGCTACGCAACTTTTTACCGGAACTATCGGTGTGTCCCTCTCGAGCTGAGCGTCCCTTCGCCGTGAGAGGCACTGTCTCTCCGCCTCAATTCCCCTTGCCGTTCGTCTCCGGTATGTCGAGCATCGGGCGCGGGGTGTCGGGTCCGTTAGGGGGGAGTATCGGATAGACTACTTCGGGCTGTTCGCCCGTGAGGGCCCCGAGGAAATCCACGATCCTGTCCACTTCCCCGTCCGTGAGCTTCATGCCGAGCTGTACCGAGCCCATTATTGCAACCGCCTCTTTCAGGTCCCAAACCTTTCCCGAATGGAAATAAGGCGTGGTGAGGGTTATATTGCGGAGCGTCGGGACCTTGTACACGTATTCGTCGCTCTTTGTTTTTGTCACCGCGAAGCGCCCCTTGTCTCCAGGTGGCCTCACCTCGTCTGCGGGCTTCTCCACGAGCCCGAACGGGAAGTATCCGCCGCCGCCCACGTTGACGCCGTTGTGGCATCCCGCGCACCCTTTGTTCATGAATAGCGCAAGACCCTCCTTCTCGTTGTCCGTGAGCGCGGAAACGTCCCCCCCGATATACCTGTCGAACGGGGAGTCCGGTGTAAGGAGAGTGGATTCGAACGCCTCTATGGCCTTAACGGCGTTGTCGAACGTTACGGGGTCGTCCTGTCCGGGGAATGTCTTTTTGAAATACTCGACGTATGCGGGCATGCTCTTTAACGTCATTACGACCCTCTCCGGGGTGTTGCTCATCTCGACCGTCGCCTGCATGGGCCCCTTGGCCTGCTCCTCAAGGTCCTTTGCCCTCCCGTCCCAGAACTGAGCTATGTTGAAAACGGAGTTTAGCACGGTAGGCGCATTCCTCGGACCCTTCTGCCAGGCGTGTCCGATCGAAGTTTCCTGGAGGTCCACGCCTCCCGTGCCGACGTTATGACAAGTATTGCAGCTTATGAGGTCTGAGGCCGAAAGCCTCGGATCGAAATAAAGCATCTTCCCGAGCTCTGTCTTTTCGGGGGTTACGGGGTTTTCCTTGTCCTCGGGAGCGGCTGCCGGTATGGGCTTGAAGAGCGCGGCCGCCTGTTTCATCGTATCGTCTGCCGCGTGCGAGGCCCCGGACGCTGCGATAACGAGGAGTATCAATGCAAGGTTAAGCGGTATGCTTCTCATGTTAGTAACACCTCAGTCAATAATTTTTGCTTCTGCCTCCGCCGACGCCCGAACGTGCGCGTCAATCGGAAGCCCCCTTCCCCTGGGGCTCGGTTAAATAACTCAGGAATTCCCTGAGGGACTTCCGGATTATTAATATCTCTACAGCCGTGATTGAGACCGCGCCCACGCTCAGCCACGAATGTATGATACCCCACTCAGCCCTCGTATATCCGAGCAGCAGGACGTCCTTCTCGTCCCCGGGCGAATATGGGACGACCCCGAGCATGAAACCAGTCCACGCGGCGAGTATCCAGGCGGCCGTAAGCGCCGCTATGACGAAATATTTTACGTATGCAGTGTATCCGTCCGTATTAACCGCCTTCATCCCTCGGAACCTCCCTTATCGAAATAAACTTCCGCTTTCAGATTGTTAATGCAAAAGGAGTGCCGGGAATTATTATTCAATGATTTGAGAGTAATCCTGCATGAACGGTTTTTATCGAATGTCCGAATTCAGTACATCGGACAGGCTGGCTGGAGCCGTATCCGGTAATGCTGCAAAATGACTGGCATTTGCTCCTCTATCGGCATATACTCTCGACTAGGGGTAAATCACACTTTACAAAGGAGATTAATCATGACGAAAGTACTTCGCTGCAGGGATGTCGGAGTTGACTGCGATTTCGAGGCAAAGGGAGAGACGGCAGAGGATATCATGAAACAGGCTGCAAAGCATGCCAAGGAAGCACACGGCATGGATGTGATTCCTGCCGAGGTTGTCGAGCAATGTCAGAAAGCCATACGCGACTTATAGAGACCGCGCCTTAATTAAAAACGGACTCCGCGCGGGCCGATGACAGACGGATGAGGAGCGCGGATGCCGCCCTTTATCCGCCTGGTCTGATCACGTAGGTCGGCCAAACAAAAAAGGGGGCCGAAGCCCCCTTTTGGTTGTAATTATAATTTATCTGGTATCCCTTAAGCCGCTGCTTTCCTTCTTCTCATAACTATAAATAATCCGACTACGGCCATAAGGCCGGCCATGGCTATAAGCCCCCACTCGGAGAGGGTCGGTATGGGATCGGATGATCTAACATTCGTAAAAACACAGGTCGCTAAATCATTATCCTCACAGAAGAATGTGACGCTGTTCCCGACTACGGTAGCGGTGAGACAGGGTTCGAATACACCCGTACCGCAGTCGGATGTCCCCTCCGTGCACTCTATGCTTGCGAGCGTCCATCCCGGGGGAACATTTTCCGTGATGGTTATCGTATCATCTATGCCTAATCCGACAAATGTCGAAGGGTCGCCAGGGTCGCTTAAATTCAATTCGCCGACAATATCCCCGCTAATTGAGAAATTGAAAGTAGTATCGTCAGCGGGGTCCGCTACTTTTTGAATCGTTGCGGTGCAGGGTTGTTCCTGAGCCCCCGCCCTGCCGGTGCCGAGCACGAGCGATCCCGCGCCTACGAGCATTGAAAGCATAAAGAAACTAATCAAATTTAACACGTATCTCATTTTAAATTCCTCCTTTAAGCAGCTTCACTCCACGCCCATCGCTGAAATTCTATCATATATATGCATCTCAAACAATAAATCCGATAAACGGGCTGAAATGTGAATTTGGGCGGATGGCGGATTCTTTTGTAATTCCCTGTTTTATCGCACAGTTAAGTAAAGCCGGACCGCCGTATGTGAGGCGATTCGCATTTTAATCACGCCTTTAGCGGCACGACCAGTATGCTCGCGCGGACCTGATGGCGGAGGCTGTCGACAGTCGTGCCGTGGATGATGTCCGATATGCCAGAATGACCGTGCCCGCCGAGTATCACGAGGTCGATCTCCTGCTCGTTTACTATCCGCGCCAGCTCCGCGGCCGGGTTCCCGGTCCCTAACCTCCATTCCGCGTCATAACCCGAGTCGCGCAGTTTCCGAGTGAGCGCCTCAAGCCGCCCCCTGTCGCTGAGTGTCTCCTGGTCGGCCGCCTCCGGTCCCATGACCTGGGCTGCCGGGCTTTCGACGACGTGCAGTAAAAATATCTTCGCGGCGGAGCCGCGCGCCATCCGCCAACCTCCGCGGGGGTATAGGGCGGGAAGGTTGGCGGTTGGCGGATCATAGAAATCGCGCCATAATTCGGATTTGGAGGATTATTTTCTTTATGTCTCACGTATAACTTATGCGGCTCACTGTCTGTAGAAGGGGGTGCCGGTTAGATTGCACTTCTCAGCGGCTTCATTGAACTTCGAGCGAATTTCTTCTTTTCATCTATGCCTACCCCCATAGTACCCCCCACCCTTATAATGAGACCCTGGGTAATTATGATAGCCGGGTCTACCATGATAGCCGGGTCTATTATAATAGCCGGGTCTATGTCCATAATATTGATTACCGCGCCAATGCTTGTTTCCGTGCCAGTAGTGTTTCCCGCCATGATAGTTATTGTAATAGAAGTTAAACCCTGGTAACGGAAATCCATAATACCCAAACCCATATCCCGGATATACCGGATACGCCGAAGGATATGCGTACCGATAGTATGTTCCACCGAGTGGATACGGGCCATTATAATATGGGTCATACGGTCCATCATAATACGAGTCATATGTACCCGAGTAATAACCCGGGCCCGCATAGCATCCGGATAACCCGTGCACAATTAACGCCATTAGAACCACAGTAAGTAATTTCCACTTTGTTCTCATCTATTTTCTCCAAAGGAAAAGCTCCACAAATATCTCTCTAGATATGTTCAAATGCATCTTTCTTGCCATATGAGAACCGTTCTATCCTGCCCGATTATTTACATATAAATATCTGACCTGTACCGCTCTTAATGACTATGTCGTATTTCCAGACATAATTGCGAAAAGCGCGCGAACCAGGCCCTTTTTTATTGACCCGCTTATGAATTTGGGGATAATAACATACATCCATGAGACCTACCTGGGCTGAGATCGATCTCGACTCGCTGGTTCACAATTTCAACGTCGTAAGAGGGCTCCTCTGGGAGGGGGTAGGGGTGCTTTCCGTCGTGAAGGCGGACGCTTACGGGCACGGGGCCGTCGAGGCCGGGAGGGCGCTCGAGGAAGCGGGCACCGACATGCTCGGCGTAGCCACCGTGGAAGAGGCGGTCGAGCTAAGGGACTACGGCATTGAGCTGCCGATACTGCTCCTGGGCGGCATGAGTCCCGGCGAGGCGGCGGTCGCGGTCGAGCATTCGCTCACCCCGTGCGTGTTCTCCCTCGACGCGGCCAAGGCCCTCGACGCGGAATCCGCAAAGGCCGGCAGGAAGTCTCCATACCACCTGAAGATAGACACCGGCATGACGAGGCTCGGGGTAAGGCCCGAGGAGGCGGGTTCGTTTCTGACCGCGCTCGCCGGGTATAAGAACATAGTCATGGAGGGCGCCCTCACGCACCTCTCCTCCGCGTTCTCGGAATCCCCCGACAGGACGCGCGCCCAGCTTGAGGAGTTCGCGGGCTTCGTGGCGCTTATAAGGAACAGGGGCTTCACGCCGCGCTACATCCACTCGGCCAACAGCCCGGCCATACAACGCTTCCCGGAAACCCACATGGACCTCGTCCGCCCCGGAATAATGCTCTACGGCTCGGACGGCGCGAGCGGGCTTCCGCTCAGGCCCGTGATGAAGCTGAAGTCGACCGTGATACAGGTGAGGAGCGTCCCCGCGGGCACTCCGGTGAGCTACGGCGGCACGTTCGTCACGAAGCGCCCTTCGGTCATTGCTACGCTTCCGATCGGGTACGCCGACGGGTACATGAGGAGTCTCTCCAACCGTGCGAAGGTATCCGTAAGGGGCGCGCTCGCCCCGGTAGTCGGGGCCGTGTGCATGGACCTGATAACGGTGGACGTCACGGACGTGCCGGGCGTCTCTGCAGGCGACGAGGTCGTATTGTTCGGAGATTCGCTCGTTTCCGTAGACGACGTCGCCCGGTGGGCCGAAACCATTTCGTACGAGATCCTTTCGATCACCGGGAAACGCGTCCCCCGGAGATACGTCTGACGGTTGTAATTACATGATTTCCGCGACGCCATGCTGCTTTCGCAATGACACCCCACTGTAGGAGCGCCATCTTGGCGCGATATACGAATTCAATCGCGGCTGGAAGCCGCTCCTACGAGGCGAAGGCTCCCTTCCCGATTAATACAAAAACCTAAAACAATTCATAGATATTATAGTGGGATAAGTTACATTTAACTGAATGCCGCCGCCTAGCCCGAGAGCTATAACATCTATCGCCGCGCTCATATTGCTCTTCCTTCTGCCCCTCACCGCGGAGGCCGAGGAGGTGCTCAACCTGGGCCCGCTCCTGTACATCGACAGGGACGAGGCGTCGGGCACGAAGTCTGTGGACGCGTTAGGCCCCTTCATCTCGTACAAGAAGACCCCCGACACGGTGGAATACGGCTTCCGCCCGGTCTTCTACAACTATCACGACTACGCGAAGGACCGCTCGGGTTTCGATTTCCTCTACCCGCTAATGACGCACCGCACGTTCGAGGGGGACACGAAATTCCAGCTCCTCGAATATCTTTTCTCATACAACTCTGATCTCAGGCCGAGCGGGTTCAGGGAATATAGCTACATGCTCTTCCCTTTCGTATTCGGGAGGAAGGACGAGGACCCAAAAAACAGCTACTTCGCGCTCTTTCCGGTCTACGGGAAGATACGGCACAAATTCGGGAAGGACGAGATAAACTTTTTCCTCTTCCCGCTCTTCCTCCAGACGAGGGAAGGGGGCGCTACCAACAACAACTTCCTCTGGCCCTTCATCGGGGCCTATTCAGGCGGAGGTGTCACGGGCGGCAGGTTCTGGCCCCTCTACGGCACGAAGGAGAAGGAGGGCGATTTCGAGGACGAGTTCGCGCTATGGCCTATCTACATGCACCGTGAGAGGGACTTCTACGGCGAGAAGCTCAGCTCGACGGCGGTCCTGCCGTTTTATTACGGCACGGACGCGCCCGGCAGGAAGCAGAGGACTTACCTCTGGCCCTTCGTGAACGTCATCGACGATAGGAACAGGGACGTGAAGAGGTGGGACATCCCCTGGCCGTTCATCACGTTCTCGAGGGGCTCCGTCCACACGAACAGGGTCTTCCCTTTCTACTCGCGGAGGCTGGAGGACGACTACGAGACGGGGTTCCTGATGTGGCCCGCGCTCGGGTACAAGAAATACGTATTCAAGGACTATATGAGGACGAAGAGGACGTTCGCGCTATTCATACTGAAGGACACGACCGATACCCCCTTGAACGAGCGGGGCAGGAGCGCGAAGTCCGTTCATTTCTGGCCGCTCTTCAGCTACAGGACCACCCCCGACGGCGTATCGACCATGCACTTCCTTTCCCTCATCGAGACGTTCCTCCCCGACAACCCCCCGAGGGAGAGGAACTGGTCCCCGTTCTGGCAGTTCGCCGTGTGGCGCATGGACGCCGAAGGGAACCAGACGTCGTCCATACTGTGGAACACGATCCGGACCGAGCGCACGAAGGACAGGGTAAAGTTCGAGCTCAGGCCGATAATACCCGTAATATCTTTCGAGAAGTCCGAAGAGAGGTCCAAGTTCTATCTCCTGGGCGGGCTCCTGGGCTATAAGATCACGCCCGAAAAAAAGACCCTGCGCATTCTCTTTATTCCTGTTAATATTTCTAAAACGAAACCGGCGGACATACCGGACGGCGGCAGCGGAGGATAAAAGAAGTGAACGGCGTTATGTCATTTTTCAAGGTAACGGGCGGCCTCGTCAGTCTCCTGCTCGAGACGCTCTACTGGTGTAAGTCCGCGCTCGGGAACACCGACAAAATATCGGACCAGCTCCTCGTGATCGGGTACCAGACTTTGCCCGTGGGGGCTCTCATCGCGCTCTTCACGGGCGGGGTGCTCGCGCTCCAGGCCGGGCCCACTCTCGCGGGCCTCGGCATCGAGGAGAACGTGGGCGGTCTCGTCGGGCTCTCGCTCGTAAAGGAGTTCGGCCCTGTCATGGCGTCGATACTCATCGCCGGGAGGGTAGGGTCCGCTATGACTGCGGAGCTCGCCTCGATGAGCGTGTACGAGGAGATAGACGCGCTCAAGACGATGGACATCAACCCCGTCAGATACCTCGTCATGCCGAGGTTCATAGCGATGGTGCTCGCGCTCCCCGTCCTCGTCATATACATGGACGTCATCGGGTGGTTCGGGGGTGCGGTCGTCTCATACGTAAACCCGGAGGTCCACCTCTCGTTCAGCGTCTATTACAGGAACCTGTCCGACCTCGTGGATTTCACGGCTTTCATGAACGGGCTCATCAAGGCGACGATATTCGGGGTGATAATTTCGATAGTATGCTGCTACGTCGGTCTCAAGACCAAGGGCGGGCCGAGGGAGATAGGGACCGCGGTCACGAAGGCCGTCGTGCTCTCGTTCGTGCTCGTGCTCGTCTTCGATTATTACGTTACGAGGATTTTGTTATTCTTCGATTTGGATTAGAATAATGGACATGCGGGAAAGCACGGAGAAAAAAGACAGGGGAGACGTTACCGGGAACGGCAGGGGGATGGGGAGCGTGCTCCTCGGATACCTCAAATCCGCGCGCGTGGGGGTCTCGATCCACGGGCTCAAAAAGTCCTTCGGCGATAACCACGTGCTTAGGGGAGTCGATCTCGAAGTATCCCCCGGCGAGACCGCCGTGATACTCGGGAAGAGCGGAACGGGCAAAAGCGTGATGCTCCGCCACATCATAGGCCTCGAAAAACCGGACTCGGGCAGGATAATCATCGGCGGCGAGGACATCAACGACACGGACTTCAAGAAGAACCACGTCGTGTCGATGGTGTTCCAGAGCTCTGCCCTGTTTAATTCCCTCTCGGTCGAGGAGAACGTGGCGCTCTATCTCAAGGAGCATAAGGTCTTCGACCAGAGGAAGATAAAGCAGCTCGTGTCGAGCGCGCTCGAGATAGTCGGACTCGAAGGGAAGGAGAGTATTATGCCCTCCATGCTTTCGGGGGGAATGAAGAGGAGGGTAGCCACGGCGCGCGCGCTGGTCATGAACCCGGACCTCATATTGTTCGACGAGCCCACTTCCGGTCTCGACCCGATGATGACCCGCACTGTGGGGGACCTCATATGCGACCTCAAGCACAAGATCGAGATTACGCAGATAGTCGTCACGCACGACATCGACCTCGCGTTCTACGTCGCCGACAGGATAGCCATCCTCAGCGAGGGCAGGATTATAGAATACGGCACGCCCGAGGAGATAAGGCGCTGCAAGGACTACGCCGTCCAGGAATTCATCACACCGCAGTTCGAGCAGCCGAGGAGGTAAAGGCAGATGAACAAGCACGTTAAAGTCGGAATATTCTTCGTAGTGGGCCTCGTGATACTTCTCGCTGTATTCGACTTCGTGGGGGACATGCCGTTCTTCGGAAGCGATTACAAGCTCAGGACTTACTTCGAATCCATAGACGAGCTAAGGGAAGGGAACCCGGTAAAGCTCGAAGGGTACGCGGTCGGGAAAATCTCGAAAATCAGACTCGCCGACAGGAAGATCGAGGTCGAAATGACCGTAACTAAAGACAGCAACATCAAGACCGACTCGGTCGCCACTATCAGGCTCACGAGCCTCCTCGGGACGAGCTATATCAACCTGTCTTTCGGAAGCCCCGGAAGCCCCGTGGCCCCTCCCGGCACGGTCCTGCCGAGCGAAGAGCCCGCGGATATAAACGACATACTCGTGAAGGTGGACTCCGCCGTGGGCTCGATAGAATCAGCGCTTGGCGCGTTCGACGTGCTGGGCGACAACAAAGAACAGCTTACGAGCATCGTGAACAACCTGAATTCCGTGCTCGCGGGTCTCGAGAAGGGCGAGGGGACGTTCGGCAAGCTGCTCAAGGACGACGCGCTTTACAATGACGCGAAAGGGGTTTTCTCGAACGTGAACGACATTACGGCGTCCCTCAAGGCGGGCAAGGGCACACTCGGTAAGCTGCTGACGGACGATACGCTCTATGCAGACGCGAAGATAGCTCTTTCGGGCCTGGGCAATATGTCGGAGAAGCTCAGACAACCCGAAAGGGACTATAGGCAAACTTCTGAACGACGACACGCTCTACAACGAGGCCACCGGGGCGGCGACTAATTTGAACGAGATACTGGAGAAGATAAATACGGGCAAGGGCACGCTCGGGCAGCTCGTGAACGACGACAAGCTCTACAGGGACGCCCAGGACACCCTGCTGAAGGTGGACAAGAGCATAGACACCCTCGACGACCTCGCGCCTCTCGGGGTATTCGGCACCGCCCTCGGGGTGGTGACGCTCTTCTAGGCGAGGATCAGGCACGTACCCCTCCTCTCATCCTGTCATTGCGAGCTTCGTTATGAAACGAAGCGCGGCAATCTCCGGCCCATTCCAATCTCGTTATTCGCCCGTCACGAACATTAAATAAACTTTATGAAAAGTTCTGTTGTTTGATATGCACCTGTATGATATGATGACTGTAATTCGATGTGCGTGTATGAATTCAAATGAAGGAGGAGAGGTTATGAGAAGCATTTACATATTCATATTATTCACTGTTCTGCTAATATCGTCTTATGCTTATGCGCAAATACCTTCCTGTGTTTGCGATACCGAGGAATTGCCGAATGGAAATAGCGGCGACGAGATCGTCGATATCCTTTGCCCCGGCGGCAATCTTGCGGCTGGCAATGAATCGGTCGTGACTCCGGAAGAAGTTCTGATTATCAGGCCGGGAGGTGAAAAACTGGAGCTGGGTTATGAGGTAAATATTGAGGACGTTGAAGGCGGCGATAAGTTTTGTGCAATATTTGAAGATACAGTAGGGGATTTAGGGTTCAAGCTTTCCGACGAAGAATACGAAAATTGCAGGCAGCGTTTAATTCAGGGTTGCAACTTGAACCGAACCACTAACATCCCCACGCTTTCCGAATGGGGCATGATTGCGATGGCCGGTGGTACTGGGGATGATCGGACTGTACGCGCAGCAAGCAGAAGAAAAGCGGTTGCTTAGTCATAAATAATGGACATACGAAAAATGCTGTGACAAAAGGGAGCTTCGGCTCCCTTTTTTGTTCAGCGAGTCCAAATCTTTAAATTGCGAGCGAAGCGCGGCAATCTCAAACTAGTTCTAGGACAGGCCGCCGTGATCACTAATAGCATCATAATGGTCGTTTATATACTGACAAATAAGAACAATAAAGTCCTATATACAGGCGTTCCCAATGACCTGAAAAGAAGGGTATACGAACACAAAGAGAAGCTCGTCGAAGGCTTCACAAAAAAATACAATATATCCAAACTGGTTTACTACGAGGCAGGTAACGACATTTACGGTGCTATCAGCAGGGAAAAGCAGATAAAGGCCGGCTCAAGGAGGAAAAAGATAGAGTTAATAAACAGCATGAATGAGGAGTGGAGGGATTTATACGATGAGATATAAAGAGAGAGATTGCCGCGCTCCGTTTCACTGCGCTCGCAATGACAACCTAGGGGGAATCCGCCAATCCGCCAACCTTCCCGACCCTATACCCCCGCAGAGGTTGGCGGATGGCGGAAAGTAACTGGCTACCCGCGACATAACCGTCATCTCCGTTCCCCTCGCATCCGCGCCTAAAACGCCCCAAAAACTATTTGCAGTTGCGAATAAACCCCTTGACAAGAACCCCTTTTCCAGATTAATTTATATAACTAGAATGAACGTGCCTCAACGAAACGCTTATCGGGGATTTGTGGATAAGACAATGATTGCAGGCGGTTTATCGGATTCCCGCAATACCGGCCTATTTTTTAATTTCAGTTATTACCAAATATCTTCGCAATTCGCAATACTGTAAGCTAACGCGGTAAAGGGTATTATAAAACGGCGAATAACGCTATGCGGCGGACGGAAGGTCAGAGAGAAGGATAAGGAGACGAATCATGGGACTGAACAAAAGCTTTATAGGAAAGGAGTACGAGCCTTCGGTGCACGTGGTCAGCACCGAGGAAGTTATAGACTATGCGTGGGCCATAGGGGCGAGGAACCTCAGTTATTTCAATTATAACGGGGCGTTCAACTTCAGCCACGAAAGCCCGGCCGGCATGGCGCCCCCGAGCTACGCCGTAACGTACGAGCTCCCGATACTGGAGCAGGTATGGAGCGACCCGGAGCTCCACGGCGGCGTGGAGCAGGCCAAAAAGAACGTGCTCATGCTCGTGCACGGCGACCAGTCGATGAAATTCTACAAGCCCATCAGGCCCGGAGACAAGCTCACGTTCAGGGCAAAGATCGTGGATATAGAGGACAAGGGCTCGGGCGAGCTTCTCAAGATAAACGTGCTGACGACGAACGGCAAGGGAGAGAAGGTGGTCGAGTCCGACTGGGGCCTCTTCATAAGGGGGGTCGGCAGCGGTGAGAAGCCCAGGACGGCGGCCTCGAACGGTCAGCCCAGGAAGGAAGCCGCTCCGGAGCCGGCTATCGCGTTCAGGGATATAATCAGGATCCCGGCCGACATCACGTACAGGTATTCCAAGGCGTCTAACGACATGAACCCCATACACATAGACGAGCAGGTGGCGAAGGAAGCGGGACTGAGCGGCATAATAGTCCACGGCCTCTGCACGATGTCCATGACGATGAGGGCGATAATAGAAAGCTACCTAGACAGCGACCCGTCGAAGCTGAAATCCCTCGGGGTCCGCTTCACCGCTCCCGTATATCCGGGCGACACTATAGTAGTCGACGGATGGGAGAAGGGGAGGGAGAACGGGCACGTGGTGCTCGGTTTCGACGTAACCAGACAGAGTGACAACGTTAAAGTGATAAAGGGCGGAACGGCGGAAGTAGAGGTCTAGTACTACCTTAACTTGCTTTGATGAATGATGAGTGCTGGGCGGCGGCTTGCCAGGAGCCGCCGCTTTTTTTATGCGGTATTAAGTCTCCACGCCATATGTCCACGGGCCTCGTCTCCGGGGCTCGTCCCGAATACCCTCTCTTCGATAAGTCCGAGCATCTCCGGTATGGCGTCCTTTTCGCGTGCGGAGATGAGCGGGGCCGCGTAAGCCCTGCCGAGCCTCCTCGCGATGTCGGACGGGGTCTTGTCCGCCTTGTTGAGCACTATCATCTGCGGAATGGATTCGTAGCCCGTCTGAAGGAGTATCTTGTTGACGGATTCTATCCTGTCGTCCACCATCGGGTCGCTCGCGTCCGCGACGTGCAGCAGGAGCGACGAGCCCCCCAATTCCTCGAGCGTCGCCCGAAACGCGTTCACGAGCTCCTTCGGAAGGTCGCTTATGAACCCCACCGTGTCGGTTATCAGTATCTCCTTCCCTCCGGGGAGCATTATCTTTCTGGTAGTGGGCACGAGGGTCGAGAAGAGCTTGTTCTCCACGATGACGCCGCTGTTCGTGAGCGCGTTAAAGAGTGTCGATTTCCCGACGTTCGTATAACCTATGAACGTGACGGTAGGTATGCCCGTCTCCTTCCTCTTCTCGCGGGTCCTCTCCCGCCTCTTGCTGAGCTGATTGATCTCGCTTTCGAGGTTGTCTATCTGCTTCCTTATCCTTCTCCTCTCCTCTTCGAGCTTCTTTTCACCCGGGCCCCTCGTCCCGATACCGCCTCCCAACTGCGAGAGCTCTATACCGCGCCCTACGAGCCGCGGCAGGTTGTATTTGAACTGGGCGAGCTTCACTTGCAGCTTTCCTTCCGATGTAGTCGCGTGCCTCGCGAATATTTCGAGAATGAGCTGGGTCCTGTCCATGACCGTGAGGTTCGTCTCGTCGGTTATCGACTTCACCTGAGCGGGGGTAAGCTCGACGTCGAATATGATCTTCTCGGCCCCGACTTGTTTTGCCGTGAGTATCGCCTCTTGCAGCTTTCCTTTTCCGATTAAGTACCTCGGGTCGGGGATTTTTCTTATCTGTATGACCGTGCCGAGGACTGCCTTGTTAGCCGACCTGGCGAGGGATTTCAGCTCTTCGAGCGATTCCTCGGCCTCCGAGCGGTATTTCGTCGAGAACCCGACCAGCAGCACCCCTTCACGGTCCTTCGCGCCCCCCTGCTCGTGATATGATTTTTCGAGACTGTGCTCGACGTCGCTTATGAGCTCGTCGCAGTTGATGTCGACCTGCCCGAGGTCGCGGTACTCCTCCACACGCCATTTCTTTCCGTCGCTGTTCGGCGGGAGCACGTGGGCGAGATAGAACGCGCCCGGGTCGCCGTCGGGCCTCACCTCGACAAGACCTATCAGGTCGAGACGCTCGTTCACGAGGGTCACGAGGTCGTGCTCGCTGAGCCCGGAGTTTTTGATGTGCGTGTGTATGAGACGCGAGCCCCTGAGCCTGTATTTCGCCTCCCTCGACCGCCCCAGTACCTCGTCGAACGGAAGCTCGTGGGAATCCCCGAGGAATACGGCGGATATCTTCCCCTTCCTGTCTATCAGGACGGAGATGCCCTTTCTCAGCTCGCGCGTGAGCCTCGTAAGCGTTCTCGCAAGCTCTAGTGTTATTATTTCTTTCGGGGGGATTTTCCTTCTGTAAAGCCTTTCAAGGCTGCCTGTTTCACTTCTCGTGAGTCCTGACGTTTTTCCGTATATTTTACTTATATGCACGCCTCCCGAGCGTATTTACCGATACTCTTATGATAAACATTCGCCCGAATCAGTCAAGGAGATTAATATTCCCTTAATTTATTAATTGTTCATGTAGCATTGCGAGCGCAGCGCGGCAATCTCATTTTTAGAATTAATGCCCTCCCCCTCTCCAGGAGGGGGAACGGATGCGAGTGTGCAAGCATTCGGTCGCTCTTCCAACAAAGTCACTAATGTATATTAAGTTCCTGCACGACGACGCCTGAGGCAAAAAGTTAAGGGTGGGGGTGTACCTTAAAAATTAAATTTGTCATTCCCGACAACGGTTCTGAACAAGTGCAAGAACCGGACGCCTTTGCTTACGTGCTATTCCGCTATTTAACTTCGGCAATCTGTTGAAACAAATTTTAATAATCGGGAATCCCGTCTTTTTCCTTTCTTTAATCCCTTCCCCCTTGAGGGGGGAAGGGTAGGATGGGGGTGTAACCTTTCAGTTATAAATTCAGAAATCTCTTTCGTCCTTCTTGTCCGGCATGGCCTAGGAGAAGCCGGAAGCCAGTCGAAGTGCGATGCATATATTAAATATAGGAGATAAGGCAGGATACAACTGAGACCTCAACCAATTCCTACGGCTGTCTCGGAGGTCCGATAAGAGGCGCTTACGACGGGTATAAGGCATCGGCGGCGGAACCAGTGAGGTTCACGAAGCTACTCGCCTGTCTGATACACACCCTGCACTACTCTTACCCTGTCTTCCTTCAAGTTTCTGAAGACGTTCTTGAATTTCTCTGCAAATGATGGCCCCATAATCAGATTAAGACCCAGAGGTGGAGGGGCGTCTTTCGGGACGGAAGATAGCAATTCAAGCTGGATTTGAAACCATGTTAAGGAAGGTGCGCTTACATCCCTCCACGCGATCTCGCCGAACCCCGTATCATTGAGCATCCCCCTGAGCTCATCCGGCGTGATTAAAAAGCTTATGGAGGGGTCATCCGCCCACGGCACTGGAAAGTGTAGAGGCGAATTGGGACCTGCGCATATTTCATAGACGGCGAAGAGACCTCCCGGTTTAAGGACCCGCGAGACTTCGCTGAACAGCTTCGGTTTATCCTCGACGTTCATCTGCGTATGCATGGTCAACGCCCTGTCGAATGAGCCGTCCTCGAAAGGCATGTCCGTCATATCGCCCTGCCTGAACGTTACCTTACCGCCGAGACCGAGCATGTCGGTCAACATTTCCGCCGTCCGGCAGTACTCCTCGACGAGGTCGATTCCCGTAACATGACACCCGTACTCAGCCGCAATCGTGCGGGCGGGCCCTCCGAGGCCCGAGCCCAGGTCGAGCACCGTCATGCCTGGTTTAAGCCCCGCAAGCTCGGCGATTTCTATCGTCGCTTCGAGCCCCCTGATATGAAATTCGTCGAATGTAGACGTGTCCGTATGGACTTTGATTTCTTTCCCTGCCCGTTCGAGGGCGGACATTATTGTGGCAGCGAGGCCTTCCTGTCCGTAATGCTCTTGTATCGCCTTTTCGTGTTTCTTCATTTTACACACGATTGACGGGCGTGGTTTAAATGACTTGTGATAATTCTAAGTGTATTGGATGTGAGCAAGCGTAGCAACATTTTTTTCTCGAGATCAATTGGACCGATATGTTCGGAATATTATCGAAGCTGTTAAAGATTTTGATGTATCGGCGCTTCGTTTTCAAGGAAGATTACGGCTGTCTCGGAGGCCCGATAAGGGGCGCATCGACCGGGGCCGCGATCCCGAAGAACACCACCACCCCGTCCCCTCCGCATTCGGTGGACGCCTGCCTGCAACCCGTCTCAGACATTTTGCCGCAAGCGTCCGGGTCGTTCACGTTGTTAGCGGCCCAGACGTTCCCCGCCTGGTCTATCGCAACGGAAGTGATGTGCCGGAGCGCCCCGCCGCCGTCGTACCCCCCGGCAGGGGAGATCGGGTCGCCGGTAGTAAGCCCCTGTGGGCAGTTGTCGGCCCTCACCCCGCAAAGGTTCACGAGGCCGCCCCCGGTGAAGTCCGCTACCCAGACGTTATCGTCGCCGTCCACGGCTATGCTCCACGGCCCTTCCATACCGCCGCCCCTGTAGGGCGATCCCGGCGCGTTCTCGCCGAAGGGGTCGAGTAGCGTGACGCTGCCCGTTCCGGAGCCTTCCGCTCCCGTGAGGTTCGCTATCCACACGTTCCCTATGCTGTCCACCGCGAGTCCCCTGGGCGCGCTTATACCGCTCGAGCCCGGCTGGGTCTGGAACACAGGGTTCCCGAGCGGGTCTATGACGGTCACGGTATTGCCCGCGCTGTTGGTAATCCATATATCCCCTTCGAGGTCGAGCGCTATGCCGTAGGGCTCGTCGAGCGTATCCGTGCCCGGGTAAACGAACGTCACCGCGTTATCCGGATCGCCGCCCGGGAATAAGATGAGGGAATTCCCGCAGCCGGGGCATTCGTCGGAGCGTTTGTTGTTGACGAGCCAGATGTTCCCGTCGTAATCGGCTATCGTACCCTCGACCCTGCTCGTGTTGCCGTTCGCCTTGTAGCCGGTCCCTTCCGGGGAAATAGGCGAGCCCTCCGGCGTGAGGAGCGATACGCTGCCGCCACGTTTGTTTCCTATCCACACGTTCCCTGTCTGGTCTATGGTAATGCCGGAGCCCGCGCCGTCCGTGCCTCCTCCCGTGAATCCGTACGGGGGGGAGAGCGGAAATCCGTCGGGCGTGAGCTTGGTCACCCCGGCGCCGTCCTCGGTGCAGTCTTCGGCCCCTGTTAAAAGGCCGTTCGTCACCCACACGTTCCCGTCCGCGTCTATGGCTACGACTCCGGGCGAGTCGAGCCCGCCGCCCGTGTATTTGAGCGCGATAGTCCAGGCGGACGGGGGAGAATCGAGCACGGGGGAGTAGGGGTTGTTTCCGGGATTGAGCGAGAAGATTTCAGTGACATTATTCCAGGGGTTCAAGGCTATGTTGTGGAGCGCGGCGAGTGTATTGGCGGGGGCGTTCCATCCGGGAGGGGAGGCGGCTGAAAAGAGTCTTTCACATGCGTCAGCCGGCGACAGCACGGCGCATGAGTGGACGATATTCCCGAGCGTGTCGGCCGACGCGAGCGCCCCGGCAGGGGAGCCGTTGGCCGCGTTCCCTATCACCGGGCCCGGCCTGCCCGTCTCTATATCGACTATGTTCTCGACGTTCGAGGCGGCGTTGTATATGCCCGTGCCGTTCCCCACGATCGCGCTCCCTCTCAGGAACTGGGCGTTAGTCCATACGGACGCGACGGTCGTAAGCTCGTTCAGAGTTACGGTATCCGGCCTGCCGTCCACTTCCCCTATCACCGTGAGGAACGTTATCGCGTCGTTGGGCGTCGTATTCCCGCGGGGCGTCCCCCCTCGGGCGACCGCGTAGATTATGCCGCTTTCGGCCGGACGTCTGAATCTTATGCTGAAATTCCCTTCGCTGTCGGTCGTATCGCCGCCCAGGGTCTCGGCTATTATCGTGCCCGCTGCGTAGAGCGTCACGCTCGAACCCGATACGGGCTCGTCCCCGGCGATTACCCTGCCTTTGAG
This sequence comes from uncultured delta proteobacterium, assembly GCA_963752995.1. GTDB lineage: Bacteria > Desulfobacterota_D > UBA1144 > Nemesobacterales > UBA2774 > 2-12-FULL-53-21. The sequence goes on from CAVWAZ010000017.1 coordinate 19,099, forward strand.
CGCGAGGTCGGAACCCGTGGTCTCACATCCCGCGAGCGCCGCTGCGAGCAGAAAAATCCCCGCGGCCCTCAAGTAATACGGTCTAATTTTCAATTGGAATATCTCCCGGGGGACATGTGAGCAGGACATTACAGTACCAGATTTCCGCACGATTTCAATGAACACGTGGGCGCAGAACCTGCGCTCGTATACGATCCATTCATACCTCATTTGCTAATCCGGCAGAGTTCCTTCTCCGTTCGTCCTGAGACTGTCGAAGGGTCGAAGGACACACAATGTGTGCTCTACGACTCCTTCCAACTCCGCTGCTTAATCAGGTTACTTAACCAATCCCGTTCATCCTGAGCTCGTCGAAGGGTAGAACGGGTATTACTTTCATATGTCCGCGGCGACCCGTCGCCCGTTCGTCCCGGGCTTGCCGAACCCCGGATACAGCTTTACCGTTATAAGTTGCCGCTGCATTCCCGGATGAATTAAGAAGTCCTCCGCCTTCAGTCAGTTGCGAAGTCCCCGTCCTCGGACGCGTCCGCTTCTATCTGTGAGAGGCTCGCGTGACGCCCGTGGATGTCTATATACTGGTTGATAGCTTCGTTTATGATCGTGCTCAGGTTCTTGCCGTATGCGCAGGCGATCTTATCGAGCGAATCGCGTTTGTCCGAGTCGATCATAAATGAAACTCTCGTGGATTCGTTTGCCATAATCTTTGCTCCTCTTATTTATATCCTAGCACACGGGGCACGCTGATAATAGATAAAAAAAATCAGGGGCGGACGGACGATCACCCGAGTTCGAATATCCATAGCGCTTTACGTCCGGGTTATCGCGATTATAATTTGTCATCCGTACATTGCATGTACCGGCAGGGAAAAGGCTTACGCGCGCTTACAGGCGGAATTCAAAGTTCAAAGGGGCTATCAATGGCTGAAGAGTTCGACAATGATATAAGGGAGATTGCCCGGAGCCTGCAGGGGGGTAAGACTTCGCCCGCCGGGGCTCCTGCGCTAACGGACACGGATAAGGAGTTCCTCGCTGCGATAGAGGATCTTTACGTGCATTTCCGCCGGGCGATAACTATCTTTAACGACGTCTCGCCGGGCATGAGGCTCTCGCTCCAGAGGCTCACACCCGATTTCCTCGACCTCTTCCTCTCCATACCGGGCAGGAGGGGCGGCTTCTCCGTATTCTCTCCCTCGAGGATAGTGATCCTCTTCGACGAAGACCCCAACGTGCTCACAGTGATCGGGAAGAGGAGGAGGACCGAAAAGGACGGCGAAGGCAAGCTCTCGCCTGCTGTACAGCTCATCAAGATTAATTTCAGGAAGGAAGATAATACGATAACTTACAGGGACAACGCTGGGGGAACCCTCGAGCTTCACGGCCTCGTAACGCTTATAATAAAGTGGGTATCGGCCGCCTGAAATCTCAGGGGTGGAGCACCAGGTGGGTGAGGGACGCGAGGAATACTATCGAGAATATGAGTATCACCACGCCCATGATGTAGAGTGCGCCCGATTTCTCGCGTTCGCTAAGCTCGAAAAGCTTCTTCTGTCCGTCTTTTTTCTCGTGTCCGCTCATGACCGCAACATTATAACGGCTTATCCGTCTTTGTAAAGAACACCCTCCCGAACATATAAATAAAACCCGATGCAGTTCAAAATTGTTAAGACTGTCTCGTATCTTTTTTAAACGGTTCCTGATTCTAAGGAGTAATTTATTCGAAATACGGTAAAATATTTCCAATAGGTATAAAATAACTATGGTAAAGCCCCCCCAATATTGCAGATTGGATCTCATCGCTTTCTTCCTGATCTTATTGTTTAGCTCAATCGGCGCTCCTGCTGCTAAGGCTATGGAATCTTATGACTGGAGAAGTGATTGGGAAGTCGAAGACAATTTTACAATAAGCATTGATACCGAGGGTTATAATTTCCCCTCCGCCATAGCTTTTGTCCCGCAGCCCGGCAAAGGACCTAAAGACCCGCTCTATTTTGTAACTGAACTCAGAGGAAAGGTTAAAGTCGTTACAAACGACAGGACAACTTATACTTTCGCGGAAGATTTCTTCACTTTAAAGCCTAAGAAAGAATTGCCCGCATTTACAGGAGAAAGCGGCCTGGCCGGCATCTGTCTCGATCCTGAGCACGGTTATGTTTTTGTTACGTTCGCGTATCAGGACTCGAATAATATTCTCAGGAACAATGTAATCAGGTTTCAGGCGGAGACCGGGACTTTTTCTCTCAAACCAAACTCGAAGCTGGCCTTTACAGAAATTTTTTCCTCTGAAGTGACGAGCCCCTCTCATCAGATCGGACCTTGTCAGGTATCTGATAATTTACTTTATGTAAGTGTAGGGACCGGCTTTGTGGAAAAGAGAAGTCAAAATATAGATTCTGTTTCAGGAAAAGTAATTCGAATGACTTTGGACGGGAAGCCTGTCAGAAGTAATCCCTTCTACGTTGACGATGATATAAAAAAAGCCAGGAATTTTGTCTGGGCTTACGGATTTAGAAATCCCTTCGGACTCAAAATTGTCGACGGGCGGGTATTTGTTGCGGATAATGGTGAAGGTGTGGACAGATTCCTCGAGATCAGTGAAGGTGGAAATTATCTTTGGGACGGCGATGACTGGAGCATAAGCACGAATGCTGATTTTGTATTTGCGCCGGCTGTCGGTGTGGCTCAGCTCGATTATTATCCGGACGGTTTAGACAATTTCCCGAAAGAATTCAGGGGAAGATTTTATTTGGCGCTCTGCGGCAGTCTGCAACATACTGGTCCCGATACAAGAGGAGGTAAAAGTATCGCAGTTCTGGATTACGGATTCAAAGAAAATAAGATGTTAAGCACACCCGGGCAATTCGTAAAATATAGAGGAAATGGAGAACAGCTTGTCGTGGGTCTTGGGGTTGGCCCGGATGGACTATATTTTGCGCCGCTTTTCCCTAATGAAGGAGGCCTTAGCGCAATATTTAAAGTGAGTTATGACAAGGGTTCGAAGTACCCCTATTCAATACGAAAGGAGACCGATCCCGGTATGTTGATGGAAGATCATGGGTGTTTCGGTTGTCATGTCATAAACGATCTGGGCTGGGGTGAGGCGGGACCGAACCTCGACAGGGAACCCCTGGTTTCAAGATTACAAAAAAGGCTGAGTTCTCGGGAATATATTGAGTACGTAAAAACACTAGATCAATCAAGCCTTGAACCTTATAAAAATAATATGCAAGCCAGGGATGAGGTCTTGAGCAAGAAAGGGATGGATCAGGTAACGACCTGGGTGAAGTATCACATACTCGAACCCAATTTTGATAATCCCGGCTCGCAAATGCCCAATATGGGCCTAACGCCGGCTGAAGCCGATGTTATAACCCGCTATCTGGTAAATGATCCCAATGAACATAATCATGGAGCTTCAAAAAACGTAGCCTGGAGATTGTTAGAGCTTCTCTTTCCCGAGCCCAGGTATAGAGACTTTGTTTATTCGTTCTTTCTCGGAGTCCTAATATCATTTTTATTTGTTGCCGGATACAGCTACTTCGGGAAAATGCGCAGGCGGGGCTAAGGACAGGTCAACCGCACTCTCTATTATCAGAAATAACAACAGCTCCCTCTTTTCTTTTCCATTTTCTGTTCCCTGCGTATATCAGGTAGTTTTTCCGAATAGTAATTGTTGAATTACTAACTTTTCTCCATTTCCTATCACCCAGGTGTTTGAGAAAAGATTTTTTTGCAGCCACTGTGCCCCCCACGTTTATTCCAACTAATATTCTAGACCATTTTATTAATTAGCGCCAGTAAAATCTTTTGGCATCAACTTACAGGATACGTGAGAACTGGCTTACTGCGACATACTTATTTCGAGTCCTCACAGGGGCGAGGTGTAGATGGAATCATGGAATAATGTGTTTGATTTTTTGTGCTCGTTGCAGGGGCCGGGGTTGCAAATTTCTCAAAAAATAGTGAATGCTAATAATATGATAGAATACGTAACACCCTGCTTCAGGCCCCCGAGTGAGAGTTTTTGCAGCCAAGCGCGGATCATGGTTTAATGACCAATACCGGACAGGCGGACTCCTGAACGATCTTCTCCGTAACACTCCCCATGATAAACTTTTTAATCCCCTTTCTCGCATGGGTGTTGATTACTATTAAATCCATGTCCTTATTGTCCGCGTACTCGACAATGCCGATCGCGGGGTTTATTCCCTCGATCAAATCTGTCGTGATCCCCGGTATGCCGGCCTCTATTGTGTCAGTCTTAAGCCTTTGTCTCGGCTCCTCGACCCGCGCCGCGAGTTCTGTGGAAAAAAACTTCAGCGCGTCCTCGCCCAATTCGTTTATTCCGACCGGAGCTTCTCCCTCTTCGAGGACGGCGTAAGCGAACAGCCTGTAGGCATAAACGACCGAGATATTCGCCTTGAACGCCTGCGCCAGATCTACGGCGCAGCTCAGGGCGGATTCTTCTTTTTCGTATATATCCAGGGGGACGAGAATGTTCCGTATCTCTATCCCGCTAGCTTTATCCCTTTTCTTAACGGCGAGGACGGGAATATTCGTCTGTCTAAAAACTTTTAAGGCCGTGCTCCCGACCAGCATCCTGTCTATAAGGCCCAGTCCCCGTATCCCCAATACTATGAGGTCGGCCTTTCTGCGGCGCGCGAGTTTGACGATTTCCGCACTCGGGTCTCCGATTAAGACGGCAGTACGGAAGGGCAGACCCTCAACGCCCGCGTTCTCCGCCTCCGAAACGAGTCTCGCCTTGTGGTTGGCGGCCGCTTGCCCCACCCATCCGTAGAGATCGCTGTCGGGGTCCCTCGCGTAGTCGTATAGGAGCCTCGGATGCATTTCGATCACGTACATGCCCGTTATTTCGGCCCAGAACCTCCGGGCGAGATATATTGCGTAGTTAAGCGCCTCCAATGATTCCTTCGAGCCGTCGCTGGCCCATATTATCTTTTTTATCTCTCTCATGATTACCGCACCTCCTTGTTTACCCCGATAAGCTCATATTATCTTATCTATAATACTATCTTACTGCGTATATTTTTCTGTCAACTTGGTGGAATCGCCTCCCGAAAGCCCGGCTGTCCGGGATTGCCGCCCGATCCATGTGAAGATGATAAACCGGATTGAGGAAGTCCTCTTAAATGTCCCTGCCCGAAGCGCTACAGGCGTTTCTAAATGGATGGCACGGGTGTGACGGACGCTTTAACCCCATACCCGGATTCCTGTACTATCTCATTGGCTATCATTCCGGCAAAATAATATATGCGCTGAATGAGCTCGACGAACTGGCTTTCGACTCTGTATAGTACGGCCCGGTTAGGATCGTCGCTGACCAGGCGGCGCGAGAGATGCTCGACTATCCCGTCCGCCAACCTTTCGACATCCGGCTTCATCTCAACGACCTTCACGGCAAGCTGGGCATCCTTCAGATCGAGGGCTTTAATCGCCGTATGAAAAGCCTCCCTGACTTTAGACGAATACGGCTGGAACCGGCTGATTGTCTCCTCGCTAAACGTAAAGCGCTGCTCAAGCCGCTCCCTGCCGATTGAAACCATATTTACGGCTATAGTTTCCCCGACGTGCTCCAGGTTGACGATCACTGTGATCAAAGCCTCGAGCCTTCTCGTTTCAGATGACTTCATTTCCGTGGAATAGAGCCGTCTTGCGTAATCCATGATCGCGTCGTGCAGCATACGGAGCTCCTTTTCACGGGATACGATCTTGTCCAGGTCTTCCTTGCCGCCGGACAGCACTGCGGGTCTAGCCATTTCAATGAGCTCCTCTACATATCCGCCCAGCCGCACCGCTTCGAGACGTATGCGATCGATGGCTAGCGCAGGTGTTTGTAATAAAGCGTCGTCCAGGTATTTGGGCTGCGCGTACTCGGGCAATGCCTCCGGCCTATCGGGGATGAGCCGTTTGATAAGCTGCGCAAACGTCCCCAGGATGCTTATGAAGATTATTGTATTGGCAACGTTGAAAAGGGTGTGGGCGTTTGCGATCTGACGGGGCGTGTCGGCCGCCAGCCGCTCCGTCCCGGACAGGTTGACGCTCACCGGAGAAATGGCTTCGGCGAGCGTAGCGAGGTATCCGATGAAGGGAAGCCATATAATCACCCCGACTATGTTGAAAAGTATATGCGCGGCCGCGGCTTGTTTTGCAGGGGCGGGCTTGCCTATGGCCGCGAGTATGGCCGTCACGCATGTACCCACATTTGCGCCCAGGACTATCGCAATTCCCGCGTCGAGCGTTATCGCCCCCTGCGAAGCGAGCACGATCACGATGCCTATGGTTGCGGCCGAGCTCTGTACCAAACCCGTGAAAATCAGGCCCACGCTGATACCCAGGAGCGGATTGCTCATTTCCTTCATGATATCTATGAATGGTTGGTATGTACGGAGCGGGTGGGTAGCGTCGCTCATCACTCCCATCCCGAAAAAGACAAGCCCTATGCCCATGATGATGCCGCCGTAAATACGGGTCTTTTCTGACTTTGACACAAACCGCATCCCGTAGCCTATGGCTACAGGCAGGAGCGCGTACTGCGTTACATTGAACGCGATCATCTGGGCCGTGATGGTCGAGCCTATATTAGCGCCCAGGATGACGCCGATGACCTGCTCAAGCGTCATAAGGCCAACGGATATGAACCCGATGACAATCACCGTGGTCACTGACGATGATTGTATAATAGCGGTCGTGATCGCTCCTGTGATCGTTGCCATGAACCTGTTCTTGGTGAGCCTGGCCAGGAGCGTGCTCATTCCGTCGCCCATGACCGCCTTAAGTCCGTCCGTCATCTGGTCCATGCCGAACAGGAAAATAGCGAGACCTCCGAAGAGACCTATAAGAATTATTCCCCATTTCGGGGCTGTGACATCCGATTCGATTCCGAGCGCACGGCCTGCCGATACGAGCGCGGCCGCTATGACCAGAAGCATAACTGTACGGGGTCCAATGTATTGTCTTTGAATATTCATGTTTTCTATGCCTCCCGATTACCGGAATATTCTCACTACGGCGTTCTTGATTACGCTACAACCGGGAACGGCGCAGCATGTCACTCGTGTGAATCTTTTTAATGACGATCTTCGGGCTTACAGTCGAGACTCGGCTGGAGTGAAGTAGAATGCTCTAGGGGAGAAGTATCGGACAAGTTGACTGTTATCAAGGTTTATACGCGCGCTCCGGCGGACGCTACAAGAGGAAGCTGAATTTGCCAGACTCGTCGATATCCGTATGAATTCGGCCGGAGCTGATCGCCTTCTTGAAGGCCTCGAAGTCGTGTTCTACCTGATCGGCATAAGACTCGGCGTACGCCGCTACGGCGTCGTCGAATCGGTCGGATGATCCCAGGTATCCGGCTATCATTTGAGCGTCCCCGGCCTTTGCATGCGCCCGCGCCAGTGCCCATCCGCACATCGTCGAATAGTCTATCATGGTCTCCGGAAACCATGTTTCGGGCTCTGCGGATATCTTCATGTCACGGAGCTGCCGGACATAATAATCGTGACCGCCGGGGACCCGGGACCAGCCGAGGAATATGTCGCTCATCGCCTGAAGGAGCCGCTGACCGTCTACCACCCGCTGCCCCTGGTTTTTAAAACGGCTCTTTGCACCGGGAGGCTCGAGCACCGACCGGCGCGCTTCCTTGATCTGCAGGAACAGGGGGTCATTCTCGTCGGCCATTAACAGCGAGACAACACATCGGGTGCCGACACTGCCGATACCGACGACCTTTACCACTATGTCTTCGGGGATGTAGCGATTATATAAAATCCGTCGGTCTGATTGCAGCGTTTTCTCGTAGTGCTTCCTGAACTTAATTGCGGCCTTTTCGAACTCCGGAACGTTCTCTTTGAAGTGAAAGATGTACGGAGGGTTATCCTCGATCCTTCTTAATCCGTCCTTGACATCGGTAATCTTGGGAAATAAAGCCTCGGGGGTTCGGGACTGCGCTTCCTCTTTCTTCTTCTGTATCCTTTTTACCGTGTCCTCATGCTCTTTAAAAGCCTCCATCATGTCGTCTAAGGTGATTTTCGAGTACCAAAGCTCTAACTGCGTCAAATCGGCGTATTCCGACATACGCGTTCTGTACGACCCGATGGCTGCCCCGACGGCTTTCTCCGCGTCCTTTTTTGAGAAGTCCCGTTCCCTTGCGCAGATCACGATGCTCGCCGCAAGCCGCTTTATATCCCACTCGAAGGGAGCCGGAAAAGTCTCGTCGAAGTCGTTGATGTCGAAGACCAGGTTCCGCTCAGGCGTAGCGAAGCCCCCGAAGTTCATCAGATGGCAATCGCCGCAGACCTGGACGGTGATCCCCGAGACCGGGGACAGCATGAGGTCCCGCGCCTGTATGATTGCCGAGCCGCGGAAGAAAGCGAAAGGGGTCTGGGCCATTCTGCCGTAGCGTATGGCGATGAGGCCTGGGATCCTGTCGGCGTTGGACTCTTCCAACAGATTTATTATATTCCGAGGGCGCGGCGGCGGATTCCATTCCCCGTGTGAGGAGCGCGGACACTTTTCGCGAAGGGCTTTACCCTGCTTCCGCCTCTCTGCATTGGTATGGATCTTAGGATTCATCTGAATGAATGCTCCGCTCTCATTTCCCCGGCCTTTTCAAGATTGATACACAACCCGCATCGATCGGAGAGACTGATTGAATAGCTATCAGTGCTTATTAGGAATTATTATAATTGATATGCATGAGTCAACACAATGGGCAACTTTCTGTTTGACGGTTTGAACGAGGCGAAATGCCGGAATCTTTGCCGTCATAAGGTTATAATTCTCGCTGCGGCTGCGGTCCCTTGGTCAGTCGGCCCCATCCGAGTGCAATCAGGGCCGATGCTAAAGTCTGGAATATCCCATATACCAGCACCGCCGTCACAGCCGGCGTGCCGGGGAAGCTCCCGGTCGCAATCACGAGGCTCACGCTGACGTTCCGAACGGATGTAGCAAGCGCCATAGCCTTCCTGTTGGCGCTCTCGCGTCCGCCCAGAAGCCACCCTGCCGCAAGTGAAAGGACCAGGAGCGCGATCATACCGGCGTAACCTCTCGGTCTGACTGCGGAGAGCACATGGAACTGGACGACAAGAATAAAGCCGAGCACCAGAAGATTGAGGACCTTGCTTAGCTGGGTGAAAGGTTTCTGGAGCTTCGCGCCGGTGTCCGGGCGACGGTGTCGAATGAATAGCCCGATACATAACGGCAGGAGCTGGGTCATGAGAAGCGTGATCAGGATCCTGCCCGCATCCACGCTCAGCGTTCCGCCTCCCCCCATGAGGGGCAGGAGGAAATAGAGGAAATAAAGGAGTGCCGGGGCGAGGAATGCGGACGATCCCGCGAGTATGACCATCAGGCCGACCGCCGCCGATACATTGCCCTTTGCAATTGCCGTGAAGGGCGGTCCGTAGGGTGCCCCCGGGCATACGGCGACTATGAGAAACCCCGCAGCCACGAGAGGGTCGGGATGAAACAAGAATAATAAACCCAGCACGACGATGGGGACAAGAACATAATTCGCCAGCACGGCGCGCGTCACGAGGCGGAGGTCTCGGGCGATGCCGATTAGCTCTCTCAGGCTGACGCTCAGGCCGATGGCCATCATCATCTCGAAGAGAGTGATCGTAATGAGGATGTTGATCAGCTTATCGATCGGCATCGCGGCATCTTATATCGACCTGATGAGTACAATGCTACCGCTCACAAACAATAATCTTCATGGACTATAGCATACTTTGAGTGGTTCATCGCCTGTAGGCCGGGGTTTGGTAATCTGCCCCGGAGTTGAAATTATGAGAAGTTAAAACATCAGTATCCGGAAAGAGGTTAAATATAACTGTTCTGGCTCAACAGAACTTTTAGTAGATGAGAGTTGATTAAATAGGAGCGGTCAAGACCTTCCGGTTAAAAAGACATAACCAACCACTCTAAGCAAGCATTAAGAAATGTAATCGTAAATATGTATGTTTTTCTGACAATCTCATTCATTTCATCGATTGTAAAATAACAAAACAATCAATATTTCTAGAACGATACACCGAATCCCCAAATTGGCATGAAATATGCCCATAATTAATAAGAAGCATAAAGGGAGGCGAGGCATGAAAAAAATACTGTTTGCATTATTCTTGATTTTTTCGTTTTCAATCGTTCTCAATCAAACTGCATTCTGCAAGGGAAACGACGCCGAGGCCGGTCAGACCTACGAGCATAAGGAGACTCTCGATATCGTCGCTTTGGTAGATGACGCGGCGGAGTTGGTCAGCACCAAAGGAGAAGCGGCCTTTAGCGATTTCCGCGTGTCCGGCAGCAAGTGGCGGCAGGGAGATAATGTATATATTTGTGCTGGATACTCAGGGGAACATGATGGTCCATCCCGATCCGGCGATGGAAGGCAAGAACGAGCTTGATCTGAAGGACGTCAACGGGAAACCCATCATCCGGGGACTTATCGCCGCAGCTATGGTTCCAGGCAAACCCGAAGGATGGTACCACTACGAATGGCCTGTTCCGGGGGGCATTCTTCCCAGATGGAAGAGCACCTATGTCCGGCTCGTGACGGCTCCGTCCGGCAAGAGCTATATAGTGGGCAGCGGCATCTACAACGACCGTATGGAAAGAGCCTTCGTCGTGGATATGGTGCGGGACGCGGCAGCGCAGGTCGAGAAGAACGGCGAGGCGGCTTTTAGCCTCTTCCATGACAGGACAGGTCCATTTATCGCAAAGGACGCCTACATATTTGTCATCGACCCGAGCGGAGTCGATCTCGTGAACCCGGGCTTTCCGAACCTGGAGGGCCGGAACATTCTGGACGTGAAGGATACCCGGGGAAAGATGTTGATCCGGGAGATGCTCCGGGTCGCCGAAACCAGCGGCTCCGGCTGGGTCGACTATATGTGGCCAAAACCGGGAGAAAGTGTCTCCACGCGGAAGTCCGCCTATGTGAGCAAAGCGAAGATGGGCAACAAGTGGGTGCTCGTAGGCAGCGGTGTGTACCTCGCCGATGCTCCCAAAGCGGCGGAGGCCGGCGAGAGGATGAGCGCCTCGGAGCTGATGACGCTTGTCCGGGAAGGGGCGGCAGTCCTGGAAAAGAAAGGCGAGAAGGCTTATCCCGAGTTTCGTCAGAAAGGATCAAAGTGGTTCCGTGATGATACTTATTTCTTTGTCTGGGCCATAGACGGAACGAGAGTTTTTCATGCCGCGGACCCTGCAATCGAGGGCCGGGATGCAAGCGGTGTCAAGGATGTCCTGGGAAGACCGTACGGCAAGATGTTTCTGGATGCGGCTGCCGGCCCTGCAGGCGAGGGGTGGGTCCACTATATGTATCCCGAGCCGGGGGACATCTTCCCTACATGGAAGTCCACGTTTGTGAAGCGGGTGACTTTTCCTTCCGGGAAAGAGTACATCATCGGTTCCGGGATCTACAACATGCAGATGGATAAGGCCTTCGTCGAGGACGTGGTGAATCGTGCCGCTTCCCTTGTCGCGGATCAGGGGAAGGAAGCCTTTAGCCAATTCCGGGACAAAACGGGTCCCTTTGTCTTTATGGATACCTACGTGTTTGTCGATACCCCGGACGGCACCGAGCTGGTGAATCCCGCCCAGCCCAGCCTGGAAGGAAAGAACCTCATTGACCTGAGGGATCTGAAGGGGAACGCGGTAGTCAAGGACGAAATCGCCGCTGCAATGAAAGACGGCAGCGCCTGGCTCGATCTCTACTGGTACAAGCCCGGACAAAATACGCCTGCACGTAAGCTGACCTTCGTGCGGAAGGTACAGTCAGGCGGGGAGACTTATATCGTCGGCTCGGGTTTCTACGCGGAATAGCAAATTAATATCGGCGCCAAGTTTGACGGGAAGCCTGCAAGGGTGAAATTCACGGAACGATAAAATGGTAAAAGCTGTGCTGGAGGCTCAATGAGCGGTCTGCCAGTCGGATAAAGCGGCTAAGGGACGGCGGGCCGGACTTGCAAAATTTTATTAATTAGCTAGTGTTATTAATATGATAGATTACGTAACGCCATACTTCAGGCCCCCGAGCGAGGGCAATAGCTTCATACTCCAGGCGACCATAGGCTGCTCCCACAACCAGTGCACCTACTGCGCCATGTACAGGGGGGAGGAGCAGAAGTTCCGCGCCCGGCCCATGGAAGAGGTAAAGCAGATAATAGACGAGGCCGCCGGATCGGGGCTCATTGACGACCGCGTGTTCATAGCCGACGGCAACGCGCTCGTGCTCTCCAATAAGAAGCTCGTCGAGATTATGGAATACCTCCGGGAGAAATCCCCCGGCATAGAGCGCATCAGGATGTACGCCAATGTCGGCGACATTATAAGGAAGGGGGTCGAGAACCTGAAAGAGCTTAAAGCCCTCGGACTCGACATGGTATATATCGGATTCGAGAGCGGGGACGACGTGGTCCTCGAAAGAATCAAGAAGGGCGCAAACTTCGCCGAGACCGTGAAGGCGTCGAAGATGCTGAAGGAAGCGGGTGTCATGAATTCCGCCATGGTGCTCCTCGGCATGGGGGGCGTCGAGAGGAGTGCTGAGCACGCGGAGGCGACCGGCAAGCTCCTCACCGCATGCGACCCCGAATACGTGGGCGCGCTATCGCTTCAGCTCCGGCCCGGAGCGCCCGTATACGAGGAATGGAAGAGGGGGGAGTTCGAGCTTCCGGACAAGTTCCGCATGATAAAGGAGCTCGAGATACTGGTCGAGAACACGGAGCTTACGGACGGGTACTTCTTCTCGAACCACATATCCAACTACCTTCCTGTAAAAGCTAAATTCCCCGGGGACAAGGAAGAGGTGCTGACGAAGATAAGGGCGGTGCTCGCGAGCGGGGACGAGTCGCTGCTGAGGCCCGATTATTACAGGGAAGTCATAAACCAGTATTGATAATAGGAAAAGACTCGATACACGTTAAAGGAGAAATACTATGCCCAGGATAGCCACGATATCCCCCGTATGGGGATGCAGCGTATCTGACCTCCGCGCGCTCGCGCGGGAGGCGGAGGCCGGAGGGTTCGAAGCCATATTCTCGCCCGAGGTGCCGCCTTATAACGGACTCTCGAACGCCCAGGTATTCGCGGAGGCGACGACGAAGATAAAGGTCGGCACGTGGATCACGAACATCTACATGCGTCAGGCGGTCATGGCCGCGGCTACGGCGATGACGATACAGGAAATAACGGGCGGAAGGATGGTGCTCGGCCTGGGCGTAAGCCACAAGCCCGTGAACGACAGGTACGAGATAGTCATGGGGGACCCGGTAGAGAAGATGAGGGGATACGTGAAGGCGGTCAAGTCCTTCATGGACGGGACGGCGCCAGCGCTAACTCTGAAGCGCGAGGTTCCGAAGGTCCCTGTATATATAGCGGGGCTCACGAAAGGGGCGGCCAAGCTCGCGGGTGAAGTCGCGGACGGAATAATGCCCTATATGTCCACACCGGAATATATAAAGAAGCTTGCGGGCTACGTGGCCGAGGGCGCGAAAGCCGCGGGGAGAGACCCGTCCGAAATAGACATCACGCTCGGAATACCGTCCGTCGTATCGGACGACCTCGAGCTTGCGAGGAAGGCCGGCAAGCGCGGGCTCTCGGGATATTTACGGTTCCCGTTCTATCAGAGGCTCATGACGAATAACGGTTTCGGCGGCGAGATCGACAAGATAAAGGGCGGGGCCGACCCGGCCGAGGTGTTCTCGGACGAAATGCTCGACTCAGTCGCGCTCGTGGGGCCTGCGGAAAGGTGCAGGGAGAGGCTCGAAGCCTACAGAAAGGCCGGGGTCTCGCTCCCGATCATCGTCCCGAACGCTGCCGGGAAGCAGTCGAACGTCGATGTGATGAAGATCACCGTCGCCGCGTACGGGAGCTGAACCCACAATCTGTCATTGCGAGGGAGCGGAGCGAACGCGGCAATCTCGTGAATAAAGACAGATCGCCACGACCGCACAACGGTCTCGCGATGACAGACAATAGTACCGTTCACCGATACTTCACCGAGAGCAGTCCAAGGGTTCACCGGTTTTCCGATTTCAAACGGCGGTTCTTCCTGTCCGGCATTTTCAACATAGCAATATCTCTGCTATAGAATATATATTATATATCCCTCACTTCTGCTCTACTTCGAGGGTCCGGAGCCTGTTTATCGCGGCTGCGAGCTCGATCTTCCTGAATTCCGCATAACCCCCTGAAATCCTGATGCCGATTACGTCGAGTCCGTCCCTCGCTATGTCCATCATCACGAGCGACGTTATCTCCCTGAGCGTCCTCTTCCCGTCCATGTACCTCCGGGCGTACTCTATCGCGTCCCCTATGGCGGCCGTCTGGCAGACGTCCGTGAGCTGCTCGACGGCGTGGAGGTCAATCTTCTGCCTGCCGTAGTGTATCGATCGGAGCCCCTTGGCCGAGATCTTCACGTCCTTCTTCCCCTTCCTCGGATCGAGGCTCCCCGAAAGGGGTATCCTGTCCGTTACCCTCCCGAGCGGGCCCCCTCCTTCTTTCTTCCTCTCGCTCGCGAACCGCTTCGCTATCCCTAGCGCCTCCGACGTGACGTCGGACGATTTATAATCCGTCATGCATATAACGTGGTCAGCTACGTCGAAGTAGTCCCCCGAGCCGCCCATCACGAGCACGGTCGAAACCCTCTGGTCCGTGTAGAGGCTCCTCACCATGTCTATGAACGGGGTTATAGGCTCCCTGTCCTTGGACACCAGCTCCTGCATCCGGTGGTCCCTTATCATGAAGTTAGTTGCAGACGTGTCCTCGTCGATGAGCATAACGTGCGCCCCGGCTTCGAGGGATTCGAGGATGTTCGCCGCCTGGGAGGTGCTCCCGCTCGCGTCCTCCGTCGAAAATGAATTCGTATCTTTGCCGTAGGGGAGGTTCGATATGAAGGGGGATATGTCCACCTTCTCGATCCTGCGCCCGTCCTCGGCCCTTATCCTGACCGCGTTCGGGTTCGTGACCACGAACTCACGCCCGTCCCCCGGTACGTGGTTGTATATGCCCTCGGATACGGCTTCGAGGAGCGTCGATTTCCCGTGATAACCGCCCCCGACTATGAGAGTCACGCCTTTCGGTATCCCCATGCCGGTGATCTGCCCCCTGTTCGGGAGCTCCACGTCCATCCTGAGAGAAGGCGGGGATTCGAACGGAATAGCTTCGTCCGCGCTCATCGGCCCCGGGTCTACGCCGCTCGCCCTCGGGAGCACGCTCCCCTCTGCTATGAACGATACGCAGCCTAGTCCTTCTATCTCGTTCCTGAGGAAGTCCGCGTCCTCCGCGGTCTCGATGTGCCGGTAGAGGGCGCCGCCGTCCAGGTTTCCGAAGATCAGCGAAAACCTTACTATCTTCGGGAGCTCTTCGAAGAACATCGCGTGGGCGTGCTTCCCGGCGACCGTCCGTCCGAACGCGGGCAGCCCCATCCCGAACCTCGCTTCGGCGTAAAGGTGCGTGAAGACGACCGACGAGCGCTCGAGTATCTCCTGGCCGGGCATGCTCATCGTTATGAGGCCGCTCCCCCCGCTCCCCCTGTTCCCGAGCGAGAACCTTTCGGCCGCGGCATTGAACGCGCGGGCCAGGTAGTCCCTGAGCGCGGTCTCCCTGCTCTTACCGGTGTACGTATCCTTCGGGAACCCGGCGATGTCCTGATAGACCCTGACCCTCACGCGGGACGGGGACGCGAACGGGTCACCCTGCACGCGGTCTATGTAGAGGATGAAATCGTCGAACCCGTATTCCCCGGCGATGTCCTTGTAAGAGGCGTAACCCCTGCCGTCTATTATCCTGAGCGCTTCCCTGAGGTCCTGTGCCGTCTTCATAGATTCGGGAATAATATGATAATTTTTCCCGGCTGTCTATAAAAATGAGATTGCCGCGCTTCCCCGGCATTTTGGAAAAAGACTAGGAAAAGGCACACATAATGTGTTTTATGGAAAGACAAATAAAGGAGAAAGGCTGGTTTTCTTTATCCTTCTTTTCCTTTCCTGAAATGAATTCAGGACAGGGATGAAAAGAAGCAAAAATCACACACGTAGTGTGGTTTCCGAAAAAGATTCTACAGTAATTTGCTAAAAATCTCATGTACTCGCTAAATCTTCCAATTCAACCCCAAACGGAGGGGTAGTTTAGCGATGTCCGTGGCTAAGTAACGTCGTACGGATTGGAAAGGGTGTCCGAATGCGCGCTCGCTTGCATTCGTTCCGTGGAAGATTTTTAACGCTCGTACAATCGATTTTCTTGACGCAAATTCTGTAATGTCGGGAAGAGAAAAGCAAAAGACTAGATTGCCGCGCTGCGCTCGCAATGACACCTTGTTCTGTCTTCGCAACGATTGCGAGCAAGTAAACAATCGGATGCCCTACGCAGAATACTAGCCAGCAACTGTGCTACGTAACGATTTTATAAGAATACAAATCGGAGCGTGGTATGCGACCGCGGCGATCTGTTGTTTATTTTGTGATTGCCCGCGGGTGCTCACCCGCCGCAAATTCTGTAATGTCGAAAATAATCACCCTTCGACAAGCTTCCGGCTTCGCCATCCTCCTATGCTTCGGACTCCGCTAAGGCTTCGACCGACGAGAAAGCTTCGGGGGATAAAAGGCTACGCCGGATCACCCAACGGCTCATAGCCTAGGGGCGACGTGCCGCAAGCAGGACGAACGGGTTGGATTGTGGTGAGGGGAAAAGTATGCCCGCGGTTGTTCACCCGCCGCCGGAATCGCCGGAAGTCGTTTGTTTTTCAAGAGAAAATCCCCTGCCCGGATACCTGTATAAATAACGATTAAAAGATGTGGATTTAACGGAATAAATATTGTATGTTGTTTGATTACTGGGGGATTTAACACACCACTCCCGGGTCGGAATCCAATTTCACGAAAGGAGGTATAGGTATGAAGTCTATTTTCAGTAAGTTCCTTTTCATTCTTTGCGCCGGTGCGTTCGTGCTCGGACTCGCCGCCTGCAAGCAGGCTGAAGAGCCCGCGGAGGTAGAGGTGGAAGAGGTCGAGGTGGAAGAGGCCGCCCCCGCCGATACGGACATGACGGACAGCATGGCCGAGCCGACTGTGCAGAGCACCGTGGGCACCGAAGTGGAAGTTGACGAGGTAGAGGTCGACGAGACCGTAGAGTCCGAGACCGTTGAATCCGTCGAAGACGCGGCTCCCGACAGTGCAGCGGACGACGCGGAAAAGAAGGCGCAGTAAGAATTTAGACAGCACTGTTAACCGAGGTTAACGTAGAATGAGAATAACCGGGGCGGGCGCAATATGCGTACTGCCCCGGCTTCCTGCCCCTTGAGGTGGCATAATCGGCAGCGCATTTTATTGAACGACGCGGCGGCAAGTATCCGGCGGAGAAATACGCTAATTTGAAACACTATTTGTCCGTATGCGCTATCTTCAGGAATGAGGCCGAATACCTGAAGGAGTGGATTGAGTTCCACGGGCTTAATGGAGTCGGCCACTTCTATCTGTATAACAATCAGAGCGACGATGATTATTTACCGGTCCTGAAAGACTATGTCGATCGGGGAACCGTAACGCTGCGGGATTGGCCTGAGCGTTGGTCGGGCTCGACGCAGCGGAACGTTTACCGGGAATGCATCGAAAGAGACGGGAAAGATTCCCGGTGGATAGCCTTCATAGACCTGGACGAATTCCTGTTCGCCCCGAACGCAGAAAATCTGCCTGCGGTTTTGAGGGAGTATGAGGGCTTCCCGGGTATTGTCGTCAACTGGCAGATATATGGGTCGTCCGGGCTCAAAAAAAAGCCGGACGGCCTGGTCATCGAGAATTATACTATGAAGGCCGGGACCGGCTGGGTCGGAAATAAATCGGTCAAGAGCATTGTCGATCCGGCCAAAGCGCTCCGCCCGATTAGCCCTCACGTCTTCGCTTACCGGGACGGCGAACCCGCGGTCACGGAGAATTTCGAGCCGGTGAGAATCGTCAGGCCCGGGAGGATTATCCGGAGCCTTAAAAGGCGCATCACGGCTATTTTGCCGCGATTCCCGGTTGACCCTTATACCTCGTACCTGTGCGACATCAAAGGGGTCTCGGTCAACAAGCTGCGTATTAACCATTACCTGGTCAAATCCGGGGAAGAGGCGCTCGATGATTTGAAGCGCCATAACCATAACACCAAAATCAGTCTCATCGACAAAATGAAATACTACGACAGGAACGATGAAAAAGACGATATCC
Organism: uncultured delta proteobacterium; assembly: GCA_963752995.1. GTDB lineage: Bacteria > Desulfobacterota_D > UBA1144 > Nemesobacterales > UBA2774 > 2-12-FULL-53-21. Next base: position 37,317 of record CAVWAZ010000017.1, read on the forward strand.
TGCTGAAGTTCGTCCCGGAGCTGAAAAAAAGATTATCGGCCGTATAGGGGGAGTGACGCTCCGCCCGGAAATGCCGGCCCTTGTGTCGTGCGGTTTAAGCCGACGGGCTCTGAACTCATCGACCGGAGCGGAGGAGCGCCCGATATATGCTCACGGCGGATGACTCGAGAGAGCGCCGCATTCACCGCCCCGCCTTGTGCGGAGTCCGCTTCAAAGATAAACTACCTGTCTATGAAATCCAAGATGAAGTTCGAGGACGCGCTCGCAGAGCTAAAGGAAATAATAAAGAAGCTCGAGAGCGGCAACCTCCCGCTCGAAGACTCTATAAAGCTCTTTCAGGAAGGGACGGATCTCATCTCATTTTCCCATAAAAAGTTGAACGAGATCAGGAAGAAAGTCGAGATACTCGTGGAGAAGAACGGGGAGACCGCTTTCGAGGATTTCGAGCCCGAGAGCTGATACCCGATGGAATTCGATATCAAGAACTATCTCAGCGTAAAGAAGGCGCTCGTTGACAGGGAGCTGGATAAGCTCCTTCCGGACGGGGGCAAGAGCCCTGCGAGGCTCCTCGAATCCATGCGTTACAGCGCGCTTGCCGGGGGAAAGAGGCTCCGCCCGATACTCGCTCTCGCCGCGGGAGAGGCCGTGGGGGCCGACCCGGAAAAGGTCATGCCCGCCGCGTGCGCATTGGAGATGATACATGCGTATTCGCTCATACACGACGACCTGCCTTCGATGGACGACGACTCGCTCAGGAGGGGAATACCAACGAACCACAGGGTCTTCGGGGAATCGACGGCCATACTCGCGGGGGACGCGCTCCTGACGGACGCCTTCGGCATGCTCGCCGCCGAGGGGCTCAGGAGGGGCGTGAGCGCGCGTGTGATCTGCGAAATAGTGAGCGACATAGCAGAGGCCGCGGGCTCCCGCGGGATGATAGAAGGACAGGCCATGGACCTGGCCCTCGCCGGGACGAAGGACGTCACCCTCCCCGAGGTCGAGCGCATGCACGCGCTCAAGACGGGGGCAATGATAAGGGTATCCGTCACGGCGGGCGCGCGCATAGGCGGGGCCGATAAAGATCAGCTCGAAAAGACTCGCCTCCTACGCCGATGCGGTAGGACTCGCCTTTCAGATAATCGACGACATACTCGACGTAGAGGGGGAGGGGGACATCGGAAAGGAGAGGGGGAACGACGAGAGGCGCGGCAAGTCCACATACCCCGGATTTGGCGGGGATAGATGAATCGAAGAGAATAGCCTCGGAGCTTACTCGTAAAGCGATCCATTCGCTCGAAGGGTTCGACCACAGGGCCGAGGCGCTAAGGCAGATCGCGCTCTATCTGGGCTCGAGAAATCACTGATGAACACGAAAGACAACCGCCCGCCCCATCAAGAAGAGGCTCGATATGGTGCTCGTCGAGAGGGGGCTTGCGGAGTCGAGGTCGAAGGCGCGCGCCCTGATCATGGCGGGGTGCGTTTACGTGGACGGCGTGAAGACGGACAAGGCGGGCGCCCTCGTGAAGGAAGGCTCCGGGGTCGAGGTCAGGGACACTTCACTCAAGTACGTGAGCCGGGGCGGGCTAAAGCTCGAAGCGGCACTGAAGGAATTCGGCATAGACCCGGCGGGACAAGTCGCGGTCGATATAGGCTCTTCCACGGGCGGATTCACCGACTGCCTGCTCAAATCCGGGGCCGCGAAGGTTTACGCTATAGACGTCGGATACGGCCAGCTCGACTGGAAGCTTAGACAGGACCCCCGCGTCGTAGTGAGGGAGAAGCTGAACGCGCGGTACATAAAGCCCGAAGACACGGGCGAGCCCGCGGGCATTCTAGTAATCGACGTCTCTTTTATCTCGCTCACGATGATCATCCCCCCGGCGCTCGCGCTCCTCAGGCCGGGCGGGGTACTGATCGCGCTCATCAAGCCGCAGTTCGAGGTCGGGAAGGGCGAAGTGGGGAAGGGCGGAATAGTGAGGGACGAGGCGAAGCACAGGGAAGTCGTCGATAAGATTACGGAATTCGTCAAGAGCCTCGGTGTCGGGGTCCTCGGGGTCATCCCCTCGCCGATAGAAGGTGCGGAGGGTAATAAGGAGTTTCTGATCGCCGCGGTTAAAGGGAGGGACGATTAAAGGTGCGCTCTCCGGGTTACTTGCCCTTTCCCCAGTCTGCTAAAAACTTTTCGAGTCCTATATCCGTGAGAGGGTGTTTCAGGAGCTGCTTGAACACCTTGTAGGGCATGGTCGCAATATCTGCCCCCATTCTGGCGGCCTCGACCACGTGGAGGGGGTGCCTGACGCTCGCTACGAGCACTTCCGTCTTTATATTGTAGTTGTCGAATATCTGCACTATGTCGCCCACCATCTCCATCCCGAACTCCGATATGTCGTCCAGCCTGCCGACGAACGGGCTCACGTAAGCGGCCCCGGCCTTCGCGGCCATGAGAGCCTGCGACGGGGAGAATATGAGCGTAACGTTCACGTTTATGCCTTCGTCCGAGACAATCTTCGTGGCCTTCACGCCGTCCTCGGTGAGCGGCATCTTCACGACGACGTGCTCGTGTATTTCGGCCAGCTCCCGGGCCTCGTCAATCATGCGCTCTATGTCGGTGGAGAGGACTTCCGCGCTCACGGGCCCCTTCACGATCTCGCATATCTCGCGCACCAGGTCCTTAAACCCCTTCTGCTCGCCTTCCTTCGACACGAGGGACGGGTTCGTCGTAACGCCGTCCAGCACGCCGAAGCTCGCGGCGTCCCTGATCTCGTCGAGATTCGCTGTATCGAGAAAGAATTTCATCTGAGCCTCCTCATACGAATTGCCGAGGAATATACCATAATTCCCCCGCGCAATGAAATAATCGAGTGTGTATATGCCTGATTCCGCCCGGAATCATTTGACAAACCGCTTAAACCCGGCACAATTAACCGGATTATCCGCAGGAGGGATACATATTAATGGCTAAAAGAATTAAATCGGGAATCAAGCAGCACCGTCAGAGCTTGAAGAGAAGGGACAGGAACACGATCGTAAAATCGGACTTGAAGACCCAGGTAAAGAAGATTACCACCTTTATCGATAATAACGATCTGAAGGCCGCGGAAGGCCTCCTTAAGGAAACGGAAACGAAGCTGAAGAAGGCGGCTTCGAAGGGCGTTATCAAGAAGAAAACCGCTTCACGCAAAACAGGCAGGCTCGCGAAAAGGGTATCCCGGCTCGCGAAGACAGCCCAGGCCACCGCTTAAAATAATCCCCTCAGCCTTTGGCGCATAGCTCGATGATGAGCTTCGTAAGGACGAAGCTCTTGGGCACGTAGCTCAGCTTGAGCTTCTTGTCGCACTCGGCGAGCGCGCCCATTATCCGCTCAATGTCCCCGTACGTGAATTTTTTCAGGTCCTCGCTCAGGTAATAGAACTGCCCCGGGGAAATCTTCAGCTCCTTCAGCATCTCCGACTGCCCGAGCTTCCTGTCCTGGAGCTCCTTCGCCTTCCATATGAGCCTGAACCTCCAGGTTATGAGCCCGAGTATCGAAAGCGGCTCCTCTCCGGCCGCTTCCAATTCGCCGAGCACCCTGTGGGCAGTGCGCTTGTCCCTCCGCGATATGGCGTTTATGAGCTGATATATGTCGGCGAATTTCGTCTTCTTCGTGAGCGCCTCGACGTCCTCGGGCCCTATGGTCTTCTTGTCGCCCTTGTATATCGAGATCTTCACGAGCTCGTTGTGTATTTCCTGGAGGTCTTCCCCGACGAGGCCTATGAGCGCGTCCGCACCGGGCCGCGTAATATCGTATCCGAGCTTACGCGCCTCCTCCCGCACGGCGGAGACGGCGTTTCCTTTTTCGAGGGAGAAGTCGAACGCGGCCGCGTTCTTACCCCCGCCGAGCTTGGGTTTCTTCCCTTCGGCGAATACGAGCACGAGGCATGCGGACGGGGAGGGGGACGATATGTAGGGCTCGAGCGCGGAAAGCTCCTTCGCCGGTAATTTATCGGCGTTCTTCACGACTACGAGCTTCCTCTTCGAGAACATCGGGTATGTGCTCGCGTTGTCGGCGATCTCCTTACCCGATGCGCTCTCCCCGCTGAATACGATGTAGTTGATGTCTCCCGAAGGGCCCAGCAACTTTTCCCTGAGGTCGAGCACCGCTTTATCGATGAGGTAAGACTGGTCTCCCGTGAATACGAGCACGGGCGCGGGATCGCCTCCGGCGACGTAGCCCGCGAAGTCCTGAGCGCCTGATTTTCCCCCTGGTTTTTGCTTCATATTCGGATCGGCGGGAGGGGCGGAATTTCGTCCCCTTCACTGCGAGATAGATTCAGGGTCAGTATATTCGAGTACCATGTACGAGGCAAGTGTGGTGGAAAGGGGCGCGCGATAGTTTAGAATGTTAGACGCAATGGACTCCGGAATAGAAGGGCGTAATAAACTGGGAATACCGCGGGGTCGTCGGTTATTCGGACGGCCTCATGCTCCAGAACGAGCGGAGAGAGAGGCTCCGCCGGGAAGGGCCGGGAGCGGGCGGGTATCTCCTTCTCCTGGAACACGAGCCCGTCATCACGGACGGCAGGTTCGGGAAGGGGGGGAATATAATGCTCCCTCCCGAGGTGCTGGAAAAGCGCGGAGTCGGGGTTTATAAAACGGAAAGGGGAGGGGACGTCACGTTCCACGGCCCGGGACAGCTCGTGGCGTACCCGATTATAGACCTCCGGGCTTTCGGCCTCGGGGCGAAGGCGTATGTCCGCGCACTCGAAGAGACGATAATCCGCCTGCTCACGGATTACGATATGAAGGGCGTGACCATGGAAAAGTTTCCCGGGGTGTGGGCGTACGGGGGGAAGATCGCGTCGATAGGGGTCTCGGTGAGGGGCGGCATAACGATGCACGGCTGCGCGTTTAACGTGAACACGGACCTGAGTTATTTCTCGATGATAATCCCCTGCGGACTCGAAGGGGTGATGATCACGTCGTTAAAGGACATTCTGGGAGAGGAGATAGACTTCGGAGCCGTCATGCGCTCCTTCGTCCGCCATTTCGGAGAGGTCTTCAATGCGGAGATGAGGGAGATTGGGTAGGAGTTGATATTATGTCCTCCCGAACTCGTTTCAGGATCTCGTCATTGTAGTTTCCTTTCGCGATAAAGGTGTCATTGCGAATGACATAGAAATCTGTTTTTTATTGTACATATGGATTTCGCGCAAGTGGAATCTGATAAAGCATATAGCGGAGTCAACTGAGATCCTACATCATTGCCAGGGCGACCGGTTCATTACACCAGTTCAGAACCGTTGTTCGAAATGACAAGGTATGAAGACGCATTCGAATTCCTGATCCTCTCCCTCGACATCTATGATCCCAATAAGTCCACCAGTTTCGTCGATGTGCAAATCTGTGAACGTTCCCGGCCCGATAACGGTCATGTCGCCTATGCTGTAGCTGACTTCCCCGCACTCGAACGTCTCGCAGTCGACGAATTCACAATTGGGCGTAAGCGGCGGAAACAAATCCGCATTCGCAGAACTGCAGCTCATCCTGTCGCATGAATTGAGCATTGCATCCGCTAGACAATCAGATTCGCGTACTTCCTCGATAGTAAAACAATCAACCTCATTGTTGCTGCTGTCGCACCCCGCGATAAGAATAGTGAGAAACAAAATACCCAGAGCTTTTTTCATCATCCTTCGACCCTCCCTGCTTAGTTCAGACAAATGGAATACCCGATATTTCAGAATAACATAAATAATAGATTTAGTAAGCATTAAATTGTATGTGCATCAAAAATATGGCGGATTATGAGTGGATTTAATAGCGATTTAAAACGTTGAATTAAATCAAGCTTTTGTTGAATTAAATCAAGCTTTAAATGTGACTGCATCGATGAACTTTAGCGCTTTAGTAACAGGATATCAGATCATCCCCCGCAGAGCTCGAATGCGTTGAAGAAGTAGCCGATCTCGAACGCGGCGGATTCGGGGGAATCCGAGCCGTGGACGGTGTTCTCCTCGATGCTCGAGGCGAAGTCCTTTCTTATAGTCCCCTCGGCGGCCTGGGCGGGGTTCGTGGCGCCCATTATCTCCCTGTTTTTGGCGATCGCGTTCTCCCCTTCGAGCACCATCAGGACTACGGGGCCCCTGGACATGAAATCGGTCAGGCTCCCGTAAAAGGGCCTCTCCTTATGCACGATGTAAAAGCCCTCCGCGTCCTTTTTGGTGAGCTTCACCATTTTGATGGCCGCTACCCTGAGCCCGTTCTTTTCGAACCTGCTTATGACTTCCCCGATTACGTTCTTTTCGACGCCGTCGGGCTTTATTATCGATAATGTGCGTTCCAATTCCGTGCCTCCGGGATGTTTTTGCCCCTTAATTTTTTCAGTTAATACCGTTTTGTCAAATATCCCGCCCTCCAGTCCGCGTCGTCCGGTGCGGCCGGGGCCGGTAATTTCGCCGATAAACCGGCGTTTCCGCCCCCGATCACGTGATTTTCAACAAAATTACAAAAAAACTTGCCCAATCCGATTCATTGGCTAATACTTATTCTGCTGACGGATTCAAAGTACCCGGTCCGTTTGAGGATGATGGAGTCTGACGCGGAGGTGCCGGAATCTATTCATCGTCGTATTCACCCATCACATCGGATGCCGGATTTCGTAATGCGCCGCCACGCATGCGCGCCGGGCGCCGTTCGCATATCGAGGGAAGCAAAAATTCCATAATTATGATAAAGTAATAGGTGTGCACGGCGCGGCTCGAGGGCCCGCCATGGCGGTGACGGAGAAGGGGAAAAATGATAATACTGGATAAAAGGAAATACGAGCGGATCGTATCCGAGCTGATCGACGCCAAGGACATAAGGGAGCTCGCCGACAGGTTTTCCCTCGACAGGGTTTATTACTACCACATACTGAAAGATATATCCTCGGGTCAGCGCTCCCCGAATTACAAGCTTCTGGAGGACATTGCCGACAGGCGGAAGCTGAGCGTGGATTTCATAGTAGAGCAGTCGAAGTCGGTCCTCAATTTCTTTCTCCCCTATTATCAGAGCTATCAATCGGACTCCCTCGATTACTACAAGATATTGAACGTCCCCAAGACCGCCCCGGACGAAGAGATAAGGCGGAGCTGGATCGAGCTTATGAAATCCCACCACCCGGACAAGGCGGGCGCCCAGGGGCTCGATACCTCGAAAAAGATAAACGAGGCCTATGAGGTGCTCGGCAACAGCTCGAAGAGGGAGGCTTACGACAACAAGCACCTTCCCGCGATGCCGGTCATAGTCCCGCAGAACGAGATGAGGAAATACTATTACGCGGCGTCGCTCATGCTCGTCGTGTTCCTCGTGGTTATGTACGCGTCGGGCTCGGGGCTCATATTCGAGTCCCGGGAAGAGAAAGAAAGGCTCGCCAGGGAGTTCGAGGCGCCCGACATGCCCAACACGGTCTACAAGGGCGATCTCCTCGATTCTGAAAAGGTCGACAGGCGTATTTCCGGGATAAAGCCGCTTCCGCCGGCCCGTGAGACCGGGCAGGCGGCGCGGGGAACGACAAGCAGCCGCAAGAGGAAGCAGGCGAGATAGACGGCGAAAGCGCCCGATAAGCCGGCCGTGGATAAAGCGGTCGAAGGCGATATCGTCACCGGGACCCGGGACTGAATCGGCTTCGGACGGGCCTCCGGACGAGGCCGCTTCTCAAAACAAGACGGAAAACAAGGAAATCGCCGCCGTTAAGGGTAACGAGGCCGTTTCTCCGGATACGGCAGAAAAACCGGCCGCCGTGGAGGGGCCTGAAAAAGCGGTCGAAGTAGCCGGGACTACCGCCGACGAGCCGGAAAAGAAGGCGGCTCCCGCCGCCGCCAGCTCCCGCAAAGGACAATGCCCCCGAAATAGCCCGTGTGGAGGCCCCGGAAGCCCAAAGCCCGGAGATTCCGGAGATTAAGGAAGCGCCCGCCGCTATCGCGGCCGCTGACCCGGCGTTAAAGAATCCGGACACGGTCAAGGAAAAGGAAGATGCCGCGCCGGAGTCCGCACCCGTTGCCGAGGCGGAAGTGAAGCCGGAAGAAAAAGAAACCGCGCCTCTCAAGGAGATAGCGGAAAAGCCCGTGACGTCCGATGAAACGAAAGGAGAAATAACCGAAATATCCATACCTGAAAAAGAAAAGGCCCCCGCCGCGGGAGAATACTATACGGTCAGGAGCGGGGATTCACTCTGGACTATAGCGCGCAAATTCGATACGACCACCGCTAAGTTATCGAAGCTCAACGATCTCGGAAACAACAAGATAGACATCGGTGACAAATTGCTTATATCCGGGGACGGCGCGGCTGAACTAAAACCCGAACCGGAGCTTGCCGCGGCGGATGTGAAAAAAGAAGACAAGGTTGAAAAGGTAGAGAAAGTAGAGAAAACAGAAAAGATAGCAAAAACGGAGCCGGTTCCATGCGCCGGCGGCGAAGAAAGAGAAAATGCCCGAGCCTTTAATCACGAAAGCCGAGCCGCGCGTCAAGCCCCCGGTAAAGACGGATATTACCGCGGATTTCAACCCGGACCTCGCGACCTCCGCGGTCGCGATAAGGGACTCGGCCGTGAGGGCCCCCGCACCCGTTCCCCCCGCGCCCCCGCCTGACCAGGATTCGGTTTACGGCTTTGTGTCGGAATATGTGTCGGCGTACAGGAACAGGGACTTAAACCGCGTGAAGGCCCTCTTCGCCTCAGACGCCGTCGAGAACGGGGTCGGCATCTCGAGGGTGCTCGATTCGTACAGCGCCAATTTCTCCAGGCTCGATATAGTCAGCTACGAAGTGAAGGTCAAACGGGTTTCCGTTCAGAATACCCTTGGCCAGGCCAGGGGAGACTTCTATATTACGTTCAAGGACCAGCGGACGGGCGTGGTCAAGAGCTCGAAGGGGAATATAAACTGGCGGCTCTCATGGACGGGCGGGGCCTGGAAGATTCAGGAGCTCAACTATAAAGTAGAAAACACGGACACGGTCGGCGGGTGATGCGGGAAGGCCCGCGTGCTTTGTTTACCATACTAAATCAATAAGTCATTAATATATAGCGGTTAGGGTAGGCTCAGGCCGGGTAAGGATTCTCCGGGCCATGTGGGGGATTGGGCGCATGGTCCCCGGGACGGGGTTGCTGGCGCGGATTTGAGTTGGGTGTATAATTAGCTACCCAAATGACGGATTATAGGGTAATTTTATTTTTCTTTTAGCCCTCAATCGCCGCATTACGAGAAAAACAGAATATTGGTTTACGGGTGGAAAAGGGAGGTTTCAACCTCATATGAGTACTATAAACCGAAAACAGGCCGATACATCGAAGATGAGTCTCCCGAGAAGGATATGGGAAGGCTGGAAAAAGATCGCGAGGATGATAGGGGATTTTAACGCGAGGGTAATCCTGACGATATTTTATTTCGTCCTGCTGATGCCGTTCGCAATAATGGTCAAGTTGTTTACCGATCCCCTGGAGATAAAAAAGAATACGATGAAGAAAGGCTGGCAGCCGAAGGAAGAGAAACCGGGCGTTTCTCCCATGGAGAGGGCGGCGAGGCAGTTTTAACGGCCCAAATCCCTCAGCTTTCGGGCGTTCTTTACGAAACGGAGAATTTATGAACATCCTTGGAATTTCATGCTACTTCCACGATGCGGCAGCGGCGCTCATTAAAGACGGGGTGCTCGTCGCGGCTGCCGAGGAAGAGAGGTTCAGCCGGATTAAGCACGACTACGAGTTCCCGGAGAACGCGATCGAGTTCTGCCTGAGGACGGGCGGCATAGAGAAAGCCGACATCGACTACGTGGTGTTCTTCGAGAAGCCCTTCGTCAAGTTCGAGAGGCTCCTGCTCTGCTCCATGCAGACGTTCCCGCGCTCGATGAAGCTCTTCAGCGAAGCCATGGTCACGTGGCTGGGCGACAAGCTCTGGGTCAAGCATCTGCTCCTGAAGAAGCTCGGCGTTCCCGCGTCGAAGGTCCTCTTCAGCGAACACCACCTGTCGCACGCCGCAAGCTCGTTCTACTGCTCGCCGTTCGAAGAAGCGGCGATACTCACGGTCGACGGGGTGGGGGAATGGACGACCGCCGCGGTCGGCATCGGCAAGGGGACGGACATAAAGCTCATAAAGGAGATAAGGTTCCCCCATTCGCTCGGACTGCTCTACAGCGCGTTTACGGCGTTCCTCGGCTTCGAGGTGAACGAAGGGGAGTACAAGGTCATGGGCATGGCGCCCTTCGGCAGGCCCGACTACGTGGACAAGGTCTACGAGCTCGTCCACGTGGACGGGGACGGCGGGTTCGAGCTCGACATGGATTATTTCTCTTTCCATTACTCCTCTGAAAAAACGTTCAACAAGAAATTCGAAAAGCTTTTCGGCACGCCCAGGGACCAGAAGGCGCACTTCTTTACGCCGTCTACGGGCTATCCGTCATATTTCGGCGACAGGCCTTCCGATTTCGACGAGCTCGGGAGGCAGAACCAGTACTACGCCGACATCGCCGCGAGCATCCAGGTCGTGACCGAGCAGATAATGGTCAAGATGGCGAATTACGCCTACAGGGAGACAGGCCTCAGCAAGCTCTGCATGGCGGGAGGGGTCGCCCTCAACAGCGTCGCCAACGGAAGATACTCTCGGACACCCCCTTCGACGACATATACATCCAGCCGGCGGCGGGCGACGGCGGGGGCGCCGTGGGGGCAGCGCTCTACGGCTATCACGCGCTCCTCGGTCAGCCGCGGAAGTTCGTCATGGAACACGCATACTGGGGAGAGGAGCACAGCGCTCAGGATACCGAACAATTCCTCACGGAGAACAACATCCCCTACGAGAAGCTCGAGGACGACCGGAAGCTCATCGAGCGCGTCGTGGACGGCCTCACTCAGGGGAAGGTCATAGGCTGGCACCAGGGGAGGTTCGAATGGGGGCCGAGGGCGCTCGGCAACAGGAGCATCATCGCCGACCCCCGGAGGGCCGACATGAAGGACATAGTGAACGTGAAGATAAAGTTCAGGGAGCCTTTCCGCCCCTTTGCGCCCTCGGTCCTCGTGGAGAAGGCCGGGGATTATTTCGCTCTCGACAACCCGGAGAAGCACTATCCCGCGCGCTTCATGCTCTACGTGACCGACGTCCGTGAGAATAAGCGCGACGTCCTCCCCGCGATAACGCACGTGGACGGGACCGGGAGGCTCCAGACCGTGACAAAGGAGCTCAACCCGAAATACTACTCGCTGATCGAGGCGTTCGGCGAAGCGACCGGAGTGCCCGTGGTGCTGAACACGTCGTTTAACTTGAAGGGCGAGCCTATAGTGAACACGCCCGGAGAGGCGTTCAATTCGTTCAGCAAGAGCGGTATGGACTTGCTCGTACTGGGGAATTACATAGTGGACAAGGAGAAGCTGCCCTGATTGACGCGGCGGTATAAAATCCATTAAAATAGAGATATTAATATTCAGAATGGCGGAGGGAATATTCATATGTCGTTCCTAAAGGGTTTAACAGAGAGACTGGGCATCGTGGGTGAGCTGCTCCAGTTCTTCATACAAAATAAATGGTGGTGGATCACCCCCATGATCATCATATTGATCCTGTTCGCTTTCCTGATCATATTCGCTCAGAGCTCGGCTGTGGCTCCGTTTATCTACACGCTATTTTAAGAACCTGTACGCGCCCGTCCTCCCGGGGACGGGCGCACTGACTGCACGATTCTCTCTTCAGCGGATACGCCGCGTCCGGAGTGTCTCACACGCTTCGTCTCCCGCGTCGTCTTTTTCCGTAAATCCTGTTATTCATTTCGCACATTTTTTTATACTTGTCCGCGGACGTGTACCGGGCGGCGAATAAGGGTATAGAATTACGGCGAGGGGAAACCGCAAGGCGCATTAATTCAGAAGACACACACATGGGGTGTTTGTTTATTCCGCCGCCGGTACTACGGGCGCAGCGAAGGGTCCGGGATTAACACGCGCGGAGCTTCACAGGGAATGTGAAAATATGAAGAAAGCGATAATAAGCGGCATTACCGGTCAGGACGGGTCCTACATGACCGAATACCTCCTGTCGATCGGGTATGAAGTACACGGCATAGTGCACGGGCCCGGCGGGTACAATGAGGAGTCCGTAGAACGGCCGGGCGGCGAATCCCCGCTCTTTTATCATCCGTGCGATACGTCCGACACGGCCGAGCTTACGAAGCTCATCTACGATATAAACCCGGACGAGATATATCACTTCGAGTCCCGGGGCAGGATGAACGTAAGATACGATATGCACGAATTCAGCGGGGATATCACTGGGCTCAGCTCTTTGATGGTGCTCGAGTCCATGAAGCAGAGCGGGGTCGGCTGTAAATTCTGTCAGTCCTCCTCGTGCGAGATATTCGGCTCGACGCCCCCTCCCCAGAACGAGCTTTCCCCGTTCCGCCCCCACAGCCCCTATGCGTGCGCGAAGCTGATGTCCCACCTCTCCGCGGTGAACTACAGGGAGGCGCACGGCCTGTTCGCGGCGAGCGGCATTTTTTTCAATCACGAATCGCCGAGGAAGGGGGAGATATTCGTTTCGAGGAAGATTACGAGCGCCGTCGCAAGGATCAAGGCATGCGAGGAGAAGCACCTCATCGTCGGGGACCTCAAGCCCGAGAGGGACTGGGGGTATGCGCCGGAGTACATGGAGATGATGTGGAAGATTATCGACGGCGATACGCCCTGCGACTACGTTATCGGCACCGGGGAGGCGCACACAGTCGGAGAGTTCGTCGAGGAGGCGTTCTCATACGCGGGGCTCGACTGGGGCGAGCACGTGAAGATAGACCCCAGGTATTTCAGGCCCACGGATTCGAGGGGGCTCAGGGCTGACTATACGAAGGCGAAAAACGAGCTCGGATGGGAGCCGCGCATAAGGTTCAGGGATCTCGTGCGCATCATGGTGGACGCCGATATGAGGGCGCTCGGGCTCGAGCCTCCGGGGGAAGGGGACAGGGTGCTCAGGGAGAGGTTCCCGCGGATATGGTGGGAGATCGAATAGCGGTAGTGTGTTTTATGAGAGAAGGCAAAGAAAGGTGAAAGGCTGTTTTTTTAATCCTTCTTTTCCTCCTCAAATTGTAGGAGCGGCTTCCAGCCGCGACACACGTAGTGTGTTTTACGGAATGACAAGGAAATAGGGTGAAAGACTATTTATTTATCCTTCTTTTCCTTGATGAAAAGAAGCAAAAATCATCCGACTACATAATTTGCTAAAAATCTCATGTATTAAGCTAAATCTTTCAATTCCACCCAGCCCGTGAAAGATTTTTAACGCTCTAACAATCGATTTTCTTAACGCAAATTCTGTAATGTCGGGAAGAATCACCCTTCGACAGGCTCAGGGCGAACGGGATGGGCTGAAAGTTGCTTGATTTTGGCGAAGGGGTTGGAGAGATCTGTATGAGCACGCGGGTGCTCACCCGCCGCAAATTCTGTAATGTCGGGAAATACAAATCCCTCTTCATTACATGTTATCCTGCAGAATCCCAGCCTCGAATTACTTGACATCTACAGTAGCGACACGCGCGTCGGCATGAAATAAATTTTGACCTTTCCGTATTTTCCCTTAAACTCTTTTTCCGAAAAAACATCACATATAGCGAATACTTACCGACAGGTAAAGAGGAGGCTTTAATGCAGAGATTTGTTATCCCTCACAACCACGAGATAACGAAAGAGGACAGGCGGAAGCTGAACGGGCACGGCTCCGCGATACTATGGTTTACCGGGCTCCCGAGCGCGGGCAAATCCACGCTCGCGAACGAGGTCGAGAAGAGGCTCATTACGTCGGGCGTCAGGACGTTCATACTCGACGGGGACAACGTCAGGATGGGGCTCTGCAAGGACCTGGGGTTCTCGGAGGCCGACAGGGCGGAGAATATAAGGCGCATAGGGGAGGTGTCGAAGCTCTTCATAAACGCCGGATGCATGGTGCTCTCGGCGTTCGTCAGCCCCTACAGGAGGGACAGGGACGCGGTGAGGGCCCTCGTCGAGCCGGGCGAGTTCGTGGAGGTATACGTCCAGGCCCCCCTCGAGGTATGCGAGCAGCGCGACGTGAAGGGGCTCTACAAGAAGGCGAGGGAGGGCGTGATAAAGGGGTTCACCGGGATAGACGACCCCTACGAGGCGCCGCTTGAGCCGGAGCTGATCATAGAGACCGACAAGATGACGCTCGGGCAGGGGACTGACCGGATCATCGACTATCTGAACAGTAAAAATATCCTGAATTCGAAATAACGCACATGCCCGGTTTTTCGTCCGGGAAGTCAGGGAACATCGGGAAGTAAAGGGATATAGAGAATGAGGAAAAGAATCCTCGTTACCGGCGGGGCGGGTTTCATAGGGTCTCACCTCTCGGAAAGGCTCCTGGGAGAGGGCAACGAAGTCGTATGCGCCGACAACTTCTTCACGGGGTCGAAGGAGAATATCAGTCACCTCCTGTCTAACCCGTATTTCGAGGTGATGAGGCACGATATCTGCTTCCCGCTCTATCTCGAAGTAGACGAGATATACAACCTCGCGTGCCCCGCTTCCCCCATACACTACCAGTCGGACCCCGTGCAGACGACGAAGGTGAACGTCTCGGGCTCGATCAACATGCTCGGCCTCGCGAAGAGGCTCGGGATAAAGATATTCCAGGCGTCGACGAGCGAGGTCTACGGAGACCCCGCCGAGCACCCGCAGAGGGAGAGCTATTGGGGCAACGTCAACCCTATAGGCCCCCGCGCCTGCTACGACGAGGGAAAGAGGTGCGCGGAGACCCTCTTTTTCGATTACTTCCGCCAGCACGGGATTCAAATAAAAGTCCTCAGGATATTCAACACCTACGGCCCCAGAATGCTTCCCAATGACGGCAGGGTCGTGAGCAACTTCATTATACAGGCCCTTGAAGGGGAGGATATAACCGTCTACGGGGACGGCTCTCACACGAGGTCCTTCTGCTACGTGGACGATACCGTGGAAGCCATTATACGGATGATGGGGAGCCCGGACGGGTTCACGGGTCCCGTGAACGCCGGGAACCCGGAAGAGGTAACCATACTCGGCCTCGCCCGGAAGATTATAGAGATCGCGGGCTCGCGGTCGAAGGTCGTATTCAGCCAGCTGCCGGAGGACGACCCCAGGAGAAGAAAGCCCGACATATCGCTTGCCCGGACTGCCCTCGGCTGGAATCCCGCGACGGAGCTCGAAGCGGGGCTCGAAAGGACGATCGAATACTTCAGGTCAAACCTCGGACTATGATCAAGGCACCGCTTCGGAGCAGGTTCAGTCTACATAGCCGCTACTGCGTTTTAGGGATTAGCCCGGCGATAAAGGCGCGTTTGAGTCTTTAGACCATTTTCACCTAGTACTGACAAAAATAGTCTTGACTTTTTGTAAGCGGATGTATTATCATTTATATACCGTTACTAGGACTGTTGACCTATCTAAATGTCTGATATTAAAGCGAAAAATAAGCTCAAGAATACCCCATTATCGAAGCTCGCGGCGGAGATCGCCGAACGGGCCGGAAGGGCCTCATTGATCCTTGCAAAGGCCGCCTCCGGTCCCAGGAACGATGCGCTCCTCCGTATGGCCCGGGGTATAGCGGACCGGGCGGACTACATAATCGGAGAGAATAAGAAGGACGTGGACGAGGCGCGGGCGAAGGGGCTCTCGGCCGCCATTATCGACCGCCTGAAGCTGACCGAGGACCGTCTGGCCAGGATAGCGGACGGACTCAGGCAGGTTTCCCTACAGGAAGACCCGGTCGGAGAGATAGTCCGTATGTGGAAGCGCCCTAACGGCCTCCTCGTCGGGAAGATGAGGATACCGCTCGGCGTGATCGGAATAATCTACGAATCGAGGCCCAACGTAACTGCCGACGCCGCCGGGCTCTGCGTCAAATCGGGGAACGCGGTCATACTCCGCGGGGGCTCCGAAACAATAAGGTCGAACATAGCGATAGGAGAGGTGCTGAGGGAATCCTTGAAGGGTGCGGGGCTCCCGGAGGACGCGGTGCAGGTGGTACCGGTCACGGACAGGGGGGTCGTCCTCGAGATGCTGAAGCTCGAGGAATATATAGACCTCGTAATTCCGAGGGGCGGGGAGGGGCTTATCAGGTTCGTAGCGGAGAACTCGAGGATACCCGTGCTCAAGCACTATAAGGGCGTGTGCCACATATTCGTCGACGAGAGCGCCCAACAGGGGATGGCCGAGAGCGTATGCCTGAACGCCAAGGTGCAGAGACCGGGCGTCTGTAACGCCATGGAGACCATGCTCGTCCACGAAAAGATAGCGAAGAAATTCCTGCCGGCTGTCGCGAAGAGGTTCGAGGAGGAAGGGGTCGAGCTCAGGGGCTGCGAGCGGACGAGGAAGATACTCCCCGGGATAAAGAAAGCCGGGGAATCCGACTGGCACGAGGAATACCTCGACCTCATATTGAGCGTGAAGGTCGTGAAGGATATCGACGAGGCAATCGGCCACATCGAGAAATACGGCTCCATGCACACGGAATCCATAATCACTGAAAATTACACGAATTCGCAAAAGTTTGTAAACGGCGTAAATTCATCGACCGTCATGGTAAACGCATCCACGCGTTTCAGCGACGGCTATGAGCTTGGGCTCGGCGCCGAGATAGGCGTCAGCACGTCCAAGCTCCATGCGTTCGGACCCATGGGTGCGCTCGAACTGACGACGACGAAGTTCGTCGTTTTCGGAGAAGGGCAGATTAGAGAGTAGTGCCATCTAAATTAGAGGAGGATGGAAAGTGAGAAAAGCCAGGCTAAAAAGCAAAACCCTTCCTGCGTCCGAACGAAAGTCTTCGAGAAGCGGACCCATTTCCAAGAAGAAAGAAAAGAAGAAAGAGAATTTCACAGGCGGCGACTACGATAATTTCAGGGACGAGATGGAGACCGTCCAGGAGGAAGAGTTCCTGATTGAAATCGACGAGAAGGTGCTGGTCGAGCTCTCCGAATCCGAGATCGAAATGAAGGAAGAGGACCCGGAGGACGAACCGTCCGAGGAAAGCGGCAAGCAGTTCACCCCTGACGAGGAATTCAGGCTCTTGCAAGTGTATTTTAAAGAGATGGGGATGGAGCCTCTCCTTACGCCGAAAGAGGAGATAGAGGTATCGGCGAAGATAAAGCGGTGCGAGGCGAGGGCGGCCGAAATGAGGAACCTGCTGGAGAGCGTCTTTCAGAAGCGGCTCGGCAAAGCGCTCGAAGGCACTATATCGGAGGTCGAGGGACTCAAGCGGAGCCAGATCGCGAGGCGGCTCAAGACCACGAAAAGGCTGAAATCGGCGCTGAGAAAACTGGACGGCGAGGCCGCGAAGAAAAGCATCAGGAGATCGACCCTCCTGTCGAAGGTCTACCTCATGCGCGCGAGACGGTTCAAGGAGCGTTTCATAAAGGCCAACCTGAGGCTCGTGGTGAGCATCGCGAAAAGGTATATGAGCAGGGGCCTCCCCCTTCCCGACCTCATTCAGGAAGGTAACGTCGGCCTCATGAGGGCGGTCGAGAGGTTCGATCACACGAAGGGCTACAAATTTTCGACATACGCGTCCTGGTGGATACACCAGGCCATATCCCGCTCGCTCCTCGACCAGACGAGGACCATAAGGGTCCCCGTTTACGTCCTCGAGCAGGCGACGAAGGTCCACAGGATAAGCTCCGCAATGAACAAGGAGATGGGAAGGAAGCCGCTCCCCGAAGAGATTTCGAGGAAGACCGGAATATCGGTCGAAGGGGTAAAGAGGGTGCTGGAGGCGACGAAGGAAGTCGTGCAGCTCGACTCCCCCGTGCTCGACGGCGAGAAGACCACGCTCCTCGATTTCATACAGGACGACGTTTCAGGCTCCCCCGACTACGCAGTCGCAAAAGCAACTCTTACGTCCAAGATAAAAGACGCCCTCTCCACTCTCACCCCGCGCGAGGAGCAGATACTGAAGATGAGGTTCGGCATCGGGTTCGAGACCACGTTCACCCTCGACGAGATAGGGAAGCACTTCAGGCTTACGAGGGAGCGCATCAGGCAGATAGAAAAGAGGGCCCTCGAGAAGCTCGAGGATTCGGACGTGGGGGCCATACTTAAAAGCTTCATCGAGTAGAGTCGATGCTCCTCGGACTCAACCTGAGAAATTTTACCGTCATTGACGAGATCGCCGTCTCCTTCGGACCCGGGCTCAACATTATCACCGGGGAAACGGGGGCGGGAAAATCCGTTATAGTCGACGCAATAAACGTCATACTGGGGGACACGGTCTCCCCCGAATATATAAAGACGGGCAGGGAAGAGGCTCACCTGGAAGCCCTGTTCGATATATCCGGCGACACCCGGCTCGGGGAAAGGCTCGAATCCCTCGGATTCAGCGTTACGGGCGGGGAGCTCCTCATAAAGCGAGTCATATACAGGAAGGGAAGGAGCAGGGCCTTCATCAACGGGGGCATAGCGACTATCCCCATACTCGGGCAGGCCTCGGAAGGGATAATAGACATATTCAGCCAGCACGAGCACCAGAGCCTGTTAAAATCCGATAACCACATCAGGGTGCTCGACGAATTCGGGGGGCACGGGGAGCTCGTATCCGCGCAGAGGGAGCTCTACGGCCGTTACAGGGAAGTGCAGAGGGAGATCGAAAAGCTCGCCGCCGCACAGAAGGGCCTCTACGACAAAGAGGACTTTCTTAAATTCCAGTCGGCCGAGATAGACGACGCGCTCCTCAGGGAAGGCGAGGACGAGGAGCTGGAGGACGAAAAGAAACGGCTCCTCAACAGCGAGCGGCTCCACACGGCGGCGCTCGGGGCCTACGAAACGCTCTACGAAAACGAGCCGTCGCTCCTGGGGTCGCTCAGCAGGCTCTCGTCCGACATAAAGGACGCGGCCAGGATAGACCCTGCGCTCAGGCAGGCCGCGGAATCGCTCGAGAACGCGACGCTTCAGCTGAAGGACTCGGCCTTCACCCTGAGAGAGTACGCGTCCGGCCTGGGCTCGGACAGCGGCAGGCTCGAAGTCGTCGAGAGCAGGCTCCAGGAAATAAAGGACTTGAAAAGGAAATACGGGGACAGTATCGCCGGGATACTCGTGAAGCGGGAGGAGATAGGGAAGGAGCTCCGGAACATAGCGGGCTTCGAGGGGGAGCTCGAAAGGCTCGGGCGGGAGCTGGAGAAGATAGAGACGGAGATGCGGTCCGGGGCCGTAAAGCTGTCCGGGCAAAGGAAGGAGTCCGCATTACGGCTCGCGAAGTCTTTGGAGAGGGACCTCAAGGAGGTCGGTATCAAGGGCGCACGGTTCGAGGCGGTTATCGGGGAAAAGGACATATCGGCCGACGGAATAGACGACGTCTCGTTCCTTTTCTCGGCAAACCCGGACGAATCGCCCAAATCTCTCGCGAGGGTCGCATCGGGCGGGGAGCTCTCGCGCATAATGCTCGTGCTTAAGGAGCTCATATCGAAAGAGGACGGGGGCTCGGTGATTATATTCGACGAGGCCGATTCCGGCATCGGGGGCGCGGTGGCCGAGACCGTTGGCAAGAAAATTAAGAACCTCTCCCGCACGTGCCAGGTCATATGCATCACCCATCTGCCTCAGGTGGCGAAGTTCGCCGATACGCACCTGCTGGTAACGAAGACCCTCGAGGATAAGAAGACGCAGGTCCGCATACGGAGCCTCGGGCGGGACGAAAGGATAAGCGAGCTCGCCCGCATGATCGGCGGGATCAACATTACCGAAAAGACGATAGAAGCCGCAAAAGAGATGCTGGGCAATTAACCGCGGCCCCGTACCGGAAACAGGCAGGCATATGCGCGAGGGGTGGGGGGAGTATGAGAGCGCCGGGACATATAACCGCGCGTGTGAGCCATGAGATGAGGAGAGCGAAGTGATAGAGCAATATCTGACCCGCGATTACTTGACCGTTTTCGGATTGGGGCTCCTGGCCGGGGCAGTCATAGTAATCCTCATTAACCTGATCATAAAGGGGAGGGTGAAGGAAATCGCGCTCGAGCTCCTGTCGGAAACGGAAACGCAGAAACTCCAGGATTTGAACAATATCATCACGGGGATCAAGGAATCGTTCGGGGACCTCTCATATAACGCGCTTTCGAGAAATACAGAGGAGTTTCTGAAGCTCGCGGGGGAATCGCTTTCCAGGCAATCGGAACTGGGGCAGAAGGAGCTCGAGAACAAGAAAGGCCTGATAGACCAGACCCTGACCTCGATTAAAGAAGAGCTCACACGCGTAGAGGGCCAGGTGGTCAGCTTTGAAAAGGACAGGGAGCAGAAGTACGGGGAGCTCGCGGCACAGCTCAGGATCACGGCCGAGAGGACGGCCGAGCTCCAGGGCACTACCAACAAGCTCAGGGAAGCGCTCTCGAATACGAAACAGCGCGGCCAATGGGGAGAAAGGATGGCCGAGGACATTCTTTCTTTTATCGGGTTCAAGGACGGCATTAACTACCATAAGCAGAAGATGGTCGAGTCGGGCACGACGAGGCCCGATTACACATTCATACTGCCCAGGGGGCTGAAGGTGAATATGGACGTCAAGTTCCCCCTCGATAATTATCTCCGGTTCCTGGAGACGGAGGTCGACAGCGACAAAATTGCATTCAAGAACCAATTCCTCAAGGACGTAAGGGTGAGGATAAAAGAGGTAACGTGCAGGGACTATATCAACCCCGAGGAAAATACGATCGATTACGTATTGGTGTTCATACCGAACGAGCAGATTTATTCGTTCATACAGGAGAACGACTGCCTCGTCATGGACGAGGCGCTCAAGACCAAAGTGATATTGTGCTCCCCGATAACGCTCTACGCCGTTCTCGCCGTAATCAGGCAGGCGGTCGACAACTTTAATCTTCAAAGGACTACTAACGATATCCTTTCACTCTACGGCGCGTTCAACAAGCAGTGGGAAAGCTACACCGCGACATTCGACAAACTGGGGAAGAAAATCGCGGACGTGCAGCTGGAGTACGATAGCCTGACTACCACGAGGACCAATAAGGTCGAAACGGCGCTCAGGAGGATCGAGCAATTGAGGACCCGGAACAGCGTGACGGCCGCCGATATGTCCCTTCACGAAATAACGGCCGCAGAGGACGAGAACGCGGAATCCGAGGGATGACGGCCGGGGCCCGTATCTGTTTTTGGAAAACTGCCGCGGGGCGGGATTATGATTCAGGGGAAACGAACGGACGGACGGGCCCTTTGTCGGAGCCCGCGGGTTTGCTCGATATCATTGGTTAACGATTATTGATAGGCCGCGAACACGACGGCGGCTATGACTGTAGTCCAGAGCCCGCTCTTGTCGCCGACTGCAGTCTGCGTGTTGTTCATGGTCTTTACGGTGTGGCCGCTTATCTTCCAGATGTCCTTCTGCTCGTCGTAACTCTTGTCGGGGTCAAAAGGCGCCCCAATCGTCGTCGCGAGCATGTAGGCCGCGAGGTCTTCGGCGTACTCACCGGCTATCGTGTCGTTCTGGCCGAAGCTGTGGTGCTCGGATATATAACCGTGGCGGTCGGGGTCTTTCGGTATGGCTATGCCCGTGGTTGCGGCCACCAGCCTGTTGGGCTCGTTGGTCGCGTTCTCGCTCATAACGACGTGCACGATCTGTCCGGCGCTCAGGTACTTGAGGCCGTTCGTACGCGAAATTAGCTTGCAGTTGGGAGGGAATATGCTCGATACCTTTACGAGGTTATACGCGGCTATTCCGGCGTCCCTGAGGGCCATTTCGAAGCTCGTGAGCTTCTCCTTGTGTCTGCCTACACCTTTGGTTATAAAAGCCTTTTTTGGTAGAAGCAATTTGCTTACCTCCATGGAATAAGAGCAGAATTTTCTACTATAAGCAGGCGCTTGTCAAACACTGGCGGAATTAGTCAATAATTCCAGGCAGCTCCGTCCGGCTGCCTATATTTCAAGCCCGGTCTGACGATAATTGTATCTCTTTTTCCTGCACGATTTAAACACTAGAAAAATGCGTCGGCGTAAGCCCTTGAAATCACACGCTTGATAATTATTTTAATTATTGGCATGCTACTTGCATACAGTATATCATGTAGTGTATAATGAATTATAATGAATGTAGTAATGGCTGCATGTAGCGTTGCAAATCTAAGAAGGAGGTAGAGGTTGATGGAGATAAAGGTAATGCCTTATACGTTCGATCCGACTTGCGATTGTGCGCCTGAAGCAGTGGGTACAGACAAAAACCTCCATATAGAGAGGTCTCACGCGCCTATAACGTACTGGGGGGTATTTCTGAACGAGAGCAGGGT
The DNA here is from genome assembly GCA_963752995.1 of uncultured delta proteobacterium. Lineage (GTDB taxonomy): Bacteria > Desulfobacterota_D > UBA1144 > Nemesobacterales > UBA2774 > 2-12-FULL-53-21. The sequence goes on from CAVWAZ010000017.1 coordinate 59,580, forward strand.
TTCCACGACCTCGTCCAGGGATCTCGCCGAAAAAACAAAGGCTTGGATGGAGAACTGGCTGGCAAGCCCGCAATAACGAAAAAAGAAGTTCCGACACCCCATACTTGCCGCATCAGGCGCATCGTATTCTATGCTTTAATGCGGCTTTTTGTTTCTGATCCGATTAAAATCCTGTCACGAGACCGTCAGTTTAGCCCCGCGCCGCGAACTCCTTTGACTGTTTACTCCCTTTGGAAGTATATTAGTCGTCATGGATTCTAACATTAACGGGAACGCACGCGGATGAGGGCCGTCGTCACGGGGGGCACGGGGTTTATCGGCGGGAGGCTCGTAGAGGAGCTCGTCGCAGGCGGACATCGGGTGAAGTGTCTCGTCAGGGACACGAGCGACGTCAAGATGCTGAAGGAGCTCGGCGCCGAGCTCTGCCACGGAGACCTCGGGGACAGTGAAAGCCTGAAGAGGCTGCCCGAGGGGGGAGACGTGGTGTTCCACCTGGCCGCGCTCGTTTCCGACTGGGGAGAGAGGCGGGAGTTCCGGAGATTTAATGTAGATGCAACAAAGACTCTCCTCGAAGCGTCCGTGAAAGCGGGCGTCAGGAGGTTCGTCCACATGAGCTCGTCCACCGTAGTCTGGAAATCCGACTTCTGGAGCGTCCACAACCTGAACGACATCGACGAGACCCGCCCCTACAGGGAGCAATATAACGATTATTACAACGAGTCCAAGGCCGACGCCGAAAAGCTCGTTTTAAGTTTTTACAGGGAAAGGGGACTCGAGACAACGGTCATCAGGCCCTCTAACGTCTGGGGCGCCGGGGACCTGGTCATACTGCCCCGCATAGCGGCGGCGGCCAGGAAGGGGATACTCCACCCGATGGGGAGCGGCGAGAGGGCCGTCACGCCCTGCCACGTATCGAACCTCGCCCGCGCGCTGATCCTCGCAGCGGGGAGCGGCAAGGCGCCGGGCAATATCTACTTCATCAACGACGGGGTCAAGATCCGGTACATGGAGTTTCTGAAGAAACAGCTCAAGGCCGCGGGCATAGAGTGGACGCCGGGATTCTCCGTACCGTATAAGCTCGCCTACTCGGTGGCCGCGCTCTGGAGTTTGTATACAGGGCCGGGAAGTCGAAGAAGCCCCCCGTGCTCACGAGGTTCGCCGTGGCCGCGCTCGCCGGGAGCAGGAGCTATTCGATAGAGAAGGCGAGGCGGGAGCTCGGTTACGTGCCCTCGGTCGATTTGGACGAGGGGATGAGGGAGATGGCGGACTGGGTCAAGCTCCTGGGCGGAACGGACGCGCTTTTGAAATAGCGGCGGGAAGAAGCCCGGAGCCCCCGGCGCGCCGTTTGAAAGAAGTTTCCGTTTAATGTAGTTTTCTTCACACCTCTGACATGCGGGACTCTCTCACGGATAACACATACGATATAAAGGCCGAGGGGCTGACGAAATCTTTCGGCCCGGTCGAAGCGCTCCGCGGTATAGACCTCAGCGTTGAAAAGGGCGAGTTCTATACCCTCTTCGGCCCGAACGGCGCGGGCAAGACTACGTTCATAAAGATACTCTCCACGCTTGCGAAACCTTCGTCGGGGAAGCTCACCATAGCGGGGCACGACGCCGTGAAGGACCCCGACGGCGTAAGGGGCGTGACGGGAGTAGTCTCCCACGACCCGTTTTTATACGAGAACCTGAGCGCCTTCGAGAACATCAAATTTTTCGGGACCATGTACGGGGTGCATGATGCGGACGGGAGGGCGGCGGAGGTGATAGACAGGGTCGGCCTCGGGAAGCGGATGCACGACCTCGTCAGGAACTTCAGCAGGGGGATGAAGCAGCGGCTCGCGGTGGCGAGGGCGATAGTCCACGATCCCGGCATTCTTCTTCTCGACGAGCCCTACACCGGGCTCGACCAGCACGGGGCCAGGGTCTTCGGCGAGATGCTGTCCATGCTTAAATCGGACCGGAGGACCATACTGATGACCACGCACAATCTAGAGGAGGGGCTCGACCGGAGCGACCGGGTAGGTATCCTCGCGGGGGGCAGGATGGTATATGAGAGCCGGAGGGAGGGGCTCGACAGGGAGGCCTTCAGGGAGATTTATCTCTCCAGGGTCGAAAACGGATGATCCCGAGGGCTGCCGCAGGTTCATAGCATTATAATATTATGTATATGCAGATAGATACAGGCTATAGTTGATGTTGTATATTGATATGTGCAAGACCGGGTTCAGTGCTGATTTCAGGGCTTCGCGGATGCCTGTTCCGGTGATGCGACAATGCATTATATATGAAATACAACTCTTTAGAATGATTATATAAACAGGATAGAGAGGGGAATATAAGGGCTTGAAAAAGATCTGGGCAATAATCAGAAAGGACGTAATCACCGAGCTCCGGACGAAGGAGCTCTTCACCTCGATGCTTACCTTTTCCCTCCTCGTCACGGTCATATTCAGCTTCGCGTTCGGTTTCTCGACCGGGCTCGTGAGGCTCGCCGTCCCGGCAATGCTCTGGATAACGTTCACGTTCGCGGGCGTGCTCGGGCTATCCCGCTCGTTCGCGCTGGAAAAAGAAGGTAACGCCGTGCTGGGCCTCCTCCTCACCCCGACGGACAGGAGCCTCATCTATTTCGGCAAGATGATAAGCAACGCCATATTCGTGTTCATAGTCGGCATGATCATCGTCCCCATGTTCGTCCTCTTCTTCAACCTCGGTTTCCAGGGCACGCTCCTGCCGCTTATTCCCGTAATATTCCTCGGGTCCCTGGGCTTCGTCGCGGTCGGCACGCTCTTTTCGGCCATGGCCGTCAATACGAGGCTCCGCGAGGTGCTCCTCCCGATACTCCTCTTCCCGATCATAATCCCGCTGATAGTGAGCGCGGTGAAGCTCTCGGGCCTCGTCCTCGAGGGCAAGCCCCTCTCCGAAGGCGCGTCCGCTTTACAACTCCTCATAGCATTCGATATAATCTTTATTGCCGCGTGCGCGGTTGTGTTCGAATTCGTGATAGAGGAATCCTGAGAGGGCTTGCGGCGGTAATAGGAAAATGAGAAAAGCACTCGCGGTACTCACGTTCATCCTGATGGCGGCGTCCCTGTACGCGGCCTTCGTTTACGCCCCCACCGAGCCGAAGATGGGGCACATACAGCGTATCTTCTACATACACATGGGGACCGTGTGGGTGGCGACCGTCGCGTTCATACTCGTATTCGTCTCGAGCGTCATGTACCTCTGGAAGGGGACGAGGAAGTGGGACATCCTGGCTTACTGCTCTGCCGAGATAGGGGTCGTCTTCCTGACGATCACGATACTGACGGGGAGCATCTGGGCAAAACCCGTCTGGGGGACATGGTGGACCTGGGAGCCGCAGCTCACGACCACGTTCATATTGTGGATACTCTACATCGTCTACCTGGTGCTCAGATCGTCGGCGGGGAGCGACGCAGAAAAAGGCCAAATTCGCGGCGGTGTTCGGAATAATCGCCTTTCTCGACCTCCCGCTCGTCTACGCTTCGGTGAGGGTGATGAGGGGCATCTCCCCCGTGGTGTTCGGCCCCGGCGGAGGCGGCATAGCCCCTCAAATGATGCACGCGCTCCTTATTAACCTCGCGGCATGCTCCTTACTGTTCGTGCTCCTCCTTCTGGAGAGGGTGGACCTCGAGCGCATGAGCGACGAGCTTGCGGTGCTCAAAGACCCGCGAGGGATGAGACGCCTGTTTCCCGCGTCCGGGCCCGGGCAGGGCCTCGAAAACAGGTAAGTACGTACTTTAATAATATGCTATATCTCATCCTGTACAATAAATAATATAAATCATGGCAGATCGTTTCCGGCTCGGTTAGGTTCGGGTAAGTGTCAATGGAACTCCACGGTGAAATGTACGACTACTACATCATGGCCGCTGCGGCGATAGGCCTCATCGAGTGCTTTTTCGGCTACAGGATACTGAGGTTCATTCTGGGCGTGCTCGGATTTATAGCCGGGGCGGTAATCTTCGGGAGCCTGGGTTATGAGCTTTCCGGGGGCAGCGAGCTTATTTCCATTGCGGCGGGCCTTGCGGGCGGTCTCACCGGGGCCTTTATCACGTACACGCTCTACATCGTGGGGGTCTTCGCTATCGGGGCGGCGCTCGGCTTCATGACGGCGTCCTACGTATTCGGAATCCTGAACACGGACCCCATGCCCATAGTGCTCATAGCCGCGGCCGCTCTGGGGGGCATACTCGCCGCGGTCCTGCAGAAGCCCATGCTGATAATCGCGACGGCGTTCGGAGGGGCGTACGCGGCCGTAGCCGGCATCTCTTACCTTATATCGAAGAACTTCGACCCGCTCGACCCCGAGTTCTTGAACACCCTCGGCGAGGACCAGCTCTACAGGATGGCGATAATATGGTTCGGCCTGGGCGTATTCGGCTTCGTGGTACAGCTCATGACGCTCCCCCGGAAGGAAGAAGCCGCCACGGGGGACGAGGAAGCAAGCGGCGAAGGCGAAGCTCCGGGGGAACCGGATGGAGAAGTTTAACAGCGGACCTGTCCCTCGTGTGTTTTATGGAACGGAAAAGACAATATTATTTTCTTCTTTGTCTGGATACAAAGAAGCAAAAATCACACACGTAGTGTGTATTCCGAAAAGATTCTACATAATTTGCTAAAAATCTTATGTTTAAGCTAAAATCTTTCAAATGGAAAGCTGAAAGATTTTAACGCTTAAACACGCGATTTTCTTAACGCAAATTCTGTAATGTCGGAAATAATCACCCTTCGACAAGCTCCAGGCTTCGCCAAGGCTACGCCCGGCAAGCAGGGCGAACGGGTTGGGTTGAGCGGTGTGGATTGATCGTATGCCAGCGGGTGCTCACCCGCCGCAAATTCTGTAATGTCGGGAAGAGAAAGGGAAGATTACCGCGGTCACGGAAAGCGCTCCCTCGCAATGACAGATAATGCGCTCTTCGATCCTTCGACTGCACACTACGTGTGCGCTCAGGACGTACGGGTTTGGTTGAGCAGAGTTGGTGCCTAGGATCGTATGCCGGCGGATGCTATCCGCCTATTACTAAAATTAGTCGTTGACCCGTTCTCCTGCATCCATGAAAATTAGGTTAGCTAAGTAATCCCGCCGGACGCTTCTTCCGTTAATTGATATTTTTAATGTCCGACCGGGACTGGTATCTTTTTAGACAGGGAGCGCCGTATTCGCATCGCAGTGAAAAGAAGAATTATCTTCATATTGATGATCCCGCTTTTATACGCAGCCGCCTCGTGCTATGACGCGGCGGAAAAGGATACGAGCGTAATGAAATTCCCGGTGTCCGAGCCCGGGGAGTTCAAGGCGCTCGACGCCCCGGTCATAGACAGGGCCGTTACGAGCGACGGGAACGGCTCTCTTTACGTGGATGCGGGTTCCCCGGTGAGCGTGGCGCTCTACACGGTGGACGGCGCCGGGTTCGAGCACGCGCGCGCCTCCTATAAAGCGATGCTCAGGACGGAGGGCCTTACGGCCGTGGGGGACTCAAAAGGCATCGCCTATCTCGAAATGAAGGTCCGCTACCCCGGGGGAGAGGAGCTCATTTCCCGCGGCCCCGCCATGCCCCCGACGGGAACGACCGGGTGGATGCCCGGAGAGGCGGTGATATACCCGGATAAGGGCGTCACACCCGAGAGCGTTTCGCTCGCCCTCGTCGTCGACGGGAAGGGAAAGGTATGGATAGACGACGTCGTGCTTTTAACACAGCCGCTCAGGCTCGAATACCTCTTCTGGGGGCACGCGGTTGTCTGGATTGTGCTCATCATATATATTTATAGCCTGCTCGGAAAGCAAAGAAGGGTCAGGAGCGAGCTTGCGGCGCTCGGGAAGGGTTAGTAGACCCGGCATTATGCAAGCTTCGCTGCGTTTGTCTCTGAAAGGGTGAGAGAATGCTGAAGGGAAAATTAAAATTCATAATAGCCATCGCGGTTATCGCCCTCGGCGTGAGCTATCTCGTTTACGGCGGGGTCAAGGATACGATGGTCTATTATCTGACCGTGAAGGAGCTCAAGAGCAAGGTCCCCTCCGTTTACGGCGAGAGGGTCAGGGTGTCGGGCAAGGTCGTGCCGGGCTCGATAAAGCACGGACCCGACGGGTCGCTCGAGTTCAGTATCTCCGACGGCGGGGGCGACATAGACGTCGCATACTCCGGAATAGTGCCCGATATTTTCAAGGACGACGTGGAAGCGGTGGTAGAAGGCCAATACGGGAGCAATAACGTCTTCGCCGCCGACGTGCTTCTGGCCAAGTGCCCGACCAAGTACGAGTCAACGGAAGCGTTATATAAATCCGGGTACGGAGGGCAAAGGGGTGAAAACCTACTGATGGTCGAAACGGGCAAGATCTCCATATTCCTGGCGTTCGCCGTATCGATATACGTCGTCTGCGCTTCTGTTTACGGCGCGAGGGCGGGGAAAAGCGATTTCGTAAAGAGCGCCCGGAACGGCATGCTCGCCGTCTGCTTTCTTCTCATAATCGCGACGGCCGCTCTCATACACTCCCTGGTTAACCTCGATTTCAGCCTCAAATACGTCGCGCTCAACACGAGCACTGACCTCCCGGTGATATACCGTATCACGTCCCTATGGGCGGGGCAGGCGGGCTCTTTACTCCTCTGGGCGCTCATACTCTCGATATACTCTGCGCTCGTCGTCCTGGATACGCGTACGAGGTCGAGGCTCCTCATGCCTTACGTCGTCGCGGTGCTGGCGGCAATAACGGTCTTTTTTACATACATCGTCGGCTTCGTCGAGAACCCGTTCGAAACCCTCCCTGTCGCGCCTCTCGAAGGCAGGGGGTTAAACCCCATACTCCAGAACGCATACATGGCCATACACCCGGTGACGCTCTACCTCGGCTACGTCGGCGTGAGCGTGCCTTTCGCCTTCGGCATGGGGGCACTCTTGAGCGGTCAGCTGGGGGACGAATGGATAAAGTACTCCCGTAAGTGGACGCTCTTCGCGTGGACGTTCCTCGGCGTGGGGCTCTTGCTGGGGGCGCGCTGGGCCTACCTCGAGCTCGGATGGGGCGGGTACTGGGCGTGGGACCCCGTGGAGAACGCGGCGTTCATGCCGTGGCTCGCAGCGACGGCATTCGTCCACTCGGTCATGATCCAGGAGAAGAAGGGCATGCTCAAGAAATGGAACATGGCCCTCATCATACTCACCTTCTTCCTCGCGGTGTTCGGGACCTTCATAACACGGTCGGGCGTCATATCGTCGGTCCATTCATTCGCGCAGAGCGACATAGGCCCGCTCTTTTTAGGCTTCATCGCATTCATACTGCTTTTTTCGTTCGCTATGTTCCTCTACAGGATAAGGGACCTCGAATCGGAGAACAGGTTCGACTCGATACTTTCCAGGGAAAGCGCGTTCATATTCAATAACCTGCTCTTCCTGGGGGCCGCGTTCGCCGTTTTCCTCGGGACGATATTCCCGATTATGTCGGAGGCGCTCACGGGGAACAAGATCCTCGTAGGCTCCCCATATTTCAACCGTGTGAACGTCCCGATAGCGCTCGTCCTTATTTTCCTCATGGGCGTTGGCCCGCTTATATCGTGGAGGAAGGCGTCCAGGGAAAATCTGATGAAGAATTTCATGGTCCCGCTCATAACCGGGGCGGTTACGGCCGGCGTGCTCATTGCGCTCGGCGTGAGGGAGGTTTACGCGATCCTTTCGTACGCCTTCTGCGCATTCGTCACGGCGACCGTATTCACGGAGTTCTTCCGCGGAGTCGCAGTGAGGAGCGGAAGGGGCGAGAACCCCGCGCTCGCATTCGTGCGCCTGGTGTCCCGGAACAAGAGGCGCTACGGCGGGTACATAGTACACATAGGAGTCGTCCTGATAGTGATAGGCATCACGTCCTCCTCCGTATTCGTGACGGAGAAGCAGGCGACCCTCACCAAGGGCCAGTCGCTCGAGCTCGGCGGCTATACGCTCACGTTTCAGGGCATAGAGCAGTACACGAACGACGCTAAGAACGCGACAGTGGCGAAACTCGAAGGGTATAAGAACGGGAAGCCCATAGGGCCGGTATCGCCGGAAAAGAACGTCTATAAGTACGAGGGGAACCGCGATATAAACCAGGAGACGGAAGTCGCCCTCAGGTCCACGTTCACCGACGACCTGTACGTGATACTGATGAGCTACGGCACTGACGGAACGGCGACGATACGGGTCATGGTGAACCCGATGGTGAGCTGGATATGGGCGGGCGGAGTGGTGCTTCTGATAGGGGCTATCGTAACCATGTGGCCCGGCGGACGGAAAGAGCGGGAAGAGGTTTTCGTCAGGTACACGCTTCACGACAGGGACAGGACCGCCAAGGTGTAATTATTTCGAGCCGCTGTTTTCACGTATCATAAAAAGGGACAGATTTGGAAATCATACTGGCTTTAGTTATCGCTCTACTTGCCGCTCTATTCATATCCATGCCGTTTTTTTTCAAAAGCAAAACGGCGGGCGGGGACGAATATTTCCCCGACCCCCGCGCGGAGAAATCGAAAGAGCTCGGATCGAGAAAAGACTCTCTCTTGACGGCTATAAAGGACATAGAGTTCGATTACGGGCTCGGGAAGCTGTCGCGCGAGGATTACGAGGAGCTCCACGGGAAGTACAGGTCGGAGGCCGCCGGGCTCCTTAAAGAGATCGACTCTCTCGGCGCCGGGGCCGAGGCGGAGGGCGGCTACGAAGACCTGGAGAGGGAGATACGCGCACAAAGGGGCAAGTACGTGTCGTCCTACGACGACGAGGAGCTCGAGAAGGAGATATTGCGCGCGAGGGAGGCTTCCTGGAACGAAAGCCCCGAGCGTTACTGCCCGAAGTGCGGAAGCGGCCGCGCTCAGGACGACCAATTCTGCTCTAAATGCGGCGCGAAGCTCAATCAGACGGAGACACAAAATGCAAGGCCGGTATAGCGCATTAATACTGCTCGTTTCTTTTATAGTCCAACTCTTGATTGCGGGGACGTACGCGTCGTATGCCCAGAACCCGCACGACATGGACACGATGGGGAAGGACCTCTTCATCGAGAACCGCTGCGTGAGGTGTCACACGATCGGGAGGGGGAGGTTCGTGGGACCCGACCTCAAGGGCGTCGGGGACAGGTACACGCGCGAAGAACTTGTAAAGTGGATAGAGAACCCCCAGGCCGTATATCAGGCGACCGGGAAGATGCCCGTAAACGAGGGGTATCCCCCCATGCCGCCCATGGACATACACCCCATGGCCGCACAGGCGATCGCCGATTACCTTCTCACGGTCAAGGTAAGACCCGATACGGGCAAGGGCGGGATCATCACGGGCAAGGTGCTCGACAAGACGAACGACCGGGCCGTGCCGGGGGTTAAAATAACGCTCACGTCTTTCATGGGGGATAAGGAGACCGGCAGGGCCGACGCGGATACTTCGAAAGACGGCGCTTTCGCTTTCGCGTCTCTCCCGTGGGACAGGAGCTACATGGTTACCGTCGAATATAACGGCGCCGAGTACTCGACCGACAAGATGGTCTTTTATCCGGACGAGGATACGAAGACGCTCGATCTGCCCGTTTACGAGCCTACCGACAGCGGGGCGGATATATCCATATCGGAAGGGCACATGATAGTACAGGCGGTAGAGGACGGTCTTTCCATAGCGGACCTCTCGTCCTTCGAGAATAAGGGCGACAGGATGTACGTGGGGAGCGTCGATATTGCCGGCGGCAAAAAGGAGACGCTCAGGTTCAGCGTACCTCCGGACGCGGCGAATCTGAATTTCATTCACGGGCTCAGCGCCGAAAGCATAGTCAGGACGGAGACAGGATTCTCCGACACGGGGAGCGTCATGCCCGGCCCCAAAAGGGTTGTATTTGCATATACGGTGCCCCTCGGCTCGGGCGGAGGCACTATAGAGAAGACAATAGAATATCCCACACAGAATTTCCTCCTCCTCGTCTCCAAATCGAACGAGCAGGTTACGGTCGAAGGGCTCGCAGGCGGGGACGTGGTGAAGATAGAGAACGAGGATTTCATCAAGTGGTCAGGCGAGGGTCTCGCTCCGGGTCATAAAATCTCAATAAAATTCGTCAACCCCGCCGCATGGAAGGATTACATCAAGTGGGCCGGTATCGCGTTTCTCATTCTCGCGGTAGGAGCGGGGATTCTCTATTCCTCGCGTTCCGGGAGAGTGAGCGCTTCAGCCGATGAAAGGAATGAGAAGGGGAGGAGAAACGCGGTCATGCGGAAAAGGAGCGCGCTGATAAAGGAGATCGCCGAACTCGACGACAGGTTCGAGGCCGGGGGAATAGACGAAGCCGGTTATAAAAAACTCAGGGAAACTAAGAAGGCGGAGCTTATTGAAGTTACACGGAGACTGCGATTTTGATCACAAGTCTCCATGATGAAACTGGATTATAGACAGAAACGCGAGTCCTGCCGTTTCCGTTCTAAGAGTCCTGGGACCCAGACCCAGGGATGTGAAACCCATTTCACAAGCAAGGAGGACTTCGTTTTCTGAAAATCCACCTTCCGGTCCTATCAATACTATAATATTCGTGGGATGTTGTAAAGGGTTATTTAGAAAATCTTTCAGGGAAACTTGACTGCCAACATGCAGTATTATGGCTAACTCATACTGTTTACTAGTATTTTATTGCTTCATCATAATTTAAAGTATTTTCTATGACGGGTGGTACGGTTCTGCCGCACTGTTTGGAAGCTTCGAGCGCTATCCTCTCCCATCTATTCCTTTTATCCGCGGTCCTGACCTGGGACCTCTCCGTCACCACGGGCACTATCGTATGTACGCCTATCTCCGTGGCCTTCTCCACGATGAAATCCATCTTTTCCCCTTTGGGGAGCCCCTGAAGAAGCGTTATGCGGAGCGGAGAATCGGTCTCGACCTTCCTCGAGGAAACTATATCGACCAGAATCTCCCTGCTCCCGACGTGCGATATCCTGCCCTCGTACTCGACGGCGCGGCCGTCAAAGAGCGTGATCGAATCTCCTTCCTTCATGCGGAGCACTTTTACTATGTGCCTGTAGTCGGTCCCGGCGAGAGTCGCTTTTGCGCCGTCTATATTTTTTTCATCGACCGGAAATCTGGGCATCGTCCGTCCTGGTGAGGGATGTATGTACGCGAGCCGTTCATCTGCCCGCGGTCTGTTACTTCTTCTTCGCTTTACTTTTTCCGAAGTACCCGGCGATCTCCCGCGCAAGCTTTTCGACAGTATATTCCCCGGAAGTTATTTGCGCCTTGTACCCGGCGTCACGGAGGGTCTTTTCGGTAATGGGCCCTATGCATGCGAGCGCGGGCTTTCCGCGCGCTTGCCTGAATCCCGGAAATATCGAGAGGAAGTTCCTCACAGTCGAAGAGCTCGTGAACGTGACCGCGTCTATCGTATTCCTGTCGAGCATTTTTTTTATCTTCGCCGATACGCCCTTACCGGGCTTCCTCGTCTCGTACGCGGTAACGACGTCGACGACCGCGCCCATTTCCCTTAGCGCTGACGGGCAGTACGTCCCGCGCTTCCTTAGCCCTCGGTATCAATATCCGCTTCCCTTTTATATTTTCTCTCCCGAATTTTTCGACGAGGCCTTCAGCCCTGTATTCGCCGGGGACGAGCTCGACTCGTATGCCCTTCTTTTCGATCTCTTTCGCCGTGACTTCGCCTATGGCCGCGATTCTGATGCCGTAGAGCTCCCTCACGTCCTTTCCTGAATGAAGGAGCCTCTCGAAAAATTTCGTCACGCCGTTCACGCTCGTGAAAACTATCCAGTCGTAATCCCTCACACGAGCGGCCGCATTATCCAGGGCCTCATAGCTCGCGGGGGGGAATATCTCTATGACGGGGAACTCTATCACCTCCGCCCCCATTTCCCCGAGGAGCCAGGCGAAGGATTCCGCCTGCTCCCTCGCCCTCGTCACGAGGACCTTCTTTCCGAAGAGCGGCTTCCGCTCGTACCAGTTAATTACCTCTCTCAGGTTTATCACTTCTCCCGTCACGACGACAGCGGGAGATGTGATGTCCTTTCTCTTCTTCACGATTCCGGCTATCGTGCCGACGGTCCCGGTAACTGTCGCCTGCGAAGGGTACGTGCCCCACGTGATGACGGCCGCGGGCGTGCCCGGAGACTTACCGTGCTTCATGAGCATACGCATATTTTTTCCGATGTTCCTCACGCCCATGAGGAATACCACCGTGCCTATATCCGAAAGCACGCCCCACGGTATATTCGATTCCTCTTTTGCCGGGTCTTCGTGCCCCGTGACCACGGCGAACGAAGACGCGATGTCCCTGTGCGTGAGCGGTATCCCGGCATAGGCGGGCACCGCCGACGCGGACGTTACGCCCGGTACTATCTCGAACGGTATCCCCTTTTTCGAGAGCGCCTCGGCTTCCTCGCCGCCCCTCCCGAATATGAATGGGTCGCCGCCCTTCAACCGCGCGACGGTCTTCCCTTTCGTCGCCCTGCCGGTCAGGAGCCTGTTTATCTCCGCCTGGGACATCTCCTTTACGCCCGCCTTCTTGCCGACGTATATTATCTCAGCGCCCGCGCGGGCGTGCGAGAGGAGCCCCGGATTGACGAGGTAGTCGTAAACGATGACGTCGGATTTCCCGAGGATTTCCATGCCCCTCAAGGTCATGAGTCCGGGGTCACCGGGTCCGGCGCCTATTAGATATACGGTTCCTCTGCTGGGCATGGCGATGATTAAAGAAAACCGAAGGGGCGCGCTATTGTCAAGGATACGCGCGGAGTGTGAGGTCCGCGTTAATTATATTCGCGCTTTCAAAATATTTCTGTATGATAATACAGGTTATTCCGTACGCCGGAACTATCCGATATATCTAACGCGGAGGTGAGCGATGCTCGTAAAGGATTTCATGACACCAAACCCTGTAACGGTTACTCCCGGCAAGATGGCCGACGAGACGCTCGAGCTTATGAGAAGCCTCAATTTCAGGCAGTGCCCCGTAGTCGAGGACGGCAAGCTGGTGGGCATAGTCACCGACAGGGACATAAAGGCTTCCAAGGGGAGCGGCGTCAAGGTCGGCGATATCATGGCCAGGGACCCTGTTACGATAGTCGATTACGCTTCCATCGAGGGCGCGGCCGAGATCATAAGGAACGGTAAGTTCAACGCCCTGCCCGTGGTCTCGAACAAAGGGGAGCTGGTCGGCATACTGACCGTCATCGACCTCCTCGACGCGCTACTCAGGATGCTCGGGTTCTACGAAAAACCGCAGAGGCTCGAAGTCCAGATGCCTGACGGTATCGGCCTGTTCGACGTTCTCCACGTCATACAGAACAGCTCGGAGAAGGTTCTTTCTTTCAGCGCGGCGCCCGAGAACCGGAAGCACTACTATTTCTGGGTGGTCAACTGCAACTTCGGCGATGTCGAGAAGGCGCTCCGCAAGCTCGACACGAAGATAAGCACGATACATTCGTAGAGTGGAACGGGATCGCGTTTTTCCTGATTACGCTCCGTCAGGCGGACGAACGGCCGGAATGCCCGTCGATACCGCCGTGCATGAACGGTTTATATACTCTGGTATAATACAAAAAGAAACCGGTAGCCCACAGGGATCAGTCCCGAACATGGAACCAGACCAGTACGAATACATACTCGACCACTATAAAAACCCTAGAAACTACGGAAAGATAGAGGGCGCTGACGCCACGTACGAGGAAGGGATACCCTCGTGCGGGGACGTGGTGAGGATAGACGTGAAGCTCGAGGGACGGGGTAATCGAGGACGTGAAGTATTCGGGGACCGGGTGCGCGATAAGCCAGGCCTCGGTTTCGATACTCACGGAGAGCGTGAAGGGGAAATCAGTCCGTGACATCCTGTCTATGAAAGACGAGGACATGCTCTCGGCGCTCGGCAAGCCCATTTCGCCCGTGAGGTTCAAATGCGCGCTCCTCGGCGTGAAGGTCCTGAAAAAAGCGCTCCTCGCCAAGACTGAGTCCTGAGCCAGATTACCCCCGGCATAATTTTGTGAAACCACATGGAAAGAGCCGCTCAAAATAAGAATGCCTTCGACCCCCTCAAGCTGAGAGAGGATTTCCCTATCCTCAGACGCCGGGTCCACGGAAAGCCGCTCGTCTATCTCGACAACGCGGCTACTACACAGAAACCGAACGCGGTCATCGACACGCTCAAGAATTTTTACGAGACCCATAACTCGAACATACACAGGGGCGTGCATACGCTCAGCTACGAATCCACGCTCATGTACGAAGAAGCGCACGAGAAGGTGGCCTGCCTGATAGGCGCACCCGACTGGCGGAGCATCGTATTCACGAGGAACGCCACGGAGTCCATAAACCTCGTCGCATACGCGTGGGGGTTGAGGAATTTGAAGAAGGACGACGAGGTGCTTATAACCCTCATGGAGCACCACTCGAACATCGTCCCGTGGCAGATGCTCCGGGACAGGATAGGGATAAGGCTAAATTACGTCCGCGTCGGCAGGAGCGGCGAGCTCGACCTCGACGGCCTCCGGGGGCTCATCACGGAGAGGACCAGGCTCGTGAGCGTCGTGCACGCCTCTAACGTGCTCGGCACCATAAACCCGGTGAAGCGTATAACGGACGCGGCGCACGAGGCAGGCGCGCTCGTCCTCGTGGACGCTGCGCAGTCCGTCCCCCACCTTCCTGTGGACGTCATCGACATAGGCTGTGATTTCCTCGCCGCGTCGGGGCACAAGATGATGGGCCCCACAGGCACGGGGTTCCTCTACGGGAAGCCGGAGCTACTCGAAAGTATGGAGCCTTTCCTTTACGGCGGGGACATGATAGAAAAGGTCACTATGGAACGCTCCACCTGGAACGAGCTGCCGTGGAAGTTCGAGGCGGGCACGCCTGACATCGGGGGCGCGATAGCGTTAGGCGCGGCCGTCGATTATTTGACCGCGCTCGGTCCCGAAAACATATCGGCATACGAGGACGAGCTGCTCGGGTCACGCGCTCGGACAGTCTCTCCGGGCACGAGTGGATAAAGATATACGGGCACGGGGGCGGGGAGAGGGTAGGGGTGATATCCTTCAACGTCGAAGGCGTCCACCCGCACGACGTGGCGGGCGTGCTCGACGAAGAGGGGATAGCCGTTCGCTCCGGCCACCACTGCGCACAGCCCCTCATGGCCGATCTCGGCATGGACTACGCCGTACGCATGAGCTTTTACCTCTATAACACCAAAGAAGAGATAGACCTCGCCGTCGAGGCGATTAAGAAGGCTAAAAGGATTTTCGGATAGTCCCTTCTTTCTTCCGCTTCTTCAATCGAGCCTTCGCGGTGATCAGTTTTTTGTGACAACCGCAACGATTGTGAACGTATCAGGTAAAAGCAATTAGTTCTTTCTTGACGAAAGAGAAAAGCCCGAATTATTATCATATGTACCCAATTCACCCCACCCTGATTTTGGCTCGTCAATCGATTTTCTCGCAAATGTAATGCGGCTGAGAAAGACTCTCTGTTGTAAGTGAAATGCGACACCCTCACCCTAGCCCTCGTTTCTCAGCAGCGGAGATGGAATTAATTCATATTGCTACCTCGTGCAGGGCGGGAAGCCGCTCCTACGGATTGAAGACGATAAGGAAATAAACCGAGAGTATGAGCTAGCTCCTACGAACTATTCCCCCTCTTCCCGTTCTTAAATTCGTATATCGATTTTTCACACCGAAGCGTGAGTGAGCGCGCACTCATTTTTTGTACTATTCTCGGACACTCGACACGGCCGTGTTTCTTAATGTCAATAATTACAGGCAATTACGACTGGCATTTAACTTTCATAATACTGATTGCAAAAGGAGGTTTTCAATGTCTGAAAAAAATATTATCTCACCCCTGTTCAGGATCGTGATAACGGTTCTGTTCGTCTTGTTGAGTTTCAATTCGTTTATACCCGTTTCCCGCGGGGATCAGGCGGAGGCGGAGCAGGGTAAAAAGTTATTCCAGGACACGGGCGTGCGCAGCGTGCCATACGATAGGCAAGGGTAAGCTCACCGGGCCCGACCTGGCGGGCGTTTCGAAGAGGCGGAACGAGGAGTGGCTTAAGAAGTGGCTCAAATCCCCCGAGACGATGCTCATGTCGGACCCGATAGCCAAGGAGATGCTCGGCATATATATGGTTCCGATGCCGAACCAGGGACTGAGCGATGAGGAGATCGACGTCCTCATCGATTATTTCGAATACGAAGATTCAAATAAAAAGTAAGTGAATAAAACGTTCATCCAAAACACTCGAGGAGGTGTGTAGAAATGATAGGAATTAAGAGAATTATTAGCGTTGCTGCCTGTTTTTCTCCTTGCGATAACGCCCGTATGTTTCACGAGCTGCAAGAACTCCGGCTCGGAGAAGGAGACGGGTGACCAGGGGACAGCGGCAGTGGATATTCCCGCAAGCGTGGAGGAGATCGTCGTCGAGAGGGGGCTTTCTCCTAAGGACGTGGTAGCGGCCCTCAAGACTTATATACCTTCGGGCAAGTATGACGACTACGTAATGTTCGCGTCAGGCGGGCATTCGGGTCAGGTTTTCGTGATCGGGGTCCCTTCAATGAGACTACTGAAGTCGATAGCCGTTTTCACTCCGGAGCCCTGGCAGGGATGGGCGACCGGGTCTATGGAATCGCAGGAGGTCCTTTCACAGGGCGACATGCCCAACGGCGAGAACAAGGCCCTTACCTGGGCAGACGTCCACCACCCGGCGTTAAGCGAAACGAACGGGGACTACGACGGTCAGTTCCTTTTCGTTAACGACAAGGCGAACGCCAGGGTCGCGGTGATAGACCTCAGGGATTTCGAGACGAAGCAGATTATCAAGAACCAAAATACGATTTCGGATCACGGAGCGAGCTTCGTGACGCCGAATACCGAGTACGTTATCGAAACGACACAATACTCGGCCCCCCTTCCGTTCGACGAGTACGCCGGCCTGGACGAGTACAAGGACAAGTACAGGGGGCTCGCCACGTTCCACAAGTTCGACAGGGAAAAGGGCAGGATAGACGAATCCCAGTCGTTCTCGATAGAGCTCCCGCCATACTGGCAGGACCTGTGCGACGCCGGGAAGAAGGTGAGCGAAGGGTGGGCGTTCTGCAACTCCATCAATTCCGAGATGGCTACAGGCGGAATAAACGAGGGGAACCCGCCTTTTGAAGCGGGCATATCCCAGAAGGAAGCCGACTATCTCCACGTGTTCAACTGGAAGAAGGCCGAGGAGGTCTATAAACAGGGTAAGGCCCAAAAGTTGAACGGGATGAGTATCATCCCCCTCGATACCGCTATCGCGGAAGGGCTCATTTACTTCATGACCGTGCCCAAGAGCCCGCACGGGGTGGACGTCTCTCCCAACGGCAATTTCATAGTCGCGTCCGGCAAGCTCGACACTCACGCAACTGTTTACTCGTTCGAGAAGATAATGGACGCAATTAAAAATAACAAGGTCGAGGGCAAGGACGCTTTCGGCGTCCCGATACTCAACTTCAGCGACGTGATGGAGAAGCAGGTCGAGATAGGATTAGGCCCTCTCCATACGCAGTTCGACAACGCGGGCAACGCTTATACGAGCGTGTTCGTCGAGAGCACGCTTGCAAAGTGGAAGCTCGGGCCCCCCGATTACGACGGCCCCGACGCCTGGACGGTAGTCGAGAAGATGCCGGTACAGTACAACATCGGCCACGTAGTGTGCGCCGAAGGCGATACTGTGGCCCCGGACGGGAAATACTGCGTCGCACTTGAACAAGTGGTCCATAGACAGGTTCCTGCCCGTGGGACCGCTCCATCCGCAGAACTTCCAGCTCATCGACATTAGCGGGAAGAATATGCAGCTCCTCTACGACATGCCCATAGGAGTGGGCGAGCCTCACTACGTGCAGATGATAAAGGCCGACAAGCTCAAGCCGTGGCTCGTTTACCCGGAAGTCGGATTCAACCCGATGACCATGAGCGTAGACCCGGAGGCGGCGTCCGTAGGCAACGAGAGGATCGTCCGCAACGGGGATACCGTGGAGGTATGGATGTCCGTAATAAGGAGCCACTTCAACCCGGAGCATATTTCGGTTAAGGAAGGCGACAAGGTCATCATGCACTTGACGAACGTAGAGCGCGCGAGGGACGCGACACACGGGTTCGCAATCGACGGCTACAACGTGAACCTGAGCCTCGAGCCCGGTGAAAGCAGCACTGTGGAGTTCACCGCGGACAAGCCGGGCGTCTACCCGTTCTACTGCACCGAATTCTGCTCGGCGCTTCACCTGGAGATGATGGGTTATCTCCTCGTGCAGCCGAAACAACCGAAGTCATGAAATTCGGAGGGCGTCTCTTCCGGATCTTTTGTCACGGGAAGTGATGGAAGGGGCGTCCTCTGTGTAAAGACAAGAATCCGAAAAAGGGGGTAATGAAAATGAGTGCACTGAATATAAGAATTTCATATACCGCAATCGTTCTCCTGGGCGTTCTGTTTATGGCAGCCGGGCTTTCGCAGGCGGCGGACCCGTCCGCGTGGAAGGACAGCGCCTTGTCCTGGCAGAAGCAGGCCAAGGACACGAGGGTGGTTGTCGTGGGGGTCGCCGATGAGCTCGGAAAGACCGGGGACAAGGGCAACGCAGACGTGAAGGGTCTGATAGACGGACGCGGTCGCGTGGCTCGGAGCGGGCGACAAGAATATGGCCGCCGCGGACGAAGCCATGACCAAGGAAGACTTCGAGAAAGCCACGAACGAGTACAACATGGCTTGGCAGTACTACGTGAAGGCCGCGACGGCGGGCCTGAACGCGAAAAGCATACTGGGCGGTTTATAATATCGTTACAAATCTCCCGGACGGATTAACGGCCGTTATAGAAAATCGTTATTAAAGCCCGGAGGGCTAAAAATGAAAGAAAATGAATTGATATTCGGGCCGCGGATACCGAAGGAGCTGTGGGAGAAGGAGAGGAAGAGGTTCCTCATACCCTCGCTCGTGTTAGTCGCGGCCGCTGTGCTGCTCTTCATCTCGATATTTCTTCCGTACTGGAAGATAACGCTCATCGCGCCCCAGTACCCGCAGGGCCTCGCGGCAACTATGTACGTGAACAGGCTCACGGGGGACGTCCAGGAAATAGACGGGCTCAACCACTATATAGGTATGAAGCCCTTGGGCGAGGCCGCGGTGCTCGAGCGCACGCTCAGCATCTTTATTATAATAGGCATAGCGCTCCTTATAGCGGGAGCCGTCTACGTGCACAGCCCGTTCGCGCTCTTCCTCTGCATACCGGCCGTGATGTACCCGGCGTTCTTCCTCGGGGACCTATATTTCTGGATGCGGAGCTTCGGGATGAACCTCGACAAGAGGGCCCCCCTGAGCGGGGCTATAAAGCCGTTTGTCCCGCCCCTGCTGGGCGAAGGGAAGATCGCGCAATTCGCGACGGTAGCTACGTGGGAGGTTGGCCTCTACATGTCTATCGCCGCGTCCGTTCTCATACTCGTGGGCCTCTATTTTCACAGGAGGGCTTACAAGCCGCTCCTGATCGATTCGGGCGGCAGTTAAGGAAGGAATAAAGACAAGGCAGGTAAGAAAGGAATAAAGACAAGGTGAACCGTGACCAAATGCTTCTGTTTTTATGTATATGCGATAGCCGTTCTTACCCTTTCCGGGGCTTCCGTCGTACCGGCATTCGGAACGACGATACGCGTCTCCCCGGACGGCCCCATAAAATCGGTCACTGAAGCGGTAAATTCGGCCTCCCCCGGCGACACAATTAGCGTCGAGGGGGGTGTCTATCACGAGCGCATCGTCATTGATAAGACGCTCAACCTGACGGGCGTGAATAACCCCGTGATAGACGGCGGGGGGACAGGGACGGTAATCGAGATAAAAGCCCCCGGCTGCACGCTCAAGGGGTTTACGGTCAGGGGCTCGGGTTCGCACCTCTCGAACGAGGATACCGGCATACTCCTCGATACGGCCGGGGGGACGCTCATCGAAGGGAACCGCCTGACGGACGTGCTGTTCGGCATATACATCAAGAACTCTCCCCATACCGTCATACGCGGCAACACTATAAGGGGGAAGGACGTCCAGATGACCGAGAGGGGGGACGGCATACGCCTCTGGTACAGCTCCGGGACTAAAATAATCGACAACGATATATCGGTAATCAGGGACCTCGTAATCTGGTGGTCGAGCGATACGCTCATCAAGGGGAACGTCGTCGAGGAAGGCAGATACGGGCTCCATTACATGTCGAGCAATCATAACAAATTCGAGGACAACGTATTCAGGAACAACTACGTAGGCGGGTTCCTCATGTACAGCGTGGATATACAGTTCTACAGGAACAGGTTCGTAAATAACCGGGGCGTCGGCACGGGGTACGGCATAGGGTTCAAGGACCTCGACGACGTGGTAGCGAGGGACAACCTCATCATGGACAACCGCGTCGGCATCTTTCTCGACAACTCGCCCTACCTGGTCGATTCGTGGAACAAGATAAGCGACAACGTGATAGCGTTCAACGACATCGGAGTTTCGTTCATGCCTTCCATAAGGCGGAACGCGTTCCATGAGAACAGCTTCGTCGACAACGACGAGCAGGTGGAGGTGAGGGGAGGGGGACAGCTCGCCGGGAACGAATGGTCGAGCGGCGGGAGCGGGAATTACTGGAGCGATTACATCGGGTACGACGAGGACGGGGACGGGATAGGCGAGATACCCTACACGTCGGAGAGCCTCTTCGAGAGCCTTATAGACGCGAAGCCGGAGCTCAGGATTTTCGTGTTCAGCCCCGTGGCGAAGGCGATAGAGCTCGCGTCCCGGGCGTTTCCCGTGATCAAGCCCGAGCCCAAGCTAACGGACGAATATCCGAGAGTCCGCTCGGGGATACCGTCCGAACTCAGGACGGGCGGAAGGGATCTGCCGCAGGGGCTTCTTTTCCTGTCTCTCTCCATGGTGATGCTTCCCCTGATATTTTACGGATATGTAATGAAAAGGTGAACGGGAGCCTGAATTGATCGAGATTAAAAACGTAACCAAGAGTTTCGGAAAGCTGAAAGCAGTCGATTCGGCGAGCTTCCGGGTGGAAAAGGGGGAGGCGGTATCCCTCCTCGGGACAAACGGCGCCGGAAAGAGCACGCTCATCAAATGCATACTCGGTCTACTCGACTATACGGGGGATATTACCGTCGGCGGGCTCAGGGTGAAGGACCGCCCGAAGGAGGCGAAGTCGCTGATCGGATACCTGCCGCAGGAGCCGCTTTTCTACGATATGCGCACGCTCGACATAGTCCGTTTCTTCGCGCGGCTGAGGAAAGTAGACGAGGGGCGCTCGATAGCGGTGCTCGATAAAGTCGGGCTCGCTGAGCATTCCTCGAAATACGCTTCCGAGCTGTCGGGGGGCATGAGGCAGCGTCTCTCTTTCGCGATAGCGCTTCTTTCCGAGCCGATGTTCCTTATACTCGACGAGCCCACATCGAACCTCGACGCGCACGCGCGCGCCGAATTCCTGAGACTCATCAAGGATTACAAAGAGAACGGGAAGACGGTGATCTTTTCCTCGCACAGATTGGACGAAGTGGACTATCTCGCCGACAGGGCGGTGCTGATGAAAGACGGCAGGGTCGTCATGGACGAGGAGCCGCACGCTCTCAGGCAGAAGCTCGGGCTGGGCACGAAGATGAACATCGCCGTCCCGGACGAGTACGCAACGCTTGCGGCGTCGGCGCTCGCGGGCGCAGGCATAATCGTTCACGGCAGGAACGGCAGGGGCTTCCTCGTCGAGGTGAAGGGGGGGGACAGCCTCCATCCCCTGAGAGAGCTTATGTCGAGGGACATACCCGTACTCGGGTTCAGCGTGGA
The DNA here is from genome assembly GCA_963752995.1 of uncultured delta proteobacterium. Lineage (GTDB taxonomy): Bacteria > Desulfobacterota_D > UBA1144 > Nemesobacterales > UBA2774 > 2-12-FULL-53-21. The sequence goes on from CAVWAZ010000017.1 coordinate 81,409, forward strand.
GGAGCCGACTATGGAAAACATACTCGAAGGAGCGGGCAGGGATGGAAATTAGGAATGTACTCATACTTGCGGGGAAGGAGACGAGGGAGTCGCTTAAAAACAGGTGGTTCGTCCTGTATACGGTCTCTTTTTCCGTCCTCGCCGTGCTCATACTTTCAATCGCGCCCGGGAGGAACGAGATCACGGGAATATCGGGCTACGGCAGGACGGCCGCGAGCCTTATTAACCTCGTGCTCCTGTTCGTGCCTCTCATCGCCCTCATAACGGGGTCGATAAGCATATCCGGGGAGAGGGAGAACGGGACGCTCCAGTACCTGCTCTCGCACCCGGTGACCAAGGCCGAGGTGTTCGTGGGGAAGTTCTCGGGGATTCTCGTCCCTATATGCTTCTCGATATCGCTCGGTTTCGGGTTGGCCGGCATAGGGGTCGCGCTCAGGGGCGGGAGCGGCGACGCTCTGGAATTCGTATTGACGGCGCTCCTCTCGGGGCTCCTGGCGGCTTCTTTACTGAGCGTGGGGTTCGTCGTTTCCGTCTATTCAAGGAGGGCTTCGAAGGCCATAGGCGTCGCCGTGTTCCTCTGGCTCCTTATTATCGTCCTCGGAGACCTCGGCATCATGGGCACTGCCGTCGCCATGGACCTCGGAATAAAGCAGGTATTCGCGCTTGCGCTTCTAAACCCGGCGGAGGTGTTCAAGATAGCTTCCGTCCTCGTGCTGAGCCCGAGGTTCGAGATACTGGGCCCTGTGGGTGTCTACGCCGTCCGGACGTTCGGCAGGGAAGGGGTGATATTCATACTCCTCTCCGTCATGGCGCTCTGGACAATAATACCGTTCGCATACGCATTTATAACTTTCGGCATATCGAGGAGGGAAGAATCATGAAATACATGCTCGTACTCCTTTTGCTCACGGGATTGACCGCCTGCAGGGACAAGATCGATACGGGCCCTCACGCCGTCCATTACGGGGAAGACGTCTGCGAGAGGTGCAGGATGATCATAAGCGACAAGCGTTTCGCAGCCCAGTTCATCACCGGGAGCGGCGAGGCTAAAAAATACGACGATATAGGGTGTATGATCGACGACATGAAAGCGGCGGGGGAGCGCGGGGAGAAGCCCCTCGCGGTATATGTAAACGACTACAACACCGGGGAGTGGCTCGATGCGGGAAAGGCGTTTTATCTCGAGAACGGCGAGCTCAAATCCCCGATGGGCTACAATATTGCGGCCTTCGGGAGCGGGGAAGCCATGAACGCGAGCCCGTTCCAGAAAAACGGCAAGGCGCTCGGCGGGTTCGGCGAACTTATAAAATAAGTTTCGTAACATGATCGCGTAAAGATGAATTAAAGCGGATTAATCAATTGAATACAGAAATATTACGCATATCATATTGATTCGGATTTCATAACATGGATACACACAAGAGTGCTAAAACGGTAGACCCCGGCGAGAGGATCCAGAGCGCGGCGCTCGGGCTTTTTATCAGAAAGGGCATTGCGGGCACGACGACGAAGGAAATAGCGAAAAAGGCGGGGGTGTCCGAAGGCTCCATTTATAACTACTTCGAGAGCAAGAGCGACCTCGCCTACAAACTCTTCGCCCGCTACATGGACGAGTTCAGGGGCGAGCTCCAGGAAAAAGCATCGTCCGTCACGGGTCCCGCGGAAAAGCTCTCGGCCGCCGTCCGTGCGTTCTTCGGTTTCGCCGAGAGTAATCCGGACGCATACGCCTACATCATGATCGGCCACTATACCGAGCTTCAGAAGATGCCTTACGACAAAAAAAAGCCGAGGGACATTTTCGTCGATATTATAGGCGAAGGGGTCAGGGAGGGCGTCTTCAGGGGGATGGACGAGAACCTGGGCGCGGCGCTCGTCATAGGCATGGTCACCCGGGTAATACTATTCCATACGAGCGGCATGCTCGATACCCCGTACGCGAGGTTGATAGAGGAAACCACGGACTCATCCCTGAAGGTCCTGGGGTTTAATAACGGACAGCACCCAGCCGCCCCGGCGGAACGATAAATCATGTTCCGCCTCACGATCTCGAATAAAAACGAATTAAGTGCATTCACCCGGCAGATTTCGGCATTAAAAACGATCAAAACTCGACGTCTTCGCTTGGCACGAGCTCCGCAATATTCGGACGCAGAACGAGGAAGTAATCTCCCCTGAACCAGTCGTCACTCTGTTTGTCATCCTGTTCGACGACGACTTCGTACGTCCCCGTTTCCGATATATTCGTTTTCAACCTGAGGGGGACAGCGCCCGAGACCACTTCTTCACCGGAGCCGGCTCCGAGGCGGCGGAGCTTGAGCCTGGCCTGCGACCCGAGGTGGCCTTTGGCCGGGTCGCCCACTAGCCTGAGGACTATATCGTCCCCTTCGACCGCGTCGAATGTGAAAGTGTCACTGTCGGGCTTGTCCGCTCTCGCGTCGTCCCCGAGAGCGGCGGTCTGGACCTCTTCGGGGGCAGTCGCTTCCGTCGATACTTCAGCGGTAGCAACCGTTCTGGCCGTGGGCCTCACATCGAATCCCGAGCCGACCTCCACAAAGTCAACCGCAATAGTATTCTTCTGTATTGAAAAATCAAAGGCATGGGAATATCCTCCCCGGGGACCAGCGCATTGGATTTCCTCGAGTGTAGTATTCGCATCGTTAAACCAGCATTTCCAATCGCCGTAAGGGTCTCCAAGCCCGTCGGAAGCAGTGTAAAAGTGGGTCCGCTGCAGGGGTGTGGTGAAGAAATGCGTGCCCGTGCTCCTGAAAGCGGGTCCCGTGCATATCCAGCAGTACCTCGACTTAGAATTTCCGAAGAACGTGTCCGTGATGTAAAACTCGATGTCCCCGGCCCTTACGTCCTTTACAAAAAGAAAAACCATAAAGATAGAAGCTAATACAAGGCTGATAAACGATCTGGTCGAATACATTTGAAATACCCCCTTCAAGAATGATTATTTGAATATTCTTATATATATTATAACGCGAAATATGTCACGGGTCGCTGGAATCCAATATATATAATATAAAGCCGATTCTTTGCGCGGATATAATGAATCGATTCACAGGCTGATAAATATTACATCCAATAACCGGAATCTGAAGGACCGATTTTTTCTATGTCGGAGCGTACGGGAACTTCCGGCGCCAGCATATAACGACCCTGCATCAGAGGCATTTTTAGACCCGGGGCTGGATTTCCCGCGCCGAATGAGCAAATTATATGTCATGCCGAGAGATTGAGCTTCCCGGCGGACTAAAGATCAGGGAGGAATACGTATGCTCGTAAAGGAATGCATGACCCGAAACCCCGTGACATTTTCGCCCGGCGAGGACGTCAGGGTCGCGTTCGGAAGGCTTACTGATTTAAAGATCCGCCAGGCGCCCGTCGTCGAGAACGGGAAGCTTGCGGGGATAGTTACCGACAGGGACCTGAGGCTGGCCGTCGTGGAAACCCTTTCCGAGCCGGGCCTGACGGTAGCCTCCGTCATGACCCCCGATCCGGTTACCGTTACCGGGGGCGCGTCTCTCAGGGACGCGGCGAATCTCATAAGTAAGAACAAGTTCAACGCCCTGCCCGTTATTTCGGATTCGGGAGAGCTCATCGGGGTGCTTACCACTACCGATATATTGAACGGGCTCGTCAAGGCGCTCGACGCGGAGAAAAAATAATGCTTATCTTTCGGCCTTCAGGGTATTAGAATATTGCTGAAAAGGAGACTGTAATTGAAAATCGAGAAGATACTATTCCCCACGGATTTTGCCCCGAGATCGAAGAACGCGAGGGAGCACGCGCTGTACCTCGCCCGGGCCCTGGGCGCGTCCGTTTATCTGCTCCACGCCATTGAGCCGCTAAAGTACGACGAGGTTGACGACGAGATAAAGGAATTTTACAAGACCCTCGAGGCCCAGATGGGCGAAAAGATGGCGGCAGAAAAGGAAATCTTCGATAAAAGCGGGTTAAGCGTATATACCGACATCGTAATCGGGCCCAGGTGGAGGGTAATCAACACGTATGCGGGGGAGAAGGGAATCGACCTCATAATCATGGGTTCCCACGGCCTCCGGGCAGAGTCGGGCGACGTATCCGTCGGCACGACCAGCCACAAGGTCATGTTCTCGTCCCCATGCCCCGTTCTGATAGTCAGACACGGCTGAAACCGATATAAATGACATTAATGAGATTTTTACAAAACTGATATAAAATTAGGGCATAATATTACATGAGGAGATATTGTCCATGACGAGATTTATCCCGGATTTGAAGCTCATTCTGCTTTTAATCGCCGTACTCGCGGCGCCTTACCTCATAGAGTGCCGGGTCGCGTCCGCCGAGGACAACCCGGCCGAGACGGCGCCCGTAACGCCCGTTATAGACCCGGTCGCCGACAAGCTGTTAAAGGCCATGAGCAAGACCCTTTCTTCCGCGAAGGCATTCACATTCACGGCGGCCATAAATTTCGATCAGCTCCTCGTATCCGGTCAGCAGATCCAGTACGGCGGGGCGGCCGCTTTGACGGTTGAGAGGCCGGACAAGGTTTTCGCCGAGTTCACCGGGGACCTGGACGGAAAAAAGGTATGGTACAGCGGCAAGGACGTCACGGTGCTCGACGTCGATAAGAAATTTTACGGCAAACTGGCCGTGCCGGCGAATATCGACGACGCGATGGACAACCTTATGGACGATTACGGGTTCACGCTCCCCCTCTCGGACGTAGTGGTGAGCGATCCGTACAAAGCCTTCGTGACGAACGTCGCCGCGGGCGTCGTAATAGGCGACAGCACTATAAACGGTGAGTCATGCAAGCACCTTGCTTTCGTCGAGAAGTATATTGACTGGCAGATATGGATTTCAAACGGGGCGCAGGCGCTCCCCTGCAAGCTGGTCATAACGTATAAGACGCTGCCGGGCGGGCCTCAATACTCGGCGGTATTTTCCGGCTGGACCATTAATCCGGCTATCGACGCCTCGGTATTCGCGCCGGTGCTGCCCGAGGGTGCGGAACAGATATCGTTTTTAAAAATTCAGAATAACAATTAATGGGGGGAAGTTACATGTCAGAATTAAAGCAATTAATAAGCAGGGTGGCGGCCGCAGCCGCGGTTGTCATGTTATTGACTTCGGGCGCTTTCACGACGGGTGACGCATTTGCACGGGGCGGATTCGGAGGCGGTTACAGGGGCGCCGGCTCGGGAATGGGCGACAGGGGCATGGGTAACGTCAGGTATTCCGGGAACAGCATGGGCGACATGTCCGGATACAAGGGGTATCAGGGGGATAATGCCGGAAGCAGGCAGTCCTTTGACAACTCCGGTTTCAGCCAGAACAGGGACGATTTCGGCGGGGACCAAAACTCTTTCTCGGACCGCCAGAACATGGGCCAGGACAACACGGGCATGAGCCAGGACCGCGCGTTACAGTCGGATAACGGGCAGAATACAAACAGGGCGAACACCAACCCCGATACGAACAGGACGAACACCAACAGCACGAACACAAACCCGAATAACAAGAACAACACCAATAACAGCAACAATTCGAACAATAGAAACAACGATAACAACAATAACAACAACAATAACAATAATAACAATAACAACAACAATAATAACGACAACAACAATTACACCCACAATACCTACAATAACTACTGGGGCGGTTACTGGGGATCGTGGGGCGGTTATTACGGCGGCTGGGCCTTCGCTGGCGGCCTTGCCATGGGCGCGGCTATAGCGAGCGTCCCGGCAAGCTCGACGACCGTCTATGTTTCCGGTAACCCGTTCTACTACTCTGACGGCGTCTATTACGCCCCGCAGGACAACCAGTACGTGGTCGTTCCTCCCCCTCCGGGCGCAGTGGTTAATACGCTTCCGCCCTCATGCGACTCGATTTACGCGGGGGATGATCAGTACTTCGACTGCGGCGGGGCGTTTTACTCATCCGCCGACGCGGGTTTTCAGGTCGTTCAGCCCCCCGTGGGCGCGACTGTGGATTCTCTTCCCGAGGGGGCCCAGCAGAAGGTCGTAAACGGGACTACATATTACCTCTTCGGCGCGGCTTATTATCAGCCGTTCTACAGCGGGAGCAGCGTCATTTACCAGATAGTCTCCGACCCGACGGCATAATCCAAATTTCACTGTCCCGTGAGGAAACCCCTCACGGGATCATTTCTTCGGAAGATGACTTGAGCGCCTGTCCGAGAACGAGCGGGAGAAGGCTCATTACGGCGATTAAAATCCAGCCGTCGCGGCCAGGGTTTACGACGCCCAACACCTGAGCCGCAGGGTCTATGAACACGGCGGCCAGGGTCAGCAGCACGCAGAGGGCCAGAGCCCCCCATACATAACCGTTCCGGGTGACCTCGTTATTGAAAAGCGCCGACCCGGGCCCCCGCATGTTGAACACGTGGAATATCTGGGCGAAAGCGAGCGTGAGGAACGAGACCGAGACCGATTCCTTTACGCCCGCCCCGAGACCGTACACAGCTATCAGGAGCGCCCCGAGCACGCTCGCCGTGATGAGCGCCCCGTAACCCGCGATGCCGAGCCAGCTCCTCCTGGTTATGAGAGGCTCTTTAGGGTCTCTCGGAGGGAGGCTCATCACCCTCACGTCCCCCTCGCCCATGCCGAGCGCGAGGGCCGGGAATACGTCCGTCACGAGGTTGAGGAAGAGTATCTGAAGGGGGAGGAGGGGCAGGGGGAGAGGGGCGAGCGACGCGGCGGTCACGATCATTATTTCACTTACGTTGCAGGAAAGGAGGTAGAAGATGAACTTTCTTATATTGCCGAAGATGATACGCCCCTGCCCGATAGCGACTACTATTGTGGAGAACGAGTCGTCCTTCAGCACGACGTCCGCCGCCTCCCTTGCGACCTGGGTCCCGCGCATGCCCATCGCTATGCCTATGTCGGCCTGCTTGAGGGCGGGCGCGTCGTTCACGCCGTCCCCGGTCATCGCCACGACGAAACCTTCCCCCTGGTAAAACCTTACGAGCGCGAGCTTCTGCTCCGGGCTTACGCGCGCGAGAATCAGGGATTCGGCCACGCTCCTTTTGAACTCCCCGGGAAGCTCCTCTATCTTTTTCAGGTCCCTCCCGTGTACTACAGGCTCGTCGGCCCTTCCGGTGAGCCCGACCGCCAGCGCGATATTCCTGGCCGTGGCGGGGTGATCGCCCGTGACCATCACGACCTTTATGCCGGCCCTGAGGCACTGCCGGATGGCCTCCCTGATGTCCGGGCGAGGCGGGTCGAGGAGGCACACCAGCCCGAGGAACGTGAGGTTCTTATACGGCCTCGTTTCGGGGTCCGCCGTGGTTTTCTCGGCGTGCGCTATTACCCTCAGGCCGAGCGAGGCGAGCTCGTCGTTCTTCGCATTCCAGTACAATTTTCTATCTTCCGTAAGGTCGGTCACTCCCAAAGCGGTGTGGATGCGGTCTGAGCACGCGAGCACGGCGTCGGGAGCGCCTTTCACGGCGACCCGGAACCCGCCGCCTGATGCATGGAACGTGGCCATCATGTTCACGAGCGTGTCGAAGGCCTCGACGCCCGATTCGGGGTATACCGACAGCAGCGCGTCCCTGTCTATCCCCGCCTGCGCTCCCGCCCGGAGGAGCGCGATCTCGAGGGGGTCCCCCATGTCGCCCCCGTTTCCGGGACCCTTCCCGCCGAGACGAGCCCTGCTGCAGAGCACGCCTGTCTCTATGACCCTTACGGCGGCTTCGTCCGTGATGGAATCCGACACCTGTCCGTCGATGAGGAATTTTCCGTCCTCACCCGTGAACTCGATCCTCCCTCCTTCGGTAACAATCGCCTCGACGGTCATCTTGTTCTCGGTGAGCGTGCCGGTCTTGTCGGTGCAGATCACGTTCGTCGCGCCCAGGGTCTCGACGGCGCCGAGCCGGTTGACGAGCGCGTTTCGCCGCGCCATCCTCAGCATCCCCCTCGCGAGCGCTATCGTCGCGACTACGGGCAGGCCCTCCGGAATGGCCGCCACGGCGAGCGCTATCCCGGTCTTGATCATGAGGAGGACGTCCCTCCCCGTGAGGACGCCTCCGATAATAACGGCCGAGGCCAGAAGGAGCGTGACCCATATCAGCCTCTGCCCGAGCCTGTCGAGGTTCTTTTCGATGGGGGTCTTGTCCTGCCCCGCCTTCTCGACGAGGACGCTTATCTTTCCGAGCTCGGTGCCGAGCCCCGTAGCCGTGACGACGCCCCTGCCCGAGCCTTTTGTGAGGGCGGTCCCCATGAATACCATGTTGCGCCTCTCGGCGAGCTCCGCTTCCCCGGTTATCGCGCCTGTAAATTTTCTCACGGGGGTAGATTCGCCGGTGAGCGAGGATTCGTCCGATTCGATCCTCGATGCCTCGAGCAGCCTGATGTCGGCGGGGACTACGTCCCCCCCTTCGAGCAGCACTATGTCCCCCGGGACCAGGTCCCCGGCCTGTATAACGGAAACGTTCCCGCCCCGGAGCACTGTGGATTCCACACGGACCAGCTTGTAGAGCGCCTCCATCGACCTCACCGCCCTTATCTCGGTGAAAAAACCGATAGCCGTGTTCAGAATAATCACGACTATTATGGCCGCGCCTTCGGGCCAGTCGTTGAATGCGAATGAAAGAATGGCCGCAACAACGAGGAGGAGGACTATAAGGCTCCTCAACTGGCCGAGCAGTATCGAGAGGACGCTTCTGGGCTCGGCCTCGGCGAGGAGGTTCCTGCCGTATTCCCTCAGACGGGCTTCGGCTTCGGGGCCGTCGAGTCCCAGGCCGGGGGATACCCCGAGCGCGGCAGCTATATCCTCTTCAGAAATCTTCCAGGGTTCTTTGATCGCCGTCATAGTGTTATCGGTATTATGAGAATAGAGGAAAACCGGCGTCCGGCCTCTATTGGAATCGCTGTGTGATGCGTTACTGACCGGACGGGGACGAGGTTCCCGCATCTATGATATTTCTGAATAACGAGTCCAGTAATTCGCGCCCCGGTCTCTCCGTATCGGCTTCGAAGTAACGCCCGCCCTTTATCTCGGCGGGCTCCTCCCACTCGGCGAGGAACCTCGGCAGTAAAGCGGCCCCTGCGTCCGAGATGGAAAGGCCTTCCTTATCTCTTCTCAAGAGCCTGAGCTCGACCTCGTCGAGGGCTGCGGTTGTCCTGACGAAATACACGCCGGCCCCTTTAAGCCCGGCTTCACGGAGGAGGTATTCCCTCCACACGCGTTTGGAGAAGCTCGCGTCGAGCACTGACAGACGGTTCCTTCCGGCCTCGGCGAGCGCGCGGCTGATTATCTCCCTGTAGGTCCTGTCCGTAATGCCGCTCGTGTATATGCCTTCTTCCCACCCCTCGTATTCCTTCTTCCCGGCGTGTGTCCCCGTGATCTCTTTTCTGACGGCGTCTGACGCTATGGCGGCGCACGAGAGCTCCTCCGCGAGCATTCCGGCGAGGGTCGATTTCCCCGTGCCTATTATCCCGAACGTGACTATGACCGCGGGGTCCGATCCGAAGAGCGCGTATCTCAGCGCGAGCCTGAAGTACCGCCCGGCCTTCTCCAGGGACGCCTGCTTCTCGTCTCCAGGGACCTCCGGCTCGAAGGCCTTTATGCTCTCGACCTTGCCCCTTACGAACGCCCTGTAGCATTTATAGAAGTCGATGACGCCGTACATGCCCGGATCGTCCATGAGCCGCGCGGCCTCCGCGACGATAAAGCGCGAGAGCCCGTGGTAGCCGTTATAATCGAGGTCCATCGCGAGGAAGGCGATGTCCGAAGCCGTGTCGATGTATCTGAACCTCTCGTTGAACTCGATGCAGTCGTAAATGCAGATACCGTCCCGGCTTATACAGATATTGCCCAGGTGGAGGTCGCCGTGGCAGTCCTTTATGAACCCGTCTTCCATGCGTTTCAAGAAGAGCCCGCGGTTATGCGAAAAGAACCGCTCGTTATAATAACTGAGCGCGTCGTACGCGGATTCTGTGATGGTGCTGCCCGCGAACCTTCGGGAGAGAGAGAGGTTCTCGTCTATGTTCACCCTTATCCTCTCGGGCAGTCCGTATGAACTGACCTCGCCGCGGCGGGGCTGAGACAGGTAAAAATCGACCAGCTTCCGGGCGAGCCGCCTCAATTCCTCCTCTCCGTTTCCGCCAGACCGGAGCACGTTGAGCAGGAACCCGCTTTCCGGGAGCTCCCTCATCTTGACGGCGTACTCGACTACGGCGCCCGACCCGCCGATGGAGAGCGCTCCGCCCCTGAATGTAATCAGCTCGACGCCCAGGTATACGTCCGGGCAGAGCCTCCTGTTGAGCTCGACCTCCGCCGAGCAGAAGTGCTTTCTCTTTTCAAGGGTGCTGAAGTCGAGGAAACCCAGGTTTACGGGTTTTTTGACCTTGTACACGTAAGGAGGGGCGATGAATATATCGGATATATGCGTCTGCAAGTGTTTGACTGCCGGAGGCCTGTGCGGATACGAAGAGGGTTCGAGCAGAAAATTAATCAAGTCCTGTCTTGCAGGGTTTTCACTGCCAGGCATCTGATCCCGCGGTTGAATTTATTAAGGCCTTAACGACAGTACGGAGCATGGGGATTCCTGGACCATCCTTTCCGTGACGCTCCCGAGCACGAGCCTCTTCAGTCCCGTCCTCGCGTGCGTGTTGATTACTATGAGGTCGGCGTTATTCCTGGCTGCGTAATTCGCGACCGATATCGCGGGGCTGAGCCCGTGTATCACCTCGGTCTTTATACCGCCTTTTACGGACGCGCCGTGCGAGCTGTCGTATTTAGCCTTGATTCCGTCCGTCCTATCCCGGAGCTCCTTCGCCGACTGCTTTATGACAATATCGAGCGCGCTCGCCGGTATGTCCTGCGCGTACATGTCGAGCCTGAGCGCATAGACGGCCGTCACGCCCGCGCCGGTCATGCCCGCAAGGTCGAGTGCGCAATTGAGCGCGGTCTCGTTTTCGTCGGCCAGGTCTATCGGGACCACTATACTGCTGATTTTTATCTCATTGCCGGGTTCGGCCCTCTTGACCGCGAGCACGGGGATGTGCGAGGACTTCAGCACCTTCACGGTTTCGCTCCCTACCATTATGCTCTCTATGAGTCCGTGCCCCTGTTTGCCCATTACAATGATGTCCGCTTTTCTCAAACGGGAGAACTCCCTTATCTTATCGCCGGGTATTCCTTTCAGTATGACGCCGTCGAACTTTATCCCCGAGTGAAGGAGCTCGTTCCTGACCTCGACGAACCTGTCGCTCACCCTCCGTTCCACCTTCGACTGCCATTCCTGGAATTCCTTGTCCTCTTCCCTCAAGGATTCGAACAGGAGCTGTACCGGCAGCGGTATGACGTGCACGCCTATGATTTCCGCGCCTGAAAGCTTCGCCAGGTATTTCGCGTATCCGAGAGCGAGCTCGGCCTCGCCCGACCCGTCGGTAGCCCAGAGAACCCTTTTTATGTCCATATCAGTCTCACTTTAAAGAATTATTTCCCTCTTACCGCCGCATGAACGCATGTCCGCCAGGGCCATTTAATTTTACCACAATATGCCCCGGCATGTTTTAGAGGACCTTCGATTTGCTGCTGAGGGCCATGGCGAGGTTTACGAGCTCCGTAGCCACGACGACTATAAGGTCGTCCACCGACACTATGCCTACGAGCTTTATCCCGCGCGTAACGGGGAGCCTCCTGATGGAATTCTCCGATAGAACGCTCAGCATCTCGAATAGATCCGTTTCCTCATCTACGGTTATGGGGTCCTTAGTCATTATCTCCTCGACGGTTATCTCGTCCGGGTTGATACCCTCCGCCATCGCGGAGACGACCAGGTCTCTGTCCGTGACAATGCCGACCGGCCTCGCGTCGCCGTCCACGACAACGAGCGCCCCTATGTCCTCGTTCATCATCAGGTAAGCCGCTTCCGAGAGCGCGGCAGTGGGCGAAACCGTTACGACGTTCCTGTTTATGACCTCGCTCAGCAGCTCGGCCCGTGTTTTTCTTTTTCCGCTCATGACAATATACCTCCTCATTAAATATATATGATTTATTGCAACATTAATGCCATACCGGCGGTCGGGATTAACGTATGAAAACGGGTGTTAACCGTTCTGACCGTGGGCCCTCTATGTCATCTGTCGCATTTTATGACACATGGTGTAACTTAGATAGATGAAATTCCCGTTGTTTCCGGCGGGATTTCGGAATGGCGCTCTTCTTGCAAGATCAGAACCGTCACAAGGTCTCAACCGGAGGCATGTCATGTCCGATTACTGCAATCTGTACCTGATCGATACCCTTTATAACGCCGATAGGGACGCGACCGAAGTCACGTTCGGGTATATCGAAAAAGAGGAACAGGTGAAGGGCAGAATTATGTCGCTCAGGGTCATAGTCAACGTCCCGGGGCATAAGAACGATAGCAAGGGGGCGGCCGAAGAGGGGCTCGAGAGGGCGAGGGAGCTGATTAAAAGGGCGGCCGAGGCCCCGTTCGAAGCTGATTGATGCCCCGGCATTCTATCCGCCGGACATGACCTCGAGTGTCTTGAGCTTGGAAATCTCGCCTAACGCGATGAGCGTATCCCCCGATTCTATTATCGTCCTCGACGTCGGGTTGAAGTGCATCGCGCCGTCCGGTTTTTTTACGGCGGCTATGATTATCCCGAGGTCTTTCCCGATGCCTGTAGCTTCGAGCGTCTTTCCGCTGAGTGACTGAGCCCGGGAGTACTTCCACCTCCTCGAGCTGTATCTCGAGGTTCCCCGCCGTAGTAGCGTATTCTATGAAATCCACCACGGCCGGTTTGAGTATCATGTTGGCTATCCTCATCCCTCCCGCGTGGTACGGGGATACCACCCTGTCGGCGCCCGCCCTGAGTATCTTCTTCTCCGAGCCTTCGTCCCCCGCCCTCGTATAGATGAGGAGGTCGGGGTTGAGCCCGCGCGCGCTCAGGACGACGAATAGGTTCTCGGCGTCCGTCGGGAGGACCGATATGACCCCGTAGGCCCTCTCTATCCCCGCCTTAAGCAGCACGTCGTCCCTCGTGGCGTCGCCCTCTATTATGACCCGGTCTTCCTTGTCCGCCGTATCGACCGGCTCCTTCTCTATGACGATGATGCCCACGCCCTTCGACTCGAGCTCCCTGACCACGGTCTTCCCCATCCTCCCGTAGCCGCAAACTATATAATGGCTTTTCAGGTCTTTTATTTTTCTTTCCATCCTGGACCTCCCGATTATCTGTGTCAGCTCTCCTTCGAGCACTATCTTCGCGAGGGCGCTCAGGAGATAGAGTATCGTCCCCACGCCGAGCGTTAGGAGCACTATCGTAAATACCTCACCGGCGGGTGTGAGGTCGTGCACCTCCCCGTACCCGACCGTGGTGAGGGTCGTCACGGTCATGAAGAGGGAGTCCATGAAATTCCACCCCTCCACGACCATGTAGCCGATGGTGCCGAACGCGTTGATGACGAATATCAGTAATATGGGAACGAAGAGCTTGTTTCTGATCGCCGAAAACATCTTGCTCCGTGAAACGGGAATTCTTGCGGCTGCCTAGACGGGCTTGACCGTGATAACGGGGCAGTGGGATTCCTGCACCACCCTCTCGGCGACGCTCCCTATGAAGTCCTCCCGCCTGAATTTATATCCGCCGTACGTATTCATGATTATGAGGTCGATATTTTTTTCCCTGGCATAGTTGATGATCCCTATCCAGGCGTTCCGCGCCGTCTCCACCGCCGTTTCGACCCTGTCCTCGAGCTTCGCCTCCTCTACCTGCTCGGTGAGCTTGTTGTAGGCGTCCCCCCTCATCAGCTCGACGAGCTTGGGCGGGTATTTCCCTTCGCCTGTCGCAACGATGTTCAGGCTGTATATCTCGGCGTGGAGGTCCCTGGCGAGCGTGAGCGCCAACTGGAGGTCCCTCGACATTATGTTGTAGAGGTCCGTAGGGACGAGGATCCTTTTTATGGCCTTCTGCTGGCACTCGCGTCTTACGATGAGCACCGGTATCCTCGAGCGCCTCAGCACCTTGAGCGCGGTCGCCCCCAGCAGGTTCCTCTCCTCGGCCCTTCCTTTCCCGAGGAGTATGAGGTCGGCGTTTTCCTCTTCGCCCGCCTCGATGATTTTCAGATAAGGGACGCCCTGGGTGATGCGCGTCCTGAAACGGAGCCCCTTCTTGGCGAGCTCTTCCGAAATGTTGTTGAGCCTGTCGCTGCCCTTCGACTCCTTTTCCTTTATCCAGCCGGCGAGGAGGTCGAGCTCCGGGCTCGGGAATTCGTCTATCGCGCGGACTTCGAAGTAGTCGGGGATGACGTAGAGGCCTATGATCTCCGAGTCGAGCGGCCGGGCTATGGACTCCGCGTAAGCGAGCGCGTCGACAGAGTCCTTTGAACCGTCTGAAGCCCAAACTATTTTCTTTATCAACCTGAAATCCTCCTTTCAGTCGCCGGATAGCGGATTATTTTAATCGATAAGATTGCGCATTGGAAACGCCGGGATCGTTTATATGATAATTCTACATCATTCCCCGGATTATTTACCGGGAAGCGGAATTGGTTTCGGGACTGCGTTCTTCACGGGGGGGACCGTCATGAGATATGCGAATATCGATTTCAGGTCTTCGTCCCCGAGCTTGCCGTAGTCCTGCCAGGGCATCGGAGGGAGCAGGTCCCTCTTCAGGTCTATGTGCCTCCCTGTCCTTATGGTCTCTACGAATATTTCCTCAGTCCACTTCCCTATCCCGGTCTCCGGGTCGGGCGTTATGTTCTTCGCGAATACGAGACCCCAGGGCCCTGCCCACTCGGTCGTGTCGAGGGTGCCCAGGAAATCTATCCATTCCGGGGAGCCGATACCCGCATCGGGCAGACGGGGTATCTCCCTGTCCCGGGGGTGACCGGAGAGTCTCCTCTTCATATCGGGCACGGGGCCTTCTTTCGTTTCTACGAGCGGGGTGTGGCAGTAATCGCAGTTCCCTTCTATAACGAGCTGCTTCCCCCTTGCAATACGCTTGTCCGCCGGGGCTCCGGTTTCTTTTCCGGACGCAGACGAGTAAAAGAGGGCGGTTGCCATAATGCAAACAGGAAAGCCGCCGAAACGATAGTAATTCTTCCTGTCATGCGCTTCTCACTCCGTCAGGGCCTTAACGCCAGGACCGGGCAGCGGGCTTCCCGGATTATCTTTTCGGTTTCGCTGCCGAGTATTATCCTCTCGAGACCCTTTCTCCCGTGCGTCGTTATCACGATAAGGTCAAACCCGTTCTCGTCCGCGTAGTCGGTAACGGTGAGGGCGGGGCTTACGCCGGTCAGAACATGCGTTTCTATCGCTGCCCCGGGCGCGCCCCCGCTGTCCTTATAGAAGCGGTCTTTCACGGCGTCCACCCTGAGCCTTAGCTCCTTTGCGGAATGTCCCGACAGCTCGTCGACTAAATCCGGGCTTAATTCATAGACGTTCGCATCGATCCAGAATACGTATACGACGGTCACGGAAGCCCCGAGCTTGCCGGCTAGCCCCAGGGCGTACGTGAGGGAGGAATCAGCGGTGTCCGAGATATCGAGCGGAACGAGTATTTTTTTTATGTCGTATTCAGTTTTTTCGCCCCCGGTCTTGACCGAGAGGACGGGGACGTGCGAATTCCTCAGCACCTTGAGCGTATTGCTCCCGAGGAGCGCGCTCCCGATGAGACCGTGGCCTTTCTTGCCCATTACTATGAGCCCGGCCTCGTCGGTCTTCGCCTTCTCGATGATCCAGTCGACGACGCTCCCCCTGACGACGTCGGTCGAGAACCTGACCCCCGGGTTTTCGGTTTCTATGCGTTTGAATTCCTTATCGAACCTCTCTTCCGTATCTTTGACTATATCCATTATCACGCCTTCGTAGCTCGGATAGAGGTCCGTTAACGGTATCTGGACCCCGCTGACGTGGAGGCAGATTATCTCGGAGCCGTATATACGGGCGAGGTAGAGTGCGAGCCTGAGTGATTCCCCGGATTCCTTCGAGCCGTCTGTCGGCCAGAGTATTTTTTTTATATTCATTTCATGTCAATTCGGGGGCCGGAGGTCCGTCATGGGGTCATGGTTATCACCGGGCAGTGCGCCTCCTGTATCACCTTTTCCGCGACGCTCCCGATGAATTCCTTTTTAAATCTGCCGCCCCCGTACGTCATTATAACTATTAAATCAGCTTTTTTCTCAAATGCAAAGTCGACTATACCCCGCCACCCGTTGGGGGCGATGACGGTGTTGATGACGAGATCCTCCTTGAGTCTCGTCGCGCCCACGGTCTCCTTGAGCTCCCTCAGGGCGAAACCCCGGAGCTGCTCGGCGAGCTCGGGCGGGTATTTCTGGTACCCCGTCTCCACGACGTTTAACACGTGCACGGTCGAGCCGAATGCGGCTGAGAGATCGACCGCGTAATCGAAGCTCTTTCCGAGTCCGTGCGAGAGGTCGACCGGGACTACGATTCTTTTAAAACCCCCCTTGATCTTGTCCCCCCTGGCCGTCAGCACCGGGACCCTCGAAGACCGGAGCACCTTGAGGGCCGTGCCCCCGAGCATCGTCTTCTCCACGGACCTTCCCCTTCCGAGGGCAATCAGGTCGGCGCTTTGCTTGACGGCGAAATTCGTTATCGCCTTCGCGGGTATGCCCCTCATTATTTCGTATTCGAATTTCGTCCCCTTTTTAGAGAGGTCGCGCCCGACCTTTTCCATCGCGTCCTTTCTCGCGGTAATCAGGTTTAGGTCGACCCAGTCGCGGAACTTCGCTTTCTCTCCGGGAGGGAAGAGGCTTACCACGTTGTAGTAATCGGGGATAACGGAAATGCCGATTATGCGGGATTTAAATTTAAGGGACAGCGCTTCCGCGATTTTAAGGGCCTCTGCGGAATCTCCCGTCCCGTCGGCTCCCCAGACGATTTTATTTATTTTCAATTGCGGCCTCCTCAAGCATTCTGACCGGGCGGGGGGCATGGTCAGTGCGGCTCCCGCACTCATTCACGGCTTCTACTTTATATCGACCTTGATCTCTTTAGGCTTCGATTCTACGGCTTTTGGAAGGTGGACTTCGAGTATGCCGTCCTTGAATTCAGCCGATATCTTGCCCTCTACGACCTTTGCGGGGAGTGTCAGCGACCTGGAAAAGCTGCCGTAGGACCTTTCAGAATAGTAATAGTCCTCTTCCCTGACCTCCTCTTCCTTTTTCATTTCCCCCTTGATCGTCAGCACGTTGTCGGATACCGAGATCTTTATGTTCTTCTTGTCTATCCCCGGCACCTCCGCCTTGACGACTATCTCGTCCGCCTTGTCGAACATATCGACAGCCGGCGATACCGTCTCGACTTCAGCCATCCATTTAAACCTCGGGAATCTCCTCAAAAACCTCGACGGCAAATTTTCCTCGAACATTTCCTCGAAGAACTTCTCCATACTTTTTGTCGGTTCCCATCTTTTTATCGCCATAATGCCTGCCCTCCTGAAGTTTATTTGATATTATTAGAGGTGCAATAATTGTGCCGTATAAGAACTTTTGAATGTTTTGGGTACAATAGCGAATATATCTAAAATTACTGCTATAATTATCAATGTCCGCTGTAAGATATTATGACATTAACGACGGAGTTGATTTTATATGAAGAATACCGAGCCTGCAGTGAGTCCGGCGGGCGGTTTATTTCCGTCCCTGCATATGGACCTTTCGATGCTCAGACGAATACCAGATACCCGGGTGACTAAATGAATAGAAAGTACATCTTTATCCTGGCTTCAATCGCAGCCGCAGCCCTGCTCGCGTACATGTTCTTAATTCCGAAGGGCGACGGAACGAACGAGACCGCAAAGGTCGAGAAAAAGAGGTACGTCAAGTCCGTCTACGCATCCGGATACGTGGACAGCGTAAACAAGGTCCAGATAAAACCCGAGGTCTCCGGGTATATCGAGACTATTAAGGTGAAAGAAGGGGACATGGTCAAAAAGGGTGAAGTGATCGCCACGATAAAGAACGATAAATTGAATGAACAGCTCCGGGAGATATCCGCCAAACGGGAGCTCATAGAAAACAGGATGAAAGAGGACTCCCCGTTCCTCACGGCCCTCAAGGACGAGATAGCGATATGGAAGATGAATACCGAGATAGAGAAAAGGAACTTCGAGCGGAGGGAGTCGCTCTACGCGAAAGGAATTATTTCGAAGGAAGACTACGACAAGTCGAAGCAGGGCCTCGAGGTGACGGAGAAGACCTACGCAAAGTCTCTCGAGGGCCTGAACGACCAGCTCGCTTCGCTAAAGTCCGAGCTTGAATCCCTCACCGCGTCCGAGCAGGCGGTCGTGCGCGAGATGGAGAAGCACGAGATAAAGTCCCCCGTGGACGGCGAGGTGCTGAGGAAATTCGCCGAGGAAGGGGATTACGTGAACAGCGTGCTCAAGGACGACATCCTCTTCTCTATAGGCAACCCCGGGGCGCTCGAGACCGTGCTGTCCGTCGACGAGGAATTCATCCCGCTCATTAAGCCCGGCGAGAAGGTGCTCATAACCACCGACGCATATCCCGGCAAGGTGTTCGAGGGCAAAATCAGG
This sequence comes from uncultured delta proteobacterium, assembly GCA_963752995.1. Classification (GTDB taxonomy): domain Bacteria; phylum Desulfobacterota_D; class UBA1144; order Nemesobacterales; family UBA2774; genus 2-12-FULL-53-21. The sequence continues at coordinate 99,948 of CAVWAZ010000017.1, forward strand.
GTCATAGAGAGGGAGTCGGACAGGGTATCCCGGACCGTCAAGGTCAAGGCCGACACCGATTATCCGCCGGACATACCCGTCGGAATAACCGTCGAGGCTAATATCGTCGTTACGGACAGGGAAGGGCTCTTCATATCGAAGGAGGCCTATAAGGACGGATACATAGAGGTCGTAAAGGACGGTAAGAAGGTAAAGGTCCCCGTCGAGGCGGGGGTAGAGGAAGACAGCTATATCGAGATCAAGGACGGGGCCCCCGGGGGCGAGGAGACCCTGACCCGTTGAGATCCATTCTGTTCATTGCGTTCAAGCTCCTCACCGAAAGAAAGAGGCAGGCGCTCGTCTCTACCATGGGCGTGGCGATAGGCGTCGCGGCGTTCATTGCCATGAGCTCCGTCATGAACGGGTTCCAGATCTACTTCATAAAGCAGGCAGTGGATATAAACGCCCATATAACCCTCAAGATAGAGGAAACGGACGACCCCGACAGGATACTCAAGGCGGTTTACGGCGAAGATATCGTCGCCGACGTTCTCGGCTCGAAGCCGAAGGACCTGAAGGACAAGATAATCGGCTACAAGCATTACCTGGATAAATACGAAAACGACGACAGGTTCATCGGCATAGCCCCCCACCTTACGGGGCAGGCCATCCTCAACTACGGCACGAAGGAAAAGAGCGCGACGCTCATAGGCATCGAGCCCGCTCTCGAAAGGAGGGCGTCGGTCGTCGACGATTACATAGAGCTCGGGAACCTGGACAAGATAGTCACCGACAGGAACAGCATAATAATCGGAAAGCTCCTCGCGAGGGACCTCGGAATAAAGGAGCCGGGGAAGAAGGTGACTCTCGTATCGCCGAGCGGCGGCATCTACACGCTCAAGGTGGTGGATTTCTTCAATTCGGGAATAACGAGCCTCGACCAGTCGAGGGTATACATGAACCTCCGCACGCTCCAGGCGATACTCGAGAAGCCCAACCAGGTGAACGAGCTGATAATCAGGGTGAAGGACGTCAATCAGGCGGAGAGCCTGGCCGCCGAGATTTCGGAAGAAACCGGGTACTACGCCGAGAGCTGGCAGAGGGCTTTCAGCAACTTTCTCCAGATATTCAAGATGCAGAACTGGATAACTTACATGATGGTGTTCGCCATACTGATAGTCTCCGCGTTCGGTATTTTCAACATAATGATGATGACCGTGCTCGAAAAGAAGAGGGACATAGCGATACTCAAGGCCATAGGGTACGAGGACGGCGAGATAACCAAGGATATTCGTATTCCAGGGGCTCCTCGTCGGCCTAATAGGCGCACTCCTCGGGTGTCTCCTCGGCTATCTCATAGAGGTATGGCTCGCGTCCCTCAGGTTCGATCTGGTGGGCATAATCAGGGCGAGCGGGTTCGTGCTCGACAGGAGGCCCAGGTATTTCGTCCTCGGCTTCGTATTCGCCATGGTGTTCGCCTTCTTCGCCTCGTTCTACCCGTCCTGGAGGGCGTCCCGCCTCTTCCCGGTCGACATCTTCCGGTCAAGCGTATGAGCGTAATACTCGAAGGCAGGGACATAAGGAAATCTATAGGCGAGAGCGATATTCTGAACGGGATATCCATTCAGATATCGACAGGGGATTTCATCAGCATCGTAGGCGCCTCGGGCTCGGGCAAGAGCTCCCTCATGTACATACTCGGCCTTCTCGACTCGCCCACTTCGGGCGACGTTATCATCGACGGTAAAAAGGTCGATTTCGGCGACTCGAAGCTGCTTTCGAAAATACGGAATAAAAAGATCGGGTTCGTATTCCAGTTCCATTACCTCATCACCGAGCTCACCACCTACGAAAACATACTGATACCCATGCTGAAGAACGGGGTAAAAGACAGGGAGCTCTTGAAGCAAAGGTGTTATGAACTTATCGAAAGCCTCGGGCTCAAGGGGAAGGAAGGGAGGAAGCCCTATCAGCTTTCGGGAGGGGAGCAGCAGAGGGTGGCGATAGCGCGGGCGCTCGCGAACGACCCCGAGATAGTAATGGCGGACGAGCCCACGGGCAACCTCGACTCCAAGAACTCGGCCATGGTGATGGACGTATTCCTCGAGTTGAACCAAAAGGGCAGGTCTATACTCATGATAACCCACGAGATGTACCTCGCGAAGGAAACAAAAAAGGTCCTCGAGATAAAAGACGGGCTGATGGTGAGCTGACGTAAAAATTAACGGGGTGGATTCGATTGAAAGCCATGATTCTTGATAAGATAGTCCGGCTTCCCGAAAATAAAGAGCCGCTCCGGCTTGCGGACGCGCCCATGCCTTCCCCCGCTCCGGGCGAAGTGCTGATAAGGGTCTCCGCCTGCGGGGTATGCCACACGGAGCTGGACGAGATAGAGGGCAGGACCCCTCCCCCCAGGCTCCCCGTCATACCGGGGCACCAGGCGGTTGGCGTCGTAGAGAAAACGGGCGGGGGCGTGACCCGTCACAGGGAAGGGGACAGGGTGGGGGTCGCGTGGATATTCTCCGCATGCGGAAAATGCGCCTACTGTCTTCAAGGGAACGATAACCTCTGCCCCGATTTCAGGGCCACGGGCAGGGACGCCGACGGCGGGTACGCCGAATACATGACCATTGGCGGGGACTACGCGTTCCCGATCCCCGGCGCGCTTTCAGACGCGGAAGCGGCGCCTATGCTTTGCGCGGGGGCCATAGGATACAGGTCGCTCAGGCTCGCGAGGTTAGGGGACGGGCAAAATCTGGGACTCACGGGTTTCGGCGCCTCGGGCCATCTGGTGCTGAAAATGGCGCGTTATTTATACCCGCAGTCAGGAATATACGTCTTCGCCAGGAGCGCCTCCGAAAGGGAGTTCGCGAAGGGGTTAGGCGCAAAATGGGCCGGGGACACCGAAGACCGCCCTCCTCAAAAGCTCGACGCTATTATAGACACTACGCCCGCGTGGAAGCCCGTCGTGGAGGCGCTCACGAGCCTCAACCCCGGCGGGAGGCTCGTGATTAACGCGATAAGGAAAGAGGACGCCGATAAGGACTATCTCCTCAGGCTCGATTATCCGACTCACCTGTGGATGGAGAAGGAGATTAAATCCGTCGCGAACGTGAGCCGGAGGGACGTGAGCGAGTTCCTCATGCTCGCGGCAGCCGCCGGAATCAAGCCCGAGATAGAGGAGTACCCGCTCGAAGACGCCAACAGGGCGCTCCTTGATCTGAAAGAGGGGAATATAAAAGGGGCTAAGGTCTTGAGGATATAGTGCGACACTTGACTGGGCTAATGCAGGCGCGGGGCGGGGGGTATTATCAGCTTGAAGGTATCTAATTTATATTTTCTCGACGCCTTGACTTTGATCACCCGGTCATTATCTGCACTTCCGCAAGCCCGTCATTCAATACCGCCTGCTGCTTCGGAGCCGGCTTGTTTAATTTCTTTTCCTGCTCCTGCTTGTAGTAGGCGTTCTGGTCGTGATACAAAGCCCCCTCCGGGAGCCATTCCCAAAGCTTGCCGAGGTCCTTCCTTACCATGTTCATGTAAAATTCGGGCAGGACGCTGGTCTCGCCCTCGAAATAGTCCCTGAATGCCCTGTCTTCATCGAGGAGACGCCTGATCTTTCTGTAGAACCTCATCCTCCCGAAACCCTCCGTCGATACGGCGCGCATGAGGTTCATCCATGCCGGTATCCTCGAACTCGTGTTACGGAAACGGTTGATGATCGAGGGCCAGGAGAACGAATGCTCGACCAGGTCTATTAACCTGTCGTAGAAGTTCGGGCCACGTGGTCGTTTTCGGCTTTACGTTCATGGCGTGGTTGTTGTTCAAGAAATGAAACGGGAAGGGCAGGACTCGTTCCTCGCTCTGGTACTCGAGGTTATCAGGGGCGGCCTTGCCGAAAGACGTCAGGAGCGGGAAAGCGGGGAAAGCCGCGGGCGACATATCCACGAATTTCTTCGTCAGCTCGAAAGACTCGGGCCCCTCGTCGCAATCGAGACCGAGGACGAAGTTGGTTTGTATGTAGGGCACGTAGCGTAGGATCATGTTGACGTGCTCGGAAACCGCCTGGAGCTTGTCAAACCCCTGCTTGCTCCCGGTCTTCGACTTGTTGCCCATGCCGTTCCAGGACTCTATACCCGGGAGCACCGCTTTAAAGCCGTTATGCCTGAGCCTCTTCAAGTGCGGCTCGGACAGGAGCGACAGGCTGCTCTCCGCGATAAAGTCCATGCTATTTGGCTCGACCGCCTCTTCGAGCGTATTCATATAATCGTCGAACCTGACTCCGAAGTTCGGGTCGTGCCAGCTGACGAGGGGGCGTTTGAACTTTGTCAGCAGGAACCTGAGGTCGTCTCTTATCAGGTCGAACCCGAGGGTCTGGTAAGGCTGCTCGGCGTCGATACAAAAACTGCACGAATAGGGGCAGCCCACGCTGCCTATCATGGGGACTACCTTGATCCAGGGCGCCTTGTCGAGCGCCTGGGATATGAATTTCCATCTCTCCTGAACGCCCGGGAGCGTAGCGGGCTGCTTCAGGGCGGACATGTAAACGCCCTCTTCCTTGTGATGTGAAATATCCTCGAGCACGTCCCTGCAGATATTCTTGTCCGTGAGCCCGAGCACGTAGTCAAAGTACTTTTGCGCGTCTTCCGGATAACAGCGCGCGTGGGGGCCGCCGAGGACCGTTACGACGCCTTCTGACCTGTACTTGTTGCTGAGGGCGTAAGCCTGTATCGCGGATTGCGTGAACGAGCTGATAAAAACGAGATCGACGTCTTTCGGGACGTCTCTTTCCAGGTCCTCGATGCCGGTGAATAAAAACAGCGTCACCTCGTGTCCGAGCTCCTCGCACCAGCACGCGATGACCTGCGGCATTATTCCGGCAAGGTTTGCGTGCATGAAGCGCGCCCATAGCGAGTTGTTGGGTGATTTCGTTATAAAGTCTACGATTCCGATCCTGAGCTTCCGCAAATTACACCTCATGTCAATTCGAGATTTATAAAGAACATTCGATACGGCCAGCAGGGTCGAACGAGACTCCGCCTGATAAATCCTCTCCGCATACAAATCCGCAGAAGAGTAAAATAAATAAAGATAATCAGGCCATTCCAAACCGCATAAACGTTAAACTGCACCCCTTATGGCATCATGTGGATTAAATAAAAGGGATTTAAAGAAAAAGGGGTGAACTGAAGAAATGTCCGGAGGGAACTTTAACTGTCTCGAACTCCGGAGGCTTATTTTTATCGGATCCGCCCTTTTCAGTTATAAAATTTATGCATTTTAAGGATAAACTATTCACACTAATTAAACAATAGAGTTGTAAATTAGTATATATAGCCGTCCGGACGCGGCGGGGCCGGTTGTTTTTCAGCTTGAAAAATTATGTGAATTGCATCGCATGAATGGCATCGCGCGGAATTGCGGTTAAATTATTTAAAGCTGTTTATACGCCCTTCAGACACGGGCGTTTACGATACTTTGCGGAGACAGAGCTCGATTGGATAATTCTCTATACTTTATTCTCGAAGACGAAGGCGCGCGGGACGAAGTTCTCGGACGGTTGAAAAACGGCCTCCCCCTGACCGGGGACCGAAAGGCCGCGAAGAAACAGCTCTTCCTCGACACATACGACCACAGGCTCTACAAGAAGGGCCTCCTCCTTACGAATGAAGACGGCCGACTGGTTCTCCGGGATACAGGCGACGGTACGAGCCTCTCTCTGGACCTCCCCGCGGAGGGCGGCATGCCGAGATTCTGGCGGGACTTGCCCGAGGGGCCCTTCAGGGACAACCTCCGCTCCGTGATCGACATACGGGCGCTATTGCCCGTAGTCGGCGTCGAGAGCCTCGTAATCACCTGAACCTGGAAAATGAAGACGGGAAGACCGTGGCCCATATTAATTTCGAGGACGTCGAGGTCGGCGACGACGGAACGGACAAGACAGTAATTCATCTGCTCGAAGCGGTCCCCGTGAGGGGTTACGTCGAGGAGTTTGAAAATTTGACTCGCTATATCTCAGACCTCGGGCTCGCGCCCGCCGGGGGGAACATATTTTCGATCGCGCTCGGAGCGGCCGGAAAGAAGGCTGGGGACTATACGTCCAAGGTGAGCGTCGTCCTCACTCCCGATATGCCTTCCGGGGAAGCCATCAAAATAATACTAAAGAGCCTTCTCGAAACGATGAGAAAGAACGAGGACGGGATAGTGAAGGACATAGATACGGAATTCCTTCACGACTTCCGCGTAGCTGTGAGGAGGACGCGCTCGGCCCTTACGCTCATAAGGGGGATATTCCCCGAGAGCGTGAAGGAGGAGTTCAAGACCGAGTTCGCGGGTATAGGCAGGAAGTCGAACGAGCTCCGGGACCTCGACATCTATCTCCTGAGACGAGAGGAGTACACCGAGATGCTGCCGCCCGCGCTGAGGGCGGGTCTCGACCCCCTGTTCGATATCATCGTAAGGGAGAGGGAGGAGGCTCACAGGGAATTCGCCCTTGAGCTCGCCTCCGATTCATACAGGCGGAGCATCGAGGCATGGGAAAAATTTCTCTACGAGCCTGAAGCGCCCGGAGACGCATTGCCCGACGCGGACGCGCCGGTGATAGGGCTCGCGAAATTACGCATACGTAAAAGGTACAAGAAGGCTCTCAAGCTCGGAAAGGCCATAGACGGGAGCTCTTCCGACAGGGACCTCCACACGCTCAGGATCGAGTGCAAGAAGCTCAGGTATTACCTCGAGTTCTTCGAGTCCCTCTTCCCGGCCGGTGAAATTAAGGAAGTCATAAGACATCTGAAGGTATTACAGGACAATCTGGGCGATTATAACGACATGCACGTGCAGCAGGAGAGGCTCAAGGGGTACATATCAAAAATGGACGCCTCCGAAGACGAGGGCAGGGAGAGCATCGCCGCCGCGGGCGGGCTCATATCGGAGCTATACATGAAGCAGAAGGAAATAAGGTCCGAATTCCACGGCAGGTTCGGGGAGTTCGCCGGTGAGGAGATGAAGGAACTGTTTGATAATTTATTCTCCGGCAATTAGAGTATTCACCCTATGATAACGTTAGCCCTCTACAGCATGAAGGGCGGCGTCGGCAAGACGGCGGCCGCCGTGAACCTCGCCCACCTGGCGTCGGCCGGGACCTACCGGACCCTCATATGCGACCTCGACCCTCAGGGCGCGTCGTCCTATTACTTCAGGATCAGGGCCGCCCGGAATTTCAATTCGAGCAAGTTCGTAAAGGGCGGCAGATTCATCGACGAGAACATAAAGGGCACCGACTACCCGAACTTGGACCTCCTGCCTTCCAAGCTCTCTTACCGGAACCTCGACCTGGCTCTCGACGAGATGAAAAATTCCAAGTTCCGCCTCCGCAAAATATTCGGTGAGATCGAGCACGAGTACGATTATCTCATCCTCGACTGCCCGCCCGGAATATCCCTCGTCTCGGAGAACGTGTTCAACGCGGCCGATTACATATTCGTTCCGCTCATACCGACCACGCTCTCCGTCATGACCTACGAAAAGCTGTTGGATTTTTTTACGAAGAAGGAATACGACGTGAGCAGGCTCTACGCCTTCTTCTCCATGGTCGAGTCGAAGAAGAGCCTCCACCAGGAGATGATGGAGAAGATAGAGTCGGGCGGGCATAACGTACTCAGGACCCGCATACCTTACCGCTCCGACATTGAGAGGATGGGCGTCTACAGGGAGCCCGTGACCGCCTTTCTCCCGCAATCGGATTCGGCCAGGATCTATGCCGACCTCTGGGAGGAGATTAGGGGGATTATAGAGAACGGGGGGCTTGACCTTAACACTTCAATTGTCATGAAAGACGAAATAGAGAGGAAGTTTCTGGTGAACGAGATTCCGGAAGATTTGTATAAATATCCGTCGAACGTCATATCTCAGGGATACCTTGAGGTCACAGACGACGAGACAGAGATCAGGATACGCAGAAAAGAGGACAGATTCTTTAAGACTGTGAAATCAGGCCGGGGTCTCGAGAGGAAAGAGATCGAGACCAAGATTGGAAGCGAAGCGTACAACGAGGAGTGGCCCAAGACCGCAGGGATGAGGATCGAGAAGAGGCGATACGAAATACCTTACGAAAGACATGTGATCGAGCTGGACATCTATTTGGGCGATCTCGCAGGGCTGGTAGTGGCGGAGGTGGAGTTCAAGTCCGTCGAGGAGAGCGCACGGTTCGTTCCGCCCAACTGGTTCGACAGTGAGGTAACGGACGACAAGAGGTACAGCAACAGGAACCTCGCTGTTCACGGGAGGCCGGAAGAATAACAAATGACGGAAGTCTATTCAATTGCGGAAAAAACAAAATCCACCCTAACCTATTTGGACTATAGTAACACTCAGCCAAAGTTAATTTGCTTCGGTGCCTTTGTTGTCAGGGCGTCCGAATGTATTTGTATTTAGTTGACTTTCCCATGGAGTATCAACAGTTGAGAAATCTGCTCGAATCGACCTATTTCTCGCACGCTCGAAACAGTACTTGCTCGCATTCGTTCTTTTTCTAAGGAGGGAAGGAAAGATATTTCAACTCCGTCAGCCCTCTGGATTCTTAATTCTTTTACTATTATAATCGTTTAAAGGGGCTGAATTTTTCCTTTTAGATACCCGAATCTTATTTCAAGGGAGATATCAGATATGCATCGTATTCTGCTCTCATCACTGATATTAATGTCAACATTATGCCTCTTTAGCTCGACTGATGGATATACGGCTTTAGCCTGGGAAGAGGAAATAGTGGTGCAGGCGGACCTCTACGGCGCGATCGCGTTCTCGCCGACCACTTCCGCCCACGGGTACAGCTTCGACTATGCCAACCGGGCGGCTGCCGAGAGGAAGGCAATAAACGAATGCGAAAGGCATGCGGGCAGCGGCGACTGCAAGGCGATCTTATGGTTTCATAACGCCTGCGGGGCGCTCGCGGTCGGGGACACCGCCTACGGGAGCGGGTGGGGAACCGACATGCTGTACGCCGCGCTCTATGCGATGGAATCGTGCGAGGAAACGACCGACAACTGCAAGGTCGTCCGCTGGGTCTGTACGAGTAACGCGGTTACGGATTAGCGCAGACCTTTGCTGTCATTTCGAGAGCATACGAGAAATCTATGATTTTTTTTGTTCCCCGCCAAACGGGTCCTTCATCTCCGGGTGCCAGAGTTTGAAGTGGTCCTTGTGGAGGTCGGTGTACGCCCCTTCGGTGTAGTACTTGTCGTAGAATTCCAAATCCAGATGGTGCGCCTGGAAGACGAGCCTCGTGAACATCGGGTCGAGGAAAGCCGGGAACCTCCCGTAATTCTCATAGACGTACGTGCAGAAGTCTTTGACTATCTCTATCCTGACCTCGCTCGGGTGGTATTCGTCGGCGAGCACGCCTTCGGGGTTTTTGTAAGGGTAGGGGTTATCTACCTCCCAAAATCTACCCCTCGCTCGGAGAAAATTATCGACCGCCTCGCCCATGTCCTTCACGTACGGCGGGCAGAGCGCCTCGAATACGCCGTCCCTGCCGACGGGCACGGGCGGCTTGGCACTCCTCACGGTTTTCTCAGGCCTCGTGAACCTGAACCCGAGCCCCTTGTGATCCGGGTGAACGCCGAGAGCGTAGTGCGGAAGTAGCCCCGTGAACGCCCAACCGCCGAGTCCCAGCCCTTGCAGCGCGAGGTTCATGTTCTGGCATATGAACGCCTGCTCGACGTTGAGCGTCGTCAGCACACGCAGCTCGAGATCGAAGAGCGAAAGCTCGACGTCCTTCCTTATGTATCCCTTCTCGATCCACTTGTCGAGCCCGCACGACCTGCCGCCGTTTAATTCGTCGATGATGTTGAACCCGTATTTAGCGCCGAAGTATATGAAGAGGAGCACCATGTACTCGACCGTGGTGTTCGTAACGGGGACGAAGAACGTAGTCCCCGGCTTATTGCAGTTCCACGCGTTGAAGTCGAAGAGGCCCGGCTCGCCCTTGGGGAGGTCGGCGCGTCCGTCATCGAGCTTGACGAGGCTCTTCCTGAATAGCTCCAGCACCTTCGAGAGCTTCTCGTCGTCGGTCATACCCTGGAATATGAGGCTCTTCCCTTCCTCGGGCATCACGTCCTGGAGCCTGACCATGTATACGCCGCTGTCGTTCGTGTAGAAGAGCTCGGTAGAATGGGAGTTGCAGGAGCAGGGCCAGCTCCTCCCCGTCCACTGGAAGAGCCAGGAGATTCCCGTGCGCGGCAGGTCGCCCAGAGAAAGCCCGGTCATCCCCGTCCCGGCCCATATGAGGAACGCTTCTTCGAGCTCCGAGAGGGGCACGGGCGCGTGGCGGGACTTGTGCGCGAGGGTCCCTTCCTTTATCTCCATCCCGAGACCGAACCTCCGGGAGCGCCTCGTGAATATGGCGTCCATGAATCCGAATCCAAGCGCGGCTTCAAGTCCTTCGGGGATGCTCATAACGGTCTCCTATTCAGCATTTAAGAATAGGATTACATGATTATGGGGGGATTGGGAATAGGGAGTCGGCGTGGTAATAGTGTGAATGTTGTTCCACGTGTACTGCTCCCCTCTTGTCAAGTTAGATACAAGTTAGTTGCAGATTTAAAGAGCGTTCGATGGGCTTAAGCCAGAAAACTTACTGAAAAGACCCTTATCTGCAAGACTGAGAAAGGCTTCGAATTACTAGGTTCCCACGTCAGCCCTGACTTTGGTTTACGGGCATATCGTGCCTCTCCCCCACGATTGATGGGGTAAGAGGCCCGTTCTTAATTTTTATCCCCCCTTTGCTATCCTAACACGCATATATTTTAGATGGATTTCCGTGTGTGTTTGTGATATTAGTTACTATATATATAACGATAAAAGGGGGACGACGGTATGAGAACACAAGATCCTTTTAAGACTGTTTCTTTCCTTTCTTTCCTTTCTTTCCTTTCTTTCCTTTCTTTTTCCCTGATTCTACCTTTTTCGGCTTCGGCGGCGGTCTTTAATGTTGCGACAGTGGAGGAGCTGAGGTTAGCGCTCGAAACGGCCGGAATGAACGGAGAGGACGATTTGATTAATATAGCTCCCGGAATATACGAAACGGACGGCGATACTTTCACTTACGCCCCTGTTGCGGCGGAGGATTTCTCAATCGAAATAAGCGGAGCGGGCGCGGGGCTTACGATACTCGACGGCGGAGGAGACGATCAGGTCATGAACATAGACGCTGACGGGGTCACAACCGACGAGAATACGGATATAGACGTGAACGGCATCACGTTCCGTAATGGCTCATCCCTCTCGGACGGCGGAGGACTCTTTGCTAGGGCGGGCGACGGGTTCATCGAGCCTACGGACCCAGTTATAACGGTCGAGGACTGCGAATTCCTCAACAACGAGACGACCGGGAACGGGGGAGGGCTGGACATAAGCGGTCAGGTAGCGGTAGTGACAGGGAACAGGTTCGTCGGCAACTCGTCCGACAATGGCGGGGGAGCCGATATAGGTGGGGGAGGGGCTGACGTCACACTAGCGGATAACGTCTTTACCGACAACAATGCTCTCGGCGAAGGGGGAGGGGCTTCCATCGGAGGCGGCAGCCTTGTCGCGGAGCTTACGAACAATACCTTCACTGACAATTCGTCTGAAGAGGGGGGCGGGCTGGATATCGGGGGCGGCGGAGCGATCATCACGATGAACGCCAACACTTTCATAAACAACTCCTCGACCCTTGACGGGGCGGGGGCTTCGGTAAGCGGAGCCAGTCTCATCGCTTTACTGACCAATAACATCTTCGTAGGCAACGAAACCGATGCCGATGGCGGAGGCGCTCAAATACGGGGCGGAAGCATTACTGTCACCCTGGTCAATAACACGTTCACCCTGAATATAGCGGCGGGTGTCGGAGGAGGGCTCGACATCGAGCTTCTGGACGACACGGCGGCGGCGAATCTGTATAACAACATAGTTTTCAATAACTCGGGCGGCGACATATACGTGGACGACGACGCCGATGGCAATCTGGTTGGGGCACCTGTGCTTCTCATGAATAACGACTATTCGGATTTCGAGACACTATGCGAAAATACTGTCGGATGCTTTACCAACATAACGGAGATGGACAATATAGACGCCGTCCCCGATTTCGTTAACGCGGTTGGCGGGAATGTAGGCATTTTCGAAGGCTCTCCTGTCATAAACGAGGGGGACCCCGCGGCTCCGGACCTCCCGGCAACTGACTTTCTCGGAAACCCCCGTTTTATAGGCCCCGCTCCCGACATTGGAGCGGTAGAGTTTACGGGCACCCCTGCGACGCTCAACGTAAGCATTCTCAAGACCGCGGACGTAAATTCCGTCCCTGCGGGTGAGGAAGTGGAAATCACCTACACCATATTTATCGAGAGTGACGGTGACTTTAACGCTCAGAACGTGGTCGTCGTGGATGACCTCCCTCAGGGTGCATCACTCGTAACAGCCTCAGAGAGCTGCATCGAGTCTGTGCCAGGACAGGTCATGTGCGACATAGGCACTTTCCTATCCGGGGATGACAGGACGTTCACTATCGTCGTGAGCGTTACGCCGGAGGGGGCTGATCTCATCAACGAAGCCATCGCGTCTTTCCTTGGCGGAGAGAACGCGGACTTCGTCGTCGTGAGCGTTACAGGCGGAGGAGGAGGCGGAGGAGGCTGCTCCGTTGCTCCGGCGGGCGCTTCAGGCGCGTTCCCTTTCTATCTCCTAGTTCCGGTCTTTATACTTATAAGGAAGGCGTGGAGAAGGCGTAAAAGTGAATGAATGAAGTGCGCGGCCGGGCAATAACCGCAGCAATTGCGGTATTTGTCCGGTCGTTGACAAAGGATCGGGGGACGGCATAGTGGTAGGCCGCAAGAAATAAACCGCACATTAGCACAATGTGTTGCGGAAAAGACTGGTCGAACTTTCATTGGCTGCATACACGCGAAGCAGGTCTTCCAGATAAACCTTCAAGTACTATCTTGGTCTTTGTTTTAGAATCCCATCTCCTTCGTTTCATTGCCCCCTCTCCTTTTGCCTTATTCAGGGTATTTTACTAGCTTATTCTCACTAGTTTCTTAATGGGGAGCAGTATACACGTGCGAAGGGTTCTTTATAAAATCAAGATTGCCGCGCTCCGTTCTACTCCGCTCGCCATGACATACCCGACGCTGTCATCGCGAGGAGCGGAGTGACGTGGCGGGACTTGTGCGCAAGCGTCCCTTCCTTTATCTCCATCCCGAGGCCGAATCTTCTCGACCGCCTCGTGAATATGGCGTCCATGAATCCGAATCCAAGCGCGGCTTCAAGTCCTTCGGGGATGCTCATAACGGTCTCCTATATGTAGTGTTACGAATAGGATTACATGATTATTATGCAAATGAAAATGGGTGGAATGTAGGCACTAGAAAGTCGGACGGAGGTCTAAATAGGTATGTTCGGTAAAGGCCTGATACAGAAATGCGCTGATCTTTAATAAAAAGGGGCTTGATAAGAATGCTCATCAAGCCCCTGACTCATTTCAGATACATTGCGTGCCAATTCCCGATCAACGAGAAGAGAACAAGCAGATCAATTACAAGAGTCACATGCCTTATTCCACCGAAGGCGTGGGAAGTAATTCAGGCTGATCCGCTGCATCCGATTCAATGGTCAAACAGTAGTCCCCCCTGAACGCGCCATGTCTAAACAGTTCTTGTACTGTAATCCAATATGTACCGTTTTTTTTGAGCTTTACGGTGATTTCATCAGGTAATGGGCCGATATCTGTTTTAAATATAAAACCATGCCCTATCCTGTTAAATAAGCTTAAGGCCGCTTTGTTGCCATGACTCACCCCATCCGGGTCGTAATCCAGAGTGACATGAACGGTTTCTCCTTCCATACCTTCGAATATGAAAACGTCCACATCGGGGAGGAACCTGAATCTGTCGTCACCGAGAGTCGAGCATATTTCTTCTATCAGGGGGGGACTGCAAGGCGTGTCAGATGCCTCAACCGTGAGGAACGGATCAAAATCTATAGCGCCCCCTCCGCTGATTCCGTCCACGACATCTCCGCTTCCCGTTCCATTTCCGGAGGGTCCATCCGCCGCACCCCACCAATTGTTCTCGGCATTTATAGTCTCGGTGCCGGTATAACCGGCACCAACCGCGTTGCCGGAGATGTTGTTCTGATTGAGCGTATTGGTAGAAATTGTTCCTGCAAATTGTGTGGCGCTGAAGGAAACAGCTCTCCCGCTGTTAATGAAACCATTTCCTGTGAAACAGTTATTGGTGATGGAGTTGTTCTGTGCGCCGCGATCTGAATTTGTATTTCCGAAGCTAGTCAAGGCTAATCCGCTCCGCCCATTACCGGTAAAGCTATTATCGGTGATCATCGTATTCTTGGGACCACCTTGCAGGCCGTCGAAATCATTATCTTTAAAGGTGTTTCCCGAAATCTCGGCGTCTTCGATTGCCCTGCTCCCTATATTTACCCCGGTAACATTCAGCTCGAATATATTCCCTGAAAACAGGGGTGAACGGTTTAAACTCGATCCAACGTTACGGTTTCCGTCAACAAAAAAGCCGGTTACTCCATTGGATACGCAGTTATCGATAAAGTGAAACCCGTCGAAGTTGTCCTGGTCCAGGTGGAAAGCGCCTCCGCTGGCCTGGCTAGCGCCGTCGATCGAGTTTTGGCTGACGGTGATATCTATGCCGTTATCATTAAGAAATACCCCGTTGCCGGTAAATCCGACGAACCTGTTGTTTAGTATCTGTACGTTGTCGATAGGGCCGGATGCAGATTCAATCTGTCTAGTCCCGCCGGAAAATGTAAAGCCATCTATAACCGAACCTGCGGATCCGGTCACAAGCGTGAGCAAACTGCCTGAGGTTGCGATAATTGACTCGATTGCTATTCGCCCGCATGCGTCAATCCCGGCCTGAGCACCCCGGAGTGTTAAACTTTTGCTGAGTATAAGATTCTCCGGATAATTGCCCGCTGCAACAACAATTGTATCTCCGGAAGTTGCGGCATCGATGGCTCCCTGAATGGTATTACAACTGCTATTCCCCACGGTGCAAGTGTTTGAAGCATCTCCAGGAACATTCCAGGTAGTCTGTCCTAAAGCCGGGACCGTACCCAGGGAAATTAGAAATGCAACGATACATACAAAACCCAAGATACTCAGCTTCTTAATATTTATAGTTATTCCTTCCATGATGTTTTACCTCCCCCTTGAATAATTTTTATGATTTTTTTTGAGTTGCAGGTAAAAATAGAGGTTTTGAAACAATCAGAGGCATCACCCCCGAGGGATATGTAAGTTGTACCATACTACTTAATTTTATTATTTCCCTGACTTTATTATTATTGATATAAACGAGGGGTAGGCGCTAGGCTTAATTTTATGTAAGTCTATTTACTAAATAATATAAGCATGCTCATACTTATGTATTATATATATAATACTAAAGTATTAACCTTTTATCTAGCTATGGATACGAGGTCAGCTTTGGCTTTAGCAGTAATTCGGAAGGTCGGCATCAAACAGGGCTTTTTTTGTCGAGATCTTCTATGAGACCCTTCAAGGAATAATCGACGAAGCCGCTTTTCTCGCCTTCTTTCAGGGCCTGACGTAAAGCGTTAAGTTTGACTTCCCTCTCTTCGAGCAGCCGCAATCCTGCCCGTATAGCTTCGCTGGCGGACGAGAACCGACCATCCTTGATTTGCCTGAGCGATAAATTCTTCAAGATGTTTGCCGAGTGTCACACTTGTGTTTTTCTGCACAATACGTTCTCCTGAGAAAATATCATACCATTAGATAATATTTATTGGTATATGTAAAGACAAAATGTGAAAAGAAAAAGATGAGATCCCCGATCGATCCTGAAACGAGTTCAGGACATGGTCGAGAATGACAGGATATGGGGAGGCAGGTATTTATGAGCAAGGTAGGGTCGCGGCTGGAAGCCGCTCCTACGGGTTAATAGGGCTTTTTGCAGAAGCACTGGCCGAATTACATATAGTCGACATAAGTTAAATTATCGGACATTAGTAGGAGGGCATAGTCAGGAGGATAGAATCGTGCACGATATGGGAATTGGGGGATACTAAAACGAGATGCTGAATATTTTGGGTTCTTCAAATAATGACTAAGAAACTGTTAGTGCATTGCATTCAGCCAATGGCTTCCGGTTCTTTCACCGGTTCAGAACCGTAGTTCAGCATGACAATCGGGTGGATTTCGGCGCTCAGATATCCCGGCAGTCTTTGCAGACGCCGTTGAGCAAAATCGAGTAGCCCTTGATGTGGTAGTCGCCGAGGGTCTTGTCGGATACGTCGAGCGTCGACAGCGACTCGTCGTATATGTCCTCGACCTTCTTGCACTCGGTGCACACGATGTGGTTATGCGGGGTGAGGTTCGCGTCGTACCGGGCGGCGTTGTAGAGCACGTTCACTACCGATATAAGGCCGAGCTTCTCGAAAGTCTCGAGAGTCCTGTAAACAGTGGTCAGGGAAATATTAGGGTAATAGTCCTTTATCTTCTTGTAAATCGTTTCCGTGCTCGGGTGCTGGTCGGTCGACGCGAGCTCCTTGTATATGGCAATCCTCTGCGGAGTTACCTTTATACCGAGCTCCTTGCTCCGGTCGATAAACTCGTTCACGCGCCCCCTTATCATCTCTTCGTTGATGAAACTCATACTATGCTCCATGGCCATTAATTATACATGATAAAACATCCTGCGAAAGAAATCAATAAGGCATAGCCATTAATGGATAAATTTTACCCCGCTCCCGCAGATTGCCGTGAAAACTTGCATCTCTTCGCCCGAGCCTGTTAACTTGTAATGGTGAAAAGCCTCGAAGTCATCAGAAAGCACAAGGTCTTCGCCGTGATACGGGCGGAGAACGTGGAGTCCGCTCTCGACTTCGCGGAGGGCTGCATAAAAGGCGGTCTCAGGCTTATAGAGATAACCTTCTCCTTCCCCGGGGCCGAGGAAGCGATATCCGCATTAAGCGGGAGGCTCGGGGTGCTGGTCGGCGCCGGGGACCGTGCTCGACACGGACATGGCCGGGCGGGCCCGGAAGGCGGGGGCCGCTTTCATTGTGTCGCCCCACACGGATAAGGACCTTATCGGGTACGCAAAGGATAACGGCATGGTCTCCATTCAGGGCGCGTTCACGTCGTCCGAGATAGTGAACGCCTGGAAGATGGGAGTAGATATGGTCAAGATTTTCCCCGTGAGCGCCGCCGGAGGACCCTCGTACGTAAAGGCGATAAAGGACCCCCTGCCGTTCGTGGACATCATGACGACCGGCGGAGTGAGCCTCGACAATTTCGCCGACTTCATCAGATCGGGGGCGTCGGCTGTGGGGGTTTCAAGCGCTCTTTTGGGGAAAGGCGGGAAGATCGACCTCGACGTTATAGCGGAGAACGCTTCGAAATTCGCAGATAAAATAAGGGAGCTCGACAAGGGGTGAACGGGCTGCTTTACTGGTAATATATTTTCTGTCGGTCTATCGAGTTTATTGTCATCGCGTTATCTGAAAAAATGAAAATACTGTTCGTAGCCTCCGAAATGGAACCATTCGCCAAGGTGGGCGGCCTCGCCGACGTCATAGGCACCCTGCCCAAGAGACTCGCCTCCCTCGGCTGCGAGGTCAGGGTAGTCATTCCCTATTACAGGAGGGTCAGGGCGAACCTCTCGAGGCTCGGCATAAAACCCAGGACCGTATCGAAGGAGCTTGTGTTCTGCCTCGACTGGCTCCCCGTCAGGGGCAGGATAAAGGAAATAGAATTCAACGGCGTCTACGTCGACTTCCTCAAGAACGACGAGTTCTTCGGGAGGAAATACATATACTCCACCCCTCAGGGAGACTTCGCGGACAACGACCTCAGGTTCGGATTCCTCTCTCTCGGGGCGCTCGAGATAGCAAAGGCGCTCGACTTCAAGCCCGACATCATCCACTGCCACGACTGGCAGACGGCGCTCCTCCCGATATGCCTCAAGTGGAGGAAGCACCTGAAGGACGACCCGTTCTTCAAGGACTCGCGGGTGGTTTTCACCATACACAACATCTCCTACCAGGGTCAGTACGACAGGAACGTGCTGGACAAGTTCGGACTGCCTGAATTCCTCTTCACCTCGCAGGGGCTCGAGTTCTACGGCAAGGCGAACCTGCTCAAGGGCGGGATCATATACTCGGACCTGGTCACGACGGTGAGCCCGACCTACGCCTCCGAGCTCAAGAAGAAGGAATACAGCTACGGCCTCGACGCCGTGCTCAAGTGGGTATCCAGGAACAGGGACAACCTTATCGGTATCCTGAACGGCATAGACTACGAGGAATGGGACCCTCAAAAAGACGCGGCTATCCCAAAGATGTACGGCCCGGACAGCATTGACGACAAAAGAAAGAACAAGGAAGCCCTCAGGGAAGAGCTCGGGCTCGACCCGGAAGGGGACAAGCCGCTCCTGGGCGTCGTTTCCAAGCTCACGGAACAGAAGGGCATAGACCTCTTCCTCGAATCCATTCCCCAGATACTCGACCTGGGTTATCAGGTGGCGGTAGTGGGGGCGGGAGTCGAGAGGTACGAGCACATGATGGAGAAGGCGAAGAAGAGGTGGAAAAAGAACCTCTCCGTCACTATAGCCGTGAACGACAACGCCCTCGAAAGGAGGGTCTTCGCGGGCTCGGACATGTTCCTCATGCCTTCCCGGTTCGAGCCGTGCGGACTGGGGCAGATAATCGCGCTCAGGTACGGGGTCATACCCGTCGTCAGGGGGACGGGCGGGCTGCTCGATACGGTGAGGGACTATACGGAGGACGGGGAGAAGGGTAACGGCTTCGTCTTCTACGAATTCTCCAAGGTCAGCATGCTCGACGCGCTTTTGCGGGCTATATCCGTATACGAGGAAAAGGACAAATGGCGGGAGCTCATTTCGAGGGGGATGAGGGAGGACTTTTCATGGAGAAGCTCGGGGAGGGAGTACCTGAGGATATACGGCGAGCTGCTCGAGAAAAAGGAGCGCATAACCAGCCAGAAGAACTGACCATTCCGGCGCGGCCGCTGCCGGACGATCCCCACGGGACCACTGTGTAATATTCCACAATTCTCACGCCTTTGTGCAATAGGATACATTTTTATAATGAGCGCAACTTTTTATATGTGGCTCCGGTTAGATATGGTAGGTTATAAATCAGGGAGTGAGTAAAAAAACAATGAAACATAGACTGGCAGTTTTCGCTTTAGTTTTGGCGATATTTGCGGGCGGGGAAATGGCGGATTTCGAGAAGAAGGCTCACGCAGACTCAGCGTTCAGTTTCAGCCTCTTTTACAATTCGCTCTCCCCATACGGGAGCTGGGTCCCGGTAAACGGTTACGGGTACGGATGGTATCCGGCTCAGGCGGGCCCCGGATGGCAGCCATACCAGGACGGGCAGTGGGTGTGGTCGGACCAGGGGTGGACGTGGGTATCCGCCGAGCCATGGGGCTGGGCTACATACCATTACGGAAGGTGGGTATTCGACAGCTACTACGGATGGACGTGGATTCCCGGGACGACCTGGGCACCCGCGTACGTTTCCTGGTATCAGTCTCCGGGCTACGTAGGCTGGTCGCCGCTTCCCCCGGACAATAACTTCTTCCTCGAGATAGGCATCAGCTTCTTCGATTACGACAACGGCTATTATGGCGGGTATTACGGGGGCTACGACGGGTACTACGGCGGGAACAACGGGCACCACCACAAACATAAGAAGGGACATTATTACGACAACGATTATTACGCCCCGGGGGATCATTGCGTTTTCGTCCCGGAGGATAAATTCAACAACAGGAACGCGAAGCTCGTCGCGCTTGACGGCGAGAAGAACCTGACCGTCATGCGGAACGTGAAGAACGTCACGAACATCAAGACCGAGAACAACAAGATATACAACTACGGCCCCGACAAATCCGTAATAGAGCGGGCGGTTAAAGGCAAGCTCGAACCGGTCAAGCTGGTCGATGCAGACCTCTCCACATTAAGGGCGGGGAGGAATATAGACAAAAACAATTACAAGGTCTTCAGGCCCAGTATCGAGAAGAAGTCGGACGAAACGCCTTTTAACAGCGGGAGCTCCGTCCTGAGGGGCGTGAAGGGCACGAATGTAAACAAGGACACCGGAATCAAAAACGGTTTTAACGCACAGGACAGAAATAACGGGAACGGCCTCGTGCAGCAGAGGACCTTGAATACGGGGAAAAACAAACCCTACGGAAACGTCGAGCCTGACGGCTACGGGGTGATAAGCAAGGATCCCGGAAAGCTCAAGAGCGGCTCGACATCCGACACGCGTAATCGGGGGCAGATCGGGGCTGATACGAACATACCTGTCGGCAAGCCCGCTATTAACGACGTGAAGCCGTCCACGGCCACCACCAGGAAAAACAATACATATAACGGGCCTGCGATGTATGACAGTCAAAACCGCGTGAGGACCAACGCCTCTGTGAACGACGGATTGAGAAAGCAGAAAGCCCCGGCCGCGGAACAAAAACCGATTAACAGAAACCCCTATAATTACGGTTCGAACAATAACGGGGCAACGAACCGGTATCCGAATCCGGGGACCAAGCAGGCGTACCAGAGGGCGCCGGTACAGCCGAAGAAGAACAACTACAACCCCAACGGGTACGGTGCGAATAGCTACAAAGTGCAGAAACCGGCGGCACAATACAGACAGCCGAGCCAGAAGCAGTCGAACGTCTCGACAAACCGGAAGCCGTCCGGTTCGGACAATAACCGGTACACGAACACGGCCCCGCGGCAGTATACGAGCCCGTCCATGAACACCGGCACGCGGAATTTCAACTCCGGGAATACGAGGTCCTACAACAACGGTTCTATTGTAAAGAACCGATAGGCTTGCGGATAGGACGCGCAGCTTTCGAATATTATAAAGGGGCGGCCGTGAAAACGGGCGCCCCTTCTGTTATTATATCCCCCCTGTGACCGAATCCCCCAAAAACCGTTCCGTCATAAATGTCTCGGATATAGACGAGTTCCTGGCCGCGCGGTTTCTCGAAGGCGGCGGGGGCCCTCTCTCTTTTTCGGTACGCCGCGAAGGACGTGACGGCGGTATTTCCATCTCCGGGGCGGAGTTTGCATCTGAGCCCGGCGGAGGGGAGGGGGTCGATTTCGAGCTCTCAACCTGCGAGTGCAGGGGGCTCGATCCGGACGACGCCGGCGTATATATCGGCAGGCCCGTCTATACGAGCTCGGCCTACGAGTTCTTCGACTTCATACTCGGATACCTCTCTTCCTTCGACTGTCTTATCGAATTCACCGGAAACGCGTGGAGTATAAGGGTCGTGAATGCCGTCAGAGAGTGACTGGATGGCGGTTTATTCCTGTCATCGCGAGGACTGCTCCGATGAATGTGAGGAGCAGGTCGCCCTTGGCTAATTCCTGTGAACTAATATCTTATGGGGAAATGGGTACTAAATCCAAAACGGAGTGACCGTGGCGATCTCGCTCTATTCATGAGATTGCCGCGCTCCGAACATCGTAGTAATTAATTCGGGCTGTATGTCCCAAAGTCCATAGTCAGGGAGGATACGTTTTGGAATGACGCCTGAGGGTCAGGACGAACTGCGCACGATCGCGCTCCTACAAAGAAGGGGAATCAAAAGCGGTTCAGCACCTGGTAGTAAGTGTCCCTCTGCGCGGGTACGAAACCCGAGGACCTTATCATGTGTACGAGCTCGTCCACCGTCGATCTCAGCCTGTTCTCGGCGCAGCAGAGCACGTTCTCGTCGAACAGCGTGCCGCCAAGGTCGCTCGCGCCGTAGTACATGGACAGCGAGCCTATCTTTGCCCCCTGCGTGAACCACGAGCCCTGAATGTGGACGAAGTTGTCGAGGTATATGCGCGAGAGCGCCAGTACCCTGAGATACCTGTCCCCGCCCGTCTCGTTGGGGAGCTTCCTTTCGAGGAACGTATTCTTGGGCTTGAACGTCCAGGGGATGAACGCGAGGAAATTCCCCGTCTCGTCCTGGAGCGCCCTGATTTTGTCGAGGTGTTCGAGGATGTCCTCGTCCTCTTCGAAATGGCCGAACATCATCGTCGCGGTGGTCTTGAATCCGGTCAGGTGCGCCTCCCTCGTGACCTTCATCCACTGGTCGGCGTCGATCTTGAGCGGGCTTATCTTCTTCCTCACGCGGTTGGACAATACCTCGGCCCCCCCTCCGGGAATGGTCCGGAGGCCCGCGTCCCAAAACCTTCTCGAGCACTTCCTCGGTCGTGAGGTCGGAGTATTTCGCTATGGCGCTTATTTCCGGGGCGGAAAACGCGTGGAGGTGGAGTCCCGGAATTTCTTTCTTCGTCCTCGTTATTATTTCCAGATAGTAATCGAGCGTGATCTCGGGGTTATGCCCTCCCTGGAGGAGCACGGTCGTGGCCCCGTTGTGGTAGGAGGTTCTCATCATCTCTATGACCTTGTCGACGCTGTGCGTGTATGCGTCGTGAGAGCCCGGCGGACGCCAGAAGGCGCAGAAGAGGCACTCCGTATCGCAGACGTTCGTATAGTTGGGGTTTGTATCGGCGACGAACGTCACTATCCCTTCCGGGTGGTGCTTCCTTCTCACGTAATCGGCGAGAGAGCCCATCTGAGTGGTGTCGGCGTTTTTGAGAAGGAACAATCCCTCGTCCCTGCCTATCCTCTCACCCGCAAATACCTTTCCGAATATATCCCTTACTTCCATATATTCTAGTGAACCTAATATAGGCCTGGGTGTCAATCGGGGAGCCCGCCGCCACCGCCAACCTCTGCGGGGGTATAGGGCGGGAAGGTTGGCGGATGGCGGATCATTTTTAATTCCCTCCTTAGAAAAAGGAGGGGTAGGGTGGATTTGTCTTTTGGGACAGACGGGACATATGCTCGGAGTATATACCCTGATAATGTGTCCCATTGTCCCATAATTAAGAGAATGACAGGAATATTAATGTACACCCTCACCCTTCACCCTCCCCCCTCCTATTGAGGGGGAGGGAAATAGAAGAAAACAACAAGATTGCCGCGTCGCTACGCTCCTCGCAATGACAATTTAAAGATGTGACAATGTGACAGATGCACAGCATATATACCCCTACACGACTGTCAGTTGTCACATCAAGAGCCATCCGACATCCGACAGACCCGCGGAGTATAGACCCCGGGGATGTGTCGCATCTGTCGGATGAGGTTGTTCAGAGCAAAACTTAACAATAAATTAGGATCCTTAGAGACTTGGAGGCAGTAAGTCTTCAAGGAAAAAGGCCGATAAAGCGGAACGGCCCGGGAGCCCGGACTTGGAATATATGGAATTTGCCTGTGTGCGGACGGTTTTCTCGCTCGTTTTTCTCAGATCGGCTATTTCCTTTATGCTAAGCCCTTTTAACAGCAGAAAGGCGACCCGTTTTTCGGCTTCGGTCAGCTCCCATTTGTCCAGCTGCTTGTTAATTTCGACGCTCAATCCGTCAAGGTAGGCCTTCGATACGCGCTTCCATTTTTGCGCTTCGAGACTAAGCTCGTTCGAGAGCCGCTTCTCCTTCTCAACCGTGTGCTGCATCGTAATATGGCTCTTTATGAGGTAGTAAACCACCGCAAGCGCCGTCAATCCTACAATGGTTTCGATCGAGATATGCCATAACGCTACCCCGTCGAGATAGTCGTTATAGATATCTATAAAAGTCAGAACGGCTATAAAGACCAATATAGCGGATATTGTCAGTCGCTCGTTTACGTTCATTTTAATTGAGCTCAGTCGTCATCGTACTCTTCGTGACCGCCTTCAGAACCACGCTCGGATTCATTTTCCGATTCGCCCAGGCTCAGCCTGGTCCCCAGTAAATTCAAAGTCTGAGTGCGGCTGTCGTAGTTAGTAATCATATACCCAAGCCAGGATGCAAAAAGAATAGCAAAAAGCAATAATGCAGCCGGTCTCATGCTCGCGATTCCTGGGGCATCCGAGCTCGTCTTCTTTTTGCCGTCCAACATGCTGGACCATAATGAATCTCTGTGTCTAAAGTGGTGAAAAACGATCCCGGCTACGTGAATAATAACAGAAATCAGGAATATATTAGCCAGTAACTCATGGATCTCCTCAAGACTATCGTTTTCGCCGCCGGTACTCATTAATATACCCGTGACAGCCAGTCCGATAGCGCAGGCAAACATGATCACCGCCGCGTAGCTCGAAGCCGGGTTATGACCCGGATAGGATTTGGTCTTCATGACAACGGTGTCTTTAAAGTACCGGATAAGTTCAATGGGATTTAATTTAAAGGATGAAAAACGCGCATAGGCCGTGCCTGTAAATCCCCATATAAACCTCAGAACCAGTAAATACGCGATAGTCAGTCCGGCCAGCATGTGATAGCTAAAAAGCGGGCTTTCATCGTCCACAGCTTTTGCGATGGCAAAAGCCGCTATAAAAAGGAAAGCAAAAAGCCAGTGAAAGAAACGCGTGGGCAGGTCGTAAACGGTAATCTTTTTCATGTAACCCTCCTGAAAATTGACTTTTACTGTTAAATATATGGAAGGTGGGTTAATTCTCTATCGGTCAAATGGTGTATAGAGCCGTATTTACTCTTTTTAGTGTATCGGTATCGGGATGCAGGGAATGACTATAGTACTTGTATAGAGATTATAAAGAGCAGATGTAATACTCCCTTTTTTTAACTTTTCCAAGTGTTTTACCAGCTTAATGCAGCCAGCTTCTTAACGGGGAGCAGCATGATCCGACATCCGACACATCCGCAGGGGTATAGGGATGTCGCATCTGTCGGATTGTCGGATGATGTGGGATTTGTCTATGGGACAGACGGGACATATGCTCGGAGTATATACCCTGATAATGTGTCCCATTGTCCCATAATTAAGAGAATGACAGGAATATTAATGTACACCCTCACCCTAACTAATTTGACTCAAGCATCGACGAGCCGGAATTAAGCACCTTTTTCTGCCTTCGTTTTGACAGCGACCTGCTTCTCGCACACTCGAAGCAGTTTCCCCTCCAATAGAGGGAGAGGGAAATAGAAGAAAAGGCAAGATTGCCGCGCTATGCTCACGTTTGTTCGCTCAGCTCGCAATGACAAGAAAGAATCGCGGCTGGAAGCCGCTCCTACAAAACTATTGGCGGATTGGCGGATCGTCCGCAACCCGTTCAACAAAACAGTTGAGACCGGGGCAAAAGCGTGTAGATTATTCCCGTAACATGCCATACCGAAGAGGCGCTTTCATTCTCAGGGCCGCTATCCTATCCATACTCCTTTCAACTCCATACGTATATGCCGGTTCTTTCAGCGAAAACCTTCTCTACATATATTCAGGGGGCAGGAAGATAGGCTACTCGTACGACTCCGTCAAAACCGAAGGCGGTATAACCGAGGCCGTGGAAAAGGCGAGGATCAAGGTCAGGCTCCTCGATAATACCGAGGACGTCGAGACCGAGGCCCATTACAGGCTCGGCGGGGGGAAGCTCCTATCCTTCGACTTCAGGTTCGAATCCCCGTCGGGAAAGGTGACGGCCAGGGGCGCGAGGGAAGGGGACGCCATGCGGGTGAAGATGAATACTTTATCGGGGGAGTCGGAGATCGTGTTCGATGCGCCGCCCGGGCTCATACCCGCATCTATGCTCCCGTCGAGGCTCATGGCGGAGTCCCCGGCAGCGGGGCGCGAATATTTAATCCCCGTGCTCGACCCCATGACGGTGATAGCCGCGTCGTCCCCAGGGGGTTTCGAGACCCGGCATAAGATCACCGGGAGGGAGAGCGTCGAAGCGCCTTCCCTGGGCGTCGTCGACGCATGGAGGGTGGAGTCGGTACTCTCGGGCGCGAAGGTCACCTCCTGGATCACCGACGGAGGCGAGCTTATCAAGCAGTCGATCCCGCCCGGCATGACCGCGCTCAGGGACGAAGGGGGCCGGGTGTCGGCTGAAGGGCTTTCCGCGCTCGATGTAGAAGGGGCGACCTCCATTCCTTCCAACATCACGATTAAAGACCCGAGGGGCCTCATGTACATGAAGGCCGAGATAGAGGGCATCAGCCCGGAAGACGGGTTCGATCTGTCGGACGCCTACAGGCAGTCCTTCGACGGGAAATACGTTTCGATAAGGGCGGGGGATACGTCGTCCGTGAAGACTTATATGCTGCCTAATAAAGAACCGGAATTTGCCCCGTATCTCGCCCCCGAGACCCTGATACAGAGCGGCGACCCGGAGATAATATCCAAATCGAGGGAAATACTCGGAGGGGAAGAGGACTCGCTCGAAGCGGCGAGAAAGCTGAACGCCTGGGTTTTCAATTATCTCAGAAAGACCGGCACTGCCGGCATTCCCAACGCCAGGGACGTGCTGAAGACGGGCTCGGGGGACTGCAACGAGCACTCGGCCCTCTTCGCGGCGCTGGCCAGGGCCGCGGGAATCCCTACAAAAACGGTGTCAGGTACAATATATCTCGACGGAAGATTCTATTATCACGCGTGGAACGAGGTATACGTCGGAGAGTGGGTTGCGGTCGACCCCACGTTCGGTCAGGTCCCGGCCGACGCGACGCATTTGAAGCTCGTCGAAGGGGACTTGAACAAGAGCTCCGTCATTATGAACGCAGCGGGTAAAATAAATCTCAAAATTCTGGAAGCCTCTTGAAATGAAATCAGGAAATAAGCTCATATATTCCGCTTTGCTAGCGGTCCTTTTATTACTTCCGGCGCTCTTTTCCTGCGTACACGCGGCGGGGGTCAAAAGCGACCACGCTCAGGCCGACGAGCCTTTCATTTCACCGGCGGCTCCGAAAAACGAGGCCTACTATCACTTCGCGGCTTCACGGATGCTCTACCTCGACAACAGGATCCCCGAATCGCTCGCCGAGCTCACGCTCGCCGAACAGCACGACCCCTCGTCAGCCTACCTGAAATACAACCTCGCCCTCATGTATATGTCCACAGGCAGGATGCAGGACGCCCTCGCGAAGCTCGAGGAATCGATCGAGACAGACCCGGAGTTCGCCCCTTCCTTCACCCTGCTCGGAAAGATATACGCGTCCTCGCAGGAGCCGGGCGACAGGGAGAAGTCGGTAGAGATACTGAAGAGGGCCGTCGATCTCGACCCCGACGACGCGGAGTCGCTCCTCTTCCTCGGCATCATGGACACCGAGTCGGGGAATTACGACAGCGCGGAAGTCAGGTTCAGGAGGATAACGGAGCTCTACCCGGACAACGAAAAGGGTTACTACTTCCTGGGCAAGCTCTACTTCGAGAAGGGGGATTACGCCCGCGCGGAAGAGAATTACAAGAAGGCCCTCGACCTGAACCCGAGCTTCGCCTCCGCTCTTGCTCGAGCTCGCACTCATATACGAGCAGCAGGGGAAGATGAAGGAATCCGAGCGGATATACCAGGACGTGATCGTGCTCTATCCGCACAGCCTGGAGTCGTACGTGCGCTACGGAAATTTTCTTTTCAGGGTCAACCGTATGGAGGACGCGAAGGTGCAGTTCGAGAGGGCCGAAGGCATGGACTTCCAGAACCCCGACTTGAAGCTCCGGCTCGGGCTCCTCTACATCGAGAGCGGCGATTACGATAAAGCGGTCGAGGAGTTCAGGCTCATCCTCATGGGCAACCCCGGCGACGACCGTGCGAAATACTACCTCGCCCTATGCTACATCGAGTCAGGCCGGTACGATGAGGCTGTGAGCACGCTCGATTCCATACCGCAGTATTCGGAATTTTACGACGAGAGCCTCGTCCAGAAAGCCTACATATTCGAGAAGCGGAACAACCTGCCTCAGTCAATGGCGCTCATGGAGGAGGTTTACAGCCGCGAGCCCAATAACGAAGTGATCGTAAATTACCTGGGCAGCGTCTACAGGAAGTCGGACAGGAACGACGACGCGGTAGCCCTGTATAAGAAGTTCCTCGAATCGAACCCGGGGAGCGAGACCATATACTATTCGCTCGGCGTCACGTACTACCTCATCGACCGCGAGCAGGATTCCGTCAATACGATGATGAAGCTCATAGAGCTTAACCCCAGGCACGCGGACGCCCTCAACTTCGTCGGTTACTCGTACGCCGAACAGGGGATCAACCTCGACCAGGCGGAGTCCCTCATAAGACAAGCCCTCGCCATTTCGCCCAATAAAGGATATATACTCGACAGCCTGGGCTGGGTCTACTACAAGAGGGGGAATTACCGGGAAGCGGTAAAGTTTCTGAAGGAAGCGGCCTCTCTCCAATCGGACGACCCCGCCATTCTCGACCACCTGGGGGACGTATACAGGGACATGGGCGACACCGCGGCGGCGCTCGAGTACTACAACAAGGGCCTCAAAATGCTGATCGCCGCCCCGTCCGACAACCCCGAAGACATAGAGCTCAGGGAGAGCCTCAGACGAAAGATAAATCAGCTGTCTAAAAATCCGAAGATAGAAAGCTAGAATTGAGAAACTACCGTTATATATATTCCGTATTCGTAATGCTCCTCCTCGCCTCGTCGTGCGCCAGGAAGGCGGCCGAGGTCGATATGACACGCGCCGACGCCGGGGAAATAATCGAAAAGGTCGAGCTATACGAGGGCGGCATACGGTCGGTCAAGGGGCTTGCGAGGGTCAGGATAGAGACGGCGTCCGACAAGGTCTCGTACACCCAGGTCACGATCGCGGAGAGTCCCAACCTGCTCCGCCTCGAGGCATTGAACCCGTTCGGCAGCACGGTAGGGTTCATTTCCTCGGACGGGAAACAGATATATATCATATCCTCGGCTGAAAGGGGCGTATATGACGCCGGGGAGGAATTCGATCTCTCCTACGTCTATCCGGGTCTCGATATCCGGATAACCGCCGAAAGCCTCGTGAGCCTCGTGATGGGACGTCTCCCGTACAGGATATATGAATCACCGATAAAGCCGGCCATTGCCGCGGACGCGGGTCTGATAAAGCTCACATGGAGGGACGGGGACCCGGGCGGAGAGAACACGATGTGGGTCAATAGCGGCAACTACAGGGTCGAGAAAGCCGAGTTCTCGCTCGGGAACGGCGAGCGGGCGAGCCTCTACTACGAATATTTCGACGGGCTCGTCGACGGGCATTATTTCCCCCGGAAAATCGATTTTGAGACCGGCGGGCTTTCGATTAGAATTGTATACGAACCGGACGTCGAGCTGAACGGGGGCGTGGACAAGGCCCTCTTCACTCCGACAGCGGCAATTGAAAAATCCGGCGCTAAAACTTATAATTAGCGGGTATGACGATTCGTTCTCATGCTCGACCGCGTACAGCAGAAGTTAATTCACATATCGCTTGAGGTTATCGGACGTTGCCTGAATCGGAAGTAGTTAAGGTTTTCACCATAAAGAATAAACTAGGTCTCCATGCGCGCGCAGCGGCTATTTTCGTAGACTGTCGAGCAGGTTCGCATGTGACGTGAAGCTCGTAAAGAACGGCTACGAGGTAGACGGGAAGAGCATTCTGGGAGTGCTGTCCCTCGCGGCCGCCAAAGGGAGCGATATAAAGGTGATTACGAAAGGCGAGAATGCCGGCGGAGCGATGGCCGAGATCGAAGAGCTTATAGAGAGCGGATTCGGTGAGGGCGTATGAGGGTCGAAAGAAAAGGCATCCCCATATCCACCGGGATAGCCCTCGGTAAGGTCGTGCTGCTCGACCGCTCGAGGATGATCGTCGAGAGGACGCAGATCGATGAGGGCCTCATACAAGTGGAAAAGGACCGCTTCCTCCAGTCGGTCAGGCGTTCGAAAGACCAGCTTCTTTCCATCAAGGACAAGCTCGAGCCCCTCGAGGGCGGAGAGCACCTCCAGATACTCAATATCAACATCATGATGCTCGAAGACGAGCTTTTTTCGGACGAGGTGCTCAGGTTCATTGAGACCGAGCGCGTAAACGCCGAATGGGCTGTAAACCACATCCTTTCCAAGAAGAGCGAGGCTTTCAGAAAGGTCGAGGACCTCTACATTAAGGAAAGGCTCGCCGACATCTATTACATGGGCGAGAGGATACTCCGGAACCTCCACGGCATAGCGGAAGAAATACCGGACCTCGGGCACGATTCCATATTGGTGGCGCACGATATATCGGCCGTGGACGTAGTCGCGTTCGCGAAGCACCACGCCATCGGGATCGCCACGGATACGGGCGCTTCCACCTCACACAGCGCGATAGTGGCGAAGTCCCTGGGGATACCTACCGTAATGGGCCTCGAGGATATTACGCTCAGGGCGTGCCCCGGTGACACGATATACATAGACGGGTTCAGGGGTGTCGCCGTTCTCGACCCCTCACCCGGCGAGCAGGAGGAGTTCAGGCGGCGTAAGTTGAGCCACGTAGCGCTCGAGAAGAAGCTGCTGGAGTATGCGAAGCTCCCCGGAAGGACGCTCGACGGCAGGGAAATAAAGGTAAACGCAAACATAGAGATAATCGAAGAGCTCGAACACGCGGTCTGCTACGGCGCCGAGGGCATAGGCATGTACCGGACCGAGTTCCTTTTCACGAAGTCCGACTATTTCCCGGACGAGGAGGAGCAGTACGAGAATTACAGGAAGGTCGTCTACGGCTCTCCGTTCTCCTCTCGTTACGATAAGGACGCTCGACATAGGCGGGGACAAATTCCCTTCGGGCATGGAGCCTTCACAGAGGTTGAACCCGGCGCTCGGCCTCCGGGGCATAAGGTTCTCCCTCCGCGACGAGCACACTTTCAGGACGCAGATAAGGGCGATACTGAGGGCCGCAGAGGGCAAAAAGGTCAGGATACTGATACCGATGGTCTCCGACATGGCCGAGATAACCGAAACAAAGTCAATAATCTCCGAAACCGCCGCCGCGCTCGGGCGTGAAGGTTCATGGCAAATCGGGGTAATGATCGAAACCCCTTCCGCCGCAATAACGGCGTCGGATATATCGGAGGAGGTCGATTTCCTCAGCATCGGCACTAACGACCTGATACAGTACACACTTGCAGTGGACAGGGTGAACGAGCACGTCTCCTATCTCTACACGCCGTTCCACCCGGCCGTGCTCAGGCTCATCAAGGGCGTTATCGACGCGGCGCACTCGAAGGGCATACCCGTGAGCGTCTGCGGGGAGATGGCGAGCCAGCTCCCGTGCGTGCCGCTCCTGGTAGGGATGGGGGTCGACGAGCTCAGCATGAACACTCACTCCATACCCAGGGTGAAGAAGCTCCTCAACACCATAACGGAGAAGGAATCGAGGGAGATCGCCGGGGAATGCCTCCGCCTGAAAACGGGGCCTGAAATAAGGAAACGCCTGTCGAGGTTGCTGATAGAGAAATGGGGCGAGTCTTTTCCCCCGGAATTCCTTACAGAGATCGTCGCGGACTAGTGACGCCCGGCTCAGGATTACACACACGGGATCATTCACGGGCCCGGAATTATCCGCGCCGATTAAACCCCGTTAATATTGATAATTACTTTCAGGATAAGTATTTTTCTCAATCGTATCTTCCGCTTGTGAAAAGTTATTTCTCTTCGGGTATAGTGTTACCTGAGTTTCAGGTATGGATTTAACACTCTTCATTAAGGGAATAATAGTCGGCATCGTCATAACTGCCCCGATAGGGCCTGTGGGCGCGCTCGTCGTACAGCGCACTATCAACGAAGGCAGGAAGTCGGGCATAGTGTCGGGGCTGGGCTCCGCAGCAGGCGACGCCGTTTATGCCGCCATAGTCGCGTTCGGCCTCACGTTCATATCGGAGATGCTCATGCAGAGGGAGGCGTGGGTGCATGCGATCGGAGGAATAATCCTCTTCGTATTCGGCTTGAGGGTCTATTTCTCGAAGCCGTCGTCGTATTCGGAAAATAAGGCCTCGAGGAGTCATTTCGGGACGTTCGGCTCAGCATTCCTTCTCACGCTCTCGAACCCTATGGTCATACTCTCCATCCTCGCGCTCTTCGCCATAATCGGGATACACAAGCCCGCGGATTACTACAGGACCGCAGGGCTCCTCGTGGCCGGCATATTCACCGGATGCGCCTTCCTGTGGATAGTCCTCTGCTACGTTATTTCACATCTCAGGGGCAGGCTTACCGAAAGGGGCCTCGTCATCGTGAACAAGGTTACGGGTATCTTCATATTCGGCTGCGGGGCATATGCCTTCATAAGCCTCATACGCCTCCGTATGGTGTAGCGCACACATAGTGTGTTTTACGATCCTACCCTACCTCTTCCGCTTATTCTTTTGAATATTCCATATCGTAAACAAACATCAATCGTAGGAGCGGCTTCCAGCCGCGATTAAGTAAATTTTCGCGCCAGGCCTGATCCCGTGCTCGAACGGGACTCGTCTACATTTATTTAAACATCCCGCTCGCATCGCTTACTCCCCCTCGCCCAGGTCCTCGGGCTTCTCGCCCCTGAATATTACGAGGAATATAACGCCCGTTATGATCCCGGCTCCGCCGATGAGCTTTATAACGGAGGGTATCTCGCGGAAGATGAAATAAGAGAAGAGCACGACGAATATGGATTCGAGCGGGAGGACCGCTGTCGTGCGTGAAACGTCTATGAGCTTTATCGCCTGGAACTGGCACGCCTTCGCTATATAAGCCCCCGTAATCCCGCCAAGGCACATAAAGAGGAGGTCAACAGGACCCGGCGTCTGGAGCGTCCCGGTCAGGACGAGGTACGCGATAAGGAAAATCGACACGCCGAGCGCCCTCAGGTTGGCCACGGTCAGCATATTGAGCCTCTGACCCATCTTCTTCACTATGAATGACAGGCTCGAGTAGAAAAACGCGGCCCCGATAGCGGTCAGCGTCCCCACGAGGAGAGAATATTCCCTCTGGTATGCGACTATGATTCCGCCCGTCACCGTGATGACGATTCCGACCGTCTCCCATTTATTGAGCCTTTCGCCGAGGAAAATCATCCCCAGCATCAGGGAGAAGAGGGTCTGGGCCTTCATAAGGAACGACGTAAGCGGGATGCCGATCGTCTTGATCGCGGATATCCAGAGCGCCGCGCCCACGGCGGTCAGTATGGAGCTGTATATGAATATCTTCGTATATTTTCCCAGGTGTTTGACCTCGGCCCTCTGGGACGGGATCGCTAGCACGACGAGGACCGAGCACAGGAACGCTCCGAAGAACCAGTAGAACGTGATCGCCGCCGGGTGGAAGCTCCTGTCTATCGCCCTCCCGAACACGTAGGATAGCGCGGTAAAGAGGGCCGTGCCCACGAGATACAGGTATCCCGCTATCGGAAACTTCTCCCTTCCCTTTATGACCGTCGTTCGTTCCGCTCATTCGCCCGTTCCCCGGCTCATCACTTCGTATGCCTCCTCCACCACCATGCGATGGCGGAGCCCGATATGTTGTGCCATACGCTGAATATAGCGGCAGGAAGGGCGGCGAGCGGGCTCAGGTGGAGGTTCGCCAAGGCGACGGCGAGGCCCGAATTCTGCATGCCGACCTCTATCGACACCGCCCGCGCTTTTGTAACGTCCATGCCCGAGAGCCTCGCGACGGAGTATCCGAGCACGAGCCCGGCGACGTTATGGAGCATCACTATCACGGCGACGCCCGCCCCGACTTTCGCTATGGACGGGGCGTTCGCGGCCACGATTACGCCGACTATGAATATTATGGACAATGACGACACGCCGGGAAGCACCGGTAGTACGTACTCGGTCCTTTTCCCGAGCAGGAACCTGAGCCCCGCGCCGAGAAAGACCGGGAGGATTATTATCTCCAGGGTGGAGATGAAGAGGCCGAGCGCGGGGACGTGTATCCACTGCCCGGCGAATATGTACATGAAGAACGGGACCATCAGAGGGGCCATGAGCGTCGTTACGGACGTCATGGCGACGGAGAGGGCTACGTCGCCCCTGGCGAGATACGTGATGACGTTAGACGCCGTGCCCCCGGGGCATGAGCCCACGAGCACCACGCCCGCCGCCAGCATCGGGTCGAGCGAAAATACCTTGGCGAGAATAAATCCGGTTACAGGCATGATGCCGTACTGCGCCGCAGCCCCTATGGCCACGTCACGCGGCCTCCCGGCTATCCTCCTGAAGTCCCCGACCGTGAGGGTCATGCCCATACCGAACATGATTATCCCGAGGACGGGCACTATAAGCCCCGTAAGGCCCGCGAACGGCTCCGGCCGGAGGAACGTAATCAGCGAAAAGAGGATAATCCAGAACGTGAAGTAGTCGGTTACCGCATTATTTAGATAAGAGAGGTATCTCAATCGGGCTTCGTCACAGGATGAATTTTTACAAGCAGGCTAAATTACATAAGTATCGGTTGAGTGTCAATCGGAGGGTCAATCCCACGCCGGGATTAAAAACCCGTTCCATTTGCCGCCCGAATCTACTATATTAGAAATGTGGGTATTCGCACGCTCGCCGGGGAGGCAGCCGGGGAAGCGTGTAAATGCATTATAGATCGGAACTCCGGCACGGAGAGGAGGCATACGTCATGGCAGGGAAAAACGAGAAGGTCATAGAGCGCCTTATCAAATGCATTAACGAGAAGAAGGTGGAGGTAATGGACGAGCTCTTCCACGACGACGCAGTCATGGACTGGCCGCAGTCGGGCGAGAGGATCTTGGGAGCCGCCAACAGGCGGGCAATATACGGCGCGTTCCCGGCGCTCCCGACGATCACGCCCAGGCGCATGGTGAGCGAGGGCGACCTGGTCGTCGCCGAGGCGTCTCTCGACTACGGCGGCCCCTCACCTTACAAGGCCGTTTTCATATTCGAGTTCAGGGGCGGGAAGATAGCGAAAGAGACCGCTTACTGGAGCGAGCCGTTCGAGGCCCCCGACTGGCGGTCGAAGTGGGTGGAGAAGATGGATTAGAAAATGACATCGGATGTTCCCCGACAGGGGTTTAAAACTGGCTATCAAGAATTGTAACGTTCATCAGCTGTCAAGATTGGCGGATAATTGATTATCACCCCCACCCAAACCACATGCTCGACAAATCGGAGAGCATGGTCACAGTTACCCAAGTGGCTAAAGGGTCAGGGCGTCCTACTTCTCGCTTGCTCGAAGCAGTTCCCCCTCAAGGGGGAGGGAATTAAAATAATAGAACACTACGTGTGTGCTGTGTGTTGCATTTGACTGCGGACTCGGTAATTTATCTAAACTAAAACTTAAAATGTAAGGCTGATATGAGATACTCCCAATACTTTATTCCGACGCTCAAGGAAGACCCGGCGGACGCCGAAGTCGTGAGCCAGAAGCTCATGATAAGGGCGGGCATGATAAGGAAAGTCGCGGCCGGTATCTACAACTACCTTCCACTCGGTCTCAGGTGCATAAGCAAGGTCGAGAACATAGTCCGGGAAGAGATGAACAGGGCAGGGGCCATAGAGCTTCTGATGCCCGCGGTCGTGCCGGCAGAATTATGGAGGGAGAGCGGCAGGTGGGACTACTACGGTAAGGAGCTGCTAAGGTTCAAGGACCGCGCCGAAAGGGAGTTCTGCATAGGCCCCACACACGAAGAGGTCGTAACCGACATAGTGAGACGGGACGTGCGCTCATACAAGCAGCTCCCGATAAACCTCTACCAGATACAAACGAAGTTCAGGGACGAGATACGCCCGCGCTTCGGGGTCATGCGCGCCCGCGAGTTCATAATGAAGGACGCCTACAGCTTCGACGCGGACGCGGCGGGAGCGGAGAAGTCGTATCAGCTCATGTACGACGCGTATGTCCGCATATTCGAGAGGTGCGGCCTCGAGTTCAGGGCGGTGCTCGCCGACACGGGTAACATAGGCGGGAGCTTCTCCCACGAGTTCATGGTGCTTGCGCCCACGGGCGAGGACGTGGTGATGAGCTGCGGCAATTGCGGATATGCGGCCAACCTCGAGCTCGCCGAGATAGACTGGCACGAGAAAGGGGTCAAGGGCTCGAAGGAAGACAAGGTAGTCGTGGAGGTCCACACACCCGGCTTGAAGACAGTTGAAGAGGTCGCCGAATTTCTCAAGGTAAAACCGTCGAACCTTATAAAAACCATGATAGTGACGGCGGACGGTCAGCCCGTCGCGGCGCTCGTCAGGGGGGACCACGAGCTAAGCCTCACGAAACTGAAAAAGGCGCTAGGCGCGGAGATCGTCGAGCTTGCGACCGCAGCGACGATAGAAGAGGTAACGGGCGGCAAGATGGGGTTCAGCGGCCCCGTCGGGCTCAGCATAAGGACTATAGCCGACAGGTCAGTAGTGGGAATGGGAAGCTCCGTAACGGGGGCGAACAAAGAGGACTACCACATAATCAACGTACTCCCCGGAAGGGACTTCCAGTTAAAAGAGACGGGCGACATAAGGGTCGCATCCGAAGGGGACAAGTGCCCCAGGTGCAAGACGGGCACGCTCACGTCGACGAGGGGCATAGAGGTCGGGCACGTCTTCATGCTCGGGACGAAGTATTCCGAGGCGATGAACGCGACGTTTATTGATTCCGACGGAAAAGAGAAACCCTACATAATGGGGTGCTACGGAATAGGGATCGGAAGGACGGTAGCCGCCGCCATAGAGCAGAACCACGACGAGAACGGGATGATCTTCCCCAAAGCGCTCGCGCCTTTTCAGGTCTCGGTGCTCCCGCTCAAGATAAAGGACGAGGAGATAATGTCCGCGGCAGAGAAGATATACAGGGAGCTTTCGGATAAGGGATACGAGGTCATAATAGACGACAGGGACGTCGGGCCCGGATTCAAATTCAAGGACGCCGAGCTCATAGGCATTCCAATTCACGTAGCCGTGGGGCCGAGGACTATAAAGGAAGGGGAGGCGGAATTGAAACTCCGGAAGGGCGGTATATCGAGGAACGTAAAGCTCGAAGAAGTGGCGAAAGAAGTGGAGTCGCTCCTATCATAGATATATAATTCTATCCAAATGGCGAGACCCGAACTAAAACCGAAAGAACGAATCATACTCGCGCTCGATTTTCCCAAGCTGAGGATAGCCAAATTCTGGGTCGAGAACCTCAAAAGCAAGATAAAGACGTTCAAGGTAGGCCCTATATTGTTCCTCGACGCAGGGCCGATAGGTATAAAGGAGTTCCGCGACATGGGGGCGGACGTGTTCCTCGACCTCAAGTTCCACGACATACCGTCGACGGTCGAATTGTCCGCGAGGCACGTGGTCAGGTACGGCGTAAAGATGTTCACGGTCCACGCCCTCGGGGGCCTGGAGATGATGAAGGCAGTTTCCGAAGCGGTGGCCGACGAAGCCGCGAAGCACAATAAGCATAAGCCGATAGTGCTTGCCGTTACCGTGCTCACGAGCCACGACGAGGCAGAGCCTGAAACGCATCGGTATAAATTCTTCGACGAGGGACACCGTGCTGAGCCTCGCATCACTCGCGGATAAAGCGGGGGTGGACGGGCTGGTTTGTTCCGGCATGGAAGTCGAGATGCTTAGAAAGGAATTCGGAGAAAGGTTCACGCTGGTCGTTCCCGGAATACGCCCGGCGGGAGACAAGCACGATCAGAAGCGTGTAGTGACCCCGGCGGAAGCAGTCGCCAGCGGAGCAGATTATCTCGTCATCGGCCGCGCAATCACCGAGGCCGACAATCCCGAAGCGGTTGTGGATGAGATAGTGAAATCTATTTCGTGATTTCTTAAATCCATTTGTAGGAGCGGCTTCCAGCCGCGATCCTTTATTCGTTGAAATCGGATTATTTAGCCTAAGCTTGAAAGTTGAAGACCGGGGTTTCAACAAGACGTGAGGGTTTTTTCTTGCTCCATACGGTTTCCTGAATCTTTTCAACTGTTTCAGGAGAGAAAAACTTCTCACCTGTTTCCAGACATACCCTTGCGGGTACATTCTCGATGATGATAACCCTTTTATCCAATTCGAGCACATAAGTCACTTTTTTCTCAACCATTGTTTCTTTGAGCATAACTGGTTAAATATAGAATAAAAAGTTAGCTAGTCAGTAGTCTGGTAAAGACTGAGGGCTACCAGCTAATCGTTTAATTCCCTCCTTTTGTAAAGGAGGGGTAGGGAGGATTTCTCTTTGTTTATTCAAATCCCCCTGAATCCCCCTTTACAAAGGGGGAAAATGACAAGCGTCCGATCACACGATGTTTGTAATAATTAGAACTCAATGTATCTATCAATTCTTTCATTGGAACGATTCAGTCTGGTAATGATTCTGCATACAATGACTTCAGCACAGATATGTTTGTATTTTGCATTAATCTTTCTTATCATTGGTTTATCGTTTGTTCCAAATTGTAACTGATTAGGAATCGGCAAGATCTAACACGATAAATTTCAACATCATACTCTATAACTAATGCTTCAGAATAAGTAATATTCACGGTCATATAGCCATTTCCACATGCAAGCTTTGTACCAGCGATTGACTTTCGGCAATTCGAACATTTCTCATGATTTGTATGATTCAACTCAATGAATTTGCATTAATTATAGATGTATCTGGGGTTCCATTCTCTCCATAAAACATGGTCTTCTAATCTTTTGATCTCTTAGCCTTCCATATTTCAATATTGAAACCAAGTTTTATATAACTCGTTAGACAATATGTACTTAGATACTGTCATTACTGCTAAAGTCCTTGATCTAGAACTTTCGGTTGAAATAATTCTCTTCTCATCGCATCTCGAAAAACTTCTAATCTATCGAGACTGATCAAAGTCTGGAGCACGTTTCGGATATTGGAACAAGTTGAAAATTTGATATTTGAAGCGATGATTAATCTCCATGACATAGTTTTGCATTTGCTTTAAACACATTCTTGCTCAGGTAAAAATGTATTAGATATTGTAGAACTCATCGAGCACTCCCCCATCCCTGGGGGAGTGCCCGGTTCAAATTTGATTAACTCGCAGCCTTACTCTTCTTCTCTTCCTTTTCCTTCTTCGGAGGCTTGACTTCCTTCGTCAGGACGAGCTTCTTGTCCTTGTCCACATCGACGACCACGTGGTCCCCCTCCTTGATATCGCCCTTGAGTATCTCGTTCGCGAGCGGGTCCTGAATCATCTTCTGTATGGTCCTCTTCAAGGGCCGCGCGCCGTAAACGGGGTCGTATCCCTTCTCGGCTATGAGCTGCTTCGCCTCGTCCGTGAGGTCAAGCTCGATCTTCTTCTCGGCGAGCCTCTTTCTCAGGTGCTCGATCTGTATATCGACGATCTCCTTTATCTGCGCCAGGCCTAACGCCCTGAATATGATTATCTCATCGACCCTGTTCAGGAACTCGGGCCTGAAGTGGCTCCTCACCACCTCCAGGACCCTCTCTTCCATGGTCTCGGGCCTGTCGATGAATTCGTGTATGTATTCGCTCCCGAGGTTGGACGTCATGATGATTATCGTGTTCTTGAAATCGACCGTCCTCCCCTGGCCGTCGGTCAATCTACCGTCGTCGAGAATCTGAAGCAGCACGTTGAACACGTCCGTGTGCGCCTTCTCTATCTCGTCGAACAGTATGACGGAGTAGGGGCGTCTCCTCACGGCTTCGGATAGCTGTCCGCCCTCCTCGTAGCCTACATATCCGGGGGGCGCGCCTATGAGCCTCGACACCGTGTGCTTCTCCATGTATTCGCTCATGTCTATACGTATCATCGCGTGCTCGTCGTCGAACATGAACTCCGCCAATGCCCGCGCAAGCTCGGTCTTACCCACGCCCGTCGGCCCCAGGAACATGAACGAGCCTATCGGCCTGTTCGGGTCGGACAAGCCCGCCCGCGAGCGCCTGAGCGCGTTCGATACGGCCGTTATGGCGTCGTCCTGGCCGATGACCCTCACGTGGAGGTTGTCCTCCATGTGTATGAGCTTCTCGACTTCGCCTTCGAGGAGCCTCGATACGGGGACCCCCGTCCACCTGGAGACTATGGACGCTATGTCCTCGGCGTCGACTTCCTCTTTCAGCATCTGCTTCCCTTTCTGCACCTGGGCGAGCTCCTTGCTCAGCTTGTCGAGCTTCTGGTTGAGCTCGGGGAGCCTGCCGTATAGGAGCTCCGAGGCCTTGGATAAGTCGCCCCTCCTCTGGGCGATCTCGGCGTCAGACTTCAACTGGTCTATCTCCTCTTTTATCTTCCGTATCTCGGTTATGTGCTCCTTCTCCCTCTTCCACTGGGCCTTGAGCGTGTTGGATTCCTCTTTCTGATTCGCTATCGACCTTTCTATCACCTGCAGCTTTTCCTTCGACGCCTCGTCCTTTTCTTTCTTGAGCGCCTCTCTTTCTATTTCAAGCTGCATTATGCGGCGCTCGACCTCGTCTATCACCGTAGGCAGGGAGTCTATCTCCATCTTGAGCTTGGCTGCGGCCTCGTCTATGAGGTCTACGGCCTTATCCGGGAGGAACCTCGCCGTTATGTAGCGGTTGGACAATACCGCGGCGGCGATAATCGCCTCGTCCTTTATCTTCACGCCGTGATGGACCTCGTACTTTTCCTTGAGCCCGCGGAGTATCGATATAGTCTCCTCTACCGAAGGCTCGTCGACGAACACCTGCTGGAAACGCCTTTCGAGCGCGGCGTCCTTTTCTATGTATTTCCTGTATTCATCGAGCGTAGTCGCTCCTATGCAGTGGAGCTCTCCCCGCGCAAGGGCGGGCTTCAGCATGTTGGACGCGTCGACCGCGCCTTCGGCGGCTCCCGCGCCCACGACCGTGTGTATCTCGTCTATGAAGAGTAATACGTCCCCCTTCGATTCCGTGACTTCCTTGAGCACGGCCTTCAGCCTCTCCTCGAACTGCCCCCTGAACTTCGCCCCGGCCAAAAGCGACCCTATGTCGAGCGATATGAGTTTCTTATTCTTTAGCCCCTCGGGCACGTCCCCGTTCACTATCCTCTGGGCGAGGCCTTCGACGATGGCGGTCTTTCCCACGCCCGGCTCGCCTATGAGCACGGGGTTGTTCTTGGTCCTCCGGGAGAGCACCTGTATCACGCGCCTTATCTCGTCGTCCCTCCCGATGACGGGGTCTATCTTCCCCTCACGGGCGAGATCCGTGAAGTCCTTGCCGTATTGTTTAAGCGACTGGAGCGTGTCCTCGGGGGACTGGCTCGTGACGGTCTGTCCGCCCCTTATGTCCTTCAGCGTACGGAGTATGCTGTCCCTCGTAATACCTAACCGCTTGAACTCGTTTTTTAGCTCCCCTGTCGCGTCTTCCGCGATACCGAGCATGAGGTGCTCGGTGCTTATGTACTCGTCGCCGAGGGATTTCGCTTCCTTCTCCGCGGTCTTGAACGCCTTACTCAGCTCGCGGCTGAGATAGACCTGCTCTGACTCCCCCTGCACCTTGGGGAGCTTCGCCGCCTCTCTCAGCGCTATCTCGCGGACTATGCCCGTATTGACGCCGAGCTTCCCGAGTATCTGTATGGGAATGCCGCCTTCCGAAAGGAGCGCCGTGAGGACGTGCGGAATGTCCACGACCTGGTTCTGTCCCTCCTGCGCGAGGGTCTGCGCCTCGGCCAATGCTTCCTGCGCTTTTATAGTCAGTTTGTCGAATTTCATTATCCGGTTTTCTCCGTCTGATTATTTTTATCTAAATATAGTAATCAAAGCCGGGAATTCAACCCTGAATTATTAAATAATTTGAGACCATTGGATAGGCAAAGCTGATGTCGCCGCGGTACTGCGGCCGGAGACACGGATTTCATAAGCATTATCCGCTGGCACGGAGGGGGGATTCCGAACGAAAATTTAGTACTGATAGTCCTTTATTGCACGAATAACTTGACTTTTTTTTGCGGAAATAATAATATGGTTGATTGTCTGGTAAGAAAAACATAATTTACATAAGGAGGCCGAAATGAGTACATTGATTTCCGATGCTCTCCCTCAGGCTGGTCAGGTCAAACCGCTCGACACATTCGAAGCGATAGGCTTGAGGAGATCTATAAGATGGTACGAACCCAACAAGCCCGTCGAAAGATGGAAGGTGCAGGCTATGCTTGAAGCTTCAAGAATAGCGCCGTCCGCCGGTAACTTTAACGGGCAAAGGGCGATAGTGGTTTACAGAGACGAAGACCCGGAGATCTGGGAATTCATCTCGGACTGGAGCCAGATAACGACGCAGATGGCTCCGATACTTGTTTTCTGGTGCTATGACTTGTCCTCGTACGACGTTCAGGGACAACAGCTCCACGACCTGATGAGGACAGGCGCCCTCGATAAGGCCCACGGATGGGAATACGACCGTGTCAACAGACTATTCCCGCTCCCGGCTCTTCTCCCTGACTTCGTGCTCCACAGGCTTGCATGCATCGACCTGGGCAACGCGATTCAGAACGCGATACTGACCGGTACATCCCTCGGGCTGGGCTGCTGCCTTAACGGCGCAAGCGGCGGCGCGAGAAGGAATATAAAGGATAAATTCAACCTCCCGCCATCGTACGTATTCTGCTGGCTAATGACGGTTGGTTATCCGTCGGAGAACCTCGACGGCGGCGGTACGAGAGGACGCCCCCCGTTCGAAACCATGTTCTTCAAGGGCAAGGTAGGACAGCCCTTCGAAAGGGACCCGAAGACTGTCGAGCTGCTTAAGGAACTCAAGATGATACAGCAGCCGGGACCGAAACCCGGAAGGCTCGAGGAGATAAACAAGCTTACGATAAGGTTCGGGCTCGGAAAAGAATCCCTCACCGATTGGAAGCTCACCCCTTCACAGCTTAACGACCCGGTAAACGCGGTTGACAAGAAGGTCGAGCCCCTGAGCGCTTCGGAGGTCGAAGCCACGGCTGCGGGCGCGAAGGAAGGCGACTTCAAGCTCGTCCCGACGGTCAAGAGAGAGGTATTGGACCAGTACAGGAAAGAAAAAGGTATCGGCGACGCCGACTAAATCAAAGGAGGTTCATAAATCATGGCTGAAGTAACGATTCAGATACCCGATCCGATATTGAACATTATAAAGAAAAGGGCCGAAATGACGAAGTCCACGCCCGAGCAGCTCATAGCCACGACGG
The DNA here is from genome assembly GCA_963752995.1 of uncultured delta proteobacterium. Classification (GTDB taxonomy): domain Bacteria; phylum Desulfobacterota_D; class UBA1144; order Nemesobacterales; family UBA2774; genus 2-12-FULL-53-21. Next base: position 142,840 of record CAVWAZ010000017.1, read on the forward strand.
CTATCCTTTGCTACGCGTCGGCTCACTATGATTCATCCAAGTGGCTCAAGTTCCAGGACCCGGACAAGGGCGAAATGACAGCCCCCTGGAAATAAGCGCCTTATCGGATTTGACGATAAAACAGGGTTACGATTAAGAACATAAAAAAAGCGGGGAGCATCGGTAGATGTGTCCCCGCTTTTTATTTATATTTGGTTATTTTCCGTTGAGGTCTTAGAGTTTTAGATTCCGAGCTCCCTCGCTATGACGATGTGCTGTATCTCGGACGTGCCTTCCGTAATGGACGCGAGCTTGGCGTCCCTGTAATACCTCTCGACGGGGAACTCGACCCCGTACCCGTATCCGCCCAGCACCTGCACCGCCTCGGTCGTCACCCACTGCACTACCTCGGCCGCGTGCAATTTAGCCATCGACGCCTCCTTGAGCGCCTTCCTGCCGTTGCTGTAGAGCCAGGCAGCCTTGTATACGAGGAGCCTCGCTGTCTCTATCTTCACGGCCATCTCGGCGAGCTTGAAGCTTATAGCCTGGAACTTCGATATCTGCTTACCGAACGCCTCCCTCTGCTTCGAATAGTTAAGCGCGAACTCGAACGCCGCCTGCGAGAGGCCGACCGATTTGGCGGCGTGAGTGATTCTCGCGCCGAGCAGGGTATCCATAGCGCCGTTGAACCCCCCTTCGCCGACGAGGAGGTTCTCCTCGGGTATCTCGCAGTTCTCGAACACCAGCTCAGCCGTGTCGGCCGACCTGTGCCCGAGCTTGTGTATCTTGTTCTTCTCGGTGAAGCCGGGGGCGTCTGAGTCCACTATGAAGAGGCTTATGCCCGTGCCCTTCTTGGTCTTGTCGGTATAAGCGGCGACGATGACGAAATCGGCCATAGTGCCGTTAGTAATCCAGGTCTTGGTCCCGTTCAGATAATATTTCCCGTCCTTCTTCACCGCGGTCGCGCGTATGCTCCTCGCGTCCGAGCCCGCGTCGGGCTCGGTCAGCCCGAGCGCGCCTATGACCTTGCCCTCTATCCCCGGTATCAGATACTTCTTCTTTTGTTCATCAGTCCCGAATTTATACACGGGCACGCAGGAGAGGCTCGTATGCGCGTTTATGCACATGCCTATGCCCGCGTTTATGCGCCCCATCTCCTCGGCGAATATGCATTCCGTTACCTTGTCCAGACCCACCCCGCCGTACTCCTCGGGGAAGGAGATGCCGAGGAAACCCATCTCCCCGAGCTTGGGGAAGATCTCCCTGGGGAATTTTTCGTTCTTTTCCGCGTCCTCCACCAGCGGCGTTATCTCGTTTTCGCCGAAGTCCCGGATAGTGGCCCTGAACATATGCTGTTCTTCTGTAAACTCGAAATCAATAGGCATAGTGCCCTCCAAAACGGGTGTCTTTTTTTGAGATTGATTATAGCACGATTACGAAATTTGTGTAATAAAGTCAACCGGCGGGGATAAATTTACCTTGACTTTTTTTTCACATTTTTATTATAGTAGTAATGGGACCGGGGAGCTGTGGTTAACAAAATACACTAAGGAGGTATTGACCATGGCTGTTGCAAGGATCACAGAGATAATAGGTTCGTCTCCCAAATCGTGGGACGACGCCGTAAAGAACGCTCTCGATAGGGCGACCAAGACGCTCCGCGGGCTCACGGGCATAGAGGTAACGAAGATGAACGCCGCCGTCGGTAAAGGCGGGAAAATCACCGAGTACAGGGCGCATTTGAGAATTACGTTCATATTGGAGGGTTAATCATCCGGGGCCTGTATTAGATGGAATACATTCAGAGGGGAGCGGTTCTTGAAGCGCATCACGGCTCGACCCGCTCCCTGAGTTGAACGGTTATGCCGATCCTTGTTATCGTCCGCCTATTCTCTTATAATAGGTGAAACTCTAAAAGGGGTATGCCATGTTACCGAGATACCGGCTTCCAAGTTTTCTGCTTTCACTTCTGTTTGTCGGTTTTCTGTTTCTATCACTACCGGAAAAGGGCTTCTCCGGGTTAGCTCAGCCCGGTCCGGTGTGCTGCCAGTTTGAGCCTGACCAATGTTTTCAACTGGGCGGCGGTGGTGGTGGTGAGCCTGTTCCGGCATGTCTTATCGACGACGCTGTACCGGGTTTCTGTAATGAGACAAGCGGGTTATGTGAAGCGACCCGGTCAACCCCAATCCCCACGCTGGGCGAATGGGGCATGCTGGCGGTCGTACTGGTTTTAGGCGTCGTGGGAATCGTCGCTTACCGCAGACGAAGGTCCCCGGCTTAAACATCCGGCTGCATGGTCCGTTATCAGCGTAAACGAGTCTCCGGCTTTTCTGACTCCCTTAATCTCCGGGCGCCGGGATATGTTTATTCCGTCCTTTTAAGCATACGCCGCCGGAATACACTCCGGTCCGGCCGGTCATTCGGGACCTGACTAATACCCCCGTTTTACCACTGCCCCCGAACAAGCCGCTTGACAATCCCCCATTAGATTTATAATAGTCATTATCACGTATTGAGGAGCCTGATATGACGAAGAAGGAAAGCTCTGAAACTATCTTTACGGAATTCTTCAAGATTCTCGAGACCCAGAAGAAAGAGATCGAGAAGATTACGAAGCCCATACTCGAGGGCCAGAAGAAGGCCCAGGAAATGACGAAGCCCGTCATGGAATATCAGCAGAGGCTATTTATGGAATCCCTCGAGCTCCAGAAGGCGCTCATGGAAAACATCATGGAGACCACGAAGAGGATGCTGAGGATAATGTCCGAGAACCCGATGAAATACGGGAGCGGAAGCCCGATGCAGGGTCTCGGCATGGGCGACGACAAATTCTCGGAATATATGAGGAACATGCAGAAGGTCCAGGAAAGCTGGATGGAGCAGTTAAAGAGCACGGCGTCGATGTTTCAGGACTTCATGAAAAAGGGGTCTTGATTGATAATTAGCAAGTAGTATCAGACTTATATACGGCATTCTTCAAGTAATCACCAACCTGTGAAGACAAAAGGAGATTATATCCTTTAATCTCTTCTCCGATATATTCCCGGCCGTTAATGATAATAACAAATGCATTTCCGTCTCAGGGCGCGGAGGCGATATTATATATGCTTTTGCTAATAGTATTTTGGGCTAAATTACATATATCCAATAATCACAGGCAGATATAATTTTATAAATCTTCGCATATGCGTACATTTTCCCTTGACAAATATATTTCAAACTATTATATTGTTTTTAGACCAGAAAAGGAGGTCATACCAATGGCAGCAAGCAAACAAGCATATGATGTTAAGGATTTCACCGAGCCGGTAAAGGAACTATCGAAGCTCGTAAAGGAGACTTACCTGAACACCCTCGATTTCTCTCTTTCGGTGGCCGAGGAAAACAAGAAGGTTTTTAACAAGCAGCTCGACTACGCCATCGAGGCGGAAAAGGACTACTTCGATTCCGTGAAGGAGTTTTACGGGTCGATCCCGAAGCAGAACTACCCGTTCACAAAGGTTGATACGGGGGCTTTCGACGACGGACTGGCCAAGGTTTTTGAGTTTCAGAAAAACCTGGCGGACTCGTTAAAGGGCATTTCGGGCAACGCGGCTGCGGAGAGCCACGATATGGTGAAGAAGAACGTGATCAAGGCTTTTACGATGTTCGACGAAGCGCTTGATTCTTTCAAGCTATAATCGGGCGTCGATAATTTTGAAAGATTAAACGGGAGGGCCAATTATCCCGGCTCTCCCGAATTAACCAAAATCAACCGTTTTTCTCGTTTATTCGATTTCAGCCGATTAGATCGAATAAGTCCCGGTAATACCGGGTACCCTCATACCCATAACGGGTATCGAAGGAGCGTACAGTCTTGACTCTATAAAGTAATCCCGTTCGTCTCGGGGACAGGATAAAGGGGAATATGAAAAAGCAGAAACACCTCGACAAGCTTACTCCCAGGCTCGCCGAAATAGAACCGGGCGCGCCTGAAGAAAATTACGCATCATACTCATACGGCGGCGATGAGGGGTTCGACCAGGATGGCGCGGACTTCGATCCCGGGTTCGCCCCCGGGGAAGGGGGCGCGGGCAGGAAGAAGCCCCGGAAAACGAAGCTCGAAGAGCATCTCAGGCTCCTGCACGTCTATTTCAAGGACCTCGAGCACGAGACGTCCCTCCTTTCGCCGAAAGAAGAGCTCAGGATAGCGGCCAATATAAAAAAGTGCGAGAACAAGGCAGAGGCCATAAGGGCGGTACTCTCCGAGATCTCGCGGGACACGAGCAAGAAAAAAAGCGCACTCAAGAAATACCCCGTCTACACGGGGACGGACATGATGAACTACATGGAGAGGATGAGCACCCTCTCGGACGCGTACGTGAAAAGGTCCTCCGAGCTCAAGAACAGGTTCATCAAGTCGAACTTGAAGCTCGTCATCAGCATCGCGAAAAACTACATGGGCAGGGGCCTCCCCCTGGCCGACCTCATTCAGGAAGGCAACCTCGGACTCATGAGGGCCGTCGAGAAATTCGACTATACGCTCGGGTACAAGTTTTCCACTTACGCGAGCTGGTGGATACAGCAGGCGGTGTTCAGGGCGCCCTTCGAGAAGACGAAGACCATCAGGATACCGGTCTATCTCTACGAGTGGGCGGGGAAGGTGAGGGCGGTCACGACGATGCTGTCGAGGGAGCTCGACAGGGAGCCCACGTGCGAAGAGATAGCGAAAGAGCTCGACATATCCCCCGCGGTCGTAAAGCGGATCATACAGACGGCGTCAGACGTGATGAACAACGTACAGTCCCTCGACACCCCCATTTCCAACGAAGACCAGAGGACCCACGTCGAATTCGTCGAGGACGAGAAGATACCCCCGCCCGATTCAGCCATATTGAAGCGTACGGTCCAGAACAGGATAGAGGACATACTATCGCTCCTCACGCCGAAAGAGCGGGAGATAATCAGGATGCGCTTCGGCATAGGCATAGAGACCACCTACACGCTGAGCGAGATCGGGGACAGGTTCGGGGTAACGCGCGAGAGGATAAGGCAGATAGAAAAATCCGCCCTCGAGAAGATATCGTCTTCCTACATCGGGGAATATTTAAGGGACCTGATCTAGGGTACAGTGCCGCTAAGCAGGTAAGGCCGCCATTTATTCACGTAGGCGTCGAGGTCGAAAGGCGGCGTCCAGTCCGCTTCCACGAAAACGTAAAGCTCCTGCCCCGGATAAATCTTGTTCGGGTTCACGATAGTGCCCATGTTGGCCTGATATATGTTCACCCACTGCCTGCAGTCGAGGAAATAGTACCCAGCCAGCAGGTGAAGCTCCTCCCCGCTCTTGACCGTGTGTATGATCAGCTTCTTAGCCGGCTCCGGCGGGAATTCGATCGCGTTTGCAATACGGCCCCCCAGTCCCAGAAAAACTGCAGTTAAAATAATTGCAAAAGATACTCGCATAATTACCGACCCCTTAAATTATTTATCCCATCTTTCCCAATTATAATACAATATCACAACCAGGTCACCATTTTTATGTTTCCGTTATTTTTGCGGTTAACGAGAGGTGGGCGGCGGCTCCGGATTCTTCTTTTTGACAAAGAACGCATTATGGTCAGTCAGCTTATCCAGCGTATATCCAAATGAGCCTTCGGACTCATTCACCAGATTCCGCAGTACCCGCTCCAGGTTCTCTATACCGGACTGCGGGTGCTCCACACAAATAACATCGGGCAATGACCTGCTCATCCCGTTTATAACCTCCAATTCCGCCCCCTCGACATCGAGAGAAAACAGGTCTACGTGCACCCCGGTTTGCACCACGACATCCCACGTCAGACATAACACAGTGAAATGGTCTTCAGGTTTGCTGACCATAAGTTCCGGTTTTAACGAAGCGTGTCCGAGAACTTCACTGATATGCAGCTCACGTTGACCCGTGGAACTCCATAACGCTATATTCAGATTCTTGCTGTCGGGCCTGTTAGCCGCAAGCCGTTTGAAAAGAACCGGGTCGGGTTCAATGTTAATACCGTGCCATCCCCTATACTTCTCAAAGAACAGGCAATTAGAAATCATTACCCCGTCGAGCGCCCCGGCCTCTACAAAGAACCCGCCCTCTTTATTTTTAAAATAGGTCTCATATAAGACCTTATCGAGTGGAGGATCAAATTGCCCGTAAAACTCAAACTTCATAGTAGCCCGCCCCAGATTATAGGTGGTGGTTTCGAATTCGCTGCAAATTCATCTTCTATATTATCATCTCATTCTCAAAACTGTTATAATTCAGGCTCGTACTCCCTACACGCTTTGAATCAGCAGGTGTAGATGGTTCAGTAAAAAGAATGAGGAGAGTTAAGATAATGTATATATGCGAGCTGTAATCCAGCGTGTAAAAGAGGCGAGGGTGGAGGTCGAAGGCGAGGTCGTGGGCCGGATAGGGGAGGGTATGCTCATACTTCTCGGGGCGGGGAAGGACGATACGGAAGAAGACGTCCGGTATCTTGCGGAGAAAATAATGTCCCTTCGCATATTCGAGGACGCGGATGGGAAGATGAACCTGTCCGTGACCGACACAGGCGGCGAGGTACTGGTCGTCTCCCAGTTCACGCTCTACGGCGACTGCCGGAAAGGGAGGCGGCCGTCGTTCGACAAGGCAGCCCCTCCCGAGATAGCCGAGAGGCTCTACGAGCTCTTCGTGAGCGAGATCAGGGAGCGGGGCGTTAATGTGGAAACCGGCAGGTTCCGCGCCATGATGGACGTGCATCTAGTCAATTGGGGTCCTGTGACGCTTATGCTCGACAGCAAGAAGGAGTTTTAGCAGAGAGCTATGGCCTCCTCTCATGTTTAATTGCGATCACCACAAATCCAGCTTAAACCGAGCTTTACAAACAGGGAGCGGTACATACACATGATATTCTCATACGTATTTCCCCAGATTGTTTTATTCCCTGTATTGTGCTAGATTGGGGATAAACCTCTACTTACGGCAGGATACGATAAAATATTGGTGTTGGAGGACTGGAAGATGAAACTCGCGAGAGCAGTATATACGGCGACGTTTATGCTTTTGCTGCTTTTATTATCTTTTATATTATCCGGCAATAAAGCGAATTCGCAGGAACTATACGTTACCAGCTTTAACAGCTCCCAAGTCCTCAGGTATAACGGCGCTACTGGCGCTTTCACAGACGCATTCGTAACGGCGGGGAGCGGCGGCCTGGATGCGCCTGAGGGTCTCGTCTTCAGGCCCGACGGCAGCTTATACGTAGTAAGCCTAGGCAATAACCAGGTCCTTAGGTATAACGGCACAACTGGCGCTTTCACGGACGCATTCGTAACAGCGGGGAGCGGTGGCCTGGATGCGCCTCGGGGTCTCGTCTTCGGGCCCGACGGCAATTTATACGTAGCAAGCACAGGTAGCGACCAAGTCCTTAGGTATAACGGCGCGACAGGCGCTTTCATAGATGTATTCGCCAGCGGCGGCGGCCTGGATGCACCTTTTGGTCTCGTCTTCGGACCCGACGGCAATCTATACGTGGCAAGCGCAAATAACGACCAAGTCCTTAGGTACAACGGTGCGACAGGCGCTTTCATAGACGCATTCGCCAGCGGCGGCGGTCTGGATTCGCCTACTGGTCTCGTCTTCGGACCCGACGGCAATCTATACGTAGCAAGCGTAGATAACGACCAAGTCCTTAGGTATAACGGCGCTACTGGCGCTTTCACAGACGCATTCGTAACAGCGGGGAGCGGCGGCCTGGATGCGCCTATTGATCTCGTCTTCGGGCCCGACGGCAATCTATACGTAGCAAGCGCAAATAACGACCAAGTCCTCAGGTATAACGGCGATACTGGCGCTTTCATAGATGTATTCGCCAGCGGCGGCGGCCTGGATGAGCCTGTATTTTTAGTTTTTAGGGATTCTAGAAACATCCCGACGCTATCAGAGTGGGGGCTGATTGCCATGGCTTCTATTCTTGGGATAGTAGGATTTATGGCCATTAGAAAAAGAAGCGCGGCTGCCTGAATTACATCGCTATATAGTAATCCAAGACATTCGATCCGGAAAAAATCTTGAGAGCCGTAATACAGCGTGTAAAAGAGGCGAGGGTGGAGGTCGATGGCGAGACCGTAGGCCGGATAGGGGAGGGTATGCTCGTGCTCCTGGGGGCGGGGAAGGACGATACGGAAATGGACGCCGGGTATCTCGCGGAGAAGATTATGGGCCTCCGCATATTCGAGGACCCGGAGGGGAAGATGAACCTCTCCGTGACGGATACGGGCGGCGAGGTACTGGTCGTCTCCCAGTTCACGCTCTACGGCGACTGCCGGAAGGGCAGGCGGCCGTCTTTCGACAAGGCAGCCCCTCCCGAACTCGCCGAGGAATTATATGAGCTCTTCGTGAGCGAGATCAGGGAGCGCGGGGTAAAGGTCGAAACCGGCAGATTCCGCGCCATGATGGACGTGCATCTCGTCAATTGGGGCCCTGTGACGCTTATGCTGGATAGTAAGAGGGAGTTTTAGGTCCACTGTCCCAATCGTAGGAGCGGCATCTTGCCGCGATCATAACTCGCGATCATAACTCTTGTCTACTAAATTTATTTTCCCCCTTTGTAAAGGGGGATCAGGGGGATTTAAAGACGAGATCCTGAAATAAATTCAGGATGACTGATTTAATAACTGCAATGTTCACCCCCATCCTTCACCTTAATCGACTTAGGTAAGGACGAGTTGAATTAAGTTACTTCCCTGGCTTCGTTGAGAGAGCGACCGATTGCTCTTATCCATCGCAAACGTCCTCGTCAGACGACAGGCCCGTCCCCTGACCCGGGAACTCGTCCCCGTCGAAAAGGTGAGGGGCAGAAGTGAAGAAGGAACCATAGAGCACCTCTGTGTTGATTTCCCCCGCTTAGACATTATATTAAAAAAATGGAAAAGGTCGTCTGCACTCACCCGAGGGCAAAGAGGGATTACGTCATAGAGGAGAACTACGAGGCCGGCATCGAGCTCAAGGGCTCCGAGGTGAAATCGCTCCGCGAGAACCAGGCGAGCATAAAGGAGAGCTTCGCCATGATAAGGGACGAGGAGGTCTTCCTCGTCAACAGCTACATAGCCCCTTACGAGAAGGCCAACATACTCAACCACGACCCGCGCAGGGAAAGGAAGCTCCTCCTCAACAAGCGGGAGATCGCCAGGCTCATGGGCAAGACGATCATAAGGGGATACACCCTCATCCCGCTCAAGATCTATTTCAAGCGGGGCAAGGCGAAGGTCGATCTCGCGCTCGGAAAGGGTAAAAAAGTCATAGACAGAAGGGACGATATAAAGAAGAGGGAAGCGGACAGGGAGATGGAAAAGGCGATGAAGAGGCGATTCTGATCCTGTATATATCCACGAAAGTAGTGTAAACTCTCCATATACCCGCCTGAGCGGCGGTCTTGACAATATTGAAATAATAATTATTTTGTAATAGTAAGTTACAAAGCATAATTAAAGTTTATTGTTCTTTGACATGGGGGCGACATGGCTTCGACGGGGATTGGGATAGCTTGTGCTGCATGCCGAGCTTCTGCTAACTCGTAAAACTGGCGGAGCACACACAAGTGCCACAAATGACTTTGCACTCGCTGCCTAAATAGAGCAGCGACGGCTCCTTAGACCCCGCCTGCGGGTTTAAACGAGGCGACACAATGCGGGCTGGTCCGATGGCGACGCCCTGAACGCCTGAGGACGAGAAAACATTCGGGGCTGGCGGTGAAAACCCTGTCTATCGGTAACTTCAACGCGAGACAAAACGATAGACTAAGCATGTAGAGGCCTTGTGAGTCTCTTTCTCGGACCCGGGTTCGATTCCCGGCGCCTCCACTCTTTATCCGTGATCTTTACAAGGTTTTTACGTAAGCGACAAGCTGATCGAGGGCGGTGCCCCATCCTTTATCAAATCCCCTTTCCTCATGTCTTTTGCGGCTTTCCTCGTCGGGGTGGAGAGCGATAACGGTATATTTCGTTCCGCTTCCGTGCGGCTCCAGCATTATGATTGCCGTGAAGAAGCTGTCGATACAGTCGTTCGGCTGATTGGACGGCCGGTAGCCCTGCTCGAGCGCATCGGTCCAGACGAGCTTTTCGTTCTCGACGACTTCGAGGTAGCATCCGGTATTCGGGTGATCCTCCCCGTCCGGTGATCGCATGACGGTGCGGAAGATACCGCCTGGGCGAAGGTCGATTTCGCAATATGTCGTCGTCCAGGGCGCGGGCGTAAACCATTTCTTCAGGTACTCCGGCGTTGTCCACGCCTTCCAGACGAGCTCTCTCGGCACATCGACGATGCGCTCCATTACGAGATCGAGCTCGGGGATCAGGTTTATAGTTTGTACGGTTCATTACTTTTTCTCCTTTAATTCTTCGAGGTAATTGTCCAGTTCGTCCAGGCGCAGCTCCCAGATCACACGCCGCCTCTCTATCCAGTGTTCAGCCGCTTTCAACGGTTCCGGCGTCAGACGATAGGTACGTATCCGGCCCCTTTTTTGCGAGCGGACTAACCCGCACTCTTCCAGAACACCCAGATGCTGGGTGAATGAGGGCAGCGCCATGTGGAATGGCCGCGCCAGCTCGCTCACAGGCAGAGGGCCGTCACTCAGCCGTGTCAAAACAGCGCGCCGTGTCGGGTCCGACAAGGCATGAAAAACTCGATCGAGCTGTACTTGTAGGTTAGGCATATACCTAACTATACAGTAGTTGCAAGCTCATGTCAAACTTATGTGAATACCTAAGTTTTCTTTGAGGCAGGGCTCCGGGGAGACGGCGGCGGCGGCTTTAACCCCCGCCCGCGGGTTTAAACGAGACCACGCCATATACCCCACTCAGGAGCGATTTTCTTGACAACTGCCTTTTTCACTGAACAATCATCAGGAAACCACGCGTTAAAACCCATGAACGTTCTTACAAAAGCATTTACTCCGTCAGTACGGTATAACCTACCGAAAACTCTGTCACGCAATAATCCAAACTCAAAAACAGCTAAAAGCTTGAGGAAAACCCGTCGATATAGCGGCATTTCGCAAGATCGCCTGTCCGGACGGGCGGGCCTGCCGCTAAACGATACCGTTGCTGTGGAATACGGCGCAAACACGAATCCAACTATTGAAACCCTCCCAAATCGCGAAGGCGTTTTGACGACGGCGTTTATGATTTAATCAATTAGGAAAATGTTCAGACTTTATTACAAAATTATTTCGACTCCGAAGACGGTCATAGACGTTCGATCGCTCGGGTGCGGCGCCGGCATTGACATCGTCGGGAAAAAACTGGAAGCCAGGGTACAGCGGTCATTTCGCGGCTCGCTCGCCATCCGGGCCGTCGATGCCGGATCGACCAACGCATGCGAGCAGGAGCTTACCGCGCTCGGCAACGCTTATTATGACATCGAAAGATTCGGGATTCATTTTGTGGCTTCCCCGAGGCACGCGGACATGCTGATGGTCACGGGCCCCGTTACCAGAAACATGAAAGAAGCGCTGGTAAGGACATACGAAGCAGTTCCTGACCCGAAAATTGTCGTGGCAGTCGGTGATGACGCGATAGACGGAGGCATTTTTAAGGGTTCTTACGGAGTTTTAGACGGAGTGCACAATGTCATTCCCGTGGATTACCAAATTCCCGGAGACCCGCCGTCTCCGATAATGTTACTTTGCGGCTTGCTGCAAATCCTTGAAATGCTCGATTCCCGCGCTAAGGCCGCTCAATAAATATGTTTAACACGCTTAACTCATCAAATATATTTTTTCTGTCACTCCTCTTATGGATAGCAGGGGCGGTCGGGGCTTTGGTTTTGAGCAAAAATGACCGCCTGGCAAACTGGTGGGGAAATTCTTTTGCGATTCTCGGATCCTGCGCTGGATTATTGTTTTCTCTGTCGGTGCTGATCCTTGGCTCCACATTTTCTTTCAACATCGGCACCACTCTGCCTCTTTTGTCTTTATCTTTCAGCGTAGATAAATTATCCGCTTTTTTCATTTTCGTTATTTCACTCATCGCTTTATTGGCTTCCGTTTATGCGCTGGGATATGTAAAGCATTATTACAAACAATATAATATCGGCGCGCTCGGCTTTTTTTATAATATTTTCCTGGCCGGAATGGTCATGGTCGTCAGCGCCCACAATGCCCTTTTCTTTCTCGTCGTCTGGGAAATAATGTCTCTTGCTTCGTATTTCCTGGTTATTTATGAAAACAAGGAAAAAGAAAACGTGCAGGCGGGATCGCTTTATTTCATTATGACCCACGTCGGAACGGCCTTCATAATGCTGGCTTTTTTACTCTTGTACCGTTCTACCGGGTCTTTAGACTTTGGCGTAATAAAAGAAACTATCGGACACAGCTCACCGCTCGTAGCCAATGCGGTTTTCGTTCTGGCGCTTGTAGGGTTTGGAACCAAAGCGGGCATTATACCTTTTCACATCTGGCTGCCGAACGCTCACCCCGCCGCCCCGTCTCATGTTTCCGCCCTGATGTCAGGTGTGATGATCAAGACCGGCATCTATATGTTTATCCGGATGTTCATGGATATACTGCCGGACGCGCCGCTCTGGTGGGGAATCGTTATTTTAATACTGGGCGCTATATCATCGCTGTTAGGGGTTTTGTATGCCCTCACCGAATACGATATCAAAAGACTTCTGGCTTACAGCAGCATCGAGAATATCGGGATCATTCTGCTGGGACTCGGCAGCTCGCTCGTGTTTTGGTCGCTGGATATGAAGCCGCTGGCTGTCCTTAGCCTGGTAGCCGCACTCTTTCATACTCTCAATCATGCGATATTCAAAGCATTATTATTCCTGGGAGCCGGTTCCGTTATTTCCCAAACCCATACCAGGAATATGGAAGAATACGGCGGCTTGATAAAATATATGCCGGAGACCGCGCTTTTCTTTCTTGCCGGCTCGATGGCGATATCGGCACTGCCTCCTTTGAACGGTTTTTTCAGCGAATGGATGACGTTTCAGTCTCTTTTTAGCGGAATCATGGCATCGAATATCTCGGTGCGCTGGGTATTTATGCTGGCGGCGGGATCGCTTGCGTTTACGGGAGGGCTTGCGGCCATGTGTTTTGTGAGGCGTTCGGAGTTACATTCCTGGCGAGACCAAGAAGTGATAGTGTCCGGCACGCCCGTGAGTCCGGTTTTGCGCTTCGCATAGGCATGGCTGTCCTCGCGGTTCTCACTATAATCATAGGATTTACCGCCGGCAGCATCACAAATGCGGTATCAGGCGTTGTGAGCGGTTTAAGCGCCTTTAATTCTTACGAACCGGCATTCTTTTCAAATATATATACGGTCGGACTGCGAAGCGGCTTTGCTTCAATTTCGATGCAGCTGTCTGGCAAGTTTAATCGTAACCATAATATTGACCTTTTTCGCCGTGTATCTCGTCTCGCGTAACAGAAAAACAACGATCGGCCGCACCTGGGATTCGGAACCGACTCTCGGCCCGAGAATGGAAATCACCGGTACGGGCTTCTCCCACTCTATCGTTACTATTTTCCGCGGGGCGCTAAGCCGACTAAGCAAACGAGCATTGAGTACCGGGATGAAGATATGCGCTATTTTCAAAAATCGAGCACGGTTGAGCTTGGTATTCAGGATATTTACAACAGATATTTTTATCAGCCCGTGCATATGCTGATCTTGAGAGCTTCCGAGTATGTGAAAAGAATCCAGAGCGGCAATATCAATATGTACATACTGTACATATTGGCGATACTCATTGCCCTGCTCTTCGCTTCGGGTATGTAGGATACTATGTCAATTGTAATTTGGACAATTCAAATAGCACTCGTGCCGGCCGTGTCGCCTCTGTGTATCGGCATCGTCAGAAAAATAAAAGCGAGATTCCAAAACAGAGTCGGCGCGAGTATATTTCAGCCGTACAGAGACTTGTGGAAGTTATTCCATAAGGATGAGGTGATAAGCGAGGACGCTTCCTGGATTTTCAAATGCGCTCCCTACATTATATTTTCAACCACAGTGATTATAGGTGCAAGCATTCCGCTTTTTACTACAATATTTTCTTTCAATTCACTCGGCGACCTGCTCGTCGTAATATATCTGATTGCTTTTGGAACTTTCTTTCTCGCCCTGGCCGGCATGGATGTGGGGAGCGCTTTCAGGGGGGTTAGATCAAGCCGGGAAATGACGGTTGCCGCCTTAACGGAGGGCGGTTTGATGTTTTCCATTCTCGTCCCGGCGTTCTCGGCTCATTCCACGAATCTTTTTGCAATCTCGGGCGCCGTCGCTTCGTTTTCGTTTTTTTGCTTTTGCCCCGATGATTCTCGCGCTCGCCGCGTTTATAATCGCCATGCTTGCCGAAACGGGGCGCTTCCCTTTCGATAACCCGGCTACCCACCTTGAGCTTACCATGATTCACGAAGCGATGGTTTTGGAATATTCGGGAAAGAAGCTGGCGCTTATCGAATGGGCGTCGGCAAATAAGTTCTTTATCTTCCTCGCATTGGGAGCAAATCTTTTCTTCCCCTGGGGGATGTCGCCGTCGGGGCGTCTTGGGGATGTTCCGCTTGCCTTGGTATTGTTTTTTGCAAAAATTCTGGCGTTTAGCGTATTCGTTGCCGTCCTGGAATCCACTATCGTCAAATTCCGGTTTTTCAGACTGCCGGATTTATTATTCACATCGTTTATTTTAAGCATTATTGCTATGAGTTTGACTATCTAAACCATGATTCCTATTACGCCGCAAATATTATTCTTTCTCGAGACGATGCTGTTTGCATCGGTCGTTTTTATGCACATCGCCAAGAAAAATTCAGGGGTAATATTTCTATATTCGGCACAGTCTTTGATCATTGCCATCGCCTTGTTTTATTCATCCCTCAAAGAGGCATCGTTATTGCTTGTGGTAGTGGCTGTCGCGACTTTTTTGGTCAAAGTGATAATCGTTCCGTATTTCTTTTCCGGGCTCATTAAAAAACACCGGCTGCAATTTTCCGTCAGCACCTATTTGAATACTCCTATGACGCTGATCGTCCTGGCGTTATTGACCGCCCTTTCCTACTCGCATTTTTTCGGGCCATTGACAATTCTTGCCCCGGACAAGGAAAACGCCTTATCGCTCGCCATAGCGATGGTGCTCATATCGATATTTTTAATTATTAACCGCAAAGGGGCCCTGTCCCAGATGGTCGGTATTTTGTCATTGGAAAATGCCATTGTTTCATTCGCGTACGTGGCCGGGCTTGAGACAACCGCCGGGCTGCAAGTGGGCATCCTGTTCGATATTTTTATCTGGGTCGTGATCGCGACCGTTTTTGCGTCGATGATATACCGGCACTTCGGCTCGCTCAATGTGAGCGAACTAAAACATTTAAAAGAGGAATGATTCTTTGGCTTTATTATTAATTATCATCATACCGCTTGTCGCCTCCCTCGCATCTTTTTTTGTGAAGAAAGATATGCGGATATTGAGCTTTATCGCTGTCTCCGCCTCTTTCCTGGAGTTGACAGCGACACTGGTAACGGTCGCCTCGGTCATGGATAGCGGCATATATCGTTTAAACGGCTATTTTTCCGTCGACGCTCTCGGGGCCGTCATAATCATGCTGGTCGCAGTCGTAGGCGCTATGGCGTCCTGGTACTCGACCGGCTATCTGAAACTTGAGGTGGCGAAAAGAATCATAGGGTTCAGCAGGGTACGGCAATATTTTATTCTGCTGCACTTATTTCTCCTGGCGATGTTCTTCGCCGTTATGTCCACGAGCCCCATTTTGACCTGGATTGCGATTGAAGCGACGACTGCTCTCTACAGCGTTCCTGATCAGCTTCTACAACAAACGATCGGCGATAGAAGCTGGCCTGGGAATATTCGATGATCAATCTCGGTCGGACTCATTGCTGGGATTTTTCGGCACTTTTCTTCTCGAATACCCATCGATACATGCCGGCTTTCCGGGATCGATCAGCTGGCAGGACATGCTGTCCCATGTCTTCCGCGCTCGATCCCTTTATAGCGAAGATGGCATTCATTTTTATTTTAATCGGATACGGCACAAAAGTCGGTTTGGTTCCCATGCATACCTGGCTGCCGGATGCGCACAGTAAAGCTCCGGCCCCGATCAGCAGCTTGCTTTCAGGCGTATTGCTTGATGTAGCTTTTCTCGCACTTTTGCGGTTCAAATCCGTCGTTGATGTCGCGATTGGTCCGCATTTTTCCAGGGAGCTGCTCGTATTTTTCGGCGTTATCTCGATCTCCGTTGCCGCTTTGATTATTTTTAGTCAAAAAAACTACAAACGGCTGCTGGCGTATTCCAGCATCGAGCACATGGGTGTTATAGCTTTAGGGTTCGGGTTCGGAGGCGCGGCGGCATTCGCGGCCCTGCTCCATATGATCTACCACGCTCTGACAAAATCGGTCCTGTTTTTATCGGCGGGGAATATATTAGTGAAATACGGCTCCACAAAAATAAGAAACGTGAAGGGAGTCCTGACGGTCCTGCCTGTGACCGGCGTCCTGTTTTTCATTGGATTTTTGGCAATCACCGGCGTTCCTCCGTTCGGGACATTTGTAACCGAATTTTCGATTTTGTCGGCGGGTATTAAGACGCATCCGACAACGGTGATTATTACATTATTGGTGCTGGCCCTGGTATTCGTCGGTTTTTTGAGGCATGTCGTCTCGATCACGTTTGGAAACAGCCATACTCCCATGGCAAGGGTGAGAGCGGATTGGATACAATTCATCCCATCATGCCGCTGGCCGCTCTTTAATAATCACGAGCTTTTTCATTCCGTCGGGCTCATCATACTACTGATACCATGAAAAAAAGAAATTTTAGATAAATATATTCCCGGTAATTTTAAGATAAGGAAGAGGGCAACGTCGCTGTCTATGATGTTCCCGTAGATGAAATGCCGGAGATTGCTAGACCAGTTTATTTTACTGTTCACCGCTTCCACCACCGACCACAGAAGTGGATTGGGGCGTCGATATCTATTATGTGTTCGGCGCGCCGGGAGAGAATATTTTCCTCGCGCCCCGCATACCCTTCGCCCCTACTGCAAAATTTTCACCACCAAAGCCATCAAATCTTCTCACGAAAAACAAAATTGCAGATTTTCGTTTAAAGCCAGGACCCCCATCCGCTACCGGTCATTCT
The DNA here is from genome assembly GCA_963752995.1 of uncultured delta proteobacterium. Classification (GTDB taxonomy): domain Bacteria; phylum Desulfobacterota_D; class UBA1144; order Nemesobacterales; family UBA2774; genus 2-12-FULL-53-21. The sequence goes on from CAVWAZ010000017.1 coordinate 159,963, forward strand.
TCACGAAAATTGGCCGGATACGGGATTCCGCTGAGAAAATATTTTGACTGGCGGGACCGGCCGCCGGAGGCGCACGAGCTATGAATTCCGGAGGTCTCTAGGCAGGGAATTTACGAATTCCTAGTGGGGCCGTTTACGCCCGCATAATCGAACCGGGGCACTTCCGGTTCAGCGTCATCGGAGAAGAACAGCATCGCTTGAGCTTAAAGCTGGGATATAAACACAAAGGAAACGGAAAAACTCTTCGAGGTTCTGCCCATGGCGGGAACAGTGTCGAAGATCTCAAAAGGGTTTCTGCAGACGCCGGTCACTCACTCCGAGGGCATTTTGTCAGGCCGTGGAGAACCTGTCCGTAATTACAGTTCCGGAAAGCCAGTGAAGTATTTGATAGTTGTCGATCCCAGCTGAAGGCTGCCAACCACCTGAATGATATCGGTCTGATTATGCTGGACGTGGGTTATAATTTTCGGCGGCAGCAACGCAGCACGCGCCTCCGCGATTGTTGACGCAACGCCGCGAACGCCTCGCCCGGAAACCGCTTTCGCCAGGCATTAATACGGTCGGCGGAGTAACGCGGGACATCACGAGCGAGATGAGTGAAGAGTTATTAAACGGCCTTAAAAAAGTGCATGGGGATTTTAACGACGTGATTGAATTGCGGAAAGCAGCTTTTCCTCTCGAACCGCCTTTCCGGCACGGGCAAGCTCGATCGTGAGATAGCTCTCGACCATGGAGTCATCGGAGTAACTGGCAGGGCGATAGGGATCGCACACGACGCGCGTTAGAATATCCGTATGCGGCATACGACAGATTAAAATTCGAGATCGCCCTGGAAGAAGAAGGGGATGTGCGGGCAAGATGGTCGGTCGCGTCAAAGAAGTGCATTCTTCCATGAATATTATAGAGCAGGCGCTCCGGAGTATTCCTTTGAATGATGAATTAATAGCCGGTGATGAAACGGTATTGAGGAGTAACAGCTGCGGCGTAGGGGCGGCGGAAGGATGGCGGGGTGATATCGTTTATTTTGTTGCCACGGACGCGGCAGGAGAGGTAAGCAGGGTAGATGTGCGCGATCCTTCGTTTATAAATTGGACAGTATTGGGTTACGCAGGGAAGGGGAATGTGGTGCCCGATTTCCCCCTCATTAATAAAAGTTTTAATTTGTCTTATTCCGGAAATGACCTGTAAAACGGCCAGCGCCGATAAAATAGCCGCCGGTGCCGATCGGCCGTGGCCGCCCGCGAGACGGAAAAAGGGAAAGAAGGAGAAAGCGTTTAACGGACTCCGCCCCTGCCCGGGGGACAGGATTATTACCGCATATCCGGTCTGAAAAAAGCGTATCAGTGATCTATTTTTTTATAGTGCCTTTATAGGTATATATAATCGGGTCCTGACCTTCCTTCGACCAAAACATAGTGCCCGAGATTTCGTCACCCTTAACCGAGCCTTCCCATTCAGTCTTTCCTTCTTTACCGCTCGTGAGTGCGGATTTGAACAATACCTCGCCTGCTTTTGACTTCGATTCATACGGAGCCGGAGTAAAGCCATACTGTTCGCATTCGGTGGAGAAGAAGGTCCCGTCCTTAAAAATCAGCTCATCCCTGGTCGTTTCATTTTTATTCGCCTCGGTGAGCTCGACTGAAAAAGATCTGCCGTCAAGCGTTTCGCCGGCTAACGCGGCGTTCAGATTAGAGCTGATTAATGATGCGCATACAGAAAAAATAAAAAGATAGAACGATGAAATTAGAATATATCTCATATTCCCCCCTGTTTACTGAAATTGTACCTGCAATTAACTCTACTGGAGTACGTAAAGCGATGTCAATACCGCTGAATGGCCGGATCTATCATCAAAACGGGGTGGGATGCATCACGCGACCCGGCTTGACTCAACTAATAAGGGACGGCACAAGGGGCTAAACTCATAACTTGCCTGAATTCATATTTTTTCCTTTATAAGTAATAAGCAGGAGCCCGCCCAGGACAGCGACTATTCCGTAGGTCAGCAGCGGAAGAGGGATCAGCATCGCCGCCAGGAATCCTCCCAGGAGCGCGCTCAGGGATTCCGCCCCCACCTGTATAGCGAGGTTATTCCCGAGCACTCTCCCCTGTCTCTCCCCGCCCACGAGACCCGAGAGGAAGGCGCTGCACGCGGACATCGTCATGACGAGGAATATAGTCGCCGGACCCGCCGTGAACCAGTAGAACACGTGGGATTTCGGTATGACCACCGCCGCCACGAAAGACCCGCCGACTATTGCCGTCCATATAATGAACGTCTTGAGGCTGAACCACCTGCTTAACGGAGCGTAGAGAAATATATTCGCGATGAATGAGACTATCGCCAGGTAGGAATAGTAAAACGTCACCTTGCCGACGTCGAAGCCCCACTCGTCCACCATGTATATCTGTATCACGCGCCAGAACCCGAACGCAGAGAGGTAGAGAAGGAAGTTGACGAGATAGACCCTTCTTATCGGAGCGTCCGTGAAAACGGTCAGGAGATTCGTGAACGTCTTGAAATAATCGATGGGCGCGTCCGTTTTAGGTACGAACGGGTCTTTAAAGCTGACGACTATCCATACGTACGTTACGACGAGCAGGCCCATGACTATCCAGAACGGTGAGGCGTAGCCGTAATGGACGGCGAAGAGCCCTCCCAGGAGGGGGCCCGTTATATAGCCCAGGCTCTCGGCGGCGTATATGTACGCGAAGAGACGCCCCCTGTCCTCGGGCAGGGATATGTCGGCGACCGAGCACTGCGCTATGGCTACGTTCGACTCCGAGAGTCCGCACAAGAAACAGGAAACCATCAGCAGCCAGAGGGAATGAAACTCGAGAGAGACCGAGATGAACAAATAAAATATCGCCGTGAAAAAGAGGGAGACCGTAATTACCCTCTTCCTGCCGAACCTGTCGGAAAGGGCGCCGATCACGGGCGACCCTATGAACTGCCCGAGCGGATAGAGGGCGAGGAGCACGCCGATGACCGTGGTTTTAGCGGCCCTCGTGACCTCGCCGCCGAAGAACGCGTGGTCGTACATCAGCATCGGCACGAACAGCGTGACCATCATCGAGTATCCGATGAACCCGATGAATATGACGAGGTAAAGGGGCATCAACGGATGTATGTCGGTCTTCTCTATAACTGCTCGTGTCGGCATCATCACTAATCCCCTGCGGTTACAATTGAGCGTCGAGTTTCAGCACATTATAACAAACACGTTCTAAATACTACAGAACCATTTCTGCTTATCTTTCTCCCTTTTACAGGAGCGGCATCTTGCCGCGACCGTTTTAATCCCCTCCTTTCCAGAGTCTTACCCTTAAGAACCGATAAGTTCACCGGAATGAAAGAAGGCATTTCAGTATTGTCAGCACCTTGATGCGTTTATACTGAAGCGAAGGAGATGGGGATTCTAAAACAAAGACCATGAGCTGAATAAATGGGCTGATTATTCAAACGGGAGCGACCTTCATTCAGCTCATGGGTACCGAACGCCGATTCATGCAGGAGAGAAATATTACAGGAATCATGCTTTCAACTTAAACGCAGCCTGACTACAGGGGATCGGTGCCTGACGTTCCGCATATGTACCGGAACGTCAGGCAGCCAATCCAAAGATTATATTGACTCCGATAAACGATAACTAATATTGACAAGACTGTTTATAACCAGACCTAAGGTCAAAAGTATTACCCGACTGAGCCGGTTTTTCATCCCAGGCCACTATCCCGCACTTCATGCTAATAGACAAATCATTAGTAGAGCCAGGCGGCGTATACGGGTTTCGTATTGTGATAGTATTGTCCCTTATTACAGTACCTGTAGTGCCATGCCAAAGAGCAGGTCCTACATTCACATCTACTATCTTATTGAGTTCGACCAAGGTATTGGATATAGGTTCGTCGCCGGCTTTGGCACATACATCACCGTTAAAACTCACTGCACTACCCCCTGAATCCGACAGGTAATTTTCTCTAACGGTAACATTTGACATGCCGCAGTAACCGGGGATGTTGCTCAAATAAACGGAATGACAGTGGCGCGGACTGATCTTTGAGCCGTCAACAGGATTAGGCCATCCATAGCAGTACTGTCCGTCACGCTCTGTCTTATTATGCTCGACTAAAATATTACTCGAGCTTGCTATGAATATACTCGTATAATTCGTATCGTGAATCCAGTTGTTAGTTACAATAACGTTATCAGCATGGATATCTATACCGGAATACCCGCCTGCAACTTCAAACCCCGAGAACTCATTATTTCCCTGATTTAGTCCCCATCTTATGCCACAAAGATTGACAAGTACCCGGAATGATATATGGGTGAGTTGGATTAATGGTGTCAGTCTCCCAATCGTACGCCTCCATTCCCGGATAGGCTTTAACATTGACTCCAAATTTCATTTTAAGCTGGGAGTTTAAAACCCATGTCCCGGATTTGACCCAAACGGTTTGACCGCTTGAAGAGGCATTAATAGCTGATTGTATGGATTGACCGGCTGCTACAATTTTATCCCCGGCTTTTATAGCACCCGGTGCAGGCGTCGGTACAGGTGTCGGTACGGGAGCAGGCGACGGTGTTGGTGACGGTGTTGGCGATGGAGTCGGTGCGGGTGTCGGACTAGGATTTGAACCACTTGGGGGCCTACGCGGATTTGAACGATGATAAGATAAAGCTTCTTCAGTAGAAAGAGGAATAACAACGAGCAGAGTGATAAGCAGAACGCATATAATATCCGGGACGGTTCTTCGATTCATTAGGTGCACCTCTTCTGTTCAGGGATTTTGCGGTTATCAATGGCAAGCACCGTGCCAACGACAACGAATCCGCAATATCGCCAATGATGATGCCGGTTACTCTCATATCGGATTGGAATGTAAAAAAGAAAATCTCGAGATTAGTTTAATTTTAGACAGTATGATGTGTTTGAAACCGTACACTGCCGGTTATTTTCAGAAACTCTGTAAATGTCAATTTCACTTTTTTAATACTTTTAATTTCCGGAAGGAAAGGAGGTAGAATTATCATTTGCTTCTCTTTGAGAAAGCCGGATATATGGTATATGATCGAAGGAAACAAACCGCCAAATTAAAGTAAATAACCGTCGCATAAATTAAGAGAGACGCCGGTCTCGCTTTTTTGTTTAGTCACTAACGGCGGAACATCGTCATATGTTAATATTTCGTGAGTTTTAATTTTTATGTGAAGAATGCGACAGCGAGGGAGATGAACGTGCGAGATGACGGAAGAAACTGGGACCAGCTGAGGCCGGTTAAGATAACGAGGGGAATCATGAAATACGCTGAGGGGTCGGCGCTGATAGAAACGGGGGAGACGAAAGTGCTGTGCACGGCGACCTTCGAGGAGAAGGTCCCGCCCTTCCTCAAGGATACGGGCAAGGGATGGGTTACAGCGGAGTATTCCATGCTCCCGCGCTCGACTAAGGAAAGGATAACGAGGGACAGCGTAAGGGGGAGGATAGGGGGCAGGTCCCACGAGATACAGAGGATAATAGGCAGGGCGCTCAGGTCCGTTATAGACCTCGACAAGCTGGGCGAGAGATCTATAACGATAGACTGCGACGTGCTCCAGGCCGACGGCGGGACGAGGACCGCGGCCATCACCGGGGCTTTCGTCGCCCTTTCGGACGCGGTGCTCAACCTCATCAGGGATGGTGTAATAGATGATAATCCAATCGTCGAATTCATCGCCGCCGTAAGCGTCGGAATCGTCGGGGGCAGGCTCGCGCTCGACCTCGACTACGAGGAAGACTCGAAGGCCGAGGTCGATATGAACGTCGCTATGACGGGCTCGGGGCTTCTCGTCGAGGTGCAGGGGACCGCCGAAGGGAAGCCGTTCTCGAAGAACGAGCTCAATTCCCTCATAATGATGGCGGAGAAGGGCATAACCGAGCTTATCGGCAGGCAGAAAGAAATACTCTCCGAATGAAATTCAGAAAAGTTTAACCATGATAGAAAAGATAGTGCTCGCTACGGGCAATAAGGGGAAGCTGAGGGAGTTTAAGGGGCTCTTCAAGGGCGTATTCGGGAACATCGTATCCCTGAACGACCTCGAATCGCCGCCCGGGGTCATAGAGGACGGCGAAACGTTCCGGGAGAACGCCCTCAAAAAGGCGAGGGCCATAGCCTCTTATTCAGGCCTGCCCGCACTCGCAGACGATTCCGGGCTGGAGGTCGAGGCGCTTGACGGCGGGCCGGGAGTCTATTCGGCGAGGTACGCGGGGGAGGGCGCGACCGACAGGGACAATATCAATAAACTGCTCGCTGAGCTTCGGGGCACAGGGAACAGGAAAGCGAGGTTCGTATGCTTTCTCGCGCTCGTTACGCCGGAGGGGAGGGAGATAACCGCGGAGGGGAGCTGCGAAGGGGTCATACTGACAGAGCCCCGGGGGGAAGGCGGATTCGGTTACGACCCTGTATTCTTCCTGCCCGAATATGATAAGACCATGGCTGAGATAGCGCCCGGATTGAAAAACAAGATAAGTCACAGGGCCCGCGCCTGCGAGTCTCTCGCAAAACTTTTAAGGGGAATGTGATATTGCCCGGGTCCCGACAGGGCGGATTCTTCTTCCTGTGAGCCGTTTAGGACAGGAAAAATTTTCTGACCCCCGGTCTTGCAAGATTTCCCGCTTTTGAATATATTAATAAAGACCTAGACGGTCCCGCCTTAAATTATTCAATACAGCTCTCTGAGGTCAGTATTAATTGAAGACAAAATTCATATTTGTGACAGGTGGTGTTATGTCGTCCCTGGGGAAGGGACTCGCCGCCGCATCCGTAGGTGCGCTCCTCGAGAGCAGGGGGCTCCAGGTATCGCTCCAGAAGCTCGACCCCTACATAAACGTCGACCCCGGGACCATGAACCCGTTTCAGCACGGGGAGGTGTACGTGACCGACGACGGCGCCGAGACGGACCTCGACCTCGGGCATTACCAGCGTTTCACTAACTGCAATCTGACGAAGAAAAATAATTTCACGACGGGCAGGGTCTACTACTCCGTAATCACGAAGGAGAGGGAGGGGAAGTATCTGGGGAAGACGGTGCAGGTGATCCCTCACATAACGGACGAGATTAAAGCGCGCGTGCTCGACGTCGCCGGGGACAACGACGTCGTCATAGTCGAGATCGGGGGCACGGTGGGTGACATCGAGAGCCTCCCGTTCCTGGAGGCCGTAAGGCAGCTCCGGACCGACCTCGGGCGCGAGAACACCCTCTTCGTCCACCTGACCTACGTGCCTTACCTGGCGGCCGCGGGCGAGCTTAAGTCCAAGCCCACACAGCACAGCGTGAAGGACCTCCTCCAGATAGGAATCCAGCCCGACATACTGCTCTGCAGGACGGACAGGCTGCTCCCGCGGGACATAAGGGAAAAAATAGCCCTCTTCTGCAATATAAAATTCGAGGCGGTTATCACGGCGAAAGACGTGGGCTCGATATATGAAGTCCCGCTGATATTCCATCAGGAAAAGCTCGACCAGATTATCGTCGATTACCTCAAAATGTGGACGAGGAAGCCCGATATATCCGTGTGGGAGGATATAGCTCACAGGTTCGTAAATCCGAAACATGACGTAACCATAGGCGTCGTCGGCAAGTACATAAGCCTGAAGGACTCCTACAAGAGCCTCCACGAGGCCCTGTCGCACGGGGGCATGGCCAACGATTCCCGCGTCGAGATAAAGTACGTGGATTCCGAGGACATAGAATCGGAAGGAGTCGAATCCCTGCTCCGGGACGTTCACGGGGTGCTCGTCCCCGGGGGGTTCGGAAAAAGGGGATTCGAGGGGAAGATTCAGGCCGTCCGGTACGCGAGGGAAAGGAAATTACCATTTTTCGGAATATGCCTCGGCATGCAGATGGCCGTCGTCGAGTTCGCGAGGAATGTGTGCGGCATCGAGAGGGCCAATTCGCGCGAGTGCGGAGACGACGTGGCCGACCCGGTAATAGACCTTATGGAAGAACAGAGGAGCGTGAGCGACTTGGGCGGCACTATGAGGTTAGGCGCTTACCCTTGCATCCTCAGGAAAGACACTCTCGCCATGGCCGCCTATGGGTCTGAAAAGATATCCGAGAGGCACAGGCACAGATACGAGGTAAACAACCTCTACCGCAATACGCTCAACGAACACGGGCTCGTCCTGAGCGGGCTCTCCCCCGACGGGAACCTCGTCGAGATGATAGAGCTCCGTAACCACCCCTGGTTCGTGGGCTGCCAGTTCCATCCCGAGTTCAAATCCACACCCAGGAACCCGCACCCCCTCTTCAGGGACTTCATCAAGGTGGCGATGGAGTATAAGTCCTCCCTGTCCGCGTCCTGATACTACCGGGTAGAATTCATCGCTTTTTCATAATATATTCATAGTGAGCTGTATAATTACGGGGTTTCATAGCTCGGCATACAAGCCCCTATACCCGATCAAAGAGGGACAGGTATCAACACACAGCCGGAAGCCGGATCCTCATTCTTTCCAGAAAGCGGCCTTTTCAGGTGGCTCCTGCTGTTCATCATATTCGCGGCCGCCCTCTCGGTCCGCGCATATAATATCGACGGCCCGCCGCTCGATTTCCACCCGACCCGTCAGTACAGGTCTTACCTGCTTGCGAGGGCGTTCTACGACGCGTCCTCGAGCTCGGTAGGGGACATGGATAAAGCCATAGCGCTCGCGGCCAAACCCGCCCTTCTCGAGCCGCCGATCACGGAACTGGTCGCATCCTTTCTCTACCGAATATTCGGCGGTGAGAGTTTTATAATACCGCGCTCCATGAGCATATTGTTCTGGCTCGCCGCGGGCGCGCTCATATACCTGCTCGCGAGGGACCTCGTTTCGCCGGACGGCGCTATTGTGTCCGCGGCGTTCTTCCTTTTCCTCCCATACGGAGTCAGGGCGAGCCGGAGCTTTCAGCCCGACCCGCTGATGATAATGATGTTCACGGCCTCGATATACGCCGTCTACAACTATTACGTCCGCCCTTCGAGAAACTGGCTTGTGGCAGCGTGCGTCCTTTCGGCGATAGCCGTACTGGTAAAACCGGTATGCCTTTTCCCGATACTAGGCGCATTCTTTATGACGAGGGTTCCGGAAAGGGACCTGCGAAAAATTTTCTTCAGACCCGATCTCTATATATTCGCGGCGGCATGCGTCATCCCAACCCTCTTATACTACGGATATGGCATATACTCCTCCGGAATGTTAAAGCATCAGGCGGGTTTCACTTTCATGCCGGAGATTCTGAAGGAACCGTTCTTCTGGAAGGGCTGGTTCAAGATGGCTACCAGGGTGGTAGGAATATGGCCTATTGCGATTTCCCTGATAGGCATATGCCTCCTGAGCTCGGACAAGAAGAGATTCTTTCTCGTCGGCCTGTGGGCGGGATACTTCGTTCACGGTCTGTACTTTACGTTCCACATTCATACGCACGATTATTATCAGATGATCCTTATACCCATAGTGGCCCTCTCGCTCGGCCAGGCGGCTTCTGTCTTATTGAGCGGCCTGTCACGAGAGAAAGTGTTGTGGCGGCTGGCGGTCTGGCTCCTTTTCATATTTTCTATCCTCTTTGCCCTCGGAGAGTCGGGGCTATCTCTAAAAGACGCGGGATACGACAGACAGGCCGGGATATACGAAGAGATAGGAGACAAGGTGGACCACAGCACAAATGTCCTGACGCTCGATAAAAATTACGGGAACGGCCTCATGTACCACGGCAAGGTAGCGGCGCTCGAAGAAGCCCAGTGGCCGGTGACGTATGATCTGAACTTCGGCGATAGCGCCGGACAAAACTACAAGAGAGGAAAGGAGCTGCTGGACGAGATAATATCCGAGAGGTCCCCGGATTACTTCATTATAACCAGTATGGAAGATTTCGACCAGCAGACTGATCTTAAGGACGCCCTGAACTCGGGCTACGCCGTCGTAGCGCAAACCCCCGATTATGCTATTTACGACCTCAGAAAGTCAAATAAATGAAATATACGGCCGCGATGAGGCATTAAAGAGCGGGACGTTCCGGTTCCCTCCCCGCATGACGCCGATATAAGCATTTAGAACCCCACATATCATGTTTACGCGGCAATATCGATAGATATTTATAGATATTGATCTATATTGACAGAGATATTATCATGATATGTAATGATTACTCATGCAGCCCGCCGCTCCGGATTTAAGAGATCGACACTAATCTTTGTTACTATCTTTATACCCCTTGTCATTATAGAAGCGGGTTATCAAATAGTTCATATCTACAAAAGCTACAAGAACTCTATCAGAAAAAGCGACATAGATTTCGATAGATACGACCCGTATTTCGGCTGGGTCGGAATACCCGGAAACAAAGGTCTGATCCATGGAGACATCAACGAGTTTTATTTTGAGAATAACAGTTCGGGGTTCAGAGATATCGAGCATGATAAATCGAACAACAAACCTGCGATAGTATTCCTGGGAGGCTCCTTCCCGTGGGGTTATGGAATTCCGACTGAAAAAATGTTCGTCAACCTGCTGAGAGACAGGCTGAAGGAATACGATATTTTTAATCTTGCAGGTATTTGCTACGTTCCGGCATTGCCATATTGGTGAAGCCACTGTGCGTTCCCCATATTCGCGGATATATCGCAACAGGACCTGCGGGAAATCACGAAAAGGGAGGATAAAAGACAGGTAATCATCATGGCAGCAAGCGTATTACCCGCTATCTTATATTACGGTTATGCGATATTTATTGCCGCATTTATGAAGGAACAGGCGGACAGCAGCTTTGTTCCATCTCTTCTGATAGACCCTTCCTATCGGAAGTGGTACCATATGTCGAGCGTGAAGGGAAATGCAGTACGAGTTCTCCAATGCGGGGCGTTTAAACGTTCACCGGAAATTCGAAATCGTTGATGCGGGATGAGCGGTTGTTCTTACGGGAATTCCGGTCCCAATTCAAAGCCGACGATTGGGAACAACAGAAACCGAAACTGATCCAGCCCGAAAGTAAGATTTCCTTGAAAACCCGAATAAGAAGAGTACTATTAAAATCCCGTTTTCTTAAGGCTTTATATGACCGTTACGCACGTTTCCGAACGGGATGCAACATCCGAAGAGAAATCCGGGCCGTTTCGGCCGACGGAGTATGACCCGAGGTTGACATATAAAATTCTCGAAGAACTCAAAAGGACCGTCGAAGCGAGTAAGGCCGAATTGGTCGCTATTTTTATTCCTTCGTATGATGAAATTGACAAACTACCGGGTTACCGGCCGTACCAGCAGGAATTAATCGGCATGTGCGAGAAACTCGGTATCGTTAACCATGACCTCTCGCCCAGTTTCAAAAATACCGGTCAGGAAACTTATTATGCCGAGGGCGAGCACTGGAATTTCTACGGCAACGTCTTGGGGGCAGAAGCGATCTACAACTTTTTGACCGGAGGGAAGGGACCGAAAATGCAATATAACGAGATAAATGCGATTGAGGCTAATGAGCCAGGCAGGTGAAGGGTAATGGTCGGTTCTTTTACTTATGTTACCGGGTCTATCCGGCCATCAGGCGCACAATGCCGATATAAATGCAGGTAATCTATTAAGGTGATACGGACACTCCTGTTTGCGCTGATTGCATCTATCATTCGGCGGCTGTATGCTCCTACGCCGACGTCCCCCCCGCCGAGAAACCCGAAGTCGAATACCTGCTCGGGCTCGTGAAGACTTCAGCCTGCAAATTCGAAAGGAACGGGAAGCTCTATGACGGTCAAAAGGCGTACGAGCATATCGAAAGGAAATACGAGCACTTCCGGGACGAGATCACATCGACGGAGACGTTCATCGAATACGCCGCCACGAAGAGCATGATAAGCGGCAGGTACTATCTCATTATATGCCCCGGCGCGGAACCCGAAAATACCGGTGACTGGCTTCTCAAGGAGCTCCGGAAGTACAGGGAAAGCCGCTGAATCGCTTTTCCGGAAGCCGCCTTTAATCCTAAACGACCTCTAATCACTGAATTTTCCCTGATTTTTTGTAAAACCCGCCCGCTCAATTAGAATACTAGCTCCATGACTCAAACGAGATTCCCGTCGCCCGGCGAAGTCGTACTGTTCAGAAAACGGAAGGAGCCGTCGCTCGGCATCTTCATCCGCGCGCTCGGGGATAAGCTGACCCTGTTCTCGGAGGAGGGCAGGGAGGCGGACATAGACCCGGACAAGGTCGCTTTCATAAGCGGCATCAGGATTGAAGGCGAATTCACCGCTTCAGAGAAAAAATTGAAGCTGAGGGATCTGAGGAGAGACCTCGACCAAGAGAAACAGGGTATAGACCTCGTGACGATATGGCAGTGCTACGAAGGCAGCGGGGACGAGGTGCCGTTCGACGAGCTGCTGTCGCTCTATTTCGGGGAAAGAGGCGTCTCCGACAGGGAGAGGCTCGCCCTCTTCTGGGCCGTGGACAAGGACGATATTTATTTCAGGAGGGGCGAGGAGGGCTATACGCCGAGGACAGGGGAAGAGGCCGGGGAAATAATCAAAAAGAAGGAAACCGAGGAAAGAAAGAAGGAGGAGCTTGAGAAGGCCCTTTACTGGGCCAAAGGGGTGCTCCTGGGGAACGCCCCGGCGAACGGAGCCTCGAATGAGGTTTCAGGCTACGTTGACCTTCTCAGGGGGTACATAACCTATCTCGATAAATTCAGCCGGTCTCCGGAAGCCAAATCGTTCTTGTCGGAGATAGGCATAAGGGACGTCGAAGGCGCGCTCGAGTTCCTGATAAAAGCCGGGGTGTGGCGGGAAGACGAAGACCCCATATTGAAAAGGTTCTCGATAAGGGACGACTTCCCCGAAGGCGTGGAAATTGAATCCGACAAGCTGATCGGCGAGGGTCTCCCCGGAGAAGGCTTCGAGGATTTAACGGGGCTCGATATATTCTCGATAGACGACGAAAACACTGAAGACATAGACGACGCCTTATCGATAAGGGAGACAGCCGACGGCACGGAGGTGGGTATACATATATCGAACGTCGCCGCGCTCGTGCCCAAATGGAGCGACGCCGACGAGGAGGCCGGGCGGCGCGGGGAGACAATATACCTCCCTGAAAAGCGCATACACATGTTCCCGCTCAGGCTCGTAAAGGAGAGGCTCAGCCTTGTAGAAGGGACGGAGCGTCTCTCCCTCACGCTCTTCGTAACGTTCGACGGAGATAACAACCTGAAAAACCAGAGGTTCACGAACTCCATTGTCAGGGTCAGGAAGAACATGAGCTACGCCGGGGGCAGCGAGTTCTTTCAAAATGACCCCGGCGGTATCAGGATGAGGGAGATAGCGCTCGGTCTCAGGAAAAAGAGACTCGAAGCGGGCGCCCTCATAGTCCAGCTCCCGCAGCTTAAAATCCGGATAAACGGCGAAGGGCGGATCAAGGTAGAGAAGAACTACATGAACTCCGTAGCCCACGTGGTCGTGGCCGAGATGATGATACTCATGAACAGGATGTCGGGCAGGTTCCTGAAGGAGAACAAGATCCCGTGCATCTACCGCTCGCAGCCCGAGCCCGTGCCCGACGACGTGAGGACGCTCGACGAGACCTCCCCCCTTTACCCCGTGCGCGTGGTGAAGTTCCTGAGGGCCCCCAGGGTGGGGCTCAGTCCCGAGCCGCACATGTCCCTCGGCATCGACGTCTACACGCAGGTCACCTCCCCCATCAGGAGGTATCCCGACATTATCATGCAGAGGCAGATAGTGTCGGAGCTCCTCTACGGGGAGGCCGCTTACTCGGAGGAGGAGATCGAGAACCTCTATCCACGAATAGAAGTCGGCATTCGCGACAAGAAAACCATAGAGAGGCAGAGGGAGAGATACTGGCTCTATAAGCACCTCAGGTCCCTCGAAGGGGGAGAGATCGAGGGGGTCATAAGCTCGGTAACCGACACCAGGGCAAGCGCGTACCTGCCCGACTACCTCTTTGAAACCCCGGTCAGCCTCGGTTCGGAGAGGGTCCCGGAGGAGGGCGCCAGAATCAGGCTCCGCGTGAGAAAAGTCGACCCATTAAGAAAAATATTGTCATTGGCTACAGTCTGATAGCATTTATATCTAAAGCTATGCGTTATGCGCAATCTCAGGTCTGATCCGGGATTTTCGCGGCCTTTTTCCTGGATTTTAACGCTTCCAGAATCTCTTCCACGCTCGTAAACTTTACCCTGGGTCTCCCCGAGGCCTTCCCCCTCTCGATCTCGATGTGATCGATCCCGAGCCAGTCCTCGTAAGTCACATAGTCCGGCTGCGCGCCGGATACGTGCCCGAGCACGCTTTCCGGGTCCGGGTCGGGCGGCTCGATCACTGCGCCGCTCCTCACGTCCTCGATTATGCACCCGACCGTCTCGCCCGCGTCCTGCTTGTTCGTCCCGATAACGCCCGTAGGCCCCCTCTTTATCCAGCCCGTCACGTAGAGGCCCGTCATGTGTCCGCCCGTCCCCGGGTCCGTGACACGCCCTTTCTCGTTCTCGATCACCCCCCATTTCTCGTGGAACGGTACGCCCGGCAGCGGTACCCCCTGATACCCTATGGACCTGAACACGATGTCCGCTTCGAGCTCCTCGAACTCTCCGGTGGGACGGGAGCGGACGCTTCCGTCTTCTGCCCTGAAGAGCTCGTTTTTGGCGAGCTTCAGTGCGGCTACATGGCCCCCGGCGTCCCCTATGATCTCGACCGGGGAAACGAGGAACCTGATGTGGAGCCTTTTATTCTTCGTATGGTGCTTCGGGTCCGAATACGACCTCAGTATCTCGATCTTGTTGATCGCCGTCTGGTCCTTATTCGTCTCTACCGCTTCGTTTATAAACTCGTCGTGCGCGACTTCGTGGGGGAGCGTCACCGGATGCGCCCCGGTGAGCTTCCCGAGCTCCCTGACTTCCGGATTGGTGAACGCGGCCTGGAGCGGGCCCCTCCTCCCGAGGAGGTACACGTCACGGATGCGGGACTCTCCCGAGCGCCTCGAGGGCGTAGTCGGCGATGTCGGTTTCCCGGAGCTCGCCGACGGTGCGGCAGAGTATCCTCGCGACGTCGATCGCGACGTTGCCCACCCCTATGACGGCGGCCTTTTCCCCGGACAGGTCGAACTTCAGATGCCTGTAATCGGGGTGCCCGTTGTACCAGGCGACGAACTCGGTAGCCGTGTGGTTACCCTTGAGGTCTTCGCCGGGGATTCCGAGCTTCCTGTCTGTTTGAGCGCCCGTGGCGAAAATGATGACGTGGTAGTGCCTCTTCAAGTCCTCGAGCGTAATGTGCTTGCCGAATTCCACGAGTCCGAAAAACCTGAACCTCGGGTCTGAAGCGATCTTGTCGTACACCTTCGTAACCGACTTTATCTTCTGATGGTCGGGAGCCACGCCCGATCTCACAAGCCCGTGAGGGGTCGGGAGCCTGTCGAACATATCCGCCTCGAATTCGATGTCCGTCTGCTTGAGAAGGTGCTCGGCCGTATAGAACCCCGCCGGTCCCGACCCGATAATCGCCGCCCTTATTATTCTCTTTCCCTTATTACGCGTTTCCATTCTGATATTCCTTTCGTCCTTTGACCCGGGACCGTCATTCTATTTTCGTCACGATCCCGTTTTCTTATTGACCCGTTCGTTATCGGAATTATATTTTTATTCGGGAATTATGCATCCGGGTTTTTAACGAGTATTATAAATCAGGCGATAAATATACCAAAAAATCCCGCCCGGTGTATTTATTAAGAAAAATAATGCGTCCGAACCGGAGATGCTTGTGTCGGGCGCTTCCGGTATCGTGCTGAAAACGCATGGTCCGGTGTAAAATATACTCGGAACAGGCCGTATGCCCAGTAGAAAACGCCCTGTTCGGGTATTTTAATGTCCGGGCCGGGAATAATTCATGATTACCAAGAAAACAGTAGACAGAGCCGATTTTCACCTGAGGATAGTCCAGGAAATAAGCGACCTGGTAAATAAATCCACGGGCCTCAACACCATTCTGAAAAAGGTGGTGAACAAGATTGCGGGCTCGCTCCACTTCGACGTGGTCTCGGTCTACCTGTGGGACAAGGATAAGAACCTGCTCAGGCTCCGCTCCACGAAGGGGCTTCACGTCGACCCGCTCAGAACACCGATCACGCTCAGCCCCGACGAGGGTCTTACGGGGCTCGTGTTCGAGAGCTCGAGGGCGCTCACCGTAATGCCCGCGTCCGAGCACCCGAAGTACAGGTATTTTCCCGAGATCGGGGAAGAGGAATACGAGAGCTACATAGGCGTCCCGATAATCCTCCAGAACAGGTGCATCGGCGTGCTCGTCGGCCAGACCAGGGACAAGAGGCTAATCAACCCGGCGGAGGAGACGCTATTTCAGATAATCGCTTCGAGGCTGGCAGGGCTCCTCGAAGTAGCCGACAGGCTCGAGCGCCTGAAGACACCTTCGATCGTCAAGCACGAGACGAGGACGTATCAGGGAAAGGGGGTCTCGACCGGCGTCGCCATAGGCAACGTATTCATATTCAGGGGTTTATTTCAGCAGATAAGCTCCGACAAGCTCAGGCCTTCGAGCCCCAAGGTAGAAAAAGGGAGGCTTAAAACGGCGCTCAGGGAAGTGGAGGAAGACCTCCGCGACCTCATCAAGACGCTCGATTCCGAGGCCCTCCTGTCCAAGGCCGAAATCGACATATTCAGGGCCCACCTCATGATTCTCGAAGGGTCCACGCTCAGGAACACCATATCGCAGAAGCTCAAGGAAAAGAACATCCCCGCCGAGCTCGCGGTCATCGAAGGCATCGAATCTATTGCGCAGCAGTTCGAAGAGCTGAGCGATAAATACCTCAGGGAAAAGGCGCAGGACTTCCGCGACATAGGCGAGAGGATACTGCAGGACCTCGTCAAGCTGAAGAAGGGCAGGAGCGTCGCCGCAGAGCCCCGCGAGGGCTCAGTCCTCGTCGCATACGAAATCGGGCCTTCCTTCATATCGATGCTCTTCAGGAACAAGGTGTCCGCGGTCGTGATAGAGAGGGGGGGCGAGACCTCCCACGCCGTCATTATCGCGAAGTCGCTCGGCATACCCGCCGTTGTGGGAATAGACAACATATGCAGCATGCTGAAATCGGGGGAGAAGGTAATAGTCGACGGCAAGACCGGGTTTATATTCTCCAACCCCGACGAGAGCCTCATCGCCGAGTACCAGAACACGTACATCAAGCTCATGAAGGTGAGGGAGGTAATAGAAGAGGCCGGGAAAGAGAGTATCGACCACAACGGGCTCGGCGTGAAGATAACGGCAAATATAGGTTTCCCTATAGACGTAGAGCTCGCCAAGCATTACGGCATAAACGACGTAGGCCTCTTCCGCACGGAATTCGCATTCACCCAGTACACCAAGTGGCCCGGGATAAAGGAGCAGGTGAAGATTTACACCGACATCGCGAGGGAGTTCGAAGGGTACGTCACCGTCCGCACGCTCGACATAGGGGCCGACAAGCTCCTTCCCTACTTCGAGTTCCCGAAGGAGGACAACCCGCTTCTCGGGCTCCGGGCGATAAGGTTCTCCATGGAGTACCTGGACCTCTTCAAGAACCAGATACGGTCGATACTGCTCACGCTGAAGAAGGGATACCGCTTCAGGATACTCCTCCCGATGATAACGAACCTCTGGGAGGTGGAGACGGCGAAAGAGATAATAGAGCAGATGGCCGCCGAAACGGGACTGTCCCCGAAGCAAATACCGCCGCTCGGAATAATGCTCGAAGTCCCCGCGATCCTATACCAGCTCGACGACTACAAGGACATGATCGATTTCATTTCCGTAGGCACGAACGACCTCATTCAGTACATACTCGCCGTCGACAGGAACTCTAACGTGGTGGGGCACCTTTACTCGGGCTTCCACCCCGCGGTGCTGCGCGTCCTCGACGACATATACTACAAGACCAGGCATTCGGGCATGGACGTATCGGTGTGCGGCGAGCTCGCCGGGACCCCCTCGGGGGCGCTCAGCCTCATAGCCCTCGGGTACAGGCAGCTGAGCATTTCGCCGTCGCACGTCCCCTATATCAGGTACCTCTGCAAGAAGCTCGATAAATACATGCTCGGCACAGTGAGGCGCGACATCCTGAACATAAAGAAAAAGTCGGACATCGAGAGGTACCTGATCGAGGCCCTCGAGACAGTTGACCCGGCGCTCATCGAATTCGAATAAATCGGCTCTCCGGCATTGCCGCTTTCAATTTCCGTTTACTAAGGTATTTTTTACACCCTAAATGAAAGTCGGAAAGATACACATAGTACTCTTCGTACTCACCGTATTCACCACGTTCGCGACGGGGCTTTCGTTCGGCGGCACCGTCCTGAGCGCGCTCGCGTTCTCGGGCGCTCTCTTGTTCATACTCGGCTCGCACGAAATGGGGCATTATTTTTACGGAAGGAAATACGGGGTCGATATAACGCCCCCGTACTTTATCCCCGCGCCGCCCATAATCTCGCCCATAGGCACGTTCGGCGCGTTCATAAAGATCAAGTCCCCGATCTCGACCCGGAAAGCCCTGTTCGATATAGGAATAGCGGGCCCGCTCGCGGGCATAATAGCCAGCATCCCGGTCCTCATCATAGGCATCAAGCTCTCGACTATAGTGGACATCGCCGGCAGTGCCGGGGAGCAGGGGCTCACGCTCGGGTCGCCCCTCATATTCACGTTCTTCACGGGGATGTTCATCGGGAAGATACCCGAAGGGAAGGACCTCTTCCTCCACCCGGTCGCATTCGCCGGCTGGGTCGGGCTTTTCGTAACCGCGCTTAACCTCATACCCTCGGGTCAGCTCGACGGGGGGCATATCGTGTATTCCCTTTTTTCGAAGAAGGCCCACAGGATCGTCTCCGTCGTCATGATTGCACTCCTGATAATATTCGGCATAGGGACGGAGCCCCTGTTCCTGCTTTCCCAGAGGCTCACCGGGAGCGGCGCGGGCGAGTTTTTGGGCCGCCTGCCCGAATTCGAGGGCTGGCCCGGCTGGATACTGTGGGCCGTCCTGCTCACGTTCATGGGGACGAAGCACCCCCCCACCATACACGACGAGGGAGAGCTCGACACGGGGAGGAAACTCCTCGGATTCATTGCGCTTTTAATATTTATCGGATGCATTTCACCCGTGCCTATAAAGCTCGCCTAGACCGTGCGCCGGCATGTCCGGGTCCTGCCGCGGCGAGGGAAGGGAAGGGCGTATTTGCCGGGTGATAATACACCCGCCCGAAATTTTTTATATATATTGATAATTTCGGGGGTTAAGGTAAGTTTAGTTGTTCGCAAACGCTCGTATTTAGGACAAATACTCCTTAAAAATTGAATGGGCAGTAAAGCATAATTAAAAAACCTTGCAGGAAACAAAAGCGTACAAGGAGGCATTACCGTGGCGAAGGACACGTTATCCATCACAGACAACAGGACGGGGAAGGGTTACGAGATACCGATCGAGAACGACACCATAAGGGCTGCGGATCTGAAGCAGATAAAGGTCAAGGACGACGATTTCGGTATGATGAGCTATGACCCCGCATTCGGGAATACAGCGGCCTGCATAAGCAAGGTAACCTTCATAGACGGAGATAACGGCATACTCCAGTACAGGGGCTACCCGATCGAGGACCTCGCCGAGAAGAGCAATTTCCTCGAGGTCTCGTACCTGCTTCTGCACGGCGAGCTGCCGACGAAAGCGGAATACGACCAGTGGGTGCACAACATCATCCATCACACCATAGTCCACGAGAACATAAAGAGGTTCATGGACGGGTTCCGTTACGACGCGCACCCGATGGGGATGCTCCTCGGAACGGTAGGGGCGCTTTCGACCTTCTACCCCGAAGCCAAGGACATATTCAACAAGGAGATCCGCGACATTCAGGTGCACAGGCTCATCGCGAAGATGCCGACCATGGCCGCGTTCGCGTACCGCCATTCGCTCGGCATGCCTTACGTGTATCCCGATAACGACCTTTCCTACGCCGGGAATTTCCTCAACATGCTTTTTAAAATGACCGAGCTCAAGTATAAGCCGAACCCGGCCATAGAAAGGGCGATAGACATACTCTTCATACTCCACGCGGACCACGAGCAGAACTGCAGCGCGAGCGCGATGCGTAACGTCGGGAGCTCGCTCCCTGACCCCTATTCCGCGACGGCCGCCGCAATAGCCGCGCTCTACGGCCCCCTCCACGGGGGAGCCAACGAGGGCGTGCTCCAGATGCTTAAGGAGATAGGCTCCGTCAGCAAAATCCCCGAATACATAAAGAAGGCCAAAGCGGGCGAGTTCAGGCTCATGGGCTTCGGACACCGGGTATACAAGTCCTACGACCCGAGGGCCAAGATAATAAAGGAAATCGCCTACGACGTATTCGAGGTCACGGGCAAGAACCCGCTCCTCGACATAGCGCTCGAGCTCGAAAAAATCGCGCTCGAGGACGAGTACTTCGTCAAGCGCAAGCTCTACCCGAACGTGGACTTCTACTCGGGCCTCATTTACCAGAGCATGGCAATACCGATGGATATGTTCACGGTGCTCTTCGCCATAGGGCGTACCCCCGGGTGGCTCGCGCAGTGGATCGAGCTACTGGAAGACCCCGAGAGAAGGATAGCGCGCCCGAGGCAGGTTTACCTGGGGGAAATGGACCGCAAGTACGTTCCGATCTCCGAAAGGGGCAAAAAGAAGAAGGCCTGACCGCGGCACACGGGGCTAGCCTAAGGGGCAAAAACAATATCCTTAATCAGGTTAGGTGTGACGGGCTCAGGAGCGCATGAGAAATCATAAAACTCACATATGTGAGTGTGTGTTATGTGCTCGAGAAGTGCTTGCCTATAAGGCTCGTGTGGTAATAATTGATCAGATGCTCGAGGGAGGCGATATATATACGTATCGCCTCGGTTTCAAGACCGCCCCCGTCCGGATACTCCGTATTCCCGGATTCGTTTTCAAACCCCTTTAATACCTGTCCGTATGCCTCCGTAAAGGACTCCAGGAGGTCGCGGCTGTCCTGCTTGAGTATCGCCTCTATGAGCGCCACGTCCTGGAGGTCGTATTTCCTGCCTTCGATGGCGCGTCTGAGCTCCTCCCTCACACGCCCTGATTCAAGCGCGGGGAAGCCCGCTGCGGCGGTATCGAAAAGTGCGAGAAGTTCTTCTATGTGCATACGTCCCTCGAACCTGATTCAAATGCGATTGAATTTCAATTGAGCGTACTGGCTTCATCCTTTTTAGCCGTCACGCCGCCCATTTCCTGCTTTATCCCCCTGATCATCATGTACGCGTACTTCCTGTTCTCTACCCAGTCGGGATAGAAGGACGGGTTCCTGTCGTTCAGTATGCCGTTCAAGACTTCAAGCGCCTCGTCGTATTTCTTCTGCCTCTTCAGATTGGCCGCCAGATATAGCCCGGCCGATGAAACGTGCGGGTCGAGCGAGACGGACCTCTTGAGATATACCTCGGAAATGTGGAGGTCCCCCCCGAGCATGGACGGAAGGTAGAGATACAGCGCCCCTGTCATCGCGAGCCCGTTAACGTGGTTGGGGTCGAGCTCGAGCACCGTCTCAAGCTCTCTGCGCACCTCGGGCAGCATGAAGAGGGAATTGAAGAGCCCCTTCGTATCGCCGAGGGACGCCAGATTGGCGACGTAGAAGAAATGTGCGTCGGCGTTGCCGGGTTCGATCCCGATCGCTTTCTCCGCCGCGTTTTTCCCGTTCTCGAATACGCGTATGAGCTCCTCCTTGGACCGCGCCTTCACGTATCCGTACGTGAGCCATACGCGGGAGAGGAAAACGAGGGCGGTGACGTTACCGGGGTCGCGCTTCAAAAGCCCTTCCGTGAGCGCGATAGCCTCGTCTATTTTGTCAGGGTTCTTATGATAGACGCCGAATATCTCCCGGGCGTTCTCGAGAGTCGGGGCGGCGCTTGTTTCCCCGGGCGTATTAACAGAGACGCTACTACCGTAGGCGTTCACCGCAGGGAATAGCCGGACGAGGAATAAAACGGCAAGCAGGGGGAGTAAATAATTCTTATTCCGCATTATGCGTAATAAGTGTATCAGAGAGAAGGGTCTTTCCCAAAATCCCCGATGTTTTCTATGACCGCGTGGATGAGGTCGATTGTATGCCCTATGTCGGATTTATAGGCGAGGCAGCTAGGGCTGTGGAGGTATCTGACCGGCACGGAAACGGACGCGGCGCGCGTGCCCTTTCCCGTGACCTGCATCGCCGTGGCGTTGGTCGAGCCCGCCTTCTTCACCGTGATCTGATAAGGGATGTTTTTACGCTCGGCGGTTTTCATAATAAAGTCGCTGAAAGGCCTGTGGGCGACGAGGAACCTGTCCGAGAGCCTTACCTCGGGCCCCTTGCCGGTGTTGGCGAGCGTCTTGTGCTCGGATACGCCCGGCACGTCCATGGCGACCGTCCCTTCTATGGCTATCGCGAAATCGGGCTCGATAGCGGGCACTATAACGTGCGCCCCCCGGAGCCCCACCTCCTCCTGACATGAAGCGGTGAGATAGAGGTCGCAGGACTGCCTTGGCTTTCTTCTGAGGGCTTCTACCATTACAAATAGGCCGACCCTGTCGTCTATGGCCTTGGATATGAGCGCGTCTTCAGTCTCTTCGAAGGGTAGCAGAACGATGCCACGTCCCCGACCCTCACGAGGTCGTTCACCTTGTCCGGGGAGAGACCCAGATCGACGACGCAGTCCTCCACCTCGGGCGCTTCCTTGTTGTTCGCGTTCCTGCTCACGTGGGGCGGTATTGCTGCGACGGTCCCCGTGACGGGCTTCCTTCCCCACACGGTTATCCTCTGCGCGTAAAATACCCTCGGGTCCATACCGCCTAACGGGATCACATGAAGGAACCCCTTGCCGTCGATATGGCTCACCATGAACCCGACTTCGTCCGTATGGGCGTCGATGACGAGCCTCGGCCCCTTACCGGGTACGTGCGCGATGATATTGCCGAGGGCGTCCTCTCTGATCTCGCTCGTGAATTCGGCGAATATCCCCCTGATAATTTCCTTAACAGGCCCTTCATGGCCGGGCAGCCCGGGCGCTTCGCAGAGTTTCTTAAGTAAATCCAGGTCCATAAGGGAAATGATTATAACCAACGCTGGGCGTAAATCCAGCGTGGGGAGGGAGTTAAGGTGACGGCACGCGTATCAAAGTCCCCACCCGCCGCTGAGATGTATGTTCGTGCCGTTCACGTAGCGGGCATCGTCGGAAAGAAGGAACAAAGCCGCGTCCACGGCGTCCTTCGTGCTCCCGATGTATCCGGCGGGTATGGTCTTCACCATGCTCTCTAGCTCCTCCATAGGGGCGCTGCCCGAATTTATGAAACCGGGAGAGATCGCGTTCACCGTGATCCCGTGGGGCGCCAGGAGACGCGCGAGCGAGCGCGTGAGTATGAGCACGCCTGCCTTCGCTATGTAATGAGCCGTAATCTCGGTCTGTGCGCTCATCTTGTCGGCGTTCGCCATGCCGAAGTTGATTATCCTGCCCCATCCGCGGGTCTTCATGCCTTCCGCGACAGTGCGGGAGAGATAGAACACCGGGTGCAGGTTGTTGTCGAACATCTCGTGCCAGCCCTCGACGGATTCCTTCAGCAGATTTATGCGGTGATAGGGCCCGGCGCAGTTGATGAGCGCGTCTATCCTCCCGAATTCCGCCTCCGCCTTCCTCACGAGGTCAACGGCGGACGCGGGGTTCGACACGTCCGATTTATAGTGTATGCCCCGCGCCCCGCGCGACTCTATGTCCTTTACGGTCTCCGCCGCTTCCTTTTTGCTCCTCCTGTAGCAGACGGCGACAGACCATCCCCTGTCCGCAAGGGCAAGCGCTATTTCCCTGCCGATCCCCTTCGCCCCACCCGTTATAAGAGCGACCTTTTCAGACATTAATGTTCTCCATTCGTAATATATCTAATATCTATAGAAGCGCCATACCGGCGCGAAGAAAAACAAGGGCATCACCCGCACATCGGAGCGCGTCCGTTATTCGCGGAGACGCTGCTCCCCCATTCCAGCAATTCCTTACTGCAGTCGTCCCTGTCTATAATCACCTCTATAAGACTGAGGCCGTCGTGAGAGAGGGCCTTCTTTACCGCCTCGTCTAGCTCACCCTCTGTCCTGACCCTCACGCCGAACCCGTTCCCTTCCCCGGCGTTGAATACGTCGACCAGCCCCGCGTAGTCCCAGTTCTTTATGTCGTTGTAGGGGCCGTCGTGTATCTCGACCTCTATCGTGTAGCCGCCGTTGTTGATGAGGAAGATTATGGGGTTGAGCCCGTAGCGTATCATCGTCGAAAGCTCCTGCGCCGTGAGCTGGAACGAGCCGTCGCCGACGAACGTCAGGACGCGCTTTCCTTCCGGGCTCCCGAGGGCATAACCCAGTGTCGCTCCCTACGGACCATCCGATAGAGCCGTACTGCATCTGTATCTCGAAGCCGCACCCATCGGGGAGCCTGAGCTTTATTGCGTTAAACCAGGAGTCCCCCGTCTCGGCGATAACCGCGCTGCCGGGGGTGAGGATCTCCTGAACGCGGGAGAATAGCCTCCTCGTCGTTATAGGGTGCGTCCTTCTTCAGGGGCGGCTCGGGCGCGAGCTCGACGCGTATGCGTTTATAGGCGGTAAGGGAGGAGTCGTTAGGCTTTATCTTCCCGGCGAGCGCTTCGAGGAAGTCCGGAAGCGCGATATCGCTGTACGTGACGCCGGGGAGCCTTACGAAATCGGGCCCCGCGTGTATGAGCTTCTCGGGCTTGATGAGCGCCGAAAAGCCGCACGTCGTATAGTCCGTGAACACGGGCCCCGCGAAGAGGTACATGTTAGCGGATTCCACTATCTCCGCCGTACCCGGACTGCTCACGGGCCCCCAGTACGTGCCTATATAGCCCGGGTGGTCCTCAGGGACGATGCCCTTCGCCTCGGGCATCGAGGCGACCGCGTAATGTGAAGCGTCCGCGAGGTTTCTGAACGCGGCCGTCGCGCCGAACGGGCGGAGCTTCGCACCCGCCACGAGCACGGGCTTTGCTGCCGAACCAAGCAGCTCGGCGGCCTTTGCAACGGCCTCTTCGAGGGCCTCGGGATGGCTCGCGGGTTCTTTGGCGAAATACTTCCTTTCGGGAGGCGGCACCTTGAGTCCCGCCAGGTTGCACGGAATCTCCAGATATACGGGCTTCTTCCTGAAGACGCACTCCTCTATCGCCTTGTCTATGAGATAGGGCGCGTCATCAAGGTGCCTCACTATGACGGACATGGCCGTGGTATGGGAGAATATGTCCCTCTGATATCCGTAGTGCACCTCGCCGCAGGTGTGGTGGAGTATCCGGTTCTCCATTTCGGAATTCGTGTTGGGCCCGCCCGAGATTATGAGCACAGACAGGTCCTCCGCGTACGCCCCGGCGATCGCGTTCAGAGCGCTCAGCCCGCCCACGGAGAACGTGACCACCTGCGCAGCGACGCCGTTCGCCCTCGCGTACCCGTCTGCGGCGTATCCGGCGTTGAGCTCGTTGCAGCAGCTTATCATTTTCAAATCCCCGTTCTTCAAAAACTCGTCGAGAAGTATAAGGTTATAGTCCCCCGGTACGGCGAAGTAGTGCCTGACGCCCGCCTCCGAAAGCCTCGATGCTATGTACGACCCTACTGTAACGTGAGTGTCCGCGCTCATATGTTCGATCTCCGAGTGTTATTTTTTTTGCGGTTCAGTAAAAAACGGAATCCGCTTATCCAGCAATCGTATTGTGGTTTTCCTAAACATAACACCAAAAGCGGCGAGTCGCCGCTGACATACGAAAATATGGCGATTGCAGAGGAGTTGGAGGAATCGATTATCAGCGGACATTGTCCGCCCGGCGCGTGAATCCTTTATCAGTTATATTAATCTAGAAAGATCGAGAGGCGTAAACACATGGACATCGCGAAGAGAATAGAAGCTCACAGAAGGCTCGTTTCGGGCATATGCTGCCCGGAGCGGAAGGTCGATCCCGAGAATTTGAAAAGCGTGCTCAACCTGGCCATGGAGATAGCCAGGGAGGGGAGGGAAGGCAGAAAGATAGGGACCATGTTCGTAATATCGGACACCGATTCCACGCTCAAACGCTCCCGCCCCATGATACTCGACCCGCTATACGGCCACCCCGATGCCGTGAAGCGCATCGACGACCCCGGAATGCGCGAGACCGTGAAGGAGCTCGCTCAGCTCGACGGCGCGTTCATAGTTACCGACGGCGGCGTAGTGCTCTCGGCCTGCCGCTACATAGACGCCACGTCGGAAGGGCTCGACCTCCCGTTAGGGCTCGGGAGCAGGCACATGGCCGCTGCGTCCATAACGAGGACGACGAGCGCCGTAGCCGTGGTCGTCTCCGAGAGCTCGATGGTGCGGGTGTTCGACAACGGCAGCATAGTCGGTGAGATAATCCCCGAGCTCTGGATGCTGAGGCAGTACGGCGCTCAGTTCAACGAACAGCTTGTAAGCGAAGCTATCACCGAAGAAGGGGTCATCACCCGTAACTGATTGCACGAGTAATGAAGATTATCAACATAGCGGACATACACGGGAACCTGACGCCTATAGACGGCCTGGGCGCAGCACTCTGCCCGGTGGACCTCGTCATTATCTCCGGGGACCTCACCCATTTCGGGGACGGCAGGGACGCCGAAGATGTTATATCCTCGGTCGCGAAATATAATAGAAACATACTCGCCGTAACCGGGAACTGCGACACCAAAGGGGTGGACGAATACCTCTCCGCAAAGGGCCTGAACATACACGGGAGGACCGTAGATATTAAGGGACTTTCCATCACCGGGGCAGGGGGCTCGCTCCCATGCCCGAGCCCGACCCCGAACGTGTACACGGAGGAGGAATACGCGGAGATATTCGAGGGTTCGCTCGACGGTTCCGGGGACGGGGCGCCCCGGATACTTGTTTCTCACCAGCCGCCATACGGCACGCTCAACGACAGGCTCGCAAACGGGGACCACGTGGGGAGCAGGACGGTGAGGGAGTTCATAGAGCGCCGTAAGCCCCTCGTCTGCTTCACGGGGCACATTCACGAGGCCCCGGGAATCGATACGATAGGAGAGACCAGAATAGTCAATCCCGGCCCCCTCGGCACCCGCTCATACGCTTATCTCGACATTACCGATAAAATAAACACACTCGAAATAAGGAAGTTCTGAGCGGTGTTGTCCGTTAGGTAACGCCGGGCCCTCGCTTAGATTGTATATGTATGTTATGTATGCACAGACACTTACAACATAATGTTAGACCATCACATTAAGCATATTTTCCCCGTATTTACCTTGATTTTCCTCATTACGGGCGCTCCCGGCTCCCATGCACAGGAGCAGAAATACCACCCGCTGGAGAGCTATACGGTCACATACAGGATAGAGGGGAACAGCACGGGGGAGAAGACCGAATACTCGGGCAATTGGGGAAGGACGCTCTGCTGGACCGAGGCGGCTCAGGTGAAGAGAGCCGGCGGCACGCCGGTCACGATAAACGAAAAGGTGATAACCAGGATCACTGGCGGGGAGCAGTGGATCATTAAGATCAACCTCGACGATAACAAGGGGACCAAGGTCAAAAGCCCGGTGTTCCCGGAAATCTACAATCGCATCAAAGGCAAGGACCCCGCGGAGTTTACGAAGGAGCTCATGACGAACTCGGGCGCGAAGCGGGTAGGGGAGAAGACGGTGGGCGGGGAGAAGTGCACCGAATGGGAGCTCGGCGAAGGGGCCAGGACATGCATTACCGAAGACCTCGTCAGGGTCGAGTCTTCGCTCGTTCTCGGCGATATATCGGTTAAGGAAACCGCAGTCGAGGTCAAACGGAACGTCCCCGAGCCCGAGGGAATTTGCGGGACCGGCGCCGCCGTTATTACGGAAACGGATCTTAAAGAAAAGACGGACGAGGAAATTAAAGTGCAGTAAATTTTTTCAGGCAGAGGCGTTTATTCAATCCGCCCCTGCCGTTATATTTTAATAGGTTGGATACTTACCCCTTCTTCCTAATCCCCTCTACCTCAAGCTCTATCTTCACGTCGTCCCCGACCACGAGGCCGCCCGAGTCGAGCGTCTTGTTCCACGTAATGCCGAAGTCCTTCCTGTCTATCTTCGTCTCGGCGGTGAACGCGGTGCGCTCGTTCCCCATCGGGTCCTGGGCCTTGCCGCCGTACTCGGCGTCGAGCTCGACCTGCTTCGTAACGCCGTTTATCGTAAGGTCGCCGACGATAATGAAATCGTCCCCGTCACCCTTCTTCACTTCCTTGCTCTTGAAGGTTATCGTGGGATTTTTGGCGACGTCGAGGAAGTCCGGGGATTTCAGGTGGTCGTCCCGCTTCTGCTTGTTCGTATTAATGCTCGCCGAGGTAATGGTCGTCTC
The DNA here is from genome assembly GCA_963752995.1 of uncultured delta proteobacterium. Taxonomy (GTDB): domain Bacteria; phylum Desulfobacterota_D; class UBA1144; order Nemesobacterales; family UBA2774; genus 2-12-FULL-53-21. Next base: position 188,360 of record CAVWAZ010000017.1, read on the forward strand.
CACGCTCGATTTGCTAATGTCCGCGTCGTCGAAAGAGTATGACCCTTCTATCAGGTCGAACCTGCCCGTGACGGTGCTTATTCCCATGTGCTTTACCTTGAAGATGACCTGCGAATGATCGGGGTCGATCACGTATGCGGCGGCCTCGGCGCGCGATTCGCTAACGTCGGCGAACCCCATCGAAACTACGGCGATAAGTACGGCCAAAATACCTTTTGCGGTTCTCATATGTAAAGCCTCCTGTTATATAACCGATTTGTAATGCTCGTACGTTTAGATTCCTTTAAAGCACGTACGATTCAAAAAAATACCACACTGTCTCTCCGTTTTCATAATTATTTTAGAAAGCGCGTTATGACAGCCGGGGCGGCCGATAGGGATACGGCGGGTGATAATGTTTCACGGCCCTACGGGCGGTTCAGGCTTGAATACCCTTTCTTCTTACGTAGAATGCGCCTAACCCGGCGAATCCAAGCATTACCGCGGCCGCTATCATCCCCCATTCATTAAGGGTAGGAATCGGCCTTACTATGGAGAACTCCTGACCGATGATCTGAAAAACGAGGTCCGGGAAGTCGGCGCCGCAATCGGCCTGGGCCGGCGTGAACTTTACGCATCCGGTACTGAACCCGTCGCCCGGGTTCTCCCAGACGAAAGGACTGAGCGTCTGTACGGTCCTTTCGAACCAGAACCACTGCCCGTTCTGAATGAAGCCTATGTTCGCCCGGACCGAGACCCAGTATATGCCGGGCTGGAGCAGGCACGTATGCGGGAGATCAATGGTAAACTCCGGATTCGTTAAATCATCCGGAAATACATCGTCATAAACACATTGGGCTACTAATTGACCCGGCAGGCCGTCCTTGTCCACGAAAAAAACTACGTCGACGGAATCTATGAGGTCAGGGGTAGTTTCGTCGAACGCCCCGAATGCCCTAACAGTGTCTATAACCCAGAAAAACCCTTCCGGCACGAGGAAATCGTCCGCCGCGCGTGAATCATATTGATTGAGTGATCCTCCCCCATCCGTGAAGTCCTGGGAGGAAATGTCGGAAGAAGCTATATTATCCGACTGGTTCCACAAAGTATCGGGAGGCACCGACACGGCGGGCGGGGCATCCGTGTCCTCCATTAAAGGGCTTATCGCAAACGCGCCGGAGGAGAGAAAAAACACGGCATTAAATAACAAGCAGAGAGAAAGGAGCTTCAGGTATGGGTATAGTATGTAACCGAATTTGTCGCGGGACATCTCTCATCCTCCTCCAGGAACCGGATTTATTTAGGAAAAATAATCAATTACGAACTTAATTTTAACAGAAACAAGAATTACTTACAATCTCTCTGTGTTGCCGGTTATTTATGCGCCCCTATACCGAACGTGCCGGTTTGACCATATAGTTTAGTATTGATCTATAAGTCACAAATTCTCGAAACCGGAGATTCCAATGCCAGATGTAACTATCCGAGAAGCCAGGGCCGGGGACGCGCTCCGCATGGCCGAGATATTGAGGGAGATCGGATGGTCCGAGAGGAGGAACGCGCTTCCGCTTGAGGAGGTCGCGGGGCCTATCGAAAAGCTGATCGAGCACTGCGTCAGGGACGGCGAGGGACATTCCATTATAGTCGCCTCCGATAAAGACGATACGGTTATCGGCTTTCTCAACGTCCACTGGGTCCCGTTCATCATGCTCGGGAGCCTGGAGGGATACGTCTCGGACGTGTTCGTAAGCCCCACCTCGGGCGGCCTGGGGGTCGGGAAGGCGCTCGTCGAGCGCGTCATCGATGAGGGTAAGCGAAGGGGCTGCATGAGGCTCATGCTCACGAACGGCAAGGAAAAGCTCTCTTATAAAACCGGTTTCTACAAGAAGCTCGGCTGGACGGAGAGGCCCTCCGTCGCCAACTTCGTTTACTATTACCAGGAGCCCTGGTCGTAGAGACTCTCACGAGATATGACTCAAAAAAAGCCCCTTCCCCCGCACGGGAGAAAGAGGCTCAAATTTTCAGTCATCCTGAAGCTTTATCGGACCTCTTTAGCGCATCTCATCCTTTTAGTTCTTCAGATCAATTCACTTCTATAGCACATCTGCCTAACAGGGCGTCTTTCCTCCTTGTAACCGTTCTCACCGCGAAGAACACCCCGATCAGCGCCAGTCCCCCCGCCGCAGATATCATCCCCCACTCGGAGAGGGTCGGTACGGTCGAAACCCTCCTGTTCGTGAACGTGCAGGTTGTGAAACCTTGAGACTGACAATGGGCGCTCACGCCGTTCTCGATGAGCGTGATGACTATTCCCGGGTCTCCCTCGCAATCGATATCCACGAGTTCCCATCCTTCGAAGGGATCCTCAATAATCTCATCGCTCTCACCGGTATTGAGGCCGGCCCCCGTACAACGTGAGTTGGCAGCCAGCGGTAAATTCGTTAACGGACCCTCCGCGTATTTCGGTGAATGGAAAGAAAACCAGATCGTCCTCGGATTCATCGGGCGGCAGCTGGGGTGCGCTTTTACAGATTGTTACGCCGCAGTCCGGCTGTGCTACCGCGGTATCATAAAACGCGGAATAAATAAAAGTCCCAATACAGACAGCGCGAATACGTAAAACGGCAAAGCCTTATGTATGTACGGTTTCATATATTCATCCTCCTTCAGGTTATTAAGATATATATCGATTTTACAATACGATTCATCACGGGGGAATTAACAACAGAATGTTCAACTTTCCCGGCCCCGATGTGGGATCCCTTCTTTTCCACTCCAGTCATTCCGGAACCACTTCCAATAAAAAAGCCCCTTCCCCCGCACAGGAGGAAGAGGCTTCCAATTCTTTCGTCACCCTGAACTCGTTTCAGGGTCTCATCTTTTTTCTTACGTTTACCTTCTATACCGCTTGCCCTTTCTTCTTGCGAAGAGCGAAGAACACCCCGATCAGCGCCAATCCGCAAGCCGCCGCTATCATGCCCCATTCGGATAAGGTCGGGACGTTCGACACGAGTCCCGTTACGTTCGTGAAAGTGCACGTTATCTCCGTTCCTCCGAGACAGTCGAGGCTGACCCCGTCTTTGATAAACGTCACGTCGACAAGCGCCGAATCGCTGCACTCGACGTTATCGAGTATCCAGCCGGGAAAAAATTCTTCTCTGATCTGGTAGTCATCGCCGCTGAAAGCAGTGCCGAAGCATTCGCTGTTGGGAACCAGCTCGAACGTATCGGAGTCACCGCCTTGCGACACGGTGAAAGGGAAGGCAAGCGGCTCGACCTTGAAATCGACTACCGGCAATTCAGGCGCGCTCTTGCAGATTTGAACCGCGCATTGCGCGTGGGCGGTGTTATTGAGCGACGGAATCAACAAAAGACCCATCACCGTCAGTGCGAAAATGTAAAACGGTAAAGCCTTACGTATGTACGGTTTCATATATTCATCCTCCATTAAGATTGAATTTAGCACAATTATACAAGAATCACGGGGATTGAGCAATTCAGTCACGTTACGACCGCCTTGCCATCCCTCTCGCGGATGTTAGCCTTTAAACAGAGGTGATCCCGATGCCCAAACTAAAAACCCTTTTCATCGTCCGCCACGCGAAATCGAGCTGGGACGAAGCCGGGCTCGACGACAGGGACAGGCCCCTTAACGAAAGGGGCAAGGAAGAAGCCCCCAAAATGGGGAAGCATCTGGCCGGATATTCCGTCAAGCCCGAGCTAATTACTTCGAGCCCTGCATTGCGCGCCCTCAAGACCGCCGAGAAGATAGCGAAGGAGCTCGGTTTTAAGAAATCGGACGTGAAGGTGGACGAGGGGATCTATACCTTCAACGGGGGTAACCTGATGGACGTGGTGAAAGGGTTCGACGACAAGTACAAGTCCGTTATGATGGTCGGCCACAACCCCGCAATCACCTCCTTCGCGAATGAGCTCTCGAATGGAGGCATAGACAACATCCCCACGTGCGGCGTGGTGCTCCTCGAATTCGACGCCCGTAAATGGAAGGACGTCGGAAAGGGCGGAGGCAGGCTCCTCGAATTCGACTACCCGAAAAAGCTCTGGGGCAGGGCTTGAAATTTCCCCCCGCTCCTGTATAAATTCCCCTGAATCGGATTAATCGGCATGAAATACTCGACCCCCGACCTCTGCGACCTCTACCCAGCGCTCGTCCGTATAGCCGAGCCCGTATTCAGGAATTACGGAGGCAGGCGCTCCTTCGGCGGCGAGGTCGTCACCATCAAGTGCTTCGAGGACAATTCGTTCGTTAAGGAAACGGCCGGCAAGCCCGGGCGCGGCAAGGTAATGGTCGTCGACGGCGGCGGCTCGCTGAGAAAGGCCCTCCTCGGGGACCTCATTGCGGAGGCCGCATTCAAGAACGGGTGGGAGGGGTTGATCATATACGGCGCCGTGAGGGACGTGGACGCGATCGAGAGCCTCGACCTGGGCGTCATGGCGCTCGCTTCGATACCGCTCAAGACCGAGAGGAAAGGGCGGGGGAAACGGGCGGACCGGTGACCTTCGCCGGCGTAACTTTCAGCCCCGGCGAGTACGTCTACGCGGACGGCACGGGGATCATAGTGTCCGCGGAGCCCTCAGGATGCCGGGCGGGTGACACCGCGGGCATACGATTCTCCGTCGCCCAGTCACCCGTCATTCGAGTTTGTCAAAACGCTCTTCCCGACATTACAGAATTTGCGTTAAGAAAATCGATTGTACGAGCGTTAAAAATCTTCCACGGGCTGGGGAGAATTGGAAGATTTAGCGAGTACATGAGATTTTTAGCAAATTATGTAGTCGGATGATTTTTGCTTCTTTTATCAGGAAAAGAAGGATAAAGCTTTTCTTCCTAGTCTTTTCATAAAAAAGGTTGTCTGCCTTTTGCTTTCTTCGTCATCCGGAACCGCTCCAAGGGGGGTAAATATGGGGGAGCATTCCGCCGCTCGCAATGCCCCGCATACCGGGCCACGCCCCCGCTAAAATCTATTGATAATAATTTGAAAATAATCTACAATGGAGACAGCAAGGACCTCTCACCATTAATCTATATCAGACGATGATGACTGAGACCAGAGCGGAGGAGCAATGAAACTTCTACTCATTAACCCGAGATTCCCGGAGAGCTTCTGGAGCTTCAAATGGGCCGTTGATAACATCATGCCCAGGGATGTAAGGACGATAAACCCGCCCCTCGGGCTCGCCACGCTGGCCGCCCTCAGCCCCCCCGATTGGGAAATCGAAATAATAGACGAAAACATAGAGACCATACCGCTTAACCCCGTAGCCGACGTCATAGGCATCTGCGGCATGGGGGTGCAGTTCCAGAGGCAAAAGGAGCTTCTCAGGTTCTACAGGAACAGGGGTTACTACGTCGTGGCGGGCGGAAGCTACGCCTCGCTCTGCCCGGAGTACTTCGAGACCCTCGCCGACACGGTAGTCGCCGGAGAGGCCGAATACATATGGAAAAGGTTCTGTACGGACTACGACAACGGCTCCCCGCAAAAGCTCTACAAGGAATGCGAAGAGGTCTCGCTCGAGGATTCCCCCACGCCCAGGTTCGACCTGCTCAAGCTCGACAAGTACCAGGCGGTGAGCCTCCAGTTTTCGAGAGGGTGCCCGTACCGCTGCGAGTTCTGCGACATCATAGTCATGTTCGGCCGGAAGCCGCGCGTGAAGGCGTTCGAGCAGGTGGGGAGGGAGCTCGACGAGCTCCGGAAGCTGGGCGTCACGAACGTATTCTTCGTCGACGACAACCTCATCGGGAATAAGCCCGTCGCGAAGAAGCTAATGGCTTATCTGAGGGACTACCAGAAGGAGCACGGCTACCAATTCCTCTTCGGCACCGAGGCGTCGCTCAACATAGCGCAGGACGACGAGCTGCTCGACCTCTTCAGGCAGGCCAATTTCGGATGGGTATTCATAGGCATAGAGTCCCCGGACGAGGGGAGCTTGAAGGAGACACTCAAGTTCCAGAACACGAGAGGCAACATTCTCGATTCCATAAGGCACGTATATTCATACGGCATAGAGGTGCTGGCGGGCTTCATCATAGGGTTCGACAACGATACCGTCCGCACGTTCGACCTCCAGTATAATTTCATCCAGAATTCGGGCATACAGGCGGCGATGATCGGGCTCCTGACGGCGGTGCCGAAAACCCCGCTCTACGAAAGGCTCGAAAAGGACGGCCGTCTCATAAAGGACGCGAGCGGGACGGACAACACCAAGCTCGGCACGAACCTCATACCCAAGCAGATGACCTACGAGGAGATGGTGGACGGCTACCGCGAGCTCTACTTCAGGCTCCTCGACGACCGCACCATCGCGGACCGGATTTTAAACAAAACAACTTATCTGAAGGACCCGCTCTTCAGGAGCACTTACGGCATCGCCGAACAGGCGCGCGCGCTCGGGAGGTTCATAATGAACGGCATCGCGCCCGGCGGCCTGCCCAGGGCATATCAATTCCTGAGGACGTTCCCCTTCACGAACCCCGGCATGATACCGCTCGTCATACAGGACTGGACCATCGGCATATCGATGAGGAACTACGTCGACCGTCATTTCGCGAGGGTCACGGACGAACAGGCGAGCCTCGCCAAAAACCACCTGGCCACGTTCGAGCTGTCGTTCGGGCGCTACCTCGACAGGGGCGTGCTCGAGGTCTCCCTCGAAAGGGTCCGGAACGCCGCGCACAACCTTTCCATATCCATAAAGGGCATGCTCGACGTGGACTTCTTCGACAGCGTCGGGACGCACCTGGAGAGCGTGCTCAGGGATACGCCCTCGTCCGTCACGCTCAAGATCGAGGAGATCCACGATACCGAGCGCCAGCACCTCCACAGGCTCTTCGACCGCCTCTCGCGCCACGGGGACAGGATATACATAGCAGTAAACGAGAAGCTCCGCGACAAGGTGCACATCGATTCCTCCGTATTCAACCTCGTTCTCGAAGGGTAAGAACAGGGGCGCAGAACCTGTGTTTTATGATCCTTCCGCCGCTCCTCTGCATCATAGCCGGCAACGTACCCAGAACCCGTTCGATCGCCTGAGCTTGTCGAAGCAAGCGCGCATCTTTTTCCTTCCCGACATTACAGAATTTGCGTTAAGAAAATCGATTGTACGAGCGTTAAAAATCTTCCACGGGCTGGGGTTGAATTGGAAGATTTAGCGAGTACATGAGATTTTTAGCTAATTCTGTAGTCGGATGATTTTTGCTTCTTTTCATCAAGGAAAAGAAGGATAAAAAAAACAGCCTTTCTCCCTAGTCTTTTCTTAAAACACACTCTGTGTGTCGCGGCTGGCCGTCCCGGACTGACCCGGGAAGCCCGCTCCTACAGATTGGGGAGAGGAAATCTAGAACGCATAAACAAACACCTTCCTCCATCAAAGGCTTCAAAACCTTGTCACCCTAAAACGCGGTTTCGACCTTCCGTATTTGTTATTCATAAACCGCATTGCGTGTGGTATCTTTGTTTTTTCCATCAAGGAAAGAAAATTTACTTACAGGGGTATTATTATGTCCGTGAAAGACCCGTTCTCCATAATGCGCACAGGTTTCGGATTCTGGGAATCCAAAGTGCTGCTCACCGCTGTCGAATTCGACCTGTTCACGAAGCTGGGCGACAATTCCATGACCGCCGAGGGGATAGGCGAGATGCTCTCCCTCCAATCGAGGGGCACGCGGGACTTCCTCGACGCGCTCCTGTCGATGGGGTTCCTCGAGCGGGAAGGGGACGGCCCTGGGGCGCTCTACCGGAACACCGAAACGACGCGCATATACCTCGACAGGGATAACCCGTCCTACATGGGCGGCATCCTCGAGATGCTCAACAAGCGCCTATATAAATACTGGGACGACCTGGGCGAAGCGCTCCAGACCGGAAAAGCCCAGAACGAGATCAAGCACAGCCAGAAGCCCCTCTTCGAGGAGCTATACTCGGACATCCCGCGCCTCGAGCAGTTCATGTGGGCGATGGCCGGCATATCGCGCCACAATTTCATAGCGCTCGCGCAGAAGTTCGACTTCTCCCGTTTCAGGACGCTATGCGACGTGGGCGGCGCGGCGGGGGTGCTCTCCATAGCCGTCGCCGAAAAGCACCGTAACCTGATTTGCACGTCCTTCGACCTCCCCGAGGTCGAGCCCATCGCGAAAAGGTCGATAGAGCGGGCGGGGCTGTCCGACCGCGTGTCGACTGCGGCGGGGGACTTCTTCCGCGACCCGCTGCCGAACGCGGACGTTGTAACGATGGGGATGATACTCCACGACTGGAACCTCGAGAAGAAGAAGCAGCTCATAAGGTCGGCTTACGAGGCCCTTCCCGAAAGGGGGGCGTTCATCGTGGTCGAGAACCTCATCGACGACGCCCGCAGGGAGAACACGTTCGGGCTCCTGATGTCCCTCAACATGCTCATCGAGACGGGCGAGGGGTTCGACTACACGTCGGCCGATTTCAACGAATGGTGCGCCGAGGCCGGGTTCAAAAAGTTCGAGGTGCTCCACCTGATAGGCCCTTCGAGCGCTGCGATTGCGTATAAGTAGGGATTCTTCTGCCGCGTCAATCCCGCCATTTCCTTTTAATTCCTTCCCCCAAACCGGGGTGGACAAAAGGGGAGCAGTACATCAATATATATGTGCTCATATAAAAACAATACTCTAAAATTGCGTTCGCAATGCGCTGCCCGCGGGAGGACGGTAGTTTTCATCTACTTCTCAGCGTTCCGGAAGCACCGCACAGCGGTCCGCGAGAGCATTGATCATTCTTTTTTTGGGAGGGTATTTCTATGAAGACGCGCGTCCTGATTCTTGGAGCGGGTTTCGGAGGCCTCGAGCTCAGCACTCTCTTGTCGGAGGCGTTCGGCGATGAGGTCGATGTGACCCTCATCGACAAGAACGACCACTTCATTTTCGGCTACTCGAAGCTCGACGTGATGTTCGGCCTGACGACGCCGGATGCCGTCCGTCTGCCGTACCGCAACTTTGTAAAAACGGGCGTGCGCTTTCTGCAGGAGACGATTACCGCGATTGATCCGGACGCGCGGCGCGTCACGACCGATGCCGGCAGCTACGAGTCCGATGTCATGGTCGTCGCGCTCGGCGCCGACTACGACCTCGACGCCACGCCGGGACTGGCCGATGAGGGCAGCGAGTTTTACTCCGAAGCCGGGGCGGAGCGGATGCGCGGGATAGTCCACAATTTCTCAAAAGGCCGGGCCATCATCGGCGTTTCCGCGGCGCCGTACAAGTGCCCGCCGGCGCCGAGCGAATGCGCGCTGCTTCTGCACGACTACCTGACGAAAAAGGGCGTCCGCAGCCGATGCGAAATTACACTGGTGCTGCCGTTGGGGAGCCCGGTGCCGCCGTCGCCCGAGACTTCCAGGGCGCTGGTCGGCGCCTTTTCGGAGCGCGACATCAAGTTTGTCCCCAGCCGCCGCGTGGCTTCGCTTGACCCCGGACGCCGCGTCGCGGTGCTGGACGACGGCAGCGAGCTGCCCTACGACTTATACCTGGGTGTGCCCAGGCACCGTGCGCCGAAGGTCGTCGAGGAAAGCGGCATGGCCGAGAACGGCTGGGTACCCGTCAATCCGAGGACGCTCGAAACACGATTCCCCGGGGTGTACGCAGTGGGTGACATCGCGAATACCGGAACGCCAAAGGCGGGCGTGTTCGCCGAGGCCGCGGCTCGCGCCGTTGCGGCTTCGCTCACCGCGCGCATACGCGGGGGCGGGCAGTCCGGGGCTTACACCGGCGCGGGTTCCTGCTACATCGAGTTTGGCGCCGGGCGGATCGGCCGGGTGGACGTGGATTTCTTCTCGGGGCCTTCGCCAACGGGTACGTACCACGAGCCTTCAGTCGCCATGCGGTCCGAAAAGGAGCATTTCGGTTCGAGCAGGCGCGCCCGCTGGTTCGGCCTGTGATTCATGCAATAGCGTATGCCGGCATCGGCCTGTCACAATGTCTCAATCATGTCATCGCGGGCCGAAATAAAAAAGGGAGCCGAAGCTCCCTTTTGGTATTTAGTTTTTAATGCCGTTTGACCTTACGCGGCGGCTTTCCTTCTTCTCGCGATCAGAAGTCCGGCCAGTCCCAGAATGCCGGCCATCGCGATCAGGCCCCATTCTGAGAGGGTGGGGATTGGTCTCGACGTAGTAGTCGTATAGACGATGCGCTCGAATGCCGTAGATTCGTTCAGGTCCTCTGTCACGCCGCACCTGTATCCGCCTTCGCCTATTAGCAGGTGCCAGCATAGCCTTTCATCGTTAGCGCCGCTCGATTCGGTATCGCAATTGTTCTTCCTCACACTGTCCCCCGCCCTTACGAATCCCCAGGCGTTCTGGCCTGGCTCAGTTTCACCTGGAGCTGATATGTTGAAATACCAGCCCACGCCGTTGGCGATATGAGTAACATCCAAATTCTCGCCTGTATCGAAAGTCACATCCTCTCGCGCGCCCTGGGCGAGGAGGGTCAGCGTACTGCTCCCGGTCGGCCGGCAGGACAACATGAGGAGATCGCCGGGACATCGCTCAAGCACGGTTTCCGCATTCAGTTGGTTGTCATAGGTATCCCTGTAACACTCGATCCATCCGCCTGTGGAAACGACGGAGACGGGAACGTCCACCTGCGGCCCGACGGGCAGGTAAGTCTGGGCGTTGGCTTCGTGGCTGATCAAGGCTATCGACATACACAGGAAAATAATCAACGGCAGGATATTAATTCCGTTTCTCATCGAACATCCTCCTTTAATTAATGCTCTGTTCTGATGATTATATTTCCTAACGGGGGGTTGTGTCAATGCGGCGTGCGCGATTGCTGTAGAATCCGACAGATCCGACATATCCGCGGAGTATATACCCTGCGCGTCTGTCGGATGTGTCGGAAGATGGAAATCTGTCATTGCAACGATTTCGAGCGTGCGAGGAATCGGTCGCCATTGGCTAATTGCGAATAAGCACCTTATTCGTCGTACCAAGGTCACAAAAACCAAATTACGAAGGCGCGGCAATCTCCTGAATAAAGATGAGATCCTGAAACAAGTTCAGGATGACGGAAATGCGAGATCGCCACGGCCACAAAACGGTCTCGCGATGACAGAAAAGAGAGCCGTCTTTGCGAGCTGCGAAGCAGCGCGGCAATCTCACCCCTGCCTGTCATTGCGAGGGGGGGCAGAGATCACAGAGTCTCTACCCCCCTTAAAGGTCAAACTAGATTTCAGAAGTATAACAATATCTGTTGAAGACTCTTCAATTGTTATAACTTTTTGAGACTATTCTTAAATACATGCACCCTCATCTACCTCTCCGTCACAGTCATTATCTATTTCATCGCAGATTTCTTCTTCAGGAACGCATTCATCCGGTCGTACGCAGCCGCAGTCGGATGGAGGTGAAGTTTGGTCAAGTTCACAGCTTCCTACAACGTCTACAGTACCTGGCACTATACACTCACCGCCACAAGCAGCACGTGCATCACACGGATCAGACGGTACGCAGAGACAGTCCAATTCGCCGGGTGCAAGCTGTGTACAGATTCCAGAATTACCGGCTTCGTCCGTGCATTCGCCACCACAGACCGCACGCGCATCACATGCCTCACCTGTTTTAAAAGCAGGCGTGCAAAGATAATGCGGGTTGAATTTCTTTAGTGTCCTTATCCCGAACTGATCTTCAACCTCTACGTTTTCCGGAACAGGATTCTGTCCCTGTTTCTGAGGGCACTCTATACGGTAGCATATGCTGTCAGGCGCATCTGGAAATATTGGGAAGTCTGACGGAGGATCGACCGTTTTGTTTACCCCACCACAAAAGAACCTTTCCTTGCCTATGATCTTACAGTCCTGAGCTATACCGAACTGACGAGACAATAGGGCTACATCTTCTTTTACTTTTAAAGGGTCTTTCACCATGTAGCATTCGAGATGATCGTAAGGAATTGGAGCAACACCTGCAATACCTACAGCCGGCAAAAACATCAGGAACACAATAACTGGAGCAAAGATTCTTAGCATTCTAAACATTTCACTTGCCTCCTATAATTTATTTGTTTTTCATGCTAAATCATAAGAATATGATTATTCCCCTTCACTGTTATTGTGTGTAATGCCAAGCTTAGTCCATTGGAATCACCCCCCAATTCTGGATTTTCTCAGTCTTTGGTCCTGATTGGAGTGAGACTTCGAGCGATTGTTGTGACGCAGTTTGAGTGGCCCGATCCCCGGGAGACCCGCTTTCGAGTACAAGCATATTCCCATCACCCTAAATTAAGATCAGATTAAAAGGGGGGGGTCACATATGAACTGGGATGCAATTTACATACAGAGGGGAGTGCAAAATAATACGAGATTGAACTATTGCAATCCAGCCGCCTTAAACACTAAGTCCTTAGGCCTGTGACTTTGCGTCCCACTCTTTCGAATGGTTTGCCCTTTTAGTCTATAATGAGTTTAATACAAAACTGTCGATAAAGTCAATCTGCTTAACATGATCTGAATAAATGGGGGAGACTACGGTCACCCTTTTTGGTCAACAGGACAAACAGAACATCCACCCCTCCCCCCTCATCCGACAGATGCGACACATCCGGGGGGTATATACTCCGGGGATCTGTCGGATGTGTCGGATGGTCCAAATCTGTCATTGCGAGCTGCGAAGCAGCGCGGCAATCTCAATAATAACAAGACAGATCGCCACGACCACAAAACGGTCTCGCGATGACAGATAGGTGCCCCCAGCCCCCCCGGAATTTGACAACACGCTATAAATATGAATAATTTTACCCTTTCACAGCAACAGGAGGAGTATATCATGCAGGCGGTAATTAAAACCGGCGGAAAACAGTACAGCGTAAACAAAGGCGACGTTATAGACGTAGAGCTCCTGCCCGGGGACCCCGGCGACGTGGTCGAATTCAAGGAAGTGCTCCTGGTTGCGGACGAAGGCGTGACCACCATAGGCTCGCCCGTCGTCGATAACGCGGTCGTAAAGGCGAAGATCCTCGGCACGAAGAAGGGCGAGAAGCTCATCATCTTCAAGTTCAGGAGAAGGAAGGACTTCAGAAAGAAGACGGGGCACAGGCAGAAGTTCACTTCCATAGAGATCACGGAGATTTCCAAGTAAAGCAGGGAGGTAACCCAAAATGGCAACAAAAAAAGGCGGCGGCAGCACCAGAAACGGCAGAGACTCAAGGGGCAGAAGGCTCGGGCTCAAAAAATTCGGGGGAGAGGTCGTAAAGGCCGGCAACATCCTCGCGAGACAGAGGGGCACCACGTTCCATCCCGGGCTCAACGTAGGCATAGGGCGGGACCACACCCTCTTCGCGCTCACGGACGGAGTCGTGGAATTCAAGACGTACAAGAAGACCAAGACCAGAATCAACATCCAGCCCCAAGAGGCCTAGGCAAAGTCCCGGACCCTGAATCGGGAGCGCATCGTCAGCTTCCTTATGCGCGGGGGTTCCGGCGGGAAATAACGGCCCGGCATTCCGCAAATCCATTCATCCACGACAGGCCGGTTTCGCTCACCGCGGAGGCTTGAAAACAGCGCCGGGAATTTTGTTAACACTCTGTTAAAATTTATCTTTACTAGTTAAATTATAGCCAGTATTATAAGGTAGCTTTTACTCTTTCAAATCTTCAACAGTGACGGACGCGCCCGCAGGTGTGCGCCGCGTTCGATCGGGCAGCCGGAGAATCGAGCTAAATGGGATTAAAGTCCAGGTTAGGGAATATATATTCGGGAAACGCGATTGTCCTCGCTTTTATTTTCATTCTGATATCCGTATTGATCTCGCTCTTTAACTCCTACTATTTCACCACGACAGTTACGGAAGAAAGGGGCCAGGAGCTGGCCCAGCTTTTCAACACCACGGGCAAGAGCTTCGCCGACACGTCTAAGGACATACTCAATTCGAGGCCCGACATAGTGTATATAAAGCTACTTAACCCCGAAGGCGTGCTGCTCGAAAGCTTCGGCGGAGAGGAGACCGAGAACCTGGAGATCGTCCCCATAACGACACCCGAGAACAACACGATAGTCCTGGGCGTCTGGGAAAGGACTTCAAGAGCCTCGTGCTGTCGTCCCTCATGTGGAGCGCGCTCATCGGAGTGGCCGTTTCGGTCGTAGTCATATTCATATTGTCCCTATTCTCCTCGGGCAGGAACGACTCCATGGAAAAGCTCATCTCTGCGATGAAGAGCGTTTCCCGCGGGGACTACTCGGGCTCGAGGCTCGACCCCGAATCCTCGGACGACGTGGCCACAATAAGGGCCTACGAGACCTTCAACCAGATGGTCGACCGTATGAGGAAGAGGGCCGACACCGAAGAGGAGCTGCCTCCCTTCCAGCCGCAGCTCATATCCTCGCACGACGAAGACGAAGACGAGGGCATCGTTTCGAGGCCGAGGAACGTGACCGTGGTGGTGGCGAAGATAGCCGACTTCCAGGAGCTCTCGAACACCCTCAAGCCTGCCGAGTTCAACGCATTCCTCGCCGATTACAGAAAAGCCGCCTCCGCCATCATCTCGAACTACGGCGGGGTGATCGAAGCCCTGCTAAAGGACGAAATAGTCGCTTTCTTCAACGCCCCCGATGAGCAGGTCAACGCGGAGCTCAAAGCCGTAAGCTCGGCCGTCGAGGTGCTCCAGCTCCTCGCCGGCATAACGAGGGACAGGAAGGTCGAGGGCAAGGCCGCCATCAGCGGAAAGATAGGCATAGGCATGAAGTCGGTCCCCGTTTACGAGGATTCGAGCATGCCGCACGGCGTCAAGGAAGTCACCGACATCGCGAGGAGGATCTGCACGGTCTCGCCCGTATGGAGGGTGATAGTATCGTCCGACGTCTACGCGATAGTAAAGGACTACGTCGAAGCCCGCGAGCTCAAGCTCGGAAACGATTCCTACTATTCCATAGTGGGCGTCGAAGAAGGCGTGATCTAAAACCCCCGCATCCAACTTTTGTCTTTTCTCTTCCCGACATTACAGAATTTGCGTTACAGAAAATCGATCGCTACGATCGTTACAAAATCCTTCTCACCGGAACGAACTTGTCAAGCGAGCGCGCATCGGACACTCTTTCTTTCCGACATTACAGAATTTGCGTTAAGAAAATCGATTGTACGAGCGTTAAAAATCTTCCACGGGCTGGGGTAGAATTGGAAGATTTAGCGAGTACATGAGATTTTTAGCTAATTCTGTAGTCGGATGATTTTTGCTTCTTTTCATCAAGGAAAAGAAGGATAAAGAAAACCAGCCTTTCTCCTTCTTCGTCTTTTCATAGACCCACACACTGTGTGTGTCGCGGCTGGCCTGTCCCGGGCTTGACCCGGAAACTCGCTCCTACAATTGGGGGAGGAAATACCGCCAGGTTTCGAACATACACCCATACGTCAACGACGACTCACGCGACCTCCCCCCGATTTGTCTCATTTTAACCTCTGGTGTAATCTATCCGGCATCATTATGGAGAAAAAACGAATAGTCGTCGCCATGAGCGGCGGCGTCGACAGCACCACGGTGGCGGCGCTCCTTAAAAAGGAGGGCCACGACGTGATAGGCATCACCATGCAGCTCCTCGACTACGGGGACGCCGAAGGGGGGTGCTGCTCCCTCGACCAGGTCGTTGACGCGAGGAGGGCGGCCGCGGAGCTCGGCTTCCCGCACTACGTCGTCAACTTCACGGAGGAGTTCAATAAATACGTGCTGGTCGACTACGTGGACAAGTACATGTCGGGCAAGACCCCGATACCGTGCGTGCTCTGCAACAAGCACGTCAAATTCGACCTGCTTCTTCAGAAGGCCCTCGACCTGGGGGCCGACTATCTGGCGACGGGGCATTACGCGAGGATAGAAAGAGACCCCGGAACCGGCCTCCTCTCCCTTAAAAAAGCCGTCGACGAGTCTAAGGACCAGACGTATTTCCTCTACACCCTCTCCCAGAAGGAGCTCGGAAGACTGATGTTCCCGCTCGGGGGAATGACCAAGGACGACGTCAGGGAGATAGCGAAGGGGTTCTCGCTCAGGCAGGCGGATAAGCCCGACAGCACGGGCGTCTGCTTCGTCCCGGGCGGCAACTACAGGGATTATCTCGAGGCCCGCTCGGCGTTCACCGCCGGAAAGGGCGATATCGTAAGCTCGGGCGGCCAGGTGCTCGGGACACACAGGGGCGTATTCTCGTTCACAGTAGGGCAGAGGAGGGGCCTCGGAATAGCTACCGGGAAGCCCATGTACGTCACCCGCATCGAGCCCGGATCGAACCGCGTATACGTCGGCGGCGAGACGGAGCTCTACAGGACGAAACTCATAGCGGAAGACATCACTTGGGTTGATAATATAAATATTGACAATATGTTAGATGACATACTTAAAGTTAGCGCCAAGGTCAGGTACAGGCACCGCGAAAGCCCCGCCGAGCTCAGGATGTGGAGCGGCTCGGAAGGCATGCTCGAATTCAGGGACCCGCAGAGGGCCATTACCCCCGGCCAGGCGGTCGTGTTCTACGGCGGCGACAGGGTGCTGGGGGGAGGGTGGATTAAAGAGGTGCTGCCGCAATGAAGACCATATCGGTCGTGACCCTCGGCTGCAAGGTGAACCAGTACGACACGGCGGCGATCCTCAACAGGCTCCCCGGGAGCAAATACGTCCGCGTGCCGTTCCCCGAAAAGGCCGACGTCTACGTGATAGATACCTGCACGGTGACGCACAGGGCGGACGCCGAGGCGAGGCACTACATACACAGGGCGAGGCGGGCGAACCCCGAGGGCGTCGTGGTCGTAACGGGCTGTTACGCACAGGTGTCGGCCGACGAGATAAAAGAGCTGACGGACGTAGACTACGTCGTCGGGAACTCGCACAAGTTCTCCGAACTGATAAAAATAATACGCGAAGGGGAGACCCAGACCGAACCGAAATTATTCGTATCCGACATATTCAAAGAGAAGAAAAAGGGCTTCGAGACGCCCGGCATCGAATCCTTCCCCGGCAGGACGCGCGCGTTTCTGAAGGTACAGGACGGGTGCAATTACGCCTGCACGTTCTGCATCATACCCCGCGCGAGGGGCAGGTCGAGGAGCCTCCCCGTAGCCGACATACTGGAGAGGATGGAGACGCTCGCCGGGGCCGGGTACAAGGAGATCGTACTTACGGGAGTCCACATCGCGAGCTACGGGAGGGACATAGGCTCTAGCTTCGAAGAGCTGTTAAGGTGCATAGAGCGGGAGAAGATAGTCGGGCGCGTGAGGCTCACGTCGCTCGACCCCGCGGATACCGAACCCGGGCTTATCGAATTCATAGCCGGGGCCGAGACAATATGCCCGCAGTTCCACGTCGCCCTACAGAGCGGCGACGCCGAGGTGCTCAAGAGGATGAGGAGGCGCTACGCCCCCGACAGGTTCCTCGCCCTCACTGACCTCATCAGGGAAAGGATCCCCGACGCGGCCATAGGCTCTGACATAATGGTCGGGTTCCCCGGGGAGACGGACGAGGAATTCAGGAACACCTGTGAGATAGCCGGCCGGTCGGCGCTCACATATTTCCACGTATTCCCATATTCGAAGCGGAAGTCCACGCCCGCCGCCGCCATGCCCGGGCAGGTGCGGCCGGAGACAATAAAAGAGAGGAGCGCCATACTCCGGGAGCTCGGCATAAGGAAGAAGACCGAATTCTACAGGGGCTTCATCGGGCGCACGCTCCCGATACTCGTCGAGACGGGAGGGAAGGGCACCACTCCCAACTACATACCCGTGAGGCTTACGGGCGGAAAATATGCCCCGGGCGAAGAGATAGAGGTCACGATCACGGGGATTTCGGGCGAAGAAGCGCTTGCGGCCCCCATCCGCGACGCCTCCTGATCCCGTATTAACCATAGAGAATGAATAAACGTTTTATACCCCTGCTTATACTCCTGATATTCACAATCGCGTCGTGCCATGTAGGCTCGTTGTCGGGTAAGGAGCTCACCGAGGCCGACTGGTTCGTCCCCGAGGAGACGCTCACCGTCTGGGCGCTCTCGGACACCCACATCAAGAACGAAAAGCACATGAAACCCTTCCGTAACGCGGTCGAGGACGTGAACGACAACGTCCCCGACGTGGACATGGCTATAAACGCGGGAGACGTCGCCGATTTCCCGACCGTGGAGAGTTACGACCTCTACATAAAGGCGAGGGACGGGTCGTACATAAAGGAATGGTACGAGATAATCGGAAACCACGACTATAAAACGGACAAGGGGAATATATTCAGGAAAAAATTAAGGGGGGGAGGGGACGGGCATTACACGGTCGAGAAGGGGAACATCCTCTTCATATTCCTGTCGAACGAAGACAGGGGTAAGGCCACCGTCATAACGGACGAGACTTTCGAGTGGTGGAAGGACCTGGTCATAAAGAATCAGGACAAGATTATAGTCGTCACGTCGCACGCGCCCCTTCAGGGGAGCGGCATAATGTTCTCGGCCATAGACGAGAGGCAGATAACGGACTCGAAGAGGTTCAGGGAAGTGCTCAAGGAAATACAAAGTCGATATATGGCTCTCGGGCCACCTCCATATCCCCCAGTCGCTGCCGGACACCATCGTCACACAGGAGGACTTGGGCGGGACGACGTTCATCGAGATATCCTCCATACGCCCCGACCTCGGGGGCATGAAGGAGCCCGAATCGAGGGTGCTCACGTTCGCCTGCGGCTCGGACAAGATGCTCGTCCGGTCGCGGAACCACGAGCGCTATTTCTACACCCCCGGCCTAGATAAGGTCATCACGCTGTCGAAGCCGTATGAGTGCGATTGAAATTAAATGCGTTCGTCCTTTCTTTAAATCCCCTCTCCCTTGAGGGGAGAGGGTGAAGGGTGAGGGCTGTAGCTTATCACTACAATCAATCAAGAAGTCTTTTCTTCCCGACATTACAGAATTTGCGTTAAGAAAATCGATTGTACGAGCGTTAAAAATCTTCCACGGGCTGGGGTTGAATTGGAAGATTTAGCGAGTACATGAGATTTTTAGCAAATTATGTAGTCGGATGATTTTTGCTTCTTTTCATCAAGGAAAAGAAGGATAAACAAATAGTCTTTCACCTATTTATTTGTCTTTTCTTTATCTCTGTAATTCGCGGCTGGAAGCCGCTCCTACAATTGGGGGAGGAAAAGAAGGATAAAAAAAACAGCCTTCTCTTTGTCTTTTCATAAAACACACATTGTGTGCCACACAACGTGTGTCACAGCATCTTCCTCTTCCTCTTGAGATAATCGACGAAGAGATACTTCCCCAGGTGCTCGGGAGTGGTGAAGAAGGCGCGGCCCTTGTTGATCCGCGTCATCTCGTCGACGAAGCGCCTGAGTGACGGGCTGTCGTCGAGCATGAAGGTGTTGATGCGTATGCCCATCCCGGTCACGCGCTTCACTTCCTTGAGCGTCTCGAAAGTCGCCCTCGGCGAGAGCCCGCCGAAGAACATCGGCAGCTCCACCTGGAGGTAACCGTCGAGATAATAAGCCGTGGGCTGACCGTCCGTGATGAGGATTATCTGCTTGTTCGTGTTCCTCGACCCGGATATCGTCCTGGCCGCGACCGAGAGGGCCTCCTGTATGTTCGTGAACGGGTCGTTCGAGTCCCACGTCGTCACCGCGAGGTCCCTCGTCTTGAGCTTCCTCGCGCCCGTGGAGAACCCGATGATGTGGAGGTCGTCCTTCGGGTATTTCGTCCTTATAAGATGGTCGAGCGCGAGCGCGACCCTTTTCGCGGCGGGGAACCTGCCCTGAAAGCTCATCGACCAGGAGAGGTCGAGGAGGAGCGCCGTGGTGGCGTGGGTCTGGTATTCCGATTCGTAGACCTCGAAGTCCCCGGGATCGACCTTTATCCCCTTTCCCCGGGATTCCCTCGCGAGGGATTTCTTGAGCGTATTCACTATATTCAGATTAAACGGGTCCCCGAACTCGTAGTCCTTCGATTCCTCGGGCCTCGACGAGCCCGACCCCCTGAGTCCGGTCTCGTGCTCCGCGACCTTGTTCCGCTTGAGAGACGAGAATACGTCCGTGAGCGCGGTCTCGCCCAGCTTCCTTATCCCCTTCGGCGTAAGCTCCGTCCGCTCGCCGCTCGTCCTTACCAGGCCCGATTGCTCGAGCGCGGATTTGAAGTTCTTCAGGAGGAGCAGCGATTTCCGGCCTTCCCCGCTCAACACCCAGCCGGTCTGACCCGGGTCCAGGTCGTCGAAATTCCCCGATATGAGGCTCTTCTCGATCCTTTCGAGCTCTTCGAGCCTGTCTATCAATTCGAGGAGATCGTCGAACGCGATATGCGAATCGCCCGTAAACTTCTCGCCGAAGCGCTTTACGAACCTCTCGGCCTTCCTTATGTCCTCCAGCCTGTCGAGCAGCGCCTTGTATCTGCGGCCGGCCTCTTCGTCGAGGAATTCATAGTCCCTCAGGCTGTCGACCGCCTGGCCCGGCCTCGAGTCGAGACCGTTCAGGAACCTTTCCCTCTCCTTAAGCTCCGCAGAATCGGCGGGGAGGGCCTCCTTCAAATGCGCTAGCTCCCGGCTCACTATTTCAGAGAGCTCGTCCTTTATTTCGTCGAGCGCTTTCCTGGGGTTGTATTTATCGTAGGCGTTCTGCCTCCACGCGGCCAGCTCCGAGCGGAGGTCGTCTATCCCCATTACCCTCGTGCTCCGCCCCTTTAACCCCTGCTTCAGTATCCATTCGTAGGCCTCGTCGGGGGTCCATCCTTCCATCAGGTAATCGGACATCTCGCTGAAGAAGTCCTCGGCGCCCATGTCGAACCCGGGCTGTCTCCCGTCCCACTTCAGGTATCTATACTTGGTAGTCATTTGTATATTATCTTTCCCCGGACGTCTTCCTTGTTGAGCTTGTTGTTCAGGTGGAGCCCCTCGAGAGTGAATTCGACGGCGGCCGCTATCTCGGCCGGGGACTCGGAGATGCCGAGCGTGTCTATGCAGCCCTGAAGGCCCTTTATCTCCCTCACGCCCATAATGTAGTCCTCGGACGGCATCACGTCCGCGACCTCGACGTATCCGTGCTCGAAGCTCTTTATCACGTCCGCGAGCGCGTCCAAAGACGGGAAATACGAATCGAACACCGTCTTGATCGAGCGCTTTATGAGCTTTTCCACGACCGCCCCTTCGGTCGCGTCTTCACCCAGGTATTCGAGCTCTATCTTGCCGCAGGTCGAGGGCACTATCGACGGGAAGTCGGTTATCCTCGGCGCGACCTCGCGCTCGCCGAGCATTATGCCCCTCTTTTCCGCGGCCGCTATTATGCTCTCGTAGTTGGCTATCGTGGTCCTCACGCTCACGCCCGAGCGCTGGTTGATATCCCCCGAGCTCCTCGCCTGAAACGACAGCTCGGCTATGATCTCCTTTATAAACCTGGGCACCCTGAGGCTCGACCCCTCTATCTCGGGGACGTACGCCTCCTGCTCCATTATGATTATCTCGACCTCGCGGGTCTTCGGGTAATGCGTGCTTATCTGGGACTGGAACCTGTCCTTGAGAGGGGTGATTATCCTTCCCCTGTTCGTATAGTCCTCCGGGTTGGCCGTGGCCACTATGCATATATCGAGGGGGAGCCTGATCTTGTACCCCTTTATCTGTATGTCCTTCTCCTCCATCACGTTGAAGAGGCCGACCTGGACCTTCTCTACGAGGTCAGGGAGCTCGTTTATCGCGAATATCCCCCTGTTGGTCCTGGGGATGAGCCCGAAGTGAATCGTGAGCTCGTCCGAGAGGTACCTGCCTTCCGCGACCTTAATCGGGTCTACCTCCCCGATGAGGTCCGCGACCGATACGTCGGGCGTGGCGAGCTTCTCGCTGTACCTTTGCTCCCTTCCTATCCATTCTATCTCGGTATCGTCCCCGTATTTTTCGACCAGCTCCCGGCAGTATTTCGTCACGGGCGAGTAAGGGTTGTCGTTGAGCTCGCCCCCCTTTATCACCGGGACCTCCTCATCCAGGAGGTTCACGAGAGACCTGATCAGGCGGGACTTCGCCTGACCCCTCTCGCCCAGGAATATGACGTCGTGGCCGGCGAGTATGGCCGTCTCGACTTGAGGAATGACGGTGTCTTCGTAGCCGATAATATCCGGAAACGGGGTCTCGCCCCTCCTGAGCCTGCCTATGAGGTTCTTCCTCATCTCGTCCCTGACCGAGAGCACCCTGTATTCGTTCGCCTTCAACTGCCCGATCGTTGCGGGTTTATCGAACATTATATTTTTCCTCCGGTAGTGACTGTGGCGGTTACCGGCCCCTCGCGGGACGCGGGCATTGAGATGACCCAACCCTGAGCGGCCGTTCACAGAAGCCGCCCGCTATGCGGCGCTGAAACGAAACGCGGCCACACCTGTAAAGTTTACACGGGAAATTATAATTGCAATCGGCGGCGATTTGAAGCCCGCGCGTTATCGCGGCCCGATTTTCAGGCTTTCATCGGGCACCGTACCGGTATATAATGAGTGACGGTAGGGGATGAAAACATGGCGGCTGAGTCATTACCCCCTGTTTTACATCTAATACCAATGGAGGGAACGGCCTGAGCCGGATTCACAGGGCTTCGCTGCGGGGTTCTATAAACCGCACGGGACTGCGCTCCGCAATTCACTCCGATATCTGAGCCGACCCTGCCTCCGGAGATAAACACGAAATGTTCATGTGTAAGGACTTAGTAGAGAATATGATGGATTACATAGATAACGAGCTCGATATGAGAACCCTCGAGGAGCTCGAAAAGCATTCGTCCGAGTGTCCCGAGTGCAGGGCGTTCGTCGATACTTACAAGAGGATGCTCGAGCTCACGGGGAAGCTCAAGGACAGGTCGTTCGTGACCCCCGAAATAAGGGAAAGGCTCAAGGCCCTCCTCAAGTCGAAGATAAAGCCCTGCTGATACCGTTCCGCTAAACCCCCTGCAATAAAACATTTCCTGCCTTCAGGCAGGCTTCCGCTGCACGGTTCGAAATATATATAAAGTTCAAATTCGCCGGCTGATCCGAGACCTTATCACCGGTTAACCGGACAATTAGCACTTCACATTGTCATACTTCCGGATATATACTATATTTAAACTGCTTGATGGGTTAACATGAAAGGGGATATAGATAAAGAATTCGCACAGGAGAACCTGAAGAGGATCTCTGCAAACTTTGAACTGGAGCTCCTGCGTCTAATCAGGACGCTCAACCTCATTTCACAGTCAAAAGAGCTTTATAAAGGTCAGATTACATTCATTCAGTCCCTCACCGACAAGTACAAGCTCAGGTTAAGCGATTTCACGATCAGGCTCCTCGATCTCGAGAGGAATTCGCGCGAGCCCTCCCATGCTCATGATCCCGAAAACCTCTTCGGCGTTCCTAAAGAGCCCACGCTCACTCCCGCGGCCGTAGCCGGGATAGCACACGAAATCAGGGATTACCTGAACGAGATAAGCTCGGATATCGAGAGGAATCAAAACGAATATCTGAACAAGCTCGATTCAGTCTATTCCGTCTACAACCTCCAGCTGGGCGCGTCCCAGACCGACCTCGACATAAAGCTGAGGGAGCTTCAGAAAGAGATATCACGCGTCGCGGAATCGAACGGCTCGCGGACTCAACGAAAAAGAGAAGACTGAAGAAGTAACCGGGATCGATTACGTGAAGCCTACTCTCCAGCAGCCCGAGACGGTAAAGCCCAGGGTAAGGAATATAGATTACATAGGACCCGACGAGCCTCCAAAGCAGGTCCCCCAAAAGCCTGCGGCCCAGGCGGCTGCGAGCGCTAAACCGAAGGCAGAGATAAAATCGACTCCCAAGACAGCGTCCGCCGACCCGGACAATGACGCGAAGATAAAAAATTCCTACTTCATCGGCGCCGGGCTCCTCATACTCGGCATCATCGTAGGCGTGCTCTTCTACGACATGCTGATGAGGATGTGGGGAGTGGAAGAGGTTTCAGTCGTGGACGCCGAGACCTACTCCGTAACGGACGCCGGGAAAGAACCCGCTGCGGTAAGCCCGCCCGCGATAGGGAAAGATAAGGTGAAAGCCCCTGATCAGCCTGCGCTCAATAGCAAACCGCTTCCCCCCGCAAAGCCAGAGGCCGCGGTCAAGGGCGATAACGCGGAAGCGCCCGTTCAAACGAAAGCAGAGACCCCCGGCGCTCTTTAACACCAAAGTCCCCGTAGAAGCCCCCGCGGTAGCGCCCGCAGGAGGCTCCGCAAGCTACACCGTGGTAGGCGTTGGAGCCAACGTCAGGAGCGGTCCCGGAATGGGGAACGACGTCGTTACTTACGTGAAAGAGGGCGATGTATTTATGGGGCTCGGCGAAAAGCAGGGCAGGTGGGTAAAGATTCAGGCCCCGGACGGCAAAGAGGGCTGGATTTCCACGAAAGTCATAAGAGAAACCGATTAACCGCCGCTTGGAAACCCAACGTATTTAAATCAGGCCGAAAACCAATTTATCTTATTTACCCGAAGACGGGTTTACGTTCACGGGGGACATGCCGGGGTTTATTCCGTCGGGCCGTTTGTAAAGCTCTTTATAAACCGCTTCCGCTTTTTGGGGCTGCCCCAGTTTTTCATAGGCTAAAGCCAGGTGGATCCTGGCGCGTTCATGTAGAGGCCCTTCGGGTATCTTCTCGAACTGGGAAAGCAGCTCGACCGCCTGCTGCCATTTCTCCTGCTCGAACCTCGCGAGCCCCTGCGTCAGCAGGGCCGACTGGACGAGCATGTCTTCCTCGACTCCCGAGTTAAGGAACTGGTTCAGATCGTTTACGGACTCGTCGTAATTCCCGAGCCTGAAGTTTATGATCCCCGCATAATAAACGGCTATCTTCGTGATTTTATTGTCCGGGAACTCGTTCCTGAGCGCGTTGAACCCGTTCAGCGCTTCCTGATCGTTTCCCGCGTTTAACTGCACGACGGCTGAGTTGAACACCGTATTCGCCGCGTCGTCCTTATTCTCCCTATGGCCCTGGACGAGGTAAGCCGCGACAAGCACGACTATCACCGTTACTACTATCAGGACTATCTTTTTCGAGTGGTCGGAGAAATATTCGAAGCCCGCGATGACCGTGCTGCTGAATTTATCCGGGCCCTTTAGCTCTTTTTGCGTATATTTTATTTTCGTCGCCATGCGGAGAATTATAATCAGAGACATCAGAATTACAAGGTTATTTCAGGAGCCGGGTTCGTGCGTGTCAGCCGCCCCCGCCGCACCTTATTCCTTGCGGTTTCCCGGCTCCGGGGCTAAACTAAACCGAGGGCACGGGCATGGTCAGATCGATTCCCATAATATTAACTTTACTCGCTTTTTGCATTTTCCCGCTCGAATATCCGGGTACTCATCACCCGGCCCTTCAGGCGCGTGAAGAGAAGGGACGGAGCGGCGCCCCCGAAACGCCCCCTCCGGCAGCCGCCGGAGAAGACCCGTCACCGCATGAGCTCGTCGTTATAGAAATAAACGGAATGATAAACCCCGCGACGCTCGATTACATTCGGACGGGTATAGAGGAATCGGAGAGCCGGTCGGCCGAGGCGCTCGTAATACTCCTCGACACACCCGGGAGGGCTGCTGAACTCCACAAAGGACATAGTGAAGCTCATACTCAACTCCCCAGTCCCCGTCGTCGTTTACGTCTCGCCCAAAGGGGCTTCCGCGACATCGGCGGGCGTGTTCATCACGCTCTCGGCCAATATCGCCGCCATGGCCCCCGGCACGAGCATAGGGGCGGCTCACCCGGTCTCGATCTCGCCCTCGAAAGAGGAGCCCGAAAAGAAGAGCGGGCCTGACGAGGATACCGGCGAGGATAAACAGTCGAAAAAAAGTGACGGCCCTCCGGGAGGCGATAACGCGGAGAGGGACATCATGGGAGAGAAGCTCGAGAACTACGCCTCGTCGTTCATAGAGAGTATCGCCGAGGAGAGGGGAAGGAACGTCGAGTGGGCGGAGGAGGCCGTGAGGAAAAGCTCCTCCATCACGGCGACCGAAGCATTGAAGATGCAGGTCATCGACCTGATCGCGCCCGACCTCGATAGTCTCATCAAAGAGATAGACGGAAAGAAAGTCAAACTCCCCGGCGGAGAAAAAACCCTGAGAACGAATGACTCAGAGATAACGAGGATCGCGATGAACGCAAAGCAGAAGCTCGTAGACATACTGAGCACCCCTGACATAGCGTTCCTTCTCCTGTCCCTGGGCTCGCTCGGGCTGCTGCTCGAATTCTACAACCCCGGGCTCATATTCCCCGGCGTCGCGGGAGCGGTGTGTCTTCTCATGGGGTTCGTCTCGTTCCAGATACTGCCGTTCAACTACGCGGGCATAGCGCTCCTTCTGCTCGGGATAGCGCTCTTCGTAGCGGAGGTTTACGTCACGAGCTACGGGGCGCTCACCGTGGGCGGGCTAGTAAGCTTCGCGCTGGGGGCGCTTTTACTATTCGACACGCCGGAATCGGACTTGAGGGTCGGCTTCGACGTCGTCATCGCTTCGACCCTCGCCTTCGGACTCTTCTTCGCATACGTGATATTCTATTTGATAAAGGCTCAGAAGCTTACGCCCCTTATGGGGTTCGAAGGTATCATAGGGAAGGAGGGCAGCGCCGTATCCGAAATACAAGCAGCGGGTAAGATATATATCGACGGGGAATACTGGGACGCCGAAAGCGACCAGCTTATACAGAAAGGGGACAGGATAAAGGTAGTCGAAGTGCTGAAGGGGTTTAAGCTCAAGGTAAAAAAGGTGTAAGCACATATAGACGAGGAGGCAAAAAATGTTCTCACCGCTTGTAATATTCATAGGAATCATAGTAATCCTCATACTCTCGGGCGTGAAAATCCTGAAGGAATACGAGAGGGGTGTCGTATTCAGGCTCGGCAGGATAGTCGCCCCCAAAGGGCCGGGATTCAACTGGATCATCCCCATCGTGGATAAGATGGTAAAGATAAGCTTGAGGGTAATCACGATGGACGTGCCCCCTCAGGACATAATCACGAAAGACAACGTATCCGTAAAAGTAAACGCCGTCGTCTATTTCCGCGTCGTTGACCCCGTAAACGCCGTAATACAGGTCGAGAATTACCTCTACGCGACTTCACAGCTCTCCCAGACTACCCTAAGGAGCATATTGGGACAGGTGGAGCTCGACCAGCTCCTCGCCGAGAGAGAGACCCTCAACATGAAGCTCCAGGAGGTGCTCGACAAGCACACAGACCCCTGGGGAATCAAGGTCACGCTCGTGGAGGTGAAATACGTCGACCTCCCTCAGGAGATGCAGCGCGCCATGGCCAAGCAGGCGGAGGCGGAGAGGGAGAGGCGGGCAAAGGTCATCGCCGCGGAGGGCGAATACCAGGCCGCGACCAGGCTCGCCGATGCATCCGATATTCTGTCCCGTAATCCGATGTCTTTACAGTTGAGATATCTCCAGACGCTGCTCGAGATGTCCTCGGAAAAGAACACGACGATAGTATTCCCGCTTCCGATAGACCTCATTACACCTCTTCTCAGGAAGCTCGACAAACCCGGCAGCGATTAATTCACGAAAGAGTACAAAATAAGGAGATGAAATTGAAAAGAATATTCCTCTTCGCCGTCCTTTCTTTAGCCCTCATGCCGGCTCTTCTCTCATGCAAGTCTCAGGACAAGGATACGGAAACGGCTTCAAACGAGAACGCCCCCGAAGTCGCGCCCGGCAAACCCGTATCCGGGCCTGCCGAGGGAGACTGGCTCATATACCACCTGGGCGCCGAGCCCGCCACGCTCAACCCCATAACGGCGACCGACGCGTACGAGGGGATAATCACGGGCGGGAACGTCTATGAGACCCTCGTCAAGCGCGACAACCAGTCCCTCGAATTGAAACCGCTCCTGGCCGAGTCCTGGACCATATCGGACGACAAGCTCACGTACACGTTCACGATAAAAAAGGGCGTAAAATGGCAGGACGGCGTCCCTTTCACGGCTGACGACATAGTGTTCTCGTACAAGACGATAATGGACCCCAAGGTCGACGCCCCCCAGCTAAGGAGCTACTACCAGGAGATAAAGAACGTCGAGGCCGTAAACGAGCATACGGTGAAGTTCACTTACGCGAGGCCTTACTTCCTCGCGCTCGAATTCTGCGGCGGCATCCCGATAGTCCCGAAGCACATATTCGAGAAGGGGGACTTCAACACCAACCCCGCGGGGCGGGCCCCGATAGGCACGGGCCCGTTCAGGTTCGTAAAGTGGACGACCGGGAGGGAGGTCGTGCTCGAGAAGAACGACGATTACTGGGGGGAGAAGCCTCACCTCGATAAAATCGTATACAGGATAATCACTGACCCGTCGGTCGCGCTCCAGGTATTGAAAAGACAGGAGCTCGACGTCGCGAGCCTCACCCCCATACAATGGGAAAAGCAGACGGGCTCACCCGATTTCGAAAATCACTTCGACAAATTCAGCTACTACACCCCCAACTACAGCTACATAGGATGGAATTCGGCGAGGCCCTTTTTCGCGGACAAGCGCGTGAGGAGGGCGATGACGCACCTCGTCAACCGGGATCTCATCCTGGACAAGATAATGTTCAACCTCGGGGCGGTGGTCACGAACCCGTTTTACATCAACAGCCCCGAATACGATAAGGACATCAAGCCCATCCCCTACGACCCCGCCCGGGCCCGGGCGCTTCTCGACGAAGCCGGCTGGACCGACCACGACGGGGACGGGATAAGGGACAAGGACGGCGTAAAGTTCGCCTTCGAATTCCTAATACCAGGCGGCTCGGAAACGGGGGAGAAGATAGCGACGATACTCAAGGAAGAGCTCGACAAGATGGGGATCGCGATGGAGATAAGGAAGACCGAGTGGGCCGTGTTCACGTCGAGGCTGAACGACAGGAAATTCGACGCGGTGACCCTCGCGTGGTCGATGGGAGTAGAGTCCGATCCCTATCAGATATGGAGCTCGACACAGGCCGAGAGCGGCTCGAACTTCGTGGGCTTCAAAAACGCCGAAGCCGACAGCTTAATCGAACAGGCGAGGCAGGAGTTCGACAGACAGAAGAGGATCGAGCTATACAGGAAGTTCTCCGAAATAGTGAACGAGGAGCAGCCCTACACGTTCCTCTTCTGCCGGAAGGCAACTGTCGCCGTCGCCAAGCGGTTCGAGAACGTCATAGTCTACCCCCTGGGTGTTGACCCCATAGAATGGTACGTGCCTCAAGGGCTCCAGAAATATGCGGAATGACGCCGGGGACAGGTTCCCCTGTTCCTTCGGCGATGCGTTAAGAGGAGATTTATTCCCGCTTGCCCGAATAAATTTTAGGCTGAACGCGGATACAGGAGCGCCATTTTAAAATCGCGCTTAATATTTCCGCGATAACCGCATATAATTCCCATTGGCCCGGACATGAGAGACTACATAATAAAGCGGCTCATACTCCTCATACCCACTTTACTCGGGATCACGATAATCACGTTCTTCATAATCCAGCTCGCCCCCGGAAACCCCGTCGAAAGGAAGCTCCAGCTGGAAGAGGGCATAAAATCGGAGGCCATAACGAAAGAAATAGTCGAGGAGACGAAGAGGCTCTACGGCCTCGACAAGCCCATATACGTCCGCTACGGGATATGGCTTAAGCAGATTGTCACGCTCGACTTCGGCCGGTCATATAAGGACCACCGCCCGGTCATAGATAAAATCGCCGAGCGGCTCCCCATTACAATCACGCTAAACGTTATTTCCATAATCCTCATATACATGACCGCCATACCGATCGGGGTATATGCCGCCGTCAGGCACGGGAGCGCGGGAGAAAGGGCGAGCACGTTCGTCCTCTTCATCCTATACTCCATACCGAGCTTCTGGATGGCGATGATTCTTATTTTCTTTCTGGGCGGCGGGGAGTACTGGAACGTCTTTCCCGTTTACGGGATTCTCTCGCCGGGGGCGGAGAATTATCCCTTCCCCGAGAAAGCGGCCGACTTCCTCTGGCACATAGTGCTGCCGGTATTCTGCCTCTCTTACGGGAGCCTCGCATACCTCTCGAGGTTCCAGAAGGGGAGCCTGATGGAAGTGCTGAGGGAGGATTACGTGAGGACGGCAGCGGCCAAGGGCCTCCCCCGGTCGAAGGTCATTCTCAAGCACGCGCTCAGGAACGCGCTCATCCCGATTATCACGATACTTGCCGGAATACTCCCCGCAATGATAGGCGGGAGCGTAATCATAGAGACTATATTCTCCATACCGGGCATAGGCCAGCTCGGCTTCGAGTCCGTGCTCGCCCGCGATTACCCGATGATCATGGCGATAGCCACGATATCCGCGTTCCTCACGCTGATCGGGATACTGATATCGGACCTCGTTTACGTGCTCATAGACCCCAGGATAAGTTTCGAGGGCAGAAGTTGACGGAGACAAAGAGCGTCGGATACTGGGGGAGCGTATGGAGGAAATTCAAAAAGGACAGGCTCGCGTTCTCGGCCCTGATAGTGATACTGCTCCTATTATTCGTAGCGGTGTTCGAGAGCATGCTAGCGGGCAATAAGCCCATAGTCCTCAAATACGAAGGGCAGTTATATTTCCCCGTCCTCTTCCGCTACCCGGAGTTCTTCGGGACGGATTTCAAGGAATTGGACAAGAATCTCGGCCCCGGGGGCTTCGCCGTGTTCCCCCCCGTGAGATACAGCCCCACTGAAAACGACCTCAATTCGATCCTGAACCCGCCCTCCGGAGAGCACCCCTTCGGCACCGACGACAGGGGCAGGGACGTGCTCGCGCGCATGATATACGGGGCGCGCATATCCCTCTCGATAGGGTTCATCGCCGTCGGCATATCGGCCGTGATAGGCATCATGCTCGGGGGCATAGCGGGATATTACGGGGGGACTACCGATTTTGTAGTATCGCGTCTCTTCGAAGTGATGATGACGTTCCCCGTGTTTTTCCTGATTCTTACTATACTGGCATTCAGGGATCCCAGCATATACAACATAATGATAGTAATAGGGGCTACGAGCTGGACGGGCGTCGCCCGCCTCATAAGGGGCGAGTTCCTGAAGCTCCGGAAATTCGAGTACGTCGAGGCCGCGGTCGCGCTTGGCGGGAACGACTTCAGGGTGATGATGAAACACATGCTCCCGAACGCGCTCGCACCCGTTCTGGTCGACTCTACTTTCGGCATAGCGGGGGCGATACTGGTCGAGTCCGGGTTGAGCTTCCTCGGCTTCGGCGTGCCTCCGCCCGACCCGAGCTGGGGCGACGTGCTCTCCCAGTCGCAGCGGTACGTCGATTTCGCGTGGTGGCTTGTCCTATTCCCCGGCGCGGCTATATTTCTGACAGTGACGGCCTTCAACCTCCTGGGAGAGGGCTTCAGGAACTCGATTGACCCCAAATTCACGGGGAACTAATGACGGGGATCGACGGGAAACAGAAAAAGGATATAAAATGGAAAGCGCCCTCGAGATAAAAGACTTGTCGGTATCGTTCTCGTCCGAAGGCAGGAAGGTCGAGGTCGTGAGCGGCGTGTCCCTCTCCATACCCCAGGGCAGGATAGTCGGGGTCGTAGGCGAAAGCGGCTGCGGAAAGACGGTGACGGCCCTCTCGATTATGCGCCTCATCCCCGAGCCCCCGGGCAGGATAGAGGGTGGAGAGATACTCTTCGACGGGGCGGACATACTCCATTTGAGCGACCGCGACATGCGCTCTCTGCGCGGGAACAGGATATCGATGATCTTCCAGGAGCCGATAAGCTCGCTCAACCCCGTCTTCACGGTAGGGGACCAGATAGGGGAGTCGCTCAGGACCCATTTACATATTACAAGGAAGGAAGAGAAGGAAAGGGTCCTGGACCTCCTCAGGCTCGTCGGGCATACCTGCCCCGGAGAGCAGGATAAAAAACTATCCCCACGAGCTTTCGGGCGGGATGTCCCAGAGGGTGATGATCGCCATGGCGCTTGCCTGCAGCCCCGAGGTGCTGATAGCGGACGAGCCCACGACGGCGCTCGACGTCACGATACAGGCGGGAATCCTCGAGCTCATCGACGACCTCAGGGTCAAGATGGGCATGGCTGTGCTGCTGATCACGCACGACCTCGGAATAATCGCGGAGGTAGCGGACGCCGTATACGTAATGTACGCGGGGAAGGTCGTCGAGCACGCCGTCACGAGGGAGCTCTTCAAGCACCCGAAGCACCCGTACACGGTCGGGTTACTCAATTCCATCCCCGATCTCAGGAGGCGTAAGGAAAGGCTCGACGCCATACCCGGGGTCGTGCCGAGCCCCGGCAGCTTCCCGCCGGGCTGCAGGTTCCAGGACAGGTGCCCGCTCGCAATAGATAAATGCAGGAAAGAGGAGCCCCCGCTCTCGGAGCATGGAGAGGGCCATTACTCGGCGTGCTGGCGGGCGGACGAGGTAACCATACAGGTCTGACATGGCGCTGAAAGAGCTCGTTAGAATAGAACGTCTCAAGAAATACTTCCCGGTGCAGTCGGGGGTCCTCTCCAGGGTCACGAACTACGTCAAGGCAGTGGACGGGGTCGATATGACCATCTCCGAGGGCGAGACGGTAGGGCTCGTCGGAGAGAGCGGCTGCGGGAAAACGACCCTCGGCAAGACCATTATCAAGCTTCTGGAGCCCACGGAGGGCAAGATATATTTCGGAGCCGACAATATCACGGGGTTAAGCCCTTCACGGATGCGCCCGTACAGGGAGAAGATGCAGATCGTATTTCAGGACCCCTACGGCTCGCTCAACCCGAGGATGAAGGTCGAGAGCATAGTAGCGGAAGGGCTCGTCATACACAATATTTCCACCCCCGGCGAGAGAAAGGGCATAGTGCGCGAGCTCCTGCGTACCGTGGGACTCCGGGAAGACGCGCTGCCCCGCTACCCCCACGAGTTCAGCGGGGGGCAGAGGCAGAGGATAGCGATCGCGAGAGCCCTCGCGCTCAACCCCGAGTTCATCGTGTGCGACGAGCCGATATCGGCGCTCGACGTTTCCGTTCAGGCCCAGATAATTAACCTTTTCATGGAGCTCCAGGAGAAATTCAGGCTCACCTATCTCTTCATTTCCCACGACCTCCGGGTGGTGCGGCACATAAGCGACAGGGTGGCGGTCATGTACCTCGGGAAGGTGGTGGAGTTCGCCCCTAGCGGAGAGCTGTACAAAAACCCGCTCCATCCTTATACCCGCGTACTGATATCCTCGGTCCCTGTGGCCGACCCCGACAAGCAAAGGAAAATGACTGTGCTCAAGGGCGACGTGCCGAGCCCCATAAACCCTCCTTCCGGATGCAGTTTCCATCCGCGCTGCCCCATTGCGGTCGATAAGTGCAGCTCCGTCGAGCCCGAGCTCCGGGACGCCGGAGGGGGGCACCTCGTGTCCTGCCACCTCGCCTGAAACCCCCGGCTTTCGCTTTTTACTTGCAAACCTCCAATCTTGTATTATTATTTAAACCCGTTAATTTATAATCGATATTTGACAAGAGTCGGGGCGATGAAGATCAGCTTATCGGACATCAGGGACGAGGGACTCCACATTCATGCCCAAATGAGTCCGGGGTGGCTCGATAACATACCCGAGCTGAAGACCGGCGAAGCTTATACGAAGCTCGCGTCGGGTATAGACGTCGACCTCGTCGTGACGAAGTCGCTCAGGGAAGTAACCGTGCTCGGGAACCTCGCTTTTTCCATAGAGGCCCCTTGCTCGAGGTGCCTGGAAACGGTCAGGCTCGACATAAAGCCCGAGATCAGGCTTATGCTCTCTCCGGCCGACAAGGTGAAAGACGTCGATGACGTCGATCATGAGACTTACAGGGGCGACGTGGTTGACCTCGACGATTACCTGAGAGGGCTCATCGCGGTTTCCCTGCCCGTAAAGGTCGTCTGCGGGGAAGACTGCAAGGGTTTGTGCCCGAAATGCGGGGCAAATCTTAACAGAGAGACATGCGGCTGCGAAAAGGAGTGGCAGGACCCCAGGTTCGCGGTGCTTAAAAAACTGAAAATATAGATTACGAAGTAGATAAAGGGAGAATACAAATGGGACTTCCGAAAAGAAAACATTCCAGGTCCAGGTCCAGGAAAAACAGAACCCACTACAAGGTAGCGAGTCCTGGTCTTTCCACCTGCCAGAACTGCGGGGAGCACAAGCCTCCGCACAGGGCTTGCCCCAGCTGCGGGTTCTATAAAGGAAAGACATACATAAAGGAAAAGCAGGAACAGCTTTCATAGAGCTTTCCCAGGTCGATTAAGGATCTAATCCAATGATTGCATTCGTGTTCCCAGGCCAGGGTTCCCAGCACGTGGGGATGTGCAGGGAGCTTTATGGAGAGTTCGGCGCGGCGAAAAGGACATTCGAGGAAGCGAGCGACGTCCTCGGTTTCGACATCGCCGGGCTTTGCTTCGAAGGAGACCCGGGCGAGCTTTCGCTTACGGCGAACGCCCAGCCCGCGATTCTCACCGCCTCGACCGCCGCCCTGAGGGTACTCGAGTCCGAGTCGGGAATAAGACCGGATTTCGTAGCCGGTCACAGCCTGGGGGAGTATTCGGCGCTCGTGGCGAACGGCTCGATGGCTTTCAAAGACGCCGTTTTTGTGGTAAGAAAAAGGGGTGAATTCATGCAGGAAGCTGTGCCCGTCGGAGAAGGCGCCATGACGGCGGTCCTGGGACTCGAAATCGGGGCCATCCGGGAGATATGCGACATGGTGTCCTCGGGTTCCGGTGTCGCGAGCCCCGCTAATCTGAACGCGCCGGGCCAGACAGTAATTTCCGGGAGCAGGGACGCGGTCATGCAGGCATCCGAGCAGGCGAAATTAAAAGGCGCGAAACGCGTGGTCCCGCTCGACGTGAGCGCGCCCTTCCACTGCATATTGATGAAGCCCGCGGCCGAGAGGCTCGCGGAGGTATTGGACAAGATCGAATTCAGGGAAATGAACGTGCCGATCGTGACTAACTGTGACGCCTCGGTCAACAGCGATTCATCGAGGACTAAAGAGCTCCTCGTAAGACAGGTGACGAGCCCCGTAAGGTGGTACGAATCCGTAGAGACCCTGGGGAGAGAGGGAGTCGGGAAGTTCCTGGAGATAGGCCCCAGGAACGTGCTCTCGGGTCTGATAAAACGGACGCTCCCTAATGTCGAGGTAGGCTGTCTCGAAAACAAGTCACAACTGGAGTCACTCAAAAATGGCTAAAACGAATAAGAAGATAGCGCTCGTAACAGGGGGCTCGAGAGGTATCGGAAAGGCTGTTGCGCTCAGGCTCGCGGCCGAGGGCGCATTTGTCGTGGTCAATTACGCCAGGAACGAATCAGCGGCCGAGGACGTGGTCACGGAGATAGAGAAAGCGGGAGGGAAGGGCGCTGTCTCGAAGTTCGACGTCTCAGATTACGAAACGACGCAGAAGATGATCGAGGAGATCATAGTCGAGCACGGGGGGATACACATCCTCATAAATAACGCGGGGATCGTTCATGACACGCTCCTGGTAAGGATGAACAAAGAGGATTGGGACAGGGTGATTTCCACCAACCTCAACGGGGTCTTTAACTGCACGAAAGCCGTAACGCGCACGATGATGAAGCAGAGGTGGGGAAGGATAATAAATTTAACATCGGTCGTGGGCGAAATGGGGAATGCCGGTCAGACGAACTACGCCGCGTCCAAGGCGGGTATTATAGGCTTCACGAAGGCCGCGGCCAGGGAAATGGCGCCCAGGTCCGTAACCGTAAACGCAATCAGCCCCGGCTTTATACTGACGGATATCAACGACAGTCTCTCGGACGAAATAAAAAAGCAGTACATAGAAAGGATACCCATGGGCAGGTACGGCTCGCCCGAAGACATAGCGGGGGTTGTGGCGTTCCTGACTTCGGATGAGGCTTCGTATATCACGGGCGAGGTAATAAGGGTCAACGGCGGAATATACACTTAATATAAAATAGGAGGTGTTTGATATGGCTCAGGACAAGGAAATACTCGCAAAAGTTAAAGAGATGGTTGCGGGTCAGCTGGGTAAAACCGAGGAAGAGATCTCTCCTGAATCTTCGTTCATCGAGGACCTGGGTGCCGACTCCCTCGATCTGGTCGAGCTCATCATGTCTATGGAAGACGAGTTCGGGCTCGAGATATCCGACGAGGACGCGGAATCCATTATAACGGTTCAGGACGCGGTCAACTTCATTCTGGAGCGTAAAAAGTAATGAAAAGAAGGGTAGCGGTTACCGGAGTAGGGCTCGTTACGCCTCTCGGTATCGGGAACAAGGAGACCTGGGACGCCGTCTGCGCCGGGCGTTCGGGCGTTCGGAGGGTTACGAAGTTCGATCCGGCCGAGCACAAGACACAGATAGCCGCGGAGATCCACGGCTTCGACCCGGAGCTCTTCATGAACCCGAAGGAGGCGAGGAAGACGGATGCGTTCATCCAGTATGCCGTCGCCTCGGCTAAGCTCGCGCTCGATGATTCGGGGCTCGAGATAACGGAAGAGCTCTCCCCGCTCACGGGGACCATCATCGGCTCCGGAATCGGCGGTATGGAGACATACGTCAATACGGTGCACTTGCTGGACGAAAAAGGACCCGGACGGCTATCCCCGTTCTTCATTACGAATATTATCAACAACATGGCCGCCGGGTACGTATCTATATTCTTTAACGCCAAGGGCCCCAACTGCTGCACGACCACGGCGTGCGCGGCGAGCGCCCATGCCATAGGCTACGCCGCAATGGCGATAAGGAACGGCGAGGCCGAGGTTATGTTCGCGGGCGGCACGGAAGCCCCCATCATCCCGCTCACTTTCGGCGGGTTTAACGCCATGCGCGCCCTATCCACTCGCAACGACGCGCCCGAGCGCGCCTCACGCCCGTTCGACAAGGAGAGGGACGGTTTCATCATCGGCGAAGGCTCGGGAATGCTTATACTCGAAGAGTTGGAATTCGCCAAGAAAAGAGGCGCAAGGATATACGCCGAGATAGTCGGGTACGGCATGAGCAGCGACGCGAGCCACATAACGGCGCCGTCTCTCGACGGCCCGGCGAGGTGCATGCTGGCAGCACTCAAGCACGGGGGAATAAACCCGGACGAGATAGAGTACATTAACGCCCACGGGACATCGACCCAGCTGAACGATTCCAACGAAACGAACGCGATAAAGAAGGTCTTCGGTCAGAGGGCCTACAAGATACCGGTCAGCTCGACGAAGTCGATGACGGGGCACCTCCTTGGCGCTGCGGGCGCGGTAGAGGCGGCTTTCACTGTTCTAGCGCTCGACCGCGGCATACTCCCGCCGACGATCAACTACGAATTCCCCGACCCCGAATGCGACCTCGACTACGTGCCTAACGAGGCCAGGAAGGCCGACATAAAAACGGCCCTCAGTAATTCGTTCGGCTTCGGGGGAACGAACGCCTCTCTCATATTCAGAAAGCTCGGCTGAGCATAAGACGGGCGCGGCAATGAGACCCGGTTTTAATAAAATTTCCACATCGTAGAATCAGCGTACCAATCCTCAAGTCCCGCTCGGGAAAACCGCTCGCCGGGCGCGCTCTATTTTCTTATACCTTCACACGGATACGCAGGCCGGGTACGGCTTGATTTGTACCGATTCAACTGTAGAATGTTAAGGAAACCTTCCGCTTAACCAGCAAGCTAAGGAGAATAGAATGAGTGAGACAAAAAATAAACCGAAAGCCCTTTCTACGCTTAAAACGAGCGCGGGCGAAGTCGATTATTATTCTTTGAAATCTATAGAAAAAACCCTCGGGAAGGACATTTCCCGCCTGCCCGTATCCATAAAAATCCTGCTCGAAAACGTCTTGAGGAATTACGACGGGAGCATAATCAACGACAACCACATCCGGGCGCTCGCGGGATGGAGCCCCGACAATAAAAACGCGGACGAGATACCTTACTGCCCCGCGCGCGTTATCCTCCAGGACTTCACCGGCGTACCTTGCGTGGTCGACCTCGCTGCCATGAGGACGGTCGTCAACAGGCTCGGGGGGAACCCCGACAAGATAAACCCGATAGTCCCTGTCGACCTCGTTATCGACCATTCCGTTCAGGTCGACTACTTCGCAAGCGATAAGGCGTTCACATTGAACGTCGAGCGCGAATACGAGAGGAACGGAGAGAGGTACGCGTTTCTCAGATGGGCGCAGAAGGCATTCGATAATTTCAGGGTCGTCCCTCCCGGCACCGGGATAGTCCACCAGGTCAACCTCGAATGCCTGGCGAGCGTCGTCTCTTCGGTGAAGAAAAACGGCAGGACGATAGCATATCCCGACACCCTCGTCGGAACGGACTCCCACACAACGATGATAAACGGCCTGAGCGTGCTCGGCTGGGGCGTAGGAGGCATAGAGGCGGAGGCGTGCATGCTGGGCCAGCCCCTCTACATGCTCATGCCCGAGGTTATAGGGTTCAAGCTCCACGGACAGCTCGCGGAAGGCGTCACCGCGACCGACCTCGTGCTCACGGTGACCGAGATGCTCAGGAAAAAGGGCGTCGTCGGGAAGTTCGTCGAATTCTACGGGCCGGGACTAAGCCAGCTCGCTCTCTCGGACAAGGCCACCATAGCCAACATGGCCCCCGAATACGGCGCCACGATGGGGTTCTTCCCGGTCGACGAGGAGACGCTCCGTTATCTCAAAATCACGGGAAGGGACAGGAAGCTCGTCGAGCTAGTCGAGTCATACACGAAAGAACAGGGCCTTTTCAGGACGGACTCCGCGCCCGACCCCGTTTACACGGATACACCTCGCGCTCGATATTTCGACCGTCGAGCCCTCCATGGCGGGACCGAGCCGCCCGCAGGACAGGGTCTCCCTCAAGTCTCTCAAGGAATCATATGAAAAAGTACTCAAAACGAAAACCGGAGACGGTAAGGACTTAAATAAAAAAGTCGGTATCGAAATTGACGGCAAAAAAGACGAGATAGGAAACGGCTCCGTGACGATAGCCGCTATAACGAGCTGCACCAATACCTCGAACCCGTCGGTGATGGTGGCCTCGGGGCTCGTGGCTAAGAAAGCGGCGGAAAAGGGTCTGACCGTAAAGCCCTCGGTCAAGACGAGCCTCGCGCCGGGCTCGAGGGTGGTCACCGATTACCTGGACGCGGCCGGTCTCACGAAATATCTCGACAAGCTCGGCTTCAACCTCGTCGGCTACGGCTGCACGACGTGCATAGGAAACAGCGGCCCACTGCCTGCGCCCGTCGAAGAGGCCATAAAGGCGAACGACCTCACATGCGCCGCGGTCCTGAGCGGGAACAGGAATTTCGAGGGCAGGATCCATCCGCTCGTTAAGTTCTCCTACCTCGCATCGCCCCCCCTCGTCGTGGCCTTCGCCCTCGCGGGCACGGTGGACATAGACGTCTATAAAGAGCCCATAGGCAAGGGGTCTGACGGAAAGCCCGTTTATTTGAAGGACATCTGGCCTTCACAGAAAGAAATAAGCGATACGGTGAACAAGGTGCTGAACCCCGAGCTCTTCCGGGCCCAGTACGGACACGTCTTCGAAGGCGACGAGACCTGGAAGACCCTCGACGTTCCGGAGGGGGACCTCTACAAGTGGGACAAGAAATCCACGTACATCCAGAACCCGACCTTTTTCGAGGAATTCTCGCTCGACGTCCCGGGTGCGAGAGACATAAGGGGCGCGTACGCGCTCGCCATTCTCGGGGACTCCATAACGACCGACCACATATCGCCCGCGGGCTCCATACCGAAAGACGGCCCAGCCGGGAAATACCTGATGTCTCACGGCGTCGAGCCCAGGGATTTCAACAGCTTCGGATCACGGAGAGGCAACCACGAGGTCATGATACGCGGCACATTCGCAAATATCAGGATCAAGAACCTCATGCTGCCGGGCGTCGAGGGGGGCGTGACAAAGCACGTCCCTTCGGGCGGGCAGATGTCCATATTCGACGCCTCGATGAAATATCAGGCCGAAGGTATACCGCTCATAGTGATCGGCGGTAAGGAATACGGCACGGGCAGCTCCCGCGACTGGGCAGCCAAAGGCACTATACTCCTCGGCGTAAAGGCGGTGATCGCCGAGAGCTTCGAAAGGATACACAGGAGCAACCTCGTGGGGATGGGCGTCCTTCCGCTCCAGTTCAAGGACGGCGAAACCAGCCACACGTACGGGTTGACGGGTCATGAAACATTCGACATAGAAGGCGTCACCGAAGACCTGAAACACGGGAAGGACATCCCGGTAAGGGTCACGCGAAAGGAAGGGGATAATTTTACGTTCAACGTGACGTGCCGTCTGGACAGCCCAATCGAGGTCGAATATTATAAAAACGGCGGCATACTGCAAACGGTGCTGAGACAGATGATGAAGCAGTAAAACATCCGCCTCTGCCCGGGGGGATGAAACAGTCTCAATTTTTACCGTCCGGGTATCGGTGTGCCCGCATAGGGGCACGGGCGCCGCGAGCGCTCCGATTATTTGAATTTAAGGCGTTTATTATTTATATTTCAGTCCAAATTTTTCAACAGGAGCTTTAACGATGTCATCCTCAAAACCGAGTGTGGGACAAAAAATACGAATCGACAAAAAGAACGACTCCATCATCGTCCCCGATCACCCGATTATTCCATTCATAGAAGGCGACGGCACGGGGCCCGATATATGGCGGGCGTCCCAGATCGTCTTCGACGCCGCCGTGGAAAAGGCGTATAAGGGCAAGAGGAGGATAACGTGGCGCGAAGTGCTCACGGGGGAAAAGGCTTTCAACCTCAAGGGCGAATGGCTGCCCGAGGAAACACTCGAAGACTTGAGGGAATACGTAGTATCCATTAAAGGCCCCCTCACCACCCCGATAGGGGGAGGGATAAGGAGCCTTAACGTCGCACTCCGGCAGCTGCTCGACCTATACGCCTGCGTCCGCCCCGTGCGCTACATAAAGGGCACTCCGTCCCCGATAAAGAGACCCGAGGATATGGACATGATCATATTCAGGGAGAACACGGAGGACGTCTATTCGGGCATAGAGTGGCAGAGCGGGTCCAAGGAAGCGATAGAGATAAGGAATTACCTCGTCGAGAAATACGGCGC
This sequence comes from uncultured delta proteobacterium, assembly GCA_963752995.1. GTDB lineage: Bacteria > Desulfobacterota_D > UBA1144 > Nemesobacterales > UBA2774 > 2-12-FULL-53-21. The sequence goes on from CAVWAZ010000017.1 coordinate 229,342, forward strand.
CAACATCAGGGAAGGCTCGGGCATAGGCATAAAGCCCATAAGCCCCTTCGGAACGAAGAGGCTCGTCAGGAAGGCCTTAAAACACGCGATCGAAAAGGGGGAGGAGAGCGTCACAATCGTGCATAAGGGGAATATCATGAAGTTCACGGAAGGCGCGTTCAGGGATTGGGGCTACGAGCTCGCGAAGGAAGAATTCCCTAACCAGGTGATAACGGAAGACGACCTCTGGGACAAATACAACGGCAAGAGACCCGAGGGGATGGTTATATTAAACGACAGGATAGCCGACAACATGCTGCAGCAGATACTCACGAGGACGAGGGAATACCACGTGATAGCTACAGCGAACCTGAACGGCGATTACCTCTCCGACGCATGCGCGGCGCAGGTAGGGGGCCTCGGAATGGCGCCCGGCGGCAATATAGGCGATTACCTGGCGCTCTTCGAAGCCACTCACGGGACGGCGCCCAAATACGCGGGCCAGGACAAGGTAAACCCGGGCTCGCTCATACTTTCGGGCGTAATGATGTTCGAATACCTCGGCTGGAACGAAGCGGCTGACCTCATAGTTAAGGCGATGGAGCTTACGATACTGGATAAGACCGTGACTTACGACCTCGAGCGCCAGCTCGAGAACGCGAAGCTCCTCAAATGCTCCGAGTTCGGCGAGACGATAGCCGTCAACATGGACAGGGTGCTGGTTTAGATTCATGTAATGATCGCAAATATCCGGCATATAACGACAGGAAATAAATAACGATAAAGAAATAATGAAGGAGCATTCAAAATGAGCAGACCAAAGATTTCGGTAATAGGCGCGGGCAACGTCGGCGCCACGACGGCCTTAATGCTTGCCCAGCTCGAGCTGGGAGACGTAGTACTCGTGGACATCCTCGAGGGCATGCCCCAGGGCAAGGCGCTCGACATGATGGAGATGAACCCCGTCTACGGTTACGACGTCAACATAACGGGCACCAACAGCTACGAAGAGACCGCGAATTCGGACGTCGTGGTAATCACGTCGGGCATCCCCCGGAAGCCCGGCATGAGCAGGGACGACCTTATAGCCACGAACACGGGGATAGTGAAGCAGGTCACTGAAAACGTCGCCAGGAGATCTCCGAACGCCATATTGATACTCGTCACCAACCCCCTCGACGCGATGGTGTATATAGCCCATAAAGTAAGCGGCTTCCCGAGGGAGCGCGTCATGGGCATGGCGGGAGTGCTCGACGCCGCGAGGTTCAGGTCCTTCATAGGAATGGAGCTCGGGGTGTCGGTCGAAAACATCCACGCGTTCGTACTCGGGGGACACGGGGACGACATGGTGCCGCTCGCGAGGGCGACCACCGTGGCAGGGGTCCCCATCACCGAGCTCATCCCCGCCGACAGGATCGAATCCATCATACAAAGGACGAGACAAGGGGGAGGGGAAATAGTAGCGCTCCTTAAAACAGGCAGCGCGTTCTACGCCCCCGCAGTATCCGCCGTCGAGATGGTGGACGCGATACTCAGGGACAAGAAGAAGATTCTTCCGTGCTGCGTCCTTGCACAGGGCGAGTACGGCGTCGATAACACATTCGTCGGTCTGCCCGTTATTCTCGGGAGAAAAGGAGTGGAGAAGATATTCGAGATAAAGCTCACGAAGAAAGAGAGCGAGGAGCTTCGTGTGTCGGCAGGCCACGTGAAAGAGCTCTGTGAGCATATAGATAAAACGACTGGTGTCTAAGAGGAATCACGGCCCTCTCGGTGTATCGGACAGCTTGACTAGAACTTAGCGTTTATATAATATTACAAGCCGATTTCCCGAGTCGTTAAAAAAATCAGCCCGTGACACCAAAATACATCTACTGAGATAACTTAGGGAGGAACTTAGAGATGGCAAACGGAACCGCAGAGAGCGCAATTACATTGAGGCGGGACACATGGTGGGTCGCTCCCCTCGTCACCGCTGTAGTGCTCGGCGCATTCGGCATCTATTCCACATGGCGCGCATTCTCGAACGCGGACTTTCTATTACGGGCCTTACCTTTCTCCCTTTTACTCGCCATACATACTCGCATCCTGGTGGCCGTTCTCGCCGGCGCTCCTCATACTGTGGGCCCCGCTCGGGTTCAGGGCGACTTGCTACTATTACAGGAAGGCTTATTACAGGTCGTTCTTCCTCGCCCCGCCTGCGTGCGCCGTGCGCCCTCTTGCAAAGGAAGGCTCATATACGGGGGAGTCGAAGCTGCCGTTCATACTCCAGAACATACACCGCTACTTCTTCTACGCCGCGGGCGTAATACTGTTCTTCCTCTGGGTTGACGCGTTCAAAGCCCTTAAATTCGAAGACGGTTTCGGCGTCGGAGTGGGCACGCTCGTGCTTTTCGCGAACGCAGCGCTTCTTTCGTTCTATTCTCTTTCATGCCATTCGTTCCGCCATTTGATAGGCGGCAATCTCGATGTATTCTCGAAATGCCCCACACGGTTCATGCTATGGGGAAAGGCAAGCGCACTGAACGAACACCACATGCTTTGGGCATGGGTGAGCCTCTTCGGCGTCGCGCTCGCTGACCTCTATATATTCCTTCTCGCAAGGGGCGTTATCACAGACGTGAGGTTAATATAAATGGAGAAGTACGAAACACATACGCACGACGTCATCGTTATAGGCGCCGGAGGCGCGGGTCTCCGGGCGGCGATAGAGGCATCCGCACAGGGGGCCTCGGTCGGGCTCGTCTGCAAGTCGCTCCTCGGCAAGGCCCACACGGTCATGGCCGAGGGGGGCGTCGCCGCGGCGCTCGCGAACGTCGACTCGCAGGACGACTGGAAGGTCCATTTCCACGACACGATGCACGGCGGGAAGATGCTGAATAACTGGCGCATGGCGGAGCTCCACGCCCAGGAGGCCCCCGACCGCGTGAGGGAGCTCGAGCACTGGGGCGCTCTCTTCGACAGGACGAAGGACGGAAAGATAATGCAGAGGGCCTTCGGCGGCCACACGTGGAAGAGGCTCGCGCACGTGGGCGACAGGACCGGCTTGGAGATGATACGCACGCTCCAGGACAAGGGCATACACTCCGGAATGGACGTGTACATGGAATGCACTATTACTCATCTGATAAAGGACGGCGAAAGGATATCCGGGGCCTTCGGGTACTGGAGGGAGAGCGGCAGGTTCGTCCTGTTCAAGTCCAAGGCCGTTATACTCGCCACGGGGGGGATAGGGAAGTCTTATAAGGTTACTTCCAACTCCTGGGAATACACGGGCGACGGACACTCGCTCGCCTATGATGCCGGGGCCGAGCTCATCGACATGGAATTCGTACAGTTCCACCCGACCGGAATGGTATGGCCCCCGAGCGTGAAGGGACTTCTCGTCACCGAGGCCGTAAGGGGCGAGGGCGGCCTGCTCACCAACAGAAACGGCGAAAGGTTCATGGAAAAATACGACCCCGAGAGGATGGAGCTCTCGACCAGGGACGTCGTCGCGAGGTCTATTTATATCGAGGTCCAGGAAGGGCGCGGCACACCCCACGGCGGGGCTTACCTCGATATCTCGCACAGGGGAGCCGAGTACGTTAAGAAGAAACTCCCGAGCATGTATCACCAGTTCATGGAGTTTGCGGAGATAGACATTACTAAAGAACCCATGGAGGTATTCCCGACCACTCACTACATGATGGGCGGGGTCCGTGTCGACGCCGACACCACGGGGAGCACGGTGCCGGGCTTATTCGCCGCCGGAGAGGTGGCGGGAGGCATGCACGGGGCCAACAGGCTCGGAGGCAACTCCCTCTCGGACCTCCTGGTATTCGGGAGGAGGGCCGGCCTCGGAGCGGCTCAGTACGCGAACGAGCTCCGGGACAACACGCTCAAGATAGACGATATAGATCTCGAAAAGGCCGCGAAGGAGATGCTCCGGCCCTTCGAGAACTCAGAAGGCGAGAACCCGTACACGGTGCACCAGGCGCTCCAGGAGGCGATGGGCACTTACATAGGCGTCTTCCGCACGAGGGAGAAAATCGCGGACGGACTCGAAGAGATACAGGTGCTGAAAGACAGGGCCTCCCAGCTGAGGATAGAAGGCTCGCGAATGTTCAATCCCGGCTGGCACCTCTGCAAAGACCTGAAATCCATGCTCATCGTTTCCGAGGCCATCGCGAAATCCGCCCTCCAGAGGGAAGAGAGCAGGGGCGCCCACAGCAGGGTGGATTTCCCTAAATACGACAATGAAAAGTGGGGGAATGTGAATTCGGTAATCTCGAAAGATAACGGGACCATGAAAATAGGCACGTCCCCGCTGCCTCAGATGCCCGAGGAGCTGAGAAAGATCGTAGAGGGAGGTCACAAATAAATGGCTGTCGTGAAAATGCGTGTGTACAGGGGAGACTCGAACGGGGGCGCGGAGAAGGAATACGAAGTGCCTCTCGAAGAGGGAATGGTCGTCCTTGACGCCATCCATTTCATACAGGCGAATTACGACGGTGACCTGGCCGTGAGGTGGAACTGCAAGGCCGCCAAATGCGGCTCATGCAGCGCGGAAATAAACGGCATGCCGAAGCTCACCTGCAAGACCAGGCTCGATACGCTCCCCCTCGACAAGCCCGTAACCGTATACCCGGTCAAAACATTCCCGATCATAAAGGACCTGGTGACGGACGTCTCATGGAACTACAAGGTCAGAAAAATGATACCCCCGTTTACCCCGGCGAAGGACACGAAATGGGTGATGTATCAGGAAGACGTCGAGAGGGGCCAGGAGTTCAGGAAATGCATCGAGTGCTTCCTCTGCCAGGACGTCTGCCACATACTCAGGAACCACGACAAGAAGAACGAGTTTTTCGGCCCGCGCATGTTTATCAAGATCGCCGAGCTCGAAATGCACCCCCTCGATACGCTCGACCGCAAGGAGTTCCTGAGGAGCCAGGCGGGCATAGGGTACTGCAATATCACGAAATGCTGCACTGAAGTGTGCCCGGAGCACATACATATAACCGATAACGCCATCATCCCATTGAAGGAAAGGGTCGCCGATACGTACTTCGATCCGCTCCAGTGGCTGCTCGACAAATTCAAGGGAAGCCCCAATCAGTAATCACAGTCTCTCCGAGGAGGATGTAAATTGAATATCCATGAGTATCAGGCCAAGGAGCTTCTTTCACAGTACGGAGTTGCCGCGCCCACGGGTAAGGTCGCGTTCCGGGAGGACGAGGCGCACCAGATTGCGAAAGACCTCAATGTGGAAAGGTTCGTGGTAAAGGCTCAGATACATGCGGGCGGCAGGGGGAAGGGGGGCGGCGTCAAGCTCGCCACCACGCTCGATGAAGTCAAGCGCATAGCTTCCGAGATACTGGGCATGATACTCGTAACACACCAGACAGGGCCCGAGGGGAAGCTCGTACAGAAAGTACTCGTCGAGGAGGCCTCGGAAATAGAGAAGGAACTCTACCTCGGCATGGTGATAGACAGGTCGAGGGAGCAGATAGTCATAATGGCGAGCCGCGAAGGCGGCATGGATATAGAAGAAGTGGCAAGGAAACACCCCGCAAAAATAACCAGGGAATACGTCAACCCCACGGTCGGACTGCTCCCCTATCAGTGCAGAAAAATAGCCTATTTCCTCGGTCTCGAGGGCAAGACAGTAAACAAGGCGGTGAAGTTCATATCGGGTCTATACGAGCTCTTCACAGAGAAGGACTGCTCGCTTGCCGAGATCAACCCCCTAATCCTTACAAAGAGCGGGGACGTGCTCGCGCTCGACGCGAAGATGAACTTCGACGATAACGCGCTCTTCAGACACCCGGATATAGAAAAGCTCCACGACCCGTCCGAAGAGGACCCGACAGAGCTCGAAGCCAAGAAATGGGGCATAAGCTACGTGAAGCTCGACGGCAACATAGGCTGCCTCGTAAACGGGGCGGGCCTCGCGATGTCGACAATGGATATAATCAAGCACCACGGCGGAGAGCCCGCGAACTTCCTCGACGTCGGCGGGGGGGCTAATACGGAGCAGGTAACGCAGGCGTTCAAGATGATACTGAGCGACCCCAACGTGAAGGCCATTTTCGTAAATATATTCGGCGGCATTATGAAATGCGACACCATAGCCGAAGGGATCATAACCGCCGCTAAAGATGTGGGCATCAACGTACCACTCGTCGTCAGGCTCGAGGGCACGAACGTGGAGCTCGGAAGAAAAATGCTGTCCCAATCAGGACTTAACATAATCACCGGCGCAGATATGAGAGAAGCCGCCGGGAAAGTCGTAGAGGCGGCGCAGGCGGGTTAAACCATTTAGCCCCTCGATACGCCGGCGCGCCCGCACCCGGGTTGGCGACCCCTTGCAATATTTAAGGAAAGTATTAATATATCCATATTAACTACCCTACATTATTAGAATAAGATATTTTAGCTTTCATAGTACTACCCCCTTGACATTTCCCCGATGATGATTAGTTTTCAAAAAGGGGGTTTAAAACGGATGAAAGCAGTAGCAGTCAGAGAACCGATCGGTATTTTTTTGAAGGAAATCAATAAATACCCGGTTTTAAGCAAGGAAGAAGAGTACAGCCTGGCAGTCAGATACTACGAGGAGAACGACCTCGAAGCGGCGAATACGCTTGTCGTATCCAACCTCAGGTTCGTGGTGAAGATAGCGTCCGAGTACATCTCGTACGGGTTCCCTCTTGGCGACCTCGTACAGGAAGGAACTATCGGGCTCATGAACGCTGTCAAAAAATTCAACCCGTACAGGGGTTACAGGCTGATTTCATACGCCGTATGGTGGATAAGGGCGAAGATACAGAACTACATAATGAAGTTCTGGAGCCATGTGAAGATAGGCACCACCCAGGCGCAGAGGAAACTCTTCCATAAAATCGGAAGGGCGAAAAAGGACCTTAACATACATCACGATGAATTGAACGAATCGGACATCAGCAAGGTAGCAGGGCTTTTCGGGGTGAAGAACAAGGACGTAATCGATATGGAGTTCAGAATGGCGTCGAGGGACTTTTCCCTGGACACGTCCTTCAAGGACGACGATTCTATAACATACCTCGATACGGTTTCTGACACAGGCTCCAACCAGGAAGAGGTGCTCGAATCCCTGGAACAGTCGGAGCTCGCCAGGGAAGGGCTCGAGAAGGGACTAAAAAAATTGACGCCCCGTGAAAAACGCGTGATCGAGCGGAGGTACCTCTCGACGCCGCAGGGCAAGCTGAGGGAGTTAGGCGACGAGCTCGGCATATCCAAGGAGAGGGTAAGGCAGATAGAGGTTCAGGCCCTTAAAAAACTGAGGGGCGAGGTCGAGACTTCGGTCGCTCAGGGCAGCTAACACGTTACGCAAAACAGAATATAAGTCGAGGAGGCTATGCAAATGGCAAAAAGCGGTAAGATAATCGGGATCGACCTCGGGACAACCAACTCGGTTGTGGCCATAGTAGAAGGCGGAGAGCCGAAGGTAATCATAAACGAAGAGGGGGCGCGGATAACACCGTCCATAGTCGCGTTTACGAAGGACGGCGATATTCTCGTCGGCGGCCCTGCCAAGAGACAGGCAGTCGTCAATCCCGAAAACACGATATTCTCTGTTAAGAGACTCATGGGCAGGCGCTATGAAGAAGTCGAGGGCGAAGCCAAGAGACTCCCATACAAAATGGTAAAGACTAAAAACGACGACGCGTGGGTAGAGGCCATGGGGAAGCAGTACTCACCGCCCCAGATCTCCTCGCACGTGCTGATGAAACTGAAGAAGGCGGCGGAAGACTACGTGGGCGGCGAGATAAAAGAGGCCGTCATCACGGTCCCCGCGTATTTCAACGACAGCCAGAGGCAGGCCACCAAGGACGCGGGCAAGATCGCGGGACTCGAAGTCAAAAGGATCATTAACGAGCCCACCGCGGCCGCGCTCTCGTACGGGTTCGACAAGAAGAGCGAGGGTACTATAGCGGTCTACGACCTGGGCGGCGGTACGTTCGACATATCGATACTCGAGGTCGGCGACAACGTCATAGAGGTCAAGTCGACGAACGGCGATACGCACCTCGGGGGAGACGACTTCGACAGGCTGATAATGGACTACATCATAAACGAATTCAAAAAGGAATCCGGCATAGACCTCGGAAACGACAAGATGGCGCTTCAGAGGCTCCGGCAGGAGTCCGAAAAGGCGAAGGTCGAGCTTTCGAATACGCTCGAGACAGAGATCAACCTCCCGTTCATCACCGCCGACGCCGCCGGGCCCAAGCACCTCGTCATGAAAATAACCCGCTCCAAGTTCGAGCAGCTTATCGATGACAAGGTGAAGGGTACGCTCGAGCCCTGCCGTCAGGCGCTTAAGGACGCAGGCGTTAAAGCGGGCGATATAGACGAAGTAATCCTCGTCGGCGGATCGACGAGGATACCGCTCGTTCAGAAGGTCGTCACCGACTTCTTCGGGAAGGAGCCCCACAAGGGCATTAACCCTGACGAGGTCGTGGCGATGGGCGCCGCTATTCAGGGCGCGGTCCTGGGCGGCGAGGTGAGGGACGTCCTGCTGCTGGACGTTACACCGCTATCGCTCGGAATCGAGACCCTGGGCGGGGTAATGACGAAGATCATAGAAAGGAACACGACGATCCCGACGAAGAAGAGCCAGGTATTCACTACGGCCGAGGACAGCCAGACCTCGGTCGAGATCCACGTGCTCCAGGGCGAGAGGCAGATGTCCGGAGACAACAGGACTCTCGCGAGGTTCATACTCGACGGCATACCCCCGTCGGCAAGGGGAATCCCCCAGGTCGAAGTCACGTTCGACATAGACGCCGACGGCATACTCCACGTTTCCGCCAAGGACCTGGCTACGCAGAAGGAGCAGAAGATAAGGGTCGAGGCCTCGAGCGGGCTATCCAAGGACGAAGTGGATAAAATGGTCAGGGACGCCGAGGAAAAGTCGGATGACGACAAAAAGCGCCACGAACTCGTGGAGAAAAGAAACAAGCTCGACGAGCTCATTTACAGGACGGAGAAGAGCTTCAAGGAATTCGAAGGAAAGCTCCCCGAATCCGATAAGAAGGAGCTCGAGGAGGCCATCGAGCAGGGCAGAAAAGCCGTAAAGGGCAACGAGCAGGGCGAGATCGAGACAGCCACGGAAAAAATAACCCATGCTTCCCACAAGCTTGCGGAGCTCATGTACAAGCAGCAGGCACAGGGCGAAGCGGGGACTGAGGAGCCTGGGGCCGGCCCCGACGGCCCGGGTGAGGCGCCCGAAGGCGAAGCGGGCCGGGAAGGCGACGGCGGCAAGGACGGCGACGACGTAATAGACGCCGAGTTCACAGAAAAATAAGAATAAGAAAAAGCAGAACCGATATTGAAAACAGCATAAAAGGCGGCCCCGGGCCGCCTTTTTGTTTGTTTAATGCGCTCAGATTTACTATTGCTCACATAGCATTTAAATGTTAATTTTATATTAATAAATCTGGGTTCATATAAGTTCGAAGACGCATCGACCGCACATAAGGAGGCATTAAAAATGAAAGCGGAAATCCATCCGGAGTATAAAGAAGTCACCATAAGCTGTTCCTGCGGCGCTCAGTATAAAACCAGGTCCACGCGGTTTGAAAACTTCACCGTTGAGGTCTGTTCCAACTGTCATCCTTTCTACACAGGGAAGGAAAGGGCGGCTGAGTCCAAGGGCCGGGTCGAAAGGTTCAGAAGGAAGTACGCCAAGAACTAGGACCCTAACCCCGGGAATCAATAAACCATCGACTTTAGGGAATTTATTTACGGAGGAGACGACAAAGGGCTTTGATGAAAGTTTTTGTCAACGACAGACTACGGAGGTAATCTTCCATGAAGGAGTATGGTAGGGAAAGCGTAAGGAATGTTGCGCTCGTTGCCCCCCACGGCGCAGGTAAAACTTCTCTAGCCGAAGCACTCTTATATCTGCACGGAGCCACCGAAAAGCTTGGCAAAATCGACGACGGCAGCTCCGTCCTGGATTACGAATCCGAAGAAAAACACAGAAGGATGTCTATAAACTCCCACGTAGCGTTCTTCGAAACCAAAACCCACCTCGTTAACCTCATAGACACACCCGGCTTTTTAAACTTCCTGTACGAAGCCGACTGCGCGATCAAGGTAGTGGACGGCGCTGTGATAGTGGTCGGTGCCGTCGGCGGCGACGTGTCCGTTCAGGTCGGGAAGTACTGGGACATGACGGGCAACCTGCCCAAGATAATATTCATCAACAAACTGGAGAAGGAAAACACGAGCCTCGAAGCGACACTCGGCAGCATATCGAAGGAGCTCAAGGTGAAGCTCCTGCCGCTGATACTCCCCATCGGCCAGCAACACGATTTCAAGGGCGTCATCGACGTTATCGAGATGAAGGCCTATCGGTACGGGGGCGGCGCGGGCTTCGAGGAGATACCCATACCCGCAGAGATGGAGGAAGCGGCCAGGTCGCAGAGGGAAAAAATAATAGAGTCCGTCGCCGAGCTCGACGACGAGCTCCTCGAGAAATATCTCGAAGGGGAGGCGATAGACGAGGGCCGGATTATCAGGATGCTCCACGAGGGGATACTCGAAGCGAAGATATTCCCCGTCCTCATAGGCTCCGCGACCCATATGATAGGAATAAACGTGCTGAGCGACGCCATTGCCAAGTATCTGCCGTCCCCGGCCGAGAGGAAGACGGTCGAAGGCTTAAACCCGGCGGGCGAAAAAGCGGAGAGAAAGTCCGACCCGGCGGAGCCGTTATCGGCATATATATTTAAAACGGTTTCCGATCCCTACGCCGGAAAGATTTCTATATTCAGGGTATTCTCGGGCACGCTCAACGGAGACACGTCCGTCTACAATTCCAGCAAAAAGATCAGGGAGAAGCTCGGGCACCTCCACAGGCTCATAGGCAAGAAGGAATTCCCCTTCACCCCCGCCGTCTCGGGCGATATAGTGGCGGTCAACAAGCTAAAGGACGCGTCCACGGGGGACACGCTGACCGACGAGGCGCATCAGATGACGATAGAGCCTGTAGAGCTCCCCCCGGCCGTGCTCTCCTACGCTATCGAGCCCAAGAGCAGGAACGACGAGGACAAGCTGAACCCGTCGCTCGCCAGGATCGTGGAAGAAGACCCGACCATACATTACAGGCTCGACGAGGAAACGAAAGAGTTCCTCATTTCGGGCACCGGACAGTCCCACGTCGAGGTGATTGTCCATAAACTGAGGGACACCTACGGGGTACACGTCGAGCTCAAGAAGCCGAGGGTGCCCTATAAAGAGACCGTGAAAGGGAAGGCCAAGGCCGAAGGCAAGTACATAAAGCAGACGGGCGGGCGGGGCCAGTACGGCGACGCGTGGCTCGAGGTGGAAGCGCTCCCCAGGGGAAGGGGTTTCGAATTCGTAAACAACATAGTGGGCGGAGCGATCCCCAAGAACTTCATACCTTCAGTGGAAAAGGGGGTCGTGGAGGCGATGAAGAGGGGCGTCGCCGCGGGCTACCCGGTAGTGGACATGAAGGTCACTCTCTACGACGGTAAATACCATACCGTCGACTCTTCGGACATAGCCTTTCAGATAGCGGGCTCCATGGGTTTCAGGAAGGCGATGGAAGATGCGAAGCCCGTGATACTCGAACCCGTTATGAAGATGGAAATAATGGTCCCGGACGAATGCATGGGGGACGTGATCGGGGACGTCAATTCGAGAAGGGGCAAGGTCTCGGGGGTAGACTCCCTGAACGGCACTCACGTGGTAAAGGCGCTCATACCGATGTCCGAGGTCCTCACATACGCCCCCGAGCTCAGATCGATCACGAGCGGCAGGGGCACGTTCAGCATGGATTTTTCCCATTATGACGAGGTCCCCGACCATCTCGTACCGAAAATAATAGAAGATGCGGGCGCTTCCAAAACCGCCCATGAGCACTGATAGATATAATCGGGGTGTAAACGGCATTCCCAAGGCCCAGTGATGCCGACTCGCAAGGGTCCGCATTTTCTATATAAGTTCTTTAAGTTTGCTCGGTTTGCCCTTTCAAACCTTTATAAATCTGGTATACCTATATAGTGCCGGCGCATGCCCGCTGCTTTTTGCGGATAGAGCGCTAAGCACGGCTGTATATCCATTAACCGGGGGGACGGCGAGTGCGAATAGCCTCGATAGACATAGGGACAAACACCTTCAGGCTCCTGGTTTCCGAGGCGGATGGAAGGAGCTCCATAAAAAAACTCTACATCAGCCGCGAGATCACACGCCTCGGGGAAGGGCTCACCCCCGAAAAGATGCTCATTAACCCGAACGCAATAGACAGGTCACTAAAAGTCCTCTCGGGCTTCTCGCTCAAGTTGAGGGAGTACGAAGTCGGGAAGCTCAGGGCCGTCGCCACGAGCGCCGTCAGGGAGTCCCTGAACGGGCGGGATTTCGTGAAGAAGGTCGAGGCGGAGACGGGTATTCCAGTGGAGGTCATATCGGGCGACGAAGAGGCGAGGCTTACGGTCGAGGGGGTGCTTAACTCCGTCAGGTTCGACACGCCCGACTGCCTGATATTCGACATAGGGGGCGGGAGCACCGAGTATGTATACGTAAAGGACGGGGGGATAAGAAACATAGCCAGCACGGGGCTCGGGGTGGTGCGCCTCACGGAAAAGTACCTGGGGGACGAAACCGACACGGATTCCGACATCGCCTCCCTAAGCGGGCACATCGATGAGATGATCTCGGGCGGCCTTACGTCCTTTCCGGGCGCGGGCGGAGATGACCTCACACTGATAGGGACGGCGGGGACCCCCACGACGCTTGCGGCTATAGAGCTCCGGTTGGCAAAGTACGACCCCGCGCTCGTAAACAATTTCATCCTTTCGAGGGCAATGATAGAAAGAACCCTGAAGACCATATCGAGCGTCCCCAAGTCCGAGAGGACGAAGAAGGTCCCAGGGCTCGAAAAGGGGAGAGAAGACCTGATCGTTTCCGGGATAGCGATAGTGCTGAAGACCATGGAGAGGTTCTCGTCGGACAGGATGGTCGTCAGCGACGCCGGGCTCCTCGAGGGCATAGCTTATAACATGATAGGCCGCGGGGGCGGCATGGAGACACGCGCCCGATAAATCCCGGGCTTGGCTACGTTGACAAATTATCGAGGGATTATTATATTTTGCATAAGGATTTGGGATTACTGCCCTCTACAGCATAACATCTATACAAAGGTAACGCGGCCGCTTGAGATAAGCGCTATAATTATACATCGATCATACCCGCTTACAGGCCGATTGAAACCAGGAGGTAAGCATGAATCCGAACGATAACGACAACGGCGAAGGAGATATAGAATTGAGTGAAAACGGGGACAATTTTTCTGAGGAAGAGACTGAAAGCGCACCTGAAGCGAATGAGGGCCGGAGAAACGGCGGCAAGGATTACCAGGACCTGTATCAGAAGTACATAAGGCTTGCGGCTGATTTTGAGAACTATAAAAAGAGACTCGCAAAAGAGAAGGCGGACGTCGTCGCTTACGGGAACGAAGAGCTCATCAAGGCTCTTCTCAACGTAATAGACAACCTCGAGCGCGCCCTCGATCACGCGAATGCCGATGAAGACCCGAAGCCGCTCATCGAAGGGGTCAAGCTCGTGCATAAGCAATTCCTGAGCTGCCTTGAAAAATTCGGGGTGCAGTTCGTAGACGCGTCCCCGGGTGAGGAATTCGACCCCAGGCTCCATCAGGCTATAGAGCGGGTCGAATCCCCCGACTTCACGCCCGGCCTGATAATTTCCGAAATGCTCAGGGGATATACGCTGAAAGACAGACTCCTTAGACCCGCGCTCGTAGTCGTATCCAAAGGGCCGAGCGGCGCGGGCGAGACCGATCAGAGCCAGAGCGGCACGGCCTCGGGAGACGTATTCGACCTGACAGGCGGGGATGAATAATATGATCAACGGAAGGAGAACATGGCGATAGTAGGGATTGACCTCGGAACCACAAACTCATGCGTCGCGATTATAGAGGGCGGAAGCCCGGTCGTGATACCCAACGAAGAGGGGAGCAGGGTTACCCCGTCGGTAGTCGCCTTCACCGAAGACAACTGCCGCTTCGCAGGCGCCGTCGCCAAGCGGCAGGCCGTGGTGAACCCCACGACCACCATATTCGGTGTGAAGCGCTTGATAGGCAGGCGGTTCGACTCGCCCGAGGTCCAGAAGGCCAAAGGCTTCGCGCCCTACGACATCGTCCCCAATGAAACGGGCGACGCCTGGCTGGAGACGAACGCCAGAACCTACAGCCCCCAGGAAATATCGTCCATAGTCCTTTTAAAAATGAAACAGGTCGCAGAGGAATATCTCGGGTACGAGGTAACGGACGCCGTAATCACGGTGCCCGCCCATTTCAACGACCTCCAGAGGCAGGCGACGAAAGACGCAGGCCGCATAGCCGGTCTCAACGTGAGGCGCATCATTAACGAGCCCACGGCCGCGGCGCTCGCATACGGGTTCGACAGGGTGGAGAATAAGAGGATCGCGGTTTTCGACCTCGGCGGAGGGACGTTCGATATAACGATTCTCGAAATCGCGAACGGGGTGTTCGAGGTGAAATCCACGAGCGGAGACACGTTCCTGGGAGGGGACGATTTCGACCAGATGCTGATCGAGCTCGTGCTCGAGGACTTCAAGAAACAGCACGAGATCGACCTCAGGGACGACAAGATGGCGCTTCAGAGGATCAGGGAAACGTGCGAAAAGGCCAAGCACGAGCTCTCGTCCATCGATGAAACGACGATAAACCTCCCGTTCATAGCAGTCGACCAGACAGGCCCCAAACACCTGAATTACAAGATAACGAGGGACGAGTTCGTTCACCTGGTCCAGGAACTGGTAGACAGGGTGGAAATACCGTGCAGGCAGGCGCTCCAGGACGCGAAGCTCGACCCCTCCGAGATCGATGAAGTGGTCCTCGTCGGCGGAATGACGAGGATGCCCAAAATTCAGGAAAAAGTCAGGGAGATATTCAAGAAAGAGCCCCAGACGCGTATAAACCCGGAAGAAGTCGTTGCCATAGGCGCCTCGATACAGGGAGGGGTGCTCGAAGGGAAGGTCGAAGAGGTCCTGCTGCTGGACGTAGTGCCGCTCTCACTCGGGGTCGAGACGAGAGGAGGCCTGTTCACGAAAATCATAGAAAGAAACACGACTATCCCTACCAAGCGGAGCAGGATATTCACGACGGCCTTCGACAACCAGGAGTTCGTCGGCATCCATGTGCTGCAGGGAGAGAGGGAGCTCGTGGACGGCAACATATCGCTTGCCAACTTCAACCTCATCGGCATACCCCCCGCGCCGAGAGGAATACCGCAGATAGAGGTCTCGTTCGAAGTCGATGCGGACGGCATACTGCACGTCTCCGCAAAAGACCTGGGAACAGGAAAGAAGCAGGCCATTCAGGTCGTAACATCGGGCGGTCTCTCCGATGACGATATTCAGTCGATAATATCCGAGAGCAAAGAATTCACCGACACCGATAAGAAGCGGAAAGACACAGCGCTCCTGAAGAACGAGGCGGAGGGGCTCTTGTATTCGGTCAGGAGGACTCTCGACTCCTACGGGGACAAGGTGGACGACGAACTCAGGTCCAGGATCGAGCAATCCGTCGAAAAGATGAAAGAGGCGCTCACGGGCGTCGATTACGTGCACATAAAAGACATGTTCGAAGAGCTTAAAGAGGCGTCATATAAATTCGCCGAGGTGATATACTCCAAACAGGATAAAGGCACCGAAGCGCAAGGCGGCAAGGAATAACACCCCCCGTACGGATTCTTTATTAATGGAAAGTATCGACTATTATGAGATTCTTCAGATCGAACGCGACTCGAGCGGCGAGGAAATAAAAAGATCTTACAAGAGACTCGCGTTTGAATTCCATCCCGACAGAAACCCCGGCAACCCCGAAGCGGAAGAGAAATTCAAAAAAATAAGCGAAGCCTACCAGGTGCTGAGCGACCCCAATAAAAGGGCGCGCTACGACAGCTTCGGCCATATCTCGGCCGAGGGCATATTCACCGACGTCGACTTCGAGTCCGGGTTCGGCGACATATTCGGGAACCTGTTCGAAGAGGTGTTCAACGCCGGAGGCGCCGAAAAGGCCCGGAGGGGCAGGGACCTCAAATACTCCCTCGACCTCACGTTCGATGAATCCATCGACGGGTGCGAGAAGGAGCTCAGGGTACCGAGGCGCGAGACATGCCGCGACTGCAGCGGGAGCGGGGCCGCGAGAGGCGGCGAGGTCGTCTGCCCGAGCTGCGGGGGAAGGGGCGAGCTCAGATACTCCCAGGGGCTATTCGCCATAAAGAGGGCGTGCCCTACCTGCGGCGGGACGGGAAAAAGGATCACGAAGGCCTGTACCCGGTGCAGGGGGGAAAGGCACGTGCTCGCGGAGCATCTGGTCAAGGTAAAAGTGCCCGCCGGTATCTCCGACGGGGTGAGGCTCAGGATGCGCGGCGAGGGCGACAGCGGCTATTTGAACGGGCCCGGCGGAGACCTCTACATAGAGATACACGTGGAGGAGCATCCGCTTTTCAGGAGAGAGGATCAGGACCTTTACTGCACCGTCCCGATCGAATTCGTACAGGCCGCATTAGGGGCGGAGATCGAGATACCGACGCACAAGGGAAAGAGCACGATCAAGATACCGGCCGGGACGCAGTCGGGTCAGTCTTTCAGGCTCAAAGGGAAGGGCGTGCCGAGGCTCGAAGGCAGGGGACAGGGCGACCTCTATATTCAGGTACAGGTGGAGGTACCCGTAAGGCTCAACAAGAAGCAGCAGCTCCTGCTCGAAGAGTTCGCCAAGGCGAGCCAAGTGGAAAACGTACCCATGGTCAAGAGGTTCGTGTCCAAGGTTCAGGAAATATTCAATAAGTGACCGCCTGAAAACGCATCGGCGCCGGCTTCAATAATAATTCACTGACAGCCGCCCGCGATGGCGGGGATAATCGAAACGATGTCCCCTTCGTTAAGGGCTGTTTCCTTCCCTTTTAAAAACCTTATGTCCTCATTGTTGACGTAGAGGTTGATGAATCTCCTTACGTTGCCTGATTCATCGCACAGCCTGCTCTTAATGCCGGGATACTGGCTTTCCATCTCGTCTATGAGCTGGCCGATGCTGGCTGCGCTTATGTTGACCTCGTCCTTATCGGAAGTCAGCTTCCTAAGCGGTGTGGGAATGCGAACAGAGGGCATCTTTCATACCTCCTTTATCTTCTTGTTCCTTTAGTTTCAAATACAGCTCTTCAAATTCCTCGAGTCTTGCGTCTATTATCAGGGGCTGAGCCACTCTGTCGGCTATGGCCTCCTGTGTCTTGAGCCCGTTACCGGTTATCGATACTACGATAGATTCGTTTTTCGGGATAACTCCCTGAGCGATGAGCTTTTTCGTAACGGCCATCGTCACCCCTCCCGCGGTTTCCGTGAATATACCTTCCGTCTCCGCCAGGAGCTTGATGCCGTCGATTATTTCTTCGTCCGTAACGTCTTCCCCCCAGCCCCCGCTCTCTCTCATGACGCACATCGCGTAAAACCCGTCGGCAGGCGTACCGATCGCGAGGGATTTGGCTATGGTGTTCGGCTTTACGGGCTTGAATATCTCCCAGTCGTTCTTGAGCGCCGTAGTTATCGGGGAGCAGCCCGTCGCCTGGGCCCCGTAGATCTTCGTACCGTTTGACTCCACGAGCCCCAGCATCTCGAACTCCTTTATAGCCTTCCAAACCTTCGTCAGCAGTGAGCCGCTCGCCATTGGGACGACGATGTGCCTGGGTGTCCGCCAGCCAAGCTGTTCCATCGTTTCGTAGGCGAACGATTTGGAGCCTTCCGCATAATAGGGCCTCATATTGATGTTCACGAACGCCCAGCCGAACTTCCCGGCAACCTCGCTGCAGAGCCTGTTGACGTCGTCATAAGTACCCTTGATGCCGATAAGGTTCGCGCCGTAAACGGTCGTTCCGATTATCTTCGCCTGCTCCAGGTCATAGGGTATGAATATGTAGCTTTCGAGGTTCCCCGAAACCGTAAGGGACGCCACGGCGTTGGCAAGGTTCCCGGTCGAGGCGCATGCCGCCGTCTTGAATCCGAATTCCTTCGCCTTCGAAAGGGCGACGGAGACGACCCTGTCCTTAAACGAGAGGGTCGGATAGCACACGGCGTCGTTTTTTACGTAAATCTCTTTTACGCCGAGCGCCCGGCCGAGGTTTTCCGCCTTAATCAGCGGGGTAAAACCCACTTTCAGGCCGACCGTAGGCTCCTCGTCTATAGGCAGGAGCTCCTTATACCTCCAGATGCTCCTGTCCCTGCCCTCTATAACTTCCCTCGAAAGGACCTTCTTAATCCCGTCGTAATCGTACGAAGCCTCAAGCGGCCCGAAGCATGTCTCGCAGACGTGGAGGGGCTCCTTGGGGTATTCCTCGCCGCACTCCTTGCACTTTAATCCCTTGACGAAACTCATAAAATCTCCTGCATATATATTGAATAAATCAAAGAAGTTACCCACTAACCGGAATATTGTCAAAGCCGGAACTTCGCATACCGCGGACGTTACCAGTTGTCCCGTTTTTGAATTTCTTTATCCTGGTCTTTATCGTCCCCTTCGAGTACTATCTTTTCGAACTGGCCCGCCTCGAGTATATTGCCGTTTTTCCTGTAGATACCGCCCACGATAAGATAGTCGTCGTCAGCGATTTCCCAGGAGCCCGGCATCTCGACGTTGATGAAATTACCGTTTAAGTCGACGAGCCTGAAGGTCGTCTCGGCGTCTTCCCGGTCAGGATTAACCTCTGTCACCGTTGCAGCTATACCCTCCACGGCAACCGTCGCCCCGTCGAAGGCGATAGGGGAAAAAAGGATCTTCGAGATCGAGGCCCTGAACCCCTGCACGCTCATCCCGGGCACGTATTCGGGCTCTTTATTGCAGCCCGCGGCCACGGCGAATAACAAAACCGCCGCAATCAGCGGCATTCTCTCCGGTCTCAATATCAGTCCCCTTTAGTCATTAAAGTTTGTTCGAGAATTTAGACTTAATAATTCACGTGGTTATATTTTACCCTACCCGTTAAATTAATATTAATATTAATATGGCATAATAGATACCTCGTCCCCGTCGGAAAGGGGGCGGATAAATCAAAGAGGGGGCGGATAAATCATAAAGGAAGAAGAAAATATGGATGAATTCTCCGGAACAGGATATGGAATCGCCAGGATAAGGGCCCCCGAAAGCGACAATAATTATAACTATATTGTCTGGTGCACGGAGACCTCCGAGTGCGCCGTCATAGACCCGTTCGACCCTATCCCGATACTAGGCGTTATCAGGGACAAGGGTCTCAGCGTGAAATACATAATCAACACGCACTGCCACCCCGACCATATAAAAGGGAACGACCCGATACTCAAGGTGACGATGTCCGAGATACTCGTCCACGCGCTCGGCAGAGACATGGTTTCCCCGAGGTCAAGGGCCTTAAACGGCGGGGATACGATCGGAGTGGGGAAATTGAGCCTGAACGCGATACACACGCCCGGACACTGCCCGGAGCACACTGATACTTGTCATGGGTGAAAACGTATTCACGGGGGATACCCTGTACCTGGCAGGCACGGGGAACCTGAAAAACAGGGGGGACGCGGACGAGCTTTTCCATACTATGGAGACCAGTATACGTACGCTTCCGGACGGCCTGCGTATATTCCCCGGACACGACTACTCGGAACCCAACCTGAGGTTCGCGCTCGACCTCGAGCCCGGCAATAAAGAAGCCAAAAAAAAGCTCGACGAAATCCGGAAACTCGGAAAGAAAGGTAAGATCGGAAAGAAAGGAAAGGAGCCCGCTCCGACGACAATAGGGGAGGAAAAGAAATACAATCCGTTTCTCCGCTACGATTCACCGGAGGTAACAAAAGAATTAAGAAAAAGAAACCCGGCGCTCGGAGACTCGAAGGCCTCTTATTTCGTAGAGCTGAGAAAGCTGAGGGACGATTGGAAATGAAGGCCGGCTGCGCCTTGAAACTACCCTGGAAAATCCGTTTTGGTATAATAAAGCCTTATGATTATAAAAGAATCAGAACAGCTCAAAGCCCTGAGGGCACTGCTCGCCAGGCGTATACTCTTTATAGACGGCGCTATGGGTACGATGATACAGCGCCACAAGCTTGGGGAAAATGACTTCCGCGGGGACGTATTCAAAGACCACCCGCATGACCTGAAGGGTAATAACGACCTGCTCTGCCTGACGAGGCCTGATATCATATCCGGCATACACCGGAGCTATCTCGAAGCCGGCGCGGATATAATCGAGACCAATACGTTCAACGCGAACCGCATATCCCAGTCGGACTACGATCTCGAAGGGATCGTTTTTGAATTAAACAAGGCGGCGGCGGGCCTCGCCAGAAAAACAGCGGACGAATTCATGTCCGGGCACCCCGGCCGTAAGTGCTTCGTCGCCGGAGCGCTCGGCCCTACGACCAAATCCGCGTCCATTTCCCCCGACGTCAGCGACCCTGCCGTCAGGGGCGTCACGTTCGACGAGCTTGTCGAAGCCTACTACGAACAGCTCCGGGGACTCGCCGCCGGGGGCATAGACATCATACTCGCCGAGACGACGTTCGACACGCTCAACCTGAAGGCCGCGATTTACGGAATATACAGGTTCCTGGACGAGCACCCTGTCCGCCTCCCCCTGATGCTTTCCGTTACCATCACGGACGCCTCCGGAAGGACGCTCTCGGGTCAGACTATAGAAGCCTTCTGGAATTCCGTCAGACACGCCAAGCCCGTGAGCGTGGGTATAAACTGCGCGCTCGGGGCGGCGGAGATGCGCCCCTACTTGGAAGAGCTATCGAGGATTGCGGACTGCTTCGTCAGCTGCTACCCGAACGCCGGCCTCCCCAACCCACTCAGCGAGACCGGGTACGACCAGACCCCGTCCGACACCTCGTCCTACCTCGAAGAATTCGCCGGGAGCGGGTTTCTTAACATCGTGGGCGGGTGCTGCGGCACGACACCCGAGCACATAAGGGCGATTGTTGATAAAGTGGGAAAGTACCCTCCCCGCCGGATACCCGAAATAGCTCCCGCGACACGCCTGAGCGGCCTCGAAGCGCTCAATATAGGCGAGGAGGCGCCTTTTATCATGGTCGGGGAGAGGACCAACGTGACCGGCTCCCCCAGGTTCGCGAAGCTCATTAAAGAAGACGATTTCGAGGGGGCTCTCGCCGTAGCGAAGCAGCAGGTCGAGAACGGAGCGAACGTCATCGACGTCAACTTCGACGAGGCGCTCCTCGACGGCGAGGCGTGCATGACGCGTTTCATGAACCTCATCGCGTCCGAGCCCGACATTTCGCGCGTGCCGGTAATGATAGACAGCTCGAAGTTTTCCGTGATAGAGGCGGGTCTCAAGTGCATCCAGGGCAAGTGCATAGTCAACTCCATAAGCCTTAAAGAAGGCGAGGAAAAATTCTTAGAGCAGGCGAGAAAGGTAATGCGCTACGGAGCGGCAGCCGTGGTGATGGCGTTTGACGAGCAGGGACAGGCGGCGACCAAAGACGATAAGGTCAGGATATGCGGAAGGGCCTACAAGCTGCTCACCGAAAAGGTGGGCATGGACCCGAACGACATAATATTCGACCCCAACGTCCTCACCGTGGCAACGGGGATAGAGGAGCACAACAACTACGCGCTCGATTTTATAGAGGCATTGAAAGAAATCAAAGAAGCGTGCCCCTTTGCTAAAACGAGCGGCGGCATAAGCAACATTTCGTTTTCGTTCCGCGGCAACAACCTCGTGAGGGAGGCGATGCACAGCGCTTTCCTCTACCACGCTATTAACGCGGGCCTCGACATGGCTATTGTGAACGCCGGGATGCTCGAGGTGTACGAGGAAATAGACAAGGAGCTCCTGCAGAAGGTAGAAGACGTGCTCCTCAACAGAAAACCCGAAGCCACCGAAGTTCTCATAGAATACGCCGAGAAGATTAAAGGCACGGGCGAGATCAAGGAGAAAGAAACCGAAACGTGGAGGGCAGGGAGCGTCGAGGAGCGCCTCTCGCATGCCCTCGTCAAGGGCATAGACGCTTTTATTGAAAAGGACACCGAAGAAGCGCGCCTTCAAATATGCGAAACCGCTCGACGTAATCGAAGGCCCCCTCATGGACGGGATGAAGGTGGTGGGAGAGCTATTCGGCGAGGGGAAGATGTTCCTCCCGCAAGTGGTAAAAAGCGCACGCGTCATGAAAAAGGCGGTCGCATATCTCGAGCCCTTCATGGAGGCCGAGAAGCTGAAAGCGGGGGGCGGCAGGGCCAGGGGGAAATTCGTAATAGCGACAGTCAAGGGAGACGTCCACGATATAGGAAAAAATATCGTCTCCGTGGTACTGGGCTGCAATAATTACGAGGTATTTGATTTAGGCGTGATGGTCCCCTGCGAGAATATTCTGAAAAAGGCGAAGGAAGTCGACGCGAATATCATTGGATTGAGCGGCCTAATCACCCCTTCACTCGACGAGATGGTCCATAACGCCTCGGAGATGGAGAGGCAGGGGTTCAGGACCCCGCTCCTTATAGGTGGAGCCACCACGAGCAAGGCCCATACCGCCATAAAAATAGCCCCCCACTACAGCGGCGTCGTGAGCCACGTGCTCGACGCCTCCCTCGTCGTAGGGGTATGCAACGACCTGCTCAACCCGGAAAAGCACGGGGAATTCGTAAAGGAGCAGGCAAAGAAGCACGACGAGCTCAGGAAGCTCCACGAGAGATCGAAGCTGAAGTCGGAATACCTTACGCTCGAGAGGGCCAGGGGGAAGGGGTTTGCCGAGGACTGGAAGAAAGCCGGGATCGACGTGCCTGAGAAGCTCGGAGTCCAGGTATTCGACCACATAGACCTCGAATTCGTCATACCGTTCATAGACTGGTCGCCGCTCTTCTGGGTGTGGGAGCTCAAGGGGCAATACCCGAAGATACTCGAGCACAAGAAATGGGGCAAACAGGCGAAGAACCTCTTCGACGACGCTCGAAAGCTCCTGAAACGCATAATCTCCGAAAAAAGGTTCAGACCGAAAGCGGTGCTAGGTTTCTGGCCCGCCGGAAGAAAAGGGGACGACGTCGAGGTTTACTCGGACGTGAGCCATACAGAGGCTATCGCCTCCTTCCACTTCCTCCGCCAGCAAAAGGACAGGGGGGAGAACGAAAAATACCTCTGCCTCGCGGATTTCGTGGCGCCCGCGGAATCGGGGCGGGAGGACTATCTGGGCGGGTTCGTCGTGACGGCGGGCGAGGGCGTCGAGCAGTACGCCGATTACTTCAAGGAGAAGAACGACGATTACTCGGCGATCATGGTGCAGGCGCTCGGGGACAGGGTAGCCGAGGCGATGGCCGAGATGATGCACAAAAAGGCGCGCGAGAACTGGGGCTACGGAAAAAACGAGAACCTCTCATACGAGGACATGAGCAAGGAAAAGTACAGGGGCATCAGGCCCGCGCCCGGTTATCCGGCGTGTCCCGACCACACGGAGAAAGAAACGTTATGGCGCCTGCTCGACGCGGAGAAGAACATAGGCGTGAGGCTCACCGAGAACTACGCCATATACCCTCCGAGCTCGGTCGCCGGACTTTATTTCGCCCATCCAAAGGCAAAATATTTCCACGTCGGCGAGATAGACAGGGACCAGGCGGAGGACTACGCCCGGCGGAAGAACATGACACTTGCGGAGGTCGAGAAGTGGCTCAGGCCGAACCTCGGCTATTGAGTCAAAGGAGCCGAGCCCCCGCCGGCGGTGATTCCCGCAAGTATTTCTATAAGCTCGTGAGAAAACCTCGACCTCGGTAGCACAATATCGTAACCGGCGTCGAGGGCATCCTTCATGAGCCCTTTCTCGACATGGGGCAGGTAACCTAAAACCCGCACCCCCTTGAGATTATCCAGACCCTTCAGTATCCCGATCAATTCAAGGGCATTGATTTTCTTGTTCGCGAGATCGACGATAACGAGTGAAGGGGTTCCGGAAAGCGCCGCTCCTGCAACCCACTCCGCCCCTTTCATAAATTCTATATCCAGCCCGGCTGACTCCGGCGGCTTCCCTGATCTTGGACGCGAAAAACATATCGTCCAGTATGGCGACTGCGTACACGCGGTTTTTATTATCTGCCATTCTATTACTCACTTTAAAAATAGAGTGTATATTAAATCCCCGTTCACTCAAAACGGCGGAGCTCGTGAAAAAAAGGGACAGGATAAAGACGATATTCTTCGATGCGGCCGATACGCTCTTCTACATAAGACGGGGGCTCGGCCACACGTACGCCGAGGTCGCAAGGAAGTACGGCGCAGACCCGGACCCTTCCGATATCAAGAAGGCGTTCTCGCGCGCGTTTAAATCGGCCCCGCCGCTCGCTTTCGGAAACGTTTCAGACATAGAAAGGCAGAGGCTCGAGAAGGAGTGGTGGAGGTCCATCGTGGAAAGCGTTTATTCGGAGATAGGTATGTTCGACGAGTTCGACCCCCACTTCGATGAGCTCTTCGAGGTGTTCAGGGGAGAGGCCTGGACGCTCTTTCCCGAAACCGTCCAGGTCCTCTCGTCTCTCAAGAGCGGAGGCTACAGCCTCGGCATCATATCCAACTTCGACTCGAGGGTGTACGACGTCATGAGGGATTTGGGCATCTACGAATTCTTCGACCTTTTCGTAATATCGAGCGAAGCGGGTCACGCCAAACCGTCCCACGGAATCTACTCGATGGCCCTAGAGCGCGCAGGCAGGGAGTCCCACGAGGTGATACACGTGGGAGACGACCTCTGCAACGACTTCCACGGGGCGAGGGCGCTCGGCATCAGGGCGCTCCTCCTCGACAGGGAAGGGGAATACGCCGGGGTCCGGGGTATGGACAGGCTGGAAAACCTCACCGCTATTAAAAACGTCCTCGGCAAAAAGGCCTGAACAGGGCGATATATATCGATCAGTGAGTATTCGTCACGCGGAAAAAGAGGTGGCGCTCATCAACCGCAACAGCATAGTCCCCGGTCAGGAGCTGTGATTTTTTGCAGGTTCCTTCGTGTTTGAAGCGAAAACTATAAAAGCCATAGACGGCCTTCTGGAGGACTCCCTCATGGCGAAGTGTATGCCGTCTAACACCCAGCCCTCGCCGACCCACCTGTTTATCACCTTCTCAAGCTCCTCGTCCGTAACGACCGCGACCTCGACCACCTTGTAGCTCGTGTATTCCATAGGTTATTTCCGGGACCTCTTCAGAAGCCTCGCCGCTTCCACGGCGTGGTAAGTGATAATGAGATCGGCCCCGGCCCTCTTGATGCTCGTCAGTATCTCCATCATGACCTCCGCTTCGTCTATCCACCCCATGCGCCCCGCGGCCTTGACCATCGAATACTCGCCGCTCACGTTGTATGCCGCGATAGGGTGGTCGAACTCCTCCCTCGCGGCCCTGATAACATCGAGATAGGAAAGCGCGGGCTTTATCATCACTATATCCGCACCCTCCTCTATATCGAGGGCGATCTCCCTCATCGCCTCCCTCACGTTGCGGTGGTCCATCTGGTAGCCCTTCCTGTCCCCGAACTGGGGCGGGGACTCCGCCGCCTCCCTGAAAGGGCCGTAGAATGAAGAGGCGTACTTCGCGGAATAGGCCATTATCGGCAGGCTCTCGAATCCGTTATCGTCGAGCGCGTCCCTTATCACCCCCACTCGGCCGTCCATCATGTCGGACGGAGCGACCATATCGGCCCCGGCTTCCGCGTGGGAGAGGGCCATTTTGGCGAGATATTCTATGGTCTCGTCGTTATCCACGACGCCCTGCTTGATAATGCCGCAGTGCCCGTGGCTCGTGTACTCGCACATGCAGACGTCCGTAATGACTACGAGTCCCTTCGCCTTCTTTTTCAGCTCCCTTACGGCCTTCTGAATAACGCCGTCCGGGTCGTAGCCCTCGGAGCCGGTCTCGTCTTTCTTTTCGGGTATCCCGAAGAGGAGTATCGAATTAATTCCGAGCTCCCCGGCCAGAAGCGCCTCCTTCACGATATTGTCCGCCGATTGCTTGTAGATCCCGGGCATCGAGCTTACTTCCACTTTCTGACCCTTGCCCGGCATGACGAACATCGGGTATATGAGCTCCCCCGCCGATATAGAGGTCTCGGCGATCATGTCTCTAAGCCGCTCGTTTTTTCTGAGCCTTCTCGGACGGTAGGCGGGAAAATACATTGCTATTAATATTAATTGCTCTTTAGACGGTAAGTCAATAAACGACTCGCATTTTCCTGCATAATTTTTGATGTTTTCGGGGTTTTGTATATTATTAATCCCCGGCGGAACCGCCGCGGTATAAGACAATGGACGACGATAAAGAAAAGAAGAGCCTCGATTTCATAAGGGCGATCATCGAGGAAGACCTCGGGAGCGGGAAATACGGGGGCAGGGTCGCGACCAGGTTCCCCCCCGAGCCGAACGGCTACCTCCACATAGGGCACGCGAAATCCATATGCCTCAACTTCGGGGCCGCCGAGGAATACGGGGGCACGTGCAACCTCAGGTTCGACGACACTAACCCGACGAAGGAAGACACCGAATTCGTCGAATCGATAATAAAAGACGTCAGGTGGCTCGGCTTTGACTGGGACGACAGGCTTTACCACGCATCCGATTATTTCAAGCAATTATACGATTACGCAGTCGAGCTTATAAAAAAGGGCAAGGCCTACGTCGACAGCCTGAGCGCCGACGAGATAAGGGAGTACAGGGGCACGCTCAACGAGCCCGGAAGGGAAAGCCCCTACAGGGAGAGGCCGGTAGAGGAGAACCTCGATCTCTTCGAGCGCATGAAAAAGGGGGAGTTCGAGGAGGGCGCACACGTGCTCCGGGCGAAGATAGACATGTCCTCGGGCAACATCAACATGCGCGACCCGGTCATGTACAGGATACTCAGGGAGCCCCATTACAGGACGGGCGACGCATGGCGCATTTATCCGATGTACGACTACGCCCACTGCATATCGGACTCGATAGAGAAGATAACGCATTCGCTCTGCACGCTCGAGTTCGAGGACCACAGGCCCCTATACGACTGGTTCCTGGACGAGCTCGGCATATATCACCCTCAGCAGATCGAATTTTCGCGCTTGAACCTAAACTACACGGTCATGAGCAAGAGACGGCTCCTCGAGCTCGTGCAGAATGGATACGTCAACGGATGGGACGACCCCAGGATGCCCACTATCTCGGGCCTGAGAAGAAGGGGATACACCCCGGCCTCGATAAGGAATTTCTGCTCCAGGATTGGGGTCACAAAGCAGGAGAGCGTGATAGACGTGTCGCTCCTAGAGCACAGCGTCAGGGACGACCTCAATAAAAAGGCCCTCCGCGTGATGGGGGTGCTCGACCCGCTCAAGGTGGTGATAACCAACTACCCCGAAGGCTATACCGAGGAAATGGATGCGGTGAATAACCCTGAAGACGAGACTATGGGGAAGAGGAAGGTGCCTTTCTCGGGAGAGCTCTACATAGAAAGGGACGATTTCATGGAAGACCCGCCCAAGAAGTTCTACCGTCTCTCGCCGGGCGTCGAAGTAAGGCTCAGGTACGCCTATTTCATTAAATGCACGGACGTCGTAAAGGACGAAAAGGGCGAAATAACGGAGCTCCGCTGCACGTACGACCCGGAGACGAGGGGAGGGGACGCGCCCGACGGCAGAAAGGTCAGGGCCACCATACACTGGGTATCGGCGAAACATGCCGATCAGCGGCCGAGGTCAGGCTCTACGACAGGCTCTTCACGGACCCCGAGCCCGGAAGCGGCGGCGGGGATTATAAGGACTGTCTCAACCCGCACTCGCTCGCCGTGCTTAAGGACTGCAGGCTCGAGCCCGGTCTCGCCGGCGCCGAGCCCGGCGTCAATTATCAGTTCGAGAGACTGGGCTATTTCACGCCCGACTATATCGATTCAAAAAAAGGCTCCCCGGTATTTAACAGGACGGTCACGCTCAAAGACACGTGGGCCAGGGAAAAGGGCAAACAGGTTTAGGCGCTGCCGGGTAATTAGGCCGGCTGCCCGGATTCCCCGCTATACTGATAACCTTCCTTTCCGAGCTTCTTTCCGTCGAGGTATATGTTGTCGTCTCCGTCCACCCCGAGCCTCCCCCCGGCTATAAGATCATGGACGGCGTAAGGGAATATCAGCCGCTCCCCTCGAGAGCGCATGAGCCCGTTCACGGCCTCCGCGTCCCCTTCCTTATACCCTGAGAGGGATACGGGCTCCGACTGAACGAGCGCCGGGCCGAACCTCTCGCGCTCCCTCTCGAGATAAACAGTGCATTTTATAGAGCCCTCGCCCGCCCTGATGGCCTGTACGGAGGCGTCCACGCCCCTTACGAGATAGTCCTTCGTTATATCCCCGGGGTAGAGGTTGACCACGCGGTTCCTATATCTCCCGAGAAACATGCCGCCTAACCTCCGCCTGTAACCCGCGAGCACAATGATGTCAGGCGTGCAAACGTCCTCAATCAGGGCGATCATGGCGGCATCGAAATAATCCCTTCCCGCCTCGTCGTCGGGGTTCTTTCCAAGGGAAGAAAAGAAGAGTTTGGAGCTCAAGCCGAGGACCGGGATTCCGAGCCCGTCCGCTATTTGAGCCCCCTTGCATCCGGGGACGTTCGTGAACACGACATCGATTGTTGCGTGGTGCTTCCCGCCCCTTGCCGCGAGTCTCTTCCCCTCTTCATATACGGCTATGAAGTTCGTCCCCGAGCCCGAGAGGAGGACCGCGACCCTCATGGGCTCATCCGAGGGACTGTAGATCGGCTCTATCAGAGGGGTATTCATAGGATGTAAAATTCATTTGCAATATCTTCCAAGTCATGGAAAGTATATCTACTTGAATAACATGAGCAACTTCTGGCAGAGGATACTTACGGCCGCCATAGCCGTGCCTATACTGTATGCGATTTTCCGCATCGGGGGCATCGTATACCTTCTTTTCATCATGGCCCTGATACTTTTCGGACAGATAGAGTTCCAGAAGCTCCTGCGGTCGAGGAACTTTCCCGACGAAAAGATATCGGGGATCGCTTTTTCGCTCCTACTCGCCCTCTCCGCGTACATGGGCTATCTCTATTTCATGATGACCTTCACGGGCGCGGTCGTGCTCATACTCGTTTTCGAGCTGTGGAAGTTGAGGGAAGGCGGTACGGTACAGAGGGCCGGAGTGACCCTCTTCGGGGTAATTTATATCGGCTGGCTCCTGAGCCACGCCATACTACTCCGAGATATAGGCGATATGGGGGCCGTCAGGGAGTTCGCGTCGGGTGTTCAGGGTCTTAAAGACCCCGGTTTTTTCTTTATCTTCCTTACGGTAGCCTGCACGTTCCTTAACGACACCGGGGCTTATTTCACGGGACTCCGGTTCGGTAAGAGGAAGCTCGCCCCTGCCATCAGCCCAGGGAAGACGGTAGAGGGCACGATCGGCGGAATAATAGCCTGTATCCTGACCGGAATAATAGTGAATTACGGGTTCGGTTCCCCCCTCAATTCCGACTGGACGATATTCTTTTCCATACTCATAGCGGTCACGGCAGTGTTCGGAGACCTCGTAGAATCGGCGATTAAAAGGGGGGCGGGTATCAAGGATACGGGCGACATAGTGCCCGGCCACGGCGGGGTGCTCGACAGGTTCGACAGCCTGATGTTCGTATTCCCTGTATCGTATTATTTCGTCCTCATCTATTACATATCCGGCGGCGCAATACCCGGTTAATCGAGCCTCCGCCAGTCGATATGGGCCTCTCTCGCCAGCACATCGGCCTCCTCCCTCCTTATCATTATCCTGAGCCCTATGAGTATAAGCACGTTAAACGAAAGTCCCGCAAGGGCCGCGAACTGCTCCTTGTAGAATATGAACACGTATGTAAGGAGTATGGAGACGAGGACCGACCACTCGAACATGCGGTAAGAAAGCAGCCGTGATTTCCTCAAGTAATAGACCCCGAGGAAAACAAAAACGCCCGACAAGAGAGACGAGAATATACGCGCCTTGTCGACGAATGTCAGGTCTCCGAGACTGACGGTAATATTTTCAAGCGCGCGTATGTTCATTATCCTGTCTTTCCCGAACCCGATAAAGAGCGTGATGACCGCCACGTACCCCAGGGTCGCGAATAGCTGAAGGAGAAAGAATAGGGTTATGCCTGTCCTGAAATAGCGGCTGCCCGCGATCCTCTCATAAAACCCCCTGAACGCCCTTTTGGCTCTCGTGTATACACCGGGAAATGGGGCAGGGTGAGGAACCGTCGCAATTACAAGCTCCCTCACGGGGGCCGTTAGCGGGTTATCCGGATCGCTCTTCGCCAGATAGCCGAGAACCTTTTTCTTCTCGTCTTCGTCGAGGTCCCTGAGCGCCGCTTCTTCGAGTCCCCTGAGCGCGTTTATCAGGTACTCCCTTTTCGTGAACGACCAGCCGGACTTAATCATCTGCAAAGAGATGACTATGAGAATGAATACCGTATACATGATCGCGACCGAGGGCTCGAAAAAATAATTGTTGTCTTTAGTCACAAACTTTCCGACCTCGTCTATGAATGTCCCGAAACCCGCCCCCCCGAGGATCGCCGCCCAAAGCTCGCTCCGCCTCCCGATAAACGCGATCAGCATGACTATAGATACGAGCATCAGGAGCCCGCCCCAGAGCATGTGCGCTATATGCAGGGCCCCGCCGCCTATCTGGGGATAACCCGTAATGTGGAGAAAGAGCCTTATAGTCAGGATCGCGGAGACCGCGCAGACCAGGAAGACTTCGGCGTAGTAGAATGCATCGAGGTTCCTGACAAATGGGGCATTTCCTTTCATATCCGTCGCTATTGTTTATTCTATGTTAATCTCACTTGTTAATCCACCGTTTTGATGTCATATTAACGTTACTCGAATACCCGCCGACAACAATATGAAAGACCACGACGCCGCGTTCTCCCCGCCCTCGGTCGAGGCATCTAAAGACCCTGACGATACACTCGTATTGAAAATAAAGGGCCGCCTGGACGCATATTCGACGGGAAAAATCTGGAAAGACTCCTCCTACGAATTAGAGAAATCGACCCCACGGAAACTGATTATAGACGGAGAGGGGATAGAGTACTGCGACGCTTCGGGCATAGCGCTCCTTATAGAGCTAAGGCTGATCCAGGAGAAGAAAGGTGGCGGCTTCGAGTTGAGGGGGTTGAGCGAGGACAACGAGAAGCTCTACAGGCTCTTTAATTTCGACTTACTCTCAAAACCGGAAGGGCCGGGGAAACCCCCTTCGAGAAATATAGTTGAAAGGGTAGGCGAGACATCATGGGAGATGCTCGAAGAGCTGAGGGTGCATATTTATTTCACGGGACGCGTCACAGTCGGGCTTTTTGCCGCCGCCCTTAACCCCTTCAAGGTCAGATGGAAGGAGGTGTTCGTCACATGCGAGAAATTCGGAGCCAACTCACTTTTCATCATCGCCCTCGTAAACTTTCTGGTGGGCCTCGTAATCGCGTTCCAGTCCGCCATACCCATGCAGCAGTACGGCGCCCAGATATTCGTAGCAGACCTGATCGTCATCGCCTATTTTAAGGAGCTCGGTCCTCTCATGACCGCCTTCGTCGTAAACGGCAGGAGCGGCTCGGCATTCGCCGCCGAGCTCGGCACGATGAAGGTGAACGAGGAGCTCGACGCTCTCGACACCATGGGACTCGACCCCGTTAATTTCCTGGTCGTCCCCAAGGTGATTGCCGCCATTTTCATGCTCCCCCTGCTCACGGTCTTCGGGAACCTCTTCGGCCTCCTCGGGGGACTCGTCGTAATACTATCGATGGGATACACCTTCACGACCTATATAAACCAGATAACGGCTTCGGGGACCTATGTCATGCTGCTCGCGGGACTGTTCAAGACCCTCTTTTTCGCAGTGCTCATTGCGGGCGTCGGCTGCCTTTCGGGGATGAGGGCTTCAAGAGGACCGTCCGCGGTCGGCGACGCGGCGACAACGGCGGTCGTTACGGGGATTATACTTATGATAGTCGTCGACGGTATATTCGGGGTGATATATTACATACTTGGAATCTGAGATGAGCGACGGGAAAGAAGCGATAATAGAAGTTAAGGATTTTACGGCGAAATACGGGGACGTCGTAATCATCGACGATATTTCGTTCGAAGTTTACGGGGGCGAGATATTCGTCATACTGGGAGGCTCGGGCTGCGGAAAGAGCAC
The DNA here is from genome assembly GCA_963752995.1 of uncultured delta proteobacterium. Classification (GTDB taxonomy): domain Bacteria; phylum Desulfobacterota_D; class UBA1144; order Nemesobacterales; family UBA2774; genus 2-12-FULL-53-21. The sequence goes on from CAVWAZ010000017.1 coordinate 261,561, forward strand.
GTTATTGAAACACATGATAGGCCTCTACAAACCCGCCAGAGGGAATATAATAATAAAAGGAGAGGACATCACGAAGGCTGAGGGCCGGGACAGGATCGATCTGTTAAAGAAGATAGGGGTCGCATACCAGCTGGGGGCATTATTCGGCTCCATGACCGTGCTCGAGAACGTGATGCTTCCCCTCGAGGAATACACTGACTTGAGCAGGGACGCAAGGCACCTCATCGGCAGAATGAAGCTCGAGCTCGTCGGACTAGACGGCTCCGAGGAGAAGATGCCGTCCGAGCTGAGCGGCGGTATGATAAAGAGGGCGGCCCTCGCGAGGGCCATGGCGCTCGATCCCGAGGTGCTGTTTTTGGACGAGCCCTCGGCGGGTCTCGACCCGATAACCTCGGCGGAGCTCGACCAGCTCATAATCCAGCTCTCGAGGAGCTTGGGCGTGACGTTTGTCGTCGTTACGCATGAGCTCAACAGCATTTACACCATCGCCGACAGGGTCATCATGCTGGACAAGAGCACCAAGAATATAATCGCTGCGGGAAACCCCGAGTATTTGAGGGATAATTCGACGATCCCTGTAGTCCAAAAGTTTTTCAGGAGGCAGACCGATGAGCAGCTCGGCGCGCAAAATCAGAGGTGAGGGAAAATAGAATATGAGCCAGAAGCCCAATTACTTCAAAATAGGATTGTTCGTAGTACTGGCGCTCCTGATACTCGCGGGAGCGATAATATTTTTCGGAGGCGGAAAATTTTTCGAGGAAAAGGTCACTGTCGAGACCTACTTCGACCAGTCGGTCCAGGGACTTTCCGTCGGGTCGTCTCTCGAATTCCAGGGCGTCCAGATAGGGAACGTGAGCTACATCGGCTTCGCCTTCAACGAGTATAAGACCAACCGGCAATACGTACTCGTCAGGGCGCAGATCTACGGCAACAAGGTGGCGGGTAAGGGCAGGGGACGGCTCTATGAAACTGATAAAGCAAGGATTGAAGGTTTTAAGGAAATGATAAGTCAAGGACTCAGGCTCCAGCTCGCCTCCCAGGGTATTACGGGGATCGCGTTCTTAAACGCAGTCTATCTCGACCCCAAGCGTTACCCGGCTCTCGAGCACGAATGGAAGCCCGAGTACATGTATATACCGTCCGCACCTGGGACCATCACGCAAATCACGGAAACAATCGAACAGCTCTCGGACAGCATAGACAATATCGACTTTAAACAGATATCCGAGGAAATAGAAAAACTGGTCGTATCCCTGAACAAGGCAGTGGAGGATGCAAAGGTTGGAGAGCTGAGCAAGGACTTGAAAGAGCTCATCAAGGGCCTTAACGACACGGTTACCGAACTCGACACAATCCTGAAGAGCAACGATGCGAAGCAAACGCTCGCCAATGTCACCGCGATCACATCCGACCTGAGGACCACGCTCAACAGGACGGACCGCCTGTTATCGAGCAGGGAGCACAGCGTAAAATTAACTCTCGAGAATATCGAGCGGATTTCGGAAGACATGAGGGAACTTATGGAGACGCTTAAGAAGTATCCTTCTTGGGTCCTCTTCGGAAACCCGCCGCCGCATATAGAAGGGGAGGATAAACCCGAATGAGATACTCATGTCATATAAACATATATCCGCTTATTTTCTTCGTCATCATCATGACCGGTTGCTCGGGTCTGAGTAAAAAGTATCCCGAACGGAGTTTCTATATGTTCGAGGTGCCTCCGGTAACCGAAAAATACCCGCGGGTGAAGGGCGCAGTCGTCGAAATCTCGAGGTTCAACGTCTCTCCGGGCAGCGACGGGAAGGAGTTTATATACAGGACAGGGAAATGAGCTACGAGTCCGACTTCTATAACCAGTTCTTCAGGCCCCCGGGCGCCATGCTGACCGAGGTTGCCGGAAGGTGGCTCAACGACGCGGGCCTCTTCCAGGAGGTTTTCGGCTCTGTCACGCAGGCAGACGCCGACTACTTCATAGAGGGCAACGTCGTCCGCCTGTACGGGGATTTCAGATCCTCTCCCAAAGCAGTGATGGAGATCCAGTTCCTGGTTTTAAAATATACTACGGACAGCAGCTACGACGACAACACGAAGATAGTATTGGGGAAGAACTACAGCTCCGAAATACCTGTCGCGTCGCCTGCCGCCGGGGACCTTATGCAGGGCTGGAATACCGCTCTCGGTGAAATATTGAATGCCTTTCTCGAAGATCTGAAAAATAACGTCAACTGACCGCACCGCGCCTGATTCAGGGGGGCAGGGGTACCGGCATATAAGGCCCCCGGCGGGGATATGAGAGAGGAGCCGGTTATTATCGGACAGAGTTGATTTTTCAATGTTAAAAGAAATATAATTATAGGACATTTTAAGCTATCGGGAGACAAGAATGCGCCGCGTCATACTCGCTATAGTACTCGTTATCGTTCTGGCATTATTCGGACTGCCTTACTGGTTCGGTATCCAGACCGAGAAGGCCTATAACGATATCGTAAACAAGTATTCGGAAACGGGCGTCGTATCGGTCGTCGAAAAAAGCTACGAGAAGGGCTGGCTGAATTCTAAAGCAAAAACCACTTTCGTTATCAAAAACGGCGATGCCGAACTGATCAAGCTCGAAGAAAGCGATACGATCTTCCACGGACCGTTCCCGCTTCAGGCGGTTCTGAGCGGGCGGGCGGGCCTCACGCCGGTCATGGCTGTTATAGATTCGAAATTGGTCCCGATACCCGTCGGGGAATCGGAGTATTCGGACATCATAAAGAAGATACCGCCTGCGAGTCTCCTTACCAGGCTCTCCCTCGACGGCGGAGGCATAACGGACATCACCATGCCCGGCATAGAAACGGAAGAGGGCGGGCAGGGAGAAAAGCTCAAATGGGAAGGGCTGACCGGGGACGTAAAGTTTAGCCCCGAATTTAAAGACGTGGATACCGGATTAAAATCGCCCGGACTGCATATTGCCGGGAAGGACAGCGACGTAACGATAACCGGCCTCGAAGCGGAGTCGAAAATAAAATACGTCGGGCCCGAGAACAAGTACCCGGTCGGGGACATCAATTTTACGGTCGGAGGAATCGTCGTCAAATCGAAGGACGAAAACAGCGGCGAGTACGATAATTTCTCTATAACCGGCATCGGGCTTACCGGCACCTCGACCGAGTCAGAAGGCATCCTCGACAGCACTCACAGTCTCGGGTTCAAGGAGCTCGACGCGGGAGGCAGCAAATACGGCCCGGGCGGATACGAGCTCGCGATAAGGAATATAGATATGGCTTCGTGGGTTCAGATCCAGGAGCTTCTCAAAAAGAATCAGAACGCTTCCCAAACGGAAGAGGAGAGGGCTTTATTCATGTCGGAGCTGATGAAGATCGTTCCCGGCCTGATAAAGAAGTCCCCGGAGATAGAGCTCACGAAATTATCCATCAAGACATCCGCGGGGAGCCTCGACGGCCACCTGAAGATCTCGGTCGACGGGTCCAATATGGATAACCCGGAGCTTGCGTCGAACCCTCTCTTTTTAGTTGCGGCGATCAAGGCGCAGGCGAAGCTGTCCGTGACAAAGCCGCTCCTCGAAACGGTTATTACCGACTACAAGCGGGAAGAGATAACGGAAGATTTCAGAAAAGCCGACGACGAGATACCGCCCGATGAGGAAATCGCCGAAATGGCGAAAGAAGAAATGGGCGACGAGATCAAGGGTCTCATGGATCAGGGCATCATCACCGAGACCGATAAAAGTTACGAGCTGAACGCGAGCTACGAGATGGGCCAGATAACGCTCAACGGGCAGCCGCTCGATATGCAGTCGCTGATCGGCGATTAGCCTTCAGGCACACCGAACCTCTTTTCCAGCTCCCTGTATTTGGGAACATCGATTATCTCCTCGAAGTCTTTAAATGAGAGCATGTCCCCGTACCCGGCCGTAGTCCCGTGCTTCCTGAGATATGCGAAGCAGGATTCGATAGCCTTAGTAGCCGAGAACAGAGCCGCGAGAGGGAACACGGCTATCTTGAACCCGAGCTCACCGAGCTCACGGGCGGTGAGAATGGGCGTCTTCCCGCCCTCGACCATATTGGCGAAGAGAGGCACTCCCGGAAATGCGGCTGCGATCTCCTTAAGCTCCTCCACGGACTCGGGCGCTTCTATGAATACCACGTCGGCCCCGGCCTCGTAATACGCTCTGCCCCGCCTTATCGCGTCCCCGAGACCGTTGGGCGCCCTCGAGTCGGTGCGGCCGATTATGACGAGCCCGCTCTCGCTACGGGCCAGGACAGCCGCGCGGATCTTCTCCGCGTGCTCTTCCATCGGAATTACCCTCTTCCCTTCGAAGTGCCCGCATTTTTTTGGCCACACCTGGTCTTCGAGTATTATCCCGGCCGCGCCCGCGGCCACGACGTCCTCCACGGTCCTCATTACGTTTAACGCGTTCCCGTACCCGGTATCTATATCGGCGACTACGGGGATTCCTACAGAAGCCGTGATACGGCTCACGCTCGTTATCATCTCCGTAGCCGTGAGAAAACCGTAATCGGGCCGCCCGAGCGAAGCGCCCGAGATGCCGAACCCGCTCGTGAACGCGACACCGAACCCGGCCCGCTCCGCGAGCTTCGCGCTTATGCAGTCGTGGACGCCCGGCAGGACCAGAATCCCCGGCCCGGACAGTATCTCTCTCAGCATCTGACCCTTTGTCATTATCGGTCTCCAACTATTTTCTTTAGAAACATAGTGGCGTCACAGGGGGGTGTCAAGCGAGATTGCGTTAACGGGACGTTTGTGATATTTTGAAGTCAGAATACCCGGCTCGAATGTTTTCCCGGACATCCGAAAGTGAAGAAGAGAGAGGAAAATGCCGCCAAGGAGAAACCCGAAACGCCGGGAAGGCTGCAGGCCGGGCTCAAGAGTAAAGACGTCATACAGCTCATAGAGGCGCTCGAGGGCGTGAAGCTCGATTTCGACCATCTTTATTACTACGAGCACACGGGGCTCATAGTGCCGAGCCTGAGGAGCTCGAAGGGCAGGGGGGTGCCCAAGCTCTACTCGACCGAGGACTTCATAGTCTTGAGGTGGCTCGTTTCGCTCCAGAAAAACGGCATACCCGTCAGCCGGTTCCGCGAAGTTCTTACATTCCTCAAGGAAAAAATGCCCGAAGTCCTGAGGCAGCCCCAGAACTGGGTGCTCATAACGGACGGCAAGACCGTGCAGTTTTTCGACAGGGTATCGTCGAGGGCGTTCGACGTTCTCAAGGACACGGGGCAGTACTTGTTCTTCTTCCCTATAGGCAAGGTAGCCGACGAGAGCAGGAAGGCCGTAAAGAAGCTCGGGAAGAAAAGCCGCGGCCGCGCGACCGATGTGTAGAATATCGGGGTATAGAATTCGGTAATGCGCTCAATTCTTGCCGGAGCCGCGTAAGCTCCGCTTCACTTTATTCCCTTCAGCGACTATATCCGGAATAGACGTGAACGCTATCCTGAGGGGCGCAGACTCTGAAGCCCCGTGCATCGCCCCGTAATATATACTGCTCGCCCCCCATCTCCCGTTTATCTTATCGAGGGCGTTTGCGACCATGTCACGCTTCCTCTCTCCGGAAAGAAGAGAAAAACTGGTCTCTCTTGCCGGGATCAGATCTGTAAATATGACGGACGCACGCAGCGGTTTCCGTCTCCTCGGTCTCTTTTCCCAGAGTGAGGAAAATGCCTCGATCATCGTTTGCGTGTCGTTCCTCACAAGCACATCCGCGCTCACTTTCCAGCTCGTTTCCCCGCCGAGATAGTCTATCCTGACGACCATCTTCCCCGCCAAATACCCGAGCCTCCTCAGTCTGAAAGCGGCTTTGTCTATAAGCCTTACGAAGACGGCCCGCGTCCCCTTGTCGGTCCTGAGCTTAGGCGCAAGCACATGGGAATGACTTACAGTCCTCCGCCCGGTTTCAGGCTCCGTTACGTCTTCTCCCATGAGCATAAGCCTGAAACGCTTCCCCAAGACACTCCGCCAGACGGCCGTGATCTCATTCTCGGATAATCCGCACAGCTCCTCTACCGTTCCCACACCATGAAGCTTAAGACGCTTATGCATCCTCTTTCCTATGCCCGGCAGGTCGGTAAGCGAGAGGGAATATAATTTATGCGGAAGGTCTTCCTTCGTTATAACCGTAAACCCGTCGGGCTTCTCCATATCGGTCGCCACCTTGGCTAAAAAGCGGTTAGGCGCAAGACCCAGGGAGCATTTCACGTACTCCCCGACCCGCTCTTTAATCGCCTCCTTCACCCGACGGCCTATGGAGACGGCGTTGTCGTAATCCGTCTGCCTCCCGGTTAACCGGCACGCCATCTCGTCGATCGAAAGGACTTTCTCCACGGGGAGTACCGAATCGACCGCCGACCGTATCTTATGATGCATCTCGATGTATATTTCGGGCCTCGATTCCACGATTTCAAGGTCCGGGCAAAGCCTGCGCGCCTCCGCTACTTTTGTGCCGGTCTTAATCCCATATCCCTTTGCCTCGTAGCTCGCGGCTATACAGCACGTGCTGTCAGCCATAACAGGGACAACGACAGTAGGCTTGCCCCTCAACCCGGGCGTGAGCTGCTGCTCGACCGAGGCGAAGTACGAGTTCATATCGACGAAAAGCCACCCAAGCGTATGATCACCCATCACGTAAAAATGATAACATAAATTCTTCCGCAAATTCTCCTGCAAGAAAGCCCCGGCGGATTCCCTTGAGACGCACGGAGGCGGCCCTGTGATAGAATATTCCCCATGGGAAGCCACGACCTCGATTTCCTCTTCATAGGCGCGGGCATACTCGGCTCGGCGGGGGCCTACGCGCTTTCAAAGAAGCTCGGCGAAAGGGGCGTGAAAGCCGCTGTCGGCGTGATCGACATAGACATGGAGGGGGAGCATTCCTCCACGCTCAAGAACGCGGGGGGCGTGAGGGCGACCTGGCGGAACCGGGCGAACATCGAGCTCTGCAAATACTCGATAGACTTCTACGAATCGATCGCGGAGGTGATACAGTTCCGGGAGCTCGGCTACTTCTGGATGCACGGCGCCAAGTCGTGGCGGGAGATAATTGAAAACCACCCCCTCTACGAGGAGTACGGGCTCCCCGTGGAATTGTATCCCGCGGAAGAGGTGCCTTCCATACTCCCCCTCGTCGATAGCATAGAAGGGATCGAAGGGCTCTCGGTCTCTAGAAAAGCGGGGCTCATAGACCATTACTCGCTCAGGGAATTCTATAGAACCGAGGCGCGGAAGAACGGGGTCAGGTTCTTCGACAGGTGCTACGCCGCCCGTGTCTCCGTCGAAAGGGGGAGGGCGAAAGAGGTCACGGCTTACGACATCGCCCGCTTTAATAAAGACCGTGGCACCATGGAAGAGATGGTGGAAGAAATACTCGTTGACGACGCCGTCGATCACGATCTGCCGGGGATAGTTTTCAAATGCGGAACGCTCATAAATACCGCCGGGGCCTGGGCGCCCCGCATCTCGGCCCTTTACGGGTTCAAAGACGAGGGAATAATGCCGAGGAGGCGCCAGATGGTGGTGCTAAACTGCCCCGGCGTCGACCTTTCGCCTTACGGCATGCTGATCGACACATCGGACATATATTTCCACCAGGAAGGCGCCAATATCCTCGCCGGGTATTCCAACATGGACGAGCCCTACGGCTACAACTTCGAGTTCAGCTTCGGAGGAATGGCCGAGGAAAGCCCGTTCGTGAAGCACATATGGCAGCCGCTCTGGAAAAGAATGAGCGCGTTCGAGCGGGTGAAATTCATAAGGGGGTGGGCGGGGATGTACGCCGAGACGCCCGACCGCTCGGGCTATCTGGGCAGGGTCCCGGGACTCTATAACGTCTACGAGTGCGAGGCGCATACGGGAAGGGGGCTCATGATCTCATACGGCGCGGCCTCAGCGCTCGCCGACCTGCTCGTCGACGGAAAGTTCAGGGAAGAGCTCAGGCACGCTGAAGACCTGTCGAGGGATAGGAAATCGGGACCCCTCTTTGAAGGGCTGCATCTGTAACTGTTTCTTAATTCGCGGGCTAGATCTCGATCAGTATCCTGCCGCCTTCGACGTGAACTCTATACGAATTGACGTTCTCATCGGCGGGGGGGCTCAGGACCTCGCCCGTCTTTATGTTGAATTCAGATCCGTGCCAGGGGCAGGTGACGGTATCGCCCGATATCTCGCCATCGCAGAGCGGCCCGCCTATGTGAGTGCAGTCGTTATCCAACGCGTAGTATTCGCCGCCACAGTTAAAGAGCGCGATCTCCCTGCCGTCGGCCTCGACGAGCTTCGCCTCGCCGGGAGCGATCTCCCCTACAGCCGCTACATCGATAAGGTCTCCCAAAATTTATCACCTCAGCCCAAGATTATGACACCGCGGAAGCTTCGTTCACTCGTTCAATAATTCGATGGCTTCCTCGTATTCCTCGGCCATGCCCGGATGCCCGTGGCGGTTGGCAGCCCCTATCCCCTCGTAGTAGGCCTCCCTCGCCATCTCGGCGTCGCCCGTCCGTATGTAGCAGTCGGCGAGCGTCCTGTAAACGGCCCCCTGGTCGTCCGCTATCTTCAGATACTCTTTTATCTCCGTAATCGCCTCTTGATACATCTCGAGCTTGTAGTATTCGTTAGCGAGACTGTACCTGCCGAGGGGGTTACCCGGGTCCTTCTTCACGAGAGCCTTGAACGTCTCTATCCTCGATCCTGTCACCTGAAACCTCCGCCGGTTTAGCTATTATAGCTCACAATATAACATACAATGAATACCGCCGTGAATGGGGGAATCGGGCGCGATAATCCGGGCGGAGGTTGAATGTTGGGCCCGATCCTGAATAATCATTATCTCATATAAACCGATAAGGGAACCGAATGCCAAGAAAAATATTGGATTTTCTATTCAACGCCCTGGCCGTAAAGGAATTCCTCATATTTACGGGGACATTCTTCGTGCTCACGGCGTTCGCGATGCTGACTACGGACTCCTTCGTGAGGCCCGAAGGCTGCGCAGGGCTCATCCCTCTCGAGCTCGCGTTCACGAAGCCGGCCTTTCAAAGCATGATAAGTGAATGCGGCGTCGAGGGCGTGCGCGCGCATTTGATACTCATCTGGATAGACTATCTCTTCATAATCGCCTATACCGGGTTCCTGGGGAATTTAACGGGGTCGCTCGTGAAGGGGCTGGAGCGGGGGAGGGCGCTCACGTATTTCAGCCTGCCCATTCTGGCCGGCGCGCTCGACGTGATCGAGAATTTTCTCCTGCAATCACAGCTGTCCGACCCGGAAAACCTGAACGGCCTCATAATATTCGCCGCCTCGACCGCGGCAGCCATAAAATTCCTGCTTATCATAGCGACCATAGCGATTATCGTCTATTATCTGTTCGTGGCAATAAACAAGAAGAACCCGGCATCGGCGACCTAGATCAGGCGGGAAGCTCCCCGATTACTAAAGTAAATTACTGCACAATCGCACTGACCCTGGCGGCGCTTTCCATTGACTTTAGACGTAAATTATATGATGAATGACGATAAGCAACCTCTAGACTATAAGTAATTGAAACTCTATGATAGTAATATATTATTGTGGTTATGCTGCAGACCTCTAGACTACTTTTAACGAATTGAAACGAGGAATAGCTACATGATATCGATGCTCCAACGGATTGTCGCCGCCGTGCTTCTGTTTTTTGTGACGGCGCACGCGCCGGACATTCGTGCACAGAACAATCCGGAGGCTGGCGCTGCAACGCTCTTCCAGAACGTCCGTATCTTCGACGGCACGAGCAGTTCGCTCTCGGCTCCGTCGAACCTGCTCGTCAAAGGCAACATCATCGAGCGCATCTCTACAGAAGTCATCGCCCCTGGACCGGGCACGACGGTGATCGACGGCGGCGGGCGGACGCTGATGCCCGGCCTGATCGACGCGCACTGGCACGCGATGTTGATACGGCCCAATCCCGCGCAGGCAATCACCGACGACGTCGGCTATAACAATATCGTGGCCGGCGATGAAGCGAACGACACGCTGATGCGCGGCTTCACGAGCGTTCGCGACGTTGGCGGGCCGGTATTCGGCCTCAAGCGCGCCATAGACGAGGGCGTCATCAACGGCCCGCGCATCTATCCTTCGGGCGCTATGATCACAGTCACGAGCGGGCACGGGGATTTCCGCCAGCTGTCCGAACTGCCGCGCACGATCGGCGGCCCGCTTAGCCGCATGGAGGAGATCGGCGGCAGCATGGTCGCCGACAGTCCGGACGAGGTGCGCCTGCGTGTCCGGGAACAGCTCATGCAGGGCGCCTCTCAAATAAAGCTTACGGCAGGGGGCGGCGTGTCGTCGCCCTTCAGTCCGCTAGACGTGTCGACTTTCACTGATGCAGAGCTTCGCGCGGCCGTCGAAGCCGCCGAGAACTGGGGTACCTATGTCTCTGCGCACGCTTTCACCACGAAAGCGATCCGGGGAGCCGTCAATGCCGGCGTGAAAGTCATCGAGCACGGGTACATGATGGATGAAGCAACCGCCGGCCTGCTTGCGGAGAAGGGCGTTTGGCTGAGCCTGCAGCCACTCCCCGACGAGCTGCGGCAGGGCTTTCCGGAAGGCTCTGTACAGAGAGCCAAGGCCGATGAGATATGGCCCGGCATAAGCAGGACATACAAGCTGGCAAAGAAGCACAATATAAAAACGGCGTGGGGCACCGACGTTCTGTTCTCCCGCGCGCTGGCGCAGCGCCAGGGGGCGATTCTGGCCTCGCTTGTCCAGTGGTATACCCCCGCCGAAGCGCTTATTATGGCGACCAGTACCAACGCCCGGCTTCTGGCGTTATCCGGAGAGCGGAATCCCTATCCCGGAAAGCTCGGGGTCGTAGAGGAGGGCGCACTTGCCGACCTCCTTCTGGTCGATGGAAATCCACTCGAGAATATTGATCTCGTAGCGGATCCGGACAGGAATTTCGTGGTGATCATGAAGGACGGAAAGATATACAAGAATACGCTTCCGAATTGAGGGCCGCCGCGCCTCTAAACCATCTACAACAGAAAAAAACGATTTACCGAACGACGGGTTTTCAGTCGTTCGGCTAACATTCTGGCTGCCTACAAAGGAATTAACCCGGCCGGGTCAAGGTTTCGGTAATGACATAAGGGGAGTGCATTCCTTTCGAACCTTCTCTCACGCCATGCCGTTACGCATGGAGAACTTGACGAGGTCGACGAGGTTGTGGATCTCGAGCTTCTTCATTATGTTCGCCCTGTGGGTCTCTACGGTCTTGATGCTTATCGAAAGCTCCTCTGCTATGGCGCTGTTGCTGAGGCCGTTCGTGATGAGGCCCAGTATCTTCTTCTCCTTCCCGCTCAGCATCTTGAACTTGTCGAGCTCGTTCCCTTCCTCCCTCAGTATCGCGTCGGGCTCCGTGTAAAGGGGGCTTTTGAAAACGATGTTCCTCTCGACTATCAACGGGTGGGTCTTGAATATGGAGAGCAGCTCTTTCGAGCTTATACGCTCGACGTTGTACTGGATCATCATAGTGACCGGCTTTTCGAGACAGATTTTATTCAGCCGGGCTTTCATAGAGAGCCTCTCGGAATTCGTGAGGAAGAGAAACGGGTCTCTTTCAAGCGCCATCAGTACGCGCACCGTATTTTTCCCTTTCCCGGCTATCCTGTCGAGCCCCTTGTCTATGAGCGCAATTATATCGTCCGCCCTTTGGGGCTCCTTCGAGCGGCTGCCGATCAGGATCTCTTCGAATGCCCGCGCCTTCGCGCTCCCGTGATGTGCTATACCGTGCCCTTCGAGCCTCTTCACCAGCTCGGGAGGGGCGTGGCGGTCGGATATGTAAACGCACGGGCTTCCGGATTTGATGCCGTGGATGAAATAGTTCGCGGCTATCTCATAGCATTCCGAATCGTTCTCGTAGAGGTGGCAGATCTGTTCGTGCTCGCCGAAGGATTTAAGAAAGGTGAATACTGAATTTTCCATACATCTATAATTCCTCTATCGTCTCCTTGATTATGAGCGCCGCGTTCCTGATCGACTCGATCCTCCGGAGCGTTTCGGCGTTATGCTTCGACGTGCCGTCTTCGAGGAATACCTCGGCGCTCCCTATGATCGCGGCAAGCGCGTTCTCGGTCTCCTCCACGAGCCTCCTCTCGATACGGTGCTTGTGGAGCGCGATCTCGATAGAGGTGAACAGGTCCGTTTCCTCGAAAGGCTTGAGTATATATCCGTAGGGCTTGGCCGTTTTAGCCCGGTGGATCGTTTTTTCGTTGGAATAAGCGGTGAGAAAAATAACCGGGGTATTATACCGCTTTCTTATAATTTCGGCGGCGCTTATACCGTCGAGCTCTCCTTCGAGCATTATATCCATCAAGGCTATATCCGGCCTGAACTCGGCGGCATGCTCGACGGTGTCTTCACCTGAAGACACGATGCCTGTCACGGAATACCCGAGACTCAGAAGCGAGTCTTCGATGTGTTTGGCGACTATAATCTCGTCCTCGACTATCAATACTTTTATTTTTTCCATTTTCCCTGTCCCGTCGTTTTTTCTAAGCCTTGAATTCGAGCCTGAATTCAGTAACGTCGCCGCTCGACGTCGTGATTGCGCCTTTTAACTGCTTCGATAGCGACGTTACCAGCTCGAGACCCAGGGTCGTGCTGCTGCCTATGTCGAAGTCCTCGGGTAATTTAATCCCGTCATTGCTCACGCTGAGCGTGTATTTATCGTGGGTCCTCTTGAATTCAATTTTTATCTCGCCGTTCATTCTGCCGTCGAATCCGTGCTTTATCGCGTTGGATACGAGCTCGTTCACTACGAGCCCGAGCGGTATAGCGGTATTGATATCGAGGTAAATCTGCTCGGAATCGATTTCCACTCTGATATGGTCGCTCCCCATACCGTAGGAACGGAGCAGGTGGTTGGTCATATTCCTCATGTGCGCCCTGAAATCTATCCGGGACAGGTCTTTTGAGCGGTAGAGCTGCTCGTGAAGGGTGGCTATAGACCTTATGCGGTTGTTGCTCTCGACGAAAGAGGCCAGCGCTTTTTCGTCTTTCAGTTTCCGGGACTGGAGATTGAGCAGGCTCGATATGATCTGGAGGTTGTTCTTCACCCTGTGATGGATTTCCTTAAGCAGGACGTCCTTTTCGGCGAGAGACAGTTTTAATTCGTTCTCGACGTATCTCCTCTCCAGAATTTCCTTGATAAGGAGTGTATTGGATTTTTGAAGCTCCGAGGTACGCTCCCTGACCCGGCCTTCGAGCTCGTCCCTCGTCTTCCGCAGAGCCTCTTCCGACTTTCTGAGGGCTTCCGTCTTCCTGGCGTTGTTGATAGCGGTTTCAAGCTGGCCGACCACCGAGTCCAGCAATTTCATATGGTCTTTATTGAATGCGTGCTTCCTGAACGAATGAATGTGGATACACCCCACTGTATCGCTTTCCAGTTTGATCGGCATCGAGACGTAGCTTTTCGCTCCGTATTCCCTCCCGGCTTTGCCAAGGTGCGGGTCCATATCGGCATCGGTTATAAACCTCGGTTTGCCGTCCATGATTGTCTTCCAGGTGGCTCCCAAAGGGTAGGGTATCCGCTTTACACGATCGATAAAACTGTCCGGGTGCCCGCGCTGAGCCCTCAAAACGGCGTGAGGGTTTTGATCCTTCGCGGCCGTGTTTTCTATCATATAAATCATTACACGCTGGGCTTCCCCGACCTCACTGTAAATTGCCTCAACGGCATTTTCAAACACTTCGGATACTTCAAGAGACTGATGCACCGACCTCGTTACTGCGTTTATTACCTTTTCAAACCGGTTCTTCCTTCTGAGTTTTACGTTATTTTCCCTGAGCGCCTCCCGTGATTTTTTAAGGGCTTCCGCCCTCCTCGCATTATTTATCGCCGCTTCAATCGAGGAAGCGACAACTTCGAGCAGGTCGAGCTCTTCCTGATCGAACGCGTTTTTCCTGACGGAATTGATATTGATACACCCTATTGCTCTCCCGGAATATCTAATCGGCATCGAAACGTATGACTTCGTTCCCAATTCCCTTCCCAGAGGGCCTATTACAGTGTCACAGTCGACGTCGGGACAGTAAGTCGGTTTGGATTCCAGAATTGTTTTCCATGTAAATCCCCTGGGGTACGGGATGGCGGCGAGCTTCCTCAACAAGTCATCGGGATATCCCCTGTAGGTTTTCAGGATCGCCCTGTCGCCTTCGACCATGTAGATCGAGACATTCTGAGCGTCCTCTATATGCTTGCTCATGACATCGACAGCGCTGTCCATTACGTCGTCGAGGTCGAGCGAGCTATGGACTTTCTGCGTAACGATTCTGACCGTATTTCCATACCCGATGACTTTACCGTGATTCCCGTTCCGATCGAGCTTGAGCGGTCGTCCCGGCCGACCCTGTTCTTCCCGCTCCTCGCGGCCGCCGCCGTTAGCCAAATCCGCTCCCCCTTTGGTATTCGAAGCGTCGGCCTCGTCAGTACGAAACGGATCCGATATCTCAGGACCCCGGTCTGACGTTGGCGCGGCATTTTCTATCCCCGATGATTTTTTCAACGAAACCTCTATTTCCCCGAGAGCCATACCGCGGGAACTCTTGTCGGTTTTGACTGCATTTCTTACGTTAGAGCCTTTCACCTGGATCGCTACCCGATCCGTCTTAAGCCGTTCAGCAAGGCAGGGTAACGCAGTTCCAATGATTTTATAGTCTATCACAACATAAACTTCCAATTCCAGTTTTTTGTAAATTGAATTAATTAACTGCGCCGGACAATTAAATTGCGTATCCATCCCGGATCATTGAGTTTCGCATGCGAAAAATACATAGTCACCCTATTTAAAATACGGTGATCACCCGATTGCAATAAAACTCCTGATTCGATATAAATAAAATTAACAAACATTGATTTGCGTTATTAACTAAGAGACTTCACGAATGAGGGGGATAAAATGGGTACGTTGCATACGGACAATGGCGCCGATCCAGGCGGTTATGCCTACCGCGATCAAGAATCATTAAAAGTCCTCTTATACAGCTCGCATCCACTCGTGATAAAAGGGATTAAGGGAATGCTGGCAGATGTGCCCGGCATTGATCCGGTCGGTCATGCAGCCAACTGGATCGAGGCGATGCTGAGGATACACGAACTGGATCCTTCGCTCGTCATAGTAAACGACGACGGAATCGGGAACGGTTCATCGAATATTCTCGAAATTATATCGCCCTTAATCAGCGAATTCCCGAGACTGAACTGCCTAATGATAATGAGTACGCACGACCCCGAAAAAGAGCTCGCCGCCCTCAAGCTCGGGATCAAAGGCGCAATGATAGAAAATTCCGAAAGGGACACACTCATACAATGTATAAAGTGCATCTCCGGCGGCGGGCTCTGGTTCAGGAGGGCTGTCCTCGAGAAGTTCGTCAGTGAGCAGCTTTTCTTTTACAGATTAAAGGAGGGCGCAAAACAGGAGCTCATTCCGCCCACATTTACGAGACGAGAGCTCGAGATCATTCAGATGGCGGGGAAGGGGGTCAAGAACAGGGAAATAGGCCGGAACCTCTTCATCAGCGAAAAAACCGTAAAACACCACCTATCCAAAATCTTTAAAAAACTTCAGATCAGGAAAAGGACGGAATTGAGAATGTATTTATAAGACAGTCTCAAATCTAATATATTGTAATAGACTCCCCCAATATTTGTTAAAAACGCTATCACTCCTATATTTTATTTACAATCGGCACTAAACTTAGCGTGACAATCCGGAAATTCCGCTTTCAAGGGAGGGAGGCGAGATGCGCTTCAATAAACTTATCTGTATATCCATAATAGTCGGACTTGCGTCGGGATGCGTGAATTATCAGGCCGTGGGGGACTTCGGCACGGGGACCGGGCAGTTCGCGGGCTCGTATAATTCGGTTTTTACCGGGAGCTACGATACGTGTCTCGCGACCGCGGAGATCAGGAACATAATTTTGGAGCTCGGCCGGACGCCTGCTTCTTCGCCGATGACACAGTACACGAACGACAAGGAGAAGTGCGCGCCGTATAAATCCGAGGCCGGGGCGTTTAATCAAACATCCCTCGCGTTGCTCGACTTCAGCCGGGCGCTCGGGCTCGTAGTGAAGAGGTCCGAGCTCAAGGGCGCGTTCGAGAACGTACAGTTCGTCCCGCAGTTCTCGGGTGTGGATGAAAATATCACAGAGACCGTTACGGAGCTCAGAGGGCACGAGGAGGACGTCGTCACGGTCAACAAGTGGAAGGACTACTTCACTTCATTCTACGTGCAGAAATCCCCGCAGGAAGTGATCGTGGAGAACGAGCCCCGGCTCCAAGCGACGTTCGCATTGCTGGATGCGTTCTCGGATATCTATCAGACGCAGATCGACGACTACGAAAGGAACATCAAGCTCCTCGATACACTCCTTAAAGACAGCGAAAGCAGGGACGCGCTCAAGAGGTCGTTCGTCATAGACAGGAGCAAGGAGCTCGACAGGCGCCGGGCCATGCTCGACAACTACGACCAGGCGCTCGATGCGGTCAAGGAATCTTACAAGAGCATATTCGAGCGGTCGGAGCTTTCGGACCCGCACTACAACGATCCGATATTCCAGGAGGACATGAAAGAGTTCCTCATAAAGATCACGAACCTGGTGCAGCAGTCGAAGATCATATCGTAAGGGTGGGTAGGGCGCACCGGAAGCGCACCGGAAATACACCGGAGGATCACCGGAATTCTAGGCTGTGAGGTCGGATTCGTCCCCGAGCCTTTTCTCGATTTCGAGGAGAAGGTCGAAGTCCGGACCTTCATCCGGGGTGTTACTGTGTAATATCGTTGTTTTAGAGTGGGTTATGCTGAATACTTGAGAGAATGCTTTAATAATGCTTTCCTCCGCCTCCGGCATGTCGATCTCTTCATTTTTCGCGAGCCACCTCTGAATCGATGTCATTTTTACGTTCTCTATGCCGCAGGGGACTATCATGTCGAAGTAGGAGAGGTCGGTATTCACATTGAGCGCGAATCCGTGGTACGTGACCCATCTCCTTACGCCCACTCCGATAGACGCTATCTTATGCCACTTCGCCCACACGCCTGTAATGCCCTTGATCCTCCTTCCCCGTATGCCGAAATCCCGGAGTGAGACTATAATCGTCTCTTCCAGGTTCCTCAGATATTTATGGACGTCCCTGCCCATGCCGTTCAGGTCCATAATCGGATACCCGACGAGCTGGCCGGGGCCGTGGTACGTGATGTCCCCGCCCCTGCTTATCACCTCGAAATGGATGCCGGCCTTGCTCAGGTAGTTCTTCGCCGCAAGGAGGTTCCCCATATTGCCGCGGCGGCCTATTGTGAACGTAGGGGGGTGCTCCAGGAGGAGAAGGGTATCGCCGATCTCACCGTTCACCCTCATTTCAAGGAGCTTCAACTGAATTTCGAGGGCCTTCCGGTACGGGACCTTTCCGAGCTTGTATACCTTAAAGGTGTTCATTATTTTATTATATCAGGAAGAAGAGAAAAATATACCGGAATTTCATTCCGGGTAAATATCCGCGCGGCGGGGCTGCTCAGAAATTCCTCGACCTTCCGAGGGCGGAGAGGGCCGCTTCCATTACCGCTTCGGACAGGGTAGGGTGCGCGTGAGACGTGATGGCTATCTCAAGGGGCGTGGTTTCGAGAGTCCTTCCTACGCCTATCTCCGCAATAAGCTCGGTCGCCCCGTGGCCGATAATGTGGGCGCCGAGTATCTCCCCCGTCGTCTTATCCGCGATTATCTTGACGAAGCCTTCCGTCTCGCCCGTGCCGACAGCCTTTCCGGACGCCCTGAAAGGGAACTTCCCGACGGTGTAATTGAGCCCTTTTTCCTTTACCTGTTTTTCCGTCATGCCGATCATGGATATCTCGGGCTGGCAATACACGCAGCCGGGGATGTTGTCGTAGTGGACCTTGCTCTTGAGCCCGGCCATCTTCTCGACCGCGACTACGCCTTCATCGGACGCCTTGTGTGCCAGAAGGGGCGGCCCGATTACGTCGCCTATAGCGTAGACGTTCTCACAGGTGGTCATGTAAGAATCGTCGGTCTTTATAAACCCCCTCTCGTTCAATTCTATGCGGAGGTCGCTTAACCCGATATCGCCCGACTTCTTGTAATAGCTCAGCGACGTGGGGGCGTCGTTCGCGACGGGACGCCTGCCGACAGCCACGAGCACCATCGAGGCGGTTATTGTCGCCTCGCTCTTGTCGGCCAGCTTCTCGACGATCACGTCCACGTTCTTTTTCTTCTTCTTCACCTCTTTGAATTTCGCCGAGGTCAGCACGTCGATTCCGTTCTTTTTGAAATTCTTCTCTAGCTCCCGGGATACCTCTTCGTCGGCCCCGGGGATTAGATGATCCATCATCTCGACTATGGTCACTTTACTTCCGAAGGAGTTGTAGACGTAGGCGAACTCGGCCCCTATGTACCCTCCTCCTATGACGACGACCGAATCGGGGACCTCTCTGTGGAATATCGCCTCGTCGCTCGTCATTATCTGCTTGCCGTCGATCTCGAGACCCGGAAGCGTCATGGGGACAGATCCCGTGGCTATCAGTATCTTGTCGGTGTCGATCTCTATCTGGCCTTTTTCCTGTATTACTCCGACTTTATTTTTAGCAATCATTTTGCCCACGCCTTTAAACAGCATGGACTTGTTTTTCTTGAGCAGGAATTCGACGCCTTTCGTCAGCGTATCGGACGCGTTCCGGCTCTTGTCTATGACCTTCGAGAAGTCATAGGAAAGCCCTTTATGCTCTATACCGAATTCTCCCGAATGCTTGAAGTACTGGTAGACTTCGGCGCATTTGAGTATGGACTTGGAAGGAATGCATCCCCAGTTGAGGCAGACGCCTCCGGCCCTGTCTCTTTCGATGATTGCTACCTTCATTCCGAGCTGCGCCGCCCTTATTGCGGCGATGTATCCCCCCGGCCCCGATCCTATCACTGTTAGGTCAAATTTTTCCATGGCAGGGACTATTATATATTCAATAGAATGAGCGTCAATTGTTTGGGGGGATGAGGGATTGCCGCGGGTGCTCCGTGGCGCTCGGAATAACACTCCTAAATTTGTAGGAGCGAGTTCCAGCCGCGACACACACGTAGTGTGGTCTATGAAAAGACACACGGTGTGTGTTTTATGAAAAGACAAAGGAAGGAGAAAGGCTGTTTTTTTATCCTTCTTTTCCTTGATGAAAAGAAGCAAAAATCATCCGACTACATAATTTGCTAAAAATATCATATTAAGGCTAAAATCTTTTAATTCCGCCCTAATTAACATTGATGCAAGACTAATGACATAATTGCATTTAGGAATGGGCATCCGATTTATTTTGACTTCAAAGGAGCATACCAAGCACTTAAACTTTCGAGTATTCAACCGGAAGAGACCGGATTCTGCACTTGTTCAAATCCGTTACTTGCTCGGAATCATCCCCTGAAAGATTTTCACGCCTTAATAACCTATTTTCTTCACGCAAATTCTGTAATGTCGGGGAAGGAAAAGAGATGATTGTCGTACGGCGCTGCTCGCAATGACAGAATTGTTATGGTACACCCCCACCCGAACCCTCCCCGCTCCCTGAGGGGGAGGGAAGGAAAGAATCGCGGCTGGAAGCACGGCTCCTACATCAATTTCAAAAGCGAGATCCGAACATCTTGGTTTGCTCAGACGAATCCATGCGGAGAGACTTACATCATCGATTCAGCACAACGGCGTCTGGCTCCTTGCACGTATTCAGCAACCGTAGTTGGGAAGGATGAATGATAGCGGGTGTCACACGATGGCAGCCGTTAATAACGGTTGACTTAACAGAGCCCGTGTGCATTATTATTTTCATTGGAGATTTTCTTCTGCCCGACGGGTCCCGCGAATGGACGAAACTACAGACAAAAAGAAAAATGAGAGTAGTCCCGAGGAACTGGAAAACAGGGAATGGGTCGAGTCCATCGATTACGTCCTCAGGACGAGCGGCCCGGAGCGGGTAAGCAAGCTCTTAAAGATCCTCCAGATACACGCCCAGAAAAAGGGCGTGAAGACGTACTTTACCGCCAACACACCGTACATAAACACCTTCCCGGTCGAAATGCAGCCCCCTTATCCCGGAGACCAGGCTATTGAGTGGAACATAAGGAGCCTCATCAGGTGGAACGCCATGGCTATGGTGGTGAGGGCAAACAGGCTCGAGGAAGGGATAGGCGGCCACATCTCAACTTTTGCTTCAGCGGCGGCACTTTACGAAGTAGCCTTCAACCATTTTCTAAGGGCTAAAAACGGGAATAAGGAGGGGGATATCGTCTATTTCCAGGGCCACGCGGCCCCGGGCATATACGCGAGGGCGTTCCTCGAAGGCCGCCTCACGATCGAAAACCTCCAAAACTTCAGGCGGGAGCTTCTGCCCGGGGGAGGGCTTCCCTCCTACCCGCACCCGTGGCTCATGCCGGGATTCTGGCAGTTCCCCACCGTATCGATGGGGCTTAGCCCGATAATGTCGATATACCAGGCGCGGTTTAACCGTTATCTCGAGGACAGGGGACTCAAGGAGCATTCGGACTCCAGGGTTTGGGCCTTTCTCGGGGACGGGGAATGCGACGAGCCCGAAGCCCTGGGCGCGATAACCCTGGCGTCGAGAGAGAAGTTAGACAACCTCATCTTCGTCGTAAACTGCAACCTCCAGCGCCTCGACGGGCCAGTGAGGGGGAACGGAAAGATAATACAGGAGCTCGAAGCTATATTCAGGGGAGCGGGATGGAACGTGATTAAGGTTATATGGGGGAGCAACTGGGACCCCTTACTCGCGAAAGACAAGGACGGAATACTCGTAAAACGCATGGGCGAGGCGGTGGACGGGGAGTATCAGAAATACACGGTCGAGTCGGGCGACTACATACGCAAGCACTTTTTCGGGACGGACCCGAGGCTCCTAGAAATGGTTAAAGACCTCACCGACGAGGAGCTTGTAGAACTGAGGCGGGGAGGGCACGACCCCGAAAAAATCTATCCCGCATTTAAAGCGGCCGTAGAGAACAAAGGCTCTCCCACCGTTATTCTCGCAAAAACTGTTAAGGGATACGGACTCGGCGAAGCCGGGGAAGGCAGGAACATCACGCACCAGCAGAAGAAGCTAAACGAGGACGAGCTAAAGGAATTCAGGACGAGGTTCGACATACCCATATCGGACGAGGACGTAGTGAGGGCCCCATTCTACAAGCCGCCCGACGACAGCCCGGAAATAACATATCTCCAGGAGCGGAGACGCGAGCTTGGCGGTTATCTGCCGAAGAGAGAGGTAAATTGCGGGCCTCTCGAGCCCCCGTCACCTTCCATATTCGAGGAGTTCTATAAGGGCTCGGGCGGGAGGCCCACAGCCACGACGATGGCCATAGTGCGCATGCTGTCGAAGATGCTCAAAGACAAGAACATCGGGAAGTACATCGTCCCGATAGTACCCGACGAAGCCCGCACGTTCGGGATGGAATCCCTTTTCAGGCAGGTGGGCATATACTCTCACGCGGGCCAGCTCTACGAGCCCGTCGACGCCGAGACCCTGCTGTTCTACAAAGAGGCGAGAGACGGCCAGATACTGGAAGAAGGGATTACGGAAGCGGGATCGATGTCCTCCTTCATCGCGGCGGGGACGGCTTACGCAACGCACGGCATAAATATGATCCCGTTCTTCATCTTCTACTCCATGTTCGGCTTCCAGAGGATAGGCGACCTCGTATGGGCTGCGGGCGACTCGCGGGCGAAGGGTTTCATGGTGGGGGGCACAGCGGGAAGGACGACGCTCGCGGGCGAAGGGCTCCAGCACCAGGACGGCCACAGCCATCTGCTCGCATACCCCGTGCCGAACCTGAAAGCCTACGACCCCGCTTACGCCTACGAGATCGCCGTCATCATCGAGGACGGCATAAAGCGGATGTACGTAAACCAGGAGAATATTTTCTATTACATCACCGTCATGAACGAAACATACGAGCAGCCGCCCATGCCCGAAGGGGTGAGGGAGGGGATATTGAAGGGGATGTATAAATTCAGGGCGTCCGGGCTCAAGGACGCGGAGCTGCACGCACAGCTCTTCGGGAGCGGAACTATACTCAACGAAGTGCTCAAGGCCCAGAAGGTGCTCGAGGAGAAATACGGGGTCTCAGCCGACGTGTGGAGCGTCACGAGCTATAAGGAGTTATACAGGGACGGCTGTGAGAACGAAAGATGGAACATGCTGCATCCGTCAGAGATAAGGAGGGTGCCGTATATAACCCAGTGCATAAAAGACGCCCCGGGGGTATTCGTGGCGGCGTCCGATTACGTGATGGCGCTCCCGGACTCGATCTCGCAGTGGCTCCCGCGCCCCCTCGTAACTCTCGGTACGGACGGCTTCGGGAGGAGCGGGAGTAGGAAGGCGCTCAGGGATTTCTTCGAGGTGGACTGGAGATACATTACACTCGCCGTGCTCGCGTCGCTGACGTGGGAAAACAAGATCGGCACCGATACGGTAGAGAAGGCGATACAGGACCTCGATATAAATCCGGGAAAAGCGAACCCATTTATAGCGTAGAATGACGCGGCTAACAACGACGGTTATGTATTCTGAACTGGAAAACTGGGAGAAAAGATAAAACGAGATGCTGAAACCAGCCCAGCATGACAGATTTAAACCTAAATCCCCTTAATCCCCCTTTCCAAAGGGGGAGTGTTTTTTAATTCCGTCCTTAGAAAAAGGAGGGTCAGGGAGGATTTAATTTTTCGCGACTAAGATCGAACCTAAGACGGATTCGAAATGCACCAAAAGGAATGATCGAATATTTACCTTTTTGCACTTAGAATCTAAACAGGAATATGTTATAAAAATAGTGACTATACTTTGAGGCATAGCGAATATGGCAATCGAATTTAAACTGCCCGACCTGGGCGAGGATATAGAGACAGGGGACGTGGTGAAGGTGTACGTATCCCCCGGCGACAGGGTTGAAAAAGAGCAGGCCCTCATGGAGCTGGAAACCGATAAGGCCGCGCTCGAGATACCCTCGCCAGCGGGAGGCGTGATCAAAGAGGTCCACGTGAAGGAAGGGGAGACTATAAAGATAGGGCAGCTCCTGGTCACGATAGACGACGGCACGGGTGGGGGAGAAAAGGCGGCCGAGAAGAAAACCGAAAAAGAGGCTCCGCCGAAAAAAGAAGAACCCGAGGTCATTCGAGCCGCCGGTAAAGAGAAACCGAAAGAGACCGGAGAGAATAAAAAGGAAGCTAGGGAAGAGACTCCAAAAAAAGTAGAGCCCGTAAAGAGGGCGGAACAAAAACAGGCGGAAGAGAAGAAGCCGGAGACGGAAAGAGAGACCGGAGAAAGTGAGGGGAAGTCCGCGGAGATCATTCCGGCTTCGCCGACCGTGAGGAGACTTGCGCGGGAGCGGGGTATAGATATAACCGGGGTCAAGGGTACCGGGCCCGGCGGGCGCATCACGGAAGACGATATCGAGGCCAACGGAAAGAAGGCCGCTCCCGAAATAGCGAAGCCCTCGCCCGAACAAAAAGAGCCAGAAGAAAAGGCCCCCGCCGCCGAAGCCGCACCATCGGCCGACAAGTACGGGGAGACCGAGCGTGTCGCGATGACCCGGGTCAGGAGGCTCACTGCCGAGCGCCTGAGCGAGTCCTGGAAAGCCCCGCACGTCACACAGCACGACAAGGCGGATATCACCGAGCTCGAAAAGCTGAGGAAGCATTACGGAAAGGAAGTCGAGAGCCTGGGCGGCAAGCTGACGATGACGTCGATATTACTCAAAGCCGTTTCATCCGCGCTCAAGCTCCACCCGCAGTTTAACGCCAGCATCGATATGGAAAATGGCGAGATCGTATATAAGAAATACTACAACATCGGCGTAGCAGTCGATACGGACAGGGGGCTCCTCGTCCCCGTGATAAGGGACGCGGATAAGAAGAATATAGAAGAGCTCTCCGTCGATCTCCGCATACTCTCGGAGAAAGCCAGGACCAAGAAGATAACGCCCGGTGAGCTCCAGGGAGGGACTTTCACTATAACGAACCTCGGAGGGCTGGGAGGGACTTATTTCACTCCGGTGATCAATTCCCCGGAGGTCGCGATTCTCGGCGTATCGCGCGCGGCGCTTGAGGCCGTATACATAGACGGACAGCTCCAGCCGAGGCTCATGCTCCCGCTCTCGTTATCATACGACCACCGGCTGATAGACGGGGCCGACGCAGTGAGGTTCCTGAGATGGATAGTCGAGGCGCTCGAAGAGCCGTTCAAGCTCTCCCTCGAAGGCTAAGGGGCACAAAGTGCCCCGCTGGGCTCAGTCATACGAACAGTTTTAAACAGGCCGGCAATGTCAGAAGAAAAGAAAACACAGGTAGCGGTAATCGGGGCCGGGCCGGGCGGGTATCCGGCGGCGTTCCTCGCTGCAGACCTCGGACTCGACGTCACGATAATAGACCCGGAAAATAATCCGGGGGGCGTGTGCCTCTACAGGGGCTGCATCCCGTCGAAGGCGCTCCTCCACGCGGCCCGGGTCATAACCGAGGCGGAGCAGGCTTCAGACTGGGGAATCGCGTTCGAGAAACCCGTCGATCGACATCGACAAACTGAGGGATTGGAAAAACGGGGTGGTCGGGAAGCTCGTCGGCGGGCTCGGCCAGCTTTCGAAGCAGCGGAAGATTAATTACGTTCAGGGCAGGGCGAAGTTCATCGATTCGCATACACTCGAGATTAAAACGAACGGGGGAGGGACGGAGTTACTGAAGTTTGAAAACGCGGTAATTGCGACAGGCTCTCGCCCGGCGGTAATCCCCGGACTGAACGCATCCGGTAAGATCCTCGATTCCACGTCCGCCCTCGACCTCCCCGATATTCCCAAGACGATGCTCATAGTCGGAGGCGGGTATATAGGGCTCGAGCTGGGCACGGTTTACTCGGCGCTCGGCACTGAGGTATCCGTGGTAGAAATGACCTCAGGGCTGATGCCCGGGGTGGACAGGGACCTCGTGAGGGTGCTTCAAAAAAGGTCGGAGGGTATGTATAAAGCCATAATGCTCGAAACGAAACTTATCGGCGTCAAGGAAATCGGGAACGGTGTATTGGTCGAGCTCGAGAGGGGAGGGAAGGAAAAGCTCGAATTGGTTTTCGACAGGGTGCTCGTTTCCGTCGGCAGAAAACCCAACCGGGAGGGGCTCGGCCTCGAGAGCACGAAAGTGGAGATAGATTCAAAAGGCTTCATACGGGTGAACGAGGAGAGGAGGACGACCGAGCCCAATATATTCGCGATCGGCGACGTCGCGGGCGAGCCCATGCTCGCTCACAAAGCGACCCACGAGGGAAGGGTGGTCGCCGAAATCCTCGCCGGCAGGAAGTCGGCATTCATGCCGAACGCGATACCGGCCGTAGTATTTACAGACCCCGAGATCGCGTGGTGCGGACTCACGGAAACCGAGGCCAAAGAAAAAAATATAGCCGTCTCCGTCGCGAGGTTCCCCTGGGGGGCGTCGGGGCGGGCCGCCACGCTCGGGAGACAGGACGGGGTTACGAAAATCATTGCGGACCCGGAAACGGGACGCGTGCTCGGCGTGGGCATTGCGGGACAGGGGGCGGGAGAGCTTATCGCGGAGGGGGTGCTTGCAGTCGAAATGGCGGCGCTCGCCTCGGACATCGCCCTCAGCATACATCCTCATCCCACGCTCTCGGAGACCCTGATGGAAGCGGCTGAAGCACTCGAAGGGTCGAGCACGCACATATACAGGCCGGGGAAAAAATAACCGTCTGCCGGAGCCCACACGAAAATGAACCAGGCATCACCCGAAGCGAAAAGCATAGAGACAGACCTCGCGCGCATTACGATACTGCCTGAAAAGGCGCTGATAAAAGCGCTCGCGGATATGGTTACGGACATCGCGGAGTCGTGCGGTATCGGCAGGAAAGAATCGGAGAACCTCGACAGGGTGCTCGCCGATATATTGGACAACATCGTGGAGTTCGGATTCGAAGGGGAGAGGCGGAAGCCGATAGACGTCGTCATATCGAGGCGTCTCCATGCCCTCGTCATAGCGATAGAGGACAAGGGGCTCCCCTTTGACTACGAGAAGCTCGAGCGGGGGGAGGAGAAGAGGTTCAGCTCGTACCTCTCACGGCAATACGCGGACGAGGTGCATTTCGCGACCCTCGGCGCGGGGGGGAACAGGACGGAGATCGTGAAGAACCTCCCGGCGAATGACATCCGCAGCGTCATGGACATATCGGAGCACCATGAGCACGTGAAGAAGAAAGAGGCCCCTCAGCATGAGGAAATTACGAT
Source organism: uncultured delta proteobacterium (assembly GCA_963752995.1). Taxonomy (GTDB): domain Bacteria; phylum Desulfobacterota_D; class UBA1144; order Nemesobacterales; family UBA2774; genus 2-12-FULL-53-21. The sequence continues at coordinate 287,892 of CAVWAZ010000017.1, forward strand.
CGGGATGCTCGACACAGGCGAGATCCACGAGCTGGTCAGGCTCGTTTACAAGTGCTACGGCTATACGTACGCGAATGAATTCATGTATTACCCGGAGCAGATAGAGGCGCGGCTCAAGTCAGGTGTAATGCTCTCGGCCGCCGCTTACAACAGCAGGAAGGAGATCATCGGGCACGTGGGCTTCATATTCAGCAGGCCGGGGGCCAGGGTGGCCGAATCGGGCGAGGCTGTGGTCGATCCCCGCTACAGGGGGAGGGGCATATTCCAGATGATGAAGAATCATTTGATAGACTATGTCGTTTCCATGAACGTGGCCGGCATATACGGGGAAGCCGTAACAGTACATCCTTACAGCCAGAAGGGGAGCATCGAGTTAGGCGGCAGGGAGACCGGGTTCTTACTCGGCTACAGCCCGGGGTCGGTCTCGTTCCAAAATATTTCCGAGACCGAAAGACCTAGGCGTCAATCGATAGCAATGATGTTCACGCCCGTCTCGGGGAGCGGGCGCGAAACGGTGTATGTCCCGGGTGTCTATAAGGACCTCATCGGCGGTATATACGGGCGGATAGGTTTCGACAGGGAATTATCGGTCGAAGACGAGGGGACGGGCATCCGAGGCAGGCAGAACGGCCGCACGACTTTATCCATCAGGCACGACCACAACCAGGCGCTCATCCAGATAGACAGGGTGGGGAGAATGACCGTGAAAGAGATCGAGTTCCAGCTGAAGCACCTCGCGCTCGAAAGATTCGACTGCATCTACGTCGACCTCCCGCTCAAACAGAAGGGGGCGGGATACGTCGCCTCCGCAATACGCAGGCTCGGCTTCTTCTTCGGATGCGTAATCCCGGAATATAAAGACGGCGATATGCTCAGGCTCCAGTATTTGAACAACGTAGAAATATCGAGGGACGACATAAAGACCGCGTCCGGGTTCGGAGAGAAGCTTCTCGATACTATAATGGCGGATATGTCGGAAGCTGCGGGCTAACCGTTACCGTCCGATAAATCAGGCACCCATACTTATGACTTCCCGTACACCGGTATCGCAGCGCCGCTCACGGCGCGGGCGTCGTCCGAGCAGAGGAACGCGATCACCCTCGCTATGTCCTCCGGGGCTACCCACTTGCCGAAGTCAGCGTCGGGCATGCTCGTTCTGTTAGCCGGCGTGTCTATGGTGCCCGGGATAATCGCGTTTACGTTTATATTAAAGTCCTTCAACTCCTCGGCCATCGACTGAGTGAGGTTGAGCACCCCCGCCTTGGAAGCTCCGTATGCCGAGAGACCGGGCGAGCCCTTGAGCGCGGGACGGGAGGCGATGTTTACGATGCTCCCACGGCCCTGTTTGATCATATGCGGGACTATGCTCTTCGAGCAGAGGAATACGGATTTCAGGTTCGTGTTCATCATCCTGTCCCAGGCTTCTTCGTCCGTGTCCGCGAGCGGGGACTGCGTGAAGCCGCCCACGATATTTACCAGAATATCTATGCGGGAGAACTTCTCTATGGTTTTCAGGGCGACGTTTGAGACATTAGAGGCCTTGGTAACGTCCGCCTTGCCGAAAGCGACTCTCGCCTTATACTCCTCCCTGAGACCGAGGCACCCTTCCAGCTCCTCATCCTTCACGTACGTGCTCAGAACGAACGCCCCTTCAGCCAGAAACACAGACATTACGGCTTTTCCGAGGGCGCCCGTGCCCCCGGTTACGATCGCGACTTTATCCTCGAGCTTTTTCATTCCGGCGCCTCCGTTTATGCCGATAATTATCCGTCCACAACCGGTTCAAATCAATATATTCTTATGAAAGGCGGGCTTGACATCCGGAGCCGACTGTAAATAAAATAGAGTTGAATTTCCCCCGCGTGCGAGAGAGATATGGAGTTATTCATTTCAATGAAGGCGGAGACCATAAACAAGGGCATATATTTCGAGGAAAGTAACATAATGCAGATGCCCACTGCGCAGTCGAAGGGCTATTTCATTGCCGAGTTCAGGGAGGGGAATGGCGAAAAGCTCAGGATGCTGAAAAGATACGTGGAGATTTTGAAGCAGAAGCTCGACGGCGACGAGGCATTTCAGATCGAAGACACGAATATAGGGTTCAAGCTCCTGAAGAGGGTCGAAGAGGATAAGGAGTATATGGAAGCCTGGGGGGAATGGGTATCGTTTTCGCGGAAACTGTTCAGGGAATTAGAGGAGATAGTCGATCAGTAAGGCCTCATGCTTGCATTTCCTCGCAGCCAAGCTAATATTTTTCTTCAACTCGAAGATCAATATTCTTTCTAGATATACGCCCCCGATAAATTAGCGTCTTGCCATCAGCCCGCGGAGTCCGGTCGTTCGTTTGCTCACATTCGTTCTATCTGTCTCTACCGATTGAATATTATCCCGAATAGTATATCTTTTACCCCTTAAGGAGAAAGCATCCGATGCCGGAGGCGAAGAAAATAAGCTACAAAGACACGCTCAACCTTCCGAGGACCGATTTTCCGATGAAGGCCAACCTCAACCAGAAAGAGCCCGAGTACCAGAAGAGGTGGAAGAAGATAAAGCTCTATGAGAGGATGAGGGAGAAATCGAAGGGACAGGAGAAATTCGTTTTCCATGACGGCCCTCCCTATGCCAACGGCCCGATACACCTGGGACACCTGTTGAATAAAGTGCTTAAGGACATAGTCGTGAGGTCGAAAACGATGCTCGGGTACGACGTCGATTTCGTCCCCGGCTGGGACTGCCACGGCCTGCCGATAGAGCACAAGGTGATGAAAGAGCTTGGGGAGGAAGCGAAAGACCTCTCCAAAATAAAGATCAGATACAAATGCCAGTCGTACGCCGAAAAGTACGTGAAGCTCCAGTCGGGCCAGATGCAGAGCCTGGGAACTATCGGGGATTACGACCACCCGTACCTCACCATGACGCCCGACTACGAAGCCGGGGTGCTCGAGGTCTTCTCGAAGCTCCTCGAAAGGGGGCTCGTTTACAGGGACCTGAAACCCGTCCATTGGTCGATAGAGAACCGCACCGCGCTCGCCGACGCAGAGCTCGAATACTACGACAGGAAAGACAGGAGCGTTTACGTCCTGTTTGAAATAGAAAAACCTGAAGCGCTGCCGGGGAGCCTGAAGCTCCCGAAGGGGGCGTCCCCGTCGCTCATGATATGGACTACGACGCCGTGGACGCTTCCCGCGAACCTCGCGGTCGCCGCTTCGCCCGAGGGGAGCTACAGCCTCTACCGCGCCGTGAAAGACGGGAAGGAATGCTATACGATACTGGTCGATAACCTCGCCGCGAGCGTGTTCAAAAAATCGGGGACGGATGAATACGAAAAATTCGGCTCGTGCACCGGACAGGAGCTCCACGACAGGTCGGTAACTTACAAACACCCGTTCGCGGGACGGACGGGGAGGGTGGTCCTCGCCGGGTACGTAACGTTCGACGAAGGAACGGGGCTCGTACATACGGCCCCCGGCCACGGCGTCGAGGACTATCAGACGGGGCTCAAGGAAGGGCTCGATATCTATTGCCCGGTGCTCGAAGACGGCACGTTCGACGACACTGTGCCCGAATGGATACGCGGTCAGGACGTATGGAAGGCCAATGGAATTATTACCGAGCATCTCCGGGAATCCGGCAATCTGTTCCACGACGAAGAATACCTCCACAGCTACCCGCACGACTGGAGGAGCAAGTCGCCTACGATATTCAGGGCCACGGAGCAGTGGTTCATCGGCGTCGATAAGCGGATAGAGGAATTCGGGGGGACGCTCAGGGAGCTCGCCCTCGAATACTCGCGGAGCGGGATAGAGTTCTATCCCGAGTGGGGGAGGAACAGGCTCCGGGGGATGCTCGAATCGAGGCCAGACTGGTGCATAAGCCGACAGAGGGCGTGGGGGCTTCCGATACCCGCGTTCATGAACGGGAAGGGGGAGACGCTGCTGACGCCCGACTCCGTTCGAGTTGTAATAGAAAAGATAAGACAGAAGGGCGCAAATTACTGGTTTCAGGCGGGCGAAGAGGAAATACTCGAAGGTTACGACCCGGAGCAGGACAAAAACGCGCCCAGGCTGGATAAAGCAGAAAGGCGCGCTCAAAGAGATTAAAAAAGGGATGGACATATTCGACGTCTGGTTCGAATCGGGATCGTCCTGGCACTCTGTGCTCGAAGCGAGGAATATAGGTTATCCGGCTGACCTATACCTCGAAGGCTCGGACCAGCACAGGGGATGGTTTCAGCTATCGCTCCTCCCGGCCCTCGGAGCGACGGGCAGGCCGCCCTTTAAAGCGCTACTCACGCACGGTTTCATGGTTGACGCTCAGGGCAGGAAGATGAGCAAGTCCGGAGGGAACGCGCTCGAGGTGGACGAGCTGCTCAAGCAGCACGGGGCCGACATATGCAGGTGGTGGGTAAGCTCGCTCAAATATACGAACGACATAAAGGTAGACTGGGAGTTCTTTAAATCGGCGGGCGAGGAGTACAGGAAAGTAAGGAATACGATACGGTTCCTGCTCGGGAATGTATACGACTTCGACCCGGCTGAGGACAGCGTTACGTTTTCGGAAGAAGACAGGCACTCGATCGACGGGTGGGTCATGGGGGAGCTTGGGAAATTCGTCCGCGAGACCAGGGAAGCGTACGAGGGGTTTCAGTATAAGAGGGCAAGCGAGCTCATATACGATTTCTGCTACGATACGCTGAGCGCGGTCTATCTCGCGGCTACAAAAGACAGGCTCTACTGCGAGCGGAGCGGGAGCAGGAAGAGGAGGAGGAGCCAGACCGCCATGTATCACATTGCGGACGCGCTTATCAGACTGCTCGCACCGATCCTGGCGCATACAGCGGACGAGGCGTACCTCTATCTCAAGGGCCTGAAAACGGACTCGACTGACAGCGTGCATCTGCAGGGGATGCCCGACGAAGTAGAAATCGATACGGACCCGAACTGGGACATGGTGATGGATTTGAGGGGCAAGGTGTTAAAAGCGCTCGAGGACGCGAAAGAGGCCCAGGGGCTATCCAACCCTCTCGACACGGGGGTCGAGGTTACCGTCGAGCCCGATAACTACAACAAGCTGAAACCGTTTGAGCCGGAGCTGGCAGACCTTTCCGGCGTGAGCAGGTTCTCGGTTAAAGAGGGCGAGGATTTCATAATTACTATCATCGACCTCAAGGACGAGCCCAGGTGTGAGCGATCGTGGAAGAGGGACGGCACTGTGAGAGAGCGCCAGGACGGGGGTTTCCTTTCGGAGAGGGATGCGGAAGCGCTGGGGATTGGGTAGGTGCATCTCCGCCGATTCTTGAATGTGGGGAGAGGAAAAAATGAGATTGCCCGCTTTGCATCACGTTCTGGAAAGAAGACAAAGAAAAGGCAAAAACTTATTCTCTTCTTTGTCTGGATACAAAGAAGCAAAAATCATCCGACTACATAATTTGCTAAGAAATATCATATTAAGGCTAAAATCTTTCAATTCCGTCCCATGACCTGAAAGATTTTCACGCCTTAATAATCTATTTTCTTAACGCAAATTCTGTAATGTCGGGAAGTGAAAAAAAGAGATTGCCGCGGTCGCAGACGACGCTTACTCGCAATGACGGGGTGGTGCAGGTCAAGGTGGGTGAGAATCCGGTGCGAGAGATAGAACACTATCCCGGGGGCCAGGTCATCTGCCTGCCGCCGAGGACGTGCATGTGGATGTGATAGACCTCCTGGCCGCCTTCCTTGTTCGTATTGACCACGACGCGATATCCGGAATCGGAAATGCCTTCCGCCTTCGCAATCTCTGAAGCCTTCAGCAGCAGATGTCCGAGGAGCGCTTTGTCCTCCGCAGTCACTTCGGCGAGTGAGGGTATCTCTTTCCTGGGAACGAGTAGAATATGGACGGGGGCCTTCGGGTCTATATCCCTGAACGCTATACACTCGTCGTCCTCGTATACGATGGCCGCAGGTATTTCTCTCTTTATTATCTTCGTGAATATGGAACTCATAGTTTTCTCCGCTCCTGCAATTTATGACGAACCCGGTTGCTTTAAACCAATATAACATACTGACTCGCTCACTCAATCGGGAAAGATAATCGAAAGATTAGATGCTGACCTCACCCTAGAGAGGGAAGAGAAAGAAATAGAATGCAAAACAAAATAAAATCCACCCTAACCCTCCTTTACGAAAGGAGGGGATCAAAAGAAAAGAAATAATAGATTTCTCTCTGCGTTCGAAATGACAGGGTAGTTTTGGTTTTCGGATGGTCGCGGCTGGAAGCCGCTCCTACAGGGAATATTTGATGAATCCTTCGCTATCGATATTCACAGTTTTATACCCGGCCAGGTTTCGATAGGGTCGGTCGAGCGGACGACGTGCATCCCTGCTTCCGAGAATTCGGCGAAGGCCCTATCGGCATCGTCCGTGTAATCTATCGCGCCCGGCACGACGACGGGCGACGTGCAGTCTTCGAGCAGATAAATCTTCTCCACGTGCGATTTATCCCCGGCCATGACTTTCTTCAACAGGTCGGCTATGGTCCACGCGACGCAGTGGCTCTTCGCCTGCCCCGCTATTATCACGGCGTCGAACTCCCCGAGCTTGCCGTATATCGATTCCGACGCGGCGGGCTTCCGGAATAGGGATTCCGTCCTGAGAGAAAGGGGCTTCCCGTCGGGCCCGGTCCCGACCTCGGGACCGAGGACGGAGTAATGCTCCGTCAGGGGGTGGTCGCCCTTTACGTGTATATCCGGCTGGCTGTACCGCGCTATCGAATGAAAGAAGACCGCTTCTTCGACAGACGACACGAGTGCGTGCCCGATGCCCCCCAGCATCGCGTGATAGGGCCATATCGTAAGCTCGTACTTCCCCGACTTTCTAAGCTCCCTCGTGTAATGAAGGAGGTGACGCCCGACATAGTCTTCACCGTACATGATGCTGCGGCTTATCTCCTTATTAAACTTCCACCTGCCTCCCTCGATATCCTCGACGGAGATGAGGGTGTAAGGCGCCGGGTGCTCTCCCCTGTCGTTCACAAAAAAGATCCCGTGGAATATCTGCATCGCCTGGTGCGTGTCCATTGTAGGGGCGATCTCCGTAATAAGACCCAGGTTCCTGTATATGAATCGGCAGAGTCTCAGGTTGTCGTCGACCGCCCCTCTGCCCGTGCGCCCGCCGACGAAGAGCTCGAACCCCGGAATGCAGAAGGTGTTCTGCGCGTCGACGATTATGAGAGATATCCTGAATTCGTCTTTCGATGAGGGCCTGATGCCGTGCTTGCCGGACCATTCCTGAGCAGAGCGGGCTAACTTCTCATACTCCACACGGAAGACCTCTCCCGTCTTGTCAGGGATAAAGTGAAGGGGAATGGGAATCTCTCTCGATACCATAACTCGGCTCCGGGTACGTTCGAATGCAGGCCATGGATGAGACCGGCCTGTGATTAATCTAACAGATTGAAATAATCACCGCTAATTGAAATAATCCTGTACATGGATGATAATGAATCTAAAGGATTCGAATAAACCGTAATTCAGCCCGCCATGAGAGTCTATCTGTTCGTCACATGTCTAGTCGATACGTTTTTTCCCGGGGTAGGGGAGGGGATGGTCAAAGTGCTCGACAGGCTCGGCGTGGACGTCGAGTTTCCACAAGCGCAAACGTGCTGCGGACAGCCGGCATTCAACAGCGGGTACAGGGAAGACGCGAGGGCTGTCGCGGAGAGGTTCATTTCGGTATTCGGGAACGCCCTGAAAGAAAGCCGGGACGAGGAAACATACATCGTATGCCCCTCGGGCTCGTGCGCTACCATGCTTAAAGTATATTATAAAGAATTACTGGCTAATTATCCTGAACAATTAGATAAACTGGAAGCAATAACTAAAAAAACCTATGAATTTTCCGAGTTTCTGATAAATGTGACGAAGACAGCCGACGTGGGGGCCAGATATGACGGCAGTCGTCACGTACCACGATTCCTGTCACCTCCTGAGAGAGCTAGGGATAAAGGACGAGCCGAGAAAATTAATAGAAGCTGTGAGGGGTATCGAGTTCAGGGAGATGGAACTGCACGACTCGTGCTGCGGTTTCGGCGGGACGTTCTCCATAAAATTCCCCAGGGTCTCGGTCTCTATACTCGACGAAAAGATAGACTGTATAGTCGGGAGCGGGGCCGACACCGTCGTATCGTCCGACATGGGGTGCCTGATGAACATTGGGGGCGCTCTCTCGAGGAGGAATATACCGGTGAAGGTCATGCATATAGCGGAGCTCCTCGCACAGACGGGGAGCGAGAGGGGTTAGAGGTTTCGGACCATGGGATACGAGAGGATAAACTTCGAGGCGGACTCCGGAAGAGCGGTTGATGACGAGAAGCTCAAGCGGGCGCTCGTCAACGTGACTAACCGGTTCAGATCGGCGAGGCAGAAGGCGAGCTCGGAGGTGCCGGGATGGGACGACCTCAGATCTCTCGGCAGGGAGATTAAAAAAGAGACGATAGAGAACCTCGACAGATACCTCCTCATGCTCGAAGAGAACGTGAAGAAAGCCGGGGGGCACGTACACTGGGCTGGGGACGGGGAAGAAGCATGCGCGATAATAATCGAGATCGCGCGGAAGAACAATGTAAAGTCGGTCGTGAAGAGCAAGTCCATGGCGACAGAAGAAGTCGAGCTAAACACCGCGCTCGAAAGGGCCGGCATAAGGGCGGTAGAGACCGACCTCGGTGAATACATCATACAGCTCGCGGGGGAGCACCCATCGCACATAATCGCCCCGGCCGTTCACAAGACGAAGGACGACATATCGAGGCTCTTCTCGGAGAAGCTCGGGATACCATACCTGAGCGATCCAGCCGACCTGACGAAAGTGGCGAGGGAGAGGATGAGGAGCGAGTTCCTTAACGCGGGGATGGGGATATCGGGCGCCAACTTTGCGGTCGCCGAGACAGGGACGATAGTGATAGTCGAGAACGAGGGGAACGCGCGGCTCACGACGACAGTGCCCCGTATTCACGTAGCGCTCGCGGGAATAGAGAAAATAATCCCCCGCTACAACGACCTCTCTTTATTTCTGACGCTCCTTGCGAGGAGCGCGACGGGACAGAAATCATCGACGTACGTTTCATTCATCACGGGCCCGAGGAGGAAAACGGATAAGGACGGACCCGAGGAATTCCACCTGGTGCTGCTCGACAACGGGCGCTCGGGGATACTCGCGAACGAGCAGACGAGGGAGTCGCTCTACTGCATCAGGTGCGGGGCGTGTCTCAATAACTGCCCCGTTTACAGAAAGGTGGGAGGGCACTCGTACGGGTGGGTTTACTCGGGCCCGATAGGGGCGATAATAAGCCCTCAGCTGCTCGGGATAGACAAGGCGCCCGAGCTTCCTTTCGCGTCTTCCCTGTGCGGGGCGTGCCGGGACGTATGCCCGGTGAAGATAGATTTCCCCAGGGTGCTGCTCGAGCTCCGGCACGAGGTCAAGGAATCGAAAGCCGAGAAGGGCAAAGGTATGGAGCTCTTCATCGAGCGGCTCTCGTTCAGGCTCTGGAGAACAATCGTCACACACGAGAAACTCTACGGGGCTGTCTCTTCGCTCATGTACCACCTCCAGACACCATTCCGAGAAAAGGGCGGGAGTCTCGGATCACTACCTTACCCTCTTTCAAGGTGGACGCAGGACAGGGACTTTCCGGCTATCGCGGAAACGCCGTTCAGGGAGAGGTGGAAAAAATTGAGAGGGGAAATAGGGCAGGGGAGGGCCGGAAAAGGTATCCGATGATGAAAGACTCCCGGGAAGAGATTCTGAGAAAGGTAAAACTAGGCTTATACGGAGACCCGGAACATAAAGAGGGGAGTATTCCTACACGTGACGAAGGAAGGGACTTCCGGAGGGAGGCTGAGGAGCTAGAAAGAGATAGATTATTACATATTGACAGTCTAATAGAAAGCTTTATTAAAGAATTGCTTAATGTCAACACGGTAGTTCACGGCACTGAAACAGAAGATGAATTAAAAGCCTATATAATCGAACTCGTGCGTGAGAAAGGTATCTCGTCATTCGTCATGTGGGAGTCCGACTATTTAAACTCGCTCGGTTTGAAAGAGCTGCTGGAAGAAGAAGGGCTTCGAATCAGATAATATCCAATGACAAGAACGATATAGCAGAGGCGGGTATGGGCATAACCGGGGCCGATTACGCAATAGCCGATACGGGGACTCTCGTGCTGCTGACGGACGAGGATAGACCGAGGAGCGTTTCTCTACTTCCCCCGGTTCACCTGGCAATAATTAGAAAGTCAGATATAGTGACTAATATCAGGGAGTTATTCATCATACTTAAACAAAGACTCGATGCAGGTCAGAGCACCCCGAGCTGTATGACATTCATCACCGGGCCGAGCAGGACGGCGGACATAGAGCTCAATCTGACGCTCGGCGTACACGGCCCGAAAGAACTGTACGTGATTATTATATAAAGCCCCGGTCAAAATTGAGCCGGGAACTCGACATACGGCCCGGTCGGTTCTTTGTCAGGCGGCACGTAGTCGGGCATGGGTTCTCCCGCCGGGCCGAGGTACCTCACGAATTTGTATACAGCGATTAAATCGGAATCCGAGAGATCACGCAGTATGTACCAGGGCATTGGCGGCCTCGACCTTGCACTCCTGGCGTATTCAAGCCACTGGTCTTCCGTAAAGCCCTGCATAAAGATCCTGAGGTTGATCGCATAAGTGGTTCCCCACGGCCCGCGCCAGCCGAGCGGGCTTCCCTTGAGCCATTCTTCCACGGGGAGGTTGCCGTCAGCCTCCGGGTATCCGGGGGTGTGGCAGTCGTTACAGCCCGTGATCTTCACGATGTATTCGCCGCGCTTTACCGGGTCGGAATCCGCGTCCTCAGCCGTGCCCGTGCCGGCTGTCTTGTTGCAAGAGATTAAGGCGGCCGAGCCTAATAATACTGTGGCCGCAAACAGGAAAAACTTTTTATTTACCATCTCACCATCCTCCCGAAATAAAACCAAAATGCGATTATGAGACATCTATTATAGGTAGCATCGGGATTAAACGCAATGCAGGTAGATAAATGTAGTAGATTATCTTTCGCGTGATCGCAGAATTTATATTGAAGTCTGAATGGTAACTATGAAATGGTTAATCCACCACGAGGGGCGAGCAGCCGAAGGGTCTATCTTCACCGTCTATATTAATAACACCGACGGGCTGCCCCATATCGTTAATTTTCAGGTCAGTAATCGTGCCGGATATCTCCCCATTGCCGTCAAGAAAAATCCGTTCGCATTGAACGGTACCGCAGTCCAGTGCAATGCAGTTTGGTTTTAAAATATTTGTAAATCCGCCGCTGAAACTGCAAGCTGCGTATTGACAGCTGTTAGTCAGGGATTCGGCAACACATTCGGAATTGGAAATATTGAAGAAAGAATTACAGATTGTTTCAACCCTTATTACGTCCGCAACCTTGTCGCTTTTTCTAATCCTTCCGATATGGGAGGGATAGCCGGGGGGTTGGGCGGGGACATCGTTTATTCTGTCTTCAACGACAACCACGAGCCGTGACCCGAATTCGAGCACAGCGTCTACCTGCGTTCCGAACCCTGAGTGGTCCTGGTATGAGACCAAGACCATGAATTTTGTAAAATCGATGTCCGGCAGATCCCAGAGATTATCTACAAAGAAACAGTTTAGTCTAAAACGATTCCAATCCTCATCCGAATTTATTACTATTGCGCTTTCATCCCACCTGCATTCGGGATCGATAGGCGGGAGGAATACGGAATAGAATAATGTTGTTGCAATTTCCTTTACATTCAACTGCCGGATGAAATCCTCGTCATTTTCTTGCTCGGTTATAACCTCATCCGGAGATTTATCATCGACATGGCTGATTTCGCCGACTGCGTCACGGTCAAAACACAGATTGGAGGATGTGAGAGAGAAACAATTATTAAGCGAATCGGTCGAATTGCCGCCGTCACCGTCGCACCCGAATGAAAAAATTACGCACAAAATCGTAATTACTAATGGAACGTACCTCATAATCGGACCTCCGTCCCGGCGACAAATATTTGATAATTTCATAATATATTAGAATGTGAAGTTGCAGAAGTAAAGCGGAGAATTAATATCAGTGCTATGATCAGGCGCCGATTGGAAGAGAATCATTTCGCGCCGATCCAGTCCCTGGCGTTGAATTCCTTTCCGGTTACGCCGATAGAGTCGTCGGATGCGAGATAGACGAAGACCGGGGAAATGTCTTCGGGCGAGGGCAGGGTCATCGGATCTTCGTCGGGGTATGCGCCGGCCCGCATGTCGGTACGCGTGCCTCCGGGATTTACGGAATTCACCCTTGGCCCCGATTCTCCTAATTCGTCCGCCAGTACCTGAGTAAGCCCCTCCAAGCCGAATTTTGAAGCGGCGTAAGCTCCCCATTCCTTTTTTCCCTGCCTCCCGACGCTCGAGCTTACGTTTATAATGGAACCGCTTTCTGATTCTTTTAGAAGAGGGAGGAGGGCCTTCGTGACGAAAAACTGGGCGTTCAGATTGATATGAATCACTTCCTCCCAGACGTCTTCCGGATACTCGGAGACGGGCTTTCGCTCGCCGAGGATGCTCGCGTTGTTGACGAGCACGTCGAGGGAACCCCATTTATCTCCAAGCGATTTCGCGAGCACCCCGATATCGTCCCTGCTCGCTATATCCGCGACGATGTACTCTATTCGCCCGAGCCTGCCGAGCTCGTTACACGCGGCTTTCAGATTGATCTCGTTCCTTCCGCATATAATTACGGACGCGCCTTCCCTGAGGAACGCGGCCGCGATTCCCTTGCCTATACCCTTGCTTCCGCCGGTGATGAGGGCCTTCTTACCCTTGAGCTTCATACACTCTTATGATACCAGTTATGGATTGTGTAGCTAAGTGATTCGGCGAGCAGTTACTGTTCAGATTTTATCCGCTCTTCGGAGCCGGATAATTTCATTTCGACATTGGTGAACCAGACATGGAAGTTCTTATCAGCGCCTACGTGATTTAAAGACATTACTATCGGTCCCATACGGCGGTTATCTTCCCAGGTCGCGATCACGGTCGGTTTCTCGGCGCCTCCGCGTCTGAATATCCACTCCGCAATCATATTGTTATCGTCTAAAAATAAATCATATCTGTCCCCGGGGGTGTACCCGCCAGTGGGGGGATAAATAACACTGACCATCCTGCCCATTCCGCCGCCCATCGGAAACTCTACCTTTTCACCGGCGAGCTCGACTTTCATCCCGCTGTCCCAGACCAAATGAAACGGGAAGAGGAGCCAGTACTGGTCGTTGATGAAATGGGCGTCTATTTCCCTGAGCGATTCAGACCCCGAATCCGACAAATCTTTCCTGTTATAGGTTATGGCCTTACTACCCGGTTTCCCGTCTCCGAGGTAAGTAACCTTGTCTTCCTTGGGCAGCCATACCCAGGACCGGCTGGCTGCGGTTTCTCCTTTCTTAACGTTGAAAGTGAATTTAATTTCTTCGATTTCTCCGAAGCCGCTTACTCCGTATGCCTGCGCGATTTTCTCGCCGATCGTGGGTTCTTGTGAAAATAAATCTCCGGCCGAGCAGAGTAAACATAAAAGTACCAGAGCGCCTGTCGTTAAATATGCTTTTTTGTCCGGGATTAAACTCTTCATAATTCTCTTACCTCGGGAATAAGGGATTCGGTTTGACTCAGAATAGTATACTTGTGATGGTTTCAGGGACAAAAGTATGTCGTGCGGCGCAAGGCTACCGTATGTCCGATAAGATATATTATGTTAACTCATAAATCCAGCTCAAATAGACCCACAAAATCCTCCCCTTAAGCACCGGAATCCATGTCCGGGATCGACTGCCTGATAGTTCATCCGTCCCCTATCCTTGAAAAGTTCAATTATTAGGTACAATATTTTCAACGCCGTGTTCCGCAGGCTTAACCACAATCCATGTCCGGGATCGACGGCCTGATAGTTCATCCGTCCCCTATCCTTAACTCGTTCAATTATTAGGTACAATATTTTCAACGCCGTGTTCCGCAGGCTCTTTCAATAAGTAGTCAATATCCTGGCTCTCATATAAAATCTTGAAAATTTGTCCGAAACTATTATATTAAAACGGATTATATAATCTCATTAATCACATGAGGTAGCCGGAATGCCGATTTACGAGTACGAGTGTAAAAAATGCGGAAGGGTAACGGAAGCCCTTCAGGGATTTAACGACCCCCCTTTAAAGAAATGCAAATATTGTAAAACCGGAAAGCTCGAAAAGCTTATATCCCTGTCGTCCTTTCAGCTGACCGGAACGGGATGGTACGCGACAGACTACGCGAAGGGTCCGGGCATCCCCCCACACTCAGAAGACCTGGGTAAGCCCGCAAAAGACGGCGCCGAGGGTAAGGACAAGAGCGTCAGAACAAAGATACTTCGGGACTCCCGTCTGAAATTGCGGCCGTTTCGGGCGCATCAACGACTTACGATTCGATAAAAAAGGACACGGCAAAGGCCAAATCAAAAGATACAAAGGCCGGGTGACCGGTAGTTTTCTTAATGCCCCCCTGCCCTATTTTATGATTCGGCATCAGATCGACTGGTTTTCCATAGCTCGAAATAAAGTTAATTACATAATATCATGGACTTAGGCATCAAAGATAAAGTAGCGATCGTAGGCGCCTCGAGCAAGGGGCTGGGCAAAGCCGTAGCCCTGGGCCTCGCCAGGGAGGGCGTAAAGCTCACCCTGTGCGCGAGGGGGAAGGATGATCTCGATCAGGCCCGCCGGGAAATCGCCTCCGAGACGGGCGCCGACGTGCTCGCTATAGAATGCGACGTATCTAAAACGGCAGACATTAAAAAAGTCGTAGATGAGACGGTCAAAAGGTATAAGCGGATCGATATACTCGTAAATAACGCCGGGGGCCCTCCCACAGGCACGTTCCTCGATTTCTCTCTCGATGACTGGCAGAAGGCTATTGAGCTGAATCTCTTCAGCACAATCACGTTCAGCAGGGAGGCCCTCCCCTTCATGAAAGAGCAGAGATGGGGGCGCATAATCAACATCACCTCGGTCGCCGTCAAGCAGCCGATAGACGGGCTCATTCTTTCCAACACCGCGAGGGCGGGCGTGATAGGACTCGCGAAGACCTTATCCAACGAATTCGGCCCGTACAACATCACCGTGAATAACGTCTGCCCGGGGAGGATACTCACGGACAGGATAACCCACCTGGCGGGGGAAAAGGCCAGGAGAGAGGGCACGAGCGTCGAAGATGCGCTCGCCGCGATGGAGACCGACCTACCCCTGAGGCGGATAGGAAGGCCCGAAGAGCTTGCGAGCCTCGTGGTGTTTTTAGCCTCGGAGAAGGCCGGCTACATTACGGGCACGACGATACAGGTGGACGGGGGGCTGACGAAGGGGCTTTTTTAGGACTGGAGTGGAGATATACAGGATTTCAGCACTGTGCTCGCAATGACAAGCTTATCACCCTCACCCTGTCCCTCTCCCCTCAAGGGAGAGGGAAATATATTTATGTGGGCTTGCCCCCCGCCGATTCTGTGAATGTTGTGGGAAAAACAAAGGTGAAAAATGAGATTGCCACGCTTCGCTCGCAATGACAGATAGAGATGAGATCCTGAATCAAGTTCAGGATGACAGATTAATTTATAAAGCACCCCCTCACCGCGCTGCCAGAAAAAGTAACAAATCTATTCTATATTTGGCACTCCTGTGCCTCCTTATTTTCCTCGCATTCAGTCCTATTACCAACACATATTTCCGGACCAGAGGGAAATCGCTAAAACCGAAGGCGGGATATACGTCGAGATAGACGACGGGCGCTCTTCCGTCGTGAAGGCCGTCGCAAGGCCCGGAGGATATTGACGAGATCAGGCATATATATAATATCGATAATGAGTTAAAGAGCGGTGATAAAGTAATACTTAAAGACGGAGAAAAGGCCCGGACAGTCAGGATCAGCGGGATAAAAAGCATTTCGCTTGGCGTACCTATCGGGATAAATTCCGCTACGGCGGAAGACCTCGAGGCGCTCCCGGGCATTGGTGAAAAGCTCGCCCTCAGGATCGTCGCCTACAGGAATGAAAACGGAAGATATAAAAACATGAACGAACTGCTCGAAGTAAACGGTATGGGCAAGAAGAAGCTTTCAGGAATAAAGCCTTATACGAATCTCGATTAATGCTTAAGCAGGAAATCTATTTCGGTTTCCGTCTCGTTGTTTTTCACGCCCCCTAATTCCCTGGGATAGTACATCCCCGAATTCTCGATCTCCTGACCGTCTATAACGACCCTGTCGCGTATCGAATCTATCACGTTGTCCCTCAGGGAGTCGAGGCTGTAAGGGATGTATCCGTAGGGCGTCGAGACCATCTTGATGCCCGCGGGCTGCTTGAACACCCCGCCCGGGTATTTTACGAGTGCGTCTTCCATGTAATCAATCCATATGGGGAGGGCAGCGGTCGAGCCTGCCTCTTTTCTTCCCAATGGCTTGTGGTCGTCCCTTCCGACCCATACCGCCGTCGTTATCTTGGGGCTGAAACCGACGAACCACGCGTCCGTGTAATCGTTCGATGTCCCCGTCTTGCCCGCGATGGGCGCAAGTGAAGTGAGTTTGAGCGCCTTCATGCCCGTGCCCTCCTTCACGACGGCCTGAAGCAGGTCGGTCATTATGAACGCCGTCTCGGGCTTGAGGGTCTCTTTGGAGTTACCCGCGGACGTGAAGTCAACCGACTGCTCCTTTAAAAGCCCGAGAAACTCCTCGGGCGTAAGGAAAGCGTACTTGTCTGCGTTCGCGGCTATATCGCTCTTGTCCGTGAGGACCTCTTCCTTGATATATTCAGGCGCCTCGACCGGTTCCATGCCCTTCTTCTCGGCGAGCTCTTTCAGTATTCTAAGCCTGGCGTCCTCCCTCTCGGCTTTGAGAGACTCCTCCTTCGACATGAATTTCCCGCCTGTGTTGTCCTCTACAATTTTTCCGTTCCTGTCATATATGCGTAAAATAAACTGAGGCTCCACAAGCTTGCCGCCCGTCGCGAATACGTTGAACGCATTGGCCATTTCCAGCACGGTCACATCGGAGCCGCCCAGAACCAGAGACGGGTACGGCTGAAGCTTGGAGGTGAATCCGAAATTCTTCGTTGCATACTTCTGGGCATACCTGGGGTCGATGTCCAATATGAGCCTGATGCTGGCGAGGTTCCGCGACTTCGCAAGGGCCCTCCTCATCACCATGGGACCTTCGTAGTTCCCGTCGTAGTTCTGAGGCGCCCAGTCCTTGACGACCACGGGCATATCGTAGAGTATCGACGTCTCGCTGTACCCCTTGTCTATCGCGGCCGAATACACTATGGGCTTGAACGACGAGCCCGGCTGTCTCAGCGCCTGAGTAGTCCTGTTGAACTGGGAGAGACCGAAGTCGTACCCTCCGACGAGCGCCCTTATCCTGCCGTTCGATTCCATCGATATGAGGGCCGCCTGCGACACGGGGAAATAAACGAGCGAGAAATAATATTTGCCGTCCTGATTCTTTTCGGCTTCGACCTTTACGACGTCGCCTGCCTTGAGCTCCGCCGGAGAGAGGCTCGTGCCGTCGTAGCCGTCAGCGGGGGCGAGCTTCTTCGAATAAGGAGACGGTACGCCCGGCACCGCTTTGCCGAAAGGCGTGCTCACCGCGAATTTCAGCACCCCGTCCACGCCGCCTACTTTTACAGCCGCCGTGTATAAAGGCTTGTCGGAGTCCTTCGTCTTATCGTCTTTAGTTACCTTGGTGATTACGGCGTCGTACGTCCCCCCCAGCTCCACGGCATTTACGCCCTGATCCCGGACGAATTTCTTTATCTCTTTATCAGTAGCCAGATGCCTGGAGACGAAGCTGTGTCCGTGCCTCGAATCGAGGTTCATAACGCCCCTCTTGAGCGCCCACTGGGCTTCGAGGTTGAGGTCGACGTCGAGCGTGGTGAACACGGTATATCCGCCGTTTACAAAATCCTTCACCCCGACTTTGTCCTGTAGGTACCTTCTCACGTGCTCTACGAAATAGGGCGCGAGGTCGCTGTTGACCCGCCGTCTCGGGACAATCTCTATCTTCCGGTCTATCGCGTCGAACCTCTGGTCCCTCGTAATGAAGCCCGCTTCCTCCATCTTGCTCAAGACGAGCTTCTGTCTTTCGAGCGCCCTCTCGGGATGCTTCCGGGGGGAGTAGTACTCGGGTTTTTTGGGAAGCCCCGCGAGTAACGCGGCCTCCGCAAGGTCGATGTCCCTGGCGGATTTACCGAAATAGTTCTGGCTCGCGGCCTCTATCCCGTACGTGCCGTCGGCCAGATAGATGTGGTTCAGGTAGAGATAGAGTATTTCTTCCTTGGAGAGGTTGTTCTCTATCCTGTGCGCCAGTATGGCTTCTTTTATTTTCCTCGATAAAGTCCTTTCGGGCGTCAGGATGATGTTCTTGATCACCTGCTGCGTTATGGTGCTCGCTCCCCTCACCCAGTCGCCTTCCTGTATGTTTTCGAGGACAGCGCCCAATATGCTTTTTATATCGACTCCCTCGTGCTCGAAAAAGCGCCGGTCCTCGATTGCTATGAACGCGTCCCTCACATGGGGGGGGATGTCCTCGTAGGCGATGAGCTTCCGCCTCTCGGCCGCGAACTCGGCGATGAGAGTGCCGTCCGATGAATATACCTCCGTAATCAGCTTGGGTTTATACCCTGTGATTGCCCTGAAATTGGGGAGGTCCCGGGAGTAGTAGAGGTAGGCTACGTACAACGCCAGCACGCCGGACGCGCTCAGAAAAAGAAACGCTACCAGAATGAAGGCCAGGAATTTGCTTTTTTTTGGTTTAGATTTAAATTTAACCTTCTTTTTTTTGGCCATTAAGGTGTACTGAGTCCCTTCATCGCGTACAGATTGTTGACTTTTGGAGAATCAAAGTTAATTATACCTGAGTTAGGATTATTAAATAATCAAATTTCAGTCAAGGCAGACCGATGGAAGAAAACGGTGAAACCCTCGATCTTTATATAAGGAAAATGGAAGACCAGGAGCTGAAGGGGCTGCTCCTTAAGCTAAAGAACGAGCTTAGAAAGCAGGACGCCTCGTGGGACGGGGTCAGGACGATACTCGGGACCCTGTACAGGAAAAACAGCGGGGTATTCAGTGAAGTCGCGCCCCTGATAATAAAGTAAGAGCGATCATAATCACGCCGTAACAACTTCAAAAGCATCAGCCCGGAACAAAATGAGCGAGAGAGTAGTCGATAACATCCTGGACCTCATCGGCGGAACGCCGATAATCAGACTCGGCAAAGTGGTCCCGGAAGGCTCAGCCGCCGTATGGGCGAAACTCGAAAACCTGAACCCGGCGGGGAGCGTCAAGGAGAGGATATGCCTCAGGATGATCGAAGCCGCGGAGAGGTCGGGAGCGATTGAGCCGGGAAAGAGCGTTATCGTCGAGCCTACGAGCGGCAACACGGGCATAGGACTCGCCCTCGTCTGCGCAGTGAAGGGATACAGGCTGATACTCACGATGCCCGACGATATGAGCCTCGAGCGGAGACAGCTCCTCACCGCATACGGGGCCGAGCTCGTGCTTACGCCCGCCTCGGAACAGATGGGGGGGGCGCTCAGGAGGGCCGAGGAGCTGTTAAAAGAGAACCCCGGCTCTTTCATGCCGCAGCAGTTCCGGAACAGGGAGAACCCGGCGGCCCACAGAGAAGGCACGGGACCGGAGATACTCGAGCAGATGGAGGGCGGAATAGATGCATTCGTCGCGGGCGTCGGCACCGGAGGGACAGTGACCGGGGTAGGCGAAATACTCCGCAGGAAATTCCCCGGCATATACATCGCCGCGGTCGAGCCTGAGGAATCGGCGGTCCTCTCGGGCGGGAAGCCCCATGTCCACGAAATTCAGGGTATAGGCGCGGGATTCGTCCCCGAGATACTCAACAGGGGGATATACGACGAGGTCATCAGGATAAGCGGTAAAGAGGCGAAAAGCTTCACCAGGGAGCTTGCGGCCAGGGAGGGACTACTCATCGGGATCTCCGCCGGGGCGGCAGGAGCCGCGGCCCTGAAAGTCGCGAAAAAACTGGGCAAAGGCAAGAACGTCGTTACGATATTTTGCGATACCGGGGAGAGGTATCTGAGCACCGGACTTTTCGACAATGCGTGAAACTCGTTGTAAACTTTGTAATTATCCTTTATAATTACCGAATCTAAGTTGAAAAGACCGGGCTCGTGTGCTATCCTTTTCAAGAATAGTCTTTTTTAATTTCAAATAAAATGAGGTAAAAGTGAACAGCCAGTTATTTAAGAACTTGGTGTTATGGTTAGTCATATTCGTCGCCATCATCGCCCTCTACCAATTGGTGCATACCCCCAGGAGTAATATCCAGGAGATACCGTACAGCGATTTCCTTTCGAACGTTGAAAAGGGAGAGGTCAAGGACCTGGATTTCAAGGGCGAGGAGATCAAGGGTCAATACACGAACCCTGTCGGAGACCAGTCCGTGGAAGGTTTTAAAACCATGGGGCCTGCGAACGACGATCTTATAGCAAAGCTTGAAAAAAAGGGAATAACCTTCAAGTTCAGCACCGACAAGGAAGGGTCCCTCACGCACATGCTGCTCAACTGGGCGCCGCTGGTGCTTCTGATCGTAATAATGGTCATCTTCATGAGGCAGCTCCAGGCGGGCGGGACTAAAGCGATGTCGTTCGGTAAAAACAAGGCCAGGATGCTTACGGAGAACCAGAACAAGATAACCTTCAAGGACGTAGCCGGCATCGATGAGGCGAAGGAAGAGGTTCAGGAGATAGTCGAATTCCTGAAGAGCCCCAAGAAATTCACGAAGCTCGGAGGCAGGATCCCGAAAGGCATCCTGCTCGTAGGCCCCCCCGGAACGGGAAAGACGCTCCTCGCAAAAGCCATAGCCGGCGAAGCCGGCGTGCCGTTCTTCATAATAAGCGGCAGCGATTTCGTAGAAATGTTCGTGGGCGTAGGCGCGTCCAGGGTAAGGGACCTCTTCGTTCAGGCGAAGCGCCACGCGCCGTGCATCATATTCGTCGACGAATTAGACGCCGTGGGCAGGCACCGCGGAGCGGGGCTTGGCGGCGGGCACGACGAAAGGGAGCAGACACTTAACCAGCTGCTCGTCGAAATGGACGGCTTCGAATCGAACGAAGGAATAATATTGATGGCGGCGACCAACCGTCCTGACGTTCTCGACCCCGCCCTTCTGAGACCGGGCAGGTTCGACAGACAGGTCGTCGTCCCGAGGCCCGACGTGAGGGGAAGGGAAGAGATACTCAAAGTCCACTCGAAGAACACGCCGCTCGACGAGGACGTCCTGCTCATGGTGATCGCGCGCTCCACGCCCGGCTTCTCGGGAGCGGACCTCGAGAACCTCGTCAACGAAGCGGCGCTGCACGCAGCCCGGTTCGGCAGGGCGAAAATCACCATGGACGATTTCGAGTACGCGAAAGACAAGGTCATTATGGGGGTCGAGAGGAAAAGCCTCATCATCAGCGACGCCGAGAAAAAAATCACGGCATACCACGAAGCCGGACACGCCCTCGTGGCGAAGCTCACGCCCGGCACGGACCCCATACACAAGGTCACGATCATACCGAGGGGGATGGCCCTCGGGGTAACGCAGCAGCTCCCGATCGAGGATAAGTACACCCTCTCGAGGACGAGCCTTAACGCCACTATTATGGTGCTGCTCGGCGGCAGGGCCGCGGAGGAGATCGTGTTCGGGGAAAGGACGAGCGGCGCGGGCAACGACCTCGAGCGCGTTACGGAAATAGCCAGGAAGATGGTATGCGAATGGGGTATGAGCGAAAAGGTGGGCCCTGTCACTTTCGGCAAGGGAGAGGAGCAGATATTCCTCGGAAAGGAGCTCTCGCGGCCCAAGGACTACAGCGAAGAGACGGCAGTCGAGATCGATAACGAGATTAAAAGGATCGTAAACGATAATTATACAAAGGCAAAAGCGGTCCTGGATGAGAACATCGACCTGCTCCATAGACTGACCGAGGTTCTCCTGGATAAAGAGGTAATAGACGGCAAGGAGCTCGAGGAGCTCGTGAAGAATTTCATATCGAAGGATTATTCGTCCCCCTGGGAAAAACCTGCGGGTTCCGAAGGATCGGTTGCGCTCAGGAACAGCAACAGCCCTAAAGAAGCGTGAATAAGAGATAGCCGGCTTCCGTCTGTTTTTGCAAAATAGAAAGTAAAATTAGATAAATAAACTTTCCGCGACAAGAGACTTCGATAAAGGCCTCTTGCTATGATAAATAGAAACCGGAAAAAGGATTTCTATGCAGCAGAAAGAAGTTGACGCTTACATCGATCCCGTCGAAAACCGTCCCGGTAACGTACCGTTACCCGATCTAACAGCTTTAATATTCAAATGCGGGGGCAAGTCCCTCACGCTCCGTGAAAGGACTCACATCATGGGCATACTCAACCTCACGCCCGACTCGTTTCACGACGGCGGAAGGTATGGAGACGTCGACTCCGCGCTCAGGCACGCGGGCGCAATGATAGAGGAAGGGGCCGACATAATCGATATCGGGGGCGAATCGACGAGACCGGGGTCGTTAGGGGTTACGGAGGAAGAGGAATTAAGACGGGTGATCCCGGTGATAAGGGAAATACGGAAGAGGTTCGATACGGTCCTTTCGATAGATACGACGAAGGAAAGGGTCGCCCGCGAGGCCCTCTCGGAAGGCGTATCCATCGTGAACGACATAAGCGGGCTCACCTACTCCCGCGGTATCGCGGAAGCCGCGTCCGAGTACGGGGCGGGAATAGTGCTGATGCATACCCCCTCACGCCCGGCGGATATGCAGTCTAAAACCGGATACGCTTCGCTGATCGACGACATACTGGACTCCCTCGGGAGATCGGCCGGAAAAGCCGTTCGAGCGGGCGTCGGCGCGGGGAGCATAATCGTCGACCCGGGATTCGGGTTCGGCAAGACGGCCGCGCAGAACCTGACGATACTCAAAAACCTCGAAAGGTTCGGGGAGCTCGGGTTCCCCGTAATGATAGGCACGTCCAATAAATCGTTCATCGGCGGAATAACCGGCGGGGGTACCGAAGACAGGCTCCTCGGCACGGCGGCTACCGTCGCGATCGGGATAATGAACGGGGCCTCCGTGGTAAGGGTGCACGACGTCCCGGAGATGAGGCGAGTCGTAAGAATGGCCGATGCGGTAGCCGGTAAAAATACCAGCATTAACGAAGGGTGAAGGGTGTTCGACGCAATACTCAACTACAGATACATCTGGGACACGCTCGACATAATGCTGGTCGCGTTCATCATCTATTACGTGCTCAGGCTCCTCGAAGGGACCCGAGCGCTCCAGGTGCTGTTCGGCTTCGTATTGCTGATAGTGCTCTACTACGTATCACAGAGGGGACTGTTCACGCTCAACTGGATACTGGGACAGTTCCTGGGCTCGATAATAATAATAGTCGTCATACTGTTCCAGAACGATATAAGGCGGGGGCTTGCCGCATTAGGCCGAAGACCGTTCCTCCTGAGAATATCGCTCGGAAAATCGAAGGAGCTGTTTTCGGAAGAGATAGTAAAGGCGGCGAGCTACATGGCCAACCGCCGCATCGGAGCGCTCATAGCGATAGAAAGGAACAACAGCCTCACGGACTTCATAGAGATAGGCATGAGGATAGACGCGCTCGTTTCGAGGGAGCTGATAATAAGCATCTTCAACCCGTCCTCCCCTCTCCACGACGGGGGAATAATCATAGTCGGGAACAGGATAGTGTCGGCGGGGTCGTTCTTCCCGCTGGCGACGGACCCCGATCTCGAAAGGGAGCTCGGTACGAGGCACAGGGCGGCGATAGGGCTGTCGCTCGAAACGGACGCGCTGGTTATCGTCGTTTCGGAAGAGACCGGGAATATATCCCTCGCGGCGGGCGGCGAAATAACGAGGGGCCTCGACGCTACGTCCCTCCAAAACCGGCTTCTCGATTTACTCGGAATAAAGCGGCCCAAAAAGAACAAACCGGATAGAATCGGAGGAATAATGGAAAAGGAGGAAGGTGAGAAGGCAAACACCTGATCCGGCCCCATGACAGACTGGTCAAGAGGAGCATTCGGTTCGAGAGGAGACAGCGGCAGGGAAAAAGAGCCGTTCATTAAAGACGCCGGCAAAAAGGTGCTGGCGCTTTTAATCGCCCTCACGCTATGGTTCGTCGCCAACCTGCAGCACGACGTCGAGAAGTATATATCCATCGATATTAACTACGCTAACCTCCCGAAGGGGCTGATCATAGTCAATAACCCGCCCGAGACCCTCAACATCAGGGTGAGGGGCCCGAGGAGCCAGCTCTCTTCGTTATCGCCCAAGGACATGGTCTTCACCGTGGACCTGTCGAACCTGACCATGGGCACATCCATGTTCGAGATAAGGACAGACCAGATAGTACCCCCCCGCGACGTGCAGGTGACCGCCATAAGCCCGTCCGAGATCAACCTCGACGTGGACAGGCTCGCGCAGAAGAGAGTCGGCGTCGAGCCGGTCATAGAGCCGCCCGATACGGGGTTCGAAATCACGGGCAGTACCCAGGTGACGCCGGAATCGGTCGAAATCAGGGGCCCCGAAAAGCTGCTCAGGAGGATCAAGAGCGTCGGGACCGACCCGGTTTCACTCAAAGGCGAGAAATCGAAATTCACTATCGAGGTGCCTCTCCGCTCGCCCTACAGCCTGGTCGAAATCACGGGCGGCAATACCGTAAAGGTCACGGTCGATTTATCCGAAAAGATCATGGAGAAGGAATTCAGCAACCTCGACATCAACTTCGTCAACTTCGACGATCTCGATTATGAGACGGACGAGAGCATCGTGACGGAGCTGGCTTTCGAGGGGCCGTTCAGCATCATTAACAATCTCAACAGCAAGGATATAGAATTATACGTGGACGGGAGCGGCATAAAGACCTCCGGAAGCGGGAAGACGCACAAACTCACGGTCAGCGTCGATTATCCGCACAAGGACGTTCTCAAGCTGACGAAGCAATCGCCCAAGACGATTGCGGTGAAAACGAATTAGCAGGAGGATCGATTTGGAGCACAGGAGAAAAAGCCTTTTCGGGACAGACGGTATAAGGGGGGTAGCAAACCGCCACCCCATGACGCCCGAGATGAGCCTCAAGCTGGGAAAGGCGCTCACGTACCTGCTCAAGCAGGGTGGCATTACCCATAAACCTAAAATCGTCATCGGCAAGGACACGAGACTGTCAGGTTATATTTTCGAGCAGGCGCTCTCTTCGGGCATCGCCTCCATGGGGGCGGACGTGCTGCTTGTCGGACCCCTGCCCACGCCCGCTATAGCATTCATCACGCAGAGCATGAGGGCCGACGCGGGAATCGTCATATCGGCCTCTCACAACCCGTACGAGGACAACGGCATAAAGATCTTCGACAGGCACGGTTTCAAGCTCCCCGACGAGGTAGAGCTGAGACTCGAGGAGCTGATAGAGAACGGCGGGGGGGATCACTTGGTCGCCACGCCCGATGATATCGGGAAGGCCCACAGGATAGAAGACGCACCGGGGAGATACGTGGTCTTCGCGAAGAATTCATTCCCTTGCGACATGACCCTCGAAGGTATAAAGATCGTGCTCGACTGCGCGAACGGGGCGGCGTACAAGGTATCGCCGATCATATTCGAAGAGCTGGGCTCGGACGTCGTTACGATCGGGGTGCATCCGGACGGCAGGAATATCAACACCGAGTGCGGCTCGCTCAACCCGGAGCTGCTCAGAAACAAGGTGCTCGAAACTGGCGCCGACATTGGAATCGCGCTCGACGGGGACGCGGACAGGGTCATATTTTGCGACGAAAGGGGCGAGATCGTGGACGGAGACAAGATAATAGCGATATGCGCCGACGAGATGATAAAGAGCGGGAAGCTCAGGGGCAATGCGGTCGTTACGACGCTCATGAGCAACATGGCGCTCGAAAACTTCATACGGGGCAAGGGCATGGATTTCTTCAGGACCGAGGTCGGAGACAGATACGTGGTAGAGGCGATGAGGGCGAGGGACTGTAACCTCGGCGGGGAGCAGTCGGGGCACATCATATTCCTCGACCACACGACTACGGGGGACGGGACGCTTGCGGCGCTCCAGGTGCTGGCGATAATGAAAAGAGAGGGTAGAAAATTATCGGAGCTCTCCAAAATTATAGACCTCTATCCGCAGCTCCTCCTGAACGTGAAGATACGGAAGAAGAAAGAGCTCAGCCAGATTAAAGGCCTCTCAGAGCTCCTCGACAGGAACGAAACCCGCCTCAGAGGGAAAGGCAGGATAAACATCAGATACTCAGGCACCGAGCCGATATCGAGGGTGATGGTCGAGGGCGAGGACGTTTCACTCATAAAAGAGATAGCCAACGAGCTCGCCGACGCGATAAAGAGAGACATAGGGTCGGGCGCCTGATGCCGAGACTTAACGTGAACGTAGACCACGTGGCGACCGTGAGGCAGGCGCGGGGCGGGAACGAGCCCGACCCGGTGCTGGCGGCTTATCTCTCCGAGCTCGGGGGGGCGCACGGGATAGTCGTGCACCTGCGGGAGGACCGGAGGCACATACAGGACAGGGACCTGAGAATCCTGAGAGAGACCGTAAGGACGAAGCTCAACCTGGAAATGGCCTCTACCGATGAAATGGCGGCTATAGCCCGCGAGATCAAGCCCGATATGGTCACGCTCGTTCCGGAGAAGAGGAAGGAGCTCACGACCGAGGGCGGACTCGACGTCGCGGGCAATTCAAAAGCAGTATCCCGCACCGTCAAGGCGCTGAGAGACGCGGGCATCTTCGTAAGCCTCTTCATAGACCCGGACGCGGAGCAGATAAAGGCCGCAAGGTCGACGGGCGCGGAGATGGTCGAAATTCACACCGGAGCTTACGCCGACGCTGTAGACGAATCGGCAAGGGAAGACGAGCTGAGAAAGATTAAAAAGGCCGTGAAGAAGGCGTCCGGACTCGGGATGAGAATTTCGGCCGGGCACGGGCTCAACTACGTAAACGCGGGACCCGTCGCGCTCATTAAAGAGATCGAGGAATTCAACATCGGGCACAGCATAGTGTCGCGGGCCTTGATGGTGGGGTTTGAAAACGCGGTGAGAGAGATGGTGAGGGTGATCGGCTAAACGGCTTCCGGCCCCATTCAGCTACAATCCAATAACCGGCCGCGAGTAAGCTACCTGCTTTCCCGGCAGGAGGAGCAGAGGCCGTAAATCTCGAGCTTGTGGTTCTCCAGTTTAAACTCGTTCAGCTTCGCTATCTGGTTCAGGCACGATTCGACCTGATTGTTGGCGAACTCGTAAATCTTTCCGCACTCCGTGCAAATCATGTGGTGATGGTGCTCGCGCTCGTCGCGTATAGGCTCGTAGCGGGCCTTGCCGTCGCCGAAATTGCGTTCGGAGGCTATGCCGCTCTCCCTGAAGAGCTTGAGAGTCCTGTAGACGGTCGCAAACCCGATATAGGGATACCTGCGCTTTATATCCTCGTAGAGCTCCTCCACGGTCACGTGCCTGCCCATGTAATTGCCGAAGAACTCGTCAAAGATTACGTCCCTCTGCTTTGTGGACTTGAGCCGCTTCCTGGATATGAACTCATTGAAAGTCTTTCTTCTGTCCATCTTCATCTGAGCTACAGGAGTCATATTTAACGCTCCCTGAGAAATTGATATGTATTATCAATATAAACCAAAGTGAAAGGAATATCAAGAGGTGAATGTTATTAAATGGAAACCATTACCATTGTACCGGTTCTGCCCTAAAAGCACCCGGAATACATGATATAATCATCTGGTCAGGCCCCTGAATAAAACATGGATAACGCATACAATTACCTGAATTCCCTTGGTCTCCACAAGATAAAGCCCGGCCTCGGCCGGATAAAGAAGCTCCTCGAATCCCTCGGGAACCCCCAGGATAAGAACGCCCGGAATAATAGTCGGGGGGACGAACGGCAAGGGGTCGGCGGCCGCCGCCATATCCTCCGTCCTCAAGACCGGCGGCTTTAAGACGGGCGCCTATACCTCACCTCACCTGATTAATGTTACGGAGCGTATTAAAATAAACGGGATAGATATCGACGGCTCCGACCTTGCCAAGCTAATTCTCCGTGTAAAGAAAGCAGCTGAAAAATCCCTCAATGGCAGCCCCAGCTACTTCGAGGTGCTGACGGCCGCCGCGTTCGTATATTTCGCCGAATCCGGGGTCGATATCAGCGTGCTGGAGGTGGGCATGGGCGGCAGATGGGACGCTACGAACGTAATTACCCCTCTCGTATCGGTCATAACCAACATATCGAAGGACCATACTGAATATCTCGGAAGGACGATAGGGGAAATAGCCTCGGAAAAGGCCCGCATAATAAAGCCGGGCGTCCCCGCCGTAACGGGGGCCAGGGGGAGAGCGCTAAGGGTCATCGGGGAATACGCCGCCGGGCTTAAATCGCCTCTCAGGGTTTACGGGAGGGACTTTTCATCGAGGGGAGAAAATACGGACGATTTCGATTACGAGGGCAGCGTGTGGGAGCTCAGGGGTCTCAGCTCGAACCTCAGAGGCTTATATCAGATAGAAAACCTGTCGGTCGCGATAGCGGCCCTCGAAGCGTTAGACGAATATCACGGCATAAAAGTCGGGGAAAAGGACCTGAGACGCGGGCTCCTCGGCATCGACTGGCGCGGGAGGCTCGAAATATTGAGAAAGGACCCTCCGCTTATCCTCGACAGCGCGCATAACCCCGGAGGCGCGAAGGCGCTCGTCAAATCGCTTAAGCAAATGTATCCCTCTCATAAATTCACGTTCCTCATCGGGATGCTCGGGGACAAGGAACACAGCCGGTTCATAAGGGAATTAATGCCCATAGCCCGTAAGTTCGTAGTTACGGAGATAGATTCGGAAAGGGCGCTCGGCGCAGAGGCGCTCGCGAAGAAAATCTCGAGGATTTTTCCGGGCGCGGTAACGACGGAGAAGGATTCCGGGAAAGCATACAGGGGGCTTCTTAAAGAGAGCGGGCCCGCCTGCATCGCGGGGTCTCTATACCTTACGGGAGCGGTCGAGGGACTCCGCCGTACCTGAAGGACCGTATTTACGCTTCTCTAAATGCCGATACTATGCTAGCCTTTTATCCCACATTAAAAAAAGGATTGAGTGAATATGCCGAAAGTCGGAATAGTTCTCGACAAGCTCTACGTCGATCATGACAACGGGTTCGGGCACCCCGAATCCCAGGAGAGGCTGCTCGCCATAATCGACATGTTAAGGCATACGATGCTCCTCGACGAGGTATCGAAGATCGCCCCGCGTGACGCATCGAAAGAGGAAATCACCCTCGTGCATACGCCCGAACACTACGACAGAATGGCGTCCACCAAAGGAAGGCCGAAGGTGTTCCTCGACGCCGACACCTCCACGTGCCCGGTCTCGTTCGACGCCGCCGTGAGGGCCTCAGGAGGCATGCTGTCCGCTATAGACAGCGTGCTCGCGGGCGAGGTCGACAGGGCTTTTCCCCTCGTGAGGCCGCCCGGCCACCATGCGGAAGCAGACAGGCCCATGGGCTTCTGCCTCTTTAACAACGCCGCAGTCGGGGGCGCATACCTGACGGAGATAAAGGGGTTCGAACGGGTGCTCATAGTCGACTGGGACATCCACCACGGAAACGGTACCCAGCACATGTTCTACGACACGTCCAAGGTGCTTTATTTCTCGACACACCAATACCCGTACTACCCGGGCACGGGGGGGCCTTCCGAAACGGGGAGCGGAGAGGGCAAGGGATATACGGTGAACGTGCCGCTGCCCCCGGGGATGGGCGATAACGAGTTCATCAAAATATTCAACGAAATACTGGGCCCCGTCATAGATCAGTACAAGCCCGAATTCATTCTCGTCTCCGCGGGCTTCGACATCTTTTACGACGACCCGCTCGGGGGTATGAAGGTCACGCCCGAAGGGTTCGCGAAGATGACCAGGTTCTTAACTGACGCGGCGGATAAATATTCGGGAGGGAAAATCGTATTCATACTGGAAGGGGGCTACAACCTGGACGGCCTCTGGATATCGACCAAGGAAGTGCTCGAAGAGCTGCTCGACAAGAAACGCTCGTCATACGATTCCCCGGAAGGACCGACGGGGGCCGACTTGATTATAGACAGGGTCAAAAAGGATTACTCGGCGCACTGGGAGTTCTAGACTTTCTTTTTCTCTTTCCTGTAATCCCTGCCCTCGAGGTGGATCGGCTCGCACATCTCGAAAAGACGGGAGGCAATGCGCTCCCCTACCCTCACCTCCAGAATCTCGTCCGAATGGCCGGTCTCTTTCGCGATCTCCCTCGTGACATAGTTCGTAGTTATCAGTGTCCGCTTCGAGGCGTTATACCGTTTCGATATCAGCTGGTCCAATATGTTGAGCTCCCATTCGTTGCTCCTCCCCTTGCCGAGCTCGTCTATAACGAGCACCTCTGTCTCTATGAGCGGCATTATGACCTCGTTCTCGGGGGTCCCTTCCGAATAGGCCTGTTTCAGCTCCGATAGCAGGTAAAAGAAGTCCTTGAACATGCACTTGACGCCGTGGGAAAGGGTGAGCTCCGCTATGGTCCCGACGGCGAGATGGGTCTTGCCCAGACCCGACGGGCCCATGAGCAGGAAGCCTTTCTTCGTCGGGTACTTCTTTACGAATTCTTCCTTGGCATATTTGAGCGCCATCTGCAGGTGCCTGTTGATATGGGTGGGCACGAGACCGGCGTCCACCTGGAGCACGTGTGAATACTTGGCCGGAATGCCGGCAATATTGTAGAGCCTGACGTTTCGCCTGACGACCCCGCAGGACGGGCACGGAGAGATATACGAATAGCCCTTCTCGTTCGTTAAAAGAACATTCCCGGTCCCCCCGCACTCCCGGCATTCGATGACGCATGCGCAGAGGGCGGCCGCCGCGAAATTCCCTTTATTCTTTACGACGAACCCCGACCAGTGACAGTCGTCACAGCCGACGGTTCCCTTGTTCTTCGTCATCTTCATATGGCGTTCAGGAGATTATACACTTTATTCCGTACTTTTTTCCGAGAATCTCGTTCCTGAATGAGACGAGGCTCTCGTCATACGCGCCCTTCGTCATGTAGCGCGCCCTCTGCTTTATCATCTTCTCCGCCTCGATGCTGATTTTTTCCCTCTCCTTATCGGGCAGCGCGCGGAAAAACTCTTCGAGAGACTCTTTCTCGAGATTCATGATCGATGGAATGTCATTAGCGCCGCCCGCCTTGTCGAGGCCGAGGACCAACTTCCGGAGCTTTATATAATAGTCCCTGAGGGCCTGGTTCCCGGCATCGTGTATGAACCGTTCGAGCCTCTCCGAGACTTCCATATCATCGCTTCCGGGTCGAGACCCCCGCTTCGATTTCCTTTCTGTTACCTGAGGCCCGTATTCTTCGATGCACTTCTCGACGTAGCTTACGCAGTGTTTGAGGCTCCTCGGGGGCAGGCCGGCGCCCTTCGACCTCGTACCGGTCTCCGAGAACGCCCTGTTTATGCCCTTTAAGACGACTTCCCTGGGCACCTGACGCTTTTTCCAGTCCTGGATGAGGCTATAGTCGATCGGGGAGAGCATTATCCCCTCCCCCGCCAGCGTCAGAAAGTATGATTCGATTTCTTTTATATACTCGGATCCGCTGCCCATGGGTCGTATTTTATTGTAACCAATTCCGGTCAAACCGGAAGAAGATCGATCCGCAAGGCGGAGTAGAGCATCCGCATTCGGCGTTTAACGGAAAATACCGCATTGAACGCCGGCCGAGTCTTGTAAATATCCCCTAAAACCCGGAGCGGCCCCCTCGGATCGAAGCCGCTCACTCTAATCCAATCCTGTTACTGCTTTTTAAACGCATCCACTTCCAGGTATTCACCGAAAAGCGTGGTCGTGCCGTTTTCCGCGATATTGAATTCCGAGAATACCCTCTCCAAATCTTTCCTGAGGTTCTCCCCTCCCGCTTCGTCGAGCGCATTTATCGCTTTATTCATAGGCCCATAGTTATCGAAGAAGAATTGAACGACCTCCGGTACGTCAAAAGGATAATCCCATAGAGGATAGATCTTCTTCGTCAGTATCATATGGCTTACCGAATAACCGAAACGTTCTTTAACGATCTCTTCGTTGCCCCAGAGGAGGGGTGAAGGCACATCGGACGGGGGCGGAACGTATCTGCCGAGGGTCTTGAACATTTGTCCGACAAACCCTTCGGGGGTCCAGTTAACCATCAGCATCCTGCCTCCCGGCTTGCAAACCCTGATAAATTCCCCGGCCACTTTTTCGGGCTGCGGGGCGAACATGGCGCCCACGAGTGTGGTGACGACATCGAAAGACTCGTCCGCATACGGGAGACACTCGGCGTCCCCTTCGTCGAACTTCGCATCGAGCCCTTCCCTCGCCGCGCGTGCCCGCGCAGAGGCGAGCGAGTTAGGCGCGATGTCGACGCCAGTAACGTTGATACCCGCCATGGAAGCGAGGATCGAAATCTGTCCTGCTCCGCAGGCTACATCGAGCAGGTTGAGCCCCTCAGGTATACGCCACCCCTTCAGTATCTCCCCTGCCCCGGGCTCCATGTATGTTGCAAACCTGCCGTAGTCCCCCGCATTCCATGCATCCCTCATTCTGGACTTAATTGTTTCTATATTTGGTATTACGCTCATGACTTTTCTCCTTAAATTGATTTTTTTACACAGGGGGCGGGAGCCTTATTCGTATTTGACTCCCTCCCCTTTACTGCACCGTTAGATCCTGACGCCGAACACGAGAAGTGTATTCTCATCGCTCGTCCCCTCAGCCTGGGTCAAAGTTTCGTTAACATGTACTTTGACAGGGCTCAGGTAGAAGCTCATCGGGCTCGTCTCTACTTCCCCGCCTTTCGTTTCATTCTTCACTTCATTGACCTCGGGACCGCCTGTGTAAAGGTCCATATAGTCTGAAGCGTATGAAAGGGCCGAAAAACCGAGCGATAACCCTAATGCCGTAACTGCGATTAACTTCTTCATTGCACTTACCTCCGTTTGATTTATTTGCTGAGACATAAGTGCAACAGGCGTGCCAAAGGGCTATTCTCCGGATATTGTCCGTGATTAAAGCGGGTTATGAATCGATTGACATTATCCGTCCGGCGGCGGATTTTCGCTTACAGCGATTTCTCGCTATGAAATAGCGGGATCTCATGAAATGTATCAGGATTTGATTATTTGGAGGGTACGTCTATGCCGAAAGATTTTATTTTCGAATTGAGCGTGGACGTAGGTATGCCGAGAATTGCGGCGGCGCCGTTCTTACCGGCTACTTTCCAATCCGCCTTTTCAAGGGCGCGCACTATATTCTTTCTTTCCAGCTCTCTTAATTCCCTGTCGGAAAGCACCTGAGCGCCGTCATCCACCGGACCCGGGTCGAGGCCGGCTGCTATATTATTATTACGGGAGGCGGGAAGCGCCCTTTCGAGATCCAATCTCCCGTCAGTCGAGGTTATGACCGCGCGCTCTATCACATTTTGAAGCTCTCTGATATTTCCCGGCCAGGGATACGATTTGAGGCGCGCGAGGTCTTCTTCGGTAAGCGGGCTCAGGGCGATCCCGTTTCTCTTCGCATATTTGTCCATGAATGCGCTCGCAAGTTGTTCTATATCCCCGGCCCGCTCCCTGAGGGGAGGAAGTTCGATCTGAAACACATTTAGTCTGTAGTAGAGGTCTTCCCTGAACCGCCCCTCGTCAATCTCTTTTAACAGGTCCCGGTTCGTCGCGGCTATCACACGGACATCGACCTTTACGGTTTTGGA
The DNA here is from genome assembly GCA_963752995.1 of uncultured delta proteobacterium. Taxonomy (GTDB): domain Bacteria; phylum Desulfobacterota_D; class UBA1144; order Nemesobacterales; family UBA2774; genus 2-12-FULL-53-21. The sequence goes on from CAVWAZ010000017.1 coordinate 321,755, forward strand.
GCTGCCGACGGGCTCGAACTCGCCCTCCTGAAGCACACGCAGGAGCTTGGATTGCAGGTCGATTGAAAGCTCGCCTATTTCGTCGAGGAAGATCGTCCCTCCGTCGGCGACCGAGAACCGTCCCTCTCTCTTGTTCGTAGCCCCGGTGAAAGCGCCCCTCTCGTGTCCGAATAATTCGCTTTCGATCAGGTTCGTGGGTATTGCCGGGCAGTTCACTTTTACGAATGGCTTCTCCGAGCGCCGGCTCGAGGAGTGGATAGACCTGGCGATAAGCTCCTTCCCCGTCCCCGTCTCGCCGAGGATCAAAACAGTCGCTTCCGTGCCGGCGACACTCTTCACGTCTTCGAGGACCCTCAGCAAGGGCTCGCTGTCGCCGATTATGCCCTCTGATTCCGTGAGGGATTTCAATTCCTCTTTCAAATATTCCGATTCGAGTGTCAGAGACCTGATCTTCTTATCCGCAAGCGAGCTTATCGTTCACGTTCCGCAATATCAGCGTGTAGAAGCGTGTTGTTTCCAATTTCGAAACCGGATAGCGTCGCTTCGGCAGGGAACTCATCCCCCTTTTCGTTTACGGCCCGGAGACCCTCGGGTATCCAGATGAATTTTTCCCCCTCGGGTTTCGCGTCCAGGAACTCGGAGAGCCGGATGAGCTTCACGCTGCTTTCCTTGTTGAGCAGAAGACCGAACAACCTGCCCAGTATCCTGCTGCTCTCGTATCCGAACAACCGGGATGCCGCGGGATTGATCCTCGTGACTTTAAAGTCCTTATCGAACTCGACTATTGCGTCCATGGCGCTGTCGAAAAGCCTCCTCAGCTTTTCTTCTCTCTCGAGGATTTCTCTTTCGGCGCGGAGCCGCTGCATTTCGGCGGTCCCGCGGTTCGCGAATATCCTGAATACATTGAAAACCTGCAGGTCTTCAGGAATCGGATCCCTGTCTAGCACCGATATATGTCCTAATATCTTCCCGTCCACATCCACGAACGGATAGCCGAGATAACTGACTATTCCTTCTTTGGGAAAATCCTTCAGGTCCGGGTTGCCTTTATACTTACTGAAGAGCCTCTCACGAACGTACACGAGGCGCTTCTCGCGAACCACTACCTCACACGCCGTGCCCGCGACTGCGTAATCGAACTCTTTCAGACGCTGATTCCCGACTACGCAGGCTATGGACCTGAGTCGCCCTTCTTCCTCGAGATACTCGGTAACCATAGCGCCATGGGTGTTTAGCACTTTGGAGAGGTTTTGGACCAGGGATATAAAAAAGTCACGGCCGGTTTCGGTCGATGTTCCCTCTAATATTGCCCTTATAGCCTCGTTTTCCTGAATGCCCTTAAAGGGGACTTTGTCTTTATCCATTTATAATAGATTAAAGATATTACAGCCTGAATTCAATGACGTTAGCAGATTGTCAGCGCCGCGAATCTATCAGAGACCCTTTATCTCTTTCCTCATGAGCTCGATGGTCTCCGAGTAGCTGGACGATTGGAAGATACCGGAGCCCGAGACGATAACGTCCGCCCCGGCCTCGGCTATTACCCTTATATTGTCGAGCTTTATACCGCCGTCGACCTCGATGAGGGGCTTGTGCCCGGAGCGGTCTATCAACTCGCGGAGCCTCATCACCTTGGGGACCATGGACTGGATGAACTTCTGCCCCGGGAACCCGGGCTCCACGGTCATAATGAGTATCATGTCGGCGTATTCGAGAACCTCTTCGAGGACGTATAGCGGCGTGGTGGGACTGATCGCGATACCGGCGTTCACGCCCCGGGACTTTATCCTGGATATCGTGCTGTAAAGGAGCCCGCATGTCTCGTATTGAACCGTAATGCCGGCTACCGCATCCCCGCCCGCGTCTATGAACCTCTCGGCGAACTCGTCCGGGTTCTCTATCTGGAGGTGAATGTCCATAGGCGGCGTATCGGCTTTCCTGAGCGCCTCGACTATCGGCAGACCGATGCTTATATTGGGGACGAAGTGGCCGTCCATGACGTCGACGTGTATCCAGTCGGCCCCTGCCTCCTTTATGGCCCTTACCTCCTCCCCGAGCCTTGTGAAATCAGCCGATAATATGGACGGCGCAATTAATTTCTTCATTTTTTCCATTCCTTACGGTGAAGTATAGTTTAATCACGGATACAGCGAACGGATTATACCATGCCCGGGCGCGTCTGAGAAAAGGGGGACAGTAGTCCCTCTTTACGTACGAGTTCCACACACCCGTGTATCCGGGTGGGTTTCTTGACAGACCCCCTAAAACTATTTACCATATCCGCTCTTATTGACCAATTTCCACTCATAACAAGGACATTTTCATGCCGCAAAGGAATTTTATTTTTACCTCGGAATCCGTAACCGAGGGACACCCGGACAAGATGGCCGACCAGATATCGGACGCTGTGCTCGACGCCATGATCGGCGGCGACCCTCACAGCAGGGTCGCCTGCGAGACGCTCCTTACGACGGGGCTGGTAGTAGTAGCGGGAGAAATTACGGCAAATACTATAGTCGATCTCTCTAACATAGTCAGAAAAACGATCACCGATATAGGCTACACGGACAGCGCCATGGGTTTCGACGCGAACACCTGCGGCCTCATAATCGCCGTCGACAAGCAGTCGCCCGACATAGCGATGGGCGTCAATTCGAGCGCGGAGAGGGAGCAGGGAGCGGGAGACCAGGGCCTCATGTTCGGTTACGCGACCGCCGAAACACCCGAGCTTATGCCCTCCCCCATTATCTTCGCCCACAAACTCGCCAAGAGGCTGACCGACGCCAGGAAGGACGGCATACTCCCCTTCCTCAGGCCGGACGGGAAGACCCAGGTTACCGTGAGGTATGAGAACGGCGTCCCGGTCGGGATCGACGCTATCGTGGTCTCCTCTCAGCATTCCGCAGAAGCCGGGAACAAGACTATTCACGAAGGGATACTCGAGGAAGTAATCAAGCACTGCATAAACGAAGAATTGATATCCGACAGGACGAAGATATACATAAACCCGACGGGGAGGTTCGTTACGGGCGGCCCCATGGGGGATTCGGGTCTCACCGGAAGAAAGATAATCATAGACACATACGGAGGCTGGGCGAGGCACGGAGGGGGGGCGTTTTCGGGGAAAGACCCTTCCAAGGTCGACAGGAGCGCCGCTTACATGGCGCGGTACGTGGCCAAGAATGTGGTCGCATCGGGTCTCGCAAAGGAATGCGAGGTCCAGCTCGCCTACGCGATAGGTATAGCCGAGCCCGTATCAATAATGGTCGAGACATTCGGCACGTCCGTAGTGCCCGAAGAAAAGATATCGGACGCCATAAGAGAGGTATTCGATCTCTGCCCTTCGGGAATTATAAGCGCACTCGATCTTCTAAAACCCATTTATCGGGAAACAGCCGCTTACGGCCATTTCGGCAGGTTCGGCTCGGGGTTCACGTGGGAAAAGACCGACAAGGTAAACGACCTGCTGAAAGCAGTATCCTGACACACTCCCCGGGGACCCACAATCAAAATTAGACGGAGGCAGCAATGAAGTACGACGTAAAAGACCTTAAACTGGCCAGGCAAGGGAAGCTCAGGGTAGAATGGGCCGCCGAGGAAATGCCCGTTCTCGCCTTAATCAGCGAGAGGTTCAAAAAAGAAAAGCCATTAAAGGGCGTGACCATAGCGGCGTGCCTTCACGTGACCACCGAAACGGCGAACCTCGCAGTAACGCTCAAGGAGGGCGGCGCAAACGTAGTGCTTTGCGCCTCGAACCCCCTCAGCACACAGGACGACGCCGCGGCTTACCTCGTGAAAGACCACAATATATCCGTCTTCGCTATAAAGGGCGAAAACACGAAAACGTATTACAGCCATATTAACAGCACCCTCGACCTCTCTCCGAATATCACGATGGACGACGGGGCCGACCTGGTATCGATCCTCCACAAAACCAGGACTGAAAAGCTCCGGGGCGTCATCGGGGGCACCGAGGAGACGACGACCGGGGTCATACGCCTTCGGAGCATGGCCGAGAACGGAGTGCTCAAATACCCGATAATCGCGGTAAACGACGCGAACACGAAACACCTCTTCGACAACCGCTACGGCACCGGGCAGAGCACGCTCGACGGTATGATAAGGGCCACGAACAGGCTCATTTCGGGGACCGTGTTCGTTGTCTGCGGATACGGGTGGTGCGGAAAGGGGCTGGCGATGAGGGCGAGGGGAATGGGAGCGAACGTGGTAGTGACGGAGATCGACGAGCTCGCGGCGCTTGAGGCAGTGATGGACGGCTTCAGGGTTATGCCGATAGCCGACGCGGCCAGGATAGGAGACTTCTTCTGCACGGTGACGGGGAACATCAGCGTCATAAGAAGAGAGCACTTCAAAACTATGAAGGACGGCGCGATAGTCTGCAATTCGGGGCACTTTAACGTAGAGCTGGACTTGAAGGGCCTCGAGCTGATCTCGTCCAAAAAGCGCATTATCAGGGATTACGTCGAGGAATTCACGCTGAAAAACGGAAAACGGATCAATGTCCTCGGTGAAGGGAGGCTTATAAACCTGGCCGCCGCCGAAGGTCATCCGTCGAGCGTCATGGACATGAGCTTCGCCAACCAGGCCCTATGCGCCGAGTACGTCGTGAAGAACGCGAAGAAGCTCGAAAAGAGGGTGTACGACGTCCCTCCACAGGTAGACCAGTCCGTTGCGCGCACGAAGCTCAAGGCAAGGGGCGTGAAGATAGACAAGCTAACCCCGGAGCAGAAAAAATATCTGAGCTCGTGGGAAATGGGCACGTGATGTTGTAGAATGTTGAGTAATGGACGTCCTCCTGGATTCCTTTCTCTCCTACCTCGCGGTTGAAAAAGGGCTATCCGAAAATACACTCGAATCCTACGGCCGGGACCTGAGGAAGTTTATCCTGTTCATGGAAGAAACGGGCACGGTCCCGGCCGGGGAAATAAAATACAGCCACATACTCGATTACCTCGCGCAGTTCAAAGATAAGGGCTATAACTCGACCACCATAGTAAGAAGCATCGTATCGATCAGGCAGTTCTTCAGGTACCTCCTCATGGAGAAGGTCATAGAGGAAGACCCCGCCGCCCGCATAACCACGCCGAAAATGAAAAAGGGGCTCCCCGGCGTAATCACACTCGACGAAGTAGAGGGGCTCCTCTCGGCCCCGGACGAATCCACACCCGAGGGGCTCAGGGACGCGGCCATGCTGGAGACGCTCTACGCCACGGGAATAAGGGTGTCGGAGCTCATCGGGCTCAAGCTCAACGACGTGAACTTCGAGCTCGGCTTCGTCGTCGTTTACGGAAAGGGCTCCAAGGAGAGACTGGTCCCAGTCGGGGATAAGGCGATCAGCAAGGTGCGTGAGTATCTCTATACGTCGAGACCGGCGATGCTCAAGTCGAGGGAGGCGAAGGCGCTCTTCGTCACGAGACTGGGGAAGGGAATGACGCGCCAGGGGTACTGGAAGATAATAAAGCACCAAGCCCTTAAAGCGGGCATAGCCAAAAAGATAAGCCCTCACACGCTCAGGCACTCTTTCGCGACGCACCTGCTCGAGCGCGGGGCCGATCTCCGGACCATACAGATCATGCTCGGCCATTCGGACATATCCACGACACAGATATACACGCACGTCGAGAGCGAGAGACTGAAGGTGATTCACAAAAAATATCACCCGAGATCGTAAAGTACCCGGACTTCGAGTATATTACTAAGAAAAACGGAGATTTATAACACCTATATGAACTTTGATTTCCTTAAAAACATAGACTTCCTTTTGATCCAGGTCCCCGTGATACTGCTTTCCCTCACGGTTCACGAATATTTCCACGGATGGACGGCGAACAAGCTCGGGGACCCCACGGCAAAGCTCCAGGGCAGGCTCACCTTGAACCCTATAGCGCACCTGGATATACTGGGGACAATACTCATGTTCCTGGTCGGATTCGGCTGGGCCAAGCCCGTCCCTATAAACGCGCGCAACTTCAAAGACCCCAAAAAGGACACGATACTGGTCGCCATAGCGGGGCCGCTCTCGAACCTCGCCATGGCTATAGGTGCGGGGCTCCTCCTCAGATACATTATCCCGCAGATGATGACGGGTCAGATAAAACCCGAAGGCATAAATTCGATCATCACGATAATACTCATACTCACACTCGTTTACGGTATCGCGCTCGCCGTATTCAACATGATACCCATCCCCCCTCTCGACGGCTCGAGGGTGCTTTACGGGCTCCTGCCCGATAAGTACGCCTACGCCTACAGCAGGTTCGAGCGTTACGGGGTTCTGTTACTGTTCGCGCTCTTCATATTCGGAGGGGGCATCTTCCGCTATCTCCTTTATCCGGTCTCCTACCTGACGGTCGCGTTTTCGGGATACAATTACGCAAATCTTTGGGATATAATAGGGACGCTGCTCAAATGAACGAAAATACGCACGAAGCGGAAGCCCTGCAGCCCCATGAGCCGTGCCTCGTCAAGACACATCTCTTCGAGGGTCCGCTCGACCTGCTCCTCCACCTGATAAAGAAGAACGAAGTCGATATATACGACATCCCGATAGCGGTGATAACCGAACAGTACATCGAGTACCTGGAGCTCATGAAGGAGCTCGACCTCCAGGTAGTGGGCGAGTACCTGGTCATCGCGGCCGAGCTGAGCCTTATAAAATCCAGGATGCTCCTTCCCAAGCCCGTCATAGAGGAAGACGAGACAGACCCCAGGGCGGAGCTCGTGAGGAGGCTCATAGATTACCAGCGCTACAGAGACGCGGCCAACGAGCTCATCGGAAGGGAAATCCTCGGGAGGGACGTATTCAAGAGGGAATTCGATATGTCCGTGTACGAGACCGAGGAAGAGATCGAGCTCGTGCCCGTAGACCTGTGGTCGTTAATCGAAACGTTCCGCGATTTTTACAGGAAGAGGAGCCATCTCTGGGCGGACCAGATAGTATATGAGGTCGAGAGCGTAACGATCGAGGATAAGATCGCGGAGGTCCTCGGGAAGCTCAGGGTGAAGGCCGTTATCACATTCGAAGAGTTCCTCGAAGAATGCGCCTCGAAACTGGAACTCATCGTAACCTTCCTCGCGCTCCTCGAGCTCGCCAGGATGGAGAATATCCTGGTGGTACAGGAAGCGCACGGCTCGCCTATTCTAATTTCATATTCAGGAGAACCGAATATTGGAACCTACTGATATAAAAAAAGCAATCGAATGCATAATCTTCGTATCCGACCAGCCGGTATCGGTCGATAAGCTCCAGCAGGTGTTCACGGAGCTTGAAAAAGGGGACATAAGAAAATATCTGAAAGAACTCATCCAGGAATGGGGCGCGCTCGGGAGGGGAATCCTACTCGAAGAGGTGGCCGGGGGTTACCAGTTCAGGACTGACCCCGCATTCAGCGAATATATCACGAATTTCAACAAGCGTGTCAAGAAATTCAGGTTGAGCCGCGCGGCCCTCGAAGTGCTGGCGATAATCGCCTATAAGCAGCCCGTAACGAGGGTAGAGGTCGAGAGCATAAGGGGAGTCGATTCCTCGGGCGTCATCAATGCGCTCCTCGAACGGAGGATACTCGAGATCAAGGGGAGGAAGGAGGTAATAGGGAAGCCCTTCCTCTACGGCACGACCGGGGAATTCCTCGAGGTATTCGGCCTTAAGAACCTGTCGGACCTCCCTACCCTCAAGGAAATAGACGAAATAAGCAGGAACCTGGATACCGGCATATTGAGCCTCCCTGAAGAGCTATCGTAGCCGTCCGATATTACAAAGAATGGCCGGAGGCGGGGAATAAATGAGCTCTGAGAATATCTTCGAAGAGATTCGAAAGCATTTCGGGGAAGCCGGATTCAACCTCACAGTAAAAATCAGATCCGTAGATTACGACGGGGCGGCGGGCAGAAAGGATACGGGTGATTTCTTGGAAGGGGCGAAGTCTATAATACTCACGGGCTTCGCAGGCCGGACGTTCTGGGACGTATTCAACCTCTTTCTTTCCGATAACCCTGATTTCAAAGAAAATCACGAAGACCTCATAGACGACTATACGAGATTGATATTCGGCAAGTTAAACTCGAAAACCGAAGCTTTTAGCGGAAAAGGATATAAAATCATCTTCCCGTTCGGAAAAGATGCGCTCGATCTCGATTTCGTGAAGCTCGGGATACTCGGGGGCATCGGGGTGCCGAGCATTCTCGGCCTTCTGCTCCACCCGGTATTCGGGACGTGGATCTCACTAAGGGGCGCGATCATAACAGACGTTGAATTCGGGGACTATGACAGTCCGCTCGTTAATTTCGATCCCTGCCCTTCCTGTGAGAAGCCGTGTATTGCTGCGTGTCCCGCGAATACGGTATCCGAAAAGGGGTGGGATTGGGAGTCGTGCATGAGATACAGGCTCGACTCGGATACGTGCTCCGGGAAATGCTCGTCGAGGCTCGCGTGCCCGTACGGGAAGGATCATGCTTACGGCAGCGAGCAGATAGCTTACCACCACAAGTTCGTTTTAAAGAGCGTCAGGGAATATTTTAAAAAAGGAGATGGTTATCGTTAGTTACAGCTATCCGGTAAATGGATAAAGAGTGAAAAGCAGTTATATTATCTTATAATAAGTAATAAGCATATTGCAATAGCGGCATTAGAGACTGCCCCGAACCGTCCCTGAAAAATATGATACAAGTCATGAAAAATGCTCAATCGCAGAGTAAGCCGCTCGTCGCCATCATAGGCAGGCCCAATGTCGGCAAATCGACCCTCTTCAACCGGCTGATACGGGAGAGAAAATCCATAGTCGAGGACGTACCGGGCGTCACGAGGGACAGGATTTACGCCGACACCGAATGGGACGGCAGAGAGTTCAGTCTTGTGGATACGGGAGGGTTCGACCCTAGCGACGAGGAGATTTATCCCTCGCTCATTAAGAACCAGATCCAGATCGCCATAGAGGAGTCCGACCTGATACTCTTCGTGCTCGACGGGAAAGAGGGGGTCATGCCGCACGACAGGGACGTCGTAAGCATGCTTAGAAAGGTCAAGAAGCCCCTCATCATCGTCGTCAACAAGATCGACGACCAGAAGCACGCCTCGAGGGCGCTCGAGTTCCACAGGCTCGGGATCGAGGAGTTTTTCGATATATCGGCCCTTCAGGGAAGGAAGATCAACGACCTCCTCGACAGGATAGTGGAACTGCTGCCGGAGCGTACGGATACCGGGGAAGGGGATGCGGAGGAAGACGTAATAAAAATCGCCGTCCTCGGCAAGCCCAACGTCGGCAAGTCCACCCTGGTGAATAAGTTCCTCGGCGAGGAGAGGCTTATCACGAGCCCCGTGCCCGGAACGACGAGGGACTCCATAGACACCTTTATAACCAGGGACGGCAAAAACTATCTGTTAATTGATACGGCCGGGATAAGAAGGAAATCGAAAATCACTTTCTCCGTCGAGCGGCACAGCGTGTTCAGGGCGATCAGGTCTATGGAGAGGGCGGATATCGCACTGCTCATGATCGACGCGGGGGAGGGACCGACGCACCAGGACGCACGGCTGGCCGAACTGATAAGCGACAAAGGGAAAGCGTGCATAGTCCTCCTTAACAAGTGGGACCTCGTGCCGAAGGAGGCCGCGGAAACACCCAATGTCGAGGGGATACTGAAAGAAAGCCTGCTCGCGGTCGGATACGCCCCGGTAACTATTATTTCCGCCATGACCGGAAGGGGCGTGGAAAAAATATTCGAAAAAATCGATACCGTATACGAGAACTTCTCCCAGAGGATTTCGACCAAGAAGCTCAATAATTTCCTCCAGAGGGTCATCGGCAGGACCCCGCCGCCGGTCTACAAGGGGAAGGACATCAAGTTCTATTACATATCCCAGCCCCTGACGAGACAGCCGACATTCGTCATCTTCACGAACGAGATAAAGGGCGTGCCCGAGAACTACAGGAGGTTTCTCGAAGGCAAACTGAGGGAGGAGTTCCCTCTCGAAGGGACACCGGTGAAAATACTTTTCAAGTCTGAAAGAAATAAGGACAAGATGAAGAGGGCCCAATCATTCTAGCCCTCCGGTCATTCGCGGCTGCCGCATACCTCCAGAATTATCCCTTCTATTTTCAATGCCACAGCCTGAGCCGAAAACCTCTCCTTAACCCGCTCTCTCCCCGCTCTCCCCATAGATTCCCGTAGGCCCTCGTCCGCGATGAGCCTCAATACCGCGTCCGCCATTTTCCGGGTGCTGCCGGGCTCGCTCAATATCCCCGTGACCCCGTCATCGACCGACTCTACTATGCCCCCCGCTCTGAACCCGACTACAGGAAGCTCAAACGACATCGCCTCGATCACGGACCTCGGAAACGGGTCAGGATAACTCGACGGTATCACGAATATGTCGAAGTCCTTGAGAAACGGCCTCACGTCTTTCTTAAACCCCGTGAATATGAAGGAGTCCTCGAGCCCAGCATCCATAACCATCTTCTTTAATTTACCGAGGTGGTCCTCCCGGAAGAAGTAGGGAGTATCGCCCACGATGACGAATTTCACGCCGTTTCGCCTTTCCCCGAGCCCGCCGAGAGCGATGCCCGCAGCTTCTATGAATAATTCATAGCCTTTCCTCGGGACTATCCTTCCGGTGCTCCCTACGACGACCGTACCGTCCGTAAGACCGTAAGCAGACCGGATTTCGCCCGACGCCGAGGCGGGGTCGTAGTCCCCGACGTCGATCCCGTTATGTATGACGACCAGCTTCTCCCTGCCCCGGGGGAACTGATCCGCCGCGGCGCCGGATACGCAAATAATCCTCCTGACAACGGGCAGCCGCGCGAGCGTATTGATCACGGAACCGAGGAGCTTCGTCTGCTGAATATTCCTTACATGCCAGATGACAGGGCGCCAGTTTATGAGGCCCATGAGCGCCCCAACGACCTTAGCCTGTGTGCCGTTACAGTATATGACGTTTATCCCGTTCCTTTTTAACAGCAGGGGTGAGGTAACGACGAGAGAAAGAAGGTCGAGTATATTGAGCAAGACCGATAGAAAATGCAGCAACTTGTCGTAATATATGGAGAATAATCCGGATCCGGCGCCCTTCCGGGGCGCGCCTAAGCGGGGCCTTTTCAGGTTTTCCGGGAACCTCTGATCCGTAATTACATTCTCGTAGATGCCCGCCGACCTGAGCCAGTCGGAAAAGACGTCGTCCTTCGGTATCAGGACATAGGGAGTAAGCCTGGTTCTGTCCAGAAATTTAAGCAGGTAAAAAAGACTTCTTCCGGGACCGCCGTCCCTGATCGAGTGGTTTAGGAAAAGCACGCGCGGTAAAGAGTCCATAGACATCCTTTTTATTGGGCTAGGGAATCGTACCATGATAAGCATTAATAGGCTAATCACGCCCGTTTAATGAAAATCCGGTAACCGTGGGTATAATATTTAGGTAAGCTCAGGTAGGCTTGGTACGAGGATACGGGAGGATTAATGAACTGCAATATAAGGACTATTTTACCCAGGGGCATCATATCACTTCTTTTTCTCTGCTTCTTCCTGATCGGCGGCTGTGACGTAGAGTTCGGAGGCGGAGGGGACGATAACGGCGGGGGAGGAGGCGGAGGGGGCGACGAGGTAGAAACGGTCCAGGGAACCATCGTAAGCATAATACCGGATCAGGACCTCGAAGGGATCACGGTTGAAATTACGGTCGACGACGGCGCGCCTGAAACGGATGTAACGGACGCTGGGGGGTTCTTCTCGATAGACGGGCCGATTGCCGGCAGCCCGCAGATCGAATTTTTCGACGGGGATTCGAACCCGCTGGGAACGATAATAATAAGCGTATATCCGACGGCTCAGGTCGAGCTCGGCAATATAAGCCTCGAGAGCGGGAATGTCAATCTGCTGAACGAAACCGAGGTAACGTTCAACGGGGACATATCGTCCAACAACTGCACCGGGAACTCAGGGTTTATTGAAGTCGATGCTGAAAACGACCAGGAACAGGTAACGGTCATAGTTCAGATATCGGAATCGACAGACCTCATAATCAACGGCGACGATGCTGTATGCGAAGATTTTTTACTCGGACGCAATGTAGAGGTCCAGGGAGAGATTCCGAGCGTCAATACAGTGGACGCGGACAGGATCGAGATCGATTAAGACTTTAGCAAGAAAACAGGTGATACCGGAGCTAATAAAGCGTTCGGGTGTTCACTTCTGTTCCTCATCGAGAGATTTAACCTTCTTCTCGAGCTCCTTTAGCTTCTCCATGAGATACTCTACTTCTTTGGCGGTCTGCGGCAGTGATTTTTCCTCTTCCGCTGCTGCCGCTGTTCCGGTAAACGAATCAGAAGCAGGCAGTTCCGAAAAGTTCAGCATATCCAGATTAGTGGGGAGCTTGACTCCGGGAGGTAACCATCCCATTTCCTGCCAGAGCTTCATGTTCTTCTTGAAATTCTCCTGTACGGAAAAATAGGGCTGGAACATCATCAGGAAATAATTCTCGAAGAAGTCCTTCGCGACTTTATTCCCGTATTTGATAAGCATGTGGAGGAAAGAAACCGGAAGAATATCCTCCTTGTTCTTCTCGCTTTCGAGGACGACCTGAATGAGTATCACTTTCGATATATCGGCCCCGCTCTGGGAATCTATTACCTTGACCTCATTACCTTCACGTATGAGGGCGCCTATATCGTCGAGTGTTACGTACTTCTTATTGGTAGAGTCGTAGAGTCTGCGGTTACTGTACTTTTTTATTATAACCTGACCCGGGCCTTCTTTCGCTTCTTTAGGCATAAGTACTATAATTATTCAAAGAAACTATCACGAGTCAAGAAATTGATAAATTAGGCACTTGACAATTTATAGGAAAAAAAGGAATATTTTATATATTATACGTGTGCAGATTCAGATAAACAGGAGTTGAGGGGATGAGCAGCAAGCCTTACAAGATATGGTTTAACGGTGAATTTGTACCCTGGGACGAAGCCTCGGTTCACGTCCTGACCCATACGCTTCACTACGGGCTCGCCGTTTTCGAGGGCATAAGGGCTTATAAATGCGGGGACAACAGGTCGGCCGTGTTCAGACTGCCGGAACACATCGACAGGCTCTATGCGTCCGCCCATATCGCCACCATCAAAATTCCCTACTCCAAGGAAGAAACGCACGACGCTATCCTGGACCTGCTGACGATTAACGATCTCGAAGAGGCCTACATCAGGCCGATAGCCTTCATCGGCGGGGGAAAGGTAGGTCTCCATCCCGGGGACAACCCCATTTCACTGGCGATTTCCGCATACCCCTGGGGCACGTATCTCGGAGAGGGGGCTTTGTCCAAGGGAATAAGCGCGAAGATCTCATCGTTTACCAGAATGGGCGTAAACTCTTTTATGACCAAAGCCAAGATCAGCGGGAACTATGCGAACTCCGTCCTCGCCAAACTCGAAGCCACGTCTCTCGGATTTGACGAAGCCATACTGCTCGATACCGAAGGATACGTCGCCGAAGGTACCGGTGAGAATATATTCATTATCCGGAACGGGGTGCTAAAAACCCCGCCGCTCACTTCCATACTCGAGGGCATAACCAGGGATTCCGTCATTCAGATAGCCAGGGACGAGGGGATCGAGCTCGAAACGGAGCGTTTCACGAGGGACGAGTTATACATCGCGGACGAGGCCTTTTTCACGGGTACAGCCGCCGAAATAACCCCTATCAGGGACGTCGACAAGAGGGTCATCGGAAAGGGGAAGCCGGGGCCGATTACGAAGAGGCTGCAATCCAGGTTCTTCGATATCGTCGAAGGGCGCGACCCCAAATTCACCGAATGGCTCGAATTTTTTCCGGTAGTTTCCACCCTGAAGGTCAAGAACGAGTCTCTGTAAGGAATAGAAGCAGTCCCGGATCGTATTTCATTTCACTCTGATATGAAAGGGTATGACTGCAAGGCAGCCTTCCCAGGCCTGAAGCGGAGAGTTTTCCGTCAGCACTCTCAAGAAATCCGAATATCCGGCATCACCGAAAATCGAAGCGAGCTTAATCCCCCTCGCGGCCGGGTAAAACCTGAGAAGGGGAATTTTGTCTTCGGGCAGCCCCGCCTCGCGTCCTACGATCTTTACGGCGTCCCAGAACCCGCCTAGCTCATCGACGAGGCCCAGGTCCTTTGCCTGCGCCCCGGTCCATACCCTGCCCTTCGCGGCTTTCTCCGCCTGAGCCTCATCCAGGCCCCTGCCCTCCGAAACGGCCCTCACGAACTCCCCGTAGTAGAATTTCATGAGCTCGTCGAGCTTCGCTTCTTCCTCTTCGGAAAAGCCCCTGCTCGTCGAGAACATCAGGGACTGCTTGCCGAACGGAATGAGCTCCTTATTGACACCCAGTTTATGGTATAAACCCCCGAGCTCGAACTTGCCGTATACGACCCCTATTGAGCCCGTGAGAGTCATAGGGTCGGCAACGATTTTCCCGGCCCCGAGAGATATCAGGTAACCGCCTGAAGCGGAAACGTCCGACATCGAGACCGCGACGGGGATAGTCTCCGAAATCTCCTTCAATCTCTTCCTTATGAGGTCAGACGCGGTTCCCGAGCCCCCGGGCGTCATTATCCTGAACACGAGGCCCTTTACGCCCCTGTCTTTGGATACCCTGTCCAGCTGCGCCAGAACGGAATCAGAGCCCATCGTTTTCATGGCCCCGCGCCCCCCGCTATCGCCGAGCGTTATAAAGCCGGAATCGGCAACTACCGCGATTGCCCCGGCCCTTCCCCCTATCTTCCCTAGAACCGATTTGAGCCATTCCTTAATTTTCAATATCCGGTGAAAATGCGTGGCGCTGATAGATTTAACCTTGACGCCCGTAACTTCGCGGGCCCGATCGTCGATATCCGACTCGTATGCCGTGCCGTCTATGAGGCCCTCCGCGAGAGCCGTTTCCGGGACGAACGGGCCCCTGTCGATAACGGCTTTCATGTCGGCGGGGTTAAGGCCCCTCCCTTCCGACAGGGCTTCCTCAAGCCGGGTCTCGAGATCCCCAATAATGGAAAAGACCATCTCCCTGTGCGCCTGGGACATGGAATCCCTCGTAAACGTCTCTGCGGCGCTCTTATATTCGCCATAGCCCCTGAGCCTGGCGGATATGCCCAGCTTCTCGAGGAGGTCCTTGAAGAAAGTAACCTCCGCGCCGAGGCCGACGAGGTTAAGCATCGCCCATGGGGGCATGCAGATATACTCCCCCGCAGAAGCAATGAGGTATTCGATGTTCCCCCCGCTCTCCAGGTAAACAAAGACCCTCTTCCCGTTTCTTCTCAGTCCGAGAAGGCGTCTCCTGAGGGAATTCGCGCGGGCGAGACCTATCTTAAGCTCCCTTATCGCCACTATCACACCTGTGACGCCGTCCGAACGCTCCGCATAAGAGAGAATCTTTTCAATCTCCCCGAACGTGAGCTTCCTCCCGCGTCCGAAAAAAGGGAGAAGCCCCTTTTCTTCCTCTTCCGGTATCTCCCCTCTCAGGTCGAGGCTTAGAAAGTTATATCTACGAAAGTGCTCGAGAAGGCTGTACATTGATTTCATTGATTTCATCGATTTCATCCCGAAGAATCAATTGCAGAAATTTTGTATCGAATAAAAAAACCGGACCGGGCTATCTGTCCATGATGTAGGAAACGAGTGTCCTCACGCCGAACCCGGTGCCGCCCTTGGGGCTCCAGCTGCTTTCTTTCTCGTTATACGCCGGGCCCGCTATATCGATGTGAGCCCAGTCGGTACTCCCGACAAAGTTCTCGAGAAACATCGCCGCCGTGATGGCGCCTCCCCACCTGCTGCCTACATTCTTCATATCCGCGACGTCGCTTTTGATCTCCGGGCGCAGTTCATCATCCATCGGAAGCTGCCACATTTTCTCTCCCGCCCTGTCGGCGGCCTTTTTAATCCTGTCGATCAGCTTCTGACTGTTGCCCATTAAGCCCGCAGTATACGTACCGAGCGCCACCATGCAGGCCCCCGTGAGGGTCGCGAGGTCGATAATCTCGTCGACCTTGAGATTCACGGCATAGGAGAGCGCATCCGAGAGCACGATCCTGCCCTCCGCATCGGTGTTGATCACCTCGATCGTTTTTCCGTTATAAGCCCTTATTACGTCGTCAGGCTTATACGCCGCGGGCCCCGTCATGTTTTCACAGGTAGAAATCAGGCCGTGGACTTTGACGGAGGGTTTAAGACGCGCTATGGCCTTCATGATTCCGAGCACCGCCGCCGCGCCTGCCATATCCATTTTCATCGTGCGCATACTGTCGGCGGGTTTCAGGCAGAGGCCGCCCGAATCGAATGTAATCCCCTTCCCCACTACGGCGATCGCAGCCTTATGCTTCTTATTCGGCTCATAAGTGAGATGGATGAACCTGGGCGGCTCCGTGCTGCCGCTCGATACCGCCGCGATCCCCTCCATACCCCTCCTCTTGATTTCCTCGAGGTCGAATATCTCGCATCTCATCCCCCCTTCGCCCGCAACCGCGGATGCTATGTCGGCGAGCCTGGAAGGGGTCATGTAAACCGGGGGCTCGTTAACCATGTCTCTCGCGAGGCAAGTGGATTCGGAGATCGCCTTTGCCGCACTGATTTCTTCCTGGAACCTCCTGTCCTTAATCTCTTCCGATATTATCAGCACATTTTCTATCTCGGTCTCCGCTCCGTTTTTGGTCTTGTATTTATCGAACCCGTATGAGCCGAGCATCACGCCTTCCGCGAGCGCCGCTATATACCCCTTCCCTCCGTTGAACTCCGGACCGAATGTCACATGTGCAGATGCAACTTTAAGCTTTTTGGCGGTCAGATTACCCGCTTTTCTAACCGTATCGTGAGAGAACCGTGATTTATCCCCCAGCCCCAGCAGAAGCACCCGTTTCGCCCCGATCTTCCCGAAAGTGCTGCTGACAGTAACGCTTTTCCCCAGGTCCCCGTCGAACTTCTCATCCCCGCAAATTGTTTTTAATACATCACCCAAAGCATCGTTAACACTCTTTACAGACCCCGAGAATTTATCCCCTTTGAACATGCCCACGACCAGGAGATCGGTCCCGATTTTACAGATATTTTCACCGCTGTATTTGAAGTCCAAGTCACTTCTCCTCCTTGAGTTCGAGATACCGAGATTAGATTAGCATACAGACCCGAAATTGAAACCGCGCTGATTTTTGGTTAATTGACTATCAGAATTAATTTTCTTTATATTCTATGGTATACTTTTTCATGTGATTGGATTCAAAATCTCTAAATTAAAAAGAATTTATTTAAAATAGATGCGCAGACGATTTAGTAGAAGTATCGACAAAAATAGGGTAAATTAATACACTAATATCCTGCAACAACATCAAGGAGGAAGTACAAATGGGTTGCCCGTATAAAGCTATAGCAGACGATACAAGAAGGAAAATCCTGGAGTTCCTGAGCCAGGGAGAAAGCGCCGCAGGCGATATAGCGAGTAAATTCGATATATCAAAACCTGCTATCTCAAACCACCTCAAGATACTCAAGGAAGCCGAGATCGTTAATGAGCGTAAGGTCAGACAGAACCGTCTTTATTCGCTCAACAGCAGTAAGATTGATAATATGAAGATTTACCTGGCTTCATTGACAGGCAAAGAACATCAATCGATGAGGACTTAGTAATCACTGCTGATCAATATTAGTCGGCTTTTCAATAAGAAGCTCACCGTGTTGTTTGGTTGCGGAATCCATATAAGCCGTTTCCGGTGCTACGATACCGGAAGCGGCTTTTTATATATATACTCTTACAGGATGCTATTCGCGCCTTCCATGCAGGCACAAGGATAATAACAGAGTCCGGAAATCCATCCATACAACCATCTACCGGGGATAAGGGCAGAGGTAATAATGTCGAGAGTAATTTCGGTTGGCACCGCGGAGCTGCCCTATGAATTCCGCCAGAGCGAGCTAAAAAGTTTCGCACAGATCCTGCTCTCAAGATACGGGCAGGCGCCCGGCAGGATGCTCGACGTGTTCGACAGCTCGCTTATCGAATCCAGGGGGTTCGTCCATCCGAGGGAGTGGTTCGAAAGCAAGAAGAGCTTCAAGGAGCGCTCCGAGTCCTATTTGTCAGGCGCGTTATCCTTGTCCCGCTCCGCTATCGGCGACTGTCTGGATAATTACGGAGGGGACCCCGGGGACTTCGACCATATCATCTACGTCTCCAGCACCGGCGTCTCGACACCTACTATCGATGCCTTACTCCTGAACGAGCTAAAGTTGGACAATCATATTAGACGCACCCCGATCTGGGGACTCGGATGCGCGGGAGGGGCGGCGGGACTGAGCCGGGCGCTCGAATATACCAAAGCGTATCCGCGGAGCGCGGCGCTTCTGATAGCGACCGAAATATGCAGTCTCGCGTTCCACGGCGAGGATTATTCCAAAAGCAACCTGGTTTCACTCGCCCTGTTTTCAGACGGCGCCGCTGCCGTCGTCGTGGCGGGCAAGGAAAACAGGCTGTACGGACTCCCGGGCATAAGCCTTCTCGATTCCCTCTCCACGACTTACTACGATTCGCTCGATGTCATGGGCTGGGAAATTGTGAACGACGGGTTCAAGGCCATATTCAGCAAGGACATCCCGGCGATCGTGAGGGACAGAGTGAGGGAGAATATCGAAGAGCTCATATCGGACCGCGGAATCGCCATAGACGATTTGAAACATTACGTCGTCCATCCGGGAGGACCGAAGGTGCTGAGCGAGTACGAGAGATCCCTCGGCTTGGAGGAAGGCGCGTTCGTGCATTCGAGGAAGGTATTGAAAGAGCACGGGAACATGTCATCCCCTACCGTGCTGTACGTGTTAAAGGAATTCATGGAAAGAGAACCCGGCCGAAAGGGGGAATACGGAATAATCTCCGCGCTCGGGCCGGGATTCAGCTCGGAGCTGCTGTTGTTCAGGACGGAATGAAACTCTTCCTGCTCTTCCTCGCATTTTTAATACTTCAGCGCATATCCGAGCTGCTCCTGGCCGGGAAGAACGAAATCGCTGTCAGGAAGATGGGGGCTCTAGAATACGACAGGAGCGGGTATAGAGCGATCGTCCTGATGCATGCCGCATTCTTTCTGTCCCTCGTATCGGAATACTTTCTTCTGGGGAGGGCCCTCAACAAGCACTGGCCGGTACTGATCACGATCTTCCTCCTGACGCAGGCGCTCAGGTACTGGTCGATCCTGAGCCTGGGGAAATTCTGGAACACAAAGATACTCGTCGTACCGGGAGCTCGCGCCGTTACGAGGGGCCCGTATAAATACGTCAGGCACCCAAATTACGTGGCCGTGGTAATAGAGATAGCTGTAATCCCGCTCATTTTCTCATGCTACTTAACGTCCGTCCTCTTCACCGTGTTAAACCTGATCGCGCTCAGGCGGAGAATAAGAATAGAAGAGTCCGCCCTGCTCGAAGAACCCTCCGGCAAATGAACCGTCAACCGAGCCTTAAATAGATTTTGACTCCTTTTGAAAGCCGACGTTTATCATAGGTCATATTATAAAAATAGCTCCGATATATAGATTCTGATAAATAGCAGAGATATATATTATAGCGAGCATATATATAAATATTCCGTATGATTTTATTGCTTTTATATGTCCTCTATACGAAAGGACGCGCAAAAACGGCGGCTCCGGTATTTTTTCTTTAAGTTTTACTTAAAAATTGACAATTCACATTAGCAGGGTGTTTTGCATTGATTACAGCCGGTTAGTATCCGCACCTGTCTTTACTCTTTAGAAGTTAAATCTTTAAAAATCAAAACCTGAAGCGGCGGAAAAACAGTTAAAGAAGCTGCTCAAGTTATATATTGCTGTATATACGGACTGTTACTATCTATTATTAAAGTATTATATTATAGTAATGCGCAAGTTCAAGCGAAGCTTTAAGCATCTTGAGCCCGTGTCGAAGGCCGGCTCCAAGCCGGAGGATATAACCCGCTCCTCGCGTGGAATATGCTCCATATATAATTCTTATGGGCCTTCTTGAATATTCCGTATATCTCAGCCGCGGCAGACCGGGGAAATGCGCATCTTGTTCCACTGCCTCTCGTTCCCGTACAGGAGGAGCTCGGTAAGACGAAACGACACCGGGCGATACGAATACGGCCATGGAATCACTCAGCCGTGGCAATCCCTCATACGGTGCTATAGAATATATTCATGGAAATCATATCTGAGATACAGGGGGGTCCATCATGTTAAGCTCGATATTCCGTACGAGTGACGATATAGGCGCGTTCGTTGCGAGAATCACGCTCGGGGTAGTCATGCTCCCGCACGGCTTACAGAAGCTCCTGGGACTATTCGGGGGCGCGGGTTTCTCGGGCACCGTCGAATTCTTCGTGAGCAGCGGGATCCCCGCTTTCGTCGCGATCCTCATAATCATCGGTGAATCGTTCGGCGCCGTAGGCCTAATAGCGGGATTCCTCAGCCGGCTGGCTGCCCTGGGAATAACCGTCATCATGCTCGGGGCGATCGTTACCGTTCATCTCCAGAACGGCTTTTTTATGAACTGGGGAGGCACGGCTGCGGGAGAAGGATTCGAGTTCCATTTGCTGGCCGTAGGACTGGGACTGATCGTGCTCATCAAGGGCGGAGGCATCTGGTCGGTAGACCGCGCCATTTCCAAATAACCGGACGGACGCCGGGGAACCGGCCGGGTGGAAATTATTATCGCAGGCTGGTTATTCCGTACCCCAGGGCATCGGTCAATGGAGTATCCGCACCGCTCCCCTGCCCCGTCGCTGATTCCGGCCGGCATTAAGCCCCGGATTCTATTCCGAGTCACGTAGTCCGAATAATTATTGCCCTAACCGGCCCGGCCGCCCGGTATCCCTATATAATTGCGAATTAACCCCAAAATCCACAGACCAATAAATTCAGGCACGTCATAAATCATAAATAATTAAAGATGTGCCGATTTGATTTTACAAAGCTCATCATATACAATGAATTTTCATAATTTTCTAATTTTGAATGAGACGGGGGATGAAATGGGTTGCGCTTTCAAAGCAATAAGCGACGAACGCAGAAGGACGATTCTTAAAATATTAGGGAAAAGCGACGCAAGCGCCGGTGAAATAGCGAGCAAATTCAACATATCACAGCCGACTGTCTCCAACCATCTGAAAATCCTGAAAGAAGCCGGATTGATCACGGAGCAAAAAATAAAACAGAACAGAATATACTCATTAAACAGGACGGAGCTAAGAAAAATCATAGAAAGGATCGAGGAGTTAATCGGGCGGTAAAACGCGCGTCTGATCACACTCACGCGAGTGATGACAAACGAATTTGCACATACCCGGTTTCGAAGCAGCCGCCGGGAGCATTTCCAAATTTATTAACCGACTGATCACCTGTTGTATTTACATCGCTCTTCAGACATCCGGCCGTATACAAATGCGGAGGTCGGCATCGATTCCTAAACATCCCGGCTTGAGTTATACTAGGATTCGATAAAAACGATATAGCACCCGGGCATTTTGATGCCGGGCAGGGAGTTTTTATGATAAATACGGAAAGAATGACCGAGCACGTGATGGACCTCATAAGAATAGACAGTCCTTCCAGGAGGGAAAAGGAAGTCGCCCTCAGGCTCGAGAAAGAAATGAAGGAGCTGGGTGCGGAATGCTTTTATGACGCCGCCGGGGATAAGGTAAACGGCAACGTAGGTAATCTCATCGTAAAGCTCAAAGGAAATAAATCAGGCGTTCCTCCCTTTTTTCTATCGGCGCATATGGACACGGTAGGTCCCGGTGAAGGCATTAAGCCCAGGATCGAGAACGGCATAATAAAGAGTGACGGGACCACCATACTGGGGAGCGATGATAAAAGCGGGGTCGCAGTAATCGTGGAAGTGCTCAGGACGCTGAAAGAGCAAAACATGCCGCACGGGGATATTGAAATAGCATTCACCATATGCGAAGAGGTCGGTCTCCTCGGCGCGAAGTATATAGACATTTCGAAATTCGATTCCAGCTACGGAATCGTGCTCGACAGCAGCACCCCGTCGAGGCTCGTCCTGAGGTGCCCTTCCGCGGTAAAGATGGAGTTCACGGTGCACGGCCTCGAAGCGCACGCGGGCGTATGTCCGGAAAACGGGATAAGCGCGATAAAGATCGCAAGCGAAGCGATATCCCGGATGAAGCTCGGCAGGATCGACGACATTACTACGGCGAACATAGGGACGATACATGGAGGTAGGGCGACGAACATCATCCCCAACCTGGTCAAGGCGGTGGGGGAAGCGAGGAGCCACAGCGAGGAATCGCTCAAGGCACAGGTCGACCACATGCGGCAGTGTTTCCACGACGCGGTTTCAGGATACGAAGTCACTATTCACGACGACCTTTCGTTAGAGGGGACGACGCGCGTTGCGACACTCGAGGAGAAAATCGACAGGAGCTACGACAGGATGGACGTCCCCCCGGGATCGGTACCCGCGCGGCTCGTGGAGACCGCCGTCTCGAACCTCGGACATAAGATCGAACACCACACGAGCGGGGGCGGGTGCGACGCGAATTATTTCAACAAGATGGGGGTAGAGTGCGTGAACCTGGGAACGGGAATGTACGAGCTCCATACCGTAAACGAATATCTCGTGCTCGAGGAGTTTTACCGCTGCTCGGAAATCGTCCTCGAATCGGTAAAGCTGAACGCTCTCAATAACCGCTGAACCCGCATCGACGGCAGCAGAATTCTTTGCCGCGCGACTCCCGATAGAAACCCAGGAAAGGCCATGAGCAAGAAAGCCCTTATTATAGTCGACCACGGCAGCACGGTAGAGGAAGCAAACGAAATGCTCGCCGAAGTAGCCGGCCTGATAAAATCGAACGAGAAATGCGATTTCGATATAGTAAAGTACTGCCACATGGAGCTCGCGGAACCCACAATCGCAGAGGCATTTGACGCGTGCGCCGCCGAGGGCGCAAGCCACATCGTGATACACCCCTACTTTCTGGCCCCCGGAAAGCACTCAACACAGGACATACCCAGAATGGCGGCCGAGGCCGCGGGCAGACACAAGGGCGTGAGTTACTACGTGACGGAGCCCCTGGGTGTCCACGAAAATATCATAGAGGTAATACTCGAAAGGGCGGTGAGTCACCGCTGACAGATGAAAGCAGAGTGAGAGCGGAGGAGGAAGGGTAGGATCGTAAATGAGCGCAGATTCTGCGCCACGCTGTGTGTGTACCAAAGGACAGGCGGTGAGTCACCGCTGACAGATGAAAGCAGAGTGAGAGCGGAGGAGGAAGGGTAGGATCATAAATGAGCGCAGATTCTGCGCACCAGGATATGAAAAAGTACACGACCGTCATTTTCGACCTCTTCGATACCATCGTCGACTTCAACTTCAGCCGTCTTCCCACGATCGACCTAAAGGGGGTGAGGTCGAGGACGACGAGTCACGATGTATATTCCGTCTTCGCCGGATACTACCCGGCTATCTCTTTCGCGGAGTTCTATCCTTATTTCATCGAAAGCTATCGCCAGTTCCAGGACATGAAGCAGGTCGAGTGGAGAGAGTACCCGAACCGCGACAGGTTCAAGCTTATGATGCGCAATATGGACATCCCCGACGATTCGAGCACCGAGGCCGCGGCGGACGAAATGGTGCGGGCCCATATGGAGGGTCTTGCGAGTGCGGTCGAATTCCCTGAAGAGAATGAAAATGCGCTCGACGACGTAAAGAGCAAAGGTTACCGCATGGCTATCGTTTCCAACTTCGATTACGCGCCTGCGGCGTATGCGCTCATAGAGAAGTTCCGGATAGGACGGTTTTTCGAGAAGATAATCATATCGGAAGAAGTGGGCTGGAGGAAGCCGAAGCCCGTAATTTTCAGGAGGGCGATGGAGCTGCTGAGCATAAAGCCGGAGGAAGCCGTTTTCGTGGGTGATAATTTCAGGGCGGATATATGCGGGGCAAAGGGCGTGGGAATGGACGCAGTATGGCTCAACAATAAAAACGAGGCGGCGGGGAATTTAAACCCCGAACCCGATTATATCATTCCGGCATTCCCGGACATCGCGGCGATTCTGCCGGATTTAAAATAAGAAACGGAACCACGGGTATGCGATCCGGGGTTCCGTTCATGGTTTGTCTAGTGTCGAGCCTGAGCTCGATCCGTCATTCGAGCGTGACGCTGAAGTCGTATTTCAATGCCGAGGTCTTGTCCGGGAAGTTATTCGGCTCGACGAGTATATAAACTACCTCCTGGTCCTCGGAGCCGACCAGGATACCCTTGTGATTGCCCCCGGATTGGCGGAACCTTTCTGGGCGACGTTCACCCGGTCCTGGTCCAGTATGGAAACACTGAACCCCGTATCCGTAGCGGGCGTCACTTTAACGCTAAGCTTCTGCTCCGTTTTCATCGGGATAGTATAGTAATCCTTCTTATCCTCTCCCCAGGGCCCCGATAAAAAGCCTACATACTTCCCGGGTTCCATTTCAATAGCCTTATCGAAATATATCTCCCGCATCGGTCGTGCCCCCTATATCGAAATTGTCCTCGACCTTAATATAGTATGCGGTCCCCTTCGGGTTGGGGTCGTACTCGTTGCCGGCGCTGAAATAGTATGTGTATTCGTCTTTCGCGGAATTCGTCATCCAGCTTATCGTCTTGAGCACTCCTTCACTTCCTATGATATTCTCGTGAACGACGAGGTTCCCGACTTCGTTATAGATACCGACACCGGCGTAAGGGTTCTCGCTGTCGGGCGTACGGACCCCGACGCTGAGCGTCTGTCCGGCTTTCAGCTTGACCGAGAAATACTCCCTCGTATTCTTGGGTATTACGTGACCCGTCTCATAATCTCCGGGTTCGACAGGAACGGCGGTTTCAGGTCTGTCCCCTCCCTTGGGAAGAATCTTCAGCTTCGAAACTACCGGAGCTTCCACCGGCTGAGCGACCACTTCTTCTTTTACCTCCGTCAGCGCCTGCTTCAGCTGGTCAGCGTTGTTCGCGGTGTAGTATCTCCCTCCGCCCGCCTCGGCTATACAGCTTAGCTGCTCTTTTTCTTTCTGGCCGACATCGAAACCGACGACGTGAACCTTAACGTTGATGCCCTTTTCCCTCAGGTCCTTGACGTACGTGCAGGCGTTCCCTTCGCAGGTCTCTTCCCCGTCGCTCACCAGTATAATTGTAGTCTGGTCTTCCGAAGCGCTCAGTTTCTCCCCGGCCATCGAGAGAGATTTAGCGATAGGGGTCTTTCCCTTGGGCTGTAAGGAGTTTATCTTGTCGATGAGGGCCTGCTTGTTTATAGCGCCGACCTCGACCATAGTCTCGATATCGTCGCAATCCCCTTTACTCCTGTGACCGTAAACTTCGAGGCCCACGTTCACGTTGTCGGGCAGGCCGTCGATCAGGTCGGCCATTACACCCTTTGCGACGTCCATCTTGGCTTTACCGTCTATCTGTCCCGCCATGCTCCCCGAAGCGTCGAGTATAAAGAGGAGATTAGCCCCCGAGGACCCTCCCGCGGACTGCGCTAGGGATGTATCGGAGTTTAGGAGCATAAAAATTATTAGTGCCGGCAGGACTATCCCGTACGTCATTTTTGAAATACCAGATATATATTTCCGCATACCAATCACGCCTCCTTTGGTTTCCAGCATAACATATATAACTATGACGAGGTATAGGTTTATTTTGACAAAATGTCAATAGACCCGATATGATTTATCGAGTGATTATAACGAGTTGTCATTGTTATTGAATATTCCGAAACCGGAGAGCGTGGGAGCCGGACGCCCCGCCCCGCTAAAATACTGATCAAGGAGACCCGACTCATGATTACCATCGTGCTTTTGATTTTCTCGAACATATTCATGACCTTCGCCTGGTACGGGCATCTGAAGTTCAGGTACCTGCCGCTCTGGGAAGTCATAATCATCAGCTGGCTCATAGCGTTCGCCGAGTACTGCTTCCAGGTCCCCGCTAACAGGTGGGGCTACGGACAGTTCACGGCAGTCGAGCTGAAAACGATCCAGGAGGTCATTTCGCTGAGCGTATTTTCCATTTTCAGCGTGCTCTATCTGGGCGAGCAGATGAGGTGGAACTACTTACTGGGCTTCGCGCTTCTCGCCGCAGGGGCTTATTTCATATTCAGAAAGTGAATTTGAAAGAGCATCTCTATTTGTACGCAATGCCCGTTTCGAAGTAAAATTGACAGAGGGAGTTATAAAATAAAAAAATTTGTACGCAATGCCAGTTTCGAAGTAAAATTGACAGAGGGAGTATAACAATCGAACAAACCCTCAAGAAGAAATTTTCAAAGCCTTCAAAAAAAATTCCGACCTTCAGGGAGAGTCTCGGGATAAATACCCTTCCCGAGCTTATCGAATTCAGCACGGATAAGTACCCGGATAACATTGCCTACCGCATTCCGAGAGGAAACACCCTGTATGAGCTCACATACGGAGGGGTGATGGAATCCGTAAAGAAATTTGCGAGATATTTGAAGGAGCTCGGCATAGAGAAAGGGGACCACGTTGCCATACTCGGGGAGAACAAGCCCGAGTGGGGCATATCCCTTTTCGCCGTTTCCTGGATAGGGGCAGTCGCGATTCCGCTCGACGCCCGCGCCGCTGCCGACAGCCACAAATTCATACTATCTTTCTCGTCCGCAAAAGCGGTTATCGTTTCGGGCTCATTCTATAACGCCATCCTTTCAATTGCACCGGATTTAAAGGACATGACGAATATCATCCCTATGGACAATATCGAGGACATCTGCGGCAGATACGCATCGGGGCAGGCCGCGGAGAACGTCGACCCGGACAGCCTCCTCGAAATCCTCTTCACCTCGGGTACAACGGGAGACCCTAAAGGCGTAATGCTCAGCCACCGGAACATAATGTCGAACGTCGACGATGTACACAGGACGATAAACTACGGCCCCCGGGACAGGGCGTTTTCCATACTGCCGGTACACCATTCGTATGAATGCACGGGGGGGCTTATCGCCACATTCGGCAGCGGGATGAGCGTCTTTTACGGCAGAGGGTTAAAGCCGAGGGACCTGCTGGAGGACATGAAGCTCGCAAGGCCGACTGTCTGGCTCTGCGCGCCGCTCATTCTTGAAAAGCTTTATCTGAGGATCCATAAAGAGGTGTCCGGTCAAAAGGGGATAAAGGGATTCTTATCGAACGTAATGCCCAGGGCCTATATAAATAAGAAGATCAGGCAGAGCCTCGGCTTCGACGATATCAGGCTCATCGTGTCGGGCGGCGCGGCCCTGCCCGGCTGGGTCTCTTCGGGACTTTTCGATTACGGGCTCGAGGTAATCCAGGGCTACGGCCTCTCGGAAGCCTCCCCTCTCATATCGGTGAACCCGCCCTCCGACCCCAGGCCCGAAAGCATCGGGATGGTGATACCGAGCAACGACGTCGAAATAAGGGACGTAGACAGCGAGGGGAACGGAGAGATCGCCGCTAAAGGGCCCAATATCATGATCGGGTATTACAAAAACAAATCGGCCACGGATGAGACTATAACCCCTGACGGGTGGCTCCTCACGGGCGACATAGGTTATTTCGACGAGGACGGATACCTGTATATAACCGGAAGGAAGAAATTCGTAATAGTCACGAGGGGAGGGAAAAATGTTTTTCCCGAAGAAATAGAGGAGAAGCTGACAAAATCCCCGCTCATAGAAGAAGCCCTCGTATTCAGTCCGGACGACGTCGATATACAGGCTCTCATATACCCGCAGATGGAGGAAGCCCAAAAAAAGCTCGAGCAAATGGGTGAGCAAATCACGCCGGAAAATTTATGGGAGCTGATAAGGAGCGAAGTCAGAAAGACGAACGGGGAGCTCGAGGCATACAAGAGGGTCAGGCACTTCGCGCTCAGGCTCGAAGAGTTCCCTAAAACCACTACCCGCAAAATAAAACGCTATCTCTTCCGGGACTTACGCCTTACTCAGGATACCAGGATATTATAAAAACCGGTTTAAATTAATACTATTCGGGATAGCCAATATATAAGTTTGGCATTATAATAAAAGTACCGAATTAACTGAAATTTTATTCACATGTACTGAAATTTCAGCTATTCTTGATCGGGTCGGGGTTATGTAAAACGGGCCGAATACTAATTCGGCTTAAATCTGATAATCGGAAATGAATAATATGGCGTTATTCAGAGGAAAAAGACTGACGGCAGTCCTGGTTGCGCTCGCATTTTCGGGAGCAATTATGGCGGGCTGCATCCAGCCGGGGCAGGAAAAGACGTCTAACAAAACAGGCGTTTCCTCTCCCCAGTCCCCTGATACGCTTCTCAGTCTTGTAAGCGGCATCATAAGACAGAGAGTGGACAATCCGGAGACCCCAAAATCCATCGTCATCAACAATGACAGCGTAAAATTATCCGGCTCGTTACCTGCCCTGTACCGGAACCTTAATTACCAGCCGATCTGGGTGGGGGACAAGGGGCCGAAGCCCGAGTGCGACGATATGGTAGAGGCCGTTCAAGACAGCTACAAGGAAGGCCTTAACCCCGATAATTACAACCTGAAAGAGATCGATTACACGCTTTCGAGAATAAAGGCGTTAAGCGGATCGGGGAAATTACCCACTCCCGAATTGCTCGCGGAGCTCGACATTCTGCTCTCGAACTCGTTCCTTAAATACGCGAGTAACCTTCTTTACGGACAAATAAACCCCGAACAAATCGACCTCGAGCTCGTGTACGGGGAGAAGCCCGTAGACCTTAACGGGCTGCTGGTCGCGGCGGTAAACGAAAACAAGATCGACGAAACGCTCAACAGCCTGCTTCCGGATTATCCGGTTTACGGCAGGCTGAAAAACGTTCTCGTCGAATATAGAGAATACGAAGCCGAAGGCGGATGGAAACCCATACCCGCGGGCCAGAAATTGAGGAAAGGATCGAGGGGCGAGAGGGTCACTGCGCTTAAAGAAAGGCTGGCCGTGACAGGAGAGCTCGACGGCTCCCTAGCGGGGGGCGACGTCTTCGATGAAACGCTCGAGCAGGCGGTGAGGAAATATCAGGAAACCAACGGACTGTACCTGGACGGAGTCGCCGGGGATTCGACGATCGAATCGCTGAACGTTCCGGCTAGAGAGCGCGTGAATCAGATAGAGCTGACGCTCGAGCGCTGGCGCATATTGCCGAGGAGCCTCGGAACGAAATTCGTGCTCGTCAACATAGCTAACTACCACCTCTATGCCGTTGAAAACAATAAAGACGCCGTAAGCATGAGAATCGTGGTGGGTAAGCCCAAGTGGAACACGCCTATTTTCAGCGAGCAGATGACTCACATCGTTTTCAACCCGTATTGGAATATTCCGCCCAGCATTTTCAAGGACGACATAGCGCCGCTGATTAAGTCCGACCCCGATTACATGGCTAACAGGAACATAGAGGCCGTGGGACTCGAAATGGAGCAGACGGAAAGCGTGGACGAAACCGAAATAGCCTCAGCCAAGGAAGAATATCTGTCCAAAGTGCTTACCGGTAATTACAGGCTCCGTCAGAACCCGGGTCCGTCCAACCCGCTCGGCAGGGTGAAATTCCTTTTCCCGAACAAGCACTCGGTATACCTCCACGATACCCCGAACAGGGGATATTTCCAGAGGTCCCAGAGGAATTTCAGCCACGGGTGCATAAGGGTGGAAAAACCGGTCGAGCTCGCGGAGTTCGTGCTGACTTCAGACCCGGAGTGGACGGATGAGAGAATAGAATCGGCGATAAGAAGGGGCAGGACCCAGACCGTTGACCTGCCGGCCCCGGTGACAGTCTATATACTTTATTTTACCGCGTGGGCCAACGACGACGGGACGGTGAGCTTCCATAAGGATATATACGGGCTCGATCAGATACTCCAGAACGCCCTCCTGCAGTCGGGGGCGGGAAAGATGGACGTCGCCGCAAAAGTAGTAAAATAAGACCGGCATTATTCCATGCCGCCCGATAAAGCCCGGACGATCGGTGCTACTCTTTTTCTTTCTTCCGGAAGATTAAAAAGTCAGGAACAGAATACGCGCGGAGTGCATTGCGCGGAAAGACAGTTTCAGTTCAAGCTGTCCTTCAGGACCTGGGTCTGGTTGTTCATGATGACCATGTGTATTTCGGCGGTCCTGCCGTCCTCGAACTTGACCTTGTAGGACTTCCCGACCATCTTGTTCACACTGCCGACGATCTCGCCTTTAAGACCCGGTTCAAAAACCTGATCCACCGCCTTTATCCTGAGAACGACCTTGAATTTGGTGCCCGGCACATACAATCTGATTTTCTCCGGTCAAACCCCGAGCGCACACGCCCTTAATTTTTGGCTGATTTTGTCAACACTGTCTGGAGCCTCTCGCACTCGGCGTATAAATCCTTCGCTGTCGACAGCATATCCGCGGCGAGCTCCGCAGTCGGCTCCCGGTTTATATTGTCCCGAAGCGCCGAGCTTATATCGAGCCACTTACCTTCCGCTTCGCCCGTCCTGACCAGGAGGTTCTCGAACTCCCACATGGTCTGCTCCGGGGTGAAGGGGTCGACGAGTTTCGTATAGAGCGGCACGTGAGCGCTCGCTGCGCAGGAGTGGTAGGATTCCATGATGGACGTCCCATACTCCCCGTGTGTGAGCAGCGCTTCGGCCTGCTGAATCCGCTTCTGAGCGTCCGTGAATGTGGGTATCTTCTCTTCGACGGTCGCGCCGGCGCATTCTCCTTTCATGCCCTTCTGTAGCTCGAATTTCTCTTCTTCGTGCCCCCAGTCGTCATAGAAAGAGGGGTCTTCTTCGAATGTAGGTATGTCCGTGAAATGGTTTATTTCGTCCTTTAAGCGGTCCCTTCCGAGCCTTTCCATCACGATGTCGAAGTGCTCTTCGCCCTGCTTCTCGTCCCGGTAGAGCTCGATAAGCCTCTTTACGACCTTAGGCGCGTTCCGGGTCGGGACCTTTATGATAGAAGTAGCGAGCCTGGTGTCGTCCCCGTACAGACCGCCGCCTATGAATACCTGCTCCGCCGGGACGTTCCGTCCGTCCTTCGAGAGCGATGCCCCCTGAAAGCCTATGCTCGCCGTAACGTGCTGGGCGCATGCGTTCGGGCAGCCGGATATTTTGATCTTGAGGTCTTTCGTCAGATCCCTGAATTCCCCGAGCCCGTTGCTCATCCCCTCCGTCAGGTGGTTGGCAAGGCCCTTGGCTGACGTTATACCGAGACGGCACGTATCGGCCCCCGGGCAAGCGGTGATGTCTCCGAACGTATCGGCTCCCGTGTAGGCGAGGTCGGCGTCCCTAAGCGCCGCGTATAATGACGGGAGCGCATGCCTCGGGACCCAGCGCAGTATGAGGTTCTGGAGTATCGAAATGCGTATATCGCCCGCTGAATAGACGTCCGTTATATCGGCGAGGGTCCTCGCCTTCCCGGACTTGAGATCGCCCAGATGGATCCTGACATTGACCATCACATAGTCTTCTTTCGCGTGCGGCAGGACGCAGGATTCCTTCCACTTTATGTAATCCGGGTCAGATTCCGTCCCTTCCGGTGCGGGCGGAATGGATGCCGCAGCCTCGGGGGTTGAGTCGTCCTCTCTTATCTCACTCAGGTAGTTATTCCATGACGGGTCGACCCTGAGGTTTAACCACTCCTCTTCCACCCTTTTCCTGAATTCGTCCCAGCCGAGGCTCCTGGCGAGGAACTTCATGCGCGCCTTCATGCGCACCTTGCGCTCTCCGTAACGGTCGAATATGCGTATCACGGCCGCGGAGAAGGGTATCATGTCCTCGACGGGCATGAATTCAGTCCACAGGTGGCCGAGCGAAGGGGAAGCCCCGAGCCCGCCGCCGACATGGACCTGAAAGCCGCGTCTGAGCTCTCCGTCGATCATCTTGACCCGCGCGCGGAACCCGAGGTCGTGTATCCTGACCCCGGCGTGATCGACGTCCTGGCAGCCTTCGAAACAAACCTTGAACTTCCGCCCCATATTCTGGCAGATCGGGTTCCTCAGCATGAAATTCTTGAACGCTTCGGCGTAGGGAGTGACGTCGAAGGTCTCCGTCGGAGAGACGCCCGACTGATGGCACGCTGTTACGTTCCTGACTGTGTTTCCGCAGGCTTCGCGCGTAGTGATGCCGGCGTCCGCGAGCTCCCGCATCATGTTGGGCACCGTCTCGATCTTGATGTAATAGAGCTGTACGTCCTGTCTCGTCGTGAGGTGCATGAAGCCGCTCGCGTATTTATCGGAAACGTCCGCAAG
This sequence comes from uncultured delta proteobacterium, assembly GCA_963752995.1. GTDB lineage: Bacteria > Desulfobacterota_D > UBA1144 > Nemesobacterales > UBA2774 > 2-12-FULL-53-21. Next base: position 353,987 of record CAVWAZ010000017.1, read on the forward strand.
CCTCCTCAGCTGGCCGGAGTTGAGACCGCCGAAGGGTATCTTGATGCGCTGCATCTGTACCCCTTCCTGACGCTGGGCATACGTACCCAGCTGGAGACGTATCTTCTGGAACTTTATGTCCCCGGTAAGCCCCGACAGGTAGTCCTGAATCTGGCTGTCGAAAAGGTCGAGCTCCTCCCTTACTACGGGGGGCAGGCCCGCCTTTATTTCTCTCATTGATTTCTTCTTTACCTTTACCTCCATGACTTCTCCCTACATGTCGTGTTGTGGTGTATGACGGGTATTACGGCTTTTATCTTTATTTTATATACTGATGGGTGTTTACGCAAATTGAGCGCCCGCTGCACACTCATCAGACTATTCGAACAATGGATATGTATCGCAATTTACGTACCAATTGTTAATCTGCTGGACTTAAAATTCCTAACCATCCACAACCACACAACTAATCTTTATTCACTTGATTCGGTAAAACATCGGGCATCAGACCTGGCTGTTAAAAGCTATACATTTTGTATCAAAAGTAATCAGGACTTTAAAGTGCCGGAATGCCAGGGGGCAAAGGAGAGTTTGCATATGAGCGCAGATTCTGCGCCGATGGACGAACGGGTGAGACAGGTTTCAGCGGGCAAGGTTAGATACCGTTATCTTCCCGGAATTTGGAGATCTCGTTCCAGACGGCGTCTGCCAATTGGTCTTTGGTAACGCGGGAGAATATCTTCCTCAGAATCCTCTTCTCGTCCTCGTCGATCACTTTGTCCTCGAGCGCGATCTTCTCCAGCATGTGAAGCTCGCCCTCGCTGATCGTATCGTCGTTGGCGAAGACCACCAGAAAGGCATACCCCATCAGGCGTTTTGCTCCGGAATTCGGGTCCATAAGAGTCATTCCTCCATACCTATTATAAAATCAGAATCACCGATTATAAAGAAGAAATGTTAAGGAGATGTTAAGTATTGAGAGGCTGGGAAAATTGGTGCCGAAGGCGGGAGTCGAACCCGCACGCCCGGAAGGCACCACCCCCTCAAGATGGCGCGTCTGCCAGTTCCGCCACTTCGGCACTCGTCAGTTAAAGATTAGCATAAACACGAGGGAAAAGATAAATTAGCACAAAGGGGAGAGATTTCAAGGGGCGGGACTGATGAGGATTGGCTCCTACTTTGAAATGACAGAATGAAAAGATGAGATCCTGAATATTTTGGTTTCTTCTAAGAATTACCGTGGAATAGTGGCATTGATGCATTCTGCCTATGGCGTCCGGTTCTTGCACACGTTCAGAACCGTAGTTCAGGATGACGAAAAACGAGATTGCCGCGGTCGCATACTGCGCTCCCTCGCAATGACAAAAAGTTAAATCCCCCTTTTTCTAAGGGGGAAATTGAAAAAAAATCACGCCCCGTACTTCTGGAGCCTGCCGGAGTGGGCGAGAATCAGGGTCATCAGATCCACGGCCCTGAACGTGCCGAGCTCCCCCCTGCTGCAGTCGTGCTCCCCGAAGCCCTCGGACCCCCCTCCCCTCGCGTACTTCGAGCTTATGAGAATCGGCACCGGATGCCAGCTATGGGCTTTCATGGCGGCAGGTGTCGAATGGTCCCCCGTTACTATAATCACGTCCGGCTTAAGCGCCGTGATTTCGGGAACGAGGCTGTCGAATTCCTCTATGACCTTTGCCTTCGCGTCGAAATTCCCGTCCTCCCCGTAGCTGTCCGTCTTTTTCACGTGGAGATAAAAGAAGTCGTACTTGTCGAAATCCCTCTTGAGCGTTTCGATCTCGCTTTTAATTGTCATGTCCTCGACCTCGAGGACGTCCATGCCGACCAGCTTCGCAACGCCTCTATACATCGGGTATGTCGCTATGCACGCGGCATCGAGCCCGTAGGCTTCCTTATATGAGGTGAGGTTCGGGTGAACGGCGAACCCTCTCAACAGGAGATAATTCGCCCTCTCCTCGTCGCGAATCACCTTCGCGGCCTGATTGATGAACTTCTCTATGACCTTTGCGACCCTGGCCGCCTTGGGGTTATTCCCCTTTGGTATGAGGGGGCTCTTTCCCTCGAGCTGGGGGTCCGTGTCGTGTATGTCGTCCCCGCCTCGCGGGAATGGGCTCCGGGAACGTGAATATTACGGCCACCCTGTGCTCCATGCCGGAGGTTATGGAGACCTTTACCCCGTCTATCTCCTTAACCTTCTCCGCAATGCGCGAGACTATTCTTATATTCTCCTGTGTGGGAATCCTGCCCGCGCGCCTGTCCGTGACGTATGGCGTATCCCCCTCGTATCTCACAGTGGAGAAGTTGCCTCTTATCGCGAGGTCGTTCGGCGTGAGCTCCAGTCCGAGACCGAGGGCCTCCAAAACCCCGCGCCCTATCGCGTACTTGAGCGGGTCGTAGCCGAAGAGCCCCAGGTGAGCGGCTCCGCTTCCGGGCGTGATGCCTATCGCGACCGGGAGGTGCTGACCGCACGCACCGCGTCTCGCAAGCTCGTCGAGGTTGGGCGTGGAGGCCGCCTCTAATTCGGTCTTCCCGTTCCTCGGAAGCCCTCCGAGTCCGTCCAGCACGCAGAGGACGATCTTCGAATCGTTGGGCTGTAGAATTTTTCTTATTACTTCCTGCATTCTCGCACCTCTCGGATTAGATATTACAATTTTCCATTACCTGTGCCTGGTAATCAAGTCAGGGGTCGGGGAGCTCGAGCTCCATGCCGTCGTACGCCGGCACAATGGAATCCGGAAGCTCCTTCGACAGGGTATCGTAGTCGAGCTCGTGGCCCATGTGAGTGAGTACGGTGAGCCGGGGTTTCAGCTTTTGCGCGACTTCGACCGCCTGCTCCACGTTAAGGTGGGCGGGATGGGGCTGATACCTGAGCGCGCTTATGATGAGCACGTCGAGGCCGCGGAGCTTATCCCACGACCACTCGGGGATACCGCTGCAGTCGGTGAGATATGCCATGCCGCCTATCCTGTAGCCGAGTATCGTCCAGTCGGCGTGATATACGTCGACCGGCGTGATCCCTACCCCCTCGAAATCGAATTCCCCGGAGACCACGGTCAGGGTCAGCTTGGGCTTTCCGCCCGCAGACTCCACGCCGTCGAATATGTACTTGAAATTATTCTTAATGTTGTCTATGGTTTGCGCGTTCCCGTAACACCTGATCGAGGTCTTGTTTACGAAGTTGTAAACCCTTAGCTCGTCTATACCGTGCGTATGGTCGGCGTGGGAATGTGTGTAGAGGACTGCGTCGAGCTTCGTGATACCGTGCCTGAGGGCCTGACACCTGAGGTCGGTCGATGTGTCTATGAGGATATTTTTACCCCCGGCCTCGACGAATAACGAGCATCTTGTCCTTTTATTACGGGGATTTGCCGACGTGCACACGGGGCAGCCGCATCCGATTATGGGAACGCCCGTCGAAGTGGCGGAGCCCAGTATAATTACCTTCATCGTTAGAAATTTATCACCAAGAATCAATTATTTCAAAAGATTTACCCTTTAAATTGAAAGAAAATCCGGTAAAATCTTAAAGTACTTTATAAAATACCATTTACAAATGACCACGGAACTAATATAATTAAAATAGTAAAGTGAGCATAAAACCGCGATTTTCAGCAATCGTAGTCTCTCTTTTCGTCCTTATCCTGTCCGCACAACTTTCTTACGCCGAGGATAAGGGGGAGAAATTATATGCCGAAACGTTCCAGTTGTATAAATCCCTCGCGGCAAACCAGGAAAAGGTAAGCAATAAGGAGATCTGGGAGACTATAGCGAGGGCCTTCTACAGCATCTATATAAATTATCCCCAGAGCGACAAGGCCCCGAATTCACTTTTCATATCGGGAAAGATGTACGAGGAGATGGGGGAAAGGTTCGGCTCCCAAGACGATCTCGATAAAGCGCTCGATTATTCGAGGCTCTTCGTAAAGAGATACCCCGACAGCAGCCTCGCGGACGACGCTCAATTGAGGGTCGCAAGGATCGTCGAGAAGGATAGTAAGAGCGGCGCCTACGTCGAATACGAAAAAATAACCGTGGACTACCCGAACGGCGATATGAAGACTATCGCGAAGAACAAGACAGCCGAGCTTTCACCTTTCAAACCGGCGGCGAGAACAGCCGTCAAAAATACGGAAGCGGAAAATACAGACGCAGCAGACGACACGCAGAGCGGCCTCGCGAGCGTGAGCCAGATACGGCACTGGTCCACCGATAACTTCACGCGGGTCGTCATTCACGTCGATGAGGAAACACCGTTTAAATCCATGTTCCTCAAGGAAGACAGGGCGAACGGGAAACCCCCTCGCCTCCTGGTAGATATATACGGCACCAGGGTAGACAAGAAACTCTACGTCGAGCCGATCACCAAAGGGCTCCTCGAAGAGATTAAATTCGCGAGGAATACGAGCGACCAGGTGAGGGTAGTGCTTTATATAAAGAGCTTCGAGGACTACAAGGTATTTGCCCTGAAGGATCCGTTCAGGATCGTTATGGACATACAGGGGAACCCGAAAGCGCACGACGAATACATCGCGGTAAAAAAGAATACCGAGGATTATAAGTACGAGGCCGATTTGCCCGAGGACCAGGTATCGAGCCTTTCACAGGCCCTCGGACTCAAGATAAGGACCGTCGTGATCGACGCAGGCCACGGAGGACACGACCCGGGCGCTATTGGCCCTTCGGGACTCAAGGAAAAACAGGTAACGCTCGAAATAGCGAAGGCGCTTAAGGAAAAGCTCGACAGGGACGGGAGGAAACACGGTATAACCAATGTTTACCTCACCAGGAGCGACGACCGTTTCATACCGCTCGAGGAAAGGACAGGTATAGCCAAGAAGCAGGGGGCCGACCTCTTTATCTCGATACACTGCAACGCAGCCCGCGACAAGCAGGCATACGGGACCGAGACATACTTCCTCAGCCTGACCAAGGACCAGAGGTCTCTCGCGGTCGCGGCCCGTGAGAACGCAACCACCAGCATATCGCGCGGCGAAATGTCGAAGGTCTTAAAACAGTACCTCCTCAGCGCGAAGATCGAGGAGTCCCAGCGGCTGGCGGGGCACGTCCAGAATTCCGTCGTAACTAATATTTCAACGAAATATCAGCCCGCGAAAAACAAGGGCGTAAAGAGGGCTCCATTCGTCGTCCTTATAGGGGCCGACATCCCCAGCATACTCGTCGAAACCGCGTTCATCACGAACCCGAGGGACGAGCAGAGACTCAAGTCGGACGGATATGTCGATGAGATAGCCGACGGTATCTACGACGGTATTATACGGTTCTCTTCGGAAGTCCAGACCGCATCCCTCGAATAAGACACGCTCTAGCCGAAAAGGTATTCCCTGAGACCGCGAAGGTCTTTCAAACCTATAACCTCTGTATCTATCTCCGGCACCGTTATGCACGGGTACCCGATTCCGAGCCTTTTCAGCGCCTTTTTTTCGGCGTCCGCTTCATGCTTGTACCCTTTGTAGAGCGCGGCGAGCTTATCCCGGAGCCCGCGGGATGGTAGAGATTCCAGATCCATTGTGCCGTTTATGCCCGGCAAATCCCAATACCGGTTGGTCCTGTTTACGACCACCGCACCGACGGGGTAATTCTCGGAGCCAAGGTCCTTCCGCCAATCGAGGGTGTTATCTATCGAGGCCTCGCTCAGGTTCGTAACGATCAGGAAAGCCGCGGAGGGGGATTTCAAGAGATCGTAAGCCTTGCCGGCGCGCGCCTTTATACCCTCGCTCACGGACTCGAACTCCGAAAAGAACTCCCACATATCGTGTATGACCTCTATACCGACTATACCCTGTATAAACCTGAGCGACGCGGACGTGATAAGCCTGGTGAGACCGAAGCTGAGCCTGTCCATGATGAAAAAAGACTTGAATCCCTGCGAGTCGAGAATCGAGTGGAGCCTCAAGGGAGCGGAAAGCAGATCGGAGAGGTGCTCCGAGGGCGGGGTATCGACGACTATGAGGTCGTATGATCCCTCTTCATAGGACGAGTAGAGGGCTTCCATGGCCATGAATTCATGCGCGCCGGCGATGGAATCGGCGACGCTCCTGTAGTAATTATTCGCGAGTATCCTCGATGCGGCTCCGTCCGACGGGGAGACCTTCATGATAAGCTCGTCGAACGTCTTTTTCACGTCGAGGAGCCTCACGGTAAGCTCACCCTTCCCGGTGTATCCCGCTTCCTTCATGCGTCTTTTGGAGACCTTGCCTGACGCGGCGCCGGCATTGAGTCCGAGGGATTGAGCGAGCCTCCTCGAAGGGTCGACCGTCAGGGCGAGTGTTCTCCTGCCCCTCGATGCGGCCTCGAGTGCGATCGCCGAAGTGATCGTAGTCTTGCCGACCCCTCCCGAGCCGATGCAAACGATTATCCGTTTATCTTCCACGAGCCGGCCGAGCTTCTTCAAATTCCACCGCCCAGCTGCGCCTCACACCGGGATGCAATATATTTCAGATCCGCGGGAGTGAGGTCTTTCTTGAAAATTTTCGGTACGACGATAATACCGTCCTTTAGTCCGCCTCTAAGCTTTTTAATATACTTGTCCGAAGCATTCGCCCTCTCTATGTGACTTTTCGCAATACGTAATAGCGTTTCTGCCGCCGGGGTTTTGATCGACCCCGAAAGATCCCGTATCGTTTCTACTTCGTTCGCCGTGAAAGGGTTTTCATACGCTTTATTCACCACGGTAAACAGTACAGATATGCCTATTGATTTCACGGCGTCTATGAGATCGAGGGTCTCTCCGACGACCATTTCCTCCGGAGCGGAAACGACGACGACTGCCGTTTCCCCCGGGTCCTTGAGAAACCCCTCCACCCATTCTACGTGGCTCCTGAACGCGCCGCCCCTCGCCATCTGAAGGACCTTCGACGGCAGGTTAAGTACGGGAATCGCATGACCGGTCGAAGGGGCATCGAATATCACCTGATCGTAAGCCTGACCTGCGCCCCTCCGCCGTTCGCCCCTCGTTCCCAGGTGCCAGACCTTGCCGATCGTGATCAGCTCCTTCAGGCCGGGGGCCGCTTCAAAGAAAGTCTGTAGTGTTTTGGATTTGAGGATAGCCGCGTAAACCGGATAGAGCCTGACGAAATTCTCGCGTATGTATTCCCTGAGAGCGGCGCCGGGGTCTATGTAAACGGCATTTATACCCTTATCGAGCGGTCTTTCAACGCTATCCACACCGCTGTCGAATCCGAAGAAACCGGAGCCCCGCTTGACCTCCTTCAATGTTACGTAAAGAGGTTTTCTATCGCGTTTGGCGTTCAGATAGGAGAGAGCGAGGGAGACCGCCGTCTTCCCGACGCCGCCTTTTCCGGTAACGATTATGAGCTTCTTGCCGAGGAGGTCATCGAGATACATGTCTACCGTCTGTACCGAATATTAAGCGTGATATCATGCGCCGCATTATCACCCCGGGGGCGGGAAATAAATTATCGATTATACTACCTGATCCGGCAGGCGCAGGGTTTGAAACACGCATTCGTTTACGCTAAAAATCAGGGCCTGAAAATGCTATTATTCATACTCCTCTCGAAGGTATAATTGAATAGGCATGAGCAAGAATAATGAAATAGCGGAAATATTCGGGCATATGTCCGATATGCTGAACGTACTCGGCGAGAACCCGTTCAAGGTTAGGGCGTACAGGAACGCCGCCGAGAACATACTCGACCTTGGAGAGGACATAGAGGACGTTGCCGCCCGCGACGAGCTGACGGAGATACCCGGCGTCGGAAAAGACCTGGCCGAGAAGATCGATGCGTATATCAAGACCGGCAGTATCAAGGAGTATGAAAAACTCAAGGACAAGGTGCCTCTCGATCTCGTCGATCTCCTCCATATTCAGGGCCTCGGGCCCAAGACGCTCTCGCTCCTATTTAAAGAGCTCAACGTCAGGAACCTCGCCGGGCTCGAGAAGGCGCTCGGCGGTGAAGAAATACTGAAGTTCAAGGGGATGGGGAAGAAGAAGATCGACGACATAAAGAGAGGGGTCGAGATATTCAGGGAGAGCAAGGAGAGGACGCTCCTCGGGGTAGCCGTGCCGCTCGCGGAGGGTGTCGTGAGCGCGATCGCAAAGATACCGGGGACGGAGGGGACGATACTCGCGGGCTCGATAAGGAGGATGAGGGAGACCGTGAGGGATATGGATATACTGACTATCTCCGACAACACCGAGGCCGTGGTGGATGCGTTCACCGGAATGAAATTCGTAAAGGACGTGCTCGCATCGGGCAGCACGAAGGGGAGCGTAATCCTCAAGGAAGGAATGCAGGCGGACCTCCGGGTCGTGGGGCCCGAGTCCTACGGCGCGGCGCTCCTGTACTTTACGGGGTCGAAGGCGCACAACGTAAAGCTGAGAACCCTCGCCACGAAGAAGGGCCTCAAGATAAACGAGTACGGCGTATATAAAGGCGAGAAGATGATAGCCGGCGGGACCGAGAAGGAGATGTACAAGACGCTCGGCCTGCCCTATATACCCCCCGAATTGAGAGAGGACAGGGGCGAGATCGAGGCGGCGTTCGAAGGAAAACTCCCGGACCTCATCGAGCAGGGCGATATAAGAGGCGACCTGCACACCCATACGAAATGGAGCGACGGCAGGGCGACGATCGAGGAGATGGCCGAAAGCGCTCACAGGCTCGGATACGAGTACATCGCTATAACGGACCATTCGCCGTCTCAAACAATCGCGAACGGCCTCTCCATAGAGAGGCTCAGGGCGAAGCAGAAGGAGCTCGAGTCCGCGGCCAAGAAGAACAAAAACATCAAAGTCCTGATGGGGACTGAAGTCGATATAAAGAGCGACGGGACGCTCGACTACCCGGACAACGTGCTTAAGGAGCTCGACGTCGTTATCGCATCCGTACACAGCGGCTTTAAGATGGACAGGGAGACCATGACGAACCGGATCATAAGGGCTGTAAAGAACCCTTACGTCCATGCCATAGGGCATCCCACAGGAAGGCTCCTGGGTGAAAGGGACCCGTACGACGTGGACATAGACCTCGTGATAGAGGCCGCGCTCGAATACGGGAAGGCGCTCGAAGTGAACGGCTCCTACCCGAGGCTCGACCTGAACGATCTGAACGCGAGAAAGGCGGTGGACGCGGGCGTAAAGATAATTATTTCGACAGACGCCCACAGCACGGACCAGCTCTTATTCATGAAGTACGGAGTGGGCACGGCCAGGAGGGGCTGGGTCCGGAGAAAAGGACGTGCTGAACGCGCTTCCGTATAAGGAATTAATGGAGAGGCTAAAGGAGATGAGGCGGCGAGTCGCCGCTCACAATTGAATTGCCGTGATCCTTGGCGGAGCATAGGGCCGGCTGGAATCGTAACATCACACTAGTGTGTGCGGAGATGGATGATTTAAAAATGAAACTCACGAAAAAAGAAGCCGGAAAAAGAATAGAGAAGCTTTCGAAAGAGCTCGAATACCACAACTATCTCTATTACATCAAGAACAGCCCTGAAATCTCCGATTACGAATTCGATTCGATGCTGACCGAGTTAAAGGAGCTCGAAGCCGAATTCCCCGATCTCGTAAAACCCGACTCCCCCACACAGCGTGTCGGGGGGTGGGTAGCCGAGGGGTTCTCGTCGGTGAGTCACATCGCCCCGATGATGAGCATAGACAACATATCGTCGATAGAGGGGGCGTACGAGTTCGACAAAAGGGTGAAGAGGCTCCTCCTGACGGATGGAAATATCGAATACGTCGCCGAGCCCAAGTTCGACGGGGTGTCGGCCTCGCTGACATACGAGAACGGACTGTTCACGAGAGGGGCGACACGCGGGAACGGTCTCGTGGGGGAGGACGTTACCACCAACCTAAAGACCATCAACACGATCCCCCTCAGGCTCAAAGGTAAGCACCGGATGCCCGAATTGATAGAGATACGGGGGGAGGTGCTGTACCCGATCGAGGCGTTCAGGAAACTGAACAGGGAGCTGGCGGAGGCCGGGGAGCCGCTCTTCGCCAATCCCCGGAACGCTGCGTCAGGGGCGATCAGGCAGCTCGATTCGGGCATTACGGCTTCGAGGCCCCTCACATTCTACGGGTGGGGAGTGGGCGAAGTGAGAGGGATAGAGATCGGAACGGAATGGGATCTCGTCGAGGGACTCCGCGGATGGGGCTTCAAGGTGGAAGACCACATAATGCTCTGCGAAAATATAGACGCGGCCATATCGTATCAGAAGGAGCTCGAAGGGGCGAGGGACAGCCTCCCCTACGAGGCGGACGGAATTGTACTTAAGGTGAACAGGAGGGACTATCAGAAGGAGCTCGGAACGACCGCGAAACACCCGAGATGGAATATTGCGTATAAGTTCAAACCGAGACAAGGAACGACCAAAATCAATGACATTATCGTACAGGTGGGACGCGTCGGACTCCTCACGCCGGTCGCGGAGCTCGAGCCCGTCGGTATCGGCGGGATAACGATAAAACGCGCCTCTCTCCACACGGACGACATAATCAGGGCGAAGGACATACGGATCGGGGACACTGTATTGGTTGAGAGGGCCGGCGACGTGATACCCGAAGTCGTCATGCCGATCGTCGAGAAGAGGACGGGGAAGGAAAAAGAGTTCAGGATGCCCGAGAAGTGCCCCGTCATGCGGGACACCCGTCGAAAAGGAAGGCGCATATTACTACTGCCCGAACCTCTCGTGCCCGGCACAGCTCAAGGGGAGGATAATACACCTCGCGTCGAGGAGGGCGTTTGACATCGAGGGGCTCGGCGAGAAGATAGTCGAGCAGCTTCTGGAGGAGGGGCTGATAAAAGACCCGGCGGATATTTTTTATCTGAGGAAGGAAGACCTGGAACCGTTAGAACGCTTCGCGGAGAAATCGGCACTCGAACCTCGAAGCCAAGATAGAAAAGAGCAAGAAGGTCACGTTCGACAGGTTCATAAACGCGCTCAGCATACGCCACGTGGGCGAGAGGGTGGCGCAGATATATGGCCGAGAACTTCCACGACATAGACGCGCTCATGGATACTACTGTCGAGGCGCTTATGGACATACACACGATCGGCACCGAGATAGCGGACAGCATCGTGCATTTCTTCGGTCTCAAACAGAACAGGCAGCTCATAAAAAAGATGCTCGACGCGGGCGTGAAGATACAGCACAAAAAGAAGGCGGCGGTGAGCGACAAGCTCAAGGGACAGGTGTTCGTATTTACGGGTTCGCTCGAATCCATGACCAGGGACGAGGCCGAGAGGCTCGTCGCCGAGCACGGCGGGCGGGCGACGTCATCCGTCACGAAGAAGACGAGCTACGTCGTCGCAGGAACCGATCCGGGATCGAAATACGAAAAGGCTGTATCTCTCGGGATTCAGATACTGAGCGAGGAGGAGTTTAGGAAGATGATGGGGGAGCTTTAGATCGATAACGATATAACCTTCACCTCCATCGAGTAATTGTCTCGAATAAATAAATCCGGTCTATTGTTCTATCAATTACAAAAGAAAAACGCTGGCTATCAGAAAGTAGACGAGCAGGCTTATAAGGTCCTGAATGATCGTCGCGACGGGACCCGCACCCAGGGCGGGGTCTGCGTGCCTCTTATATAAGATATTCGGAATTATCACAGCTAATATTGGCGCAAGGGTAAGATTGATAAGCATCGTCAGCCCAATCGTGATACCGATCATGGAGGATTTAAGCCAATAAGTCGCGAAGACCCCTAAAATCGTCCCCGATATCAAACCCAGGCCCATCCCCACAAGGCTTTCCTTTAAAATGTATCTCGCGAATGAAATCTTCTTCCTGGAATTGGAAAGCGCCCGCACGTATATGGTCTCTGTCTGCGTGCCGACGGCGTCGCTCAGATAGACGATGATCGGGATGAAAAAGGCGAGCCTCACGTCGGAGGCGAGGATTTTCTCATATTTGGAAACTATCAGGGTGGCGAATAACCCGCCCAGGAGCCCGATGAGTAGCCAGGGGATACGGTGTTCGATCAAGTGGTTTATGGATTCTTCGCTTACGTCTTCTTCACTGTGTTCGTCTTTCGGTTCTTTCTCCATCTATTGAATATACTACGATTTAACATCTCGTTCTATTTCCCCTTAAAAGAATGAAGGATGAGATTGCCGCGCTTTAGTCGTTCCGCGCCGCTCGGCAATCTGATCTGGCTGATAATGATGAACCCGCCTCGGATCCCATTCCTATTTTGGCTCGGCATCATCGAGTGCCGGAAATGAGCATATTCTGCAATCATGTTGCGAGAGCGACCGATTCGCGCTCACTTCGAAGCAGTTACCCTCGCTGGGGAGAGGGAATTGAAAAACAAGGAGGGATTATCAGTAATCCGAGATGGCAATTGATGCTGATACTATCGCGTTTTATAAGATGTCTCTCTGCCTCAATAATCTCATAAATGAGAATCCCGGCGGAGACGGAGGCGTTCAGCGAGGTCACTTTTCCCGCCTGGGGGATGGATACTAGGAAGTCGCATTGTTCTTTAACTTTCTGGCCTAACCCCTTGCCTTCATTTCCTATTACGAGTGCGATATCTACTTTTCCGAGGTCCTCGCCGAAGACGGGCACGGGCGCTGTGGGGTCGGCCCCCACTATCCAGACACCCTTCTTCTTGAGCACCTCGATAACGGTCGAGATATTGACGACTTTGGCGATAAGGACGTGATTCACGGCGCCCGAGGAAGCCTTGACTACGGCGGGGGTCACAGACGCGGCCCTGTCCTTGGGTATGACCACGCCGTGCGCGCCCAAGACGTTTACCGTTCTGATTATCGCACCCAGGTTCTGGGGGTCCTCTATATGGTCGAGTATCACGAGGAGGGGCTTCTCCCCCCTACCCTCCGCGAGGCCGAGAATGCTTTCGACGCCCGAGTATTCGAAGTCCGAGATGCGGGCTGCCACGCCCTGATGCGCCGTCGTCCCGGAGACCCTTGAAATAGCGTCCTTCGGAAGGAGGAGTACTTTTATCCCCCTTTCCTTCGCGAGCGTAAAAATGTCGGTGGTACCTTCCTTCCTGCCGTCTTTTAAGATGAGGATTTCTTCAATCTTGGAATCGGGATCGGAAAGTAATTCCTTGACGGGGTTCCTTCCGTAAATTATCAATCTACATGCGCTCCGGGTTAATTCTGGGCATTATCCGGGCTCTTGGTCCCGAATTCGGCGTTCGCCTGGTCTATCTTCAAAATCACGTTGTCCTTTATCCACTTCTCGTCCCACCATTCCACGGGACGTACCGCGACACCGCTCACATAAACGCCGTAGTGGAGGTGGTCGCCCGCCGCGAGTCCCGTCTGACCGGTTTTGCCTAATATCTGGTTCGTCTTTACCTTGTCCCCGACCTTTACGTCAATCGTGCTCATATGGCCGTAGAGGGTATTTACCCCCATGCCGTGGTCTATAATCACCGTGTTCCCGTAGATACCCAGCTCGCCCGCGTATGCCACAATTCCGCTGTTGGCCGCTTCTACCGGATACCTCTTAGTTACCGCGAGGTCGTATCCGAGATGGTACTGCTTGTCTATCGGCTCCTCGTTGAATATGTATGTCCTCTCGTCCGCGAAATTCGCCTCTACCTGCGAATTAGTGAGCTGATGAAACTGTCCCTTCCACAATATTTCGTCCTTCGAGCCCGCGCTCACCTCTTTTATCTTCGCGTCGTTCTTCTTCCTGAGGTCGCTGTTCACCTTTAGAAATATCTTCTTGTAATCGGTCTCCCCGCTCTCGCCCGAAAGAGGGAGCATCACGTTCTCTATAAAATCGCTGCTGATGTTCAGATTGCTCTTCCTGTACACGATATCCTTGAGCGTGTAGGGTACGTTCGCGCTCTTCTTATTCCCCGCCCCGTCTTCAGCAATAAGCGCGATGCTCTCGCCCGCGGGGACGTTATACGGATAGGCGAAAAACACGAGATACACGTCGTCCTCGGCAAATTTCCCCTTGTATCCGGGAAAGAAATAGCCCCCTATGGTGACACCGCTCTTCACTACGTCGGGCGAGGTCTTGTATAAAACCAGGGCCGAGCCTCCGTAGTTGATGTAGTTCTCCGTGCTGAGGAGGTCGACCGCCGGGGGGGTAAGGTCGAGGTTTATTTTTCTGCTCGCGACGGTCCTGTTACCGGAAAAGAACCTGAGGCGCGAGCCGTCCACAGCCGTTACACGGAGCTCGGCGGGACCGTTCTTGATGCCGAGCTTCTTCGCGTCTATTTGTATGTTGATCGTGTCCGCCTTGACCCCTTCCGGGTAATCCTTATTAAGTATCACGGTCTCACCGCTCTCGTTGATGAGGACAATGGAGACGTTCTTCAGGCCCTTGCCTATGTCGCTCACCAGGACGTCAAAGGGTTTCACGCCCACGTCGTCGGAATCGAGCTTGATATTTATCCCGGGCGAGTGCCACTCTATCTTGGGATAGATGTAGACCGCGCCGCCGATTATGAGTATCAGAAAAAGTAGAGTAAAGAATCTTCCCATTTCGTTAGTTCAAATCTCCTTTATGCAATAATATCCGCCCGGTCAAAAATAATCCTGTATGAGTCTCGGATAATCCCCGAAATATTTCGAAATGACGTTCAGATCGAAAGTGCGCAGTATGGATTCCTTGGGCTCCCTTTCGAGAAGGAACTCGAACGACTTTTCGACGAGCCCGCCCGGGGTGATACGCCCCCCGGTCAGCTTTTCGTAATCCTCTTTCCCGACGTGAACCCTGTGCCTGGTGCTGCTTTCGTTCTCAACGATCTCCACATCGTATTCGAACGAGTCGTTTCCCGATCTGATTTCCGTTACATTTATCCGGGCCATAGCCTTCCGAGCTTTGAATCCTGAGTAGAATTATTATAACCTAGAGTTAATGCTGGAAAAACAAATATTATAGTAATTGGCCAAATTACATGGAGATCACTCAATTTGATTTGACAGCGCACGATATAAGGAGAGTAGCGGATATTATCGTGAGCGCGCAGAGGGACGGCGACACCGACACCCAAAGGTCGCACGGGATGGTCATGGACCTCATCAGGGCCGGGAACAATTTCCTCGGGCATGAGAACATTCTCATATCGTGCGAGGGGAATGAAATAACGGGCCTGGCGATCGGATACAGGGGAGGCGGGAAGGACGAGCTCTTAACATTGCTGAGGCTCCTCGTTTCACTGAGGCTGAACGAGTTCCTGAGCTACCTCACCCTTACCGCGAGGCTCCTCCACGGAAGCTTTACCCCCGACATAGAGGACGATGAATATTATTTAAGCGCACTGGCCGTAGAGGAAAGGCACAGGAGGAAAGGTATAGGCTCCCTCCTCCTCCGCCACTCAATAGAAACCGCGAGAATCAAGAACTGCAAGAGCATAGTACTCGAGGTAGAGAGGGGCAACGAACCGGCGATCGGTCTCTACAAAAAATTCGGGTTCAGATTCTCGGGCGGCCGCGCGCCGGAGGGCATTTCAGCGCCCGCCCCCGGGTC
Source organism: uncultured delta proteobacterium (assembly GCA_963752995.1). Classification (GTDB taxonomy): domain Bacteria; phylum Desulfobacterota_D; class UBA1144; order Nemesobacterales; family UBA2774; genus 2-12-FULL-53-21. The sequence continues at coordinate 369,432 of CAVWAZ010000017.1, forward strand.
ACTGATAATGGAGCTCGTGCTGACGTGAGCGGAAAGTGATATGAGCGATTTCAAGAACGAATTCAGCTGGTCGGTCTCGAGGGACTCGTTATTTAAGGAGTGCCGGAGAAAATACTACTACAATTACTACGGGTCCTGGGGCGGATGGGACAAGAATCACCGGGACAAGACGACCAGGATACTGTACGTGCTGAAGAGCCTCCAGAACAGGTGGCAGTGGAAGGGCTCCACGGTGCACCACGAAATCGAGAAAGTACTTAAAGAGCTTGTCTCCACGGGCGATCTGATCCCGTGTTGAAAAATCGAAGAACAGGGTTACGGAGCTGATGAGGAGCGATTTCAGATTCTCGAGGGACGGCCTTTACTGGCAGAAGGACGGCAGTCTGAGAAACGTGACCGCACTCTTCGAACACGAGTATAAATCCGGAACACCCGACGAAGTGTGGAAGAAGAACTACAACGAAGCGATACAGTGTCTGGAAAGCTTCTATAATTCACAAATCCCCGAGGTGATAAAAAAACTGCCGAAAGAGAAAATAATATCCATAGAAAGCATGACCGCTTCCGCTTTTTCGTTTAACCCCGAAAAGGTGTTCGTGAAACTGGACCTCGCTTATGAAAGCGGAGACGGCGTAGAAATCGTCGATTGGAAAACGGGCGCCGGGGAGTCGGATAAGCTTCAATTCCTTGTATACACCATATTCGCCTATGAAGAGCTAGAGGTCCCGCTCGAGCAAATCACGCTTACCGAATACAACCTGCTCGGAGACGGGCCCAGGGCGCACAGGTTCAGCGCTCACGAATTGAACGACGCCGTAGAGTACATAAACAGGAGCATCGCGGATATGAAGGGCATGCTTGCGGACCCGGATGAAAACACTGCGGTCATGACCGATTTTCCGAGGATCGGTAACGACAAGATATGCGAGACATGCGGCTTCAAGAAAATCTGCTTTGAGCTCGATTAGGAGGATTCCGAATTTCCGCGTCTTCACATTACGACATTTCCGCCAATTATTGCGGTATAAACTTTAAGTTTAGATTCAAATTTCGGGTGTAAAATGATATTATAGTAATGGTATAAGCATATGCCGGAACTGGTCAAAAAAATTAACTATTTCTTTTCACGGCAGCTCTGGCGCATAGACACCGGCTCGCTCAACAAGAGAGACTCGATCTTCATTAACCTCATTAGGTTAGCTTATGTAACTCTTAGAGAATACAGGGAAAATGAGCTGGCTTTAAGGGCGATGAGCCTCGTCTACACGACCCTCCTTTCCCTGGTGCCCCTGCTCGCATTCATAATATCGATCTTAAAAGCCTTCGGAGTAGTCGATAACCAGCTCGAGCCCTTCCTTTTGAACTTCCTCGAACCCCTGGGGGAGAAGGGTATAGAGGTGACGCACAGGATCACGGAGTTCATAGGGAAGATCAACTTCGGAGTCCTGGGGGTAGCGGGTCTGGTCATGCTCATTTACACCGCCGTCTCAGTGATCACCAAGATAGAAGATTCGATGAACATAATCTGGAAGATCCGTAAAGGGAGGAGTATCGCCAGGAGGCTGAGCGATTACATCACGACGCTCATAGTCGGGCCCGTGCTCCTCTTCGCCGCGTTCGGAATCACCGCCACGCTTTCGAGCAACACGGTAGTGAGCAAAATTCTCGATATAGAGCCTCTCGGTACGATATTCTTCACCTTCGGCAAAGGTAATACCGTTCATCTTCGTGATAATCGTATTTACCGTTCTCTACATTATCATCCCGAATACGAAAGTGCACATTAAGTCGGCGCTGACGGGGGGAGTGGCCGCAGGCATAGCATGGCACGCGACAAGCTGGGTATTCCACCTGGCCGTCGCGTCTTCCACCAGATACGCAGCAATTTATTCGAGCCTGGCGGTGCTCGTCATTTTCATGATCTGGCTCTATCTCAACTGGCTCATTGTCCTGGTAGGCGCCGAGCTCACGTTCTGTCACCAGAACCTGAAGTTCCTCACGCTCAGGACGGAGGTGTTCAACCTGAGCACGAAGCTCAAGGAAAAGCTGTCGCTGATTATCATGTACCTGATCGGATATAACTACTTCTACGACCTCGGCAGGTGGACCCTGGAATCGCTCACGGAGCGCCTCGGGCTGCCGCACGAGCCTATCGAGGAAGCGGTGAACGACCTCACGCAGCATAATCTGATAATCGAGACCGCCGACCTACCGCCCTGCTTCGTCCCCTCGAGGGCGCTCGAAAAGATAACGCTGAAAGAGATAATCGACGCTACGAGGACGAATTACGAGACGGACCTGGTCGAAAAGAAGTATCTATCGATGCACGAAGTCGACCTCGTGACCGGAAAGGTGGAAAGCGCGATAAACGACGCGCTCGGCGAGACGTCGCTTAAAGATTTGGTGCAGTCCGAACAACACGGCGAGGGCTAAATCCCCTGTCCCTGCGCGAGCTCCCGGCCGGGTGTCCGGCCCCTTCGCAATTAATTGCATTCGAGCACGCCCTTGTTATTCCAGATGCCCCTGTTGCAGTTCTTATACTTTATGCTTGAATGCGAATATTTTCCGTTCCTGTTGAGACAATCCGCTTCGAGGACGTTGCCCTCTACATAAATGTTCTTGCAGGTTTCCTTGTAGCTCCCCTTCGGAAGATTCCCGCCGCCGCCCCCCGCCGCAGGTGAGCTCGCCGTTGATGTTCGAGATGTCCTTGCCGCAGTTAGAATACTTTAACGACGTGCTGTACCAGCTCCCGTTATTTTTCTGGCACTTGGCGTATAGCCAGTTCCCGTCTACGTAAGCGTCCTTGCAGGTTTGCTTGTAACTCCCCTTCGGAAGATTCCCGCCGCCGCCGCCCGCCGCATGTGAGCACGCCGTTGTTATTCCAGATGTCTTTATAGCAGTCCGCGTATTTCATCGAAGTATTATTATAGTTGCCGTTCATTTTCTGGCATTTGGCATAGAGCCATTTTCCATCTACATAAGAATCCTTGCAGCTCTGCTTATAGCTCCCTTTCGGCAGTTGTTTATCCGGTTTGGGCTTGGGGTTATGCCTGCACGTGAGATTGCCGTTCTCGTTCGTTATCCCCCCCTCGCAGTCGTAATATTGAATGGCCGTATTCTTCCAGCTCCCGTCCACCCTCTGACACTGGGCGGTGAGTGTCCCCCCCAGAACGCTTATCGACCTGCAGGTGTCCTTATAGCTCCCCGGAGGCAGATTCTGCGCATTTGCATATACATTTGAAATTAATGAGCAAATAATTAAGGCGAATGATAAAGCAGCTATACGGTGCGCTGTGTATATATTTCCCATCGTTTCCTCCTTCCCACATTATCACTAAACTTTTCCCCAATTATACACCATCATAACTTCCAAAAACAATAAAGGGCGAAGATTCATATTATTGCGGCATCCGTACTTCGTCCATTAAATCGGACACCGTTCCTTTTTTAAACAATACAACTCATGTATAATCAGGATTCCGTCATTTTACACATGGAGATCGGATGACCACGCCCGGCGTAAAGGCTCTACTATCGTTTATTTCGGTCATACTTTTCACAATAACCTCCGGTTCCCACGGAGGCTTCCGGAGTCAATATAGGTATAGTTTTCGACGGCCCGTCCGAAATAAACAGCAGGGTCCTGGGGGCATACAAAAAGGAAATCACCGACCTAACGGAAGGTGAATTCAAAGTCATGTTCCCGGAAGACAAGATAGTCACATCCGACTGGACTTCGAGGGGTGTAGCCGCGGCGATCGAGAGGCAGCTCTCGGACCCCGGAGTCGATATACTGATAACTCTGGGAATCATCGGGTCTACAGAGATTGCGGTGAGGACGGCATTCCCGAAGCCCGTGATCGCACCCTGGGTAATCGACCCCGCTCTATTAGGGCTGTCACCGGCGGAGGGCGGAGGGAGCGGCGTCGGGAACCTCTATTACCTGGCCCGGCCTAAGACCCTGGGAAGGGATATCAAGAGGTTCAGGGAGGTCGTCGGATTCAATAAGCTGGCTATCCTGTATATGCCCCTCCTGACCGAGCTCGTCCCGGGCCTGGAAAACTCCGTAAGGAAAATCTCAGCCGAAAACGATGTAGTCATCGAGCTAGTCCCGGCGAGAAAAACAGTCGGGGAAACGCTCGCGGCTATTCCGCCCTGACTCTCAGGCCGTCTACGTTACGCCGATACTCGACTATTCCGACTCTCAGATGGCGGAGCTATACGACGGTCTAATCGAAAAAGGCCTCCCGGCTTTCTCGATGATGGGAAAGAGCGAGGTTGAATCGGGAGCGCTCATGGGCCTCACACCCGAACACAATTTTACGAGAGAGGCAAGGCGCGTGGCCCTCGTCGTGCAGAGCATTCTGCTCGGCGATCAGGCGGGGGGCTTCCCGGTGGAGTATTCGGAGGAAGAGCTGCTCTCGATAAACATGGAAACGGCGCGGGCAATAAAATTTTCCCCGTCCTGGAGCGTATTGACCGAGGCGACCCTCATAAATGAAGAACCTGCGGAAAAGGGAAGAACCATCACGCTCGAGCAGGCCGTGAATGAATCGGTCGACGTGAACCTCGACCTCCTGGCCGCGGACCAGTTCGTCGCCGCCGGGGCGCAGGACATCAGGCTGGCAATGGCCGAGCTTCTGCCCCAGTCGGACGTTTTCCTCGATAACACGTACATCGACAAGGACAGGGCCGAGGCGAGTCTCGGCACCCAGCCGCAGCGCGACCTTAGCGTCGGGGGGAACGTGAGCCAGCTCATATACTCCGAGAGGGCCTGGTCGAACCTCACCGTCCAGAGGCGGATTCAGGAATCGAGGGAATTCACACGCGACGAAGTGAGACTCGACATTATAGCGGCTACGGCGATAGGATATTTGAACGTGCTCAGGGCAAAGACCATAGAAAGCATCCAGAAAGAAAACCTGAAACTTTCAAAATCGAACCTCGATCTGGCTACGGTAAGGCGCGACATAGGCGTTGCCAGCCCTGCCGAGGTTTTCAGGTGGGAGAGCCAGATATCGTCTGACCGTATACAGGTAGTAAACGCCGAAGCGGACAGGAAGAATACGGAGATTCTCGTGAACAGGCTCCTCCACAGGCCGCAGGGAGAGGAATTCGCAACCGTGGAAACGGGGCTCGAAGACCCCTCGCTCCTCGTTAGCGACCCGAGGCTCGAGAGGTTCGTAAGTAATCCCGGATCGTTCAGGGTCTTCATGGATTTCATGGTCAGCCTCGGACTCGAGCAATCGCCCGCTATAGCGACGATTGATTCCGAGATCGCGGCTCAGGACAGGATCCTCACCTCCTCGAAGAGGGCCTTCTGGTCCCCTACAATCTTTGCCTTCGGAGAGCTGAGGCAATTCCTCTACGAAGGGGGCGCAGGGAGCAGCATAAACATTCCGGACAATTTTCCCCTCGATCTCGCAAAATCCGACGATACCGAATGGGTCGTACAGCTCCAGGCTTCGTTTCCCCTCTTCAGGGGCGGGGCAAAACTGGCTGATTACAAGAAGGCCAGGAGCGCATTGTCCCAGCTGAGATACGAGAGGGACTCGACCGCCGAAAAGGTCGAGGAACAAATAAGGACGGCGTTAAACGACTCAGGGGCATCTTATCCGAGTATAAGATTCTCGCTCGACGCGGCGGACGCAGCGCATAAGAACCTCGAGCTCGTCACCGATTCCTATTCCCGCGGCGTCGTATCCATCATAGACCTCCTCGACGCCCAGAACGCAGCGCTCTCGGCCGACCTGAACGCAGCCAATTCGGTCTATAACTTCCTGATCGACCTGATGAACCTGCAGCGTGCATCGGGGAAGTTCGATTTCTTCACCTCTTCGGAAGAGAGGGACGAATTTTTCAGAATGCTGGACGCATTCTATAACGAAACGTCCGGAACAGGCAAAACTAATAGCGCCGGGGCGAACAACCCTGTCACGAAATAGATGTGAGACACTATAATATGAGTCACAGTTTGAGGGATAAAGTATGAGAAGACCGACAACAGAATTACCTCTGAGAATAATTGCCGCCGCCCTGATCCTTATACTCGGCTCATGCGGGGGCGATGATGAAGACCAGACGCCGGTGCAGGTAATAAGGCCGGTTAAAACCGTGATACTCGGCGGCGAACAGGGAACAGGGAGGAACTTCCCGGGCAAGGTGCAGGGGTCGCAGAGGGTGAACCTGTCGTTCAGGGTGCAGGGACCGTTGATCGAGTTCCCCGTGAACGAAGGAGACGAAGTCACAAAAGGCCAGCTCCTTGCCAGGATCGACCCCAGGGACTATCAGATCGCCCACGACGAAGCATACGCGCAGTACATAGAAGCCCAGGCGGATTACAAGAGGTATAAAGACCTTTACGAGCGGAACGCCGTGCCCGTCGCGGACCTCGACGTCAGGAGGGCGAAGCGCGACACCGCGAAGGCAAGGCTCGATTACGCACAGGCGAACCTCGACTACACATACTTAAAAGCGCCCTTCGGGGGGTATGTCGGAGCCAAATTCGTTCAGAACTACCAGGAGGTAAGACCGTTCGACAACATACTGAGCCTCCAGGACCTGAGCAAGGTGGAGATAGTTATCGACCTCCCGGAAAACATCCTCGCATCCACAAAGCAAGGGGACGTGTTGCGCCTCTATGCCGCATTCCAGTCGGCGCCGGATGAGAGCTTCCCTCTCGTTATCAAAGAGGTGAGCGCGCAGGCCGACCCCCGCACTCAGACGTACCGCGCCACGCTGAGCATGGACCAGCCGGAGTCGATCAGGGTGTTGCCGGGAATGACGGCGCAGGTCTATATGGAGGGGAAAACGAACAATACCGGCAACGGAGACTATTTTATTATTCCGGCGATAGCGGTCGTGACGGGCGACGGACCCGACCAATACGTATGGGTAGTGGACCAGAACGACCTCACGGTTCACAAGAGGATTGTTAAAGTGGGTTCCGTAACCGGACAAAAAGAGATTGAGATACTGGGCGGACTCAAGGCGGGCGAGATGATCGCTGTGACAGGCATGACCCAATTGAAAGAAGGCATGCAGGTTACGCTGCTCGATTAACGGCAAAAAAGCTATGAAGGTTTTTCCCGAATGAAAATAGCGGAAATTTCGATAAACAAGAGCGTCATTACGATAACGCTCACCATCGTCCTCATCTATGCCGGGTTCAAGGCCTTTCAGAGCCTGCCCAGGCTCGAGGACCCCGAGTTCACGATAAAAGAAGCCATAATAACGACTCCCTACCCGGGCGCGAGCGCATCAGAAGTCGAAGAAGAGGTCACGAACGTAATAGAAAAGGCCGTGCAGGAGCTCGGTCAGCTGAAGCGTGTAGAATCCACCTCCTCCCGCGGGCTTTCGACCGTTAAAGCCATTATCAAGGACGAATACGATAAGAAGGGCCTCCCCCAGGTATGGGACGAGCTGAGGAGGAAGGTAAACGATTACCAGACTCAACTGCCCCCGGGCGCGGGCCCCTCGCTCGTCAACGACGATTACGGGGACGTCTACGGCGTGTATCTGGCGATCACAGGGGAGGGATACAGCTACGCGGAGCTCAAGGACTACGCCGACCTTCTCAAGCGTGAATTGCTGCTCGTGAAGGACGTGAAGAAAATAGTGCTGTACGGGGTGCAGCCCGAGGCTGTTTACATCGAGATGTCGCGCACGAAAATGGCGGCGCTCGAGATATCGCAGCTGGACATATATAACGCGCTCAGAGCTAAAAACCTCCCCGCCGACGCGGGTGAAATAGACGTGGGCAAGGAAAGATTCCCGATCAATCCGACGGGCGAGTTCACTTCGGAGGAAGAGTTCGGGGACCTCCTCGTGAGCAGCCGGGGAGGCGAGAGCCTGGTGTATCTCAAGGACGTGGCGGACGTGAGGCGGGGCTACACGGAGCCCCCGAAAAATATACTCCGGTATAACGGGAAACCGGCGATCGGGCTCGCGATATCGACCGTTCTCGGCGGGAACGTCGTAACCATGGGGGAAGGCATAGAGCAGAAAGTAAAAGAACTCGAACCCCTGGCGCCGCTCGGTATGGAGCTCGAAGTCATATCACTCCAGTCGGAATCGGTGACCCAGTCGATTAACGGTTTTGTGGTCAATCTCATAGAAGCTATAGCGATCGTTGTCGTTGTGCTCCTCTTCGCTATGGGGCTCCGGAGCGGCCTTATCATAGGAGCCGTCCTCTTTATCACCATATGCGGCACGTTCGTATTCATGGGGATGTGGGGCGTGACGCTCGAAAGGATATCACTCGGCGCGCTGATTATCGCCCTCGGAATGCTCGTGGACAACGCCATCGTGGTCGTCGACGGCATGAGGATCAAGATGGAGCAGGGAGAGGACGCGATAAGCGCAGCAAATGAGATAGTGGGACAGACGGCGATACCTCTTCTCGGTGCGACCGTGGTCGCGGTCCTCGCATTCGCCGCCATAGGCACGTCGAAAGACAGCACCGGGGAGTACTGCAGAACTTTATTCCAGGTCATTCTGATCTCGCTTATGTTTAGCTGGGTCACGGCAGTAACCATCACGCCGCTCCTCTGTAAATATTTCCTTATCGGAAAAAAGAAGCCCGGCAAAGAAGACCAGAAGGCAAAGGACCCATACGCGGGGAAATTCTTTCAGATTTACAAGAAACTCCTGATCACGGCTATCAATCTCAGATACATGACGGTTGGAATAGTGATCGGGATATTCATACTGTCACTCATAGGCTTCGGGTTCATAAAGACTATGTTCTTTCCCACGGCAACAAGGCCTCAGTTCTTCGTTGAGCTCTATTTCCCCGAGGGATACCGTATCGAGGACACGGCCAGGGAGCTCGAAGCCACCGAGAAATACCTCAAGGGCTCAGAAGGCGTGACTAATGTTATAAGCGAGATCGGGGGTGGCGACCCGCGGTTCCTCCTGACATACGTCCCGGGGAAGGCATCGTCCAGTTATGCGGTCATACTGGTGAGCGTTGAGGACTACGAAGTTATCGACACTATATTCCAGAAGACACAGACCGAACTGGAAAAGCTTCTGCCGAATACGGTTGTGAACGTGAGAAAATTCCTCCTGGGGCCGGGTGAAGGCGGAAAGATACAGCTCCGTATAAGCGGGCCGGATAGAATGGTGCTCAGGGAGCTTGCGGGTAAGGTCAAGGAGATCCTCAACGCGGACCCGCAGGCAAAGGCCGTAAGGGACGAGTGGAAGGAAAAGGTGAAGGTCGTGCGGCCAGAGCTCGAAGAAGCGCAGGCGAGCCAGCTCGGTATCTCGCGGCCCGAGGTAGCGAGAGCGTTCGAAGAGTCCTTCTCGGGCACCACAACCGGAATATACAGGGACAAGAGCACGTTCGAGCCGCAGCTCCTGCCTATCATAGCCAGAGCTCCCGATTACGAGAGAATGAACCTCGATACAATCCAGAGCCTCCAGATATGGAGCCAGGCAGCCGGTAGGATGATACCGATAGGACAGGTCGTATCGGGATTCAACACCGAGACAGAGAACGCCAATATAGGGAGAAGGGACAGGGTGACGATGATAAAAATACACGCCGACCCGAGGACGGAGCTCCCGAGTGAGTTGCTCGCTCGCGTAAAGCCGGAGATAGAGAAGGCGCTCAACGTGGATGTCGGCAAGGCTACGGGTCAGGATTTCGGCCCTGAGGACAACCCTTTTCAAGACTTCGACCACGAGGTGATACCAATACGCGACTCAGACCAGCTGTCGTTAAAAGGGTTGCCCGGCTACTATATCGCCTGGGGGGGAGAGGCCGAGGATTCCGCCAGGGCGAACGCCGGGCTTCAAAAGAGTATCCCGATATTCTTCGCCTTGATGGTTCTCATCGTTATATTCCTCTTCAACTCGGTGAGGCAGCCCCTTATAATATGGCTCACGGTGCCTCTATCGATAATAGGCGTCACGATCGGGCTTTTACTGTTCAAGCAGCCGTTCGGATTTATGGCGCTGCTTGGGCTTCTGAGCCTTTCAGGAATGCTGATTAAGAACGCGATTGTCCTTATAGACCAGATAGACACTGAGATAAAGAGCGGGAAGGACCGATACCGGTCGGTAGTGGATTCGGGGGTCAGCAGGCTCAATCCCGTAATGATGGCCGCGGCGACTACGATACTCGGCATGGTCCCCCTCCTGCAGGACGCATTTTTCGTGTCCATGGCTGTGACTATAATGTTCGGACTTGCTGGTCGCGACCGTGCTCACGCTGGTCGTCGTACCTGTCCTCTATACGATCTTCTTCAAGATCCCGAACCCGTCCGGGCAATGAGACCCTCCGGCACCGAGAGTCATTTCTTTTTTTTCAGTTCGAAGATTTCCGGATCGGCGCATATAGCCCATGCCTTCGCCTGTACATCGCCGGGCCGCGTGCCCGTATTCACGCATTCGATAGCCCACGACGACCCCACCGGCGCGCTTTTAGCGAGACTCACCCTGCCGTCTGTAACCAGATAACCGTAACATTCCCCTCCCCCGCCCGTGAGCACCTCACCCGCAGGACAGGCGCTCCTGACAGAGACAGACTTGCCCGGCGCGGCGGACACGGTTTCCGACTCCGCACTGACCGTCGATATCCCCTCCGCGCCGATTGCGCCGATCGGACTATAAACGGTAAAAACAACCGGAATTACCAATGACGATAACGCGATTAAGATTTTCATTTATATACCTCCCGATTGATCTATCTGGAAATGTAACACATCCCTGCGGGTCGGGAATAGTTTAGCGCCGTTCAAAAAGGGCTGAATATACTCATCCGATTCGGGTTATAATTAAATGAGGCCTGTCAGAGAGGGAGCGCTCGGATGAAACATATTCTTTTGGTTTATTCGGCATTGTTGTTTTTTATTCCTGCTTATCCGGCATTCGCGCAGTATGAAGATGCCGAACCCGGCGAAGGTCAGAACCCAGCCCGAGGAGGGGGCTCAAAATCAAGAGCAGACGCCGGCCGAGCCCGTCGTAGTCCCGGAGCAGCCCTACGAATACTATTACTGGCCCGAAGAGGACCTCGACAACTTCGGCCTTTCGACGCTGGGTCAGGGACAAGGGGGAAGCACGCTAGGCCGGAATCTTCAGCGGAAGAGCAATATCGAAGTAAATTCACCCGAAAGAGCCTCCGCAAGTCGAAGAGGATGCAGGAGGGGAAATCCGGGGACGCGGATGAGGACACCGATCTGTTCCCGCCCGACGAGACAGGGGACGACAGCACCTCTGTAAATGAATCTCCCCAGGCGGGCCCGAAAGAAAGTGAGTTCTACGAATGGGTGGACGAAAAGGGCAACGTCCATATAACCAATAATATCGGGGATGTCCCGCCTCGAGTATCAGAAAGAAATCTACGATCGTAAAGCAGCACCTGAGGGCAACTAGACGCCAGCTTTATTATTATAGGTTAATTGTGTAGAATGAAACCCGCAAATTCATGACGGGCCTCCGGGAATTTACACCCGCGGCCGGCGAGGGACCGGAAAGCCGGCATTGAACAGCTGCTGCGCCCGACCTTATGAAAACCCTGCCTATTGAAAAAAGGACGTGACAAGCGTCATGCAGAGAAAATACCTCTATCTATTAGTCGTTCTGGCTTTTCTGGGTTTATTTTCTTATACCGCGCGGGCCTCGGAAAGCCCCCCTTCCGGTGCAGCTCAGTTCCCCCCCGCGCTCGAGAGCTACAATGACTCGGGCATCGGAAGCATTCCGGCCATATTAATAGACCGCATCCGCCAGGAGCCGTTTAATCTCGCCGCGACGCTCATCTTCCTTTGCGCTATCGTACACACGTTCCTCGCCAGCAAATTCACGAATATCTCGCATAAATGGGAGCACGAACACCGGGAGCGTATAAAAAGGGGCGAAGCGGACGAGAATTCGGTCCACTTCGGCGCGGAGCTCTTTCATTTCCTCGGCGAAGTAGAGGTCGTGTTCGGCATGTGGGCGGTCGTGCTCATCGCCGCAATCTTATTAACTTTCGGCTGGCCCACCGTTATCAGCTACTTCAGCTACAAAGTCAACTTCACCGAAGCTGCATTCGTCGTCGTTATCATGACACTCGCCTCCACGAGGCCGATTCTGAAGCTGGCCGAGTCCATGATGTGGAAGGTGGCGGGCCTCTTCGGCGGCACACTCGCGGCGTTCTGGTTCACAATTCTAACAGTAGGCCCGCTGCTGGGTTCATTTATTACAGAGCCCGCTGCAATCACCATATCCGCACTCGTACTCTCGAATAAATTTTACGACCTCAAGCCCAGTGCGAAGCTAAAATACGCGACCCTGGGGCTCCTTTTCGTCAATATCTCCGTAGGCGGCACCCTGACACACTTCGCGGCGCCCCCCTGTGCTGATGGTATCGGGTCCGTGGAACTGGGGAACGGATTTCATGCTCACTCATTTCGGATGGAAAGCGTTCATAGGAATCCTGGTTTCGAACGGAATCTATTTCCTCGTATTCCGAAAGGAACTGGCGAGGATGCAGAAGGATTTCGCGCTCCGCACACTGAAAGACAGGATCGAGTCGAAGTACGTCACATACGGCCGGATACAGAAGGAGTTTGACAGGGTCAAATCGGAGATAGAAAAAGAGAAGAGGATAATCGAGTCTATTAACGAAAAGACAGAGCTCTTTTCAAAACTGATCAGAGAAAGGATGGAGGCCGAGTCCCTGCCCAAACTCATGGCGGAAGGCATAGACGAAAGGCTTATAAGGGAGGCGTTCGAGAAGCGTTTCGAGGAGATCAGGCTGAAGAAAATCAGGAGATACCTGCCGGGAATCCTGCCCGCTGACATGCGCCCCGAATTCCTCGACCCCGACTGGGACAAGCGGGAGGACCCCGTGCCGGTGTGGGTAACGGCCGTGCATATCCTTTTTATGGCCTGGACGATTATAAACGCGCACCACACACAGCTCTTCGTCCTCGGGCTCTTGTTCTTCCTGGGCTTCGCACAGATAACGGCGCAGTATCAAAACAGGATAAATTTGCAGCCCGCCATGCTGGTCGGGTTCTTCCTCGCGGGCCTCGTCATCCACGGGGGGCTCCAGGGCTGGTGGATCGAGCCCGTGCTCGGCGGACTTAGCGAGTTCCCCCTCATGCTGGGCGCGACCATACTCACGGCCTTCAACGACAACGCGGCGATCACATACCTGAGCACGCTCGTCCCGCATTTCACGGACAGTCTCAAATACGCCGTGGTAGCCGGAGCCGTGACTGGCGGTGGGCTGACGGTCATCGCGAACGCCCCCAATCCCGCGGGCCAGTCCATACTCAAGATACATTTCGATGATGCCGTTTCCCCGATAGGCTTGTTTAAAGCCGCGTTCCTGCCGACGGTAATAATATTTCTCTGCTTCTGGTTTCTGGGTTAGAAGCGGGAACCGAATAGAGAGTGAACCGGCATAGCAATACGGGTCATGATCCCGTTCACAGGTATCTACCTGTATACCCTGCGCTCGGGAACCGCCAGCACGGGGCTCCGGCTCCTGCGCAGCACCTGCTCCGAAGTACTCCCCCGGAGCGCGTCGAGGAACCCCTGCTGCCCCTTTGTCCCCATTACGATTACGTCGGCCGTGATTTCATCCGCAACGCCCAGTATCGTCTCGACTACGTTCCCGCGTCTCGTCACCTTCTCCCAAACCCATGAGGCGTGCGCGGGCGGTTGAACGAGCGGCATCCCTGAAGCCTCGCCCACGTAAAGGAGCGTAAATACGCAATCGCCGCAGTCGAAGACCTGAGCGAGCTTGTGGGCCGCGTAAATACCGAGAAGCGGGTCCGGCTCCGAGTCAATCGGAATCAGGATATTCTTTAAGCTTACTGTCCCGTCATGCGGCGTAACGAAACCGCGTTCATTGTCCTTCAGAAAAAGCGTCCAGCCGCCTGAATCCCTGGAGACCCTCCCGGCGACGGATTTATGGAGAAGCTTTCCCGAGCCCGATCTGTCGTGGGCAGCCAGCACGGAAATGTCGGAAGGGTGAGACCTTAAATAATTCAGTATCGAGGCCACGGGGTCTTTATGAACGGCGACCACCTTCGAATAGGAGAAGCCGAGACCGCGCAGGTCCTCACCGGCAGACAGCTCGGAAATAACCTTCCACCGGACGAGTGTATCCCTTATCTTGGGGAACTCCGATATGACGTCCCTGTTATGGTCGGGTGATACGTGGAAGAGATCGAGTCTCGCGTTCGCAGAGAGCGCCAATCTCAGGGCGTGGGCGAATGCGGTTTCGCTCAATTCCGAAAAATCCGTGGTATGAAAAACACTCTTGAAAAATTTATTTGGATTTGAACCTTGTGCGTTTACCCCGGCCGGATCGTTTCGGGCGTCCCTCTGCCCTGCCCTTCTCCCGAGCAGTTCCCCGAGTGTATCGTAGGCCTCGTTAATGAGCTTTATCTTCGATTCCGCGCGAATTTTAAGCCGCTCGTTACTAGAGTACTTATCCGGGTGCCAGACCTGCACGAGGTCCTTGTAGGCGGTCTTCAGCTCTTCGTCCGAGAAATTGCGGCTGAGATCGAACAGATCCAGGAATCTCCGGATTTTGCGGTCGCTCATACCTCTCGAGAATTATCAGTTGAGAACGTTATAGCCCCTTCCTATCATGCAGTTCCTGTAGATCTGCTCGTAGCCTTGCTCCGAATCATAGACCCCTTTGGCGCCTCCGGCGAGACCGCCTATCACGGCGCCGTAAGCGAGCCCCGCTACGGTATTCCCGGCTATGGTGCCGATAAGCGCGCCCGTCCCGGTGCCCACCGCACCGCCCACTACGGTGTCTTTAGCGGTATTCTTCCAGCCGGGCGCCCCCTGCTGGGCTATTGCCTTGCACTCGGCCTGGTCCCTGTAATATGAATCGCCGTTGCCGGTGCTCTGCGGATCCACTACAGGGGTGTAAGTCTGGCATCCGAGAAGCGCCGCCACGGTTATCAGAAACGCAATTTTTTTCAATTTATTGACCTCCGTATGATTTCTACGAGCTTACTCGTCCAGCCGTTACCAATATAATAACCGTTATTCTTTCGTTTCCTGAGAAATTTCTACAGAATCCTCTCCGACCGGACCCTTGAGCGTATAACCGACGAGCGGGGTGTAGGAGCCGAGGTTGTAATCCCTTACCGTCAGGACGCATTTGGTCAGATTGTTTTCGGGGTAGCAGGAATACGATATATTCGAGCCTGCGACCTTATTCGTATTCCCGTCTACAACCACGGACGGTATAAGACCGAAATTGTGGACATCGAACCCGCCCTTATCGTTTTTCGAGGCGCGGAAAAGACCCACGGATTCCACTTCATCCGTATCGAGGGGTTGGGTGCCTGTGCTCACGACGGACATACTCCTTGCCTCTTCGTAAATAATAGGCCGGCCGCCTATGTCGTTAACCCTGTCGAGGATGTGTATTGTAATGCTGTTGACCTGGACCCCTTCTTTAGACTTCGTTATCACGACCTCTATCGGCACCTCGAATTCATTGCCGCCCGCACTTACCGCCTGACCGAATTTCCTTACCTTGATTACATCCGCTCCATCCTGCTCCGATTCGGTAACCAGCGTTTTCCCGGCGAGCAGGCTGTCGTATAGCTGACGGAATTCGGTTATCGTTATGTCCGATTCGGAGGCATTCAGATCGACGCCCCCGATTATTAGGATTATCAGTAAACCCGCAAGCACGTTGATTTTATACATCTCTGCGATTCTACCCATCTCTACCTCCCTTGACCCATCTCTTTTGTCTTTTGCAATTTTATAAACAATTCTAACCCCAAACATAATTCGATTCAAGCGATATATGTCCCTCACATCGCGGTAAATTTTACAATCAAATCGGATGTATAATAACGCAGATGGAAAGCGATAACATAAGAGGCGCCGGGAATATCCCCGAGCGGGACGACGAGAGGAGACGGTTCATACTCCAGATCGTGCAGCCCGGGCTTGCAGGGCTCATGGACGGCACGGTGTCGTCCCTCGCCCCCTTGTTCGCCGCTGCGCTCGCTACGAGGGACAGCAAGACTGCGTTCCTCGTGGGCCTCGCCACGGCCGTCGGGGCCGGTATAAGCATGGCGTTCTCCGAGGCGCTCTCGGACGACGGAAAAATAAGCGGCAGAGGGAGCCCGTGGCTCCGGGGTATAGTCGAAGGGTTCATGACGTTTCTGGGCGCCATAGGACACGCCCTTCCCTTCCTGATAAGCAGATTCGAAACCGCTTTGATAGTCGCGTCTGTCGTGGTCGCAGCCGAGCTTATAACTATCGCCTACATAAGAAAACGGTATATGGACACGCCGTTCCTGTCGGCTGCTTTCCAGGTGATAGTGGGCGGGCTTATTGTTCTGGCCGCCGGGATCCTGATCGGGAAAAGCTGATTTAAATTCCTATTTCGCTCAGTTTTTCGAGGACGAACCCCAGCATCCCGTCCCTCCTGACATAGCCCTCGATATGGAGGTTCGATGGGTCGTCGACGACAGGGACCCACTTTAGTCCCCGCATGCGCATGGTTCCCGCGACTGCAGTGCTCGAATCCTTAACGGTTACGCAGACGGGCGACTGGTTCATGAATACCGAGACATTCGTTTCCGGCCTCACCGCGGCATCTACGGCCCGGAATATGTCGGTACGCGTAACAATACCTATGAGCTTCCCCGATTCGTCCACGACACAGCAGAATTCGAGCTCGTCGCCGCTCAGTTTCCTGACCGCGTCCCGGAAGGAATCGGACGGCGAAAGCCTGTCGGAAAGGGGTTTGATGAACGTGCCGAGGGGCTCCGCCTTCAGTATGTTGTACGCAGCGGGAATCCGCTCCCATATATCGCTGCTCCTTCTCCGCACGGCATCGGCGAGAAATTCTTTAAAAGGCGCAAGGGTGCCCGATATCTGCTGAAATACCTTACTGCCCATAACTGTGAGCTCGACGTTAGTCCTCGCCCTGACGCTCGCGCTGCGGTTCCGGTTCTCGAGGAGCGCCATTTCGCCGAAGAAATCCCCCTGGCCGAGCACAGCAAGCACGGTTACCTTTCCGCTTTCAGCGGACGTCCTCAGGACCTCCACTTCACCCGACTCTATTATGTAGAAGCTTACCGAAGGGTCCCCTTCCTTAAAGATATAATCCCCCGGTTGGAAATGGGCTTTCGAAACCCTTTCCGTCTTGTCCCCCTTGGGATGCGCCAGGTCCCGGGAATAGAATATCTCCCATGCCCAATCGAAACTTACCTTGATCTGGTGAGAGAGAGAGGGGAGCTTGAACAGATAAACGGAGCGCCATAAGAACCACGCGAGGAAGCCCGAAATATGGATTCCGAGGAACTCCGCCACCGCGTTATGACCCCCTATAGCGCATAGCTGTCCGATCAGTTTGAACCTGAAGGGCTTCGTCTCCTGACCCTTCAGCACCCTGACTATATTATCCGCCGCCTGCCTCCCCTGTCTTTCAGCGAACTGTCCCGTCGTGGGGCTAGGCATTTTATCGTAGTCATTCATAATAAATGCGCAGTCGCCTATCGCCCAAACGTTCCCGGTTCCACTGACCCTCATATCGGGCTCGGTAAGCAGCCTGCCCTTGTCCTTCCGCACGTCGAGCTTTTCGATCATCGGAGATGGGGCGTTACCGACGGTGCATACGATGGTTGCGCCCTCGACAGACCCTCCGTCTGTGAATCCCACGCCCTCGGGGGTCACGTACGAGACACGCTTGTTCAATACTACCTTTACGCCCGCCTGCTCCATCTTTATCCTGGCGAAATCCCTCAAGTCGGAAGTGACCTCGGGCAATATCTGATCCCGCGAATGAATGAGAGTGACCTTTATTTCCTCCTTCGGGATGTTTCTATAAAATTTCCGGGTTTCCCTGACGAGGTCGTTTATTTCCCCGGCTACTTCCACTCCGCTGAACCCGCCCCCTACGATAACAAAGGATAAATACCACTTCCTCAAGTCGATGTTGTCGGCGATCTCGGCGTTCTCCATCTGCTGCAGCACGTGGTAACGGAGCGCCACGGCGTCGCCCACGGTCTTCAATGGGAAGGCATGATCCGCCATCCCGGCGATGAGGCCCATGTTAACGTCCGATCCGCACGCTATCACGAGGTGGTCGTAATACATCATCCCCTTTTTACTGCGGTCGCCCAGGAACTCGACGTAATTATTGTTCACGTCGATGTGTATCACGTCCTCGGTCCTGCAGTAAACGCCGGGGAGCATCTGCCTCAAGGGCACGGCCACGGGTTCGGGGCTTATCGAGGCGCCTACGACCTCGGCGAGGAGAGGCTGGAAAACCATGTAGTTCTCGCAGTTGAAAAGGATTATATCGGCCTCTTCCCTCGCGAGCTTGCCGCGAAGGGTCTTGGCGCATTTCACACCCGCGAACCCTCCGCCGATTATAAGAATCTGTTTCCTGACCATCTATTCACGCTCCCTGCCTTCAGGATATTCAAGCGTTGTTAATTTTATGTTAAGGATAAGGCCGCAAATATTCTTTGGATTATCATTTCTATTTTGAGAGCGGAACCTGTAATTCGTAACCCGACCTTTTACCGCCCTTATCCGTGTAAACGATGAGGGTTTCAAGCCCCTTTTGCGGCTGTCCCTGTGACGGGAGCACTTTCACGTCGAACGCGGCCGAGCTTCTGCCGCTCCCCTTATCCGTCCCTGCGGCTATATCGTCAACGATGAAAGAATTTCCCGGCACGGGGTATAGCCCGATGCCGCTCAAGCTGTCTTTCTGACCGAGCAGGATCACGACCGAATACTCGTTCTCACGTTTCGAAACGGTTTTTATATCTATATCAAAAGGCGGCGTTTTCCCGGAATAATTCACCGGCAGACGGGCCCCCCATTCCGAGAACAAGTCCGTGTTTACACGCTCGGAGTTCTCTGAAACCGGCATCTCGAGCTCGAGCCCGGCCTTGCCCGGAATACAGATGTCCCTGCAGCTGACCCACGAGGCCAAAGCCGTTATCTTTACGGACGCGCCCGGCTTGAGACCGGTGGGGGGAGTGACGCGGGCCGAGAGGAGAAGCGAATCTTCGTAGCCGTAATCGGTCAGACCGCCCGCTCCCTTGAATACGGAAGGTACGGGCCACTTGAGCTCCGAAGCGGTAAAGCCCCGGGGGAGCGTGAATACGACCGAAGTGGGGAGACCCGAATCCCCCGGGTTCTTCCAGTATACATGCCAGTGGGGATCGATCTTGAGTAATACCCCCACCTCGAACGGCGCGCCCGGCGTGACCGCGGAAACGTCGGCCATGATCCCGGCCTCTACGGGCCGGGGCTGCTCACCGGCGACCGCTCCCGGCCGAGCGGCTGAGAGGATGGAGCACGTTATGAAAAACAACAGTGTGAATCTAGTCATCTTATTCCCGTTTCGATTCGATTGGTAATGCCTCCGCATGCTGCGCCCGAGCTTTATTTGAACCACTTTTCAGGGGATACCCGTACGGCGAGGACCTCACCGCGCGCGCATTCGACGTCGTCCGAATATAAGCCGCAGGATACGAGGGTTTTCTTCCCCTCCCTCTTTTCCACGCCCGCCCTGAGGGTCACGGACCTTGCGATCGGCGTAGGTTTGTGATAATCGAGCTTCATCGACGCCGTAACATACCATATGAAGGGCTCGCTGTTCAGTTCCCTCTTTTCCCCCTGTATGCGTCCGCTATAGCGGTGCAGATAGAATGGCAGTCGATAATAGTGGCGATTATGCCTCCGTTCAGGTAATCGTCGGGGCCCGCCTTGTGATCCCTGGACGGCAGGAAGACCGATATGGATTCATCGCCGTCCCAGAAGCTCTTAAGATGGAGCCCGTGCTCGTTCCCGCTCCCGCACCCCCAGCACCTGTTCATATCCCAGTAATCCTGAAATGCCTTTCCGCTCATAATGGAGTCTCCGTGTCGTTGGATATCTTGATCTCAGAACTGAATACCGCAATTAAAGAGTATTACATAGTACGGTAACATTTTCCCGACACGCCCGCCCGGGAATCACCGCTTTACCTGCTTCTGCTCCGCCCTGCCCGCCCGTATATGAAAGACCCTCATCTCACCCTTGAGCCTGATCTCCCCGAGAGTCGTCGACGTAATGAATATCTGTCCTGAAAACTCGTCGAGGAGACTGAAGAGGAACCCCTTTCTCCGCTCGTCGAGCTCGCTCGTAACGTCGTCGAGAAGGAGGATCGGGGTCTTGCCGAGCAGCTCCCTGACAAGATCGATCTCGGACGACTTCAGCGCGAGCGCTAGGTTTTTTGACTCGCCCTGGGACGCGAAGAGTGACGCGTCGTTACCGCGTATCGTGAACCCCAAGAGGTCCCTGTGGGGCCCGAAAGTCGTATGCCCCCTCCTCCTGTCCTTTTCGAACCTCGAAGCCAGCTCCTTTCTGAACCCTTCCGCGAGGTCGTCCGTTAACGCGGCCGAGCTCCTGTACCGGATGTCCACGTCCGCATCGTCCCCGGACGTGAGCCGGTATATACGCCTCAGGTGGGGGAGTATCTTCTCTATATACCGGAGCCTCCTCGCGACGACGAGGCTCCCGGTCTCGGCGAGCTTTTCATCCCAGACCTCGAGCATCCCCGGGGTGAGACCGGACGCCTTAGCCAGGACAGCGTTCCTCTGGAGGAGTGATCTGTGGTAGAGCTTGAGGTCCCGGAGATGAGCGGGCTCGAGCGAGCATATAAGGGCGTCCAGATACCTCCGCCTACCCTGGGGGCTCCCCTTGACGAGCTCGATGTCGGAGGGGAGGAAAGATACGACGTTATACCTGCCCACTATCCTGGATGTCCTGTAAACGATCTTTCCGTTGAGCGTTATAGTCTTCTTCTCGCCGTGGAGGAGCACATGCACCTCGTCAAGCCCCGCCTCCGATTCCACCTCGCCCTTTATCCTGCATTCCGCGGAGCCGAAGCTGACGAGCTCCCCGAACCTCACCTGCTTGAAGGGCTTCTGCATCAGGAGGAGGTGTATGGCCTCCAGCAGGTTTGTCTTACCCTGCGCGTTGTCTCCGTATATGAGGTTTATTCTCTCGTGGAAAGAAAAATTTTCGGCCGCATAGGACCTGAAGTTTCTTAGTATCAAGGATTTCAGTATCACGGAGTCGTTGTCGATGATGAGTTAGAAAAATTATAATAAAGAAGAAAGGTTTATTCAAACGGCATCTCCCGCCGCCAAAAGTTTCTTGACCCTAAAAAGGGTGAACGGTATTATCTACTTAGGTAACCAGATGATAGCACTCAAAATATGCGAGTTGGCGAAAAAGGACGCGGGCAAGGGTTTCGCACGTCTGAACCCGGGAGATATGCGCGAGATCGGGGTCGATGCGTGGGACCTCGTCGAGATCGGAGGGAAGAGAAAAACGGTCGTGCGCGTCATGCCGCTCGACAAGTCCCTTTCCGATAAATCGATAATCGAGATAGACGGAGTGACCAGGGAAAACGCGCGCGTCGAGCTCGACGAGCACGTATTCGTAAAGAAGATAGAAAACAAATCGGCGACCAAGGTCGTGCTCGCTCCCAGGAATCTGGACGTCCTGTATAACGGCAACGAAAACAAGTACCTGCTCGACAGGCTCGACGGGTACCCCATCACGGTGGGCGACAAGATACGCATCAAGCTCCCCAACTCGGGGCTCGAAGACTTTCAGGTCATAGGGGTGATACCGTCCGATTCCTCGACCATAAGGGCCACGACCAAGGTGGACATAAAACGGAAACCGAAAGTAAAGTTCGACAGCTCCCGCGTGAGCTTCCAGGACATCGGGGGCCTGAAAGAGCAGATAACGAAGGTGAGGGAAATCGTCGAGCTCCCCCTCAAATACCCCCAGCTCTTCGACAAGCTCGGGATCGACCCGCCGAGGGGTATCCTCCTGGTAGGTCCCCCCGGGAGCGGCAAAACGCTCCTTGCAAAGGCGATCGCGCACGAGACCAATGCCAATTTTCAGGTAATAAACGGCCCGGAGATAATGCACAAATTTTACGGGGAGAGCGAGGCGAGGCTCCGCGATATATTCGAGATAGCCACAAGGAACCAGCCGTCAATAATATTCCTCGACGAGCTCGACGCCATCGCGCCCAAGAGGGACAAGGTCTCGGGAGACGTGGAGAAAAGAATCGTCTCACAGCTCCTCTCGCTCATGGACGGCCTCAAGCACAGGGGGAATATCGTCGTCATAGGGGCGACCAACCTTCCGTCCGCGATCGACCCGGCGCTCAGGAGACCGGGGAGGTTCGACCGGGAAGTAGCGCTCGAAGTGCCCGACCGGAACGGACGGGCGCAGATACTGGACGTGCACACCCGCGGAATGCCTTTAGGCGACGACATCGACCTCGACCGCCTGGCCGACATGACGCACGGTTTCGTAGGGGCCGACATAGAGAACCTGTGCCGTGAAGCCGCGATGAAATCGCTCAGGAAAACGCTCCCCGATTACGACGACGGGGAAGAAGAGTTTATGTTCAAGAACGGGAATATTACGCCCATCAGGGTGGGCATGGGCGACTTCATGGAAGCGCTCAAGGAAGTCGAGCCTTCGGCCATCAGGGAAATATTCGTCGAGATATCGGAGGTCACGTGGGACGATATCGGAGGGCTCAGAGAAATAAAGGACAAGCTCGTAGAGGCCGTGATATGGCCGATAATTCACAAAGACCTCTTCGAAATCACGGACACGAAAGCGCCCAAGGGGATTCTCCTCTGCGGCCCGCCGGGGACGGGTAAGACGCTCCTCGCGAAGGCGCTCGCCAATCAGAGCGGGGCTAACTTCATTTCCGTAAAAGGGGCGGAGCTCCTTTCGAAATACGTAGGCGAATCCGAGCAGGCAGTGAGGGAGGTGTTCAAAAAGGCGAAACAGGTCGCCCCCTGTATAGTCTTCTTCGACGAGATAGACGCGCTTGCGCCCCCCAGGAGGGGGTCCGACGGAACCCGCGTATCGGAGAGGGTCGTGAGCCAGCTCCTCACCGAAATGGACGGTGTCGAGGATTTGAGGGAGGTACTCATACTCGCGGCCACGAACAGGATAGATATCGTCGACCCGGCCCTTCTCAGGTCGGGCAGGTTCGACCTCATATTCAATATCCCGTATCCGGACGACGACGAGCTGTACGAGATTCTCAAGATCCACACACGGGGAAAGCCGATTGCGAAGGAAGCGAAGCTGAAAGATATCGCCCGCAAAACCTCGGGGCTGTCGGGCGCGGATATCAAGCTTGTGTGCCAGAGGGCGTCGATCATCGCAATAAGGGAGCACCTCGGGAACAGGAAAAAAGCCATAAGGATCACCGAGGGACACTTCGACGAGGCGCTTGTCAGAGCTCAGGACCAAGATCATAGCGAACTCGGAAATAAATAACGTGCGCCCGGACAAAGAGATTGTCTGAGAGAGAAGCCCTCCCGTATATATTTTCATTCATACTGGGGTCCGTTATCGGCAGCTTTCTGAACGTCTGCATATACAGGCTGCCGATGGGGGAATCCATCGTCTTCCCGCCCTCTCACTGCACGTCGTGCGGTAGGGCGATCAGGTTCTACAACAATATCCCGATACTGAGCTACATCATGCTCAAGGGCAAGTGCAGAGATTGCGGCTCGCGAATATCGATTCAATATCCGTTAGTCGAGCTCCTCTCCGGCGTCGCCCTCACGGGCCTATATTACAAATTCGGCCTCACGCTCGATTTATTATTCTATGCGATGCTCACATATTCGCTCATCGTCATTACGTTCATCGACCTCGGGCACATGATCATCCCGAACGCGATAACGATACCGGGGGCCGCCGCCGGATTAATCTATAACGCGCTCACGACCGATTGGGAAAGAAGCAGGGACCTCCTGGGGGCATTCAGCTGGAGCCTCGAGAATTTCTTCGGGGTGCTGAACGAGGTGCCGTTCCTCGACTCCGTATTCGGGCTCATCACGGGCGGGGGAATCTTATTCCTGATCGCCTTTCTCTACATCGCGGTCCGGAAACAGGAGGGGATGGGCATGGGGGACGTAAAGCTCCTCGCGATGATAGGGGCGTTTCTCGGATGGAAAGGGGTCGTCTTCGTGATGCTCGTGAGCTCCCTCCTCGGCACTATAATCGGATTATCCATAATTCTCTATAAGAAAGGGGACCTTAAATACGCCCTGCCCTTCGGCCCTTTTCTCTCGCTCGCCGCAGTGATCTACGTATTCACTGGCGGCTTCAGTCTCATAAATTAGTTCCACACGGGAGCCTAAAAAGAACTAAACTTAGATAAAACGGGATAAGTACGCCTCCCGGTATACCGGGGCTCCGTCCCGGGACGCCAAATAATGAGACAGATAGGCCTTAGAGCGGAAATACTCGTAAACATTCTCTTTATAACAGCGGTCGCGATGTTTCTGATCGGCATAATCGCGTTTAAAGTGACCGAGAAGTTCGCGGTCCAGGGGAAGATCGAAAGCGTCGATACCATTATCACCGCGCTCGAGGGGTCATACCTCACGAACGGCGACATAGAGGGCGGCATAGAATTTTTAAAAGGGTCGCTCAACCGGGGCGGATGGGGAATCATAACGGGGAGGGGTGAAAGGGTCTATTTCAGCACGGACGGCGGAAGATACGAAAGCGGAGGAGGAGACCCGCTGATGCTCCGGGCGATGAGCACCGGGGAGCAGGGTGACGGAAATCGTGGGCGTCAACTTTCCTCCAATATCCTCCTACGAAGGCATCAAGGTCGCGGCCCCCGTCAGGCTAGGGAGGTGCGAGGGGGACTCTCCTTATCTACCAGCCCCTGTCGTCCCTCGAGGATAACCTGGTCCTGAGCCAGAGGCTCATCGCGCTCTGGATAATCCTGTTTCTTATCATAATCGCGCTCTTCGGATTCTACATACTTTCGAGGAGGATCGTAAGGCCGGTACACGAGCTCATCAAAACGACTGAGAAAATTAGCGCGGGCAGGTTCCCGGAGTCGGCGGATGTCGGGAGGGTGAAGGAAATAAACCAGCTCTATTCGGCGCTCCGTGTGATGTTCGACGAGATAGAGGGCGGAAAAAGGAACCTCAGGGACAAGATAAGGGAGCTTGAAGAGACTAACGCGGAGCTCAAATTGACGCAGAAGGAGCTTATAGCGGCCGAAAAACTCGCCTCCCTGGGACAGCTGTCGGCGGGCGTCGCGCACGAGATCGGGAACCCCCTCTCCGCCATAAAGGGCTACGCCGAGGTACTTAAGAGGGCGCCCGGAATGCATGATGAAAAGAGGAACGGAATCGTCAGCGATATTCTGAGAGAAGTAAGCCGCGTGGACAGAATAATAAGGACGCTCCTCGATTATTCGCGCCCCAGGAAAAGCTCTCCCCAGATCGTAAACGTGAACCAGGTGATAACGGAGACGGCCGAGATCGTGGGGAACCAGGGCGCGCTCAAGGATATAACGCTTACACTCGACCTTTCCCCGGACATGCCGTCGGTCATAGCCGACCCCGGGCAGCTCTCCCAGGTCATAATTAACCTCCTGCTCAATGCGAGAGACGCGCTCAGGGGTGCGGGGGAAATAGTCATCTCGACCGCCTGTGACGGGGATGCGGGTGCGGTTATCACCGTGAGAGACAACGGCGAGGGCATACCCGGGGATATAATCGACAAAATATTCGATCCCTTCTTTACGACCAAGGACCCGGGCCACGGCACGGGGCTCGGCCTTTCGGTCTCGGCCAGGATCGTGGAGACGTTCGAAGGCGTGATCGAGGTGGAAAGCACCCACGGAAACGGATCTCTGTTCAGGATAATATTCCCCGCCGCGAGAGGTTACGAGAATGCAGAAAATTTTGGTAATTGACGACGAAAAGGGAATAAGGGATTCGCTGGCGCTGATATTTCAGATGGAGGGCTACGAAGCCGAAAGCGTCGATAACGCGAAATCCGGGCTCGAGCTTATAGACGGGGGCAGCAGGTACGACTTCATCGTATGCGATATCAAGCTCCCGGGAATGGGCGGGATGGAGTTCCTGGAAGAAATACGGGAGAGGGACTTAACACCGATTATTATTATGATCTCCGCCTACGGGAGTGTGGAAAGCTCGATCGAGGCCATTAAAAAGGGGGCCGACGATTACATAAATAAACCGCTCAATTCCGAGGAGCTCATGCTCAGAATGCGGATGGCGGAAGAGAGACACCGCCTGAGACAGAAGAACATATATCTCGAGAAGGAAATCGGTACGCGGGGAGAGTTCCGGGATATCGTCTACGAGAGCGCCCTGATGGAAGAAGCAATCAAGCTCTCGGAAAAGGCGGCTCAGTTCAAGACGACAGTCCTCATATCCGGCGAAAGCGGGACGGGAAAGGAGCTTATAGCGAAGGCCATACACAACGGCAGCCCGAGAGGGGAAGCGCCGTTCATCGCGGTCAACTGCGCCGCGATCCCGGAGACCCTCCTCGAGAGCGAGCTTTTCGGATATGCGAAGGGGGCGTTCAGCGGGGCCGACAGCTCGAAAAGGGGATTGATAGAGGAAGCCCACGGAGGGACCCTCTTCCTCGACGAGATCGGGGAATTCCCCTTGTCGCTTCAGCCGAAGCTCCTGCGGGTCCTCCAGGACGGAGAGATAAGGAGACTCGGCGATACGAAGCTGATTAAAACAGATACGAAGGTCATCGCCGCCACGTCGCGGGACCTCCTTCTGGATGTAACGAACGGGGGGTTCAGGAACGACCTCTACTACAGGTTGAGCGTATTCCCCGTCTCCATACCCCCGCTCAGGCAGAGGAAAGAGGACATCCCCATACTCGTCCGCCATTTTATCGCTAAACATAACAGACAGCTAAAGCGACGGATTATCGATACGACGCCTGAAGTCATGTCGGAATTAATGGATTATCACTGGCCGGGCAACGTGAGGGAGCTCGAAAACGTGATAGAGAGGGCGATGATACTCTCGGATTCGGAATATATAAACAAGATAGACATCGGGGCGTTTCGGCCGAAAAGGAATTTCAACCCCGATGCCTGGACCGACACGCTCACGTATGAAGAGGCCAGGCGGAGGATCGAAGAGTCGTACATCGAGAAGGCCCTCTCGGACGCCCGCGGCAACCGCACAAAGGCGGCGAAGATGTTGGGGATAAGCCGCCGCTCTCTCCTTTATAAACTCAAAGACAGGGATCAAAGCTGAGCCCGACCGCCGTACAGCGGAAAGTACCGACGCCCTTTAACAAAGCAACTTTGCATGGTTAAATACTCATCATGCCCAAACGGGTGATAGTCATAGGGGGCGGTATAACCGGATTGAGCGCCGCGCACCGTCTTGCCGAGCTCCGGAGCGACAGGAACCTGGACCTGGATATACTCCTCCTCGAAAAATCGGACAGGGCCGGGGGAGTAATCTCCACGGTAGAGAGAGACGGATTCACCATAGAGGAAGGCCCCGATTCGTTCATAACGTCAAAACCCTGGGGTATTAACCTCGCGAACAGGCTCGGCCTCGAAAGCGAGCTTATAGAGACCAACCGGGACAAGAGACGCACGTTCGTGCTCCTCCACGGGAGGCTGGTCCCGCTTCCCGACGGGTTCATCATGCTGGCCCCTGCCCGGATAATGCCGTTCCTGAGGACGCCGCTCTTCTCCTGGCGCGGGAAATTGAGGATGCTGATGGACCTCGTTATACCGAAGAATCCTCAGGGTGACGAGAGCCTCGCGTCCTTTGTGAGGAGACGCCTGGGCAGAGAGGCCCTAGAGCGGGCCGCCCAGCCCATGATAAGCGGCGTGTATACCGCAGACCCCGAAAAGCTCAGCCTGAGGGCTACGATGCCCCAGTTCATCGAGATGGAAGAGAGGTACGGAAGCGTTATCAAGGGCATGTACAAGGGCTACAGGAAAAGAAAGAAAGGCATTATGTCCGATAGCGGCGCCAGGTACAGCCTCTTCGTCTCATTCAAAAAGGGTATGAAGACCCTCGTGGAAGCTCTCTTAAAAAAGATCCCCGAAGGGTCTATAAAAACCGGCGTTACAGTAGAGGGGATTAAAGAGGCATACGACGGCTGGGAGGTAGCGACCGGGGACGGGATATTGAATGCGGCGGGCGTTATCATCACCACACCGGCCTACATCACTGCCGGGCTCCTGGAGAATGCTGCCGGGGAGTGCGCGGCCCTCCTGAGAAAGATCGAATACGCATCAACCGCCATAGTGATATTAGCATACAGGAAGGAGCAGATAGAGACCGAGCTCGACGGCTTCGGGTTCGTCGTGCCGATGATCGAAAGAAGCAGCATGATCGCCTGCTCGTTCAGCAGCGAGAAATTCACCGGAAGGGCTCCGGAAGGCTACACGACCCTCCGCGCCTTCGTCGGCGGGGCCGTCAGTCCCGACACATACCGCATGGAAGACCCTCGCATAATCGAGACCGTCCAAAAGGAATTAAGCTCGCTCCTCGGTATCAAATCAAACCCTGTCTTTACCCTGATAAAGAGATACCCCGAGTCGATGCCCCAGTATCACGTCGGTCACAGGGAGCTGGTCGAGGGGATACAGAGGGAGATAAAGAAGCTCGACGGGCTTGAGATCGCCGGAAACGCCTTCGGCGGCGTCGGCATACCCGACTGTATAAACTCGGGCGAAAGGGCCGCCGAAAGACTTCTGCAGTCCCTCTATGCAGGTCATTTCTGAACCCGGTTAGACAGAGCGTCACTCGTGCCGGGGCTCGAGCCTGTTTCTCCGGGCAAACCACGCGTAGATCTTTCTCCAGGCAATGAATATAATCGCGGCTGCGCCGATAGCCGCAAGCACGGGCACCGCGATCGCGAGTATGGACATAAGTAGTGAGCCGCCCGCTTCGACCGTCGAGACCACCGGGTTCCCGAGGCCCCCGGTCGCGGCCGTGGAGCTGATGCGGGTTATGGTAGTTAACCCCTGGACCGTGCCCGCAACGCCGCCGCCCACGATTATTGCAAGCCCCCATTTAAGGAAGGGACTCATCTCCGACACAGCGGAAGCCATTACTATAGTTCCGGCCACTGTCGCAGCAGGGATGGCGACCGTATCGAGCAGGTTATCGACCCACGGGATGTAGTAAGCGCCGATCTCGAAAATAGTTGCTATAGCGAAAGCGGCAAGGGCCGGATACGTAGCGATCCACTCGAATTCCGGGGCCAGCTCCATTTGCCCCGTAAGCGACGCGATGCTCATCACCAGGAGAGGCACGAATACCCTGAAGCCGCAGGCGGCGCTCAGGCCCACCCCCACGAATACGCTAAGCAATGTGTCCATTCCGCATACCTCCGATTAATAGTATATGAAGCTGGAGAATCATTATCAAGCGGTATTTGCGTGACGGAATAAATGAGTAATTACAGGCAGTTGTGCATAATCACTTTTTAACGACCTTCAGGACTTTGACCCTGTAATCGAGCGTCCTTCCGGCAAGCGGGTGGTTGTAGCTTATCTCGACTCTGCCTTCTTCAATCCTGGTGATGTGACAGTTGCCGTGAGGGGTTTTAAGCACCATTCCGACGTCGGGCGTTATATCGGTCTTAGCGAACATATCCGATCCTATCGTGTGAATAAGCTCGGGTTTTTCAATACCGTAGCCGTTCTCAGGCATAACCCGGAACTCCTTCTCCTCCCCTTCGGACATCCCGAGAATCTGTTCCTCCAGACCCTTTACGAGGCTTCCCGAGCCGAGCTCGACAGTAATGGGGGTTTCATCGAACGTGTGAAACGTGGACCCGTCCTCTATTCTGCCCTCAAAATTCAAAGTTACGGTATCCCCGCGTTCGGATTGATTGCTCATACAAGACCTCCGGATGTAATTTCGTATCTGGTATCCCGGCCCGGAGATCATCGGGCAACCGGCCCCGGGACCGCATTTCCAATGCCAACGGACAGAAACTGAGACCAGATAATAACATAATGCTCTAAATTCTTGAATAAAAAAAATGATTCCTTTATACTCATCCGGTAAAAAAACACAAAGGAGACTACATACGATGATGCTCGAAAACAAAGTGGCCCTCATAACGGGCGGGAGCCTGGGACTCGGAAAGGCGACTGCGTTCCTTTTTGCGGAGGAAGGCGCAAAGGTGGTCATTACCGGAAGAACGGAGAAGACGCTCAAGGCAACGGTAGAAGAAGCCAAAAAAAAGGGGCTCAGCATTGACCACCTGGTGAGCGATGTATCCAAAGAAGAGGACTGCAAGAAAGCGGTCGATTACACCATGAAAAAATACGGCAAGATCGATATCCTGTTCAATAACGCGGGTGTGCTTTACCTGGGATTCACGCACGATACGGAGACGGAGATATGGGACAAGACGTTCAATATCAACGCCAGGGGGACCTATCTGATGTCGAAGTACACCCTCCCCCACATGATCAAGGAAGGCTACGGGTGCATCGTGAACAACTCTTCGGTGCTCGGGCTTAAGGCTGTCCCCGGCGTGGCCGCGTACAACGCCACTAAAGGCGCCGTGACACAGCTCACCCGCAGTATGGCGCTCGAGTATGCGGACAAGGGGATACGGGTAAACGCGATATGCCCCGGAACCATAGATACGCCCATGGTGGACGGCCTTCTCGACCAGATGCCCGACAGGGGCGAGGCGGAGAAGCTCTTTAAATCCTTTCACCCCGTAGGGCGGTTCGGGACGGCTGAAGAAATAGCTCATTCGGTGCTCTTCTTATGCGACGACAAGGTGGGTTTCATGACCGGTACGATGCTGTCCGTGGACGGCGGATGGATAGCGAGGTAACGGGATTACTTAAACCAAAGGTTTATATTTTAGTAATAACATTACATGACCACTGGACAATAGGCATGTTTTAGTGGTATAAATTAGGTGTGTTAATCCAATAATCAGGAGGTAAGGATGAAGTTAATTACATCCGTTACGCTTTCGGCAGCTTTGTTTTTCTCCGTATTCACGATGAGCAGCCACGCTCTCAGCCAGTATTTCCCTTTGACAGCTTCACAGAACCACTTTACACATATAATATCCCAGCTCAAAACGTTTAGAACCGTTGAATGGGAGTCCCCGGTATCCCTGTGGGTAGAGGTAGCTTCGAGCCAGAAATCGAGGGCGCAGGAGCTTGCGGATACCATCGAGGACAGAGCAAGGGGGGCATTGATGCAGCCTTTCTGCGTCCATATATACGTTACCGCGGGACAGTCGCTCGCACGCTCCTGCGTATATTAAACACAGGGTTCTCGCGTTTGTTGTGAGTCAGAAAACGGCCTGAACCCGGTTGGGGGCGGCAGCTGTCTTCTCCGCACTGATTGCCATAGGGCCTCGTGCGTCTGGAGCGTACAACGCCGATTCAAGAATAACTTAGCGAACGGGAGAAAGCGGATTCGGCCGGCTGTTCAATTATGGCCGCGGCCCACGAAGGGAATCGAGATGTAGAGCTCGTCCCGCTGGTTACCTTCTTTTACGTTAATCTCGATATCGGCCAGGTTAAATTGCGGATACTTCTGGAACAGGTTAATCAAATCGCTCTGAATCTTGTCGGTAAAATTCGGAGGCAGATCTTTCCTTTCATAAGAAAGCACCATCCTGAGCCTTTCTTTAGCGACGTTCGCCGATTTCTTCCGTCTGAAAAATCCGAATAATGACATTTATCATCCCCCTATTAATCTGCTGAAAAATCCTTTTTTTTCTGTAAGCTCATTAAACGGTATATCCTCCCCCATGAGCCGTCTGGCTATATTTATCAGCGCCGTACCGGCGCTCGAGTTATTGGATAACACGATCGGCTCCCCCTTGTTCGTAAAATCGATCATCTTTTCCTCATCCGGGATAACACCGATCTTCTTTATCCTGAGCACGTCTTCGATGTCCTCGACGGAAAGCATCTCACCCTTCTTGACCTGATGGGGTCTGATCCTGTTCACGATGAGGCTGAGCTTGTCTTTACCCATAGACTCGAGGAGCCCGATTACGCGGTCAGCGTCCCTGACGGAGGAAACCTCCGGGTTTACAACGACTAAAGCTTCTTCAGCCGGGGCGGCGGCCGTTCTGAACCCGCCCTCAATACCGGCAGGCGAGTCAATGAATATATAGTCGAAATTAAATCTCACCCTCTCGACGATCGCCGAAAGCTGATCGCCGTTTACGGATTCTTTATTCTTGGTCTGGGCCGCGGGCAGAAGGTACAGGGATTCGCTCCTCTTATCCTTTACGAAAGCCTTTTCGGGCGGTATCACGCCCTCGACGACGTCCACGATATCATAAACGATCCTGTTTTCGAGACCGAGGATCATGTCGAGGTTCCTGAGACCGATATCCGCGTCAATGGTGAGCACCTTATTGCCCAAAGAAGCGAGCGCGGCCCCGAGGTTGGCCGTCACGGTTGTTTTACCAACCCCTCCCTTACCGGAAGTTACAACTATAACTTTGGCCATATTCATACCCCTTAGCTTCGAATTTTTTCAATGAATATCTGATTGTTCTTGACATAGGCAATCTCCGGGTATTCCGGATCGTCCGATTCGTCCGGTGACCTGACTATCCTCCTGGCGATCCTCAGCTGCTGGGGTCTCAACTTTAACGCTATGACTATCGCGCTGTCATCCCCCCCTGCCCCCGCATGTACGATACCTCTTAACGTGCCCATTACAATGATATTTCCGGATGCGGTGATGTAGGAACCGGGGTTTACGTCCCCTATAACGAGCACATCCCCCTCATGCTCAACGTTCTGTCCGCTCCGCATATTCTTGTTTATCAGCTTGAGAGTCTTGACGTCCTGATTCGGCTCGGGAGCCGTCGTCTTCGACGGCTTTTCCAGCTTGAGAGAGGGCTTATAGCCGACGAATTTGGTGTTCGTGTTCCTGACGGCGTCCTCGATCTTCTTCAAGTTCTCCTGGGTTATTTTCGTGCCTTCGTAATCGATCACCGCGAGAGAACCCTTGAAAAAATCGCTCGAGAGCTTGTCTTTTATCTGAGAAATATTCTCTTCCACGGACATATTTTCATCCAGCTTGACCAGTAAGGCCGGTACGGTCATGCCCTTGACTGTTATTCCCATAAAGTCTCTCTAGGTTATAGAATTAAAGGGTCCCTCTCCCCTCAAAACAAATTATCATATGTTGGAAGACAACACAAGATTGATCGGGCCGAACGAGGATATACCGGTTATAACTTCAGAGTTGAGGCTGTTGGTTTTGACGTGCGTATGAACAAAATTCGCATGCATTGATGTAGCTAAAGACAGGGGAGGAAACAATTTCGAAGGGGCGGACGGAGAACATAACCGAGCACCGTCTCAATTGAAAAAAAAGTATGCCCATGATAAAGTTCGCGGTATAATAATTAATTTTAATCAATAGCACTTATGATATAATCAGACTGCGGCTCATCCGGACCTGAATTATCACTCTGATCGCACACCGTACGTGATTTTTGTATTTTAAGAAACCATGCTTATAGACATACACGGTCTGGTCATACGAACTCATTGCCGGTCGGAGGAGCTTCTCGCAGAGCTCCTGAGACCCTTCGAATATTTCATCAGGGACTCGGGTCTCCCCGCCGTAGAGATTTTCGTTCAAGCGACTGAACCCCCTTACGATAGTTTCCCGAGCCTTAAGGCGAGCTTCTCGACTCCCCGCAACATAGTGTTTAAAGGGATTGGAATAAAAATAATCGATTATTTCGGCAAAGGTGTAGTCGTGGAGGAGAGCGGGGGCCGGAAATTCACGATATACGGCACCGACCCGAACTTTCTTCAGGAGGCTTTCTACCTCCTCGTGATGTCCAAATTGGGTCAATACTGCGATAAGAAGGGCATATTGAGGATACACGCCCTCACCTTCTCATTCCGCGATGCTGCAGTCATATTCTCGGCAAACGCAGGGGGAGGAAAGTCGACGATGGCATTCGCCTTGCTCGAGAGCGGCAACTTCAAAATCATCTCCGATGACGAGGCGCTCGTGAACGGCTCGGGACGTGTGCTGCCCTCTCCCTACACGAATCGGGACCCTGGACGAGAATAAGATCAAATCCATCCCGAGCGATTACGTCTACGAAATAGACAGGATGGAGTTCGGAAGTAAATACTTCATCGATATAAAGTACTGGGATAACAGGCTCGAGAAGAGAGAGCTCCGGAAAAAGATTTATTTTGCCGCCCACAGGCTTATAAACGGCGACCCGCGTATTGAAAAAATTACCGGTTACAGGGCTTTTCTCAGCCTTATAGGATCTGCAGTAATAGGGTTCGGGCTGTACCAGGGGTTGGAATTCGTTTTTAACAACCCGCTAAAAGAAACTATAATATTGATCCCGGTCTTTTTCAGGAGAACCGTATCGGCTATAAATTTCGCTAAGGAAGCGGATTGTTATCAAATATACTTATCAAGGGATACGGAGAAGAACTTCAGGGTGCTCGAGGATTTTATCTATAAACTGAATCTATGAAAACGTTAAACGATCAACCGACCATCGATATTTCACTCGTTATCCTGACATTTAACCGCAGGGAAGCGCTCAGGAGATGTCTCCACTCGATATCGGCTATGGATAAAGGGGAGCTATCGGTTGAGGTGATAGTGGTGGATGACGGGTCCGAAATAGACAATCTCCCCGTAATTAGCCGGTTTAAAGAAACCCTCGGCATCAGATATTTCAAAAAGAACAATCAAGGCGTTGCCTCAACCAGAAACTTCGGAATAAGGAAGGCGCGAGGGAAATTCATAGGATTTATTGCCGATGACTATACGCTGCCGGAGTCTTATTTGTCAGACGTCGCGGAATTTTATAATAACCATCCGGAAGCCTGGGTCATTACGCACAACATAAGACCCACGGGTCCGAGCGTATTCAGGTGCGTGCAGAGGCTCTACTATCAGATGACTCTCTTACAGCGGTTCGATCCCCGGGACCTCAAGCAGGACGTTGTCAAGAACTCCGACCTTCCGCCATCCAGGGGAGCCGTTTTCAGAAAGGAGATATTCGATATACTTGGATATTTTAACGAAGACTTTCTCACAGGCGAAGACGGAGAATTCGGGATGAGGATGGCGGCGAGGGGAATACCCGTTTATTTCTTCCCTAAGAAATTTATCGAACATTTCGAGGAGAAGGATCTGAGGGGTTACCTGGACCAGAGGATCAGGTACGGCAGCAGTTTTTACAGGGCGGTACTGGCCCGTGACGGCGAGCGAACGAGGAAACCGTCGATATTCGGAAGTTTCAAATCGACACTCGAAAGATACTACTCCTGGTTAAAGCTCTCCCATGCGATAGACAGAGGAGCGGAATATCTCTTATTATCCCCTTTCATTATTCTGTTCTTGATTTTTTATTACGCAGGTTTTTATTCGGAGTCACGGAAGATCGTACCGTCATACGAGCCTGCACGGTCCCGGATTAACAGTTGAGCTGTATCTCTAATATTAGACATTCGGTATTCGGGGAAATGAGCCTTAAAGCCTGCTTATTTAAAATCAGCCGTTTAAAAGGGGTCGGAATAATCGGGAGATGGGCATATATATTGTGCTCGGGATTCGTATCTCTGGTCTTCCGTCTAACCCCGGAAATACGCTCCGCATACCTCGCCGGAAGCATGTCGGGCGGGGATATCGCACCCGGTTTGAGCGACATCGATTTTGTTATAGTGATAAAAGACCTAAACGCCCCTGACGAATACAGGTTCATTAATAGTCTCGAAAAAACACTCAGGTATCTGCTGCCGCCGTTTGGAAAAGATAAATTGGGGACTCACGTTTTGATTTACTCGGTCGGCGAATGGACTCTCGTGGGAGATCTTTTTTGTGGTAAAAGGTATGGACAGCCGCGGAAGTTATTTCAAAAAGACGAGATAACCCGGAAGCATAATCACGGGGGGGCCTTGAAGGGGCTGCACCAATTCTACAAAGCTCTCTGGAGGCTTGAGGCCGTCCAGCAGAACCTGCCGGTTCCAGTCGATAACGGACTCGAGCGCGCACTCGAGTGAGAGGGTATTGGAAAGAAGCCTTCTATCGATAGAAAACGGTTTCAGCGAGGTCCGAGGAGCCGGCGAAACACCCGCTTCCTATATAAGTTTGAGAAATGAGATAAAAGAGCTCATGAGTAAAACAGACGGATCAGAGGGCGCTCGCAAGGTTATATTAATCAGACTGCTCCATTTCTTTGACCTGGCAGCAGGTATCTGCTTTCCCGGACCCGCACGGGAGGAGGAAAGCGAAGATATACTCACGAAGGCTCCGGATAATATAGAAAGTGAGAAGCCGGGATCGAAGGAATTCAGAGCAGAAATTTCCGGAGCCGTCAAACACGAAGCGGGAACAAGCCCCATATTCCTCTCACGTATGAAGTATTTCGACATTTTTCTCTACGACCCCGGGAATTACGGAATCTCGGAAAAACTTATCGGGTATTACTGTGAACAAAAAGAACGCAGCCCAAAGCTAATGTCACGGGAACGATTCGAAAAATTCTATCTTATCCTCCCTACGGAGAGCATCAGGTTCATCGAACTCAGGGACGGAAAACCGCTTACCCTGACCGGGAGGTTCGACGACGACGGATTCATAATCGAGACATACTCGATATTCCCGCAGCTGAGGTCTCCTTATAATTTTAAGGACCGCGCGAGATACGAATCGATGAGGAGCAAGGCATTGAAGCTGGTCCGGGCGCGTGGGATCATTAGCGACCGCGTACCGGCAGGTGAAACATTCCGAGTCGATGGAGTTAATAAGAAAGTTGAGGACTGGGATGAGAAAAGCGAGTATGGTAGATTCAATGATTTGAGAGGATTGTCCGAGACGCTAAAGAATAAATTGTCCGAATTCTTATTTTCGGGACATTAGTTAAAGGTAAGCATACCGGCGTTATATACAGGCCATGAGGAAAACGACATTCATAATACCGGTCTTGAACGCGTCCGACAGATTGAATGAAACCCTGAACAGCATTATCGCTCAATGTGGAGAGGAGGCTCAGATAATTTGCCTCGTGGACAGTGCTAGTTATAGCTTTACAAGAGAATCCGCAGCGCGAGATTGTGCCTCGCGTGCTGTTTTTAAAATCGGATTTCAAATCGGAGGGCCCTGCCCGGATCCTCAACAGGGGAATCTCTCTCTCCGAAGGTGATGCCGTTTTCTTGATAACCCAGCCGGTGATACTCCTTCCGGGTCTTGTAATCAACTATATTAAATATTTGTTTTCTCACGAATCGATAGGTTACGTATACGGGAATTTTATTGAAGAAACGGGACCCGATAATAAGGAGGTGATCAGAGAAGTCAAAACCGATAATTTCGACTATTCCGAAGCATCGCAGATCGGACCAGTCCGCGCTATAAAGAGAGAGGTCTTTGATGCGGTCGGTTATTACGACAGCGGCTTGAAACATTCTTTCGACTACGACCTGAGGTTAAGGATTTTCGAAAGATTTGAGATAGCCCGCGTCGAGGAGCCTCTGTACAAGGTTACAAATAATGTCTCAGAGGCCCGGTCGAACGACCCTGTGAAACCGTTATATTGTTATATTCCGTCGAACGATAATCCACAAAATTATTCGTATTTACAGTACAATCATGAAGAGGAAAAAGAGTACCGCGAATCATGCTTCGGCTCCCTCAAGAGGCGGGGGGCATTTTTAACTCATAGCTCCATTCCCGTTGAGTGCAATCATGGAGACACAAACGGCCCGCAGGTTAGCGTGATCATCCCGTTATATAACCGGGCGGAGTACATAGGCAGGGCAATCGAGAGTGTGCTGAACGGAGCGTGGAAGGACTTTGAAATCATAATTGTCGATAACGGCTCATCGGACGGCAGCGTCGGCGCAGTCGAAAAATATCTCAATGAAGGGAATATCACGCTCCTTAAAATCAAAGTCAATAACACGGCCGGGGCTTTGAATCTGGGTATAAGACATGCGAGGGGCAAATACATATGTCAGCTTGACTCGGACGACCTCTATACGCCCGAGACCCTGGGGACACTTTATTCATACATGGAATCGAACCCCGGATTCGCCCTCGGCGTTTCGTATTATGACTGCATCGGGCCCGATGACCAGACGCTCGCAGAATACGGAGTGGTCAGACATCCGGAATACGACAGGAACAACCTTATCAGGACAGACGGCCTCGGGGCCGCCAGGATATGGCACCGCTGCGTGCTGGAGGAGCTGGGCGGGTTCGATGAAGATAATCTCGGCAGTTACGGTGAGGACTACGACCTTGCCTTAAAGATATCTGAAAAATACGATATCCTCCGCATACCTTATGTATTATATCGCTACAGGATGAACCATAAGCGGGCGGAAGAGAAAACCGATTACTTAATGAGGCACGCTAAAAAAACATTTGCGAGAAGATCGGCCATCATGCGAAGGCGGCTGATAAACGGCGCCTCAGGGGAAGACGGAACACCGTAATGATAATTCATAAGCCGGAAATAAATTCGGACGCCGGGGAAGTAATCGTATCGTCCAGGGTCGAATTCAAGACCCCTCTGTCGGGTATGCCCGAAAGGCTCTGGCTCGCGTTTCCCAAAGATTACGAAGACCTAGTTACGGACAGGGCAGACGCCTTCCTCTCCGCAATGGTGCTTTTAGCCATGCAGCACGGCGAGGACATAGAGGTCAGGGGAGAAGTCTCCCCGCGTTTACTTATCGGGATTAACGAATATCAATTGCCCTTCTGCATGTGGTTCCCATGGAGATTCAAACCGGTACGCATAGAGTGCGAATCCCTGACTGTCCCGAGCACCGAAAGCGGCCGGGACCTCGTGGTTTCGGCGTTTTCAGGCGGCGTGGATTCATTCTTCACTTTAAAGTCGTATCTATCGCGAAACGAGCTTCCGGAATCCGCGCGTATCTCTCACCTTCTATTCGTACACGGTTTCGACATAAAGCTCGACCACCTGAAATCCTACCCGCTTCTGAGAGACGACTACAGAGGGATGTGCGACAGGCTCGGGATAAAGCTGATAAGCTGCAGAATGAACTGCCAGCAATTCGGCACGCGGGTCAACTGGGGGGTGTTCCACGGCTCGGCGCTGATCGGCGCCGCGCACGCCGCAGGAAAACGGACCGCCATGTTCTACGTGCCCTCGTCTCACACTTATACAAGCCTCATGCCCTGGGGCTCCGACCCGGGAATCGACTACCTCCTTTCGACAGAAACAACTCAGGTGATACATCACGGTACCGGCTTCAGGAGAACGGAAAAGACGGAGGCGATAGCCCGCTGGGAAGAGACTCACGACAAGCTGAGGGTCTGCGCGTTCGACGACAGTACCCTTAACTGCTCCAAATGCGAGAAATGCATCCGCACGATGATGACGCTCGATATGCTCGGGGTGCTGGAACGGTACTCCACCTTCCAGCAACCGCTGACCGGCAGTCTCATACGAAGCTGCAGATACCGGAACAGGAGCGATTTTTCGTTTGCAAATGAAATTATAAGCTATGCCTACCGGAAGAAGAGATGGGACATCGTTACCAATCTCTCGTACGCTTACTTAAAGAGCTTTATACTTCGGTCGTTCAGGTTTCTGAGAACAAAACTGAGGGACGCAATAAAAAGAGCACCGGTCAGCTAGCTACATTTTATCCGGCCGGCAATTCGGCAAGCCTGTAAAAAATCCGCTATCGGCTATATTATTTCAGGTATTATTGGTGCATAAGCGCTTAATAAATACAGGCGCAATCCTTACCCATATACATAAGGAGAATATATGAGACGTAAACCAGAGGTCACGTTCACCTATTTATCGGCAGTTATCCTGTTCGCAATTCTTGTACAGGCGGGTTTTGTATTCGCCGACGAGTCAAATAAGTGCTCGGATATCGAAAAGGACATAGCCGAGGCATCGACCCAGGGGACAGCTTCCCTCTTCGCGAACGAA
Source organism: uncultured delta proteobacterium (assembly GCA_963752995.1). GTDB lineage: Bacteria > Desulfobacterota_D > UBA1144 > Nemesobacterales > UBA2774 > 2-12-FULL-53-21. Next base: position 409,218 of record CAVWAZ010000017.1, read on the forward strand.
GGCAATAAACCGGGTTCCGTCAGATATGAATCGGGCGCCATACTGCAGAAAGCGGAAGCAGGCATGCCCCACGCCGTAAAACCGACGGACCTCTGCCCCGCAGGCTGTGAGCTGAGGCCCAATCCCGTTATCGTTTTTAAAGCAGTGCCAGAGAAGTTCCTGACCAATTACTCAGGCTATGATCAGTGCCAGAAGCTGCTCGAAGAGACACAGAAGAACCCGTTTGAATACAACGAGCAGTTTGATTCCATGTCACAGGTGCAGGACTGGTTTTCAAGCTTTTCGAGGGGTAAGGGGTCAGACGGTCAGGACCTTTACAAGAGATGCAGCGGCCAGTGCAGCCCTCAGTATGAATTCTTTATAACCAACGACGGCGGAAAGCTCGCGCTCGACGCCGATGTCGTTTGCGGGCACGCGAGGGACAAGAGCAACAACATGTACGATATTTCATACAGCTACAAGTGGATTTGCCAAAGTAAGTAATCGCGGACATTTGATTTATCTATATTGACATTCCGGCCTCCCCGGGACATCGGACTCGAGCCGGAGTCGCCATATACACCCCTTGCAAAAGAGAAACTAACGGTACATACGAATAGCCCTAAATTATGAGACCGATGCGCAATCGTGTCCGGGTCCCAACCTCATACCCGGGTTCGTACGGATCGTTACGCCCGTGGAATTACAATTTTAACAACCGTATAGACAAGTTATTCCCGCAATTGTAGTCTGAAATATAAACCTGTTATGAATGAAGATAAATATCTAATAGTAAAAGGGATAGCGGGGCTCGGTAATCGAATGCTCTCGGCTTTGACGGGGATACTGTATGCGCGGCTTGCCGGCCGGAGACTCATTATCGACTGGAGCGACCCCGCTTATTCCGGTGACGGATCTAATGTCTTTCATAATTTCTTTCAATCCCCACTAGTCAGCCTCAAAAATGAAATTCCGGTAACAGACTCCGTAAGCCCCGAAATATGGCGCGGTCATTTGCGCGAGTCCGCCTGGGATATGACTGACCGTTACGGAAATTTTTATCACCGGGATAATTGGAAGAAATTCTCTATCGATTTAAGCAAGCTGGATTATCAGGAAGATGTTTTAGTTATGTGGACCTATGTGGATAGAGTGGATTTTTTGAGACCTCATTTTAGGGGAGAATTCAAAGAATTCAGTCAGAAAAGCAGAAAGGAAATATTGAAGAAGCTACTCCGGGAAGACCTTAATCTTCATCCGCAGATTCGGGAGCGAGTGGATAAATTCAAGAGCAGTTTCCTCAGCAGGAAAACAGTCGGAGTACATATCCGTTACACCGACCATCGGGCCGGGCTCTGGTCTATACTCAACAGGCTTAACAAGCTGCTTAAGCAAGAACCGGAACTGCAAATCTTCCTGGCCACAGACAACATACAGATAAAAAAATTATTTGATGAGAAATACCAACGCGTGATAACCACGCAGCACTGGTATCCGGCACCGGGATTAACAATACATCAAAATCCAAGCTGTCCGGACCTCTAGAGAACGGTATAGAGGCGCTGTAGATTTATACGCTGCTTGCCGAATGTGATTACCTTATCATTGACACGAGCTCGATATTTTCTTATGTAGCCGCCCTGCTCACGAATGCCCCGGACTCAAATATATTCAACATCAACCCCAGGGAGCGAGGAGGAAAACGATCACAGCGTCGATCTCCGCATAATATGGCGGCTTATGCTCCGTCTCGGGCTTTTTTCCTGGGGCCCGGGTGCTTTAAACACGCTCATGAAAATGATAGAACCTATAAAAGTTGGAAGAAAGCGGTAACAAAACACAAAATATATATAGATTGTAGTTTTATGGATACATCGTATGAATGAAAACAAGTTTCTCTTAGTAAAAGGGTTAGCAGGATTAGGTAATCGGATGCTCTCCGCTTTGACCGCGATTCTGTACGCACGTCTGAGCGGTCGCAGATTGATTATCGACTGGAGTGATCCCACTTTTTCAAAAAACGGCTCTAATGCTTTTCTTGAATTCTTTCTTTGCCAGTCAAACGGTCCAACGGATGAAATTCCCGTAACAGATTCAGTAAACCCGTCAGTCTGGCGACACCGATTAAGTGAGTCCGCAACCTCTATGAGGACGCCCTATAAAAATAATTGACGGAATTTTGGCAAAATACTTCTATAGACCTAAAGAAATTGGATTACGATGAAGATATTTTAATCCTGTGGCTCTACCATGAGAAAGTGACCCTTCTTAGAGACCATTTTAAGGGCGCATACGAAGAATACATTCGTATGAGTAATGAAGCTATATTGACCAGATTACTCCGGGAAGACCTTATGCCTTCATCCCACGGATTCAGACCAAGGTAAATGAATTTAAACATAAAGAATTCACCGGAAAAACCGTCGGCGTGCATATCCGTTACACAGACCACCGGGCTAGTCTATTGGCTATCCTCGACAAACTCAACACACTTTTGAGACTAGAGCCCGGCCTGCAGGTCTTTCTGGCAACTGATAATATACAAATCAAAAAAATGTTCGAAGAGAATTACCCGGGTGTAATAACAACACCCCATTGGTATCCGAAACCGGGATCACGGATACACAATAACTTAGCTTGCCCGGATCGGTTAGAGAGCGGCATCGAATCTCTCGTAGATTTATATCTGCTCGCAGAATGTGACTATTTGATCATAGATACGAGTTCTACCTTCTCTTACGTAGCAAAGTTACTTACGAATGCTCAAAAGTCACATGTATTCGACGTGGCAAAGGGAGGAAAATTAACTCCCGGGGTTAGGCAGTTGTCCTGGAGACTCATGTTAAGACTGGGGCTTTATTCCTGGGGTTTGAGCTCTCTCAGTAAATTTCTGAGAGTATTAAAATACACAAAACCGAAAAAAGATTTCAATACTGATTGACAATTTATTTTTATGCAGCGCTCTTATTAAAATGCCGAATAGGACCAAAAACAAATATTTGGTGGTCAAGGGTAAAGCAGGGTTGGGAAACCGCATACAGTCCCTGCTGACCTGCATACTTTACGCAAAGCTAAGCGGAAGGAAATTGTACATCGATTGGAGGGATCCCACTTATTCTAACGGCAGGATTAACTCTTTTCACAGGTACTTTGAATGCCCGCTCGTCAATCCGAACGATCAATTCCCTGAAACAGATTCCGTAAGCCCCGATATATGGATCGGATGCCTGCAAAAGTCCGTACGGGAGATGAACAGGCTCCTCGGAAATATCACTGATCCGGACGAAAGCCGTCTGAGATTATCGATCGATCCCGCGAAACTGGACTACAGCGAAGACTTGCTGATCATGTGGATGCATCTGGAGAGAGTCGACGATCTCAGACAATATCTTAACGGGGAATACAGACATATTGCTTATTCGAGCACAGAACAAATATTGAAAGGACTCCTGAAGGAAGACCTCATACTCCAAAGCGAGATACGTGAGCGGGTCGATCAGTTCAGGCGTGAGCGTTTTAATTCCACTACGCTCGGCTTGCATGTCCGTTATTCCGACTGGAAATTCGAGCTCCCCAAAATCCTTGGAGAGCTCGAATCGGTTCTCAAGCGCATACCTCCTTGCCAAATCTTCCTGGCGACGGACAATGAGCAAATCAAGGAAGATCTGGAGAAGAGCTATCCGAATGTAATTACTGCGCCTCACTGGTATCCGGCTCCGGGATCACCCATACATGAGAACAGCGATTGTCCGGACCGTACAGAGAACGGTATCGAAGCGCTGGTCGATTTATATCTGCTCGCGGAATGCGATTATCTCGTTATCGACTCTAGCTCGACCTTTGCTTATCTGGCCAAACTGCTTTCGAAAGCACCAAGCTCTCACATATTTGACATCAACAGAACAAGAAAACGGCGCCGACAAATGAGGAGCCTGATTTTGCGGCTATCAGCAAAACTAGGGTGGTACTCATTGGGTTTAAGAGTAATAAATACCGGCGGATGGATACTGAATCGGCTGCATCTCTGAGTCATCTCATCGAATATTAGTTTTGATACCGCCGATATTACATCTACAATGAATAAGATACTATATCACTATATCATCGTTTTATACGGCAAACTTAAATCATTTTACAACCGGAGGAGAAGCTACCCCGCTATTATAATCGTTAACTCTATAGACGAATCAGAATATACCAAACTTGCCCCGCCTCTTATATCGCCAGGGCATTTCTGCTTATACAGCAATTCCGCCCGGGCCTCGGCCTCATACCCAGATTCAATCGGATGGTAACACCCGTCAAATTGAGCAAAACAATTTTATCAACCGCATAGACAATTTATTCCCACAGTTGTAATCTGAAATATAAATCTATTATGAATGAAGATAAATATCTAATAGTAAAAGGTTTAGCGGGGCTGGGTAATCGGATGCTCTCCGCTCTGACCGGAATCCTATATGCGCGTCTCAGTGGCCGCAGATTGATCATCGACTGGCGTGACCCTACTTATTCAAGTGACGGGTCTAATGCTGGGGCTATTCTCCTGGGGCATAAGTCTGATCGGCAATGTTGCGAGGATACAAATATTTAAACCGATGAACGGACCGATTAAAATATTATTTCTAATCAATACGAGTATAAATAATAATGATCTTTAAGATCCCAGAATATTATATTCTAAAGCTGTACGATAAATTCAAAGACACTATTCGTAAATTGAAAATTCGCTCTGTTATTTCTAACGTCAATCGGGTTAATGAATCAGAATACTCTAAACGCGCACTCCTTATTTATATCGTCGGGCCCTTCTTCGAGAGAGATGTTGCCTCGGGCCATCAGAATCGTAGGCGATCCAAACTGATTGTCAAATTACTTGATGAATCCGGCTACGTTGTCGATGTTGTAGACATCAATAACAGGAAATTTCGACCCGATAAAGATTACGACCTCGTTATTAGTAACAGAGTGCCCGATACCCCGCTTAACAATGATGCAATCAGGATATATCTCGCCACGACATTGAATCATAAGGCACACAACGAGAACTTAAGAAAACGGCATGAGCGCTTATATTTAAGGCGAGAATGTAGAGTGCAAATGAGGCGAGTATATCCGGAAAGCATGCCTTATGTCCAGAAATCGAATGCAATCGTAGGTGTCGGTAACGAGTTCATAATGAGTTCGTGGAGAGAGGCGTTCAATGTCCCGGTTTATCCATTCAATAACTATGGGTTTAAGGAGACGGAATTCGTTTTCGATTCAAAGGACTTCTCCATGGCACGTAAGCATTTTCTCTTCTTCGCGAGCAAGAGCCAGATGCAGAAAGGATTAGACCTTCTGCTTGAAATATTCCCGAAACATCCGCACCTCCACCTCTATATATGTAGCGGGTATAAGAGAGAGCGTGATTTCTGTGCCTGTTATCACAAGGAGTTATATGAAACCGCTAACATACACCCGATTGGGTATGTGAGAGTAAACGGATCCGAATATAATGAGCTCGTAGGGAAGTGTGCTTATGTAATCCTTCCTTCCTGCTCCGAAGGACAGTCGGGCTCCGTGGTCCAGTGCATGTACTCGGGACTGATACCCCTCGTTACGAAAGAGGTGGGGATAGACACCGAGGACTTCGGGATCACCTTTACTGATGACAGCCTGGAGGAGATAGAGAAGGTGATAGCGGACGTGTCAGACTTGCCCGCTAGCTGGCACAGGGAACAAAGCATAAAAACACGGCGGGTTTCAGAGGAGAAGTACAGTGAGGATACCTTTATTGAAAGATGGAGAAATATACTCGCGGAGATATCAAACGGAACCGTGTCCAAAGAATGACTTATGATTCTATTGCTGGCTTTTGGGGACACATCGCGATTAACATAAAGTATGCTCTCTTCAGCTCCACAGCTAAGTATAATAACCATTATTAGATAATGAAATCGTGTATAATAACCTTTTCGGTCATCCATGGTACGTTGTCTTGTGCAAAGATAAATTTCTCGTAGTAAAGGGCATAGCGGGGTTAGGTAACCGGATTCTCTCGGCTCTGACCGGGATCCTGTATGCGCGTCTGACCGGCCGCAGGTTGATTATCGACTGGAGTGACCACTATTATTCTTCGGATGGATCTAATGTCTTTCATCGTTACTTCGAATGCCCGTTAACAAACCCAATGGATGAAATTCCGGCAACAGATTCCGTCAGTCCTCCTATTTGGCGCGGCAATCTGCGCGAGTCAGCCTGGTATATGAGAAGGAAGGAAGGGCAAGTCTACAACTCCGGAGCGTGGCAAATATTTTCTATTGATCTGGAGAGATTGGAATATGACGAGGACGTCATAGTCATGTGGACATACGATGAAAAAAATGTGGACTTGCTGAGGAAGCACTTTAAAGGGCCATTTGCGGAACTCATCGGGGTAAGCACGGATAATATACTGAGAAAGCTGCTCCGGGAGTATCTTCTGCTCCGTCAGGAAATCCGTGAGCGGGTCGACAGGTTCAAGGAGAATAATTTCGGCGCAAATAATGTCGGCATACATATTCGATATACCGACCACAGGACCAATATTTGGGCAATGCTAAAGAAGCTGAACTCATTAATTAAACGCGAGCCAGGACTGCGAATCTTTTTGTCTACGGACAATCTGCAAATAAAGAACATGTTCGAGGAACTGTATCCGAGTGTTATCTCCACACCCCACTGGTATTCGCCGACGCCCGGTATGACAATACATCAGAATCGGAAACGTCCTGACTCTTTAGAAAGCGGGATAGAAGCATTGGTGGATTTATATCTCCTTCCGGAATGTGATTACATGATAATCGATTCAAGCTCGAGCTTCTCTTATATCGCCAAGCTGCTTACGAATGTGCCCGACTCGAATATATACGACGTCGGGAGTCGAGGGAAACAGTCTCCGCGTCTACGCAGGCAGATCACTCGGCTCATGTTCAAACTGGGGCTCTTTACCTGGGGTATAAACTTGATAGGCAGGGCCGCGAAAATACAAAGATACCTGAATAGGTGATTGAGCCTATATGGATACTATTTTTCGTTAAAATTATAAAAGGCAATGATCTTTAAAATACCAAAGCACTATATGATAGGACTCTACAACAAGCTCGTAAACATTATAAAACCGGCAAATAGTTATCCTGTTATCTACAACACGAACGGCGTTGACGAGTCCAATTATACCAAGCGCGCACTTCTAATTTACATCGTCAAGCCTTTCCTACTTAAAGATGATGACCCCTATTTACTCAGACACCAACATTCGAAACAATGTAAGCAAATTGCAGCCATACTAGGCGATTTGGGCTTAGTCGTTGATGTAGTGGACATAAAGGATAAGAAATTCAGGCCTTCGAGAGATTACGCCCTCGTTATTTGTAATAGAGTAACCGATATCCCGCTTAACAAGGATACATTAAGGATATATCTTGCAACTACGTTGCATCATAAGGTACATAACGAGAACTTAAGTAGGCGTCACAAGCTTCTTTATGAGAGACTGGGATACCGGGTACGATTGAGGCGAGTTTACGCAGAAGTGATGCCTTACGTTGAAAGATCAGATGCAATCGTAGGTTTTGGAAACGAGTTCATAATGAATTCGTGGAGAGAGGCATTTAACGTTCCGGTTTATCCATTTGATAACTACGGGTTTAAGGAAACGGAATTCATTCTCGACTCAAAGGATTTCTCTACAGCCCGTATGAATTTCCTCTTCTTTACAAGCAGTAGCCAGATGCAGAAGGGGTTGGACCTGCTTCTGGAAATATTCCCGAAGCATCCTGACCTACACCTTTACATCTGCAGCGACTATGAAAAGGAGGGAGATTTCTGTGCGTGCTATCACCAAGAGCTGTACGAGACCCCAAACATACACCCGATGGGATGGGTAATGGTCAATGGCTCCGAATACAATGAACTGGTAAGGAAATGTGCCTTTGTCATACTCCCTTCCTGCTCAGAAGGCCAGTCAGGTTCCGTGGTTCAGTGCATGTACTCGGGTCTAATCCCGCTGGTCACGAAAGAGTCGGGGATCGATACGGAGGAGTTCGGTATAACTTTTGCAGACGACAGCCTTGAGGAGATTGAGAGGGTAATAGTTGAAGTGTCTGAGAAGCCCGAGAGCTGGCACAGGGAGAGAAGCATTAGAACGCGTGCAGTTTCAGAGGAGAAGTACAGTGAGGATGCCTTTATGGACAGGTGGAGATAATATGCTTGCCGAGATATTAAGCGGTGCCGGCAAAAGTCGGCTATTCAACAACGGAGAACCCCAGTGAAATTCTTACCGGACGAGCGGCTCTATTCCCGCACCGAATACTGCCTGCAATACCTGCGCGAGCTCAATGCCGAAACCACGAAAGCCGGGTTGCAAACAGTCGAACGGTATCACATGTACTGGCACGGCGCGTTTTCATCGAAACAGGCTTTCGCGGTCAAGTCCTTCCTGGCAACGCAGGACCTCAACAATTCAGAACTGTGGCTGTGGCTCGACTCTGAGAACGGCTATGCCGGCTATGAAAACAATGCCCACCTCAAACCTTTCCTGAGCTTCATTAGCGTGAAGCATTTCGATCCGGATGCCGAGGCCCGGGACACTCCATTGGCGGAAAAAACCGAGCTCTTCACAAGAGTAGCGCCAACTCAACGGTCTGACTTCCTTCGCCACGTTGCGCTCTACAAGCACGGCGGCACCTATGTCGATATTGACACGATGTTTCTCCGAGATATGAGTGCGCTGCTCCGCAGCGAGCATCTCAACGATGAATTTTGCTATCGCTGGTCTGCTCACTTGCCGTATGGCAACAGCGCCGTCCTCAGGCTCAGTCAGTATAGTGAAACAGCCCGCGCACTGCTGTTTAAATGCGGCGAAGTCAATAGTTGCCGCCCGATGAACGTGCTTCGATTTGAAGATAACGTCAACCTCGACCTCCTGGTTCTGCCATGCACGTTCTTTGACCCGCTTTGGTCTCATCACGACCGCAGAGACAATTATAACGATGCTCCATTCGACCGGTTCGAAGGCTTTTTTCGCAAGTTTGGCTGGCGGTTCAAGCAGAATCCGGCCGTTCGTTCGTACCGCGATTTCTTCCCCGGAGCGTTCGCATATCACTGGCACAACTTCTGGGAAGCACGCGAACACAAGGATTCATACTTTGGACTATTCAACCGGGAGTTTGATATAATACTCCGGGAAAAACTGGGTATCGATCTTCCGGCACAGCTAGCACAGGAGATGGAAGACGGAGCGGCAAAAAAATGACCGACGGCTCTGAAGTTGGATTGGAGAAGAGGAGGGAGTTCCTTGTATATGCAGTCATATTTATAATTATCGGCGGCTCACTCTTTGATATCATCACCCAACGGGAACACTGGCCATTTTCCCCATATTCAATGTTTTCTTCGGTCAGACGGGATTATTCCTTAAGCTGGCTGAAGTTATTCGGTCTAACAGATATCGACTCGTCCCGTGAAATACCTCTCACAGACCCTCAGTATATTCAGCCCTTAAGCGATTTAAACATACAAATGGCATTATCAATGAAGAGAAAGCCCGATAACGTAAGTTATGAGCAGTATTTAGAGGAGGCCCTTCACCATATTCTAACCCGGTACGAGCTATTGCGCATTGCGGGCGAACACGGTGGGCCGGAACTCCAAGGAATCAGGCTCTACAGATACCAATGGAAGCTCGACCCTTTGACACACGGTGTAGAACGACCGGACCTTCGGGAGCTAATCCTTGAAGTCAGGGAGCCCCGGAAAGAATGAGTCGCTGGATATTATTTCTAAGAGAACATTGGAGGCACTTCTGGTTCGAAGCCGCGACACCTTTTAACCTCAGCTTCTGTAGAATACTATTCTTTGGTTCGATGTTGTTGTTTTACCTGCAGATCGATTTCAGCGACTGGGCTGAAGTTGATAAATTTTTCTGGAAACCCATCTGGCTTTTTAAACACTTTCATCTGTTCGTGTTGTCCGAAGACCAACTCGCAATCATTCAATTTATATGGAAGGCGGCTCTCGGATTGAGCTGTATCGGCTTGTTTACGCGTCCGAGCACTATCATCTCTTTCGTTCTCGGAATATATCTACTGGGATTACCGCACAACTTCGGCAGGACAAGTCACGAAGATGCGATTTTGGTATTTGTACTCGGAATAATGGCATTATCTCGCTGCAGTGATAGTTTGTCCGTCGATCGTCTTCTCTTGAGGCTTCGTAACAGAAATTTACAATCACCAAATCAACCAATTATGAGTGGCGAGTACACATGGCCGATACGAGTTATATGGCTTGTAATGGCGCTTATTTTCTTCGCTGCAGGTGCGTCGAAGATCATAAAAACCGGCATAGAATGGGTTATGTCAAATAATATGTCAATATTATTGTTGCAATTTGATTACAGAAATTCGCCGTTAACATCGTGGGGGGTTTTTATAGCTCAATACGGCTGGTTTTGCCGAATGCTTGCTGCGAGCACGATAATTTTCGAGACCTGTTTTCCGTTGGCGTTGTTTAGCCGTAAAGCCCGCTGGATCATAGTCCCGGTCATGGCTTCAATACAACTCGGCATACAAATACTAATGGGAATATACTTCACGCAGTTTATGATCGTGTATCTTTTTTGGGTATCGTGGGACCGCGTTAGTCCCGTCATACGAGCGGTCGGAACCCTTGGGATATTTATGATGTTAAGACCGGACTGGGTTAATAAGGCAGCCCGGATAACCGGCATCGAACGTGATATGGAGCTTCCGATTTACCTGGGTTTAGGTGGTTTCGCTTTCCTTTGTCTCATATACTATGCCGCATTCGGTGCATTGAAACCAAATAACCGGACTTAGGTCGTTATAATTACTTTGAAACACATCATGCGCCCGTAAACGAGAAACAGATTCAGCTAGTGGAAGAGTTCCGGGCTTGGGTTTCAGGTTTTATAGCAAGTTGCTGCTATTATTACAGTTAGTTTAAATTAAGGTTTAACGCCTCAGATCTTTATAGGCATAAAGGCCCACTGTAACATTATATGATGAGTATGGATAATCTCGGCTCACACGACGGCAAGAATGAAATGGATAAGCCATGCATTTCCGTTGTTGTCCCCCTGTATAATTCAGCTAAACATCTGGAAAGCTGCATATCGGCTCTCCTCTCACAATCCTACCCGTCTTCGAGATACGAAATAATAATGGTCGATAACAATTCGACAGACAATTCCATAAAAGTGATTATGAAATACCCTCGGATAAAATTGCTTTCGGAAAAAAAACAGGGATCGTATGCCGCGCGCAACCGGGGTGTAGCCGAATCAAAAGGAAGTCTTATCGCATTTACAGACTCGGACTGCATACCGGTGCCTGAGTGGCTGGACAGGATATCAGCGTCCCTCGACTCGCCAAGTGTGGGTATCATTCAGGGCGGCCGTCTCTATACCACGGAATCTAGGGGGCTCTTGCTGCTCGAAGCTTATGAGTCCGAAAGAGCTTTCAACACATTTTCGGGAAAATTGAAGGGACTCTATTACGGATACACAAATAACATGGCTGTCAGAAGGGATGTATTTGACCGGTGCGGACCGTTTTTAGAGGTTATGAGGGGAGCCGACAGCATTTTCGTGAACCGCGCAATCGAGGAATACTCGTCTGAAATTATACGTTACGCGCCTGATGCCGCTATACGACATCTGGAAATTACAAAATTGCGGGATTACCTTGGTAAGAGGTTTATATATGGAAAGAGCCTCGAACAAAATTATAATATAAGAAAGAAGACTCACAGGAAAATGACTATTCCCGAGCGATATGAGATAATCCAGGCGTCTATTAAGAGACAGAGATATAATATTGCTGAATCCATCTATCTAATTGTATTGGTCTTTGCAGGTATGGTCTGTTTCATGTCAGGACGCCTGAGTGTTAGATTCGGCAAGCTTTGTAAAATGCTGTCTTCGACAAGGACGCGGCGGGAACAGTTAGCCGTCTTCTCTATGTTCATATCCAGACGCATGGATGGCGATGATATGATAAATATTTCCGTAATAGTGCCCTTTTATAATACAGAGCGATATATCGGACAATGCATCGAAAGCCTGCTAAACCAGGAATATCCCACTGAGCGTTACGAGATAATATTCATCAACAACAACTCGACCGACTCCTCGGCAGATATAATAAGGCGGCATCCCCGCATTAAATTAATCTCCGAAAGAAAGCGCGGCTCGTATACAGCACGCAACAGGGGACTGCAAGTTGCCAACGGCGAGATAATCGCCTTTACGGATTCGGATTGCGTCCCGTCCGCCGACTGGCTGAATAAGATTGAATCGGCAATGGCCAATCCCGATACGGGCATCGTCATTGGGAAATATCAAACGGCCAGGGAGTCGTTCCTGCTCTCGATGCTGGAGGACTATGAGAATGAAAAAAACAACTACATATTCACGAGCGGGATAAAGGAATTATACTACGGATATACCCGAAATATGGCAGTCCGAAGGGGGCTGTTCGATGAGGCGGGACCGTTCCTCGAAAGAGCCAGGGGATCGGACGTTATCTTCATTCGCAGATGCGTGGACAGATATTCGTGTGATATCGTTCGCTATTCCCCCGATATCCGGGTCCGCCATATGGAAATCGATAGCCCTGGTAGATTTTTCCGAAAACTATTCATCTATGGAAGGAGCAGCCGTGAATACAGTCAAGTAGTAAATGCCAGACCGCTAACCAATTGGGAAAGGTTCCAAGTATTCCGCAAGACCGCTCGCGGCAGAGGGTACTCTTGGTGGAAAACCATATCCCTTCTAGGTCTGCTCGCCGTTGCATTCTCCTGCTGGGTCTCGGGAACTATAAGCAATGCCTTGAGTTTCAAACATAGAGACAAATAAATATCGGTTATCAGGGCCGGATGCGACTAAGTAATTATAAAGAGTGCATAATATATCGACATGACTGGTTCGGGGATGGGTCTCGCATCGTTATTCGGCAGGTACTCAAGGGCGGTGACGGAGCCGAAATATATGTTTTCGGGGACAGTGGATAGGATTCATATATCATGATATAATCCCGTTTCTGAAGAAATAAACGTATAGTTGTTCCTATTCGAACTTGCCAATAAGCCGACGTAGCTCAGTGGTAGAGCAGCTCACTCGTAATGAGCAGGTCCCCAGTTCAAGTCTGGGCGTCGGCTCCATTTTTGACACCCGATATTGTATTAGTCACAACCCGGCACGCCTGTTCAATAAACCCAGACTAAGGTAGTATGAAATCGAGCTGCGGCGAGAATAACGGACGTAATTTCAACTAGCCGGGAAAGCTGAAATAGAAAATGCAGGATATTAATGTCGGCCTCATTGGGTGTGGACGTATAGCAAGCCTGGTATACCTTAATATACTTAAAAAGTTACCGGGGCTGCGACTTGCCGCGATCGCCGAATCGGACGCAGTGAATAGAGAAAAAGCCGGGAGATCGGCGCCTCACGCGGCGCAGTTCTCCGACTATCATGACCTGCTGCGGGAAGCTGACCTCACTGCTGTAATCATCTGCCTGCCTAACCACATCCACTCGGAAGCCGCTATCGCATCTTTCGAGAACGGAAAGCACGTCTACCTCGAAAAACCGATTGCGATCAACCTAACCCAGTCAGGTGAGGTAATCAGGGCATGGAATGAGAGCGATCGTGCGGGCATGATGGGATTTAACCTGCGTTTCAACCCGCTGTACACATCGCTCAAGGGGCATATAGAAGCGGGCGCGGTCGGAGATGTGATCTGTGTGCGGACTGTTTTTACATCGTCGGGCAGGTCTTTGCCGGAATGGAAAAAGAGCCGCAGCACCGGAGGCGGGGCGCTTCTGGACCTAGCGTCGCACCACGTAGACCTCATGCGGTATCTACTCGGAAACGAGGTTACACAGATTTCCGCCCGGATAAGATCGCATACGACCGAGGACGATATCGCGATACTTGAATATAAAACATCGGACGACATTGCGGTTGAATCCTACTTCTCCATAAGCTCGGCAGATCAGGACCAGATAGAGGTTCTGGGTACCCGGGGCAGTCTCTTTGCCGACAGGTACAATTCACTGAATGTCGAAATTATAACCCCGGAGTCCCGAAGGCAGGGTATGCCGGCGCGTATGAAAAACAGCATTCGGTCTTTCCTTCGCAGCCCCAATATCAGGGACAAGTTATTTGCCCCGGGCAGAGAACCCTCATTTGAAATTGCGCTCGGCCGCTTTGCCTCGGCCGTGAGGGGGGTCGAAAAAGCGGGACCGGACCTTATTGACGGGTACAAATGCCTCGCGGTGTTGGAAGCAGCTGAAGAATCCGCGAGGACGGGTCATGTGGTTATATTATGAGGCTACTCAAGATAAGGTCTTGAGTTATTGGACACATATACTCAATAATGATTAAACAGACAGAGGCCCGTCATGAAAAATGATCAACCCCCGCTGATGTCGGTAATCATCACAACCGGCCCGGGATATGAATCAATCCGTACGACTATCAAATATCTGAAAAGACAGACCGTAAGAGAAAGTCTCGAAATTATTATCATATCTCCGGCACTAGAGTGGTCAGTCGCGATCGAAGACGAGTTCAAGGACTTTTACAGCGCAACCCTGATCGAGGCAGATATCGACACTGAGCTATACGATGCATGGGTGACCGCTGTGCGCAGGTGCAGCGCGCCTATCGTGGTTTTCGGGGAAAACCATGCATTTCCCGAGCCGGAATGGGCGGAAGCGATAATTGAGGCGCATAAGGGACCCTGGGCGGCCGTAGGCTGCGTTATCAAAAACGTCAACCCTGATAGTGTGAACAGCTGGGCGCAACTCTACATGACATACGGACGCTATACCGAGCCCGTCGAGTCGGGGGAAATTAACGACCTTCCGGGACACAATACCTCCTACAAACGTTCGATATTACTGGATTACGGCGATGAACTTAGGTTCATGCTGATCAGAACCAATATTATGCACATGGACCTCCGGGCGCGGGGCTACCGCCTCTACATGGAGAATAAAGCCAGGACTAACCATGTAAATGTGTCAAAAACATCATCTATCTTGTCCGATTTGTTCTATAACGGTCAGCTATACACGGCCGCTCTCGCCCAGTATAAAAGATGGTCATTATCTAAGCGGATTCTCCACTCTCTCCTCGAGCCTCTGATAATCCTGAGACATTTTCAGGGCACCTTACAAAGTATCCGGCGCGCCGGACAATGGAACCAGCTCATACCGGCCGCCCTGCCGATCATCGTGACAGGACTCGCAGCTCATTTCATAGGAAAAATACTGGGGTATTTGATAGGTTTCGGAAACACACAGCGGAAAATAAACAGCTTCGAGTTCGACAGATTCAAATACCTCACCGAGCAGGATATAAAACATGTATCGAATCTATGAAATGGAGTTTAACGGATTTTTTAACGATGAAAATCTTGCTTATTAACGATTATGGGATTCCCCAGGGCGGCGCCGAGATACAGATGTTGAGGCTCCGTCAGCTGCTCCGGGAGAGGGGACACGATGCCAGACTCTTTACGAGCAGCGTAATTGACGGAAATCTACGCCATGAAGCGGATTACAAATGCCTGGGCACCGTCTCGTCGTTTCGTACATTGCTTCAGACTTTGAATCCGTGGGCATATTTCAGGCTGAGGAATGTCATAAGAGAGTTCAGACCCGATATCATCCATGTCAAATTATTTCTGACCCAGCTGTCGCCGCTTATCCTGCCGCTCTTGAAAAATATACCCTCACTTTATCACGTAGCATGGTACCGCCCGGTCTGTCCCACGGGGACGAAATTTCTTCCGGATGGAAACATCTGCACGGTAAGTGCGGGCGTCTCTTGTTACACGGAACAGATGCCTGCCGATGAGGGACTGGGTCCCTCTCATGATCCAATTGAGACTATTCAGACAATGGCGAAGCGCATTCAATACGATACTAGCCAACAGTGAATCCGTGAGGGACACGTTATTACTGAACGGTATCGACGGAGTGGAAGTGCTTCACTACGGCATACCCGGAAGGCCGGCAAGCCCTTCATTATTGGAGGTCCCGACCGTCGTATACGCAGGGCGTCTCGTTAGGGAAAAAGGCGTCGACATACTGCTTCGCGCATTCGCGAAGATAAACGAGAAGCTGCCGTCAGCAAGACTCCTGATTGCCGGGGATGGACCGGAAAGTGAACGAATTAAAGCTCTGATTCAGTGATTTGGATTTATAGCTTCCAAGCCACCCTTTCACGGCCACCTGTCTCATACAGAGCTTGATAACATCCTCGGCCGCGCGTGGGTGCAGGCAGTGCCCTCCGTCTGGGCGGAGCCTTTCGGCATAACGGTTGTCGAGGCCATGATGAGAGGGACGGCGGTAGTAGCGAGCGACTCGGGGGGACCGAGAGAAATTATCGAAAACGGAAAGAGCGGTTTCCTTGTGCCTCCGGGAGACGTGGATGCGCTCGCGGAAAAGTTACTCCTGCTTCTGAGTGACAGGAATCTTTCTGAAACCCTCGGCAGAGCAGGACGCAGCATCTCGGAATCGAGATTCAGCGAAGAGTTGTTTCTCGGCAAGCTGCTCGACATTTATGAGAGACTTTTAGTGAGAGCTGCATGAAAGCATATTTACCGGCCGGGATTCATTCTCTCATGAGATATACCGAATGAAGGAACCGGGTCGTTTATATATATGAATATCGGCAGGATCAAGACGACGCGAGAAGAATCATTATCAGACGATAGATTCACTATATTTTCATTCCTATGGGCAGCTGCCGTAATTTTTCACCTCGGGAAATGGAACATCTGGCTTCATTCCCCGGTTTCTTTCGCGCTCGGCGTCTCGGCCTTATCAGTTATTTTGAAACCCTCCTCCGCGTACAGGTTTTATATATTAATCATACTCCAGCTCATCGATGCCTTTGAAAAAATGCCGTGGATTCCAAACCACTGGCTGTTCGCGTCAGTCGTTAACCTTACTATTCTGGTATCAGCACTGATCCTTATTATCTCAGCCAGGAATACAGGTATCGACAGGTCCAGATTGTTTAATACGTTCGCTCCCGCCCTCAGGCTCGAACTCGTTTTACTCTACTTCTTCAGTCTCTTTCACAAACTCAATACGGGCTGGTTGGATCCGTCCGTCAGCTGCAGCGCCAAAATCTTCTTATCATGGTTCAATCATCCGGGATTCCTTCAATCACCCCTCGTCTCGGAAATATTGCCCATATACGGAATATTGGCCGTGGAAAGCGCGATACCTCTCTTTCTCCTGACGAGCAGGCTGCGTACAGCCGGAATAATCATCGCGCTATTCTTCCATTTTATCCTGGGAATATTTGAATACTACAACTTTTCGGCGGTCACATATGCGATGCTTTTTCTATTTACACCCGACAATACTTCGGAAAGACTCCGGGAGCTGTGGAACGGCTCGAGGATACGGGAATTATATAAATACTCCATCGATACAGGATTGATCGGCAAAGTGAAAACGCCGGTTTTGATAGTGACAGGCGCTGCCTGTTTGGCTCTTTTAATTTACACAAAACTAAATTATCCGAGCGTACAGCCGTTCATAGATCCGATGGAGGTTTGGACGCTCAGGAAACCGAGGCTTTATTACGTCTTCCTCGCACTCTGGGGGTTATTCGGCAGCGCTCTGATTACCGTATTCCTGATTACGCTTCGAAAGGGGAAACCCTTACACTATGGGACGAGCCGATATTTCATTCCCGGCTATAAAATATTAATGCTGTTCCCGCTCATCATCGCTATGAACGGCGTAAGCCCCTATCTCGGCCTCAAAACGCAGACCGCGTGGTCCATGTTCAGCAACCTGCGTACCGAAGGGGGGTATACAAATCATTTGATTATCCGGCGCCCTTATTACCTGGCTGATTTTCAGAACGACCTGGTTGAAATAAAGTATTCCACCGACCCCCGTCTCAGCGCCTTTCATGAGAAAGGGTATTTAATTCCATATTTCGAGCTCAGACGCTATATGAGCATGAATGTTAGACCCGAATCTGATGAAAACAAGCTCGAATATGTCAGGAAAGGCTCTGATAAAAAGGTATCAGACACCGGCGACGATCCCGCGCTCTTCGAGCCGGAGAATTACTTCCTCCGGAAGCTCCTGTCCTTCAGACCCGTCCCGTCCGACAACAGCGGTGTTTGTCAGCACTGATCCATGACCTGATATACCATCGCGGGCCGCTCCCAAATTGAAAGAGTATTAAAACCATTTATAATTGATTCCTACAAAATGACGCCCGATAAAGAACGCCCACCACTGGTTATCATAGGCATCGACGCCGGGTGATCCGGTATTTATAGAAGAGTGGGTCGATCAGGGTCATCTGCCGAACATTTCCTCCGTCATGAAATCCGGCCTATGGGGCAGGACAGCGGGGCCGGAGCTTGTTACGGAGCACGGGGTATGGATCTCGCTTTTAAGCGGTATTTCGCGGGGCCGGCACGGTTACTACTACTTCAGGCAGCTCGTACCCGGGACATACGATCTAAAATCAGTAACTGGGCTCGATATAGACGCACCTCCCCTCTGGTCACATTTAATCGGAAGGAATAAAAAAACCCTTGTTATCGATGCAGCCGACACACATCTTTATAAAGGGCTTGCGGGAATCCAGGTCGCAAACTGGGCGACTCACCATAATTGGGACCCGTACCATTTTGTTACCGCATCCGAGCCGCCGTCAGTAATGGATGAGATAAGTAAGGAATACGGACAGAAGCTCTTAACCGTGGAGAACCATCACAGCACTTTCGAAGAAGACGTAGAAATATACAGGAAATTATTAATAAATGTCGGGATAAAAGGCGAGATGTGCCGTTATCTCATCAATCGAGACAAATTCGATCTCTCTTTCATGATCTTCGCCGAGTCACACGCGGCAAACCACCAGTTCTGGAAATACCATCCGAAAAACAGAGACATCGGCGAAGAGGATTGCGAGCTGACAAATGCCATCAGAGACATATATAAGGCGATCGACACCGAAATCGGGCTGATACTCAAACAATTAGACAACCCTAATATCTCGATCGTGTCTTCAGTCGGCATGGAAGACGATTTTCCAAACGCGGCCCTGGGAGAAGCCTTTTGCAGGCAATTCGGCTATCAGGCGTCGCCCGAGAGAAGCTCCAGCTCCTTCAGTCCTATAGACATAGCGCGCAGACTCCTTCCCGAATCAGTACGGATTGCGCTCAGCAAGCGCATGTCCCGGGAAAAAAGGGAGCAACTGGTTTCCGACATCTTCAGGAAGGGTACGGATTGGGGCCGGACTACGGCTTTTTCGACTGCCTGTCTCATATACCAGCTTCATACGCGTTAACCTCAAGGGACGAGAGCCTCATGGAATCGTCGAACCCGGCAGTGAATATCATGCCATCGTCGACAGAATCGTGCGTGAGCTGCATAAGTTGATCGACCCTGCAACAGGAAAACCCGCCGTCGTCTCCGTCAACAAAACCGTAGAGATTTTTAATTGCGCTCCGCACGAATATCTCCCGGACATTTTTGTCGAATGGAAGCCCGGAAGCTTCATGGAACTGGTTCGTCATCCGGATGCGGAATTGAGACAGAAAAAACCCGAGTTCTTCAGGAGAAGCGACCATTCCTCTCACGGATTCTTCGCGTTGTCCGGACCTTCCGTAAAAAAATGCGGAAAAATCGACGACATAGAGGTTCTGGACATCGCCCCGACTTTTCTGTCACTTTTGGGCGAGCCCATCCCCGCCGTTATGACGGGACATAAGCTCGATATTTGACCCGGCGTCCCTTTATTTTAAAGGACAGACATGGCAGCATCCCGGGTGGTGTGAATACATACTGTCATGGATCGAGAGATAAACACGATCGGGATATTTACGTTTCTGCTTTTTCAGAGCGGATTTATTATAATGGCGGGACGATCCCTCCGGCAAGAAAGATAATCCGGCCCGGAAGGGGCTATAATGGCTATAATATAATATTATGACGGAGCTAAAACCGCGTTTTTCAATCATCATTCCCACATACGGACGTCCGAAGCAGCTCAAAGAGTGCCTGGATACGGTAGCCGAGCTCGCATACCCCAGGGACGGCTTCGAGGTCATCGTTGTCGACGACGGCAGCAAGACCTCCCTCGAAGAAATCGTCAGGGCGTTTCAGAAAAGAATCAACGTAAGGCTTCTCAGGCAGGATAATGCGGGGCCCGCGACCGCGCGAAACCGGGGCGCCGAGGGATCGCACGCCAAGTATCTCGCGTTTACCGACGATGACTGTAAACCCACGCAGCACTGGCTCACAAGATTGGAAGAGGCATTGAATCCGAATCCGGAATTATTAGTCGCGGGACGGACAGTCAACGATTTGCCGGACAATTCCTATTCTACGGCGAGCCAGCTTATCGCTGATTTTCTCTATTCGTACTATAATAGAGAGGATGCGAGGTTTATCGCCTCAAACAATATGGCGATATCAAAAGAGCAATTCCTCAAGGTTGGGGGATTCGATATAACCTTTCCACTCGCCGCCGCCGAGGACAGGGAATTCTGCGACAGGTATCTCTATAAAGGATTCAAGACGTTATACGCCCCTGAAGCAATCGTGCGCCACGCCCACCCGCTTACATTAGGCAATTTCTTCAGGCAGCATTTTAATTACGGCCAGGGTGCGCATAATTTCCATAAAATACGGGCCAGCCGCAGCCTGAAGGCAATGAAGATTGAACCCATGCAATTTTACACCGGATTGCTGCTATATCCCTGGAGAACTTCATACCGTTATAAACCCTTGCTCTCTTTATTAATAGCACTGTCCCAATTTGCAAACGCGGCGGGCTATTTTTCTGCAAGGATTAATTCGGGCGCATAACGTTCCTCAGGCCCTATTGACGTCCGGCGCCCCCGGACTATTCCGGCGACTTGCCCTAGACAGCCCGTCTGCCGAATATAATCGATACTATAAAAATGACGAGGAATATAACGAACAGTATCTTTGCAATACCAGCCGCCGCTCCCGCAATACCGGTAAACCCGAGTACGGCCGCTATAATAGCTACAATCAAGAAAGACTAGAGCCCAGCTCAACATATTAATTACCTCCTTATACGAAAATGAGAATTACAGATGATTCAACTTCCGGAGTTAAGACGGCGAGAGGAGATCTTATATGCTCCCGGTGAAAGAAGACCGCCCTACCCCCGGATGTGCGGGTAGAAGGGCGGCCAGAGGTATGGGGTAAATAGGTTCGGAAAATAAGTTATAGACCATGTTAATGGTTCCTTGACCAATCTTCAGCGGCCTTCTCAGCCTGCACCTTTGAGAACCCGTATCTCTCCTGTAGCTTACCTACGAGCTGATCGCGCTTGCCGTTTATCACGTCAAGATCGTCGTCAGTCAGCCTTCCCCATTTTTCCTTCGCCCTCCCCTTAAGCTGCTTCCAGTTACCTTGTACCTGGTCCCAGTTCATCTAAATCACCTCCCATTTTCTATGGGTTAGATGGTTATCTATTACTCTACTCCCCGTCGTCCGAGGATCAGAGAAATTACAAGAAGCACGAAGAAAACCAGCAATAGAATTTTTGCTATCGCAGCCGCAGTGCCTCCAATTCCCGTGAAGCCCAGCACTACGAGAATCAACGTGATCATCAGAAAGGAGAATGCCAGCAACGCGACTACGACAAAAGTCGCCGATAATCCGAGTACAAATGCGGCCTCCTTGATGTTTATCGTTTTTCGCATATCGAGTGTATAAGTGCAACGCGCATGCCAACGCTCCGGGTAGGATCATAATTTCTAGAATTCAGAGCGAGATATAATCCGTTTTTACATATATCGAGCCATAGGAATAGAACCGGATTGTTCAGTTTCGGACAGTGGGTATTGGAGATTCTCAAACAACTTCGGGGAATAAATGACCCGAGCTCAACAGAAACTTTTAAGAACTAATCTTGACACGAACATATGCTCATGTATCTTAATTCTGCCGATATTGATATTCATTATCAGATAGAGCGCTTCGAGATAATGTATCCTTCTTATATATGCATCAAGTCCGGAGAGCACGGTTTCGCCGCCAGAAAAAAACTACTCGCGGAGTATCACGGATCGAGCGTCACGCGCACCCGGGACCGGTCAAAGAACAGAATATTTTGACACATTCTTCTTAAGCGATTGAGGAAAAGGATGTATCGGATATGATTATATCAGTACCGAGATGCTGTCAGAGAACTATCCCCAACAAAACGAAACAGGAATTATGAGGTGACGGAATATGCAGAATTTGAATTTAATCGAGCTGATACAGCAGGGATGGCTGGCCACCTACCCTCTTATCATCTGCTCAATCCTTATGGTAGCAATACTCGGCGAAAGGATCTTCGCATTCAGCGGCATAGCGGCTTCGACAAGAAAGCTGACGAGTCTCGTCGTACCTCCTTTGACCAGAGGTGACTTCGGCGCGGCTCTTTCAGTCTGCAACAAACACAGGAAAAGCGTGCAGGCGAGGCTTTATCACTCTATTCTCGTAGAAGAAAAAACGGCAAACCCTGTAGATGTAATCGAGAAGCTGGAAGATAACAGGTACGAGGAGGTCCGGGACCTGAAGCAGAACATCTGGATACTCGGAACCATAGGCAGCAGCGCCCCTTTTATCGGCCTCTTCGGAACGGTAGTCGGCATCATCAAGTCCTTCCATAACATGTCCATAGCCGGCACCGGGGGTTTCTCCGTAGTCGCAGGCGGTATCTCGGAAGCGCTCGTCGCCACGGCGGCAGGGCTCGTGGTAGCCATCATCGCGGTCATCGCCTACAATTACCTTCAGGTAAGGGTCGCCGCCATAAACGCGGAACTCCGGATCAACCACTCTAAATTCGTGCAGGCTTACAAACAGGGGAGAACGGGAAATGGCGATCGGGAAATTTGACGAAAATACGGACGAAGATATAGTAGCGGAAATCAATATCACCCCGCTCACGGACATATTCCTCGTGCTGTTGATAATTTTCATGATCACGAGCTCTGCCCTTATCGAATCAGGGGCGAACATCAATCTCCCTGAAGTCTCCAAAACCGAAACAGTAGCGAGAAACGTGGTGGTAACCCTGACTACCGACGGTAAGACTTTTATAAACCAGAAAGAGACGAAGAAAGATAATTTCGAAGAGGAACTAAAAAAAGCCTTATCCGAAAGCAATACTAAAGTCGTCATACTCGAAGGAGACAAAGACGCGCTCCTTGGGGATGCCGTAAAGCTGATAAGCCAGGCAAAGGAAGCCGGGGCTAAAGAGATAGCCATCGCCGCCGAAAAATCGGAAGCGCCCTGAACCCGGAGAATACCGTATGCCCTCTTCGCGGATCGGAATATTCATCATCCTTTCGTTAATACTGCACGCCGCGGTCAGTCGCGGCAGTTATTACCCTCACGCCGGAAAGGCCGGACGAATTAGCCCGGCCGCTCATGGTCGGTGTAACGACGCAGTATAAAGATCCGGGAAAGGGGAAAGGGAGCTCCCTCGAGCCCGCGCCGATGAGGGAGCCGGAACCCGAAAAAAAAACCGAGAAGGCCCCTGAAAAAAAGACTGTAAAGAAAACCGCACAGAAAAAACCCGTAATAAATACAGAAAAGAAAGAGATAATAAGCCGGGATAATAACACCGTGAATGAGCAAACAGCCGTAACGAGCGCGATTCCCTCGGCAAGCGCGGTAGAGACGGATAACGTCTCACCGGACGGCAAGGGGAAAGGGAGCGGAATCGGAGACAGCGGCACAGGGCTCGACACGAAGGGCACCGGCAGAGGCACCGAAATCGGCTATCCGGATTACGGCGTGAACCCCAAGCCGAATTACCCGAAGATCGCCAAGCGCCACGGATACGAAGGGCTCGTCGTGCTGAATGTCTTTGTGCTGGAGAGTGGAAACGTGGGGAAGATAGAGTTACGACAATCGTCCGGATACGGAGTGCTCGATAATTCCGCGCTCGACGCCGTAAGAAAATGGGTATTCATTCCCGGAAAGAAGAACGGACGGGCAATGTCGAGCTGGGTAGTGGTGCCGATCAGATTCGACCTTACGAACGGTTAAGCTCTATCCCGGTCCCGAATACGGGATCAACATGATGAGCTGACAACCGCCGATAAATCATTTCTCCACATTGTCAAACCAGACATGACGGACTATAACAGCGACGGAGACTGCGAGTGTTATCCACGAAAGCACGTCCCAGACACCGTCGCCGAGCAGGGCGGAAACAAGACCGAACGCGCTCAGCGCCGGG
This sequence comes from uncultured delta proteobacterium, assembly GCA_963752995.1. Lineage (GTDB taxonomy): Bacteria > Desulfobacterota_D > UBA1144 > Nemesobacterales > UBA2774 > 2-12-FULL-53-21. The sequence continues at coordinate 433,510 of CAVWAZ010000017.1, forward strand.
CAATCCTAAAACGGTGTTTCGAAGAAAAAATTATCGGAGTACCATGTATAATTAAGCACGCTAACGAGGGAAATTACCCTCTATGGAGGTCGGATTATGGCTTTCGATGAGAAATTGGCCGCGAGATTAAGGGAAATTTTCAACAAGACCGGTCAATCCACCGAGAAGAAGATGTTCGGGGGTATCGCCTTCATGCTGAACGGCAATATGTGCTGCGGGGTTATCAACGACCTGCTCATGGCCAGGGTGGGACGCGACCGCTACGAAGCCTCCCTGGCCCTGCCCCACGTGAGACCCATGGACTTCACGGGCAAGCCGATGAAGGGGTACGTCTATGTCGAGCCCGGGGGCTACAAGGAGGATGTAGATCTCAAGGTCTGGGTCGACAGGTGCGTGGACTTCGTTTCGACCCTGCCGGGGAAGTGAGGTGTTGATTTTTTATTGTAATTTTCATAGCTCTGGCGCAGGGTCAAGCACAACGACCGGAATCTTTCTCCCCCCTGCCCTTCTCCTGTATTTCTCGTAACCCGAATATACCCCGAACGGCTTTTTTCCAGAGCCTCTCGCGCTCCTCACCCTCCGCGTCCCTGGCGACGTACCGCGCGGTTTTCCCGTCGAGGAGTATCTCGACTTCCGGAATTAGCCCTCAGATTCAGATACCACGCCGGGTGGCGGGGGTTTCCGCCCCTGGAGGCTATGAGCACGAGGCTATCCCCGTCCCTGACATAGACGAGGGGCGTCGTCCTCGGCCTCCCCGTCCGGGCCCCCTTCGTCGTGAGGAGGAGACACGGCCAGGCGAACGTGGTGTTGTACCTCCCGCCTGTCGCCCGTATAAGCCGCGTATCGATACGGGAGCCCAGGTTGATAATAGTCCATGCGCCTAAACGCGTAGACCCGAACCACGCGAGGGACCTTTTAAACGCGTTCTCTTTGCCAGGCGGATCGGCCATAGTATTTCCGTGCGGTGTGCAAGTTCTATATTACACCAAACATAAGGCACAATATATGTGCCGTTATGTCTAAGATAAACACGCCCATGCCCGATAAACATACGCTATGAGATTCGGAATACGCGCCTTGTTTCTGCTCCTGATTACGTTTACGGCCGCGTCCTGCGCCAACGTTGGCCGCTTCGGTCAGATCATGAGCCCCGAAGAGCTCAGCAAGGACGAGCTAAAGAAACTCCCCTCGGAAACGACCCCGGAATACGGGTTCAGGGTCGGGATGGAAGTAAACGTGCCCGGGAATAAGGACGAAATACTGGAGAACGTGGACTATCAATTCACCGAATTCAGCGAATGCTTTAATATTACCGACCGCGGTGAGGAGGCGAGGCGTTATACGATCGCCGTCGTAAACGGCACTTTCAGATGCGAATACCATCACGGCAGATGCAACGGGGAGTACGACTCCGATTACGGGTTAATAATAGTAAGCTACAAGGCTTTTAACAGAAGGGGGATACTGCCCGTGCTGAAGCACGAATGGGCGCACGTCTACGGAATACTGAGGAACGACCATAAGAACTTAAAAGAAGTCAGGGATTGCACCGAATATTGATCCGGCCCCCCATAAATATTCCGGCTATTCACGGAAAAATTTAATGCCCGGTCTCATCGTAATATGTGGGCTTGCTGTAATCCCCGTCGAGGAACATCTGCGAGGCCGGGTCTTTCGCCTCGGTGCCGCGGAGCTTGTCGAGCTCGCTCTCGACCTTGGCCTGGTTGACGGGCTCGTAGGTATACTCGACCTTGACAGCGTTCTTCTTCTGATTCGTATGGAAAACGAGCTTCACGTCGGGCGTATTCCACGTCCAGGTCTTGAAATAGAGCATGCTGTCGGAGCTCGAAGGCTCGCCGTACTTGTCCGTCAGGTACTTCATGAATTCATCCCGGAGCTGGGACTCCTCGAACTGGTCTTTTGCGGTCAGCATCAGCGAAGACGAAAGGAGCTTATCGTCGTAGAATTCGAGTCCCGTGCTGACGTCCCTGCCCTCCAGGTCGAGCGGAAGGGTGACTATTATTCCCTGCATCACGATGGTCCTGATTTTCTTGGAGTCGACCTTGTTATCCATGATCCTTTTTCCGTTCGACTCGATTATATCCTCGGCGTCATCGTCCGAAATGCCGAAAGTAAAACCGAGGGGAGCGAGGTCCGTCTTCTGCTGAGCCGCAGCATGAGAAACCGCTAAAAAACATAAGAGTGCTATCAATACATGAGGATTTCTTAAAATATTCATTATTCCCCCCGTTTCAGTTAACCGTATATTCTAACCGTTCATTTAAAAGTTATAAGATGACGGGGTCAAAATCAAGTTTTATTAAACCGGACCGCTGACCGCCCCCGTGTCGGGAAACGGGCCGCGGCCGCTTTGCAGTTTGAGTCGGGACTGGAAAAAGCATATAATCTTGTCCGAATATGGAGATCGTAATAGGAGTGATAGGGGCCGGGGAGGCAGGCGAAGAGGAGTACGTCACGGCGTTTGAGGCCGGAAGGGAGATAGCGCGCAGGAAATGCACGCTCATATGCGGAGGCATGGGCGGCGTCATGGAAGCCGCCTGCAAAGGCGCCAAGTCCGAAGGGGGCCTGACCGTGGGAATCATCCCCGGGGAACTCAAATACGAGGCTAACCCTTACGTCGATATACCCATCGTCACGGGCATGGGACACGGACGGAATATAATAGTCGTTCGCTCGAGCGACGCACTAATTGCAATAGGCGGGAGCTTCGGTACATTATCTGAAATTGCCTTCGCTCTCAGATTGGAAATTCCGGTCATAGGGATAAAAACTTGGGATGTATCATCCGACATTAGACAGGCAGACAATCCCAGGGAGGCGGTGGAAATGGCTATCGGGCTTACTGTTTCTGGCCCTGCTCGGGGCCTGCGGTAAGAGCGCCCCGCCGCCGTCCATTCCCAAGGTGAGTGAAAAGGATATTCAGAAATGCCTGACGGGGAAGCTGACCGTGAGGGAGGGCTACAGGTACCATATGCTCGAAGAGGGAGAGACGCTATACCGGGTGTCGGTTATGTACGGCACTACTGTAGAGGAGCTGATCGAGGCAAATAATATAGAGGATTACACGGACATCCCGACGGGGACGATGCTTAAAATTCCGGGGGCGGTGGTTTCCACAGGCCTCATTTGGCCGCTTCCGGGAAAGATATCCTCGGGATTCGGCAAACGCGGCAGGAGGTTTCACTGGGGCATAGACATTCCGGCCCCGGAGGGCACGCCCATCAGGGCGGCCGCGGACGGGTACGTCTTCATAAGCTCGGACGGCATGAGGGGGTTTTCGGGGTACGGGAGGATAATCGTAATAGAGCACGGCGGGGGGATAAGCACCCTCTACGCCCACAACAGCGGGAACGACGTTAAACCGGGGACATGTGTCAGGTCGGGAGAGACAATCGCGGAGGTAGGGACCACGGGGAATGCGACGGGCAGCCACCTCCACTTCGAAGTGAGGAACGACGGCAAACCGGTAAATCCGCTTAATTACCTGCCTTAAGAAACGAGGAGAATTGTAAATGATCGATCTCAAGCAATACATCAGGGACATACCCGACTTCCCGAAAAAGGGGATTATATTTCACGACATCACGCCGCTCCTCCAGAACGCGAAGGCATACGAAGCCGCGATCGACCGGATGGCGGAAATGCTCGGCGGGAGCGGAATCGATTACCTCGTGGGGATCGAGTCGCGGGGGTTCATATTCGCGTCGGCCCTAGCAATGAAGCTCCATACGGGGCTCGTCATCGTGAGGAAGCCCGGAAAGCTGCCGTACGTAACGATAAACGCCTCATACGACCTCGAATACGGGTCGGACTCGCTCGAGGTGCACAGGGACGCGATACATCACGGGAGCAGGGTTGTGCTCATCGACGACCTTTTGGCGACAGGGGGCACCGCAAAAGCGGCCGGGGACCTCATTCGGAAACTCGGGGGGGAAATCGCGGGGTACTGCTTCCTCGTCGAGCTCACCGAGCTGGATGGTCAGAAAAAGCTCTCGCCCTACCCGGTATGGTCGGTGGTCAAATACGAGGCATGAAACAGATAGGCATTATCTTAAACCCGTCGGCAAAGATTAACAGCAGGCGAACCGCCGCAGTCATCAAGAAGCTCGGAGATATATTCGGCGGAAGGGCGATACTCCGCACGACAAAAAACAAGCTCGAGATCGCCGGGGTCATGGACGAATTCCGTGGGGAAGGGGTAAAGCTGCTCCTCATAAGCGGAGGGGACGGAACGATATGCAGCGTAATGAGCAGTTATTTGAAGCTGTTCGGCGAAGACGAGCTGCCGGTAATCCTGCCCCTGATGAGCGGTACGATCAATATGATAGGCTCGGACGCGGGTCTCCGGGAGAGCCAGTTCGCGATTTGCCGAAAGCTGAACGACATACTGAGGCGTGGTGCGCCCGTAAGCGTTATTGAGAGGGGGCTTATCCGCTTACAGGATTCTAAGCTCGACGAGCCGTATTACGGGTTTTCGTGGATAGACGGGTTTCTCTACAGGTTCCTCATCGATTACTACAAACAGGGCGCGGGAATCCAGGTAGCCTCCATTATGACTATAAAGACTATACTGACGCTCTTGTCGAACGGGGGCCGCGGCCCGTTCGAGAACGTCGATTCGACGGTCTACGCGGACGGCGGGAAACTGCCTCACGACGGCCACGTCCTGATGATCGCCTCGAGCCTGAAAAAATTTGTCTTCGGCTTCGATATCTTCGCGGAGGAATCCGTACCGGGCACGTCTTTCAATATGGTCTATGTGAGGGAAAACTATATAAAAGAGCAGAGACACACGCTGCCGCTCGGGCTCTACAGGAGTCTCAAGTCGGATAAGAACGGGGATTTCGTGAACAGGGCCGTCAGATCTCTCCGGGTCGAACGGAACAGCGGGTACATAATCGACGGAGAAATATTCACCGGAGAGGGGCCGACCGACGTGCTTCTGGAGGCCGGACCGAAAGTGAGGATATTCTCGTTCAGGGGTGAAAAGGATATAGATCTATAATATTATAGATACGGCGGGCGGCATGGAAAAGATAAGGGTAAAACTGAAAACCACCGAGGACAAGTCATACGATATCCTTATCGGCGAGGATTTGCTGAGGCGCGTCCCGTGGGAGATTAAGGAATCAGGGCTCGCCTATAAATTCGCCATAGTCACCGATTCGACGGTCGAGGGCCTCTACGGAAACGCTCTTTTGGAGGAATTCGAAAGGGCGGGACTGGAGACACACATTATCGCGTTCCCCGCGGGAGAAAAGCAGAAGAGCCGGGAGACGAAAGCCCGGATCGAAGACCGCATGCTTGAAAACCAATTCGGCAGGGACTCCGCCGTCGTAGCGCTCGGCGGGGGAGTGGTGGGCGATATAGCGGGATACGTCGCAGCCACATACACGCGCGGCATCCCCTGCGTCCAGGTCCCGACCACGCTCGTCGCGTGCGTCGACAGCTCGATAGGCGGAAAGACCGCCGTCGACACCCCGCACGGTAAAAACCTTATCGGCGCGTTCCATCAGCCGTGGAGGGTATACATAGACGTGAACACGCTCCTGACACTCGAGGAAAAGGAGATAAGGGAAGGCCTCGCCGAGGTAATTAAATACGGCGTTATTAAGGACGACGACCTCTTTTTATTCCTCGAGCGGAATATGGAAAGCGTATTCTCATACGACAAGGGGGCCCTGACCCGAATAATAAAAAGAGGGTGCGAAATAAAGGGAGAGGTCGTCGAGAAAGACGAAAGGGAATCGAACTTGAGGAAGATACTGAACTTCGGCCACACGATAGGTCATGCCGTCGAGAACCTGTCCGGCTACAAAATCACTCACGGGGAGGCGATTTCCATCGGTATGGCGGCCGAGGGGAAGATCGCAGTCGGTATGGGGCTGTGGAAGGAAGAAGAGCTCGGGAGACTCACGCGCCTCCTGACCAGGGCGGGACTTCCGACATCGATGCCCGAATACATGAACATACAGGATATTATCGATACGATGAAGCTCGACAAAAAATCCCGCGGCGGGAAGATCGAGATGGTCCTCCCGGAAACTATAGGCCGGATGGCGGAGATAGGCGGCAGCTACGGGCTTAAAACCGACGAATCGCTCATCAGGGATGCCGTATAGCATAGCTCCATTTATATCAAGACGTTCTCTACGACCGCAGCCATGGACAATTCGGAGATTATAAATCCGGCTCTCGATATATCCCTCCTCATTTTACCGCTCGACCTGAAGTCCGTGTTCGGGAACGGGAGCGATTGCCTGCTCGAGATCGGGTTCGGGGACGGCGACTTCCTCATCGAAAATGCGCTCGGCAGCCCGGAGAAGAATTACCTGGGGATAGAGATAAAAAAGAGAAGGTTTAACAAGGCTGTAAAGCGGGCGAGGCGCCAAAGGGTGAAGAACGTCAAATTTATTCACATGGACGCGGATATCGCTGCCGGGGAAATATTCCGCCCCGACTCCTTCTCGACCGCCTATATCAATTTCCCCGACCCCTGGCCCAAGGACAGGCATATAAAGCACAGGATAATCAACCGCGGATTCCTGAAGAAGCTTTCCGGGATCATGAAAGGGGGAGCGGACCTGGAGATAGCGAGCGATCACCGTGAGTACGTTATAAACACCCTGTACACGATGAGAAAAATAAATCTGTTTGAATCCGTTTTCCCTGAACCCGGCTACATGCTTCACATACCCGGGCGCCCGGAAACGACCTACGAAAAGGAATTCAGGGCCGAGGGGAGGAAAATCCATTACATGAGGTTTAAGAACATGAAGTGAGGCAAGCTATCGGGCAGATAACTCAGGTAAAATATGTGTGAATCAAATCAGAAGGAGGATTGAAAAATGAGAAACGTACTGATTTTCTCCGCAATAATATATCTGGGGTTATTCCTGAGCGGCTGCTCGGATAGCGGACCCGGGTACCTGTTTCAGATTATATTTATAGTCGCCCCCCTCGTAGGCCTGGGCGTAATGCTTCTTAAGCGGACCGAGAGCACCAACGACTCCCTCTACATACTCGAGGGGCAAATAAAAAGGCTTTCCTCCAAGCTTGAGAACCTGGAAGAAAAAGTCTTGGAGCTTACGGAAAAGGAAAACAAAGCCAGGAGCAAAAAATAGCGGGCGGTCAGCTTTTATTTTTCGTTTGTGCCTTTATTCAATTCGATGTTGTTTGAATTCTCGAGCGCCTCGACCTGATACTTGATCGGTACTTGTCCGATGTCGTTCGTCGCATGAAACACTCCCTGTTCATCGGTCCAGGTGAAAAGCCCTCCCCTCACACCGGGCGTATCCAGATCACCGGCTGAATCGCCCAGCTGAGGCGGCTCGGCGGAGGTGACCTCTTCCGCAGACGGAGCGCCTTCGCCCTCTGTATTTTCGGGCGCTGTAAGATTCTTCGCCCTGGCTTCCTCAGCCGCTTTCATCCTTTCCTGTCTTTGCTTTTGGAGCGCTTCATTTACTTCTATATTGCTCTGACGCTCGACGGTTGTGCCGAGTGTCCCGGTACCGTCTCTGTAATTCGTCCCCGTGCTCTTCTGCATTGTGGAAAGATCGAATGGGTTTAAATCCTCGCTCGGGGTAACGATATAAGACGGAAAGTCTGCAGGCACAGGCGCCGGTGCGGGAGCTGGCGCAACAGGCGCAACTGGCGCGACCGCCTGAGGGAATGCGGGGCCGGCAGTAAATAGCACTATCATTCCGGCTGTGTATAATTTCAGGAATAAGGAGCGGGACATGTTCTGCCTCCTCAAATGCTCAATATAAATATACACCCGCCGGAACGAATACTCAACGTTAAATATTAATATATAAAGCTGACCCTAAACAACACTTAAACCTGATTCTTAAGAATTAACCCTCAAAACTTTGAGCCGCGAGGCGGCATAATTATTTACGATCATGGAGACAAAACCAGTAAAATGCCGAAACGATTAGCGAATGTGTAATACGCTTTTCCCGCACCAGCTTCGGAATGTCCCTGACCGGCGCTTTGTATGTAACGATATACTCGGTCGAATCGAAGCAGGGCTCTCTCTCCTTCCGCGCACCTCCGGCGAGGAAGGTGTAGCAGGTATTGTTCTGTATGGCGGGATTCGGGATGACCTGCCCTATACAGGACCAGTCGTCCGAAACGTAACCCGTTTCTTCGAGGAGCTCCCGCTTGGCGGCTTCGAGCGGGGTCTCCGCCGGATCGATACAGCCGCCCGGAATCTCGATAGTCTCGGACTCGATACCGTGCCTGTACTGCCTTATCAAAAGGACTTCGTCCCCGTCCGTAACCGCGACGACGTTTACCCAGTCCGGGGCCTCTATCACGAAGAACTCGTGCTCCTCCCCGGTTATAGGGGAGACGCTCGTATCCTTTCTGGTTGAAAAAACCCTGTTCGACGACAGAGGTTCGGACTTTATTATTTTCCACTTTTTAATCATGGCTCTCTTGTTATAAGGATTCGTTGGTTATACCCACTCTAGCTGCGGATTTCGATCTTTTTCAACTTTTCCCATGTATTTTCGGAGTACCAAATGTCGACGAAAGCCGAGACCGAACCCTTCTCATGATTTTCGATCCTATCGAGAGCCTCCTTCCTGAGAAGCCTCTTAACGCTCCCGAACGCAAATACATCCCACCCTGCAAGCTCACGCGCGGCGCTGACAGCCGCATCATTGATATCTTCCTCAGAAACAACTTTGTCAACAAGGCCGAGGGTTAATGCTTCTTCCGCAGAATTCATTTTCCCCGTATACAGGAGCAGCTGAGCCTTCCTCGAACCGACTGTGTACTTAAGAATCTCCGCAATGCTCGTAAATACTGAAGCGCCGAGAGTAAGCTCGTTGAGCGCTATCTTCGCTTTCCCCCCGACCATAACCCTCCTGTCGCACGCAATGGCAAGGACGCAGCCGCCTGCGACAGTGTGCCCGTTCAAAGCGGCGATCACGGGTTTCGGGAATACGAAAATACGCTGGACAAGATCGGAAAAGCTCATGATAAATCTATGAAACGCTTCCTTGGGATAATCCATGAACCCGGGGATATCGAACCCGAATGAAAAGAAGCTTCCCTTCCCGGTCAAGATGACGGCCCTTATTCCCGTATCCCGAGCCAATTCCAGGAAGACATCCCTCAGCTCCGACACGACCTGCTCGTTTATCGCGTTTACCTTAGGCCTGTTAATCGCAACCGTGGCGATTCCGTCATCTACAGATAACTGGACGTATTCCATCGACCCCTCCTTAATTCAAGTATCAATTATCATTATCCCATTGTGCAATAACTGAGGCAATACTCCCGTCTATACAAACCGTATTTTACAGTTAAAATAGATTGTCTTTAATCTCGTGTGCAGAATTCGGGAGGTTCTGAAATGAGAAGATTTATCTACACGATGCTTTTTTTGGTGACTTGCGCCGTGTTTTCGCTGTCGTCCGTATCGGCGGCCGAAAAAGGGGACGCGGCCAAGGGAAAGGAGACGTTCCAGACTACCTGCGCCGCATGCCACGGGGCGGAGGGTAAGGGGGACGGTGTCGCGGCTGCGGCCCTCGACCCCAAACCGAGGAACCTGAGCGATGCCGCATACGTATCGACCAAGACAGACGAGCACCTCTATAAGGTAATCAGCGAAGGCGGGGCATCGGTCGGGCTTTCGCCCATGATGGCCGCGTGGGGAGGCACGCTTTCCGAGCAGGACATATGGAACGTGATTGCCTACATAAGGCAGGATATCTGCAAGTGCCAGTATAAGGCGAAATAATTATAGAGAAAACGGGCTTAAGCGTCTGCTTGGGCCCGTTTTCAAATAAACTGCCGCATATTGCCTCTCGCCCCCTGTTAATTTGGTATATATTTACCCTTAGAGAGCCTCAATAATCAGGGAGATAAGAAGAAGAGCATGAAAAAGATAATATCGGATACGATAAAGCTTTTCGGAATCGCGGCCCTAATTGCACTGCCTATTCTCACCGCTTGCGCAACGGTAGAGCCCGGGACGATCGATGACCCCGGCCAGGCACTCGATGCGCCGACTGAGCCCGAGGCAGCGGACGAGTCTTATTCCGAGGGCCTGCAGTATCCGGAAGAACAGGACAATCAATAGCCGGCCACAGGAGGGGTAACCCTGCGGGGAGCATCCCGCCGATAAATCCGGATACCTCCGTCTTTTGAAGAATTTTTCCGAGATGTTAAAATCTTGCTGATTTCCATTAATACAACCGGAGAGGTGACCGAGCGGCCGAAGGTGCACGCCTGGAAAGTGTGTAGGGGGTTAACGCTCCCTCGTGGGTTCAAATCCCACCCTCTCCGCCAGTACAGGTTTGAACACGATAGAGCATCGCCGTGACCGTCTCAGGCGGGGTGATTATTTCATTCAATAGCTATTAACTTTCGGGTATTTTATAATATAGGCTAAAGTTCTTCACGCAATATTAGTTTCGATAAATTTACCAGTTAGTCAGGCCCGTACGGCAGGAGATTGTGAACCCCGCCAGGCCCGGAAGGGAGCAACGGTAACAAACCCTCCTGAGCGTTGCGGAAACCCTGACTAGCTGGTTCTAAGGTGACGGATGTCCTACCTTGTACTCGCGAGAAAATGGAGACCACAGACTTTCGAGGATATCGTAAGCCAGGAATTCGTGACCCTGAGCCTGAAGAACGCGGTCTCCACGGGGAAGATAGCCCACGCCTTTATATTTTCGGGACCGAGAGGGGTCGGGAAGACCTCGACCGCCAGGATACTGGCCAAGGCGCTTAACTGCCGGAGCGGCCCTACCCCGGAGCCCTGCTCAGAATGCGGATTCTGTAAGGAAATAGCCGAGGGCAAATCACTCGACGTCATCGAAATCGACGCCGCGTCTCATACCGGGGTAAACGACGTAAGAGAGATAATAGAAAACGTTAAATACCTGCCGGCGTCCGGGAAATACAAGATCTACATAATAGACGAAGCGCACATGCTCTCCCAGTCCGCCTTCAATGCCCTGCTCAAAACCCTCGAGGAGCCCCCTCCCCACGTTCTATTCATACTGGCGACGACGGAGGCGCACAAGATACCGGTGACGATACTCTCCAGGTGTCAGAGGTATGAATTCAAGAAGGTGCCTGTCGAGAAGATAAAGGAGAGCCTCGCTTCGATAACAGGGAAGGAGAAGATAAAGGTGGCTGAGGAAACCCTCTATACCGTTGCCCAGGAGGCGGACGGGAGCATGAGGGACGCGCTAAGCCTCATGGACCAGCTGCTCGCGACGTTCGGGAGCGAGATCGTTCATGACGACGCGATAAGGATCCTCGGCGTACTCGACCGGACGCTCCTCAGGTCCGCGGTGGCGGGCATACTCGATAAGAACCCTAAAGACTGCATCGAAACGCTGAACAGGGCGACCGAAAAGGGAATAAATCCCAAGCGCTTCGCCGAGGACCTGCTGAGGACATTCAGATACGCCCTTCTCTTGAAGACATGCGGAAAGGAAACAGTCACCGAGCTCTCCGATGAAGATAAGGACGAGATCGCGGGAATAACGTCGGGCGAGAGCGTAGAGACGCTGGAATCCCTTTTCAACCTCATGCTCGAAGGGGCGGAAAGCATACACAGGTCGTTTTACCCGCAGATGGCGCTCGAATTCATCCTTATAAAGCTGTCTACGCTCGAAAGGACGGTTCCGATAGAAAGCATAATAAAGAGGCTCGAATCCCTTTCCGGCTCGATAAAAACGGGAGAAGAACCGAGAGCGCGCCTCGACGAGCCCCGCGGGGATTATCAGAAAAGACAGACCGCGGCGGACGATAAGCCGGCTGCGACGCCCCCTGCGAGCGGGGTGGAGACGCCAGTGAATAAACCGAAGCCCGAACCGGGGGACCTCGGCTCGGTGATCAAGTTCATTAAATCGAGGAACGCCATCATGGGCACCAGGCTCGAGCAGGCGAAGAATATCTCGGTCGAGGGAGACTCGTTCAGGGTCATATTCGGTAACCCCCTCCACACCTCGCATTTCAGGAAAAGCGAAACCCAGGCGGAGCTCAGGGGATATTTGAAAGAGTGCTATTCCCGGGACATGGGCATAGAAATCGCGGAGGACACCCGGGCGGAGGCGGGCGAAACCGGGGGCGGTAAAAACGATAAGAGTGAAAATAAAAAGAAAATCCAGAACGACCCCGCGCTTAAGGAAGCGATAGAAATTTTCGGGGGAAGAGTCGTGAGCGTAAAACCCAAACAAAAGGAGTAACAAGATGAAATTCGGGGGCGGAAACATTAAAAACCTTCTCAAACAGGCAAACAAGATGAAAGAACAGATGGAGAAGCTCCAGGCGGAGGCGGGCGAAAAGACCGTCGATGCAACGGCTGGCGGAGGGATGGTGACCGTCGTCGCAAAGGCGAAAGGCGAGGTCGTTTCCATCAAAATCGAGCCCGAAATAGTCAAGGACGACGATATAGAGATGCTCCAGGACCTTATAACCGCTGCGGTAAACGAGGCCCTCGGCCGGGGACAGGAATTGATGAAGGACGAGGTTGCAAAACTGGCAGGGGGGCTGGGATTACCCCCCGGACTCATTTAACTTATGCTCCAGAAAGGCATACCGGAATCTATTGCCAGGCTCATAAACGAGCTATCCAAACTCCCGGGAATAGGCGAAAAGAACGCGACCAGGCTCGCGTTTCATATTTTCAGATCGAGCCGGGAGAGCGCCGAAAACCTGTCGAAAGCCATCACCGACGCCAAGACGAAGGTCGTGTTATGCGAGACGTGCTTTAATTTCGCGACTGAATCGCCATGCGGATTGTGCAGGGATGAAGAGAGAGACCATACCATTATCTGCGTCGTGGAGGACCCCCTCGACCAGCTCGCAATAGAAAGGAGCCGGGAGTTCAGGGGGGTGTACCATATACTGCACGGGGTTATATCTCCGATTGAGGGGGTCGGGCCCGAAGACCTCAGGATAAAGGAGCTGTTACGGAGACTTGAGAGCGGCCGCACGAAAGAGATTATCATCGCGACCAACCCCAGCGTCGAGGGGGAGGCCACGGCGCTCTATCTCTCCCGGCTCGTAAAGCCGATGGGCGTAGGCGTGAGCAGGATAGCCCACGGCATCCCGATGGGAGGAGATATCGAATATATCGACGAAATAACATTAAGCAAAGCAATCAGGGATAGAAAATATATCTAGCCATATTAGATAGCCTCAATATGACTATCAATGAATAATATGTAGGCTATGCTTTATAGCCATGCGATAGGTTTTCGAGGAGGACGACATGCCCAGGATAGGAAGAGCATTCAAGGAACTCAAGGTCGGAGACAAGCTCTCCGAAAGGATCACCGTTACCGAAACCCATGTCGTGAAAGCGGCCGGTCTTTTCAACGATTACAACGCGCTCCATACGAACGAACCCGACATGAAGGGCTCGAGGTTCGGTAAAAGGATAGTGCACGGCGCGCTCACGTTCAGCCTGATTGTGGGGGTTTACAGCAAGGTGTTCCACGATACGGACATATCGACGGTAGAGGCTTCGATAAAATTCACGGCCCCAGTCTTCATAAACGACACCATAACGATGGAGTGGACGGTAATGGAGCTCGACGAGAAGCCGAAGCTGAACGGCGGCCTCGTCGCGCTTTCGGGCGAGGTCAGGAATATGGAAGAAAAAATTCTCGCGACGCTGGAAGCGAAAATTCTAGTCGGGAACGAGACGATTTTTTAAACGTGTTTCCCTCTGATAAGAATGGACGATAATAAAAAACCCTACCGGCCGCTTTTACCCAGATTATTACTCGCACTGATCGCAGTCTTAATAACCATAGGCGCAATCGAGCTCGCAAACAGGTGTACTCCCGACCCGGACTCGTTCTCCGTCGCTGAAAATATAGCTAACCTGAAACCGAACGGTAACCCGGCCGGATATAAACTCAGGCAAATTGCCTGGGAATCGAGCTTTACAGAAAGGGGCCTCAATGTGCCCCCCGGAGGGCCGAGGGAGGGAATCCGGGGCGAGGGGGTGACACCCTTGAAATGCGCCGTGTCGGATTGCAATTTCAGGAAGCTCGTGCCGGGGATTATAGAGTTGGACGACGACGGTTTACAGACCGCGGGTAAGAGTGAGGACCCCTACCCACACATATTAATCGTCGGCGGAAGCGTAGCCTGGGGAGCAGGCGCCTCGGATATAGCGAATACCTACTTCTCACAACTGTACGGTATGCTAAAAAATGAATACCCCGACACGAAGATATCGGTGCTCGCCGCTTACGGTTCGACAAGCAATACCGATTTAAGCTCCTTTGTACGCAAGGGACTCGATGCAAAGCCGGACGTAGTCGTATTCATAAACGGTCTTAACGACTTGACCGTCAAAGGGCAGCTGAGACAAACGGATGCCTCCGACTACATTCTGAACATGAAAACGGCGGCCCGGATTGCGGAGCGTAACGGGATACCGACAATCATCGTCAGACAGCCGTTCCCCGGCGGGAAAAAATTTAAGACCGACCTCGAAAAGAGGATAATGGAGCTTAGCAACAAGGATTACGAGAAGGTCATCACCCCGCTTTATAAACACATTGGAAAGGTACTCGAGGAAATGGCGAAAGCGGGAGAGATTTATTATATCGACGCCGCCTATTGTTTTGGCGATGAGACCGCAACCACCTTCAACGACCAGTGGCATTTCTCGGACCCCGGACACAAATTACTCGCCGAGAGGATCCATGCCGGGCTTGTTCCGATTTTAAGTGAAATACTCGGGAATAACGGAGACAATCCCGATTGAAGCGGGCTACCGAATAAGGGGTCAAACACCGGCACACCCGCTCTCAAAAGCCGGAGCGGGCATGTCGTTTCTATGTTCGTTTCTTAAACCGCTCCGGCCTTCTTGCGCCGGTATAAAGCGAAGATTGCAATCGAGAGCAGCGAGAGACCAACGGCAGCCATCCCATACTCGGACATTGTCGGTATGTTGGACACCCTCGGATTGAGGAACGCTATCGCCTCTAGACCCTCGACGGTTTCGCCGATATTCGTGACATCACCGGTCGAGGTGTCTATCGTCACGAGATAGTTATCATAAGAGAAACTCACGTCATCCAGCGAGGCGAACATGACATGGGTATCCGGATTTAAATCCAGCGAATTGAAAACCGGAACATTTTCGATAACCGGAGGGACTGTAAGGTCAGTAACCAGGCTGGCAAGCCCTGAAGACTGATTCAATAAATAAAGGGATGGTATCATGTCGGTTTGCGCAAGAAACAATTCATTAAACTGATCGAAACCGATCCCGTTCCCCGCACCGAAAAGACCCGTAAAACCCAGGAAATTCAAGGCTCCGGTATTTGTATCTATAGTTTCGATAAAGATGCCCGGCTTGGACCTGAAGGACGCGAACAATGTCCCGTCGCTTCTGAACGACATATCATCGAGAATACCATCGGGAAAAATAGGCGCGACCTCGGTCCCTACCCCGGTCTCAATATCTATTATTATAAGCACCTGCTGGTCAACCTGATCGAAGCAGGCGGCGTATAGAACGTTAGTGACCGGATGAAAATCGAGACCCCTGCAGAAATAAAATCCCGTCGGACCTATAAGAACAGCATTGCCCGTATCGGGATCGATCGAGTACAGACTGCTTGCTCCGAACCCGTTTATCCTCGGCGTATTCGTCTCAGCCTTTATATCATTCTCTTCATGCGCTACACCGTAGAGCTCCGCACGAGCCGTACCGGAAAAAATCAACAGAACAGCGAGGACAACTATTGAATGTATAATTTTGGCCATCTCAACATCCTCCCTCGAAGGGTATTTTAATGCAGAACCTGTAAGGTTCTTTGCTCAATAATAAATGCAATTGCAATCTTAAATTCTATAAGCTGCAGTAAAATGCCTTAGCGAACTTATCTCTTGCTCCGCCACAACTCTCCAACAGCCAGGACTTCAAGCGGAGACTCCGCCGATCCTGCGTCTGAGGACGAATATAGCCCCAGCCATGAGAACGACCGCCAATACGATCATTCCGTATTCGGACATTGTCGGGATATTGGACACTCTTGGATTGAGAAAGGCTATCGCCTCCAAGCCCTCGACGGTTTCGCCGACGTTCGTGACCTCTCCTGTCGAGGTGTCAATCGTTACCAGATAGTGCTCATACTCGAGAAGCTGGATGTCCAGCGAACCGAACATGACATCAGTCTCCGGATTTAAATCCAGGGAATTTATGATAGTGAACCCTTCATCGAGCGGGGGGAGCGTGAGGCCGGTAACCAGGCTGGCAAGCCCTGATGACTGATTCAATAAATAAAGGGACGGTATCATGTCGGTTTGCGCAAGAAACAGCTCATTAAACTGATCGAACCCGATGCCGTTACCCTCACCGAAAAGCCCCGATGGACCAATCTCACTCGCTTCTCCGGTATTGAGATCGATAGTCGCAAGAAAATTGCTGACTTTTGCCCGGAAATACGCATATAATGTACCATCCCTGCTGAACGAAAAGTCCTGCAATGAACCATTGGCATTAAAAGGCCCAACTTCGGTCCCTTTCCCGGTCTGCAGATCTATGGTTACAAGCACCTGCTCGGTGCCCGCGGCTTCAATATCGTTGAAACAGCCGGCGTACAACACGTTAGTGATCGGATGAAAATCGAGAGAATTGCAGAAAAAAAATCCGGTCGGCCCTATTAACGTAGCGTCGCCCGTATCGGGATCGATCAAATAGAGGCTGCTTTCCCCAATGACGATTCTCCTCGGCGTGTTCGTCTCAGACATCTGCGTAATTTCTTCGTTCGCTAAGCCGTAGAGCTCCGCCCGGGCTGCGCCGGCGGAAATAACCAAAACAGCAATGACAACGATAAAATGTATGATCTTCGACATTTCCACATCCTCCTCAAGAAAAGAATCCAACTAATACAGTATTTTAACACAGTTATCTATTGAATACCATGCATCGTAGAATTGAAGATTGTTTATTGATTTCAATTAAATACGCTCGCAATATATTTCAAACGGCATGATGTCGTAAATGATTTCTCTGTATATACAATTGAACCGCTTTTCCCGATTCCACCAACTTTGACTTCATACATAGCGTGTGCTAGTTTCTCTTTTTTAGCGGGCAGTAATAGACACCGGAGGTAAAAATGCGATTTCTACATACGATGATAAGGGTCGGGGACCTCGAGAAATCGATAAAGTTCTATACGGAAGTGCTTGGGTTCAAGCTCAACAGACAGAAGGACTACCCCGAAGGGGAGTTCACACTCGTATTCCTCGGGACAGAGGACCAACCCGAAATACTGGAGCTGACTCACAACTGGGGAACGGACAAGTACGACCTTGGAAACGCGTACGGCCACATGGCTTTCGGCGTGGACGACATTTATGCAGCCTGCGAGAAGATAAAGTCCGCAGGGGGGAAAGTGGTAAGGCCTCCAGGCCCTATGAAGCACGGGACGACCGTCATCGCCTTCGTCGAAGACCCGGATTCATACAAGATCGAGCTTATCGAACGTTCTGAATAATTATTCCGCCGGACGCCCTAATCCTCCACATTCTCACCGGGTATGAGAGGTCTGACATCATCCGCCGATGAGTCGAGGCTCAAAATATAGCCGCCTCTAAAACTCAGCAGATTATCCGGCACGTCGCTCTGTGCGATCTTCCCGACTATGACCTCATACACCCCCGTCTCGGGGATTGTAGTCGTAATTTCAAGCGGCAGCTCACCGCTTTCGACTTCTTCAAAATGCCCGATCCTGCGGTCGCTTATCAGCCTGAGCCTAGCATGCGACCCGATGTGGCCGGCCGAGGGGTCGTCGTCGAGCCTGATCGTTACCTGGTCCCCTTCCTCAGCCTTGATTCTGAACGTATCCCTGTCCTCTTTCCCCGTGAGAGGGTCATCGCCAAGCAAGGAAGCGACTGATACTTCGCTGCCGTCAGGAGACCCGAGACCCGGGAAGCTCACGCTGATCACCGGTAAGCCCTGTTGTTCCGAGATAATCAGCTCCACCATCGGCGTTCCCGCCGGGATTCCGATACCGGTAGTTACCTCCGGTTCGGGGCCTAAAAGGGAACAGCTTTCCGCTGGATATAGAGAGCAAAACCATGTCCCGAAGGGACTGAATGAGGTTATTTCCGCCGTATAGAAGTAAGTCATTCCGCCATTTGAGCCTACGATCACTCTGGGTGTACGTCTCGAAAACGGACCGTTACACTGAAAGCATTTTTCACTCACTGTGTTATTGGTCACGTAAAATTCTATCTCACTGATGGAAAAGGCTTCATGCGGAAGCATATATATAAAGCCCGCGATAACGGCATACAGAAAATAAAGCTTCAGCTTGTTCATAATATCCTCCTTCTCGACCGGAAGCCTCCTTCAGCTTTATCCCTCGCGGTTATGAAAAACAGCCGGTAAAGGCCCTCACAGGCCGGGGAGAATTCCGGTTTGTTATCTTAAAAGTATAACCCCGTTTTTCACCTATGATTTTTTTAAAGAATAATTTAATAGTGCCGGGTTAATCGGAGGGAGTTATCTAGGCGATATTTTTCGAGTTTTCCGAGTTGAGCGGGATTTGGCTCTCACGGAGGGATTAAGCAATCACTCGTCCTTCTTACGTCTCTTTTTCCACTTCTGTTCGAGGTACTTTTTAATATTGGCCTCCCGCCCTATCTCGGTAGGGTCGTAGAAGATCTTTTCCTTGAGCTCCTCGGGCAGAAAATTCTGCTCGATGAAATGGTCTTCGGAGTCGTGTGAGTATTTATAGTCCTTGCCGTAGCCGATTTCCTTCATGAGCTTCGTCGGGGCGTTTCGGAGGTGCATAGGGATCCCGACGCCCGGTCTCCTCCTCACCTCGGAGAGGGCGGCGTTTATGGCCATATAAGATGCGTTGCTCTTGGGACAGCCCGAGAGGTAGGTAGCCGCCTGGGCGAGTATAAGGCTAGCCTCCGGCAAGCCGACGTAATCGACGGCCGTGAATGCGGCTGTCGCGAGCGTGAGCGCGTAGGGCTCGGCGTTCCCTATGTCCTCGGACGCGAGTACGATGAGTCTCCGGGCTATGAACTTGGGGTCTTCGCCCGCTTCGAGCATCCTCGCGAGATAATAAACCGCGGCGTCGGGGTCGCTCCCCCTCACGCTCTTGATGAACGCCGATATCGTATTGTAATGCTCCTCCCCTCCCCTGTCGTACCTGTAGTGGTGAGTCTGATAGGCCTCGCGGACTATGTCCCGCGTAATCTCGACCGGGCCGTCGCCGCCCGTAATATCGATAGCTATCTCGAGCGCGTTCAGCATTATCCTGGCGTCGCCGCCGCTCTGGAGGATTAGCTCTTCCCTGGCTTCGGGAGTGAGCGCCGCACCCTTGATTATATCGTCTTCGTTGAGCGCCCTGTCGAGGAGCGATTCGAGGTCTTCTTTCGCTAACGATTCCAGTACGTAAACGCTCGAGCGTGAGAGGAGCGGGGATATCACCTCGAACGAAGGGTTCTCCGTGGTCGCTCCGATAAGGACGAGCGTGCCGTTCTCGACGCTCTTCAGGAGCGCCGCCTGCTGGGATTTATTGAACCTGTGTATCTCGTCGATAAATAGTACCGTCCTTCTTCCGGTACTGAGAGACTTCTCGGCGCCGTCTATTATCTCCCTCAGCTCCTTCACCCCGGAGGAGATAGCGTTGATCTGAATGAACTCGGCGTTGAGCTTTGTGGCGAGGAGCCTCGCGAGTGTGGTCTTGCCGCTCCCCGGCGGCCCCCAGAAAATCATGGAGCGTATGTTCTTGCCCCGGAGCATCTTGCGAATCACGCCCTCGGGCCCGACGAGGTGGGCCTGGCCGGCGAATTCCTCGAAACTGGCGGGGCGCATCCTCTCCGCGAGAGGCGCAGCCTCCCTGGGCGGCTTGAAGAGGGAAGGCTCGTTGTCTTCGTTATGATACTTATTCGCCATGAACAAAGGGTATTGGGTGCGGGTTCGGAAATCAATAGCAAAAATTCAAGGAATTCTTTAAGATATACCGGTATATCAGCTTGCGGAGTAAAACCGATGACAAAACCCATGAGCGGAAAATACGATCTGGGACTCGAAAAAAACGATGCCAACTATACGCCGCTCTCGCCCCTGACGTTTATAGAGCGGGCGGCGGCGGTCTTTCCCCGGCGGACGTCCCTGATCCACGGAGATATTCGATACACCTGGAAAGAGACCTGCGAGCGCTCGCGCCGGCTCGCCTCCGCGCTTGTTAAGCTGGGGATTGAAAAGGGAGACACGGTAGCCGTAATGGCGCCCAATATACCGGCCCATTACGAGGCGCACTTCGGAGTGCCCGCGGCGGGCGGCGTGCTCAACTCGCTCAACATCAGGCAGGACCCGGGCAGCATCGCATTCATACTGGAGCACGGTGAGGCGAAGGCCCTTATCGCCGACAGGGAATACTCGGAGGTGATTCGGAAGGCGCTCAACATGCTCGACCGGAAAATTCTGGTCATAGATATAGACGATCCCGAGGGACGCCGGGGAGAGCCGATAGGCGGAACGACATACGAAGAATTCTTAAATACCGGCGACGCGGATTTTACATGGCGGGGCCCGGAGGACGAATGGGACGCGATCTCCCTCAACTACACCTCGGGCACGACGGGCAACCCCAAGGGCGTCGTGTATCACCACAGGGGGGCCTACCTGAACGCCCTCGGAAATATATTAGCCTGGGGTATGACCGGATGCCCGGTATATCTCTGGACGCTCCCGATGTTCCACTGCAACGGATGGTGCTTTACGTGGTCCATGGCGGCGCTCGGCGGGGACGTCCGTATGCCTGAGGCATTTCGATGCGCGGTAAGATTTTCAACTCAATCGCGGAACACAGGGTTACGCATCTCTCCGGGGCCCCGGTCGTTATGAACATGATAATAAATTCGAATGCCGGGGACAGGCGCGCATTCGGCCACAGGGTCAATTTCATGACCGCGGCGGCTGCCCCGCCGGCGGCGGTTCTGGAGAAGATCGAGAAGATGGGCTTCGACGTGACCCACGTCTACGGCCTCACCGAGACATACGGGCCCGCTGCGATATGCGAATGGCATAGCGAGTGGGACGGGCTCCCCTCCGCAGAGCGGTCCCTCATGAAAGCGCGTCAGGGGGTGAGGTATACGGTGGAAGAGGGACTCACGATCGGCGACCCCGGAAACATGCGAGCCGGTCCCGGCAGACGCGGAGACAATCGGGGAGGCGCTCTTCAGGGGGAACATAGTGATGAAGGGATATCTCAAGAACCCCACCGCGACAGAGGAGGCTTTTTCCGGAGGGTGGTTCCACACGGGAGACTTGGGAGTGATGCACCCCGACGGATATATCGAGCTGAAAGACCGTTCGAAGGATATTATTATTTCGGGCGGCGAGAATATTTCGACGCTCGAAGTCGAGTCGGTCCTCTATCAGCACCCCGGGGTCCTCGAAGCCGCAGTAGTGGCCCGCCCGGACGCCGAGTGGGGAGAGACCCCGTGCGCGTTCGTCACGCTCAAGCGGGAAGCGCAGGATACGAAAGAAGAGGAGATAATAGAATTCTGCAGGGGCCGCCTCGCTCATTTCAAATGCCCGAAGACGGTGGTCTTCACGGAGCTGCCGAAGACCTCGACCGGGAAGATCCAGAAATACGTGCTCCGGGACATGGTGAGGAAACTCTGATGAGGAAATAAAAAAATTACCGCGCTGCTTCCGCAATCCTGTATATATCCCCCTTGCCGAAATCGATGATGTAAAGCTCTCCGGCCTCGTCCTCCCCGAAGCTGCTTACGGAAAGGCCCGTTTTAAGAAACTCGGCCCATTCCCAGGAATCCGCTGACCTTTTCCTGAGGCCCCAGAGTTGCCCTCTGCAATAGTCCGAGAAAAAGTACGTGCCGTTAATTCCGGGAGACTTTTTACCCCTGTACACGTACCCGCCTGTAACCGAGCACCCCTCGTCGTGGCTGTATTCGACGACGGGGAACGTGAGTCCTCTCGTATCATAACCGTCGGGGAGTTTAAATTTATGGGAGCCCTCGACGAGGTTCCACCCGTAGTTTTGCCCTCCCCTGCTGCCCCCGGGCTGAAAATCCACCTCCTCCCACTTCCCCTCTCCTACGTCGGCGATGTACATATCCCCCGTCTCCGAGTCGAACGAAAAGCGCCACGGGTTTCTCCACCCGTACGACCAAATCTCGGGGCGCGCGACGGATATGTCCTTGAACGGATTATCCGCGGGTATCCGGTACGGCCTGCCTCCGTCCACATCTATCCTCAGCATTTTCCCGAGCAGGGTGTCCATATTCTGGCCGTTTCCGGACGGGTCGCCAAAGAATCCGCCGTCCCCCATAGCGATATAGAGATAACCGTCAGGGCCGAACTGGATCTGTCCGCCGTTGTGGTTCGGGCGCAGGCTGTTTTATATTGAGCAGAATCCTCTCGCTGTCCCGTCGCCCCGGTCGGGTCCGAACTTACATTAAATTCCGATACGATTGTATCGCCTTCGAGGTCCGTATAGTTTACGAAGAACCTGCCGTTCTCCTTGTAGCGGGGATGGAAGGCGACGCTCACAAGACCGCACTCGCTCGTCCTTTGAGCGCACTCTATGAACGATGTCGAGAAAGGGTTCTTCCAGGGTTTCGCCGTCCTTAATAACCTTGATGCGCCCCTCCTTTTCCACGACGAAAATTCTTCCCGAGCCGTCACCGGCGTTCGTAAGATAGACAGGGAGCTCGAATCCCGACTCAAACGGGATCAATTTTACTTTTGCCCAGGGAATGATATATGCGGCATTCCGGGAGCCGGCTGCGGACGTATCCGGCATCATCCTCGACCTCGCGTACCCGAACCCTGCCCCGAGCTCGCTGCGGTAATAATACGCCAGCACCGATAGTAAGATTATCAAGAGCAATAACAGCCTTATTCTTCTATACAATATTCCCTCGACGCAGGACCGGGCCGAAGCCCTCGAGTCCATCTAATATTTTACTTGATATGTAGTCTTCCCGGCTCTATCTTTAAGCTGAAATCAGGAGCCTCAATAAATTATCCGCTCCTGCGGAACATGCAATTCAGACTGAACCGCTCATGAATAAATCGAACGATAACCTGAGAGACCTCGAGCTGCTCATTCGCTCCCATTACAGCATCGTATTCATGGAATCCGCTGAAGAAGCGCGGGCGGAAACCCTGCTCAAGCTGCTGGCCGGCCGTCTGAGAATCCCCTATTTCTTCTGGACCAGGACGAAGGGACTCAGCCGCGGGGACGTAGAATCGAAGGGGCCTGTCTACGGAACCACGGACCTCTCGCTGGCTTTGAAACACATAGAAGCAGCGGGATTTCAGGCAATATACCACCTGAAGGACGCGGGAGACCTGCTCGAGGACAAGACCGCTTCTGAAATGCTTAAGGACGCCGCGGCCCCATACACCGGGAACTACGGCGCTATAGTCATAACCGGGCAGAACCTTAAAATCCCGGACAGCGTCAAACAATCGAGCGCCTTCTTCGAGCTGACCGGCCCCGGACGGGACGAATACAAACAACTGCTCGGCCGCGTAGTGAGCGACCTCCGCTCCAGAATAAAAGCTGACGTGAGGCTCTCCGGGGAAGATACCAACAGGCTGCTCAATAACCTGAAAGGGCTCACGCTGACCGAGGCCGAGAAAATAATTACCAGAATCATCGTCGAAGACGGGACGCTCGACCCGGAAGACATCGGGAAGGTCATAGAGGCAAAGAAAGAAATCGTAGAGCGCGACGGGGTGCTCGAATACTACCCCGCCGAAGAAGGGATGTCCGACATCGCCGACCTGAGGACGCTCAAGTCCTGGCTGTCGAAGAGGAAAGAGACCTTCGCCGATCCCGAAAAAGCCGCGCGGTTCGGGCTCTCTTTCCCAAAGGGTGTATTGCTTCTGGGCGTGCCGGGATGCGGGAAGAGCCTGTCGGCAAAGGCCGTTGCAAAGGAATGGGGGCTCCCGCTCCTCAAGATGGACCCTTCGAGCCTCTACAACAAGTACATCGGTGAGAGCGAAAAGAATTTCAGGAGGGCGATGGAAACGGCTGAGAAGATGTCCCCGGTCGTGTTGTGGATCGACGAGATCGAAAAGGCTTTCTCGGCAGGGGGTGAAACCGAGGACGGGGGAGTATCGGCGAGGATTTTCGGGACCTTCCTCTCGTGGCTCCAGGAGAGGAGCGGGGACGTCTTCATCGTCGCAACCGCAAATGACGTGGAAAAGCTCCCCCCGAATTTCTGAGGAAAGGACGCTTCGACGAGATATTCTTCATCGACCTCCCCGACGGAGAAACAAGGAAATCTATATTCGAGATACACCTCAAAAAACGGGGCAAGGACGTTTCCCGGTTCGACCTTCCCCGGCTCGTTCAGATGACGGAAGGGTTCAGCGGGGCCGAGATCGAGCAGGTCATCGTTTCGGGGCTCTATACCTCTTACTCCGCAAAGAAAGAACTCGACACCGGCACGCTCGCGGGCGAGATATCCGCCACCCGGCCGCTGTCCGAGATTATGGCGGAAAAGATATCCCGGTTAAGGGAGTGGGCAGCCGAGAGGACTGTGAGCGCGCACTGAATTTCTATGCGCACGCTTCCTTCATTCCTTATTTGCTTTTCAGCGCGAACGAGAACATAACCATCGTCAGGCCGTTGATGAGGAAATAAATTCCGACGAGGAGGCCGATGATAAAGGCGCCGCTCTCGGGGAATTCCCCCCATATCATGATCCCGAGGATGACCGAAGCGACCCCGCTAACGAGGAGCCATACCCAGTTGGGCGCCGGCTTCATCTGAAACGCGTGGATTATCTTGAAAAATCCCTCGACGAGTAAAAAAGCTGCCAGGAGGATTGTCAGCGTAAGCACGCCCTGCATGGGATTTTTCAGCAGAAGCACACCGACGACGAGATACAGGATGCCGCTAAGGAGTATGAGCAATAGCCGTTTCCAGTCCCCGGTAAAAAATGCGCCTATTATAGAAATCACGCCGCCGATTATCAGGACGAACCCGATTAATACGTCTACGGCCATCGTTGCGGCTACGGGCGAGCCTGCTATCACGAGACCCATAATTATATACGCTATGCCCAGGGCGAGCAGCCATCCCCAGTTTTGTCTGATGCTCTCCGCTATGGTATTACCGTTCATGTATTGTTCCTCCTTGTGATCGTATCGGTGTTTGCGACGTCCTACAAATTATAAGCTCATTTTGGTTTTATTAATATCCATACGAAATTATTCCGGGAGGTCCAGTATCGATCGGATTTAATGTTTTCAGCATCAGATATTACTATCCGTCTCTGAATCATGATACAATGTCGGTATATATCAATTACCCTATTGAAATTCAACATTCCCGGGGGTCGAAAAAATCAATGCGAAAATCATCACTTTTTATATTAATCGCGGTATCAATAATCATACACGCTATTCCGTCGGTTTTCGGCAGCTCAGATGCATATGCGGAGGATATGGAAAAACCCGGGACTAAACCCGATAGTATATTCACCCCGGTCGTCGTTTCCGTCATCAGCGCGCCCGACCCCGTCAAAGGCTCGGACGGTAAGTACCATTTCGTCTATGAGCTCGAAGCCCTAAACGCGACGGGTCTCGCGTGGAGAGATCGATTCGATCGACGTAACGACGGGGACGGCGGGAAAATCTATTGCGCTCAGTTCCGGGTGACGAGCTTAAAAACAGGACAGAGCTCATAAAGGATAAATCGCACGACAAACGCCCTACCGCCCGGGGAGACAGGGGTTATTTTTATCCATTTCTCCGTGAAGTGAGAAGCAATATTCCCGGACAGAATTGCACATAATATCTCTATCACTGTTCCGGGGGGCATACCCGCGAAGGTTCATAAATTTTGCCGGACTACCCGACGACTCGGAATCATACACCTACATGATCCGACGCAACGTAGTCGGCCCTTCTGACGCGATAGTGATAGGGCCCGCGCTCGAAGGGAAAGGCTGGATTGCGGCGGACGGGTGCTGCGATTCGACGAGACACGTGCGCGCCATTATGCCGATCGACGACAAGCTCCGCATCGCACAGCGCTTTGCCATAGACTGGGAGATGATAAACGATGACAGAAAGATATTTGTCGGAGACCCGAAGGACGTCGAGAGCTATTTCGCATACGGACAGAACGTGCTCGCAGTGGCTGACGCAAAGGTAATTGCCGCTGTGGACAAATACAAGGACCAGGTACCGGGGGAGCTGCCCCCCGGCATGACGCTCGAAGAAGCCGACGGCAACCACGTAGTGCTCGATCTCGGGGGCGGGAAATATGCATTATTCGCACACATGAAGCCGGGGACCGTAAAAGTTAAAGCGGGCGATACGGTGAAGCGCGGACAGGTCATGGGAATAGTCGGGAACACGGGAAACACTTCCGCACCGCACCTCCACTTCCACGTAATGGACGGCCCATCCACGCTCGGCTCAAACGGCCTGCCATACTTGATTGACGAATTCGAGAGCAGGGAAAAAGCCCCCTCGACAGAGGCATTCGACAAGGCGGAGATAGAGGGTATTCCGCTCGAAGTGGTGCCGGTGGATAAGCCGGGAATACATAAAAACGAGCTCCCGCTCGATCAGAGCGTGGTCGTATTCCCTGAAACGGGCGAGTGATTCGCTTCAATAGAGTGAAGATAAACGGTAGGGTCACCCCGGTTAGAGATGGAACCGGATCATAGTTATTCGCCGTCTGGAGACCGTCTTCAATTCAAGTCGTAGATAATAGCCGATATTTCTCCCTCGTCGCTAAAAACCGCAATTGCCTCGGCTATGCTCTGCAGCTGGCCTATATCGTTCACGTATAAACCGTAAGCGAGACGCTTGCCGCTCTTCGCGTCGATATAACCGGCAAAGACCTGCGCCTTGAAAAACCCGTCGAGAACCGTTGTTCCCGTCTTGGCAAATACTTTTCCTATCGCGGGCTCGATAACCGGATTGGGCGGGTTAACACCCACTGCGGCGAGAGAGCCGTCTACGCCCAATATCGGGAACGAATCGAAATAAGGGATGAAAACGCCCCGTTTACTCATCTCTATCAAAAGTTTTACCGTCGCGCTCGGAGCCGCCTGGCTGTCAGGGCTCCCGCTCCCGTTCGTGGGGAAATTGAACTCCGACCCTTTCAGACCGAAATCATTGATCAGGGTCTCTCTTTCCACCGCGAGGGCGTCCCCTATCGTCCTCACTCCCTTGGCGAGACCGAAAAGCATGAGACTCAAATTAGCCCCCAAATTGTGGCTTACTTTCAATATAAGCCTTGTATATTGTGAATAGGGAAGCGATACGAGCTCGGCAGCCTTGGCGTCTTCCGTGTATGAATTCCGGGGGGGCAGATTATCAGACTGGTTCTTTGCAATCGTGTCTGCAGTGACTTCGACCCCGGCCCTCTCCAAAGCTTCGATGAACACTATCCGTGCATAGGACGCAGGGTCTTCCACTTTGAAAGTTTGCACGAGCGTCTCCACACCCGGGAGGCCGGGCTTAAAACCGACCGGTATCTGCCCCTGCACCTTACCGATGCAGCCCTCAAAACCTATGCAGGTCGGATTGAAAGAGAAAAGAGTTATTTCCTTTGTCTCTCCTTCCGGAACGGTTATAACGTCGGCTTCTACATCGAAAGCAGCGGATTTGGGACGCCAGTTGACTATCGCAGGCCGACCGGGCTCCGTGGGGATTATGGTCACGTCTACAAGATTGTCATTGATGATAATAGGAGTTATTAATACGTTACCGTTCGGCACCCTGAAGTGGTCAAAGAGCCTGGCGTCGATTATAACGTCCCCTTCGACCTTCTTTATACCGGATGCCGCCACCTGCGCGGCCAGCTCATCGATACCTGCAAGCGGGTCGGGCTTCGTCAGGATCGCGCTGCCGAGTGAATTGGCCTCCGTATGATCGAAGCTCGTAAACGCCACCGTGCCCTCGGGCGTATTCCTCCCCCCCATCGTGAGGTCGCCTTTCGCCACGAGGATTAAATCCCCGGTCAGAGTACCGTCCTTGCTGACATCCCCCCGCCGATAGACGGGGGTTTTAAATCTGTGTTCAGGCCCTAATTCATTTAACGCAAGCCCGACTGAATATAGCTTCCTCACAGAACCCGTAAACGCGAGAACGTTCGGTTTAAGATCATAGATTGCTTCCCCGGTATCCAGATCGACCACCCTCAGGCTCCAGGCGGCGTTCGCGTATAGGGGCTTTTGCATTACTTCTAAAATTCCATCGGGGATTGGCGAGCCCTGCGTATTATTACCGTCACAACCTCCAATAGAGAAGAAGGACAGAAACATAATGATTAATATTGGAATCAAAACAGTTTTATTTCTTTTCATTGCTCCTCCCAATATAATCTAATGTCTATTCAAACCCGATTATGTCACTCGTAAACGGCAATTCTTCGTTCCTGATAACCCCGCTGCCCGAAGCGTCTATATCGGCAGGCGTATGAATTTATTCCGCGAGTTCCGGATTCAATATCTCCGCGAACTCCTTGAAAATCTTGGTCGGCACGTGCGCCGCTACGCCGAATATGTTCGTCACAATGACGACGACGGAGCCGCTTTTCGGCTCATACATCACGAGGGCTGTATAGCCTACGTATTCTCCGGTATGCCCGATCCATCCGCTGATTTCGCCCAGACCCATTCCGTATTTGTCGTACTCCGGGCAGCTCCTTTTTGGCCTGTCCGGATCGTCGTCGTCACAGGGATCGAATACTATCGGCGCGAGGCTGTCTATCCGCTCGGCCTGCAGCTCCGCGCTCAGGAGCGTTCCCTTGCCGAGGGCCTTCCCCCATTTCCTGAGATCATCGAGCCTCGATATTATGGCGCCCGAGCCCGAGGACGACGAAGGATCCGTGAAGCTTATATCCTCTAAAGGGTCGAAACCGTAACCGTGCGCAAACGGCTCCGGCATATCGGGTGTCGTAGGGTATGTCGTGCCGTCGAGACCGAGGGGTTCTATTATTCTTTTCCTTATCTCCTCACCGAGCGGGTGTCCCGTCACCTGCTCTGCTATCATACCGAGGATTACCGTGTTGGTGTTGGAATAGTGCCAGCCTCCGCCCGGCGGGAAGTAGGGAACATTGCTGTCGGCGAAGTCGACGATCTCCTGATCCGTCCATACCCGTAAAAAATTGCTTTCCACGAATTCCGTCACAAAATCGGCGTCCTCCGTATAATTGAAGATACCGCTCCTCATGTTCGCGAGCTCGGCGATAGTAGCATCGGAATTCTCGACGTCAGGCAGGTAATTCCCGACGGGATCGTTCAGATCGAGGAGTCCCTCTCCGACGAGCTGCAGTATGACCGTTACAGTAAAGGACTTCGTGACGCTTCCTATTCTCACATGATCCGCTTTACTGATAGGCCGTCCCGTCTCGATGTCCGCGAGACCGTCTTCAATAACCAGATGCCCTTTCCCCGGGATCCATACGCCCGCGAGGACCCCCGGTATTCCGAAATCCTCCTTGTAGCGGGATATTATTTCTCTCAACTGTGCTTCTAGCTCAGGGTCGAGTGAACCTCCTCCGTTATTGCAGGAGAGGAAAAAGACAGGCAGTAACAGAAATAATACGAAACGTATCGTTAATCTTCCGGGCATTGTTATCGTCCTCGCTATTCTGAATTTTGATAACCTCTTTCGGCTTCCTCAATCAAATCCTTCTGACTACCCTTTCTATTTAAACCCTATGACGTCACTCGTCAGGGGCAGTTCCTCGTATCGGAATAATACCCGCGCCTGTGAGGACAATACTCGAATGCCTGCCCTGATTCAAGGCCGACAAGATTTAGACATCCGATTATACTGTATTAAGCGGCTGAGGGCTACTTTTTTAAATAGGCGGGTTTGGGCATATTTAACTTTTGCATATATCTCTGACCATGGTTATAAAACGATAGACCGGCCTTCGAAAGTGTCGGTAATATCGAGAGGGATAACCGACCTCGATCAAAGCATATGACTCGGCGATCGCGAGTCGCGGACAGTTTTGCAAGTGACAATAGCAGCTCAGCAGAAGTGCGGATTCGCTCTACTGCTTCGCCCGAGTAAATGTGAAAGTCGCGACTTCCTTTTCCTTTCCGTTCTCAAAAGAAGTCCACTCCTGCACCATGCTGTTATTGTCCTTGAAGTCGAAGCTGACGTCGTGCATGTAATCGTCCTTTTTCGGATCGAGATTCGTGCCGCTTGCGAAGACCAGGTCAATTTCGGTATCTCGAGGACTTATCCAGATGTCAGATGAGGCTGATTGCTCATAGCGCAGTAGTGCGTCATACCGAGCTTGCCGTTCTCGTCGTAATAGACCGATACCATCTCGTGCGGGGTCCCGGGGAAGAGCGTCTCCACGACGATGCTGCCGTTGGAGGACGTCTCGTATGTAACGGAGACAGGCATCTCTTTTCCGTCCATTACAGTCGTCCCCTGCCACGTGCCTGACAGAGTCTTCAGCTTCTCGAGCTCTTTTGAACCTGTAACGGGACTCATGTGATGCTCGTCCTGTCCGCCGGGCGAGTCCGCAAAGGACGTTACCGCGAAAGACGAGAACGTAAAAACCGTTAAGAAAACCAAAGCTGATATATATCTCATTTGAAGCCCCCCTGATAGATGTATTTACATGCAATATATTTTAACAGAAACATAACTCCTTCATGCAAACAATTTTTCAAGATTATTAAGACAGACCGTCCATCCTTTCGTATGGCTTTTGCGCGCTTCGTCTGTCGGCAGGAATTCATGCGTGAGCGTTATCTCGGTCCCCTCCGCGACTTGACTGAAATTAACTGTAACGACCGTATTCTGTGCGAAATCCGAGTTCCAGGTAAAGACCAGTTTTTCAGGCGGCGCGATAACTTTATACTCGCCCGTGTGCTTGTATTCTTTGCCATCGGTCGCAACCATATTTAAGATATATTTTCCTCCGATCTCCAATGTATTGGATACTTCGACGGACCAGTCCTCTACCCCGAAGAACCATTTCGCCATGATCTCGGGGTTGGTGAACGCTTCGAACACCTCCTCGGGGCTCGCTTTTACGACCTTCGTAACCACGACTTGATTTTCGCTCATTTCGTTCGCTCCTTCGATTTTTTCTTTCTTTCAAAATATATTTCGAGAGCATCCAGCCTCTTCTCCCAGAATCGCTTATATTCGTTTATCAGGTCCGAAACCTTGCCGAGCGGCTCATAGTTGACCCGGCAGTGCCTGGTGCGGCCTTCTTTTTCCTGAACGACCAGCCCCGATTTAACGAGCACCTGAATATGCTTTGACACTGCCTGAAGGGACATATCGTATTTTTCCGCGAGCTCGTTGACGGTAAGGTCTTTTTTGGCGAGCTGCATTACGATGCCCCGCCGGGTAGAGTTCGCAAGGGCGTGCAGGATCGAGTCCATGTTCTGTGTCTGATAATCAACCATATAGTTGATTATATCATGGGGACACTCTATTGTCAACTACACGGTTGATTATTAATCCATCCTGTAATTCGGGGACCGGGATTTCGTAAAGCCTCTCAGTAATACCCTTTATGACTGCCTCCGATTCATGTATAATTCCCCGGTAATATCAGCGCGGAATGTACAGGGCGGCTGCGGAAAGAATTAGCCCTTTAAGCGAATCCTCTATCTGGCATATGGCAAGGCATTTGAATTCAAGCCTATTTATAATCCTGTTATCGATATTCGCCGTCCCCTATCCGGGCGACGCGATAGCCGCCGAAGCCGCGGTCAGCTGAATCTATCGGCTCCTACACGGCCGGGTGCATCAGGAACGCCGTCCCGATACCGGCGAGCGGGGAGGGATTTCAGGTCATAAGGCTCAACAGGGGGAGGTACTACGCCAATCCGGAGATGATCGACTACATCATCTCGCTCGCAAAGGACGTGAGTGAAAAGCTCAGCGGCATACTGCTCGTAGGGGACGTCGCACAGAGGACCGGGGGGCCGATGTACGACGAGCACAGCAGCCACCAAATCGGTCTCGACGCCGATATACTCTACTGGCAGCACCCGATCGCACTGCAGAGGCAGCTCACGATTACCGAGAGGATGCACATATTCCCGCAATCCGTTCTCAACGACGACCAGACGGGTATAGACGATTTCAAATGGGACGTAAAGATCGAGGAGATCATCAAGACCGCCGCTTCCGACAAGAGGGTCGACCGTATATTCGTGAACCCGATTATAAAGCGAAGGCTCTGTCAAACCCATCCGGGCGAGAAATGGCTCGGCAAGCTGAGACCGTGGTACGGGCACGACGGGCATTTCCACGTCAGGCTTAAATGCCCGCCCGGGGGCGCATTATGCGAAACGCAGGAACCGTTAAATATGTTCGATGACGGATGCGGGAGCGATCTCGATGGATGGTTCAGGCCCGATGGAAGAGTAAAATCGCAGCCGAGGTCCGGGAAGGCGACTCATGCCAGGCTTCCGGATGAATGCATCCCGATACTTAACGGGTCCTATCAATCGGGCAGCCCGTATTAACAGGACCTGTGACACTTATCGTCAACTTTAATACCCGGTTCTTCCCGATTCCCGTGCCGCCGGTATTTATTCATGGGTCTGATCGGCCCCCGGCTGAGGGCTGTTCGGAATTAATGTATATATCCAGCACAGGAGAAAGCTGAGGGCGAGCCCCGCCGTATTCGCAGCGGCGTCATATACCGAGGCATCTCTTCCGGGCACATATATCTGAAACAATTCGAGTGATACGCCCAGGAGGAACATAAAAATAAAAATAGTTATCCTTTTCCTGAACGTATGAAACGCGATATACGCCAGGACACCCATGATGCCGTATGACACGGCGTGGGCAAACTTATCGAGATACTCCCCTCCGCCCGCGGCGGTACGCGGGAGAAGGCTGAGAAATATCACGAGCAATACGTATGAGATGTATATGACCTGGACCATATATTGACGATCGATCCTCGATAGAAGGCAGTATTATACATGATCGATCCTGTCTTGCCGTTCACAAATTACAATCGATGGATAGCTGCGGCATCTCGATCATCCTCCGATATTTATTGTGTAACACCAATCGACTGCGGGATGCTCTTGTCCGCAAAACTTACCCGGTACTTGCATATCTAAAACATGACATCAGGTTCATGTTTCCAAGTTCATCAAACTCTTTAGGAATAGAGCCGAATATGCTAAATAAAGGGGAATCTGACCTGAAAATGAGGCGTAATTGGCGTGAAATTACCAGAATCGCGGGAGTCTTCAGAAAAAATTAAGCAAGCATAACACCCTGTGATTATTACAATTCATTCGCATGCTTAAAGAAGTACTTGAAGAATCATGAACAACTTGTTATTATTAAAGCGAAACCAGAACAAGGCTTGGTTTGAACACCCTCTTCCAACCCCACCAAAATTCAAACCAAGCCTATTTTTTCATAAGAAATACCTTCTTTAATAGTATCAACAACCAAAATATCATCAGCCGGTCCGTCATTTATAGCAACCGTGAATTTCGACCCGGTTTTAAATTCCGATATTTGGTATCCGGTATTTGGTATAGGGTAGGAGGAACTAAGATAAAAACTGAAGGAGTGAATTTGCGCGGCCCTTTACCGACGATACCAATGCCGAACCGGAAAGGGCATGGAACCCGGACTCTACAAATATATCGGCGAGAGCGAGCCAGGGCATCTTCGGCGCGCAAATATAAACGGGCCTCCAGACTGGGCGGAACTTGTTCTTAAACCTGAAAAGATTATCGTAATTGTACGCGTACTTGAGCAGATGCCCCGTGCAGAAGAGAACCTTTTCTTTAACGTGTTGCCCCGAATTAAGAGCAGTGGCCAAAACAAAACTATCAGAGACGAACGGAACCTCGCCCAAACTGAACTCTTTGAAACCTTCTTCCTTTAATATATCCATTGTTCCTGCAAATAAAGCCTCCATGGCGCCTGGCGGGGCATCTCTGTCTCTCAATATCATTTCAGTATGGGCCAGGGACCGGGCGGACACCGAGACAGTAATCGCCCCGAGCCACCTGCCACCCGGGGTGCTGAACACGAAGCACCTCGTCGAGGGATCGAGCCCCGTATGGTAAAGATAACGGAGCTGGGGCTTCCTGCCGTGGGCTGAAGCCGACCTCAATCGGGAGAACCTTTCCGCAGAGGCTTTCGTAAACGTTACCTCCTCCACACTGCCCCACCGCATGCCCCTCCTTGATATACCCTTTGCCATAGAATGCGCTTTAGTATCACTCCCCAAATCTATCAGAGCTTCGGCTCCCGTCCTTAACGCAGCGAACCCCCTTCCCATAAGGAATCCGGCGATCTCACTCCCGCACCCTCGAATGAGTATTCCTTCGCCGAGCGTATTCACGAGCTCAGCGAATATTTTTTCGAAAGAAAGGTTGTAGGGTATCTCGGCTGAATGAATCCACGTGAGGCCCGAGAGAGGCAGCCTTACGGATTTGAACCTTGGATATGCAGTGTCGCACCTCAGCCAGCTGAGTGGTATCGTCTCGATCAAGGCATCGCCGCCTGAATGTGCATATATTAAATACTACCCAACTTAAAGTCGATGGGTTAAGCACTACCGGTCGGTAATGCTATTCGAGCGCTCTCGTCGTACCGGTCAAGGGAAGCTTCCAATCCTGTATTATATCTCTACCTTCGCCGTCCACCGCGTCATCCACGTTCAAGTGGCTGGTGATGTAGTAGAGCCGCTTGATCTCATCACTCTCGGCAGGGCCCGCGCTCGCGTCCCTGAACCTCTCCTGGAGATATGAAGGCGGTATTGCCTGGTAATAGAGCGTAACCTGCACGTCGCGCACCCGGCTCAGGGTCTCGCTGTCCAGAGTTACTAAATATTCGATGACGTCCGAGCCCGTAAGGTCTATATCCGTGTAATGGGGATCGAACCTTTCCTCTCCGTGCAGCACGGCAAGCGCCTGAATATAGGGCGAGAAGAACGGACTGTTGAATACCGCGGGGTCGAACCCCTTAGGCCTGATACGGTTGTCTTTCACCTCATTTGCGCGCCTGAGGAAGCTGGTCGTCACATTACCCTCGGAATCTTCGATCACTTCCTCATATATCTGCGCCTGGTCATCTCTCGTAATTGTCTGGTAGTGGGGCTGGAACTGGTCGTCCGGGTTATTGATCGGCTCTTCGCTGGGGAGGATTTCATTCGTTGTGCCCTTTACGATAGCGCCCAATCCGTTTGTACGTCCCGACGCCCAGAGCACATTCCCTTCGGCGTCGCGCACGAGGAACTCGATGAACATGCGCCTGAAACCGACGCCCGTCGGAAGATAATGCCCTACAAGGCTATCGACCCGCACGACCGCTCTGAGCCTGCCGTCAGGGGTGGTCTCGAGCGTCTCCACGCCGATAACCGCGGTTTCATTCCGGGCCATCTCGACCATCGAGTCCCTTCCGGTAATCAGCCCCGGGACGCTAAAGGTGCCCGTCATGACATCTATCTGCCGATACCCCAAAATGAGCGGGAACTGCTGAAACATTTCATTGAGAAATATATTAAGCCCGTGCAGCGAGTGGCGTGCGAAATTGTCGCGCTCTGTAAGGGTAATCTCTTCATCCGGGAGGCGATTCGTCGTGGGGGCGAACTCGTTTGACTCGATATTAGCTATCTTGAATGAGAGCTTTTCCCCTTTATAGTGAGCGGGCATGTGACAATCCGCACAAGACTTAAAATTCTCTCTTCCGGGAGCGAATTCACTGTTAATCCATTCGAGGTGAGTCGCCTGCTCGTAGCTTGCGCCGAGCAGCTCACCCTCGTTACTGAAAATCGGCAGCAGAATATTGTGACAGCTGCCGCAGGTATCCGAGCTGAACGCGTCCCCGCTGACGAAATAATCGGCAAACTTCGGAGTGATGCCGAGAGCATTCACCATCGGCCTGGTGATTATCGTCGAGTCTTCATATGGGCCGTATATCTTGTCCGGAGGACCCGTCACAAAGTTCCCGGTGAAAGTGTTTTCATTCCCGAGGTCCGTGCTGGAAATATGATGGCAGACGTTGCACGATACGCCGTCCCTGGCGAGCGCCCCGTATTTCTGGAACTCGTTGTCCTCCGAGCCGGGCCACTGCTTGACCATGTCGAGCCTGAAAGGCTTGCCGAACGGGACCTGGGGAGGGGGCTCGATTGCGAAGATGCTCTTGCAATCCTCGTTGTCCTGCCCTTCCGTGTCTATGGCCAGCTGGCGCTGTCCCATGACGCCGTGACAGTGAAGGCATGTAGTTTCAATACATTCCGTCAGCTCCGAAAGGTTGTTCGTTTCACTCTCGAGCTGCGAGAAGAAGACCGGGTCGCGCCCGGCGAGACCCATCGGTGACGCCTTCCATTCGCTGTACGGCGAGAGGTTTATATTATTCGTGCCGTCGGGGCCCGGCTCCTCGAGTATCATATTGGGAAGCGAGGAGTTCGATATAGTCCCGTCGTGACAGCCCGTACACTGGTCGGACGTAATAAATTCGTCGGGGCCCGCGGACGCGGAAACGATATGGTCGTAGGTTTCCGCAGGCAGACGAAGGTCCCACACGTCGGGGAAAGTCACTATGCCGAGCTGGTCATAAAATGCGAGGAATGCGGGAGCGGGCTCGGGAAGAGGCTCGGAGAACGGCGAATCGTAATTATCGACCTCTCCCTCCGCCTTGAGACCGGGCGGGACACCCCTTAGCGCAATCCCTCCGGGGCCGTATACCGGGCCCAGGTCATAGTAGCTGCGCTCTACGCCGCTCGTTTTGATAGATCCATAATGCTTGTACCTGATTCCCGGGGTCAGTATATTGTCGAGCGAGCTGAATGTTTGCTCGCTTTCGGCCGATGCGTGGCAGTTTATGCAATAGTTCCCGTATTCGCTGAACGCCGGAACAATGTCGGGAATTTTATTACTGCTTTCGTAAACGTAACCCGTGGGGTACCAGAGCGGATTTGGCTCAAGCGGTACGGCCTGACCTCCGAAAAAATCATCGTTGGTCACGGCGGAACGGTCGAATATGGGCGGGTTCCCGACCTGCCAGCTGGACGTGGGCGGGTCGTATTCTATTATATAATTCCCCCAGTACCAGCCGTCGAGGGACTCATCCTTCTGCTTGATCATTATCGTCCATGAATCGGGTTCGACATCGGCGCCAATCACCATGCACCCTTCGGAATCGAGAGTGATGCCGAGGCTCGCGTTAATCGAATGCATCTCCTTCACTATAATGGCGCCGTCAGGGATCTCGGTTACCCTGTCGCTGCAGAGCCAATCCACGACTTCCGGGGAATAATAGAGTCTGACGGCGGGGTGCACACCGTAAGCCTGCCCGCTCCCGATAGGCCCGACATAAGGACCGGTAAGACGCCAGTTTAAATCGCCGGGCCACCCGAGCTCGTTAACATATCCCTTCACTCTCAGGAAATCCCGCATCTGAGCGTCATATATATTCTTATCATCGAGACGTGAAATCGGGGACGGGTCCCGGAGAAAGTCCGGAGCGGGAAGACCGTGGTCGGCAGACGCGCAAAATTGCTCTATCTCCTCCTCGGTGGGCTCTATAAGAGAGCTTTCGCATACCCAGTCCCGGGGGTCGGGAGGGAGACTGTTTCCGCCTCCGTGCTCTTCACACGCTATCAACGCCGCGAGACAGATGGACAGGAGTAATATGCGCCCTGCTATATTTATCATTTTGTCCAATTATATAACCGTTATTATGAATAAGAAAGCCCTCGAGATTTCTGCATCTTCAATTTCGTAATCCCATACAAGAGCGGATTATTTGACGGTGATTTAGGAAAATTAACGAGATGCGTTATAATTGCTTTATTACGGTTTGGCCGGGCAATTATGGCGGATTCACAAAAAATCAAGGAGACGAATATGAGGACTCATTCTATACTGTTATTATTTACATTGCCTGCCGTACTCATACTGACCGCGCTGTCGTGCGGGGCTGACGAGACCGCCGGCAAAACCTATGACAGTCCGTTTGCATACTGTAAGGCCGCGGGAACGATCGATACTCCGGGGAAGGAATATACCGGCCCCCCTGTGCCCGAATCCATAGCGAAGGCTCTCAAGAAGGCCTGGGGCTCGCCCGAATCCGCCCCGCTCGACACGTTCGTGAAGGGGACTTACTGGCGCTGTATGGACGGTGAAGTCTACGCATGCAATGTAGGGGCGAATCTGCCTTGCGATGAAAAGGCGGACGTGAGCAAGGAGCCGACACAGGGTATGACAGATTACTGCAAGGAGAATTCCGGCTCCGATTTTATACCGATGTACGTAACGGGTCACTCCACCGTTTATGAATGGAAGTGCGACGGCACAACTCCTGTTGCCGGAAAGCAGTTCGCGGAAGTCGACAAGCAGGGGTATCAGAAGAACATCTGGTACGAGATAAACCCCGAGTAACCCGCATAACCCTTAGTCAGACATATAGGCGTTCTATAAATTATTCATGGACAGACATAAGAAAACTATCGGCATTATCGGGTCTATGGATGCCGGGACCGCTCAGCCTTTTATCATAGTCAGGACGGTCTCAGACAGGGCGGACGGGACCGCGGCCTCCGACTTCAATAAATTCCTTCCGATCGTCGCTAGGAACTCGTTCGACGTAGTTAAGAATTTACTCCTCAACTATTGAGGGAGTATAATGCACGTGCGATGTTCAATCATGAATGAGAATACTTCCGAACTCCCGACAATTGCGTATCTGCCTTCCGCGTGGAAACCCAGGCAGTGCGATGACCTGGTAAGGCTTGGGTCGAAGCATGACGGAGGGTATATCGTAACAGAAAATATAATCAGGCTTACGGATTTTCTGGTCGGTCTGGGGGTCGGAACCGATTGGACTTTCGAGGAAGATTTTCATAAACGGAAAGGGTGCCCTGTCCACTGCTATGACCACACCATAAGCCTGAGCCAGTTCATTAAATACGCGATCCGGGACGTAAAGCTTTTCATAAGGACTCCGAGTATCATTAACTTCAGACGACTTTATATGCCCAACATTCTACTGCCGCTTAAATATAAGACTTTCTTCTCGGGGAACAGAAAGCATTTTAAGGAAAAAATCGGAGACGACCCGGAGTACTACACCGATTTCAGGAAAATTTTTTCCAGGATACCCGGCGGAGAC
This sequence comes from uncultured delta proteobacterium, assembly GCA_963752995.1. Taxonomy (GTDB): domain Bacteria; phylum Desulfobacterota_D; class UBA1144; order Nemesobacterales; family UBA2774; genus 2-12-FULL-53-21. The sequence goes on from CAVWAZ010000017.1 coordinate 472,652, forward strand.
AAGGTCTTTATCAAAATAGATATAGAAGGATGGGAGTACCGCACTCTATCCGGACTCAAGGACTACTATGAGAGATTAACCGGGTTAACGGTTGAGTTCCATCATCTGACCACAATGATGGATACAGTCGATAGCCATATAAACGATCTTAGCAAGTCATTTAATATCGTTCACGTCCACGTTAATAATTACGGCGGGACAGATGAACGGGGGATACCGACGACCATAGAAATGACATTCGAAAGTAAGGAGCACTCCCCGGGAAGGAATACACCGTCCGAAAGGACATACCCGGTCGACGGGCTCGATTCCCCCAACTTGGCACATCAGACGGATTACAATCTGGAATTCCGCGACTGATCTTATCTATCCGCTTGCAAACAGGTGAGCTTACAGACAAGGACACCGGGAAGCGCTCACGCTATAGATGAAACGAGCGCCGGTCCCGTTAATGTGCGACCGGTCATGTGTTCTTTCTCATCATGAGACGGTTCTTTCCCCCCACCCTGTCGTGTTCTAACTCGTTCAGCGTCGCCAGGAACCTGCTCGCTTAATTATCAGGCAGGACGATAGTAATTTCAGCGGCTCCCGCCGGAGATGAATATCTCTTGTCTCGGGAATTCCTTAACGACCTTCCCGGGCACTCCGAAAACAGCCGAAACGACTTCGGGAGGCGTGTCGGCTATCCACTCAGATATGCTAATTTCCTGATACGCGCCGTTATCGAATACCAGCAGAATCTCGGCTTCTTTCCCTCCGACATTTTCAATATAGTGACCGCACCCTTGAGGGATATAAAACACCTCGCCGGGCCCGAGCTCTTCGGTGAACGATCCCTCATCCGCCGCGAATAGCGTGATCCTGATCCTGCCCGTAAGCAGGTATCCCCATTCACTGGCGTTCGGGTGCCAGTGCATTTCCCTGAGCGCGCCCGGCTTGAGGGTCATTAACGCCCCGGCCATATTATCCGAGACGGGGAAATTATCCATTGTAGCCAGCTTAACCGTCCCTCCCGGATAGACTTCGCCCTCCTGAGCCCGGAGGGGGAACTTGTGACTGAGTCTCGCTGTATTCTGCGCTCCCCTTTGCCCGAGAGACTTTTTCCCGGGAATTTCGCCCAAAGCCATGTAAACCTCTTTCTTCGGAAACTTATCAAACAGCTTTTCGGGGAGGCCGAAATTTTTGGCCAGCACCTCTTTGGGAGTCTGCGCGATCCACTCCGTAACGCTGAATGTGCTGAATTCGTTGAAAGCCCCGTTATTGAATGCAAGGATGAAATGGCATTCACTCTCTCCGATGCTTTCAATATAATGGGCATGTCCCATGGGTATGAAGAATATATCTCCGGGCCCGTACTCCTGCGTATCCCACTGACCTTCGGGATTGAGGACCGTGACCCTCGCGTTACCGGTGATGAAAGAAACCCCACTCGGCCGCTATCGCGTGCCAGTGAAGCTCTCTGATGCCGCCCGGTTTCAGCCGCATCGAAACACCCGCGATTCCCTTCGATATAGGCAGCTCCCGTACGGAAACCTCTTTTGAAGTCCCGGCTTTCCATACCGCGGGCTTCTGACCCTCGAGGTCGTATGTGAACTGTAACTTTGATGATTTCTTGCCGGCCTTCCCATTACTGCTCTTGGATTTTGTTTTTGCGGACTTGCCCATAATTAATGACCTCCGGTTTTAATAACGAGATTTGCGGGTTAATTATAGTATCAACGGGGAGAAACTGAAAGGAGCGAACCTGTTTAGTTTCGGAGCGCCTCATAAGATCGGATAGTGCTCTAAGATTGAAAAAAGAACCCATGCGTTACTGCATTCGCGGGAATTAAAGATTCTTTCTCATCGTGAGACGGTTCTTTCCCCCCGCCCTGTCGTACTTAAGCTCGTTCATATAAGTCTTGACGAGATAGATGCCGAGCCCTCCTATGGGCCTTTCGTCGATCGGGCAGTTGAGATCGGGGGTCTTGAATTCGAGGGGATTAAACGGCTTCCCGTCGTCCTCGACCGATATCTCGATCACTCCCGTCCCCGACCGCAGAGTCACGTTTATGTGGTGCTCGTCGTGGTCGTCGTACCCGTATGAAATGACGTTAGTTATTACCTCGTCGAGCGACAGGGTAATGGCGAAGACTATATTTGACGGCAGCTCTCTGAACTCGCAGTATTTATGCAGCGTGTCTTTAAGATGTGATAATTCACTGAACCGGTTCTTGAGCTGGATCGAGAGATCGTAACTCATGGCTTATTATATCTGATCGCGAGCAGCGCAATATCGTCTTTCAGGTGTACCCCGCGGGAAAACTCCTCGACATCCCTCAACACCCTCCCGACAGTATCACGGGGGTTTTCAAAACTGTCGTCCGCGAGCAGGTCCCTGAGCCTCTTGTCCGTGAACAGGTTCCCGGCCTTATTCATCGTCTCGGTCACGCCGTCGCTGTAAAGAATAATACCGTCCCCCGGCTCGAGCTTCACTCTCTTGAGCCCGTAGAGCGAATCGCCTTCGATAACGCCGAGCGCGATGCCCGGAGTGTTCTCGACGGGCTCGGGCCCGCTCCCCCGCGGATAATGAAAGGTAGTTTGTGCCCGCCGTTACAATAGACGATTTCACCCGTCCTGATATCCAGGACCCCCGTGAAGACGGTAATGAACATAGAGAACTCGTTCTCCATGCAGAGTATCTTGTTCGCCTCGGAAAGACACCTGTCAGGCGGGAGCCCCTTCACCGCGTCCGCCTTGACCATAGTCCTGGTGACAGCCATGAAAAGGGCCGCCGGCACCCCCTTGCCCGAGGCGTCCCCGATCGCGAAATAGAGCCTGTCGTCGTCGATCATGCAGAAATCGTAGAAATCGCCGCCCACGTCGCGGGCAGTAATTATCTCGCCGAAAATCTCGAATTCCCCCCGTTCCGGGAACGCCGGGAATATGCCCGGGATCATGGAGAGCTGGATCCTCCGGGCAATGTCCAGCTCCTGACGTATCGCGGCGAGGCGCTCTCTGTCCTGCACGGCCTGTTTCAGGGCGAGCGCCTCTTCTATTGTTTTCGTAATGGTGATACCGAGGTCGTCGAAATCTATCGGCTTCGTGAGGAAATCGAACGCGCCCAGGTTGAGCGCCCTCCTTATAGTCCTCATGTCCCCGTAGGATGAGATGATGACCGACCTGATGAGCGGGTATTCGGTCTTGAGTCTCGATATCAGGGAGAGGCCGTCCATGCCCGGGAGCTTGATATCGGTGACGAGGACATCGATCTCGTTCTCCCTCAGTTTTTCGAGCGCGTCCTCCCCGCTGCGGACGCATATGAAATGGAACTCGTCGTTCCTTATCTGCCTCCTGAACTTTTGAGTTACGAGGAGCTCCAGATCCGGGTCGTCGTCTACGATGAGTATGGTCGCGGGTACATTGTCAGTCACCGCAACCGGGTCATCTGAAATTTGATTTTCCATATTAGAGCACCGGTCTAAAATCTAATGGAACGCCGGGCGCGCTCCGCATCTTGCGAATACCGGGAATAGTTATTTTTTTTATCCGGCGAAACGGTTATTTTGAATCCACCGTGGGTCAGGCGGCTGTCTTCAGGGTCTCAAGCGCTCTCTCGTAATCGTGCTCGATAGGCATTACTTTATCGAACCCGGCAGTCCTGAGCACGTCCTCGACGTCCGGATGGGGGTTGAGGAGGACGAGCCTGACGCCGAATTTATTGAGCGCCTTGGCCGCGGTCACGAGCATCCTGAGACCTATGGAGGCGATATAATCGACATCGGATATATCCACGAGCGTCGGTTTCCTGCGGGTGACAGCATGCCTCGTAAACTCGAGGTCGAGGCCTCCTATACCTTCCAGATCGACCTTGCCGGAAAGCTTTACGTGAGTCAATTCGTCGTCTTCCCTTATGACCTTCATGTCCATTGAGCTATGCCTCCGCCTGAACGAGAAAAATCGACCGAGCGATATTCAGTGAATTTTATAAACGGAAAGCATTTTCAAGTCAAAAAAGTTAACCGTAGCTTAACAATAGGGGTGATAAATGTACTAAATAGGCGGATAAACAGTTTTTTGGGAGGGTATAAAGCTACTCGGATTCGCTCGCACAGCTCACGCAGCGGTCCGTGTAGGGGAGCGCTTCGAGACGCGCCACGGGGATCGGCTCGTCGCAGACTGCGCATATGCCGTATACGTTCTTATCTACGCGCGCGAGCGCGGAGTTCACCTGGTTAAGCTCGGTGCGGAGGGTCTCGTCGAGGGCATCCACGACCTCGTCGTTCTCACGCTCGATCGACTGCTCCTGCCAATCCTTGGCATAGGTCTTTCTCATGGACGTCTCGACCCTGCCCAGCCTGTTCTCAAGCTCGGCCTTCCTTATTCTCAATTTCTCGATTACTGGCGTCATAATCACTCATATATTACTCCGTCGCGCATTGCGATAAACTACCCAACATATTAACACTATTTCAGGATTTAGAATAGCGGCAACCCCGTATCACGTAAAATCACAATATAACCGAATTTCAACCGCAGGGGCGGCACGGTGGATAATACGGCATCGCCCGGAGGCATTCAGCCCCGGGCCGTAAATGGCATCTCTATCTTTTAGCTGTTATGTGGTATCAGAAAACCTGGAGGATTGTCTTTTTGAAGAGCGGGTTGAGGTCGTCCATGGAAGTGTCCCTTATCATCCAGCAGTCGATCTGTTCGCTGTCGCGCGTGAGGACGAGGTTGTAGCCGTTCACTTTGCCCCATTTCATCTGCTCGGAAAGGCAGGTGAATAGATGCTGCTCCTTCTCGTTCAGGTCGTCCACGGGCTTGTTCAGGATGGCCTTTTTTATCTTTCCCACGTAAAAGCTACGGGAGAACTTTGTACCCGTATGACTTAAATTGTCCGTATTAATCATTTATTTCACCCCATTCACGGAAATTATTTAGGGATATAATAAGTACTTTTTCTCAAATTTCAAGAGGGAATTTTGGATTTTGGGGAAATTTAACAGACCCTTAAGAAATCCTCCATCTTGAACTGAGGCTGGAATAATTTTTTTTATTCCGTCATATAACATGGGCTGATTTTTTTTGCGGGACTGGGCGCAGTTGCCGGCGCCGTCAGGCCCTCGGTAATGGCCTCCCGTGTCGTTGATAAGGCAGCAGCACCGATCTGCCGAGAATGGCTCGCTTTTGACCATCAAACTATCCCCCCAGATACGTTTCCAGCCGGGATGCGTATTTCTCTACTTCGTTGACGAACCCCTTGAGAGTCACCGGATAAATAGCTTCGGGCTTGCCGAGCACCTTCTTACCTTTTAAATCGAGATCGGGGTCGAGCGGGGAATAGATGAAACCCATATTGTTCTGTTCAAAGAACGCCCCGGTAACGGCAAGGCTCCGCTCATTCGGCGAAACCAGACTTAACGAATAACTCTCCGGGCCCTGTTTTTCATGAGCCGATTGAGCCGTATTATCGAAAGTAATGTCGAGAGACATCCTGTCCCCGGCATGCACCGTGGCATGATTATTATAACGGTAGCCCCCGGGCGTCCCTATACAATCAAATATCAGCCCCCCGGTATAGGGCGACTCCTTCTCGTACACCGCATTTTTAAATGCGTCCCTGAGCTTGTATTCCTCACGCGTCATATTATTCGGCAGCTCTCCGATAACACGGTCGTCCTTCTCGAATTCCTCGAGCACGCGCCCCGCTGCGGCCTCGTTGCCGATCCAATACGTGTCGAGCCCGTAGTGAATCTGCCCGTCCGCAATTTTATACAGCTTGGGTATGCCCATGTGCGACGAGACTATAAAACCGACATCTCCATTCTCATCCGCGGTGAACTCGCCGAGGGATTCCAGGATTTCTTCGAAATATATCCTCTTCGATAACGCCGTCCGGATCTCCCGAATCTTGGATATGGCCTTATTAGTCGAACCCGAGTACGAGACGGATACCTCTTTATTGAGGACTATCGTTTTCAGCTGCCCGGGGATGACGTCGTGATCGGTTGTGTTGGTATCGGAAATCATCGAATCCGAGAGGATACACGTACGATCTCCGAACTGCATAGCCATTACTAAAGACATGGACGAACCTATATATTAGTACTGCCGCTGATTTTAACTATGAATAAAAGGCCGCTTTGCTTCTCGGACTAACAGGGGCTGCCTTTCTTGCAGGACTGGACGCAGTCGCCGGCGCTGTTGGGTCTGCAGCATTGTGCGCCCGTGTCGGTATTGAGGCAGCAGCACTGGCTGTCGGAGCACGTATCGTTCCCGCAGTTAGCCATGGCGACCACGATGCCGGATACAGGCGTCAATTCCTCGAGCGTATATGAATCGAGATCGAACCCGGAATTTACGAAGCTCACGTCCTGCGGCTGCTGTGATTCTGCCGGCCGGTTACCTATGTAGAATAATCCCACCACTAGTAAGACTACCAAGATTGCGGATGAGGAAAGAAGGGAAGTTTTATTTCTCATATTCTTGCACCCCCTGTGATACGTAAAAGGATTAATTAAAATCGACTCGTTTGCAAGTGTTAATTTTATATTGCGGGTGGAAGGAGAGTTAAAAGATGAGATCCTGCATCATGTATCTTACATCCAGTCTGTAGGAGCGGCTTCCAGCCGCGATAATAACCTCGTTCGTGCTGAGCTTGTCGAAGCACGCGTCGTTCTCCCGACATTACAGAATTTGCGTTAAGAAAATCGCGTGTTTAAGCGTGAAAATCTTTCAGCTTTCTAATTGAAAGATTTTAGCTTCAATACAAGATTTTTAGCTAATTCTGTAGTCAGATCTTTCATCGGAAGAAGCACACTACGTGTGTGGTTTTCATTGCTTCTTTTCATCAAGGAAAAGAAGAAATAAAAAATATTATTTTTCTTTGTCATTCCCGAAACGATTGCGGGCAATGGCGGAGAAAGAAATAAATAACAAGGTGAGGTTTGGAACGGAGGCTAATTATAAACCCTGACTTCATTATAGAGGGCGTCGCGCTCAACGGGTATGAATCCCGCGTTCTTTATCATGTTGACCATGAAGTCGCGCGTATGTCCGAGCTCCGACGGCGCGCCCGCGTCGTGGATTATCTTCTCCCGCATTATCGTGCCGTCCGCGTCGCTGCACCCGTAATGGAGCGCGACCTGGGCCATCTTCTCCCCGAGCGTGATCCAGTAGGATTTGATGTGGGGGAAGTTGTCGAGGTAGAGCCTCGCGAGCGCGTGTATTTTCAGATCGTACGAAGCGGGAAAGAATTTCACCTGCTTCTTGAGCCCGGTGTTCTCGGGCTGGAAAAGCACGGGTATAAACGCGAAGAATCCGGGCGATTCGTCTTCAATGTTTCTCAGTCTCTCGTAATGGTCGACCACGTGGAAGGGCTCTTCTATGTGACCGTAGAGGATAGTCGCGTTCGTAGGTATCCCCATCCTGTGCGCGAGTCCGTGTATCTCCTCCCACCTCGTGGCAACGGTCTTCGGGGCGCATATCTTCTTCCTGATATCGGGATGGAGAATCTCCGCCCCGCCCCCCGTGAGCGCGTCGACCCCGGCCTCCCTCAGCGTCTCGAGCACCTCTTCGAGACCCATGCCGCTAATCTCTGTAAACCAGTCTATCTCCACCGCAGTGAAGGCCTTGACGTGCGTCTTCGGGTAATTGTCCTTGACGAGCTTTACGATGTCGAGGTAGTTCTGGAACTTCCAGTCGGGATGGAGGCCGCCCACTATGTGCACCTCGCGTATGTCCTCGTCGAGGAGCGAGAGTATCTGCTCGTGCGAGAGCTCGTATGCGTTTGCCGATTTCTTGGTAGTGCCGAAGGCGCAGAACTTGCACGATATGGCGCAGATGTTCGTAGGGTTCACGTGCCTGTTAACGACGAAATAGACCTTGTCCCCGGCCCTCTTCCTCTTGACGTAATCGGCGAGCATGCCGACGGTGTTGAGATCGGCGGTGTTCATTACGGTGAGACCGTCTTCAAATGAAAGACGCTCGCCGTCCGCGACTTTACTCAGTATCGGGAAGAGCGTCTTGTCGAAACAGAGCTTTTCTACTTCATCCAGTATTCTTTCCATCTTTCGGTTACCTTGTCCCTCACGTCCTCCGACATCTCGATTACAAGAGGATACCAGTTTTTTATGGTTGCATCTATCCCCATCCTGCCGCCGTAAACGACCGCCGAGCCCCTTAGCTCGGTCCGCTCGAATATAACGTCGAGATACGGGTCGAATCTGGTAAATATACCCCATATGAGCTCCGTGTCGTCGTGAACGTCTATATCCGGGCTCACGGCGGCGATTATCCTCACGTCTTCATACCCCGGGGTCTCGAACATCTTCTTCAGCATTTCCTTTGGGTTCTTTTCGAGCTTGATCGCCAGAATGCCGCCCGGCAGGAGTCTCCAGTCGAGTATCTCCTTATGCTTCTCCCTCGGGTCGGGTACTCGCCCGGGGGCCTTACGCTTATTCCTGCCGCCCTCTTTCTTACGCACCGCGTTTATTCCCATCTTGCTCCCGACGTTGAGCTTCCCGCTCGTGAAGTCGAGCGTGTCGAGGGGCGCCCAGGGGATCATGAGGAAGTCCTCGTTCGGGTCGAAGTTCTCGCCTATCTCGGTGAGCACAGCATTCCAGTCGCGGGGATTGATATCGCTCGAGACAGTAATCATGACCTTCGTCAGGAGGAGCTGACCCGTGCCCCAGAGCGCGAGCATCGCCTTAATGCCGTTCTTGGGGTAGCGCTCGTCTACCGAGACGACGAGCAGGTTGTGGAACCCGGCTTCGGGATAGGCCCACATGTCCTTCACCTCGGGGTGAATGATCCTCACAAGGGGCGAGAACATGTCGGCCGCGGCCATGCCCAGGAAAATGTCCTCCTTCGGGGGCTTGCCCACGACAGTCGCGGGGAAAATCGGATTCACCCTGTGCGTTATCTCGTTCACGTGGAATACCGGGAAATCGGCCTCCATCGAATAATGCCCGAAGTGGTCTCCGAACGGGCCTTCGACCCTCAATTCATTCTGAGGGACGACGCCTTCGATGACGAATTCGGCATTGGCGGGGACGGGGAGGGAAATGCTCTTGCCCTTCACCATCGGGATGGGCTTTCCTCTCAAATAGCTCGCGAAAGCGAGCTCGTCCATACCCTCAGGCAGAGGGGCAATAGCGGTAAAAATCATCTTCGGATCGCCCCCGAGGACTACCGCCGCCTCGAGGTCCCTGCCGAGCTTCCCGGCTTCGTGATAATGGGCCGCACCGCCCTTGTGAGGGTGCCAGTGCATGCCGGTCGTTTTTTCGTCGTATATCTGGAGCCTGTATATGCCGAGGTTCCTCCTCCGGGTTACGGGGTCCTGTGTGAGGACCAGCCCCAGTGTGATGAACCTCCCTCCGTCGAGAGGCCAGCACTTTATGATCGGCAGCTTCGAGAGGTCCGGGCGCTCCTCCACCTCCTGAGACGCGCCTGATTTGACGCCCTTCGTCCTCATGGACAGGAGATCGTACGCTTTTGGAAGGACGGAGAAAAAGGATTTTAGCGAAGGGGGGTTCAACTTGTGGAAGAGCTCGACCAGCTCCTCCCCCACGTCCCTGGGTTTTCTACCCAATGCCAGGTCGACCCTCTCTTCAGTCCCGAAGAGGTTAATCGCGAGCGGGTATGCAGCGCCCCTGACGTTCTCGAATATGAGGGCGGGGCCCCTTTCCTTGATTACACGCGAGGAAATCTCCGTGATTTCGAGTATCGGGTCGACCTCCGCCTTTATACGCACGAGGTCCCCTATCGCTTCGAGATAGCTTATGTATTCCTGCAGGTCGTAGAATTGCTTTTTCGCCATTTCATCATACCGGATTCAATTATTTACTTGTAATGACAGACTATTTCATGCCATAGTTGATGTTTATTACTAAGATTAATCGCGAGATTACAAGCCACGGAAATATACCCGGAACGGGTACTCCGGCCTATTCGAGCTCTTCGTGTTTCCAGCCGTTCCCGGCTCCCACACCTATTATATTCAGAACCTTGTCGACATAGCCTTCAATCAGTTCGTTGACAGTGTTCGCTTTTAAATAATGGGGCGGGCTTATAGGCATTATAATTGCCCCTTCTCTCGAAAGCTTGAGCGCGTTCTCGAGAGCGATCGAGCTCAACGGGGTCTCCCTGAGGGCTATAACGAGTCTCCTCCTCTCCTTGAGCGCGACCTGCGCTATCCTCGTGATGAGCGTATCGGCGATGCCGTTCGCTATCTTCGCCAGGGTGGAAATCGAGCAGGGAATTATGACCAGTGAATCGAAATGGTTGCTGCCCGACGAAAACGGGGCCGCGAGGTCAGAATCGCTGTAAATATCCCTGACCCAGGGCCTCAGCTCCTCAACCTTGAGACCGAGCTCCTCATGGAGCACCCTCTTCCCCCATTTGCTCGCTATAAGGAACTTGTCCTCGGGGCATCTTCTGAGGAAATCGACGCCGTATGCCACCCCGGAAGCGCCCGTAAATCCGACAATAGTCCGCATCATGGTAAGTATATCCCAGAGACGATAAAAAGGAAGACAGCGAGGCCCACCGCGATATTGATCTTGAAGAACGCGAGGTCGACGTTTCCCGACTTTTTGTGCTCCATATAGAGCAGAAAACCGATGACGGCGAGGAGCGCCCCGGCCGCGATAGTCTTGAACATAAAGAAGTAAATGAACGCGATGCAGAAAAACGCGGCGTAGTGGAGGAGGCCCGCTACGTAGAGTCCCGTCTCTTTGCCGTAAACCGAGACCATGGAGCGCACACCGCTCTCCCTGTCGGACTCCTCGTCGAGCGTGGCGTATATGATATCGAAACCCGATACCCAGAAGAAGGTGAATAAAGCGAGCATCACCCCGGGGAATATTCCCGACAGAGAGCATGTGATCGCGACCCATCCGCCGAGAGGGCCGAGGGCAAGGCCGAGCCCCACCCCGAAATGGCAGAGAGGCGTGAACCGCTTCATCAGCGGGTAAACGATAAAAACGATTATCGGTATGGGGGAGAGATATAGGACGAGATCGCATATGAAATAAGCCGAGACGAAGTAGAGGATCAGGCCCGCGGCGGTGATACCGAGGGCGGAAAGGAGGCTTATCTTGCCCGAGGGCAGCTCCCTGCCCTCGGTCCTCGGATTGAGACCGTCTAGCTTCCTGTCGATTATCCTGTTAAGGGCGAGCGCGGCAGTCCTTGCGCCCGTGCCCGCCAGTATTATCAGGACGATCAAATGGAGCTCGGGGATGCCTCCCCAGGCCAGGAAAGCGCCCGCAAAAATTAGCGGGAGCGAAAATAGCGTGTGCTCGAACTTGATAAAGCTCGTGAAGTTCCTTATTACGTCCATCGGATGTTCTCACTTTACTCCGGGTGAGGCTTCATTCTACTTTACTTTTACTCCCTCTTCTATACACTAACCCTCTATTCCAACGGGGCGGAGAAAATCGTGCCGAGACCCGAACTCGCCGAAAAAATTTCCACAAGTCTCCACGAGGGCAATATCCAGAAAATCAAGGACCTCCTGGAAGAGGTCCATCCCGCCGAGATAGCCGGCATACTCCAGACCCTTGACCCCGAAGACCACCAGAGAGTCCTCGAAGCGCTCGACACGGACACGGCTTCCGAAGTCATCCTCGAGCTAGGCCCCGAGCATAGGGAGGAGCTCTTAGGCGAGCTCGACGCGGAGAAGATCGCAGAAATAGTTGAAGAGATGGAATCCGACGACGCGGCGGATTTGATCGGGGAGCTCCCCGAGCAGACCGCGAGCGACGTTATGGCCAGGATGGACCCGGAGGATTTGAGGGACGTCGAGCCGCTCCTCAAATACCCGGACGATTCGGCCGGCGGCATTATGCAGACCGAGCTCGTGAAGGTCTCGGAAAAATTCACGGTACGGGATACGATCAACTGGATCAGACTGATTGCAGACGAAATCCAGGACTTTTATCTTATATACGTCACCGAGGAGGACGACAGCCTCCTCGGGCAGATATCTCTGAGCAGGCTCGTACTCGCCACCCCGGGCACCAGCGTGAGGAATATAATGGAGCCTGTCGAGCATGAGGCGACGCCCTACATGGACCAGGAGGAAGTCGCCAAGATCTTCCAGAAGTACGGCATACTGTCGCTCCCGGTCGTTGACCAGAGAAGGGTGCTCCTGGGGAGGATTACAGCCGACGACATAATGGACGTCGTTACCGAAGAAGCGTCCGAGGACATCCTTCAGATGGCGGGCGTGGGAGAATCCCTCCACCCCTTATACACGCCGACCCGGACGAGGATCGCGCTCCGCACGCCTTGGCTGCTGATGACCCTGATAGGCGAATTGTTCATCGCATTCATAATCGTTTACGCGTTCGAGCCGACGCTCAAGAAGGTAGCTATACTGGCGGCATTCATGCCGGCGATAATGGCCACAGGGGGGAATGTAGGGCTTCAGACGACGACTATAATCATCAGGAGCCTCGGCATGGGGACTATAAATATAAGACACATACTCAGGATTATTCTCTCGGAAGTGAAAGTGGGCATATCGCTTGGACTCATTTGCGGGGTAATCGCCGCGCTCATAGGGGGTCTCATAAGCTACGACCAGCCGGAGGTAATAAAAATCGCGCTTGCAGTATTGATAGCGATGGTCTCGGCTACGATGGCCACTTCCTTCATTGGGGTCGCGGCCCCTTTATTACTGCATAAATTCAAGTTCGACCCCGCGGCGGCGTCGGGCCCTTTCCTCACGATGTTCAACGATATTTTCGGGTCGGTTTTTTATCTCTTCATTGCGATGCTGATCTTTTAACGGGCTAACCTTCAACCCTCCCATGGCATGCGGGCTCGATCCGGTCTCCGGGGCAATCCGCGGCTGAGCCTCTACTTGCTCAGGTCCTTACAGCCTTCTATGCCGTTCTGCGTGCAGAAGAACTGAGTGCAGTAAATCGCCATCTCGTAGTTGTATGTGCCCCCTTCCTTCCAGTCGGACATGCATTTGTTCAGCACCTCCCTTTCCCTGGTCCCGCCTGAAAATGAGCTCGTCAGCTTGTCGATCTTATCCTTCGCGACCGCCCTGCTTTTCATGCAATTTTCCTGCTCGTCGGGGGTGTGAAACCGATCCTGACACCATGATTTCACGTCGTCCACGGGGACTTCCTCTTCCTTGAGCTCTTCGGCCGCCTCGCCCGGCGGCATAGCCGCGACCTCTTGATTGTCGGCAGCCGGCGCTGCGTCTCCGGCTTGAGGGGTGTCGGCCGCAGGGTTCCCGGGAGATTCTTCAGCCGCCTTTCCCTTATCCGGGACCTGGGCCGGAGGATTTTCAGCTTTGGTATCACCAGTGCTCGCTTCCACCGTGTCCTCAGCCGGCTGAGCGGTTTTAGTCTGCTCCATTATCTTTTGATTGAGCCTCTCGATCTTCTCTTCGTCGGATTCTTCTTCAGGCTCTTTGGTCTCCTCTTCCGTTTTTACATCCGCAGGGGCTTCGGCATTGTCCTTCTCGATCGCAGAGACCTCCCCGGAAGGCGCTTCCTCGGTTTTCACTTCCGGGGTCTCCGATGGGGGAGCGGGGGGCGGAGCCGCCGGGGCTTCGGGAATATCCGTTTTTTCAACTGTTTTTACCTCGGGTTTTTCCCTGGGGGGCTCAGGTACGTATACCTCCTCCTTAGGCTCAGGCGCAGCCGGCGCTTCACTGACGGCGTTTTCCTCCACGGGAGCCTCGGAGTCCTCAGCCTCCATGTCGGCCTGCACCTTCATGGAGATCTCCTCGAGTACCTCCGCTTTAGTCTTCACGCCCTCTGCCGGGGGTCCCGAATCGGCGGTTTTCACCGGTTCTCCCTGAAGGCCGCTTTCATCGGGGGAGGCGTCTTCCGCTAATCCCGCATCCGTAATATCGCCCTCCGTGATCTCTTCATTAGCTTCTTTCTTTACGACCGCTGGCCCGGCTGCTTTGAGATTTTCCATCTCATCGTAGGCTTTTCCCACAGACCCGACGGATTTATTGAGAAATATTCCTCCCTGGCTGACAAGGCTCTCCTTAACGCCGAAATCCTCTTCGGTGCAGGCTTTGAAATAAAGCTCAAGCCCGCTCGAATAGCCGTTGAGGGCCTGCATTGCGTATTCGTGCACGGTTTCGAGCCTTGGCGGAGGGGTCAATGAGCCGAGTTGATTTCCGAGCGAGCCGACTATACCCCTGTAATCGGCGAACCTTGACGAGCACTCTTCGGGAGGGGCCGACTGGAGCTTGAGCAGAGAAGCGCTCACATCCGACGCCGCCTGTGAGAACTCGTACAGCAGGGGCGTAATATTTTTAAGATATATCTGCTCGGCGGAGCTGTATACGCCCTGGGCAAGCGGTCTCCCGGAAAACCAGGGGACAATTAGAAATAACAAAAGAGAGAAAAGAGAATAAACGGCAGCCCGTATCCCCTCTTTTTTGCTAAAGGATAGTTTATCCATAACATACTCCCGAACGATCCGATTCCATCACCCTCGATATCCGCGTATCCACGCAGCGGATAATATTATATAAGAACTGAATGCTCAACTCTAGTAAATCTTACCGGATATTCTTTCACCGGTATACCCGGAGCGGGGGGTGAGCACCCGCAAATAAATTTCCTCCCCCTTGAGGGGGGAGGATTAAGGTGGGGGTGTCACCTTCACTCATCCATCCAACAAAACCCGTTCGCACTGCTTGTCCGGCGTCTTGTCAGACGTAGCCTTGGCGAAGACGGAAGCTTTCTCGTCGCTCGGAGCTTTAGCGGAGTCCTCTATCGCCGGTCATAGGGGGAAAATCGTCAGCTATTCGCCAACTCCCCAGTTTTTAGGAATAATATCAGCTTAATGAAAAGCTCAGAAGCGTTATTGCTCCGTAAGAGGCCCTACGGCGACGCCGACTACGTTATAACGCTCTTCACGAGGGAGTTCGGAAAGATAAGCGCTTTCGCCAAGAACGCAAAATCGAGCAGGAAGCGGTTCGGCGGGAGGCTCGAGCCCTTCGTCCATTTCCGCGCGCGGTTCCGCGAAAGGCCGGGGGATATGAAGTTCCTGGAGGACCTCGAGACGATAGAGGTGTTCCGGCACCTGATGGAAGACCTGGAGCTCTTTATGTGGGGCAGTTTCATGACAGAGTCCGCGGAAATACTGCTTCCCAAAGAATCCCCCAACGAGGATATGTTCAACCTGTTCGTGGACTCGCTCAGGGAGCTCAACAGCGGGAAGAGCGCCATGCCCCTCGTGCTCGCGTTCCAGCTGGGGACGCTGTCGCTTTCGGGGTACGGGCCGAGCCTCGACGCATGCGCGGAATGCGGTAAAGAAGCGGGGACCGGCGCACGCTTCAGCATCAGGAAAGGGGGCGCCCTGTGCGCGGAATGCGCCGCCGGGGCGGAGAACGGTATAGCCTTCTCGGGTGATTTCCTCAGGGATAAAGAATTAATGGAAATACACCTCGGTAAGGTGCTAAAATACATCAAACTGTTTTCAAGATTCACCGAATACCATACCGAAAAAAAATTGAATTCATCGAAATTCATCGAGGAGCTCAAGATATGATAAAGGTTCCCGGATTCGCCGGAAGCGGCATATCGTGCGGAATAAAAAAGAGAGGGAAAAAGGACCTGGCCCTCATCTTCTCCGAAAACCCGGCCAAAGCGGCGGGCATGTTCACACAGAATATAGTGAAGGCTCCCCCCGTGCTCCTGGGGATGGAGCGGATTAAACACGGGCTATGCCAGGCGGTATTAATCAACAGCGGTGTCGCAAACGCGTTCACGGGAAGAGCGGGCATGAAAGCCGCTTTGCTCACGACCGGGCGCGCGGCCGGGGAGCTCGGTATCGATGAATCACTCGTGATCCCGTCCTCGACGGGGATCATAGGCGGGCCGCTCCCGGTCGATAAGATCAATAAGGCGATGCCCCGCCTCGTAGCGGAGCTGAGCGAGGAAGGGCTGCCCGACGCAGCCGAGGCGATAATGACGACCGACGCCTTCCCTAAATACGCCATCTCAAAGGTCGGCATCGGCGGGAGGACGGGGACTGTTTGCGTAATCGGCAAGGGCGCGGGGATGATAATGCCGAACATGGCGACCATGCTCGCCTATATACTCACGGACATCAACGTCCCGAGGCGGACGCTGACGAAGGCGCTCAGAAACGCAGTCAATAATTCCTTCAACAAGATAATAGTGGACGGCGATACGTCGACCAACGACACCGTGCTGATGCTCGCAAACGGGAAGCTCGGGAATACGGCGATCGGGCTCACGGGCACCAATTACAGGAAGTTCGAGCAGGCGGTGACCGAGACGGCCGCTGTTGTGGCCGAGATGATAGTGAAGGACGGAGAGGGGGCGACGAAGACGGTGAGGATTATCGTCAAGGGCGCCAGGTCCGAGAGCGACGCAGAGAACGTGGCGAGGACGATAGGCACGTCGCTTCTCGTCAAGAGCGCGCTTTACGGGGAAGACCCCAACTGGGGGAGGATAGTCGCAGCCGCCGGGAGGGCGGGGGTCGATTTCAACCCGGACAGGCTCGACCTCTATTTCGGGGATCACAAGAGTTCTAAGCAATTCGAGACAGGTAATGGACGAGGCAAGTGCCCTCGAAATCATGAAGACGCCGAAATTCTCGATCACGCTCGACCTCAAGACCGGGAAAAAGGCCTCGTTCGTTATAACAAGCGACATCACGTACGACTATCTAAAGATAAACGCGCATTACAGGACATAGATGGTATTAGATATATAGAACGTAGGAGCGGTTTCCAGCCACGATCCTACCCTGCTCCTTCTTTCTCGTCCCAACCTTACCCTGTCATTTCGAGGCGAACGCGCCGAGAAATCTATCTTGTCGCACTATTCTCTTCCCGACATTACAGAATTTGCGTTAAGAAAATCGATTGTACGAGCGTTAAAAATCTTCCACGGGCTGGGGTTGAATTGGAAGATTTAGCGAGTATCATGAGATTTTTAGCAAATTATGTAGTCGGATGATTTTTGCTTCTTTTCATCAAGGAAAAGAAGGATAAACAAAACAGCTTTTCTCCTTCCTTTGCCTTTTCAGAAAACACACTAAGTGTGTTCATCAAGGAAGAGAAGAACGCACATAGTGTGTGTCTACGAATCCTCCCAACCTCCTCAGCCAAACCCGCATCCGTGGCAGTGGTTGAGTTAACGCCTACTTCCCCGCATCGACGCCGATTAAATCGGTAAGCGACCCGACCCCTTCCCTCTCCATGTAACTCCACGATCCCCCGGTTGATCTTCCCCGCTACCGCCGTGCCCTCGCCCCTGATAGCGGTCACTATCTGAAGCGCCCTGGCGCCCGCCTTAATCTTCTCAAGGGCGGTATCCGCGTCCTTAATCCCGCCTACCCCGATTATCTCGAGCTTATCCCCCGCCTGTCTGTATATGTGTGCGACCTTTTCAGTAGTCATCTTTCTGTAGTCCTCGTCGTCCCCGCTGAGCCCTCCCGGCTGGCCTCTCCACTTCTCCCCGTATTTCGCCTTCATCTCCGGCACGTCGGCGGTATTGGCGGCGATAATCCCCGTGATCGAGTGCTCGACCGCCACTTCCAATATGTCGTCCACTTCTTTAAAGCCGAGCTCGGGCGCGATCTTGACGAATAGCGGCTTCCTCCCGCCCTCCCCTTCCATCGTGTCGTTCACGGCCTGTATGATATCCCTCTTCCTCCCCTTCTCGTGGAGCATCCTGAGTCCCGGCGTATTCGGAGAGCTTACGTTTATAGCGAAGTAATCGGCATAGCCGTAGAGCCTTTTAGCGACAACGGCGTGAGCCTCGGGGGAATCGTCGTGGGGGACGTCCCTGTTCATGCCTATGCTTATGCCGACTCTGACGGGCGCGCCTTCGTACCTGCCGAGGTTCTTTGCAACCACGTCCATGCCCGGGCTGTTGAACCCGAGCCAGTTTATCGCGACCCCGGGCGAGACCATGAACTGCCTCGGCTTCGGGTTGCCCGGCTGCCTGTACTCCAGCACGGAGCCCACCTCGACGCCCGCGAACCCGAGCTGCCACAAACCCATGAGCGCCCGGCCCGATTTATCCCAGCCCGCGCCCACGATAAGCGGGTTCTCGAATTCGACGCCCCCTAGAACCGTGCGGAGCCTTTTGTCGGCAAACCTCTTGTGACCGTCGGCGAAAAGCCCGACAAGCTTGAGCGTAAGCGGGGTCAATTCCGCGAGATGTAGGGATTCCCTTGCTATGTTGTGGAAGGTTTCGGAATCGAGCCTGTCGAGTAGAGGCCTTATAATCTCTTTATACATTGAACCTGAAGAGGAGTATGTCCCCGTCTTTTACGGTGTATTCCTTTCCCTCGGACCTCATTTTCCCGGCCTCTTTAAGGGCGGCTTCCGAGCCTGCCGCTATGAAATCATCGTACCCGGCGGTCTCGGCCCTGATGAACCCCCTCTCGAAGTCGGAGTGTATGACACCCGCCGCCTGGGGGGCCTTGGCCCCGGATTTGACGGTCCAGGCCCTCACTTCCTTTGGCCCCTGCGTGAAATATGTGATCAATCCAAGTTTATCATATGCGACCCTGGCGAGCCTGTCGAGTCCCGAGCTTTCGAGACCCATCTCATTAAGGAAAGCCTTCTTCTCGTCGTAGGGGAGCTCCGCAATCTCTGCCTCGATCTTGGCGGAGAGCACAATCGCCTCCGACCCCTCTTTCCCGGCGTATTCCTTCACTTTCCGCACCTCTTCGTTCCCGGAGGCGTCGGGTATGTCCCCTTCGCCGACGTTGCATACGTAGAGGACGGGTATGCGCGTAAGGAGATACATCTCCCTCACGACCTTGGCGGATTCCTCGTCGAGAGGGAAATTCCTGACCTTGTTCCCGCTCTCTATAAACTCCCTGAGACGGGTCACGATATCCAGGGCATCTTTAGTCTTCTTATCCCCGCTCTTTGACTGCGACTGGAGCTTCTCCTCCCGCTTCTCTATGGTCTCCAGGTCTTTCAGTATGAGCTCGTCTTCAATTATCTGTATGTCCCTCATCGCGTCGGTCGAGCCCTCGACGTGCATGACGTTATCGTCTTCGAAGCAGCGCACCGTATGGAGTATGAGATCGACCTCCCTGATGCTCGCGAGGAACGCGTTACCCTTGCCCTTCCCCTCAGAAGCCCCTTTGACGAGGCCGGCGATGTCGACTACTTCGAGGTAGCTCGGGGTTATCTTCTGGGGTTTCACGAGGCTCGCCAGCTTGTAGAGCCTCTCGTCCGAGACCGGAATTATCCCGACGTTGTCCTCTATCGTCGTAAAGGGAAAGTTCCCCATCTCCGCCCCGGCGTTCGTGAGCGCATTAAAAAGTGTGGACTTCCCGACATTGGGAAGCCCTATGATTCCGCATTTTAGACCCATAAAATTAATTTATACCTTTTTATGAAATTTTGTACCGGCAAGGATGAAACCGCTGATAAGCTACCCCAACTGAAGGCACAGTCAAGGAGAATGAGGTACGGCGGGGGCCGCTTCAATGGGTCCGGGGAACTGCCGATATTCCCGCGAACTGCCGATATATACCCGGTTACAGCCCCGTCTCCGGGCATGGGCTTTCTTCAGTATCGAACCAGATGCTCTTGTGGCCGCCGTCGCTGTTGCCGGTTTCGAAAAAGAGGATGTAGTGTATTTCCTCGTGCCTGAGCGCCCTGTTGAACGTCGTGACGTCCAACCCGTCCAGGATCGCGATCTCGTTTTCCGACTGGCAGGCGATGAGGTTATCGGGCGGGTATATTCCCGCACGTCAGGTCTTTCCTTATGGTTATCTCGGGAACGATATCGGAACGTCGGTTGCGTTCAGGTCCTCTATATCAGGCCTCGATTTACTCTCTGTCTCCATGCAGTCCGCCTGATCGTTCCATATCAGCGACCTCTTCGTCGGTGAGCGGCTCTTCTCTCGACGACCTCTCCCTGTATCGGGTTCGAGCCGGAATCGCCTACTTCGATGCAGCCTGCAAGGATCAGGGTAAAGTAAAGCACTGCCAAAGGAATGTATTTCATATTCCCCACCTCTTCCAATCAATATATCCCAAACGCCGGTAATTACCAATCTGATCATAATTGCAGACGCACCCGTATATTGGGAGAAACCATTGACTGGGCGATGCAGCTTAAGCATAATCTCCGAAAGAAGGGCGCGGCCCGCCGGATTCCCCGAACGCAGGGGCGGCCGGACGGGGGTCGGGCGATAATTAACAATCGTTCGAAATTAAGGCCGGACCCGAGACTTAAGCAAAAGGAGATGTAAAATGAGCAGGAGATTTGCAAAACACTTAAATGCATTTTCATTCATATTCTTTCTGACCGTGATTCTCGGAACCGGGGGATTGACAATATTCACGGCAAACGCTTATGCCGCGGGCGGAACGGCGAAAGGGGCAATCAAGATTAAAGACAAGACAGTGGATGTAAAGTACGCCTATCTCGTAAAGGGACCGGACGCTTTCGATTCGAGTAAGACTGTAAGCACGGTAATTATCACTCCCGGCGATATCAGCCAGAAGATCTCCGAATGCAAGAACGCCTCGTGCGCGAGCGGTATCACCGAGGGCATGACCGTCGGGAAAGAGGATTTCGGGAGCACCACGAGGGTCGTTTACTGGGTCGTAACGAATGACGGTATGATGCAGTATTCGGGAAACGACGACGTTTCCGCGCTCGTGCTGACGACGGACACGGCCGACCGTATGGCGGGCAAGCTCACCATAGACGACTCCGCCGCGGACGGGCCCAAGATCGACGTCGAGTTCGACGCGCCGCTGGCGAAGGAGTTTAAGGAATAAGGCTGTTCCCGCTACAGGGACCGGCTGCCGGCAGCAATTATTGCCGTGAGGCCGGAGAAATTTCTTAAGACGGCGTATAATATGCCGGAGCAGAGCCAATCAAGGCACAGGGTCTCTATTTTTGATTGAGTAAATAAAGCTTCGAAGTCGCTCGATAATCATGTAATTTATTTTTAAAGCAAAATAGCTGGACCCGGCCTCCGGACCGGAGAATCGACAGGAGGTATTAAAAGTAATGAACAGCACAGCCGAATCGATCTGCAAAAATATAGTTTCGATATTCGCATTAATCGTAATCGCTGCTTTCCCCTTCGTCCTGTACAGCGACTGCGACGCGGAAGCCGCCGTATACAGTAATACGGAAAAGATATACCTGAAAGACATCACCCCGATACTCTACGAGCTTTCGGAAGTAGGCAAATCGGTGAGCGAGAAGGCAGTTAACCTCCAGAACTCGACCTCGGACGTGTGCTCGTACGAGTTCGGCTACTACCAGGGTATCGTGGAATCGCTCAGGGTGCGCCTGAACAGCGTCCCTGCTCCCCCCAGGATGGTAAACGTACAGTCTACGGCGCTACTCGCGATCGGCGACTATATAAGCGGGCTCAGCCTTTATACGAGGGCGTGCACGGAGCCCGACTATAATATGAAAGCCAAGATGGGATACGACGGCAGGCAGAGGCTCATCGACGCCGACATGAAGATCAGGCAGGTGAACAAACTGATCATGAACCCCCAGCTCCAGTCCCGGGCGGCGGCCGCGCCCGATAACAGGATCGAGCAGATGTGCGCTTCGACGTGGCCCGCCGACCAGAGGATGCAGGAATACTGCGTCAAAAACCAGACCGAGGCGCTCAACAAGCTCAGTCAGATGAACCGCATGTACCCGGCGGGATCGAGGGAGAAACAGACTATTCAGAACTGCAGCTCCCTATGGAAAAAGGGGAACACATACGATTACCGTATGGTCGTATTCTGCGTCGAGAACGTACTGGGGAAACAGCAGGCTCAATAACTTAACAACACGGAGCGGCGGGGAGGTATGTATGCTCGAAATTATACCGTTCGAGGAAGGGAACATAATCGGGTTCCACCTAAGCGGGAAGATGGAGGACGATGAATTCGACGAGCTCATTAGCAGGATGGAAGGGGCGCTGAAGGAGCATAAGAAGCTCCGGGTTTACGCGGAGATGGAGGAGTTCAAGGGCATGTCCGTGAATACTTTTATGAAAGACCTCCACTACGGCCTGAAACACTGGAGGGACATCGAAAAAGAGGCCGTCGTCTCGGACAAGGGCTGGATAAAATCCTGGATAGGCTTCGCGTCCAAAATAGTCCCCCACATCGAAGTCAGGGTTTTCTCCTTCGAGCAGAAGGATGAGGCGAAGGAGTGGGTGAGGGGGTGAGGAAAGAGTAACTGCTATTTAACCGAGGTCGATACCCCCGAAAACTTCTTAACGACATTTTACTTCCATGAACATCCCCCCCATCTTAAGAACTATCAACCCCGGCGAAGAGGTCGAGGTCTCGAACCTCGTCGCGAGGTCGTTCAATGAATTTATAGCCCCGGATTTCCCGGACGAAGGCATAGAGGAATTCTTCAGATACTCGAACCCCCGCGCGCTCATCAAACGCTCTGAGGGCAATCACTTCGTCCTCGTAGCAGAGGCTGAAGGCTCAATTGCCGGGATGATAGAGATAAGGGAGATGAAGCACGTCTCGATGCTCTTCGTGGATAAGGCTTTTCACAGGAGAGGCATAGGGAAGGGGCTTTTAGGAGCTGCCCTCGACAGAATCGAAACCGATGAGCCGCCCGCCTAGAAAAGTTACCGTCCATTCCTCACGCTTCGCCGTGCCCTTCTACGATAGCCTGGGCTTCGTCCGGACCGAAGAAGAAAAAATCATACACGGTGTGATACACATACCTATGGCGCTCGTTCTCGATGAAGGTAGAATATTACGCCATGAAAACGCCTCCCGATAAGAAGTCCACGGTCGGTGAAATAAAAGAGAGGTTCGACGCGGACGTCGAGCGCTTTTCAAACCTGGAGACCGGGCAGCAGGCGGTGATCGACGCCCCTCTGATGCTCGAGCTAATATCGGAGCTCGCGGTCAGGATAAAGCCCGACGCCGGGAACCTGTTCGATATTGGGTGCGGAGCCGGGAACAATTCGATAGCCATCATCAGAAAAAAGGGCGGTATCAACTGCGACCTCATCGACCTGAGCCTCCCGATGCTCGAGCGCGCAAGGGAGCGCATCACTAAAGAGAACGCCGGGGTGGTCAGGACATTCCACGGGGATTTCAGGGAGCTCGCCCTGCCCTCTTCGAATTACGATATAATCGTCGCTGCGGCTGTGCTCCATCACCTCCGGGACGACGCCGACTGGGAAAGCTGCTTCGGGAAGATATACAGCCTCCTCAAACCCGGGGGCGCGTTTTTTGTGAGCGACCTGGTGTTCCACGAGGATGAGGGCGTACAGGAAGAGATGTGGAGGAGGTACGGAGAGTATCTCGAATCCACGGGCGGTCCCGGTTACAGCGGGAAGGTGTTCGATTACATCGACAAAGAGGACACGCCCCGGAGCCTCACGTATCAGATGGATTTGATGAAAAAGGTAGGATTCAGGCATACGGACGTCCTCCACAAGAACTCGTGTTTTGCGGCCTTTGTGGGTATTAAGTAGACTGCGCTAGTCGCCGAGGACGCTTCAAGCTGATGCCGGACTTGAAAGAGACTGACGGGAAAAACAAAAAATAAAATCCACCCTTACCTATTTGGACTATAGCAACGATTCGGCCGGTAGTTTATCTACCCGATAGCCTTTATTGTATGGCGTCCGAATTCTTACCTTGCTCAGAACCGTTCTTTACAAAGGAGGGAATTAAAACGTAAGATGTAGATTAGAACTTGTTACGATTTCCGACTATACCCGTCGAGGAACGGATGCCCGGAAACGATCGGATTAGCAGAAGAGAAGCGATAAAACTTGCCGGAATGGGATTGCTCACCGCCGCCTTCTCGGGCGCATGCGCCCCCAAAAAGGTAAGCAAGCCCCCCGTAAGGCCATACCGAGACTTCCCCATGGTCGATGTCTCCCGGGACAGGATAGTGAGGCAGGCCGTGGGTCTCAGACCCTACCGCCCTTCGGGATTCGTCGTGCGGAGGGACAGGGTCGGCGATAAGGACATAGTCCACAACTACGGGCACGGCGGGGGCGGGCTCTCCCTCTCGTGGGGCACGTCGCACCTCGCCGTGGAAAAGGCGCTGCCTCTGGGGCACAGGAGCTGCGCCGTGCTCGGATGCGGAGCCCTGGGGCTTGCGACCGCGAGGCTCATGCAGTTTAAGGGACTTAGCGTCACGATATACGCGAAGGACCTTCCGCCCAATACGACGTCGAACGTAGCCGCGGGTCAGTGGTCGCCCTTTACGGTGTTCGATTCGGGAGCGATCACCCCCGCTTTCTACAGCGAGTTCCTCCGGGCCTCGAGGCTCTCGTACGGTTATTTCCGGAAACTCATCGGCAGCTATTACGGAGTGAGGGTGGCGGATAATTTTTATTTCGGCGACTACCCCGTCGAGCTGCCGGACGCCATACACGAGCTCCCTGACCTCTACGGCAAGCTCACGACATTAGTCCCCGGCCAGTACCCGTTCGCCGAGCCCTCGTGCGTCACGCTCAAGACGATGCTCATAGATTCTCCCACTTATCTAAACGCCGTGATGAACGATTTCAGGAGGGACGGAGGGAAGATATATGTGAGGAATTTCAGCGAGACCGGAGAGCTCCTTACATTGAGGGAGCCGCTGATTATGAACTGCACGGGTCTCGGCTCCTATTTCCTCTTCGGGGACCGCGAGCTCGTGCCGTTGAAGGGGCAGCTAATCGTGCTTCGGCCCCAGCCGGAGGTGGACTATATCACCCTCGTAAAAAACGCGGGCATATACATGATACCCCGCTCGGACGGCATCATGCTCGGCGGGTCGAGGGACTACGGCGACTGGAGCATGGCGCCCGACCCCGAAGTGACCGAGCGCATATTCACCAGGCAGTCGGAATTCTGGAACGGGCTCCCCGCGGTTTAGTGTAAAATATTGCGATGAGCGATTTCACGCAGATACTCCTCGGAACGGTTGTCTCCCTCCTCCCCATAGTGAACCCTTTCTCCGTCGCCGTGACGTTCATCTCTCTCTCGAAGGACATGGACGACGATAAAAAGAACAAACAGGCGCTTCTGGCGTCCGTTTACATGGCTGTTATCCTGATTGTATTCCTCATTGCCGGGGTGCTGATAATGAGGTTCTTCGGCATCTCCCTGCCCGGAATACGCATAGCAGGCGGGATAATCATCACGTATATAGGGTTCAGGATGCTGAATCCCGAGCACCGGGACCTGCAGCTTCAGGGGGCAGGGGCGGCACCGGCTGACGACGATATCGCATTCACACCCATAGCCATGCCTATGCTGAGCGGGCCCGGGGCGATAGCCGTGACGATAGGTATGGCAGCGAATGTGGGGTCCAGAGTGGACTATGCCGCTGAATCTCTCGGAATTATAGTCGTTGCAGTTATCACGTTCATACTTTTAAGGATCGCTGGGAGCGTTAAGAGACTTCTTGGAAATTATGGAGTCATTATCCTGACGCGCATAATGGGGTTCCTCCTCATCTGCATCGGGGTTCAATTTGTCATGCTGGGAATCCTCGACTTCATTCCCGGCCCGCCCCGTGCTTGAGATGGTTAACGAGGTATGGAGGAGGTGACCCGGTGCAGGATCTAAAAATACGCAGGTATAAGCCTGAGGACGCCGAGGGCCTCGCCGGGCTCTATGAGAAATCGGTAAGGGAAATAGCGATAGAGAAGTACACGCCCGGGGAGGTCGAAGCGTGGGCGTCCTACGCGGACGAAATCGAGGAGATAAGGCACAGGCTCGCGGAAGGGCTCACGCTCGTCGCGGAATCGGGGAATATACCGGTCGCCTTCGGTCAGCTTAAGCCCGTGAGCCACATCGCTTTCCTCTATACCATTAAAGAATATTCGAGGATGGGGATAGCGACAGAGATCTATAAGCGGCTCGAAGACCATGCGCTCGTCAAGGGAGCCGAATACCTTACCACCGACGCCAGCCGGATTTCGAAACCCCTTTTCGAAAAGCTCGGCTTTCAGCTCGAGTGCCCGGTAATCGAGAAGCGTAAGGGCGTCGAGCTCGAGTGCTTTAAAATGAAAAAGGAGCTGGGGGCGAATAAAGCGGTTTAAGTCTCGACAACATAATATATTGTGTCTCAGCACCCCGCCGGCCGGGATAGAGAAAATACATGTTGATTCCGACCCCGGAATAATTATATAATCGACTTAAAGACACTTACGGGGGTCACAATGAAAGATTCTTCCGATCAAAACCTCGGTGCATTTCTTTTTCTAATAGCTATGGGCGTGTTTTTCGCCCTCTCGTTTTATCTCTGGTTCAGTTAAGCGGCGAATGGACTTTGCCGCCAGGTCCTATATATTCATGAGAGACTTATATACCAGCATGTATGCGACAAATAAATTTTATTAGCCGTTTACATACTTATTTCTCAGCAATATTTACGTTCTGTCTTATTATCTGACAATCGACACCGCCAAAGGGCTGGAAACATCGTATTCATTAATGTTTGGATTGGCATAGTTATTGCTCCTAAAACAGGCTTCGAGAACCTCTGATACGGCAATGACGAATACGACTGCTACGAGAGAGAACACTTCGGGAGAAGTATTACCGCACAGCCGGTGCCTCCACTGCGGCGAAGCCCTGGATTCATCGAATACCATAGAATCGAACGGAAAGCTGTTCTGCTGCAACGGATGCAGGTCGGTATATGAGCTTCTCGGAGCGCTCGGCCTGGACGACTACTACAGCATCAGGGAAGCCCAGAG
Organism: uncultured delta proteobacterium; assembly: GCA_963752995.1. GTDB lineage: Bacteria > Desulfobacterota_D > UBA1144 > Nemesobacterales > UBA2774 > 2-12-FULL-53-21. The sequence goes on from CAVWAZ010000017.1 coordinate 499,328, forward strand.
CATACTCAAAACGACCCCACCGGCCGACCCTGCCTCGGGGGAGGACTACGGATACCTCGACTCCGGGAGCTTCACCGATATTTACGTTAAGGAAGAGAAACCCCTGACGATGAATTTTTACGTAGAGGGGATCGAATGCGCAGCATGCCTCTGGCTCATAGAGAAAATACCGGGCTTCGTACCCGAGATCGAATCCCTTTCGCTCAACATGTCGGACAACACCGCCACGGTCAACTTCACGCCGGCAAAGAAATTCTCGTCGTTTCCGGAAGCGATAAAGAAATTCGGCTATAAGGCACACCCCCTCAAGAACGACGAAGATGTGAGCGGGCTTAAGAGAAGAGAGAACAGGAAATCCCTCATCAGGCTATCGATCGCCGCCGTATGCGCGGGGAACATCATGCTCCTCTCGGCGGCTATATATGCCGGCGCGCGCGGCGTGTTCGAGGAGCAGTTCATGCTCTTGAACCTTATACTGTCCCTCCCCGTCATAACGTACTGCTCCCTGCCCTTTTACAAGAGCGTGCTCGGATCTGTCAGGACGGGACGGGCGACTGTCGACATCCCCATAGTATTCGTAATATTCGCTGGGTTCTTTATCAGCGCTTATAACTACCTGACGGGAAGCCCCGAGGTTTACTTCGACTCGATAAGCATGTTCGTTTTCCTGCTCCTCGCGAGCAGGTACTTCCTGAGGACGGTCCAGGAGCGGCTTAATGACAGGGAACCCCTCGGAAAGAGCCTCTTTTCATCGAACCGCGTCCTGGTCAGGGACGAGAGCGCCAGGCAGTTCTTTTATCAGCCCGTGGAATCCCTCCTGACGGGACAGAAAATCAAGCTCGCCGGAGGCGACCGTTTCCCCGCCGACGGCAGGCTCCACTCACAGCGGGCCGAGGTCAATCTATCCGTGCTCACGGGCGAGAACATACCCCGGACCGTCTCCAGAGGGGAGATCGTTTACGCGGGCTCCATACTCGATTCGGACGAAGCTGTCCTCGAGGTTACGGGGACGGGGAGCTCGACAAGGATCGGGAAGATACTCGAGGAAGTGGAGCATAATTACAGGAGCAAGATCAGCCTGTCCACATATAGCGACAGATATGCGACCGTATTCACGCTCGCCGTGGGTATTATAGCGGCGGTTTCCTTTTTTGCCGTTTCTTCATACTACGGCGCCTCGGAGGCCCTCGAAAGGACAATCGCATTCATACTTATTTCGTGCCCCTGCGCATTCGTATTCGTCATGCCACTGTCGTTCGGCCTCTTCCTCAAATCCGCTTCGGATAGCGGGATACTCATAAAGGACGCAAAGATTTTCGACAAGCTCCCTCGCGTCAGGAACATATTCTTCGACAAGACCGGGACGCTTACGAACGGCGTATACAGGATACTCAGCTGGGATACGGACAAGCTCCCGGAACCCGACCGCAGAGCGGTCCTGGCGATCGAGCGTGAATCGGAGCATCCGGTCGCGAGGGCCATAGTCACCTATCTCTCGGGGGAAGGGCTCGATATTCCCGAAGTGACCGGCTTCAGGCACCTCTATTCCAGGGGCGTCGAAGGTCGTGCCTTGGGGCACCTCTATACGCTCACGGCCGAGAGCGACCTGTCCCGGCCGAATGAGATCAACGAAATCATTGCAACGAGGATCGTCATCCGAAAGGACGGGGAGCCCATCTCCGAAATACTCCTCGGGGATTCACTCAAAGAGGACGCGAAATTCGTGGTGACCGAGCTAAAAAGAAGGGGCTACTCGCTCTATATACTTTCGGGGGATAAGGAATCGAACGTGAGGCAGGTCGCGCACAAGCTGCAAATACCTCTCGAAAATGCGTTCTCGGAAGAGACACCGGAAGGGAAATCGGAGATCGTCCGGGAGCGCGGCCGGTCCATGATGATCGGGGACGGGTTGAATGACGCGGGGGCGCTCTCGTCTTCCGAAGTAGGCGTAGCAATACAGGGGAGCGTCGGGGAGAGCATGAAGGTCTCGGACGCCTATATAATCGAAAACGACCTATTCACGATCCTGACCCTGATAGACCACGGCAGCAGTGATACGCGAAACGGTAAGAAGGAATACAGCCTTCTCCATAACGTATAACGTCGCGGCGGGGGCTTTCGCCCTAATGGGTTTTATCAATCCGCTTGCCGCAGCCGTGCTCATGCCGCTCAGCTCGGTGCTGCTCATAGCCTCCTCGCTTTACGGTCAAAATAAAACCAGGACCCGGGAGGGAGCCGCGCGGGCATGAATATTATTTTCCTCACACTGGGGGTTTCTATAGCGATCGCGCTCGTATTCCTAGCGGCTTTTATATGGGCTGCGGGAAAGGGCCAGTACGACGACCTCGAAACACCGGGCCACAGGATGCTTCTAGACGATTACGATACGGATAAAAAGAATCAACAAGCTAAGGAGGATACGGGCAAATGAGTGACGCCAGAGCGGGTAACGCCGCTATTACTGAAAAGATTTATTACGACGACGACATCGTCAAGAAATTTATTTATGCGACGATATTCTGGGGAGCCGCGGCTTTCGTAGTCGGTCTGCTTGCGGCGCTCGAGCTAGCGTACTGGCCTGCGAACCTGGAGCTGCCGTGGCTCACGTTCGGCAGGATCAGGCCGCTCCATACGAATGCGGCCATATTCGCGTTCGGCGGCAATATAATTTTCGCGGGCATATACCATTCGACGCAGCGGCTCCTGAAGACGAGGAACTTCTCGGACTTCCTCAGCAATTTTCATTTCTGGGGATGGCAGCTGATCATAGTGGGCGCCCTCATTACGCTCCCCCTCGGTTATTCCCACGGGAAGGAATACGCCGAGCTCGAATGGCCCCTCGACATAGCCATAGCGGTCGTCTGGGTAGTATTCGCGGTCAACTTCTTCGGCACGATAGCGATAAGGAGAGTCCGTCACCTCTATGTGGCGTTATGGTTTTACATAGCGACGATAGTGACGGTCACGCTCCTCCACGTCGTGAACTCGATAGAGATTCCGGTGGCGATGTTTAAGAGCTATCCGGTCTATGCGGGAGTGCAGGATGCGCTCGTCCAGTGGTGGTACGGCCATAACGCGGTCGCGTTCTTCCTGACGACTCCGTTCCTGGGGCTCATGTATTATTACGTACCCAAGGCCGCGAACAGGCCTATATACAGCTACAGACTTTCTATCGTCCATTTCTGGTCCCTTGTCTTCATCTACATCTGGGCGGGCCCTCACCATCTCCTGAATACCGCTCTCCCCGATTGGGCGCAGACGCTCGGGATGGTATTCAGCCTAATGCTCTGGGCGCCGAGCTGGGGCGGAATGATTAACGGACTCCTCACGCTGAGGGGTGCGTGGACCAAGCTGCGTACGGACCCCATAATCAAGTTCCTCGCAGTGGCCGTCACGTTTTACGGTATGTCCACTTTCGAAGGTCCGCTGCTGTCCATTAAATCGGTGAGCTCCCTCGCGCACTATACGGACTGGATCATAGGCCACGTGCACGGCGGGACCCTCGGGTGGAACGGGTTCCTCACGTTCGGGATCATCTACTATATCGTGCCGAGACTGTGGAATACGAAGATGTACAGCCAGAGGATGATGAACTGGCACTTCTGGATAGGACTACTCGGCATACTCCTATACTACATCTCCATGTGGGCGAGCGGCATCACGCAGGGTCTCATGTGGAGGGCCATCGGGGAGAACGGTCAGCTCGTATATCCTGACTTCGTCGAGACCGTGATGAGGATAGTCCCGCTCTACTACGTGAGGTTCGCGGGCGGCGTCCTGTTCCTGACCGGGTTCCTGCTGCTCATTTATAACGTATGGATCACGATCGCGAGAGCGCCCAAGGGAGAGAGAGCGATGGCGGTCGAGGTCCCGGCGCGCTCCTCGGACGTTACCGATATCGGCACCGGGCACAGGAAGCTCGAAGCGCTGTCCGTTATATTCACGGTCCTCCTGTTCATAGCGGTATTAGCGGGCTCTATAATCGAAATCGTCCCTACGCTCGCGATCTTTAAATACCTTCCGCAAACGGCCAAGACCGAGCCTTACACGCCTCTTGAGCTCGCCGGCAGGGATATCTATATAAAGGAAGGCTGCTACGTATGTCATTCGCAGATGATCAGGAAACTCCCATACGACGTGCTGAGGTACGGCGCTAACTCCACGCTCGAGGAATCCATGTACGACCACCCGTTCCAGTGGGGGTCGAAGCGGACAGGGCCCGACCTCGCCAGGGTGGGAGGCAAATACCCGGATATGTGGCACCTCCGTCATATGATCGACCCGCGCGTAATCACGCCCAGGTCGATCATGCCCGCATACCCGTGGCTCGCCGCGGCGAAGATCGATTACAACATACTTCGGAAGAAACTGAGTGTCATGAAGATGCTGGGCGTGCCGTATAAAGACGAAGACGTCTCGAACGCAGATATTAACGCCGAGAAACAGGCGGCCGTGATTTACGAGGGTCTCCTCTCCCAGGACCCGTCACTCGAGTCAGCCAAGGACACTGAAGTCATTGCGATCATCGCATATCTGCAAAGTCTGGGTAAAAAGACGTCCCCGGAGGGGGTGGCATCATCAAACAGATAGCCCTGTCGTACTTTACGGATATCGAGATAATCATCATCGCGCTCATCATATTCCTTTCGGCTTTCGCAGTTATCGTGCTTTGGGCGATAAAGAGGCCGAAAACGGAGATCGAGGAAATGGAGCGCCTTCCCCTCGAGGATGAGAGATTCAGATCAAAGGAGGACAACAATGCCTGATAAGGATAAACTCATCGAAAACCACGATTACGACGGAATACAGGAGCTCAACAACCCGCTCCCCGGATGGTGGCTCATGACTTTTTACATCACCGTGATATTCGCCGTCATTTATTTCGGATATTACCAGCTATTCGGAGGCCCCACTCTCGACGAGGAACTGTCGTCGGAGATGGGCTCAATAAAGGCTGAGCAGGAAAAGACCGAAGAGGCCGGAGAACAGAAGACCCAGCAGGATTATCTGGCTCTCGTTTCCAATCCGGACGCGATAGCAAAGGGCAAGACCGAGTTTTTGACCAAGTGTATGCCTTGCCATGGGGACAAGGGGCAGGGGATCATCGGCCCTAACCTCACGGACGATTATTGGATACACGGCGACGGGTCAATTCCGGCTATACTTAAAGTCATGAACGAAGGGGTCCTGGATAAGGGGATGCCTCCCTGGAAAGGGGTCATACCGGCCGACCTGGAGGAAGACGTAGCGGCGTACGTTTACAGCATCCACGGCTCAAACCCGCCCGGAGCGAAGGCGCCGCAGGGACAGATGATAGAGACGAAGATGAAAGTACTCGACCAGAGACACCTGCCGGACGAGCGACCGGCGACCATGGATGAAAAGGGGAAGAGGGTCTTTATATTCCCGGCGCAGGTTTCGGGCCTCTGGCGGAAATTGAGGACCGTCACGGAGATATTCCTCGTCATTTTCTTCCTCGTTCTCCCGTGGATAAAGATAGGGGGGCACCAGGCGCTCCTGCTCAATATAGGGGAGAGGAAATTCTCCATTTTCGGCCTCACCTTCTGGGCGCACGACGCGCCGCTGATATTCTTCATACTGGCTTTCCTCACGATAGGACTCGCCTTCGTAACCGCGGTATGGGGGAGGATATGGTGCGGATGGGCGTGCCCGCAGACCGTGTTCATAGACGGTATATTCAGGAGGCTCGAATACCTCATCATCGGGAGTCACGTTCAGCAGCGGAACCTCGCTCAGGCCCCGTGGGACGTGAAAAAGTTTCTGAAACTGTCTACCCTCTGGACCCTGTTTATAATAGCAAGCCTCGTTATCGCCCACAGCTTCCTCGCCTATTTCGTGGGGGCCGACAGGCTCGTCGAGATGACACAGCACAACCCTGGCGAGAACTGGACGATCTTCGTCATCATGGCCTTTCTGACCATCGTATTCCTGTTCGATTTCGGCTGGTTCAGGGAGCAGTTCTGCATCATAGTATGCCCCTACGGCAGGTTCCAGTCGGTGCTGCTGGACGAAGACTCGATCACGGTTTCGTACGACCCCGTGAGGGGCGAGCCCAGGAGGGGGAGCGTAAAACCAGGCGAGACCGAGGGAGACTGCATCAACTGTTACAAGTGCGTGGCCGTATGCCCCACCGGTATAGACATAAGGAACGGCCTCCAGCTCGAGTGCATCGGCTGCACGGCATGCATAGACGCATGCGACGAGGTCATGGAGAAGATAGAAAAACCGAAGGGGCTTATAAGGTACGCCACAGGGAGGGCTCTCAAGGGGCTAAAGACCAAGTGGTTTCGGCCGAGGGTCGCGATATACATAGTGCTCCTCATAGCCGTCGTAAGCGCTCTCATATTCTCCGTGCGGGGGAGAGAGGAGATCGTCGTTACGATCCTCCGCGGGAAGGACGCCCCGTTCCAGATCATAGAGGAGGAGGGTGAAGAGGGTGAGGATGAAGAGGTGATTAACCACTTCAAGATGCATATGAAGAACCAGACTTTCGATAATGTGAGCCTGAGAATGACGCTGCCTGAGGAATGGGAAGAAAAAGATGTCGAGATCATTACACAAGACCAAACAATTAACCTCGAGGCCGGCAAAGACGTGACCATCCACTTCTTCGTCAAGTTCCCCAGGGACGTAACCGGGCAAAGCGGAACGCAAGCGGTAAAGCTGAATTTCATAGATACGAAAAACAACAAGATCGAAGCGGAGGAGGACGTGCTCCTTGTCGGACCTAAGTCAATTTAGCGAGGCGATAAGCCGGTGGTCCTATCTTTCGGTCCCGGCCGGCGTGTTTATCGCGAGCCTTGCGGGGAGCTCCCACTGCGCGGTGATGTGCGGCCCTGTCGCGGTTACCGTGCACAGCCGGATCGGCTACCTCCCCCTCTATCACCTGGGCAGGCTCGCGAGCTACCTCTCGCTCGGCGTATTGGCGGGACTGCTCGGAGAGAAGTTCCTGAGTCAGAACTACCCTATCGTCTCCAGGATCTCTCTCATCATGCTGTCGCTCTTCCTCATCTATACAGGTTACAATCTCACGAGAGGGAAGCATCTCGCGCTAGTGCCAGCGAGTCTCATCACGTCATTGCTGACGAGACCCGCGCGCTTTGCGCTGACGCAGAAAAAACCGCTCGCTTCGTTCACGCTCGGTCTCGTGAACGGGTTCGTACCCTGCGGATGGGTTTATATATTCGTCATAGGCGCGGTAGCCGTGAAGAACCCTCTTTACGGCGGAGTCATGCTATTCATATTCTGGCTTGGCACAATACCCGCATTGTCCCTCTTCCCGATCATATATAAAAAGTCGATCGGCATTGCGCCGAGAAAGGTAACGCTGATTGCGGGGATAATATTGATATCCGCAGGGCTCGCCAATTTCGCAGTCCACATGGTACCGTCCCGGGGAATCGACCACGGCAGCTCTATATGCGCCGCAGGCGGCGGAGAATCCGAAAGCGGCTCCTCACGCGAGAGCAAGTAATCCCGACCCGCATGCTTACGCAGGGCTCAGGCGGGCGGAGGAGGCCGTTACTCAACGCTGTACTGCTTTAACTTCCTGTAAAGCGTATCTCTGGAGATGCCGAGAATGTCGGCGGCCTTTGACTTGTTGCCCTTGCATTCCCTCAGCGCCTGCTCGAGCGCGAACTTCTCGAGCCTGTCGAGCGCAAGGAGCTGGTGCTCCGACCCCTTCGGCTGCTGCCAGAGCAGGTGTTCCTTAAGCTCCTTTTCCGTGATGGTATTCTTGCCGGGGGGTATGACGGCTATGATGCCCTCGATGAGGTTCTCGAGCTCCCTTATATTCCCCGGGAAATGGTAGTTGTAGAGAGAGCTGAAAGCCCCTTCCGAGAGCCCCTTCACCTTTCTCGAATATTTTTTATTAAACCTGTTGATGAAATGGTCGATAAGAAGAGGTATATCCCCCCTCCTCTCTCTCAGGGGCGGCAGCTCGATCACTATGACAGCGAGCCTGAAGAAGAGGTCTTCCCTCAGGTAAGTCTTCTTGAGCTCATCGATCGGATGATTGCTCGCGGATATCACCCTCACGTCGAGCGTTACTTCCTGGGTATACCCTAAGGGCCTCACCTTATATTCCTCGAGCACTCTCAGCAGCCTGACCTGGAGCTCTTTAGGCATCTCGCCTATCTCGTCGAGAAATATAGTCCCCTTGTCCGCCGCGACGAATAAGCCCTCATGATCCCTCACCGCCCCCGTGAAGGCCCCTTTCCTGTACCCGAATAGCTCGGACTCGAGAAGCTCTTTCGGTATAGCCCCGCAGTTAACACCGACGAAGGGTTTGCCCGCTCTCTCGCCCCGGATGTGTATCGCTTTAGCGAGAAGCTCCTTGCCGGTGCCGGTTTCGCCCACTATGAATACGGGCGCATTGCTATGCGCAGCCGCGGAAGCCCTCTCGAAGACCGACTTCATCAGCTTGGAGCCGCTTATTATATTGTCGAAGCCGTATTTCTCCGAAAGAAGGACGTTCAGCGTACTGACCTTATCCTCGAGCTCCTCCGCTTTCCTGACCATATCCAGTTTATTCAGAAGTATGTCCTTATCGAACGGCTTCGTGATAAAATCCTTCGCGCCCCGCTTTATAGCCTCGACCGCCGTCTGCACGGTGCCCTGCCCTGTGACCATGATGATCGTCGTTTCGGGTATTATCTCCTGAAATTTTTCCAGCAGGGTGAAACCGTCCATAAGCGGCATCACGAGATCGAGCAGCACGAGGCCGACCCTCCCGTCTTCAGATGCCCGCTCAAGCGCTTCGTTTCCGGAATATGCGGTAACAACATCATAGTTATTACGGAGGAGCAGCTCTTTCACGGCTTCAACATATTCCTTGTCGTCGTCTACGACAAGCACTTTGAATTTTTCAAGGCTCACTATAGCTGCTCCTCGGAAAATATTGGAAGTTTGATTGTAACGGTGGTGCCCTCCCCTTCCTTGCTCTTTATGGAAATCTCCCCGCCGTGGTCGCTTATGATCCGTTTTGCGACGGAGAGGCCGAGCCCCGTGCCCATGCCGGCAGGCTTCGTCGTAAAAAAGGGCTCGAACACGTAAGGAATAATCTCTTTGGGAATACCGTCCCCGGTATCGTTTATCGTTATTACTGCGAAGCCCCGCACTTTATCGCCCGATGCGGTTAAAGTGAGCGATCCGCCTCCGGGCATTGCGTCGACTGCGTTCATTATGGTATCGGTGAACACGAGGTGGAGCAAGTTCGTGTCGGTGAGTATCGTTAAATTATCTTCCGTTTCCACTAGTACATCTATGATTTTCTTTTTGAGAAGAGGCCTGATGAGGTCGACCGACTCGGTCAGAATGAATGCCGCGTCCTCGGGACTCTTTTCGCTTATGGGGTTGCCGACAAACTTGAGGAGCCTCTGTATCACTTTCTGGCCGTAGAGGATCTGTCTTTCAATCGAATCCAGTTTCACCATAATCCCCTCACATCCCGCTATATCCGATACGTCTTCTTTGAGCATCTGCACCCTGAGCAGCATGGATGCGAGCGGAGTACCCATGTGATGGGCGAAGCCTTCAGCCATCCTCCCCACTATCTGGGATTTCTCGAGCTCTATAATTTTCTTTCTCATCGCTACCCTTGCGGAAATGTCCCTCACCGTCTCGATGAACCTCCCGCCGCCGTGGCTCATATAAACGAGGCTGATGCTCACAGGGACTCTCCTGCCGTCTTTATTCATCAATTCCGTCTCGAAGTCCGAAACCGAAACACCCTCTTTCGCGTTTCTCAGCTTCGCCGTAAAACTCTCCCTGTGTTCGGGCGTGATTATCTCCCAAATGTTCCCGATTTCCCCACTTTCGCTGCCGGTTAAAAGTACAAGCCCCGCCCTGTTTACAGATTCGATCCGGCCGTCGCCGTCAAAAAGCAGTACGGCATCGGACGTATTTTCCATTATCCCGCGGAGCCTCTCTTCCCCTTCCCGCAGCAGCCTCTCGGCCAATTTCCTCTCCGTAATATCGACCAGGGTGCTGAGCACCACGAACCCGTTATTGGTTTTCACGGGATTGAGACCTATCTCCACCGGAAACTCGGAACCGTCCTTCTTCCGGGCGAAAAGATCTCGCCCTTTTCCCATCGGTCTTGCGACCGGCGACATCATGAACGTATCTCTGAATACGGAATGAGCCCTGCGGTAGCGTTCCGGGACGAGAATTTCAATGCTTTTTCCGAGAAGCTCCCCGTCCCCGTATCCGAGCATCGTATTTACGAGGGAATTCACGAAAATAATCTTCCCGGTCCCGTCCGTCATGACTATCCCGCTGGGTACGGATTCGACAATGAAGCTGTAACTGTTCCCGAATAATCCGCTCTCCCCGCCGTCCTGATTTTCATATGATTTGACCTTTTTCCGGAGCTCTTCCAATTCCGCAGCAAGCTCTTTCTTTGTCTTTTTCAGATCATTCATGCCGAGAACATCCGGGGGATAAGGATTTAAAAGATATTTTTTGAATCTAAGATGAGAATATCATCTAATGCGGGGAGTTACAATCCATGCGGCGACAATTGGTCGTTAGTTACTGCCATAAACGTAGGTATAAAACTCGAACCTGCGCTCCCAGTTCTGGAGGTCGTAGGAAGCGATCACGAGGTCCTTCTGCTCATTCGTAGCCTCGTCCAGCACATAATAGTTAAGCACGGTTTCCGGCTCAAACCCGTAATGGCCTAGAATCTTCATAAAACTGATGTTGTCCGGGATGTACCTCACGATTATCTTCTGGAATTGGTGTTTGAGCCCTTCATAGAGAAGCAGGTTGAACATCTGGGAACCGAGACCATTTCCCCTGTACTCCGGATGGACCACCAGCTTCACCTCGGCGGCATGGGGCCAGTAAAGCCCCTGGGCGTGGAGCGTGCCTTTCGCGATGACTTCTTTCTTGCAAACAGTCACGAGCTCGACCACCTTCTCGTAATTCGGGTTCACGAACCAGTTTTCGAGAGATTCCCAATTCGTAACGTCGTCTTTATAAATAATGAGGTCTTCTCTGGGTATAGTCGAAAAAAACTTCTGAACTAAATCCCCGTCCCCCTCAAGAAGCGGCCTGATAATAACACTGCTTTTATCTTTTAGCAAAAACTCTTTTGGATACACTTTCATCGTTGATAATTAACTTGCAAGGAGCATACCAAGTGAAGAATTGATCATTGCAGGTGTGCAGTTGCGGTCTCCGGCTCACCCCTGCTGATAGGGGTATCTACGTATATTACAGAATAATTCAACCGCAGACCCATATTAGAAACGCATTAGCGTAGAAGGGAGACCCGATTGCATTTTGGCGTATTCTAACAGGATTGTCGTAATATAAGACACACGACATCATGTGCCTGCGGAGCGTCCGAAAGACAGGCGCGATAAGGCTCACGCGGTCTTTAAATCAGTCGGTTTTTATAGGAGCCGGAGCGGCCGGCTTCCCCTGTTTTCTCCCGACGCTCATGGCTTTGATGAACTCGATGACCTCAGCGCCGTTCTCCCCTGCCCACTCCCAGTCAAAGAAATCGAGCTCGTTGAGCGTAACCGTATCATCGCCGAATATGAATACGGCCCGGTATCCGTCGGTCCACCAGGACTGCTTCATAAAATTCCTGTGCGGGTCATCCGGCGTCGAGGGTCTTATACCCGTAATATATCCGAATTTCTCGACGCCTCCCGAAAAAAGAAGGTCCTGCACGAGGTACGTCCTCGCTTCATCCAGATCGGGGTCTATGGCGTGGGCCGACAACCATGGCGTCCTGAAAGTGAAGTAGGAGCCTACGTCCCGGCTCACCGACCCTATCCATACGTCCATGCCTTTATACCGGACGGGCATGAGCCAGAGGCGGAGGTGGTTCCGCTCGTGTATGGTCGACCGCGCCTTCTGAAGCCCGATGTCCTGGGCCCGCTTGTATACGAAGACGCTGCTCATGGGGGAGGTCCTGTATCTCGCTCCGGAGAAATAAGCCTTGAACGCTCTCAAGCCGGAGCCGACTGAAATAGGCTCGGTGACGTCCCATCCCCTCCTGATGAACGCGGATATTATATTGTCCGTATCCCCGATGACGAAGAAGTTGAGCGCGTCGTTCTCTCCGGTGCCGTCCTTTCTGGTAGCGCAGCACGGGACGGCCTCGAGCACCTTTCGGAGCTCCTCCTCGGTCTCGTAGTTAACATATTCGTCCTTTTTGTAGAGAGTGTCCCAGTCTACCCTCTGGTAGTCGAGCTTTATTCCGGGTATTACGAAATAGAACACGAAGTTTTTTTCCTGCTCCTCTCCGTAGATGCTTACGTTCAGGTACTTGATGCCCGGGTCCCAGTTCGTGTAAAAGAATCCCGACAGGACCCCTCCGGCCGGAATCTCCCTCTTGATGCTGTGCTTGTTGAAGTACTCGTTCATTTCCTCATTGACGGGACTCGCATAGCTGTAGTTCGTATACGCAGCCTCGTTCGGGGAATAGTATCCGGGGTCGGTCGCGACGTAGATCAGGGTGACGGGCTTGTCCGTCGTGTTGCCGATTTCAAGCCATACGGGCTGAATACCGTTCCGGGCGAGGTCGACTCCGAATATCCTCTCGCTCTCATAATCGCTCAGCACGACCGCCGAGACCGATATCCCGTCTTCCGACTGGGTCTCCGCCCTGACCTTAAACGGCACGTCCTTAGCCGGGTCGGGTGAAGGCGCATATACCTTACACCCCTTTGCAGGGGGTGTGCTGAACTCGCTTGAATCGAGCGTGTCCTGATTAGCGCAGTAAGAGGCGCATCCCCATAATCCCGGCATGAGGCACATCGAAATCACGAGTAAAATAAGTAACCGTACTCCTATCTTTTTCCGTACAGGCGTCATTTGAATTATTTCCCCTGCGCTCCTTCGTCTATAGCCCCGGTACCGTCCCCGCCCGTTCCCCCGTCGTAAATCGCATCCACATCCTCCCAATCGAAATACTCGAGGTCCCCGAGCGTTATCTGGTCTTTCCCGAAGAGAATCACCGCCCTGTAGCCGTCAGACCACCAGGGGAGTTTGCTCAGGTTGTACCTCGGGTCTTCGGACGCCGACACCCCTACGCCGTCTACGTATCCAAGCTTGTCCACATTCTGCGATAGTATTATGTCTTCCACCAGATAATCTCTCGTTTCGTCGATATCGGGGTCTATCTCCTGCGCCGCGAACCAGTATTTCCTGATCCTGAGGTCGGACCCTATGTCCCTGCTCACGGCACCCGCCCACACAGTCTTGCCCTTATACCTGACAGGCGTGAGCCAGAGCCTGAGCGTATTCCTCTGACGGTAGGCCGCGTCCGTCTCACGCCTCGATTTCTGGAGGCTCACGTCCTGCCTCCTGCCGAACAGATAAAGGCTTGCCATCGGGAAGGTCCTGTAGCTTTCCGGAGAGAAAGCCCGGCCGAGGTCGAATTTGAACTTTCCCGTATCGGCTTCCGTAACGTCCCATTTCCTCCGCACCACGGCCGATGATATATCGTCCGGGTCGCCGATGAGGATTACGTTTATGGGCTCTCCTCCGCCCCCGCCGTCGCTCCCCGTCGTACAGCACGGGAGCGCTTCCAGGGCCTTCCGGAGCTCAGCCTCGTCGTCTATTTGAACCAGCTCGTCCTTGGTATATAACGTAGTGAAATCGACGTTCTCGTAATCGGGCTGGATACCGGGCACTTCGAAATAAAAGAAGAAATTCTCTGTGCCGTCTATCTCGTAGAGTGTCACGTTAACGAACTTCAACCCCGGGTCGAGGTTCGTATAAACGAACCCCTTATCCCTTTCGCCCGGCATGATGAACTCTATCTGGATGCCGTATTTCGAAAACTGCTCGTCCATCTCCCTGTTGGCCGAGCGGTTGAACTTCAGGTGATTCATGAAGGCGACTTCGTTGGGCGAGAAATAACCGGGGTCGAGAGCGATCGGCATAAAGAAGTAAGGCTTTTTGGTATTGTTCTCGATGTCGAGCCAGACGGGCTGGACTCCGTTCGCGGCGAGATCGACACCGAAAACCTCCTCGCTCTCCTCCCGGCTGAGCACCGCCACGGTAATAGTTATGCCGTTACGGCTCTGGGTCTCCGCCCTGTCGAGGAAAGAGACTTCCTCGGGCGGTTTCGGGGAATAGCTCCCGCCGCAGCCGGATGCGGCCGCGAGGATAATCCAGATTGCGATCGGGAGTAATTTGTTCCGCATCACTATGGGGCTTTGATTTTATCCTATCGATTTCAAAAAATTATACAATATAGAGAGGGAACGTCATCGAGAGGGGCTTTTATTCGACCCGGGCCCATTCGAACTTCTTCGACCCCAATCCGGCCTTAACGGTCAGGGTAAAGTTATCACCGCTGTCCATCCGTATCTTGGCATCGAAGTCTTTACTCTTCTTTATCGAGTAGACGGTGCCATTCCACACACTGTCCGCTGTGTCGTAAACCAGGTTTTTGAAGACCACCGTGGAAACGACGTCCGGTTTCTCGGTGTCCTCAACTACAACGCCCTCGTAGTACCCGCCCTTGCTCTCAATCTGCACGACAGCGGGCCCGTCCGGGTCCTTCCATTTCCCGACTATGCTGTCGGCATTGATGTCGCCCGCGTTTGCGGTTGTAAGATTTATCGTTGCAAGTGTCGCCAGCGCAAATGCAATTACAAAAAGATTCTTGAGCATATTCATAATTATCTCCCTGAGCGTTTACCGTATTCTTAAGTCACAGAATAATGAAGCAATTACTGACTCGCTGTCAAGATTATTATGTCGTCGTATTTATCGTCGACCGCCGCGGTGCCGCAAGCCGTAGGATTGCCCGCAGCATCGAACCTGCAGCCCCAGAGCCCCGCTTCCCCCGCGCCGCACTCGTCCTTATCGAGAGAAACGGCGTAAAATCCGGAGCCGGCCGGTTTGTTCCGGGGATTGTCCTTACCGTTCACCCCGATAAGCACTGCGCCCGTACCCGTGTTCCCGTTCTTGCACTTGAAGCCGCCCTCGTAATAGAAGTAGAGGATCTTGTCCTCGTCGTCCCAGATGAGGTTGGCCGATTCCACGGACCCGTCACCGTTAACGTCTATCTGCTGGACCCAGACAGAATCCGTATCGCCCGGGGAGTTCGCCGTGCTCACCGAAATAATTTCCTCGCCGATCGAGGCGGCTTTCTTCGCGTCCGCGGGGGGCGAAGGATTCTGCGCACTGCTTATCACATCGGGAGAAGGCTTTAACTCGACCCCTGTCTCGTTTCCGTCCTGAGTCATTCCAGGTATAGCGTAGAGCATGGCGGCGAAAGCTAAAATTAATACGATATTTACCCGTGATCGTGTTTCCATATCTCGCTCCTTTGCCCCAAATTTTAATGCCGATTCCATATTTATCAACGGAATCCAATAAAGAAGGAAGGGTTGAGATGGAGTCGATAATGATTAGAAATCGGTATTACGGCATAAACGGGATATTTCAAACCCGTCTTATTTCTTAAACGGCGTAACGGCCGGAGGGCTCCACTCTCCGCTTAGCGCCTCTTCCTTCGGCCAATAGAGCCTCAATACCAGATAAAACGTGCCGCCCGGCGCGGGGAGCCAGTTGGACTCCCTTTCCGCACCGGGCGAGTCCTTCTGCACATAGATCGTGAGCGATCCGTCCGGGTTCTTCTTGAGACCGGGAAGCATTGGCGAGTTGATGAGGTACCTGTTGATCGGGTTCGCAACGAGGAGCTGGGTCTTGCCGTCATACATCGTAACGGACCAGAATGCATTTACGGGAGGCAGTTCTCCCGAGGGGAAGGTTATCGTATAGCTGTATTTGCTCCCGTCGAGTTTGGCGCCTGAGCCGTCGGTATAAGCGATGGGGTACATAGCCTCGACCGCATCGTTGCCGTAAATCCCCGCCAGCGCCGCAGCCGCTCTAAGGGTCCAGTTGCCCTTATAAAATTTCCGGTCGCCGAATGCGGACATAACCCGCCACCCGTTCACGTCTTTGCCGAGGGTCAGCCGCTTTTTCTCAATTCGGTCATAGCCCTCCTTGATTCCGAGCCCGATTGCAGCCCTGTCCGCCGCCGAAAGCTTCTCCGGTTGAAATGGCTTTCCGGGCTCAATCCCTATCTCCGCGAAAACAGCACGGAGCGCCTTTTCCTGTAGCACAGGCGGGCAGAACCGAAGCAGAAAGTTAAGATAGCCGAAGGGATCGGTCTCTAACGCTTCCTTCTTTGCGAATTTCGGGAAATCGATCGCTGGCGGCGCCGGAGGAGCGGGTTTCTTCGTGAACTCGGAGAGGGTGTACACCTTGTAGCCCGCCTGTATCTTCTTTACATTGTCCATGTCTCCGGGATTAAAGAGCTGAGTACGGTAAACGGCGAGGGCAAAATCCGTCTCTACCGGGAAGGTCTTCGCAATGTCCGCGGGCGCTTCGCCCTTCCAGCCCGGGCCCGTGACCATATAGCACCCCGCGCCGTTTCCCGTAGCACGGCTCCCTATATAACCGATATTGTATGTGTACATATCGACCAGCTGAACGGAGTAATAGCGGCCTTTCTCAACCTCCGGCACGCAGAGGACTATCGGTTCCGCACGGAGGTCCATGCCCGCGAACGAGTACGGGGTGTCGCTGTTCGGCGTGATCACCGCTGTGTCCTTTGGCGTGTACACCCGCGCTGTATTATAGATCTGATTGAACGGGGCCTTATATTGAGACGAAGAGCGGTCGATGGAATACTCGTACATCGTCCCGTAGTTCATGATCATGGGGAAGCCGTATATGTATGCCTCTTCCGCGATCTGCTTCGTGTCTACGGATCCGGGCCCTTTGGCCGCGGCCCTGAACGATTGAACGAATAATACCGACAATAGGATTAAAGGAATGGATAAAACAAAAGCAAATATTATGACTTGTCGAATGTGATGCCTTTTTATTATATTCATGCTTCCCCCGGATGCATCGGCTATGTGAACAGTGATTCCCCGAACATCATAAATGATAACACCATTATCCGCTTGCCTGAAGTTTCATTGTCCCTATATTGCTTATCAATGACGCTAAAGTTCGCAGTGATGCTTTAATCGCCAAAAAACCGCACGCGGTCTTTACCATCCGCCCGACCTATCTTTGCCGTAAGTGACATCGATCGCGATTCCTCTCTTATCATTTATTGCCGGCGGCTTTATATAGAGCTACATTATTACTCCCGTTAAGCTCAGGAGGAGCACCGAAAGTACGATTAAAGTAAAAACTACGTACATATAATCACGCTGAATAAGGAAGGCAAATACCGAAAATATTACGCGCGCGACGGGCGTGGCGATGAGGAGTAAAAGACCAAGCTGTATTATCCCCACGCTCCTTATCTGCCATGCGGCCTCTATAATCTCCCTCAGGCCGCGCAGGTCTTTCGGCACACCCGTGAAGACGCCGTAATCCGGCATCTCCGTGCCGTGCCGCATCAGGTAAATAACGGCGCCCGTAATGACGAATACAGCCGATAGTATCACAGCTATCCTGAGAAGGTCGCCGATAATCTGGTCTATCCTCTCATCGTTCATAACGTACTTTTTATCTTCCAAATCAGAACCCCCCTGTGAGCCCCTTATAGAGCATCTCTACAGCCAGTGCGAATATAACTACCGCGAACACGATGCGGAGGATGCGGGTCGATACCTTCAACAAGAAATGTGTTCCGAGAAGGGAGCCGAAGAGCACTCCCAGCATTACGGGCATGGAGAGGCCGGGGTCAACGTACCCGCGGTTAAGAAATACTCCGGCGCTCGCCGCGGCGGTAACGCCTATCATGAAGTTGCTCGTAGTCGTAGATACCTTGAACGGCAGGCGCATGACCTGATCCATCGCTATCACTTTAAGCGCTCCAGAGCCTATGCCCAGAAGCCCGGAAAGGGCGCCCGCTATAAACATTACTCCGAACCCGCCGGGTACTGCCCTGACATAATATTTTTCCGCCCCTTCCGGCGTCGGGTACTCTGAATTCATCCTGAGACGCGTCGCAAGCTTATCGGGTTTGCCGGGCGCGGCATCTTTGTGACGGGAGAAGCCGGATTGATAGGACGAATAGATAAGCACGAGACCGAAGACTACCGCGATCGCAGAAGGAGAGATGCTGGTCGCGACGGCCGCACCCGCGACCGCACCTATGGTGGTGGCGATTTCCAGAAACATCCCGACGCGTAAGTTGCTGAACCCCTCTTTAACATATGCTGACGCGGCGGCCGAGGAGGTCGCGATAACGGACACTAATGAAGCGCCCATGGCGTAGCGTATATCGACACCGAAGCCGAGCACCAGGAGCGGCACTATCACTACCCCTCCACCGAGTCCCGTCGCTGCGCCGAGGAAGCCCGCAAAGAGAGACCCGAGGAAGACGAGTGAGGAAAATTCCAGTATGTCCATGAGTGATGTAGAATACAGTATTATCCGGCAGAACCGGAAAAAGCTTAAATTTGATCAATTTTAATACTCAATTGACAATATTATAATTTTATGCTATATTAATTTTAGAGTTTGCAGTAGTTCTAGTCTAAATTGAGATACCAATCTGAACTTGATTTTGAACCACTAGCACAACCCAATAATACAAAAGGAGGTTAATCCGACATGTCAGAACGTAAAATTGGCTTAGTTAAGTGGTTCAATTCTGCGAAAGGCTTCGGCTTCATAGAGCTCGACGGTGAAAAAGACGTATTCGTTCACTTCAGCGAAATAAGCGCTACCGGCTACCGTTCTCTCGAAGAAGGACAGAGAGTAGAGTTTACAGTCGTCGATGGACAAAAAGGCCCACAAGCTCAGAACGTAGTTCTAGCCTAAGGATCGAATATCAAAAGTGCGCTGAAGCGATTCGGCGCACTTTCCCTTCTTCAGAAATAATTACAGAATCCCGAATTTCCCCTATTTATAATTAAAGGCAAATCCCCAACATAAGACCTAGGTAAATAACGAATATGATCCTATGACGTCTGCTCCTGAGTCAGTCACTGCTCGGGCGTGCACACTTCTCGGCGTCAGCATTTACAATCGCGAGTATCAGTGTTACGCCTCCGTGATCATGCATTCAGTCGGTTCACGTCCATCTGCAATCCTGAAACTGATCAAGGCGGAACCCGAAAGAACGCAGAACCCCGCTTATCGAATTTTCGCAATCTAATAACCGATCACAGCTCACTGGACTGACCGCACCGCACTAAGTCACTCGCTGGAGTTCGACTTGCTGCCTTTGACCGTTGTCCCCTCAGCGGGTGCGGGAGTGGAGAGGGTAGGAGTCGGTTGTATCTCGCGCTCGCTGGTGTTCGACTTGCTGCTTTTGACCGTTGTCCCCTCAACGGGTGCGGGAGTAGGGGTAGGTTGTATCTCGCGGTCGCTGGAGTTCGACTTGCCGCTTTTGACCGTTGTCCCCTCAACGGGCGCGGGAGTCGTGGGAGGTGCAGGTTCTACCTGGCGCTCGCTGGTGTTCGACTTACTGCCTTTGACCGTGGTCATCTCAGCGGGCTTAGGAGTCGGTTTAGGCATCGGCCTGGCCTGCGCCTCGTTTACCGTAACGATAATAGCAAATATCCCCGTAATCAGAAATATGAACAGCAGGTAGAATGAACGCTTCATTTTAACTCCCCCCTTCACACCTTTTTTTGTCCTCATCGATCAACTAGGTGTATAAGAAGTATACAACACTACCTCCTATAGAATCACTAACGATTTCCTGTCCATTATTTTAATCCAACGGCTGCAAATATTGAATCCGGTGCAGTCCAAAGGATCGGGGACATTGTGTGATTTAATACTTTAGTCCCGTAATTATGTGATGTTGGTATTGTTCGACCTTTCGGCTATGCGCTAATTCTCAGCAACTCCCCCCACTTGTTAGTAATTCTTTTTGATAACATTGCTCTCTTCATGCCCCAGGGCCTTTCATACCTGCGGCCCCGGACCTACCATAACCGCTAACCAGTTAATATAGAACTTGAGTCATTTTTGATTAATACTATTCAGTTATAATCAAGACGGATATGGCATGAGTCATATGGAGAAGAATAACCCCGACAATCATAATCCCGACACAACCGAGTTAGGAGAGGTGTTTAAAGAGCACTTAAATATCCGTTCCATCTCGATTTCAGGACTATTCTTACTTGCGGTGTTTTACACGCTCTACCTTGCGCGTGCCGTATTTATCCCCATTTTTTTCGCTATCATCTTAAAACTTTTACTAGCTCCTGCCGTCGATGCGCTAAAAAGATTACGCATACCCCAGGCGTTGGGATCTGCGGTAGTTTTAATAGCGCTCCTGGCTGTTATATCGGCCTCATTCTATATTTTTTATCAACCTGCTGCAGACTGGATAGAAAGGGCTCCCCAAAGCCTCAGGAAAGTTGAACAGAAGCTTCGTTTCATTAAAGGGCCGGTCGAAAAAGTAAGTGAAGCCACCAAGAGCATGGAAAAGATTACAGACGTGGGGCCCAAATCCGAAGGGAATACGGTAGAGGTTAAAAAGACGAAATTGCTCAATACCCTCTTTATTGAGACCTCGGAGTTCATCTTCGGTGTTGCGACAATGCTAATACTACTTTACTTCCTCCTGGCATCGGGAGATTTATTTCTCCGCAAGGTAATAAACGCACTCCCGAAATTAAAGGATAAGAAACAGGCGGTCGAGATAGCGAGACATGTGGAGCGGGACGTATCCACTTACCTCTATACAATAGTAATAATCAATTTCTGCCTCGGCGTTTTGATAGGTGGAGCGATGTATGTCCTTAATATGCCTAACCCGTTTCTATGGGGTGTCATGGCCGGACTCGTCAACTTCATCCCTTACCTGGGTCAGGCGGCGGGGATAACCATCATAGCCATAGTAGCATTAACTACATTCGATAATACCTATCAAACCATAGTGCCCCCGCTCGTGTACTGCGTAATAATCGGAATTGAAGGGAACATTATAACCCCCATAATACTCGGAAGACGGCTTTTGCTGAATCCGGTCGTGATATTCCTTGCGCTCTTATTATGGGGCTGGATATGGGGGATTCCGGGGGCATTGGTCGCTGTCCCGATCCTGGTGATACTCAAAATAATCTGTGATAATGTCGAGTCTTTGGGAGCTATAGGGGAGTTTCTGGGAAGATAACCAATAGTAAATACCAACAGCAAATCTATGGGGTGAGTGACGGGACTTGAACCCGCGACCTCTGGGGCCAATCTCCCGCGTTCTAAAAATATCGGAATGTGTCAGAAGTTCAGACAATTTGGGGAAATCTCAATTCATCCCTAAAAATTTGTTAGTCCTTATAGGCGATATGGCAATAAGAAAACTGGCATAAATTATGCATCTCAAATAACTATGAAATAACATTGAAAGGGGGTGAATATAATGGGTAAATTCAATATAGTTATTTCAATTATAGCGGGCATCATTGTGAGTATTTTATTTCTACTGAGTTTTTTGTTTGTTCCATTTGCTTTTATTCTTGCTTTTGTTTTACTGGTTGCTGTGTCTTTTTACTTACTAGAAGAAGATCACAGCTTGTCCCATAGGTCCGCGATGAAGTCGTTTTTCTGTCCGTTTAGAAAGATGACAGTGGAAGCGAAGTTTCGACCGAGTATTTTTACATATAGAACTTACGATGACGTTCTGAAATGTTCCGCATTCAAAGACAAGGTGAGATGCCAGAAAAGATGCTTGAATATGCCGGAACTTAATTCTGATACTCGACCGGTAGCAGTCCTCCACTGATCCAAGGATCACTTTCGGGAAACAAACGGCACGGCCTCGGTATTTCATAGCCTGACCGAACGGGGCAGTTGCGGACGCCCCGTATTTGGGTATAAATGGGGTGAGTGACGGGACTTGAACCCGCGACCTCTGGGGCCACAACCCAGTGCTCTAACCAAGCTGAGCTACACCCACCATTGATTTATTTCGGATTGGACAGGAAAAGAAATAGTACCATATAAAATAAAAAAGAGTAGACAAACCGGCAAGACGCCTACTTTGGGGGGATAGCTTTAATTACTCCTATATCATATTTTATTGGGGAAACAATGCCCGAAAATCACCACCGCCGTTACCAGCCGGCTCCCCGCTTACGCGGAGAGCCGCATACACTTCTTGCGCCTTCCGAAGGAGTAATCGAGCCCGCAGTACTCGACAGCCCTCCTCCACGAGCCGAAATGGTACTCGGCCGCTGAAACGAGCGTGGTCATTCCGTTCTTCCTGAGGACTGACGGCCTGAGACTTGCCCCTTCCGCCCTGAGCCTGTTAATCTCCCCGATTATCCTCTCCCGCGTCCACTTTCTGTTATTCCTCGCGCTCTCGTAATCTATTCCGCACGCCTCGAGAGCTTTTTTCCAGGATCCGAACGCCTTGCAAGCCTTAACATACAGTGACGAATTACTCTTCGCTATATTTGCCGGTTTCTCCGCATCGGGCCGGAATATAGTCTTAATCTCTCTTTTCACCCTCTCTGCTCGGTTGGTCATAATAAGACACGTAATACAACTTTTATGCCAAACACAACTGCCCGTTATCGCAAGAGAATTAGAGAATTGTTCGGGGAGAATACGTCTTATTATCGGACAGTGGACAATCTGAATGTGTGACATTACGCATATTTATGTGAACTTCGCACATCTTTCAATTTTATATCGGAAATGGCCCGTTTGCAACGAAAGGAGACCTCGTGATTCTCTATCTGCGGCAGGTATTCAGACGGAGCCATGGTCGAGTCATCCAAGCCTCCGCAAATAGTCGGCGCACGCACGCTCACTAACCGGTAATTTATTGTCATTAAAATTAACTCTTAACTGGTAGTTAATTCCATGTTACTAAATATATAACAAGAGTCGTTCTTAAAGGAGAGGGTGCTATGAACGGCAGGGTGAGTTTCCAAAGCAGGGCAGTATTTCGTTCTTTTCTTTTCCGGTTGTTCGTTTTTTCCTTCCTGTTAATGTCAGTCTATGGGGGATGCGGAGGAGGTGGAGGTATAACTCCCCCGCCGCCACCACCGCCGCCTGTCGACGGGAACAAACTGAATATAGAGATACTCGACGCATTCATAGGCGCCGATAACCGTACTGTCGCAACTATCAGGCTCACTGATGAAAACGGGAACCCGATAACGAGAGACGGCGTCGAGATAAGTTTTATAATCGCAAGGATCGTCGAGAGCGGAGAGTACATCGACTACATTACGAGGGACCAGGAAGGAGCCACACAGGCAGCATCCGAGGACGAAGGCGAGTATGCGGACCTGGGCGGCGGGGTTTACACCTATACATTCGCAATAGTACTGCCCGAAGATTACGACGGGAGTCTCACACACACCGTAGCGCTATACGGCGAAAAGACGATCGGGAGCCAGACGTTCGTCTCGAACGCGACTTTCGATTTCGTCCCCAACGGCGGCGAAGTAAGGACCGTGAGGGACATAGTCGCTATCGAATCGTGCAATTCGTGTCACGACCCGCTCGCGCTCCACGGCGGGGTCAGGAGGGACACGGCGGTCTGTATTACGTGCCATACGAGCAAGATAATCAACCCCGAAACAGGCGAGACGATAGACCAGATAGACCCGCAGTCAGGCAATAACATCGGATTCAATATAATGATCCACAAGATACACATGGGGGAGATGCTTCCGAGCGTCGAAGCCGGAACCCCGTATTTCATAACCGGGTTCAATGACACCGTTCACGACTATTCGACCGTAGTGTTCCCGCAGGACATAAGAAATTGCACCAAGTGCCACGACGAGTCCCTGGCGTCCCAGGCTATCGACTACAAGAACGACCCGACGAGGGCTTCCTGCGGCTCGTGCCACGACGACGTCGACTTCGCCACGGCCACCAATCACCCCACGGTGCAGCTGAACGACAATAACTGCTCGGGATGCCACATCCCGCAGTCGAATACCGAGTTCGATATTTCGGTCACAGGCTCTCACACAGTACCGCTTAAAGCCTCGAGCCTCCCCGGATTGAACTTCGCCATAGTCGATGTAAGGAGCGCCGAGACAGGGAATCCAAAGGTTCGGCCGGGTGATCATGCCCAGGTCACGTTTAGCCTCAAAACAGACGCGGGCGACGTTGTGGACATTGCCGACATGGACTCTATAAGTCTCGTGATAGCCGGACCGACTACCGACTACAACATACAGGACTACAGCGGTACGGGCGTGGAGACTCCGGGCGTGGATAACTTCCTCCGCGAGATACCGGAAGGCGCCGAAGGCCCGGACGCAGACGGAAACTTCACGTATACATTCCAGGGAATAATCCCGGATAACGCCACAGGGACCTATGCGGTAGGTATCGAGGGCAGGATAGTGAGGATGGTTGGCGGGGAGAACCTCATACTGCTCGAGGAAGTCGAAGAGGCGGGGAGGAACGAAGTACGCTACTTCGCGGTCACAGACGCAGTGCCAGTGCCGAGGAGGGTGGCAGTGGACAACAGCACGGAGGACCAATACTGCAATTCATGTCACGGGATATTCTCCAAGGACTTCAGCGTCCACGGCAACCTGCGCAATAACACAGAATACTGCGTACTCTGCCATAACCCGTCGAGCGACGACATAGAGGTAAGGCCGGTCCCCGACTGGACAGGAAGCATGACACCCACAACAACGTCGATCAATTTCAGGCAGATGATCCACAAGATACATACGGGTGAAGACCTCACCGTAAAACCCTACGTCATTTACGGTTTCAGGGGCAGCTTTAACGACTTCAGCGAAGTCCGCTTTCCGGGTAACACGAGCGACTGCCAGGCATGCCACCTGCCCAACACGTACATACTCAACCCCGGAATGGGAATTCTAGGCCCGGGAATTCTACCAACCATCACAAGGGAGTTCACGAAGGTAGACGACGAGAACGACGTTCTGGAGACGTTCTCCCTGCAGCCTGTGATAACAGTATGCACATCGTGCCACGACGACGTGGGGGTAAACGTAGCAGGGAACGCGCTTACGGGTGAGAACCACCTGGGAGGCCCACAGCCGGAGGATGCATGCGTCAATTGCCATGCCGCCGGAGAGCCGCTTGGGGCTGCGGAAGTGCATCTGCCCCCGCTCTCGCCGGCAGAACGCATAACCCGTCCCGATATGTAATAAATGCAAGGACAAACACGACATGAAAAAGCTAGTCCTGTTGATATTGCTTCTATTTCTCGTCTCGTGCGTGAGCGAAGAGGACGAGGGGCAGGACTGGGGGAATATATTCGACGGGGTCGAAGGACTCATACTGACTGAGGTAGACCATCCTGACGGATGGGGGAGGGACGAATGTTTCGTGTGTCACCCGCTAGAGGTGATACACCAGGAGGACCGCTCCGGTATTGGCGTCCTCCTTCTCGAGGATATCCGCGAGTTCACGGAGCAGGAAGGGCTTGCGAGCTGTCCGATATGTCATGGAGATAACGGCGTACCTGAACTTACGGAGTAGTCTTTCAAATGTCGAAAAATATTTTATGTGCCGCAACCATGATACTGCTCTCGGCAACGGGGGGAGTTGCGGCCTACGGGCAGACAGAGATAATACGCCCGAGGAGCCTGGGTCTTTACGGAAACGCCTTCATGCTGTTCCAGGCCCCCACCCCGCTTCGAAACGCCGACGGTGACAAGAAATACGTTTATCCCTTCTACCAGTACCTCGACCTCAGCACGGCTTCCCCCGACCACAACGTTTACTTCAACACCTTCCTGAGAGGAAGAGAGATATTCAACGGGGACCAGGAGTCGCTCGACGTCTATAACGCGTTCGTCGAGATCTCTAACACGCCCGGCACGTACGAAGTGAGGCTCGGCAGGCAGGCGGTGACCGAAGGGAGTCAACTTCGTCCTCATGGACGGCGCGCTCGTCAAGGTGAAGCCCTTGAAAGGGCTCGAGATCACGGCTTACGGGGGATACCAGGAAAACGACCTTCAGCCGGAACCCGAAAGGCCGGGCGACAGCTTCGGCATATTCGGCATCAAGCTGAAAACGGACGCGATACTGGGGTCCATAATATCCGTAGGCTACGAGCTTTACGCCCCCGACAATTTCTCGTCGAGACAGTTTATCAATGTCGCCTTCAACCGGGCCGTACCTTTCACCGATTACGCCGACGTATACGGGCTCGCCGAGATAGACGTGGGCGAAGGGAACCTCGGGCTCCTCACGACGGGAGTTGGCATCGCGGTGCTCCGGTCGCTCTACCTCAACCTCGAATACGATAACTATAATCTGGATCAGGAAAGGGACGAGTTCAGGCTCGACCCGATATTCGACATATTTTCCGTGGGCAGGCTGCAGCAGGCGAGAGTAGGCGTTACGTTCGTTCCGGTATCCTACCTCGAGATAAACGGGAGCTACGCATATTCGCACTACGACCCATCCGAAGACGAAAGCACGAACGGTAACATAGCCAAGCTCGGCTTCATGTTCGACTTCTGGAAGAACATAGGGCTCAGGGCCTTTCAGGGATTTTACTATATAGACGGCGGCGGGGAGACCGACTACGCCGTAGGGCTCAATACGAGCCTGTATGAACAGGTAATGAGCGGATGGCAGCTCCAGTTCGCTTTCGCCTACGCTTACTACAATAAAATCACGAACCAGAGCGGGAACGCTTTCAGCTATATTGTAGGAAGCGACTACGTGCTGATGAAGGACCTCGTGCTGAGGACCGCTCTCGAGTTCAATACCAACCCTGATTTTAACGAAGATTTCAGGGTTGATTTGGGGCTGAGTTATTTCTTTTCCACGAGCATGTGATGATGAAGAGAACGATATTAATTCTGACAGCGGCTGTGTTCGCGCTCATAGGGTGCGGCGCCCAGAACAAGGAAGAGAACGCTTCCGGCGCGAAACCTAAGGTTCCGCTCGACGTGAGCATGAACTACTCGCATGAGACACACAAGAAGGTTATGGAGAAGGAGGGGTTCGACTGCTTCGTCTGTCACCCGATGAACGTGGAAGCGAAAGACGAAAAGAGCATTGAAGAGGCCATAAAGATGTCGAAACAGTCCTTCTTCCCCGGAAAGGAGACGTGCCATTTCTGTCACTTCAATCCGGAGGCGGGAAATATCGCGCCCGGGGAGTGCAGCCTGTGCCATTTCAACATGGCCGAGATCGAGCCCAAGAACCACAATTTTAACTGGGCGGAGAAACACGCTGTCTTCGCCAAAGCCGACGAGGAGTCGTGTGAAAATTGCCACGCGCCGAGGTTCTGCGAGGACTGCCACAAGCGACGGGACCTCCCCACGATAATGGTCCACGACAGGAATTTCAGGATGATTCACGGGATCGAGGCGCGGGCTAACCCGAGGGAGTGCGGGAGCTGTCACGAGGTAACGTTCTGCAATACCTGTCATACGAAGGGCGGATATGATTACTAGATATGTTCTGATAGCCATTCTCATCGTGCTCGTCCCGACCCTCCTCATCTCTCAGGAGAAGGAAGGAGAGGAAGAGGAAGAGAACCCCCATACCGGCATGGTCGACGACGAGTTCGTGTGCCTCGACTGCCATACGGAGGTCCCGAAGGAGGGGATGAAGAGCCCGACGTATTTCCTCGTGGACGCGCCTTCGGAGAACTGCCTCGGGTGCCACGACGAGACGGCGCACCCGGGCTCGAAGGAGCACGAGGGGATGGACGCAAAGCCGCTCCCGGGGGACGAGAACGGGAAGATAGCCTGCTTCACGTGCCACGACCCGCACCCGGACGGAGTCATCAAAGGGCGGAAGGTATACGGAGCCGAGCTCAGCCAGAGGAGCATGGATTTCTTGAGGATCATCGCCGCTCCTGAGCTTAAGGAAGAGCTGGGGATGGAGATAGAGCTCGACCCGGCAAAAGAGGTCTATCTGAGGGAGCCAATGAACAAAGTATGCAGCACATGTCACGAAACCATAAAATATAAGGGGGTTTACACACCATGGTTCAAATTCACGGATATGTTTACGTATTAGCGCTATTGCTCATGATACCGGCAGCGGCATACGCCCAGGACGGGAGCGTGCAGGAGAAGGGTATCGCGATATTCGTCGAGAAGCGGTGCTATACATGCCATACGGTGAAAGCAGAGTCCGCCCAGGTCGAGGCGGCCAAGGCGGCTTTCGCGAAATCGAAAGGGGTCGAGCTCAAGGAGAGCGAGGAAGACAAGGACGAGTCCAAGGGCGGAGACCTTTCGAACGTCGGAGCCGACAGGGACGCAAAATGGCTGACTGATTTCATTAAAAACCCCAAGGATTATTTCAAGGACACGCCCGACTGCAAGAAGCTCGCCAAGAAGAAAGACAGGAAGAAGTTCAAGGGCACCGACGCCGAATTTCAGGATTTGCTCGCCTGGCTCGAATCGCTGAAATACGGGAACATGCAGGAGGCGGGGTTTGAGTCGTGCTTAAAAGAATAAGTGTGTGACGATGACTACTTCGAATCGATTAAGCTTAAATTTAACGAACATCTACAATATATTTGCAGTAAGAATACTCGTAAAGTGTCATAACATATGACACTTTACATAGACCTTAATTTGCTCAATAACAAATAGATAGTACAGATAGGTAGTTATTGTAATAGCAATGTGGCATAAAATATGCACAATAAATTATAGTGAATTAATAAAGAGGGGTCTACATCATGGTACGAATTTACGGATATGTTTACGTATTAGTACTGATATTCGCGGTATCCGCGTGGGCGCACGCCCAGGACGGAAGCGTACAACAGAAGGGTATAGAGATATTCGTCGAGCATAGGTGCTATACCTGCCACACTATAAAAGCCGAAGCAGACGCCGTTCAGAAAGAAAAAGAAGCTTTTGCAAAATCAAAAGGGGTCGAGCTCAAGGATAGCGAGGAAGAAAAGGAAGACAAAGGAATAGCCCCCGATCTTTCCGATATCGGAAAGAAAAGGGATGCCGAATCATTAGAATCCTTCCTTAAAGACCCTAAAAAATCTTTTAAGGATACACCCGAATGCCAGAGTAATGCAAAGAAAAAATATAGAAAAAGATTTAAAGGGACACCGGACGAATTCGAGGCTCTTATAGCCTATCTTTCAAGCCTGAAATATGATTCATATAATAAAGACTTCGTATCATGTTTGAAGAAGGAGGAATAGTATTCTATAACAAGATTACAAATTTAGTTTTTTAACGGTAAAAAATTAATTTCTCAATTAGAAAACGTTTATTAATTAGCCAAGGTGTATGAAATCTATGGTTTATACTCCTTCTCCTCGCGGGGTTTGCTATGGAAAAAGAAGACATCACATTAGGTTCTTCCGAATCCACGAATGACAACCTGAAAGAAAACTCAAAGCGCGAGTTTCTTTCCAAAATCTTCATAATACTCGGGGTTGCTTTCGCTTACGGACTGCTTGCGTTTGAAGGTTTGTTCTTCATCGTCCCGAAAAGAAGAGAAACAGAAAAAATAAAGATATACGGAGGCCGGCTGAGCCAATACGAGCTAGGCAGCGTTAAGGCATTTTATGATCTCGAAGGCAATGAAATTCTGATAATGCGGGACGAATCGGGACTCAAGGCTTTCAGCTCGGTCTGTCCGCACCTGGGATGCAGGGTGCATTGGGAAAGCGATAAGAATGAATTTTTCTGTCCCTGTCATAAAGGGGTTTTTAACACAAACGGAGTTGCAATTTCCGGCCCGCCGGCGAAAGCCGGTCAAAGCCTGCGTAAAGTGTCCATAAGCGTCGATGAAAATAGTCAAATAGTGTATATAGAGGTCAATAAACCAAGGATCAAAGCCTGATAATGAAGGGTAAATCCACACTATCCATAAACGGTCTCATTAAAAAGTTTGACGAGATGTTTCCCTTCGATTGGGAAATACTGAGACAGGCGGGTGCAGAGCCGGTACCGCACCATTTAAAGAAGTGGTGGTTTTGCCTGGGCGGCACGGTCCTTTACCTATTTATAATTCAGGTTGTAACAGGCATCGCACTTACCTTTTACTACATTCCATACCCTCAGGAAGCTTTTCAGAGCATTGCCAGAATCACACAGGAGATAAGATTCGGATGGTTCATCCGTTCTTTACACAGGTGGGCTTCTAATTTTTTAATCGTGGCGCTGTTTTTCCATATGTTCCGTGTCTATTTTACCGGGGCTTACCGCCACCCCAGACAGATCAACTGGCTAATAGGATTCATGCTTTTATTCGTCACCCTCACCTTCGGGTTTACCGGATACTCGCTCGTTTTCGAGCAAATGAGTTTCTGGGGGGCTACAGTTGCGACTAATCTTACGGAGGCCGTGCCGATCGTCGGACATACCCTCGCGTACTTTTTACGCGGAGGACCGGTTATAGGTGATAACACCCTGACAAGGTTCTTCATGCTCCATATCGGCGTTCTTCCCACACTGGCTTTCATCCTTATAGGACTTCACATCCTCTTAATCCGCCTTCACGGTGTTACGGAATTACACTTTGAAGGTGAAACTGTGCCGGAAGAAAAGCGGTTTTTCCGTTTCCTGCCCGACCACGTAATTAGCGAACTCATGCTCGGCGTGTTTCTTCTCTATATACTTACGATCCTGTCATTAACTTTTCCCGTCGGTCTGGGCACACCCGCGGACCCAACCGTCACCCCGGAGCATATAAAGCCGGAATGGTATTTTTACTTCAATTTCCGCCTCCTTAAACTAACATCTCTTAACGTCAGCGTCGTTTTCACATTGTTTCTCTGCCTGGCGATTTTCTTATGGCCGTTTATTGAAGAATTCCTGCAAAAAAAAATTAAATTCCCCGACTTTCTGTCGGTTATGACCGGACTCGTTTTTTTTCTGATATTTTTGCTCTTTACAGTATGGGAAAGCTTTGCTCCATAGCAATAGATACGTGTGAGAGGCTATCATGTCGCTTAATGCAAAAAGATGGATCGTAGCCGGGTTGTCATTTCTTCTGTTGGCGTCCCTTCTAGTAGTCGCATACAGGGAATCGCAGCGAAAGCTCGTAGAAGAAAGGCAGGTCGCCATTGTAACGGCTGACAGCAGAGCGTGCATAGATTGTCACAAGAACGATTCCCCCGCATTAGTAAAGGAATGGGAGTACTCAAAGCACGCCAGGGTCGGAATCGGCTGCGTCGAGTGCCACGCCGCCGATAGAAACGACATCGACGCCTGGAAACACGAAGGAGTATACATATCGGCCCTGGTTACCCCGCTCGACTGCGCAGAATGCCACGAAAAGGAGTACAAGGAGTTCTCCAATTCCCCACACGCCAAAGCGGCGGCACTCATTTACAACCCGGCTAACGTGACGGCAGCAGTAGAAGCCGAAGTCGACGGTCAGAGCAGCATCTCAAATACCGCGAGGACCTGTCAGGAATGTCACGGGAGCATTATTAAATTTGCAAGGGACGAAGAAGGGAAGATAGTCCGTACAGGCTCTCAGAAGAAGCCATTCATAGACCCCGAAACATGGCCGAACAGCGGTATGGGCAGGTTCAATCCCGATGGCTCCAAAGGCTCGTGTCACGCATGTCATGCACGCCACGCATTCCAGGCCGAGCTCTCGCGCTCGCCTGAGACCTGCGGTAAATGCCATATGGGGTTGGATCATCCGCAACTCGAGGTCTATAGCGAATCGAAACACGGCATCGCATTTTCTGCAAACCGTGAAAGGATGGATCTCGACAAGAGAGGCGAGTGGGTTCTGGGAAGGGATTATTCGGCTGCCCCGACTTGTGCTACATGCCACATCAGCTCCTATATGTCGGCGCAGGGATTCGTTGAGGGTGGTTCTCACGACGTAGGTGAACGAATAAGCTGGACCCTGCTCCCCGCAATAAGCACGAAAGTAAACCTCGTCATATACGAAGACGGTTATAAAGAGAACTATCCAGAAACAATAGAGCCCCCCTCTATAGGCGACGAAGTCACAACAATCGAAACTGTTGTGGAAAATGAAAAAGTACTAAACAAGGAAGTACGAAGGACTGTTAAAGATGTTATCTACTCGGATGATAGAAGAGAAAGGATGATAGGAGTATGTCTCAACTGCCACAACGATACTTATGTAGATAATTTTTACGATCAATTCGATAAATTCATAGAACTTTATAATGAAAAATTCGCTGAACCGGCACAGAATCTTATGGACAGCTTACAAGCCGACGGTCTAATAAATCAGGAGTCTCCGTTTGAAAAAGAAGTACAGTGGGCTTACTGGGAGCTATGGCATCATGGAAGCAGACAGGCAAGACACGGCGCAAGCATGATGGGACCGAGTATTACACGGCAGGGTATGTATGAAGTATCGGAAACCTTCTACTCGAGGTTCCTCCCTGCAGTAATAAGCGCAGCAGCGGAGAAAAGCCCCGGGATGGAGAAAAAATACCGCAAGAAGGTGAATGAGGTACTCTCGCGTCCCGAACATAAGCGGAACAGGGAACTAAAACAATAATGAATAAACCCGTGACGGAATAGCTCTATAGAACTGGTATGATACTAAACTGGAACACGGGAAATAAAACATCGCCGGGTTACAAAACTCAAAGAATTGACGTGACCTATAACGCATAATGCGAACGTAATAACAATTGAAAAAGGAGACCTGATATAACCATGTTCAAAGAGATAATAGAGCTATTTGGAGTTACTGCGTCCAATGCCACAGGTTTAGTAAAAGGACTCAATGGGGGGATTGTTTCAGAAGATCCGGGAATGAGGCTTATATCATACGTGGCTCTCGGTCTATGCCTCTTAACCATAGTTCTTATCGTATACAAAATTATATTCTTGCGAAGGGATGCTTCAATAGGTGTAACGACCAGATGGATTTTTTTGATTACGTTTATAATCCTTTCCCCGCTGACTTATTTTATTAGTTTCGGCATCGGAATTGAGAAATCAAAGCCCGTTGAATTCTGTAACAGCTGCCATATAATGAATAGTCACGTGGATGACATGAAGGATCCCGATAGCGAAAGCATCGCTTCTCTTCATTATAAGTATCGCTGGATTTCCGACGACCAATGTTACGCGTGTCATTCGGATTACGGGCTTTATGGAGCAGTCGGGGCGAAATTCGACGGCATCAGGCACATCATGGATTACTACGTTTTGGGTTATCCGGAGAAATTAAAGATAAGGGACACCTATAACAACGAGAGATGTCTTTTCTGCCATGCCCCTGTCGAATCCTATCAGGATATAGAAGAACATCAGGAGTATGCGGCAGAAATCAAATCGAGTGAGCAGTCTTGTTTCGGCGCAGACTGTCACGTTTCTCCCCACCCGGATGAAACAAAGGAAATAGAGGATACTCGGAGGACGAAATGAATTCAAAGAGAAATTATTATACTATGATTCTTATAATTGCCGGCATACTAAACATCCTGGGAATGATTTTAATTATTATGCCTGTAGTTCAACTAACTCCCCTTACACTTATTATCTCAGCAGTTTTTGGGGGAGGCTTAGTGGTACTTTCAATTGCTATATACGCCGCAGTTGTAACAAGGGATCTCATAAAACGGGGCATCCTCTAGCACACACAATGTGTGCTCAAATATGGGTTCTGCACTACACCTCTGCTTCCGCCAACAAATAAAGCCCGGTGCGTCAGACCTAACGCATGCACAATTTCAGGCAGAAGAAATAACAAACTCTTTTCTGCGGTTTCGCTATTCGATATTCTTATAGAGGAAGCTTATAAGGTCGGTGGTGGTTACGATGCCCGTCAGGTCGCCTTTCTTGTCGACGATGAGTAGCGAATGGAGCGAGCTGTCAGAGAGTATCTTCGCCGCTTCTTTCAGCGTCGATTCTTCCTCGAATATGACGAGCTTGTCTGTCATTACGTCCTTGATGTTATACGTGTGGTCGAGGAGCGTGTCGAGCATCCTCGTATCGGTAGAGTCGAAATCGAATATCAGCTTGAAGATGTCCTGAGTCGAGATGATACCAACGGGTTTTTTGCCCTTGAGTACCGGCACGTGGTGTATCGGGTTCTCCCTGAATATCCTCGCGACGGCGCTCAGCTTCTCGCTGTCGTGCACGGACATCACGTCCGATGTCATTATCTCCTTTATCTTAATATTCTCGATCATATTCATCCCCTCGCGTTTTATTTTTTTGCTAAAGGATTATACACACTCGCCGGGACCGGTAAACATGCGCCCCCGGGAATCACACTTAACACTAAAATTATCCTGTCCGCTCTGTTGAGATGAGAGATAAGTATATTATCTTTTCATGTTGAGCCGGCATGAGGCGCATAAAATGACTGCGTCCGTGTCCGGAAAAACGGGACAGGTCTCTTCCGGCAGAGGGCGCGCCTGGCCCTCACTCACAGCGTTATAACCGTTTTCCACTCGCCCGCAGTATGCTCCCCCGTCATTTCTATCCACTCCATGTGGATAGCATCGTCGGGGCAGGACTCGACGCAGTGCCCCTCGCTGCCGCACGTATCGGCGCGTACGAGGATCGCAAAATCGCTGTTCACGATCTTGAGGGATTTCGGTGTGCACACTTCGACGCACATTCCGCAGCCGGTGCACTTTTCGAGGTCTACGTCAGGCAGCCATTTGTAACTGCCTTCTCTCCTGTCTTTATACGCTTCCATTTTTTCCTCCGCATATCGTATTGATCCCCGCCTGCCCTACGCCCGCGCGAATCCATTTCCCTTACGAGAGGGGCCTGTACTCAGGCTCCGGTTTATATGTTCGACGCTCCGGTTGCGCACAGTGTAAATTATCTCCCGCGGACGATATACGCGTCAAGGACAAATGTCCCGGCGGAGCAGAGACATTTGTCTCATTCGTCATTTCGTGTTTTATTGATAAGAGCGTAGATATAACCGGGGGGGGGAATTTTTCAGGAAAGAAGATTTTGAAGCGCGGTTTTATCTCTGACTATCGTATTGCGCCTGCCGCACTTGATTAAGTGCATACTCTTCAGCCTGGTAAGCGCCCTCGTGAGCGTTCTTCTCGACATGCCGGCCATTTCCGCCATCTCATCCTGGCTCACATCCAGCTTTATTACTATCCCTTCCGGTGTGGGCTCGCCGAAGTCGTCGCAAAGCCTGAGGAGGAGCGAAGCAAGACGCTCCTCGGACCCGGCAAGGGCTGAGTTCCTCAAATCCCCGTATACCCTGGAGAGCTCTTCGCCGAGAGACTCCGCAAGCTTGAGGCAGACGTTTCCGTTTCTCCTCAGGAAACCCAGGAAATCCTCTTTATCCATGAAGCTCAGCTGTGACTCCTCGACGGTCCGCGCGGTGAAATCATGGGGCTGTCCGGATAGAACCCCTCTAATTCCGATAACGCTCCCGGCGGAAGGATAACCCGCCGTGAGGCTCTTACCGTCGGGGGAATGAGCGGACAGCTTGACGCGGCCCGAGCAGATGCAATAAATTCCACGCGGTTCTTCCCCCTTCAGGAACAGGACGACGCCCTTCGGATAAACAAACCTGTGCAGCATACCCTCGAACTCCAGGGCACCCGAATTATCAAGCCCCGACAATATGTTTCCCGCCCTCAGGCTGCAGGTGCTGCAGCTGTTAAATTTCCGCCTCACAGGCGCTTTCCCTCCCGGATGTTCCAGCCTCGTAGCCCTTCGGCACGTAAACGCAGAAGGGTTCGGACTCCATGTAGTCACCCGTCAATGCGTATGCCCTCGCCCTCGAGCCGCCGCATATGTTCTTGAACTCGCACGCGCCGCACTTCCCCTTGAGCCTGTCGTAATCCCTTATCTCCATGAAAAGGGGCGAGTTTCTGTATATATCGACTATGCTTTCGTTCTTAACGTTGCCACCGGACAAGGGCAAAAACCCGCTCGGATAGACCTCGCCCGTGTGAGAGACGAATACGAATCCCTTCCCGTCGTTTATCCCCCTCGGCGCCCTGCCTATCGCGTCCCTCTTTCCTCCGCATGCGGCGTCGGCCGGGCGTTTACCGGCTCTCGATTCCCTGACCCTCGCCTGGGCCGTGAATCTTCTGTAGTGGGGCGCTTCCGTGGACTTGATGTCGTACGGCATCACCTTGGAGAGCTCGTACATCTTTGCGAAGACCTCTTCATATTCAAGGGCGCTCACACTGTCGGCCGCCCTCCCCCGCCCTGTCGGGACCAGGAAAAACACGCTCCAGAGAACCGGGCTGAACCCGCTTATGAGTTTTGCGATACTGTCGAAATCGCCGATATTGTATTTAGTCACCGTCGTATTGATCTGTATCGGGATGCCCTCGCGGGCAGAGAGGGAAAGGACCTCGATAGTCCTTCCGAAACTCCCGTGAACGCCCCTGAACGAATCGTGTACGAGGGGCGTCGAGCCGTCGAGGCTCACCGCCATTCTCGAAATACCGGCCTTCTTCAGCTTGAGAATAGACTCGTCCGTAAGGAGCGGGGTTACGCTGGGCGATACGGTCGTCCGTAATCCCTTCTCCACGCCGCAGGTGATGAGTTCGTATATATCCTCCCTTTTCAGCGGGTCGCCGCCGGTGAGCACGAGCAGAGGCGATCCAAAGCCCGCTATATCGTCTATTAGGCCCCGTCCCTGGTACGTGGTGAGCTCGCGCGGGTCTCTGCAAGTCCTGGCGTCCGCCCTGCAGTGGAGGCATGCCAAGTCGCACGACTGGGTCACCTCCCATA
Source organism: uncultured delta proteobacterium (assembly GCA_963752995.1). Taxonomy (GTDB): domain Bacteria; phylum Desulfobacterota_D; class UBA1144; order Nemesobacterales; family UBA2774; genus 2-12-FULL-53-21. Next base: position 535,891 of record CAVWAZ010000017.1, read on the forward strand.
TTACGATAAAGGGGGAAAGGTCAAAGCCTATATTCGGTTTTTCATTCCTCGTGGATTTTATCATTCGCCTATACTCATGGCCATATCGCTATTGCCTTAAACAAATGAAATTCCGCCATCCTGGATTCCGGGATAGAACGCAGGGCGGGTTTTAAACATTTACGCGCCGGACGCCCTTTCCTTCCCGATACCCTCGATTGAAGTCTTCGGGAACATAGGCACAGCAAGGCTCGGACTCCATGTAGTCCCCTGTGAAGGCATAAGCCCTCGCCCTCGAGCCTCCGCATATATTTTTGAACTCGCACAGCCCGCACTTGCCCTTGAGCCTGTCGTAATCCCTTATCTCCCTGAAAAGGGGCGAGTCCCTGTAGATATCGACTATGCTTTCGTTTCTCACGTTCCCCCCGGATATGGGTAAAAACCCGCTCGGAAAGACCTCGCCAGTGTGAGAAATAAATACAAAACCGTTGCCCGAATTGACACCCTTGGGCGCAAGTCCGATGCTGCCGCCGGGTCCGAAATCGCGCGTCAGGCGTTCGGGGAGACTCACTCCGAGGGGACCCCCGCCGGCCGGCCGGTTTTTCGTCTCCTGCTCGATCACATACCGTCTGTAATGCTGAGCCTCCGTAATCTTAACTATGAAATCAACCTCTCTGGAAAACCTGTAAAGCTTTTCAAACAGTCTTTCATATTGGTAGGCCTTTATCTGTTTCAGGAGCCTTCCTCTGCCCACAGGTACGAGGAAAAACACCTCCCAGAAGACAACCCCGAGATCCCTCACGAGCCGGGCAATTTCATCGAAACTATCGATATTGTGGGCGCCGAACGTCGTGTTGATCTGAAGCGGAATGCCTGCGGAATGGGCGTATCGAGCGCCCCTCATCGTTAAATCGAAAGCTCCGGGAACCCCCCTGAACGTGTCGTGTATTTCCCTGTCCGGCCCGTCCAGGCTGAGCGCCATCTGAGCGAGACCCGCTTCTTTCAGCTTTCCGACCAGTACCGGGGTCAGACTCGGCGTAGCGGCAGGAATCGTTGCCATGCGCAAACCCCGCTCAGCCCCGTGCTCGATCAGATCGAAAATATCCTCTCTCTTTATCGGATCCCCGCCGCTCAATATCATAATCTGCGTCCCCATCGAATGAACCTTATCAATAAGGTCGAATCCCTCCCGTGTCGAAAGCTCCCCCGGGTCGCGCATATTAACCGCTCCCGCCCTGCAATGGCGGCACGCGAGATCGCAGGCCTGTGTAACCTCCCAGATGACGACGAAGGGGGTGAGAGAAAAATCCATGTCTTTTATGCTCTTCATAACCGGGGACATACTCACCTGTCACTTCAAACCGAGTAATTTTGTTGCAACTCCTATGCCATCAAGACCGGCTACCCCGGCCCCGTCCGAATATGTCACCATCTAACCGAGGTTACGCAATGCTGAGCGGGCGGCAGGGGAATAACGGTCGATTCCCCATTTATACGGTCGCGAAATGTGCCGAAAGAATGCGTCAGACTTTCTGACACCTTACACCCCGCCCCGCAGAGACCCCCGGCAAATAATGCAGATTACACTGGCACTTTAATTGCCTTCTGTTTATGCGGTATGAATAAGACACTTTGTTTATGCGGTATGAATAAGACGCACCGTATAGTCGTTATCGGCGCGGGGATCACAGGTCTCAGCGCCGCATACAGGCTCACCGGGCTTGGCGCCGAGCGGGGGCTGCCGCTCGATGTGACTGTGCTCGAAGGCAGGGAGAGGCCGGGGGGAGTTATATCGACGAGGCATTCCGGGGGCTTTCTCGCGGAGGAAGGGCCCGACTCATTCCTCAAATCCAAGCCCGAAGCATTAAGCCTTTCAATAAGGGCCGGTCTCGAGCCCGATATGATAGGGAATAGCGGGGAGGCGGGAAGGGTCTTCGTCGTCCGCAGCGGGGCAATGATTCCCTTGCCCGACGGCATATTCCCCGCCCCCTCGAGTATGGCGGCTCTCTTCAACTCTCAGCTCCTCTCGATGAGGGGGAAGCTCCGCATGACGCTCGAGCCTTTCCTCCCGAGGGGAGATTCACGGGGGGACGAGAGCGCGGCGTCTTTCATAAGGCGGAGGTTCGGCCGGGAAGCATACGAGCGGATAGCTGAGCCGCTCCTCACCGGTATATATGCCGGGGACCCCGAGACCCTGAGCATACGAGCGGCCCTGCCCGCACTCGTGAAGATGGAGGAGGAATACGGGAGCGTCGCACGGGGGATGAGAAGGAACGGAGCCGCCAGGGGCGGCTCAAAAGCCGGCGGGGAGGCGGCAGATTCGCGACGTTCGGCCGCGGGATGGGGACCCTTATCAACGCCCTCGCATCCGGGCTGCCCGGGAATTCCTTGAGGCTGAAAAGCAGGGTGAAAAGAATCGAGCCCGCGGGCAGGGGTTTCAGGATTTATCTCAACGGAGGGAACCCGCTCGAATGCGACGCGGTCATAGTGGCCCTTCCGGCGCGCCAGGCCTCGCTCATCACGGGAGGCATCGACCTCGGGCTCTCGGAAAGCCTCTCCCGGATAAAATATGTATCGACCGCGGTGATAAACCTCGGTTACCGGAGGAGCGACGTAACTCATGCATTAACAGGCTCGGGGTTCGTAGTCCCTTCGTCGGAACGCCTGCCGGTGCTCGCATGTACGTTCAGCAGCGTGAAATTCGCGGGCCGGAGTCCCGACGATGCTGTCCTGCTCCGCGTGATTTCGGGAGGCGCGCAGAACCCCGATATTTGCAGCGAGGACGACGGGCGGCTCATAAAGCTCGCGCACGGCGCGCTTTCGCCCATTTTAGGCATCAAATCGGAGCCGGTATACAGCCTGGTCAGCCGGAACCCGGAGTCGATGCCCCATTATGCGGTCGGTCACGGCGCGCTTGTCGCACGGATAATGGAGACAGCGTCCGCATATCCCGGATTGAGGCTCGCCGGAAACGCGTACGGCGGTGTGGGCGTACCCGATTGCGTGCGCTCGGGCGAGGAGGCGGCCGAAGATATATTCTCGTACATCGCCAGGAGGGGGACGAGGGATGAAGGTAACAAGTCCCGCAGGCGAGCTTGACGTCATCATCGGAGAAACTTCGGTCGAAGGCGGAAGCGTCGTCGTAAACGCCGGCGTAGGGCTATGGGAGGTAAAGATTTATCTCGGGCCCGGGGATTTCAAATTCTTTCTCTCGGTATTCTTCAAGCCCGGAGTCTTGGTTCTGCTTTTGAGGCGGCTCTTCCGGAAGGCCTGACAAATCCCCCGAAATCACTGCTGCTTCTTCTTCCTGAGCATGGACTTGAGATGACGCGATGATTCCCGGAAGCATGGAGAGTATAATAATCATGAGCACGATAGGGAACAGGTACTTGTCCACGCCGGGGATCGTCGAGCCGAGAAAATAACCGAGCGAGGTCAAGCCGATAGCCCAGAGTGCGCCGCCGACCAGGTTGTATAAGATGAAAACCTTGTAGTTCATCCTTCCCACGCCGGCAAGTATAGGGGCGAAAGTCCTTATGATGGGCATGAAGCGGGCGAGAATTACGGTCTTTCCACCATGTGCATCGTAAAAACGGGCAGCCCGCTCGAGGTGCTTCTTATGGAAAAAGAACGAGTCCTCTTTCTTGAATATCGCGGGCCCTGCCCTGCGCCCGAACGCATAGCCGAAGTTGTCGCCGAGTACGGCGCCAACAAAGCATATCAGTATCAGGAGCGCTATGTTCAGGTGTCCCTGGGAGGCGAGGAACCCCGCCGTGAAGAGGAGCGAGTCCCCGGGGAGGAAGATACCCAGCAATACCCCGCATTCGGCGAATATTATGATGAATATGCCTATGTATCCGGCCCACTTGATCAGGGCCACGAGGTCGATTTCGAGAAACGGTATATGCATGGTCTGTTTTCGGCGAGCGCGGGATAATTATAACCCACGGGCGGTCAAGAGTGTACCACAGGAAAACGGTTGTAACTACCTGAAAGAAAAGAAATGGTTGAACGCATGGGGGGACCGGGTTTCAGACATTTAGGACATTCCCCGCGGCATAAACCCTTTCCAAATGTCCGAGATGTCCGAACTGCCGGAACGCGGTAAATGAGTACGAGTGCGGGTATCACAAGGCGGAGAGGGTGGTGCATTAGATAAGCGAAGCCCCGGACAAGAGGCAATGGAGGATTGGTCAGCCCAAGGCTTCACTTGGGGATGATACGTTCAAATTATTATTCAATCGGGAATATTATACACCCGCTTGAGCTTTCCTTCGCTTCATTGCGAAGAACACTCCTATCAGTCCCAGTCCGGCTGCTGCGGAAATCATCCCCCATTCAGAGAGAGTGGGGATAGGGTTAGGACCACAACTGCCCTTCCATGCAAGGCCGTCGATCCCAACATTCTCAAAGACCACGCCGTTCGAGCCGACGAATGTTGCTTCTCCGGTGGTTATGTCCAAAGTATACAAATCATCTTGAACTGCCTCGTTGAGATACAAAATCCCGTTGCATTCATCATATGCTAGTCCACAAAAATCTCCAGAGATGCCGGTAGGGCCTATAAGGGTCGAGGTCCCGGTTGAGGTAGAGACCGTATAAAGAGATCCACAATCATCCAAAGCGTACAAGATACCGTGCGTGTCGTCATATTCCATACCACGGCCTTCGATACCTGTTCCAGAGCCTATTGTCTGTACTGAGCCGTCCGGAAACTGTGCTGTGAGTATATCGGAATTATTAATATCAATTGAGTACATAACTCCTCCAGCCTCATTCGCGGCCAGACCATGCCAGTTGGCCGAACCGTTCTGATTGCTCAGAAACGTTATAATCCCGCCCGTCGAGATCGACCCGATGTCATTACCTCCTGACTCTCCGGGAAAACCAAACAGGTCCGTACCGTAGAGAGTTCTCTGTAGGTACGCCAGTCCAGTTAAGCTCGCGCCACCATTGAGCGTCACAATCGGTGTAGCTTCACCTGTTGACGCATTGATAGAGTACAACACGGCAGGTCCTGAGCTCGATAGACCGACCAATCCATTGGGAATAGACTGCGCTTTTACTTTGTAGGAAATAAAAACAGACAGGATTAGGATTGGTAAAACTACGTAGAATGCACGAAAATTAAGCATTTTTCTGTCCTCCTTTAAGTACAACCTTAATTCATATTAATATATTTTTATAATCAGGTCAATTATTCACTTCCCCTTCCTGCCGTACCTGGCAAGGATGTGGTCTATCGCCTCCATATAAGCGCATGGAGGGACTTACCGAGCCGGGCGGGGGAGCGCCCGCGCCGGATTCGGACATTTAGGACATTCCGGAGGAGTATATGTCCGGGGAAATGTCCGAAATGTCGGAATCGTGCATTAAGCCGTGACGACGAAAGAAGAGATCGGGAACGACAGCCAGGCTGCGGAGAATTGGTTTACCCCAGCCCTTTGGGGTTTGTAACCTTAGTAGGCCGGGGGCCTTTGAGTTAAATTCTCATCAGGCAAAAGGAGAATAACATGAAAAGGGTGCCCCGCGAAATACAGAACAAATGTGCCGGGATATAAATCAGAGCCTGGCTATGAATTCACTACAGCCTTTCTTTTGGTTTCAGTCACCACTGCGCGGCGTGCAATTTACTTCTCTGCCGTCAGCTAATGGCGTCCGACTTAATTTGTTTTCAGAACCCGCCAAGCGAAGCATTAACATCAATGTACTCAATCAAAGGAGTCCGGTTTATTTTGACTTCATCAGATTGTCCCCAGAGCATCAGCACCATTGCACTCAGCCAATAGCGACCAATTGCTTACTTGCTCGCAATTGTTGCTTGCTCAGAACCGTTACTTGTTCGCAGCCGTTTGCGCATCGCGAAGAACACACCGGCTAATCCTAATCCCGCCGCCGCAGATATCATGCCCCATTCGGATAGAGTCGGGACATTAGCAACACTCACGTTCGTGAACGTACAGGAGACAGAGCCGCCGCCGTCGCATCCGGCCGTGACACCGTTATCCGTAATTTCGAACCCTGTCGCGCCCTCACTCCCGCACTGTATGTCCGCGAGCGTCCACCCATCAGTAGGCAGCTCAAAAGCGATTATGTTAGATTTAAATTCCACTTGCGTAATTGCTCCGTCGGACACGGGAAAAACACCCGGATCTGACCCGTCCCACGAAATCTCAAGCACGAACAGCGTATCGCCGCCGCCCGGCGCCACTTTCGTGAGATTAAATTCGCACGGCTGGGCGGTTGGTCCGTTAAACCCCGCGACACCGGCGACAACTAATACGAATACCGAAAACTTCAACAATCTATCAAATACATTATTCATAAACTCCTCCCTGGGGTCAATTTATAACGATGTTACGACAAGCTGTAGACTTTTGCAATGGTTTTCTGATCATCGAAATCGTTACTTATCAACATCACTTCCCCTTCCCGCCGTATTTGTTCCCGTCTCGGAAAGATGGGCGGGGTATATAGCCGGATCATGTGTAACGATGTCCCGTGCTTAGGGTAAGCATGGGAATATTACAGTCACTGTGCTTCGGGAAGGTGTTGCGTCCTTCGATCCTTCGACTGCGCTCAGGACAGGCTACTGCTCAGGACAAACGGGCGGCGAGTCGCCGCGGACATTGAAATTGCCGCAGCTGCCGGTATAGGCGGAGGAGATTGGGGAGGACCGATTATGAGCACACATTGTGTGTGCGCGCCCGGAGGGATTCGAACCCCCGACCTACGGATTAGAAGTCCGTTGCTCTATCCAACTGAGCTACGGGCGCATGGTAATGTTTACAGATGGTTACGCTTGTTCTTTCTTGTATTACTATTTCCCGTTTCTAGTGATTTTCTAGTGAGCGGAAAATTAAATTTACCTTAACCCTTCCAACCATGCAAAAGGGGGGACCTATCATGGCTGGCTTAACCGGAAAGAGGGACGGCCATTATACCGCCCGAATGAACGATGAACTGAAGGCCAACTTGCTTTTTTTAAGGGCCGCCCATTCTCTTTCAGTACCACAATGTTGAAAGTCGCGTTGAGCATAGAGAAAAAATGCAGTAGTATAAGGCCGGAAGCACACTGTAGACCCGACCCATGAAACTTTATGGTTAGAGTGATGTATGTCTAGCTTGCCGAGCATATTAGTAAAGTGGATTAACGACGAATGGGTTTGGGTATCTTTCTTCCTTTTACTGATTTTTGTTATAAGGTTCCCTATCAGTAACGTATCGGTAATAGATTGGGACGAGTCCGTTTATTTCACAATTGCGCAGGATATAGCCGACGGAGGAGTGCCTTATAAAACCACTTGGGATAATAAGGGCCCGTTTTTATACTTTATCTTTGTGCCCATCATTCTTCTTTTCGACGAAAGCATTTCCGCACTGAGGATATTTACGACGTTTTATTTACTGCTGTCCATGATTTTCGTTTATTTACTGGGCAGAAAGTTTTTTCACGGTTTTGTACGCGTGATCCCCCCTCTGATATACGGGTTGTTCTTTGTTATACCCGACTTCCAGGGATTTTCCTCGAACGGTGAGCTATTTATGATGCTGCCCGTAATTCTGGCCCTTTTATGTTTTATGAATTACGAGGACAAAGGCGATGTGCTGATGCTCTTTCTCAGCGGAATTTTTTCCGCGGCCGCTTTTTTTACGAAAGCCACCGCAATTTTCTCTGTCATGGTCGTACCTTTATTTATAATCTACAGGAATCTGAAGCCCGGATCGCCTAATTTGAAATCGTTCTTCAAAGAGACAGCCTATTACTCCTCAGGCTTCCTCGCAGTGGTTCTGGCCCTGACCCTCTATTTTGGTATACACGGCGCCCTCTACGATTTCTATTACACATATTTTATATACAACGAGAGGTACATGCACATAATTCCTTTTAAGTACGGATTGTTAAAGATGTTCGATTTCGTCCGCGAAGTAACGCTGATTAAGCATGAGATCATCACCCTCGCAGCGATCGCCAGTGCCGTATATCTTCTCATCAATCTTATCAGAAAGAGGCTTGGTCAAGAGGAAAAGAATACTCTGTATTTTCTACTGATATTATCCGTCTTATCATCCGTTGGTGTTCTTTGGGGCAGGCATATGTGGCAGCATTATTATCTGCAAATGGGGTTATCTTATTCCCTTCTTATAGCCTTCGCCATATCTAAGTTAGAGTTAAACAAAAGCTATCTGAAGGTATTGATAATCATATTCTTTACGGTGGTTATGCTTGAGTCGCCGATAAGACGCACGATATCGGATATTAAAGAAGAGGATGAATATACCTTTGACCGGCTCGCTACACACGAAGTCGCGGATTATATCAGGAATAAAACAACAATTGATGAACATATATTAGTGCTCGGAGGTCAGCCGGATATTTATTTCCTTTCCGACAGGAGATCCCCGATAAAATTTTTCTGGTGGAATGATCAGATCCTAGTTGTCATCAAGACAGTATTGGATATCGAAGGCTCACTCCCCCGGATGTTAAATAAAAATAAGCCCAAGTATATTATTTTTTATGACGGGACAATTGATGAACAAAAACTCCATGTCAGCTTCTTCGACACCTACATAGCGGATAACTACAGTTTCGAAAAAAGAATCGGCAATTACAAATTATACAGGCTGAATGAATGAAATCATCAACCCACACACCAAGCTGAATCATTTCATCCCGATGATAACTCCTGAATCACCCATTATAAAATAAGCCCTCATAATTTAGAGACTAGCTTCTTTTTGAAGACGTTTTCGTTCTTTTCTTGTAATATCCGTACGCAGCAATAACTAAAAACATTGTGAGAGCCCCGATAACAAAGGAATACGCAACAATATACCTGTACCTCATTTTCGAGATATTGCGTTTCATAAATTCCCACATACGTATGCTTAATTCTTTATTTTCCGTCGTATCTCCATAAACCAGGAAATCAGCTAAGAATTGAGATTGCTGCTCCGTAAGTCTCATATTAGGCATCTGGGAATATGGGTTATCGAACCTCGGTTCCATTATATGATACTTTACCCAGGAGTTTATCTTGTCGAGGCCTGACTGTTCCAAAACCTCTTTCCTCGCTTCTTTGAAGCTCCTGTAGGGTTCCGTATCGAGTCGGTTAAGATTATCGACGGCTTGTACATACTCAGGCGAGACGAGCCTTTTCCCGATCCTTTCAACCAATTGTTCCCTGTCGAGCATTCGGCCCCGACGTGCCCCATCCATCTCCGTTCAGCATATGACAATTGAAGCAACCACGATACTGCAGAATTTCATAGGCATTTTTCTCATTCCTTAAAGAATATGGGTAAGAGGCACCCTTCTCATATCTGATTTTGAGAACGTAACTCCGCCCCTCGGCATCAGGGAACAGCGGTGCGAAATAGATCCCGTCAGGACCGACCCCAAGACCTACGACCATCTGCAGCCTGCTGCCTCCGTACCTGAGAATGTACTGCGGGGGGCCGAGCATCTTGTTATCCTCGAACCCGTAACCGAGCGTGATTATGCCCCTGCCCGCACCCGCTGCTACTTCGGCAATCGGACTGCCGCATAATGCCAGATAAAACATTCCGCTGAACTCCTCGGGGAGAATATCAGAACCCTTTGGAAGGAAATCAAGCTGAGCCATTCCCGTGGAAGGCGCTACTATCTGCGCCGAACTTGCTCCAATACTCCAGTCGGTTCCGTCCCAGAGATAGTTCCCGCCTTCGTGAACCTCGAGAAACCTGTCCATATGCGGGCCGTTATCCGCAACAAACACACGTCCGTCGACTATCTTCAGCCCGAAGGGGTTCCTTAACCCGAGCGCCCATACGAAATTCCTCGCCTTCGTTATATCGTCGTCGACATAGAACGGGTTGGATTTAACAGGCTTTCCGTCAAGTGTCATTCTTAGTATCTTTCCCAGAAGAGAATCCGCGCTCTGACTTGTGTTATATTCATGTTCTTCCGACCCGCTTACCGTATGTCCGTCCCCTACCCCTACATAAAGCATATGATTATAGACCTGACAAGGTCCGATCTGATGAGACACACTCGTTATTTCATTCGAAAATATTTCCGTAAACGCAAGCATAGAAGTCGGCTTGAGTGAAAACCTGCCCGGCTCTGACTGGAATCTCACGATATTGTTCCTAAGAACGTTACTATTATCTTGGTAAACGAACGTAACGAAGAGATACCCGTTTTCGGGGTCGAGACAAATTCCTGCAAGTCCGCTTTCTCCACTCTGTGACGGCAGCTCTTCAAGAGGCTTAAACGTAAAAAAATCCTCGGCGAACGTATAGACCGTCCTGTCGTTAGTGACGACCTTAATCTCGCCCCGGAGTTCGGTTACAAAGTAGAGGGGGTCTTTCGGCCCATTTCCTGGGATTCGGGACGAAAGCTATCGCCGTAGGGAACCGATAACCCTCAGTGTCTATGCTGATATCGAAGTTCTCTTTCAGCGACCAGTCGCTCCTCCAGTCAAACTTTTCATCTGCAGGCGAGGAAAGGGAATAAAAAAAGAAAATAAATAATACGGGCATTAAAACCTTGACCTTCAGAAGTATAGAGCTTAGAGCCATAATTTTTATTTTTCGGTATCCGTCTGCGAAAAAGACGCAGTACGAGACCGAACGGGAACCCTGTGCGAATAACAGACTCCCCCTCCATTATTCAATAGTAACCACTAGTTATACATATGTAAATCTCAGCATTCCTGGTGTTAAGGATCGAGCGTCACGTCCCCGGTCGGCATCGAGGAATCGGGGACGCTCCCCATAAATGCGGCGTCCAGGCTGAACTTGACGCTCGGTGAAGGACTGTAGAGGAGGGAGAGCTCCCCCCACCACTTCGGGCGGCTCCTGAGCTCCCTCTGATTCGAATCCAATGTTTCCGGGATTTTTTTAAGCCGCTGCTTTCCTTCTGCGCATAACGATATATCCGGCTATTCCTAAAATTCCCGCCATGGCTATTATGCCCCATTGGGAAAGAGTGGGGATGGGTGTCTGTGATGACGTATAGACAACGCGCTCAAAGGCCCCCGACTCATTTAGCTCTGTTTCCGCTCCGCATCGATATCCTCCATCATCAGACAAATGCCAACATAACCTTTCATCGTTAGCGCCGCTGATATCGGTATCGCAATTCTCTTTTTGTACGTTGTCCCCTTCTCTGACAAATCCCCAGGATTCATACGCTGGTGTCGTTAAAATACCATCCGACACCGTTTGCTACGTGTAGAGAACTGGCGCTATTACCCGTATCAAAAATGACATCGCTTCGTTCGGCTTGTGCGAGCAGGGCCAGTGTAGAGCTTCCGGTCGGTAGACAGGACAGCAGCAAACGGTTTCCGGGACATCTCGCTTAACACTGTGTCCGCATCCAGCTCGTTATCGTAGAGATCCCTGTAACACTCGGTCCACCCGCCCCCGGTTACCGTGCTTTCAGGCACATTCGTCTGCGGCCCGACAGGCAGGTAGGTTTGAGCGTTTGCATCCAGAGACCAGATTGCGAGTGTAACAAACAGAATAATGACTGATGGGAATAAATTGATTCCACTTCTCGGCATTTTGCCTCCATTAATTAATAGAGAGTTGCAGGGATTATATAATACTGCGGGCATTTGTGTCAATCTTATGCAGGGGTTAACACACATTGTGTGCTTTACAGTTTCTTCGATGCTCCGTCGTCTCCCCAACCCTGTCATTATGAACCTTAGACGGGCTCCGGACATGCCAAGGCTCAGAATGAACAGGGGCGATGAGTCGCCGCGGACATACGAAAGTATTGTGAGTGCAGAGGAGTTGGAGGAATCGTAGAGACGCACATTTGGTGTGTTAGAACGTGAGCCTGATACCGGCCCTCGGGCTCACACCCGGCGCGGGGAATCCGACGAACTGCTCGTACTCCTCGTTGAACAGGTTATCGACGGCGACGTACATGCTTACCCTCCCGAACGGCGTCCATGTGAGGGCGACGTTATACACGTCGTAAGGGTCGAGAGCTACGTCCCCGGTCGGTATCGAGGAATCGGGAACGCTCCCCGTAAATACGGCGTCCAGGCTGAACTTGACGGTAGGCGAAGGACTGTAGAGGAGGGAGAGCTCTCCCCACCACTTCGGGCGGTTCCTGAGCTCCTCGTCCGTACCCTTTATATCGCTGTCGGCGTAACTCACGCTCCCGCTCAAGCTTAGCTCTTCCCAGGGGCGGATATTCCCGATAATCTCGAACCCCTTGACCGTCACCCGGGAGCGGTTGACGAGAATAGGCGGCGGCCCTTCCTCGAAGTCTATGAGGTTCTTGAACTCGTTGTAATAGACGTTGAACTGAGCGCCGAGCTTGTCGTCCCATAGATTCTGGGTTATTCCCGAGGTCGAGGCTCCTGCTCTCCTCCGGCACGAGGTCGGGGTTGCCTACAATCGGGTTCGCGAGGGAGAAGAAGGACGGGAGCTTGAACCCTTCCCCCCAGCTCCCCCGGAGTATGGTATCGGTCGCGGCGATTTTATAGGAGACGCCGGCCCTCGGACTGAAGGCCGGGTCGAACCCTTCCGGGAAGTCCTCCCTCGCGCCGAGGACGATGTAAAGGTTCTCTACCATGCCGAACTGCACTTCCAGATAAGGGGACAATATGTATCTGCTGAGGTCGAAAGCGGCGGGCAGCGGGAAGTCGCCGAGTATCATGCCGCGGCTCGACCCGTCCTGGAATTCAGCCTCGAACCCCGCGACGATATCGACGCCTTCATAAGGGGAAAATGTGCTCGTAATATTCGCATCGTAGTTTTTATAATCGCTGTCGGCTTCGTTGGGAGGTATGCCGAAGGGGTCGCGCTCGCCGGGCGCCACGCCCGGGGACGAGAACTTTTCTTTCGTATTGTAAAAACTTAGTTTGATGCCGTACTCCCACCATAGGGCGGGGCTGTGAGTGTAGCCGAGACCGAGAAGGAGCTGGTCTATGTTCCTGTCGTCCGTAGTGCGGAGCACCGCGAATTCGGGGCCGCCGCTGTCGTCAGGGAAGCTCGTGCTGTCGATGTGCGAATACCTGAAAGTGGATGTTATCTCCATATCGTCCCTGTTAATCAATCCCAGGCTCGCGGTCACGCTCGGGCTTTTGAACGTGCTCCCCTCCACCTGCTCCCCGTCGTCGAGCCAGGAGCCCGTGACAGAGTAATCGTAGAACGGTCCCGCTCCCGAGACGCCGCCCAGGAATTGATACTGCCCGTATCTCCCCCCCATGGCCTCGGCAGTCGCTTTCGGCTTCCCCTCGCCCTTCTTCGTGATGATGTTGATTACGCCGCTCAGCGCGTCGGAGCCGTAGAGGGAGGACATCGGGTCGCGCACGATCTCGATGCGCTCGATGTTGTCGGTGCTGAGCGCCGAGAAATCGAACGACCCGCCCCGGCTGTTCGTGGGGTCGTTCACCTTCACCCCGTCAATGAGGACGAGCGTGAAGTTGGGATCTCCGCCTCTTATATATACCGACGTCACCCCTCCCCGGGAGGCGGGCTGATCGACGTATAGTCCGGGGACCTGTTCCAGAAGCTCTCCCACGCTCACCGCATGACTCGCCTCGATCTCCTCCCCGGTTATGACCGTGACGCTCCCCGTGCTCTTGCTGAGCTCCGCCGGGTACGCCGTCCCGGTTACGACGACCGGATCGAGGGTCTCCGGGTTAGAGAGGCCGGGGCTTTCCTCCTGCCCTGACGAAGAGGCCGTGTAAAGAATTAGCACACCGCATATCGATATGGATAGTAAAAATTTATTTCTCATACTATCGCCGTAAGCGGAGTTACGCCTGATTAAGCAACTCCGCGTCCGCCCGCATGATGATATTTCGTAAACCGCGATTAGTAAAGGCGGGAGAAGTCCGCACGGGGATTGATTTCAATCAGGATCGCATGCTAACGGCAACGTCATTCCAACCCGGGATCTATTTCTTCCTGCGCATGAGGGCGTACCCGCCCGAAATGAGCAGTGTTATAGCGACTCCCAGGAGAAAGGAATAGACAAGATGCCTGTATCCGATCTCGGGGAATATTTCATTAAACCCGGGCCAGACACGGGTCCTCGGTTCAGGCTCGTCGGGGACGAGGTACAATTTTATCAATTCCGCTTCTTCCGAATTTATGCCGAGATTCGGCATCGCCGAGTCGGGGTTATCGAATTTCGGCTCCATAATATGATACTTCACCCAGGCCCTCACCTTCTCGATGCCCCCCCTCCGGAGCACTTCGGCTCTTTCGTCCCTGTAGCTTTTATAAGGCTCGGTTTCGAGACTGTCGAGCTCCTTCACGCGGTCTCGGTACTCGTCGGAGCCGAGCCTTTCGCTGACCCTCGAGACGAGCTTCACGGTATCGAGATTCGGACCTGCAGTGCCCCAGCCGCTCTGGCCGAACGTATGGCAGCCGTAACAGCCGCGCCCCTCGAGGAGCACGGGAGCGCTCATCTCGTGCCCGAGCGTATACGGGTGACTGCTTTCAGGTTCGTATGTAACCTTGAACACCACGCTCCTGCCGTCGGACAACGGCAGTATAGGAGCGAGGTATAGCCCGTCCGGGCCGATTGCGAGCCCGGCCAGGGTTTGAAAACCCGCCCCCGTGTATTTCAGGAACGTCTCCGGAGGAATAATCAGCCTGTTCTGCCTGAAGCTATAGTCGAACATGGCGACGTTTCTCCCGCCGGTCGCGCGGGGGTCGGCATCCGGGATGCCGCACCGAGACTGGTAAAATTTTCCCGTGTACCGCTCGGGGAAGATATTCAAGTCCCGCGGTAAGTAGTCGAGCTGCGTAACGCCCGCTCCGGGCACGAATACAACTATCGAGTTAGTCGCGAAGCTCGTGTCGGTCCCGTCCCAGAGGTAGTTCTCCCCTTCCCGCACCTCGAGAATCCTGTCTACAGCCGGGCCGTTGTCGGCAACGAACATGCGCCCGTCGAGAATCTTGAGCCCGAAGGGGTTCCTTAAACCAACCGCCCAGACGTAATTCCTCGCCTTCCCGACGTCGTCATCCACATAATACGGGTTCGTCTTCACGGGCTTTCCGTCGAGGGTCATACGGAGGATCTTCCCCAAGAGCGAATCCGGGTTCTGGCTCCGTTTATAATCGTGCTGCTCAGAGAATATGATATCGAATCCGTCCCCGACCGCTACAAAGAGCGTGCCGTCCGAAACCTGACAGGGGCCTATCTGGTGGGATGGGCTTGAGCCCTCCCTGGAAAATATATCGGTGAACGGGGTCATAGAGACGGGCTTTACAGAAAACGAGCCGGGCACGGTATCGAACCTCGCAATGTTGTTCCGCAAAATCATGTCCCTGTCCTGGTAAGCGAAAGTTACGAAGACGTATCCGTTTTCGGGATCGAGGCAGATGCCCGCAAGGCCGTTCTCACCGGAGAACGCGGGAAGCTCCTTTGAAGGCGTGAATTTGAAGAAATCTTCGGCGAACGTATATATGCTCCTGTCATTCGTGACTACCTTTATCTTGCCTCTCAGCTCGAGAACGAAATAGAGCGGGTCCTTGGGTCCTTTCCCCGGATCGGGGACGAACGCTATCGCGGAGGGGAAATGGTACCCTTCGGTATCGACGTTTATGTCGAAACCCTCTTCGAGAGCCCAGTCTCTCCTCCAGTCATGATTTTCAACGGCCGGGCAGGGCCGGGAATAGACGGCCAGAATGACGAATAAGGATACGAAGACCCCCGCCTTATAAATTATAGAGCCATAGTGATTCATATCAGATACCGGTGATGCCGCAGCCGGGAGTCCCTTTACCTCCATGAATATTAACTAAATTGGAATAATGTGTAAATCGGGGTTCTTCAGGATTGTTCGGACTTTCCCTCCAGCTAATTAACCGGCAAAAACGGGGTTATAATTGGCAGAGGCATTATTATGGGTGAAAAAAGAAAATCCAGGAGACTTCCCTACAGGAAGAGGATTAGGCTGGGGAAAGAGAACCCGACATACATGGGGTACGCCGTGAATATTTCCGAGCGCGGTCTCGAGATAGAGGCCCGGAATATATTTCCGGCCGGAACCGGGATAGTAATAAGCTTCCAGGACGAGAGCGATCCCGGAAAGGACGGTGAGGAAATACGAGTAAATGCCGTCGTCAAATGGTGCACCAGGCTGGTGGGGAGCCTGTCCGGAAAAATGGGGGTCGAGATAGTCGACGACTCGGTGGAGATCGTCAAAAACATTTACAAAGATAAGATCAACAAGCTTATCAAAGAGTAATGCCTTTTTTCAATTAGCGCGGCCTGTTCGCCCTCACAGGAAATTTTCCTTCAAAACAAGTTCATTCGCTATCGGCAAACGCCGTTTCCGGTCCCGCGTGTTTCCTAAAACCTCGGGGCGTAGGCCAGGTTCTGCAGCCAGAAATCTATTACGTACTCGATCCTCGGAAGGAGCAGCGACCGGTACTTGTCGAGGTCGGGAAGATGCACCCAGCGGCATTCTATAATCCCCTCCCTGAACTGGGGGGCGACGTCCGAATCCTCGCCGTGATAATGGACCAGATACCAGTGGGTCTTCTTCAGATACTTTGTTTTCTCGTGCCTCGTTGTATGCCAGGTGGACACGAGCTTCCCCTGAATAGTGAGCTTGTCCTTATCGAGCCCCGTCTCCTCGCTTATCTCCCTGAGCGCGGTCTCGAGGGGGTCGGAGCCCATCTCGAACCTGCCCTTGGGCAGGTCCCACTTCCCGCGCTTGAATATGAGAAGGATGTGGTAGTTGTCGTTATAAACGAGCCCTCCCGCGGACCTGACACGAGGCAGGTTTAACGTATTGGCTAATGTGATATCTTCATCCATTTTGGGGTCCTGTCAGTACGTCCTGAACATGGAGATTCTGATCGTCGGCCAGTTCTTTCAGCACTGAGTATTGTAATTTATTGAGTCCGTCAAACGCGACTCCGTTTATCTCTATAGTATGCGTCTCCGTCACGTCCTCGCCGGTGAGGGGTACGAATTTCTTGTTCCCGTAGAGTCTCACCATGTAGAGCATGCACGTGAGTCTTGACGTTTTCCTCGAATTCGAGTTTATGAGCACCCACGGCGACTTCTCGGACGCCGTATGGGCGAACATCTGTTCCTTGTACTTCGTGAAAGTCTCCCATTTCTTCCGAGCATTGTAATCGTTTTCCGAGAATTTCCAAAATTTGAGGGGATCGGTCAGGCGTTCCTGGAAACGGTAGAGCTGGTGCTCGGGATCAACGGACAGGTAAAACTTCACAAGCTTGAGGCCCCCGTCTATGAGCTCGTGCTCCCAGTCGAGCACCTTGCCTATGAAATACTCGTACTGCTTCTGCGTGCAGTAGCCCATCGTCGGCTCTATCAAGGCGCGGTTATACCACGAGCGGTCGAAGAACACCACCTCGCCCGGTTCCGGCAGGTGCTGCTCGTACCTGTGGAACCAGTATTTGGACTCTTTGGGCGTCGGCACCCCCAGGTCAACTATTCGGTAGTACTTCGGCATAAGGTTCTGCGTAAACCTGAGTATGGTGGAGCCCTTGCCCGCGGCGTCGCGGCCGTCGAAGCAAACGCACCACCTCTGCCCGTCCTTCGCTATGCTCTGCTGTATCAGGAGCAGCTCGAGCTGGAGGCGCCGCTTCTCCACATAATAGTCCTTGAGGCTGATCCCCTCATACGGGGATTCGATCTTCTCCACTCTACTGCCCATAAGCTTTTTCATGCAGTTGCTCCTCCGTATCTTCCCTGACGCCCATCATTCCCGGAAAAAGATTTCCGAACAGGTTCCGCGAAGCGTACATAGATCAATTACAACCCTCCCCTTTTTATTTATTTCGGGGCGGTGAGTATGATTTAAATTACATACAAACACGGTTTAGTATCACTTCGGCAGGTTGGATTCGCTGCGTCAATTATTATATAAAAATGCACCTGTTATTTCAAATCCCATTCTTCTCTTCATTCGCAGGCCGGCATCCGCAGGCCGGGCGGGACCGGATTCATGCTATCGGAAACCCGGGCCGCCGTTAAACCTTGCGATCCGTTGCCGAATCCGCATATAAGCACTATTATTAGAATTATACGGATCAATGTTAAGGAATCGTTAAGAAGATACGGAAAAAGGAGATTATAAATGAAAACGTTATTGAGAACGGCCGGGAATTACCTGTGCGTGCTCGTGCTCGGCGCCGGAATAACCTGTGCGGTTAATGCCCTGGCCGGGGAGGACGCGTATACCGTCCCCGGCGGCGGGATCATGTTCCAGATAGACCCCGAGACAGAAGAGCTCGACCAGGTATCGGAACCGGTGGGCGATATATCTGAACAGCCTGTAGGGGTGCCGACCGAGCAGCTCGACGAGGTATCCGAAACGGACGACCAGGCTTCAGAAGAGGTCGGCGACGACATAGCCCCCACAGAGCCGCTCGATGAAGACTCAGAGACAGACGACCAGGCCTCCGAGGAAGTGGGCGCTGATTCGGAGACGGCCGGGCAGGCTTCAGAGATACTCCCCGACGCACCGGAAGGTGAAGAATATCCCCTCGAAGAACAGGCGCCGGTAGAGGAACAGATGCCTCTCGGCGACAGGGAAGCCGAGGGAAGGGGATTGGGGGAGTGATTATTACATTATGATATGCGCCGGTTAGAAATTGCGGAATTAATCTGTAACCCGTCCGTATTCAGGCAGCCGCCGGTAATAGCTTTCACCCTTTTATTACGCCGATAGGCCTCAGGCGCGCGACCTTATTCGCAATACCGGCGTTGTGGACCACGTCGACGACGTCGTCTATAAGCTTATACGCTTCGGGCATCTCTTCGAATACGGTTTTTCTGCCTTTAGCCATTACTATTATCCCCTTCTCGCCGAGCTCGGAAATAATGTCCCTCCCCCTGCCCAGCTTAAGCGCCTTCGTCCGTGACATCATGCGCCCTGCCCCGTGACAGCTGGAGCCGAACGTTTCGTCGAGCGCCGCCTCGGTCCCTACGAGCACATAGGACGCCCTGCCCATATCCCCCGGGATCAGCACCGGGTGACCGACGTGCTTGTATATGTCGGGTATCAGGGGATGCCCCTTCGGGAATGCCCTCGTTGCGCCCTTCCTGTGGACGCACACCTTCTTCATTTCCCCGTTCACCTTGTGCGTCTCGAACTTGGCTATGTTGTGACTCACGTCGTAGACGAGACTGCCGCCGAGCTCGTTAGGCCCGATACGGAATACGGAATAGAAAGAGTCCCTGACGAAGGACATTATCACCTGCCTGTTCACCCAGGCGTAATTCACGGCAGCCGCGAACGCCGAGAGGTACCTCCTCCCCTCTTCGGATCTAATATGAGCGCAGGCGAGCTGCTTGTCCGGGAGCTCGAGGCCCTTCTTCCTCATGTAGGAAAGCATGACGTCTATGTAATCGGTGCAGATCTGATGGCCGAAACCCCTCGAGCCGCAGTGGATGAGCACGCACACCTGACCTTTGAAAAGGCCGAAGGAGTTGGCGACTGACGGGTTAAACACCTCGTCGACGATGTCGATCTCGAGAAAGTGGTTTCCCGAGCCGAGCGTGCCGATCTCGTCCTTTCCCCTCTCGTAAGCCCTCTCGCTCACGGCGGCCGGGTCCCCCCCGGCGAATGTGCCGTAGTCCTCTACCCTTTGAGCGTCCTCCTTCTCGCCGTACCCTTTATCTATCGCCCAGTTGATGCCCTTCGATATTATCTGTTTATAATCCTCCTGAGAGAGCTTGATCTTCCCCCCTTCGCCTAACCCGCAGGGGACGCGCCTGAATATATCGGTGACGAGGTCCCTCAGAGAAGGCCTCACTTCCTCTTCAGTGAGGCTGGTCCTCATTAGCCTCACGCCGCAGTTAATATCGTAACCCACCCCTCCGGGCGATATGACACCGTCCTCGGCATCGAACGCGGCGACACCCCCGATAGGGAACCCGTACCCCCAGTGTATGTCGGGCATGGCTATGGAGTATTTCTGTATGCCGGGGAGATAGGCGACGTTCATCACCTGCTCGAGGGCCTTTTCCTCCCTTATGGCCTCGAGCATCTTTTCGGTCGTATAGACCCTGCCGGGGACGAGCATCCCGCCCGTCTTCGGAATCTCCCAGAGGTAGTCGTGTATCTTTTTTACTTCTATCCTTTCATTCACCGGACATTTCCCATCATTAAGAAAAATTTGTTAAAGCAAGCGCTATATATTACACAAGATCGAATCTAGGGCGTTATAAGCCCGTATTTCCCGGACTTCTTTCTGTATATTACGTTCAGGTCGCCCGAGTCCTTGTTCCTGAAGACGAGAAAGAACCTGTCCTCGTCCTGGAGAGACCATCAGCGCCTCCTCGGCCGTCAGCGGTTTCTCTATCGAGAGCTTTTCCTCCGATACCAGCCCCGCCTCGCGGACCGGGGGCTCTTCGTTCCTCCGCTTCGCCTTCTCCCGCGCAATGTCCTTCCTTACCTCGATCCGCCTCTCCTTGAGCCGGTTCAGCTGCTTGTCGATATCGTCGAGCGTGAATTCGAGCGACATGAAGGTATCGTTCGACTCTTCCCATGCGTGGAGCGCCCCGCCGCCCGGGGTCTTGAGGTAGAGGTCTATGTCGACCCTGTGCCTCTCCCTGTGCTTCTCCACAGTGAAAGTCACCACCGCCTCGACCTCCCCCTCTCCCATCTCTTTCAAATGCCGTTCCAGTTTCGAGAGCCCGTGTTCCGTGAAGCTCCTTATGTCTTCCGATATTTCGATCCCCTTTCCAATGAGCTCGATCTTCATACATTCACCTCTCGTATATTGTAGTTACCGGGAGCACGAGTACAACCGCCGCATGCCATACACCGGCTATTCCTGAATCACATAACGACCGGGCGCGTCCCCCAATGGCGCATAACCCTTTCTCGCAGCGCCCATGGAAGGCGGCCCGGTTTTATTTCCCGAGCGCTTTTTCAGCCAGGATTCCCACGCTTCCCACCAGGAGCCCTCCTTCCCGGGCGTCCTCGAGGCCCAGCTCTCGGGGTCGATGTACGTATCCCTCTCTTTCCTCGTCCCCAGGCGGTAGCTCCTGCCGGGGTGTCCGGGCTCGCTCACTATGCCCGCGTTATGTCCGCCGCTCGTGAGCACGAACGTCACCTCGGTGTCCGCGAGCAGGTTTATCTTGTAAACAGAGCGCCACGGGGCCACGTGGTCCCTCTCGGTCGATACCACGAACATCGGAACCCGGATATCCGTGAGCGAAACAGGCCTGTCTTTTACGAGGTACCGCCCTTCGGCAAGGTCGTTGTTGAGGAACAGGCTCGTGAGATACTCCGAGTGCATACGGTACGGCATCCTCGTCGCGTCGGCATTCCAGGCCATCAGGTCGAACATCGGCTCGCGCTCCCCCAGGAGGTAGTCATGCACCATGCGCGACCAGATGAGGTCGTTTGACCGGAGCATCTGAAACGCCCCCGCCATCTGCTTCGTGTCCAGGTAACCCTGGTCCCACATCATATCCTCGAGAAAAGCGAGCTGGCTCTCGTCGATGAAAAGCATCAGCTCCCCCGCCTCATGGAAAGTCGGTCTGGGCGGCGAGAAGCGTAATGCTCCCTGAGGCGTCCGTCACCGTCCCGGGCCATCGCTGCCGAGGCGGCTGCGAGCAGCGTGCCGCCGAGACAATAACCGAGGGCGTGCACATGTCTCCGGGGGATTATGGCGTTGATTGCCCTGAGCGCCTCCATTATCCCGAGCTCCAGATAATCCCCCATACCGGTGTCCCTGTCTTCGGGCCCCGGGTTTTTCCACGAAACCATGAAGACCGTGTGGCCTTTATCGACGAGGTATTTGACGAGAGAATTATGCGGAGAGAGGTCGAGAATATAATATTTCATAATCCAGGCCGGGACGATAATGACAGGCTCCGCGTATACGTCTCTGGTAGAGGGCTCATACTGTATAAGCTCGATAAGACGGTTCCTGAAAACCACCTTGCCGGGTGTGACGGCAACCGTTTTCCCCACCTCGAATTGTTCCGTCCCGACCGGTTTTTTGCCGATTACGGACCGCTCCCAGTCCTCAAGCAGGTTGAGCCACCCTCGAAAGAGGTTATTCCCCCCGGACTCGATCGTCTTCCTGAGTATTTCGGGATTGGTGTGAATAAAGTTCGAGGGCGCGAATATATCCAGTATCTGGCGTGTGACGAACGAGACGACGTCTTCATGATGACGGTTTACCCCGTCAACCCCTGTCGTCGCATTGTGGAACCATTGCTGGGTCAGGAGGAACGACTGGTACCATCAGATTAAACGGCGTTCTCTGCCACCCCTCTCCGCTGAACCGCTTGTCTTGAGGCAGGGGTTCGATACAAGGCTGCGCTCCTGACTTAGCGGCGCACCTGAAGGCGTAAACATAGAACCTCACGGCCTTCCTGAGAGCTTTCTGCACGAGCTCGAGCTGCTTCGCAGGCGATATGCCCAGATGAACGAGCCAGTCGAGATACGCGAGCATGAGTGCCGCGGGCGATATGCCCAGCGTAAACCGGCTTATCGTGGAATGCACCATCTTATCCATCCCCGAAAGCGCGTTCGGGATGTCCGCTTCGCCGTCTATATCGTCCCTGATTTTAATTGTCATCGTCTTTATCCGGGCCGAACCATTTTATCAAACCTCCGCATATCAATAATAGGTGCAATCATCGTACCACAGGACAAATGAATGCAACTTATTATTATTACTTGGTTATTTATAATGTGAGTCCGTGTCGTCTGTCCGAAAAACTTACAGAAGAAGGATAAACAATTACCTGTCTGTTTATTGATATGGCAGGATTCAGGCTAACGATTCGGACCGGATGATATAATCGACCTACGAACTCCCTTACGGGCTCGCCTCCGTATCCCAATCCTTGTTAAATTCTATATTCTCGGCCACCTTATAGGCTTTTTCTCTCAATTCGGGATCCTTTTTCTCATCGACAGAAACATGAAGGAACATTACTTCATAATAGAAGGCGTTCCTGTCCTTATCAAGACCGTCGTAGGGACCCTCGAACACGTAAAATTCGACCACCTCATAGAAATATTTATCGCTCGGCCTGAGCTCTTTATCACGGAACGTCGTCGTAGGGCCGCCCGCCTTGAACTGGAGCCGTTTGGACGATATGAAATTATAACTGGCCTCGGCGCAGATGCCTTCGATACCATTACACGTAACCGTTTCATAATTTACGACCTTAACCCCGAGCTCCTTATTCTTTATTAACTCCCTGTCATGATAATTCTTTACCCAGTTCCGTAGATATTCGTTGTCTAGCTTATCGCTCCATTTCCTCAAGCCGGTCGTGATGTAAATAAAGTATAAATCCTCCTCGTCTCCGCTCGCGAGCCTGAGCCTGTCCTCGCACGGATCGGGGCCGTAGAGCACCTCGGTCCAGTGTTTGTCCACGTACCACTCCCCTTCCGCGGGCGGGAGCATCGATATACAGCCGCTCACTATCCTCTCCGAGGGGTTCTCTATAGAGACATATTTCGTGGATGTGCAGCCAAATAGGAAAATAACTGGAGAAACTAGCGATATTAAGATAGATGCGGCTCTGATGGTCATGTCATAGCTTCTGAAATAGCCTTATCGGCCCCGACCGTGTAAGCCAATCCGTTAAATATGATACGATGCGCCACTTCCCCAATATAAAGCAAACCGCTTTCGGTTGTCAATAGTATAGGGCACCA
This sequence comes from uncultured delta proteobacterium, assembly GCA_963752995.1. Taxonomy (GTDB): domain Bacteria; phylum Desulfobacterota_D; class UBA1144; order Nemesobacterales; family UBA2774; genus 2-12-FULL-53-21. The sequence goes on from CAVWAZ010000017.1 coordinate 559,509, forward strand.
CAGGGGGGAGAGACGCTCGGGGTTTTAAGATACCCTGCTCTTATACTCGTAATAGAGGAGCGGCACCATTGTTCTCGATATGAGAGTCGCAGCCACCTCCCCTGCCATAAGAGAGATAGCGAGACCCTGGAAAATGGGATCGAAGAGGATCACGGACGACCCGACGACTACGGCGGAGGCGGTAAGCAGCATAGGCCTGAACCTTATCACTCCGGCTTCTATCACGGCATCCCCGAGCGGCATGCCTTCTGAAAGCTTGAGCTCTATAAAATCCACCAATATGATCGAATTCCTGACGACTATGCCCGCGCCCGCAATGAAGCCGATCATCGACGTAGCCGTGAAGAACGCGCCGAGGAGGGCATGCCCCGGCAGTATGCCGATGAGCGAAAGCGGGATCGGGGCCATAATCACGAGCGGTACGACGAAAGACCTGAACCACCCGACAATCATCACGTAAATCAGCAAGAGAACGGCGGCAAAAGCTATTCCCAGGTCCCTGAACACTTCGTAGGTTATCTGCCACTCCCCGTCCCATTTCATCGAATACACGTCTTCGAGAGGGGGCTGGACGGAGGAATACTGTTTGAGCACGTATCCTTCCGGCAGCTCGAGCTTATCTACCGCGTCTTTCATTCCGAGTATCGCGTAGACCGGGCTCTCCGCCCTCCCGGCGACGTCCCCGATCACATAGACGACCCTCTTCAGATTCTTTCCGTAGATTGTCTTGTCTTCGAAGGTTTCTCTTACGTCCACGAGCTCGGAAATGTTCACCTGTCCGCCTCCCGGCGTCGCGATCCCTATCTCCTTCAGGCTTTCGATACCGGCCCTCTCGGAGAGCGGGGCTCTCAAAACGAGCTCGACCGGTTCTTTGTCTTTCTCGACGTGAGCGAGACCGACGGGGCTTCCGGCGAGCAGGATTCGGAGCGTTCTGGCAATATCCTCGGAGCTTATGCCGTTCCGGGAAGCTTTTTCTTTATCCACCTCGAATACGGCCTTTTTCTGATTGTCCTCGACGTACCAGTCCACATCCACCACGCTATCGGTGCCTTCAAATATCTTCATCACTTCCCGGGCTATTTCGGTCTGTCTTTCCGGGTCCGGCCCGTATATCTCGGCGACGAGGGTGCTCAGCACAGGGGGCCCGGGCGGCACCTCGGCGATTTTTATCCTGGCGCCGTACTTATCCCCTATCTCCTTGATGCGGGGTCTTATCCTCCTGGCTATGTCGTGGCTCTGGGCGTCCCTCTCGCCCTTGGGAACAAAATTCACCTGTATGTCGGAGACGTTGCCGCCTTCCCTTAGAAAGTAATGCCTCACGAGGCCGTTGAAGTTAACGGGGGCGGCGGTTCCGGTGTAGAGCTCATAGTCGAGAACCTCCGGCACCGTCCCCAGGTAATCCCCTATCTCGCGGGATACGGCGGCTGTTTCCTCGAGTGTGCTCCCCTCGGGCATGTCTATGATCACCTGAACCTCGCTCTTATTGTCGAAAGGAAGCATCTTCACCGTGACGGCTTTGAAAAGTACGAGGAGGCATGACGCCAAAAGCAGGAGAGATACAAGCCCGTAAGCCCTGACTCTTTTTTTGCCGCTTCCGAGAAGCCCCCTCAAATTCCCCTCGTATATACGGTTAAGCCTTTTCAATAACCTCCCCTCTTCCCCTTCGGGCTTGCCCGACTTCTTAACACCCTTAAGAACGATGTAGCTCAGCCACGGGCTTATAATGAACGCGATGAACAGCGATATGAGCATCGCCGCAGACGCCCCTATAGGTATCGGTCTCATGTAGGGACCCATGAGACCCGACACGAATGCCATCGGAAGGAGCGCGGCTATGACCGTGAACGTAGCGAGTATAGTCGGGTTCCCGACTTCATCGACCGCCCTTACCGCGACTGCGGCGCTCACGCCGTACATCTTGAAATGCCTGTAGATGTTCTCGACAACCACGATAGCGTCGTCGACGAGTATGCCGATCGAGAATATGAGTGCGAATAGTGTCACTCTGTTGAGCGTATAGCCGAACATATATGTCACGAATATCGTGAGGGCGAGGGTCACCGGTATCGCCACGAGCACGACTATGGATTCCCTCCATCCGAGGGCGAGGGCTATGAGGAAGGTAACGGAAAGAGCCGCGATGAACATATGCTTCAGGAGCTCGTCCGATTTCTCTTTCGCCGACTCGCCGTAATTCCGCGTCGTCTCTATCTCTACACCCCGAGGTATGACACTCCCTGAGAGGGCTTCGAGCTTACTGTGCAGTCTCTCGGCTATATGTGTGGCGTTCGTCCCCTTTTTCTTCGCGAATGATATAGTGACCGCTTCCGAAAGTCCTTTCCTGTATTTATCGGAAGCCCCGCCGAATCCTATGAACACGTACTCGGACGGTTCTTCGGGCCCGTCCGTTATCAAGGCTACGTCCCGGAGATATACCGGGCGTCCGTCACGGACACCTACCGCTACTTCGCCTATTTCAGCCGTATCCCGGAGAAACCCTTCGGTCTCGACCACATACTCCCCGCCCACGGAAGGGAAAGTGCCGCCTTTCAGCGTGAAATTAGCCTTGCCGATCGCGTCTGCGATGCCTAGAGGGGAGAGTGAGTACGCCTTCAGCTTACCCGGGTCGAGTGTAATGGTTACCTGTCTTTTCTGTCCGCCGATGACCCTGTATTCCGAGACTTCACTGTCTTTTTTTAGCTCCTCGGCGACTTCGTAAGCGACCCTCCTCAGCTCGTAACCGCTGTATCTGTCGCTCCACAGGGTGAACGTCAGGATCGGCACGTCGTCTATAGATTTTGGTTTTACGAGAGGCTCGGATACTCCCGGAGGTATCATGTCGTAATTAGACATGAGCTTGTTGTAGAGCTTTACGATGCTGTCCTCCATGTCCTCGCCGACAAAGAACCTCACCGTCGCAATGCTCATCCCCGGTTTGGACATGGTATAGAGGTATTCGACGCCTTCGACTTCCCAGAGGAGCTTACCCATGGGCCTGGTCACGCGCTCTTCCACCTCGGCGGACGAAGCTCCCGGGTAGGATACGAAAACATCGACCATCGGGACAATGATCTGGGGTTCTTCTTCGCGGGGAGTGACGATTACGGCGAATATACCGAGCGCTATGGATGCGATTACTATGAGCGGTGTAAGCTTGGACTCTATAAACGTGCGGGCTATTCTGCCTGCTATTCCCGTATTCATAACAGTCAGTCGCCCTGGACGAGCCCTCCGTCGGTCGCTCTTTCAGCCCCTTCCACGATCACGACGTCGCCGTCCCTGAGCCCGGAGAGCACCTCTAAACCGCCGTCATATTCCCTTCCTGTCCGCACGAGCCTGTAAGTCGCAATCCCCTCATCGTTCACGGTATAGACCCCCTCGAGCTGGCCTTTTTCCACGACGGCCGGGCCGGGAACGAGTATTGCCTGCCGTTTGCCCGACGGTATGAGGACCGAGGCATAAAGGCCCGTCTTCAGGGACTCGCCGCCGAGTCCGATTTTGACGAGAAAGGTCCTCGTGCCCGGGTCTACAGCCGGAACCACTTCCGTAATCGTGCCTTCCATCCGGGCGCCGAGCGCGTCTATGTCCGCATACACAGTCATGCCGGGCTCGAGTTTGCCGATCATCTTCTCGTCAACGTTAACGTCGATCTTGAAAGAGGAGTTGTCCTCCACCCTGAGAAGAACCCGGCCGGGGACAGCCATACTCCCGACTTCCGCCTCCTTTCCGGTCACGATCCCCGAGACCGGAGCTTTTATCTTCGTGAAGCCGAGATTTATCCCGGCTTCTTCCATGTTCGCCTGAGCCCTGCCGAGGGCCGCGCGCGCCCGTTCGAACTCGAACGCAGATACTTCCTTTTGCGTCTCTATCTCATCCATTTCGTGAGCGGATATGGCTCTGTCGTTGTAAAGGTTTTTGTACCTATCATAAGTCAGCTCGGTCAGGTGTTTATTCTTCCCGGCGGCGGCGAGGTAATTCTGCGCCTCCCTGTATGCCTCACTCGACGCGAGGGCCCTCTGCTCGAAGTCCCTGCCGTCAAGCGTCATCAGGACTTCCCCTTCAGTCACCTTGTCTCCTTCCTCAACGTTTATGGATGTCACAGTGCCCATTATCCTGCTTGCGACATCGCTTATGGTTTTAGCCTTCACTGTACCGGAAGTCCTGTAATATTCATCGACCTCTCTTTTCCGGACGGTTTCCGTCCTCACACCCTTGATAACGCCTCTATCGGCAGCCTCTTTGCCGGAATCGGAGCCGTCTCCGCAGGAAGCAAACAATAAAATCAAAATTAAAAGCGCTCTTATATGTTTCATGTCGTTAATAGGGGTTAATCTGTTATACCCAAATCCTCCAGGATCGTTCCGCTCTCGAAAGAGAGTCTCGCGACGGAGAGCGAATACCCGTTCTGTTTCGCGACGAGATTGGCTCTCGTCCTGTCCAGGTTGAGCTGCGAGTCCAGGAGGTCGTAGAACGGGGACAGTGAGTTCTCGTACCTCTTCCGCACGAGACGCGTCCCTTCGGCCGCCGTTTCGAGAGACTTCTCCGCAAGCTCTACATTCTTCTCCGCTTCTTCTACGGCGAGATATGATTCATACACGCTCAGGGAGACGCTTTTTTTCATGCCTTCGAGGCTCTCCTCCATCTCCGATGCAGTGTGGCTCGCCCTGGCCCTCTCATATTCCCTCCTTCCCCCGTTGAATATCTCCCATCTCAGGACAGCCGCCACGAACCAGCTGTCGCCCTCGGAGCCGAAGGGCACGTCCCTGTCGTTAAGCTGATAGGTTCCTCTCACGCCGATTCTCGGGAGATATCCCGCATCGGCAATACTCACGTTCGTCCTCGCGCTCTCATAACGGTATTGGAGGGAAGCCACGTCCTTACGTGAAAGGGACTTCTCAGTGTAATACTCGAATCCCCTGAGCGCTATCCCCTCCGTTACGGCTTCCGTGTCCACGGATTCGTCGAGACCGAGGAGGAGACCGAGTGAGCGCTTCGCGACTTTCAGATTCTTTTCCGTGCTCACGAGCTGCTGCTCAGCTTCCGTTACGGCGGTCTCCGCCCTGAGCGTATCCGAGTAAAGACCCATGCCCGACTTGAATCTCGAATTAGCTATTCTTAGCTGCTCCCCCGCATCCTCGAGTGCCTTCCGCGCCACCCGTACGAACTCCTTTGCAGTCCCGACCTGAATGTAGGTCTCCACCACCCTGAAAGCGACGTACTCCCTCAGCCTGCCGAACTCTTCCCTCTTTGCCAGATAATCCTTATTCGCGGACTTCAGCGCGAGCGCCTCCTGTATCGCCAATATAGGCTGCTCTACCGAAATGTTTGTCTCGAAATCGCTCACGGGATCAGGGTTATTAAGGCTCGATATCTCGAAGTCCGACTCCTTGAAGCGCCCCTCGTTCAGCTTTATCGAAAACACCCCGGTCGGGTTGTTCGTGCGGACGAAGCTTTCCTCGAGATTTATTTGCGGAAGAAGATAACTCCGCGATATGCCTATGTCCGCTTTCTCCGCGGAAACGGAGCTTTCGAAGGACTTAAGCTCGTTGTTGTTCTCGAGCGCGGTGCTGACCGCGTCCCTGAGCTTGAATAGAACCTCATCTGCCACGCAGATTTGGGCGAGTAGAAAAAGAAAAACAAAATAGACGGTCAAACTTCCAATCTTGCCTCCGAGTATCATCATCGTTTGATTTTTCTCGACTTCATCGAATTATTCAAGATCGCTCCTTATAACTTTCGAAGCGCATACTCGACCCTTATTCTCACCTCTTTCGCTATTTCGTCCATCTCGGGCTGACTTTCATTTCGCGCCTCTAGTCGTGCTGCAAAAGAATCAACCTTCCCCACATCCATCTGCAGCCCATTTAAAAACATCAATTATGATGCACAGTCGTATACGCAGGATGCATAAATAGGGCCTTAACTCATCATAATAACTTTTTATTGAATGGCAAGACAGGTGCCATCCGCCTATATCGTATGTTAACAGGAAGTTATAATTAATTTCCAGGCATCCGCGATTGTAAGATTATAGGACAAACGACAACCGGCAGTGTTTACCGACTCAGGTGCGCATTTTTAAATGATAGTTTAGAAACGAGGTGTAATAGAGGGAAGGAGTCTGGTCGGGGTGAGAGGGATCGAACCTCCGACCTCGGAACCGAATGCCGGTTTCATAGATGCTATCCGTATCATTGAGGCCGGATACGAGGTGCCGAATATATCTATACGATGGATTGAATTGTTTTCCCGGAATTAAGAATTTCGCAATGCTTTTCTAAATTGGAAATTCTGGGATAATGAGAGTACGCATACTTTGAGAAGTTTCCATTTTCTAATTGAAACCTCGCCGGTCAACCGAGGAAGGTGGGTTACGGGGACCTCTTTGACCCGGTAGCCCTTCCACCTGGCAGCGATAGCGAGCATTATAGAAGGAGCAAATGCGTTGGGATCAATTATCTTAAGACATTCTTCAAGACACTCTTTTCGTATGATCCTGAAGGGACAATTAGCGTCCCTAATGTTGAAGCCGTACAAAACCATGTTGGACAGCCTCAATATATTTGTAATAATAAGACGGGGAAGAGGGTCGTGACGTATTGTCCTGCAGCCAATGATAAGGTCGTAATGCTCTAACTCACTATAGAGTTTCCAAAAGTCTTTCGGATCGAATTGGTAATCGCTGTCCGTATGGAATACTAAAGTCTTTGCCGCATTTTCATACGCCAGACGTAGTGCCTTGCCATGCCCGCCATTCCTGGCAGGCTTTAATATTCTGATATTATCCAGCTCTTTTGAGAGTTTTTTTAGTATTTCGTGAGTATTATCGGTCGAACAATCGTCAACTATAACCATTTCTGACTCAGGCAACTGCTCAATTATCTCGGCATGGTAGTCGCGTACCGTCTTTTCTATAATCTCTTCCTCGTTATAAACCGGCATTACTATTGAAACAGGGATTTTTTTTCCGACCTGATCGTTCATGGCGAAGTCCCCCCGTATTGAACCCGCAAAGGTATCCAAATTGAACTATAAACGTACTTCACTGAAACTTAAGATCCGTGCCCTCATGAATTGCAAGACCTATCTGTTCTGTAACGCCACGCCGACCGTTATACCAAAGGTACCATCTATCATTACTTCGTATTGCAAAAGGCTTATACACCGCGTCATGATCCCAGGACATATAACCACCCGGCTTAATTATAGGGTTCGATGCATATCTTTGCCAGTTGCTTATCCCATCTCTTGAACGAGCAAGACCTATCATAGCGTGGTCTACGTCCTTAAAACCTATGTAGAACATTACATACCATCCCTCTATGTATAAGACCTGGCTTCCGGTCACTTTTAAGCTGTCCCACCCGGAACCCTTTGACGGCAAAAACACCGGTTCTAAATTCTTTGTCCATGCATACCCGTCCCGGCTCGTTGCATAGCCTATCGCGTCCGGCTCGTACTGATCCCCCCCTGAGTACCACATTTTATATATCTGCTCATTATCGTCCCAGATGACATGCGGAACCATGACCGCTACTTTTTCCCAGGGCAGATCCGGAGAGAGAACCGGTCTTTCACTGGCTCGCGTCCAGTTCCTTCCATCCGGGCTTACCGCATAACCGATGTATGAGTTATTATCTGTTTGTCCCGTATACCACATATAGTATTTACCGGAATGTTTTATAACTACAGGCCGGTTTACTCTATCTTCCCAACCGGTCGTCTCATTCGGTCCCAGCACGACAATCGGTTTGGTCCAATGTATTCCATCTTTGCTCTCGGCAAGGGCTATGCTCGCTTTCGGCCGCCAGGAAAGCCACATACGGAATATTTCTCCGTCCTTTAAAACTGAAACATCAAATACTGTTCCTAATTCGCCCCCTAAAACCGGGTTCGCTTTAAACTTTACCCAGCCGCCGCTTGTATTGTTTAAACTTGCCTTCAAAACAAAAAATGCAAGTATTAATAGAGTGATAAATACCAGATAAGGTATATGCCTGCGTTTATTAAATATCATTAATCGATGAATATTATTTACAATTGAATTATGATAATATTGTACTATTCTATATCAACCGATATTGCAATTATATAGCGGATCAGCATGAATTAATAATTGATTTTGAATCCAAACAGAATATTCAGTCCGGTCGATGAGATGAATTTGTTTTTTCTGTAGATATATGAGGTTGTTTAAAAAGGCTCAATCAGCTTCCGTCTACTTTCTGCTTCTCCTTTTAACTCTGGCAGTCGAAATTTCATCTTATTTTTTTAATGAAAATATACCGAATCGAGACTCCGGCGTATTTCTCTATATAGGTCGGCAGATCCTGGACGGTGTCATACCTTATCGCGACGTCTGGGACCACAAAGGACCGGTAATCTATTACATTAACGCGCTTGGACTGCTGATTGGTCATGGCTCCTGGCGGGGAGTGTTATTCTTAGAGTTTCTTTCATTGTTCGGCTCCGTATCACTTGGATTCATCGTATTGAAAAAAGCCTTTGGCAGCACACCCGCACTCATCGGCTCCATAGCCTGGCTCCTGGGTTTGGTTTATGTGATCGGGGGCGGGAATTTCACAGAAGAGTACGGGCTCCCGCTTAGTTTTCTCACACTATATTTATTTTTATGTTCGAGAGAGTCACATTCATCTCTGTTATATATTTTTCTTATTGGAGCTTGTTTCTCCGTAACGTTTTTATTGAAGCCGAGTAACATAGGGATGCAACTCTCAGTTGTCCTATTTTTATTTCTTACGGAGATTCCGGCTCATCAAAAATACAAGTTATTGAAGCAGCTCTTGGCTTTTTCAATCGGAACGATTGTCATTACGGCTCCGGTTTTGCTTTACCTCAAATGGAATAATGCGCTTAATGATTTTTTCGAGATGTTTATCAGATACAACTCTATTTATTCAGAGTCCGATTGGAAGCGAAAAATATTTTCACCTTATTCTGGTTTGAAGTTACTTTCGCCGTCAGGCCTTCCGCTTATCGTTTCTGCCGCATGGATTATCGGAATTATTTATGCACTCAAAAGAAAAGAACTGGCGGAGACTCGAACAGCGTTAATTGTGTTGGCACTCATCGGGCTGCCGGTCGAATTCATACTCTCGAGTATCTCCGGCAAAACCTACGACCATTATTATATTAGCTGGCTTCCTGTATTTGCAGTCTTAACCGGTTTCTTCGTATTCCAGCTGATATCAAATTTCGTCCCGTCCAGGATCACATTATTCGAACGAGAAATAAAAGTGGCCTGGATTTGGATATTAGCGATTTTAATTTTTATGTGCAGTATAACATTTGTAAAAATCCTTTTTGATCTTACGTACGTTTACCCATACTTTAGAAAGAACTCCCATTCAGAAATCGCGGCGATCCAAAAAAACCTGAACGGCACGGACTATTTATTGATGTGGGGCGCTGAAACTTCTTACAATTTTGTCACCGGAATGAAATCGCCTACTCGTTATGTATACCAGTACCCATTATATTCCTGTATATACACAACGGATAAAATGGTGAAATCCTTCCTTGACGATATAGAGAAAACTCACCCCTTGATTGTTGACACGTCATCGACTAACGCATATATTCCGCCCATCGATAAAAATGAGAGGAAAAATTGGAAATATATTTCTTTTGCGGGACATAAAAATGATAATTGCGTACTTCACCCTAAAATGGAAGAGGTTTTTCAATATATAGATTCCAGATATAAACTCGTCGATATAATTGAAGAATTTAATTGGAAGATCTATAAATACGATGGTGGAATGTAATGTACCAAGCTACAAGAGCCCTAAGGGCGGGTCTTCATGTCAGTTTGTATTTTCCATTCCGATCTATCGAACGGAATGCGTTTACGCCGCGCATATCGAAGAATGGAAGCACCTTCTTGCCCGGGAAACCGGCGGTACCGGAGCGGCGAAACGAGCCGTGATCAACAGGGACAAATGGTCGGGGTGAGAGGGATCGAACCTCCGACCTCGGCGTCCCAAGCGCCGCGCGCTACCAGACTGCGCTACACCCCGACAGAGGAAAAATGATTATACCCATGCATGGGAAAACAACAAGGCAGGGCCCGCGCGTCTTCTCAAAACCCTGAAGTCAATATTAATTCGGTGTAAACGCCCCGCGCGTCGGGGCAGCCGCTACCCCAGATACTTATCGTAAACGTCCTTCGCCCAGAATATCTCCGTCCCCGAGGAGAGGAGGGCAGTCTCCATAATGGCCTCGCTTATCTCCTGCTTGGTAATGCCGAGCGCGAGCGCCTTCTTTATCCGGGACTCCGTGCAGTGGGGGCACCTCCCGTGCACCGCCACGGATACAGCTATCAGGGCCTTGGTCTTCTTGTCGAGCACGGTCTCCCCCTCGACCGCGTTGTAGAAGCTCCACCACCCCTCGGCCATCTTGGGGGCGTTCTTCTCGAACCATCTCTTGTTATCGTCAGCCATTTCGCAAATCCTCCTTTGTGTGATTGCGCTTTCTTCGTACCTTTCATCGGAACGGGCGGATGGCATAAATTTATTTCATATTTTTCATATGCTGTATATACCTCTCCCTGCCGGAGCCGACCTTGTAGTGTGAGTAACCGATGGGGTTTTTCTCATAATATTTTTGATGGTACTCCTCGGCGGGGTAGAATTCCATAGCCGGCCTGATCTCCGTCACGATAGGGGTCTTATACCTCCCCGACTCCCCGAGCTTCCTCTTCGACTCCTCGGCTATTTTCTTCTGCTCCTCGTTATGATAAAAAATAGCGGTCTTGTAGTGCCTGCCCCTGTCGACGAACTGCCCGCCGTCGTCGGTCGGGTCGACGTTCAGCCAGAACACGTCGAGGAGGCTCTCGTAGGAGACCCGCTCCGGGTCGTAGACGACCTCTATCGATTCCAGGTGTTCCGTCATGCCGTAGCAGACCTCGTGGTAATTGGGGTTCTTCTCCTTTCCGCCCGTATAGCCGACGGTGGTGGATATAACACCCTCAAAATTGTCGAAAGGCGGCTGCATGCACCAGAAGCAGCCCCCCGAAAAGGTGGCCTTCTCGTATTTCTTATCGGTCATTTCCATAGTATTCGTCTCCGTAGTATTTGTCTCCGTGAAAAACTGACGGTCTTTATGTAAAAAAGTATACGCACTATGAAGCGGGTAAAAAAGCCACATTCGGCATTTACTTTATACGCTGAGACCGGTGGAAGGGATTCAGGATATTTCCATATAGAAATAAATAAGGACCGGGTCAGGAGACGACGGGGCTGGAAAGAGACTTTCGCGCACGGTTGAGGTCTTTTATGAGCAGGTAAACGATCGGAATCCCGAGGGCCAGTTTTGCGAGAGACCATGCGAGCGGCTTTCCGAAAGAGGCCGGATCCCCGCCCGGGAATACGGAGGAAAGCTCGAGACCTTTATTATGCAGGCTTATCAGTGTAAGCAGGGAGACGGCGATGAGATAAAGCCACGATACCAGGGCGAGGTAACTCCCCCGCCTCCTTCCCGTCAAGAGCAGCACCCCGCCCGCAGTCCCGCATACGCCCCTGAACACGATCGCGTTCACGACTATGAACACCGCTCCCGGCGGAAGGCCCCCTAATTTCCACAGCAGGTAGATTCCGGCGAGACCGGGGAGTGCGGCGAGCAGGGTAATCAAACCGATTATCTTCTTCACGGTCCCCTTATCCCGCCCCTGACCTGTCCTCGTACTTGGGCCGCTCGGGTTTTATGGGAGGGTTCTTTTTCAGCAGATCTGTAATTACCTCTATAGCCTTGTCGAGCTGGGGGTCTTTCGAATCATTGATATTAGGCGGCAGGTCCTCGACCTTGTGATCCGGGTCGACTCCGTGCCCCTCGACCTCCCACTTCCCGTGGGAGTTCCAGAAGGCATATCCGGGCGCAGTGATGTACCCGCCGTCTATGAGACCCGGGTTCCCGCTTATGCCTATCAGCCCGCCGAGCGTCCTCGTCCCGACGATCGGGCCGAGCCCGGTCTTTCTGAAGTAATAGGGAAAGGCGTCCCCTCCGGAACCCGACCATCCGTTTATCATCATCACCTTGGGCCCGCTATTCGAAACCGTCGGGGTTTTCAAATCCTTAAAATCGCGCACCGCCCAGTAATTGAGAAGAGGCCTGTTTAGAAGCTCTATAAAGCGGTCGGGCACCTGGCCCCCTCCGTTAAACCTCTCGTCTATTATCAACCCCTCCTTCTCCGTCTGAGGGGCGAACTGGCGGACGAGCTCGTTCTGGCCCAAATAACCTGTGTCCGGGACGTAGACATATCCTACCTTCCCGCCCGTGGCGGTATCCACCTTCTTCTTATTCTCCGCGATGCGGTCGAGATATCTGAGCTTCTGCTCGTCGCCCCTCGATATGACCTTTACAGTAACCTCCCTCGCGTTTTTCATGTCGGGCGCGGAGTTCACGGTAAGGGTCACGGGACTCCCGTTCAATCCCTGAAACGCCTCCCAGGGGTCCTCGGCGGGATCGAGGGCTTTACCGTTCACGGCCAGTATATAATCCCCTTCCCCGGCCTTAATTCCCGGCTCCGCGAGAGGGGAATATATATCCGCGTTGAATTCACCGCCGCTGTAAATCTTCTTTATACGGTACGCCTTGTTCTTTTTGTCGAGCTCGAAATCTATGCCCAGGAGACCGACCGGCACAGTCTCGGCTTCCTCCATGTCGCCGCCGCCCACGTAGGTATGAGAGGAGTTAAGCTCGCCCACCATCTCGCTTATCACGTAATTGAGGTCTTCCCTGTCCACGACGAACGGCAGGAGCCTCTGATACCTTTCCTTCACCGCCTGCCAGTCAACCCCGTGCATACCCGGGTCGTAGAAAAAGTCCCTCTCTATGCGCCAGGCGTCGTTGAATATCTGAGCCCATTCCTCCCTCGGGTCGATAAATACCTTCATTCCGCCGAGATCGATCCTTCCGTCACCCGGATTCTTCCCCTCCGAGACGTCGATAATGCCGTAGGTATCGCCCGAGCGGTAGAGCGCTTTCGCGCCGTTAGATGACAGCGCGTAATCGCTTATGCCTGATATTACGGCCTTTTCCTTCCTGTCCCCCAGGTCGAAGAACTGGAGGGTGCCGTTAGGCGAGTCCTCTGCGCTTCCCGCGGGAGGGAACCTCAGATAGACGATCCTGCCTTTCGCGGCATTAAGAGGCCCGAAGTTCCCCGCGTCGACCGGTATCTTGACCGCTCTCTCTTCTATGCCGTCGAAGTCTATAACGACTCCGCCGTCCTTGCCCGCGTTTTCCTTTTGCGTGTCCTTCGCCGGGGAGTATTCCTCGTCGTTCCGGGGGGCAAGAGGGGACGCGGTGTCTTTTCTCAGGGTGAGGGCATAGACCTGGGTCGAGTTCGGATATACCCACGTATCGTCCATGTCGCCGTAAACGGGTGAGAAGCCGCGGTCGGAATAGAAATAGAGATACTTGCCCTCCGGGTCGAATACAGGGCCGTTGTCGTTATAAAAATCGGTCGTGACCCTGCGGGTGACGCCGCTCTTCGAATCGTATATAAATATGGATTTCAGATTATTAGGGGTGTTCTTCGAGTATGCGAGCCACCTGCTGTCGGGCGACCACGAATAAGAGCCGATGTTCTCATATACGTCCCTATCCACTTCCTTAGGGTTCTTTTCACCCGTATCCACTATATAGAGCCTTCCGGTCTTGTCGCTGAACGCGAGCTTCCTGCTGTCAGGCGACCACACGGGGTGATAGCGGTAGACCTTTCCGTCCTTCGTTATCCTCTCCTCCTGCCCCTCGCCGTTGCTGAGCCTCATGTAAAGCTCGTACTCGCCCGTCCTGTCGGAGAGATATGCGACGTACTTTCCGTCGGGCGACCACGCGGGGAAGCGCTCCGCTATGCCGGATGTATTTGTAAGGTTGCGGACACCTCCCTCCCCGGCGGGGACTGTCAGCACCTCGCCGCGGGCCTCGAAGAGTGCCCTCTTCCCGTTAGGGGAAATAGACATATCCGAGATCTTTTCCGCGAGGTCCTTTTGCCGCGGACGCGCTTCGGGCAGGTCGTACGGGACCTCGACCGAGACCTCGCTCACGGTCTCGCCCGAGAGGCTTAACAGATAAAGCCTGCCGCCGTTCTCGAAGACTATGTCTTCCGGACCCAGGCTCGGCCACTTTACGTCAAATTCGGTAAAATCCGTGACCTGCCTCGTCTTCTTCGTCCCGGTCTCGTAAACCCATAGGTTCAACTTCTTCTCCTCTCCCCTGTCGGAGAGGAAATAAATCCTGTCCCCGTGCCACATCGGGAGCGTGTCTGTGCCGGGGAAATCGGTCAGCTTGTCGAGCGATCCGGTCGCGAAATCGTATATCCATATGTCGCTCGCCATGCCCCCTCTGTATCTTTTCCATACGCCCCTCATCGGGGACATGTATTCGAATGCCAGCTTCTTGCCGTCCGGGCTGAAGCTCCCGAGCTCGCCGTATGGGAGCGGGAGGACTTCGGGCATGCCGCCCTTGTCAGACACCTTGAATAGCCTGTTGTAGCGCTGTGTCGGGCTCAGCATGTTCGAGCGGAAGAGTATGTGTTCACCGTCCGGGTACCACTCCGCGACGAGGTCGTCGTCCGGGTGGTGGGTGAGCCTCTCAGGGACGCCGCCCCCGGCCGGGATTACGTATATGTCGGTATTGCCGTCGTAGTTACCGCTGAAGGCGATACGGGTCCCGTCGGGAGAGAATTTCGGGAACAGCTCCCCGCCCCTGGGCGAGCTTAGCCTGCTCGCGACTCCCCCTGATTTCGGAACGACCCATATGTCCCCCGCGTAAACGAAGACTATCTTGTCAGCGCTCACGTCTGGAAAGCGCAGCATGAGGGCATCGGGCGTTCTATCCTTGCCCGCCCCCTCGCCCGCGGGCCCGGCCGACGCGGACATGGATCCAAAAACCAGGCAGAATGACAGAGCCAGTAAAATCTTTCTCATTAATGAACCTCGCGGAATAGCTGAACAGATTGCAAGTCGTTTTCGTGCCAAAGTATTACCGTCGATACCAGAGCCTATTCTCAAAATATAAACTCACTTACCATTAAAATATACCTCAGGAAACCGGACGCCCCGGTTTCGAAGTTATATAGGATACGGGCTGAGCCCGGAGTTTGAAAGCATATTCCCTGGAAAAAGGATTCTTGTATAAAGGAGGATTCAATTAATCAATGGGGCGGTAATGCCGATGAAACGGCTTTAGTCCTTCCTGCCTATCTCCGAAAAGTCCGATTCGAGGCTGTCAGCCTGCCTCCGCCTCTCGATCGCTAGCTCGATGAGCCTGTTCACGAGCTCGGGGAAGCTCACCCCGCTCACCCCCCATAGGCGCGGGTACATGCTTATCTGTGTGAACCCCGGAATCGTATTTATCTCGCTCACGAATATTTCGTTCGTCCCGTCTTCGAGCAGGAAATCCACCCTCCCCATCCCGCTGCAGTCAAGCGCCCTGAACGTGCGCACCGCGTAGTCCCTGAGCCTCTCCGCGGTCTCCCGGTCGAGCTCGGCAGGGGCTATGAGCCCTGTCCCCTCTTCGAGATATTTTGCCGTGTAGTCGTAGAACTCCCTGTGCGGGACGACCTCCCCCGGGCAGGACGCCTGCGGGTCGTCGTTCCCGAGCACGCTCACCTCTATCTCCCTCGGTTTTTTCACCGCGCGCTCGACGATGACCCTCCCGGAGAACCGGCACGAATAATCGACCGCGCCCGGAAGCTCGTCCTTCGACTTGACCTTCGTTATCCCGACGCTCGATCCGAGGTTGGCCGACTTGACGAAACAGGGGAGCCCGATCTTTTTAAGTATCCTCGCGCCGAGCTGCTTCTTTCCGGATTCCCAGTCGGATTTATAAAAACCTAAATACTCGGGAACAGGGAGCCCCGAGTCTTTAAGCAGCGCCTTCATCACTATCTTGTCCATACCCACAGAAGAGCCCAGCACCGATGCGCCGACATAGGGAATCCCCATAAGCTCGAACATGCCCTGCACCGTACCGTCCTCCCCGTAAGTGCCGTGGAGGACCGGGAAGATTACGTCGACCTTGTGCTCGGATATAAGCTCCCGCCCCGAAATCTCGTAGAAAACCGGGTTTAAGGGATTTAGAGATGGGGACAGGAACGAATCGCCCGAGAACTCGAGCCCGCCCTCTTCGAGCCACGAAGACACGGACGCCCTCCGCCACATCCCGCTCTTCTCTATAAATATAGGGAATATTTCATATTTACCGGTATCGATGTTCCTGATTACAGACTTGGCCGAAAGGAGCGAAACCTCGTGCTCCACGGACCTCCCGCCGAATATCACTCCCACGGTTAATTTGGACAAGTATGCTATACTCCTACATATACATATATAGATTATCAGCTAAAAATTACTAACGGGTTACCCAAACCCCGTATCATTGTCAAGACCGGGTCCCGCTAACTTGCAAATAAAAAGCCTTAATGTAAAATCCACTCACGGCATTATTAGGGAATAAAAATCAAGGAGGCTAGAAACATGCAGAAGGTCGTAATTAGCGAACCGCTAAGGACTGCAATTGGGGCTTTTGGCGGCACATTGAAAGATATAAGCCCGGCAAAGCTGGGAGCTGCAGTGGTAAAGGAAATCCTCGACCGTACAGGGATCGATCCCAAGGAAATTGACGACTGCATCATGGGGAACATCCTGAGCGCGGGACAGGGAATGAATATTTCGAGACAGATCGCCATAGAGGCGGGACTGCCGGTAGAAACCCCGGCATTCACAATAAACAGGGTATGCGGGTCGGGCGTCCAGTCAATTGCGCTGGCAGCTCAGGCTATCAAGGCAGGTGACTCCGAGGCGATAATCGCAGGCGGCTCGGAGAACATGAACCTCGCCCCCTTCTATCTTCAGAAAGCCCGTTACGGCTACAGGATGGGCATGCCTAAAGACGAAATCGTGGACGGCATGGTATACGACGGCCTCTGGGACATATTCAACGACTACCACATGGGCGTGACCGCGGAGAACCTCGCGGAATCCTACAACATTACTAAAGACGAGCAGGACGCATTCGCATACAAGAGCCAGATGAAGTGCAAGGCCGCTCAGGACGAGGGGAAATTCAAGGACGAGATCGTGCCGATTATGATCCCCCAGAGGAGAGGCGACCCCACTCCTTTCGAAAGGGACGAGCACCCGAAGGGCGATACGACCCTTGAAACGCTAAAGGGTCTCCGCGCGGTGTTCAAAGTGGGCGGGACCGTGTCCGCGGGTAACGCGTCCGGCATCAACGACGGCGCCGCGGCCGTTCTGGTCACGTCGGAAAAGAAGGCGAAAGACCTGGGACTCAAGCCCGTGGCATCTATCATTGCCTATGCCGTGGGCGGAGTAGACCCTTCGATCATGGGCATCGGCCCGGTTCCCGCGATTCAGAAGGCGCTCGACAAGGCCAAGCTATCGCTCGACGACATCGACCTTTTCGAGCTCAACGAAGCCTTCGCGGCGCAGTCCCTGGCGGTGCTGAGGGACCTCCCGATTCCCGAAGAGAAGATCAACGTGAACGGCGGCGCTATAGCGCTCGGCCATCCGATCGGCGCTTCGGGGACGAGAATTCTCGTCACGCTCCTTCACGAGATGGAAAAGAGAAAGAAGGTTAAGCGCGGCCTGGCCGCCCTCTGCATCGGAGGCGGTATGGGTATCGCGATCATAGTTGAAAAGGAAAAGAATTAGACCCAAGGAATCAACCTGGGGAGGGTAAACGCCCTCCCCTTTACCTTCCAGTCATACCGAAGCATGCCCCGGATTCCGAACCGGGAACTATTCAGTTTTCATGTTTAAACTCATTTATCCTGTTTGAGATATTAAAGGCAAGGCTGAATCTCCAAAAAATACCCCTGCTCCTTGAAGAGCTTCTTGAACTTCCCGGGAATGGGAACGACCTTCCGCTCGGCGTAATCCATGAACACGATCCCCGTCTTGGCGAGCGCGACCTCCCTCCGCGTCTCCTTCTCGCTGAGCCTGTAAACGAGGTCGCATCCGTATTTGACGAAATCGCACACCGCGACCTCTACGGTCATGGTCTCCCCGTAGAAGCTCTCCGATTTATAGACGACCGCGACGTCCGACAATATGATCCCGGGCCCGTCCACATTGAGCTCGGAGAAGCCGAAATGTCTGAAGAACCTGACCCTCGCCTCGTGCGTGAGGGAGAGTATCGAGTCGTGCCCCAGATGCCCGCCGTAGTTTATATCGCTAATCCTCAGGTCGATTTCGGTTGAAAACGCCGGGTCCCCCGGGAATTCCATCTTTATTCTTGCCATTGGAGTGTCCTTTTTAATATCAATTATTTGCCTTATTTGAGCCTTGTGCGGACAGGAAAGCACTGCAGCTGATGCAATCCTTTTTCCCTTAGTTACCGGCCTGTCCAAATTACCTGTTGACATACTGCCGAATTATTTGCTAAATTTGTATTATACTCAACGAAGCTGCACTGGTGAACAAAGCGCGATGACGATCAGCAAAATCAACTCAGCTTCCATAAAATCGTTCTTCAGCAACCTCGTGAACATGAGCTTCCTCGACCTCGGCAAGGAAAAGGACAGGGACGCAGCCGGTTATTTGATAGAAATGCTGACTGAATTCGCCAGAACCGAGAGCCTCTATAAACTGCACGACTCCGAAGGCAGGAAGATTCAAACGATAGTAGAAATACTGCTCGAAAGCAAAAACATACAGGCTGACAACTCCGGGTATGAGAGGGAAGTGAGGAAGTACGTGGGGGATTTCGCACTGTTCATGAGCGGCATATTCAGGGACCATGTGAACAGGGGCTCATACCTCCGCTACTATCTGAACGAGGGGATGAAGTCCTACTTCGTCGTATCACAGCTCGACCTCGAGAGGGGCGAAGGGAATCCCATAATGTTCAGCAAGCTGTCGAGGGAGTTCGAATTCTATTCGGGCGCGCTCGATTACATGAGGAGGGTCTATTTCGGCCCTGAAAACCAGGATCCTTACAGGAGCTTCGCCGCCCAGCTTTCCAGGATCAGGCACTGACGCCGTCCCGATATTTCCTTACGTGAGCGTTAGTAAATCAACAAGAATTCATCTTCTGAAATACGGGATTATTTCCCCGGATAATTTTTCCATCGACGCATCCCTGTCGGGGCTGAAGTCCCTCACTATGAAGTGGTCGACGCCCGTGCCGGCATACTCTTCGAGTCTTTCTATTACGTCCCTCACCGAACCGGCGGCTACGAAATCGAATACGATTTCGCGGGAATAATATTTATCGCCCATCTCCCTGAACCTCTTCAGCATCCCGGTATCGTTGGGCATGATTTTCGTGTATTCGAGCCCTTTGTATTCGTCGTCGATCTTGATATCGTATCCGGCCTGCGCGAGGAGCTCGGGCCATATCAGAGCGTGCTTGACGGCTCGAGCGACTTGTAGGCCTCGTCCTTGCTCCCCGCAATGGAGGTGAATATATAGAGCGTCTTCTCGGGGCCCGCCGATCCGTCCTCCCTCTCCCGCGCCCCCTCCCCGACCGCGCGCGCTTTCTCGGCGAAGAGCCTCGGCGGCATGGCGTTCGTCACCCATCCGTCCCCGTATTTCCCCGCGATCCTGAGTGCCCTCGGCCCCGTGGCGGCAACGTATATAGGGACCCGCTTATCATTCACGGGCTCTATCCTGAGCTCCGCATCCTTGAGCTTGTATATCTCTCCGTCGAAATTCACGGGCCCCCCGCTCCATAGCGCGCGCATAATCTTTATAGATTCCTCGACGCGTGTGAGCGGCCTGTCCCATGCTATGCCGTAGGGATCGAGGTTCATTTTTTCCCCGTACCCGACACATACGAAAATCCTTCCGTTCGAAATCCTGTCCACGGTCGCGAGGCGGTGAGCGAATACCGCGGGGTGCATCCTGTGCGCGTCACCGACCGTGCCCATTCTTATTTTCCCTGTTACCATGGCCGCGGCGGTCACCACCGACCACACTTCAGGGGTGATTCTATTGGCCATGAATACGATATGGTCCGGGAACCAGAGTGTGTCGAACCCGGCGTCCTCGGCGGTCTTCGCGAACCTGATCAGCCCCTCGACCGACTCTCCGGGGACGGGCGCCGTGATGCCGAACCTGATGTTTTTAGCCACTTTTAGAGCCCCCCTTTTCTGAACATAAAGCTCAGAAATTATACACAAAATTATTTTAAACTATTAACTTGATTTTTGTAAAACCAAGAGTTATTATTTCCTACCCTAAATACACCACAACATCGAATTCCCCCCAAAACGAGCGGGAAAGAGGCGGAGGTAGAAAGATAATGGACAGACTTGAGAAAGACGAGAAGGAACATGCAAGCAAGCATGTCGATATAGAATCGAAGCGTTTTTTCTTCGACGTGAAAGAAAATCACAAAGGCAAATATCTGAGAATTACGGAGCTCAGCGGCGGCAGGTCCTGCATCGTAATCCCGCTCGGCGGAATCAACCTCTTCAAAGAGAGACTGGGAGAGGTGATACAGGAAGCCGAGAAGCTCATCGACACTAACGGCAGCATATAGTCCCCCCGGCTGGCTATAGCCGCAAGGGAACTTGCCCGTATCTGCGTACAATCGAAATATGATATTTCCGGCCTCTTCCGCGGATGGGAGTGTTTTAGGCTTCCGGGTATCCGCCACGGCTCATTACGTCCGATCAGTATGCCGCAAGGTTTCGGACCTGCGTTCTAGCCGCCGAATTCGGGGATCGATTCCCCGCTCAGCATTTCGTCGTAGGTCTCCCTCTTCCTGACCACGCGGAACTCACCGCCTTTTACCAGGACCTCGGGCACACGCGGCCGCGTGTTGTAGTTGGAGGACATAGCGAACCCGTATGCGCCCGCGCTCATGACCGCAAGCAGGTCGCCGCTCTTTACCCTCGGGAACTTTCTATCCTTCGCGAGGAAGTCGCCTGACTCGCATATAGGCCCGACGACATCGACCTTTCTCAACGGCCTTGGCGGGCCCGCTCACAGGCAGTATCTCGTGATATGACTCGTAGAACGCCGGGCGTATGAGGTCGTTCATCGCCGCATCGACGATAACGAACTTCTTCGCCGTTCCTTCCTTCAGGAACAAGACCTTCGTCACGAGCATACCGGCGTTGCCGACTAGAGACCTCCCCGGCTCGAGCACGAGCTTATAGGGCTTTCCGCCGACGAGCCCCGTTATCACCTGGGCGTACTCCTTCGGATGGGGAGGTATCTCGTCCATCTTGTAGCTTATGCCGAGGCCGCCTCCGATGTCGATGTATTCTATACCTACGCCTTTTTCTATGAGATCGTCCGCTAAATTCACGAGCTTCGTTAACGAATCGACAAAGGGTGTGAGCTCGAATATCTGGGAGCCGATGTGCGCGTCTATAGCGGTTACACGGATACCGTCCATAGAGCTCGCTTCCTCATAGACCTCGACCGCCTTGCCTATCTCGATACCGAATTTGCTCTTTTTAAAGCCGGTGGAGATATAGGGGTGCGTCTTCGCGTCTATGTCCGGGTTCACGCGGAGTGCAACGGGCGCTTTCCTGCCGAGCTCTTTCCCCACCTTGTTGAGCAAGCGAAGCTCCTCGACCGATTCCACGTTAAAGAAGAGTATCCCCGCCTCTATCGCGGCCCTCATCTCCTCTTCTGTTTTGCCTACGCCTGAAAATACGACTTTCGACGGGTCGCCCCCGGCGCGCTTCACCCTGACGAGCTCGCCCAGAGAAACGATATCGAACCCAGCCCCGAGCCCGGCGAACGCGTTCAGGACGGCGAGATTGGAATTCGCCTTCACCGAATAGCACATCAGCGTATCGATTCCTGAGAAGGCGTCCTTGTAGCTCAGGAACGCGTCCCTCAGCACCGCGTAGCTGTATATATAGCACGGGGTCCCGACGGATTCGGCGATCTTTCTTACGGGGACGTCCTCGACATAGAACTCGCCGTCTCTGTATTGATAGGAATTGTGCATGGTCCGAATTCTCCTTGGAACGAACTGGGAAGAAATTTACACAAACTAATTCAAATGAAAACAGGATTGACCAGAGCCGGGATCTCTACGGATTGAGTAACCGGGCCCTGTGTTCTACAACTTCCCCTTCAGAAAATCGTCCGCATAATCGAGCCTGTCGTTCCCCCAGAACATCTTTTCCCCTATGAATATCGTGGGTGCCCCGAACGCCCCGCGCGCAGCAGCTTTCGAGGTCTCCTCCCTGAGCCTGTCTTTAATATCCTGCTCTGCTATGCGGGCGATAAACCACTCCGGGTCGAGCCCGACACCGGCGACAGCTTCCTTGAGCACGTCGTCCTTGCTCAGGTCCCGTCCCTCGGTCCAGTAGAGCCTGAACATCTCATGGTTATATTCGGCCAGTTTACCCTTTTCCGAAGCGGCGAAAGCCCCCCTCATTGACTTTACACTGTTGAGAGGGAAAATAGCGGGGAATTTAAATTCTGCGCCGTAGTGTCTCGCCGAATCCTCTGTGTCCTGCTTTATATATGCGAATTTATTATCGATCTCTATCGCCGGTTTCACGCCCGTATCGTTGAAGAGCCCGCCCAGCAAGAAGGGCTTCCATTCGAGCTCGGCCCCGTTGTCCTTGCAAATCTTCTCTATCCTGGTTGAGGCTATATAGGTGTAAGGACTGCTGAAATCGTAGTAGAATTCGACCTTTTTTCCCATTTTTCGTCTCCGGCACGCGCTGGTGTAAAGGGGATTATATGAAATTAGGGGTTTAATATCAAGGAGACGTGGTTACGGTCAGCATCCCTGATCCGACCTCCTCCGTGATTGACCGAATTCGCTCCTGTGATAAACTCAGATATATAATTATAACCAGCTAAAATGACGAGCAATTTTTCATTCAACGGACTCAGGGTCACGGCGTTTGAAAGCCGGAGGGCGAAGGAGATAGAGAAGCTGATACTCTATCACGGGGGAGTGCCGAGGGTAGCGCCTTCTATGAGGGAAGTCCCCCTTTCGGAGTCAGGCGACGCCCTCAAATTCGCCGGGAATCTTATCCATGGGAAATTCGACATCGTAATTCTCATGACAGGCGTCGGCACACGCTCACTCGCGGAGGCCGTTTCGAAAAAATACCCTCTCGATGAATTCACGAAAGCCCTGGCTAAAACGAAAGTAGTCGCACGCGGACCGAAGCCCGTGGCCGCCCTCAGGGAGCTCGGGCTTACCCCCGACATCACAGTCCCCGAGCCCAACACATGGCGCGACGTGCTCTCGACCCTCGACAACGAGCTCGAGGTCAGCGGCAAAAACGTCGCCGTCCAGGAGTACGGTATCCCGAACGAAGAGTTCGTAGAGGAGCTCAGGAAGAGGGGCGCATACGTAACAGCCGTGCCTGTATATAAATGGGACCTGCCGGAAGATACAAAACCGCTCCGCGAGGCAATCAAATCGATAACTGCTATGAATGAAGATATTTCGCTCTTCACGAGCTCCCAGCAGATTTACAATCTCTTCAAGATAGCATCCGAGGAGGGGCTCGAAGACCGTCTGAAAGAAGGATTTAAAGACGTGGTTATAGGCTCCATAGGACCGACTACGACGGAGGCGATCGCGAGGTTCGGACTCACGGCCGATTATGAGCCCGACAGCCCGAAGATGGGGAACCTCATACGCGAGATGGCGAGGAGCGGGAGCGAGCTCCTCAGGAAAAAGAGGACGGCCCACAAAAACGGGGTGGATACGAACAGCTGGCACCGCGTCCGGATGATCTGGAACGGTTATAAGGATCAAACGAGTAAGGACATTACGTATAACTCGGCGTTCATGAAGGCGTGCCGGAGGGAGAAGACCGATTTCACCCCGGTATGGCTCATGCGCCAGGCCGGGAGGTTCATGCGGGAATACAGGGAGCTCCGGGCGAAGGTATCTTTCCTCGACCTCTGCAAGACGCCCGAGCTTGCGGCCGAGGTTACGCTGAGCGCAGTAGACAGGCTCGGCGTCGACGCGGCCATAATATTCTCGGACATACTGCTCATCATCGAGCCCCTCGGAATCGAGCTCGAATTCTCTAAAGGGGAAGGACCCAGAATTTTAAGGCCGGTCCGGTCGGGAAACGCAGTCGACCGTGTGCGGGAATTCGATCCCGAGACCATGGGCTTCGTGTACGAGGCGGTCGGAATCACTCGCCGGGCGCTCGACCCGGAAAAGGCGCTCATCGGATTCGCGGGCGCGCCCTTCACAGTGGCGTCCTATATGATAGAGGGAGGGGGCTCGCGGAATTACGAGAACACGAAGCAGCTCATGTACAGGGACCCCGGGGCCTGGCACACCCTCATGGAAAAACTGACGGACGCAACCGGGAAATATCTCAACAGACAGATAGCATCGGGCGCCGACGCCGTTCAGCTCTTCGACAGCTGGGTCGGATGCCTGTCGCCGGACGATTACAGAGAATACGTTTTGCCGCATATGAGGAAGCTCATAGGCTCGATCGAGAAAGGCGTACCCGTGATAAATTTCGGCACGGGAACGTCGACGCTCCTCGGGATGATGAAGGAATGCGGAAGCTCCGTCATAGGTTTCGACTGGAGGGTCGACCTGGCATCGGCCTGGAAGAGCGTCGGATACGACGTAGCGGTACAGGGGAACCTCGACCCCGTAGTCCTCTACGCGGGACACGTCGAGATAAGGAAGAGAGCCGAGGAAATCCTGGACAAGGCTTCGGGAAGGCCCGGACACATATTCAACCTCGGTCACGGCATACTCCCCCGGACGCCCGTCGATAACGTGCTCGCGCTCGTGGACGCCGTTCACGAATACCCGGCCGGGAAATAATCAGATCTCCGAAATTAAGGAAGATTAATATTATGCGGAATAAGTTCGACGCAATACTGCTCCTTGGATACGGGGGACCCGAAAAACCGGAAGACATCCGCCCTTTCCTCGAGCTCGTAGCTGAGGGAAGGCCCATACCGAAAGAGAGGCTCGATGAAGTTGCCCACCATTACGAGCTTATCGGCGGCAGGTCCCCGATTAACGAATACACGTACAAGCAGGCAAAGGGTCTCGAAAATAAGCTCGCCGGCAGCGGCATCGAAATTCCGGTGTTCGTCGGAATGAGGAACTGGCACCCGTTCATACCGGACACGATCAAAGAGATGGCCGCCCGCGGGGTGAAAAAGGCTATAGGCATGATAATGGCCGCACACCAGTGCGAGGCGAGCTGGGAAAGGTACGAGATGGACGTTGTCGAAGCGATGGCCGAAGCAGGCGTCGCGATCGAATTCGAATACACCGCTCCCCTCTTCGAGCACCCTCTTTTTATCGAAGACTTGGCCGACCGTGCAGCCGAATGCTTCGACGAAATACCCGCGGAGGAGAGGAAGGACACGATGATCCTTTTCTCCGCGCACAGCGTCCCCGTTCCTATGGCGGAAAGCTCTCCCTACGTGGAGCAGCTCACGACCACCGCGCGTCTCATCGCGGAGAGGCTTAAGCACGATAGATGGAGGCTCGTATATCAGAGCAGGAGCGGACGCCCGCAGGACCCGTGGCTCGAGCCCGACGTATGCGATGTCATACGGGAGATCGCGGATGAAGGGGTACGGTATACGATCGTACAGCCGATCGGGTTCCTCTGCGACCACGTAGAGGTGCTCTTCGACATAGGGATCGAGGCGAAGGAAGCGGCGGAGGGAGCGGGAATAAAACTCCTCCGCGCCAGGACGGTAAACGACGACCCCAAATTTATCGACGCGATGGCCGACGCTGTCGGGAAATTGATTTTCGGCTTTGACTGAGTGCGCGTCCCGGTACACGGAAGTACTTAATTATGTACACTGTGATAATATGCCTTCATACGAATTCATAACGGTCTGGCGCGTGAAAGCCCCGCTCGAAAGGGTGTGGAACGAAATCTATTATTCGGAGAAGTGGCCCGAATGGTGGAGGGGAGTAGAAGAGGTCACGGAGCTGAAAAAGGGGGACGACCTCGGCGTAGGCAGCATACGCCGCTACACGTGGAAGAGCACGCTCCCCTACAGGCTCAGGTTCGATGTGGAGACCGTGCGCGTCGAGCCCATGACCGTTATTGAAGGTATCGCGCGCGGAGAGCTCTCGGGCCGCGGGGTCTGGAATATTAAAGTCGAGGGCGAATACGTCACTGCCAGGTATGACTGGAGTGTGGACACGACAAAAGCCTGGATGAACCTCATAGCTCCTCTCGCGAGGCCGCTCTTCAAGTGGAACCACGATATAGTGATGAGCTGGGGCGCGGAAGGGCTGGCCAGGAGGCTCGGCGCAGTCGTAATTGAGGAAAAAGAGGGCTGAGAGTATAATCCCCTGCCCCGCATATGAACACCTTACAGAAAGAAATCACGCTCTCGCCCAAAAGGCGCGGGTTCCATCTCGTCACCCGCGAGATAGTCGAGCAAGTTAAGGAGCTATCCGAATACTCTGTCGGCATCGCGCATATATTCATTTGCCATACCTCCGCTTCACTCACGATAAACGAAAACGTCTCACCCGAAGTGAGGGAGGATTTCGAAAGCCATTTCAATGAATATGTCCCCGAAGAAGCCCCTTACTACGAGCACACGCTCGAAGGCCCGGACGATATGCCGGCTCATATAAAGGCGTCTATACTCGGAAGCTCGGTGACTGATCCCCGTTAAGGACGGCAGGCTCAATCTCGGCACCTGGCAGGGTATCTACCTATGCGAGCACCGTAACCAGGGCGGACCGAGGAAATTGATCGTTACTATCATAGGGGAGAGGAAGATTAAATGAATCGCGAAGATAGTGATATGAATCCGTAAACTGAATTCATCTCCTGCCGAAAAAGAAACCGGCGATAAAACCGAGAGCCAGGAGCACGGCATACTTTTTTCCGTCGCAGCATGGGATGAAACGGGTGCTCTCTTCGGTCACTTCGATAACCCCGACGGGCTTTGCGCGTACACCTGCCCCCGCGCCGCCTCCCTCTTTATCAGCACCCTCTTTCTTATCTTTCCCGGTCTCCCCGTATCCCCCGCCGAAGCCGTAGACGACCTTGGCCACCGGAATAATCGTCTTCCCCTGTGCCTCAATAGGCTCTCCGTAAACGGCTTTGACCGCCGCTCCCCCGTAGAGCCGATCCGTAATGGAATCAAAAAACTCTTTTAATCTCATACTTAAATCATAACACCATAATCAAAAAATATCTTACGGCGTCAGCCGATAGATATGGATTAAGGCAACTAATGCAAGAGGTTACGAGAATATTGTCATGTAATCGTCAAGACAGTATAGTTAATAGCGTTTTCTATATCCGAACCAGAAAAAAAGCACATCCCGGAGTATAACCATGGCTGAAATAACACGGAGCAAGACCAGGGTCAAAGGTTTCGAGAACGAGGAAATGGACTTTCAGCTCATGCGGCAATTGGGCTCCACGTCGTTCGGCGGGGCGTCGGTCGGCGAATGCCTCTCCGCCGGAGCGCGTATAAAGGACGGAGACCCCGGAAGCTGGGTTGACGAATTCGCGAAGCTCGCTGCATGGCAGCAGAAGGACGCGCACAAGCGGGCATCGAAAGGACACACGACGAGCGCCCGAGACTTGTTTTTTAAAGCCTCGAACTCCTTCCGCGCGGCCGAGTATTACACGAGCCCCCTCGACCCCCGGCACAGGGACCTCGGTATAAAATCCCGGGACTGCTTCATCGAAGCCATGAAGTACGTCTGGCATACGTTCGAGGAAGAGATGCTGACTTATAAAAACATCGACCTCCCCGTCTATTTCATGTCACCCGGCCCGGAAGCGCAGAAGAGGAAAACCCTGCTCATAGTGAGCGGATTCGACGGCACGCTCGAAGAGGAGTACCTGATGCACGGATACCCCGCTCTCGAGAGGGGGTATAACGTCGTACTCTATGCAGGGCCGGGACAGATGGACCTTTACAGGTTTTTTACGAACACGCACTTCGAGCCCGATTTCGAGAACGTCACGAAAACTGTAATTGACTTTATTATCGACAGGCCGGAGGTAGACCCCGCAAGGCTCGCCCTCATGGGCATAAGCGTCGGCGGATACTTCTCCACGAGGTCCGCAGCGCACGAGCCAAGAATAAAAGCCCTCATCCCGAATTCCCCTATATTAAACCTGCACGATTACCTGAGCGCGTTTATCGGCTACGACCCTGCGGAGATACCCGACGACCGGAACTTCCGATTGGAGGACATACCCAATATCCCGGACGATATGTTCCCTCCCGAAGCCAAATCGAGGACGACGAACCTGATTGTGCGCTACGGACAGCCCACTTTCAGGGACACGTTTATTTATCTGAGGGAATTCGCCGTGGGCGACGCGATAAAGAACATCAAATGCCCATGCCTCGCACTCGAAGGCTCGGGCGAAGGCGGGGAGCCCGAGAAGCAATTTAACGAGTTCGCCGAAAAAGTCTCGGGTCACGTAACTAAATACCAGTTCACGGAATTCGAAGGGGCCGACACACACTGTCAGGTAGGGAACCCCTCTTACGCCGCTGCCGTCGCTCTCGACTGGCTCGACGAGGTGCTCGACTAAAGAACATTCAATTGGGCTAAACTTCCGCATACGGACTGCAATATGACCGTAAAGGCATACCGCTCTCCAGACGGCCGACAGTTCCTTTAGGCCCGGCATACTGGTACACTTCTACGATTACTAAAAGGGGTCTTTATGAGCATCGGACGGCATTTTATATCTTCGCATTTACGCACAACATTAACCGCATTGACGGCGTTTTGCTGTCTTGCGCTGTTAAGCATTCATGCCGAAGCAGGAACGAATGAGAATATGGCCGAGGTCATCGAGCTCGGCAAATGGACGGAGGTCGGCCTCACGGAAATCATGACCGAATCCTCAAAACCCGGGGGCGCGGGCGAGCGGATAACTTTTATATCCGAGAAATTTCTCGGCACGCCATACGTGGGCTCGACACTCACCGGGGACATTAAGACCCCTGAGGTCTTCACGATCGACCTCGAGGGCATGGACTGCTTCACGTTCATAGATTACGTCGAGGCAATGAGCCTCTCCGGGACGTTCCCGGAGTTCGAGGAGACGCTCAGGAAGATAAGGTACCGTGACGGCGTTGTCGCCTTCCCGAACAGGAATCATTTTTTCTCCGACTGGCCTGTATACAATTCCGAATATATAAAGGACGTGACTTCAGCCCTGGGCGGAGATAAAACGATGGAGGCATCGAAAAACCTGAACCGTAAAGGCGACGGCACGTATTACCTGCCGGGAATCCCCGTAGTAAGCAGGACCATCTTCTATATACCTTCGGACGCACTCGACGCATCCGTATTGAGCAAGCTGAAGTCGGGCGACTTCGTCGGCATATACACCGATAAGGAAGGTCTCGACGCCTCCCATACCGGAATCATAATCAAGAAGAACGGCAAAGTTTTTTTAAGGCACGCATCCTCGAAGGAAAAGAACCAAAAGGTCGTCGATGAAGACCTGAGCGAATACATGAAGAATAAACCGGGACTGATCGTATACAGGCCCGTCAGGTAATGGACGTACTATGAACCACGAAGATTTCGTACTGGAAGCGACCGATTATTACTACAAAGGCGAATTCGATCGCGCGATCGATGCGCTCGATAAGGCGATAGAGCTTAAACCGGATTTCGCCGAGGCCTGGTACAACAAGGGAATAACGTTCTCGGTCATGGGCCGGGTGGAAGAGGAAATAAGGGCTTACGATCATGCTTTAGAAATAAACCCGCGTTACGCCGAGGCCTGGAACAATAGGGCGTCCGCTCTGGGAAGGCTCGGCAGATACGAGGAGGCGCTTGAAGCGGCCGCGAAGGCGGTCGAGTTGAATCCGGGGTTCCCGGTTGCCTGGTGCAACAAAGGGGCCGCCCTGAGCGCGCTCGGGAAAGACCTCGAGGCTATCGAGGCGTACGACAGGGCTATCGCGATTCAGGAGAATTACGTCGAAGCGTGGTACAACAAGGCGGTATCGCTCCACAATCTGGACAAGCCAAAAGGCGCCCTCAAGGCTTACGACAGGACGCTCGAGCTCAACCCCGATTACCCGGACGCGCTCTATAACCGGGCGGGCCTTCTAGTCAGTTCCGGCGAACGGGAGAAAGCCGCTTCCGATTTGAAAAGGGCCATAAAGCTCGAGCCTTCGCTCGGAGAAAAGGCCCTGGCAGATGACGAGCTAAAGGCTCTCCTCCCTTGATCGAAACTGTTATTTTAAATAAAAAATGCTAATCTTATTATTCCCACACGATATAGAGAGGAGGAATTGTTATGGCCCTTAACGCTAAAGAGCTGACAGACCTTTCGAAAGAGAGCATGAAGGCCAGGCTCAACGTAGATAGAATCCTAGATTTTGTTGACGTAATCAATAAAAACGCGGAAGAGCTCGAAGGCGATCCGGTTCAAGCCTCCGGGGCCATAAAGGAGCTCGCCGATAAGATAGGCCCATATATAGAAGAAATTAAAGACCAGATAGAAACACAGCTCGACAAGCTCCAGGTCGACCCGGAAGAGGCCAAAGACGCCGCAGAGAAGCTCCTCCTCTATCACGGAACCATACATCAGGTGATATCATGGGCGGACGTCCAGAAGAACGCGCACAAGCAAAACTCCTACTGGTGGCGTTACTGGGTGGACGTGCTCGAGAACGTTATGCAGCTCGAAACGGCGAAGCAGGCAAGCGGCAAGGAATAAGACTTTATGAGTAGATCAGTCCCGACCGCTCAATACTTATAAACGCGGGCAGTATCTCTTTCGATAACGTTTCAGCCACCGAGTCTAATGTTTTACCGGAGAACGCCAAATCCGTTGTATCAAATGCATTACCGGTTGATTCAATATCGCAAATAATAGGTAGAGTCTATTATTAATTCTCATTTCGGGAAACGAAGTCCTCCGCAAGCTTAAGCACTTCCTCGGCGCAGCCCCAGGATAGTGTAAAACCGCGCCCGCCGTGACCGTAGTCGTGTATCAGAGCCCTGCCGCCGGGCAGCTCTTCGATCTCGAGCCTAACTTCGGTCCTTCCCGGGCGGAGCCCGACCCTCTGGCCGAGGACCTCCGCATCCGCCAACGAGGGCTCGATCGCAATGCACTTATCCAGTATTTCTTCGGAGGTGGCAGGATCTAATACTCAGGTCCCAGTCATTCTCTTCCGCTGTCCCTCCGAGAACGCAGTCTTCGTTCCGGGGCACGATGTAGATAGGGGCGAGCTTCCCCGATTCGACGCTGATAATACGCTTGAAGCCCATATTCTTCACGATTACTATCTGCCCGCGGATCGGAAATGTATTCCCGTCATGACATAATTTCGCAGCGCCGAGGCCGGTGCAATTAATGAGTAACGGCAGGTCTCCCGAAATTTCCTCGAAGGAAGCCGTTTCACTATCGAGCTTTTCCAACACGCCTCCTAATTGGGTAAATCTATTGAGGAGATACAGCATATACACCGGGGTCTCTATACGCGGCACTTCGGTGACGAACCCGTCGACATAGCCCTCTGGCAGCTCATCGGTCCTCGCTCTTCTGAAAGATTTGACTGCGGTTTTCCAGAACGGCTCTTCCACTTCCTGATCGAACATCTTGAGCAGAGGGGACATCGAGATGCCGCTCTCGGGGATAAGGCTCAGATCGACGAACTTCCCGTACGAAAATGCCGCCCAACCGAGCACCCTGTCCCGGGGCGCGACTTTATAGGGATACCAGTAAGCGGGCGCGACGTTCGAAGTGGTATTCGGGGGGAGCGAGTAGGCGGCTATCCTGACATCGAACCCCTCCTCCAACAGCCTGACCCCGCATGTGAGACCGGACACCCCGGCGCCCAGTATTATCGCGCTTCTTTTTCTCATATAATACTATTCTCCTTCTCTCGCGCGCCTCACCATCTCCACGATCACTTCCCGCGCCTCTTCCTTGTTCCTTGCCTCCCTGATAAAGCCTATCCGCCTGCTGAACACCTCCGAGCCGGCCCTGAGCCGCACATGAAATCCTAATCTGTCGATAGACGTCATCGAGGCCTCTTCCGCGTCCACGCCCGCGAACCCCTTCGCGAGCAGTAAGAGCGCATCACGGTGGTCCTCGTTCATATGCCTGATTATCCCCTGAGAGTCGTCCGCAAGCGGATCGACCCCGGCCGCGTAATAATCGTCCGCGGTCACCCAGCCCATCGCGCCGAAGCCGCCTACGAAATATATATCCGCAATATCCATGCGGTAGAAGAAGAAATCGTCGAAGTCGACCCAGTAACTCGCGTTTCGGTAGCGTGAGAGATAAAGCTCCCTCGCCTCGCCTCGTCTCGCCCTCGGGGACCTTCGACACCCCGCCGATCAGCGTAACGCGCGATGCGTCGAGCGGGTCTCCCTGGGAGTCCGTCTGCGATACGAAAAGACTTGCATGCGGGTCGCGCTCGAGGTTCTGAGTATGCACGGCCATGGTGCTGATAAGGAATACCGGACGCCCTTTGCCGTCGAGTCCGTACGGCATGAGCGAGCCGAAGGGCGAGCCCGGGTGCTTCTTCGAATTAGTCGAAAGCGTCCCCATTCTGTTCCTGTGAACGAGGGTCCTCACCCGCTCCGCATACGAAGGCTCGGGCACAGGCTCCCGGATTTCCGAAGACGACGTCCATCCGTGTTGTCTCGAAGTGGGTTTGGACATTTTGTTTCTCTCCCGAAGGGTTTCATTTTATAAATAAACTTCAAGCTAAACTATACAGGCTGCTCTCTCAAGAGCTTTTTAAATTATACATCACCCCTTCAGGCGCTTTCTCCGTGACGACGCAATTCGGTCTCCACCGGAATATTCTTAATAATCGATTATAATATCCGCCCATGGTCAAGTTCATCGATGAAGCGAAGATATACGTGAAGTCAGGGGCAGGAGGCAGGGGCTGTGTCAGTTTCAGGCGGGAAAAGTACGTCCCGCGCGGAGGCCCGAACGGGGGCGACGGCGGAAACGGGGGCGATGTATTTCTGATGACAAATGAAAATATGTCGTCCCTCCTCGACCACAGGTACAAACAGCACTACAAGGCGAAAAGAGGCGAGCACGGAAAGGGAAAGGACATGCACGGTAAGAACGCCGACACACTCTACATCCCGGTGCCTGTGGGAACGATCGCCAGGGACTTCGAAACGGGTGAAGTCCTGGGGGACCTTACCGAAAAGGACGAAACGCTTCTCGTCGCGAAGGGCGGCAAGGGCGGGAAAGGCAACGCCCGGTTTGCGACATCGACCAACCAGGCGCCCAAGATAGCCGAGCCCGGAGGCGAAGGCGAAGAGAGGACACTGCGCCTCGAGCTGAAGCTCCTCGCGGACGTGGGCATAATAGGGTTTCCGAACGCCGGGAAATCCACGCTCATTTCCAGAATATCGGCCGCACGGCCGAAGGTCGCGGATTACCCCTTCACGACGCTCGTGCCGAACCTCGGTGTGGTCAGCTACGGGGATGGAAAAACGTTCGTAGTCGCGGATATACCGGGCATTATTGAAGGCGCTCATGAGGGCGCGGGACTCGGCATCCAGTTTCTCAGGCACGTCGAGCGCACGAAGCTCCTCGTACACCTGCTCGACCTTTCACCGGCCACCGGCAGGGACCCTATCGACGATTACGAGACCCTGAACAGGGAGCTCGGAGCTTACAGCGCCGAGCTTTCGAAGAAGCCTCAGATCGTCGCGCCCAATAAGATAGACATTACAGAGGCGAGAGAGAAGCTCAAAGAGGTCAAAAAATATTTCGATAAGAAGGGGATCACGATTTACCCTGTATCCTCGGCTACGGGAGACGGATTAAAAGAGCTCGTCCTCGCAGCCGTAAAGGAACTAGGAACCCTCGTCCCCGATAAATCAGAATAATTCCGGTAGATTACTTGCCAATTATAATCTAATACATCAAGCCGAATTCAGGTCCCGTTACATCTCCTCGGGAGGGCACTCGTCGGCGAAACAGGCCTCGAACACAGCCATCATTCCGTTATCCTCGTGCTGCCCGATGTGGCAATGGTAAACCGCCTTGCCCTCTATTATCGGGTTCCTGAAATCGATAACTATTACGACCTCACCCGGCCCTTCAAAGTCCGGGTCCTGTCCCTGATAAGGCATGTCCACCGTATCCTGATATCCAACGAACGGCTGCTCCACACCGTTCACCTCGCACACCTGGAAGTCCGTAAGGTGAATGTGGAATACATGCAGCTCCTGCGACGTGTTCTGAATCGTCCACCTCTCCGAGGTCTCCAATATGTACGACAGTATCGACCCGTTCGGGATCGAATTCCAGGCCGTTGATGAAGAATGTGCTCCCGTCCTCCGTTTCGGAGAAAACGAAATTCCTGCTCCTCTGCACCGGCTGATCGCATAGATTCTCCACGACCGGGAATTCGGCTTGTGAAATAGGCAGCACGATCGGGTCTTCGACAGGGTCTCCCTCGACGACCATGGTCAGCACAATCTCACCGCCGTACTGGTCTCCCTGGGGCCCGGTGCTTATCTTCTTCGCCCTGAGCTTGTAAGTCCCCGGTTCACCCCCCTGAACCAGTACCCCCACCCGGGCGGCGGTCGGCATATATTCCTCGACCTTTACCACTGTCTGGTTATGCCTGTTGCCGTCTCTTTCGATTTCATAGAACTCGTGACCGTCGAGCACGAGGTTATAGTAATGGTCGGCGCCTATGTTGGCTATATGCCAGAACTGCGTCTCGCCCGGGCGTATAGTAAGCACAGGGTTCGTCTGTCCGTTGACACGTAGGGTTCGTAGGCGCGCTAATATCTATATCAGCCCCCTGCGGAACCACGCCGTCTATTATCTGCACGTCCTTCAGGTACATGATCTGCTCCTTGATGCCCTCGAGCTGAGGGAACGGGGCGAGCACTCCGTTAACGATCAGCCCTCCCGAAAGCCCGCTCATGATCTGATACTCAGTCAGGCCTTCGAGGTGTGTGTGATAATAAAACATGCCTTCGGGATGGTCTTCGGGGATTTCGACTTCATAGTCGAAGCTCCCTATTGAGGCTGGTATCATGATGAAAATGTCGTCTGAAGGACTCAAAGGGCTCACGTTCATGCCGTGATAATGAACATTGGTCATCTGGTCGATAAAGTTTCTCACCCTGAGCCTGATCGTGTCCCCCGGGTTTACCCTGAGCACGGGCGGCGTATAAAGGCCGTTATATGTAGGGCTCATGAATTCTTTCCCGTTCACTTCGTTCTGAGAAAAGAGGACATCGAATTCTTCGTCGATCACTCCCCCCACGCTGGATATTATGGGAGGATTCCTGAAGGTTTCTCCGATAGGCTTATGCTTGTTGTTTTCACATCCGCTTACCGACAAAAATGAAATTAAGAAAATAATTAATAGCGTGCCCGCAACATTGGAATAATCTCGCATACATCCTCCTGTCCCAATATTGGTTATCTGTAATTTAATTAGGGATTTTTTACTTTTCCCGCAATAGCTTTTTAATATCGGAAGCGATGTTTGCGGGTTCGAGCAAATAATGAGGGTACGTCAAAATTAATGTACCGTCCCTGTCCACAAGAAAAACTGTGTTCGTATGGGTCACGAGATACCTGTCCCAATGGTCCTTCTCGCTCCTCCCGTAGACCTCCTGGTGCTTTACAACCGTTACGCCGTAATCCCTGGCGGCCTTTTGAATCCCCTCCGGAGAGCCCGTAACTCCGATGAAGCTCTTATTAAAATAGGGCACATATGTTTTTAGCCTTTCCGCAGTGTCCCTCTCCGGGTCGACCGTAATGAACAAGACCTGCACGTCTTTCGCTTTATCCCCCAGATTCTCCATCACCTGATTTAGCTTTGAGAGGGTTACGGGACACACGTCCGGGCAGTTCGTGTACCCCCATTCAATGAGAACGACTTTATCGTGAAACCTATTGAGGGATACGGGGTGTCCGTCCTGATCGATCAGATCGATATCGGGGGCCTGTCTCTTGTAAGGCTTACCAAAGTACTTCTCCGTAAGGTCGTAATTAAGAAGCATGTACGCAAGGAATGCCCACCCGGCGGCTGCAGATGCAAGTATCAATAGTAATAGTAGCTTCCGTCTCATATCGTTTAATTCCGTACATTATAACCCAGTGTGCGTAAACAATGGAGGGCCGTTATTTATACCGGATATACATTATTGTGGAATATACATACGATATTGATTAAACTTTAATATATGAAAAATATGGTATCTACATTCTTCGTCTTGATAATGACGTTCATCGGGGCGGTGTCTTACGCTCAAAATCCGACCGATTCGGATAAATTCAGCTACGACAGCAACCAGGTCCTCCACCCGGAGTGGTACATTAAAATCACGGACTGGTCATTCTATACGGCGGCGAGGGTCGCGATACTGAGCTCCGTCACGATTGAGAACACAGCCGATGTGCCGTACAGGGATGTACGCGTCAATCTCATATACACCTCATATTCAGCGCCCGCCGCCGGCATCATCGCCACATCGACCGGAATGCTCCCGGTCACCCTGCCCCCGAAGAGCAAGATGACCTATTTAAAAGGCGGACAAACGATGGGCGCGGGCAACCAGAATTACGATTTAAGCGATATCGAGGTCTTATCGGCGACACCCGTCAGAGACTGAACGAAACGCCCGGCGATAAACCCGGAAAACAATAATACTTCGTGATGAGAGATATAATTAAAGGATCAGGACAAGGAGTATCGTCAATTTTTCGTCCTGTGCTCAAGACGGCAGCGATAGTCCTGCTCACTTTATCCCCATTTTACACCCAGGCATCCGGGGCAGGTTCTTCCACTGTATCCGAACGACCCCTTATTCAATATGACGAAAATGACACCGCTACTCCGTCCGAAGGCCCGGCTATTGACGAAGCCGAGCCTTATTTTACGGAGCCCGGGCAGTATGGGGATGGATCCGAATATTATCCGGACGAAGAAATACAGGAGTATAACCCTCAAGGGGATGAATTCATATCGGACGATCAATCGCCTCTTGTTGAACAAACCGACCCGCTAGTCGATCAGCCCGCACCGCTTGTAGATATGCCCGATCCCCTTCTCGACCATCCGGCGCCTCTCGTCGAGCAATCGTACCCCCTTGTCGATCAGAACCCGCCGCTGGTTGAACAACCGGCACCGCTAGTCGATCAGCCCGCACCCCTGGTGCGCCAGCCGGCGCCGCTCGTCAACAGGCCCGCGCCCCTGGTGCGTCAATCGGCCCCCCTCGTAAATCAGCCCGCGCCCCTGGTACGACAATCAGCCCCGCTCGTCAACCGGCCCGCGCCTCTTGTACGCTAGGAATTCCGGATTCAATCGTGTGATGGTATGCGATAGATTTGATTCAGATGTATGACAATGCCCTATTGACAATCTTGCAAAAGGTAAATATAACAACTAAATAGGGCAACAGGAGAGAAAGCATGAAAGACAATAAACACAGAAGGTTATCGGCAAGTAATCTATTAACGTTGTTGGCCGTCATCGGCCTTACCGCCATAATCGCGAGCGCCGGTATAGCCAATGCGTCAGCATTTTCCTCCGCAAAGGAGACACCCCTCATACAATACGACGACGATGACATGGTACCCCCGATGCCGGATACTCCTCAGGCGCCGGAGCCGGGCGATATCGATGACCCGGCGCTGTCACCGGACAGCGTTATCACAGAGCCCGATCCCCCCATCGACCAGACAGAGCCTTACATCATAGACCCTGAGCCCGAGGTCGTTGATGAGCCGGTAATTAACCAGGATGTAAATGTGGTAAACGAACCCGGAGCCGGCGACAGCGAGGCCGTAGAGGACGAGCCCGGGCCCGCCGTCGATGAGCCCGAAGCCGTCGTAAACGAACCGGACCCTGTCGTTAACCAGGATACGCCCATAGTGGATGACGAGTAACCGCGTTCTCCCCGGACAGTCTCCTGGCCGGCGAAGAAACAGGGTGAAGGAACTCGACATAGTAGTAATTCCTTAAAAACCTGTTAAATTCTCTACACATCGGAATACGATAAAGGAGGTACAGAATAGTGCTATTCGATAGAAAGATTGAATTCAGCGATTCCAAAAAGGAAGAATGGGAGCTCCTGAGATCAAAAATCGGAACGGGGATCGAGCTGCCCCTGCCCGATTCCGAGCGCTGGTTCCATGCGCACGTTGACGGGGACGACATCATCGTGGAGAGCGCCAAGCTGAACGTCCGCCCCCTGATGATCCATGACCCCATAAGAATAGACTTTAATGAATTCAGTATTGTCGCCAGACACTACAACAGCTTCCTCGAGCTTCAGGTAAGGACTATGAGCGACACGCATGAAGTGAAGGATAAGGTGAAAAACCTCCGCTATGTCTTCATGCTCATCTATCATTTGATATAAGATCCGCAGACCTGCTTCTAAACTCCGGGGGGTATACAGATACATCCCGGAGACTTAGGAGGCGCTCCCGCTTAAAAACTATATGAAGCGCTAACGATATATTAACACTGCATTAACTGTTCCTTAATTTTTCTCGTATAGGATAATCATTCGCTGAAATTCTGAGAATGTATATCCCCGGAGACCGAGCCAATGAGAAATATCGCAATCCTGATAATATCCGCCGCTTTATCCGCTGCATATGCCGGGGCTTTATCACACGCACAGACAGAAGGCTTCAATGTAAAAACACCCGTTCAGACCATATCCGACAATTCCTCTAAATTGATTAACGAAATTTCGGCTGATGCGAAAAAAGACCCGGAGACCTCCATTCCCAGGAACGCTGTATGCAGCGCCGAATGCTATCTGGTCATTCCGTCTATCCAGCCGGTTTCCGGCAGGGACGATTTTGCGGGCACGGGTCTCCTCGGGTGCCGCCATGCGGATTCCGGGAAGCTGGCTCCCCCAATATTTTTCCAGATCGCGAACCTGGACTCGTTCAATGAAAGCGGCGGGGGGCTCGTAATTCTTGTGATGGACAGGGCTGGAGTCAAATCCGTTCTGGGCGATCAGCTGCAGCTGACGTCCGGTAACACGAGCAGCGGTATAGTCGGGTCAGAAGCGGACGTTAAAAACCTGAAATCCTTCGTAGCCTACGCCAGGCCGGCGGGCGAGGCTATCCAGGCTTTCGACGCATCCGGCAGCGCTCTCGTTTTTGACAGCGGGGATACCTTCAATGCCTACCAGCAGGAACTGGAGCCTATAG
The DNA here is from genome assembly GCA_963752995.1 of uncultured delta proteobacterium. Taxonomy (GTDB): domain Bacteria; phylum Desulfobacterota_D; class UBA1144; order Nemesobacterales; family UBA2774; genus 2-12-FULL-53-21. The sequence goes on from CAVWAZ010000017.1 coordinate 598,639, forward strand.
ACATAATGCTACTCAGTATTGACGTCCCTCCGGCGTTGAGGGATTTCGCCTCATCGTTAGGAGACTTGAGAAAGGGGTGCAGGTAGCAAACGAAGAAGCTCGTTGAATGCTCAACGAACGAGCACAGATCTCAAATAAGCCGGCCCTATTCAAAAAAGCATGTCCCTTCTCCGTCCTCTTCCTCGAATGTATACTGGCAATAGCAGACCCCGATCTCCCCGCAGTCAAAGGAAGTGTTGCATTTCTCCCCCTGATTACAGTCGTCGCACTTAACGGGTTGAGCGCTCAAGTAAATACCCGCGGCTGCAAGTACCACGATGAGCGACAGAGCAACAAATAGATTTCTCATGTTATGTATCCTACCATTCATCCGGGCATAATGCCGGTTAACGACGCTTCCTTCTCCTTAACAATATGGTAAACGCCAGGGCCGGCAGGATCAGCAGTATATTGAAGCTGTCATCCGCGCCCTGAGCGGCGAGAGCGCAGCTCGAGCCTCCGCCATTGTGCTTCCTCTCCCCGCATAGGGTGCCGTTTATGTCGCACTGAGGGGTGATGTCCTTCTCCCGCTGCCTCTTATTAAGATCGAACACCGCATTCTCGGTCGTGCTGCTCGCCTCGCACCCGCAAATCTGGCTCGCGCAGCAGCTGCACCCGACCTCGGACTCGAGCTTCACGATCTCAGATATCTCGCAGCCCTGAAGCCCCGAGCACGCTTCCCCGACGAGGTTTCTGTCGTTGCAGCGTGACGTGCATAATGTGGCGTCGCAGACATACCCGGATTGAACATCATTAGAAGTCACACAACCATTATATTCCTCGCATACCTCGCCGCAGTCCACGTCCGGAGGAGGCGGCGGAATATCCGGGGTGATCAGCGGACACCCTCCGAGCGATTCCGGGACGTCCGGAATGCAGCCTCCGGGCGGAGGGACCGGGGTAGTGCCGGTTAGGTTGGGGTTGTACGCGGCGGACCATACGAGGTCGTCGCCCAGGGTGCATGCCTGGTCATTGAGTCCAACCTGATATGGGCCGTCGTATGTCGGACACGTGCATTCGACTATTCCTTCTTCCCCCGTCCTGAAACACGGGGCCGTCATGCATCCCGCATAGGGGGATTGCGGGCAGTTCGTATCGCCTATTCCCTCCTCGGGAACGCAGTCGAAGCTGAACACGGATACTGTGTCAGAGCCGGGTATAAAGTTCCCGCTGTTAATGGAGGCGCATACGGGGGCCGAGTTCGTATCCTGACATCCGCTTCCGTCCGAGCCGCACACGTCCACCGTCTCGAGATATACGTTCAGATCGAGTATAGCGTTTATATCGACGAAATATTTTCCGTACGCGATCTCGAAACACTTGCAGTTCGCGAACGTGCCGTCCCCGATAAGCTCGCAGGATTCCGGTTCGGGGCCGGAGTAATAGCAGAGGGCGAACGGGCCGCCCTGGCACGGAAGAAAGTTAGTCGATTCGAGTAGTATGTCGGCGTATGCAGGACCGTAAGGTGTAGTCATCAAATCGTTCGGCACGAAGCTGAATCCGGCATACGATCGCGGGATAAAGAAAAACTGGGCGGTAAACAACAGCAATGCGGCAGCACGTAAAAAGTTCATATCACGCATCTCCTTATGACATTGAATTATCGAAATTAATCCCTTGCCGTCCGTCTCGATCGCGGATTGCCTCCGGCACTGATTAAACATTTTCCAAATTATTGGTCTCTTTCAATTTTATGTCAATACAGCCGGGTCAATGGATTCATGGCATACACCGTATCCGGAGGTTTAAGTCACTACGCCGAATAGAAAATTCGTAACACCAGGATAGTCTGTCTCCCGTCCGGACCGAACGCCCGCATGTTGAAATCAGCGAACGAATTATGATAATGTATAAATTCCAATTCGATACCCGGAGGCTTTACAAAGATAAAATACGGGCTTACCATAAAGACAAAGGAGGGGTAATATGATCAGAACTGCACAATTTTTACTAAAGAAGCTGAGTCCAATCTCACTCTCGATACTCATCACCGTGTTATTCGCAAGCTACGGCTCATTTTTACCGAATAATAAAGCCTTTGCCCAGGATGTAAATCCCAATATAGACCCGAAGGCTGCGGGCATTCTCCAGGACATGAGCTATTACATGGGCAGTCAATTCGAATATACATACAAGGCGGATATGATGTTCGACGACGTGCTTGAATCAAAGCAGAAGATTCAATACAATGCGGAAGAAACGGTATACCTGAAGAAGCCGGACAAATTCTACACAGGCTATGTATCCGACCTGGGGGGATATAAGCTCTGGTATGACGCGGGGCAGGCGACGCTCCTCGAAGTGCCGCTCAACGACTTTTCACTCGCGACGCTCCCGTCTACCGTGGACCAGGCCCTCAACAAGCTGAAAGAGGAATATCAGTTTACCCCTGCCCTGAGCGAGTTCCTTTTTATTGACACGTACAAAGTCATGACGGCCAACGTAATTTCAGGCGCATATTTCGGCAAAAGCAAGGTGATGGGTGCTAACTGCCACCATCTGGTATTCGTCGAAAAGGACATAGACTGGCAGATATGGATCGAAGACGGTAAACGTCCGGTCCCGAGGAAGCTCGTGATTACGTATAAGAATATGGCGGAATCACCCCAGTTCATCGCTTTAATAAAAGACTGGGTCTTCGGCAAGCCGATCACGAACTTTGCCTTCAAGCCCGAAATACCCAACGTAAACAGCCGCGTCGAATTCGATCAAATCACCGGAAACCAGAAGTATAAGATCGGGAGTATAAGGGCGTTTGAGTAAGGGTGAATACTAAAAGAGTAGTGAGCCGGAGTACCCGGCTCACTATTTTTTTTACCGTTAAGCCAGTACTACGTTCTGAGCCTGGGGACCTTTCTGTCCCTTTACAACGGTGAACTCTACTCGCTGACCTTCTTCCAGAGTGCGGAAACCGGTCGCCTTTATTTCACTGTAGTGAACGAAAACGTCATCGCCGTTCTCGACTTCAATGAAACCGAAACCTTTTGTAGAATTGAACCACTTTACAGTGCCAATTTTACGTTCTGCCATTAAGGTACTACCTCCTGTTTTAAATTGGGTTATGCAAGTGGTTCAAAATCGTTTTCAGATGGTAATCTTACATTTGACAAGAACTACTGCAACCTTAACTGTATTTTAACTTATTTAAATCCCGGCGTCAACCTCGATTTTATTTCGAGGCCATAAGCCCGGGATGGCAATACATCCCGTTACACGAAACAAGGCCCGGAGGAGGATTACCGGCGGCAAAGACGTGACCGGCCGGTCCTGCAGAATCGCCCACTTCTCCAGATCTCCGCAGCGGTTCTTAAATCCGGGTATGCCCTATTCAGAAGTACAATTGGAAAGGAATTCAGGCAGGCCTTGCTGTACTCCCGGCAAATCCGTCCAGCACTCCTCGTCGGGCGTGCATTCGAGCATAAACGCCCAGTGCGTGACCTGGTTCGAAGAGGAGCCCGAAGCCATCTGCATGTTGAACGTCCAGTCGTTTCCCTTAAGCACCATTTTCCCCACGCCGGTCGTTAGCGAAGGCGAGCCCACGGGTACGGACGGCGAGAGAATTGAAGGTGATATAAACAGTCCCGTTCGGGGTAACGGAGCCTATCAGATACTGACACTGCGGCGGATGCACTCCGATCTGTGCGACTACGGTGCCGAAGAAATATCCGCCCTCGTAATTCTCTATATGCCAGACGGTCTGGTCCAAAATTGGTGAATAGTTCTGGGGGTCGGACGAGTCCCATTCTACGGCGGGCAGGTTAGCATTGGGCACGTACCAGTAAGTCCCCTCCCCCTCTCCGAGCCATCTCCAGCGGGACGGCTTTAACCTCGGGGCCTGGGCGACGCCGCTCAGGTCGACGACCCTCTCATTGGACTCGCACCCCTCGGGACGTATCCTGACGACTCCGCTTTGTTTGTTGGCGCAGAGCACCTCCGCGCTCGCGCTAGCTGCGGCCCGGAGGAGGCAGAAATTATCAATATTGAAAACAAAACCAGTGAATAATTCCGAAAGCCCATAGTTTTCTCCTTTAAACGGTCATTCCGCAGGATTTCTTTACGTTACTTAGTACAAAATATACTGCCGAATCGATTCCGCGGCCCCGTGCCGGGGCAAATTCCCGGGATCCGGATAATATTTATCATGAAAATTATCTTCCCCGGATGTTTACGAAAATCAGGCGTCAACTCGAATCTTTCTTCGATTTGGGTAATCTTTAAATGTTTTCAATTGCTTGAAACGCGCATGAAAAGTCCATATATACCGCTAAATGGCGGTCTATTTATGAGAGAGAGAAACGTAATGACCAGAATGCTCCTGCCGGCGCTCATTTGCCTGACCCTTATAAGCGGCTGCGCTGCTAAGACTGCCGTTCAACAAAATCCGCCGGAGGAGGAGCAATTCACATTCAGCTGGTCATACTCCGAGAGCGGCTCCATGAAGCCGAGAGGGGGCGTGACCACGGGCGCCCCTGTAACCCTCGACAAGTCTCCCAACCCCGGCTTGCTCGCTATTCAGGAACCGGGAATTACGAAGTTTGAGCGTGACAGGCGCGCTATCCTTTCCATGGCCGGAATATACAGGGTCACTTTTAACTTCATCGAGACGATACCGCTACGTACCGGATACAAAGTTGACCGTCCCTACCAATCCTGGGCGACGGAATATATAAAGGTGATCGAGGACAGGGGCAATTTTATAAGCCTCCAGCATATACTCGTCATGTATTTCCTCGACGAGGGCGGGAACGTAGAGGGCCCGGCGGTCACCAAGCACTGGCGTCAGGACTGGACTTACGAGGACGTTGAGATACTCGAATATCGAGGCAATAACACATGGCAGACCGTCCGGGTCCCCGCGGGCGAGGCTTCGGGAAAGTGGTCCCAGGCCGTGTATCAGGTTGACGACACGCCCAGATACGAGGCGCTCGGGGAATGGGTATATGACGGTAATTATTCGAGCTGGACGAGCCCCGTCACATGGCGTCCCCTCCCGAGGCGGGAATTCAGCGTCAGGGACGATTATAACGTGCTCTCGGGAGTGAACCGCATTACGATCACTCCGGGCGGGTGGGTGCACGAGCAGGACAACCTCAAAATGGTCGTGGATGAGAAAGGCAAAGAGCTCGGAAACGATCCCTACCTCGCAAAGGAGATCGGACTCGACAGGTACGAAAGGCTATCGGACTTCAACGACACCGCGGCTAAGGAATACTGGGAGCGGACGGCTCCATTTTGGGCGGATGTCAGAGAGGCGTGGGAAGACGCCATTACAGCGAACCCGACCCTCAGATTGAATAATACGTATCAGGACAGAAAGCTCTACGAGTACCTCTTCGACTACTCGGACAGACTGGCCGAAGGCGGCGAGTACGACGGTAAAGAGGGAAAGGAATACGTAACGGCGATCATTAACGGCTTTATCATCGAACCCGGAAATGCGCCTGACAAAACCGTCTATTGAGTGTATAGGTGAGCGGGTTTCGAATATATATAAATATGCCTCGGGATCTATTGACATCATCCGTTGATTTGAGGTATTTAAAGGATATACGGCAGTTTTGTGAGACTGTGCCGTTAGCAAATCAGCCCGAATAGAACGAAATTGCTAAAAGACCTGAAAAACTTCTTCTACAGAGAGAAAAGCACCAAGCCAAAAACTGAGGAGATGCAGTTCATCGAAGGCCCTCACTCGAGGCTCCGGGAGCTCTGGTTCCTCTTCCGTGTATTGAGGGAGTTCCTGAAGGGTTTCAGGATACTCCATTTTGTGGGCCCCGTTGTAACCGTCTTCGGATCGGCGAGAACGAAGGAAGGGAACCCCAAGTACGAGCTCGCGCGGAAGATGGGATACGAGCTCGCGAACATGGGTTTCGCGGTGATGACCGGCGGCGGCCCCGGTATCATGGAAGCCGCCAACAGAGGGGCGAAGGAAGCGGGCGGGAGATCCATAGGATGCAACATCAAGCTCCCGATGGAGCAGAAGCCGAACCCCTACCTCGACATCATGGTTACTTTCAAGTATTTCTTCATCAGGAAACTGATGATGTTAAAATACTCTTATGCGTTCGTCGTGCTGCCGGGCGGCGCCGGTACTATGGACGAGCTATTCGAAACGCTGACCCTGATCCAGACAAAGAAGATCTACAACTTTCCGATAATCCTCCTGGGCAGGGATTACTTCAAGCCCCTCATGGATTTTCTCGATTTAATGGTCATCGAGCAAACGATCGACGAGAACGACCTCGGGTTCCTTGTGTTCACGGATTCGGTCGAGGAAGCCGTAGAATACATTCATAAGAACATCGTCGACAAGTTCGGGATAAAATTGAAAAAGGTCCCGAAGCCTTCGAAGATACTCCTGGAAAAAAGAGTTTGAGACTCCCCCTGCCCTGCTACACCCGCCCGCCGCTAACGACAGGATTCGTATAACTATGCCGTAAATCCATCCCCGCTGTCCCTTCGTCTAACTTGGCAACTTCAGAACCAGGGAGAGCCGAGTCATGAAAGCGATAGCAGTCATTCCGGGTAAGCCGGGCAGCGTACACCTTGCCGAGCTCCCGAAGCCGAAAATAAGCGAAATACCTGACGGGCGCGGAGTTCTGGTCAGGGTGCTCCGCGTCGGGGTGGACGGAACCGATAAAGAAATCCCCTGGAGCGGCGTGTACCGAATCTCTCCCGGCGGTGAAGTCGTCTTATTGAACAAGGAGTTAAAGGGGCCGAACGGAATAGCATTCTCGCCCGATGAAAAGTACCTGTACGTAGGCAACTGGGACCCCGAAAACAAGGTCGTGATGCGTTATGAAGTTATGGAAGACGGCACACTGTCGGACGGAGAAAGGTTCTTCGATATGACCGGCGCGCCCGGAGAGGACGCGATAGACGGTATAAAGGTCGATTCCAGGGGGAACCTCTATGTCTCGGGCCCCGGCGGGCTCTGGGTGATTTCAGCCGGAGGAAAGCATATAGGGACCATTATCGCTCCCAAACACGTACACAACATGGCCTGGGGAGGGGAGGACGGCAAAACACTCTTTCTCTGCGCCCGGAGCGGGCTCTATATGATGCGCCTCGGTATACAGGGGGCAAATGCGCATTATAATTAGGCAAAAAAAAGAAACCGGACCATAAGGATATACTCATGAGAAAGCACTCCAGGAATACCCATAGAATCGGGATTGAGGTCGAAAAAGACATCAGAGAAGAATCCGAGCTTCACAGGTGGGGGGTTATTTTGGCCGGAGGCGACGGCACTCGGCTCCGCTCCTTAACCAGAATAATATCGGGCGATGAGAGGCCGAAGCAATTCTGCCGTATCCTGGGTGATGAGTCCCTTCTCGAAAGGACCGTGAAACGCGTCGAGATGGGAATTCCCCGGAACAACATACTCCTGTCCGTCACAAGGACCCACGAAAGGTTTTATAACTATCTCTACGATAAATTCGACCGGAGCCGGTTCGCGGAACAGCCCGCCAACCTCGGCACGGCCCCGGCGATCTTATACAGCCTGCTCCGGATAGCTAAGGTCGATCCCGAAGCGTCCGTTACGTTCTTCCCGTCCGACCATTACCTGTCGGATGACGAGATATTCATGAAGCAGGTCGAAGCTGTTTTTGAAGGTGTCGAACGGCAGCCGGAAATGATCGCGCTGCTGGGAATTATGCCGGGCTCGGCAGAAACGGAATACGGCTGGATCGAGCCCTACCCTCAAGCCGGAGACCCGGTCCGGGCTCTCTGATGCCAGTCAAGCGCTTCTGGGAAAAACCCGACAAACCCAGAGCGGCCGAGCTCCTCGATAAAGGCTGCCTCTGGAACAGCTTCGTTATGACGGGAAAAGTTTCCGCTTTCCTGGGTATGATACGCGGGTCTATTCCCACTCTCTATCATGACTTCATTAGAGCGTCCGACATGATAGGCGCCCCCGGAGAGAGCGACGCGATCGATTACGTGTATGAAAAACTGACCCCGGCCAACTTCTCGCAAAGGGTCCTCGAGGTCTCCACCGGGAGCCTCCTGGCGTTCGCTGTAAGAGACGTCCAGTGGAGCGACCTCGGCGAACCCGGACGCGTGCTTTCGACACTCGAGAATATAGGCGTTAAGACCGAATGGAACCTCAAGAAAGGGGACCTCGCCCGTAAGACCGCGTAGCCGGGCCCACTCAAGCACGGCATGGGAAGAATAATATGTATTCCCGCAGAAGATTGCACTTACAGGAAGGAGTAATACCCATGAATACCCAGGCCAAACCCTTTGAATTAGGCAAGAACAGAATCGAGGCTCTGAGCGACGGCATATTCGCGATCGTCATGACGCTCCTCATATTCGAGCTCAAGACGTCGGACCTGCCGCAGCATGCGTCGAACATCCAGCTCGCGCCTGCGCTCTTCGAGATGTGGCCCAAGTTCCTCTCTCCTTATCGTTTATGCGCTCCTTCTCCCCTTATATACGCTCACGGGAAAGCTTTCTCCGAAAACCGTATCCGGAAAAATATAGCTCTCATTCTTCCGGAAATTCATAGTGCTGATCGGAGATCCAAACGCGCACGTTTTCCGTATAGATAGGTTAAGATGTATAAACCAATATGGAGAGGGTAATGAAATGATTAAAATGACGGTAGTGGCAGTAGCGGTAATTATCGCGGTTTTCGCCGCACTCAACTGGCTCGACATTGACAGGATTATGCGCGTAGAGGAGAGCCGTGTCGGGACCGGGAGTGCAATCGCGGCCAATAACGGTACCGATGATCAACCCGGCAACCCGGGAAATACCGGTGACGACTTCGTAAAGCCTCCCAAAGCGGAATTAAAAAAGAAGCTCACTCCGATGCAGTATCAAGTCACACAGGAAAGCGGAACGGAAAGCCCGTTCAATAACGAATACTGGGACAACCACAAGGATGGTATATACGTCGATATAGTATCGGGCGAGCCGCTCTTCAGCTCGAAGGATAAGTTCGACTCAGGCACCGGGTGGCCGAGCTTCACCAAACCGCTTGCAGCCGAAAATATCGTCGAGGTCACAGACAATGGCATGCTGATGACCAGAATGGAAGTCAGGAGCAAGGAAGGAGATTCCCATCTCGGACATGTATTCGACGATGGCCCCGCTCCGACAGGCTTGAGGTACTGCATTAACTCCGCATCGCTCCGCTTCATACCGAAAGAGGATCTTAAGAAGGAAGGCTACGAAGAATTTATTGTGATATTCGAATAAGCATGCCTCGCCCGGAGAGGTCAGGATTGAAAATCGCTTCAGGGCTGCTGCTGATAACCGTGACGTTATCCGCAGCGGCCTTATTTTCTCCACCCGGCCTACACTCCTTCGGGCAGGAAGCGTCTCCGGTCTCCGAAAACAATATAGAGAGAGTCGATCCCCGTATAAACGCGATAATCCCCGCTCACGCGAAGCTCGAAAGGGAAGCCTTTCCCGGAGGATACGAGAAGCAACGACCGGTGGTTCCAGCACATAGCGATAGTCGTGAGCGACATGGATAAGGCCTTCGAGCGCCTGCGGACGAGCAAAGTCAGGTACGCCTCAACAGCGCCTCAAACAATCCCCGCCTGGAATAAGGCGGCAGCCGGGATAAGGGCATTTTACTTCAGGGACCCCGACGGCCACTTCCTCGAAATAATTTATTTCCCCCCCGGAAAGGGGAATTCCAAATGGCAGGGGAATGATGATAAACTGTTCCTCGGTATCGACCATACCGCGATAGTGGTTGACGATACGGAGGAAAGCCTCGAGTTCTACAGGGACGAGCTGGGCATGAAGGTCGCGGGCGAGAGCCTGAATCACGGGACCGAACAGGAGCACCTCAATAACGTTTTCGGCGCCGTGCTCCGCATTACGTCATTAAAGTCCCCGGAAGGGCCCGGCATAGAGTTCCTCGAATACCTGGCGCCCGGTGACGGACGCCCTTTGCCCGCTGACGAAAAGGCGAACGACGTAATACACTGGCAGACGACCCTCGAGACGGATGATTCGACCGGGCTCGCGGAGGGCTTAAGAGAGGACGGGTACACAGTGGTATCGACGGGCGCAGTAGAGGTGCCCGGCGGAGAGCTCGGCTTTAAAAAAGGTTTCCTCGCGAGGGACCCCGACGGTCACGTTATGCAGGTCATAGAAAAATAACTGCGATATAAGGAGCAGGAAATGGAATCAGGGAGACCAATATTTATCCCCGTAATACTGGGAACGACGAGAAAGGGGCGCATGAGCGAGCACGTAGCGAATTTTATGGCCCGCGAGATCGCAAAGCAGGAGAATGTCGAGACAGCGCTCATCGATATCCGGAATATCCCCTTCCCGACCGACGACGCGGGCGAGCATATTAAAGACGCAGGCTTCTCGGAAACCGCGATGAAGGCGGACGCTTTCGTCATCGTCACCCCTGAATACAACCACGGCTATCCGGGATCCCTGAAACACGCCCTCGATACCAACCTCAAGGAATATATACATAAAGCGGTGGGCATCTGCGGCGTCTCGGCGGGCCCCTTCGGCGGTACGAGGGTTATAGAGAATCTCCTTCCCGTGATGAGGGAGCTGGGGCTCGTCGCTATTTTCTGGGATGTCAATTTCTCGGCCGTCCAGAACGCCTTTGACGAGAAAGGGAAGCTCCTCGATGAGGCGTACGTGAAGCGAGCCGAAAAATTCATAAAAGAGCTCGTATGGATGGCAAAGGTGCTGAGGTATGGGCGCGAGAACGTGGAGCTATCATAATCCTGTCAATAAATAAATCCTCACACTCTTTATTGAGTGAGATAACTGGTAAGGAGCTATTATGCCTAAGAAAAAGATGATATGTCCCCGGTGCGGAGCCGAGATGAACAACCATGCCGAGAAAATCAGCTACGAGGCGGCCGAAGTGAGCCGTAAACCCGATGCCGTATTCGGGGGGGTTGTCGATGAAATACACACGTGCCCAGGATGCGCCTACGTCGAGTCGAGAGCTGCCGGTTAAATAACCTGATATACGTTGATAGAGGAGGAATTTCAGAATGCCCGATACTAAAAAAGCAAAACCGGCAGCGGCCGGAAAGAGAGCGAAAAAGAGTGATGGAGCTATCAGGGACGCCATAGCCAAAAAGGCTTATGAAATATACGAAGAGAGGGGAAGGGAACACGGGAAGGACTTCGAGCACTGGCTCGAGGCCGAGGCAATAATAAAAGCAGAGATGAAAAAGATTAAATAATTCTTAACAAATGTCCGCAAAAATATATCTTGATAAAAGAGGCGATCTCATGGGCTTTCTTAAAATCACCCTATACCCTGTGGAGTTTGAAGCACCCTTCAGCCTCGGCGATTGCGTAATGTCCATAGCTATTCTCGCAGAACAGTTGGGACTCGGATACAGGCTCAACCCGTCAGGCGCCGCGGTCGAGGGAAGGGAGTCGGACCTGCTCATATTTCTGAAGTCGTCTTCAAGATGAGACCTCCGGGAGACTCACGGATAAGGTCGTGATGATCGTATCGTTTCCGGAGGAGGATAAAGCTGCACGGCGTGAACGCGGAGCGGCCCTGATCCGCGAGCGGTCCGAACCCCGCCTGAGCCGTACTCTCGAGGAGACGGTACTCGACATGATCGGATAGTGAAAAATTTACGATTTCTACCGTCACAACCATAAGGAGCGAAATAATGACAAAGGAAGAAATGAAGCTTGAAGAGGACAGAAACAAAAAAGCGCACTGGAGACGTTGGGGACCATACCTGAGCGAGAGGCAGTGGGGGACAGTGAGAGAGGATTACAGCCCCTACGGAGCCGCGTGGGATTATTTCTCGCACGAGCACGCCCGCTCGAGGGCATACAGGTGGGGCGAGGACGGTATCGGGGGGATATCGGACAACCACCAGAGGCTATGCCTGGCTCTTGCACTCTGGAACGGCAAAGACGGCATCCTGAAAGAGAGGGTATTCGGACTTACCGGCAGCGAAGGGAACCACGGGGAAGACGTAAAGGAATACTACTATTATCTGGACAATACGCCCTCTCATTCGTATATGAAATATCTATACAAATACCCCCAGGAGGCATTTCCTTACTCGAAGCTTGTCGATGAGAACAAGAGGAGGGGCAAACACGATCTCGAATTCGAGCTTATCGATACGGGGGTTTTCGACGATAACCGCTATTTCGATATCATAATCGAATATTCGAAGGCGTCTTCAGACGATGTGCTCATCAAGATAACGGCGGTTAACAGGGGCCCCGAAACCGCTCCGCTCCACCTGCTGCCGACACTCTGGTTCCGGAACACCTGGTCGTGGAACGGGGGGGCGAAGCCGTCTCTGAGCAAGGCCGTGCCCGATAAGGGCCGGAATCGCGTAGAGGCCAATCATCCTACCCTGGGAAACAGATGGCTGTATATAGAAAACCCTGACGAGATCCTCTTCACCGAAAACGAAACCAATACGGAGAAGCTCTTTGGAATCAAAAACGCCTCACCTTATGTCAAAGACGGCATCAACGACTATATAGTGGATGGGAAAAAAGAGGCGGTAAACCCGGCCGGGACAGGCACAAAAATGTCCGCACATTACGCTCTCGAGATCCCGGGGGGCGGGACAAAAATAATCAGGCTCCGCCTCGCCGATTCGAACAAGCTCGCCTCGCCTTTCGGCCCGGAGTTTGAGAAGGTATTCAAAGACTGTAAGCAGGAGGCGGACGAGTTCTACGAGCGGATCAACCCTTTCAACGCAAGCGAAGAGATTAAGGCAGTTCAGAGACAGGCATTCGCGGGGATGCTATGGACGAAGCAGTTCTATTACTATGTCATAGAGGACTGGCTCAAGGGAGACCCCAATCACCCCTCCCCTCCCGACGAACGGAGGAACGGCAGGAACCGTGAATGGACGCACCTCTATAACGACGACATACTTTCGATGCCGGACAAATGGGAATACCCGTGGTTCGCGGCCTGGGACCTGGCATTCCATACGATACCCCTCGCGATTATCGACCCCGAATTCGCCAAGCGCCAGCTTACCCTGCTCACCCGGGAATGGTACATGCATCCGAACGGACAGATCCCCGCCTACGAATGGGCTTTCGGCGACGTGAACCCGCCGGTACATGCCTGGGCGGCCTGGAGGGTCTACAATATAGAAAAGAAAATGTACGGCAGAAAGGACATCCGCTTCCTCGAGAGCGTCTTCCAGAAGCTCCTCCTCAACTTTACCTGGTGGGTGAACAGGAAGGACAGGGAAGGGAGAAACGTATTCGAAGGAGGCTTTCTCGGGCTCGACAATATAGGGGTCTTCGACAGGAGCGCACAGCTCCCGACGGGGGGTCATATCGAACAGGCCGACGGTACGAGCTGGATGGGCATGTACTGCCTGAACATGCTCGCCATCGCGCTCGAGCTCGCGAAAGAAAATCCGAGCTACGAGGACATAGCGAGTAAATTCTACGAGCACTTTCTTTATATCGCAAAGGCCATGAATCTGCTGGGCGGCGATATGGACGGCCTCTGGAACGAAGAGGACGGCTTTTACTACGACGTGCTCCACTTTCCCGACGGCAAGCACCTGCCGATGAAAGTACGATCCATGGTGGGTCTTATACCCCTGTTCGCGATCCAGACGCTCGAGCCCGAAGTGCTCGACAGCCTGAAGGGTTTTAACGGGAGGCTCGCCTGGTTCATAGAAAACCGTCCGGATTTGAGGGAAAACGTCGCCTGCATGAAAACAATAGGGATGCGCGAAAGAAGGCTCCTCTCGATCGTGGACAAGGACAAGCTCAGGAGGGTGCTGAGTAAGATGCTCGATGAATCGGAGTTTCTGAGTCCCTACGGCATCCGCGCGCTTTCGAGGTACCATAAAGAAAACCCTTACAGGTTTCAGGTGAACGGGCACGAATACAGGGTCGATTACGAGCCCGCGGAATCGACGAGCGGCCTCTTCGGCGGAAACTCCAACTGGCGGGGCCCGATATGGTTCCCGGTGAACTACCTGATAATAGAATCCCTTCAGAAATTCCACTACTACCTGGGGGACGACTTTAAGGTCGAGTGCCCGACCGGCTCCGGCATCTACTTGTCGCTCTGGGAGGTTGCCGGCGAGATTTCCCGCAGGCTTACACGCATCTTCCTCAAGGACGATAAGGGAAGGAGACCCGTTTTCGGCGGGACCGAGAAGTTTCAAACGGACCCCGGGTGGAGTGACTGCATACCGTTCCACGAATATTTCCACGGAGACAACGGCGCGGGAGTGGGCGCCAGCCACCAGACGGGCTGGACGGGGCTCGTGGCCAAGCTCATTCAGCAAACCTCCGAATATTCACCGTCTCCGGAGCAGGGGAACAAAAAAACAGCCGGACGATGGGATCACACTTAACTTGATCATACCAGTCATCCATAATGTAAACTGACAGCTGCGAGAGGGAGACTCGATCATGGCGATTGAATTCGGAAGGGAGATTTGCTGCGAACCCGGAATCTCGGAAAAAAGGGAATGGCTCGTGACGAACGGTATAGGGGGGTTCGCCTCCGGTACGGTCGCGGGGCTGCTTACGCGTAGATATCACGGGCTTCTGATCGCAGCGCTCAAGCCCCCGCTCGGCAGAAACCTCCTCGTAACGAAACTCGACGAGACGGCTTCTTACGACGGCAAGAATTATCCCCTCGAGCTCAAACCGGTGGGCAGACGGCACGGTTGACCCGATGGTTATATAAACATCGAAAGGTTTTATCTCGACGGCACGATCCCGGTCTGGGAATTCGCCTGTGCGGACGCCCTTCTTGAAAAACGAATATGGATGGCTCGGGGGAGTAACACCACTTATATCAGATACGAGCTAAAACGGGCCTCGCGACCTATCGCAATGAGCATAAAAGCGTACGTGAACTACAGGGACTACCACGGCTCGACCCATGCGGGCGGATGGAGGATGAATGTCGAAAAAGCCGAAAAGGGTATACGGATAACGGCATACGACGGCGCCGTGCCGTTTTATATCCTTACGGACAAGGCGCAGGCGGAGGCGGCGAACGACTGGTACTACGGCTTTAACCTGGCGCTCGAAGAATACAGGGGATTGGGTCATATAGAAGACCACCTGCACGCTGCGGATTTGACCTGCACACTCGGGGAAGGTGAATCTTTCACTATCGTAGCGAGCATAGAGCAAGTCTCCCGAGACCGACGGGAACAAGGCGCTCGCGCTGAGGAAAGAATATGAAACGCAAATCGGCAAACAATTCGGCAGCAGGCAAAAGAACGTCGATAAGGGTATAGCCCCGGGTCTCAACCAGCTGTCCCTCGCAGCGGACCAATTCATAGTGAGCAGGCCCTCCGAGCAGGATAAAGACGGTAAGAGCGTCATAGCCGGTTATCACTGGTTCGGGGACTGGGGGAGGGATACGATGATAAGCCTGCCGGGGCTGACCATATCCACGGGACGGCCGGAGATAGCGAGGTCGATTATCAAGACCTTTTCGGCATACGTCGATCAGGGGATGCTCCCCAACCGTTTCCCGGACGCGGGTGAAAGGCCCGAATACAACACGGTCGATGCTACGCTCTGGTACTTCGAGGCGATACGCGCATACATTGAAGACACGAAGGACATAGCGTTTCTCGGAGAAATATTCCCGGTACTCGACGGAATAATCGACTGGCACAATAAGGGGACCCGTTATAACATCAAGGTCGATCCGAAAGACGGTCTGCTCTACGCGGGAGAAGCCAGGGGTACAGCTCACATGGATGGACGCCAAGGTGGGCGACTGGGTCGTAACGCCCCGTATAGGCAAACCGGTCGAGGTAAACGCCCTCTGGTATAATGCCCTCCGCTCGATGGCGAAGTTCTCCGGGTTTCTTGACAAGCCCGACAATAAGTACAAATCGGCTGCAGACAAAGCCTTGAGCGGCTTTTCACGCTTCTGGAACGAAAAGGCCGGCTATTGCTTTGACGTGATCGACGGCCCTTCCGGGAATGACCCGTCTTTAAGGCCGAATCAGCTGTTCGCCGTGTCCCTTCCCGAGAGCCCACTCTCTTCGGATAAGCAGAAGAAAGTCGTCGAGGCCTGCGCAGAGAGCCTCCTTACTTCACACGGTCTCAGGAGCCTCTCTCCCGATCACCCCGACTATATAGGGCATTACGGAGGGGACTCGAGAGCGAGAGACGGGGCTTATCACCAGGGCACGGTATGGGGCTGGCTCCTCGGGCATTTCGCTCTGGCGCATCTTAGGGTGTATGGGGATGCTGAAACAGCCAAAGGCTATTTGACGCCCATGTTCGGACAGATGCGCTCGCACGGCGTGGGAAGCCTGAGCGAAATCTTCGACGGTGACGCACCTATGACGCCCAGGGGGTGTATAGCCCAGGCATGGACCGTGGCCGAGCTTATACGAGCCTCGACAGAAATAGAAAAATATCGAAACGATCGACAAAGGGTAAGGGACGTACGAGATCAGGGTCACAGAACGCGGCTCGTTCTCGCGGGTTTCGCTATGCCGAGTTTTTTCATGCGGGACCTGAGCGTATTCGGATTGATATTAGAGCACCGTGGCAGCGCCCCTCTTGCCGTCAATGACCCAGCCTGACTCCTCGAGCACGTCGATAATGTGTGTGCGCTCCACATCCTCCAATGCCCTGTTGTCCTCCGCAGGAGAACCGGGGATACGTTAGCTTGCCGGGACAGAGTCGTCTATCCGATCAGGCCGAATAATTCATAACTTCATTGCACAGGAGACGCGTATTTCAGAAGCACCGTTAAAACGAGATCAAATCACGAGTTTTCGTAAGTTCTCATAATTTGCGGATCCCATTCCCTCCACGGCACGTCTAACCATTTAAAAAGGTGAAAAATGGCCGGACGATCAAACTCTAAAACCAGATCACAAACCGTCGAAACCTGCAAGGA
Source organism: uncultured delta proteobacterium (assembly GCA_963752995.1). Lineage (GTDB taxonomy): Bacteria > Desulfobacterota_D > UBA1144 > Nemesobacterales > UBA2774 > 2-12-FULL-53-21. Next base: position 615,539 of record CAVWAZ010000017.1, read on the forward strand.
TGCTACTAGTCTGCTGCTGGAGTTTATGAGCGGGGAGCTCGACCCGGAGACGACTCTCGAGTTCGAAAAACACCTCGAAGTATGCCCCGACTGTGTAGCTTTTCTGAACACATACAGGAAGACCGTAGAGCTCACCAGAAGCTTCCTTCAAAAGAAATGAGCGGGATTGCCCCTTTTTTGGAAAAAAACGTCAGCAGCTTAAAAAAATAGATCCCTTTTCCAATATCCGGCGTATAAACATACAGAGTTACAGAAAATCCAATAAGGAGGTATTAAAGATGCAAAGAATAAAAATGTTTGCATTTAGTTTAGTAATAGCAGTGGTTTGCGCGGGCTTCTTCACGACAGGGTCCTTCGCGGCAGATCCGGGCCAGTCGGTTACGGGAACAGTAATCTGTTTGATACCGGATTACAAGAAAGGCACCGTTACACCCGTTATCGCCACGGGGCCTTGCAATACCCTGCCCCCGCACCAGCACATCGTAATGACCAAGGAAGGGACCGTTTATACCCTCCAGGGTCTCCAGGACGGCCTCATGAAGGTATCAATGATGCCCCAAAGAGAGAACGTCACCATGGCCGGGAAGATCGAAGGCAATAATTACGGCTGGGTTCTCGTTGTAGACTAGAACAGGTAACTAAATATAGGAGGGAGATGACGAGTCTCCCTCTTTAACCCCGTTTCCGACCCGACTAGCTCCTTACTTATTAAAACCAAGCTTATATTTCATTTGTGCACAGATTTGTAACCGTGAATATCCGGCATAGGTCTGAAGGCTCAGCCGCGGCAGCCCATATCGTCAACGTTCTCTCCGCAATCGACATCCGGCCGGCAGTCATCACGACACTAAATGAACGTTAGATGAACCCGAACCGTACAGGCTTGTCATCAATCAAGACGTGCACTAAACTCTAATGCGGAACAACTGAATCTCATATCAATACGGAGGCAATTATGCAGCTTGGGATGATTGGACTAGGCCGAATGGGCGCAAATATGGTGAGACGGCTCATCAAGGGAGGCCATGAGTGCGTGGTTTTCGACAGGTCGCAGAAAGCAGTCGAGGGACTCGTTCAGGAAAAGGCAGTCGGGTCCTCCTCATTACAGGAATTCACGAAAAAGCTCGCGAAACCCCGCGTGATCTGGATGATGGTCCCGGCGGCGGTCGTCGACGAGATGATCTCCGAGATAGTCCCCTTTCTCGAGCCGGGGGACATCCTTATCGACGGGGGCAACTCCTATTACGTGGACGATATAAGGCGGGCAAAGGATCTCGCTCCGAAAGGAATACATTACGTGGACGTGGGAACGAGCGGCGGCGTATGGGGACTCGAGCGCGGATACTGTATGATGATCGGTGGGGAAGATGATATAGTAAAGCACTTGGACCCCGTATTCGCCACACTCGCGCCGGGGATGGGCGACATTCCCCGCACGCCGGGAAGGAACAAGGCCGGCGGCACGTCGGAGCAGGGGTACCTTCACTGCGGTCCTAACGGCGGAGGACACTTCGTAAAGATGGTCCACAACGGCATCGAGTACGGAATAATGGCCGCTTACGCCGAAGGGCTTAGCGTGCTCAAGGCCGCGAATATCGGCAAGCAGAAGAGCGAGATCGACGCCGAGACCACGCCTCTTCGCGACCCCGAGCACTACCAGTACGACCTGAATCTCCCCGACATCACGGAGGTGTGGAGGCGCGGAAGCGTCATAGCGTCCTGGCTTCTGGACCTGACCGCGACCGCGTTGTTCGAGGACCCGGCTCTCTCCAATTTCGCCGGGCGCGTTTCGGACTCGGGCGAGGGGCGCTGGACTATCAAGGCCGCAATCGACGAGGCCGTACCCGTACCCGTCCTGTCCACAGCGCTGTATGCGCGGTTCAGCTCACGGGGCGATGCGGAATTCCAGAACAGGCTGCTCTCGGCCATGCGTTACGAGTTCGGCGGGCACCTGGAAAAATCAGCCAAATGATGCGCTAATCACGAACACCTTGAATGCGGATGCCCTCCATTCCCATGCCGGAACGGGCATCCGTCACAGAGGGGGTACAAGATTTACCGTATTCCAGGATTCATTTTTACTCCCTGTAGTACGTTCGAAAGTGAGTACCGGATACGGGAGTTCCGCTCTTTCGAGGGCGTGCACCGGTCGATGAGCGGGTGTCCCTCGTACGTCTTACCGGGACGAAATCGAGGCGATCGCTTAATGATTGTAAATCCGGCAATAAATTTGTCCCCTGCTACTATATTATTACCCTATCCCCTGATCCAATGGATTCCTGACGCCGTCTAAATTAAATTATTACTATGGTTTCGGGAGTCAGCTAATGCTTGCACGGAGACTAAGGCACTGGGCCGAGAAAGAGCCCGATAAAATCGCCTTGATATACAGAAATAAAGAAGGGGCCTACTTACGGGTGAGCTTCCGGGACTTATACCGGAGCTGCCTCGTGCTGGAATCGAACCTCGCCAGGATGGGATTTAAGGCAGGAGACCGTATCGCACTTTACGGCGAGAATTCGGTCAACTGGGTCATCTCCTATTTCTCTATCCACTTTTTAGGAGCCGTCGTCGTTCCTCTCGACTCACTGTTCGGCGCCCGTGAAATTATCAATTTCCTTAGTTTCTCCGAAGCCAGGGCGGTGCTAACGGACCTCTCCCGCTCAGACAGGCTCAAAGAAGAATTGACCGGGAAAAGCGCAGGTATAAATGTGATCACGATGGAATCCGTAATCGGCGGTGCCGCCGACAACGGATTGATCGAGCCCCACGTGCCGGAGCCTGACGACGTAATGGCTATACTGTTCACGTCCGGCACCACAGGCACCCCGAAGGGCGTCCAGCTGACAAACGACAATGTGTTAAGCACCGTGGGATCGATATTACAATCCGTTGATGTATCGCCAAGTGATAATGTCCTGAACATCCTTCCGCTCCACCACGGCTATTCTTCGATCGTCGCACTGTTATCCCCGCTATTCGCGGGCGCAACGGTGACATTCTCGGAATCGCTAAAGAGCGGAGACCTGCTGGCCGCGGTCAGAGAAACGGGTGTCACGATATTCCCCGGAGTACCCAGGCTTTTCGAGCTCCTTTACAACGAAATAGTGAAAAGAGCAGAGCGCCTCCCCCTCCTGCAAAGGCTGATATTTAAAATCCTCTTTAAAATTTCCGAATTCGGCTGGAAGACGCTCGGCCTTAGACTCGGCAATATATTTTTCAGACAGATCCACGAACCCTTCGGACGGAAGTTCAGATTCTTCACATCGGGCGGCGCCAGGCTCGACCCCAGGATATGCAGCGGCTTCCTCTCTTTAGGTTTCCGCATGGCGGAAGGGTACGGACTTACGGAGACTACAGCCGTCTCGACACTCACTTCCCCCTATAAACCGGTACCGGGGAGCGCGGGGAAACCCCTTCCGGGAGTGGAAATAAAAATAGACAACCCGGACTCATCCGGTGTAGGCGAGGTCTGTATAAAGGGGCCGAATATCACACTCGGTTACTATAAAAACGAGCCCGCAACGCGTGAGCTCTTGAGAGACGGTTGGCTTTACTCGGGGGACCTGGGGAGGCTCGACCAGGACGGCAACCTCTATATAACCGGTAGGTTAAAAGAGGTGATAGTCCTCCCATCGGGCAAGAACATCTACCCCGAAGACGTGGAAAATCTTTATAAAGACAGCCCCATCGTCAGGGAGCTATGCGTGATGCCTTTGAGATCCCCTTCCGGGAGCCTCACAGGGCTCCGCATGGTAGTGGTGCCCGAAACGAAAGAGATTAAAGAGAGGGGAATTTTCGACGTGAGCGAAAGGGTGCGTTCCATAATCTCGATGACGGGCTCGAGCCTGCCGTCTTACATGCAGATATCGGACGTGGTCGTATATAACGGAGAGCTGCCGAAAACGAGGCTCGGTAAATTCAAAAGAAAGGAAATCGAAGAGATCGCAGAGGAGCTTAAGAGAGGGGAAGAACCATTTCAAAAAATGCCGAGCCCCGATGACATGGAGCTCATGATGAACCCCGAATCGGTATCATTTCTAAAGCGCTTCTCGGAATTGACGGACCTGAACGGACCCTTCCGCCCGGACGACGACCTCACCCTCAGACCTGGGACTCGATTCCCTCGTGTTCGTACAGATTCTGGAGCTGCTGGAAAAGGAGTATGGAGTTCATGTACCCGAAAACGAAATCTCGGAGCTCCGCACAATAGGAGATATACTCAGGAAGTTACCGAAATCCCGGCACGTAAGCCACCCCGGCAGAAACAGCGTCGCTTGAGGAGGGAGGAGCCGAATCGCTCGACGACCTATTTAATTTGAAAAGGGGCGCATCGAAGAGAGCCATGATGAGAGCCGTTCAGATCGTCGTCAGACTAATTGTCTTGATCGCGTTCAGGGCCAGGATCAGGCATATCGGCAAGATACCCGCCGATACCCCCGTATTGATATGCCCTAACCACCAGAGCCTCATCGACCCTATACTCGTATTCGCCCTCCTCCCGGGCGGGATGCTCGATAGACTCCTGTTCACGGGATTCGGAGAGTATTTCAGCAGGCCGCCTCTGTCCTGGCTGGTCCGCCCGTTCAGGATAATACTGACCGGTACGGCGAGGACGTACGGGGAATCTCTGAGACTTGCATCAGAGGGACTCAGGCGCGGCATGTCCGTATGTATTTTCCCCGAAGGCGAGCGCACCAGCACAGGAAGGGTAATGAACCCCAGAATAGGCGCCGGATTACTGAGTGTCGAGAACGGTGTTCCGATTGTCCCGATATATATAGACGGCGCTCTCAAAGACGCTCTCGCCGATTAACCCGGGCTTGAGGTTTCCGGCTGTAACGCTCACCGTGCTCGACCCGATCGAGCCCGCCGGAGGTGATCGAGACAAAAATGACTTATATAGAATTACGGTCGACGGATGGCTGCGCGCCATGGAAGAAATCGAAGTTAACCCGCTACACCCGCCTCGAGTTCAATAGCAGACCGGCGGAAAATCTAGGGGGTTCCGGCATGCAATTTCAGATTGATTTACCCCGATTTACCCGGCACAATTACCGGGACAGGCAAATGGGTCACTGTCCTCAAGGGTTACGATCCAAAACCAAATCAATAACCCTTACATCGGCATGAAAAGATATTACGCACGTTAGTCCAGCTTATGCCGGGCAATGGAAATATCATTTCGGAACTCAAACTATGCAGAGTCTTACAGCTGACAATATTATAGTCTTCTTCCTTTCACTCGGCCTGTTGCTAGGGGTAGCGCGCGTGCTCGGAGAGCTCGCTCAGAGATTCCACCAACCGGCCGTTTTGGGAGAGCTCCTGGCAGGCGTGATCCTGGGTCCGACAGTCCTCGGAAGCCTGGCTCCCGAGGCGGGCGCTTTTTTATTCCCTCAGGCAGGCCCGAATGCAATCGCTTTGAATACGATAACGACTCTCGCAGTCGTATTATTTTTGCTGGTAGCCGGCATGGAAGTGGACTTGTCGATCATCGGCAAGCAAGGGAAGGTCGCCCCCAGGGTGAGCATATCCGGTATTGTGCTGCCATTCATCATCGGCTTGGCTGCCGCCTGGCTCGCCCCCCAGGCGCTCGGTAGGGATCTGGACGCGGACCCTCTCATCTTTTCTCTCTTCCTGGCCACTGCGCTCTCGATATCAGCGCTCCCGGTGATTGCAAAGACCCTCATGGATCTCGACCTCTACCGGAGCGACTTCGGGATGATCATCGTAAGTGCGGCTGTTTTCGATGACCTCGTGGGCTGGATAATTTTCGCGATAATTCTGGGTCTTATAAACAGCGCGTCGAGCCATTCAAACCACATACTGATGACGATCGTCCTGACGCTTGCCTTTGCCGGAATCATGCTTACCCTCGGCCGATGGCTTATTCACAAGCTACTGCCGTTTTTACAGGCGTATACCAGATGGCCGGGCGGGGTGCTGAGCTTCGCGCTTGTTCTCGCGCTCTTCGGGGCCGCGTTCACGGAATGGATAGGCATCCACGCTATTTTCGGCTCGTTTCTCGTGGGGGTAGCGGTCGGTGATTCTCCTCACCTGCGCGAACGGACCAGGGTAATCATTGACCAGTTCGTTTCGTTTTTTTTCGCGCCCGTATTCTTTGCCAGCATAGGACTGAAAGTTAATTTCTTGACGCACTTCGATTTGACACTCGTTGTTACGGTACTATTGATCGCATGCGTCTGTAAGCTCGCGGGCGGCACACTAGGGGCCCGGTGGGGCGGAATGCCGAAACGCGAATCCTGGGCCGTGGGTTTCGCGATGAATTCCAGGGGAGCTATTGAGATTGTCCTCGGCCTTCTGGCCCTCCAGGCCGGTATAATCCGTGACCGCCTTTTTGTTGCCCTCGTCATCATGGCTATCGTTACATCCATGATGAGCGGCCCTGCGATACGGCTCATACTCCGTCTCGGCAAGAAACGCACACTCGTGGACGCAATATCGTCAAAGCTCTTCACTCGCGAGCTGCAGGCATTTTCGAGCAGTATGGCCATACATGAGCTTTCGACCATGGCGTGTGAAGCTTCCGGCCTCGTTACGAGCGAAGTGGAAACGGCCGTATGGGAAAGGGAAGAAATCCTGCCCACAGGAATCGGGAACGGTGTCGCGCTCCCTCACGCCCGTATCGGGGGAATCAGCAAGCCGATAGTAGCCGTCGGCATCTCCGGCATGGGGATCGATTTCGACGCCCCGGACGATAAGCTTGCACACGTAATATTTCTGATCCTTACTCCAATCGATGCCCCGGATACGCAGCTCGAAATCACCGCAGAGCTGGCCAAGCTTTTCCGTAACTACGGAATGACGGAGAGGGTGCTTAAAATAAAAAGCTATACCGAGTTCCTTGCTCTCGTTAGAAGCTCCACTGTCGAAGCCAATCCCGCCTGATATTAAACGGCGTCTTTATGGTGAAGGCCGCAAGCATACCAATCCCTAACGGAACATCGGCAAATAACTATAGACAAGAATGAGAAGAAAAGCCGCAACATACAGGTATCTGACTGCCTCCCTCCGTTCACCCGACTGAGATACGCCCATTGCGATGAGAAGCCAGCCGAATCCCTCGACAGTCGCGACCGAGTAAGTCGTAATGCAAAATAATATCAGAAACGCATCCCTCAGCCTCGATACGGCTGCCCTCGAGGGAATTAAAAACAATATTGCGACGGCACCTTCGATTAATACAGTCCAGTATGTAAGGATTTCCGAAACGAGATGAAGCTTCGACGGTAGAGACGGTATGTCCAAGCCCTGAGCCGGCAATTCCCCGTCTATATGCTGCTCAACAAATAGTGCCAGACTGTCCATTTCATAATCATCCAGGCTCAGCAGAGACCCTGTAAACGCCCCGAACCTCGGATCGGTCAGCATAGTAATACTGAAAAAGCGGCCGTCCATAAAGTCACCCGACAGGAACGCCTTCCAGAGCAGGGCGAATGCGAACGCGAGACCAATCATGAATTTTCCGTTGAAAGCGAGACAGCGTTCGGAATCACGAGAGAATAGTGCGATAGTGACCGCGAGGCACCAGTAGAACAGAAGATATGCATGGTTATCGGGGAGCGGCCAGTCGAGAAAAACGCGCAATCCCGTGAGGAAAGCGAGAGGCAGCCAAATGAATTTGCTCCTGAGCTGTCCGGGGATGAGAAGCCCGAGTGCCGCGAATGCAAGCGTGAGCGGCCTCACGGTCCTGTCACCGACCGGCCGCAGCAGCATGTCGAGGAGCGTGAGCCTCAGGGAGAGATCCACAATGTTCATCCCGCCTATCCCCGCATGGATTCCGTTCAGCCGTTCGGCTATTCGCTCTTTAATTCCCTTCAAGCGGAACCTCGAGAGACCTGATCATGGACCCCGAAGGAATCAGGGCAGCGGGATCGTATTCTGTTTTCCAGACCTGAATTATTATTGAACGGGCAGTCCCGTGCTCCGGAGACGGTATCTTGGCCAGCTCGGCTGCCAGACGGGTGAGGTATGTATCAGTGGGCAGAGCGGCCGCCCTTAAGGCAGTATCACGCAGATGGTCCGGAATAACGATTTCACGCCTTACGCCGGGACTGACTCGAATACGCGTGTACGTGCCTCCGCCACGGGGCGTCGGATGTTGAGAACATGCCGAAGCCCCCGCCCGACCACGGGCTTAGTCCGTAGCTATGTGCCAGGTAGAGCTGCGTTAACGCGACGACCGTCAGCAGCAGTACGGGAATATAGCAGAGACACGCCTTCGAACAGAGGTATTTAATCATTTTCCCCGGCCGGCAGTCGATTGCCTGTAAATACCGACTCGCAAGGTGCCGCCACCGTTAGCGTGTCAGTACCCGGGCGGCGTGTCGACAACTACATAGACGACGTCTCCCTGCTGATACGCCTGGTTATACCACGTCGAGCCGCATTGATAGTACGCCACTCCGTTCGCATAGACCGTCGTCGGGTTACAGGTCATCGAGTTGAACGCGGAGACGGTCAAAGCGGTTCCCACAGCTACGGCTGTCATTGCGGCTACCGGATATTCGACGTTGTCGCCCCACTCCCAGTCGTCGTCATATCTGTTGTAGTCGTTGTCATCGTAAAATTCCTGACGGTCGTTCTGCGCGTTATTCCCATAGTCCTGCCAGTCCTCACGCTTGTCCGTCTGGTAGTCCTGACGGTCTTGCTGCATGTCATTCGCATTATTTGCGCGAGTGTCCTGGAAGTCCTTCGCCTTGTCCGGATTAGAGGCCTTGTAGTCCTGCGATTTGGATTGTCTTTGAGTCTGCCTTTCCGTACTACTGCTCCTCTGCGTGTTCCTGGAGCTCGAACTGCTGAAATCGCTCGACTTCATAGACCCGGTCCTTGCGGGCCCCTGCCTGCTTATATTCCCGTTGCTGCTTCTGTTGGCGCTTCTGCCAGACCCTCTACCCCTCGCATAGGTCTCTAAAGCGCCTGCGAGGAAGATAAACATGACGGCGAATAATAAAAGCTTCGTGATAAGCGTTCTGTCGGTTCTCATTTCTTCTCTCCCACTTTTTCCTCAGTTTTTATCTTTGCGCGCAGCACCGGGGCGAACGCGATCTTCTGCATATTCTCCCCCGGCTTGAACACCATGAGTGAATCCGATACCGCGGGCTTAAAGTTCCAGTCTTTCAGCATCGCCCTGAACTGCGGCTCGCCGGGCGCGCTCCTGTAATCTATGACGAGTCTCATCTGGAGCGGGTCGCCCTCGGACGCGATCCAGACTTGAAAATCGATGTTCTTCGTCCTGAATGCCAGGTGATCGCAGAGGACGCCGTTTATCGTCGATTGCTCGATGAACCCGCCCGCGTATATCTCCTTCTTCACCATCCCGGACACACCGCTCGAAATGAGCTGCCCGAGCGGGAGCGGCATTTGCAGGGTCTGGGTGAAGTAGTTTACGGCCTGGTTGATATTCCCAGGTCTCGGCACGCTCGCATAGACGTTCTGCTCGAGATCCGAGTAATAGATCTCCTTCCCGTCAAAAATAAATACCTTCTTCGTGCCGTCCCTTTCGACGATATCGACGCGTAACTTATCGGGGCGCACTACGGTGATCTTGCGGACGCCGCCGAACTCTATCCTCTCCCCGTTCCCCTGGAGGCATCGTACTCGACCTCCGCCGTAAAGCTGAAGCTGCCGGCCTTGGAGAGGAATTCGAGCGATTCCACAAGATCCGACATGGATTCGGGATCGATCCTGGGCGCGTCCTTTACCTCGACCCCTTGCTCAGTCTGCGAAACGCGGGCAAAGCGAGCAAGAGAAAAAGAAAAAAAGCCCATGTGCACATATTTAAAGCCTGTCTCTTCATAACACACCCCCGTAATTTATTTCAACTCTATTATCACTAAATGATATATTCACCGGCATAACAGCTCTCAGTGCGGATTCTTACAATACCTGAAACGTCCTAATCTCTCGACATTATCCGTCGAGACCCATCAAACTAACCCCGGGCTGCAGTGTTATTTCCTCAATACGCGTATATCGATAAGGATTCACTTATCGTCCGGGTTGAGCGCGTTGAATGCGAGCGCCGCAACCGCCCCGCCCAGGAAATTCGCGACGAGGAAAATCCATATATTGGTCACCACAGATATTCCCATCACTGTTATTCCCAGAGCAATCGCCGGATTAAACGCCCCGCCCGAGATAGCACCCGCCGAATAAGCCGCGATAACGACCGTAAAGCCGATGGCGAGTCCGTAAAACGAATTCCCCGCCGTGTTCTTGGACGTCGCGGTGTTGAGAACGACGTAGCAGAGCGCGAACGTAAAGAGAAACTCCACTATGAGCGCGTAAGCGATGTTGGGCGTTAACGGTGTTACCTCCGGCATCCCTTTCAAATAGAGCGCAAGGAGACCCGCGACTACCGCGGCCGCCCACTGGGCTATCATGTAAATCGGCGCGTCTGCCGAGGGGCAGCGCCCCCTCATCCAGACAGCGAGCGTCACAGCCGGGTTATAGTGACCGCCCGAAATATGCCCGCCAGCGTATACCATAACCATGAGCACCGAGCCGATCGCAAGGGGGGCCATCACGCCTGCCCCGGGATCGAGCACCGTCAAGCCAACAGTCAGTACGAAAAAGAAAGTGCCTATGAATTCGACCGCGTATTTCTTCATATCGTTACCCTCCCTCTAATCTGGATACCGTTACGTCACTAACTGTTTCCATACACCTCGCTTACCCCCGTCTTGGTCAAATCAATCAGCGACTGGCACTTTGCCAACCCTGGTCTTATTTACTGATCATATATCCGGTGAGAGCCCCGGCGCCCGCTCCTACAGCCGTTCCTACCCAGAGGTTCCCTCCCGAAAGCGCCGCTATACCAAGCCCGGCGCCCGCTCCTATTGCCCCTCCGCTCAGTGTACCCTGCTGAGTCTTCGACATATTGGTGCATCCCGCGACTGGCAGGATTATAGAAGCTACTAGAATCAGATATTTGATTTTTTTCATTTTTGATCTCCTTTTTGAAGTCCTGTCAGATTAATTCAACGGCTTGCCCCCTATGCCGGTCTTAATGTTGGGCTTAATCATCGTGTCCCATATCACGGCCATCACAGGCGTATCCGTCTTATCGGGATTATCCTGATAGAACTTATCGACCATGGCTACGACCTGACTCATCGTCATAGGGAGAATTCGTGGACGCCTCCACGACCTTCGCCACGAACGTATCCCGCTTCTGGTCGGGATACCTCTCCATTATCACTTCTTCTATCGTAACGACGTGTCCTGCGCCCCAGATGAATGCGACCTTGGAATTCTCGTCCATGGCTACCCACTGGTCGCCCTTGAGCACCGGCATTTCCTTCTCTACCGCCTCGGCTATCGTTTCCTCGGCGGACGCTCCGTTGTTCATACAGGCAATGACGCCGATAACGACAAAGAACAATAAAACTTGACTCAGCTTTCTCATGAAACTCCCTCCTGTCGAAAAATGATTTATTCCGGCAATTAATTTTTTATTAAGCGCGTTAATCGATAACATTCGCTCTGCAAGCCGCTCCGACCCTGAACTGTAGATTCGAGACATGATTGCTCAGATATATCGATTGGAATTCCGGACAGTATATTTCGGAATGCGAAAAAGACGGCGGCTTCAGGACAGCTTCAACAATGCGAATGTCATCACCCCCCATGATGCACATATCCGCAGTAACAATAATTATCAGGAATCCTTTTGCCTTATCGTTCCTTTGCAGAACTACGAGAGAATTCTAGCACGTTTGCTTTTTGTTTTGAATATTAGATTTTAATGCCGGAATAATTCTTATAACCGGCTTGCAACACTGATAATTGTAGTTGCATTCACACTTGTCAAAGCAGGTGAGCCTGGCATTTCCGTCCAATTTATTCATATCGCCGCAGATCTAATTTCCCTATTAGAGTCGTTATTCGATCCCGGCGGCTCCGTGTAAAAAAGGGAGAATCTGAATTATTGTTGGCTGGTGACGAGTGTGAAAAGTTATGCTCATCCCAAGATAGATAATGTATTTTCAAAGGCGGAGATTTAAACCATTGATTATAAGACCGTTTTATCGGAAACTTTAATCCCCGTGCTATTTAAGAGTTGAACATTAATAGGAGATGTGGATGGGAAATAAAGAGAGGAAACGTCTGGACGATTCGAGAGGGAGTATCGTTCCGTGGAAGAAATGGGGCCCCTATCTGAGCGAGAGGCAGTGGGGGACGGTGAGGGAGGACTACAGCGAGCACGGCACGGCGTGGGACTACTTTCCGCACGACCATGCACGCTCACGCGCCTACAGGTGGGGGGAGGACGGACTCGCCGGTATCTCCGACGATAAGCAGACGCTCTGCTTCGCGCTCGCCCTATGGAACGGCAAGGACCCCATCATAAAGGAGCGCCTGTTCGGCCTTACGAACAGCGAAGGGAACCACGGCGAGGACGTGAAGGAATACTACTATTATATAGACAGCACGCCGACGCACTCGTACATGAAGTACCTCTATAAATACCCCCAGACCGCATACCCCTACAGGGACCTTGTGGAGAAGAACAGAAAGGCCACCCGATACGAGCTCGAATACGAGCTTATAAATACGGGCGTATTCGACGACGACAGGTATTTCGACGTATTCGTCGAATACGCGAAGGAGTCCCCCGAAGAAATACTGATTAACATCATCGCCGTCAACCGGGGTAAAGAGACCGCCGAGCTTCACGTCCTTCCCGCACTCTGGTTCCGGAACACCTGGTCATGGTCCGAGCCCACGCCCAAGCCGGTAATCAGGCAGATAAACACGGGGGAGGAATTCACTCTGGCCGAGGCGTCGCACGAGACTCTCGGGCAAAGGTATCTCTACTGCGAAGGCAGCGCAAAGCTCCTCTTTACGGAGAACGAAACGAACACGGAGCGGATATTCGGGACCCCTAACGGCAGTCCCTATGTCAAAGGACGGCATCAACGATTATATCGTCAAAGGGAAAAAAGAATGCCGTCAATCCCGGCAATACCGGTACGAAGGTCTCCGCTCATTATACGCTCTCGATCGGGGGCGGAGAGGAAAAGAGGGTGCGTCTCATCCTCTCCGCCAAATCCCCCGAGCTCGTCGGGAAGAACCCGTTCAGGGGCTTCGACAAGACCGTGACCGCGCGAAAAACGGAGGCGGACGAGTTTTATGATTCGATCACCCCGCCCTCCATAGACGAGGAATCGAAGAACGTGATGCGTCAGGCGCTGGCCGGCATGCTATGGTCGAAGCAGTACTACTATTTCGATCTCGACAAGTGGCTGAGAGAGCATGGAGCCGATATCAGGGCCGTCAGGCCCGGGAAGGATGTAAGGAACAGGGAATGGTTCCACATGATAAACGACGACGTGATATCCATGCCCGACAAGTGGGAATATCCCTGGTACGCGGCCTGGGACCTCGGCTTTCATACCCTGGCGCTCGACATGGTCGACCCCGATTTCTCAAGGGAGCAGCTCGAGCTCATGCTGCGCGAGGTCTATCTCCACCCCAACGGGCAGATACCCGGCATATGAATGGAACTTCAGCGACGTGAACCCTCCGGTACACGCGTTCGCGTGTCTATTCCTCTACCACACCCAAAAAATGGTTTACGGAAAGGGTAACGTCGAATTCCTGAAACAGGTATTCGACAAGCTCGTGCTCAACTTCACGTGGTGGGTAAACAGGAAGGACCGCCACGGAAAGAACGTCTTCGAAGGCGGGTTCCTCGGCCTCGACAACATCGGGGTATTCGACCGCAGCTCGCCGCTCCCGACGGGCGGCTTCCTCGAGCAGGCGGACGGCACGGCGTGGATGGCGATGTTCTGCCAGAACATGCTGGAGATCGCATTCGAGCTTGCGAAATTCGATCCGACGTATGAGGATATGGCTTTGAAATTCGCCGAGCATTTCCTCTGGATCTCCTCGGCGATGGACCGCACGGGTGAAAATCACGACGAGATGTGGGACGAAGAGGACGGATTTTTCTACGACCTTCTGAGACAACCCGACGGGAGTGCCGAGCGTTTGAAGGTGAGATCGCTCGTGGGACTCCTGCCGCTCTGCGCGTCGACTGTTTACGATTATGAAACGGTGGAGCGCTTCCCAAAATTCAAGGAGCGTCTGGCGAGACGCCTTAGCAGAATGCCGGACCTGCTTGCTACCATACACCCGCCCGACAAGCTCGGGTACGCGAAAAGGTATCTTCTTTCCATCCTGAACGAAGACAAGCTCAAGCGCGTGCTTTCGAAGATGCTCGACGAAAACGAGTTCCTGAGCGATTACGGGATACGCTCTATCTCCCGCTACCACAAGGAACACCCCTATATATTCAAAGTCCACGGCGAGGAGTATAAGGTCGAGTATATGCCCGCCGAATCCTCCTCCGGCCTCTTCGGGGGCAATTCCAACTGGCGGGGCCCGATATGGTTCCCGATCAACGCCATGATAATAAGGGCGCTCATTCACCTCTATAAATACTACGGCGACGAATTCAAGGTCGAGTGCCCGACGGGTTCCGGGAAATTCATGACCCTCTACGAGGCCGCCGAGGAAATATCCAGGCGCCTCGTGAGCATATTCAGGAGGGATGAAAAAGGGAGGAGGCCTGTTTACGGGGCGACAGAGAGATTCCAGACGGACCCGCACTTCAGGGACTACGTTCTATTTTACGAGTATTTTCACGGGGACAACGGCGCGGGCATCGGCGCGAGCCACCAGACGGGCTGGACGGGCCTCGTCGCCAAGCTCATACAGATGTACGGACACATAATCAGCGAGCTTGTCCTCGAAGTCCCCCGCGGCGCCGCGCAGGTGTATAAGAAGGAGGGGTGAGTTTCTTATCTTAATGAAATCATGGCGGCAGGATCAATTAGCGGAATCAGTTGGTGTCGGTTTAGGTGTTAGTTTTGGTTTCGTGATTGTGTTGGTATCGGGTCTGACTTTCGGGCATTGAGTGATATTGGCGGTTTCACTCGTGTTCTTCGTCTGCGTGCAATCTACTCTCTTCTCGTAGCGCAGCTGATACTCCACGGCCCTATCCTGCTCGGATATCCCGAAACAGCTTGAAAAGACAAAAGCCAATCCCAAAAAGATTATCCACTTCATATAAGAACCATCAAATATCGCTTTTTTAACTGTCGATTAACCAGATCCACGAGGTATCAATATATTACATGCGGAACCGGACGATTGGCAGTAACTACCTGAAATAATTGGCTCCGGCGGAGAGATTCGAACTCCCGACATGGTGATTAACAGTCACCCGCTCTGCCAGCTGAGCTACGCCGGAACCGATTTTTATAAGCTCTTAGTTAAGCAGAATAATCTATACATAAGGAGTATATGAGTCAAGAGTTTTTAGTCAATTTCATATGTATAACGATCACGGCGCTTTACGACCGTCAAAGAAATCGCCGGTTGATTAGCACCCCCCCGAAACGTATACTAATTAATACTTCTCGATAAATAAGCTGGCCAAATGTCTCAGGACACAGAAAAAAAGAAAGAAAGAAAGAAAAGAAACACGCGAGCACCCTGCTCCCCGCACATACCACTTCCCTCCACCGATACCTCGCGGAGATAAGCAATTACCCAGTTCTCAGCCGGGAGGAAGAATACAACCTCGCCAAAAAGTTCAAGGACGATGGCGACCTCGACGCCGCCCGTAAGCTCGTCACCTCCAACCTGAAATTCGTCGTGAGGGTAGCCAACGAATATAAGAATTACGGGTTTAACACGATGGACATCATACAGGAGGGGAACGTCGGGCTCATGCACGCGGTCAAGGGGTTCGACCCGACCAAGGGCTACCGCCTGATCTCCTACGCCGTCTGGTGGATAAGGGCCTATATCCAGAACTACGTTATCAAGAGCTGGAGCCTCGTAAAGGTGGGCACGACTCAGGCGCAGAGGAAGCTTTTCTACAAGCTCCGCTCGACGAAGAAAGAGCTCGAAATGGGCGGAGACAACCTGAGCTCCGAGGACTACAGGGAGCTCGCTCAAAAGCTCGACGTGCCGGACGAGGCAGTGATCGAAATGGAGCAGAGGATGGGCAGCAAGGACCTTTCCCTCGACGCCGAGCTGACGAGCGAAAAGGACGCGTCTCACCTCGACTTTCTAACCGGAGGGGAAGCCAATCAGGAAGAGCTCCTGACGATAGCCGAGGAGGAAGAAAATGTCAGGAAGGGAATGGCCGTCGCTCTCAAAACACTCAAGGACAGAGAGAGGTACATAATCGAGAAGCGCGTATTGTCCGATCAGCCCCTGACGCTCGAGGAGCTCGGAACCAAATTCAATATCTCGAGGGAAAGAGTAAGGCAGATAGAAAGCGCCGCACTCAAGAAGATCAAAGACGTACTGGAAGAAAAGGGAATAAGTAAGTAAGCCGCCCCGCGAATCAGGCAGCGGCCAATATTTCAAAGACCTTCTCAAGCGCATCACGGAGTTTTTCCGGGTTGTTCCCCCCAGCCTGAGCCATGTCCGGCCTCCCCCCGCCCTTCCCGCCTATCAGGGGCGCAAGCTCCTTCACTATATTGCCCGAGTGGTATTTCTTTTGGAGGTCGCTCGTAACGCCGACCAGCAGGTACGCCTTGCCGTCGTCCCTCGCGCCGAGCACGGCTATCCCGGAGCTGAGCTTGTTTCTAACGTCGTCCCAGACCTTCCTCAGCTGATCGGGGCCGGCATCGGGTATCTCCACCGAGAGCACGTTGAGCCCGTTCAGCTTCTTCACGTTCTCCATAATGTCCCCGGTCCTCTCGCTCAGCATCCTGCTCTTGACGGCCTCGAGCTCCTTCCTGATGGTCTCGTTCTCTTCGACGAGCTTGCCGATCCTGGGTACTACGTCAGATTCGGGCACCCTCAATATCCGCGAGGCTTCGAGGAGCTTGTCCTCTATCCCCCTCATGAAGTTCCAGGCGGACTCACCCGAAAGGGCCTCGATACGCCTCACTCCGGCGGCTGAAGCGGTCTCGGAAACTATTTTTAACATCCCCGCTTCGCCGGACGATTCGAGATGAGTCCCTCCGCAAAGCTCAATGCTGTAATCCCCGATGCTGACGACCCTGACCTTGTCGCCGTACTTTTCCTGGAAGAACGCCATGGCCCCCTTTTTTATAGCCTCGTCGTAGGGCACGTCGGGCTCCGTGATTACCTTGTCGTCCCACCTTATCCTTTCGTTGATTATGTCCTCGATCTTCCTCAGCTCCTTATCGTCTATCGACGAATGGTGAGTGAAATCGAACCTGAGCCTCCCGGGCGCAACGAGCGAGCCTGCCTGGCCCACGTGCTTTCCGAGGACTTCCCTGAGCACCGCATGCAGTATGTGCGTGGCGGAATGGTGAGTCTCCGCGCCGTGCCTCAGTTTTTCGTTAACTTTTAATCCGACTTCATCCCCGACCCAGAGAGCGCCTTTCTTTATTACTGCGTGATGCACGATAATATTGGGCAGGGGCTTCTTCGTGTCGGTGACCTCGGCTGTCCCGCCTTCGCCTTCCATGACACCCCTGTCGCCGACCTGCCCCCCCGACTCTCCGTAAAAGGGCGTCCTGTCCGTTATAATATCGACCTTGTCGCCTGCGTTCGCGCTGTCGACCAAAACGCCTTCCTTGATAATCGCGGTTATTCTTCCCGTATCGCGGGTCTTTCCGTATCCCGTGAACGTAACGGTGAGTCCGCCCGTGACGAATTCTTTATATAGAGGCTCGAGACCCTCTTCTCCCGATCCCTTCCATGCCTTCCTCGACTTCACCCTCTGCTTCTCCATCTCCGCTTCGAACCCGGCTTGATCGAGCGAAAGCCCGCGCTCGCGCGCGATGTCCTGAGTGAGGTCCACCGGGAAGCCGAACGTGTCGTAGAGCTTGAAGACCACGTCCCCGGAAAGGACCTTCTCCCTCCCATCTTCGCAATCTCCGCGTTAAGCAGATCGAGGCCCCTGTCTATCGTTTCGAAGAACCTCTCTTCTTCGTTCTTGACGACCTCGGCGACAAAACCGATCCTCTCGTCGAGCTCGGGATACGCGCCCCTCATTATATCCCTGACCCTGCCCGTGATCCTGTAGAGGCAGGGCTCTTCGATGCCCAGCATCTTCGCGTGCCTGACGGCGCGTCTCAATATCCTTCTCAGGACGTATCCCCTGCCCTCGTTGGACGGGAAGACCCCGTCCGAAATCAGGAACGTTACGGCGCGCGCGTGGTCCGCAATCACCCTCATGGATACGTCCGATTGGGCGTCGTCCCCGTACCGTTTCCCCGCTATTTCTTCCACGTTTGAAATAATGCCCCTCAACAGGTCGGTTTCATAATTGCTCTTAACGCCCTGGAGCACGGCCGTGATCCTCTCCAAGCCCCATGCCCGTGTCTATGCTCGGGTTGGGTAGCGGGTTGAGCTTCCCGGACTTGTCCCTGTCGTACTGCATGAACACCAGGTTCCACAGCTCGAGAAACCTGTCGCATTCGCATCCCAGAGCGCAGTCACTTTTTCCGCAGCCGAAGTCCTCGCCCTGGTCGATGATGATCTCGGAGCAGGGCCCGCATGGGCCGGTATCGCCCATTGCCCAGAAATTATCCTTCTCCCCCATCCTGACTATCCTGTCAGAGGGGAGTCCGTCCACATTCCGCCACAGGTCGGCAGCCTCGTCGTCGTCCGTGAAAACCGTAACCCAGAGCTTCTCCTTGGGGAGCTTGAAGACACCCGTGATGAGCTCCCAGGCAAACTCTATTGCATCTTTCTTGAAATAGTCACCGAAAGAAAAATTGCCCAGCATCTCGAAAAACGTGTGATGCCTCGACGTGTAGCCTACGTTCTCGAGGTCGTTATGCTTGCCTCCGGCCCTGACGCATTTCTGGGAAGACGCGGCCCTCTTGTAATCCCGTTTCTCGAGGCCGAGGAACACGTCCTTGAACTGCACCATTCCGGCGTTCGTGAAAAGGAGCGTCGGGTCGTTTTTGGGAATGAGCGAAGAGCTCTTCACGACCGTATGGCCCTTGCTCTCGAAATATTCCAGAAACCTGTTTCTTATCTCCGAACCCGTCATATGACTGAAATTCCTATGTTTGATTTGATCTTATACAGCCGCCCGGGCGGCGCTCTTTTCGCCCTTTATCTTCCTGACCGGGTATTCGGCGGCGAGCTGACCGCACGCCCCGAGAATATCGCTTCCGCGGCTCTTCCTTATCCTGACGTTCAATCCGAACGACATCAGTATCTCCTGGAAACTCGAGCACCCTCTCCCGCGTCGGCGAGCGGTAAGGCAGGGGGCCCGCTTCGTTGAACGGAATGAGGTTCACTTTGCAATTGATACCGCTCAGCAGGTGACCCAGGTCGTAGGCGTCCCTGTCGGAATCGTTGACCTTGCTCAGCAGGACGTATTCGAACATCAGCGCTTTTCTCGGCGGGACGGGAAACTTCACGCTCGCCTTTATCAGCTCCTTTATCGGATACTTCTTATTTATAGGCATGATGACGTCCCTCAATTCGTCCCGCGGCGCGTTAAGGGACACGGCCAGGTTGACGGAGACCTGCTCGCCAAGCTCTTTTATTCTGGGAACGATCCCCGAGGTCGAAACCGTTATCCTCTTCGGCGACAGGCCCAGAAAATTCTCGTCCGTCATGGTCTTAAGCGCCCTTACGAGGTTGGCGAGGTTGTCGAGCGGCTCGCCCATTCCCATAAAAACGATATTGGTGACCGAGTCCCCCGCGTAGCGGTTGACGAGTATGTACTGATCGAGTATCTCTGAAGGGGTCAGGTTCCTGATTTTGCCGATCGTGCCCGTCAGGCAGAACGTGCAGCCGAGCGCACAGCCGACCTGCGAAGATACACAGAGTGTGTGCCTCCCCTTTTCCGGAATAAGCACGCTTTCTATCTGCTTTCCGTCGAGGAGCTTAAAAAGGAACTTCCTCGTGCCGTCGGCCGAGATTTGCTCCTCCGCCAGCTCCATCGAGTCCCCCGCGGAAAAGGCGCTCTTCAGGAGCTCTCTCGTGCCCTTCGACAGGTCCGTCATCTCGTCGAATGATCTCGCGCCCTTTCTGTAAAGCCATTTGCCTATCTGGCGGGCGCGGAACGGCTCTAAACCCTTATCCGCAACGAATTTTTCCAGTTCCCCCGGGCTCAAATCCTTGATGTTCATTTTTTCTTTATATCGTTAAAACCGTGTATTTGTTATCCCGGTAAGGATACAGGGGGCATGAAATTTATACAATAGGCGGGACGCTTAACAGAGGCGCGGCTGATCTCAATAATCCAAGTGACAAAACGGTACACCGAGCCGGGAATTTCACTCTATGTCGCCGTCTTTTCCTGCTGCAATTGCTTAAGCAGATCGGCGAACCTCTTCAGCTCAATCCTCAGCTCGACTATTTCTTTCTGGAGAGCGGCCTGCCGGTTGCCCTCCGACCGGTAATAGGATGATTTGCGTAGCGCGAGGCGGCTCACGAGCGAGAGGTATTTGTCTTTATTCAGATACTCCGGGAACCAGCTCCCCCTTCTCATGGCCCTGTAAGACATCAGTATCTTCCTGTGGTCGGCCGGCAGAATGCCGAGGTCGAACTCCTCGACGAGCACCACCTCCCGCTGCCTCCTTTCTCCCATAATGCCCCTCACATAAATCACGAATATGAAAATGACGTAAACAAGGAGGATGAGTACCGCCAGGCCCCAGTACGCCTCGCTCCTCGACGTGACCAGGAAGTTCCATGTGGCGTGGAGGAACACGGCCAGAAGATAGAACCCGCCGACGGACATCCAGGCGTTTTTGCTTCCGTCCTTCAATTTGCTTATGCCCGCGCCGAACGTAGCGCTCGCCGCGCAGTGCATGTTCGCTGTCATCATGCTCCTCACGAAGAGGAGGTTCAGCCATTCGTATCCGGGGGAATCGCCCGCGAACTGGGTGAAGTACATGAAGTTCTCCGTCATTCCGAACCCGAGACCGGAGGCCGCGCCGTAAACGAGTCCGTCCGTAACGTTATCGAACTGACGGTACCTCAGCAGAAAGAAAACTATCAGGCCCTTCATGAACTCTTCGATGAAAGGGGCCAGGACCACGGCCGGAAAGTCGAAGCCCGAATAGTTGGCGAAGCCGCCCAGCATCCTTATGCCCGCTTCCGTGCCGAGTATCGAAAATGCAATCGCCCCGAGCCCGCCCCAAAGGAAGGCCGCGAACACGTACTTAAGCGGCTCCCTGTCGTAGCGGTCAACCCACCAGATAAAAAACAGCAACGCCAGGAGAGGGGCGACAGCCACAATAAGGGAAACGAAAATTATAGCGTGGTCCATAAATTTATAATCATATTAGTATCTGATAACGATGATTGCAAGGAGTCCGGGTGCGCCGGACCGGACTGACAGAACGGGCGGAACGGAATAATCCGGGAAAACCGGACACATGCGGCATACCGGTTTTGACATCGCCGGAAATGATGTCAAATTAATTAATTCCGCGAAATAAAGCGGTTTATTGAAGTCCGTTCAGTGATTAGACCCCGAATAACTGGTATATTAACTCATAGAGAGTGATAGAGACTATATGTCCAACCTGAAGACCGCTCTTGACCACGGGCTCACAGAAAAAGAATACAATAAGATAGTGGATACGCTCGGCAGGGAGCCTAACATTACCGAGCTCGGCATCCTCGCCGCTATGTGGTCCGAACACTGTTCCTACAAGAGCTCGAGAATCCATTTGAGAAAGTTCCCCACGACGGGCAAAGTGGTCATACAGGGCCCGGGGGAGAACGCCGGCATTATAGACATCGGAGACGGGCAATGCGCCGTCTTCAAGATGGAGAGCCATAACCACCCGTCATTCATAGAGCCTTATCAGGGCGCAGCGACGGGAGTGGGCGGCATATTGAGGGACATTTTCACGATGGGGGCGAGGCCTATAGCGATCCTCGATTCGCTCAGGTTCGGCGACCCTTCCCTTCCCAAGACCAAGTACCTGGTAGGCGGGGTCGTATCGGGCATAGCGGGCTACGGGAACTGCATAGGTATCCCGACCGTGGGCGGGGAAGTCTACTTCGACGAATGCTACAACGGGAACCCGCTCGTGAACGTATTCGCACTGGGGATCACAAAAAACGACGAAATATTCAGGGGCTACGCCAAAGGATTGGGGAACCCGGTAATCTACGTGGGGTCGAAGACCGGTAGGGACGGGATTCACGGCGCCGTCATGGCGTCCGAGACGTTCACAAAGGAAGCCGAGGAAAAGAGGCCCGCCGTCCAGGTGGGCGACCCGTTCACGGAAAAGCTCCTCCTCGAGGCCTGCCTCGAACTCTTCAAGACGGGCGTCGTAGTCGGCATACAGGACATGGGGGCGGCCGGGCTCACGTCCTCCTCCACGGAGATGGCGGAGAGGGCCGGCACAGGCATAAGGATCGACATCGAGAAGGTGCCGAGGAGGGAAGAGTCCATGACCCCTTACGAGGTCATGCTTTCCGAATCCCAGGAGCGCATGCTCATAGTGCTCGAAAAGGGAAAAGAGGATATCGCCGAAAAGATATTTAGGAAGTGGGGGCTCGACTTCAGCGTCATCGGAGAGGTAACGGACACAGGCAAGCTCATTATCGCGGAAGAGGGAAAAACAGTGGCCGAGATACCGATAAGCCTGATCTCGGAAGAAGCGCCTGTTTACGACAGGCCTTTCAGCGAGCCTGCGTATATAAAGGAAACGAGGGGCCTGGATCTATCCTCGATACCCGTACCGAAAGACATGAACAGGGTGTTTCTGAAGCTGCTCTCCTCCCCCACCCTTTCGGACAAGCGCTGGATATGGGAGCAATACGACCACATGGTCAGGACTAATACCGTCGTGCTCCCGGGCTCGGACTGCGGCGGTAGTCAGGATAAAGGATACGACGAAAGCCCTCGCGATGACCGTCAACTGCAACCGACCTACTGCTACCTCGACCCTTATACGGGGGGAGCGATCGCCGTAGCCGAGAGCGCGAGGAACCTCGCCTGCTCGGGAGCCCTTCCCCTCGCGGTCACAGATTGCCTCAATTTCGGGAGCCCTGAGGAGCCCGGGGTAATGTGGCAGTTCAAACGGGCGATAGAGGGCATATCCGAGGCAGTCGTCAGGCTCAACACCCCTGTCGTGAGCGGGAACGTGAGCTTTTACAATCAAACGGGCCGGAGCGCCATATACCCGACGCCCACAATCGGAATGGTCGGCCTGATTACGGACGTCGAAAAGCATGTCACCCAGTGGTTTAAGGACGACGGGGACGTTATAGTGCTCCTCGGCGAGACGAGGGAGGAATTAGGCGGGAGCGAGTACATGAAGCAGGTCCACGGGATAGTGGCGGGGGAGCCTCCGAAAATCGACCTGGACGCGGAATCGAACCTGGTCCGGGCTTTACTAGATGCTTCAGATAGGGGTATACTTAAATCAGCGCACGATCTTTCCGAGGGAGGGATTGCTCTTTCGCTTGCAGAATCCTGTTTCACCCCGGAAAACACAGTAGGCATTACGGTCGAACTGTCAGGCACGATCAGAGGGGACGCACTCTTATTCTCGGAATCCCAGGCGAGAGCGCTAGTTTCACTCGACGACAAGAACGCAGGAATCCTTAAAACAATTACTGAATCCAATAATGTACCCATGCGTGTAATAGGAAGGGTCGGAGGGTCGGGGTTTTTAATTAAGGGCTTGATAGATATTCCGGTATCCGAGGCCAGGAGAGCCTGGGCGGCGGGGTTCGAGAATAACCTGAAAAGTTATGCCAAAGCTTAAAGAAGAGTGCGGCGTATTCGGCATCTATGGTAATGTAGAGGCTTCGAACCTCACATACCTGGGGCTTCATGCGCTCCAGCACAGGGGTCAGGAGAGCGCGGGCATCGTAACATCGGACGGCGTCAACCTCCATAACCACCGCGCCATGGGCCTCGTCTCCGATATATTCACCGAAGAAATCCTCTCTCACCTCACGGGGCTTAACGCCATCGGGCACGTACGCTACTCGACCACCGGATCGAGCCAGGCGAAAAATATGCAGCCCATCGTCATCAATTATTTCCGCGGGGCGCTCGCCATAGCGCATAACGGCAACCTGACGAACGCGAGGACATTGAGAGAAGAGCTCGAAGCGGATGGCGCGATATTCCAGTCCACCACGGACACTGAAGTCATAGTGCACCTCATAGCGAAATCAAAAGAAGAGACACTCCTGCAAAGGATAATAGAGGCCCTCGTAAAGTGTAAAGGGGCATACTCGCTCCTCTTCCTCACCCCCGAGGCCATGGTCGCGGCAAGGGACCCCTACGGGTTCAGGCCGCTGGTCATGGGGAAGCTCGGGGACTCCATAGTCTTCGCGTCCGAAACGTGCGCGTTCGATCTGATAGAAGCCGAGTTCATAAGGGAGATAGAGCCCGGCGAGATAGTCGTGGTCAACGAGAACGGCGTCGAGTCGTTCAAGCCCTTCGGGGAGTCGAAACACGCCTACTGCGTATTCGAATACATTTATTTTGCCAGGCCCGACAGCTTCCTCACCGGACGGAACGTCTATCAGGTGAGGAGGGCGCTCGGAAGACAGCTCGCCATAGAGCAGCCCGCCGACGCGGATATAATCGTCGCAGTGCCCGATTCGGGGGTGCCCGCCGCAATGGGGTTCTCCGAGGAATCGGGGCTCCCGCTCGAGCTCGGGCTTCTCAGGAGCCATTACGTGGGTAGGACATTCATAGAGCCCCAGCAGTCGATAAGGAACTTCGGAGTGAGGCTGAAATTGAACGCGATTAGGGAAGTGCTGAACGGAAAGAGGGTCGTGATCGTCGACGACTCGATAGTGAGGGGGACGACGTCTAGAAAGATAGTGAAGATGATACGCGCGGCTGGCGCAACTGAAGTCCACATGAGGATAAGCTCGCCCCCGACCAAGTTCTCATGTTATTACGGCATAGACACACCGCTCAAGGAAGAGCTGATCGCTAATTCTCTGGATATAGACGAGATAAGAAAGTACATAACCTCGGACTCTCTCGGTTATTTAACACTGGAAGGCGTGATGAAGGCTGTAGATGATACGAAGAAGCTTAACGGCGAGAGCTTCTGCAACGCCTGCTTCACGGGCAAATATCCCGTCGAGCTCACAGACCTCAAGAAAACCAAGCAGAAACAGCTGGGACTTTTCGGGGGATGACACGGCTGAGGAAAACTCATATAATCTTACCAGCACAGGATTCCTACTCTCCGAAAACATTATCTTTTTGACCCTGTTTCTTCAGTATATTGACGTCATGACGATATCCTACTATTTTCATAATATGGCTAATCTACAGGTAAAAAACATCCCCGACTCATTGCACAAGCGTCTGAAAAAGCAGGCAGAAAAGCAAAACCGTACAATGAGCGAGATCGTCCTCGAAGCGATTGAACGGGAACTCGAAAGGCGTGAATTGCTGGCGCGGGCACCGAAAAAACCTAAGACAGATTTAAGTGATTTATAAGCTAAGCAATCTCTCTCAGCTTACTGAGCACGTCTTCCATCTTCTTTATCTGGAATGAAAGCTCCTCGAAGATTTCGCGCTCTTTTTTGACTATCTCTTCGGGGGCGCGTTCGAGGAATTCGGGGTTGGACAGTTTCTTTTCGGTGCGTTCCAATTCCTTTGATATCTTGCCGATCTCTTTCTTTATCCTCTCTGTCTCTTTCCCGACGTCGATGAGTCCTTCTACGGGGAGGAATATCTCGACCCCCGGGATTACGTGGGCGATCGCCTTTTTCGGCTTATCTTTCTTTGCGATCTCGAGTCCCGAGAGAGACGCCAGGCTCAGAATAAAGCCCTTGTTATCCTCTATCTGCTTCCGGGCTTTTTTGGTTTCAGGGAGGAGCACGACGCTCACTTTTTCGGACGGGTGTAGCCCGATCACGGCCCGGAGGTTCCTTACGCCGACGACTATTTCTTTCATCAGCTCGACCTCGTCGTGCTCGTCCCGGTAAATCTCTTTCTCGTCGTATTCGGGGAATGAGCTTATCATAATGCTCTCCGCGTGCTGTCATCCGTCAGCGCCTTTCAATTCCGACGCCGAACCCGCGGAGCCTCTGATAAAGCTCCTCCGATATGAATGGCGCTATCGGATGAAGCAATTGGAGCGCGGTCTTGAGCACTCGCACGAGGACGCTCTTCGTCCTCTGCTTACCTTTCGGGTCGTCTCCGTAGAGGACCGGCTTTACGGACTCGATGTACCAGTCGCAGTATTCGGACCAGAAGAACCTGTATATCGCACCCGCCGCCTTGTCGAATTCGTAACGTTCGAAGGAATCGCCTACTTCTTTCACCGTCTCGTTGAGCTTCGTAAGTATCCATTTATCGTAGGTCGAAAGCCCGTCCTTCGTTGTCTCAGCCCTTGCGTCATAATCCGCAAGGTTCATAAAGAGGAACCGCGACGCGTTCCAGATTTTATTTATGAAATTCCTGTAGCCCTGAATGACGGGCATGGAGAGCTTTATGTCCCTCCCCTGTGTGGCGAGCGCTGTCAGGCTGAACCTGAGCGCGTCGGCCCCGTTTTCCTCTATGACGTCGAGGGGGTCGATTACGTTCCCACTGGTTTTGCTCATCTTATGACCCTTCTCGTCCCTTATGAGCCCGTGTATGTAAACGTCCCTGAACGGGACTTCGTCCATGAACTTGAGCCCCTGCATTATCATGCGCGCGACCCAGAAAAAGATGATGTCGAACCCCGTAACGAGAACGCTCGTCGGATAGTACTTCTCAAGCTCAGGCGTCCGCTCGGGCCAGCCGAGGGTGGAAAACGGCCAGAGCCCGGATGAGAACCACGTATCGAGAACGTCGGGGTCCCGTCTCAGCTCAGTTTCTTTCCCATAATGTTTCTTCGCCGCATCGTAGGCCTCTTCTTCCGTCATCGCGACGAATATCTTCCCGTCGGGCCCGTACCAGGCGGGTATCTGATGCCCCCACCATAGCTGGCGGGATATGCACCAGGGCTCTATATTCCTGAGCCATTCGAAGTAAGTGCTCTCCCAGTATTTCGGAACGAACCTGATCCTCCCTTCCTCGACGGCCCTAATCGCGGGCGCGGCGAGTGTCGCCGCATCCACGTACCACTGGTCGGTGAGCCAGGGCTCGACCACGACGCCCGACCTGTCTCCGTAGGGGACTGTGTGCCGCGTATCTTCTATCTTATCGAGGAGCCCTAGCGCTTCCATGTCCTCTATCACCCGCTTTCTCGCCTCGAACCTGTCGAGCCCCCTGTATTTGGGCGGGGCGTTGTCGTTAAGGCGGGCGGTTTCGTCGAATATGTTTATCATCGGGAGGCCGTGTCTCCGCCCGACCTCGAAGTCGTTGAAGTCGTGGGCGGGCGTGATCTTGACCGCCCCCGTACCCTTCTCGGGGTCGCTGTATTCATCGGCGATTATCGGTATGGGGCGGTCCGCGAGGGGGAGCACCGCGTTCTTTCCGACGAGGTGTTTATATCGCGGGTCTTCGGGGTGCACCGCGACGGCCGTGTCGCCGAGCATGGTTTCGGGCCTCGTGGTGGCGACGGTTATGAATTCGTCATTACTCCCCTCGATCGGGTATTTGAAGTGCCAGAAATGCCCCGAGACCTCCCTCTGGTCGACTTCGAGATCGGAGATCGCCGTGCAAAGCTTGGGGTCCCAGTTGACGAGCCTCTTGTCCTTGTAGATGAGCTTCTCGCTGTAGAGGTCGACGAAGACCTTCCTCACCGCATTGGACAGCCCCTCGTCCATCGTGAACCGCTCCATATCCCAATCGGGGAGCGCCCCCAGGCGCCTTAGCTGGCGCGTGATGGTGTCGCCCGATTCCTGCTTCCACTTCCAGACCCGCTCGACGAACTTATCTCTCCCCATCTCCGCTCTCGACGCGCCTTCCTTCTCGAGCTCGCGCTCCACCATCATCTGCGTCGCGATACCCGCATGGTCGGTGCCCGGGACCCAGAGGGCGTCAAAACCCTTCATCCTCTTCCACCTTATGAGGATGTCCTGGAGCGTGTTGTTGAGCGCGTGTCCGATATGAAGGGACCCCGTGACGTTCGGAGGGGGGATTACGATCGAATAAGACGGCTTCTTGCCGGAAGGCGATGATTTATAATAGTCCTTTTCGATCCAATAGGCGTACCACTTCTCTTCAACCTTTTTTGGATCGTAGACCTTATCCATCTGGGTTTTATTATCGTCGGGCATGCTGAATTACTGATTGAAAGAACCGAGATCACGGGTTCGGGGGCCTGTGCGGCTCCCGAACCCGGCTTATTTTCGCAATGTTTATTCTTCGTCCGCTGAAGCGGCCGCGGGTACGGGCACTTCGAGAACGGGCACTTCGACGTCTATGTTCCTGTAAATGGGGAGTCCCGTACCTGCCGGTATCAGCCTTCCCATGATGACGTTTTCCTTTAAGCCCCTCAGGTGGTCTTCCTTGCCCTCGCAGGCGGCCTCCGTGAGAACCCTCGTCGTTTCCTGGAATGAAGCCGCAGAGAGCCAGCTGTCCGTGCTGAGCGAAGCCCTGGTTATCCCCAGGAGCAGCGGTTCCGCCGACGCGGGCCTTCCGCCCTGCGCGACTACCCTCTCGTTCTCCTCGAAGAATATGTGCTTCTCGATGGCCTCGCCGACGAGCAGGATGGTGTCGCCCGGGTCCTTAATCCTTACGCGCTTCAGCATCTGCCTCACGATGGCCTCGATGTGCTTATCGTTTATCTTTACGCCCTGGAGCCTGTAGACCTCCTGGATCTCGTCGACCAGGTATCTGGTAAGCGCCCTCTCGCCGCGTATCCTCAGTATGTCGTGCGGGTTGACGGAGCCGTCCACCAGCTGGTCTCCCGAGGTGACCTGCTCGCCTTCCCTGACCAGTACGTGTTTTCCTCTCGGCACGAGGTATTCCTTGGGCTCGCCGATCTCGGGCGTTACGACCACCCTTCTCTTACCCTTGAGGTCCTTTCCGTAGCTTACGATACCGTCGATCTCCGTAACGACCGCAGGGTCCTTGGGCATTCTCGCTTCGAAGAGCTCGGCAACCCTGGGGAGTCCTCCCGTGATGTCTTTCGTTTTCGCGGTCGCTCTCGCTATCTTCGCGACTATTCCGCCCGCGCCGACCTCGTCGCCTTCGTTCACTTCGATAATCGCCCCGATCGGAAGCGAGTACTGGATGCTCTTGCCGTCCTCGGTCGTGATTACAAGACCGGGGTGGAGATCGAGGTTCTTGGATTCTATGACTACTTTCTTATAAATACCCGTGACTTCGTCTACCTGTTCTTTTAGTGTAATTCCCTGCTCGAGGTCTACAAAACCGACCTTGCCTTCGAATTCCGAGATGAACGGGGTCGTGTAAGGGTCCCACTCCGCGAGGAGTCTCCCTTCCTTAACCTTCTCGCCGTCGTTTATCCTCACCCTGGCTCCGAGCGCGAGGGGATAACGCTCCCTCTCGTAACCCTTATCGTCGACGATGACGAGCGTCCCGGTACGGTTGATCACTACCTGGCTCCCGTCCTTGCTCTTTACCGTCCTCACGGTGTTGAACTTGACCGTGCCTTCGTGCGTGGCCTCGAGCGTGCTTTCCGCGGCCCTCTGGCTCGCGGCGCCGCCGATGTGGAACGTTCTCATCGTGAGCTGGGTTCCCGGCTCACCGATCGACTGGGCGGCTATGATCCCGACCGCTTCCCCTATATTGACGAGCTTGCCCGTCGCAAGGTTCCTGCCGTAACAGAGTACGCACACGCCTATCCGTGTCTCGCAGGTCAGTACCGACCGTATTCTCGCCTCCGTGATGCTGCCGGTCTCGTCTATCTTGCCCGCAGCCTGTTCATCGATCTCTTTGTTAGCCGCAACAATTACTTCCCCGCTTACGGGGTCTACAATATCTTCGACGGTTACCCTTCCGAGCACCCTTTCGCCGACCCTTTCTATGATCTCTCCGCCCTCGACGAGGTCGCTGACAGTGATGCCTTCGACCGTAGAGCAGTCGAACTCTTTTATCATCACGTCCTGCGCGACGTCGATGAGCCTTCTCGTCAGGTAACCGGCGTTCGCGGTCTTAAGCGCGGTGTCGGCAAGACCCTTCCTCGCGCCGTGCGTCGAAATGAAGTATTGAAGGACCGTGAGCCCTTCCCTGAAGTTCGACGTGATCGGCGTCTCTATGATTTCCCCCGAGGGTTTCGCCATCAGTCCCCTCATGCCCGCCAGCTGGCGGACCTGTGTCTGGCTGCCCCTCGCTCCGGAATCTATCATCATATATATGGGGTTGGAGCTCGTCCCTCTCTTTACGTTCCCTTCCTTGTCGGTAACCTCTTCGTACGAAATATCCCTCATCATTTCCTGGGCGACTTCGTCGCTAGTACGCGCCCAGATGTCTATAACCTTGTTGTACCTTTCTCCGTCTGTGATAAGACCCTGAGAATACTGGTTCTGGACCTTGACCACCTCGTCCTGCGCCTTCTGGAGAAGCTCTTTCTTTTTGAGAGGGATTTTCATGTCGTCGATCGATATGGAAATCCCCGCCTTGGTCGAATACTTGAACCCGAGCGTCCTCATCCTGTCGGCGAGTATCACCGTGTTCTTGCCGCCCGCCATCCTGAAGCAGGTGTCGACGAGCTCTTCTATGGCCCTTTTCGTCATAACCTTGTTCACAAGCTCGAAGGGTATGTCCTTGGGCATGATATCGTAGAGGAGCACGCGTCCGGCCGTGGTCTCGTAGATCTTTCCGCTTACGCGGACCTTTATTTTCGCGTGTATGCCGATTTCCCCGGAATCGTAAGCCATCTGGACTTCGTCGATGCTGGAGAAAATCTTGCCGTCCCCCTTGTCGTAAGCCATGTCCCTCGTCATGTAGTAGATACCGAGCACGATGTCCTGCGTCGGCAGAATGATCGGTTTCCCGTGCGCCGGCGACAGGATGTTATTGGTCGACATGACGAGCGTCCTGCACTCGGTCTGTGCCTCGATCGACAGCGGGACATGAACGGCCATCTGGTCGCCGTCGAAGTCCGCGTTGTAGGCGGGGCAAACGAGCGGATGGATTTGAATGGCCTTATCCTCGATGAGTATGGGCTCGAACGCCTGGATGCTCAGGCGGTGGAGTGTAGGAGCACGGTTGAGTAAAACCGGGTGCTCCTTGATCACCTCGTCGAGGGCGTCCCAAACTATCGGGGCCTCCTGCTCTACGAGCTTCTTGGCAATCTTTATCGTCGCGGCGGCTCCCCATTTTTCGAGCTTCTGATATATGAAGGGCCTGAACAGCTCGAGGCCCATCTGCTTTGGAATGCCGCACTGGTGGAGCTTCAGCTCCGGGCCGACCGTGATGACCGAACGGCCTGAATAATCCACACGCTTACCGAGGAGGTTCTGTCTGAACCTTCCCTGTTTGCCCTTGATTATATCGCTCAGGCTCTTGAGAGGCCTGTGGTTGTGTCCGAGCACCGGCCTTCCCCTCCGCCCGTTCTCAAGGAGGGCGTCGACGGACTCCTGGAGCATCCTCTTTTCATTCCTTACGATTATGTCGGGCGCACCCAGCTCGAGTAATTTCTTGAGCCGGTTATTCCTGTTTATTACGCGCCTGTAGAGGTCGTTCAGGTCGGACGTCGCGAACCTGCCGCCGTCGAGCGGCACAAGCGGCCTCAAGTCGGGGGGCAGAACCGGGATCCTCGTAAGGATCATCCATTCTGGACGGTTCTTCGATTTTCTGAAAGCCTCGCAAATCCTTAGTCTCTTCGCTATCCTCGCCCTCTTTATGGGAGAGGCCGTATTCTTCATTTCGTGTCTTAACTGGTCCGAGAGCTCGACGAGGTCTATCTTCTTCAGCATCTCCCTGATCGTTTCGGCTCCCATCCCGACCTTAAAGCTGTGGCCGTATTCCTCAACCGCCTTCCTGTATTTATCCTCGCTCAGGACCTCTCCGAATTTGAGGGTCGTGCCTCCCGGATCGAGGACCACGTACGATTCGTAGTAAAGGGCTTTTTCCAGGTCTTTGAGCGTCATATCGAGCAGCATGCCGATCCTCGAAGGTATGCTCCTCAGAAACCAAATGTGCGCCACGGGGGAAGAAAGCTCGATGTGCGCCATCCTCTCCCTTCTGACCTTGGACGAGATGACCTCGACCCCGCACTTTTCACAGGTAATGCCCCTGTGCTTCAATCTCTTGTATTTTCCGCAAGTGCATTCGTAATCCTTGACGGGACCGAATATCTTTGCGCAAAAAAGACCGCTTCTTTCCGGTTTGAATGTTCTGTAATTGATAGTCTCGGGCTTTCTTACTTCTCCGTGAGACCATTCCTTGATCTTTTCGGGAGAAGCAATCGAAATCTTAACCGCCGAGTACTCCGATGGGTTCTTAGGTTTTTCAAAAAGGGTATCTACGTCCACGTTCATTCCCTCCCTAATCTTTTTTTCAATTCCTGCCGTGATCTTCTTCCTCGAGAAGGTCGACGTCCAGGGCGAGCGCCTGGAGCTCCTTTTGAAGGACCTTAAACGACTCCGGCAGGCCCGGCTCGAAATTCATATCGCCCTTGACGATCGAATCGAAAATCCTGGTTCTGCCTATTACGTCGTCCGATTTTACAGTCAGAAATTCCTGGAGCGTGTATGAAGCCCCGTACGCTTCGAGCGCCCAGACCTCCATTTCCCCGAGGCGCTGGCCTCCGAAATGGGCCTTTCCGCCGAGCGGCTGCTGTGTAACGAGCGAGTACGGCCCGATCGCCCTCGCGTGGATCTTCTCTTCCACGAGGTGATGGAGCTTGAGCATGTACATAACGCCCACTGTAACTTTCTGGTCGAACGGTTCTCCGGTCTGTCCGTCGAAGAGTATAGTCTTGCCGTCTTCCGGGAGACCCGCCGCTGCCAGCATGTTCTTTATCTCTTCTTCCGACGCCCCGTCGAATACCGGTGACTGGACCGGGATGCCCTTACGCAGCCTTCCGGCAACGATAGCCACATCGTCGTCGTCCATTTTGTCTATAAGTTTTTCGGCTTTGGTGGATTTATATATATCCTTCAGCTTGGCCTTCAATGCCTGGGGGCTGAATTCCCTTTCCATTATAGCGTTAACCTGATTGCCGAGCTCCTTTGCGGCCCACCCGAGGTGAGTCTCCAATACCTGGCCGACGTTCATCCTTGAAGGTACGCCGAGCGGGTTGAGAATCATGTCGACCGGAGTTCCGTCCGGGAGGTACGGCATATCCTCTTCGGCTAATATTTTTGAGATTACACCTTTGTTTCCGTGCCTTCCGGCCATCTTATCCCCTACCTGGAGCTTCCTCTTTACGGCGATATTCACCTTCACCACCTTGAGGACCCCCGGCGGGAGCTCGTCGGGCTTGGTCAGCTTCGAAATCCTCTGATCGTAAACAACGTTCGTAAGATCGATCTGTTCGAGCGTCCGCTCGATTATCCGCTTGATTTCGGACTCCGCCTCGTCTCCCCTTTCGATAGTTATATCAGCAAACTTCTCAAACGGGATTGTCTTCAGCACCTCTTCCGTTACTTTATCCCCTTTCTTGAGGACGGTCTTCCTCGAAACAGTCAGCTTCGCGGATGAGGTCTTGCCCGCGACGAGCGACTTGATACGCTCGAAAGCGTCGTCTTTCAATATCTTGATCTCGTCGTCCCTGTCCTGCTTGAGACGGGTTACTTCGAAATCCTCGATGCTCTTTGCCCGCTCGTCTTTATCGACGACCCTGGATATGAGCATCTTCACGTCTATGACGGTGCCGTAAATGCCGGGGGAGGCTCTGAGAGAGGTGTCCTTCACGTCTCCGGCCTTATCTCCGAAAATAGCCCTCAGCAGGCGTTCCTCGGGAGATAGCTGAGTCTCGCCCTTGGGGGAGATTTTTCCGACGATTATGTCCCCGGGCTTCACTTCGGCGCCTATCCTGATTATCCCGCTCTCATCGAGATTCCTGAGAGCGTCTTCGCTCACGTTCGGTATGTCTCTCGTTATCTCTTCTCTTCCGAGCTTTGTTTCACGGGCGATGCACTCGACCTCTTCAATGTGAATGGACGTAAAACTGTCTTCCTTAGCGAGCCTTTCGCTCATAAGGATGGCGTCTTCAAAGTTGTATCCGCCCCAGGGCATGAATGCCACGAGCACGTTCTGTCCGAGCGCCAGCTCGCCGAAATCCGTGGAAGGGCCGTCAGCGATAACCTGACCCGCCTTTATACCCTGGCCTTTGGAGACTATGGGTTTCTGGTTCCAGCAGGTGCTCTGGTTCGATTTCTGAAATTTTAAAAGGCCGTACATATCGACGCCGGCTTCCGATTCGGAGACGTCTCCCGTGGAGCTCACGACGACTCTCGACGAATCGACGTATTCGACAATCCCGTCCCTCTTCGCGATTACGGTCACCCCGGAATCCTTGGCGACCGTGCTTTCGAAACCGGTGCCGACTATAGGGGCGCTTGTGCGAATGAGGGGCACGGCCTGGCGCTGCATGTTCGATCCCATGAGGGCCCTGTTCGCGTCGTCATGCTCGAGAAAAGGTATGAGCGACGCTGAGACGGAAACGAGCTGCGAAGGGGAAACGTCCATGAGCTCCACCTTCTCGCGCTCGACCATGAGGAACTCGCCGCTGTGCCTGGCCGAAATAAATTCCGATGTGAAATTGCTGTCCTTGTCGAGGGGCGCATTCGCCTGGGCGATAATGTATTTCTCCTCGGCAAGGGCGTTCATATATACGATCTCGTCGGTAACCCGAGCGCCCTTTACCACCCTGTAGGGTGTTTGTATGAATCCGAATTCATTTATCTTTCCGTACGTGCTGAGACTCGAGATGAGACCGATGTTGGGTCCTTCGGGGGTCTCGATCGGACATATCCTTCCATAGTGGGAAGAATGCACGTCCCTGACCTCAAACCCGGCCCTTTCTCTGGTGAGACCTCCCGGACCGAGTGCGCTCAATCTCCTCTTATGCGTAATTTCGGAAAGAGGGTTGGTCTGGTCCATAAACTGGGAGAGCTGACCCGTCGCGAAGAATTCCTTTACGACCGCTATCACAGTCTTCGGTATGAGCAGCTCGCTCGGCATCAGGTTCTCGACCGCCTGATAGCCCATCTTCTCTTTCACGGAGCGCGCAAGCCTTTCGAGTCCGTGATAGAACCTGTCTTCAATAAGCTCCCCGACAGTACGCACCCTCCTGTTCCCAAGGTGGTCGATGTCGTCGGTCGTCCCCCTGCCGCCTCTCAGCGCAAGAAGGTATCTGACCGTCTCCATTATGTCTTCCCTGGTGAGGGTCGAAACTTCGTCCGGGATGCCGTGATTCAATTTGTAGTTTATTTTGAGACGCCCGACCTGAGAGAGCCTGTAAGTGTCCGGATTGAAAAACATGTTGTCGAAGAAAGACTCGGCCACGCTGAGCGTGGGCGGGTCGGTCGGACGGAATTTCTTGTAAATCTCGGTTATGGAGTCTTCGCGGGTTTTTATTTTATCCGCCAGGATAGTACTCCTGAGCGAAGCTACGACGGACACGTTGTCGATGTAAAATATCCTGAATTCCTTAACGTCGGCACTCTTAATCTGATCGAGCTTCGGTTCGGTAATGAGCTCGTTAAAATTGACAATCACCTCGCCCGTTTTCTTGTCGACTATATCGTCGGCCGCGAATTTGTCGGCGAGCTCGGACGGATCGATCGGTATCCTTTCTACATTCGCCCGCTTGAGCTTCTCGATAATATTCCTTACGAACCTCCTGCCCTTCTTCACCAATACCTCTTTCGAGCCCGGGTCTATAATGTCCGCACTCGACCTCTGGTAGGGAAGAACTTCGTGATTGACGTTTTTACTCATACCCTTGGGATCGACATGAATGGTCTCGATCGGGTAGAAATAATGCATGATCTCCCGTTCCCCGTATCCGAGGGCTTTTAAGAGCACGGTCACAAGAAACTTCTTCTTCCTGTCTATCCTGACGTGGAGAATGTCCTTCGAGTCGAACTCGAAATCTATCCACCTGCCGTCGTGGGGGACTATTCTGGCCGAAAACGAAGACCTGCCTACACCGCTGTCCTTGTTTTTTACCTGGTCGAAGAATACGCCCGGAGAACGGTGGAGCTGGTTCACGATCACCCTCTCGGTACCGTTCACTATAAACGAGCCGTTCGGGGTCATGAGAGGTATCTCGCCGAAATAAACCTCCTGCTCCTTAACATCCCGGATTGTGCGCTCGGCCCCGGATTCCGTATCCCATATGACCAGACGGAATGTCACATACAGGGGCGCGACGTACGTATATCCCTTCAGCCTGGATTCCTGAGCTTCGTACTTCGGCCTGTCGAACCTGTACCCGATATATTCGAGCGAGGCTTTCTCGTTGTAGTCCTCTATCGGAAATACCGTCTTGAATGCGTTGTGAAGACCTATGTCCTTCAGGTCTTCCGGCTTGACGTCGGCTTGAAGAAATTCGTGGTAGGATTGTATTTGAACTTCGAGCAGGTGAGGTATTTCGAGAACAGATGGTAACTTTGAAAAACTCTTTCTTAGTTGATACGTTTCTAAACCATCAAGACTCAATGTGTCTTACCCCCCGTTTTGTTTTGTAAATCTCACGCAAATCGTAATAACGCAAATCCGCCGTTTAGCGGACAGACCGCCCCTATCTATTTCCTGTTAATCATTCCGCTATAGACACTCGGCTTTCTATCTGAAAAAAAGACATATATATGAGATAGAAACAAGATCGGAAAAAAAAGGCTTCAAAAGTCAGATAAACAAATACGCAAGACACTAGTATACCTGACTTTTGGCCAAACGCTTAATTTACTTCTACCTGAGCGCCCGCTTCTTCAAGCTTTTTCTTAATGTTTTCCGCTTCTTGTTTATCCACGCCTTCTTTCACAGGCTTGGGGGCTCCCTCGACCAGGTCTTTTGCTTCTTTCAGGCCGAGCGATGTAACTTCCCTTACAGCTTTAATAACCTGGATCTTATTCGCGCCTGCTGCTTTAAGGATTACATTAAACTCGGTTTGTTCAGCCTGCTCCGCCTGAGCTTCGCCTCCGGCTCCGGCGCCCGGCATGGCAGCTACCGCTATCTGCGGAGCCGCTGCTTTGACATCGAATTTAACTTCGATCTCTTTGATCAACTCCGAAATTTCGAGCATACTTGCCTTTTCGAGATACGTCATAACGTCTGTCCTCGTAATGTCAGCCATGATTCAAAAAACCTCCTTGAATGATATAAAAATGTTCCTTACTTTACCGTTTTACTTAACTATTTTCTTTTTCTTTAGCATCCTTAACAGCGCCGAGCGCATATAACAGCTTGGACTGGAGCTGGTTGAGGGTCCCGAGGAAATTTGATACCGGGCTGTTGAGGAGCCCCAGGAACTGCGAAATGAGCTCCCGTCTCGAAGGGAGCTTCGAGAGGTCGGAAATCTGGCTCTCCCCTATTACGCTTCCCTCCACGATACCGCCCTTTATTCTGAGCAGGGGCAGTTTCTTGAGGGACTCGACAAAAACCTTCGCGACAGCCGTGGCGTCCTTCTCGCAGATAGCGACCGCCGTCGGTCCGTCGAACAAATCGTTAATCCGTTCGATTGCCGTGTCTTTAGCGGCTATCCTGAGGAGGGTATTTTTAACAACCTTCAGCTGGGCGTCCGCCTTCTTTAGATTCGCCCGCAGGGTTTCCATTTCCTTTACGGACAGCCCCTTGTACTCGACCACCATAACCGACGGGTTTGCCTTGAAAACATTGTTAAATTCCTGAACCAGTTCGTTCTTAGCCGCTTTACTCAACATTTTTCCTGCTCCTTAATAAATAACATTTTCGACGAGTTATCCGTGTGCAATTATCCGCTATTGCTCCTAACCCCGTATCACGCCGCAATCTGCGCAGTCTTCAATTCATCTCTCACGCTAACAACATCGACCTTGATTCCGGGGCCCATCGTATTGGACAGCGTTATCTTCCTTACGAAGACGCCTTTCGATGAAGGCGGCTTCATCTTTAGAAGCGAATCCATGAATACGAGAAAGTTGTCCTTGAGCTTGCCGGTCCCGAACGATACCTTGCCTATCGGGGCATGCACCACGCCGCCCTTGTCGTTCTTGACCTCTATCCTTCCGGCTTTGGCTTCCTTGACCGCCTGGGCGACATCGAAGGTCACGGTGCCGACCTTGGGACTGGGCATCAGGCCCCTCGGTCCGAGAACCTTGCCGAGCTTGGCGACTATGTTCATCACGTCGGGCGTTGCTATCGACACATCGAACTCGAGCCAGTTGTCCTTGGAGATCTTCTCCATAAGGTCTTCGAGGCCCGCATAATCCGCGCCCGCATCGCTCGCTTCCCTCTGCTTATCATCTTTGGCGAAAACGACCACCCTTATATCTTTTCCTATGCCGTGCGGGAGGATCATACCGGTCCGTATCTGCTGGTTCGCCTGTCTCGGGTCGATCCCCAGCGTAACCGCGACCTCGACGGTTTCGTCGAACTTGGCCGTCTTGGTCTCTTCGATAAGCCTGATAGCGTCCTCCACCCCGTAGTTCGTTTTAGCGTCGACGGCGTTTCTGGCCTCGGTATATTTTTTTCCTTTCTTTACCATCTCTAATCTCCTCATTACATGCAAAATCTGAACTTGCAGCCGATACCGGCCTCGGCCCGAAAAATGTAATCCGGGGCCCCCTCCGGAGAGTAATCGGCCTATCCCACCTCTATCCCCATGCTCCTCGCGGTGCCGGACACGATCTTTACTGCCGCTTCCAGATCATCCGTATTCAAATCCGGCATCTTGATCCTTGCGATTTCCTCCACCTGGGACCTCGTCAGCTTTCCGGCCTTCTTCTTAGGGGCCTCTCCCGAGCCCTTTTCTATCTTTGCCGCTTTCTTAAGCAGATAGGCAACGGGCGGCGACTTAACCTCAAAAGAAAATGATTTATCGGAGTATACCGTTACAACGACGGGGAGAATTCCCTCCGCCTTTTGTGTCTGTGCGTTGAAGGCCTTGCAAAATTCCATAATATTAACACCCCTCTGCCCGAGAGCCGGGCCTACGGGAGGGGACGGTGTAGCCTTTCCGGCTTCAACAAGGAGTTTCACGTATCCGTCTATTTTTTTCATATTAAATCTTCTCCACTTGATTAAAATCGAGTTCTATCGGCGTTGTTCTTCCGAATATCGTTACGAGCACCTGCACCTTGGCCTTATCGGGTCTCACTTCCTCGATCACGCCCGAGAAATTGGCGAACGGCCCTTCTATCACTTTCACCGTTTCCCCCCTGTCGAACGAAACCTTGGGCTTCGGCTTTAACGTGCCTTCTTCTATCTGCTTCTTTATCTTTAACACTTCAGGCTCGGCTATGTCCGGCACCGAATCAGGGTCGATCCTTCCGTCCTTCAATTTACCGCCCACGAAACCGATAACCTTCGGAATATTCCTGATAAAATGCCAGCTGTTGTCGTTGAGCTCCATTTTTATCAAAATATAGCCGGGGAAGAATTTTCTGACCGAAGTCTTCTTCTTCCCTCCCTTGACCGGCTCGACAATGGTCTCGGTCGGGACCAGAACCTCAACAACCAGGTCTTCGACGCCTTCCATTTTTGCCCTGTCCTCAATATAGGATTTGACCCTGTCCTCGAATCCCGTATTGGTATGAACCACGTACCATCTCTTAGCCATAGAAAACCATTATCTCCGTCGATTTCTTAACTGAGTATTAGCCTGATAACCCACGAGAAAAAATAATCCACAATCCCTAAAAACGATGCAAAAACGGCCGAAATGACGACTACGGCCAGCGTAGACTTCACGGTTTCCTGTCTTGACGGCCAGGTTATACGCTTCGCCTCGCTCTCGATATCCTTTGCGAATTGAGTTGTATCCGCGCTTAGGTTTTTTAGTCTGTCCATTAACGTTTCCTAATTCAGGGCAGGAGGGAATCGAACCCCCAACCGCTGGATTTGGAGTCCAGTGCTCTCCCTAATTGAGCTACTGCCCTATTTAAATTTTTTTACGTACAACTATTTCGTCTCTTTATGGACGATATGCCGCTTACACCACTTGCAGTATTTCTTAAGCTCGATCTTTTCCCGATTGGTCTGCTTGTTTTTAGTTGTCGAATAATTTCGTCTCTTGCACTCAACGCACGCAAGAGCAACGACTAGAATATTGTCACCCATAGCTCTCCACTACTCCACGATTTTAGTAACTACGCCAGCACCTACGGTCCTTCCGCCTTCCCTTATTGCGAACCGGAGCTGATCCTCGAGCGCCACTGGCGCTATCAGCTCAACGTCCATGTTTATGTTGTCCCCCGGCATTACCATCTCTACCCCCTCTGGAAGCACTATCGACCCCGTCACGTCCGTCGTCCTTAAATAAAACTGCGGACGGTACCCGGGGAAAAACGGCGTATGCCTCCCACCCTCTTCCTTCTTCAGAACATAGACCTCCGCCTTGAACTTCTTATGCGGCGTTATGCTCCCGGGTTTTGCCAATACCTGACCCCTCTCGACCTCGTCCTTCCCCGTTCCCCTCAAAAGCACTCCCACGTTGTCCCCCGCATGCGCGTCGTCCAGTATCTTCCTGAACATCTCGAGGCTCGTAGCCACTGTCTTCCGCGTGTCCCCGAACCCCACTATCTCTACCTCGTCCCCGGGCAGCACCTTCCCCCTCTCCACTCTCCCGGTCACTACCGTGCCCCTGCCCGAGATCGTGAACACGTCCTCTATTGCCATCAGGAACGGCTTGTCCATCTCCCTCACAGGCACAGGTATGTACTCGTCTATCGACTTCATCAATTCCATTATCTGGTTCATGGCCGCAGCGTCTTCCTCTAGAGCCTTTAACGCGCTCACCCTCACCACAGGCACATCGTCCCCGGGGAACCCGTACTGCGTAAGCAAGTCCCTTACCTCTAGCTCCACCAGGTCCAGCAGCTCTTCGTCGTCCATCATGTCCACTTTATTGAGCGCTACCACTATGTACGGCACCCCTACCTGCCTCGCAAGCAGTATGTGCTCCCTCGTCTGGGGCATCGGACCGTCAGGCGCGCTTACTACCAATATCGCCCCGTCCATCTGCGCCGCCCCAGTTATCATGTTCTTCACGTAGTCGGCGTGTCCGGGACAGTCCACGTGCGCGTAGTGCCTGTTTGCTGTCTCGTACTCCACGTGCGCTATGTTGATCGTTATCCCGCGCTCCCTCTCCTCAGGGGCCTTGTCTATCTCCGAAAACTCCACGAACTTCGCTCCACCCGGCCTTGCTCAATACCTTCGTTATCGCCGCCGTAAGCGTAGTCTTCCCGTGGTCCACGTGCCCTATCGTCCCTATGTTTAAGTGCGGCTTGCTCCGCGCAAATTTCTCCTTAGACATCGCCTCTTAATACCTCCTTAATGGATTAACGAACATGTTGTCATGCTCAGCATGGAGCCCACGAGCGGACTTGAACCGCTGACCTCATCCTTACCAAGGATGTGCTCTACCGACTGAGCTACGTGGGCGAAAAAAGCAATGAGCGGGAGACGGGATTCGAACCCGCGACCCTCAGCTTGGAAGGCTGATGCTCTAGCCAACTGAGCTACTCCCGCCTTATGAGCATTGCAGCCTGCCTTGAGCTTGTTCACAGTTACAGACATCCGGTATGCTCTATTTCCCTTATGAGTTCTCTGGGGAGGGCAGGATTTGAACCTACGTAGGCTTGCACCGGCAGATTTACAGTCTGCTGCTTTTGACCGCTCAGCCACCTCCCCTCCGATAAAATTGTATATAAATCCCTGTAATTGCGACATTTTTCCTGTGGAGCTGGCGAAGGGATTTGAACCCCCGGCCTGCTGATTACAAATCAGCTGCTCTACCACTGAGCTACGCCAGCATCTATGAATCTATAGCTCCTATGGATTCTCCATTGATATGAAATTAGATAGAATTTGCCCGTCTATATGAAACCACGTATATTAACATGAAAAAGTGAACACTGTCAAGGTAAGGAATTGATTTTAAATAAATTAATAGAGCGAAACCATAATTTCCGCTTCCGCAACCTTTGAGCCTTCAACGCTCGCCTCACCAGTGAAGATTATAATCTTCGACCGCATCTTCTGGATCCTCACTTCCATCTTCAAGAGATCGTTCGGGTAAACGGCTTTTCTGAAACGCACTTTCTCGAGTCCGGCCAGGTAAGCCCCCGTCTGTCCTTTGGATATCCGCTCCTCCGTAAACGATGCGTTATAAAGAACTCCGCCGGCCTGAGCCATCGCTTCCAATATTATCACCCCGGGGACGATCGGACTTCCGGGGAAATGGCCCCTGAAGAACTCCTCCTCCGGACGGAATTTCCTGACCGCCACGATCCTAGTCCCGCGCTCAAGCTCGAGGACCTCATCGACGAACAGAAACGGGTCCCTGTGGGGTATGTGGGCCTTGATAGATTCTCTATCAATTAAAATTTTCAAGCTGCTCCCGTCTGTAACCGTTCCGTCAAGCATTAGTTCTTGGCGTCGTATGCCTGTATAACCTTCTGGGTTATATCGATCGACGGAAGTGAGAAAATGACACCGCCTTCGGTCTTTTCGATAATGATGGTGTAGCCGTCGGAGGCGCCGATAGACTGGAGTATGCCATCGAGATCCTTTAATATCTTCTCCAGGAGCTCGTAATCCCTCTTCTGGAGCTCGTCCCTGAAGTCGGCTCTCG
The DNA here is from genome assembly GCA_963752995.1 of uncultured delta proteobacterium. Lineage (GTDB taxonomy): Bacteria > Desulfobacterota_D > UBA1144 > Nemesobacterales > UBA2774 > 2-12-FULL-53-21. Next base: position 658,105 of record CAVWAZ010000017.1, read on the forward strand.
ATCTCTGGAGGTCCTTATCGAGACGATCGATCTGCTCCGCTTTCTGCTTTCTCGTCGTTTCGTTCATAACGGGTCCGCTCTGAATGAACTCGTTTTTCAGCGCTTCGAGCTGGGCGTTCTTGCTCTCGATAATCTGCTGCTTCTGCTTGAACTCGGCCTCAAATGCGGACTTTGCAGCCTTACCCGCCTTCGAGTTCGCAATAACCATCTGTAAATCGATAACACCAATCTTGTTCGCCTGTGAATAAGAAACTACAGGTGTCAGCAACAACAAACCTAACACAAGTAACAATACCCTCATTTCTTATACCTCCTTAAAATTTAGAATAATGTTCCAATAGTAAACTGGATTTCGTAAGGATCCTCGCCGGGCAGCTTGTCTCCGAGCGGGAACCCGACTTCGAGTCTCAGAGGGCCGAGCGGAGATACCCATCTCACGCCTAAGCCCACGTCCTTTCTCAGGTTGTTCGGGTTTATAGTCACGTCCTGCCCGTCGTTAAACGCATCTCCCATATCGAAGAATATCGCCCCTTTCAACCCCGCCGAAGGCAGGATCGGAAAGATATAGTCGACCGAAAACAGGAGTTCCTGAACGCCGCCGATTATTACGAAGCTGCCGTCAGCGGCAGGGACCCTCGGGCCCACCCTTCTGAAGCCGTACCCCCTGAGCGTATTCGGCCCGCCGAGGAAGAAGCGCTCGCCGACTACGAGGTCGTTGCCGTTGTTCCTGAAATCGATTACTCCGTATGTCCCCCTTACCGTCAATACCGTACCGAGCCATAAGGGGAACCATTGCCTCGATGATACAGTATATTTAATAAAATCAGTATTTCCACCCAGCGGGCCGCCCGCGAACTCGACTTCCGTTTCACTCAGGTTTCCGGCGCTCGGGTCGAGCAGATTATTTCTCGAATCCCAGACCAGACCGAAGCCGACGCTGCTGATCGTCTGTTTCGACCTGGTAATAATAAGTCTCGCGTTCTCGTCTATATCGCCTATCTTCACGTCTTCAAGTCTGTACGTTATATTGCCCCTCAGGTCTCTCCAGAGGTATCTGCCGACTGTTAAGCTTCCGCCGAACGAGCTCCTGTCGAAATCCCTGAACTGCCTGTCGGTCCTGAACCCGAGGACATCGAGGGTGAAGTCCGTGTCGAGGAAGTGCGGGTCCTGATAATTTACGTAAAAAAGCTGTGTAACACCGCCTATTTGCGCGTTCAAAGTAAGCCTCTTCCCATATCCGAAAAGGTTGGCTTCCTGTATCTGGCCTGCAAAAATGAAGGTCTCGACAGAGCTGAACCCTCCGGCGATGCTGAAGAACCCGGTGGGCTTCTCTTCGACCTTTACCTTAACATCGATCTGATCCTCGGTGCCGGGAACCCTGTCCGTAGCGACTTCCACGTTGTCCTCGAAGAACCCGAGCCTCGTGACCCTCGATTTGATGGCCTGGACCTCCGTGGCGTTGAATAACTGGTCTTCCTCGATGGGTATTTCTCTCCTTATAACCTTGTCTCTCGTCCTGGTGTTGCCGACTATATCGATTTGCCGCACGTATACCTCAGGCCCTTTTTCGATTCTGAACTGTACCGCCACCGTGAGTTCCTGCCTGTTGAGCTTGAATGCGGGCTCCACGTTGGCGAACGCGAAACCCTTGTCGCCGTAAAAGGTCGTCAGCCCCGATATGTCCTGGGCAAGGAGGCTCCCCCTGAAGATTTCCCCGCTTTTGAGTCTGAGGGTCGCGCGAAGCTCCTCTTCGGGCACTATCATATCCCCGACGAACGAGAGCTCACTGACTTTATACTGATCGCCCTCGTCAATTTTAAAGGTAATTATATAACCCTTTTCCTCGTCGCTATATACTATTTCGGGCTTGCTTACCTTTATGTCGAGAAATCCATTATCGATATATGTTACCCTTATCCTCTCGGAATCATTATCGATTTCCTGAGGGTTGTAGAGACCCTTCTTCGAAATGAAGGAGAACATGCCCTTTGGTTTGGAATATAAGCCCTTCTTCACTATTTTGGTTTTCAGCTTTTCGTTCCCGACGAATATTACCTTCTTGATATAGGCCTTCTTACCCTCTTGTATTTCGTATGTGACGCTTACAGTCCCCTCCCCCTCGGGCTCTATGCTGTAATCAACCACCGTTCCCACGAGGCCGCTTTGAGCGTAGAGGGCGCTTATGGCCTCCTGGCTCTGCTTGACCTTGCTGAGGTCTATAATTCGGCCTTCCTTGACGTCTATGACCTCAAGAATCTTATCGCTCTTTATGTCCTTGTTTCCCCTGATTCTGAGGTCGGCGACTACGGGCTTTTCCTTAACCTTATAAATGAGGATTATTCCCTCAGGGGTCTTTTCGGTGTCGGCTGATACGTCCTCGAAGTTTCCGAGCTTATAAAGCTTCTTTATATCCTCCCTGACGGTCACAGCCGAGAAAGGCTCGCCCACCTTCGAAGAAATATTAAGCCCTATCAGCTCCGTTTCCACACGGAGGTTGCCTTCTATTTTTATCTGGATTATCTTGTCCTGCTCCTGAGCAGCCTGAGGCTGGGGGGTATCCCCGCTCCCGGCGGCAGCGCCGTCCCCGGGCCCCTTGACAGTATCCGCGGCAGGGGGGGTCTCCTTACCGCCCGCGTCCTGTCCCGATGCGTATTCCCAGCATAACGAGCAGAGAAACAGCAGCAGAGCGACCGCAATAACCGTTCGTCCCGCTTTTAAGTTAATTGACATCGACAATTTTCCCATCGGAAAGTCTGATTCTCCTGTTGAGTCGCCTGGTGATTTCCTGATTGTGCGTAACCAGCACCGATGTTATCCCGTATTCCTTATTGAGCATTAAAAATAAATCGACAATAGACGCGCCCGTATCCAGATCGAGGTTCCCGGTCGGCTCGTCCGCAAGTATAACTTTGGGCTTCAAAACCACAGCCCTGGCGATCGCGACCCTCTGCTGCTCCCCACCCGACAACTCTCCCGGACGGTGTTCCACTCTGTGCTCCAAACCCACCCTCTTCAGGATATCGAGCGACATCTCTTTCGCGCGGACCGTGCTCAGGCCGTTAATGAGACACGGCATCATTACGTTCTCAAGTGCGGTGAACTCGGGGAGCAGATAATGGAACTGGAAGACAAAACCTATTTCCCTGTTCCTGAACGATGCAAGCCCGCTGTCGTTCTGCTTGAATACATTGATGTCCCCGTAATGCACCTCTCCCGCGGACGGCTGGTCGAGTGTTCCTAAAATATGCAATAAAGTGCTTTTCCCCGATCCCGATACACCGATTATCGCAAGCATTTCCCCGTCCGGTATGTCAAGATCAATTCCCTTAAGAGCCTCTACCCGCCCGCCATCGGTCTCAAACACCTTCCATAGACCTCGTACTCGAATCTCCATTCCTCACTCATACCTCAGTGCCTCTATAGGATCTTTTCGAGACGCCTGGAATGACGGATACAATGTTGCGATAAAACATATCAATATGCTGCAGAATGCCACCGTTAGAAAATAAAACGGTTCAATTTTAACTGGAAACTCGGAAATAGGATAGACATTATTATCAAAAGGAATCAGTTTCCTTATAGTTTCACTGGTTTTGAGCATGTAACAGATACCGTAGCCCGAGAGACTGCCGAGGAGGGTCCCGACGATACCTATGATCATCCCGTCTATGACGAAGATCTTCAATATCCCGTTCCTGGTCGCCCCCATCGCACGCAGTATGGCTATGTCTTTGCCCTTCTCCATCACGACCATGGTCAGCGCGCTCACAATATCGAGCGCCGCAACGAGTATAATCAGACCCAAAAAGATGGCTATCGCTATCCTCTCCAGCCTGAGGGCTTTGAAAAGGCTTTTATTAACTTCTTCCCAGTTCCTCGTGTAATAAGGGAAGCCCAGTATTGAGGCAAGCTCCGCGCTCATGCGCTTCGCATCGTAAATATCCCTGACCTTGACCTCCACACCGGAAACCTCGCCGCTCATGTCGAAAAAGTCCATGGCGTCCTTGAGGTCGACATACGAGATCGACGAATCGTACTCGATCATACCGTAATCGAATACGCCGACCACTTCAAATTTCTTTACCTTGGCAGTGGCCCCGAAAGGCCCCATCTTGCCGAACGGCGAGACGAGGCTCACCTGGTCCCCCTCCATTACCCCGAGCGTGTTCGCGAGCTCCTTGCCGAGCAGTATCGGCGGTTTCCCCGATTCGGTTTCCGTAACCAGTTTATTGAGCACTTCCTTTCCCATCCTGGAGAGCTGCTCGTCGGATATCCTCTTCTTGTCGGGGTTCTTACTCCCTAGTACGCCCCTCCCCAGGGCCTGCTCTATATTCGTAACAGTGCCCGCCGTCCCGGGGTCTATTCCCCTTACGACGGAGCCCGACACGTTATTCTCGCTCGCCATCATCCCCTGGCCGTATATAAAGGGGCTTGCCCCGAGGATTCCGGGGAATTTACGGGTCTCGTCCTCTATTTTGGAAAAATCCTTCATGGGGCCGTCGTAGCTCAGTACCACTATATGGGAGCTTACGCCCAGTATCTTCTCCCTGAGCTCCTCCTCGAACCCCCCCATGACCGAGAGGACCACGTTCAGCGCCATTACCCCGATTATCACACCCAGGACCGAGATCAGCCCGATGATAGAGGCAAACTTCTGTTTACGCCTGGAGCTCAGGTACCTGAGCCCGATAAAAAATTCGTATTTCATTCCGGCCTTAGATGGGGAAAGAAAATGACTTCCCTTATGGAAGGTGAGTTTGTAAAAAGCATAACGAGACGGTCTATGCCTATGCCCGCACCGGCGGTCGGCGGCATTCCGTGCTCGAGAGCCGTAACGAAGTCTTCGTCCATTTCATGCACCTCTTCTTCTCCCTTTAATTTGAGGTCGAGCTGGCTCAGGAACCTTTCCTTCTGGTCGATCGGGTCATTCAGCTCGGAGAAAGCGTTCGCGATCTCCCTCCCGAAAATATATAGTTCGAACCTGTCCGTAATATCGGCATCGGCTTCGTTCTTCCTGGCCAGCGGAGAGACGTCGAGCGGAAAACCGTACACGAAAGCGGGGTTCCTGAGCTCTTCGCCGGTTAACAACTCAAAGGTTTCAACGATCGCCTTGCCCCTTATCCCTTTATGATCGACACCGAGGGAACGGGCTTTCTCAAAGAGCTTCGCGTCGTCCGAAAGGACTTCTTTACCCAGTGTTTTTTCGAGGTGCTCGATAATGTTTATCCTCTTCCAGGGACGGGTCATGTCGATCTCGGAGCCGCCGTATTCAAAAACGAGCGAGCCTTTAATTTCTTCCGCCATGAGGCATATGAGCTCTTCGATCAGGTCCATAAGGTCCTCGTACGTGGCGTAAGCCTGATAGAATTCTATCATGGTGAATTCGGGGTTGTGCTGAGTCGAAACCCCTTCGTTCCTGAAAGTCCTTCCGATCTCGTAAACCCTCTCAAGCCCCCCGATAACGAGACGTTTAAGGTAGAGCTCGGGCGCTATTCTCAAGAACAGGTCCATACCGAGCGCATTATGGTGTGTCTCGAAGGGGCGCGCGGCCGCCCCGCCGGCTATGGGATGGAGTATGGGCGTTTCAACCTCGATGAAATCCCTCTCGTCCAGAAACATTCTTATGAGTTTAATAATCCGGCTTCTTGTAAGAAATATTTCCCTGATTTCCGGATTAGAGATGAGGTCGAGATAACGCTGACGGTACCTGGCCTCGACGTCCTTGAGCCCGTGCCATTTCTCGGGGAGCGGGTGGAGCGTTTTCGTGAGGAGCTTGAATTCCTTCACGTTCACGGTCAGCTCGCCGGTGCGGGTCTTGAAGAGGTTCCCTCTGATCCCGATGAAGTCGCCCAGGTCCACAAACTTCTTGAAAAATTTGAGGCTGTCCTCGCCCACGACGTCCGTTTTCAAATATCCCTGCATCTTCCCCGATCTGTCCGCTATATGAAAGAAAATACTCTTTCCGAAGTCCCTGAGCCCGACGACCCTGCCTGCCAGGGAGTAGTCCTCATTCCGGCTCTCGAGCTCATTTGCGGGGGTCTCTCCGAATTTCGATATCAGCCCGCCCGCGAGAATATCGGGCTTATAGCCGTTCGCGAACGGATTAATGCCTAAGGATCTCAATTCATTAAGCTTTTCTTTTCTCTGCTCGAACTGATCGTTGTCCATGGTTAAAGTTAAAGGTTCTACCCCAAAAGGAGTTTATCGTCAAGCCGATGCATGCTCTAAATGAAAACGGGATAAGGTCCGGGGAATTGCTCAATCCTTCTTATCGTCAACAATAATATACGTGGCTATAGCCTTGGCAACAAGTCTATTTTCATTAATAATATCGACCTCCGCGGGGACTATCCTGCCCTCTCTCAAGGCCTTGGCGTGCGCCTCTATAACGCCCCCGGTAACCGGATTGATATAGCTGATGTTCATCTCGATAGTCATGAACTTCTTACCTTTGTCCTTGACCATTCCCGCAATGGCCACGGCGGCGGCCGAGTCGGCGAGTGTGGACAGAACCCCGCCGTGCGTATATCCGTACGGATTGGTCAAATTCTCTCCGGCGCGAATTATGAGCTTGCCGTATCCGTGACGCATTTCCACGATTTCAATTCCCAGGAATTCCCAGAACGGCACTACGGGGAAATCCTTCTTCAAGTCTCTTTCCTCGGACATCGGCTCCTCCGTCGTTATATCGATATATCTTACCCGACCCCGGATGATTACCGCTCACTCAACGGAGAGCCCGCGCCGTCTGACTCCTTTCCCGTGAATGCGAAGGCAAGGAAACCGACCACGCACACAGAGCCCGCAATATCGAACATCAGGCGGAAACCCCACGCCTCCGCGATCACCCCGTAAATAAACACGCCGAGCATCCCTCCGAAAGTGAAAGCCACGCTGCAGATAGAGACCGCTTTCCCCCTGTCGGCTTCAGGCGTGAGGTCTATGACCAGGGCATAGATCGCGGGGTAAAAGAGTCCGTGACCGAGCCCGAATAATACGCCTGCCAGTATCAGGCCCGACGTCCCCGACGCAAACCCGATTGCGATAATGCTTATGGCGAATAGAAAGAGCGCCGGGACCGAGGACCTCTTCTTGCCGAACTTGTCCGGAATCCACCCGCCTATGAGCCTGACCGCGATTATGGCTACCGTGTATGTTATGAAAAAGAGCTCGAAGGAGTTTACGCCGATGCGCCTCGCGAACACGGGAACGAACGTAATGGCCGAAACAAAACCCGTCCCCGCGACCATCAGGGCGAAGGCCGAGGCGAATACCCCCCTTCTGTGAAGCACGCTCTTGTAGCTGTTCCCCGGTTGATTGTCCCCGGGGAGCGGCTCAGGCTCCCTGATGAAAAGCGCCGCGATAAAAGCGGAAGACCCGAAAATGAAATCGAAGACGAATAAATCCCCGAAGCCGTACGCCTCCACGATCTTTTTCCCGACATAGGGCGCGAGCGCGAAATTTATCACGCTGAAGAGGCCGAAGAGGCCGATAGCCTGGCTCCTTTTCGCAGGGGAAGAGACGTCGGCGATGAGCGTCCCCGCGGACACGAAGCATAGGGAGAGCGCGGCCCCGTGCAGTACCCTCAGGGCGGGAAACGCGAAACCGAGCGTATCCAGGAACGCGAAAGGGAGGGAGGTGACCGACATGAGGAGACCCCCCGCGAGGAGGAACCACTTCTTACCCCATTTGTCTATCAAGATACCGACAGAAGGGGTCGTAAGTATGGTCGCCATGGAAGCCGCCCCCATTATAAACCCTATCGTGGACTCACTCCCCCCGAGCTCCTCTATACGGAGCGGCAATAAGATGAAGGAGTGGTAGTTGAAGAAAAAGATGAAGGAAGTGAGGGTAACCAGTATGAAGTCCCGGTTGAGGAGCGGGGTGTCGTCCGAAGGCACTCTATGCTTCGCATCATTAACCGATATTTTCATACGCTTTCACGGCCGGTGATTATCTTATACCACAAAATTAATAAGAGAAATCAGGCATCGTCAGGTTATACTTTTACCGGGGTATGGAGTAGAGGTCATATCATACACACGGGGGAAAGATCATGGTCAGAAATTTCATTATTATAATACTTGCCCTGCTCCTCTCCGCCGCCTCTTATCTGCTTTATACGAATAAGAACATATCTCTATATCTGGGCAGCGCCGGCTCCGACTGCGACGGGAAGGCGACCGGCGAAAGCGGGAAGGACACTGCGTTATCGGAATACCGGGATAAAGAGATAACCCCGCCTGCGGAGCCGGCAAACCCGCCCGCTGAAGCGGGGCGCGAGGACGTGGAGGTCGTGGAGTCGGACGAGCCCGAAATCCACCTCGACCCGACCGTAGGGATGAGCATAAACCTTGATCAGCAGATAGCATCGAGCTACAAGGTCATAGGGCCGAGAAAGTTCTCCCTTCTCACGGAGAAGGACGAAACGATTGTCGAGATCGATCTCGACACGGGGAACGTAAAGGTAAATCCCAAATATAAAATAGACGATGTTACGAAGGAGTTCTGGGAGTCCGTAGGACGGAAATATCCGGAAGTTTGTTTTGTGGAATAGCAGGAAAGCTACAGCTCGAATCAGACCGAATAAACTATATTGCCGTTTACGATCGTGTACAAAACGACACCTTTCAGGTCCCAGCCGTTGAAGGGAGTGTTCTTACTTTTCGAGCGGAATCTCTCCCTGTCGATTTTCACCTTCCGCTCGGGGTCGAATATCACTATATCGGCCTGATCGCCGGGGTTAAGCGCCCCCTTACGTATATTGATTACAGCCGAAGGCAGGTGCGTGAGCTTGGCTATCATCCCGTTAAGCGTGAGCACGCCGTCTTCGACCAGCTTTAACGAAAGCGGAAGCGCCGTCTCGAGTCCCACAATACCGAAGGGGGCCTGATCGAACTCCACCATTTTTTCATCTTCGCTGTGAGGGGCGTGGTCCGTAGCTATCACGTCTATCGTGCCGTCCCTGAGCCCTTCCCTGACCGCATCCCTGTCGATTTCGCTTCTCAAGGGCGGCTTCATTTTCGCGTTCGTATCGTACTCCGCGACGGCCTTGTCGGTAAGGGTGAAATGATGGGGCGCCGCCTCGGCGGTCACCCTCACTCCCCTCTCCTTAGCGGCCCTGATGAGTCTCACAGACCCCACGGTCGATACGTGGCAGATGTGGAGATGGGTCCCCGTGAGCTCGGCGAGCGTTATATCGCGGGACACCATCACGTCCTCCGATGCCGACGGGATGCCGCTTAACCCGAGGAGCGTCGACGTATCGCCTTCGTTCATCACTCCGTTACCCGAGAGGTTAAGGTCCTCGCAGTGCGATATCACGGGAATCCCGAAGGCCTTTACATATTCCATCGCATGGCGCATGACCTTGGAATTCATCACGGGCATGCCGTCGTCCGTTACCCCCACGCAGCCGGCCTCATACATCTCGCCGATCTGGGCGAGGGTCTCTCCGTTCTCACCCTTGGTTATGGCGCCAAGCGGGTATACGTTCACCAGGCCCTCCGTCCGCGCCTTGAGCATTATATATTCGGTTACGGACGCGTTGTCGTTTATCGGGTTTGTGTTGGGCATGCAGACGATGGAGGTGAAGCCGCCCGCCGCCGCCGATTCGCACCCGGTGCGTATAGTCTCTTTATGCTCATATCCCGGCTCTCTCAGATGGACGTGCAGATCGACGAGTCCGGGAGCGACTATCTTGCCGCCGGCGTCGATTACCTTTATTGCGGAATCCTTTTCGAGCTTTTTTATATCCTCCGGGTACGACTTGATTGTCCCTTTTTCTATGAGAATATTTCCGACCTTATCGAGGTTCCTTGAAGGGTCTATTATCCTGCCCCCCTTTATCAAGATGCTCATGAGCTGCTCCTCGCGGAGGCGACCAGATAAAACATCGCCATCCTCACGGCTATACCGTTTGACACCTGCTCGAGAATGACCGAGCCGGGCCCGTCCGCTATATCGGAAGACAATTCGACGCCCCTGTTGATCGGTCCCGGGTGCATCACTGTGACGTCCCCGGCAGCGGATCTCAGCTTTTCCCTGGTGAGCCCGTAAAACCTCGAGTATTCCCTGAGCGAGGGAAAGTACTCGGAGTCCTGCCTTTCCTTCTGGATCCGGAGCATGATCACTACGTCCGCGCCGTCTACCGCCTTCTCCAGGCTGAAGTAAGATTTCACGCCTATATGTTCTATATATTTCGGCACGAGCGTCGGAGGCCCCACCACCCTTACCTCGGCCCCGAGCTTCATAAACCCCCAGATATTCGACCTCGCCACACGGCTGTGGAGTATATCGCCTACTATCACCACCCTGAGCCCTTCTATCTTTCCCTTGAGCTGCCTTATCGTGAACAGGTCGAGCAGACCCTGGCTCGGGTGCTCGTGAGAGCCGTCCCCGGCGTTTATTATCGACGAGTTGAGCTTTTTCGCCAGAAGCCACGGCGCGCCCGACATCGGGTGCCTTATTACAATCATGCTCGCGCCCATGGCTTCGAGGTTCCTGGCCGTATCGAGGAGACTCTCGCCCTTGACGACGCTGCTCTGGGATGTGGTGAAGTTCAATACGTCCGCGCTCAGCCTCTTTTCGGCTATCTCGAAAGAGGACCTCGTCCGCGTGCTCGGCTCGAAAAAGAGGTTGCACACGGTGACGCCCCGCAATGCAGGGACCTTCTTCACGTCCCTCTCGGAGACCTCTTTCATGGACTCCGCCGTATCGAGGATGAGTGTAATTTCCTCGGCAGTCAATTCCTCGAGCCCCAGTATGTGTTGTCGCTCAAAAGCCATGTTTCACCCTGTGACTATAATCACTTCGTCCGCGCCGTCGGCTTCCCTTAACCGGACATTGACCTCTTCCGAGCTGAGCGTATCGAGCCTGCTGCCAACGTAGTCGGGCTGTATCGGGAGCTCCCGGAGCCCCCTGTCTATGAGCGCCACGAGCTGGATGGAGGAGGGCCTGCCGTAATCCATGATCTCGTCTATGGCCGCCCTTATGGTGCGCCCCGTGTAGATGACGTCGTCGACGAGTATTACCTTCTTGTCTTCCACCGGGAACGGTATCTCTGTTTTTTTAACCTTCGGCCATTCGGCCTTGTGCCTGAGGTCGTCTCTGTAGAGGGTTATATCGAGGGTCCCGAGCGGAGGCTTTATGCCCTCTATCCTCTCGATCTCCCCGGCGATTCTCCCGGCGATGTATACACCCCTTGTCCTGATGCCGATAATAGCCAGGTCCCGCGCACCGTTATTCCTTTCGAGTATCTGGTTGACTATCCTCGAGATGGTCCTGTTGACCGAGTCCGAATCCATTACTGTTTTAGTCGGCATATGGGCTCTCTTTCAATATACGCTCTTGAGCACGCCTTCGCACTCGTACTCGAACTCGAAATCCCTCGTGTACCTGTCGAAGAAGCTCGCCTGGTCTTCATACCTGATACGGATGACTATCATATCCCCTTCAGGCGTTATACTGAATTCACTTTTCTCTTTGGGGATCCCTATGTTCCGCAGCATCTCGGATATGCCGGACTGCACATAGCCGCGGCCGTACTTGTGATAAACATCGGCGTTCTCCTGACATATGCCCCTTATTCCGAATATACCGCGATAATAGATAGGCACCACTTTGAACCCGACATAGAAAATCAGGGCCAGCAGCAAAATCCAGAAAACGGAAGATATGCTCTTCATCTTGCCCTACCTCCGTCAACCCCATCATAAATCCAAATAGCGAATTAATCTATACCCGAAAGAATTCTGTCCCATCTCACCTTGTTCGCAATGTCGGGGTTCTCGAAGTCCCACGACCAGTGTATGAGGAACGCCTTCCCGGCGATATTGCCGAACGGCACGAAACCCCAGAACCTCGAGTCCTGGCTGTTGTCCCTGTTATCGCCCATTACGAATACGTGCCCTTCGGGGACCACGCTTACCGGAATGAAACTCCCCTTGTTGGTAGAGTCCCTGCCTTTTCTGTAAATCACCGTGTGCTCGTCGCCGAAAAGGTCTTCCTTGTACTCGTCGAACTGCTCCCCGTTCCTCTCGTCCATATAAGTACCCGTAAATTCGATGGGCACCTTCTGTCCGTTTATTACGAGCTGCCTGCCGTCGAGCTCTATCCTGTCCCCGGGTATGCCCACGACCCGCTTGATGTAATAGATATTATTCTTCGAGGGATCGTGCTCGGTGTTGGGGTAAGTGAAGACTATAACGTCTCCCCTCTTGATCTGCTCGATCGGGAAGACGATTTTGCCGGTAAAGGGGATCTTGGTGCCGTAAATGAATTTGCTTACGAGCAGGTGGTCCCCGACGAGGAGAGTGGGTATCATCGACCCCGACGGGATCTTGAAGGGCTGGAACACGAACGTCCTGATGAGGAGCGCAAGTGCTACCGCAAAAACGAGCGCCTCGACGTTTTGTCTCAGCTTCGATTTCGCAAACCTGGACAGGTAGTCTCTCGAAGCCCCTTCCAGGTCACTCGTCCTCCTGATTATTTCTTCCGTATCGCCCCCGGCGAGAGCCATCTCCGCCCCCGCTATCTTTTTATTGACTACGGCAGCGGATTCCGGGTTGATCTTCGCGCTATTCTTGCTTAATAGGACCTGTGTCTGGGAGATTAACTGCTTGGCTCTGTTCCTGGCTTTTGCCTCTTTAGACCATAAACCTAACATAATTGAGGTTTGAGTATATATGGTGAATCGGTCCGTTTCAATATTTTCAATCGGGGGGGGTATAAACGGGCACTCAGCCGGGACAAGGTCATGATGCTAGACCCTTTCCCATTCAAGCATCCTTTCGACCGACCTGACTCCGTCCACCTGCTTTATGGACTTCATGACGTTCTCGAGCTGCTCGAGGTCGCTGACCACTACGTCGAAGGTCCCGATCGCCGTATCCACGTCGGTCGAGTGTATTTCGGCCTTCGATATGTTTATGTCGGACGACGAGAAAGAGCTCGTGATATTCGAGAGCATGCCCGGCCGGTCAGCGCATAAAACCACTATTCTCGCCGGCCTCTGCGGTTTGAAATTACTGTCCCACTCGACGTCTATGCGTCTCGCATCGTCGACGTCGAGAAGACGCGGGCAGTCGTTCTTGTGTATAGTGATACCCTTGCCTCTCGTTATGTAGCCCGTGATCTGCTCTCCGGGAAGCGGGGAGCAGCAGTTGGCGAACCTGATCATGACGTCGTTGTAACCGCTAATGAGCACGCCGCCTTCGCTCGAGCCCGTAATAGTCTGTATGATTTTCTCGATCCTGGATTCTTTCTCGGGCCCCGGACGCATCTTGTCCGTCGGGAGCACTCGTTTAAGGAGGTCGGTCGCCGAAGTCTTGCCGAACCCGACCGCGAGATAGAGCTCTTTTTCGTCCTTGAATTTCAGTTCCGAGAGCGCGCTATCGAGCTCTCCGCCCTTAAGCATCGCCTGGAAGTCGAGCCCGTGCTGCTTGAATTTCCGCTCGCAAATAGATTTCCCTACGATCTCGGACTGAGTCCTTTCCTCGTTCCGGAGCCACGAGCGTATCTTCGTCTTCGCGCGCGAGGTGACGACGAACTTGAGCCAGTCCCTGTTGGGGTGCTTGTCGCCCGAGGTGACTATCTCCACGGTATCGCCCGTCCTCAGCTGGTGGCTTAGCGGGACGAGCTTGCCGTTGACGTTCGCCCTCGTGCACTTGTTGCCGACCTCGGTATGCACGGCGTAGGCGAAATCGACCGGCGACGCACCGCTCGGGAGCTCCACGAGGTCCCCCTGGGGCGTGAAGACGTACACGACGTCTGAAATAAGCTCGCCCTTTATCGCTTCCATGTACTCGGTCGGGTCTTTAATATCCTTCCATTCGAGGAGCTGCCTCAGTGTGGAGTAGATCTCGTATGTACCGTGACTATCGAGCTTGCCTTCTTTGTATTTCCAATGTGAAGCGACACCGTACTCGGCCACTTCGTGCATCGCGCGGGTCCTTATCTGTATCTCCATCCTTTCGCCGAAAGGCCCGATCACCGTCGTGTGCAGAGACTGGTAACCGTTCCCCTTGGGAAGCGCGATGTAATCCTTAAAGCGTCCCGGCACGGGCTTCCATGCCGAATGCACCGCGCCCAGGACTTCATAACATTCCCTGAGCGAGTTCGTAATAACCCTGAACGCTATGACGTCGTACACACTCTCGAACTCCAGATTCTGGGACTGCATCTTTCTATAAATCCCGTAAACGTGCTTAAACCTTCCCGTAACCTCGGCGTTGATATCGAACTCTTCAAGCTTGCCGTTGATTATATTCTTTATCTCGTCGACGTGGGCCCCCCATTCCTTCTTCCTCTCCTCGATCAGGTTCGCGAGTCTCTCGTATTCCTCGGGATTGAGGAACCGGAACGACAGGTCCTCGAGCTCGTTCGCCACCCAGTTTATACCGAGCCTCTGGGCAAGCGGGGCGTATATATCGAACGTCTCCTTGGCGATGCTCTTCCGCCTGGACTCGGGCAGGTGCTCGAGGGTGCGCATGTTATGGAGCCTGTCGGCGAGCTTTATAAGGACCACCCTGATGTCCTTTGCCGTCGCCAGTATGAGCTTTCTGAAGCCCTCAGCCTGCCGCTCGATCTTCGTCGTATAGGGGAGCTGGCTTATTTTAGTGACCCCCTCCACGAGGAACGCGATCTCGCTTCCGAAAAGGGTGTCGATCTCCTCCGTCGTGGCGAGGGTATCCTCGACTGTATCGTGAAGGAGCCCCGTGACGATCGAAGACAAATCGAGCTTCATTTCGGCTAATATCCCGCTTACCTCAAGCGGGTGGCTCAGATAAGGCTCCCCCGAGCTCCGGGTCTGTCCGGCATGGACCTTCGCCGAATAGACGTAAGCCTTCTTCAGAAGCTCGACGTCCGCATCGGTCAGATATAAGTAGGAGCTAACACGGTCCGTTATGTCGTTTAGCCTGATCATTGTTCTATTTGGAGGAATATCCTTTTTTTATAATCCCGATCGACTTTTCCTTCCTGCACCTGGCCGAGATTATTACCGATAGAAGGGATTCAAGGGCCCGGTCGAGCTCGTCGTTAATAATTATATAATCATAGTTATCTATGTCCTCTATCTCCTTCCCGGCTTCGGAGAGACGCTTTTCGATCTCACCCCTGTTTTCACTCCCCCTCTCTAAAAGCCTGGCCCTCAAAAGCTCAAACGACGAAGGCAGGACAAAGCAATAAACCCCGCTACTGAACCTTTGCCTTATCTGTCTCGCCCCCTGGACATCTATGTCCAGTAACAGGTCGACCCCCGATTTTGCCGCGCTTTCCAGCTCGGCCAACGGCGTCCCGTACATGTGTCCGTGTACATTCGCATATTCGGCGAATTTATCCTCGTCGATCATCTTTTTGAACTCGTTTTCGGTTACAAATATATAATCTTTTCCGTTCACTTCGCCGGCTCTCGGCTTACGTGTCGTACAGGAAACCGAAAACCTGAGATTATTCAGGTCCTGGAGCACCCTTTCCACAAGCGTGGTCTTCCCGCCCCCTGATGGACCCGATACTATGAAGATATTCCCTTCTCGCATGATTTTAAGTCCCGCTTATTTGATAACTCCTTAGCTTATATACAATTTTAGGGCAATAAACGATAAATATCAATTAATTATGGCAGGTTGGTATCTAATCTTTAATCTTTTTACTAAGTTCCTCGGCTACCTTCTTTACATCCTGGGATTTTTCCTTGCCGAGTATCAATATGCCGTTCTCCGAGTCAACCACCACAAGGTCCTTTACCCCCACGAGCGCTATCACCCTTTTGTCGCCGAAGACGAGACACCCGGATGAATCGACCGAAACCCCGCTCCCGCGAAAGATATTCTCATCCCCGCCCGTACGCAGAAACTCGTCGAGCGTCTTCCAGCTCCCCACATCGCTCCAGGGATAGCTCACCGGTACGACGACGGTATTATCGGAATGCTCGAGTATCAGCTTGTCTATCGAGCCCGGCTCTATCGCTTTATAAAAGGAAGAAACCGCCTTTTCTTCAGACGCCTTTCCGATGCTCTCGGATATCTCGCCGAAGTGCCTGTACCAGTCCGGAATAATCCTGGAGAAATCGGAGATGATCGACGAGGCCTTCCACACGAACACCCCGCTGTTCCAGTAATACCCGCCTTCCTTAAGGAAACCGAGCGCGGTATTCAAATCGGGCTTTTCAGTAAACCTCTCCACCATGTGCGCGCTGTGCCCGCCTGAGGAGAATACGATTTTCCGGGCCGACTTTATATACCCGTAACCCGTTTCGGGCGCGGTCGGGGTTACGCCAAGCGTTATGAGCGGGTAATGGCCGTTCTCAAGCTTGACGCCCGAGGTTTCGCAAGCGAAACGCAGCACGCTCCTGAACCCCTCGTCATCCCCTACCGCATGGTCCGCAGGGAGGACGACTATAACCGGGTCCCTGGCGGAACCCGTCATTCTGAGCGTGCCGTAGGCGATGCATGGGGCCGTGTTCTTCCCCTCGGGCTCGAGTATGAGGTTCTCCTCCGGGAGCTCCGGGATATGCTTCAGGGTCTCTTCGGCATACCTGGCGACGGTGACCACGAACACTTTTTCTATCGGGATGAGCGGCAGGACCCTGTCCACGGTCTGCCTTATCAGGGATTTCCCGCCGGTAAGGCACAAGAACTGCTTGGGCTTATCCCGGCTGCTCAGGGGCCAGAACCTCCTCCCCTCTCCGCCCGCCATTATTAGAGCAAACATCTCCATAGAGTAATAGTAATTGGAGTTAAGGCATTTCTCAATTTCTACGGAGGAATAGGGAGCTCGCAAAGTGAATAAGTGAAGGAGGAGCGGCCGTAGTCGTCCGGGGAGCTGTCAGAACAATGCGCTCAGGTCCTCGGTCCCGACACTGCTCAGGCTCTCTCTCACCATATGGGCGCTTGAAAGCTCGTCAGCCGAATACGAGTTTGTTACAGCCAGACATTTCATACCCGCGGCGAGGGCGGCTTTGATACCGGAAACGGAATCCTCTACTACGAGGCATTCATCCGCCGATACGCTCACCGAAGAGGAAGACGACTCGTTCAATCTTCTTAAAACCTCCAGGTATACATCAGGGGCGGGCTTGCAGTTCTCTATATCCTCGGCGCCGACAATTATCTCGAAAAGTCCCCTGATGCCGGCGAACTCGAGTATATCCGTAATCTCACCCTTCATCGCTCCCGAGCCTATAGCGATGCGGTATTTCCCGGCAATTTTTTCGATAAAGCTCCTGACCCCCGGCAGGATCTCGATATTACCCTTTATCAAGTCATCGTAATGGCCGGATTTCCTCTCGATCAACTCTGCAATCAAAGAATCTTCATGCTCATAATCCCGGTCTCGAGAAATCGTTTGAAGAACGTCTTATCGTCGTAGGCAAGGTACCTGGCGTAATAATCCTCTTCCGAAAGACGGATACCGAGGCCGTCCAGGGTCCTCTGGAAGGCGCCCAGATGTATCGGCTCCGTATTGGCTATAACACCGTCGAAATCAAAAATCACCGCTTTTAACATAACCTGCCGCCTGTTTCGATGAATAAAGATACACCAGACATAGGAGTTAAGAAATCTAACAATGCGATAAAGAGCCGCATTGCCATACCGCTTCATTATTGCATCACCTTCTCCGAATAAGCCCGTGCGGACGAATACGCAGACACGCAGTATGGCACAAGAAAAGTAAGGAGTGCTTTAAAAAAAAGAAGGGTTGTAAATTTATGACCTAAGATTGTATCGTGATGGTTAATGATAATAAGTATCGGAGCTACTATTATAGCCACCCTGAATGCTCTTACCCTGGTTTCTGGTCTAAAGAAGTTACTGAAAAAAACACGCAATTTTTCCTTCACGAGCCTTCACCTCATGTTGATATAACATCCAGGGGACATCCCTCAATCAGGATAAATAAGCTTTTATATTAATCAAAATCGCGTGTGCTGAACAATTTCGTATTGGCTGGATAACATAACGCAGTAGGGGTAAGTGAATAGATATTTCAAAACATCAAAAGTCTTTAATTCATCCGATACAGCTTCTGGACAAGGATCACAAAATCCCCGGGAAACGCCCATCTCGGAATGTATACGCTATTTGGAATTAGTTCAGAAATTCGCGTCGAATTGGATAGCTGGAACCATCTAATAAAAAATCATTTCCGTGTATAGATCGATGAAATATTGAAACCTAACTCAAAACACCGTATCTAACGGATATTAGATCAAGCAAAGAGGAGGATCGATGATTAAAGGATTAATGCTAATAATAGCGATAGCGTTTGTATATTCTTCAGCTTATGCGGATTCACCATAACCCTATATGTAAGGATACCCCAAACGGGATAGTCAAAGATTATTACCCTGATGGCAATTTAAAAACTGAATGGAATTGCAGAGAAGGCCATTTAAACGGTTTAACCAAACTCTACTATGAAAATGGGAACCTGGAAAAGGAATCGAGCTATGTGAATGACGTCCGTCAGGGTGTCACGACGGGTTATTATGAGAGCGGAGAATTAAAAAGTGTATGCAACTATAAGGACGGGGAGCTGGACGGGAATTCACAAGATTTTATACCCGGACGGATTGATAAAAGAGCTAACTTACTATAGAAACGGCATCGATATAGGGATTCCTGAGTAGTGTGCGTCGATATCACAATTTTATTGATTTATCTCTGCTTCACACTCGATTTCAGACAATCTTTCAGCCTGCTCCTTATTTCAGGTGTTACAAACTTCTTTTCTCTAAGCTTGCCGGTGAGGTCGAGCATCATTCTATAGGTAAGAACGAATTCCTTACACTCGGGACAAGAATTAATATGATTCTCCAGCTCCTCAACAGTTTTAAGATCAAGCCCGGCCTCTATATATCCGATAATTTTCTCAACCACATCTTTGCACATTACGGTAGCCATTATTTTCTCCATTCTTGAAAATAGTCGGAAATCTTGTCCCTTACGAAAAGCCGTGCTCTATGCAATCTGGATTTTACAGCACCGACGGATATACCCAGGATACTTGAGATTTCGTCTTGGGGAAGCTGTTCTATGTCTCTTAAGAGTAATACAATTCTGTACTTTTCCGGCAGATCGGCGATAGCATTCTCTATTATTTCCAGGGCTTCCTTTCTATAAAGAATCAAGTAGGGATTATTGCTCCATTCCTTTGATTTAACTTTGCCGCCAAGCGAGCCATAATTGTCATATGGAGCGTAATCTTCCAGGCTAATATCCTTAATGTGCTTACTTTCACTGCGAAGACGCCCGTAACATGTATTTAAAGTCACACGGTAAAGCCATGTCGAGAATTTAGCATCTGATCTGAACGTATCTATCTTCTTGACTAACAGGAGCAATACTTCCTGAAGGATCTCCTCCGAATCATGGTGATTACGGGTAATTCTAAATGCTGTGGCATATATACAGTTGGAATACCTGTTTACTATCTCTTCGAATAAAAGCTCATCAGTTGTAGATACATAAAGTTCTACGAGCTCTTCATCCGTTAAGCTCGTAGCTCTATACTTATATTCAAACTTCAACGAACCCATTTATCCTCGAAGACAATAATCATTGGAATTAGTTCACAAAATCCACTAATTAGATGCAATAAACGCCTTTAAGTTCCAAATTCAAGTCATATTTAGGAAACGACCCCGACAAGGAAATTAACTTGAATCATGAAGCTGTATATATATCCTCCGTATCATTACATTATTTCTCAATGATTGCATTACGAACCAATAGCCCGGCGGAGGATTGCGCCGGGCTATTGTCCGTAGAAGAGGGTATGAGGATTGTATTCGAAATTTATATATCAGATGAATTATGAACCTTTGCTGTTTGGGGCAGATTCGGAGGGGTTCATTAGCTGTTGAACAACATAAGCATCAGCCCATGAGGTTGCCACGTAGCCGCCATTATAATTACATTCATTCTGCAATTTTTGCGGCACGTAAGCACCCGCCCATGTCGAAGCTACAAATGATCCTGGAACGACGTTATCGTTTTGTAGCTGAGCGGGGACATAAGCACCGGTCCAATCCTGCGCCACATGGACATCGCCCGCCCGGGACTGAACGCCGGACATTACGGTAAACACAAAACCTAACAAACTCACGAGAACCAGCTTCTTCATTTTATTTGCCTCCCTATTCTTTATTTTTCTAACTGTCCGGACATTAAATAAGACGGCCGATAAATAAAAACGTTTCACGAAATCGTGCTCTACGGAAAGTGAAATAAAATGTTGATTGAGTTCGTGATGATTATTAGTGGACCCAATTTATCTATTCAGAGGATCACAAAAATCAATGTGATGGATTATTTTGTCGGGATGGGCACTTTATAGTTCCATATGAACAAAACACACAACAATCACCAGGTTTCGGTTTTAACACCGCCTTGCAATTTGTGCACTCAAAGTAGTATAGGCACGAATCCGTGGCATCGTCTCTTCTTTCTCGAACCCACATTCCGGGCATTTAATTATTGATTCCAGTACCATCTGAACTCGCTACTGAGACATTTACATTTGCCAAATGATAAAAGCACAAAACCGCCTTCCTCCAGTAGTATTACGGACACAGAATCCCGGACCGGAGCTCGTATTCAAATCCGTCCGGGACTCCGTGCTTATTATCAATGCTAACCTCAGATCCTTCAAGGCGCGATAATGCGCATCAAAAAAGAAAGGCTCTCTGTAAATAGTGTTATTTATTAACCGGGGTCATGATATTATGAACCCCGCTTACGGATGCCGCATGGCACATAGCGCACATGGTTTCTTTTCCGCCCGCAACCGGCATATTCATTTTCATTCCGTCCTTCTCCATCTCCATAGTGGCTATGGTCCCGTCAGGATTGTATTTAACCCAGAACCAGTCGTCCTTCCCGTCCCCTGTTTTTTCCATGACCGTGACTGCTGCTAGCATTTTGTCAGGCATGTAGTTTTCTTTTATCAAGATTGACCCCTTGGGGAGCTCCTTCGCGCCGGACGTTAGGGCCTGCTCAGCTGTTTTGTTAACGTATGTAGTCAGCAGCATGCCGTGAGGCTCGGTACCTTTGTATAACTTCCCTTTTCCGGGGAAAAGCGACCAATTATCCTGATACTTCTCGCCCTGGATCTGTTGCCATAATTGACCCGCCTGCTGGCCGCTATCCTGCGCACCTACAATAGCGGTATTAAAATAAGTGAGTACCCCAATTAAAAATAGAACCGGTATCACCAATAACGGGAAGATTAAGAACTTCTTTGTAAAACAACTCCCTTGATTGTCGAGTCCACAGCACTTCATGATGCACCTCCTTTGATTGTGATATTTGTTAACTTAGACGGTGCAATCTCGAACAGGTTTCAAAAATCCGATCTGGTGTACCTAAACCGGAAATAACACGAAACTTTTCATGCAAATAAGCATCTAAATGTTAGATTTCAACGTAATAATTCTTGCTAGGGGCCGAAAGTCCTATTTACATCGGGTTACGGAAATGCAAGAATAGATATCGAGTTCCCGATATCCGCAGATACAACCAAGAAGGGAGATAAGCAGCATATGGAGATAAATGACCCAACGAGAGAGAGCGTCAAAGAATTCTACAGCAAGGCGGCCAAAGAACCCCGGGCGAGCCTATGCTGTCCGGGCGGATACCCGGCCGAAGAGACGAGCCATATACCCCGGGAGGTAATAGACAGGTTCTACGGCTGCGGAAGCCCGATCAGCCTCGCCGGGATCAGACCGGGGGAAACCGTTCTCGACCTCGGCTCCGGGGCCGGTATCGACTGCTTCATCGCGGCTAAAAAGACCGGGAGAGAAGGAAAAGTCATCGGCATAGACATGACCGACGAGATGCTTGAAGTGGCCAATCGGCATAAGGACGCCGTATCGGAAAGCCTGGGTTACAGTAACGTCGAATTCCGGAAGGGTTTTCTCGAAGATATACCCGCAGACTCCAAATCGACAGACCTTATTACATCCAACTGCGTTATCAACCTTTCCCCCGATAAGAAAAAAGTATTCTCCGAGATGTGGAGATCGCTTAAAGACCACGGGAGAATAGTCGTATCCGATATAGTTTCCGACCGCGAGATTCCGGAACTTCTAAAAAAAGACGAGCTGCTTTTGGGCGAATGTATCGCGGGATCGCTTACCGAAAACCGGTTTCTCTCTTACCTGGAACAGGCCGGTTTCTACGGTATAGAGGTGCTCGACAGGAAATACTGGAAGAGCATCGAAAATATCGAATTCTATTCGGTCACGGTCAGGGGCTACAAATTCCAGAAGACGTCGGGCTGCGTCTACAGAGGGCAGTACGCAGCATACAAAGGCCCCTTCAAGGTCATTATAGACGAAGAGGGTCATGTTTTTCCCAGAAATCAGGCAGTAGAGGTATGCACCGATACCGCCCTCAAGCTTTCCGCGGCCCCGTATTCAGGGATGTTCATCATAACAGAGTCCGACAGGAAACCGGGCGATAGCTCCTGCTGCACGCCTGACGGCGGAACGCGGTTGTTGTTGACGTATCAGACACCAGAACCATGGGAGGAACGTGATGGATTATTATGACCCGAAGGACTTAAAACGGTTTTCCGAGATAGGGAAATTCGGCCAGGAGCTGATGAAGAAGTTTTTCGACTATTACAACGCCGCGACAGGGGAGGACGGCGCGCTGACGAAGAGAGAAAAGTCGCTGATCGCGCTCGCCGTCGCGCACGTGAAGCAGTGCCCCTACTGCATCGACGCGTATACCACTCAGTGTCTCGAGACGGGCGCCGACCCCGAGCAGATGACCGAGGCGATACACGTGGCGGCGTCAATGGAAGCGGGTATTACGCTGATACACGGGATTCAGATGCATAACGCGCTCGAAAAGCAGGGCGCGCTGTGATTCCCGGAATGAACCGATTCAGACTAGGGACTCACGCCTAGCGGAATGGCAATAGTATAGGAGCACCGGATGTCCCAGGCTCACGCGCTCAAGCGAAAAATTGAGGCAATAGACCCGAGCGACGAGGTCAAATACAATTTTTATAAAACCCTCGGGGATAAGAGGCAGGAGCTTCCTCCTCTCAGTATCGAAACGCTCCAGGTGAACGTTACGAGGCTCTGCAACCAGTCCTGCGTACACTGCCACGTCGACGCCTCGCCCAGAAGGACCGAGCAGATGGACCTCGATACGGCAAACCGGTGCCTGGAGATACTCGGTGAGTATCAGCAGATAAAGAACCTCGACATCACCGGAGGGGCCCCGGAGCTGAATCCGCACTTCGACCACCTCGTGCGTGAGGCCGTAAAACTCGGCAAGCGCGTCATGGTCAGGCACAACCTCACGGTTACGATAGACGGGAACCCCGTAACAGGGGAGAGTAAATCCTATCTGCCCCGGTTCTACGCCGATAACGGGGTGGAAGTTATATCGTCGCTGCCCTACTACCAGGAATATTTCACGGACAAGCAGAGGGGCAAGGGGGTGTTCGAAAAGAGCATACAAGCGATACATCTCTTAAACGCCGAAGGATACGGCAGGGACGGCACGGGGCTCGTGCTGAATTTCGTATACAACCCCGTGGGGGCGTTCCTTCCCCCGCCCCAGAAGGGCCTTGAATCGGACTTTAAGAGAGAGCTGCAAAGAAAGCACGGCATAGTCTTTAATAACCTGTACACGATAACGAACATGCCTATCAACCGCTTCAAGCAGCAGCTTAAAAAACTGGACGCCTACGACGAATACATGACCAGGCTCGTAAACGCATACAACCCGGCAGCCGCCGAGGGGGTTATGTGCAGGTCGCTCGTGAGCGTAGGCTATGACGGCAGGATATTTGACTGCGATTTCAACCAGATGCTGGATCTGGAGATAACAGGAAACGGCAAGCCCATGACCGTTTTTAATTTCGATTACGAGGACCTTATCAAAAGGAGGATTATCTTCGCCTCGCACTGCTTCGGGTGTACGGCGGGCTCGGGGAGCAGCTGCGGCGGGGCAACCGCATAGAACTCCCGTTACAACATCAATGCCTCCAATAACCCCAATGCCGTATAGAGACCGAGAGAATATCCTCATCGTATTCGTTAGATACCCGGAGCCCGGAAAGGTTAAGACAAGAATCGCCCGGCAGATGGGAGATCACAGGGCGGCCGAGATATATTCGCAAATGGCGAAGAGGATAATCGGGAAGGTATGGAGGCCGGACGCATATGGAACCGTAATTTATTTTGATCCGCCGGATAGAGAAAAGGACGTCAGGGCGTGGCTGGGAATCGATAATGTTTCTTACGAACCCCAGTCCCCGGGGACGATCGGAGACAAGATGTCGAATGCATTCGAGAGGGTGTTTTCCGAAGGGGCCGAAAAAGCGGTCCTGATAGGGACGGACGTTCCGGAAATCACGGGAGACACGGTTAGCGACGCGTTCAGACTCCTCGAAGAAACTGACGTCGTACTGGGCCCCGCCGAGGACGGGGGTTATTACCTGATGGGACTTAAGAATTATGAGCCTATTCTTTTCGAAGATATTGATTGGGGCACCAATACCGTATTTAACCGGACACTCAACCATATTATAGAAAATAATCTCAGTCATAAGTTCCTTGATACATTGAAAGATGTCGATAGAGTGGAGGATATCGATCCCGGGATGCTAACACGGCTCAGGGCAGAAGAATAAATTTCGATTCCTGAGCTTAAAGAAGCGTTAAACTTAGAAGCATGGGTTCGCCCGAACCTGAATCCGGTTCGCCCGGTACTTCGTATCCTATCAAATCGGCACAAAAATAATATGAATGGTATATTATTGAGGGTTCTTAAACAGCGCATCATGCCACGAGGAGATTCCATGAAGAGAAGGTTCCTGTTTGCCGCGCCCGCCTTATTTCTTATACTGAGCCTTTTATCATGTGAACAGGGAAACGGGGAGCCGGGAAGCGGTTCGGATCAAAATTCGGCAGTGGACTTTTCTCTCGAAACGGTGGACGGCGGAAAAAAAATCAGCCTGGAAGACTTCAAAGGAAAACCGGTAGTGATTAATTTCTGGGCCACGTGGTGCGGCCCGTGTAAAGAGGAGCTACCCCTTTTCGAAAAGATGTGGAATAAATTCAAGGATAAAGATGTCGTGTTCCTGGGGGTCGACGTCATGGACGACAGAACGAACGCTTCCGAATTTATCAAAAACTCGGGCATTACATATACGAATCTTTACGACCAGCCGGGCGAGGTCTCTTCCAAATACAAAGTCGTGGCCCTGCCGGCTACATTCTTCATCGACAAGGAAGGCGAGGTAACGATCAAAAATTACGGGCCGTTTATCGGGAAAGAGGGAGAAAAGAAATTCAAGATGTATATGAAGGAGATAACGGAGTGAATCCCGCCGAAGTCCAGATAAGCTGGGTCATAGCGTTTTTTGCAGGCATCATCTCGTTCCTCTCGCCGTGCGTGCTCCCGCTGATCCCGGGTTACGTATCCATGGTCTCCAAAATGTCCTTCGAGGAGCTCACGGGGGAGGCGACCGAAGGAAAGACAGGGAGGATACTTATCCCGAGCCTCCTCTTCGTGCTCGGCTTCTCGACTGTGTTCGTCACGCTTGGCGCTTCAGCTTCATACATAGGCACATTCCTCCACGAGAACAAGGTGCTGCTCCTCAGAATCTCGGGTGTGATAATAATATTGTTCGGGCTTTTTTCGATGGATATCCTCAAGATACCCCAGCTCTACAGGGAGAGGAGACTATACTTCACGGACGGCAAACTGGGTCTCGTAGGCATATTTTTTCTCGGCATCGCGTTCGGATTCGGATGGACTCCATGCGTCGGGCCCATACTGGCATCGATTCTTCTTTATGCGAGCACGGCGGAAGGGGCGGGAAAAGGGGCGGCCCTGCTGTTCGTCTATTCGATCGGTCTCGGTTTACCTTTCATCATCACCGGACTTGCCCTTTCGAAAGCCCTCACTGCGTTCGGATGGATAAAGCGCCACTACAGCCTCTATAAAATCATAGTCGGCGGGACGTTAATCGTCGTGGGCATACTGATGGTCACCAACAACCTCTATTATCTCAATATTTACGGCCAGAGGGCGCTCGACTGGGCCGGAATCGATTTCTGGAAATCGTTCTGAAAAGTTGAGAAACCTCTCAGAACCCCTGTATCATTTACCTGTGAATTCGTTTAGCGGGAACCGTGAAAATCCTCATGTCCTTCCGGAAATAAGCGAAGGCAAAATCCATGTATGGGAAATAGCCCTCGACAACCCGGCACTAGGACCCCGGGAACTGTTTAAACATGTACTATCGGATGACGAGAAAGAAAGGGCGATGAGGCTCGGCCTTACAGATTACCGTGACAGATTCGTTACCGCCCGCGGATACCTGAGAACAATACTCGGCCGTTATCTGAATATAAGTCCCGCAAGCATAGAATTTGAATATAATGAGCGCGGGAAGCCGGGGCTGCCTGCCGAATCCAACCGGAAGGGAATAAATTTCAATATATCCCATTCCCGCAGCCTGGCGCTATGCGCAGTCGGCGTACAAGCGGAGGTCGGTGTCGACGTCGAATATGTGAGAGGCGTCATGAGGCCGGAAAAGATCCTCGAGCGGTTCTTCTCTCCGGATGAAAGGGAATATTACCATTCAAGTCCGGACATCATGAAAGACCGGTCTTTCATGAGCTTATGGACAATAAAAGAGGCATATTCGAAAGCGGTCGGGACAGGCTTCTCGTCCGGCCTGAAAGACCTGGATTTTTCTCCTGTTATAAAATCTCCCGACGTTTCCAGCCGCCTCGAAATATTGAACGAGAGGTGGACGATACTCCGACTCGACCCGGGGAACGATTATATCGGGGCCCTGGCTAATAGAGGCGAAGTATCTGAAATTATCCACTTCATTGCGGACAACATGCGGTAATATAGGGGCAAATCGTTCCTTAACATCAATAATTATCCCGGTTATACTACAAATCTTCCGATGAGCTGGGATTATTTCCAGAAAATAACCGGAAAATTACCACGTTGACTACAGTTGATATAAATTTATAATACTTTCGAATCATTAGGGCGACGGAGGTCCCCAAAGAGTGCCGATATTTGAATATAGGTGTCTCGACTGTGAAGAGTTATTCGAAATTTTAGTCCTGAACAGCGAAGAAGCGATCGAGTGCGCTACGTGCCAGAGCAGGAATTTAGAAAAGCAATTCTCCCCTTTCGGGATAAAGTCCGAGGGTGAGGTCTCCCCACCGAGCTATGCAGGCGGCGGATGCGGATGCAGCGGAGCGGGCTGCGGATGCGGAGTGAAGAGCTAACGCAAAGACTCGTCATGAATATCCGAACATACACAAAAGGAAAAATAAACGGAGGATTATTGTTAAATGTCTAATTCGGCTGATGATAAAGATAAAGAGATGAAGCAAGCTGCTCTGGATTACCACAGTGTCGGCCGAAAAGGGAAGATAGAAGTCGTACCGACGAAGCCCTGTCTGACGCAGTGGGACTTATCTCTTGCTTACACACCGGGCGTGGCGGAACCCTGTATGGAGATTTACAGAGACCCCCATCTCGCCTATGAATACACGAATAAGGGAAACCTCGTCGGCGTAATAACGAACGGTACGGCAGTTCTGGGCCTCGGGAAAATAGGAGCCCTCGCCGGCAAGCCGGTTATGGAAGGGAAGAGCGTCTTGTTTAAGCGGTTCGCCGGGATAGACGCCTTCGATATCGAACTAAACACGGACGACCCCGATGAGATCATCAAGACGGTGAAGTATCTGGAGCCGACGTTCGGGGGAATCAATCTTGAAGACATCAAGGCTCCTGAGTGTTTTTACATCGAGGACGAATTAAGGAAGCAAATGGATATCCCGGTGTTCCACGACGACCAGCACGGAACGGCGATAATATCCGGAGCCGGACTGCTGAACGCTTGCGAATTAGTAAAGAAGGAGATAAGCGAGCTCAGGATGACATTCAACGGCGCGGGGGCTGCCGCAATAGCCTGCGCCGAGTTCTTCATCCACCTGGGCGCAAGAAGAGAGAACATGATAATGTGCGACAGCCGCGGGGTTATATACAAGGGGAGAGATGCGAACATGAACCCCCAGAAAGGAAAATTCGCAGTGGATACGAGCGCAAGGACCCTTGAGGACGCGATGAAGGGAGCCGATGTTTTTGTGGGTCTGTCGACAGGAGGCGCAGTCAATAAAGCTATGGTTAAGTCCATGGCGGACAAGCCGATAATCTTTGCAATGGCGAACCCCGACCCGGAAATCTCCTTCCCGGACGCCAAGGCCGCCAGAAAGGACTTAATAATGGCCACCGGAAGGTCCGACTACCCGAACCAGGTAAACAATGTCCTGGGGTTTCCCTTCATATTCAGGGGAGCGCTCGACGTCAGGGCCAAGGCAATAAACGAAGAAATGAAGGTCGCTGCAGCATATTCTTTGGCAAAACTCGCCAAAATGGGAGCGGATGAAGGAGTAGCAAAAGCTTACGGCAAAAAACATTTCGATTTCGGTCCCGAGTATATCGTCCCCTCCCCGTTTGACCCCAGGGTACTCGTTTGGGAATCAGTCGCTGTAGCCGAAGCCGCTATGCACACGGGCGCATCGAGAATCAAAATCGATATCGAAGAATACAGGGAGCAGCTAAATCGTAAGGTTGAAGAGAAGCTGAAGCGGTGGAGCGTCTGAGAAAATCGTCATCGCGGACGGCACTCCTCTAGAGAATGATCATCACTCTTCATAGCGTTAATCGATCTTCCGTCGACGCAAATAAAACTGTAACGGCAAGTAAAAAACAAGTTGTCATTAAGCAGCAGAGAAATAAGTAAAAATAAAAAGTTCCAAACTGCCCTCCTCTCTATAAGTGTATCCCTCGTACTAATCGTTATAAAAGTCGTTTTCGGAATCCTGACTAATTCGATAAGCGTACTCGCTTCAGCTGTGGATTCTTTTCTGGACGTCATTGCGTCATCCATTAATTTCTATTCGATACGGAAATCCGAAAAGCCGGCCGACCACGACCACAAATTCGGACACGGGAAAGCCGAGGGGCTCGCGGGGCTGTTCCAGACATTCATTATAGGGTCCTCCGCCGTATATCTAATATACCTTTCGGTCTCCCGTCTCATGGAAGGAGAAAAACTGGTATCGGTCGGCTGGGGAATCGCGGTCATAGCCTTCTCCATGGTCGTCAGTTTCTTCCTCACGAGACACATCAAGAGAGTCGCCGAGGAAACCGGAAGCTTAATACTCAGCGCCGACAGCCTGCATTACAAATTCGATTCATATACGAACGGGGGAATACTGGCAGGGCTGCTGATTATAAAAATCACAGGGCTGAACATTATCGATTCCATAATCTCGATCTTCATCGCGGCATTAATCGTCTGGTCGACAAAAGATATATTGATCGAGTCCATCGACATATTGATGGACAAAGAACTCCCGCCCGATACCGTCAGGAAGATCGAAGATGTGATCATGAGATTCAATCCGGACGTCAAGAGCTATCACAAGCTTAAAACCAGGAACGCCGGGTCGGTGAAATTCGTTGAATGCCATGTCGTCATGGACCACACCCTCACATTCGTAGAGTCGCATGAAATAGCGGAGGAAATTGTGAGAGCGATCAAAGAAAGGATCGGAAACGCCGAAGTAACCGTTCACGTCGACCCCGATGTGCCTTAAAACACACAGTATTTTCCTGTAATCCATATATTTTCACCGCAGCTAAAATAATTGTAGGAGTCCGCCTGACTATCAGGAATAATTGGATTAGATGCTAAAAACAATATGTTCGTAACATTTTTAGGACTAGTAAGGTTTATATAAATATTAGGCCGGATTCACGGGAGATAACAATGAAAAGATTAATATTTCCAATTTTGATAATTATTGCTTTCGTCATAGCCGTTCCTGCTTCGAGCATGGCTCGTAACGGACACGGGCATTATAAACACAATAACCATGGATACAATAACCATGGATACCGTTACAATAACGGCGGATACCGCTACAATAACGGCCCTTATTTTAATGCCAACTTCTTTTACGGGCCCGCATATTATCCAAGGCCTTACGTATATTACGCTCCTCCGCCCCCTGTGATCTATGCACCGCCGCCGGTTTATTATGGACCGTCGTATTATCCTCCTGTCACAGGTTCGTTTAACTTCGGCATAGTAATAGACTAACCGAGGGGTAACAGGCTGGGTCTCACTGGCATTATTGGACGGGGTGTATAGCGGATACCTATAACCAATCCCGGGTGTTCCGATAAATTTACTTTCAAGTTATAGCCAGGGCTTGTCTCTGCCGTTTGGGAAACCCCGGTATCCCCGGCTCTGTCTTTTCAGCAGGGATTTCTCAGGTAGTCTCATAACCTGGTTATAGTCCGGCCCCAAATTAATTAAAAAGGAACATTCTTTGATTCCCCTATGATCAAAGCTGTAATTTTCGACATGGACGGCGTAATGATAGACAGCGAGCCCCTCTGGGAGAAAACGGAGAGGATACTGCTAGCTCGAGGAGGAACATCGACTACAGTCCGGAGTACAGGGACCTGATCGTGGGCCTGAACCAGAAGGATTCGGGAAAGCTCCTGAGAGAGACATTCTCGCTCGATGAGACCGTCGATGAAATCATATCGGAGAGGATCGAGATACTGACCGCCATTTACGAGGAAGAGCTCGAAGTGGTGCCTAGCCTGACGCCGCTTTTAGACGAGCTCAAACTGAGAGAATACCTGCTGGCCGTGGCTTCGAGCTCCCCGCTCAGGGTGATCAATTTCGTGCTCGATATGTTCTCGCTCCATAGCTATTTCGATGCCGTGGTATCGGGGGAATGCACGGAAAACGGGAAGCCGCACCCCGACATATACCTCCATACGGCGGAAATGCTCGGCGTAAGGCCGTCCGAATGTGTGGCGATCGAGGACTCGATCAACGGCGTGAGGTCGGCGACGGGCGCGGGTATGTACTGTATAGCGATCCCTGACAAAAGGCTGAGCCCGGAAGCGTTCGAAAGAGCACACCTGATACTTGAGAATATGGACGAGCTCAAACCGCAATTTTTCGATACTTTCAATCCCGTATAAACGCGGACAAAAAATCCATCCGGACTCATTCGCACCGCTTGAATAAATTTCAGACCCCGGGTCTATGCTCAGGGGGCGCCATGAATTCGGGGCCCATAGGGTCTTTTATAGTTTCTGCGAGAATTTTGTCTATGGCTTGAAAGTCGTCTTTATCGAGAGACCATCCCGTCAATTCCGGAATCGGGCCCAACTGGTCCGGCCGTCTCGCTCCCCAGAGCGCTATATGATCGGGAGCCCTGTCGAGCATCCAGCGTATCGCGAGGTGGATCACCCTCTTCCCGTATTTCCTTCGTGCGTAAGCATCGAGCTTCTCCACGGCTTTTAAATACTCCCCGAACCGGGGCTCCTTGAATTTAGGGTCCGCCTTCCGTATATCGTCACCCTCGAACTTCGTGTCCCCTTTCATCCTTCCGCTGAGCAAGCCGCGGCAGATAGCCCCGTATAAGAGCATGGTTATCCCGTTCGAGTCACAGTATGGAAGAATATCGTCTTCTATCGCCCTCTCGAAGAGGTTATAGGGGGGCTGCGAGGTATGGAGCGGGGCAATCCGCCTGAATGCGTCCATCTGCCCGACGGAATAATTACTCACACCTATCGCCCTTATCTTCCCGGCCTTATAGAGGTCATTCATAGCTTCGGCCGCTTCTTCAACCGGGGTATCGTAATCGGGCCAGTGTATCTGGTATATGTCTATATAATCCGTCCTTAGCCTCTCTAGCGAGTCCTCGACCTCTTTCAAAATGCGGCCCCGAGTTGAATTCCGGTAAACCTTGCCGGTGGTCCAGTCGAGACCGGCCTTGGTCGCGATTACAACTTTATCTCTCTGCCCATGCTCGGCGAGCGCTTTCCCCACAATCTCCTCCGACCTCCCGAAGCCATAGATCGCGGCGGTGTCTATGAGGTTGATGCCCCTCCCGAGCGCCGAAAGTATAGTGTCTATCGATTCGCGCTCATCGCTCCCGCCCCAGAGCCACCCCCCTATGGCCCAGCAGCCGAGACCTATACGGGAGCACCTTATATCGGTTCCGCTGATTTTAACGTGTTCCATATGACGGTTACCTCCCGGCATAATTGACTTTTTGGGCAGGACCCCCACTACCCGCCTCCCTAATGAACCCGCGTGAGCAAGCCGAAGTCAAAATAATTTGACTTCGGAACATTCGGCTATAAGATATAATATTAGAACATGATACGATTCGCGAGTCTATTTCTGGCAGTTAATATCCTCATTTGCTACGGCGGATTACGCGGGGTTTCCTTTGCAGAAACCGATGCTCCGCAGGTGCAAACGAGCCTCGGCTGTCACGGGATGAGCCAAGATAGAGATAAAACCGGGGAAGAAAATACGGCTGGAATTATGAACGCTTCGGAGAGTGCGGACGATTCCTGCTGCATGGAAGTGCTGACGAACACATCCCCCGACTTGAACTCCAAAATAGAAGTTGTACTCATAGACAGGGCACAAAAGCAAATACCCATCCAAGACAGAAACTACCTCGAGCAGCTGAGGGATAATTCTCTCAGGGAGCACGATCCCCCGGATTTACAGATTACCAATTCTATTTTTCTACTGTAATACCATCCTTTAAAGACGCTCCGTGATACGTCCGGGCAGACGCCCGAGCCGCACCGGATTCCTGCGTCATTATAAATCCAACGGTAATGAAATTATTGCAGTTCAGTTTCCTCTCGAGAGGAGGCAGGTATATGAGAAAGATATTCGGAACATTATTTTTAATATTACTTTCGACACAAGTCCTGTTCGCGGAAGAATCCGGGACACTGGATTCGTTCATACAAGAAGCTCTCCAGAATAATCCCGAGATTAAAGCGGCAAAAGCCAGGTGGGGGGCATCCTCGAAGCGGCCAGCACAGGAAGGGACACTTCCCGATCCGATGATAGGAGTCGATTGGCAGAACGTGAGTTTCGACGCCATCACACTCGATGAAGCCGAGAACAGCATGCTGAAATTCTCATTCGAGCAGGAGATACCTTTTCCCGGGAAGCTCTCATCGAAAGCAAAAATAGCGGCTCGGGATTCGGAGGCGGAGGAGAAATCCTACCAGGCTACGGAGAGGAGAGTGATCGCCGATCTCAAGGTCGCCTACTACGACTGGTATCTGGCGGGAAAAGCCATAGAGATCACCGAAAGGAATCAGGAACTTCTCCGAAAGTTCACCAAAATCGCGGAAGTTAAGTACGAAGTGGGAAAGGGTATACAGCAGGACGTGCTCAGGGCCCAGGTCGAGAATTCAAAGTTTATAGAACAGCTCGAGGTGCTCAGACAGAAAAAAGAGATCATCGAGGCAAAGATCAAAAGTATACTCGAACCGACCGCAGGACTCCCCGCTCGGCAGTCCCGGGGATATTGAGAAGACCCCTCTGACCTTGACTTCTGAGGAGATGAACAAGCTCACAAGGAAAACGCCCCCATGCTGGCCATGAAAGAGAGGCAGATCGCGAGGGAAGAAGAGGCCCTCAAACTCGCACAAAAGGAGCTTTATCCCGATTTCTTCGTGGGCGCGTCTCCGGGAATAATGGGTAGAGCCGGGAACGGTGTTGACGGAATATGGGAGGTATCCCTCGGATTAAAAGTGCCGCTCTACTTCTGGAGCAAGCAGAAGCCGGGTATAGAGCAGGCGGCGCTTGAGCTAAAAGGCGCGCAGGAGGAGTACAACTCCGTAAATCAGGGGCTTAGCTACAATGTCAGGGAGAGCTACCTCAACGCGAGGACAGCCGAGAAGCTCATGAGCCTCTACGAGAAGGGAATAATCCCGCAGACGAGGCTGTCGCTCGAGTCCGCGATCTCCGGGTTATCAGGTAGGAACGGTCGACTTCCTTACGCTTTTAGACAACCTGGTGACCCTATTCAGCTTCGAGCTCGAGTACTATAGCCAGCTCACCGAATACGAAAAGGCGGTCGCCAGGATCGAGGAGATTTCGGGAGTCGATCTGACGAATCAATACGAGAGGAAAGGAGAATAGAGATGAAGAAGAGAACAGGCCTCAACATAATCGCCGCCCTGATAGTCCTGACGGCCGTATCGCTCGCGATATACAGGTACGGATACAGGATACCGGTGCTTAAGGAGATACCGTTTTTCTCACAGGGGCACGAGCATGAATGGCGCCCGGTGCTTACGGCCGAGGGAGAGATCGATTACTGGACCTGCGCAATGCACCCGTCCGTAAAGATGAAGGAGCCGGGGAACTGCCCTATCTGCGGAATGGAGCTCATACCCGTGATGAAAAAGCCTGATACGGAAGCCGGGCCCCCTTCGGAGGACGCCAAGAACGAAGGAGTGTCGCAGCCGACAATGAGAAGACGTCCGATACGGGTGCTATCGACCATAGCAGGCACGGCACGGGGGTTCCGCCGGCACCGGTTAAGGACGGGGAAACGGAGTCCGGGTTCACGGTGAGCCCGGAGAGACAGCAGATGATCGGGGTGAGAACGGAGCCCGTCGAGATACGTCATATGGAGAAGTCTATCCGGACAGTGGGGAGGGTGACGCTCGACGAAACCAGGACCGAGCAGGTCCATACGAGGTTCAGCGGCTGGATAGACAAGCTCTATGCCGACTATAAGTATCAGCACGTAGAGAAGGGGGACCCGTTATTTTCCATATACAGCCCGGAGCTCGTCTCGACGCAGCAGGAATACCTGCTGGCCCTCAGGTCGAATGAAATACTGTCCGGCAGCGATTTCCCCGAGATATCGCAGGGGGCGGATTCTCTCCTCGATGCCGCTAAAAGACGGCTCGAGTTGTGGAATATTTCGGAGGGCCAGATAAGGGAGCTCGCGGAGACGGGGAAGGTAAAAGAGAGCCTCGTTATCCATTCACCCGTGACGGGAAGCATTGTCGAGAAAAATGTATTTCAGAACATGTACGTCGAGCCCGGCACGGTCCTTTACACGATCGCCGACCATTCGAACGTATGGGTCGAGGCCGACATATACGAGAACGAGATCCCGCTCGTGAAGACAGGGGACAGGGTGAGTATGACCCTCGAATCCTTCCCCGGCGAGGTGTTCGAAGGCAAGA
The DNA here is from genome assembly GCA_963752995.1 of uncultured delta proteobacterium. Lineage (GTDB taxonomy): Bacteria > Desulfobacterota_D > UBA1144 > Nemesobacterales > UBA2774 > 2-12-FULL-53-21. The sequence goes on from CAVWAZ010000017.1 coordinate 693,228, forward strand.
TCACGTTTATCTCGCCCCACCTGGACATGAAGACGAGGACCGCGAAAGGCCCGGCTCGAATTCCCTAATCCCGACATGAGGCTCCTCCCCGAAATGTACGCAGACGTGAATATCGACATCCCGCTCGGCGACAAGCTGACCGTGCCCGAATCCGCGGTGCTCAGGACCGGGGAACAGGACGTCGTTTTCGTGGATAAGGGCGGCGGGAACATGGAGATAAGGAGAGTGGCGCTCGGGCAGAAGGCGGGCGGCTACTACGAAGTGCGGAGGGGCTTGAGCGAAGGAGAGAACGTGGTATCGAGGGCGAATTTCCTCATCGATTCCGAAAGCAAGATACAGGCCGCGGTCGCGGCGTGGGGAGAAGACGGCGGAGAGACGGATAACATGGATCCACACGAAGGGCATAACACGGACAAATGACTCGTGAAATACAGTGGAGCATAGACGGCTTGGGGCGGCACTTTACGGGCTCGCGCAGATTTAGAGGAGAAGGTGATGATCGAAAAAATAATAGAGTACTCGGCTAAGAACAGGTTTATTACGATAACGTTCGTAGCCTTTCTCGCCGTATGGGGGTTCTGGGCGATGAAGAATACTCCGCTGGACGCTATACCCGACCTGTCCGACGTTCAGGTTATTGTCTACACGGACTGGGACGGGAGAAGCCCGGACCTGATAGAAGATCAGATTACATACCCTATAGTCACGAGTATGATAGCGGCTCCCAAAGTGAAATACGTGAGGGGGCAGTCGATGTTCGGCACGTCGCTCGTCTATGTAGTTTTCGAGGACGGGACGGACATATATTGGGCAAGGAGCCGCGTGCTCGAATATTTAAACGAGGTCAGGGGAAAACTGCCCGAAGGAATCAATCCGACTCTCGGCCCGGACGCTACGGCGGTCGGATGGGTTTACGAATACGCGCTCGTAGATGAATCCGGCAAACATGATCTGGCCGACCTCCGAACATTTCAGGACTGGTATCTCCGTTACTGGCTCGAGTCGGTGCCCGGCGTCGCGGAAGTCGCAAGCGTCGGGGGATTCGTAAAACAGTACCAGATAGAGATCGACCCCAATAAGCTCATAGCCTACGACATACCCATTAACGAGGTAATAGAAGCCGTGAGATCGAGCAATAACGACGTCGGAGGCAGGGTTGTTGAATTCGCTTCGACCGAGTATTACGTGAGGGGGAGGGGCTACATCAAATCCGTAGATGACATTGAGAAGATCATGGTGGGAACGAACGGGAACGGGGCGCCCGTTTACGTCCGCGATATCGCCAACGTGGAGCTCGGTCCCGATATCAGGAGAGGCGTTGCCGAGCTCGACGGGAAAGGGGAGACGGTCGGCGGAATCGTTGTCATGCGCCACGGCGAAAACGCTCTCAACGTGATAGAAAGCGTGAAAGAGAAAATCGAAGACATAAAACCATCGCTGCCCGATGGAGTGAAGATCGTAACCACGTATGACCGTTCCGACCTCATACTCCGCGCAATAGAGACGCTTAAAGGGACTCTCATCGAAGAAATGATCATCGTGAGCTTGGTCATAATCGTATTCCTCCTCCATTTCAGGAGCGCGATAATACCCATACTCTCGATCCCTATCGGGGTTTTGATGGCTTTCATCCCCATGTACTACATGCATCTCAACTCGAATATCATGTCACTCGGAGGGATCGCCATCGCGATAGGAGCAATGGTGGACGCCTCGATCGTCATCATAGAGAACGTTCATAAAAAGCTTGAGAGATGGCAGTCGGAGGGAGAGGAGGGATCGAGGTTCGACGCTATTCTCGAAGCAATGAAACAAGTAGGAAGACCTGTGTTCTTTTCCTTACTCGTCATCACCGTATCTTTTCTTCCTATCTTCACCCTCGAATACCAGGAGGGAAGGCTATTCAAGCCTCTCGCATTCACAAAAACGTTCTCGATGTTTTTTTCATCCCTTCTCGCAATAACGATAACCCCCGCCTTAATAGCCCTTCTCGTGACGGGGAGAGTAAAACCGGAGGAAAAGAACCCCATAAGCAGATTCTTGATAAGGCTGTATGACCCGGTCGTAAAATTCGTGCTCCGGTTCAAAAAGACCGTTTTATTAGCATCGGTCGTAATACTCGTCCTGACGATTTTCCCTTTTCTCAAGCTGGGCTCCGAATTCATGCCCCCGCTGAACGAGGGAACAATTCTATACATGCCGACGGCAGTACCCGGCATGTCTATAACGGAAGCTGCCAAAATACTCCAGATACAGGACAAGATGCTGATGAAATTCCCGGAGGTGGAGAGGGTATTCGGTAAGATAGGACGTTCCGAATCGCCGACGGACTCCGCCCCGCTCAGTATGGTGGAAACGGTCGTGACGCTCAAGCCCGAGAGCGAGTGGAGGGAAGGGATGACGTGGGATAAGCTCGTCGCGGAGATGAACCAGTCCGTAAAATTCCCCGGCATGGCAAATATATTCTGGATGCCCATTCAGACAAGGACGGAGATGCTGACTTCAGGCTTCAGAAGCAATCTGGGAATCAAGGTGTTCGGACCCGATCTCAAAACTATAGAGGAGGTAGCCGTCCGGATAGAGAAAGTACTCTCTAAAGTACCCGGGACGAGGAGCGCTTTTGCGGAAAGGATCACGGGAGGGTATTTCCTCGATTTCGACATAGACCGGGAAAAGATCGCCAGATACGGTCTCACTATAGGGGAAGTGGAGGACGTTATAGAAACCGCTATAGGCGGAAAAAACATATCGCAAACGGTCGAAGGACAGGAGAGATACCCTATAAACGTCAGGTATCCGAGAGAATTGAGAACCGACATGGATAAGCTCGAGAGGGTGCTCGTCGCAACCCCATCGGGAGCACAGATCCCGATCACGCTCTTGGCCGATATCAGTTTCAATTCCGGCCCGCCGGAAATCAGAAACGAGGACGGGCAGAAGGTAGGCTATGTTTTTGTCGATGTAGAGGGGAAGGACTATGAGGGCTATGTGAAAGAGGCGAAGAAAATAATTCAGGAGAAAGTCAAACTGCCACCAGGCTATACGCTCGTCTGGAGTGGACAGTATGAGTATCTGCAGCGGTTTAAAAATAGATTACTGACCGTAGTGCCAATTACGGTCTTTATTATTTTCGTGCTGCTATACGTCAATACCGGTTCAGTGGCCAAAACGCTGATTATTTTCCTGGCTGTGCCATTTTCAGCCGTTGGCGCGATTTGGCTTCTCTATCTCCTGGGCTATAACACAAGCATTGCCGTATGGGTCGGATTGATTGCGCTTATGGGCGTTGATGCAGAGACAGGCGTGTTCATGCTGCTTTACCTGGATCTCGCCTATTACGAGATGCAGGCTAAAGGCCTAATGAAAACGAAGCAGCAATTGGATGAGGCGATTGTGCACGGAGCAGTCAAACGACTGCGACCGAAAGTCATGACGGTAGCAGTGATGTTCATGGCTCTAGTTCCCATCATGTGGTCAACCGGCACCGGCGCGGATGTAATGAAGCGTATCGCCGCACCGATGATCGGCGGCATCTTCACATCGTTCATCCTGGAACTGGTGGTCTATCCGGCTATTTATGGGATCTGGCGCCAGTATTTTCTTGAGAGGAACGAACCGGCACAAGAGAAAGAAGAAGATTCCTCAAGTGAACACGAGGGACACCATCAGGATAAGTAAAAATCAAAAAATGTCATAAAAAAAGGAGGTGATATAAATGAAGAAGTCGATGCTACTCTTAGCAGCTTTCGCTGTGGACTCTGTTGGTTTTTTCTCTTAGTAGAGAAATCCCGACGAGCGCCCAAGAGGAAGTGGACATTACCGTGCTGATCGAGACAGCGGATACGCCCGAAGACCATCTGAAGATCGCAGAATACTACGAAGAACAGGCGGTCATGATGGAAAAGAAGGCTACTCTGCACGAATCGATGGCCAAGGCCTACCAGGGAGGAAAGATGGCTGGTATGCCTACCCACTGCGAGAAGCTGGCGAAGGATTCGAAGGCATCCGCCGAGCAGTATAGAGCGATGGCGGCAGAGCACAAGAAGATGGCGCAGCAGCCGCAGAGCCAGAATTCCCCGGCGCCTAAGTAATGGGAACCTTCCCCGGGTATTAGCTGCACAAAGCTCACGTACCCGGGGAAGTCCCAAGACTAGGTCATTATATGGGGATAGAAAGGCTATGACTATCCCCGTGATTAACGCGTTGTGGAAAGGACGGCCGGTAAAAAAAAGAGGCGAGGGCCATATGACGAAAAAGAAATTTATAAGAGTACCGAAATGAGGTTATTGGGTATTCTTTAGATGGTCATCAAGACAACGTAAGGGGAGTATGCGCATGCACTACTTACGGGTCTGATTACAAAAACACAAATCAGCAGGAGGGAGAGTACTAAAATGAAGAGAGCAACCGTAACGCTACTAATATTGACGTTACTAACGAGCTTTGCCCTGGCCCAGGGGACTGGTCAGAAAACGGACGGGCAGACTCCGGGCATGATGATGCCGCACGAGAATATGAAAGGCTCCATGCACGGGATGGGATACCATTCGACGGGCAGCTCGATGATGTACAGCATGATGGTTCACAATGTCATCATGAAGGCTGACGCTCTCGATCTCACAGATGCTCAGAAAAAAGAGATCGCCGAGCTCAACGATAAATACCTCTATCCACTCGTTCAAAAAGAAGCCGATTTCCGCGTCGCCCACATGAAGATGATGAATATGATGAAGGATCCGAACTTCGACCCTGAGGCGTTGAAAGCCACTATAAAGAGTTCCAACGATCTTAATATGGATATGGCCGACATGATGGTGGACGCTCTCACGGCCGCAAGGAAAACCCTCGGGCCTGAAAACTTTAAGCAATGCATGACTATGGACTGGGGGATGATGAAAAGCGGTACGATGCAGAAAGGCCAGATGATGCAGAATAAACAGGCGCAATAGAAGTAAGTAATTGGTCACCGGCCGCTCATGGCTATTCGATACACAAGGGAGGAGGTATAGAAAATGATTAGAGCATTTTTCATTCTCATATGTTTTATTATTTTAGGCGCCGTGATTTTTATATATTCGGGGACGTATAACATTGCGGCGACCGTGCCGCACTCGGAGATCGCGACGTGGGTTTTCAATACCGTGAAAATGAGCTCGGTAAGGAAGCACTCGGAAGGGATCAAGGAGCCCTCCCTCGAAGGAGAGGCGCTCGTCAGGGAAGGGTTCGAGCACTACGACGATATGTGCGTCGGGTGCCACGGGGCGCCCGGTACAGATCCGGCAAAAGAATTCAACCCGGCCCCCCCTGCCCTCGCCGACGTAGTCCGGGAGCTTAGACCCGCCGAGCTCTTCTGGATCATCAAGAACGGAATAAAGATGACGGGAATGCCTGAATCGGGATCCACACACTCGGATGACGAGATATGGGGGATTGTAGCCTTTGCAGTGAGGCTCCCCGAGATGTCGCCCGAGCAGTACAAGCTGATGAAAAGCGGAGCGGGGAAAAATCCCGGCCAGCATCACCACGACGACTAAAGATACAAATGGAAGAGAAACGGGAGATCATTTATAATTCATTCACACTAAAGATACACAGGAGGGTTTAGTCATGAGTAACGGCAGATCTCGAGGATCGGTTCTATATTGATTTTCTCGCTGGTTTTAATAGCGGCTCTCACGCTTTACATGGGCGAGGCGGGTGCGCAGAACCAGGGGACTACATCTCCGGAGCTAAAACAGGTCGAGTCAAAATACGTATGCATGGTCACGAACCAGCTCTACGACAAGGAACAGATACCCGTGGCGGTCGACGGCAAAATGTACTACGGCTGCTGCCAGATGTGCGAAGCGAAGCTGAAAGAGGACCCTTCAAGCCGGATGGCGACCGACCCCGTGAGCGGCAAAGAGGTGGATAAGTCTACCGCAGTCATAGGGGCCGCGCCCGACGGGAAGGTCTATTATTTTGAAAACGCAGAGGACCTGAAGGCGTTCGCGAATAGCCAGAATCAATAAGACGTACGCACAGATCAATAAAAAGAGGGATTGTTAAGCCGGGCTCTCAGGCGACCACTATCCTGTTACGCCCCAGGGCTTTGGCTTTATAGAGGGCTCTGTCTGCCGATTCCAGCAGGAGCTCCGCCGAGCTGCCGTGTTCGGAAAAGACGACCACACCCATCGATACTTCCACCGAGTTCATGAAGTTCCCGCGGTGACGTACCCGGACTCGTTTAATATCCTCGTGGAGCTGCTCGGCCCTCCTGCACGTATTTTCGAGGGACGACCCCGGGAGTATCAGAACGAATTCCTCCCCTCCGTAACGGCAGGCGATATCCTCACGCCGTATGCTGTCCTTGAAAAATTCGCCGATGCTGCGGAGCAGCATATCCCCGGCCGCATGCCCGTAAGTGTCGTTGTATTGCTTGAAGTGGTCGATATCGACCATTATCAGCCCGAGGGGCTCCTTGTTACGCGCGACCCTGCTGACTTCCCTCTTCAGGGTTTCCTCCATATACCGCCTGTTGAAAAGACCGGTGAGGGAATCGTAAATCGCATAGTTCTGGAGCGCTTCATGGTGCTTTATGTTGCCGAGCGCGAGCGCAGTGAGCTTCGCCATGGTCGAAACGATATGACTCGTATAGATAAGCTCGCTGCCGGACCCCTCGGCATTCTGATTGCCGCTCTGGAGGTAGAGGAGCCCGAGCGTCTTACCCCTCGCAAGCATCGGGACGCAGTAATATTCGTTATGGGACGTTCCGGTGAGGTGCTGACAGTAAAGCTCGGCGGGCGAGCTATTCACGTAATGCAGCCTCCCCAGCCTGAGCGCCCAGCATTTATCAGGGAGGAATTCGCTCTCGCTTTTGAAATTATCCCCCCAGGTAGAAACGCATTCGAGGATATTAAGTACATCGTTGAATATGTATAAGGCTCCCGTCTCGCCCGGAAACAGTTTGTTGCTGTAATTCGTGACTATCGTGTAAACCTCTTCTTCGTCGTGCGAAGCCTGAAGCAATTCGTCCATCTCGCAAAGCAGAATGAGTTTCCTGTTCTGCCTTTCGAGTCTGCCGATGAGGTCTTGTATGTCTTTCCTGATGGCCGAGCTGTCCTCCTCTTCGCCGTCGATACCCGCTTCCCGGAATATTTTCTCCCCGATGCCAACCCCTTCCCCTGTCAGGGCATGGATAACATTGGGCTCGTCACTCTTCGGAATTCCCTTTTCCGGAAGGGTTCTATCCGCATTGATTCCCGGCCCCGGATCAGGCTCTCCGGAGTCTGAAACGCTGCGCCTCTGCTCGAGCTGAAGCACGACGTTTCCGGCGATCGTTTGCAGCAAAGAGACCTGCTCGTAGCTCAAGTCTTTCGTTTGAAAGCCCGCCACGCAAAGTGAGCCGATCCTGTGGCCGTTCCTATCTATCAGCGGAAGACCCGCAATAAATTTTATATCGGGATACGATTGAAGGAACGGGTTCTGCCTGGTCCTCTCGTCCTCCATGGGCCTCGATACCGAGAGCACGTCTTCGGGGTGATTGATGACATAAGCGCCGAAGGACTTGTCGCGGGGAATCTCCCTCATCTCGCTGTCTATGCCGATAACAGATTTGATCCACTCCCTGTTCTCGTCAACGAACGTTATAAAGGCGATCGGCGTCTTCGAGACATAGCCCGCGAGCCGGGCGAGCTCGTCGAATGCAGGCTCGGGCCCCGTATCGAGAATATTGTATTCGAGGAGCGCCCTGAACCGCTCCACTTCCTCGTCATGAAGCCTCATGCTCGTTTTCCTGACGTTATCTATATCTCTATTCATGATCTACGTCTCTATTCATGTGTGCCGATGGTGACCCGGAAACCCGAACCAATATTATATCACAACCGCCGATAAAAATCCCTTAACAGATTAACTATAAAATTATTCGCGGAAAAGCCCCCCTTTGGTGCAAGATTCCCGTAATTGGCTATAATATCATTACAAAATAATACCGGGGAAGGTATAAATGAGCATATTAAACACGGGCACGAAACTTGGGGTTCTGGTTATCATATTCCTGGTGCTGGCACTTCTCGGATACGCCCTCTTCGGGGACAGGGAGACCGCGAAGACCTCCCCTCTCGTCGGGAAAGATGCGCCCGAATTTACGCTCAAGCTATTCGACGGGAAGAGGGTAAGCCTGTCGGAGCTGAAAGGGAAAACCGTGCTTCTCAATTTCTGGGCGTCCTGGTGCATGCCGTGCAGGCAGGAGGCCCCGGCGCTCGAACAGTCATGGCTCAAATATAAAGATAAAAATGTCGTATTCATCGGCGTTAATGTATGGGACGAGAATAGAAGCGCCTCGTCTTACATCGAGAAGTTCGGAGGGGGATACCCCCAGGGGATCGACCCCGAAGAAGAGATACAGGTCGACTACGGCATAGGGGGCGTGCCCGAGACCTATTTCATCGGCCCCTCGGGTATAATTACCGATAAGTACGACGGGCCGCTGACCGAGGAAATAATCGATTATTACGTTAACAGGGCGGCGGGGCCGGATGGGGATTCGCCCTCGACCAACTAGAGGGCAGAAGCCAATATGACCATGCCGAAGATAAAGAATAGAAAAATAACCGCCGCGTTTATCACCCTGCTGTTTCTGATTTTCCACACGGGTATCTCCGCAGCCGAGAGTCTGGATGACCGCGTCAACGAGATAGCGCATTTACTGATGTGTCCCGTCTGCCAGGGGCAGAGCGTGGCGGAATCGAATTCCAACCTCGCCCAGGACATGAGGCAGATAATAAGGAAGCAGCTCGAGGAAGGGAAATCGAAAGAGGAAGTAATCGCGTACTTCGTGAACCGGTACGGGGAGACCATACTGGCATCCCCGCCGCCCAGGGGCGTGAACTGGCTGTTATGGCTGCTGCCCGGCCTCGCGATTATATTCGGAGGGCTCGGCATCGGGACATATCTCTATAAATCTCAATCGGGGAAGGGCTCGCGGAATTCCGGGAATAAGACGGAAAAGGCAACCGCCGACAGCGATTATATGCACAAGATCGACGAGGAGCTGAAAAGGCACGAGTCGTGAGGGGGCGTCAATAATCGTGTCCGCAGTGGAAATCAAGGCCAGGGATTAGAAGATTGGATCCCCGATGAAAACATTCGGGACGAAGGTGTGGTGAGTCACCGCCGACATACCGGAGCATAACCCGTTCAATCCTTCGACAAGCTCAGGACGGATGGGTTTGTGAAATGACACTCCTAAATTTGTAGGAGCGGCTTCCAGCCGCGACACACATAGTGTGTTTTATGAAAAGACAACGATAATATTATTTTCTTCTTTGTCTAGATACAAAGAAGCAAAAATCATCCGACTACATAATTTGCTAAAAATCTTGTGTTTAAGCTAAAATCTTTCAAATGGAAAGCTGAAAGATTTTCACGCTTAAACACGCGATTTTCTTAACGTAAATTCTGTAATGTCGGGAAAGAAAAAATGCGCCCTTCGACAGGCTCAGGACGAACGGGACTGTGAGTCACAGCCAACGTATGGGACCAGCTTCGCGTATTTACTCCTCGAAAAAGGCGCGGGCGGTATCGAGCACTTTTTCGAAATCCCGGGGAAGCTCGAACCAGTTAATCTCCTTGTCTCTCCTGAGCCAGGTCATCTGGCGCTTCGCAAAACGTTTGGTGTCGCGCTTGATAAGCCCGACCGCCTCCTCAAGCCCGATCTCTCCGTCGAGGCAGCGGTTAATTTCTTTATATCCTATCGACTGCATCGGTTTTAATTCCGGCCCGTAACCCATGAGTCTCAGTTTTTTGACTTCCTCTACGAGGCCTTCGTCCATCATTTTATCGACCCTCGCGTCGATCCGTCCCCTCAGCTCCTCGCGTTCAACGGCTATTCCGATCTTGATGTATTCATAGTCCCGCTCCCCGAACTCGTGGAGGGATTGAAGGTGGGACATCGTCTCTCCCGTGAGGTAGAAGACTTCGAGCGCCCTTTCGGTTCTCACGTAATCATTGGGATGTATCCTGGCCGCGGCCCCGGGGTCGAGGGATTTCAGTCTCTCGTACACGTACTCCGTGCCGAATTCGGACCTCAGCTTTTTAAGGCTGGTCCGGATTTCCTGATCCGCGGGGAGGTCTTCGATGAGCCCGGACAACAGGACCTTGACATAAAGATAAGTCCCGCCGACGAGTATGATCCCCTTCCCCGTTCGGTGGAGCTTTTCTACAGCCTTCCGGGCTTCCGTCCTGAATTTACCGGCGTTGAATTCCTCGTCCGGATCGACGATATCGATAATGTGGTGGGGGACGATGCCCCGCTCTTCGCGCGAGGGCTTGGCCGTGCCGATGTCGAGGTGTCTATACAGCTGGAGAGAGTCCGCGCTCACTATTTCCGAGCGGAGACCCTCCGCTATATCCATGCCAAGCTTGCTCTTACCCGAAGCTGTGGGTCCAAGTATTACGAGAAGCCTGGGTTTATCAGATTTCACTTTAGACGCGTGACGAATAGATCAGAGAATAGGAAGAAAAAACCCGCCGGGTCCGCGAAGCAAGTCCGCGGGCCCGGGGCGGACTATTCCCTTACATCGCACTGTTGGTGTAATTCTCTATATTCTCATCGAGAGCCGCTTTTCTGCTCAGCCTGATCTTGCCGTCGTGCTCCTTGCCTATGCACTTTACGAGCACCTCGTCCTTCTCCTGAAGGATATCGGTGACGTTCTTGACCCTGGTAGGCGCGAGCTCGGATATGTGCACGAGACCGTCCTTTCCGTATCCCAGTTCCACGATAGCACCGAAATCGAGGATCCGCTTTACGGTCCCGCGGTATATCTTGCCGACTTCGATTTCCGCAACGATCCCCTCGACAATCTTGACCGCCTTGTCGCAGGCATCCCTGTCGGGCGAAGCTATATTCACCCTCCCGGAATCGTCTATATCTATCTGCACGCCCGTTATCTCGACGATCTTCTTTATGGTCTTCCCGCCGGAACCTATCACGTCCTTTATCTTGTCCTGGCTTATCTGTATCGTGATTATTCTCGGGGCGTAAGTCGAAATGTCCTCTCTCGGGACCTGAATGATATCGTTCATTTTATCGAGAACAGTCATCCGCGCGTTCTTCGCCTGCTCGAGCGCGGCCGAGAGTATCTCTTTCGTGACCCCGGTAGTTTTGATGTCCATCTGGAGAGCGGTTACGCCGCTTTTCGTGCCGGCCACCTTAAAATCCATATCCCCGAGATGGTCTTCGTCCCCGAGTATGTCGGTGAGGATGACGAAATCGTCCCCTTCCTTGATGAGCCCCATGGCTATGCCGCCAACGGGAGCGGATATGGGGACGCCCGCGTCCATAAGTGACAGCGTCGCGCCGCATACGGTGGCCATGGATGAAGAGCCGTTCGATTCGAGGACGTCCGAGACAATCCTTATAGTATAGGGGAATTGATCATTTTTCGGGAGTACGGGAATTATCGACCTTTCGGCGAGCGCCCCGTGGCCTATCTCCCTCCGTCCCGGCCCCAGCCTGAAGCTCACCTCGCCAACGCTGTAGGGAGGGAAATTATAATGGAGCATAAACGTCTTGGTGATGTCGCCTTCGAGGGAGTCTATCCTCTGCTCGTCGTACTTCGTGCCCAGGGTCGCCGTAACGGCCGCCTGGGTCTCGCCCCTCGTAAAGAGTGCGGAGCCGTGTGCCCTCGAAAGGAATCCGACTTCGCCGTATATATTCCTGACATCGGCGTATCCCCTCCCGTCGAGCCTTACTTTGTCTTTTACTATCAGCTCCCTTACAAGGTCCTTCAATATTTTTTCAAATGGTTTGGAGACCCCGACTTCCTCATCCGGGTGGAGGGATTTTAAATGCTCCTCCGTTTCCGCGCGTATGTTCTTGATACGCTGCTTTCTCTCCGACTTGGACGCCGATATAAGTGTTTCCCGTAATTTCTGCCCGGCATAGGCAAGGACCTCCGCCTGAACGGGGTCATCGGCGTCTGCGGAATCCAATACCCTTTTCTGAATATCCAGACCGGATATCAAATCTTCCTGGAGCTTTATGAACTCCTGGACGCACTGGTGCGCGAACATAAGCGCATCGACTATCTCGGTTTCGGGAACTTCGTTCGCTCCGCCCTCGACCATGACGATCGCGTCTTTCGTCCCCGCGACGATGATGTTCATATCGCTCTCCGCGAGATCCTTCTTCGTGGGGTTGCAGATGAATGCGCCCCCGACCCTGCCTACCCTTACAGCGGCGAGCGGACCGTCAAAGGGGATGTCCGATACCATGAGCGCGGCGGAAGCCGCCGTCAAGGACAGCACATCGGGATCGTGGTCGGCGTCGGCCGAGAATACGGTAATGATTATCTGTGTCTGATACGTAAAGCCGCTCGGGATGAGCGGTCTTATCGGCCTGTCTATAAGTCTCGAAGTCAGGACTTCCTTTTCGTTCGGCCTGCCCTCGCGCTTGAAATATCCGCCGGGTATCTTTCCGGCCGCGGAAGATTTCTCCTGGTAATTGATGGTCAGCGGAAGGAAATCCTCCCCTTCCGATTTTTCATCCAGGGCGACGACGGTAGCGAGTACCGCCGTGTCCTCGTAACGCGCAAATACTGCCCCGTTAGCCTGCCTGGCAAGCGATCCGGTCTCAAGGCTGTAATGTTTATCGAAGATCCGGGCGTCAACCTTTTTTGGTTGTATAGTCAAAACTGGTCCTCCTTTGAACCCTACTTTCTAAGTCCGAGTTTCTGAATGAGATCCGGATATGTCTCCGGTTTGATTTTTCTGATGTAATTCAAAAGCCTTCTTCTCCTCGCGACAAGGGACACGAGACCCCTTCTCGAATGATTGTCCTTAGGGGACTTTTCCGTATGGAGCGAAAGGTCCTTGATCCTGCGGGTAAGTAACGCGACCTGGACTTCGGGCGAGCCGACGTCCTTCTGATGCTGAGCGTAGTCGCTGATAATCTGAGTTTTTTCTTCCTTCTCGATCGACATCTAATGCCCTCCTTAAACTTCTATTTCAGTTTGTTTCGTTCCACTCTCAATTAAATACCCTCAGCAGCTTAAATACTATAACCCCGCCGCCGAGGTCTCCCGTTTCAACCGAGCCCATCACGGCTTCCGTCACCGCCACGAGGGTCTCGCCCTCATAGACCATGACCCTCTCCCCCGCATCGAACCGGGGGATATTCAGCCTGTCGAGGCTATATTTCCTTAACTGCTTGCCTTCCCTTATTTCGCTCGCGAGGTCCCTGTCCACATGAATCCGCTTCATATGGGAGAGGGCATGATCGAGCGGGGCCAGGACTGCCGAGCCGTTCTGGACATCTTCGATCGTAACGGCGTCGTTAATGCTGAAGCCGTCGCTTTCGATCCTCCTCAACTCCGTAAGGTGTCCGCCGCATCCAAGCTCGTCGGCGATGTCCGAAGCGAGCACCCTTATATATGTGCCGCGGGAACATTTTACCATAAATCTGACGAATGGGGGATTGAAATCCAGTAATTCGAGCTCATTAATCAGAACCGCTCTTTCCGCCCGCTCGACCTCCATACCCCGCCTGGCATATTCATAGAGCCTGACTCCGTCCTTCTTGAGGGCGGAGTACATGGGCGGAACCTGTGTAATTTTACCCCGGAATTTGGAAAATGCATCTAATAGTCCGGAATTATTGATAATACCTATTTCCTTTTCTTCCATCACCCTGCCGGTTAAATCGAGGGTGTCGGTTTTAATCCCGAGCCTCATCATCGCTTCATATTTTTTATGGCCGCTGTCCATAAAGGGAATTATCTTTGTCGCGTTATTGACACATATAGGCAGCACCCCGGTGGCGAACGGGTCGAGTGTACCGGTATGTCCGGCGCGCCTGGCCCCGAGTATCCTGTTCACCGCATTGACCGCCGCCTGCGAAGTTATGCCCTTCGGCTTATCGAGAACCAGCACCCCGTTCAAGGGAGGACCTCCCTTACAGACTCGAATATCCTTTTTTTGACTTCGTTCAGATCCCCCGCGAGCGAGCATCCGGCGGCCTTGTTGTGCCCTCCCCCTCCGAATCCCTCGGCGATCTTCGCCACATCCACCTGCCCTTTCGACCTGAAGCTTACCTTCCAGAGAGAGCCGTCCTTATCATTCTCCTCCCTGAACAGCACGGCGATCTCGACGCCTTTGATGCTCCTCGGGATATTCACTATGCCTTCGGTATCTTCCCTGCGGGCGCCCGTTTGCGCGAACATATTTTTATCCACGTAGACCGAGGCAATTTTTTTATCCCCCGACACCTCGAGCGTGGGAAGCACGAGACCTATGAGCTTAAGCTTCCTCAAGGGTTCGCTTTCAAAGAGGGATTCCGATATCTCCGCCGGGTCCGCCCCGTGCTCTACGAGCTCCGCAGCCACCCGGAACGTGTCCGGGTTTGTGTTGGAGTACCTGAAAGAGCCGGTATCGCCTATTATAGTAGTATATATGTTGTCCGCTATATCGCTGTTTATCTCGACCGGCAGCTGCTTCAGGACAGAGTAGATAATCATCCCCGTCGAGGAAGAACAAGGGTCGAGGAGACGGAAGTCGGCAGAGGAATTGTTGGTCTGATGATGATCCATTATAATGACTTTTCCGCCCCGGCCTGACCTGAGGAAATCCTCGAACTCGCGGCCGGCCCTGTTTGTCCCCGTGCAGTCCACGGCAAAAACCAGATCGAACGTCCCTTCTATCTCGTCTAACGATTTGACTATCCTGTCCGAATGAGGGAGAAAACGGAGGATCTCGGGCACTCCGTCCTTATTATAGAATACGGCTTCCTTGCCCATCTGTTCTATGCCGAGACCGAGCGCGAGCATAGACCCTATGGCGTCGCCGTCCGGGTTTTCATGCGACGATATAAGCACCCTTTTCGAGTCCCTTATCAGTCCCAATATCGCGTTCATCTCACTTGTCACCGGCAATCCCTCTTAATATCTCGTCGACCTTATAGCCTTTTTCAAGGGCCCTGTCGTAGCTGAATTTGATGTCGGGTATCTTCCTCATCCTGAGCCTCTTCGCGAGCTTGCTCCTTATGAAGCCCTTCGCGTGCTCGAAGCCCTTCGAGCGCGTCCGACTTCTCACGTTCGCCGCCCAGGACGGTGAAGAATATCTCGGCCAAGCTGAGGTTCTCGGTTATTTTCACGCCCGTGATAAACACGGAGCTTATACGAGGGTCCCTTATCTCACTCCTGACTATCATTTCGGACACTTCCTTCACGATCTCGTCCGATATCCTTTGCGACCTCTTGAATGTCAACCCCAAACCCGTCTCCTAAAAATGTATTATCTCGAATTCCCTCTGCCCCATCTCGACGACGCCGGTAGATTCTATAAACTGAGTTACCCGGTCGAGAACCGAGTTCACGAACCGCGACTCGTTGCCGACGAACGAAATGCCGATAGTAGCCTTCTGCCAGAGATCGTGCGACCCGACTTCGGATACCGATACGTTGTTGAATCTGGATTTTATTCTCTGGATAAGACTTTTCAGGGTCTGTCTCTTGTCTTTGAGGGATCTGTTGCCGTTCATATATAGATCAATGCGTAGTATGCCTATAACCATCTACCTTGGGTTAGAGCTCTTGCTTAAAATGTTCATGAGTGTAGAACTCGAGCGTGTCGCCGACTTTGATGTCGTTGAACCGCTCGACGCCGATACCGCACTCATATCCGGTGTCTACCTCTTTCACGTCGTCTTTGAACCTCTTCAAGGATGCGAGCTTGCCTTCGAAGATCACCACCCCGTCCCTGACCACCCTCACGCTGTTATCCCTCGAGACCTTACCGTCCGAGACCATACAACCCGCGATTGTGCCTATACGCGATATGGTGAACGTCTCCCTGATTTCGGCGTGTCCCGTAATCTTTTCCTTGATTATCGGCTCGAGGAGGCCTTCCATGGCGCTCCTGACCCTGTCTATGAGCTTGTAGATAATCGTGTGGAGCTCGAGAGACACACCCTCCCTCTCGGCTATCTCAAGGGAGTTGGCGTCGGGTCTTACATTGAAGCCGACTATTATCGCATTGGATGCGCTCGCGAGCGCGACGTCCGTTTCGTTTATCGCGCCGACGCCGGTGTGAACGATCTTGACCTGACATTTTTCGGTGCTGAGTTTGCCGATAGATTCGTTAACGGCTTCAACGGACCCCTGTGTGTCCGCCTTGATAATCAGCGCAAGCTCCTTCGCTTCTTCCTGCTGGAGGCTCTGGAACAGATTTTCGAGGGAAGGCTTCCTTTCCTTTGCCGCAGCGGATTCCCTCTGCTTCATCTCCCTGTGGCCGACTACTTCCTTCGCCGCCCTTTCGTCCTTGACGACATAGATCAAGTCCCCGGCCTCAGGCACGCCCGAGAGACCCATTATCTCTACAGGCATCGAAGGCGAGGCCTCGTTTACCCGTCCGCCTTTATCGTCGATCAGCGCCCTCACCTTGCCCGAGGTCGTACCCGAAACGAGGTAATCCCCGATATGGAGGGTCCCTTCCTTTATGATAACAGTCGCAACGGGTCCCCTGCCCTTATCGAGATTGGCCTCTATGACAAAGCCGTTCGCCCTTTTTGTCGCGTCGGCTTTAAGCTCGAGTATATCCGCCTGAAGCAGAACGAGCTCGAGCAGCTCCCGTATGCCCTGCTTCTGCTTGGCCGAGACCTCCGCGAAGAGGGTATCGCCCCCCCATTCTTCCGAAAGAAGGCCTATTTCGGAGAGCTGCCTCTTTATCCTTTCGATATTCGCTTCCGGCTTGTCTATTTTGTTGATTGCGACGATTATCGGGACCTGGGCCGCCTTGGCATGGTTCACAGCCTCTATGGTCTGGGGCATGACACCGTCGTCGGCCGCCACGACCAGGATTACTACGTCCGTGACCTTCGCCCCCCGCGCCCTCATGGCGGTGAAGGCCTCGTGACCCGGGGTGTCCACGAAGGAAACCTTTCTGCCGTCCACATCGACCGCATACGCCCCGATGTGCTGCGTAATGCCCCCCGCCTCGCCCGCGACTACGTTCGTTTCCCTGATAGCGTCGAGCAGCGTGGTCTTCCCGTGGTCGACGTGCCCCATTACAGTCACGACAGGCGGCCTCGGGGTAAGCAGCTTGTCGCCTTCTTCCGTGTACTTTTCAAGTAGTATGTCTTTCTCCTCGAATATATCGACCGAAACATCGAATCCGAATTCTTCAGCTACGAGCGCCGCGGTCTCATGGTCGAGCGCCTGATTGAGCGTCGTTCTGACGCCCATCGTTATGAGTTTCTTGATGACGTCCCCGGCTTTTAAGCTCATCATTTTAGCAAGCTCGCCCAGGTTTATGGACTCGCCGATTTTGAGCGTCCGCCTGGCGGGTTTCGCAGGGAACGGTATGACCCTTGCTTCTTCATTTACCTCGGGCATATGCTCTCTTGCCCTGAAGATGTCCTTCGTGTTTCTATCGAACACCTTTTCCCTGTGCGCCGTGGTCGCGGTAGTACGCGGTCTCGCACGCCTGTCATCGACGAGGTATTCTCTTTTTCTCCCGGGGAGCTTTGTCCTAAACGCCTTCCTCAGCTCCTCGAGCGTATCTTCATCTATTATTTCTTCCCGTTTCGGCTTGACCCTGCGAACCTTCTTCTTCGCTTTCTTGGCCGCTTCTTCCGCGTCTTCCTTTTCCAGAACCTTCTCGCCGGGCAAAGCACCCGCTTTCATCCCGGGCACGACCTTTCCGGGAGCCCCTTCGGCAAGCGGAGTCTCCATGAGCTCGTCGAGACCTTCATCCCCGGGCATAGCGCCGAGCGTATCTTCTCCGGCCGCAGATACTTCCGGGGACCCCGGCACCTCTAGCTGATGATCCGGTCCCGGGCCTTCGCCGGCAGCTGCCGGAGAGACATTTAATCCCTCCGCATGGCCTTCCTGTTGTTTATCGAGGACTTGAGCCGACGCCCCCCTGACTTCCTCTTCTACGGGCTCCTCTAATTTCTTTTTCCTGCGAAGAACAACCCTTTCGCCCTGTCTCCGCTCGACCACCTCATCCCCTTTATCCGAACGGAATACCCTGACCTTCTCTTTCTCCTCTTCAGCGGGTTTTTGCTGCGAGGCAGCGCCTCCCCCGCCCGAAGCCGAAATCCTGTCCCTTATCTTCTTCGCTTCCTCTTCGGTAATGGAGCTCGCGTGGCTCTTTACGGAAATACCGAGGCCCTTCGCCACGTTAAGTATTTCAGTGTTCGATTTATTTAAATCTTTTGAGAGCTCGTAGACTCTTACATTAGTCATATATAACGCACCCTGTAGACGGCCACATATTTACAATAAATTAAAAAACTTAAGCTTATCCAGAAAAGAGTACCAAAGTTTACAAGCGATTGCAAAAGTGAGACATATCCGGAAGCATGCCTGCAATAGCAATAAATGTAATCTCTCGGTATTGTTCCCTTGGTCCTTCGAGCAATATCTGTCTGATTATATGAAACGGCAGCTTATTGTTCCTGTTCCGCAGCGTTTTCGCTCTCTGCATGCGGGGCCTGCTCTTCGGTAAAGGACATCTGCTCGAGCTTGTCCTTAAGCGCAATCCTCGCGGCTGTCTGCAGCTTGATGGCGTCTTCTTCGCTCTTGAGCCCGGCAGACTTGACGAGAGTTTCCGGATCGGCGAATGCAATGTCCTCGAGCTTATGGAACCCCTCGCCGTATAACAGATTGGCGGTCACTTCCTTCACGTTGGGAAGCGACATGAGGAGGGTGACGACATCCTGCTGCTCGCGCTTGACCTGAGATTCGGTCTTGATATCGATCTTCCATTCGCAGAGCTGGGACGCGAGCCTGACGTTCTGACCCCTCCTCCCGATAGCGAGAGAGAGCTGGTCGTCGTTCACTATTATCTCCATGGACTTGTTGTCGTCATCAATGATGACCTTGCTTACCCTTGCCGGGGAGAGCGCGTTGCACGCGAACCTCGCCGCGTCCGAAGACCAGGGGACGATGTCTATTTTTTCTCCCTTGAGCTCCTGTATGACGTTCTGGACCCTGGCTCCCCTCATACCGACGCAGGCGCCCACAGGGTCGACATCGGTATCGTTCGATGTGACGGCTATTTTCGTGCGGCCCCCGGGGTCCCTGGCTATCGCCTTTATCGACACTATCTGATCGCCTATCTCGGGCACCTCGGACTCGAAGAGCTTCCGTACGAAATCGCGGTGGGAGCGCGAGAGGATGAGCTGAGGGCCCCTTT
This sequence comes from uncultured delta proteobacterium, assembly GCA_963752995.1. Taxonomy (GTDB): domain Bacteria; phylum Desulfobacterota_D; class UBA1144; order Nemesobacterales; family UBA2774; genus 2-12-FULL-53-21. The sequence continues at coordinate 712,407 of CAVWAZ010000017.1, forward strand.
TCGTTTCCTTGATTTCATAGAGGATGGCTCTCAGCCTTTCTTTGGGCTTGTAATACTCCCTCGGGACCTGCTGCTCGGGCGGGAGGATCGCCTCCGTCCTGCCGAGATCGACGATTATATTCTTTCTCTCGACGCGCCTCACGATACCGCTTATGAGCTCGCCTTTCCTGTTCTTGAACTCCTCGTATATGACCTTGCCTTCGGCTTCCTTAATGCTCTGAAGTATTTTCTGCTTGGCGTTCTGTATCGCTATCCTGGTAAAATCCGGGTTTATCTTCACCCCTATCTGGTCGCCGAGCTCGGCTTCGGGGTCGAGCTTGACGGCTTCGTCGACGGAGATTTCCATGTCCGGGTCGGCAATATCCTCTACTACAGTCTTGAACTCGAAGAGCTCGACATCGCCGTCGTTTTCGTTAAAATGGACCTCCAGCTCCTTTTCCTTGTCCTGCATCCGGAAAAGTTTCTGGGCCGCGGAGAGCACCGCTTCTTCCACGGCGCTTACAATCTCTCCCTTTTCTATGCCCTTGTCCTTACAAACAGAATCCATCACACGGCTTAATTCCGTCATCGTAGCCATTTGTTTGCCCCCTTAGAAGTCCAGCTCCAGGTTAGCCTTTTCTATATCGACGTACGGTATGGAGAAATTGCCCACTTCTGTCTCAACAGTTGCAAGACCATCCTTGAATTCGAGGAGTTTGCCTATAAATATTTTCCTCTTTTCAAAATCCTTATTTGTTTTAATTTTCACTTTCTTTCCCTTGTATCTTAAAAAATCTTCGGGGTTCCTGAGCGCCCTGGTGAGACCGGGAGAGGAGACCTCGAGGGTATAGGAGCCGGGTATCATGTCGTGTATGTCGAGTAAGGTCCCAAGCTCTCTGCTGACGTGCGCGCAGTCGTCTATTGTTACCCCTTCTTCCTTGTCTATAAACACCCTGAGCACACCGTTTCTACCCTGTCCCTTGAACTCTATATCGAAGAGCTCGAGGTCCTTGCCTGCAAGGAGCGGCTCCAATAACTCCCTGACATTAAACAAGATATCATTTTCCCGTGAAGCCATTGCGCCCTGCTCTCTCAATTAAAAAAGCGGGACGTACCCGCTTTTGTCTTAAGATTTTACCCTAATAGACCCGATAGAGCAAGGATGGGGGGGGCCGGCCGGGGGCATGTAACCCCCATATCAGGCCTTGATTCTCTTGAGTTTCTCGAGCAATCCGGCGAGGAGCCTGAGCCCCTCTTCGTCGGGCGGGCCTCCGAACCTCATTCCCAAATACGTATCGGTAAGAAGCTTCATCGAGGCGGAGCCCGGGTAAGACCTGTCGGCGAGCGAGTCGGCGAATTCACCCGCAGTCATAGACCCGGGCTTTGCGAACCCCTTTTTGGCTAGAAACCCCAGCGCCTCGGTATATAGAGCGGACGCCTTCCCCCGGGGGCCCTTACCTTTACGGCGGAAGCGGGATGCGATACGCGTTCTCGAAGCTGCGAGCCCTATACATAATACCAGTACCGCGATGACGGCGGCCGTCTTACTGTCGAATAATGATTTAATTCCCGTGCCGCGGAAAAGCGTTTTATTTTTCCAGCTCCACTTATCCCTGGCTTCGTTTAGCAGCTTTAGCTGATCCCCCCGGCTGAAATCGATTACGTACCTGCTCCATCTGTACCGGAGATAGTCGAGATAGGAGGTGAGGAGCGGGAAAGCGCCTGCGTCCGCCCCGGCCTGACCCTCGGGGGTGGGATCGAACGTCACCCAGCCGTGCCCGGGGAAATACACCTCGACCCACGAATGGGCGTCGCTTTCACGCACAAGGAAAAAATTGCCGTGCTCATTCGGAGCCCCTCCTATGAAACCGTTGACGACCCTCGAAGGTATCCCGGCTTCCCTGAGAAGGACCGTCATGGCGGTAGCAAAATACTCGCAGTGTCCCTCTTTTCTCGTGAACAGGAACTCCTCGAGGGGGAACCCCGAGGCGTCCCGCCCGAGCGTCCGCGTATACGTGTAATTTGTCAGCAGGTAGCGCTTTACGGCGAGGGCCTTGTCGTAAACGCCCGCGTCCGAAGACGTGATCTCAAGCGCGAGCTCCTTTACCCGGTCCCCCAGGGGAGGGAGCTGCAAATAAGTGTCCATATTGTCAGCTTCAGCCGAGTCGTCATCCCGAAGCTCCCCGGGCGAAGGGACGCCTATATCAGAGACGGCGTAGTATTTAATCCTGTACGATACCCTGTCGTGAAGGCTGTACGAGTCGTTAAGCGCAGCCACCCTGCCCCCGGGGACTGAGCCGAAGCCCACAGGCAAATTCGCCGAGAAAAGGACGTCCGTATCGAGGGGCTCGGTTATTATCTCCTGCTCAATGATGTCCTTTACGCCCCCCGCGGGTCTGCCGCCCACAATAACCCTTCCGGCCGGGCCGGGCTTATATATCCTGTAGCCCGCCGAACCCGCCCGCCAGGACTCCCCGTCGAATTCGTCGAGAGCCACTCCCCGCCAGTAGACCGGGTAGGGAACGTCGGATATATCGCGGTTGAGAACCCTGACCGTCATCACGGGCGAGCCGTCGAGCTTGATCTCGCCTACCCTGCCGAGTCTGACCTCGTCCGAGAAACCGCTCCTGAGCTCCCCGGTCTTGAGGAAGCCCGAGCTGAAGTAGCTCCCCCCGAGTCTCGGGACGGATATGAAAATCAGCGCCGCCGTGAGGAGTATACAAATGCCGAGAACGATGCTCGTGCCGAGAAAAGGAGGCGTAACCAATTCCGGCTCATCGCTCCCGGGGCCCCCGGACTCGAGCGCCCCCCTCCTCATCTCAAAAACGATAACGGCGCATACCGCGACCGCGATGTAGATCACGAACGCAGCCGCATACGAAAAGTTAACCGTGATTATAGTTCCGGCTATGAATTGAAAAAAGCTCAAGGCATAGATCTGCATTATGTCCCTCATATTCTTTCTGCCGAGGAGCTTCAGGACCTGAACGAGGATAAGGAATTCCAGTATGCCTTTAAAGGGCTCAACGCCCATGAGAAAAACGCCTGACGCGGCGTAGAGAACGAGCAGGAGCGCGAGAAGCGTGGATATGCCGCGGCCGAGATAATAGCCTTTGCCATACCTTTCGTTATAGAAGCTCAGAACGAGAGAGAATGAAAATACGGCAATTACCGGCGGGCCGACCGCGCCCGTGAGAGAGAGCGACAGGAAACCCGCAAGGGCAAGAAGGTGAGTAAATACCGTGAGCGCATTCGAAACTCTCATCTCGTATGGATACCGGAAAGCCGGATTTCGGGCAAATCACAACGTCCCCGGAATAAATTCTATACCCGTTAATAAGCGTGTAAATATCGAATAGCCGGCTCATTGCCGGAGGCGGGGCGAAAAAGGGGCGGGGCGGGGAAAACTTCTACACGGGAAAGGGGCGGGATGACCTGCTCAGCGCATCCTCCCCCTATAACGTTCCTTAATGTTATGGAGGGTCGTTTGCTGCTCCGCGGTGAGCGCGTTTTTAATCTTTAGATACATCTCGACTTTGATACGGGTAAGTGTGGCCTTCATGTCCTCGATATGGTCCGTAATTTCCATTACCTCGTCCCTCGAGCACTCGGGTTTTCTAAGGACGTTCAGAAGCTCGGCCTCCTCCCTCTTGAGCTCCCTCTGAAAGAGTATTATCCGCTCCCTGTAGGAAGAGAAGACTTCGTCGATCGTTTCGACCTGTTTATCGGTGAGCTCCATTTCCTCTCTGATCCTGGGGTTCTTCCACCATTTATAATGGATTTCTGCGCTCATGAAACCGAACGCATTTACCGAGAAGAAACATGCGGCAGCCACTAATGCGAACGACACCCTCAATTCATATCTCCGTATCCGTTTATTTTCATGATTTCCACCGTGTTATCCCATGGGCCGTAGATGGAGAGCGCATCGGTTGTCTCTCTCGTAGTGGCATCGTCGAGATCGAGGAGTATCTGCTCGTCCCGCGCATCGTTATCGGCATAAGTCTCGAATCCCGAATCGGGTTTGAATAAAGCGAATGTAAATATGCCCACTATAAGCACCGATGCCAGGGCGCCGGCCAGGGCCCAGTTGAGCCTTAATTTCCTGACGTAAGAGAAGACGCCCCAACCGGACTCTCTTTCTTCTTTTGATACGCGGTCCCAGAAACAGGAGACGAAGTCGCTGCGCGGCTCGACCTCCCTCCACTCGTCGAGTAAATTCCACACCCGGTCGGATTGCGACATGTAGAGTCTGCACTCGGGGCATTCCCCGATATGCGCCTCGATCGATTCTTTGCCGGACGGAGGCAGATCGCCCGACGACCAGCTTACAATGAGCTCCTTACAATCGCTACACTCCATACTCTCCTCCTCCCGGCAGGTACGGTTTCAACTTGTCTATTAATTTCATCCTTCCACGGTGAACGTAAGACTTGACCGCGCCCACGGTGCACTCGAGCACCTGGGCCGCCTCTTCATATGAAAGCCCCTCGTACTTACAAAGCATAATAGCAACTTTCTCCCTCTCTGGCAAAGACTCCATAGCCTGAAATATTACGTCCTTTATCTCTTTTCTGTATATCAAATCGTCGGCGATATCGACCTCCGGGTCCCCGATTTCCCCGCCCTCGTCGTTCATCTCGTCGAGGCTCAAATTGACGTTCTTTTTCTTTACGTGGGTCAGGCTCACGTTGGTCGCGATCTTGTATAGCCACGTCGAGAACTTGGCCTCGGGCGTGTAGTTCTTACGGGACCTGTAAATTCTTAAAAACACCTCCTGGGCGAGGTCTTCCGAATTCTCTTTCAGATTGGTGTACCTGTATATATAATTCACAACCCCTTTGTAATGCCTCCTCATTAATTCGCTGAATGCACCGTCGTCCCCAGACTTTGTCCTCAGCATGAGCTCTATGTCAATGTCCATTTGGAGCCAATTCAGCCTTATTGTTTATTAACTTGAGATTTCGGAAAAGGTTTCGGGGACCCCCGAAACCCCCGGGACCAATCGGCGGCAGTGCAGGGTTCAGAATCTGTGATAATCCCGGTCAAGCATATCCGTCAGGACCGCCGGGTACTCCCGAAATCGAGACGGGTTGAAATATCGATGCATACGTTTGACCATCTTCATATGTCTATATTGTTAATTAACAAAATCTTATTTCTTTTTCATCCTCTCGAGGTACGACCCTGTCCTGGTGTCGACCTTGATTATGTCGCCTACATCTATGAACAAGGGTACCTGAATCGTGGCGCCCGTCTCGAGGAGCGCTGGCTTCGTTGCTCCTGTAACCGTGTCGCCCCTCATGCCGGGCTCGGTGTCCTTTATCTCGAGCTCGACCGCGGTCGGAAGCTCGACGCCCATGGGCTCGCCGTTGAAGTAGAGCACGTTCACTTCCTGCTGCTCTTTGATGAAGCTCGCGACCTCGCCCACCTGGACCGGGCTCAGGGTATGCTGCTCGTAAGTCTCGTTATCCATAAAATGATACCCTATCTCCTCCTTGTAGAGGAACTGCATGGACTTTCTCTCCGTATCGGGCACGCGGAATGAATCGCCCGACCTGAAGTTCTTCTCCTGAACCGCTCCGGTAACCACGTTTCTGATCTTGGTCTTCATAACGGCGCTCCTCTGAGCCATCTTGGAATGCCTGTATTCGATAATTTCCCAGATCGCGCCCTCGTATTCTATCTTAAGACCCTTATGGAACTGATTAGTTTCGACAACTCCCATCTAATGCGTACCTCCCGATTTATTTAAAAGCCAAGCACAGAGACTATTGATCCCCTTCATCATCGCGGGGATTTTCATCATCAGCCGCCGTATCTTCTTCGGAGCCGCCCGGTATCCTGTAGCCTTCGGTCACCCACGCGCCCAAGTCGACCATCTTGCACCTCTCGGAGCAGAAGGGCCTCCACTTGTTCCCCTCCCATGGAGAGAGCTTCCCGCACTTAGGACATCTGGTTTCCACGGGCAATGAAATTACTCCTATCGATCGTACATTTCAAGGATAAGATGAAAATTCACGCTTTTGACGGGGCTCCGGGTTCCGCCTTGGGCGACTCTTTCCTGGACGGTTCCTTTTTCGCGGCAAAAGACTCCTCCACGATCTCGCATATGATGTGCGCGAGGGTAATGTGGAGCTCCTGGATCCGGGGAGTGGATTTGGAAGGGACGCTCACCGAGCAATCGACCGTCTTTTCTACCCTGCCCTTCTCCTGCCCCGTAAAAGCGATTGTCTTCAGACCGAGCGCCTTCGCCGTTTGAAACGCTTTTAATATATTAGCCGATTTCCCGCTCGTCGTGATGCCCCAGGCGACGTCCCCCTTATTCCCGAGCGCCTCTATCTGGCGCGAAAAGACGTCCTCGAAGCTGCCGTCGTTGGGTATGGAAGTGAGAATGGAGGAGTCGGTGGTAAGGGCAAGGGCCGAGAGCGCTTTCCTCTCCTTCAAGTATCTGTTCACGAATTCGGCCGCTATGTGCTGGGAGTCGGCCGCGCTCCCCCCGTTGCCGAATATCAGCACCTTTCCGCCCGATTTAAGCGACTTGATTATGGTCGAAGCGGCTTCTTCCACCTCCGCGACGGATTCCTTGGCGAAACGGAGCTTTATGTCGGCGCTTTCCCTGAGTCTCGAAATAATCCGTTCCTTCATGTCTTATGTCCTTTTGAACATCCTCTCTATGTCGGTATAGGAAATCTCTCTCGCGACGGGCCTGCCGTGGGGGCACGAATGAGGGAACTCGGCAAGGTCGAGCTCCGAGAGGAGCGCCTTCATCTTCTCGGGACCTAACTCGTAATTGGCCCTTATTGAAGAGTGGCACGCCATCGTCGAAATCACCATATCTATTTTATCGGTCAAGCTCTTCTCCGCTCCCGACTCCTTTATCTCGGATACGATATCCCTGACGAGACGCTTGAGGTCGGTATTTTTAAGGAGAGCCGGGACCCTCCTGATTATATATGTATTATCCCCGAAACTTTCAATATGGAGCCCCAGGGGCCCGAGTTCTGCGGCGTATCTCGAAAGGACGTCCGATTCGTGAGGGGAGAGCTCCAGAACCTCCGGCACGAGCAGGTCCTGTGCGTGGATGGTCCCGCTTCCGGTGTACGCCTTTTTAAGCCTTTCATAATTAATTCTTTCATGAGCCGCGTGCTGGTCGACGAGTATCATTCCGTCGGGAGAGGCGCATATTATATAGAGGTCGCCAAGCTGTCCGAGCACCTTGAGACCGGAATAAAAACCGCTCTCGCCGAAAAGTCCTTTCGCCCGGTTCTCATCTTCCGGATGCCGGTCCGGTTCACGGCCGATTGTCGGGACGTGGGCGGCGGATGTCTCTGCTTCATTAGTATATACCCGAAAACTATTCACGCCGCGGCCGGTCTCACCGTCACCCGATCCCGGGCCGCCGTAGGCCGCGCCGCCTTCACGGGCGGGGACGAAACCTCGAGGCGCATGCTCGAAGCCCCGGCTACGGCCGCCCAGCCACGGCGCCTTCTCGAGCATCCCGGCAATCGATTCCCTGATGAGGTCGCCTACGAGCCTCGCGTTTCCGAACCTCACTTCGTTCTTTGTCGGATGTACGTTCACGTCCACGTCCCCCGCCGGTATATCTATAAACATCACACCCTGAGGGAACTTCCCCTTCTCGAGCATCCTTCCGTAGGAATCTATCAGCATGCGTGTCAGGAACCTGTCCCTCACGCCCCTCCCGTTCACATAGGTATAGAGCTTCTGGGTCGTGGACCTGGTATCGAGCGGGCCCGCCATTAATCCTGAAACGCGCACCCCCATAGCCTCGGCCTGGACCCGATGGAGGCCGATTCCCGGATACAGCTCCGATATCCTCTCCGAGACGGTCTCCCTCCCCGGGAGGCGCAGGAGCGCCCTGCCCTCGCTCAAGAGCTCGAAACCGATGCCCGGCCGCGAGAGGGATTCCCTCTCGACGATATCGATGACATTCGAGAGCTCGGTCTCGGTCTTTCTCATAAACTTATGCCTTGCAGGCGTATTGTAGAAAAGGTTCCTGACCTCGACAGTAGTGCCCGGGGGCGCTCCCGTTTCTTCCACGCTCCTGACGACGCCGCCTTCGACGGCGATAACGGTGCCTATCACCTGGTCGTGGGTCCTCGTAATCATCCTGAACCTGGATACGCTCGCTATGCTGGGGATCGCTTCCCCCCTGAAGCCGAGGGAGCTTACGGAGAAGAGGTCCTTCAACTCTTTTATCTTGCTCGTCGCATGGCGCTCGATGGACATGAGAGAATCGTCCCTCGTCATCCCCTCGCCGTCATCGGAAACCCTTATGAGCCTCTTCCCGCCAGACTCGAGCTCTATATCTATCTTTTTGCTTCCTGCGTCAATCGAGTTTTCTATCAGCTCTTTTACAACCGAGGCCGGCCTTTCCACTATCTCCCCCGCCGCTATTTTGGAGACAAGATTATCGGATAAAATCCTTATCTTACCCATCTGGTACGAGCCAGTTTACATAAAAGTGGAATACGAGTCAAAAGAGCGGAGGCAGGGACCGCGGGGTTTCAATCGAAACGGGCTCCGGGCGTTCGCAGCACTGTGGGCAGCGGCTCAAAATATCTTCAGTATTATCAGAACGAGGAAGAAGAGCGTCGGGAGCAGGACACAGGCTATAGCTAAAACCGTGTATACGGAAAGGGTCGTCCTGGCCCCTACGCCGAAGACGTCGTCAGAGTGTTTTTTGAGTATCCGCAGATATCCCTTCAGCATCGGTCTATATATAATCTACTTAAAAAGGATTAATATTGTAAATGGGGCAATAACGGAGCGGGCACGCCCGTGAGGAACCGGGCCTTCGGGATCACGGGGCTCGTAAATTTTGCCGATATGCGCTCGAAAACTTTATCGGCATTGAAAAAACCGTTATATTTGAACGCTACAATTTCGACACTGATTATGTATAATCTTATCCTATTCTCACTGTCAAAATAAGGAGATACGATGCATCTTTTTCCAGGCCGCGATATTATTAAAGCCCTCAATCCCGACGTGCGATTTTGTATAATGACTTCCATACTCCTGGCGATTCTATTATCGGGCATCGCGACGCCCGCGTCTAATGCGGTAGACAGGACATTGGAAGCGCCCAAGAGGGTGCTCCTCGTAAAAGACTACAAGTGGGCTTCTGGCGGCATGGGCAGGCCCGCCATCATGAAAGAGATCACGCTCCAGAACGTCGGCAAGTACGATTACGAAAACATATCGATCGAGGTCGACCTGTATACGAAGAACGACATCCCGCTCGGCTCGCTGAGGGGGACCATTCACGACATACTCCCGCACGGCAGCGAAAAGACCTTCTACAACGTGAAATTCGGGATAATGAGCGCGGAGCTGCAGAATACTATAGCCCGTGTGGCAGCAGCCGACCTCATAGAGAAAGGCACCCCCGCTCAGGCAAAGGACCTCATACAGGTGAAGGGGTGGGAATGGACGGGGGGACAGTACGGCACGGAAGGGGTTCTAAAGAGCATAACCCTCGTGAACAGGAGCAGCGACAACTGGAAGGATATTAAGATCAGGGTCGACTTCCTGGGCATACCGGGGGCCAAGGTCGGCGTGAGGGGCTTTACAAGCAGAGCGGTAATACACGACCTCCTCCCCGCAAACGGCGAGCGCACTTACACCAACATCAACGTCGGCTTCAGACACCCGGACGCCCGGAGCGTGGATATAAGCGTCATGAGCGCGAAACCCATATCCGAGAAGGAACTCAAGGTAAAGATGGCGAAGAAAGAGGGGAAGAGGGCGGTTAAGAAGAAAAAGAAAAAATCCACGGCCCAGGGCGACGGCACCGCGGCGCCGGGCGAGGAAGGCGGCACAATACCGGAGAGCGATAAGGAGCTTTCCCTGTCCGAAAGGTATAAGCAGAAGCTCGCTCAGGAAAGGGGCGAGATCCCCGCACCACCGGAAGAGGGCACAGAGCCCGCCGAGGTACGGAGTCGGTCAAGGACGCGATGACAGGGGAAGGCGGGGAAGAAACCGCGGCCGCCGGCACGGAAGAGGGCGAGGAAGTGGTCGAAGAGGAAGAAGAATACGAGTACGAGGAGGAAGTGCCCCTTCCCTCGGAAGACATAGTCGTCGAGGACCTCAAATGGGGCGGGGGCGTTACGGGCACCATAGGAAAGATCTCGGAGATAACTCTCAACAACCTGAGCGATATAACGTACGCGAAGATCGAGCTCAGGATAGAGTTCTTTTCGTTCAAGGAAGCGGCGCCGATGTTTTCGAACAAGACCACTATATACGACGTCCTGCCCGCCAAAGGCAGGAAGACATTCAAGAACATAGACGCCGGGTACCTGAACGCAATACCGCAGGAAATCCGCGTCGAGGTGATTAACGCCGTACCGTTCGGCCAGTAACCGGCATCCGGCTCCCCGCGCGCGGCGGGAATTCAAGCGGGCTGCGGGGGCTCAGAACAGGTCGAGCTGCGTTCCGCCCGGCCTTCTGAAATGTTCGGTGGAGAGCTTGATCTTATTGCCGTCGAATCCCGCCTTCCTGCACGCGACGTCGAACAAGTCCCGCGCCTGCTCGGCGTATATACCCTTTCCCCTCATCCTGTCATGGAACTCCGCGCTGTTGAGCTTTCCGCCCCGGACGGCCCTTATCCTGTTAAGAACCTTTTCTTTTCTATCCGGGAAATGCCTCTCGAGCCAGGCCGTAAAGAGATCGGACACGCCGTAGGGGAGCCTGAGCATTATAAATCCGGCGCTCCTTGCGCCCGCGTCGGCTGCGCTCTTAATAATATTCGGAATCTCGTGGTCGGTGAGACCCGGTATGACCGGGGCGACCATGACTATCACCGGGATGCCGTTCCGGGAAAGCTCCTCTATCGCCCTCAGTCTCAATTGCGGCTCGGACGTGCGGGGCTCCATTTTCATCTTCAGGCCGGGGTCGAGCGTGGTTATCGACACCGCGACTACGATACCGTCCCATTCGGCGAAGCCTCTCAGTACGTCTATGTCGCGAGTGACGAGATGGTTCTTGGTCACGATGCCCGCGGGGTTTCTGAATTCGGAAAGGACCTCGAGACAGGCGCGCGTGAGACGGAAGCGGCGCTCAGCCGGCTGGTAGCAATCTGTATTGCCGCTTATGGCTATAGTGTCGGGGACGTATTTCGGGGACGAAAGCTCTTTTCGAAGGAGCGCAGGGGCGTCTTCCTTGACGAATATCCTGGTTTCGAAATCGAGCCCGAGAGAAAGACCCAGGAACTCGTGCGAGGGCCGCGCGTAGCAGTATATACAGCCGTGCTCGCATCCCCTGTAAGGGTTTATACCGGCGTTGAAGCCGACGTCGGGGCTGTCGTTGTAGGTGATTAAGGACCTGGTCGCGTCCTTATAAAAAACGGTCTCCGGGGATATGCCTTCCGATATCTCCTCTTCGGAAGGCTCGAACTCGATCTTCTCGAACCTGTTAGCCGGGTTCTCAGCCGAGCCCCTGCCCTTGATACCCGGTGTTTGCGCGCTCAGAGCCCGATACCCCTTGTGTGGGAATTTGCGAATTTACGATACATGCAAAAAGTATAAAAGATCGGGCGGGGAATGGTATGGGCTTTTTGATTGTGAAGAAAAGAAAAATCCACCCTCAATATTGCATATCATTTCGAGCTGCGCGAGAAATCTATCTTTTGTCTTTCTCTTCCCGACATTACAGAATTTGCGGCGAGTGAGCATCGAAGGGTTCGCCATACCTGTCTCAGCGAATCCAACGATGCCGAGCATGTCGAAGCACGCATTTCTCTTCCCGACATTACAGAATTTGCGTTAAGAAAATCGCTTGTTTAAGCGTAAAAATCTTTCAGCTTTCCAATTGAAAGATTTTAGCTTAAACACAAGATTTTTAGCAAATTCTGTAGTCGGATGATTTTTGCTTCTTTTCATCAAGGAAAAGAAGGATAAAAAATAGCCTTTCTGCTTTCTTTGTCTTTTCTTTTTCTTTCCCAATGTCTTTATCGGGAATCCAGTCTTTCCATTAAATCGCGGCAGGAAGCCGCTCCAAGAATTTAATTGAGGGAAATTGAGGATGTTAAAAGGATCGTATCGTAATTACTTTTAACTCGCGGGTTCGGCGAAGGTCTCGAGCTCTTTCACGAGCTCGTCCACGATCTGTCCTTCCTTGAACGAGCGGACGAGCTTTCCGTCCTTGTAGAGCATGCCCTTGCCGCGGCCCCCGGCTATGCCTATATCGGCCTCGGAAGCCTCTCCGGGACCGTTCACGACGCAGCCGAGTATGGCGATCTTGATGGGCCTCGGCAGCTCGAGCCCGGCTATCCTGTCCTCGACGTCCTTAACGAGCTTCATGAGGTCTATCTCGAGCCTGCCGCATCCGGGGCAGGAGATGAGCTCTATGCCGTTCCGCCTTATGCCGAGGGATTTCAGTATCTTGATACCGACGTCTATCTCGTCCACGGGGTCTCCCGTGAGCGATACCCTTATCGTATCCCCGATGCCTTCGGCGAGAAGCGTGCCGATGCCTATGGAGGACTTTATTGTCCCCATCTCATACGTGCCCGCCTCCGTGACACCCAGATGAAGCGGGTAGTCCGTAAGCTCCGCGAGTATGCGGTAGGCCGCAATCATCTTTTTCACGTCGGTCGATTTTACGGAAATCTTGATGTCTCTGAAATCGAGGTCTTCAAGTATGGATACGTGCCTGAGCGCGCTCTCCGCGAGGGCTTCAGGGGTCGGGGAGCCGTGCTTCTTCAATATATCTTTTTGGAGGGAGCCCGAATTCACGCCTATCCTTATCGGAATTCCCCTCTCCCTAACGGCGTCTACGACCGCCTTTATCCTGTATTTCGCCCCTATGTTCCCGGGGTTGATCCTCATGCCGTCAACGCCCTGCCTGACGGCTTCGAGCGCGAGGCGGTAATCGAAATGGATGTCCGAGACTATCGGTATTTTCGTCTGCTTCTTGATCTTTCCGAGCGCGAGAGCTGCGTCCATGTCCGGGACGGCGAGGCGTACTATGTCGCACCCGGCTTTCTCCAGGCTCTTTATCTGGGCGACCGTGGCGGCAACGTCCCTCGTATCGGTCTTGGTCATGGACTGGACGGTTACGGGCGCGCCTCCGCCAACCCTGATACCGCCTATGTTTATCTGCCTCGAGTTTCTCTCGGTGTTTCGCATGTATCTAAATTATACGTGATTTATGGTATGCGATACAGAGAACGCGCCAATAAGCGTTCAAGCATATCCGTCGAGCGCGGGTTTCAATTGATAACCGCCTGATCTCCGCCTGACTTCTTGCGGCCCTGCCCCTTCCCGTTTTGCTTGGGATCGACCGGATTGCCGTTCTCGTCTATGCCCTTTATGTTCCTGCACTTGGGATAGCCCGTGCAGCCGAGGAATTTTCCGAACCTTCCGCTCCTCACGGCCATCGGCTTTCCGCACTTCTCACACTTGAGGTCTTCCCTGACTACGGGCTCCACTTTCTCGATTATTTTTATATTGCCCTCGGTGTCGTACTCGAAATTCTTGGCGTTCTTGCAGTCGGGGTAGCGCGTGCACGCAAGGAACTCGCCCCTCCTGCTCTGCTTTATGACCATGGGGGAGCTGCACTTGTCGCACTTTATATCTTCCCTGATTACAGGGGGGACCTTCTCCACGACTTTAATAACGCCGTCGGGGTCGTATTCGAAAGCCTTTGCGTTCTTGCACTCGGGGTAACGCGAGCACGAAAGGAACTCTCCGTTCCTCCCCCATTTAACGATCATATGCGAGCCGCAGACATCGCACGCGATGTCCGTGGGTATGCCGTCCCTCTTAAGGCTCTTCATCGTATCCTGAGCCTTGTCGAGCCTCGACGAGAACCCCTGATAGAAACCTTTCAGCAGCTCTACCCAGTTTACGTTCCCCTCTTCCACGTTGTCGAGCTTCTCCTCCATGTCCGCTGTGAACTTCACGTCCATTATCTCGGGGAACCCCTGGACAAGGAGGTCGTTCACCGAGCAGCCGAGGAGGGTCGGCTTAAGCTTGCTCTTCTCTTTGTTGACGTATTCGCGGTCGATTATCGTCGAGAGTATCGACGCGTAGGTGGACGGACGCCCGACGCCATTTTCCTCGAGCTCCTTCACGAGCGAGCTCTCTGTGAACCGGGGCGGCGGCTGTGTGAAATGCTGTATGCCGTTTACGCCCAGGAGGTCTAGCTCATCGCCCTTCGCGAGGTCGGGGAGCTTCTTCATTTCGTCCTTTTCCTTCTCTTCCTCCTCCTCTTCCATGCCTTCGAGATACACGGCCGAGAAGCCCGGGAATTTCACGACGGAGCCGGTGACCCTGAAAGTCCCCCTCCCCGCGTTTATCTCGACGGCCGTCTGGTCGTATATAATGGGATTCATCTGTGAGGCGACGAACCTCTGCCATATGAGCTTGTAGAGCTGGAACTCGTCGTCGGAGAGGTATCCTTTTACGGAGTCGGGGAGCTTGCCCACATATGTGGGCCTGATAGCTTCGTGAGCGTCCTGCGCGGATTTTTTGACCTTGAATGTATTCGGCTTCTCGGGCAGGTATTCGCCGCCGTATGTAACATTTATTAATTCCCTCGCTTCATTGAGCGCGTTCCCGGATATCCTGACGGAATCGGTCCTCATGTAAGTGATGAGACCCACGGGTCCCTCTTCGCCGAGGTCGATGCCCTCGTAGAGCTTCTGCGCGAGCATCATCGTCTTTTTAACGGAGAACCGGAGCTTCCGGGAAGCCTCCTGCTGGAGTGTGCTCGTGATGTACGGGGGGAGTGCGTTCTTTTTCCTCTCCTTCCTTTCGACGGAATCGACTATGAATTTTTCGTTCTTTACGGAATCGACTATCGAGTTCGCGTGCGTTCCGTCGGAGATCGGAATTTTTTTTCCGTCATATGACGAAAGTACGGCCGTGAACGAAGAGTCAGGCGTGTCCTTGACCCTTTTAAGGTCGGCTTCGATCGTCCAGTACTCCTCCGTCCTGAAGGCCTCTATCTCGCGTTCCCTGTCGACCACGAGCCTGAGAGCGACGCTCTGTACCCTGCCCGCGCTTAGACCCTTCTTGACCTTCCTCCACAGGATCGGGCTCACCTGATATCCGACGAGACGGTCGAGTATCCTGCGCGCCTGCTGGGCCTCGAACCTGTCCTGGCTGAGCGTCGTAGGGTGGGCGATAGACTCCTTGACCGCGTTCTCGGTTATTTCGTGTATGAGCACCCGGTGGGATTTATCCCTGATATTGAGCTTGTCGGCAATGTGCCATGCTATGGCCTCGCCTTCCCTGTCAGGGTCGGACGCAAGGTAGACCTTATCCGCATCCTTGGCGGCCTTCTTCAACTGATTGAGATACTTGCTCTTGCCCTTGATGACCACGTACTGGGGATTGAAATCGTTCTCTATGTCGACGCCGAGCTTGCTGCTCGGAAGGTCGACGAGATGCCCCGAAGAAGCCTCGACTATAAAGCTCTTGCCGAGATACTTCCTGATGGTCTTCGCCTTGGCGGGAGACTCCACTATTACCAGAGATTTAGCCATTCGCCCTCCTATCCCCTTTTAAGACATTTTTTATCACTATATTAAGCATAAGCAAAACCGATTCAATGTTTAGCTGAAAAGATACAGGCATTTTACCTGAATATCTTTTGATGCAAATATTTCTCCGCGGATGCCCGTTCTAAAGAAACCGGGATTAAGACTTACGGCATCCCGCTCAAATCAATATACGGCAAAAACATGACATAATTTGTTAGATTCTCCTAAAATTTGTCCAGTTTGCAAGTTTATCGTGATTTAACGGCTTCAAATAATCACAGGGAGAACACATATGCAATTCCTCAAATAGAGTGCGTAACCGGCTGATAAGACGAGGCATTCGAACAAAACACACAACGAATTCCCTGGCATTATCCTGCCCGTATTACTTTACGGCACGGTTTTTGCGATTTCATTTATTTGAAATCCCATGGCCAATAGAGGAATCAAAATAGCCCTGATATCAGATTCCAAGCTGATATTGAACGGCATACGAAAGATACTCGAGTTCGAGGCGGGCATGACAATCGTCGCGGAGGGGGCCGGTCTGAGGAATCTGAAAAATTTCGCGAAGGAGATGAGCCCAGACTTTATTTTCCTCGACAACAGGGAATCCGCGTACGATATCGAAAAGATCATGCGGTCGGGCGAGATCAAGAGGTCGGCCATAAGGGTTATCCAGTTCACAGAGGGAGGGACGGCCGGAGAGGGCATCCCCAACCTTATCAATGTCAATCACGAGACTACATCGACAGAGCTCGTGGCTGTAATCAAGAAAGAAGCGAGCGAAAATCCGGCTCCCGCCGATAAAAAAACCGACGAAACGAAGCCCTCGAACATAACCAAGACTGAGTCAAAGATCATAAAGCTCATCGCCGCCGGGGAAAGCAATAAGGATATAGCGGAATTGCTCTCGGTCAGCGAAAAGACCGTGAAAGCGCATATTACGAATATCTTTCATAAGCTACACCTGCAGAACAGGTACCAGCTCATGATCTATGGGAAGAGGAAGAAGAAAAACATAGAAGTGAACCTTTAACCGCGGTTCGTTCCAGTCAAATTTTATTTATTTTTCATCGAGCCTTTGCTTCACTTCGTCCATGCGCATGATCAGATAGGTCGGCGGCTCATACTGCTTACCTTTAGCCGCAAGGAGGTAAAGAGCCTTCGTATAGGATTTGAGGGCTTCTTCGTCTCGCCCTAACCCGTTGAGCGCGTCGCCGAGCAAGATACGGGCGTCAACATTAACCCGCTTTTGTTCTACCGCCTGAAGCGCCAGTCGATAGGCGTCATCAAATCTCTCCGCTCGAAGATAGAAATTTATGGATTCTATAAGCCGGCTCCGCTCCGGGTCATCCGCGGGAGTTGTTTCTTTAACCTGCTCCTCCACGGAGACAACCACAGGATTTGACACCGCTCTGCCGCTCCATTTCCCCTGAG
Source organism: uncultured delta proteobacterium (assembly GCA_963752995.1). GTDB lineage: Bacteria > Desulfobacterota_D > UBA1144 > Nemesobacterales > UBA2774 > 2-12-FULL-53-21. The sequence goes on from CAVWAZ010000017.1 coordinate 729,343, forward strand.
ATCCGGAGGGAACGGGGAGAACCGCGCGGATTGTATAACGGCCTTCCGGAATTTTTGCGGTTTCTTCCGGGGCTACGCCTAGTTCCGCCGTATATAAATTCCTTTCCTTATCCAGAATAGCTTCGTCGCCGGCATATAGCTCTACGTTGCCGAGATCGCCGGAGGAACCGAGGCGGGGCAGGGCGCGCGGCTTACCGAGCAAAAACCAGGTGAAAGGTATTGGTTTCTTATCATCCGCCGATTCGAGCCGAAGGTATCCATACCACGGGTCACCGGAGCCGCCGATACGCAAAGGGGGATCGGTCTTAGACCCGCTCATGAAAACGGTGAAAACGAGGGGCGTGCCGGGAAGCAGGGAGACCTCTCGCTCCCTGTTTACTTGAAGAGACAACAATATATCCGGAACCTTGGCTGCCAAGGCAGGAAGTTTCCAGGCATTAAAATCCTTATATGCAGCGGCGGCGACCAGAGTGAAAAGGGTTATACGAATAATAGCCTTATACATTTATCTTTTCTCGACATCCTCCATTAATCACCGGGGCACGCAGGAGGTGTGTGCGGTGACGAGTCCCAGTCCTTGACACGGATTTGCCCGGCGCAAACACGGCAGGAATCTCCCGCATGGTTCGCCTCTCCCGGATAGCCGTTGATCCCCGTGCCCGTCGTCTTATCACAGAAGTGACCCAACCCGGGGGGGTCGAGGTCTTTCCGATATTTGTGCATCTCCCCTCTGTAACCTTTTAAGGTAGCGTACCGCCTCTGAGAGTCCATAAGTTTTATATCGCCCATGGGTTGAAGCGGGCTGCTCGGGGATTCATAAGCGGTCCAATAAGTGTATTTCATCGGACACTCCTGATTGCCGCTATTTTGAGCATGCCGGCGCGCCAAATCGTGCGATGACGCAGGCTTTTTCCCCGGCTGACAGCACGGGGCTCACAACACTCACACCCTCGCCCAATATCTCCAAAGGATCGGAGATACCTACGGGGCATGGTTTATCCGTGATAAGCAGCGCCAGATATACATTGTTGTCTCCATGATGGTCAATACCTACCGCATGGCCGAGCTCGTGTACGACGGTTCTGGCAAGCTCAAGAGGCGCACTGTAATACGGACGATCTCCCATACTAAAAATCTTGTTCTTGTCTATCTTGACGTCGCCCCACACATCTTTCGGCGGGCCGAGTCCCGTAGTTCCACGGGTTTCCCCCATGGTACCATCGGGCAACTGTCCGTCTATAAGGTTGAGGAGATGCTGTTCACCCCCAAAAAGCGTTTTTCCACGCCACTCCTTCGGTCCCCACAAATGAAGTGTATAGTTCAAGCTTCGGCCAACCGAGTGCGGCTCGCAAATAAGATGCACCCCTATCCCTTTAGCATCACCTGCCTGCTTTGTGCTGTTCTCAAGCAGGAACGCCAGCTGCGCAAGCTCCGGGTCGGGAGAGTGGATAAAGAGGTCTTTCCGCGTCGGATCGGTACGCATGTGCAGGTCATAGCCGCGGTCGTCGCAGCCGCCGGCAAAGTTAACGCCCTGAGTCATAAAGCCGCGATACTCTTCGAAGGCCGTGAGACCGTCGCCCGGGGTTCCATCACCCTCCGGATACCGGTCATCGTCGCGGCCCGTATCATTACCATATCCCCACTCCGTTACGCCGTTTTCCGGCTCCTCCATCCTGTCCGCAATCAGGTTGTCATTCTCATCCATAGGGATCGTAACGAAATCTTTTTCCTGCCCTCCGGCAAGGACGCGAACAGGCTCCCATCCCCCGCATTTTCCCTTGACTTCAGCCTTGAGCCGACCGTAGACGGCGAAATCCATTGCGGTGATTGTAACGCTTGCGCTCCCGGCCTCTTTTGCGGTCGTCACCGTTTCATACGTCGGCTGCTCCCACTCCGTGCGGTCTTCATATAACCTGGGATCGAGGATAAGGTCGGGGTCTACCTTTAGAGGCTCACCCCATTCTTTTACCTCGTATTTCCCCTCGAGGTGATCGAGTCCATAAATCTGAAAGAAATAGGGCTTAATTTGGGCATTGGTGGCAAAACCGGGAAAACGTGAAACCTCTTCCAATTTAAAGCGAAAGCGCGCGGGGACATTCGAACGTACGGTGAAGGTGATCTGTTTTCCCGGCTCAGGAACGAATTGCCGATACTCACTGTCCCGACCTGTTTTAACCTCCATGACGGCATCAATCTCCGGGGAGACCCAAACGCTGTAGCGGTAACCCGGCTGCTCCTCGCTATATGAACAGTCGTCGCGCAGCTTATCCCATTCGACGACATCAGGGGGTTCGATCACTTGATGCCCCGCGAAGTACCCCCAAATAGCGCCGTTCTTCTCCTCCTTACAAGTCATTTGCATTTGTTCGTAGTGCTCGTCCGTGATCGAATCCCCCGGTCCGAGCTCAAGGCTCCCATTTCCCCTACACTCTCTGCTTATGAAGCCGTGGACGATATGCGATTCTCTGGCTGTCCACTCGACGTGACGGGAAGTAAAGCCCCCGTTCCCCTCCAGGTCTCTCTCCTCGACGTAACGAAATTTGATTCTGATGTTTTTATAATATTCGTTCGCATCTCCCGATGCGGGATTGATTCTCCCCGGGTTTATGGAAACTTCTCTGAATTCCTCCGTTCCCACCCATACGATTCGGCTGGGCCGTGATGATTGCTGGGCGTAGGCGGACAGAGCAAAAACGACTGCCAGCAACCCACACATAAAAAGAAGATAAAAGGAATGATTCACGGCAATTCCCCTTTTCTATAGGCGGCATTGATTGTCTCAGCGCCGTCCCCGGGCCGCAGTACAAACCACAGCCAAAGCCCCTCGGGCAGAGGGAGCGCCGCGGGGGCATCCGCAGTAACGCCTTTTTCAAGAGGGCCGGCAACTGCATCCATCCCTTCACTCTTTCTCCCAAGTGTTTCCATCCGCCGAGACCAGCGTACCCAAAAAACCTTTTTCCCCCTGTTCACCCGACGGATAAGCAAAGAGGCCGCGATAACCGCCGCCCCTGTCGGAAAGAACCCATAATCTGCCCGGGTTAACCCCAAGAGTGTTAAGGAAAGTCCATCCTGCTACCTGCCACTTTCTACCATCTGAAGAGGTGACATGCATGAGAGCCTTCGGCTTATCCGCAGAAGTGCTATCGACATACCATAAATGGAAAGTCTCGCCGTCATAAAAGGCGGTGGGGGCTATAGTTGTCCCTTTTCTGAGCGCCCTGAGAACGGCGCCTTCCTGCCGCCAATTTAATCCGTCTTTGGAAGTGGCTAGGTAGATTGTTGCATACACGGCGACCCTCAAACCAGTCGCTGCTCAACGAGTACCACATCATATAACCCTCATCCCCTACGCGCAAAAGAGCTATCGTATCGAGCAGCCCACTGCGAGCGGCATCTTTTATCGCCAGCACCGGTCCGGGTGATTTTTTCCAGATGACGCCGTCTCCGGAGACAGCGTGTCCAACACCGCAGGTGTATTCTTCACCTATAAAGTGACAGCCCCGGTACCACATGCGATAGGTATTGCCTTCTTTGATCACAACCGGCGAGCCGACCTTGAAGTCGTCCCATGAGCCCTGTTTTCCCCGGAGCAGGACAGGGTTCCCGTTATATAACAACCACTCACCAGGACCGGCTTTTTTGCGTTGTCCGGCAAACTCTTCGGCTTTCTTCTTCGCTTTGGAGACAACTGGCTGGGCTTGCGCAAGGACAATTTCGGATATAGAGACCGGATGAGTTACCAGGAGAACTGATCCTAATACAATAAATACGTAACAAGAGATAGAGAGAATCAACCTTTTGCCATGCTTTGATCCCTTACCGCTCCCGTTATCCATACACGAATACTCTCTGACTATCCTTTCTTCACCGTTATCTCCACCCTCCGGTTTTTCTGCCGTCCTTCCGGGTTATCGCTTCCGTCGGGATTTTCGTTGGGGGCTACGGGGTCTGCTTCTCCCAGACCTTTTGTAGTTATATTTTTGTTGCCGACCCCGCCCTTTTTCAGAAGCCAGTCTTTTACGGACGCGGCGCGCCTGTCAGAGAGCTTGAGGTTATAGGAGTCCTTACCCTTTGAATCGGTATAACCCTCTATCAAAACAGCAGCTTTGGGGTATTTGTTTATAACCTCCGCAACCTGGGTGAGCACGGGCTCCGCCGCGGGGCGTATATCCCATTTATCGAAATCAAACAGAATGTCTCCCGAAAGCTCGATCCTTATCTCGGTATCGGTTTCCTTTACCTCAAGGTCGAGCGTTTCCCCTTCCAGGTCTTCGACCCTGAAGTCAATATCCAGAACCCGGGATTCCAGGTCTACCTGGGCCCTTGCGGCAGCCGGAAAAATGACAGCGGAAATAAAGGTGCCGGCAATCAGGAAGAGGCCGCCTCCTCTTTTTATCGAGCAAATCAAATTTGACATGAGAACCTCCCCGGACAATACCTAATTCAACCCACGCCTTTATGAAGCGACGGCAGACTAGAGATCGGTCCGAACACGCGAAACCGGGCTTCCCTACTTGCTGATGGGAACGTCATCCATCGGAATGAAATGGGGTATCTCTACGGTTATCTTTTCTACGTCCCCGGGAGGCGCGGGGAACTTGGCATACACATTGGCACGCGACCCGGGCTGAAGATCCTTTAAACCGCGGCTGCACAAACAATTTCCAGCCGAATCCCGGAGCACCAGGTATTTCTTTTTGCCGGCTGCGTCAACCAAATTGACTCCGCCTACGCTGTTAAAATCACCGGTATGGTACTTTCCTGCCTCCCCAAAGTCGTAGCTGAAACTCATCTGCTCGGACGAATCATTGATTATCGCAAACTTTAACGTGAGCGTATCGCCGCTTGCGCGCTTAAGCTCCGTCACTTCCACCTTTACATCCGTATATTCGCCGTCCGTCGTAGCCAGGACCGACGGAGTCTTCGCAGCAGGCGCGGGAGCGGGGGCAGGCGGGGCAACTTCCTCGCCTTCTTCCACCTCAAAAACACCCTCCTCTTCCTGTGCTATGAGAAAGCCGCTAAAAGAAAAAACCGTGACCAGGGAAATAAAAAATACATAAAAGAAATACTTCATGCGGATCAAACCGGTCGTTGAGTGCATATTAACCCTCCTCACACTTTAACGTCCCTTCATCATAGCAAAATAAGGTTTAATCTGTCAATCAATATTTCACCCGGATGAAAATCTCTTAGAATCTCTTCCTTTATCCGGTAGTTCGACTTGCCCGTATGGACCGGCTTTCAATGATGCTCAATTTCAGATGAGTATCACGGGATAAGGATATGGGAGCGGAAGGAGTCCCGCGCAGGGTTCGCGTGTACGAACAGGCGAGTAAGATGTTCAAGTTTGGGATAAATGAAGCCGTTCAACCATAATATTTCGAGATCAAAGACAGGAGAATACAGGCAAGCGCCCGGAGCGCAAAGGCATCTGCGTTTTGTTTAGCCCGGGGGAGTACCAATCCCGACACCGAAATATTTAAACCCATGATTCTCAATTTTTACCGGGTCGTATAAGTTCCTGCCGTCAAAAATCACATAGTCTTTCATAAGCTCTTTCATCTTCGTAAAATCGGGCTGGCGGTACTCGTTCCACTCGGTATTGATGACAAGGCCGTGCGCCCCCTTGCACGCGTCATAATTGGACCCGCCGTACTCTACGCTGTCACCGTAATGCCTTCTCGCATTTTCCATGGCTACAGGGTCGTGGACGACCACTTCGGCGCCCGCGGCCTTGAGCTTGTCTATGATGTAGAGCGAGGGCGCTTCCCTTATATCGTCCGTTTCAGGCTTGAAAGAAATGCCCCAGACCCCTATTCTCCTGCCTTTGAGCCCGCCCTTGTAATAACCCGTGATCTTGTTCCAGAAGAGCTCCCTCTGCCTCGTGTTCACCTCGTCGGTCGCCCTCGAGACTTTGAGGTCGTAACCGAGGGCGCTCGCGGTGCTTATGAGCGCCTTTACGTCCTTCGGGAAACAGGAGCCGCCGTAGCCTATGCCGGGGAAGAGGAAATGACGCCCTATCCTCCCGTCGGAGCCGATAGCCAACCTTATCTCGGATATGTCGGCCCCTACGAGCTCGCACAGGTTGGCGATGTCGTTCATGAACGATATCCTCGTGGCGAGCATCGCGTTGGCGGTATATTTAGCGAGCTCCGAGGACCTTATCGATACGACTATCGCCCTGTCGCTCGATCGCATGAAGGCCGAATAGAGCTCCTTCAGGATTCCGCCCACGGAGGGTTTGTCGACCCCTATGATGACCCTGTCGGGCTTCATGAAGTCCTCTACCGCGTTACCCTCCTTCAAGAACTCGGGGTTAGACGCTACGTCGAACTCGATCGCAGTCAGCTTCCTTATCTCGTCGCGTATCATTTCGGTCGTCCCGACGGGCACCGTGCTCTTCGTAACGATTATCTTGTAATCGTCCATGTGCTCCCCGATCGATCTCGCAACGCTCAGGACGGCGTCCATATTCGCCGAGCCGTCGTGATTGGGCGGGGTCCCGACCGCGATGAGAACTATAAAGGAATTCTTAATCGCATAGCCGATGTCGGTAGTGAAATGGAGGCGCTTTTCCTTGAAGTTCTTTTTCACTATCTCTTCGAGACCGGGCTCGTAGAAGGGCACGTGCCCTTTCTTGAGACTCTTTACTTTCGTCTCGTCGATATCGACGCATATCACGTTGTTGCCGCTACCCGCGAGGCACGCCCCTGTGACAAGACCCACGTAGCCGGTGCCGATAACGCTCAGATTCATGCTGGACACTCCGTAATCAATATTGGGATGAACTTCATAGACGATTTACAGGAAACGATTTTCCGATCTAACCGACAGTGCTTTAATTTAGTGCGAATTTCGGTATTAATCAAGAACACGCGTTAAACGCCCTCGCAGATAGCGGTTACGAGGCGGGATTATTCATTGGACGAGCCCGTGGCGGAACCCGAACAGTATGAGCTCCGATCTGCTTTTAACTTTTAGCTTTTTGAATACTTTATAGAGATGAAATTTTACGGTCTTCTCGCTTATATAAAGCTCGTCGGCTACGTTCTTGTTCGTGTAGCCGTTCAGGACGAGCTTAATAATTTTTATCTCCGTCTCGGTGAGGTCGTATACCTCCCCCTTGCCGCGTACGGTCTTGGCAGGGTACGCGGAGCCGTCGAGCACCTTGCCCATGAGCTTTCTTTCCACCCACAGCTCCCCGCTGTGGACGGCGGCGATTGATTTTATAAGGTGATTCGAGTCGGTGTCCTTCACGAGATACCCCCTCACCCCGGACCTGATAGCGTTTATGAGGAGGTTTTCGTTATAGTCGTTATCTACTATGAGGATCACTTTGGAGACCTTGTTCTTTTTTATGAGGCTCATTATCCTCGTGAGGTTGAGGCCGCGCAGCTCGACGTCGAGGAGCAGTATATCGAACGGGTGCCCTTCGCAGGACTGGATGAGGTCGATGAGGTTAGACACCTTCGCAACCACCTCGATATTCTCTCCGTCTTCGAGGATCTTGGATATGCCTTCCCTCAGCAGGGGGAAATGGCACGCCACGATAGTCCTTATCGGCTCGGTGTTGTTTGCGGAGACTGCTTTTGTCTGCGACATACTCTCCTGTCATCCCCCCGTGCAAACGTCCGGCGTATGGATATATGCGTCGGTCGGAAGGGCCAATAACGCTTAGGATTTCAATATAATTACAATACGAAAGTCCTAAAATGTCAACATACTTTGGTTTTAAGTGGCTTAGGACTAAAGTAAGACGGCTGAATATCAGCGCCTCCGGCGGAAGAGCTTCCCCGGGTGCTGGGCTATATAACCGTTTAACTCGAGGGAAAGGAGGAGCGACAGCACGTTCGAGGTTTCGAGCCCGGTGAGCTTGATGATTTCATCGACGTGCATGGGATCTGTGCCTAAAACGGAATATACCGCCCTCTCCCTGTCCGGGAGGGCGGATAGGACATTTTCAAACAACTCGGGTGATGGGTCCCCTTTCAAAGCCCTCAAGACCTCGATTTCGTTCAAAATATCGTCGACAGTCTCGACCAGTCTCGCCCCCTTTTTTATAAGCCAGTTCGTGCCCCGTGAGAGCTTCCTGTCCACGTTGCCGGGAACGGCGAAGACCTCCTTATTCTGGTCGAGCGCGAAGGAGGCGCTTATGAGGGAGCCGCTCTTGTCGGACGCCTGCACCACCACTACGCCGAGGGAGATGCCGCTTATTATCCTGTTCCGCCTCGGGAAGTTCTGGGCTATGGGCGGCGTGCCCATGAGGAATTCCGAGAGCACGGCGCCGTTCCCGGAAATATCCCTGTAAAGCTTCTTGTTCTCGGGGGGATAGACGACGTCGATTCCGGAGCCCAGGACGGCTATCGTGCGCCCTCCCCTCTTGAGCGCCTCCTCCTGGGCGATCGAATCTATACCGCGCGCCATGCCGCTCACGATGGTCACGCCTAATGCGGCGAGCTCCCCGGAGAGGGTTTCCGTAACTACCCGCCCGTACCTGTCGGGAATCCTCGACCCGACTATCGCTATCGAGACCCTGTCGCGCGGGAGTAAGAGTCCCTTTCGTTAGCAAATATGAAGGCGGGTTGTATATCTGGAGGAGGTGTTCGGGATAATTGGGGTCGTTCAGGGGGAGGAACCCGAACCCGGATTTTTTTATCTTTTCGATCTCCTCACCGACCTTGTCCCATTCGTCGAAAGCTTTTATGGCCAGGGCCATATTCTCGCTTATGCCGTCCACCCGGGCGAGTTTTTTCGCAGAGGCCTTAAACACGTCCTCCGCGCTCCTGAACGCCGAATACAGGTTTTTTGTGAGGACGTCCCCGAGACCGTTCACGAAGCTGAGCGCAATCCAGTATCTTGCATCTTCACGCATTGAGAAAAGTATTAACCGTAAATACGGAGGGGAGTCAAGATTATGGGGCGGCGGGCATGCGCTCGCAGGCATTGGAACCCAAGTATTTCCCCCATGTCATTTCGACCAACGGGAGAAATCTATTTTTGTCATCCTGAACTTGTTTCAGGATTCGCCCCCTCCCCGGCATTACAGAATTTGTGGCGAGCAACGCGAGAAATCTAGTCTTTTGTCATTCGTGCAACCCGAGATTCTGTACACTTCCCGACAACAGAATTGGTTGATATCGAGCGTTAAAAATCTTCCACGGGATTAAATTGGAAGATTTAGCGAGTACATGAGATTTTCAGCTAATTCTGTAGTCGGATGATTTTTCTTCTTTGATCCAGACAAAGAAGAAAATAATATTGCCGTTGACTTTTCTTTACTTCGTCATTCGCGGCTGGAAGCCACTCCTACAGATATAGGCATGTCATTGCAACGATTACGAGCAAGTAAGCAATCGGTCGCCCTCGGCTGGTTGCGAGAAAGTTACTGTGCCAAGGATGAACCCATCAAGAAAAACTTCGAAGATGCCTCAGCAATATCATCCTTCCTTGTCATTTCGAGGCAACGCGAGAAATCCATCTTTTGCCTTTCCTTTTCTTTCCCGACATTACAGAATTTGCGTTAAGAAAATCGATTGTACGAGCGTTAAAAATCTTCCACGGGCTGGGGTTGAATTGGAAGATTTAGCGAGTACATGAGATTTTTAGCAAATTCTGTAGAATCTTTTCGGAAACGCACACTATTCTTGCTGTCGTTTTCATCAAGGAAAAGAAGGATAAAAAAATAGCCTACCTCAATTCTTTGTCATTCCCGAAATCCTTAATCGGCAAGCCACACAGAATGTGTGCCGAGACATCGACGCACACTTCGTGTGCGCTCAGGACAGGCGGGTTTGGCTTCGTCGCCGGTTTGAGCGGAAGAGATTCGGAAGGATCGTAGAAGCACACACCGCGTGCGGATTAGCCGATATTGAGCTTCTCGCCGAGGCTCTTCATCTTCCCCTCCATCGTATAGGGCTTGTCGGTCCTCTCGCTTATCCTGACCGTGGTGCTTATACGCCCGACGCCCTTCGCCCTGAGCGCTTCGTGACATTTCCTCACGAGCGGCGTGACGTCGTCCCAGCCGCACTCGATATTGGTCCCCATGGAATGGGATTCGTATTTGAGGCCGCTCGACTCGATGACCCTCATCACGTCCGCAATGTATTCCGAGAGCGAGGTGCCGGCCCCGATCGGGATTACGCTCAGCTCTATTATCATATTCGTATCTCTCCCTGACTGGAATTACACTCATATGATACAACATACAGGGGAGGACAAGATGCAATTCATGACGGAGTACCTGTGGTTCAATACTAAAGGGAAGAGGGAGATGGTGCACATAACTGACACCGTAAGGGATATAGTCAAAAGGAGCGGAGTGCGGGAGGGGATGGCGCTCGTATCCGCGATGCATATAACGGCGGCAGTATACGTAAACGACCTCGAGGACGGGCTCATAGAAGACATATGGGAATGGCTCGAGCACCTGGCGCCTTATAATAAAAATTACAGGCACCACAGAACGGGCGAGGACAACGGGGACGCGCACCTGAAAAACCTGATTATGCACCACCAGGTCATACTGCCCGTTACGAAAGGGGACCTCGACCTCGGGCCCTGGCAAAGGGTATTTTACGCCGAATTCGACGGCGGGAGGAGGAAGAGGGTTATAGTAAAGGTCATGGGGGAATGAGAGCCGTTAAGGGATTGTCCGGGCCTCCTCCGTTATAATAGATACCGATGGCAGAGGACCGCAAACACGGAGAAACGGAATACAGGTTCTTCATAGACAAGACGGGGAACTGGTTCCAGGACGGGATACGGATAAGGCACAGGATAACGTACCTCTACAACAACAGTCTCCTCGATATGGACGAGGAGGGAAGGTTCTTCGTCGACGAAGGGAGCGGGAGGCTCTACGTGGAGGTGGAGGACACACCCTACGTCGTCAAGATGGTCTACAGGCGGGGCGGGGAGTTTTATCTGAGACTAAACGACGAGACCGAGGAAATACTCGATTTCGGCTCCCTGCGGCTGACCGCCGGGAACGTTCCCTACGCGAGGGTGAAAAATAAGAGGTTCGAAGCCAGGCTCTCGAGGCCCGCTTACTACGAGCTTGTGAAGTCCGCCGAAAAGGAAGGGAACTGTTATTTTATTGAGGCCGGCGGAGTAAGGCGCGTAATCAAAAAGGACTGACCGGCGCTAGCCGAGGGAGCTTACGAGCCTGACGATGATCTCGTCGGACAGGAGCGTCCCCTTTTTCGTGAGCCTTACAGTATTGCCCGAGACCTCGACGAAGCCGTCTTCCCTGAGTGAGTCGATACGGTCCGGATCGGGCGCGACGCCGTAATTATCTTTGAGCCCCCGCATGTCTAACCCTTCATTCAATCTGAATCCCATAATGATGCTGTCCTCGAGCGCCTCTTCCCTCGTGAGACGCTCCGAGAAATCGACCGGCCTTTTTCCCTCTCCGACCGCTTTCATATATGCCGTCGGGGGCTTTACGTTAGCCCGCCTGAGTCCCCATGGGGACTCTCCGGTGCTTTTTAAATGGGAATGCGCGCCCGCGCCTACCCCGAGATAGCTCTCGCCCTTCCAGTAGAGGAGGTTGTGCCTGCATTCAAAACCGGGCCTCGCATAGTTTGAAATCTCGTATTGCCCGTAACCCGCCCCTCCGAGGAACCCCGTCGTATAGCTTATGAAATCCGAGAGAGCGTCCTCTCCCGGAAGAATGAGCTTCCCCTTCTTGTAGAGCCTGCCGAACTCCGTGCCGTGCTCTATGGTGAGACAATAGGCGGATATGTGGGACGACCCGAAACGGACCGCCTCTTCGAGGTCCCGACGCCATTCATCGAGGGTCTCGCCGCCCGTGCCGTACATTAGATCGAAGTTATAGTTCTCAAAACCCGCCGACCTGACTTCATCGAGTATGCGCCTGCCGTCTTCAGGGCTGTTGATCCTGCCCAGGTAGTCGAGCTTCCTTTGGGAAAAGGACTGGACCCCGACGCTTATCCTGTTCACACCCGCATCGCGGAGCCCCTTTAGCTTCCCGAGGTCGGCCGTCTTGGGGTTTACCTCGAGCGATACCTCGATATCACGATGGGGCACCGTCATCTCGTAAATTTTCGATATTATCCTTCCGATGTTCCGGGGGTCGAAAAGAGACGGGGTCCCTCCCCCGAAAAAAACGGAGGTCAGCCCGCGGCCCTCAATCTCCCCCCTGTAAAACTCGAGCTCTCCGAGTACCGATTCCGTGTATTCGGATTCCGGAAAGCCCCCGTTTATGCCCCAGGAATTGAAATCACAGTAGGGGCATTTTTTTACGCAATAGGGTATATGTATATATACGCCGAAGGCCATTAGAGTATTTTACGGGAGCGGCGGGGACGTTGCAACACAGGGGAGTGTTGCAACGGATATGTTTTAGCGTCATATTATTGCTTTAATAAGGATATGATATGAGGACCCTCGGTACAGGACTTATCGTCTTTTTTATGCTTCTTTCGAGCCTCGACACGGCCGGGTCTCAGGAGAAAAAGGTCCTGACCCTGGAAGACGCTGTCGACACCGCCCTCGAAAAGAACCCGGGCATTACAGTTTCCGAAGCCAACATAGAGATATCGAAGGCGTTCGTAAGGAACATGCAGGCCCCCTATTATCCCGACATCTACACAAGGATCATCGTCCCGTTCGTGGGGCGGGAATCGGGCTTCTTCCTCGACCAGATGATATGGGATTTCGGGCGGACGTCGAATAAGGTGAAGTCGAGCAAGGCGCAGCTCGAGTCTTCGAAGTACCAGAAGGAGACGACGAGGGAGGATATAGAGCTCAACACTATAGTCAGCTATTACACGGTCCTCTCTCAAACGCATATTACGGAGGCGCGCGAAAAAAAGACGGTGGAGGCGGAAAGACGTTTCGAGCGCGCAGAGGGGTTTTATAAGGCCGGCAGGATCTCGCAGATAGAGGTCACGAAGGAAGAGGTAAACCTCGGCAACTCGAAGATGGAGCTCTCGGCGGCGAGGAACGACCTCGAGATCGCGGAGGACAGTCTCATGACGGCAATGGGCCTCGAGGGCGAATTCAATTTCGAGCTCGTCGATTCGCTCCATTATAAGAAAAAAGATATAAGCCTCGAGGATTCGATAGACCGGGCGCTCGACACGAGACCCGAATTGAAGAGCCTTAAAGCGCAGGAGGTCTCCATGAAGGCGAACGTCGCGGCGACGAAAAAGGAGTTTTATCCCCTGCTCTTCGGAAGGACGGCTTACAGGTTCAAGGGGGAAGGGGCCGAGACGCCCGGGTTCATAGCCGGCGTAGGGCTCCAGTTCCCTATATTCGACGGGTTCTCGCGTTTCGCCAACGTACAGGACGCAAAGGCGAAGCTGATGCGCTCCCAGGCGGAGATGGAGACGGCGAGGGTCGAGATCGCGGCTGAGGTTAAGCAGCTCAAGCTCGACCTGGATCTCGCGGAAGAGAACATACAGATAACGGAGAAGACGAGGGAATCGGCCGAGAGGAGCTTCCTCCTGGCGCAGGAAAGATACAGGCTCGAGAGGGCGTCCGAGCTCGAGCTCGCGGAGGCGGAAGCCATCTACTCTTCGAGCAAGGCGGCATACATGCAGTCTATCTACAATTATAATATCACGGCCGCGAGGCTCGAGCGCGCCATAGGTGGAACGGATGAAGTGGATAAATAAGAAGACGGCCGCGGGACTGATCGTAATAGTGTTACTTGGTATCTTCGTGGTGCCCAGGTTCCTCGGAGGGAACGATTCCGGTATCACGTACAGGACTGCCGAGGCCGACAGGAACGACGTGATATCGCTCATTACGGCAACGGGGACGCTGAACCCGCTCACGACAATCGGAGTCGGCTCCCAGGTCCAGGGCACGGTGAACAATCTGAACGCCGACTTCAACTCCGAAGTGAAGAAAGGCGACCCGCTTGCGGAAATAGACCCGGCGCCGCTTAAAATCGAGTTCAAGAGGGCCGAGGCCAGCATGAAAAAAGCGGAGTCCGACTTCAGCATCGCAAGCTCGCTTTACAAGGCGAACAAGGAGCTCTACGAAAAAAGGCTTATTCCCAAAGAGGAGTTCGACGACTCGCAGGCCAAATATTCCGGGGCGCTCGCGGCTTTCGACCAGTCGAAGGTCACCCTCGACATCGCCAGGACAAATCTCGAAAATACGGTAGTCAGGTCGCCCATAGACGGCGTAGTGCTTTCGAGGAACATAAACGCCGGCGAATCCGTCACGCCGGGCGGAAAGCCCCTCTTCGTAATATCGAACGACCTCACGGATATGAAGATTGACACGAAGGTGAGCGAGGCCGACATAGGGAAGCTCGTCCCCGACCAGAAGGCCTATTTCAAGGTGGACGCCTATCCCGGCGAGACGTTCGAGGGGACCGTATCGCAGGTGAGGAACGAACCGATAATAACAAACAACGTCGTCACATATAATGTGGTCGTCGAGACCGGGAACGAAGAAAGGAAATTAAAACCCGGGATGACGGCTGAGGTGAAGATAGTCGTAGCCGACAAGAAGGACGTGCTCAGGGTGCCGACAGCGGCGCTCAGGTTCATCCCGCCCTCATCGGCCGATATCAAGGACAGGCCCGACGAGCTCTCGGATAATTCGTACGTATGGATAACCCTCAAGAACGGCCAGATCGGAGCGCTCCCCGTGAAGACCGGGGTCAGCGACGACATTTACACCGAGATACTGGACGGGGGCCTGAAAGAAGGGCAGAAGGTCATCGTGGAGGCCGTAGCAGGCTCGAAATCGAACGGAAGCTCGTCCTACCTCCCCCAGCCGAGGAGATTCTGACGGATGGGCGGGAACGTCATCGTCACGAAGGACATACACAAGGTCTATAAGCTCGGGGACACGGAGGTCCACGCGCTGAGGGGCGTATCGATCGACATAAAAGAAGGTGAGTTCGTATCCATAATGGGCTCCTCGGGCTCCGGGAAGAGCACGTTCATGAATATCATCGGGTGCCTCGACAAGCCGACCTCCGGGAATTATTACCTCGACGGCAGCAAGGTCTCCGAGATGGAGAAGGACGAGCTCGCCGATATAAGGAACAGGAAAATCGGTTTCGTGTTCCAGAGCTTCAACCTCCTTGCGAGGACGACCGCCGCCGAGAACGTGGAGCTGCCGATGATATATAACAATACGCCGTCCCGGACGAGGGCCGAGCGCGCTTACGAGGCGCTCTCGCGAGTCGGGCTCGGCGGAAGGGAGAAACACTTCCCCTCACAGCTCTCGGGCGGCCAGCAGCAGCGTGTGGCCATAGCGCGCGCCATAGTGAACGACCCGAGCATAATACTCGCCGACGAGCCCACCGGGAACCTCGACACGGCCATGAGCGGCGAGATAATGGAGATATTCAGATCTCTCAACGAGCAGGGCAAGACGATTATCATAATCACGCACGAGCACGATATCGCCGAGAACGCCGAGCGGATCGTAATATTCAAGGACGGCTCCGTGACTGAAGAAAAGAGTAAAAACGGCAGGGGTGTGAGAGCCGCGCGAACGGTACCGACATGAATTTCCTGGCAGCGCTCAGGGTCTCTTCGAGAGCCATAAGGTCAAACAAGGTGAGGTCGATACTTACGACCCTCGGTATCATCATAGGCGTCGCGGCGGTGATATCCCTCGTTTCCCTGACCCAGGGGGCGAACAAGATGATCGAGGAGCAGCTTACGAGCCTGGGCGGAAAGTCCCTCTTCATAAGCCCCGGGAAAAGGGGCGTGGGGGTGCAGGAAAACGCGATAGACCTCACAGCTGACGACGCGGACGCAATAAGGAATCTCGACATAGTTGAGTACGTCTCTCCCATGGTCGATGCGCCTGAGCAGGTGGTGTGGGGAAACAGGAACTGGTTCACGGTGGTCGTCGGGACGAGCCCCGATTTCGTATACATAAACGACTGGTACCCCGACGCAGGGGTCTTCTTTAACAATGAAGACGTAGCGAAGACCGAGAACGTCTGCGTCCTCGGGAGGTCTGTGGTAGCGAACCTCTTCGGATACAGGGACCCGGTCGGGCTTACGGTCAGGATCGGAAAGGATTCGTTCAGGGTGATAGGCGTGATGAGCACGCTCGGGCAGACGAGCGGTGGGAGGGACCAGGACGACGTGGCGCTCATCCCTTACACGACGTTCCAGAAGAGGATACTGGGCACCGGCACACTTGAGTCGATATCGGTATCCGTTTCGTCGCCGGAAGACATACCTGCCGCGGAATCCCGGATAAAACTCGTGCTCAGGGAAAGGCACAAGCTCGACAAGAACGAAGACGACAACTTTTATATAAAATCCCAGATGGGCGTCATAGACAGGATATTCGCAATCTCCAATATCATGACGGTGCTCCTGGGGAGCATAGCCTCGATCTCGCTCGTCGTGGGCGGCATCGGGATAATGAACATCATGCTCGTATCGGTGGGCGAGAGGACAAAAGAGATCGGGATAAGGATGGCCGTCGGGGCCAAAGGAAAGGATATTATGATGCAGTTCCTGATAGAGGCCGTGCTGCTCTCGCTTACGGGCGGCGTGATCGGCATCGCGGCAGGGGTGCTGGGGTCCCAAATAGGGGCTTCGTTCACCGGGTGGAAGAGCGTAATATCGCCCGAATCGATCCTGATTTCATTCTGCTTCGCCGCGCTGATCGGAATATTTTTCGGTATCTATCCCGCGCGGAAGGCATCACAGCTCGACCCGATCGAGGCCCTCCGATACGAGTAAGAATCCCTTTCCGCCGGAGAGGGCGGTATCAATAATAGAGGTTTATAAAGCCCTCGCCGCCGACCCCGAAATCGTCTTCCTGGTCGCCGTTCACATCCCCCAGCAATTCGACGACGCTTCCGAAAGCGGAATCGCCGTCCTGTCCGGTTAGAGTGATGTCGGCATCGCTCGCGGGAACCGTGCCGGGGAAATCATCCTGTCCGAAAAACACGTAGACAGCCCCGTTCGGAACGCCCGGCGCTCCGACTCCGAAATCCGCGTTGCTCACTTTGAATTCCAGCACGATGGCGGTGTTTCTCTGCTGCGATATCAATTCAGGGGTAAAGAACGGGAACACGCTTATCTCCGTACCGAAGAGGTCTCCCGGGTTTAAGCCCGTAAATTCGGTTTCGACCGGGGGAGTCGTATCGTCTTTAAATGCTGTCTTCAGGTCTTCGCCGGAATAGAGGAATACTGAGCCCGTATCGCTGTTCGCCGCGGGCGCGCCTACGATCACGTCGTCCGTCTCGAGCCCGTCCTCGTCTATATCGCCGTTCCCCGATATGCTGGTCCCGAAACCGTCGTCGGCGCTCCCTTCGATGATGAGCACGTCCGAGGTATCGGTAGCGAGGTCTTTGCCCTTGAGGTCGTTTTTGCCGAAGATCACATATGCCCTGCCGAGCTCGGGGGCTCCGACGCCGAATTCATCCGAGCCGCCGTCGATCTCCCCGAGAAGCGCTATATCGAAACCGAACAACCCGCCCGTCTGCTGTCCCGTGAATATGGCTTGAGCTTTGGTCGCCGGTACTTCCGTGTTCTTTTCAAGGTCGCCCCCCTTGAAAACATAGACCCGGCCGGTCTCGGAGCTGTAGAAGGGAGCCCCTACTATGAACACTCCCCTTCCGTTCGTCACCCCGCTCCCCTGCGAGACCGAGAATCCGAAATTATCCCCGGGGTTTTCCCCGACGATCTCGTAATGGTCTTCAGTGCCGCTCACGAGGTCTATAACCGACGGTATCTGCCTGCTGCCGAGGACGATATATACCTTTCCGGTGCCGCCGTTAAACTCGGGCGCTCCTATGATTAGCTCCTGCGCCTGCTTGTCGCCGGTGAAATCGTTGGTCGTGGCGAGAGAGGCCCCGAAGCTGTCGGACGCGTTGCCGATGATCGTAACGTCGGCGTCTGCAACATCGATAGTAGTGCTTCCGTTTTCAGTGAGGTCGCCTTGCCCGAAGAATATATATACGAGGCCGAGACACGGGTCTCCGACCGCGATATCGTTAATCCCGATATCCTGACCGCCGCCGAGGCAGTCATTGCTGTTGTCGTCGATTATACATACATTCTGCGTTATCTCTTCGCCGTCGTAATTGCCGGCCGCGACGGACTGCCCGAGGCAGCTCCCGGGCTCGCCGCTCACATACCTTACGTTCTGAAGCGGGGTCGAAAGCTCGGCCACGTTCGAGGGCTGCGAGGAACCGCCGGTCTCGTCGTTACTGCGTATGGAATAGAAATATCTCGTGTCCCCCGTGACGTCGAGCCTCGGAGAGAGGAAGGTCTCGGGGTTCCCGGCGGACTGGGGCACCTGAAAATCAGGCACCTGGGTCGCGTTCTTGAAGTTATCTATGACCGCCTCCTGGATCTCGGGAAAAGGCACGCCGTCCAGGTTGGGGACGCCCAGTATTTCGGCTACCTGCTCGTCGTCATAATACCTCGGGAAATAGATCGTCACCGTCCCGCTCTGGCCGCTGTCTCCCGGGGCTGTCCAGCCGAGGAGTCTCGTGATTTCATCGGAGGTAAGGTCGGATATCGTTCCGGGCGTTTTGTCATCGCCCACAGCGCATGAAACGAGTATTGCGGCCAGCGAAATTAATGTGAAGATATAGAACGATTTAAATTTACGAGCAAGCGTCATAGAGGTTTTTCCTTGGAGAATTATTTTTAAAGTACAAGATTTTACCGAACATATCATATATTTCCAACAAAAATCAATAAACCGTCCCCTGCGAATGCCGTGTTATTGAGCAATATGGTATTCCGCACGGTTAGCTGGAATTGACGATACATTAATAATAACCGATAAAATATGCCGATTTGATAGGGGCCGACTCATGTGGTAATTTCCCTTAGCCGTTATTCGCACCCGCGGGAGGAATATATATAGTGTCCACGATAACTTCTATTAGAGCGAGAGAAATACTGGACTCGAGGGGGAATCCCACGATCGAGGTGGATATTCTATGCGACGACGGCTCCTTCGGAAGGGCGGCCGTCCCGTCGGGGGCGTCCACAGGCGAGCATGAAGCAATCGAGCTCAGGGATAACGATAACAAGAGGTACCTGGGTAAAGGCGCCCTGAAAGCGGTCGCGAACGTGAACAGGGTCATCGCTCCAAAATTAAAAGGGCTCGACGCGTCTTCCCAAAGCCTCATAGACGGGCTCATGATCGAGCTCGACGGTACGCCCAATAAAGCGAAGCTCGGGGCGAACGCGATACTCGGGGTTTCGCTCGCCGCGGCAAGGGCGGCATCCGATTCCCTCGGCATACCGTTATACAGGTACCTGGGAGGGGTCACCGCCAATACGCTCCCCGTACCGCTTATGAACATAGTAAACGGGGGCGCGCACGCGGACAACAACCTCGATTTTCAGGAATTCATGATAGTCCCGCTCGGTTTCAAAAGCTTCAGGGAAGCGATAAGGGCGGGAGTCGAGGTATTCCACAGCTTGAAAGCCATACTCAGGAAGAAGGGCTATTCGACGTCGGTCGGGGACGAGGGGGGGTTCGCTCCCAATCTGAAGTCGAACGAGGAGGCGGTCGAGTGCATATCGGAGGCGATAGTAAAAGCCGGCTATAAGACCGGCACCGGGATATCGCTCGCCCTGGACGTGGCGTCGAGCGAATTCTTACGATAAAGGCAAATATACGGTCGAGGGCAGGAAGCTCGGAAAGGATAAGCTCATCGAGCTCTACGGCGATTGGGTCAGACGCTATCCGATAATATCTATAGAAGACCCCTTCGCCGAGGACGACTGGGAGGGGTGGCGCATGATCACGAAGGAGCTCGGGCAGAGGGTGCAGATCGTGGGGGACGACCTGTTCGTAACCAATACGAAGAGGCTCGAAAGAGGGATCAAGGAAAAGTCCGCGAACTCGATACTGGTCAAGGTAAACCAGATAGGATCGCTGACGGAGACCCTCGACGCCATAAGGATGGCCGAGAAGGCCGGATATACGTATATTATTTCGCACCGTTCGGGGGAGACCGAGGACTCGACGATCGCCGATATAGCGGTCGCCACGAATTCCGGGCAGATCAAGACGGGGTCGGCATCGAGGAGCGACAGGATAGCCAAATACAACCAGCTCCTCCGAATAGAGGAAGAGCTCGGAAGCGAGGCCGTATACCCGGGAAGATCGGCGTTTAAGGTCTGAGCGGGCGTTTCTACAGAAAAACCCTCATTGATTAATGGGAGTTAGTACTTATATTTCAACTGTACAGCTAAGGTGCCGTAGTATGCTAACCTGTATAAGTGCTTCATTATTATGTATAATTTAGTTCTGAAGACGAGCTAAGATCTGAAGATAGGCTAAGATAAGGAATAGGACATGTCTAAAAAAACACTTTTTAAGAAGATATGGGAATCGCATGTGGTGTACGAAGAGCCGGGGAAGCCGACCTTGATTTACATCGACCTCCATCTCGTTCACGAGGTCACCTCTCCCCAGGCGTTCGAGGGGCTGAGGCTCTCGGGAAGGCAGGTAAGGAGACCCGATCTCACATACGCCACCATGGACCACAACGTGCCGACCACCAACAGGGCTCTGCCCATAGAAGACCCGATATCGGCGCAGCAGATAGAGGTGCTCAGGAAGAACTGCGAGGAGTTCGGCGTTACGCTCTTCGGCCTCAACATCAACAGCGAAATGCAGGGCATAGTACACGTCATAGGGCCCGAGCTCGGTCTGACGAAGCCGGGTCTCACGATCGTCTGCGGGGACAGCCATACCTCCACTCACGGCGCGTTCGGCGCCCTCGCTTTCGGTATAGGCACGAGCGAGGTGGAGCACGTGCTTGCGACGCAGTGTCTGAGGCAGACCCTCCCCAGGGAGTTCGAGGTCAAGGTGGAAGGCACGCGCGGCTACGGAGTAACCGCCAAGGACATTATTCTCAGCATCATAGGACATATCGGCACGGCCGGCGCGACCGGGACGGTGGTAGAATACCGCGGCCCCGCGATCGAGGCCCTGTCGATGGAAGAGAGGATGACGATCTGCAATATGTCGATCGAAGCGGGCGCAAGGGCGGGGATGATCGCGCCCGACGAGAAAACATTCGAATATATAAAAGGGCGGAGATACGCCCCCAGGGGCAGGGAATACGAGGAAGCTGTCGCCGAATGGAGGAAGCTCAGGACCGACGACGGGGCGGTATTCGATAAATCTATCACGCTCGACGCCTCCGAAATGGCCCCGCAGGTGAGCTGGGGGACGAACCCCGGCATGGTCACGGACATCACCGGCACGGTGCCCGACCCGGACGCGATGGACGACGAGAACAACCGGAAGGCGACCGAGAGCGCGCTCGAATACATGGGGCTGAAAGCCAGGACCCCGATACGGGACATACGGGTCGACAGGGTTTTCATAGGCTCATGCACGAACTCGAGGATACAGGACCTGACGGAGGCGGCGAAGATAGTGAGGGGCAGAAAAGTCGCGTCTACGGTGAGGGCCATGGTAGTCCCGGGGTCGCAGCTCGTAAAACTCCAGGCGGAGAAGATAGGCCTCGACAAGATCTTCAAGGAGGCCGGATTCGAATGGAGGGAATCGGGGTGCAGCATGTGTCTCGGAATGAACCCCGACATCCTCATGCCCGGCGAGAGGTGCGCGAGCACGTCCAACAGGAACTTCGAGGGACGCCAGGGCAAAGGCGGAAGGACACACCTTGTAAGCCCTATAATGGCAGCCGCGGCGGCGATAGAAGGACACTTCGTAGACGTTAGGGAATGGGACCTGCAAAAGGAAATCTAAAGAGGGATTAAACATGGAACCGCTTAAAAAAGTCACGGGTGTGGTCGCCCCTCTCGACAGGATGAACGTAGACACCGACCAGATAATACCGAAGCAGTTTTTAAAGAGGATAGAGAGGACGGGCTTCGGAGAGTTCCTGTTTTTTGACTGGCGTTATAACGAGGACGGCACGCTCAACCCCGAGTTCGAGCTCAACAAGGAGCACCTGAAGGGAGCCAATATTTTACTCACGGGCCAGAACTTCGGAAGCGGCAGCTCACGCGAGCACGCCCCGTGGGCGCTCAGGGAATACGGGTTTCAGGTTATCATAGCCCCTTCGTTCGCCGACATCTTCTACAATAACTGCTTCAAGAACTCCATACTCCCCGTAGTCCTCCGGGAAGACCTGGTAAAAGACCTCTTCTCGAGGGTGAACTCGAAGAAAGGCTACAGGCTCACGGTCGATCTCGAGACCCAGAGCATAGAGGGAGAAGACGGGTGGAAAGCCGGGTTCGACATAGACCCGTTCAAGAAGAAAACACTCCTCGAAGGCCTGGACGATATCGCACTCACGCTCAATAACGAGGACAAGATAAGGGCGTACGAATCGGTCATGTCCAAAAAGAGGAAGTGGGCGGTACCTGCAGATGTTAAATAACCCGGGGCTAAAATTCTCCTGGATGACAAGTAATACTGTGGGATTTATCTTTCCCGACATTACAGAATTTGCGGCGGGTGAGCACCCGCAGGCATACGAACCCAAGCATCTCCTTCCTTGTCATTTCGACCACTACTTCGAGCAAGCGAGAAGTAGGACGCCCTAGGCTGATTGCTCATTTTCTTCTCAAACTGCATCCGGGTAGTAGAATATAAAACGCGAGAAATCTATCTTTTGCCTTTCTCTTTCCCGACATTACAGAATTTGCGTTAAGAAAATCGCGTGTTTAAGCGTGAAAATCTTTCAGCTTCCCATTTGAAAGATTTTAGCTTAAACATAAGATTTTTAGCAAATTATGTAGTCGGATGATTTTTGCTTCTTTGCATCCAGACAAAGAAGGTAAATAATCTTTCCTTTCTTTGTCTTTTCGTAAAACACACTTTGTG
Organism: uncultured delta proteobacterium; assembly: GCA_963752995.1. Lineage (GTDB taxonomy): Bacteria > Desulfobacterota_D > UBA1144 > Nemesobacterales > UBA2774 > 2-12-FULL-53-21. Next base: position 752,140 of record CAVWAZ010000017.1, read on the forward strand.
TGTTTTCATCAAGGAAAAGAAGGATAAAAAAATAGCCTTTCTCCTTCCTTTGTCATTCCCGACTACGATTGCTCAGGGCAGCCATCGATCCGGGGCTGTCTCAACTTTTAATCCCGTCCTCTGCATCATCTTTTGTCCCCGAATTACTTGACACCTACAGATAGCGGCAGAGACCCACTGAAGGGAAGCTTCCCTTACCTGCCGCGGAATATCACACTAAGGATAATAGAAATTATTAAGCTTATCAGTAGCGAGGTCGCGAGGGGGAAATAAAACGAGGCATTCCCTCGTTTGAAGTAAAAGTCCCCGGGCAGCTTGCCTAACAAAGGAATCTTCGGCGCGAAGGTAATCAGCAGTCCTATAACCACAAGCGATATCCCCAAAATGATTATCAGCCTTCCCAAGCCCTGAAATTCCATTCCGTATTCCCCTTAAAAAGTCAGGTTAAAATTATACACGCCCGGGGCCGGGGAGCCTACCGGCCGTGCGGAAACCGTGCGCGCGGCGGGCCCGGCAGTCATAAAAAACGCTGGCATTTTAGACAAATAGGTTATAAGCTTGTAATATATATTTGAATTGGCATGGAATTTGATGGGGATTCTAACTAGGATTGCACGAGCGGGTTATGAGCACTAATCTCAGCCAAACCACCTCACAGAGGCAGGTGCTTCAGCAGCGCCTCATATTGACCCAGGAGCTTCAGCTATTCCTGAAGCTCATACAGATGACCACGCTCGAGCTGAAGGACTACCTCGAAGAACAGCTCATAGAAAACCCCACGCTCGAAGAAGCGGAAGAGACGAAAGAGAAAAGCGAAAACAGCCCGTCTGAAGAAGTGATCGACTTCGGCATAACCGGTGACAGCCGGCTGTTCGGAGGCGAGAACAGTGATATGCCGCATTATTCCTCGAGACAGTACATGGACGACGGCGAAGAGGAGCAGGCCTGGGAGAACAGAATAAGCTCGCCCGACTCTCTCGCCGAGCACCTGACCTGGCAGCTCGAGGTCTCCGATTTTACCCCGGAAGAAAAGCAGATAGGCTCGATAATAATCGGGAACACGAACGAGGACGGATACCTGGAGATAGACGTCGAGGGGATCGGGAAGCTCTATCTTAACGGTCCGGAGCCGGCCTCGCCGGATGATGAGAACGGGTTGGAAGCAGTGAACAACGTGCCCGACGACGATTCCCAGAAACCCGACGAGGAGCTTCTACTAAAGATCAATGATGTCCTGACCCGGATCCAGACGGGATTCGACCCCACGGGGACATGCTCCAGAGACTTGAGGGAATGCCTCAGGATACAGGCGCTCGACCTCGGATACTCGGAAGATTCCATCATTATAAAGCTCATCGAAGACCATCTCGAGGAGCTGGACGGTAAAGATTTTTTCGAGATCGCCGAGGGCCTCGGCTGCTCGGCCGAAGACGTTAAGGAAGCGCTCACGGTGGTATCCACGCTCGAGCCCAAACCGGGGAGGCCGTATTACGAGAAGGACCCGGAAAGATACATAGTCCCTGATTTCTACGTATACAAGGTGGGCAACGAGCTCCAGGTCCAGCTGAACCGGGACTTCCCGAAGGTCAGAATCAGCAGCTACTACAGGAACCTCCTCAAAAAGGAAAAGACCCTGCCGCCGGAGGCGAAAATTTTCCTCAAAGAAAAGATAGAAGCCGCGCAGAGGATAATGAAATGCCTCGACGAGCGCGAAGCCGCCGTAAGGAAGATAATAGCCAAGATTGTCGAAGTGCAGAGGGACTTCTTCGAGCACGGCAAAGATTATATAAAGCCCCTCATCCTGAAGGACGTCGCGCAGTCGGTCGGCGTTCACGAATCCACCGTGAGCCGCATCACGAGCCGGAGATACATCCAGACGCCCCAGGGGACGATAGAGCTGAAGTCCCTCTTCTCAAGAAAGATCGAGACTTCTCACGGCAAGGAGGTATCGTTCGAAAGGGTTAAATCCATGATAAGGGAGATAGTGGCGGAGGAGCTCCCGCAGAGTCCCTACTCGGATGAGGACATCTCTAAAATACTCGAGAGAAGGAATGTAATCGTCGCCAGAAGAACTGTTGCAAAATACAGAAAAACCCTTAAAATACCATCTTCTTCAGCCAGAGCTGCGCAAAAAGGGAAGAAAAGAAATGAGAGTAAGAATAACGACGAGACATATAAACAATAACCGGGACCCCGAAAAGCTTAAGTCCTACGCCGTCAAGAAATCAAAGAGGATAGAGAAGTATTTGAAAACAGGCGCCGAGGCGTGCGACGTGAACTTCGTCCTGTCATCGGAGAAGTTCAGGGACACGGCGGAGATATCCATCAACAGCAGGAGTCTCAAGGCCGCGAGCTCGTTTGAAACCACCGACATGTACACGGCGATTGACAGCGCCGTAGACGTTATCATCAAGCAGCTCAAGAAAGAGACGGACAAAAAGAAAACGTCCAAGAGAAGGAACGGGGCAAAGAATAAAGAAGGCGTCCTGGGCACGCCCGCCAATCCTGAGGGCGGTATCGGGAAATTGACGAATATAAGGGTCCGCAGGCTGCCCGAAAAGCCCATGACGATCGAAGAAGCCTCCTTACAGCTCCACGTCTCCGACGCGAACTTCGTCACCTTCCGAAACAGCGCCAGTAACGATATGAACGTGCTTTATATCGACGACAGAGGGCAAGTAACTTTAATTGAGCCCTGAAGCTGACAAGCGACGCAATGAAAATCTCCGACGTGCTGGAACGAAAAACAGTTATTCCCAACCTCCAATCCAGATCGAAGCCGGACGTAATCAGGGAGCTCGCGGAAAATTTAGCCACGGCATACCCGAATATCAATGACGAAAAACTGATCGAAGTGCTCATGGAAAGGGAAAAGCTCTGCAGCACGGCTGTCGATTCCGGGGTCGCGATACCGCATGCCAAGATGAGCGGCGTATCGGATATCATAGCCGGTTTCGGGAGAAGCATAGAAGGCATAGACTATGACTCGCTCGACTCAAAGCTGACCCACCTGTTCATCATACTGGTCGCGCCCGAGACCTCCATAGGGGCTCACATCCAGCTCTTGGCGAGGATCTCCAAGATATTCAAGAACCCGGAGCTCCGCGCAAAGCTAATGAATCTCGAAACCCAGGACGAGATATACGATTCCATAATCATGGAAGATGCGAGACTCTGAAAACGTGACCACACTCCGAGTCGAAGAACTATATAAAACCTGGGGCGGGGAGCTCCAGATAGAGCTGATCGCGGGCCGGAAGGGGCTCTCCCGCGAGATATACTCGGACAGGATACAGAAACCGGGACTCAAGCTGCTGGACCCGGATTTGAAGCTCGAACAAGGCACGATACAGATACTCGGCAAGACGGAGATAGCTTATTTCGAAAGGTTGAAGGGGATCGAGAAAGAGAGCGTTACCAAGAGCCTAGCGTTCCAGGACGTCCCCTGTTTCATAATCTCAAAAGAGCTCGAGCCCGACGAGGCGCTGAAGGCGTCCTGCAACAAGAGGGACATCCCGCTTTTTACGACCAGGCTCTATACGGGAAAGCTGATCTCGCTCCTCCAGGAGATACTGGAGGTCAGGCTCGCCCCCTTCGCGACCGTCCACGGCGTGCTGATGGACATACACAGACTCGGGGTTTTGATACTCGGAAAGAGCGGTATCGGCAAAAGCGAATGCGCTCTTGACTTAATAATCAGAGGTTCTAAACTCATCTCAGACGACATAGTCGAAATACGGAAAGTCGGAGTATCGAAGCTCGTCGGAAACGGACCCGAGCGCATCAAACACCTCATGGAAGTCAGGGGTGTAGGTATAATTAATATAAAAGACCTGTTCGGGACGACATCGGTTATGGACAAGAGAGAGATCGACATGGTTATAGAGCTCGTTCAATGGGATCCGGGCACGGAATACGACAGGCTCGGAATCGAAACGAGTAATTACAGCATCCTCGGCGTACAACTCCCCCATTTAGTCATCCCCGTAAGCCCCGGCAGAAATACGGCTACTATAATAGAAGTAGGCGCACGAAATCAATTATTGAAAATGAGCGGCGTCAGCTCATCCTATAATTTCGACACTTGAATACCAGCACGCCGCCAAAATGGAATTTAATGACTAATCTGGTTATCATCAGCGGCGTTTCCGGCTCGGGAAAAAGCACCGCAATGAACGTTCTCGAGGACCTGGGCTATTACTGCGTCGATAACCTCCCGATGATGCTGCTCCCGAAATTTATCGAGCTTTGCGATAATACCCAGGGTGATATCAATAAAATCGCTCTGGTCGTTGATATCCGCGAAGGGGTATTTTTCAAGGGTGCGCCTGAGGTCATAAAAGACCTGAAGGAGAAAGGCCACCTGATCGACGTAATCTTCCTCGACTCTTCGGACGCAGCGCTCGTCAGGAGATACAAGGAAACGCGGAGGAAGCATCCGCTGTCCATCAACGGGAATATACTCGAAGGCATATCCAGAGAGAGGGAAATGCTGAGGGACCTGAAGGAACTCTCGAGCTATAGTATAGATACTTCGGATTTCAACGTACACGAGCTGAAGGAGCTGATTAAAAGCAAATTCGATAAATCGCACTCTCAGAAACTGCTCGTCAACATATTGTCCTTCGGTTATAAGCACGGGCACCCTTATGACGCCGACATGGTATTCGACGTCAGATTTTTACCGAACCCCTTTTTTGTCGAAGAGTTGAAGGAGCTAAACGGCCTCGACGACAAGATCGTCAAATTCGTTATGGGCAAAGGGGACACGAACGAGTACGTCAGGAAACTCACGGAATTCCTCGAATTCCTGATTCCGAAATACGAAAAAGAGGGAAGATCGTACCTCACGATAGCCATAGGGTGTACAGGCGGGAAGCACAGGTCGGTCGTCATCGCCGGAAAACTGTCCGAACATTTCAGTCACCTGTCCCCCGTTACCATACACAGGGACATATCAAAGAGCTAAGGAGATAACCGGGATGGTAGGCATTGTAGTGGTAACCCACGGAGAGCTGGCAAAGGAACTTATCGCGGCCGTGAATTTCGTACTCTCGTCGAACCCGCCCGTGAAGATGGAAGGGGTCTGCCTTCACCCCGACAGGGAGTTCGAGACTTTCAAGCAGGAAATAAAAAACGCCATTAAAAAGGTGAAGGGGAAAGACGGCATACTCCTCGTCACCGATATGTTCGGAGGGACGCCTTCCAACATCAGCCTCACATTCCTCGAAGAAAACAACGTGGAGGTTATCTCCGGGGTCAATCTGCCGATGCTGCTGAAGCTCGCCACGCTTTCGGATAAAGTCAATCTGGGTGAAGCAGTCAAGATAGCGGAGGCCGCGGGCAGGGACAATATAATCGTCGCCAGCAAGCTCCTTCACAACAGGAACGGCTGAGGGGGGGCGGTTACAGCCCGGACCCCGCCGGGGGCCGTGTTAACCGGCCCGGGGCATGCGTGAGCACCCTTAATACTTGAAGCTCACGGGAATAGTAGTTAGGTTATTGTTATGAAGAAGGAAGAAATAGAGAAGGTCATACAGGCATGGCAGAACCACCTGCTCGTCGGCCATATGGAAGGATACAATCTCGAGATCGCCGATGACGTCCCGCCCGAGTTCGCCGCGATAGCGCTATTTCTCGACTCAAAGACCGTAAGGGCTTCGGGGGAAGGGGAAGGGTTCTACGATGGTTACAGGCAGGCGGCAGTGGACGTGCTCAACCTGATCGGGGTAGAGATCTCGCAGGACGACCAGCTGAGGGTAATATCGCTCTTCAAAAAGGAATCCGGAGACGATAAGCAGGAAGAGCTGATGAGGCACATTTGGGGCTGATTTCGGCAGGTCGAAACCCCAGGACAGTATTTTTCGATTCCCCCTCCGAACGAACCCGATGAGACTCGCTGACCTATTCGACTGTTTTCTCATTGACCTGGACGGCGTGGTGTACGTGGGGGAAAGCCCGACCGAGGGCGCAGTCGAAACGATAAACCTCCTTAAGAAAAGCGGGAAGATAGTAATCTTCCTGACCAACGACCCGGGAAAGACCGCAGCTGAATATTCGGACAAATTGAGAGGGATGGGGATCATCGTAAACCCGGGAGACGTCGTTACGTCGGGAATGGCGATCGCATACCATATCAGGAACTCCTACCCGGACATCAGGGACAAAAGCGCGTACGTCGTCGGCAGCAGCTCGCTCAAGGACGAAATAAGACTTACGGGGCTCGATCTGGTCACCGGAGAGGAGGCCAAGAAAGCGGACTTCGTCATCGTCGGCGGGCACCCCGAGTTCCATTATGAGGAAATGAAGCTGGCGACGCTGGCGATACGCGGCGGGGCGGAATTTTTCGCCACGAACCGCGACCCCGCCTACCCTTCTCCCGAGGGGCTCATCCCTGCCACGGGCGCGATGCTCGCCTCGATTGAGACCGCGTGCGGCAGGAAGGCTGTAGTGGCCGGCAAGCCCGAGGTGATAATGTTCGAAGTGGCGCTCGCCGAGCATCTGCACAGGGACAGGGAGAGGTTCGCGATAATAGGGGACCGTCTCGACACCGACGTTCAGGGGGGCAGGAACGCGGGCATCGCGGCGATACTCGCCCTCTCCGGATCGACTTCCGAAGAGGACATCAAACATTCCGAAACCAAACCCGACTACGTCATCAGGGACCTGAGGGACCTCTTTAAGGACGCCCGGGGCACGCCCGAGAAGTATGCCTAGAGTAAAGATCGACTCCATAGAACTCCAATACGAGATATCCGGTTACGGGCCGCCTGTAGTTTTCATAAACGGCCTGACCATGGACCTGAACGGCTGGCTCCTGCAGGTGGAGCCCTTCAGCAGAAGGTACATGATACTGAGATACGACTGCAGGGGCCAGGGGGGGTCGGACAAGCCGGATACGGAATATTCACAGGAAATGCACGCCGAGGACCTCCGGGGACTAATGGAGAAGCTGGAGATACCGAGAGCGCATATAATAGGGCTCTCGAACGGCGGCATGATAGCGCAGCACTTCGCCCTCAGCTACCCCGAGAAAACGGGGGCGCTCGTTTTGGTGGATACGTGCTCATACGTGGACACGCTCCTCTGGCTTGTAATCACTTCATGGATAAAATCGGCTGAGGCCGGGGGCGGCGAACTCAGATACGACGTCGCCCTCCCCTATCTGTTCTCCGAAGAGTTCACGAAAAAGAACCTCGACAGAATGATGGCGATGAAGGAGATCAATATGGCGTTAAACCCGGTGAAGTCGGTCGTCAACCTTTCGAGGGCCAGCAGGGGGCACGACCTCCGCGACCGCGTATCGGAAATAGAGGCCCCCACGCTCATAATCGCAGGGGAAGAGGACATACTCGTCCCCGTTAAATATTCGAGGATCCTGAGGGAGAAGATAAAGAACTCGACCCTGGTTACGATTAAACACTGCGGTCACGTCCCCCCGATAGAAAAACCCGACGAATTCAATCAAATAGTCATGAGGTTTCTAAAGGACCATGACCATCTCCTGTGAATCGAAAAACTCCCGTAAGAATTCATAGAACGCCCTAGATCCGGGTCGATCCGTCCAAGCCCGCCGCCGTTAATCAATACGTGAGACCCGCCTTCGGGTATATTATTCCTATACCTTTATCACCTTGTCAGTCTTGAATGAGTAATGGAAGGGCCTCTTCGTAAGGAGCAGGCAGACGTACTCGCTTAAAAAAGGGAACGAATGAAAAGAATAAAAGGCCTGGGTTCTCTCTCTTACGAAAACAACAAGGCGCTCTTCTGGATGATCCTGGGGGGGTTCGATTTCGCGACGATGGGGGCCCTCATACACGCCCTCGGCAGCGAATGCGACTGGCTGATACTGGCCTTCCTCAGGATGTTCATGTCTTTCGTGATAGCGCTCGTCCTGACCAGGCGCGCCGGATTAAAGCCGTTCCTCTTCGACAGACCGCTTCTCTGGCTGAGGAGCCTGATCGGCTGCGCCGCAATGATTGCGACCTTCTACGCCCTGACGAAGCTACCCATATCGGACGTGGCGGTCATCACGGAATCGAGACCCATCTGGGTGGCCATACTGGCGGGGTTCCTCCTCGGCGAGACGACCAGCAAAAGGATATGGCTCTCCATAATCCTGGGGATGGCGGGCGTCATACTCGTCGAGCATGCGCACATAACCGGCCAGAGCATCGCCGGGCTCGCTGCGCTCTTCGCCGCTTTCACGGGCGCTATAGTCATGATACTCCTCAGGAAGCTGAAGGACATCGATCCCAGGACCATAGTCGCGCATTTCTCGGGAACGGCCTCGGCGGTGTGCCTGGTTCTGATACTGATACTCGGTAAGGAATTCGATTTTTCGTTCATGGAAAAACCGGCGAACCTCCTCATGCTTGCCGGCGTCGGAGTATTCGGGACTGTAGGCCAGCTCGCCATGACCAAGGCTTTTTCGATCGGAGAAGCCCCGGGCGTGGCTTCAGCCGGGTTTATGAGGGTCGGGTTCTCGGCCGGGTACGACCTTATCATCTGGCAGCACGCGTTTCAGCTTACCACGCTCCTGGGCGTGGCCCTTATATTAGGCTCGACGGGGGGCCTGTTGAAGTCCCCGCAAAACGGGGACGCGGAAGAGGAGACGGCCGAGGAAAAGGCTCAGAAGATAGGCGCCGGGTGACGGGCGGCTTTCGTCTGTGTAATACTCATTCGAACGATTTCCATACGAATTTCCCCTTCTTGTCTATGTAGGCCCAGTTGCCGTTTCCAAGCTCGACTATCGCGAGTCCCTCCGAAAAGCTTACCGCGGTCTGGTATCGGGGCGCTATGACGACCTCTCCCCTCTTGTTGATGAAACCCCATTTGCCGTTCTGCCTTATTGTCGCGAGCCCTTCGGAAAAATCACCCGCTTCTTCGTATTCCGGCTGTACTATAACGAGCCCGGCCTTGTTTATAAAACCCTGCTTGCCGTTCTTTGTAACCGCGGCCGCGCCCTCATTGAAATGCCTCGCCCCCTCGAAATCGGTCTTAAGCTTTACCTCACCGTATTTGTCGAGATACACGTACTTCCCGTCGCGGAGAACGCAGGCGAGACCCTCCGAGTACCCTTCGGCCCACTCGTATCCGGGTTTAATGAAGACCTTCCCGCTTTTCTTTATGTACCCGCCCTTGCCGTCGACGACGATGAGCGCGTAGCCGTCTGAGAAGCTGAACGCCCTGTCGTAACGGGGTGTGATAACCATTTTCCCCTCTTTGTTTATATATCCCCACCTGCCGTCGATTTTCACGCCCGCAAGGCCCTCGGAGTAGGGCTCCGACTTCTCGAACCGGGGCTCGGAAACGACCTTGCCGACTTTATCTATGTATCCGTAACGGCCGTCTATCCCGACCTGAGCGAACCCTTCCGAGAATTTCTGCGCCTCTTCGAACTCAGGCGTTATGACCATTATGCCGAACTCGTTTATGTAGCCCCATTTGCCGTCTACCTTGACGAGCGCCCTGTCCTCCGAGAAATCTACTGCGCCTTCATATTTATACGGTATTACCAGATCCCCTCTCCTGTCTATAAACCCCCATTTAAAGTCCTTTTCCACAGGGAAGAGGGGGCCCTTCCCGCTCTCTCCGTCATATCTCGGGCCGGGCGAAGCGCATGACAAAATGATAAATGCCGATACCAGAACCGTTAGCGCGGCAAGATGTCTCAATCTAGTCCTCTCCATCGTTATATGAAACGGTATGTCCGTTCAGGGTCATTCCCGTATAATCAGGCAATAATGATAAACAATATGATAATTTTTAAAAGGAACCCGGAATCGGGGGTGAAAGCCCTGGGAGCCGGGTTAAAATTACTTGCGTCTTTAGCGTAAATACAGAATAATCTGGATATACCCGGATCCGCGATAGAGAGTTTATACACTTTTGATTGGGGTATCGCAAGATGGTACTATTTCACGCTGATTTCGAATTAATATTCATACGGGGTTATAGGCTCAGGAGAGGAGAATACCGATGAGAAAGGTTCAGGAACTGAAAGCCTCACAGGTCTACAGGTTTTGCGATCTTAGCCAGCTCAATATCAAGACCACGGACGACCTTCCGCCGTGCACGGACTTCATAGGTCAGAAAAGGGCTGTCGAATCGATAGAATTCGGCATAGGAATGGACTACGCGGAATACAATATTTTTCTCGTGGGACCGACCGGGGTAGGGAAATCGACGACAATAGAGACCATGCTGGCGAGGGTGGCCAAGACCAGGCCCACGCCGAAGGACTGGTGCTACGTATATAATTTTCAGGACCCGAACGAGCCCAAGGCGTTCGAACTCCCGACAGGCAGGGGGAAGCTCCTCAAAAAAGACATGGAGGATTTCCTCCATATCCTGAAGACCGACATACCGAGGGCATTCGAGAGCAAGGAGTTCGAGGAACAGAAGCAGGCCGTTATGAACGAGTTCCAGAGGCAGAAAAGCGTCCTCTTCGAGGAGCTCCAGAAGAAGGCCGCGGAGAATAACATACAGATACAATTTTCCCCGACGGGGATAATCACGATCCCTCTCATGGAAGGGAAGCCCGTCTCGCAGGAGCAATACAACGCCCTCGACGAAGCTGCCAGGAACGACATCATAAATAGAAAGGAAAAGACGGACAACGAAGTCGCGGAAGCCCTGAAAGCGGCCCGGAAAATAGAAAACGAGGCTGCCGAGAGATTAAAGGAGCTCGAGAGACGGGTCGCCCTCTTCGCCGTACGCGGCCTTATCGAAAGCCTGAGTGAAAAATACCAGCTGCTCCCGCAAATAATCGATTATTTCGATCAGGTCCAGAAACACATACTCGAAAATATAGACAACTTCCTCCCGGACAAAAACATGCAGGCGGGCGGGATGCCTTTCGCCTACAGAATGCCGCAGCAGCAGCCGCAGACTTTTACCGAATACAAGGTCAACGTATTCATAGATAACTCGCTGACGGAAGGGGCTCCCGTAATATTCGAGTCGCACCCCACATACCCGAACCTCTTCGGCTCGATAGAGAAAGAGGCGAGGTTCGGGGCGCTGTTCACTGATTTTACAATGATACGCCCGGGCTCTCTCGCCAAGGCGAACGGCGGTTACGTCGTGCTCGAAGCGCTCGATATGTTCAAATTCCCCTTCGTATGGGACTCGCTCAAGAAAGCCATTGAGAACCAGGAGCTAAGGATAGAGGACTTGTATCAGCAGTTCGGATATTCGAGCACGATCGGACTGAGACCCGAGCCCATAAAACTCGACCTCAAGGTGATAATCGCCGGAAATTCCTATCTCTATCAAATGCTCTACGCCTACGACGAGGACTTCAGGAAGCTCTTCAAGGTGAAAGCCGACTTCGACTCGGTCGTGGACAGGGACGACGCTACGCTGTCCCAATACTCCTGCTTTATAAAATCGATATGCGACAGGGACGGACTCAGCCCGTTCGACAGGAGCGGGCTCGAAACGGTGATCGAATACTCCTCGAGACTGTCGGCTGACCAGAGCAAGCTGTCGGTGCAGCTGGGGTCGATTACCAAAGTCCTGAAAGAGGCGGATTACTGGGCGAAGCGGGACGGCGGGGACGGACTGACAAAACGCGCGCATGTCGAGAAGGCGATCGAGGAAAAGATCTACAGATCGAACATGGTGGAAGAAAAGATTCAGGAGTTAATCGCAAAGGGAGTCCTGCTCGTCGATACGGAGGGCATGGTGACAGGGCAGATAAACGGGCTCGCCGTGTATAACATGGGGGACTACGCGTTCGGAAAACCGTCACGCATAACGTGCGAAACATTCATGGGCACGGAAGGTGTCGTGAATATCGAAAGGAAATCGAGGATGAGCGGCAATATTCACGATAAAGGCGTCCTCATCCTGAGCGGATACATAGGAGCCAAGTACGCTCAGAACAAGCCGCTCAGCCTCTCGGCAAGCATAGGGTTCGAGCAGAGCTACGAAACGATCGACGGGGACAGCGCCTCTGCGGCCGAGCTCATAGTGCTCCTATCGAGCCTCTCCGGCGTCCCTGTAAAGCAGGGTTTCGCGATCACGGGCTCCGTGAACCAGAAGGGACAGATACAGCCGATCGGGGGAGTGAACGAAAAGGTCGAGGGGTTCTACGACGTGTGCAAGGCTAAAGGCATTACGGGCGAGCAGGGAGTCGTTATACCCTACCAGAACGTGAAGAACCTGATGTTAAAGAAGGAGGTCGTGGAAGCGGTCAAAATGGGGAAATTCCACATCTACCCGGTCGAGACGATAGACCAGGCCATTGAAACCATGACGGGGAAGGCGGCAGGGGCAAGGGGGGCGGGAGGAAAGTTCAAGAGGGGGAGCATCAACTACCTCGTCGATAAAAAACTACGGGAGTTCGCCGAGGACTACAGGAAATTCGGAAAGCAGCAGGCGCAGAAAAAGACAAACAACTCGAACGAAAAATAGGCGGATAATATCACCTCGAAGGGAGGGTCCTGCGTTTCTTATTGAAACCGAAAAACCCGATGAATTCCGCAAACGCCCTGTCGCTGAGCTCCTTCAGGCGAGGGATGTATTCGGGCGATTCCTTTCTTATCCTTTCGGGGTCGATCCTGCCGTTTAATTCCTCAATCTCTTTTTTATTCCCCGGTATCCGGAGCCACCTCTCGACCATCGGCTCGTCGACCTCGAGGTGAAACTGGAGCCCGTAAACATTTTCCCCGTAACGGAAGGCCTGGTTCTTGCAGAGAGGGGAAGAAGCGAGGAGCACGGCCCCTTCAGGGACGTCGAAAGTGTCCCCGTGCCACTGGAAGATTTTTTCCGTACCGGAGAAGTGAGACATAAGCGGGTCCCTGCCGCCCGCCTCCGTGGGGGAAAGGTCGTACCACCCGATTTCCTTCTCCTCGTTCTTATAGACCCTCGCGCCGAGGGCTTTTGCGATCAGCTGCGAGCCGAGGCATATGCCCAGAACGGGCATGCCAGACCTCACGGCGCTCTGGATCGAGTGCACTTCACGGGCGAGATTCGGGTATCTCTCGACCTCGTCCACATTCATCGGGCCCCCGAGCACTATAAGGCCGTCATAGCCCCCGAGACCGGGTGTGATATCCGGATGACGCTCGAAATTGACGTATTTTATCCTGAACCCGGAGTTCCTCAACACGGGGTCGAGTGTACCGAGTATCTCGTGAGCTACATGTTGAAAGACAAGAAGCCTGGGCATTGCGGATAAGCCTTCACCCGATTAAAGAACAGGAAAAGGAGATGAATGATTTTACCCATAGAAGCGCGGTTATGTAAACACGGCCATGGAATATTCTCTCAGAAGGGAGACCGCAAAAAGATTGTTCAGCATGATAAATCTAGAGCTTGATCTTCCCCGTCATTACGTCTTTGAACATAACCCAGTCGCCCATGAGACTCCAGACCGGGTGTCTGAGCGTTGCGGGTTTATTCTTCTCGACGAAATAGTGCCCCGCCCAGGCGAATCCGTATCCGAAAACGGGCGCCAGGATCAGCATCCCCCACTCCCCGGAAAGGAGCGCCGTAAGGATTACTATCAGCACCATTATGCACCCCGCAAAATGGAGGCGCCTGTTGAGAGGCTCGCTGTGCTCGGAGAGATAGTATTGGTAAAACTCATGAAAGTTGTCGAATTCGCTCTCGCTGCTTTGAGATTTTGCCATTTTATCCGGCCCCGGGACGATTTATTCTCATCAATATTATAATGTCGATTTCAGGAAACCGTATCCGGCTTATTCAGATTAAAGTACGGGAGCGGCAGGAGGACAGTTACTTATTTTAGAGATAGGAATACCTGGAGGGAGGGGACTGCCCGCTGTCCCCCCAGGCATATGATTTCGTATTTATACAGTGATATAGAGGAGTTACGAAACAGGCGCTAACCTTTAAGATACTTGACGACGTCGCCCTGAATGGACTCGTCGACCAGCTTCCGCCAATCGTCGTTGCCTTCCGTTATCGCGTTCCTTATCTTTGTCGCGGAGATGAACCCTATATCCTCGGGCGGAAAGAATTCGTTCATTTCGTATCCGACCCCCCTTCCCCAGTTTACAGACTCGATATCCGGAATGACCATGACCACGACGTCGTCACCCTTGCTCGCGTGATACTTTCTGATCATATCCACCGTCTGCTCCGTGGTGAACGGGTTCTGCGGGTCGGGCGGGATATCCCTGACCATTATCAGGCATGGAACGCCCTTATCGAGCTTCTGCTTGACCAGGCTTACATGCCCCATGTGATAGGGCTGATACCTGCCTATGAAGATAGCCCTTCTGTCCCTAGAGGGTTTGATCTCCGGGTGTCCGTGGTTTACAACCTTCCAATCGCTCATTAAAAGCCTCCTTATTCTTATTAAAACATTTGGTTATTCTCGGATTTTACTTTCTCGGCCAGTTCTGCAAATATAAAACGGACTTCATTATACATGCCGCCCGGCAATTTTCAATTTTAATGTCAAGCGCCCGCGGCCGCTATTACTTTCCGCCCAGAATCGAAAGCACGGACTTTTTCACCCCCAGCGCGAGCTTCCTCTGCTCGGGCGCGTCGAGGTGGACTCCGTCGACCCTGCTCGCCTTCACGAATTTCGACGCGTCCAGAAAGTGACAGCCCGTGATACCGGCGGCCTTTTTGTACTCTTTCGCGAGCCCCCTGGAAACGGCCGCCCGGCCTTCGAAATAAAATTTCATAAAAGGTGAGAGAGTGCCCAGGGGCTGAGGCGCGATCAGCAGTATCTCGGGAACCCCGAACCCGGGCCCCGCCATGGCCTTCTGCACAGTCCATATGAGCGACATACATGAAGCGGCGATATCCGAGGCGGAGAGGCCTAACGCCTTCCACAGGTCGTTCGTGCCGAGCATCAGTATGAAGAGATCGATCGGCATGTGGCTCTCAAGCGCGAGGGGAAGGGACTTTTTGCCGTTCCGGTCAGGCAGATAGGGGCTGTCGAGATTGGTGGTCCTGCCCGGGACAGATTCCTCGATTACCCTGTACGATTCCCCGAGCTCCGTCTGCAGTATCCCCGGCCACCTGTCCCCGAACGGGAACCTCGTGCCGTCTGCGGGGTTATAGCCCCAGGTTATCGAATCCCCGTAACATAAAATCGACTTCATATGCCCCTCCTTGCCCGACGATTTTTAATTTACACGCGTAATAATCCGCAAACCGGCTTCTCAGAGCCTCTCCGATTTCAAATTCCGGCTGTCATTCCACTTCCCGGGCGGAGTCGTTTTACACACGGCCTCCCCCAGCATTTCCAGGAAGCGCCCCCTCCCGACCTCCCTTCCCCCCATCATCTTCATATGACTGTTGGGGACCTGGGAGTCTATAAAATCGAAATCCCGTTCCCTGAGCCTCTCGACGAGGTAGTACAATGCGACCTTCGATGCCTCGCTCACTATGTGAAACATCGATTCGCCGAAGAAAACTCCCCCGATAGCGACGCCGTAGAGCCCCCCTACGAGCTTCCCTTCCTGATACGTTTCGACGGAATGGGCATAACCGCGGTCGTGGAGCTCGGTATAAGCGTCGATCATGTCCTTCGTGATCCAGGTCCCGATTTGCCCCTTGCGGGGGACCTCCGAGCAACTCCTGATGACCTCGCCGAAAGAAGCGTCGAACAGTACCTCGTAACGGCCGGACTTCAAAATTTTGTTTAATTTCTTCGATACGTAGAGGTCGGGGAGGGAGAGTACGAGACGGGGGTCGGGGGAAAACCAGAGGATCGGATTGTCTTCGGAGTACCAGGGGAAAATCCCGTTCCTGTAAGCGAGGAGGAGCCTGGGGACGCTCAGATCCCCTCCGACCGCAAGGAGCCCGTTCGGCTCCGCAAGCATCGGGTGAGGGAAAACCAGGGAATCGTCGAGAAGGTATACGGGCATGGAGGAATATTATACACAGCCTGGGAAGCCAGATGCTCTCCCGCGGTCCCGGCCGAAGACGCTCAAAATTATCCGTCCGAGTGACCGAGGTCCCTGCCGGGAGCGACCCTGTCTCTGACCAGCTGTTTCAGTTCTTTGATATCCGGAAACCTGCCTCTCTCCTTCCTCGACCAGACGAGCTCGTCCCCGACCCTGACTTCGAAAATCCCGCCCGTTCCGGGTACGAGCGCCACCTCCCCCAGCTCGAGGTCGAATGTCGTCAAAAGCTCCTGCGCCATCCAGGACGCCCTCAAGAGCCAGCGGCACTGCCTGCAGTAAATTATTTCAACTCTTCTGTTGTCCGTCATGAAAGACGCCTGTGCCTCAAAAATGATTATTTTATCAGCCCGTAAAGGCCGAGTCTAATATAAGGCATTTTCAGGCGATAATTTATTGATATTGGAACCGGCATGTGAGATACTAGAGCCAAGTTCCTGACAATGGAGATCAGAGATGCTTAAAGAATTTAAAGAATTTGCTATGCGCGGGAACGTAGTGGACATGGCTGTCGGAATAATCATAGGGGCAGCGTTCGGAACGATAGTCCAGTCACTCGTGAACGACGTGATAATGCCGCCCATAGGGCTCGCGCTCGGCAACGTCGATTTTTCAAATCTCTTCGTGGTTCTCAAGGAAGGTACTCCGCCGGGGCCCTACCCCGCGCTCTCGGACGCCATGAAAGCGGGCGCGGTAACTATAAATTACGGTAAGTTCATCAATACGATAATCAGCTTCCTCATAGTATCGTTCGCCGTATTTATTCTCGTACGGAACATAAACAAGCTGAGGCTGGAGAAAGAGACCGCTCCCCCTCCGCCTCCCGGGCCCTCGAACGAGGAGAAGCTGCTTACGGAGATCAGGGACATACTTAGAAACAGGTGAACGAACCCCGCCCCGGAGTGAATTCAGCAGCCGTCAGCAGGGCGCGTGGGTCAAGACCGTGAGTTATTAATCATTCGGCCCGGGTGTCGCCGGGGTTTTCTCGTCTTCCGGGGCGCTCGTCTCAGGCCCTTCTTTAGTATCCCCCGCTTTCCCGTTCCTGCTTACGGGTTTGAATATAGTGACCGGTATATTCAGGGTCTGTTTTATCAGGCCGAGCAATCCGAAACTGACAGCCGAGGGGGATACCGTCGTCACATCCGGATTGGATATGTCCCCGGTGACCTTTATCGGTATAGAGACGAAGTTTTTACCGAGAATGAAATTAACGAGCGGTATCTTTTCGATTACCGAATCCACGGCCATCACCGGAATCACGAGGAGCTCGAGGTCGAGTTTCCTGTTTACGAGGTCTATAAACCCCTCGCAAACGACCTTGATCGAGGGACCGTCCATCACCGCTTCCCGGATCAGCACCTTTCCTTCCTCGACGTCCGCCTTAGCCGTGAGACTATCGTACGGGAAGCCTTCTTTATCGAATTCCGGCCCGTGCCCGCGGAACAATTCACCGAAATTGAGTACTGTAAAGAACTTTGCAAGGCCGCCGTATTTCTCTACGCGTCCGCCCCGCGAACTCAGCTCCACCCTGCCTTTGAGGTTGCTATATAAATCCTGACCGCTGCCGTCAGAAGAAATATTGGCGTTAAGATCGAGCGCGCCCGATATGATTCCTGCCTTATCGAGGAGGCATTTTATAACCGCCGCGAGGTCCCCGCCGCTCGCTGCCGGCCGAAAGTCGAACCTGAGACCCGGCGGGCTGATGCGTAAGAGCCCCGGGGTGTAGATACCGCATAGATTAGCGCCGTTGACGTCTATGTTGAAACCGTGATCGTGGAACGTGATAACGGAATCGAGAGAATCCCAGTTGAGCTTTTTGAATTTGAAATTTCCCGACTTCAGGCGTACCGCCCCCAAAACCGGCGAATTCCACTCACCGCTCCGGGGAGGCTCCTGGTTCTGCGGAGTGCCTTCGGGGGAATCCCGCCATTCGAGGTTATCCGTCTCGATGTCCAGACTCAGATTCAGCTTCCCGGCCGAATCTCCAGGAGATGCAGCCGGAGAGCCTGTCGGGCCGCCTACCGGTTTTTCTCCCGCACTACGGAGCACGAGCGATGACTCCTTTACAGTGAGCGGGCTATTAAAAACGAGCTCCTCGGGAAGTTTGATGTAGCCCGATAAATCGCCCATGGCGCCTGGATCGAGCGTGCCCGCAAAGTCGATCCTCATCTCGAGGAGGTCTGTGAGGTAGTTGCTGAGGACCATTTTCATGGCCATGGTGCTGTCGCGGAGCGACACGCCGGCATTCGATACCGATATCCTCCCGGGGGTCGATGCGATATCGGCGTCTGCCAGGGTTATCCGGTCGCTGAAACCCGCAACGCCTATGCTCACCGCCTTCAGATTCCCCTCCCCGCTCAGCTCCCATCCGGCGGGATGGGAAGGGGCGCCGGATAATTCGATAGATCCGAATGAAGCGGTCCCCGAGGCCGATTGAATCTCCCCGAGGCCCGGTTTCAGGGAAGCGAACGACGTAAGCCATAAGTGGAGCTCGCCCAGGTCGAGAGAGGTATCGGCCGCCTTCACGCTGAGATAGTCATTGTCGGCCCATTCAACGGAGCCGGAAACCAGCGTAGTGCTCGATTTCCCCATTTGAACGCCGAGGTTCCCGACGACGATCTTCTTATTTTCATAATCGAACGTGCCGCCCTTCACGTGCACCGGATAAGGGAAGCGGCCGTAATCCGCCTTGAAATCAAAACCTGAAACGCTGATCTTTGCCTTCGGCGACTTCTTCTGATCGCCGAGCACGAGCCTGCCGTTAGCCGTACCCTCGACGCCCTTTATGAGACGCATCTCATTCTTGAATTTCTCGTCATGAACGAACTGATCTAACACGGGGGGCACCTGAGAGGGATCGGCATCGATCATGATGTCGAGATTGAAGGGCCCGCCGGGTCCGGCGATCCCTAAAAGCAATGTCCCGTCATGTCCCTTCGAATTCCCGAGCCTGCCCGATAGATTCGTCCCTTTCAGCAAACCGTCGGCAATCACTGCGTGTCCGCTCGCTTCGACGATGTTGAACTCGGCAAGAGGGATGTATATACCGCCGTTCACCATATCGCCCTCTATCCTGAAACTCCCCTTTTTCCATAAACCCCTGAACGTAGAGGCACTGGCATCGAGCGTGACTTCGGGCACCGTCCCGCCCCTCACGACCTCGAAGATAGAGTCGGTGACTTTGTGTTCTCCCGCGATGAACAGCGCCCCGTCCCTGACCGATTTCACATTCACGTTCCTGCCGAGAAGAGACAAGCTTACAGCGGGTGAATTTTTATCAACGATATATTTTCCGCTCAGGTCGAGCTGCGGATTGACGAGCTTCGCGCTCTTCAGGGTGAGCACGTTCTTCGCATTATCGAAATAAAGATCGGCGTCGATGTCGGCCGCGCTGAGATTGAGCTCCTCACCGCTGCCCGTCAATATCAATTTGGGTAGAGACGCTTCGAGCGTGGAGTGGAACACATTGAAGTCCCGGGTGTCGAACTTCAGGTCTAAATTCACGCTGGAGTCGGATACTATCTTTTTATCCGGAAGGTAAAATTCCATGAACTTATGGGGCTTGGCGCCGTTAACGACGAGACTCCCGGAGCCCTCATAATTTTTCACGCCGATCCATGCCCTGAAGTCGAGAGAGTCCCAGAGGTTGGATGCGCTCCGCACTATCATCCTCAGCTTATCGTCGGGCAGCGAGAGGTTGGCGTTCATGCCGCTGAAGCTCAAAACGGGCGCGGAGGCCTTTTGCAAGGTAAGCGTGCCGTTCTCTATCTCCGCGTTAAGCCCTTTCCCGTGGGAAGCGAGGTTATCCAATGCGTCCTTGAGGTAATCCCTCAAGACTCCGAGTGAAAAAGAATATTCGTCTTCCGGGACCCCTTCCGCCGGGGGTTCGTGTATGAGCAGCTTAATTTCGGGCCTGATTACTTTTAGTCTTGCTACTTCCACTCCGCCCCTCAGCAGGGGCAATACCCTGGGATAGACGATCAGGGTCTCGAAGCTCCCCTCGGCCCTGCCGGGGATTGAGAATTCCCCTCCTCTAAGCACGACATGCGGCCCGGGGATGAATTTAATCTCCACGTCCTTGAATTCGACGTCCCCTCCCAGCTTTAAGGTAAGATACGCCAGAAGCTCCGCTCTGACGCGCTCGGGGCTCACGAGCCTTTTAACGAGCAGGAGAGAGATGACCGCAAGGATTATGATAATTCCGAGGCCGCCGCTCAATATTACAGATATCTTTTTATATTTATTCAATCGGAAAATCCGAGCCGCGCTAAACCAGCGGCGTTTATGAATATCAGAGGTGAAAATTACCGCTGCATTAAGATTAACTAACATAAACGACTTCCACAACCGAAATTTGAAGGCCTGCTTCAGGCTGCGATATAAACTATGCATCGATTGTTGTCCCTCCGCCCTGAGGCACACAGTGTGAAAGTCCGGCACGGGTTTGCCCGTAGAGCTACTCCCCGTTTCGGCGGGCATTCTAACGTGCCGGTTACCATATATTCATTGATTGACATCCGCTCGCCGATCATATATCTATGATTGTAGGTACATGACTAAAGGGGGTAGATAATATGATGAGAATACTAGGCCTTTCAATTTTAATCCTATTCGTTTCCCTGACGGCGGAGGCCGATTCGAAGGTCGTGGGCGAGACGGTAGAGTACAAGTCGGACGGGACGGTTCTTAAGGGATACATCGCGTACGACGACGGTATCAAAGGGAAAAGGCCCGGAGTCCTCGTAGTCCACGAATGGTGGGGGCTGAACGATTACGTGAGGAAAAGAGCGGACATGCTCGCGGGGCTCGGATACACCGCCATGGCCGTGGATATGTACGGTGAAGGGAAAAACAGCGAGCATCCCGAGGACGCTCAAAAGTTCTTGGCGGAGGTCATGAACAATATGGGGCTGGGCGAGAAGAGGTTCAACGCCGCGCTCGAGCTGCTCAGGCAGCAGAAGACCGTGAACCCCGAAGACATTGCGGCGATAGGGTACTGCTTCGGCGGGGCGATCGTCCTCCACATGGCGCGCACGGGGGCCGGCCTCGACGGCGTCGTCAGTTTCCACGGGAACCTGAGCCCCACGGACAAGGCCGCGCCGGGCAAAATACAGACAAAGGTCCTCGTGCTTGCGGGGGGCGACGACGAGTTCGTCCCGCAGGAGCAGGTCGACGCTTTCAGGAAGGAGATGGACGCGGCGGGCGCGGACTATGAGATAATTATTTATCCGGGGGCGAAACACAGCTTCACGAGCCCCGATTCGGACAGGTTAGGCAAGGAAAACAATCTTCCCATTGCCTACAACAAGGAAGCTGACGAAAAGTCCTGGGCGGAGATGCAGGAATTCCTGAAAGAAATCTTCAAGCCGGGGAATGATTGACGGGATCGATTCGCTGACTGCTGAAGAGGGCTCCGGAGTCGCCTCCGCAGTATTAAGCTGTCTATATTATATATCGACGGATATCTGCATGCCCGCGACGAGAGCGTCCGGTATAGCGGAGCTGCCGCCGGGATGCACTATGACCTGCACGTCGGGCTGTAATCCGAGCCAGGGCGTGACCTGAAATATGTAAGTGCCCTCGATGCCGATTTCATAGTCCTGGTCTTCAAGGTCCCTGCTGAGCTTGCCGTAAGCGAAGCTGAATCCCGCGACGTCGTTATCCCTCCCTGTGAATACGCCTTCATAAGCAAACCCGGAGGCGATGAAGAAGGGGAAGACATTAATCTCCTCCTCCGGCGCGTACGTGGCCGCAGCCCATAGAGTCAGGCCCTGGGCTCTCTTCTCCGGGCTCGCGGTAAACCATCTGGTCGGCTATGAGATACAAACCGTAATTTCCCTCTCGTGTGTTCTCACTGTCGGCAAGCTCGTTAAATTCCCCGGTATCATAGTAAGCCCCGAACTTGTAATCCCCCGGGAGTCCCGCGGAACCTCGCATCCCTGCCGGGCGTATAACCTATTTCGCTTATCAGTATCACGCCGTCATCGAAAGTGAAATCGAAGTCTATCGACACTCTCTGATTTACTGCCGCGTCGGGGTCGGCGTTATACACACCGGCTGCGACGTAAAAATCGCGAACCGGCTTTACGCGGAGACGCGCCCCCAGTGCGGCGTCGGGGTTGCTGAGGTAGGCGGGGATATTGTAGGTCAGGCTTATCGGGTTCACGTTGACAACGGCGCTGACGTAGATTCCAAACACGTCCGCCGTGCTGAAATCATCCCCTATCCCCATACGCCCGACCGCAAAAGTAAATCTGTCCTTCCAAAAATTCGATTCGATGAAGAGCTGGTAAAGGCCTATGAACTTACCGTTGAAATCGTTCGATACGGTGAAAAAATTCCCGATATCCTTCGCGCTCAGATTCTCCCCGAAGGCCCACGCGCCTGAGACGACGAGCTTCGTACCGCCTATACTGAGGAGCTTCTCGAGGTCGAAATCGAGATAGACGTCGAGGAGCCCGGCGTACTTTATACCCTTTCTCATCCCTCCAACCGGGTTCCCCTGCAGGGTGGCGCTGTAATTAGCAGTGGGAGTGAGCCCCCATTCGACCAGCCTGTCCCTCAATCCGCCCCAGTTTCCCGTAAGATACTCACGCGTAGAAAGATCCGAGAAGAAGTGGTCCGATTCATTCCCGGAATCTTCCCCGGCTCGGGCGGAGAGCGGTCCGGCAAGTACGGATATGCAAATCAGGCAAGCCGCGAGGAGCTTCATATGGGCACGGCCCGAAGTCTCTTCCAGGCTTCGGGGGACGGTCAGCAAATTCTACTCCTTCGAGCGAATAACCGCAATATATGGTCTATGGTCGGGATCAATCAATTTAAGACCGGTGATAAATTATATATCCCGGGGCTCTAGAACAACCCCCAGAAAGAATCGCGGAGGTTATAACCTATGCCGTCCCAGAAGTCGCAATCGGACGTGGTGTCGGGCTTTGCCTGAATATCTTTTACAGGTGTTATAAATATGAGGTTCAGGGAACCGGGACCGAATTCGGGCCATGCGTTCGCTCCGACGACCGGGTTTAAATCCTTTGCAAAATCCGTCCAGTATCCGACCATCATATTTGAGAGCTCATTCTCCTCCGCGGTGAATACGTGTCCCTCGTTCACGGCCGTGTGGAACACGAACGCCAGCTCCGCAGTATGACAGGCGTTTTCAGCGCAGGCCGGGGTGTTCGGGCGGAGGTTAAAAGACGGGACGTGATCGAAAATATAAGACCAGGTCCCGGGCGTGCCCCGTGAGGCCGCGTAGAGATTAGGGCAGGTGAAGAGGAACTCCGAAAAGACCTTTGAGACGAGGGCAGTGTTATCATTCCCGTCAGGCGGATACTTTTCATAAATTTTCTTTCGGATTTTGTGGTCGCGGAAAAAGAATTCTATGACGAGACGGTAATCGAGATCGGAAACGCGCTTCCAGCCGAGCCCCGACTTTGCTACCTCTATAAACAGGAGACCTTCATTCCCGTTCGTGCCCAGAATCATGGGCTTTTTCAGGCTGCCGTCGGAGAGGGCATTCACAGGCTCTCCGGTGATTACCTCGCCGTCGACGACCGGGGACCAAACGAGCATATCCCTTATACCGTGGAGGAGGAAGGGGATCGCCAAATCACGCTGCATCTGAGCGTCGAGAACCACTTCGGGGAGCTTCGCTCTCATGCATCCGATATCGTCGACCGGGCAGCCGAGATTGGAAGCGAATTCCCGGCTATCGAACGGGACTGTTTCAGGTTCTTATACGGAAGCCCGAGCGGGTTGCTCTCCATAATCCCGGCGCGGAAGAGGGGCTCCGACCGAGGGGACGATAGCAAATGTAATCCGACGCTCATAGCGCCCGCGCTCTCGCCGTAGATAGTTACCTTATCGGGGTCGCCGCCGAATGCGCCGATATTCTCACGCACCCATTCGAGCGCCAGTATCTGATCGAGTATGCCGAAATTGCCGTTGATCTCCTCGCCTGTTTTCCTGTCCTGTAATTCCGGACAGAAAGCCGAGGGCGCCCAACCTGTAGTTCATACTCACGACGACGACGTCCCCGTAGGCGGCGGTGTATGCGCCGTCGTAAAGCGGGGTGGCGTTATATCCGTATATAAAAGCGCCGCCGTAGATAAAGACCATTACGGCACGCGGAGATATGGAATCTTCGGCGGGCGTCCAGACATTGACGCTGAGACAGTCCTCACTCTGGGGATACATGACGGTCGTATTCTGAGGACATGCGGGGCCCAGGCGTGTTGCATTGAAAGTTCCATCCCAGGCGCCCCTGGGCACGGGGGCCTTCCAGCGGTTCTGCCCTCCGGTGGATTCGGCGAACGGGATGCCGAGATACGCGTTCACAGCTTTCCCGTCAGATGCGCCTGTGAGGGTCCCGCAGAGGGAGCCCTGCTTTATCTTTAGTTCCGGGGTAGTGCAAGGGGGCTTTTCAAAGTCTGAAATATCCTGATAAATAGGCGGCGTTTCAGGGACTGCAGGAGGCGTCTTCGCGGCAGTGCCGGGCTTTTTCCCGGCGCAGCCGAACGATATGAATGTCAGGAGAAATACCGAGATAGAAACCAGGAAGATTTTATATACGCTTTTTCTCTTTCCCATAACCGGATCAGAGCTCATAGAGCGTCTCGTCCACTCTGGGTTTTGAAACGGTTTTCTTGGCGCCCTTTTTCTTTTTGGATTCGAATTGAAAAGAGTCTTCTCCGAGCAGGCCGCCCAGGTCTTCCTCTATCTTATCGGGGTCCTCGCCCCTTTCCATGCGTGCGAGGGCTTCTTCCATCCCTTCACCCATGGAGATACCCGCCGCGTCCGTGAGCTTTCTCATGAGGTCCGCCGCCTGTGTGGGGTCGTTCTCGTCCAGGCCCTCCGCCTCTTTCTCGAGCATGGCCACAGCCCTCTCTAGCTTAGTCTCGTCTATATCCGGCATTCCGGATTCGGAACCGCCCTCTGTATCTCTTTTGCTCAAAGTAGCGAAAGAAGAAAAGATCCTTTCGAGCTTGACCCTCTTGCATCCGGGACATTTCGGCACCGTGGTCGTATCTATGGTACGGGAGTAGAACTTAAAAACAGTGTTGCATTTCTTGCAGTAAAATTCATAAATCGGCATTTCCGTGCACCTTTCCGAATCTATTATACACAAATAATAAATTTTCTTCCCGCCGGAATCGTCCGTTACAACGTCGTCCATCCGCCGTCTATGACGAGGTCCGAGCCCGTGACGTATCTCGAATCGTCGCCGGCAAGATAGAGCACCGCGTGGCCCACCTCGACCGCCTCGGCGCGCCTCACGAGCGGTATCATGCCGGCCGCTATTTTGTCGAGCTGCTCTTCGGCGTCGGGAGGGTTGCCCATGAACTCGACGTCCATTTTAGTTTTTATATATCCGGGGCAGATCGAATTCACGCGTATATTGTCCTTCGCGTGGTCAAGCGCCATGCTCCTCGTAATCTGCCTCACCGCCCCCTTGGACGCGTTGTAGGCGACGCAGTTCTCCATGCCTACGATGCCCAGGACGGACGAGTTGTTTATAATCGAGCCTCCCCCGTGCTTCGCCATATAGGGGACGACGTACTTGCTCATGAGGAAGACGCCCTTTACGTTGATATCGATAGTCCTGTCCCAGACCTCCATGGTGGTCGTTACGACGGTGCCGCCCTCGAGTATGCCGGCGTTATTGAATAGAATATCTATCCTTCCGAACCTCTTGTAGAATTCATCCACTACCCTTCTTGCGTCCCCCTCGACGGAGACGTCGCCATGAAACGCGGCAATCCCGCCCGGGCCCTTCGCTTCAGACACAACCCGGTCGAGCTTCGATTTCGTCCTTCCCATTACGCCTACTTTTGCGCCCTCGCTCGAGAAGAGGAGCGCGGTGGCCCGGCCTATGCCCTCGCCTCCGCCTGTGATCAATGCTGTTTTTCCTTCGAGTCTCATCTCTATGACCCTCCCGATATCGTGAATTGACATTCGGAAATTTTACTTAGTACGGGAGAGGGAAACAAATGATGATTGGATTCACGATGGTGGTCCGGTACGGCACCCTTCGACAAGCTTCCGGCTCCGCCCAAGGCTTCCGTCTTCGCTAAAGCTACGCCGGACAAATCACCCTGACGAGCGGCGATCCCTCTTATTCTCTCTCCGGATTGTATGACTATTTATGGATATGTTATATATATAGTATATATAATCTGCCGGGTTTCACTGAGGAGTGTCAAATGAGGGGGGTGTAAAAGACATCCGTCCAAAACCCGGAATCCGGTGAACTCTTGGTGTGCTATTGGTGAACTTTCGGTGCACGGTGATTAACAACCCTCCTCAGATATTCTTTCTTTAAACACCCGGGCCGCATTCCATGCTGTTCTCGGCGAGCGCGCGTCCCATGTGGAGCTTCTCGTTCGCGTCCCGGAGCGCCGTGCGGAGTCCTTCTTCGATAACAGGATGGTAGAAAGGCATCTCGATCATGCAGGGGACGGTCATATTCATCTGATGCGCCCATGCGAGGAGCTGCCCTATGTGCTCGGCGCGGGGGCCGAACATCTCCGCCCCCAGGAACACGCCCGTCCCGTACTCGGCGTATATATGAAGGAGGCCCTTGTTCCGGAGCATGACCCTGCTCCTCCCCTGGTTCTCGAACGAGACCCGGCCCGTGACGAAGCAAAGCCCCTTCTTTTTCTTGAGCTCGTTATAACCGGAGCCGACGACGGCCATCTGGGGCTCGGTAAATACGACGGTGAGAGGGGTTCTCCTCCTGCCCGCGCTCACGTCGGGGAACCGGTAAGCGTTCTCTCCCGCGATACCGCCCTCGTCCGCGGCCTCGTGGAGGAGAGGGACGTCGCTATCGGCGTCCCCCGCGATGAATATGGGGCTCTTGCCGCACTGGAGCGTGTAACGGTCGTAAACCGGCACGCCCCTCTTGTCGAGCGCGAGGCTCGTGTTCTCAAGCCCGAGGTTCCTGACGTTCGGCACCCTCCCCGTCGCCGCGAGGGCGTAATCGAATGTTTCGACGCGCTCTTTACCCCGGAGGTCTTTAAAGCGGACTTCGACCCCGCCGTCTTTCCTTTCCACGCCGAGCACATCGGCGTCGGTATCAATATAGAACTCGCCGGCGAACGTTTTTCCCGCGTACTCTTTTATCTCCGGGTGATTGAGGGGGCCCAGAAGTCCCTGCTTGCTCAATAGCACGACCCTTACGCCGAGCCTCCCGAGCGCCTGACCTATCTCGAGCCCGATGATGCCCGCCCCGAAAACGACGACCGAGGAAGGGAGGTCCTTCCAGTAGAATACGTCGTCGCTGACGATCAGCCTGTCTCCCAGACCCTGAAACATCGGGAGCACGGACGGGCTCGACCCCGTGGCTATGACGATCGATTTGGCCTTGACCGTGGTGTGGTCATCGACCATGAGAGTATTGTCGTCCATAAACCGGGCGTGTCCCCTGAGGTTGCTCCCGGAAGGCATCGATTCGATCGAATCGACGACGAAGCTTACGAAACGGTCGCGCTCTTGTCTCACGCGCTCCATCACCTTTAACTCCGTCGATTACCGGCTTCCCCCCGGGGAATACCCCGAATGCGGGGGCTTCTTCGACCGAATGGGCCGCGTCCGCGGCGGCGATGAGCAGTTTGCTCGGCATGCAGCCTACCCTCGCGCAGGTGGTGCCGTACTGACCGCCTTCGATGAGAACGACCTTGTCCGTATGTTTACTGACGGCGCTATAGGCGACCATACCGGCAGTGCCTGCGCCTATGATAGCCACATCGACTGTAATATTTTTCAAGCTCCGCCTCCTGATGGTCGGTACTATTTTACAGCAGGGTACAGGCTCCCGGCTCCGGGAACCAAGGCATTCAGACCAGAAGCGCCGAGCCCCTCTTCGCGGCCTCGCCCTCGTCGACCTTTTTTGTCTTGGGTATGTCCATGCCCCTCGCAACGGCGGGACGGCGCCTGACGGTAGTCATCCATCTCCTGAGATTAGGAAGGTCTTCGATGTCTACCCCGGCCCAGTTATGGAGCGCGATCCAGGGGTACGAAGCCATATCCGCGATGGAGTAAAAATCCCCGGCTATGAATTCATTATCCCTGAGGCGCGTGTCGAGCACGGTGTAAAGCCTTTTCGTCTCGCGCTGGTAACGGCCGATAGCGTATTCGATCTTCTCTGGCGCGTACCTGAAGAATACGTTGGCCTGACCCTGCATCGGCCCGATACCCGACATCTGGAACATGAGCCATTGTATCACGGTAGAGCGGCCCTTCACGTCCGGGGGAAGGAATAGCCCCGTCTTCTCGGCGAGGTAGATCAGTATCGCGCCCGACTCGAACACGGCGAAATCGTCATTATCGCGGTCGACTATCGCGGGTATCCTGCCGTTCGGGTTTATCTTCAGATACCAGTCCTGCCTCTGCTCGAACTTGCCCAGGTGGAGGTGGATGAGATTATAGGGAAGACCGGCCTCCTCGAGCATTATAGAGACCTTCCTCCCGTTAGGCGTAGTGGACGTATAAAAATCGATCATGGGGGTTCTCCATTCGCTTTATTTGATGAGCTTCCAAAGCATCTCAGTTAATAATGTTACTTCATAGATTTAGTTGATGAAAACTATATCTTGGATTCGGACAGGAACGATTTGGCGGCGTTTATCTCATCCCGTGTGAGACTATGCCCGTTTTCCTGCCAGAACAGATCGACATGAGCCCCTGTCCGGCCGAGCAGTTCCGCAAGCTTTTGTGACTCTTCGGGCCTGACGATGGGGTCGTTAGTCCCCGCCGTTATCAAGACATCCGTACCGGACGAGTCCGGGAGTTTTTCCGGAACGAATGGGACCATAGGATGGAATAAAACCGCTTTCCTGAAAATGCGCGGATAGGTGAGCATCAAGCTCGCAGCCATGTTCGCGCCGTTTGAATAGCCGACTGCCGAGAGCATATCCGAAGGAAACCCGTATTCCTCAGACGCTGCTTTGATAAAACTCGCCAGCTCGGCTGTCCTCAGGCGCAGATCCTCGAGATCGAACACCCCTTCCGAGAACCGTCTGAAGAACCTGGGCATGCCGTTCTCCAGAACTTTGCCGCGCGGACTCAGAACCCCGGCTCCGGGCAGTATCCTGCCGGCGACCGGGACGAGGCTCTCCTCGTCGCCCCCCGTTCCGTGAAGAAGGAGGAGCGTGTCGTCGATGGATATATCCGCGGGAGGGACGTATATGTGTACGAATGCAGGCTCTATGGTCATATATGCCTCTAGCCGATCGGGGGGAGGACGCTTTCTATTTCATCCCTCCTGTATTCGAGCCAGTCGGGGAGCTTGAGACCTCGCCCGAGATCCGCCAAATCCTCATCGACTGTGAAACCGGGCGGATCGGTCGCTATCTCGAAAAGCACCCCTCCGGGCTCGCGGAAATAGACAGATTTGAAATAATTCCTGTCCAGCACAGGCGTGACGTTGTAGCCTGAATCTATCAGCTTCTCCCTCAACCGGAGCTGGTCTCCTTCGTTCGCGGCCCTGAACGCTATGTGGTGCACCGTTCCCCCGGCAACGCTCCCGCGCTGACCTGAAGGGAGGCAGACGAGGTCGAGGATGTTGGCGTTCGCGCTGTTCGGGTTAACGAACCTGAAGCGGTTCACGTTTTCGCCCTTCTTCTCGTAGCCGAAGACCTCCGTTAGCAATTTCGCTGTCGCCTCGTAGCCCTCGAGAGTCAAAGCCGCGCTATGGAACCCCCTTATGCCGAACTCCCGAGGCACGTCGTCCGCGTCCCACGCGTTTCTCTCGTCACCCGCATCGGACACGAGCTCGAGCTTTAACCCGTCCGGGTCGAGGAACACGAGGACATTTTCTCCGAACCTCTCCGAGGGGTTGTTATATACGACTTCATACTTTTTAAACCGGTCGAGCCAGAAGCTCATGGAGCCTCCGGGAACCGAAAATGAGACGGCGGTCACCTGGCCCGTGCCCGCCCTGCCCCTCCTTATACCCTCCCAGGGAAAGAAGGTGAGGATCGTTCCCGGCTCGCCCGTTTCGTTTCCGTAATAAAAATGATATGTCGTAGGGTCATCGAAATTGACCGTCTTTTTTACGAGCCTGAGACCGAGGACTTTTGTATAGAACTCGTGGTTCTTCTTTGCGCCCGCGGCGATCGCGGTGATGTGATGGATACCGAGTATCTTGTCCGGCATATGCTCCTCGCAGATGTGTGTTTAGCTATCCGAGGGTGACGAAAACCGACCTCCGCGGCCTGTTGTTAGTGACCCTGGTCCTGTGCCCTTTGCCCGTCACGTCTTCGACGAGCAGCACATCACCGCCCCGGAATATTTTTTTTTCACCGTCGCTGACCTCTATCTCTATCTCGCCGTCGAGGAGCACTATGTACTGCCTCTCGGGGGCGTTATGCCAGTCGTAATCGTAGCCGGCATCGTTTTCCCTGAAGATTATGGAGGTCACCGGGAACCTGTCGGACAGCCTGCCTATCGGGCCCGAATCGCCGAGGCCGATCTCGATCTCCCCGAAGCGGGACTCCCCCGAAGGGTCAGAGTATATTCTCGTGATTTTCATGCAGGGCGTCTCCGGGGTGTTGCCTATCAATATCTCGAATACTCGGGGTCGAGGTATATGTACAGGCGCTTTATCTTACCGTCCCTGATCTCGAAAACGTCGCACCACTTGCTGTCGGTCCAGCTCTCGCCCGTCTTGAGCTTCCCCTCGCTCGACCCTTCGGCGACGACCATGTCACCCTGAATAATCCAGTTTATGTAAGCGTGGTGGTGTATGAATTCTGCGACAAGCGCGCCCAGGTCTGAAAAAAGCGTCTTATACTCGACTGCCCCTCTCGCGACACCCCAGTTGGGAAAGAACACCTCCGCGTCCTCCGCAAAGAGATGGAAAAAGTCCCTCCCGTAATCGAGACTTTTCAGATATTCGGAAGCAATCGATTTTCTTTCTTCGTCAGTCATTGTGACCTCCTCCGATCTTTGATAATACCCATATATTATATAGTACTGACCCGGGTCAGCCACTCTTGAAGCGGGGACATCTCCCTCAAAATGTTGAAGCAGTAATCGACGAACCGGGGAGTATGCACCTCATCCGGCAGGGCGCCTTCATAGTAGGTATAAAGGCCGTTATGGAAGAGCAGCCCGGCGTTCTGATGACCCGGATCATAACCCCGCGGGACTTTCTTATAATGCCGTCCCCCTATTTTATAGGATGGGTTCACAGTTATCCGGTCCAGGATTCTTTTAAGCTCCGCGCCCCGTTTCGGGTGGACTACGGAGTTCCTGTACGTGCTCAGAATATCGGCGGGGAAACGGTATTCCCCCGCCCCTACGAAGATCGAGGATTTATTGAGCTGGACGTAATAGTTCGGGTTCTCGAGTTTCTTCCTCGGACCTTCCCAAAAGAGCATGCCGATGTGGGTCTTATAGGGGGTCTTGTCCGAGGAAAACCTCGTGTCTCTGTAGATCCGGAATATCGATTTATCGATCAGGGGAATAGCCGATACGCGCGGGGATATGGTCTTGAGCCTGTCTCCCATTTCGACGACGAAATCCTGGGCGGGCCTGAGAACACGGTCTTCGAAAACGCCCCGGTTGGATTCGAACCACTCTCTCCTGTTATTGAGCTCGAGGTCGCTTAAAAAGTCAAACGTTTCTTTCGAGAACCCGCCGAATTCGCCGCCCATACAATCATCCTCACAGGTTTGATGCCGGATTTCAAGCGTGAAGATATTGAATTGGAGGGCAAGAAGCGGAGTGCGGCGTAATTGCAAAACCGGTACTTTATTAATACACATGAATATGGAGGCCTGTAATGTCTTCGACAATGACGATAAACTATTCCGAGATGACGTTATTTCTGAACGACGATGACCGCTGGGAGGCTTTAGAGCGGCGCGACCGGGGCGCGGACGGTATATTTTACTATTCCGTGCTGACGACCGGGGTCTACTGCCGGCCTTCGTGCGGGTCGCGGCTGCCGAGGCGGGAAAATGTCCGCTTCCATTCGACACGCGAAGAGGCCGAAAGGAAGGGCTTTCGTCCTTGCAGGAGGTGCCGCCCGAATGAGGCGGCTTTCCATGACGAGCGAACCGCCCTTGTGGTGAAAGCGTGCCGCCTGATGGAGGAGTCGGACGATATGCCGGGTCTCGATACGCTTGCGAATACACTCGGCATGAGCCGTTTTCATTTCCACCGCGTTTTCAAGGCCGCAACCGGTCTCACTCCGAAAGCTTACGGCGCGGCCATTCGCGCGAGGCGTGTGAAGGAAGAACTCAACCGGAGGGATAGCGTGACGGGTGCTATCTACGGCGCGGGGTTCAATTCAAGCGGACGGTTCTACTCGGCGGCTACGGACATGCTCGGCATGACGCCCACTGTATTCCGCTCGGGCGGGAGGGGCGAATCTATTCGCTTCGCAGTCGGTGAATGCTCTTTGGGCGCGATACTAGTCGCGGCTACGAAGAAGGGGGTCTGCGCTATCACGCTCGGAGACGAACCGGACACTCTTGTCCGCGACTTCCAAGACCGGTTCCATAACGCGGAGCTGATCGCAGGCGATACTGAGTTCGAGAAGCTCGTCGCGCGCGTCGTAGGGTTTGTCGAAGCCCCGAAGACAGGCCTCGATCTACCCCTCGACGTGATAGGGACGTCCTTTCAGACGCGTGTGTGGCAGGCGCTCCGTCAAATCCCGCCGGGGTCAACGGCAAGCTATACGGAGATCGCGGAGAAGATCGGGTCGCCGAAAGCCGCGCGCGCTGTGGCGAGGGCGTGCGCGTCCAACAACATCGCGGTCGCCATACCGTGCCACCGCGTTAGTACGCAATGACGGCTCTCTCTCCGGCTACCGCTGGGGTATCGAGAGGAAGCGGAGTCTTCTCAAGAGGGAAGCCGAATAAATAACTGCAAAGCGGTATCGGCATCAGATAACCGTATAGCCGCGCTTCCTGTCCGCCATCAGTCTCACGAATATCACTATGTGCGTGAATATGATTATCGGGACAATGAAAGTCAGGAGGAGGTTAAGCGGGAGTATCAAAAGCTCGTCCATCGAGCCCGGCTCCGAGAACGCGAGTCTCGCCGCGGTCATGACGACTAACAGGATATCGACGAAGCCGAGCGCGTTCCATAGAAGATAGAGGGTCCAGCCGGTCTTCTCCGCAGGCTTAACGAATAAGACTAGAATTAAGACACCCGCGGCGACCGCTATATCTCCCCATCCGCCCCGTACCGCGAAATCATAGGGAAGCCTGCTCTGCGAGAACAGGATCAGGAAATATATGCCGACGAAACGTGTAAGGTGGAATAGCACGAGCGCCCTTACGTCGACGGAAAGACACCAGGCTCTGAAGCCGGGTGCGAACGCGAAAACGAGCAGCAGGACGATTACGAGTCCCAGGAGAACAGCCTGGGGGAAAGGAGGGACAAGGGAGTAGAAGAGGCCGGATGCCCCGGCGATGAGGGCCGCCAGAAGCCATGCACATACAATGATCAGGATTTTTTTCGAGCTCATCATGGGTTTCAAGAACGCCATTTTCTATCGAAAAGCATAACCTCAATAATCTCCCTAATTAAAATTTTAGCCCATCAGACAGAATTACCAAGCGAAAAAATATGTCCTTCGATGCTTCGGCTGCACACTAAGTGTGTGCTCAGGACGAAGGGGGATTAGGCTTCGGTTGGTGGCTTGAGCAAAGGAGGAAGGGAAGGATCGTATATGGGCACACAATGTGTGCCGAAGCGCGAACGGGCGGCGAGACGCCGCAAACATACGAAAAGACCGCGATTGGTGGTTTGGCCGAGGATGTGCGGAATGATCGTAGAACACACACGTGTGTGTCAGTGGAGACGGAATATGTGGAGAGGGGTGTAGACCGAGCCGTCCCGCAGGGTCTCGCTTTTGACGACGGCTATCTCATCTATCGTGAACTTACATTTTTCGGGTATCGGCAGGGTTTCTTTTATCCCGAGCCTGTTCTTGATCCTGCCTATCGTCACATGCGGGAGGAACCTGCGCGTCTCCCCCGGGAATCCGAGGGGCCCGAGCGCTTCGTCGATCCTGCCCTGGAGCGATGAAAGCTCCGGGTTTTCGGATAACCCTATATACAGTATCCGGGGAAATCTTATGTCGGGGAACCCGCCGAAGCCGGTTATATCAGTTTCAAACGGGGAATATTTTCGGACGAGGCCGCCTATTATAGAAGACACTTCAGGCACTTTCGAATCCTCGACGCTGCCCAGGAACTTTAGAGTGACATGGAGCTTGTCTCTCTCTTCCCACTTGACGCCTTCGCACCGGGACTTCAGGGCCCCGATATACTCGTCCATCCGGGCTCTTATCCCATCCGGAAGGAGCGCGGCAATAAAGAGTCTCAATAATTCACCTGCAGAGTGTCATCGATACTGTGCATCCGGAGCGGAAAATTGTAATCGCCCTATTGTCCCCTGCACCATGTGGGATAGGATTTGCCTCCGCCCTGGCTAAGGCGTCTCTGGTTCTCACCGTTCATATACATGATGTACAAGTCCTTGGCCCCGCTCCGCGTCGAGCTGAACGCGATGTAATGGCCGTCGGGGGACCAGGCGGGTGTCTCGTTCTTCCCGGCGGATGTAAGCCTCTCCTCGCCCCCGCCGGCGGGATTGACCGTGAATATGTTAGCGCCCCCTCCCTCCACCTTGACGAAGGCTATCTTGTTGACCTGCGGGCTAGGTGACCAGGATGGATCCGTGCTGTATCCGCCCGAGCTTACCTTCCTCACGCCGCTCCCGCTCGCGGTCATTACGTAGATCCCAGGGTTGCCGCCCCTGTCGGACACGAACGCTATACTGCCGCCGTCGGGAGACCACGTAGGCGATACATCAATAGAATTGCTCCTGGTGATGTTGATCGGTTTTTTCCCGCTCGGATCGGAAACGTAAATTTCCCCATTCGCGCTGAAGGCGATCCGGTTGCCGCTCGGGGACCATGCGCCTGTCTGTTCGAGCTTGAACGCCTTTGTCAACCTCCGCTCCGAAACAGAAGGGCTCAGGGTCATGATGTAGAGGTCCTGATCCCACACCTTGTCGGAGTTGAATATTACCTCGTTGCCGTTAGGTGAGCAGTCGGGGGACATTAAAAGCGAGCTGTGTCTCGTGAG
This sequence comes from uncultured delta proteobacterium, assembly GCA_963752995.1. Taxonomy (GTDB): domain Bacteria; phylum Desulfobacterota_D; class UBA1144; order Nemesobacterales; family UBA2774; genus 2-12-FULL-53-21. The sequence continues at coordinate 787,139 of CAVWAZ010000017.1, forward strand.
CTGTCTCATATTCGCTCCGTCATAGTCAGAAATAAAGAGGTTTCTGCTCCTGCTGCCGCCGAGTACGAACGCGATCCTGGAGGTAAAGAAGCCGTCGTTGCCGGTGATCTGCTTCATTACGAGGTCGGCGAACCTGTGCGCCGCCTCCCTGGCCTTGCCCGGTGTGGCCTCGTACGACCTGCCGAGTATGGGACGCTCCTCCCTTACGTTGAAGAGCTGAACGGCGTACTTTAATTTTCCGCCGATCGACTGGTATTGCCCAGCTATTAAATAGTCCGCGCCTGCATCGAAAAACGCCTGGAAGCTGATGTTATTGACGTCTCCTATTACCTGGCCGCCCGCGCTCACCTCAAAAAGGGCAGCGTTCTCAAGGTCGTTCCTCAGGACTTCGGCGAACTCGCGTCCTTTCGGATCGGCAGACCCTATGCTCGAGAGATCGGGGATGAATATCGGTATCCGCTGAATAATCGGACCCGTAACATCCGGAAGCTTGATCTGGGACCAGGCACCCGCTGTGATAGTAAAGAAAACGGAAAGCGACATTAAGAGAATTCTAAACGCCATCATGGTCCTCCCTCTAAATCTGTATATAGATTATTCGAATGTTGATAACCGAAAATAAATTTAGCCTATGGGAGAATGAAATGCCAGCTTAATTGCAATTATCGGGTAAAAACAGGGAATTTATTCCTCGAGCTCCACGTTCCAGTACGAGATGTCGACGAAATTCAGAAACGGCTCCCATTCCTTATACATTACCGCTTTTATATATATATTGGAAAATGGGTCCCAGAGGGGTTTCTTGGGTCTTCTTTTGAGCCTCATCCTCGCCTGTTCGGGGGTCTTGCCGCCTTTTTTCCTGTTGCAGTCTACGCAGCAGCAAACGACGTTGTCCCAAACGCTCCTCCCGCCCTGTGAACGGGGAACGACGTGGTCTATAGTGAGCTCCGAGCGGGAAAACTTTTTCGTGCAATACTGGCAGGCGCCGCCGTCCCGCCTGAATATGTTGATACGGTTGAACTTGGCCTCTTTCCTGATGACCCCTTCGTACCTGACGAGCACTATCACGCGGGGGGTCAGTATGACGGTATTTACGGTCCTGATTACGTCCGGGCTCCCCTTCATCGCGGATATCTGCGACCAGGATTCGAAATCGAAGGTCTCGTAACCGGAGCCTACGGCCTTCGCCACTCCGCTGTACATAAGCACGAATGCCCTTTTTACACTCGTGATCGTGACGGGTACGAAGTATCGGTTCAGGACTAACACGGGGGCGGTCAGCATACGGTAAGAGAATGTACACTTTTTTATGGGGCTATTCAAGTAAAAATGTGTTAAAGTCGCGTTAAGATATAATTTTTTTAAAATAACGGTGAAAAATAGAAATTACTTGACTTATAGGCTCTTCAGTTCAAAGTATTAAAGGAAGCCAATGAATACGCTCACATCCGCTTTTTTAATTCAGCTCCTCCTCTGCGCAATACTCTTCGCGATGCTCTTCTATTTAGTAACCGCGAACGCAAAGATCAAAAAAGAGATCGAGTCCGAAACCGGCAGACTAAAGGACCCTACTAAGGTTTAACGAATGTATCCGGAACTTATCAAAATCGGGAACTTCTCCATATCCTCGTTCGGCGTAATGATCGCTCTCTGCTTCATCGCCGGGTACTGGGTAATAACCCTCGAAACCAAAAGAAAAGGGCTAAACGAGAAGCTCGTCGGCAACCTGTTCCTCGCGACGATGGCGGGCGGGATCATCGGAGCGAAGCTGTTATACGTATTCGAGAACGTACCCCTGTCGGATATACTGAGCCACCCCCTCGACAACCTTCTGTCGCGCGGCGGGCTCACATATTACGGAGGGTTTTTCGGAGCGTTAGTCCTGTATGGTTCATCGCCCATAGAAACAAGCTCAGCATGTGGGTCGTGGGCGACCTGGCAGCGCCGGCCCTCGCACTGGCATACGCCATCGGACGTATCGGTTGTTTTCTCGTGGGAGACGATTACGGAGTCCCCTCCGACCTGCCCTGGGCTATAGCCTTCCCGAAGGGGCTGCCCCCGACGAGCGTCCCCGTGCACCCGACCCAGTTATACGAAATCGTACTCATGTCCGTCGCGTTCGTATTCATATGGAAGATAAGAAAGCTGGAAAAGCCCGCCGGATGGCTCTTTTCCATTTACCTCATCATAGCGGGAATCGAGAGGTTCCTGATCGAATTCCTGAGGAGCACGACGCCGAGCCCGATACCGGGTCTCTCCGTCGCTCAGCTTATGGCGGTCCTGCTGATAGTTATAGGCGCATATAAGCTCTACGCCCTGCACACGGCGGGTGAAAAAGCTCCGGAACCAGTGAGCCAGAAAAAATTCGGGAAGAAGAAAAAGGCGTAATTCAAAAAACAAGCACCGCTCGTTACCATCAAACCTTCTCTTCCTTTCTATTGAACGCGCGTTGGGTATCTTTTATCCACCATGAACAAGATAAGCAGTAATGACCTCGTTTTAGCGGCCCTCACGGGTGTCCTCTATCCGCTCACGTTCATGATCCCATACACCGGGCTCCTCGCCTGGGTGCTGCTCGTCCCTCTTTTCTGGGCGATAGAGAACAAGTCCGCCCGGGATGCATTCAAGCTCGGGCTACTCGCCGGGCTCGTATCCAATCTCGCCGGCACATACTGGCTCATAGGGACCCTCAGCAGGTTCGGAGGGTTCCCCATTATCGTAAGCGTCCTTTTCATTATAGTTCTGAGCGCGTTTTCGGGTCTCTCTTACGCGCTGTTTTCATACATCGTCACGAAGCTCGAGTTCCTGAGAAAGCCGGGCGTCGTGTCCGCACTCCTCGTGGCCGCCGTCTGGACATCGGTCGAATACCTTTTCCCGTTCCTTTTCCCTTACGGCATCGCCAATTCGCAGGCGGACTACATACCGGTCATTCAGGTCTTCGACCTGTTCGGGGTCTATGCGCTGAGCTTTATAATCGTCGTCGTCAACGTCGCCCTTTTGAGGACTATCAAAAAATTCACGCACAACGGTTCATACCCCGTGCAGGAGATCTTATTATCGGCGGCGCTCATTATCGCCATACTCCTTTACGGATTTTATAGAATAGACGAGGTCGATAGGGAAATCGCCCAGGCCCCCAAGCTCAGGATAGGGATGGTGCAGGCGAATTTCGATTTCCTCGAGAAGTCGGAGAGCCAGGAAGAGGTGGTGACGGAGAGGCATAAGGAGATGTCTCTCGCCCTCAAGTCGGCGGACCTCATCATATGGCCGGAGACGGCGATCCAGGCATGGTTCCAGACAGATTCCGATTATCTGCTCGTAGGGGACAAGATGGGCGTACCTCAGATGGACGGGAAGTTTTTCATAGTCGGCGGCATGTCGTTTACGCCCAAAGACCCGGACGCCGAGGTACTGACGGACGATGACCTCATCATGTACAACACCGCTTTCCTCTCCGATTCGAACGGAGTGATCATCGGCAGGTATCATAAGATCAAGCTCCTTCTATTCGGGGAGTACCTGCCGTTCACGGACCTGATACCCGCGCTCAGGAATATAAGCCCTGCTTCAGGCAACTTCACGCCCGGCGGAGAATTGAACCTGTTCGAGATCGAGGACAAGGGGGCGAGGATTGCCCCTATAATCTGCTACGAGGACATCATCCCGTCATTCAGCAGGAGGTTCGTCGAGAAGGGCGCAAACCTGATTGTCAACATCACGAACGACGCCTGGTTCGGGAGGACGGTCGCACCTTATCAGCACCTGATAGTATCCATTCCAAGGACGGTCGAGACGAGGAGGTACCTCCTGAGGTCTACCAACACGGGGATAAGCGCAGTTATAGACCCCGTGGGAAGGGTGGTCGCGAAGACACCTATCTTCGTGAAGACCAATCTCGAAAGCGAAGTGGGACTCATGAACGGGGCGCCGACGCTGTACACGAGAGTGGGAGACGTCTTCCCCGCGGCATGCTTCCTATTCTGGGCGGGGTTTGCGGCCGTTACAAGGCTAAGGCGAAAGAATACCCGCTAGGGCGTTCAGGAATGAGTCGTTCTCATAGGGCGTCCCGATCGTTACGCGCATACAGTTCCCGAGCCTGCCGGGCTTGTTGAAATTCCTTATGAGCACGTCCCGGTCGATCAGGGCCTTGAAGACGGAGTCGGCATCCCCGACCTTGAAGAGTATAAAATTGGCGTCGCTCGGATAGGCCTCCACGCCCGTCATTCCGGAAAGCGTTTTATATACCCTGTCCCTCTCCCTCACTATCAGCTGTATGTTCTCGGTTACGAATTCGTGGTTCCTGAGGACGACTTCAGCCGCTCCCTGTGTGAGAGAGTTAATGTTGTAGGGGTACCTGACCTTGTTTATCTCGTGAACGAGGCCTTCCCTGCCGTAGAGTATGCCGAGCCTCAGGCCCGCGAACCCGACCTTGGAAAGGGTGCGTAGTATTATAAGGTTTTCGTGCTTTTTGATTAACGGTAAAAAGGTGTACCCGCTGAAATCCGAATACGCCTCGTCGACCACGACTACGCCTTTCGCGAGCCCTATTATTTCGCGTATCCGTTCGGCCGAGTACGCGTTTCCCGTGGGATTGTTCGGGGAGGCGAGAAAAATCAGATCGGGGTCTTTCTTCGCGATCAGGGCCGTGATTCTGTCCATGTCGAGATCGAAATTATGATCGAGCTCGGCCTCGAGCACCTCCCTGCCGAGCGCGAGTCCGCTTATGCCGTACATGGAGAACGTGGGCGTCGGATATAGCACCCTCCCCGTACCCCCCGAAAATGCTGTTATCAGCATGCCGATGAGCTCGTCCGAGCCGTTACCGAGAAGAATCCCGCCCGGAGGGAAACCGTCTATCCCCGAGATCAGCTTACGTAATTCGGCGGCTTCCGGGTCGGGATACCTGTTTACTTCGATACCGCGTAATTTACCCAGGACCTTTTCACCGACTTCTCCAGGGAGGGAAAACGGGCTTTCATTGCCGTCGAGCTTTATACGGGTCTCGTAGTGAGGGACCGAGTAAGCCGAGAGTTGCATGATTTCCTCCCTTACCCTCGATTCCGGAAGGCTCTTACCCTTCGACTTTCCCTTTTTCTTTGTTTTTTCCGACATATAGAGCAGCGGGGAATTATTCTTTCATAATTTAGGATTCGGATATTCCGGAACGCCGGCTTTCGTCCAGTCTTACAGCCACCGAGAGGGCGTGGGCTTCGAGCTCTTCACTGTAGGCGAGGTTCATTACGGACTCCGAGAGCGAATCGAAACCCTGCTTCGATATGGAGATTACGCTCGGCATCCGGAGGAAATCGTAAACGCTCAAGGGGGATGAGAACCTGGCCGCGCCCCCCGTAGGCAGAACGTGGCTCGGCCCCGCTATGTAGTCTCCGAACGCTTCTGTAGACATGGAGCCGAGAAATATAGCGCCCGCGTGGTTGATTTTTTTAAGTATGGATTTCGGCTTTCTCACGCAGAGCTCGAGGTGCTCGGGCGCGAGCGCGTTCGCGAGACCTATCGCCTGTTCGATATTCCCTGTAACGAATATCCTGCCCTGCTTCCTCACGGATACCCCGGCGATCGCTTTCCTCTTGAGCTTCGCGAGCTGCCGGGAGACTTCTTTTTCGATTTCCTTCGCATAACGGAGGGAATTAGTAACGACCATGGGGACCGCCATCTCGTCGTGCTCCGCCTGAGCGAGGAGGTCGGCCGCCACCCATTCGGCGGGGGCGCTGCCGTCCGCTATGATGAGCACCTCGCTCGGCCCGGCGATCATGTCGATATCCACCACACCGAATACGAGCTTCTTTGCGATCGCGACATAGATGTTCCCGGGGCCTACTATCTTATCCACCCTGGGGATGGATTCCGTTCCGTAAGCGAGCGCCGCCACGGCCTGGGCGCCGCCGATTTTGTATACGGAGTCCACACCCGCTATTTCGGCGGCAGCCAGCACCGCCGGGTTTAGCTCACCCCCGGGACACGGCGTGACGAGAACGAGCTCTTTTACGCCCGCGACCTTCGCGGGTATCGCCGTCATGAGCACAGTGGAAGGGTATGCCGCCTTTCCCCCCGGTACATAGAGCCCTGCCCTTTCTATCGGCCTGATCACCCATCCGAGCTCGTTTCCGAGGGTGTCCCTGAATGTATTTTCAGAAGGGAGCTTGAGTCTGTGAAAATCCTTTATTCTCTTTGCGGCCTTATGGAGGTCGTCCATTAATCTTTTCGGGACGGCCTTCCGTGCCTCCCGGAATTCCTTTTTCGATACCCTCACGGTTTTACCTGTAAGCGCCACCCTGTCGAACCTCTTCGTATACTTGAATAGCGCCCTGTCGCCGTGCTTCCTGACGTCCTCCACTATTTTCCTGGCCGAGCCTTCGAGCCCGGGGTCGGAGAGGGAGGAGCCCCTCCTTAAACCCTTTAATTCCTTCGCCAGATTGCCTTTGTTTATCTGGATAATTTTCACAATGAGAGAGGATTATACATAGGAAAGCCGGTTATCAAAAGAAACCATGCACCGGGGCATAATCTTTTCTCACGAGGCGCTCCGGGCGGCGCCCGGATATTGGAATTTGTCCTATCCGGTAAACTAAATCATCGACGACTGGAGCAGCTGATTCCGCACATCCGCGGCGCGGGTCCGCTTATGGGGATGCGGACTGTGTAACCGTATGAAATTACACGTATTAGAAAGAAGGATCGAGATCCCGATAACCCTTAAAGAGGCGTGGGGCTTCTTTTCCAATCCGGCCAACCTGACGGATATCACGCCCCCCCGGCTCGGGTTCAGGATGACGTCTGAGGCGCCTGAGAGGATATATCCGGGACTCATACTGAGTTACACGGTTTCGCCCATTTTCGGCCTGCCCGTGAACTGGGTCACGGAGATAACTCACGTGAAGGAGCCCGAATTCTTTATAGACGACCAGCGCCTGGGCCCTTACAAGCTCTGGCACCACGAGCATAGGTTCAAAGAAACCGGAGGGGGTGTCGAGGTCCATGACCTGGTGCATTACGCCCTGCCCCTGGGTCCGCTCGGGGATATTGCCCATGAGCTCGTGGTAAAGAGGCAGTTGAGAGATATATTCGATTATAGAAACGATTACCTGGCGCGTAAGTTCGGAAGGGTATAATGACCGGCAGCCATCGGATGGGGCTGGCGTGAAAGGGCCGGCTCGGCCGATAGACGGAGGCATCAAAAAAAACGTTCTTCTCTCCGAAAGCGCCGTTAACGGATTGACAGGGCGCGGAGCGAAAATATAATTTCCTATCATGAATGACAAAATAATAGATATCGCACAATACACATACGACCAGGCCGAGAACGAGCTCCGCATGAGGCTCGTCGAGTACACGGAGCGTCCCGAGATACAGGCCCAGGCAGGGGAGGCATTTTACATATGGAAGGCCGACCCGGACTTCATCCCGGATGAAGTTTCGGACGATAAGATCGACGACCTCACATTCGAGAAATTCTTCGACTGGTTCCTCTACGACTTCAGGCTGCTCGATACGGGAGATAGGATCATCGAGCGGTTCTACTACGATGAGAGGGGTACGCTTTCCGGGCCGGAGGAAGCGGTTATCAAGGGATGGATCGACAGCGTATACAGCTTTTTCGAGGTCGGAGAGGTAGTGCCGGGAGAATACTGCGACATCAGGGACTTGTTCCTCCAAACAGAATTCAGGGTCCGCGACTCTTCGTCGTCGAAGAAGCTCAGGTCTTCCGACATCATCGGCGCAAGGCCTTTAAACGCCGGGGACAATGTCTATTTCTCGGGGATCATCTCCGCCTACCCTCAGGCGTTCAAGAACATTATTCTCGAGTACTTCGACAGCGAGTTCGAGCTATACAGGAAATCCCGCGGAGACGGAGCCGATAAAAAGGAATTTATCAGAGACCTGGGTTTTCAGATCTCGAACTATGTGGATGAGCTCGCGAGAAACCCGCATTTCATCACCCCCGAGGGGGAGGACCTCGTACTGGCATCGGCGGTATATGGAGTTAAGGACAGAGGCAAGGCGCTTGAAAGACTGGAAAAAATTGATGCGTTTAAGCAGATAAGCGGACCCGGCGAGGAGATAAGGGTATTCACTATCGATATAGGGGGGAGGAGCAATATATCCGGCACTATCGAGGTCGATGACGAGAGACTCGACATAGCGACCTACTCGCTTGAAATGCTCGAGAGAGCCAAGTCCATAATAGAGAAAGAGCTTGAAGGCCTCATAGTGCACGTGGAAGACAAGGCAAAGGGGATGGAATCCTATACGGAGAGAAATCAAAAGGCGAAAACAAAATTGAAAAGACTGCCCCCGGGGGTCAAAAACAAAAAGGAGCTGGACAAGAAATTAGACGAATATTATAAAGAGTGGTTAGACCTGCCGCTCGCCGCGCTCGACGGCCTGACGCCGAGAGAGGCGGCAAGAACGGCGGAAGGGAAGAAGAAGCTTAATATCGTATTACGCGAGCTCGATAATATTTACAAACTCGCCAGGGAGCGCGGCGAGCCATACTACGACATTAAAAAGGTCAGACTCGAACTGAAATTGAAGTGACCGGACCGCTCAGGCGTTCACACTTCGGATTATCCCGGATTTCAATCCGGTGAGCATCAGGGGGATAAATTCGTTATCATATTAAGACCGGCTGAAAGAAATCATACTATGGTATGTATATCGGGCGCATATTTATCATACCGTAAAATAAATTAAATATCATGCAATGTTAGGAATGGGTTGTAACGGTAAGTATGTCCCCGCTATAATACTAAAGTATTAAGCGTTTTACCGCACTACATACTTTAATTCCGGCAAAAGACCTACTTAAGTCTCGTTGACTCTACCTAACCCCATCTCTATACTATATAATAGACTTAGGAGAGGAGGATATTGAGTTATGAGCAAAATATTAAAAACAACATTATCAGTATTTATAACGGGGCTTTTATTTCTTCAGCCGGTATTTACTGCCTTTGCGCAGACATCGCTGGATGCGCAGGTATCGCTCGGGACCATGAAGGTATCGGATGAGGTAAAGGTCATACTGATCGACGGGAGCGAGGTTACTCTGAAGGATGAGACGTATCCGATATACCCCGACATGATCATTGACACTCTCGACAACGGCAAGGCAACGCTGATAGTAAACGGCGGGAAATACGTAATCGAACCCAACTCCGTATTTAAGGTCCAATCAATCGGAGACGGTTTTACGGGACTTTTGCTCACCCAGGGGGATCAGGGTGAGGTGTGCTATTGTTTCAATCCGAAATCGGGGTTCCTCGTTGATACACCCGAGGCGGATACTATCCCGCCTGACGAAAGCGCGATTAAAGCCGGCTCACCGGAGTATGTTGACGGCAGAACCAATGTTAAGGAAAATATTACTTCGGCCGTGCAATACGACGGATACGCCGATTTTAAATCCAAATTCACAACTCAAACACTCGAACCCGGCGATGCCGCTTCAAGCCCGGAGAAACAAGATCCCTATGATTCGTTTGAAAACAAATCGGGATGCTGTTCACCTGCTGCAGCTCCGCTGCTGATACCGGCGGCACTGGGAGCAGCCGCGGTTACGGGAGCCGTCTGCGGGGCCCTTTGCGGCGGCGGCGGGGTGAGGATAATAACGCCAGCAACGTTCTCAGGCCAGCCGAATAGGGACTTCATAATATCAAAAGAACATAGGAAATTTTCAATTTCACTGTAGATATTATGCTGCTCACAATTTGAGGGTGTATAATTAATCTATGGGTTGGGAAAGGTGTAATTTGAATCATTATTTCAAAATAGGGATAACTGTGCTGTTACTCACAGGTGTTTTCTTCTGCACTGCATGCGGCGGCGGCTCGAAATCAGGAAGCGCATATACCCTGCCGCAGGCCCAGAGAGATACAGATACAGAAAATCAGGAATTGAACCGGAAGATAATTCAGGAGACTTTTAGTTCAAATGCATCTGTAGATTACCTGATCGGGCCCGGCGACCTCCTGGACATTAAGGTTCTTGAAGCCCCGGATCTGGACACGGAAGCAAGGGTGAATACAAAGAATATGATATCATTCCCTCTGCTCGGAACTGTGGAAGTGGGCGGTCTTAACGCCCTGGAAGCGGAGGACAGGATAAAAGAACAATTGACCGAAAAATATATGCAAGACCCTCATGTCGTTGTATCAATAAAGGAATTCAAGAGTCAGAGGGTAGCCGTTATCGGAAGCGTAAAATCACCCGGTACATATGAGCTTCTGGGGAAGGGAAGCCTCCTGGACGCTATTGCGCTGGCGGGAGGATTAAATCCGGATGCAAGCGAGATCGCGTATGTTACTAGAAAGGGTAAAGAAGGGCAGCAGAAATCGGTCCAAATAAATCTCGGCGATTTGCTCGACGAAGGCAAAACGGAGCTGAATATCCCTATCAACATGGGTGACGTGGTATATATTCCCGAAGCCGGAGTAGTATACGTTGACGGGGCCGTGGTTAAACCCGGCACGATTTCATTAGAAAGCGATATGACGGTCAGCCAGGCGATCACCGCGGCCGGGGGACTCGCGAAAGTAGCAGAAGACTCCGATGTTAGTCTAATTAGAAACGAAAAAGGTCAAGTAAAGGTTACACCTGTAGACCTGGAACAAATTAAGGAAGGTAATTCTCCGGATATAGTTTTGGAGGATCAGGATGTGGTTGTCGTAGGCAAAAACACCATTAAGAGCTTCTTCGACGCTATAAGGCTCGGATTGTTCTTCCCGCCGTTTAGCGTAGGCGTACAGTGATACTAAATTCATCTCAAGAGAGAAACGAACAAGATGGAACAGAACGATAAGGATAAAATGATCGGCGACGCCAAGGGCAGGAACCTCGTTCCCGAAAACGAAGAGAGGTCTCTCCGTGCTTATCCAAATACCCCGGACATATTGAAGGCTTACCCGGTAGATGATGAAAGCGCCATCCACCGCTACATCGAAGTTATGCTCAGGAGAAAGAAAGTAATCATTGCGTTTTTCGTCATCGTGCTGATATCGACTCTGATATCAACTTTAATGACGGAACCCGAATACAAGGCCACATCCAAGCTAGAAATTTCTCTTGAAAACCCCAAAGTGGTTAATTTCGACCAGGTGGTCGAACTCGAAACGACGTCGGATGCGTTCTATGAAACTCAGTACCTTCTTCTAAAAAGTAATTCTTTGGCGAAACAGGTAGTCGAAAAGCTCAACCTGGCAGAGCACCCGGAATTCAACCCGGGAAAAAAGAAGCAGAGTCTGATTTCCAGAGCGATGTCGAGTGTCACAAATCTGATAGATAACACTCTCAACGGAATAAAAAAAATAACCACCAGGCAGCAGGATACGGAGGTATCCGGTTTCGATGAAGAAATTGCCGAAGCGAGTGAAGAGGACGCATTGATTAATGCTTTTACCAGCAAACTCCAAATAACCCCTATAGGCAGCTCCCGCCTGGTCGATATAAGTTTCATATCACATGACCGGAAACTTGCGGCAGATGCGGTTAATGCCTTAAGCGATACGTTTATCAACTGGCTCCTGAACAGAAAACTGGACTCTACAAAACAGGGAAGAGATTTCTTGAAAAAACAGATTGAACAGTCACAGTCAAACCTTGAACAGTCCGAAGAGAAATTGAATGAGTATGCCAAGAGCAACGACATCGTTTCTCTCGACGAAAAGATGAACATTACTTACCATACATTTTCGGAGCTCAACGACGCGCTCGCAAAAGCGGAAACCTCAAGGCTGGAGAAGGAATCACTTTATAAGCACGTGTCAGACGGCAACATAGACGCATTGCCAATGGTATTAAGCGACCCCTATATACAGAACCTGAAAGCAGAGCACGCCAGAGCAAAGTCGGAGTACAGCCAGCTAAGCGCAACTTTTAAACCCGGTTATCCGAAGTTGAAAGAGCTCGGGGCAAGGGTAGCCGAATTGGAAAGAAAAATCGAAGAAGCTAAAAATAGCCTCGCCTCCTCTGTTAAATCGGATTACGAGGCCTCGTTAAAAAAGGAAGAAACTCTCAGGGAAAGCTATCAGAAACAAAAAACGCTCGCTTCCGCCTTGAACGACAAATCAATTCAATACAATATATTAAAAAGAGGAGTGGATTCGAACGAAACTATTTATAACAGCCTTTTGCAAAGATTAAAAGAAACAGAAGTCTCATCAGCTATAACAGCCAGCAATATACAAGTTGTTGACTATGCTCAAATACCGTTAATACCGTTTAAACCCAATGTGACTTTGAACCTGCTGATAGCATGTATCTTAGGTCTGGGCGGCGGAGTTTTCCTGGCCTTTTTCCTGGAGTATTTCGACAATACGGTAAAAACGTCTGAAGAAGTGAGGGACAAGCTCAAACTGCCGGTTCTCGGAGGAGTGTTCGAATCCACCAGCCAGACGGGCAGTTTGGATTCACCCGTGGAAAAGTTGTTCCTTCTTGACCCGAGATCTCATATCGCCGAATCGTTCAGAACGATCAGGACTTCTCTTCTCCTTTCGACTCCGGGCAAGCCGCCCCGTTCGATTCTAATCACGAGCTGCTTCCCGGCAGAAGGGAAAACAACCGTGTCGATCAACCTCGCTTCTTCTTTCGCGCAGGCGGGGAGTAAGGTCCTCCTTCTGGAGGCGGACCTCAGGCGTCCGAGAATCGGAACAATCCTCGGTAACAACGGAAACGGACTCAGCAGCTATCTAACCGGCAATTCGGATTTAAGCGAAGTTATTTCACAGGGGGAGGTACCTAATTTATATGTACTTCCCGTAGGCCCGATACCAGTCAACCCGGCAGAACTTCTGGGCTCGAACCGGATGAGAGAGCTGATTCAAACTCTAACGGGCGACTATGATTATATAATAGTTGACGGCCCGCCGGCATTAGGTTTTGTCGACTCTCATATCATATCGAGCCTTGTCGACGGAGTCGCCGTTGTTGTAAGGGCCGGCAAAACGCCCAAGAACTCGATAAGGGAGTTGATAGACAGGCTGTGGAACTTGAAGGCAAATTTCCTGGGAGTGATAGTCAACGGCATAGAGCTCAATCAAAACAGTTATTATTATAAGTCGTACAACTACTATTACGGCGAAGACGAAGAAAAGAAAAAGCTCACAGCCGCGAAGCACGTCGAGAAAAATAGACAGGACGATATGGGTAAATCCATTTAATACATCAGAATTGCGGGGATATATTCTCGTTTTAACAAATTTTCTTCAGCGATAAATTAACTTATCTGTAAATCTGCTTCTTTGTGTAACTCCGGGTATATGAAATTTACGATAGGTTCAAGAGTTTTCCCTTTATACCTCCATTTTCCTCACGATAACCATTACGCTATTTCTTTCCTGGAGCGCAGCTAAGAACTGGCTGTCTTATGTTTACGCCACAGACCCCCCACCTAACGGCTTGAACGAAGCTATAAGGATCGAGAGCGGAAATTCCCAGTTCTATTTTATGCTTGGAGAATATTATGCAAATTACGACTTGTCCGCCCCTCGCGGCCGGGTCTACGATCTTTACAAAAAAGCCCTTGAACTTAACCCTTTAGACTACAACTACTGGTATTATCTCGCCGAATTCCTTTTGCAGGATCGTAAGAGGGATCTTGCTATATACACCCTCAACAAGGCTACCGAACTCGCTCCCGGCGTAGTATCTCTCAGGTGGGCAGCCGGCATGCTCGCATCGAGACTCGGAGATAATGAAGCCCTAATCAATAATTTACGAGCCGTAATTGCCTATGACCGGCACAGGCGTTATAAAGCGTTTCCAATCTTATGGCAGTCGCTCAGAAACGGAGATAAAGTCCGAGAGGCGGTTCCTGATAACGCTCTCCCTACGTACCTGCATTTCCTTATCAGTACACACAGAGTCTCCGAAGCGAAGGCCGTCTGGGAAAAATTATCAAATCTAGGTGAAATACCGGATGACATATTTCTCAGATATGTCGGATTTTTAATTATCGAAAATGAACTGCCCGCTGCGAAAAATGTCTGGACCGACCGATTAGGCAAATGGGAGGGTATATGGAACGGGGACTTCAATCAGAAGATCCTCAATGCCGGATTTGATTGGAGACTAGGCAATGTGGAAGGAGCAAAAATTACAGAAAGCATTGACCCCAAGGATAATGGCCGTTCGATTAAAATCGAATTCGATGGAAAGCAGAATGTCGATTTTTATCATCTACGTCAATTAATACTCGTAGAAGAAGAGACAAACTATAAATTGTCTTCGCTCATGAAAAGCAAAGATATTTCTACGAGGAACGGACTCTTATGGCAGGTATACTGCGCGAATAATAAAAACCTGCACGCTGAGTCCGAACCGGTTCGCGGCACGACGGATTGGCATCCGGTGACAGTCTCATTTACAACACCTATGGGTTGCAGCACCGTCGTCGTGAAATTAAGACGTTATAAAACCGATAAATTCAGTAACAACATTGCCGGTATTGTATGGGTCGATAAAGTCGCCTTGGAGAAAGAACAATAAACATTCTTACTTTATCACACGTATGAGTGAAAGACTAATTACATTTATCATAAGCTGCGGAATAGTATTGATCCTGCTCTCTCCATTGCCTTTTGGGAATGTTGAGACATGGTCCGTTTCTCTTTTTGAAATCATAGCGTTTTTAACGTTCGGGGTCTGGCTCACGGGCAAAATCATAAAGAGAAGAATCCGGCTGCCGCAATCGCCTTTATATATACCCATGGGGTTGTTTTTCCTCCTGGTTATCTTTCAGATGATCCAACTCCCGGACTCAATACTAAATATACTGTCACCTCATTCTTTTATGCTCTGGCAAAGCAAGAGAGAAGCTCTTGAGCATATATTCGGGAGTCAAATCAATCTCCCCGAAACAATAAGCCTCTACCCTTTCGTAACGTGGCAGAAACTCCTTCTTTATTTATCATACGCAGCGTTTTTTCTGGTCACGACAGATTTCATACGGACAAGCAAACAAATAAAAAGATTCTTTTGGATCATCTTCACGGTGGCTATGATTGAATCACTCATCGGCCTTCTGCAATATATAGCAAGCGGAACAAAAGTCTCCGCATCCGGAAGTTATATCAATCCCAACCACTTCGCCGGGCTATTGCTCCTGGTAACCCCGTTATTTTTGGGCTATTTGATCCATATCAGCACTAAAGAACACTTTCAATTTAACAGCTGGAAACAAGCCATAAAAGCACAATCCTCCAGTAATCTGCTTCTGCTGTTCGCAACCACCCTGATCGCAATAAGCCTTATACTCTCTCAATCACGAGGTGCAATATTTTCATTCGCGGCTGCTATGCTTTTCTTATATTTGCTTATTTCCCTGAATAAGAAGAGCAGTACGGTAAAATGGTTACTAGGTGTTTTTTTCGTGTTAATAATCCTGTACTCATTCTGGATCGGACTGGATCCGGTAATAGAAAAATTCTCGGAGACGGAGGAAACCCTCCCGCTTCGTACGTATTTATGGAAAGATACCTTTAATCTAATAAGAGATTTCCCGGCATTCGGAACAGGTTTAGGAACCTTTAGTTTAGCATACACACTCTATAAAGAAGATGCGTATTGGCCATACGTGTACGACCACGCACACAACGACTATCTAGAGCTTGTGGCCGAAACCGGCCTCATCGGCTTCTTTTTAGTTCTCTTTGCGTTGATATCATTTTATAAACGTGCAGTCCATAATATAAGAACGTTTTCTCCGCAAAAAGACCCGCTGCGATATTATATTCTATTGGGATGCTTGAGCGGTATGTTCGGCCTATTCGTTCATGCAGTTACAGAATTCAATTTCCAGATCCCAGCTAATACATATTACTTTATCTTCTTATTGGCATTGTCGCAGAGCATATGTCATACGCTAATTGTTGGGAACAAATAATTAGAAGATCAGTTGTTAATTTTATTGAAGGTCTAAGAACGGGTTCGAGTTTGCGATTTCTTTATTTTAAATTTTCGGTCCTCGAAACGGTCTGTCGATCTAAACAGTCTTTTAACGCGAGTTCGGAAAGATATCCCATGTCCATGAGAATCTGCCCTAACCTACCACCCTTATTCTTTTGATAATTTAGCGCTTCTTCCAATTGATCTGCTGTAACCACATTGGCGGCAAGCATAATCTCACCGAGCAAATAATCATTTTTATTATTTTTGGATGCCCAATTGGCGCTTGAATTTACTAACACCTGCAGGTTCAAAAAGTCTTTCAATTTCTGCTCGTTAATATGTCCCTTGTCTATCAGTATCTCCCCAACTTTACCTCCCCATTCTTCCTGATACTCAAGCGCTTCTTTAAGCTGCCCTTCGTTGATCACCCCTGATTCCAGCATCACCTGTCCTATTAGCTTGTCTATACGTTTTTCCTTAGTGTCCAAACGTAGTGCAAATGTATACCAAATTGTGGCTAGTAATAGCTTTATATCGAGCCACAAACTCTGATTATTTATATAGACAAGATCGTAGCGCAGCTTGTTCCTGGGATGAGTATTGTAATGTCCATAAATTTGGGCAATGCCGGTTAAGCCCGGCCTGACGCGGAGTCTGTAATCAAAACCGGGTATTATTTTCCTGAATTCACTAACCAGTTCGGGACGTTCGGCACGAGGGCCAACAAAGCTCATATCGCCCAGGAGAATATTGAATAACTGTGGCAACTCATCGAGCTTGGTCTCTCTGAGGATTTTGCCTACCTTTGTAATTCTGTAGTCTTTCTTGTATGCCCAGACAGGACCCGTATTGAGTTCGGCATCTTTAACCATGGAACGGAACTTGTAGATCTTGAATTTTTTTCCTTTTACACCCAATCTCATTTGTGAGAAAATTATTGGAAAACCGTCTTCGAGATAAATCGCCAGGGCGATCAGAAGCCAAACAGGAAAAGAAACAATTATCCCTAGAATAGAAAACAAGAAATCGAACGGTTTCTTCAGAAATGGATCTCCAGTCGGTAAGGAATTAGCATCCGTTACTGAATGCCTCCCCCGCAACTTATTTACGCCATTTCTGTACCTTTTGTCCATCTTCCTTAAGTCCATCCGAATTATGAGATTTTCTATTTAAAATATCAAGCAAAAACAATGCAACTCTATAAATATGATACACATGAAAAATAGGTTTGTTTAAGGAACATTCGGGCTCATTAAATAATTTGCAAACTTCGCGCCCGACCCCTAAGAGCTTTCAATATGCTGAATTTATTTAATAATAGTGTATACTAGTTACATGCTCATACAAGAATAATCAATCAATTGTACTAAAATATGAAAATGGTATAAATTAACGAATATTGAGCGATTCAGACGCACACATGAGGCACTAGATTCTATTGAGAAGACCAGAACTTGAAAAAGCTACCTAAAACAGTGGACAAAGTGTGGTACTAGTTTAGATTGCATAGATATGCTTTAAATCAACATATTTTGCATTATAATTCTAGATTAATATGACCCAGACGCAATCCAATCATGAACCAATTTAATAGGAAAGTGAACGAGTACCGGGGGAGTGACAAAAACAAGTTCCTCAGTAATTCTATTGATATCGCAGATAATACTGATAACACCAAGTTAATGCTTCAGTTCCCTAAAAGAGAACCCCGTTGTCGTACGTAAACCCAGCGAAGGACTTTCCCTTAGACTGAAAGAACTTTTGGAATTCCATGAACTCATCTACTTTCTTACATGGCGCGATCTCAAAGTACGCTACAAACAGACTGCTTTAGGAGTGATATGGGCGGTCCTCAGCCTCTTTTAACAATGGTTGTTTTTACTATTTTCTTCGGGAGGCTCGCAAAGATACCGTCGGACGGAGTACCGTATCCAATATTTTCGTATACCGCACTTTTGCCATGGCAGCTTTTTGCCAACGGCGTGACTAACTCCAGCAACAGTCTCGTCAACAATAGCAATCTGATAACGAAAATATATTTCCCTCGATTAATTATGCCCATGTCCTCAGTAGCAGGCGGTTTGGCCGATTTCTTCGTGTCTTTTCTGGTATTGATGGGAATGATGATCTACTACGGCATAACGCCGACGTGGGCTATATTAACGCTGCCGTTTTTCATACTTCTCGCTACGGCAACTTCGTTTTCGGTTGGCCTCTGGCTGTCGGCAATTAACGTAAAATACAGGGATGTACGTTATACAGTCCCTTTCCTTACACAAATCTGGTTATTCCTTACACCGATTGCATACCCAAGCAGTCTTGTACCGGAGAAATGGCGTTTTATTTACGGATTAAATCCAATGGCGGGGGTAGTCGAAGGGTTCAGGTGGGCACTGCTTGGAAAGTCGAACCAGGACTGGCACATGATATCCGCTTCCGTAATCATTGTCATAGTACTTCTGATCGGAGGATTAATTTATTTCAGACGTATGGAAAGAACCTTCGCGGACATAATATAATATGAGTGAACATGCAATAAAAGTCATTAAGATCGGAAAAGAGTATAAGATTGGCGAAAGAATAAAGTACAATACGCTGCGGGAAAGTATTACCAGCCTAGCATCTAAGATCGTGTCCGGGCTCAAGAGAGGCAAGTCCGGGAAGACAGTTCGCCGGATTCGAGCCACGCGACTAATCCACCGAGCAACGGAAGTGCACTCGGTACCAGCAGCCATAGCAAACCAAACTATATCTGGTCCCTCAAGGATGTTACTTTCGATGTCAACAGGGGTGAGATTATCGGTATAATCGGAAGCAACGGTGCCGGGAAAAGTACACTCCTCAAGTTATTATCCGGTGTAACTGAACCGACGGAAGGGAGAATCGATATCTACGGCAGGATCGGGTCGCTCCTGGAAGTCGGTACAGGCTTTCATCCCGCTGACCGGAAGAGAAAATATATTTCTCAACGGCGCGATACTGGGAATGAAAAAGCGTGAGTTGAAAAGAAATTCGACGACATTGTGGATTTTTCGGCCTCGAGATTTCATCGACACACCTATTAAATTTTATTCGAGCGGAATGCGGGTGCGCCTCGGTTTTTCGGTTGCGGCTCACCTGGACCCGGACAACTGCTGCTGGACGAGGTCTTTGCCGGGGGAGACGCCAGTTTTCAGCAAAGTGCCTTGGGAAGCTGAATGAAGTGGCCTCATCCGAGGGAAGGACAGTTATTTTTGTAACCCATGACATGGCAGCAATCTGTCCCTGTGCGGGAGGGTGGTTTTATTACGAAGACGGACGCCTAAAAGCTATTGGAGACACTGAGCAAGTTGTAGACCAGTACCTAAAATCTGTCAGCGAAGTAGAGGACGTCTCGATTGAAAAACGGGGCGATATCGATAAAAATTGCGACGGAGACGTTGAGGGCAAGCCCCCATTCAAATTGATAATATGGAATCGGGGAAACCTATACGACCTACCAGTCGAGATAGGGATAAAGGTGGGTTACCGAAGTGATAAACCTGTGAGGAATTTGATTTTCTCATTTTTATTAAAGATATTAATACCGGCCAGACACTTACAATCCTCGATAGCGATAATTCAGAGGCATACCCGAGAACACCTTCCAAAGTGAACTATATTACATGCACAACTGACAAAATATTTATTACTTCGGGCAGATGTGTAGTTGATTTGACATTCTTGAACGGGACACAAAAAGTTTATCATCTAGCTAATGCAGAATATTTTACGGTCGAAGAAGAGATCGTATATGGTATTGAGAATATTCCACGGAGCGAATGTTTTTTTGTATTGGAGCACAATGAGAAATCGAAGAAATAAATTAATATTTTTAAGAACCCATCACTATCGATCATCATATCTTTTTTCAATGCAGAAAAGTTTATTACCTTTCATTGGAAAGCTTATTCGCCCAAACATATGAAGATTGGGAGGCTTCTACTCCCAGACGACCACTCGACCAATAACAGTACAAAAATTGCACTTGACTATAAAAGAACGACACCGGATAAAGTTTTCTATGCAAGCAGTTGATTTTCATGTCAATAAAGGATTGAGCGCCACTAGAAACCTAGGAATTCGAAGCTCGGAGGAATGTATCACAACTCTTGATGCCGATGACATCTGGCTGCCGAATAAGCTTCGAGAACAAGTTTCTATAATGGAATCTCATCCGGAGATAGGCATGGTCTACGGGAATACCAAAGCCTGGCATAGCTGGAACCAGGAATATCAAAGATACTCAAGATTCTGATAACTACGGGCACGACGGGATAAAGAGAAATTCAATAATACTGAATACCGTAATCTATCCCCCTACCCCTGCTGATTTTAAATTTATACGGATATGTTTCAGGGGCTTCGATTTATTCGTTTTTTTCGTAATTAATGATAGGAGTTTTGAAGAAATATTTACTGGTCTGCACACGATCAGGCGTTTAAAGCAAAATTATTTCTGAACTCACCGGTATATGTATCCGAATCATGTTGGGACTTTTACAGAGTGCATCCCGAATCATGCTACAATATCGCAGTAGCAAAAGGTCAATGGCTATCGGCAGAACTTTTTTATCTGGACTGGCTTGAGAAATATTTAGCAAAGAACGGAATTAAAGATACTGATTTACTTCATGCACTTCATAAAAGGATATGGAGACATAAATACCCAACCTTGTTCAAACTCTCAATTCACAAACAAATATTCACGAGAAGAGTAAAAAAGATAGTCAATTCACTGGCCCATCTGAGATTACCTTGATCTGTCCCACCCTATAATTTGGACCAAAGTTTAGGTTAGGCATAATTTTTAGAATATTATGGTTCACCTCATGGCACTCAAATGGAGCTATCACCCTCAGAGATAGGGCTTGCGAGCTACGAAGAGCATAAAATTTCCACTACTGAGAGGCTCTTGCTTATCCATTCTCTGAACCTTCGTGACTCCAGTCGGTATCGGGATTGACAAAAGTCGAGATCAAATCCAGCAGCGTGAAGCGCCCGTTTCCATCTTCCGGAAGACAGGAAACTGCTGTAGCGCTCCTCTGGATCAGCCGTGTCCAAATCATAGAGCTCCCCCCACTCTTTTTCCAACGTATTAAAACGCATAATCCTGCCTAGGCTCATCCTGAGTCCACTCAAAATCAATTTCCGCAGGTGGAAGGGACTCCATATGCGATGAGCCGAAAAAATAAAGGGGGCTCCGGGCTTCAGCACGCGGAAGACTTCCCGTAACACCGGACTTTTCCGGCATAGGCCGGTATGTGATCGAGCCCGTTAAATGAATAGATGGCACAATCGAATGAGTGATCAGCAAAGGTCAGAGTCTTGGCATCCATTTCTTGAAAATTAATCTTTAAGTTGAGCCTTTCCGATTCCAGTATCGCCGCTTTCAACATAGAGGCACTTATATCTATCCCCGCCACCTCGTAACCCATTTGTGTCAGTGGCAGATGTCCGCCCGGCCCCGCAGCCGAGATCCAGCAATTTTCCTTCTCGGGAAAAAGCGCCGGATTAGTATCTCCTCGGATTTCCATAGCCCTATATTGCCCTGATAGTTTGCTATAACCTTTGGATTACCATATGCATCGTGAACTATTTTTTTCGCCAATGGCTCAGTCATCGATACGCCTCTTATCTACCTTCCAAATCAGCAATGACGCTCTACCTCTATACCAAAATCCTCGTCAACGGGACTATACACAATCAGCTGAATGTTAAGCACGTTAGCCCCAGTTTTGAGCTATATTACCTGACTTCAGAATATGCATAAATATGCGGCGTCTTCATAATGATTCGACGTACTCATTGCTAAGGAACGATGCTCGCTCATCCGAATCAATTTACCACCTGGTCTGTTGCTCATGGGATATTCCGGACGGGAAAAGTGTAAGTTCTAATATCTACATCGACAAGAGACCTATCGGTTGGAGGCTTATCATGCCGCTTTAAGGATGATACATTTCACCAATAATATATAATGCCGTCTCTTTAGCGGCGACATCCTGCCCCTTATCATTCCAATGATTATCATCTCCTTTAAGCGTATACGCACCATTTCTCATAAACACATCAAAAAGATCAACACAATGATGATTGCGACTCTTACACATAGATTGTATTGACCAGTAAGATTGTAATTGTTATACTTTGGATACCTCTTTAAAAAATTCGTTATCATTCTTTAAATCTACACGTGATGGTTCAATAACTATAAGAACTTTTATGCCCTTCGAAGCGGCGAAGTTATTTGCTTCTTTTAAGACAGCCTCCATTAATTTTAGTTTAGTTTTTGACGACTCCGTATCCGGATCTAATGCAAGATCAATATCATAATGATCTTCACAGTGAAGAGGAATCTTCCGGGGCGGAGTCTTTATATACCGAATATTCTTCAGTAGAGATCGCCAATAGCTCATTTATTGTTTCTTGATTAAGCTTTTCTTCCCTCAAGATTTCCATAATAACCGGTTTTTCTTTCTCTACGATGACGGCACCATCATTTTTCTTATCGTCCTTAAATACCAGTACAAGCTTTCTTGCTGCCCTGAATCAATAAACGTGTAAGGAAATCCCTTGCTCTATGAGTTTTTTTATATACCATGCACTCATCAATCGTCCGTTTAAAATCTGTCTTTCTGAGTAGATTATTCGAATCCAGATGATAAAGACGGTTTCTAATTAATTTCTCACGAAAGTCGTTATCAGCAAAGATATTGAAAATAACTAAATTTGGCTTATATATATCCGCCTCTTTCTTAAACCTGATAAGATTTTGGTCAGGACCAGAACCCACAACTCCCGCATTAATTACTTCGACATTATTAAGTCCATATAACTCCAGATACTTCTTCAAGTTTAATACATATGTACTTTCATAATCAGAAAATTCTCCTAGTATATTAGAATCACCATAAACAATAATCCTAACGCCTTTGTTGTTGCGCACCAATGCAGGACCACGAAAAGAGTCACTATTGGTACTCCAACGGATGACGTCTCCTCCGTTTTCCTTGTTTCGGCGTAGAAAGGTCTCCGTCACATTTGGCTTTAGAGATACCAAATAATCTTCGTTAAATTCATATGCGGAGCCCTCATGTTCAGATCGTGATATATTGGTTACTTTATCAGAGTATGCCAAGCGTAGTAAAAATTCAGCCGCTATAAAGGGCAAAAATGCAATAAGAATACCAAATATAGCATTACGAAAGAACTTAAGCATGCACAAACGATTTATTATTTATATAATTTATCTTCAATGTCAACGGTGAGAAGAGCGTTGGCCTATATTTCAATCTAATATTCAATATCATGTCATATTCTAATAATCTAAAGGGAAAAGTAAATGAGTAGATAAAAAAATCTAAAATCCTCCATGCCGAGACCCGTAACCTCCAAATATTCCATGCATACCCAACGGTAAACATCTCTTTTTGCTATCCGTTATGGCGAAAGTAAATCGACAGGGCTTCGTATATGAAACGAGCCATCAATTTGTTACCCGCGGGTGTCCAGTGCATATCATGATGGAGTAGTAGAGCAATATCCTCGCCCCAAATTCCTAAATAAGGGAATGCGTTAAGAAATTGTATGTTGTTCTGTATACAGAACCTTTCTAATTCTTTTCAAGTCCCATCCGAGATCTCGGCCGATTTGGATATGAAATCATATCTTCCGGGGATCCACTCGCGGTCGTTAACCTGATGCCCCCAGGGATAGGCAGATAAAATGAACTTAGAGCCGTGTTCATCGCATAACTTCTTCGTTCGCAAGATACTATCCTCGATTTCTGACATAATGGTCCCAATTCCTCAAACTCGGGTTCCTTGAGCGTATGTAAGAGCAGCATTCTGTTCCACCTCACAACCGCAGCTTCAAAGATCCACATTCTTGATATCCAGCGGTTTTTCCATATGCTTGCGGAAAAGTCCGGATAGTGCATGCATACTAAAGATTCCTGTAAACCCAGTTTTCTATTCTTTTTACAGCCCCCCTCCTCGCTTTATTGAAATCTTGAAATCCATTGACAGCCATCGGCTCGGAATCTTTACC
>CAVWAZ010000018.1:0-4650 GCA_963752995.1 uncultured delta proteobacterium
CCCTGATTCTTTTCCTTACGGGCGCTCCCGGCTCCCATGCACAGGAGCAGAAATACCACCCGCTGGAGAGCTATACGGTCACATACAGGATAGAGGGGAACAGCGCGGGGGAGAAGACCGAATACTCGGGCGATTGGGGAAGGACGCTCTGCTGGACCGAGGCGGCTCAGGTGAAGAGAGCCGGCGGCACGCCGGTCACGATAAACGAAAAGGTGATAACCAGGATCACTGACGGGGAGCAGTGGATCATTAGATCAACCTCGACGATAACACGGGGACCAAGGTCAAAAGCCCGGTGTTCCCGGAAATCTACAATCGCATCAAAGGCAAGGACCCCGCGGAGTTTACGAAGGAGCTCATGACGAACTCGGGTGCGAAGCGGGTGGGGAGAGACAGTGGGCGGGGAGAAGTGCACCGAATGGGAGCTCGGCGAAGGGGCCAGGACATGCATTACCGAAGACCTCGTCAGGGTCGAGTCTTCGCTCGTTCTCGGCGATATATCGGTTAAGGAAACCGCAGTCGAGGTCAAACGGAACGTCCCCGAGCCCGAGGGAATTTGCGGGACCGGCGCCGCCGTTATTACGGAAACGGATCTTAAAGAGAAGACGGACGAGGAAATTAAAGTGCAGTAAATTTTTTCAGGCAGAGGCGTTTATTCAATCCGCCCCTGCCGTTATATTTTAATAGGTTGGATACTTACCCCTTCTTTCTAATCCCCTCTACCTCAAGCTCTATCTTCACGTCGTCCCCGACCACGAGGCCGCCCGAGTCGAGAGTCTTGTTCCACGTAATGCCGAAGTCCTTCCTGTCTATCTCCGTCTCGGCGGTGAACGCCGTGCGCTCGTTCCCCATCGGGTCCTGGGCCTTGCCGCCGTACTCGGCGTCGAGCTCGACCTGCTTCGTAACGCCGTTTATCGTAAGGTCGCCGATAATAGTGAAATCGTCCCCGTTGCCCTTCTTAACTTCCTTGCTCTTGAAGGTTATCGTCGGATTCTTGGCGACGTCGAGGAAGTCCGGGGATTTCAGGTGGTCGTCCCGCTTCTGCTTGTTCGTATTAATGCTCGCCGCGGTGATGGTCGTATCCACGCTCGATTTGCTAATGTCCGCGTCGTCGAAAGAGTATGACCCTTCTATCAGGTCGAACCTGCCCGTGACGGTGCTTATTCCCATGTGTTTTACCTTGAAGATGACCTGCGAATGATCGGGGTCGATCACGTATGCGGCGGCCTCGGCGCGCGATTCTCTAACGTCGGCGAACCCCATCGAAACTACGGCGATAAGTACGGCCAAAATACCTTTTGCGGTTCTCATATGTAAAGCCTCCTGTTATTTAACCGATTTGTAATGCTCGTACGTTTAGATTCCTTTAAAGCACATACGATTCAAAAAAATACCACACTGTCTCTCCGTTTTCACAATTATTTTAGACAGCGCGTTATGACAGCCGGGGCGGCCGTTAGGGATACGGCGGGTGATAATGTTTCACGGCCCTACAGGCGGTTCAGGCTTGAATACCCTTTCTTCTTACGTAGAATGCGCCTAACCCGGCGAATCCAAGCATTACCGCGGCCGCTATCATCCCCCATTCATTAAGGGTAGGAATTGGCCTTACTATGGAGAACTCCTGACCGATGATCTGAAAAACGAGGTCCGGGAAGTCGGCGCCGCAATCGGCCTGGGCCGGCGTGAACCGTACGCATCCGGTGCTGAACCCGTCGCCCGGGTTCTCCCAGACGAAAGGACTGAGCGTCTGTACGGTCCTTTCGAACCAGAACCACTGCCCGTTCTGAATGAAGCCTATGTTCGCCCGGACCGAGACCCAGTATATGCCGGGCTGGAGCAGGCACGTATGCGGGAGATTTATGGTAAACTCCGGATTCGTTAAATCATCCGGAGATACATCGTCATAAACACATTGGGCTACTAATTGACCCGGCAGGCCGTCCTTGTCCACGAAAAAAACTACGTCGACGGAATCTATGAGGTCAGGGGTAGTTTCGTCGAACGCCCCGAATGCCCTAACAGTGTCTATAACCCAGAAAAACCCTTCCGGCACGAGGAAATCGTCCGCCGCGCGTGAATCATATTGATTGAGTGATCCCCCCCCATCCGTGAAGTCCTGGGAGGAAATGTCGGAAGAAGCTATATTATCCGACTGGTTCCACAAAGTGTCGGGAGGCACCGACACGGCGGGCGGGGCATCCGTGTCCTCCATTAAAGGGCTTATCGCAAACGCGCCGGAGGAGAGAAAAAACACGGCATTAAATAACAAGCAGAGAAAAAGGAGCTTCAGGTATGGGTATAGTATGTAACCGAATTTGTCGCGGGACATCTCTCATCCTCCTCCGGGAACCGGAATTATTCAGGAAAAATAATCAATTACGAACTTAATTTTAACAGAAACAAGAATTACTTACAATCTCTCTGTGTTGCCGGTTATTTATGCGCCCCTATACCGAACGTGCCGGTTTGACCATATAGTTTAGTATTGATCTATAAGTCACAAATCCTCGAAACCGGAGATTCCAATGCCAGATGTAACTATCCGAGAAGCCAGGGCCGGGGACGCGCTCCGCATGGCCGAGATATTGAGGGAGATCGGATGGTCCGAGAGGAGGAACGCGCTTCCGCTTGAGGAGGTTGCGGGGCCTATCGAAAAGCTGATCGAGCACTGCGTCAGGGACGGCGAGGGACATTCCATTATAGTCGCCTCCGATAAAGACGATACGGTTATCGGCTTTCTCAACGTCCACTGGGTCCCGTTCATCATGCTTGGGAGCATGGAGGGATACGTCTCGGACGTGTTCGTAAGCCCCACCTCGGGCGGCCTGGGGGTCGGGAAGGCGCTCGTCGAGCGCGTCATCGATGAGGGTAAGCGAAGGGGCTGCATGAGGCTCATGCTCACGAACGGCAAGGAAAAGCTCTCGTACAAAACCGGCTTCTACAAGAAGCTCGGCTGGACGGAGAGGCCCTCCGTCGCCAACTTCGTCTACTATTACCAGGAGCCCTGGTCGTAGGCAGCGCAGAACCTGCGCTCGTATATGATTCTACTGAATCTCCTCTGCTCAACCAATGACCGGAGCCAATCTCGTCTTTTTTTCTTCCCCGACATTACAGAATTTGCGGCGGGTGAGCACCCGCGGGCATACGGTCTCTAACAACCCCTGCTGAGTCAAACCCGTTCACCCTGAGCTTGTCGAAGGGTGATTGTTTCCGACATTACAGAATTTGCGTTAAGAAAATCGCGTGTTTAAGCGTATAAAAATCTTTCAGCTGTCCATTTGAAAGATTTTAGCTTCAACATGAGATTTTTAGCAAATTATGTGCGGTCTTTTCATAATCCACACTACGTGTGTGATTTTTGCTTCTTTTCATCAAGGAAAAGAAGAAATAAATATCTTGCCTTTTCTTTATCTATGTCATTCGCGGCTGGAAGCCGCTCCTACAGGAGGTTGAGGAAGCAGTACCGGCTAAAGCACAAAAGCCCCTTTCTTCCGTGATGGAGGAAAGGGGCTCACATATTATGTCATGCTGAATTTATTTCAGCATCTCGTCCTTTCGTATTTCAATCCTTTAAGAATTAAACGCTTTCCTCCGCCTTACCGCAAAGAACACCCCGATCAGCGCGAGTCCCCCCGCCGCAGTTATCATCCCCCACTCGGAGAGGGTCGGTACGGTCGAAACCCTCCTGTTCGTGAACGTGCAGGTTGTGAAACCCTGAGACTGACAATGGGCGCTCACGCCGTTCTCGATGAGCGTAATGACTATGCCCGGGTCTCCATCGCAATCTATATCTACGAGTTCCCATCCTTCGAAGGGATCCTCAA
Source organism: uncultured delta proteobacterium (assembly GCA_963752995.1). Lineage (GTDB taxonomy): Bacteria > Desulfobacterota_D > UBA1144 > Nemesobacterales > UBA2774 > 2-12-FULL-53-21. The sequence continues at coordinate 3,828 of CAVWAZ010000018.1, forward strand.
TAATCTCATCGCTCTCGCCGGTATTGAGGCCGGCCCCCGTACAACGTGAGTTGGCAGCCAGGGAAAATTCGTTAACGGACCCTCCGCGTATTTCGGTGAAAGGAAAGAAAACCAAATCGTCCTCGGATTCATCGGGCGGCAGCTGGGGTGCGCTTTTACAAATTGTTACGCCGCAGTCCGGCTGTGCTACCGCGGTATCATAAAACGACGGAATAAGCAAAAGTCCCAATACAGAAAGCGCGAATACGTAAAACGGCAAAGCCCTATGTATGTACAGTTTCATATATTCATCCTCCTTCAAGTTATTAAGATATGTATCGATTTTACAATACACCGGGGGAATTAACAACAGAATGTTCAACTTTCACGGCCCTGATGTGGGATCCCTTTTTTTCCACTCCAATCATTCCGGAACCGTTTCCAATAAAAAAAAGCCCCTTCCCTCACTCGGGAGGAAGAGGCTTTAAATTTTCAGTCATCCTGAGCTCGACTCAGGATCTCATCTTTTAATTCACTTCTTACGCAGCCTGCGCTCTTCTCTTACGCCTCACCGCGAAGAACACTCCGATCAGCGCCAGTCCCCCCGCCGCCGCTATCATCCCCCACTCGGAGAGGGTCGGTATGGCCGAAACCCTCCTGTTCGTGAACGTGCAGGTTGTCTGGCCCTGACTATTGCATTCAATGCTTGCGCCGTCTTCGAAGATCGTGATACCAATGCCCGGAACGCTCTCACAATCTATGTCCGAGAGCTTCCATCCCTCAAGAGGCTCCTCAATAACCTCCATGCCCTGACCGGGATCCAAGCCGAACGCAAGACATCTCG
>CAVWAZ010000019.1:0-5087 GCA_963752995.1 uncultured delta proteobacterium
GCCCCCTTACCCTTCGAGAACGAGGTTGAACACCGAGGAATCGATATGCACCTTGTCGCGGAGCTTTTCGTTTACCGCTATGTATATCCTGTCCCCGTGGCGCGAGAGGCGGTCGAAGAGCCTGTGGAGGTGCTGGCGCTCGGTATCGTGGATCTCCTCGATCTTGAGCGTGACGGACGAGGGTGTATCCCTGAGCACGCTCTCCAGGTGCGTCCCGACGCTGTCGAAGAAGTCCACGTCGAGCATGCCCTTTATGGATATAGAAAGGTTGTGCGCGGCGTTCCGGACCCTTTCGAGGGAGACCTCGAGCACGCCCCTGTCGAGGTAGCGCCCGAACGACAGCTCGAACGTGGCCAGGTGGTTTTTGGCGAGGCTCGCCTGTTCGTCCGTGACCCTCGCGAAATGACGGTCGACGTAGTTCCTCATCGATATGCCGATGGTCCAGTCCTGTATGACGAGGGGTATCATACCGGGGTTCGTGAAGGGGAACGTCCTCAGGAATTGATATGCCCTGGGCAGGCCGCCGGGTACGATGCCGTTCATTATGAACCTCCCGAGCGAGCGCGCCTGTTCGGCGATGCCGTAAGTGCTCCTGAAGAGCGGGTCCTTCAGATAAGTTGTTTTGTTTAAAATCCGGTCCGCGATGGTGCGGTCGTCGAGGAGCCTGAAGTATAGCTCGCGGTAGCCGTCCACCATCTCCTCGTAGGTCATCTGCTTGGGTATGAGGTTCGTGCCGAGCTTGGTGTTGTCCGTCCCGCTCGCGTCCTTTATGAGACGGCCGTCCTTTTCGAGCCTTTCGTAGAGCGGGGTTTTCGGTACCGCCGTCAGGAGCCCGATCATCGCCGCCTGTATGCCCGAATTCTGGATGAAATTATACTGGAGGTCGAACGTGCGGACGGTATCGTTGTCGAACCCTATGATGAAGCCCGCCAGCACCTCTATGCCGTATGAATATACGTGCCTTATGGAATCGAGAATGTTGCCTCTCGTGTTCTGGAACTTGAGCGTCTCCTTCAAGCTCCCCTCGTCCGGGGACTCTATGCCTATGAATACCCATCCGAAATTGGCCTGCCTGAAGAGGTCGAGCAGCTCGTCGTCCTGCGCTATGTTGAGCGACGCCTCGGTGCCGAAGAGGAATTGGTAGCCGTGCTCCTTCTGGTAGTCCCTCAGGTAAGCCATGAGCTTCTTTGCGACGGGCTTGTTCCCGATGAGGTTGTCGTCTACGAAGAATACGTTCGTGACGCCCAGCTTCCGGAGCTCGTCGAGCTCCCTCCCCACCTGATCGAACGCCTTCACGCGCGGCTTCCGGCCGAACATGACTATGATGTCGCAGAACTCGCAGCGGTACGGGCACCCTCTCGAAAACTGGAGGCTCACCGCCTGGTACTTGTCGAGCTTGAGCAGGTCGAACCTGGGCGTGGGGGAATCCTCGAGCGAGACCTCTTCGCATTCCTTGTAGAGCTTTTGCGTGGAGCCGTTGTCGTAGTCCGTACAGAACTTTTTCCATATGTATTCGGCCTCTCCGGCGACTACCGTGTCGGCGAGGGTCTCGAAGTACTCCGGGCAGAGCGAGGCGTAGCTTCCGCCTGCCACGACGTAGTAACCCCTGTTCCTGTAGAACCTGAGAAGCTCCTTTTGCCTCTGGAACTGCACCCCCATGCCGCAGATGCCTATGACGTCGGCTACGGGGTTAAGCGGTATGGTCTCTATGTTTTCGTCTATTATTTCGATTTCCCAATCGGGGGGGCTGAGGGCGGCCAGCGTGGCGAGTCCGAGGGGCGGGTTTATCGTCCTTACATCCCTGGGCATGATGTTATCGACGGCCCATTTGAAGCTCCAGAAGCTCTCCGGGAATCTCGGGTTAATGAGTAGAAGTTTCATTGCTCCTCCGCTCTGGTCTCAGTCATCATCGTCTGATATAGATTAATGGTGAAAGGTCCTTGCTGTCTTCATTGTAGATTATTTTTAAATTATTATCAATAGATTTTAACGGGGGAGCGGCGTGGGTAGCCGGGGATATGCTGGGGCATTGCGGGAGCGGGGCGGGATATGCCTCCCCCACTGGATTTACACCCCCATAGTAGGAGCGGCTTCCAGCCGCGATTCGTTATTTTGAAAGGACTGGATTCCCGATCGGTGTCGGGAATGACAAAGGCAAGGAAAAGGCAAGATATTTATTTCTTCTTTTCCTTGATGAAAAGAAGGGAAGGACTAAGCAAGAAAACGGCAAAAATTTATTCTCTTCTTTGTCTAGATACAAAGAAGCAAAAATCATCCGACTACATAATTTGCTAAAAATCTCATGTACTCGCTAAATCTTCCAATTCCACCCCAGCCCGTGGAAGATTTTTAACGCTCGTACAATCGATTTTCTTAACGCAAATTCTGTAATGTCGGGAGAGGAAAAGCTCCGTCGTTCGATTGAACTGAGGACGAACGGGGTGCGATTCGCCGCGGAGATACGCATTTTCCGCGATTGGGGGATTCAGGGGGAAAGAAATTCGGTAGGATGCGTAGAGAATCAAAACACACTTGTGTGTGTCACCCGCCAGGCATCCTGAGAGCCTCTGCGGATACAATGATCCCCGTGCCGTCGGCGTAGACGTACTCGCCGGGGCTGAAAGTTATGCCGGCGAAGGTCACCGGTACGTCCGACTCCCCCGCACCCTTCCTCTCGGTCTTGAGCGGTATCGACGCGAGCGCCATGACGCCCAGGTCGAGGCTCTCGATCGCTTCCACGTCCCTCACGGCGCCGTATATGATCAACCCCTCCCACCCGTTCTTGAATGCGGCCTCCGCGATGAGGTCCCCGAGGAGGGCCTTTCTCACCGAGCCGCCGCCGTCGACGACCATTACCTTGCCGCGCCCCGGCTTGCCTGCCGTTTCCTTTACGAACGAATTGTCCTCGAAGCACTTGATGGTGACGACCTCGCCGCCGAAGGAGCGCCTGCCTCCGTAATTCCTGAATACGGGCTCGGCTATGCGGACGAGCGCGGGATAGAGGTCGCAGAGGTCGGGGGTCGAGTATTCCATTTCGGTTAATCCGATTCAGGGGAATTTATACAGGGGCGGGTGGAAATTTCAAGCCCTGCCCCAGAGCTTTTTCGGGTAGTCGAATTCGAGGAGCCTGCCCCCGCCCTTTCCGACGTCCTTCCATTTACGGGCGTCGAATTCGAGGAGCACCACACCGCACGTGGGGATGTTGTCTATTCCGGCGTTCGAGATCTCGTTCGCGAAGGAAGTGATTGCGGGGTTGTGGCCGACCATCATAACGGACTTGTATTTGTCGTCGAACCCTTTCACCACGTCCATCAGGCTGCCCCCGTTGAAGGTATAGATCCCCTCGTCCACCACCACGTCCGATTTCTTAAAACCGATTTCCTTCGCTATCTTCTCGGCGGTCTTGAGGGCGCGCACCGCGGGGCTCGAAGTGATTAGCTCGGGCTTGACGGAATATCCGGCCAGATGCTTCCCCATCTTGGGCGCTTCTTCCTTGCCCCTTTCGTTAAGGGGCCTGTCCCTGTCCTCGAGCCCGGCTTCGTCCCAGCTCGATTTCGCGTGACGGACGATGAAGAGTGTCTTGGATTTGGGCATGTAGAGTCACCTCTAATTAAAGGCTAACATCCGGGAGAGGGATGGCAAGGCGGTCGTTACGTGACTCAATTGCTCAATCCCCGTGATTCTTGTATAATTGGGCTAAATTCAATCTTAATGGAGGATGAATATATGAATTCGTACATGCGCAACGTTTTACCGGTTTATGTTTTTATTCTGTTGGTCGCGGCTGTGCTGCTGATTCCGTCGCTCAATTACAGCGCCAGCGCGCAACAATGTACGTTGATATTCTGTAAGAGCGCTCCCGAGCTTCCGGTGCCTCAATCCGAGGAAGAGCTGGTTTTTTTCCCCTTCACAGCCATATTTGAAACTGAGATTGAATCATTCGAATTAGCTGCCAACGCCAAGTGCACCGTCGGCGGTATCGACAATGGTGCGGGTATCGAAATCGTCGAAGACTTCTTCCCGGGCTGGCTGCTTTCCGACGTCGAGTGCAGCGATGCTGTCGGCGTAAATGTCACACCTATCGAGCACGGGGTCGCACTCGACTGTATCCAACCCAGCGAAATTACCTGTACGTTCACGAACGTGAGAGGGAGCATATCGAACATCCCGACCCTTTCCGAGTGGGGCATGATAGCGGCGGCGGGGGGACTCGCGCTGATCGGGGTGTTCTTCGCTTTAAGAAGAAGGGCCAAGGCTGCGTAAGAAGGGAATTATAAAAATTAAAAGATGAGATCCTGAGTCGAGCTCAGGATGACTGAAAATTTAAAGCCTCTTCCTCCCGAGTGGGGGAAGGGGCTTTTTTATTGGAAACGGTTCCGGAATGACCGGAGTGGGAAAAAAGGGATCCCACATCGGGGCCGTGAAAGTTGAACATTCTGTTGTTAATTCCCCCGGTGTATTGTAAAATCGATATATATCTTAATAACCTGAAGGAGGATGAATATATGAATCCGTACACACATAAAGCTTTACCGTTTTATGTATTCGCGCTTTCTGTATTGGGACTTTTCTTGCTTCCGTCGTTTCACGACATCGCGAGCGCCCAGCCACCCTGTATTGTAGACAATTTGTAAAAGCGCTCCCCAGCTTGCCGGTCCCGGAGTCGGAGGATGAATCTGGTCTTCTTTCCTTTAATCGATATACGCGGCGGGTCGGTTAACGCATTCGACCTTGGCTGCCAACTCGAGATGTCTTGCGTTCGGCTTGGATCCCGGTCAGGGCATGGAGGTTATTGAGGAGCCTCTTGAGGGATGGAAGCTCGTCGGACATAGATTGTGAGAGCGTTCCGGGCATTGGTATCACGATCTTCGAAGACGGCGCAAGCATTGAATGCAATAGTCAGGGCCAGACAACCTGCACGTTCACGAACAGGAGGGTTTCGGCCATACCCACCCTCTCCGAGTGGGGGATGATACCTGCGGCGGGGGGATTGGCGCTGATCGGGGTGTTCTTCGCGGTGAGGCGGAGGAAAGCGTTTAATTCTTAAAGGATTGAAATACGAAAGGACGAGATGCTGAAATAAATTC
>CAVWAZ010000020.1:0-5283 GCA_963752995.1 uncultured delta proteobacterium
ACACGCTCTAGCCGAAAATGTATTCCCTCAATCCTTTGGTCCCGGAATTAAATCCCGGAACCGAATACACATCGAATTTATTTCAGATCCGTACTGCCCGATATAAGGTGCTCCGGGCGCTATTCAGAGATTGTTATACGCTAAAAATCAGGGCCTGAAAATGCTATTATTCATACTCCTCTCGAAGGTATAATTGAATAGGCATCAGCAAGAATAATGAAATTGCGGAAATATTCGGGCATATGTCCGATATGCTGAACGTACTCGGCGAGAACCCGTTCAAGGTAAGGGCTTACAGGAACGCCGCCGAGAACATACTCGACCTTGGAGAGGACATAGAGGACGTTGCCGCCCGCGACGAGCTGGCGGAGATACCCGGCGTCGGAAAGGACCTGGCCGAGAAGATCGATGCGTATATCAAGACCGGTAAGATCAAGGAGTACGAGAAGCTCAAGGAAAAGGTGCCTCTCGATCTCGTCGATCTCCTCCGTATTCTGGGCCTCGGGCCCAAGACGCTCTCGCTTCTATTTAAGGAGCTCAACGTCAGGAACCTCGCCGGCCTCGAGAAGGCGCTCGGCGGTGAAGAAATACTGAAGTTCAGGGGGATGGGGAAGAAAAAGATCGGACGAGGACATTAAAGAGAGGGGTCGAGATATTCAGGGAGAGCAAGGAGAGGACGCTCCTCGGGGTAGCGTGCCGCTCGCGGAGGGTGTCGTGAGCGCGATCGCAAAGATACCGGGGACGGAGGGGACGATACTCGCGGGCTCGATAAGGAGGATGAGGGAAACAGTGAGGGATATGGATATACTGACTATCTCCGACAACACCGAGGCCGTTGTGGATGCGTTCACCGGAATGAAATTCGTAAAGGACGTGCTCGCATCCGGCAGCACGAAGGGGAGCGTAATCCTCAAGGAAGGAATGCAGGCGGACCTCCGGGTCGTGGGCCCGAGTCCTACGGCGCGGCGCTCCTGTACTTTACGGGGTCGAAGGCGCACAACGTAAAGCTGAGAACCCTCGCCACGAAGAAGGGCCTCAAGATAAACGAGTACGGCGTATATAAAGGCGAGAAGATGATAGCCGGCGGGACCGAGAAGGAGATGTACAAGACGCTCGGCCTGCCCGATATACCCCCCGAATTGAGAGAGGACAGGGGCGAGATCGAGGCGGCGTTCGAAGGAAAACTCCCGGACCTCATCGAGCAGGGCGATATAAGAGGCGACCTGCACACCCATACGAAATGGAGCGACGGCACGGCGACGATCGAGGAGATGGCCGAAAGCGCCCGCAGGCTCGGATACGAGTACATCGCTATAACGGACCATTCGCCGTCTCAAACTATCGCGAACGGCCTCTCCATAGAGAGGCTGAGGGCGAAGCAAAAGGAGCTCGAGTCTGCGGCCAAGAAGAACAAAAACATCAAAGTCCTGATGGGGACTGAAGTCGATATAAAGAGCGACGGGACGCTCGACTACCCGGACAACGTGCTTAAGGAGCTCGACGTCGTTATCGCATCCGTACACAGCGGCTTTAAGATGGACAGGGTGACCATGACGAACCGTATAATAAGGGCCGTAAAGAACCCTTACGTCCATGCCATAGGTCATCCCACAGGAAGGCTCCTGGGTGAAAGGGACCCGTACGACGTGGACATAGACCTCGTGATAGAGGCCGCGCTCGAATACGGGAAGGCGCTCGAAGTGAACGGCTCTTACCCGAGGCTCGACCTGAATGACCTGAACGCGAGAAAGGCGGTCGACGCGGGCGTAAAGATAATTATTTCGACAGACGCCCGCGACAGCACGGACCAGTCCTTATTCATGAAGTACGGAGTGGGTACGGCCAGGAGGGGTGGGTCCGGAAAAAGGACGTGCTGAACGCGCTTCCGTATAAGGAATTAATGGGAGAGGCTAAAGGAGATGGGGCGGCGAGTCGCCGCTGACAATTGAAATGCCGTGATTGCCGCTTTAGGAGGAGGAGGTCGGGAAGGATCATAGAAACACACATTGTGTGTGGATTCCCGCTTCCGCGGGAATGACATCCTTCGGCCCTTCGATAGTTCGACAAGCTCAGGGTGAACGGGTTTTATTTGAATTATTGAATTAGGTACCCCCCTCACCTTAATCCTCTCCCACGCTGGGGAGAGGAGATTCAATGTTGGGGAAGGCAGAGGAGTGCTTCGGAAGTGTATACGAGCGCGGGTTCCGCGTTTCAGGATGATTAAAGAATGAAACTCACGAAAAAAGAAGCCGGAAAAAGAATAGAGAAGCTTTCGAAAGAGCTCGAATACCATAACTATCTCTATTACATCAAGAACAGCCCTGAAATATCCGACTACGAATTCGACGAGATGCTGACCGAGTTAAAGGAGCTCGAAGCCGAATTCCCCGATCTCGTAAAACCCGACTCCCCCACACAGCGTGTCGGGGGGTGGGTAGCCGAGGGGTTTTCATCGGTGAGTCACATCGCCCCGATGACTAGCATAGACAACATATCGTCGATAGAGGGGGCGTATGAGTTCGACAAAAGGGTGAAGAGGCTCCTCCTGACGGATGGAAATATCGAATACGTCGCAGAGCCCAAGTTCGACGGGGTGTCGGCCTCGCTCACATACGAGAACGGGCTGTTCACGAGAGGGGCGACACGCGGGAACGGTCTCGTGGGGGAGGACGTTACTAACAATCTAAAGACCATCAACTCGATCCCCCTCAGGCTCAAAGGTAAGCACCGGATGCCCGAATTGATAGAGATAGGGGGGAGGTGCTATACCCGATCGAGGCGTTCAGAAAATTGAACAGGGAGCTGGCGGAGGCCGGGGAGCCCCTCTTCGCCAATCCCCGGAACGCTGCGTCAGGGGCGATCAGGCAGCTCGATTCGGGCATTACGGCTTCGAGGCCCCTCACATTCTACGGATGGGGAGTGGGCGAAGTGAGGGGGATAGAGATCGGAACGGAATGGGATCTCGTCGAGGGACTCCGCGAATGGGGCTTCAAGGTGGAAGACCACATAATGCTCTGCGAAAATATAGACGCGGCCATATCGTATCAGAAGGAGCTCGAAGGGGCGAGGGACAGCCTCCCCTACGAGGCGGACGGGATAGTGCTTAAGGTGAACAGGAGGGACTATCAGAAGGAGCTCGGAACGACCGCGAAACACCCGAGATGGAATATTGCGTATAAGTTCAAACCGAGACAAGGAACGACCAAAATCAAGGACATCATCGTCCAGGTGGGACGCGTCGGACTCCTCACGCCGGTCGCGGAGCTCGAGCCCGTCGGTATCGGCGGGATAACGATAAAAACGCGCCTCTCTCCACACGGACGACATAATCAGGGCGAAGGACATACGGATCGGGGACACTGTATTGGTTGAGAGGGCCGGCGACGTGATACCCGAAGTCGTCATGCCGATCGTCGAGAAGAGGACGGGGAAGGAAAAAGAGTTCAGGATGCCAGAGAAGTGCCCGTCATGCGGGACGCCCGTCGAAAAGGAAGGCGCATATTACTACTGTCCTAACCTCTCGTGCCCGGCACAGCTCAAGGGGAGGATAATACACCTCGCGTCGAGGAGGGCGTTTGACATCGAGGGGCTCGGCGAGAAGATAGTCGAGCAGCTTCTGGCGGAGGGGCTGATAAAAGACCCGGCTGATATTTTTTATCTGAAGAAGGAAGATTTGCAGCCGTTAGAACGTTTCGCTGAGAAATCGGCGACTAACCTCGAGGCCGAGATAGAAAAGAGCAAGAAGGTCCCGTTCGACAGGTTTATCAATGCGCTCAGCATAAGGCACGTGGGCGAGAGGGTGGCGCAGATATTGGCCGAGAACTTCCACGACATAGACGCGCTCATGGATACTACTGTCGAAGCGCTTATGGACATACACACGATCGGCACGGAGATAGCGGACAGCATCGTGCATTTCTTCAGTCTCAAACAGAACAGGCAGCTCATAAAAAAGATGCTCGACTCAGGCGTGAAGATACAGCACAAAAAGAAAGCGGCGGTGAGCGACAAGCTCAAGGGACAGGTGTTCGTATTTACGGGTTCGCTCGAATCCATGACCAGGGACGAGGCCGAGAGGCTCGTCGCCCAGCACGGCGGGCGTGCGACTTCATCGGTCACGAAGAAGACGAGCTACGTCGTCGCAGGAACCGATCCGGGATCGAAGTACGATAAGGCTGTATCGCTCGGGATTCAGGTACTGAGCGAGGAAGAGTTTAGGAAAATGATGGGGGAGCTTTAGATCGATAACGATATAACCTTCACCTCCATCGAGTAATTGTCTCGAATAAATAAATCCGGTCTATTGTTCTGTCAATTACAAAAGAAAAACGCTGGCTATCAGAAAGTAGACGAGCAGGCTTATCAATAATGAATGATCGTCGCGACGGGAACCGCACCCAGGGCGGGGTCTGCGTGCCTCTTATAGAAGATATTCGGAATTATCACAGCTAATATTGGCGCAAGGGTAAGATTGATAGCATCGTCAGCCCAATCGTGATACCGATCATGGAGGATTTAAGCCAGTAGGTCGCGAAGACCCCTAAAATCGTCCCTGATATCAAACCCAGGCCCATCCCCACAAGGCTTTCCTTTAAAATGTATTTCGCGAATGAAATCTTCTTCCTGGAATTGGAAAGCGCCCGCACGTATATGGTCTCTGTCTGCGTGCCGACGGCGTCGCTCAGATAGACGATGACCGGGATGAAGAAGGCGAGCCTCACGTCGGAGGCGATGATTTTCTCATATTTGGAAACGATTAGTGTGGCGAGTAGCCCGCCCAAGAGCCCGATGAGTAGCCAGGGGATACGGTGTTCGATCAAGTGGTTTATGGATTCTTCGCTTACGTCTTCTTCACTGTGTTCGTCTTTCGGTTCTTTCTCCATCTATTGAATATACTACGATTTAACATCACGTTCTATTTCCCCTTAAAAGAATGAAGGATGAGATTGCCGCGCTTTACTTCGCGCCGCGCCAATGACTGGCTGATAATTGATGTACCCCCTCACCCTTCCTATTTTGGCTCAGGCATCATCGAATCGGAATTGAGCATCTCTACTGCATTTGTTGCGGGAGCGACCTGCTTCTCGCTCACTCGAAGCAGTTTCCCACGCTGGGGAGAGGGAATTAAAAAAAAGGAGGGAATCAATAATCAGGGGATGGAATTGAGGTGATACTATCCCGTTTTATAAATGTTTCTCTGTCTCAAAATTTCATAAATCAAAATCCCGGCAGAGACGGAGGCGTTCAGCGAGGTCACTTTTCCCGCCTGGGGGATGCATACCA
>CAVWAZ010000021.1:0-14874 GCA_963752995.1 uncultured delta proteobacterium
GAGGGTGGAGGTCGAAGGCGAGGTCGTGGGCCGGATAGGGGAGGGTATGCTCATTCTTCTCGGGGCGGGGAAGGACGATACCGAAGAGGACGCCGGGTATCTCGCGGAGAAGGTGGTGGGCCTCCGGCTCTTCAGCGACGCCGAGGGGAAGATGAACCTCGGGCTGGCGGAGGTGGGCGGCGGCGTGCTGGTCGTCTCCCAGTTCACGCTCTACGGCGATGCGGCCAAGGGGCGGCGGCCGTCGTTCGACAAGGCAGCCCCTCCCGAGATAGCCGAGAGGCTCTACGAGCTGTTCGTTGAGCGAGCTGAGGGAGCGGAGAGCGAAGGTGGAGACAGGCCGGTTCCGCGCCATGATGGACGTGCATCTGGTCAATTGGGGTCCTGTGACGCTTATGCTGGATAGCAGGAAAGAGTTTTAGCAGAGAGCTATGGCTCCTCTTGTTTAATTGCGATCACCACAAATCCAGCTTAAACCGAGCTTTACAAACATGGAGCGGTACATACACATGATATTCTCATACGTATTTCCCCAGATTGTTTTATTCCCTGTATTGTGCTAGATTGGGGATAAACCTCTACTTACGGCAGGATACGATAAAATATTGGTGTTGGAGGACTGGAAGATGAAACTCGCGAGAGCAGTATATACGGCGACGTTTATGCTTTTGCTGCTTTTATTATCTTTTATATTATCCGGCAATAAAGCGAATTCGCAGGAACTATACGTTACCAGCTTTAACAGCTCCCAAGTCCTCAGGTATAACGGCGCTACTGGCGCTTTCACAGACGCATTCGTAACGGCGGGGAGCGGCGGCCTGGATGCGCCTGAGGGTCTCGTCTTCAGGCCCGACGGCAGCTTATACGTAGTAAGCCTAGGCAATAACCAGGTCCTTAGGTATAACGGCACAACTGGCGCTTTCACGGACGCATTCGTAACAGCGGGGAGCGGTGGCCTGGATGCGCCTCGGGGTCTCGTCTTCGGGCCGACGGCAATTTATACGTAGCAAGCACAGGTAGCGACCAAGTCCTTAGGTATAACGGCGCGACAGGCACTTTCATAGATGTATTCGCCAGCGGCGGCGGCCTGGATGCACCTTTTGGTCTCGTCTTCGGACCCGACGGCAATCTATACGTGGCAAGCGCAAATAACGACCAAGTCCTTAGGTACAACGGTGCGACAGGCGCTTTCATAGCCGCATTCGCCAGCGGCGGCGGTCTGGATTCGCCTACTGGTCTCGTCTTCGGACCCGACGGCAATCTATACGTAGCAAGCGGTAACAGCGGGAAGCCGGCCCCGGACGCGCCTATTGATCTCGTCCTCGGGCCCATCGGCAATCTATACGTAGCAAGCGCAAATAACGACCAAGTCCTCAGGTATAACGGCGATACTGGCGCTTTCATAGATGTATTCGCCAGCGGCGGCGGCCTGGATGAGCCTGTATTTTTAGTTTTTAGGCGATTCTGAAACATCCGACGCTATCAGAGTGGGGGCTGATTGCCATGGCTCTGATTCTTGCGCAGATAAGTAGGATTTATGGCCATTAGAAAAAGAAGCGCGGCTGCCTGAATTACATCGCTATATAGTAATCCGAGACATTCGATCCGGAAAAAATCTTGCGAGCCGTAATACAGCGTGTAAAAGAGGCGAGGGTGGAGGTCGATGGCGAGACCGTAGGCCGGATAGGGGAGGGTATGCTCGTTCTTCTCGGGGCGGGGAAGGACGAGACGGAGTTAGGACATGCTGGCGAGATATCTTGCGGAGAAGATTATGTGCCTTCGCATATTCGAGGACCCGGAGGGGAAGATGGACCTTCCGTAACGGACACGGGCGGCGAGGTGCTGGCTCGTCTCCCAGTTCACGCTCTCTACGGCGACTGCAGGAAGGGGGAGGCGGCCGTTTTTCGACAAAGGCAGCCCCTCCCGAGGTAGCCGAGGAGACTATACGAGCTCTTTGTGGTGAGATCAGGGAGCGCGGGAGTAAATGTGGAAACCGGCAGGTTCCGCGCCATGATGGACGTGCATTTCGTCAATTGGGGTCCTGTGACGCTTATGCTGGATAGTAAGAGGAATTTGAGTGTGGGGGCTTCGGCTCCTTTTTTTTAATTGCTATCCTCATAAATCCGACCTAAACCGGGCTTGACAAAAGGGGTGCGGGGTACATGATATGATTGCATTGTTTTCAATTCCGAATGTAAGGAGGTCAATATGAGTGGAATTAAAATGTGTTGGATTTCAAAAGTAAGCATTATTGCTTTTGCCTTTTCCCTTCGGAATGTCCAATTTTCTTATTCGGCGGAAAATGAGGAAGAAGTAAGAACGGCAGCCGAACAGTTTTATGCATCGCGGGATTCATGTGGGGAGGTGGATTAGTCCCTGATAGAACTTTGGTGCACGCAGATGACGTTATTCATATGGGCCGCTAACGGTGGAATCCTAGTCGGTTGGGAAGCGGTCCGAAATCTGGGAGGACCAGGCTGCACTTAGGTAGGGAGGCAAGGTCGAACCGGAAGACATGCATGTCACGGCGGGCGATGAAATTGGGATAACCGTCGTTGAGAGAGCGGACCAAGTTGCATAAACGGAAAGCCGGAAAAAGTTAATATCAGGGCAACCAACGTTTTTAGACGAGAGAAGGGAAAATGGAAGATCAATAGGGTATCACACGGCTAGTCTGTCCCGGGCTTCCTAGTTATCTGCCGTCCAATGGTATCTCGCCGGGCCTGTCCTGAGCGGAGTCGAAGGGAGGTGATGCAGGTGAGGCAGGCAGAGGAGTTAAGAAGGAACCATAGAGCACGCTACGTGTGTTGATTTCCTCCGCTTAGACATTATATTAAAAAAATGGAAAAGGTCGTCTGCACTCACCCGAGGGCAAAGAGGGATTACGTCATAGAGGAGAACTACGAGGCCGGCATCGAGCTCAAGGGCTCCGAGGTGAAATCGCTCCGCGAGAACCAGGCGAGCATAAAGGAGAGCTTCGCCATGATAAGGGACGAGGAGGTCTTCCTCGTAAACAGCTACATAGCCCCTTACGAGAAGGCCAACATACTCAACCACGACCCGCGCAGGGAAAGGAAGCTCCTCCTCAACAAGCGGGAGATCGCCAGGCTCATGGGCAAGACGATCATAAGGGGATACACCCTCATCCCGTTCAAGATCTATTTCAAGCGGGGCAAGGCGAAGGTCGATCTCGCCCTGGGAAAGGGTAAAAAGGTCATAGACAGAAGGGACGATATAAAGAAGAGGGAAGCGGACAGGGAGATGGAAAAGGCGATGAAGAGGCGATTCTGATCCTGTATATATCCACGAAAGTAGTGTAAACTCTCCATATATCCGCCGGATGCGGCGGCCTTGACAATATTGAAATAATAATTATTTTGTAATAGTAAGTTACAAAGCATAATTAAAGTTTATTGTTCTTTGACATGGGGGCGACATGGCTTCGACGGGGATTGGGATAGCTTGTGCTGCATGCCGAGCTTCTGCTAACTCGTAAAACTGGCGGAGCACACACAAGTGCCACAAATGACTTTGCACTCGCTGCCTAAATAGAGCAGCGACGGCTCCTTAGACCCCGCCTGCGGGTTTAAACGAGGCGACACAATGCGGGCTGGTCCGATGGCGACGCCCTGAACGCCTGAGGACGAGAAAACATTCGGGGCTGGCGGTGAAAACCCTGTCTATCGGTAACTTCAACGCGAGACAAAACGATAGACTAAGCATGTAGAGGCCTTGTGAGTCTCTTTCTCGGACCCGGGTTCGATTCCCGGCGCCTCCACCACCCTTCGCTCTTCGAGCTTCGGGTGGCTTACGCCGTAGAGCATAACCCTGACTACACCGTAAAGACATTTAAGAATAGACAAAAGAAGGGTGGTGTCGCCCGTAGCCTTTAATTCCCAGAAGCTTCCTTGTCGGTCGGAGCTTTTCATCCTCGAAGCTTTAGCGTAGGGGGAAGCGAAGGGGGACATCAATATTATTGTAGAATTAGTATCATGTTCTATGTATATCTGATCAAGAGCGAATCTCATCCGGACCAACGATACATAGGTTTTACCAAGGATTTAAAATAACGTCTAGTAGCACATAATTCAGGCAAATCAAAGCATACTGCAAAATATTGTCCCTGGACGCTTGTAACCTACCACGCTTTTTCCGATAAACTTAAAGCACAGGAATTTGAACGCTATCTGAAATCCGGCTCAGGTCAGGCGTTCGCAAATAAGCGTTTCTGGTAATGAAACGGATTGCAATTGAAGAGAATTCTGATTCGGTTACAAAAATACATTTCAGTTTCCAACGGTCCATCCCGGAAGTTGTTGCCATAAAAGATTAAATCGGTTAGCCGGTTAAATTATGAATCTTTATAAAGTCTTTACGTAAGCGACAAGCTGATCGAGGGCAGTTCCCCATCCCTTTTGAAATCCCCTTTCCTCGTGTCTTTTGCGGCTTTCCTCGTCGGGGTGGAGAGCGATAACGGTATACTTCGTTCCGTTTCCATGCGGCTCCAGCATTATGATCGCCGTGAAGAAGCTGTCGATACAGTCGTTCGGCTGATTGGACGGCCGGTAGCCCTGCTCGAGCGCATCGGTCCAGACGAGCTTTTCGTTCTCGACGACTTCGAGGTAGCATCCGGTATTCGGGTGATCCTCCCCGTCCGGTGATCGCATGACGGTGCGGAAGATACCGCCTGGGCGAAGGTCGATTTCGCAATATGTCGTCGTCCAAGGCGCGGGCGTAAACCATTTCTTCAGGTACTCCGGCGTTGTCCACGCCTTCCAGACGAGCTCTCTCGGCACATCGACGATGCGCTCCATTACGAGATCGAGTCGGGGATCAGGTTTATAGTTTGTACGGGTCATTACTTTTTCTCCTTTAATTCTTCGAGGTAATTGTCCAGTTGATCAAGGCGCAGCTCCCAGATCACACGCCGCCTCTCGATCCAGTGTTCCGCTTCTTTTAACGGTTCCGGCGTCAGCCGATAGGTACGTATCCGGCCCCTTTTATGCGAGCGGACCAACCCGCACTCTTCGAGAACTCCCAAATGCTGGGTGAATGAGGGCAGCGCCATATGGAATGGCCGCGCCAGCTCGCTCACAGGCAGAGGGCCGTCACTCAGCCGTGTCAAAACAGCGCGCCGTGTCGGGTCCGACAAGGCATGAAAAACTCGATCGAGCTGTACTTGTAGGTTAGGCATATACCTAACTATACAGTAGTTGCAAGCTCATGTCAAACTTATGTGAATACCTAAGTTTTCTTTGAGGCAGGGCTCCGGGGAGACGGCGGCGGCGGCTTTAACCCCCGCCCGCGGGTTTAAACGAGACCACGCCATATACCCCACTCAGGAGCGATTTTCTTGACAACTGCCTTTTTCACTGAACAATCATCAGGAAACCACGCGTTAAAACCCATGAACGTTCTTACAAAAGCATTTACTCCGTCAGTACGGTATAACCTGCCGAAAACTCTGTCACGCAATAATCCAAACTCAAAAACAGCTAAAAGCTTGAGGAAAACCCGTCGATATAGCGGCATTTCGCAAGATCGCCTGTCCGGACGGGCGGGCCTGCCGCTAAACGATGCCGTTACTGCTAAATACGGCGCAAACACGAATCCAACTATTGAAACCCTCCCAAATCGCGAAGGCGTTTTGACGACGGCGTTTATGATTTAATCAATTAGGAAAATGTTCAGACTTTATTACAAAATTATTTCGACTCCGAAGACGGTCATAGACGTTCGATCGCTCGGGTGCGACGCCGGCATTGACATCGTCGGGAAAAAACTTGAAGCCAGGGTACAGCGGTCATTTCGCGGCTCGCTCGCCATCCGGGCCGTCGATGCCGGATCGACCAACGCATGCGAGCAGGAGCTTACCGCGCTCGGCAACGCTTATTACGACATCGAAAGATTCGGGATACATTTTGTGGCCTCCCCCAGGCACGCGGACATGCTGATGGTTACGGGCCCCGTCACAAGGAACATGAAAGAAGCACTGGTAAGGACGTACGAAGCCGTTCCCGATCCCAAAATTGTCGTGGCAGTCGGCGACGACGCGATAGACGGAGGCATTTTTAAGGGTTCTTACGGAGTCCTGGACGGAGTGCACAATGTCATTCCCGTGGATTACCAAATTCCCGGAGACCCGCCGTCTCCGAGAATAATACTTTGCAGCTTGCTGCAAATCCTCGAAGTGCTCGATTCCCGCGCCAAGGTTGCTCAATAAAGATGTTTAACGCGATTATCTCATCCAATGTATTCTTTGCGCCGCTCCTCTTGTGGATTGTAGGGGCGCTTGGGTCTTTGGCTTTGAACAAAGATAACCGCCTCGCGAACTGGTGGGGAAATTCGTTTGCGGCTCTCGGATCCGTTTTCGGATTATTGTTTTCTCTGTCAGTGCTGATCTCCGGCACTACGTTTTCGTTTAGCTCCGTCACCTCTCTGCCTCTGTTGTCGATATCGTTCAGCGTAGATAAATTATCCGCTTTTTTCATCTTCCTTATTTCGCTGATCGCTCTGCTCGCCTCGATTTACGCATTTGGATATGTAAAGCATTACTACAGGAAATACAACATCGGCGCGCTCGGCTTTTTTTATAATATCTTTCTGGCCGGGATGGTAATGGTGGCCGCCGCACACAATGCCCTTTTCTTTCTCATTGCGTGGGAAATAATGTCTCTTGCGTCATACTTCCTGGTCATTTATGAAAAAAAGCGATCAGAGAACGTGCAAGCGGGATCGCTCTATTTCATTATGACCCACGTCGGGACGGCATTTATAACGCTGGCCTTTTTACTCTTGTACCGCTCTACCGGGTCTTTAGACTTTGGGGTGATAAAAGAAACTATCGGGAATACTTCACCGCTCATTATGAATACGGTATTCATTCTGGCGCTCATAGGGTTTGGGACCAAAGCAGGCATTATCCCGTTTCATATCTGGCTGCCGAACGCTCACCCGGCCGCGCCGTCTCATGTCTCCGCCCTGATGTCCGGTGTGATGATCAAGACCGGCATATATATGTTTATCCGGATGTTCATGGATATAATGCCGGACGCGCCGCTCTGGTGGGGAATCGTTATTTTAATACTGGGCTCAATATCGTCGTTGCTAGGGGTTTTGTATGCCCTCACCGAACACGATATCAAAAGGCTCCTGGCTTACAGCAGCATCGAGAATATCGGAATCATTTTGTTGGGACTCGGCGGTTCGCTTGTGTTCTGGTCGCTCGATATGAAGCCGCTCGCTGTACTTAGCCTGGTAGCGGCGCTTTTTCATACTCTCAATCACGCGATATTCAAATCTCTGTTATTCCTTGGGGCCGGCTCCGTTATTTCCCAAACCCATACCAGAAATATGGAAGAATACGGCGGCTTGATTAAATATATGCCGCAAACGGCGCTTTTCTTTCTTGCCGGCTCAATGGCGATATCGGCACTGCCTCCTTTGAACGGGTTTTTTAGCGAGTGGATGACGTTTCAGTCTCTTTTTAGCGGAATCATGGCATCGGATACCTCCGCGCGCTGGGTCTTCGTGCTGGCGGCAGGATCGCTTGCGTTTACGGGAGGGCTTGCGGCGATGTGTTTCGTGAAAGCGTTCGGAGTTACATTCCTGGCGAGACCCAGGAGTGAGAATGCCCGCCATTCCGGAGAGTCCGGACCGGCGCTTCGCGCAGCAATGGCTGCTCTCGCGATTCTTACTCTGGTCATAGGATTCACCGCCGGCAGTATCACGGA
Organism: uncultured delta proteobacterium; assembly: GCA_963752995.1. Classification (GTDB taxonomy): domain Bacteria; phylum Desulfobacterota_D; class UBA1144; order Nemesobacterales; family UBA2774; genus 2-12-FULL-53-21. The sequence goes on from CAVWAZ010000021.1 coordinate 7,731, forward strand.
TGTACTATCAGGTGTTGTGACCGATTTGAGCGTTTTTCATTCATCCGAACCGGCATTTTTTTCAACCATCCAAACTGTCGGATTGCGGAACGGCTTTGCAACAATTTCAATGCCGCTCATCCTGGCAAGCTTGATCGTAACTATCGCGCTGACGTTTTTTGTCGTGTATCTCGTCTCGCGTAACAGTAAAACGAAGATCGGCCGTACATGGGATTGCGGAACGACCCTTAGCCCGAGAATGGAAATCACCGGCACGGGATTCTCCCACTCTATTGTTATGATTTTCCGAGGGGCGCTCAAGCCGACAAAACAAACGAGCATCGAGTACCGGGATGAGGAAATGCGCTATTTTCAAAAAACAAATTTGGTTGAGTTTGGTATTCAGGATATTTACAACAGTTATTTTTACCAGCCCGTGCATATGCTGACTAACAAGGCGTCTGAGTATGTGAAAAGAATCCAGAGCGGCAATATAAATATGTATGTCTTGTACATATTGGCAATACTCATTGCCTTGTTGTTCGCTTCAGGCATGTAGGAACACTATGACGATTATTATTTGGGCAATTCAATTAGCACTCGTACCGGCGGTATCGCCCCTGTGTATCGGCGTGGTCAGAAAAATAAAGGCCAGATTCCAAAACAGAGCCGGCGCGGGCATATTTCAGCCATACAGGGACTTGTGGAAATTATTCCATAAGGATGAGGTTATAAGCGAGGACGCGTCCTGGATCTTCAAATACGCTCCGTACCTTATTTTTTCAATAACCGTGATTATAGGATCAAGCATTCCGCTCTTTACCACGATTTTTTCTTTCAATTCACTGGGCGACTTGCTGGTAGTAATTTATTTAATTGCCCTTGGAACTTTTTTTCTCGCGTTAGCGGGCATTGATGTGGGGAGCGCTTTCGGAGGGTTCGGTTCCAGCCGGGAAATGACCGTTGCCGCTTTAACGGAGGGAGGGTTGATATTTTCCATTCTTGTCCTGGCGTTCTCCGCCCATACCACGAATCTATTTGCGATCTCGGGCGCCGTCGCTTCGTTTTCGTTTTTCGCCTTTGCCCCGATGATTCTCGCGCTCGCCGCGTTTATAATAGCCATGCTCGCCGAAACGGGACGCTTCCCCTTTGATAACCCGGCTACCCACCTTGAACTTACCATGATTCACGAAGCAATGATTCTGGAGTATTCGGGAAAGAGACTGGCACTAATTGAATGGGCGGCGGCGAATAAGTTCTTTATCTTCCTCGCGTTAGGAGCGAATCTTTTTTTCCCCTGGGGGATGTCATCTTCGGCGCGTCTGTCGGACGTTCCGCTTGCCCTGATTCTGTTTTTTGCAAAAATATTGGCGCTCAGCGTGTTCGTAGCTGTCCTGGAGTCTACAATCGTCAAATTCCGATTCTTCAGACTCCCCGATTTATTATTCACGTCGTTCATTTTAAGTATTATCGCTATGAGTCTGACTATATAAGATAAAATCATGATCCCTGTAACGCCGCAAATTTTATTCTTTCTCGAAACGATGCTCTTTGCATCGGTTGTATTTATGCACATCGCGAAGAAAAACTCCGGGGTCATATTGCTTTACTCAGCGCAATCTTTGATTATAGCTGCAGCCCTGTTTAATTCCGCCCTCAAAGAGGCATCGACATTGCTGGTTGTAGTGGCTCTGACAACCTTCCTGGTCAAAGTGATAATTGTCCCTTATTTCTTTTCAGGGCTCATTAAAAAGCACAGGCTGCAATTTTCCGTGAGCACTTATTTGAATACTCCGCTTACGCTGATCGTCCTGGCGTTATTAACCGCACTTTCCTACTCACATTTCTTCGGACCGTTAACGATTCTCGCCCCTGAGAAGGAAAACGCCTTATCGCTCGCCATAGCAATGGTGCTTATATCCATATTTTTAATCATTAACCGCAAAGGGGCCCTGTCTCAGATGGTCGGTATTTTGTCATTGGAAAATGCCATTGTTTCATTCGCGTATGTGGCCGGGCTCGAGACGACTGCCGGACTGCAAGTGGGCATTCTATTCGATATTTTTATCTGGGTCGTGATCGCGACTGTTTTTGCGTCAATGATATATCGGCACTTCGGCTCGCTTAATGTGAGCGAACTAAAACATTTGAAAGAGGAATGATACTTTGGCCTTGCTTTTAATAATAATAGTGCCGTTTATCGCTTCCATTATGTCTTTATTGGTTAAGAAAGACATGCGGGTGTTGAGCATAATCGCTGTCTCCGCGTCTTTCCTGGAATTGACGGCGACACTGGTTACGGTCGTTTCGGTTATGGAACGCGGCGTATACCGTTTAAACGGTTATTTTTCCGTCGACGCGCTGGGGGCCGTCATATTAACGCTGGTCGCAGTCGTCGGCGCCATGGCCTCGTGGTATTCGACCGGCTATTTAAAGATTGAAGTGGCGAAAAGGATCATAGGGTTCAGCAGAGTGAGGCAATATTTTATCCTGCTTCACTTATTTCTCCTGGCGATGTTCTTTGCCGTAATGTCCACGAGCCCCGTATTGACCTGGATCGCGATTGAAGCGACCACCCTTTCCACCGCGTTTCTCATCAGTTTCTACAACAAACCGTCGGCGATAGAGGCGGCCTGGAAATATTTGATGATTAACTCGGTCGGACTATTGCTGGGATTTTTCGGCACCTTTCTCTTCCTCTATCCGTCCATACACGCCGGTTTTCCGGGATTGATCAGCTGGCATGACATGCTGTCGGATGCTTCCGCCCTCGACCCCTTTATAGCCAAGATGGCGTTCATTTTTGTTTTAATCGGATACGGCACAAAAGTCGGCCTGGTCCCCATGCATACCTGGCTGCCTGACGCTCACAGCAAGGCGCCGGCGCCGATCAGCAGCCTGCTTTCCGGCGTATTGCTCAATGTCGCTTTTCTCGCACTTTTGCGGTTTAAATCCGTCGCCGATGTTGCCATAGGTCCGTCTTTTTCCCGGGAGATGCTCGTATTTTTCGGCGTTGTCTCTATAGCCGTCGCCGCTTTGATAATTTTCAGTCAAAAAAACTATAAGCGGTTACTCGCGTATTCCAGTATCGAGCACATGGGTGTCGTAGCCCTGGGGTTCGGATTCGGAGGCCCGGGGGCGTTCGCGGCACTGCTTCATATGGTCTATCACGCACTTACAAAATCGATACTATTTTTATCGGCGGGTAATATATTGGTGAAGTACGGCTCCACAAAAATAAGAAACGTGAAAGGTGTTCTAAAGGTCTTGCCCGTGACAGGCGTACTGTTTTTCCTGGGGTTTCTGGCGATCACCGGCGTTCCTCCGTTCGGGACGTTCGTAACAGAATTTTCGATATTGTCGGCGGGCATCAATACGCATCCGACAACGGTGATCATCACATTAGCGGTTCTGGCACTCGTTTTCGTCGGTTTTTTGCGGCACGTCGTCTCGATCACGTTCGGAAAAAGCGATATACCCATGGCAAGGGGTGAGAGCGGATTGGATACAATTATTCCTATTATGCTGCTGGCCGCTCTTTTAATAATCACGAGCTTTTTCATTCCGTCGGGCGTGCAGTCGCTGCTGCATTCAGCGACAATAAACTACTGATACCATGAAAAAAGAAATTTTAGATAAATATATTCCCGGTAATTTTAAGATAAGAAAAGAGGGCAACGTCGCTGTCTATGATGTTCCCGTAGATGAAATGCCGGAGATCGCTAATCAGCTCTATTTTACTCACGCACTGCAGCTCAAGACCATCACCGCCACGGACGAGAGAAGCGGAGGCGGGGGTTTCAATATCTATTATGTGTTCGGCGCGCCGGGAGAGAATATTTTCCTCGCGCCCCGCATAACCTTGTCCGACCGGGAAGAGTTTCCTTCGATCACCAAAGCCATACACGAAGCTTCCGGTTACGAAAGGAAGATCGGGACATTTTTCGGTTTAAAGCCGGCAAGGCACCCCCATCCGCGACCGGTCATTCTTCACGAAAATTGGCCGGATACGGTATTCCCGCTGAGAAAAGATTTCGACTGGCGGGACCGGCCGCCGGAGGCGCACGGAGCGTATGAATTCCGGAAGGTCGAGGGTAAGGGAATTTACGAAATCCCAGTGGGGCCTGTTCACGCCGGCATAATCGAACCGGGGCACTTCCGGTTCAGCGTCATCGGAGAAGAAATAGTATCGCTTGAGCCTAAGCTGGGATATAAACACAAAGGAACGGAAAAACTCTTCGAGGTTCTGCCGATGGCGGACAAGGTCAGATTATCCGAAAGGGTTTCGGGAGACACCTCGTTCACTCATTCGCTGGCATTTTGTCAGGCCGTGGAAAACCTGTCCGGAATTACAGTTCCGGAGCGAGCGAAGTATTTGAGAGTCGTCTATTCCGAGCTGGAGAGGCTTGCGAACCACCTGAATGATATCGGTCTGATTATGCTGGACGCGGGTTATAATTTCGGCGGCAGCAACGGAGCGCGCCTCCGCGAAATCGTCATGCAATGCTGTGAACGCCTTGCCGGAAACCGCTTTCTGCGAGGCATAAATACGGTCGGCGGAGTAACGCGGGACATCGCGAGTGAGATGAGTGAAGAGTTATTAAACGGCCTTAAAAAAGTGCACGGGGATTTTAACGACGTGATTGAAATTGCGGAAAGCAGCTTTTCCCTCTCGAACCGCCTTTCCGGCACCGGCAAGCTCGATCGTCAGATAGCTCTGGACCATGGAGTCATCGGAGTAACGGGCAGGGCGATAGGGATCGCACACGACGCGCGTGTAGAGTATCCGTATGCGGCATACGACAGATTAAAATTCGAGATCGCCCTGGAAGAAGAAGGGGATGTGCGGGCAAGATGGTCGGTCCGCGTCAAAGAAGTGCATTCTTCCATGAATATTATAGAGCAGGCGCTCCGGAGTATTCCTTTGAACGACGAATTGATATCCGGTGATGAAACGGTATTGAGGAGTAACAGCTGCGGCGTAGGGGCGGCGGAAGGATGGCGGGGTGATATCGTTTATTTTGTTGCCACGGACGCGGCAGGAGAGGTAAGCAGGGTAGATGTGCGCGATCCTTCGTTTATAAATTGGACAGTATTGGGTTACGCGGGGAAGGGGAATGTGGTGCCCGATTTCCCACTCATTAATAAGAGTTTTAATTTGTCTTATTCCGGAAATGACCTGTAAAACAGGTCAGGCGCCGATAAAATGGCCTCCCGACAGTACCCCGCCCGGTCCCGTTCGTGCCGTCCGTCGCCCGCGAGACGGATAAAAAGAAAGAAGAACAGAGCTAGTCAATCGCATCCGGCTTTCTGTATGTAATCAGAAGGAGACCGCCCAGGACCGCGACTATTCCGTAGGTCAGCAGCGGAAGGGGGATCAGCATCGCCGCCAGGAATCCTCCCAGGAGCGCGCTCAGGGATTCCGCCCCCACCTGTATAGCGAGGTTATTCCCGAGCACTCTCCCCTGCCTCTCCCCGCCCACAAGACCCGAGAGGAAGGCGCTGCACGCGGACATCGTCATGACGAGGAATATAGTGGCCGGACCCGCCGTGAACCAGTAGAACACGTGGGATTTCGGTATGACCACCGCCGCCACGAAAGACCCGCCGACTATAGCCGTCCATATAATGAACGTCTTGAGGCTGAACCACCTGCTTAAAGGAGCGTAGAGTAATATATTCGCGATGAATGAGACTATAGCCAGGTAGGAATAGTAAAACGTCACCTTGCCTACGTCGAAGCCCCACTCGTCCACCATGTATATCTGTATCACGCGCCAGAACCCGAACGCAGAGAGGTAGAGAAGGAAGTTGACGAGATAGACCCTTCTTATCGGAGCGTCCGAGAAAACGGTCAGGAGATTCGTGAACGTCTTGAAATAATCGATGGGCGCGTCCGTTTTAGGTACGAACGGGTCTTTAAAGCTGACGACTATCCATACGTACGTTACGACGAGCAGGCCCATGACTATCCAGAACGGTGAGGCGTAGCCGTAATGGACGGCGAAGAGCCCTCCCAGGAGGGGGCCCGTTATATAGCCCAGGCTCTCGGCGGCGTATATGTACGCGAAGAGACGCCCCCTGTCCTCGGGCAGGGATATGTCGGCGACCGAGCATTGCGCTATGGCTACGTTCGACTCCGAGAGTCCGCACAAGAAACAGGAAACCATCAGCAGCCAGAGGGAATGAAACTCGAGAGAGACCGAGATGAACAAGTAAAATATCGCCGTGAAAAAGAGGGAGACCGTAATTACCCTCTTCCTGCCGAACCTGTCGGAAAGGGCGCCGATCACGGGCGACCCTATGAACTGCCCGAGCGGATAGAGGGCGAGGAGCACTCCGATGACCGTGGTTTTAGCGGCCCTCGTGACCTCGCCGCCGAAGAACGCGTGGTCGTACATCAGCATCGGCACGAACAGCGTGACCATCATCGAGTATCCGATGAACCCGATGAATATGACGAGGTAAAGGGGCATCAACGGATGTATGTCGGTCTTCTCTATAACTGCTCGTGTCGGCATCATCACTAATCCCCTGCGGTTACAATTGAGCGTCGAGTTTCAGCACATTATAACAAACACGTTCTAAATACTACAGAACCATTTCTGCTTATCTCTCTCCTTTTTTGACAGGAGCGGCATCTTGCAGCGACAGTTTTAATCCCCTCCTTTCCAGCGTCTTACCCTTAAGAACCGATAAGTTCACCGGAATGAAAGAAGGCATTTCAGTATTGTCATCACCTTGATGCGTTTATACTGAAGCGAAGGAGATGGGATTCTAAAACAAAGACCATGAGCTGAATAAATGGGCTGATTATTACAACAAGAGCCGCCTTCATTTAGCCCATGGGTACCGAACGCCGATTCATTCAGAAGTGAAATATTACAGGAGTCATGCTTTCAACTTAAGCGCAGCCTGAATACAGGGGGATCGATGCCTGACGTTCCGCAAATGTACCGGAACGTCAGGCAGCCAATCCAAAGATTATATTGACTCCGATAAACGATAACTAATATTGACAAGACTGTTTATAATCAGACCTAAGGTCAAAAGTATTACCCGACTGAGCCGGTTTTTCATCCCAGGCCACTATCCCGCACTTCATGCCATTGGGCAAATCATTGGTAGAGCCAGGCGGCGTGTACGGGTTTTGTATTATGATAGT
>CAVWAZ010000022.1:0-14719 GCA_963752995.1 uncultured delta proteobacterium
CGAGCTGTAATCCAGCGTGTAAAAGAGGCGAGGGTGGAGGTCGAAGGCGAGGCCGTGGGCCGGATAGGGGAGGGTATGCTCATACTTCTCGGGGCGGGGAAGGACGATACGGAGGAAGACGTCCGGTATCTTGCGGAGAAAATATTGTCCCTTCGCATATTCGAGGACGCGGATGGGAAGATGAACCTGTCCGTGACCGACACAGGCGGCGAGGTGCTGGTCGTCTCCCAGTTCACGCTCTACGGCGACTGCGGAAGGGAGGCGGCCGTCTTCGACAAGGCAGCCCCTCCCGAGATAGCCGAGAGGCTCTACGATTTCGTGAGCGAGATCAGGGAGCGGGGCGTTAATGTGGAAACCGGCAGGTTCCGCGCCATGATGGACGTGCATTAGTCAATGGGGCCTGTGACGCTTATGCTGACAGCAAGAAGGATTAGGGCTGGCTCCTTTTTTAATTGCATCCAAAATCCCTAAACCGAGCTTTACAAACAGGGAGCGGTACATACTCATGATATTCTCATACGTATTTCCCCAGATTGTTTTATTCCCTGTATTGTGCTAGATTGGGGATAAACCTCTACTTACGGCAGGATACGATAAAATATTGGTGTTGGAGGACTGGAAGATGAAACTCGCGAGAGCAGTATATATGGCGATGTTTATGCTTTTGCTGTTTTTATTATCTTTTATATTATCCGGCAATAAAGCGAATTCCCAGGAACTATACGTTACCAGCTTTAACAGCTCACAAGTCCTCAGGTATAACGGCGCGACGGGCGCTTTCGTAGACGCATTCGTAACAGCGGGGAGTGGCGGCCTGGATTCGCCTGAGGGTCTCGTCTTCAGGCCCGACGGCAACTTATACGTAGTAAGCCTAGGTAATAACCAAGTCCTTAGGTATAACGGCGCAACGGGCGCTTTCACAGACCCATTCGTAACAGGGGGAGCGGCGGCCTGGATGCGCCTCGGGGTCTCGTCTTCGGGCCCGACGGCAATCTATACGTAGCTAGCACAGGTAGTGACCAAGTCCTTAGGTATAACGGCGCAACGGGAGCTTTCATAGACGCATTCGTAACGGCGGGGAGCGGCGGCCTGGATGCGCCTTTTGGTCTCTGTCTTCGGGCCCGACAGCAATCTATACGTAGCTAGCGCAAATAACGACCAAGTCCTTCGGTATAACGGCGCGACGGGAGCTTTCATAGACGCATTCGCCAGCGGCGGCGGTCTGGATTCGCCTACTGGTCTCGTCTTCGGGCCCGACGGCAATCTATACGTAGCTAGCACAGGTAGTGACCAAGTCCTTAGGTATAACGGCGCAACGGGAGCTTTCATAGACGCATTCGTAACGGCGGGGAGCGGCGGCCTGGATGAGCCTATTGATCTCGTCTTCGGGCCAGACGGCAATCTATACGTAGCTAGCGCAAATAACGACCAAGTCCTTAGGTATAACGGCGCTACGGGCGCTTTCATAGATGTATTCGCCAGCGGCGGCGGCCTGGATGAGCCTGTATTTTTAGTTTTTAGGGATTCTAAACTTACCAGAAACATCCCGACGCTATCAGAGTGGGGGCTTATTGCTATGGCTTCTATTCTAGGGATAGTAGGATTTATGGTCCTTAGAAAAAGAAACGCGGCTGCCTAAATTACATCGCTCTGTAGTAATTCAAGACTTTCGATCCGGAAAAAATCTTGAGAGCCGTAATACAGCGTGTAAAAGAGGCTAGGGTGGAGGTCGGCGGCGAGGTTACGGGCCGGAAGGGGAGGGTGTGCTCGTGCTCCTGGGGGCCGGGAAGGACGATACGGAAGCGGACGCCGGGTATCCCGCGGAGAAGATTATGGGCCTCCGCATATTCGAGGACCCGGAGGGGGAAGATGAACCTCTCGGTCACGGATACGGGCGGCGAGGTGCTGGTCGTCTCCCAGTTCACGCTCTACGGCGACTGCCGGAAGGGCAGGCGGCCGTCGTTCGACAAGGCAGCCCCTCCGGAGCTCGCCGAGGAATTATATGAGCTCTTCGTGAGCGAGATCAGGGAGCGCGGGGTGAAGGTCGAAACCGGCAGATTCCGCGCGATGATGGACGTGCATCTCGTCAATTGGGGGCCTGTGACGCTCATGCTGGATAGTAAGAGGGAGTTTTAGGTCCACTGTCCCAATCGTAGGAGCGGCATCTTGCACGCGATCATAACTCGCGATCATAACTCTTGTCTACTAAATTTATTTTCCCCCTTTGTGAAGGGGGATTACAGGGGGATCTAAGATACGAGATCCTGAAATAAATTCAGGATGACTGATTTAATAACTGCAATGTTCACCCCCATCCTTCACCTTAATCTGACTTAGGTAAGGACGAGTTGAATTAAGTTACTTCCCTGGCTTCGTTGAGAGAGCGACCGATTGCTCTTATCCATCGCAAACGTCCCTCAAGGGGGAAGGAATCATAAGAATCGCGCCAGGCCCGTCCCGGGCTTGACCCGGGAACTCGCTCCTACGGTCGAGATAGGTGATAGGGTGGGGCAGGCCAAGTAGAGAGGGGGAGAATGTGTATATGCACACATTGTGTGCCACGCTGTGCATGTTGAATTCCTCCCGCTCAGGGATTATATTAAAAAAATGGAAAAGGTGGTCTGCACTCACCCGAGGGCAAAGAGGGATTACGTCATAGAGGAGAACTACGAGGCCGGTATCGAGCTCAAGGGCTCCGAGGTGAAATCGCTCCGCGAGAATCAGGCGAGCATAAAGGAGAGCTTCGCCATGATAAGGGACGAGGAGGTCTTCCTCGTCAACAGCTACATAGCCCCTTACGAGAAGGCCAACATACTCAACCACGACCCGCGCAGGGAAAGGAAGCTCCTCCTCAACAAGCGGGAGATCGCGAGACTCATGGGCAAGACGATCATAAGGGGATACACCCTCATCCCGCTCAAGATCTATTTCAAGCGTGGCAAGGCGAAGGTCGATCTCGCCCTCGGAAAGGGTAAAAAGGTCATAGACAGAAGGGACGACATAAAGAAGAGAGAGGCCGACAGGGAGATGGGAAAGGAGATGAAGAGACGATTCTGATCCTGTATATATCCCCGAAAGTAGTGTAAACTCTCCGTATACCCGCCCGAGCGGGGGCCTTGACAACATAGAAATAATAATTATTTTGTAATAGCAAGTTACAAAGCATAATTAAAGTTTATTGTTCTTTGACATGGGGGCGACATGGCTTCGACGGGGATTGGGATAGCTTGTGCTGCATGCCGAGCTTCTGCTAACTCGTAAAACTGGCGGAGCACACACAAGTGCCACAAATGACTTTGCACTCGCTGCCTAAATAGAGCAGCGACGGCTCCTTAGACCCCGCCTGCGGGTTTAAACGAGGCGACACAATGCGGGCTGGTCCGATGGCGACGCCCTGAACGCCTGAGGACGAGAAACATTCGGGGCTGGCGGTGAAAACCCTGTCTATCGGTAACTTCAACGCGAGACAAAACGATAGACTAAGCATGTAGAGGCCTTGTGAGTCTCTTTCTCGGACCCGGGTACGATTCCCGGCGCCTCCACTTTTTTCCGTGATCTTTACAAAGTTTTTACGAAAGCAACGAGCTGATCGAGGGCAGCGCCCCATCCTTTATCAAATCCCCTTTCCTCATGTCTTTTGCGGCTTTCCTCGTCGGGGTGGAGAGCGATAACGGTATACTTTGTTCCGTTTCCGTGCGGCTCCAGCATTATGATCGCCGTAAAGAAGCTGTCGATACAGTCGTTCGGCTGATTGGACGGCCGGTAGCCCTGCTCAAGCGCATCGGTCCAGACGAGCTTTTCGTTCTCGACGACTTCGAGATAACAGCCGGTATTCGGGTGATCCACTCCGTCCGGTGAGCGCATAACAGTGCGGAAGATACCGCCTGGGCGAAGGTCGATTTCGCAATATGTCGTTGTCCAGGGTGCGGGCGTAAACCATTTCTTCAGGTATCCCGGCGTTGTCCACGCCTTCCAGACGAGCTCTCTCGGCACATCGACGATGCGCTCCATTACGAGATCGAGCCGGGGATCAGGTTTATAGTTTGTACGGGTCATTACTTTTTCTCCTTTAATTCTTCGAGGTAATTGTCCAGTTGATCAAGGCGCAGCTCCCAGAGCACACGCCGCCTTTCTATCCAGTGTTCAGCCGCTTTCAACGGTTCCGGCGTCAGACGATAGGTACGTATCCGGCCCCTTTTTGTGAGCGGACTAGCCCGCACTCCTCAAGGACACCCAGATGCTGGGTGAACGAGGGGAGCGCCATATGGAATGGCCGCGCCAGCTCGCTCACAGGCAGAGGGCCGTCACTCAGCCGTGTCAAAACAGCGCGCCGTGTCGGGTCCGACAATGCATGAAAAACGCGATCGAGCTGCAGTGTTTATTGTTAGGCATATACCTAACTATACAGTAGTTGGAAGCTCGTGTCAAACTTATGTCAATGCCTAAGTATTCTTTGAGGCAGGGCTCCGGGGAGACGGTGACGGCGACTTTAAACCCCACCCGCGGGTTTACACGAGACCACGCCATATACCCCACTCAGGAGCGATTTCTTGACAACTGCCTTTTTCACTGAAGAATCATCAGGAAACCACGCGTTAAAACCCATGAACGTTCTTACAAAAGCATTCACTCCGCCAGCACGGTATAACCTACCGAAAACACTGTCACGCAATAATCCAAACTCAAAAATAGCTAAAAGCTTGAAGAAAACCCGCCGATATAGCGGCATTTCGCAAGATCGCCTGTCCGGACGGGCGGGTCTGCCGCTAAACGATACCGTTGCCGTGGAATACGGCGTAAAGACGAATCCAGTTATTGAAACCCTCCCAAATCGCGAAGGCGTTTTGACGACGGCGTTTATGATTTAATCAATTAGGAAAATGTTCAGACTTTATTACAAAATTATTTCGACTCCGAAGACGGTCATAGACGTTCGATCGCTCGGGTGCGGCGCCGGCATTGACATCGTCGGGAAAAAACTGGAAGCCAGGGTACAGCGGTCATTTCGCGGCTCGCTCGCCATCCGGGCCGTCGATGCCGGATCGACCAACGCATGCGAGCAGGAGCTTACCGCGCTCGGCAACGCTTATTATGACATCGAAAGATTCGGGATTCATTTTGTGGCTTCCCCGAGGCATGCGGACATGCTGATGGTTACAGGCCCCGTTACCAGAAACATGAAAGAAGCGCTGGTAAGGACATACGAAGCAGTTCCTGACCCGAAAATTGTCGTGGCAGTCGGTGATGACGCGATAGACGGAGGCATTTTTAAGGGTTCTTACGGAGTTTTAGACGGAGTGCACAATGTCATTCCCGTGGATTACCAAATTCCCGGAGACCCGCCGTCTCCGATAATGTTACTTTGCGGCTTGCTGCAAATCCTTGAAATGCTCGATTCCCGCGCTAAGGCCGCTCAATAAATATGTTTAACACGCTTAACTCATCAAATATATTTTTTCTGTCACTCCTCTTATGGATAGCAGGGGCGGTAGGGGCTTTGGTTTTGAGCAAAAATGACCGCCTGGCAAACTGGTGGGGAAATTCTTTTGCGATTCTCGGATCCTGCGCTGGATTATTGTTTTCTCTGTCGGTGCTGATCCTTGGCTCCACATTTTCTTTCAACATCGGCACCACTCTGCCTCTTTTGTCTTTATCTTTCAGCGTAGATAAATTATCCGCTTTTTTTCATTTTCGTTATTTCACTCATCGCTTTATTGGCTTCCGTTTATGCGCTGGGATATGTAAAGCATTATTGCCCCAAACAATATAATATCGGCGCGCTCGGCTTTTTTTATAATATTTTCCTGGCCGGAATGGTCATGGTCGTCAGCGCCCACAATGCCCTTTTCTTTCTCGTCGTCTGGGAAATAATGTCTCTTGCTTCGTATTTCCTGGTTATTTATGAAAACAAGGAAAAAGAAAACGTGCAGGCGGGATCGCTTTATTTCATTATGACCCACGTCGGAACGGCCTTCATAATGCTGGCTTTTTTACTCTTGTACCGTTCTACCGGGTCTTTAGACTTTGGCGTAATAAAAGAAACTATCGGACACAGCTCACCGCTCGTAGCCAATGCGGTTTTCGTTCTGGCGCTTGTAGGGTTTGGAACCAAAGCGGGCATTATACCTTTTCACATCTGGCTGCCGAACGCTCACCCCGCCGCCCCGTCTCATGTTTCCGCCCTGATGTCAGGTGTGATGATCAAGACCGGCATCTATATGTTTATCCGGATGTTCATGGATATACTGCCGGACGCGCCGCTCTGGTGGGGAGTCGTTATTTTAATACTGGGCGCTATATCATCGCTGTTAGGGGTTTTGTATGCTCTCACCGAATACGATATCAAAAGACTTCTGGCTTACAGCAGCATCGAGAATATCGGGATCATTCTGCTGGGACTAGGCAGCTCGCTCGTGTTTTGGTCGCTCGATATGAAGCCGCTGGCTGTCCTTAGCCTGGTAGCCGCACTCTTTCATACTCTCAATCATGCGATATTCAAAGCATTATTATTCCTGGGAGCCGGTTCAGTTATTTCCCAAACCCATACCAGAAATATGGAAGAATACGGCGGCTTGATAAAATATATGCCGGAGACCGCGCTTTTCTTTCTTGCCGGCTCGATGGCGATATCGGCACTGCCTCCTTTGAACGGTTTTTTCAGCGAATGGATGACGTTTCAGTCTCTTTTTAGCGGAATCATGGCATCGAATATCTCGGTGCGCTGGGTATTTATGCTGGCGGCGGGATCGCTTGCGTTTACGGGAGGGCTTGCGGCCATGTGTTTTGTGAGAGCGTTCGGAATTACATTCCTGGCGAGACCAAGAAGTGAGAATGTCCGGCACGCCCGTGAGTCCGGTTTTGCGCTTCGCATAGGCATGGCTGTCCTCGCGGTTCTCACTATAATCATAGGATTTACCGCCGGCAGCATCACAAATACGGTATCAGGCGTTGTGAGCGGTTTAAGCGCCTTTAATTCTTACGAACCGGCATTCTTTTCAAATATATATACGGTCGGACTCCGAAGCGGCTTTTCTTCAATTTCAATGCCGCTTATCCTGGCAAGTTTAATCGTAACCATAATATTGACCTTTTTCGCCGTGTATCTCGTCTCGCGTAACAGAAAAACGAACGAATCGGCCGCACCTGGGATTGCGGAACGACTCTCGGCCCGAGAATGGAAATCACCGGTACTGGCTTCTCCCACTCTATCGTTACTATTTTCCGCGGGGCGCTCAAGCCGACTAAGCAAACGAGCATTGAGTACCGGGATGAAGATATGCGCTATTTTCAAAAATCGAGCACGGTTGAGCTTGGATTCAGGATATTTACAACAGATATTTTTATCAGCCCGTGCATATGCTGATCTTGAGAGCTTCCGAGTATGTGAAAAGAATCCAGAGCGGCAATATCAATATGTACATACTGTACATATTGGCGATACTCATTGCCCTGCTGTTCGCTTCGGGTATGTAGAGATACTATGTCAATTGTAATTTGGACAATTCAAATAGCACTCGTGCCGGCCGTGTCGCCTCTGTGCATCGGCATCGTCAGAAAAATAAAAGCGAGATTCCAAAACAGAGTCGGCGCGAGCATATTGCAGCCGTACAGAGACTTGTGGAAGTTATTCCATAAGGATGAGGTGATAAGCGAGGACGCTTCCTGGATTTTCAAATGCGCTCCCTACATTATATTTTCAACCACAGTGATTATAGGTGCAAGCATTCCGCTTTTTACTACAATATTTTCTTTCAATTCACTCGGCGACCTGCTCGTCGTAATATATCTGATTGCTTTTGGAACTTTCTTTCTCGCCCTGGCCGGCATGGATGTGGGGAGCGCTTTCGGGGGGTTCGGATCAAGCCGGGAAATGACGGTTGCCGCCTTAACGGAGGGCGGTTTGATGTTTTCCATTCTCGTCCCGGCGTTCTCGGCTCATTCCACGAATCTTTTTGCAATCTCGGGTGCCGTCGCTTCGTTTTCGTTTTTTGCTTTTGCCCCGATGATTCTCGCGCTCGCCGCGTTTATAATCGCCATGCTTGCCGAAACGGGGCGCTTCCCCTTCGATAACCCGGCTACCCACCTTGAGCTTACCATGATTCACGAAGCGATGGTTTTGGAATATTCGGGAAAGAAGCTGGCGCTTATCGAATGGGCGTCGGCAAATAAGTTCTTTATCTTCCTCGCATTGGGAGCAAATCTTTTCTTCCCCTGGGGGATGTCGCCGTCGGGGCGTCTCGGGGATGTTCCGCTTGCCTTGGTATTGTTTTTTGCAAAAATTCTGGCGTTTAGCGTATTCGTTGCCGTCCTGGAATCCACTATCGTCAAATTCCGGTTTTTCAGACTGCCGGATTTATTATTCACATCGTTTATTTTAAGCATTATTGCTATGAGTTTGACTATCTAAAACCATGATTCCTATTACGCCGCAAATATTATTCTTTCTCGAGACGATGCTGTTTGCATCGGTCGTTTTTATGCACATCGCCAAGAAAAATTCAGGGGTAATATTTCTATATTCGGCACAGTCTTTGATCATTGCCATCGCCTTGTTTTATTCATCCCTCAAAGAGGCATCGTTATTGCTTGTGGTAGTGGCTGTCGCGACTTTTTTGGTCAAAGTGATAATCGTTCCGTATTTCTTTTCCGGGCTCATTAAAAAACACCGGCTGCAATTTTCCGTCAGCACCTATTTGAATACTCCTATGACGCTGATCGTCCTGGCGTTATTGACCGCCCTTTCCTACTCGCATTTTTTCGGGCCATTGACAATTCTTGCCCCGGACAAGGAAAACGCCTTATCGCTCGCCATAGCGATGGTGCTCATATCGATATTTTTAATTATTAACCGCAAAGGGGCCCTGTCCCAGATGGTCGGTATTTTGTCATTGGAAAATGCCATTGTTTCATTCGCGTACGTGGCCGGGCTTGAGACAACCGCCGGGCTGCAAGTGGGCATCCTGTTCGATATTTTTATCTGGGTCGTGATCGCGACCGTTTTTGCGTCGATGATATACCGGCACTTCGGCTCGCTCAATGTGAGCGAACTAAAACATTTAAAAGAGGAATGATTCTTTGGCTTTATTATTAATTATCATCATACCGCTTGTCGCCTCCCTCGCATCTTTTTTTGTGAAGAAAGATATGCGGATATTGAGCTTTATCGCTGTCTCCGCCTCTTTCCTGGAGTTGACAGCGACACTGGTAACGGTCGCCTCGGTCATGGATAGCGGCATATATCGTTTAAACGGCTATTTTTCCGTCGACGCTCTCGGGGCCGTCATAATCATGCTGGTCGCAGTCGTAGGCGCTATGGCGTCCTGGTACTCGACCGGCTATCTGAAACTTGAGGTGGCGAAAAGAATCATAGGGTTCAGCAGGGTACGGCAATATTTTATTCTGCTGCACTTATTTCTCCTGGCGATGTTCTTCGCCGTTATGTCCACGAGCCCCATTTTGACCTGGATTGCGATTGAAGCGACCACGCTCTCTACAGCGTTCCTTATCAGCTTCTACAACAAACCATCGGCGATAGAAGCGGCCTGGAAATATTTGATGATTAATTCGGTCGGACTATTGCTGGGATTTTTCGGCACTTTTCTTTTCCTATACCCATCCATACATGCCGGTTTTCCGGGATTGATCAGCTGGCAGGACATGCTGTCCCATGCTTCCGCGCTCGATCCCTTTATAGCCAAGATGGCATTCATTTTTATTTTAATCGGATACGGCACAAAAGTCGGTTTGGTTCCCATGCATACCTGGCTGCCGGATGCGCACAGTAAAGCTCCGGCCCCGATCAGCAGCTTGCTTTCAGGCGTATTGCTTAATGTAGCTTTTCTCGCACTTTTGCGGTTCAAATCCGTCGTTGATGTCGCGATTGGTCCGCATTTTTCCAGGGAGCTGCTCGTATTTTTCGGCGTTATCTCGATCTCCGTTGCCGCTTTGATTATTTTTAGTCAAAAAAACTACAAACGGCTGCTGGCGTATTCCAGCATCGAGCACATGGGTGTTATAGCTTTAGGGTTCGGGTTCGGAGGCGCGGCGGCATTCGCGGCCCTGCTCCATATGATCTACCACGCTCTGACAAAATCGGTCCTGTTTTTATCGGCGGGGAATATATTAGTGAAATACGGCTCCACAAAAATAAGAAACGTGAAGGGAGTCCTGACGGTCCTGCCTGTGACCGGCGTCCTGTTTTTCATTGGATTTTTGGCAATCACCGGCGTTCCTCCGTTCGGGACATTTGTAACCGAATTTTCGATTTTGTCGGCGGGTATTAAGACGCATCCGACAACGGTGATTATTACATTATTGGTGCTGGCCCTGGTATTCGTCGGTTTTTTGAGGCATGTCGTCTCGATCACGTTTGGAAACAGCGATATTCCCATGGCAAAGGGTGAGAGCGGATTGGATACAATTGTTCCCATTATGCTTCTGGCCGCTCTTTTAATCATTATTAGCTTTTTCATCCCGGAGAGTATGCGGTCGTTGCTGCATTCAGCGACAATAAATTACTAATACCATGAAACAAGAAATATTAGATAAATATATTCCCGGTAAATTTAAGATAAGAAAAGAGGGCAACGTCGCTGTCTATGAAGTCCCTGTCGATGAAATACCGGAGATCGCCAATCAGCTCTATTTTACTCACGCACTGCAGCTCAAGACCATAACCGCGACGGACGAGAGAAGCGGAGTCGGGGGTTTCAAGATCTATTATGTGTTCGGCGTGCCGGGAGAGAATATTTTCCTCGCTCCCAGCATAACCTTGTCGGACCGGGAAGAGTTTCCTTCGATCACCAAAGCTATTCACGAGGCTTCCGGTTACGAAAGGAAGATAGAGACCTTTTTCGGTTTAAAGCCGACAAAGCACCCCCATCCTCGGCCGATCATTCTTCACGAAAATTGGCCTGATACGGTGTTCCCGCTGAGAAAAGATTTCGACTGGCGGGACCGGCCGCCGGAGGCGCACGGGTCGTATGAATTCCGGAAGGTCGAGGGAAAGGGAATTTATGAAATTCCCGTGGGGCCGGTTCACGCCGGCATAATCGAACCGGGGCACTTCCGGTTCAGCGTCATCGGAGAAGAAATAGTATCGCTTGAGCCGAAGCTGGGATATAAACACAAAGGCACGGAAAAACTCTTCGAGGTTCTGCCGATGGCGGACAAGATCAGATTATCCGAAAGGGTTTCGGGAGACACCTCGTTCACTCATTCGCTGGCATTTTGCCAGGCCGTGGAAAACCTGTCCGGCATCCGAATTCCGGAGAGGGCCAAGTATTTGAGAGTCGTATTTTCCGAGCTGGAGAGGCTTGCGAACCACCTGAACGACATCGGTCTGATTATGCTGGACGCGGGTTATAATTTCGGCGGCAGCAACGGAGCGCGCCTCCGCGAAATCATAATGCAATGCTGTGAGCGCCTCGCCGGAAACCGCTTTCTGCGAGGCATAAATACGGTCGGCGGAGTAACGCGGGATATCACAAGCGGGATGAGCGGGGGGCTATTAAGCGATCTAGAAAATGTACACCGGGATTTTAACGATGTGATTGAGATCGCGGAAAGCAGCTTTTCCCTCTCGAACCGCCTTTCCGGCACGGGCAAGCTCGATCGTCAGATTGCCCTGGACCATGGAGTCATCGGAGTAACGGGCAGGGCAATAGGGATCGCACACGACGCGCGGGTAGAGTATCCGTATGCGGCATACGACAAATTAAAATTCGAGATCGCCCTGGAAGAAGAAGGGGATGTGCGGGCAAGATGGTCGGTCCGCGTCAAAGAAGTACATTCTTCCATGAATATTATAGAGCAGGCGCTCAGGAGTATTCCTTTGAATGACGAATTAATAGCCGGTGATGAAACGGTATTGAGGAGTAACAGCTGCGGCGTAGGGGCGGCGGAAGGATGGCGGGGTGATATCGTTTATTTTGTTGCCACGGACGCGGCAGGAGAGGTAAGCAGGGTAGATGTGCGCGATCCTTCGTTTATAAATTGGACTGTATTGGGTTACGCAGGGAAGGGGAATGTGGTGCCCGATTTCCCCCTCATTAATAAAAGTTTCAATTTGTCTTATTCCGGAAATGACCTGTAAAACAGGCCAGTCGCCGATAAAATAGCCGCCCGGTCCCGATCGTGCCGTCGGCCGCCCGCGAGACGGAAAAAGGGAAAGAAGGAGAAAGCGTCTAACGGACTCCGCCCCTGCCCGGGGGACCGGATTGTTACCGCATATCCGGTCTGAAAAAAGCGTATCAGTGATCTATTTTTTTATAGTGCCTTTATAGGTATATATAATCGGGTCCTGACCTTCCTTCGACCAAAACATAGTGCCCGAGATTTCGTCACCCTTAACCGAGCCTTCCCATTCAGTCTTTCCTTCTTTACCGCTCGTGAGTGCGGATTTGAACAATACCTCGCCTGCTTTTGACTTCGATTCATACGGAGCCGGAGAAAAGCCATACTGTTCGCATTCGGTGGAGAAGAAGGTCCCGTCCTTAAAAATCAACTCATCCCTGGTCGTTTCATTTTTATTCGCCTCGGTCAGCTCGACTGAAAAAGATCTGCCGTCAAGCGTTTCGCCGGCTAACGCGGCGTTCAGATTAGAGCTGATTAATGATGCGCATACAGAAAAAATAAAAAGATAGAACGATGAAATTAGAATATATCTCATATTCCCCCCTGTTTACTGAAATTGTACCTGCAATTAACTCTACTGGAGTACGTAAAGCGATGTCAATACCGCTGAATGGCCGGAACTATCATCAAAACGGGGTGGGATGCATCACGCGACCCGGCTTGACTCAACTAATAAGGGACGGCACAAGGGGCTAAACTCATAACTTGCCTGAATTCATATTTTTTCCTTTATAAGTAATCATCAGGAGCCCGCCCAGAACAGCGACTATTCCGTAGGTCAGCAGCGGCAGAGGAATCAGCATTGCCGCCAGGAATCCTCCCAGGAGCGCGCTCAGGGATTCCGCCCCCACCTGTATAGCGAGGTTATTCCCGAGCACTCTCCCTTGTCTCTCCCCGCCCACGAGACCCGAGAGGAAGGCGCTGCACGCGGACATCGTCATGACGAGGAATATAGTCGCCGGGCCCGCCGTGAACCAGTAGAACACGTGGGATTTCGGTATGACCACCGCCGCCACGAAAGACCCGCCGACTATTGCCGTCCATATAATGAACGTCTTGAGGCTGAACCGCCTGCTTAACGGAGCGTAGAAAAATATATTCGCGATGAACGAGACTATCGCCAGGTAGGAATAGTAAAACGTCACCTTGCCGACGTCGAAGTCCCACTCGTCCACCATGTATATCTGAATCACGCGCCAGAACCCGAACGCAGAGAGGTAGAGAAGGAAGTTGACGAGATAGACCCTCCTTATCGGAGCGTCCGTGAAAACGGTCGCGAGGTTCGTGAACGTCTTGAAATAATCGATGGGCGCGTCCGTTTTAGGTACGAACGGGTCTTTAAAGCTGACGACTATCCACACGTACGTTACGACGAGCAGGCCCATGACTATCCAGAACGGTGAGGCGTAGCCGTAATGGACGGCGAAGAGCCCTCCCAGGAGGGGGCCCGTTATATAGCCCAGGCTCTCGGCGGCGTATATGTACGCGAACAAGCGCCCCCTGTCCTCGGGCAGGGATATGTCGGCGACCGAGCACTGCGCTATGGCTACGTTTGACTCCGAGAGTCCGCACAAGAAACAGGAAACCATCAGCAGCCAGAGGGAATGAAACTCGAGAGAGACCGATATGAACAAATAAAATATCGCCGTGAAAAAGAGGGAGACCGTAATTACCCTCTTCCTGCCGAACCTGTCGGAAAGGGCGCCTATCACGGGCGACCCTATGAACTGCCCGAGCGGATAGAGGGCGAGGAGCACGCCGATGACCGTGGTTTTAGCGGCTCTCGTGACCTCGCCGCCGAAGAACGCGTGGTCGTACATCAGCATCGGCACGAACAGCGTGACCATCATCGAGTATCCGATGAACCCGATGAAGATGACGAGGTAAAGGGGCATCAATGGATGTATGTCGGTCTTCTCTATAACTGCTCGTGTCGGCATCATCACTAATCCCCTGCGGTTACAATTGAGCGTCGAGTTTCAGCACATTATAACAAACACGTTCTAAATACTACAGAACTATTTCTGCTTATCTTTCTCCCTTTTATAGGAGCGGTATCTTGCCGCGACCGTTTTAATCCCCTCCTTTCCAAAGTCTTACCCTTAAGAACCGATAAGTTCACAGGAATGAAATAAGGCATTTCGGTATTGTCAGCACCTTGATGCGTTTATACCGAAGCGAGGGAAGGAAGGGGGATTCTAAAACAAAGACCATGAGCTGAATAAATGGGTCGAATATTCAAACGGGAGCGATCTTCATTCAGCTCATGGGTACCGAACGCCGATTCATGCAGGAGAGAAATATTGCAGGAATCATGCTTTCAGCTTAAACGCAGCCTGACTAAAGGGGATCAGTACTTCACATCTATATATGTACTGAAACGTCAAGCAGCCAAGCCAAAGATTATATTGACTCCGATAAACGATAACTAATATTGACAAGACTGTTTATAACCAGACCTAAGGTCAAAAGTATTACCCGACTGAGCCGGTTTTTCATCCCAGGCCACTATCCCGCATTTCATGCTAATAGATATATCATTAGTAGAGCCCGGCGGCGTATACGGGTTTCGGATTGTAATACT
>CAVWAZ010000023.1:0-4213 GCA_963752995.1 uncultured delta proteobacterium
GTCATCCGAGGATACCCGAATACAGGCGTGTCCGGTTCTTACAGAACCGGACCGCCGCTAACTTCCGAGTAAACAGGTGTGCCTATGAGATTATCTTTTAAATCTCTTTTCTCGATAAATCCTCTTTCCCTGACACTAGGCACAATCCTGATTGTTATAGCGCTCTTCCTGGCGAGGACAACGATCCTCGACCTGATCGAATTGAAAACTTACGACCTCCGTTTTCTATCCCGCGGTCAGCTCTCGCCCTCGCCGGAAGTCGTCATTGCGGCAATAGATGAAAAAAGCCTCGATACCGAAGGGCGCTGGCCCTGGCCCAGGTCCAAGATCGCCGCACTCGTGGACATCCTGTCCGAAGACGGAGCCAAAGTTATCGGTTTTGATATAGGATTCCTTGAGCCGGATGAGAACTCCCAGCTCGAATTTATCAATCAATTTAGTCAGAAATTAGACGCTCTGGACGGGAAAAATCCGCGGCTTACCGGCTTCATACAAGACAGCAAAAAGCGAGCCGACAACGACATGACCCTGGCCGACGCCATAAGAAATTCGCCCGCGGAAATTGTCCTCGGGTATTTCTTTCATATGAGCGAGGCCGACCTCGATTATAGTATCGAACAGAGCGAGATAGACGAGCAGCTTAAGCGCATCAGCGCTTCAAAATACCCTTTCGTACTCTATGAGGAACAAGGGACAGATTTTGTCCCCTTTATCAGAGCCTATGCCCCTGTGAGTAATCTCGAAATTTTCACTGATGCAGCGGCATCTTCAGGCTACTTTACACTGCGAAGCGACCAGGACGGCGTCCTCCGCTGGATGCCGCTCGTTATACAGTACGGCGAGGACATGTTTCCGCCCCTGGCGGTTTTGTGCGCCTGGCATTACCTGGGCAAACCTCAACTGATGGTTAAGGTCGGACGCTACGGAGTGCAGGGAATACAGATGGGAGATCGGTTCATACCGACCGATGAAAGCGGTCAACTGCTTATTAACTATCTTGGCCCGCCAAAAACCTTTCCTCATTTCTCAATAAGCGATATTGTCAGCGGCAAGCTCGCCAAGGGGACATTTAAAGATAAGATCGTGCTTGTCGGGGCCACAGCCACGGGAATCTATGACCTGAGGAGCACACCCTTCAGCCCTGTGTATCCCGGTGTGGAGGTTCATGCCAATGTCATCGACAACATATTGACACAAAATTTCATCTCGAAGCCCCGGTGGTCGAAGATTTACGACCTGCTCGCCATTATTATACTGGGAGCGCTTGTCGGGATCGCCATACCGCGGATGAGCGCTTTCAAAGGGCTTTTGTTCGTCGCCGGACTGATCATCCTGTATATCACCGTTGTCTTTTGGCTTTTTGTAAAGGCCGGGGTGTGGCTGAATATCGTCTATCCCCTGTTGACGCTTTCAATGAGTTATTTGGTCCTTACCGTCTATTATTATGCAACGGAGGAGCGGGAGCGTAAGAAAATCAAAAAGGCTTTCACGCATTACGTGTCCCCCGTGGTGATCGAAGAGATGCTCAAAGATCCGGCGCGATTAAAACTGGGGGGAGATGAAAAAGTCCTGACAGTTTTGTTCAGCGACCTTCAGGGGTTTACTTCCGCATCGGAGCGTTATGCTCCTCACGAGATGATCGTGCTTCTGAGCGAATACTATGCCCGAATGACAGAGCAGGTCTTCGCTTATCAGGGTATGCTCAAAGAGTATGTGGGCGACGAGCTGATGGCCATTTTTGGAGCCCCTGTTGAACAGATCGACCATGCGGAGAGAGCGTGTGCTGCGGCCCTGGCCATGCGGGACCATCGCAACGCGCTGAATGAAGAGTGGGCCAAGATCGGCCGCCCGCCCATGATCGCCCGGACCGGGATCAACTCCGGCCGCATGCTGGTGGGTAACCTTGGTTCCAAATATCGCTTTGCCTATGGCGTGCTGGGAGACCAGGTGAACCTGGGCTCCCGCCTCGAGGGGTTGAATAAGGCTTACGGAACGGAAATTCTCATCGGGGAGAACACCGCCCAGCTGGTCGGGAATTCCTTTTTATTGCGAGAAGTCGACATGGTGCAGGTAGTCGGCAGGGTACAGCCCGTGCGTATCTATGAGCTCCTGGCCGCGTACGGTACGTCACTGCCCGATGAGCAAGAAAAGGCGTTCGGTTTCTATGCCGCCGGGTTAGAAGCCTACCGCGAACGACGCTGGGACGAAGCTCTGGAAATTTTCAACAAATCCCTGGCGCTATGGCCGGGTGACGGTCCTTCCCGGACGTTGGCCGAGCGTTGCCAAATTTACCGGAAGACACCACCGCCGGAAGAGTGGGACGGTGTTTTTGAGGCGGTCCACAAATTCAAGTGACCCGCATAGCGTGGTCGATCTTGACGCACACGTTTCCGTCGTCGTCTTTATAAGTAATTACACTCATATAATCAAATCGGTTTTAAACGGAAAATAAGTAAAAATAAGTAAACGTACTCGGTCTTAAACCATAGGAATTGTGCAGACTTAGCTAAAGACAAAGGTTCAATTGAGTGTTTAAGTATTAGACACAATTAATTAATTTGTGTGCGGAAAACCGAAATATTTTCGATACCAATACTCGTAATGAGCAGGTCGGAGGTTCAAATCCTCTCGTCGGCTCCAATGATTCTAATGACTTACATCAACTTCTCATCATTGCTTTTAGCTTGGGATGGTCGGAGCAATTGCGCTCAGAAGGCAGATAATAGATGATTCGATTAATCCGTTCATCTCCTCCTTGAGTGAATATATTTGGGTTTAAATTATTAAAGTTTAGAGGGTTCAGATGAGCTGAAAAATCAGAAGGCATCCGAGTACATCATCTTGAGGTTCCAGTTGTTCATATCGAGCAGGCTCATGCCGCGATATTCTATAACATTAGCGGGCCTGTTCGTCATCGTTACCAGAACGGTCGGTGTATACTCGGAAGCGCTGCCTGTTAAACTAGATTCTATAAACCCATTTAACGCCAGAAACATGCGACAATCCTCATTCAGCATATTTGACCATACGGTTATCGATCTTGAATCCAGTAAAGAGATCATAGATTTCAGCAGGTCTATTTTAATTATAGAATTCACTCCTTCTAATTCAATTATATTAAATTTGTCCATAAAACCTAATTTGTATAGAGGGGTCTGTGCAATCAGGTAACCTTTTAACTCTTTGTCGTACCAATATAAAAAAATGTATTTTGAAAGCGGGTTGCTGTATCTCCATTTGAAGAATTTTTCATCTCTGGTAAGAACTAATTTGCTGCCTCTAGCTAGCTGCCCGACAAGGACCGCCATCTCATCAGGTATGGGATTCTTTTCTATCCTTAAATGAGGATGGATTTTCTCGTGATACTTGAACAATTTGTTATAACTGTTGTAACCAAATTTGTTTACTAGTCTTTTTAGAAGCTTAGCCGCTGTAGTATTTTTTATGAGTTTATTTATCATATGTTCACCATTTAATTTTCTAACGATGGTTCTCGGATAAGATTCTATACTCATTGTTCTAATTCTACCGATGCTTTTCCATCCGATAGCCAAGTTATTGATTAAGGTGGTAGGACCCGCACTGAAATTAAAAAGATATCGATACCCAAGTTCGCATAAATCGTTCTTGATAAAATTCGCCAGCTCGGGGTAAATGCCCCTGTTACGATATTCAGGATGGATGACCGTGTCACCCGCGCATAGGGCTGTAAAGCCATCTGCACTATTCCCTAATTGCCATTTTGTTTCGTACATTCCCCGAACTGCAACTACTCTTCCTTCGAGGAGAACTATATATATTTTCGGTGAAGCGGTGTACGGATTATGAAAGTATTTCCATCGAAGGTAAGATTTATTTACATTCAAATCGGGGCTCCAAATCTCTTTCTCAAGTTCACAGATTTGGTCATTATAAATAGAATCGTATCTTATAATCTCGTGGTTCATTATGTGCAAAACATTCTATATGTTTATCGTGGGGCCATTATCGGTCACTATTTACGAATATCTTACCGCCGCCGTTGTTTACCGGTCCTTATTTTTAGATGAGAACAGAGCGAGAGCGAATGTATGTATGCTAATCACATTAGAATATCTTATTTCAGAATTTAAAGCAGTTTTATAAGTCATCGTCTTAAAATTATCGCGTATCATTCATCCTGTAAATAATAATATATTTACTATATATTATCGAATATAACAGCAACGAGCAA
>CAVWAZ010000024.1:0-22723 GCA_963752995.1 uncultured delta proteobacterium
CTTACAATGCCTCACTGCCTCAACTTATAGTCGTTAGCATATTTATGACATCCGCTAACGGCATTCGGGCCGGAGTTCGGTGCACACATACGGTATGTCAGTCCCCGGTAGGTATCCTGTCAGATCAGCCGTACATCGCTGTGCAAGGCAAACCTTTTTACCTTTTTTCGCACAGCTGCCGCCGATCCGCCGCTGAATATTAGCACAGCAGACTCCCTGGGTCGAGTACCCGCCCGGGCATACGCAAATCTCCCCATTAAATTCTGCGGCCGTAAAAGTTTCGGGTTGAACAGTCAAAATTGAGGGGCAGTCTGAGCAAGTCCCAAGATCGATTTCGATCGACTTCCGGCATACGCCGTCCTCGTCGCACTCTTCGATATCGGCTGAGGCGGTGAGAGCCGTCTCTACAATGATCGGCACTCCGGTAGGTGTCGGTGTAGGCGTCGGGGGGGGAGGTGTAGGTGTAGGTTTTGGGTGTTTATGGTGTTTTGGCCACGACCCGTAATTTCGGCTTTGATTTTGAGTTGTTAATGACTCATCTACCTGGTTTAGACCAAAGGTTTCGACTGGCGGAGGGGTTAGACCAAAAGCGATGCCCTCAATGCCGCAGTCGGGATCCAAGGTGTTGGGGTTGCACAACCCGTCTCCCAAGTCTACCGTGCCGTAAACCGAGCACGTCACGACCGGACAATTCACGCCCGGGACGCAGTTTGTGATATTGCCCAATCCGGCGATTTCAGCGTCACAAATTTCGCTTCCCGTCTTCCAGCATCCGCAGCATCTTGTCCCCCCTACGGTCGGGCATCTGTACGTATAACCCGCGCGACATGTCGCCGCGTCGGCTTCGAACTCGAACGCCGAGACCAAAATCATTCCTAATAGACAGATAAACGTTAATCTCGTTAACATGACGGCACCCCTTCTTTGAATTTATTTATTACTTTTTCTCTTTCAGCATCGTGCACTTTTTCTATATAGCATAATCCCTATCTTTCAGGACTCGTCTGATTGCCGATATCCTCCATGGGCTTCCTGCCTCAACCTATTGCGGGAGGTCGGTGCAATTATATGGAATATTCCTCCCCGGTTTATATCCTGTCAGATCAGCCGTACATTGCTGTGCGAGGCAAACTTCCTCTCCCGCTGTCGCACAACTTCCGTCGAGCAGTCTCTCGATATCAGCGCAGCATTCTCCCTCGGTCGAGAAACCGCCGGGGCATACACAAACCTCCCCGTTGAATTTGGTGGCGGAAAAAGTTTTGAATTGCCAATTGGGATTTATGCAGCAGTCAGGGCAATCCTCCGGATTGATCTCGACCGACTTCAGACATTTACCGTTCTTGTCGCACTTCTCGATATTGGCTGCAGCGCTGAGAACCGTCTCCAGAGTAAACGGGTTTCCCTGGGCATTTGACGAATTACCCGCCGGGTTTACACAAAATGCGATACCCTCAATGCCGCAGTCGGGGTCTATGGTATTGGGGTTGCACAGCCCGTCTCCTAAATCTACCGTGCCGTAGACAGAACATGTCACGACCGGGCAATTCACACCCGGGACGCAGTTCTTAATGTTGCCCAATCCGGTGACTTCAGTGTCACAAATTTCGCTTCCCGTCTTCCAGCATGCGCAGCATTTTGTCCCGCCTATGATCGGACATTTGTATGTATAACCCGCGCGGCATGTCGCCGCCTTTACCTCAGCCCCGAATACCGTCACGAAAACCATACCTAACAGGCAAATCAGAGTTAATCTGTCTAACATGATGATAATCTCCTTGTGTGTTTCACTCTCTCAGCATTTTAGGCATTCCTTATCAAAAACGACCATGTCTTTACCGAGTTATTTCCCGATTACGGAAGCGCCAGCGTAATCCGGGCATAGAACACCCTTCCCGGCTGTATGCGCGGGTTGTCGGCGTCTATCTCGAAATAATTGAACTCCTGGTCAAAGAGATTCGTCGCTCCTGCCGTGACGAAACCGTACCGTTTCGGAAGGCGGTAATAGACCGCCGCGTCGACGACCCAGAAGTTATCTTCACCGGACACAAAACCGTCTCCGTCCGGTGACAGAAAATCCCCGTCCTGATTAAGGTAAGTAACGGTCAAATTCGAGCCCAATCCGGAAGGATGGAAGAAATTGACCCCCAGGGGGACACGATTTGTAGTCAGCTCCTTCGGCTGGTCGGTCAACCCGTCACTCTTAAATCGCTCGTATATGTACTGCGCTCTGAGCGAAAACCACGGGTGCGGAGCCCAGAAGAGGTAGGCAAGGCCCAGATACTCGTCAACGTCCTCATTCCGGATCGGAGGATTTTCAGGATCGACAGTAAAATCCAAAAATGGTACTGTCAGGTCCCTCTTGGAAAATTGTACTCCCCCGAATATGTCTTTCGGGAATTTCTGATCAATAGCCCCGCCATATACCCATGATTCCGTTCCGTTGACATCGTCGAAGAATTGGTTGAAGCCGGCAACCTGGGTCGGTTCCAGGGTCTGGTCCGTAATGAGCGTTCTCTTTAACACCCTGAACGCCGCGGCGCGCAGAGTCGTAGACGGAATTGGATTCCAGGTGACACCGAATTTCGGGTTGAACTTGTCTTTATCCCCGACATCGGGACTGTCCCCGCTAAGGAAGTCGGCGCTCGCCCCGAGAGTAAACGTCACATTGTTAAGTGGGTTCAAGTAGGAGTATATGTACATATTTAGGTGCTGAAGGTCCGTGCTTGTCGTAGATTGAACAACAATGGGTCCGTCGGGAGGGGGAATATCAATCGTGATAGTCGTGTCGATCCTTCCGTTTACGTCGAAGTAGCCAGCGCCGCTGACAAGGTTTATGTATTGCGAACGGTAGAGGTGCTGGGCCTCCGCGCTATAGGCGTCTTCCGGCCTTTTTGCGTCAAATGAACCGAGCTTGTCCGTCAAAATAAAATCTGCGTTTTGATACGTAAAGTTCCCGATGAGGACCGAGCCCGGAGAGAAGGCGTGCCTGCCTCCGATTCTGAAGTAGTTTCTTTCTTGCTTGTTCCTCAGGCCGGGGAGGAAGTCATCCGGAAAGAATCTGAGCGCGAGGTCTCCGAGCTCGGTATTTCTATAACGGTACTCCGCTTGAATGCTCGTTTTGTAGCTGAGCTCCAGCTGGAGGTAACCGGTCGCGATTTGATCCTTTTGGTCGTTGTTTTCCCGAAACCCGTCCGTGCCGAAGTAAGAGTAACCCCCGCTGAAGCTGGCCTTATTGTAAATGGCCGACACGATGCCTTCTCCGCCCCATGTCTCATTTTCAGCGACAAGGCCGCTCGTCAGAAGGGTTACCTGGTTACGGTTGAAGAGCGGATTGAACTCATCGAATGAGACTGACCCCGGGCCCTGGGAGGCGATCAGGAATAGATTGCTTTCTGCGAGCCGGGGCTGAATCGGCGTGATATTGATGGGCTGAAGCAGCTGGGACTGCAGCAGCTCGCTCACCCTGGCGATCTCGTGCCGGGGTAAAACAGCATATGAATCGGCCAGGAATCTGTGTGCGGAAAAGCTCGAGGGGTCTATGTTAACCGATTTCCATCCTTCCACGAGGGCGAGCTGCTGGAAGCTCAGATCTGTATATATACGCGCAAGGCCCGCACTGCGCGCGGCAAGGTCCGAATCGAGCAATAGACGCGACCTGTAAACCGCCCGGTTGTCGTTCAACTCGATTGACCTTTGCAGGTTATGCAGGGCCTCGACCGGACGGTTCGTCGTCTGTTTCGCTATCGCGTCGTAGAACCATGGCGTCGGGTCGAGTGGGTCGAGCTGCTTGGCGGTTTCGTACTCACGCACATCGAGCTTGGTGCGTTTCTCTTCAAAGTAGGTCTTACCCAGATAGCTGCGGACAAGCGAGTTGTTGGGGTCGAGGCTTGCGGCAATCTCGATCTCCCTGCCTCCGCCATGAAGATCTCCATCCCGGATCATCGCCAGACCGAGCCCTAGCCTCGGGAGGTAATCCGCCTGATCGAGGGCAATCGCTTTTTCAAACGCGTCCTTTGCCTGTTTCGTATCGACCTGCGTCAGATATGCAAAGCCCAGAATCGTCTGTGTTCTCGAGAGATTCGGCTCAAGCGCTGCCGCCTCTTGCGCCGCTTTGAGCGCTTTACCCAGATCGCCGAACGACGACCATATCTCTGCCAGCCGCGCCCACGCAAGCGCGTTGTCGGGATCCAGCTCCACCGCCTTTTCAAGGCTTACCCGAGCGCCTTTCAGGTCGAACCTCGCCTGCTGCGCGTAGGAAAGGGCGATCTCCGCGGTAGCAGAGCCGGGATTCGCCTCGACCGCTCTCTCCGCGGCCTCAAGCGCTTTGTCTTTCTCGTTCTGTACTATGTAGATGATTGCTTCAAGCGCGAAGGCGTCGCTATACTTCGGGTCGAGACTCAGAGCCCGCTTGATATCCGCGCCTGCCTCATCAACCTGGCCTACGGCCAGAAGAAGCGAAGCTCGGTAAGCAAAAAAACGCGGGTCGGTTATATCGTTGGGGACATCCTTTATGCTGTCGAAGGCTCCCTGAATATCCCCGCTTATGTAAAACTCGATGGATTTACGAACCATTCCTTCCCAGCCTGGTCCGGCTTGAAATTCATCGGGGCGGAGATAGAGGACGGGCGGATAGTACAATGTCCATTGGACGGCATCCCGCGGACGCACCACGACCCTTAACACCGGCGCTTTCCCGGCTTCTGCGACAGCCGATTGGCCGCCGGTAAGCGTCAGGCTCCCGGCATCGTTCGATGCTACGACCGTCCCTTCAAATGTCGACAGCAAAGTCTTATCTTCTTCAACGTTTACCAGAAATTCTGTTCCCCTGACGCCGGCGGTGGTAAAGGGCGTATGCACCTCGAGGCTGCCGGGACCGCTGCTGAAGAAATGTGCGGCTCCCTTTATCATGTCTATCACACTGGTCCGTTCTTCCTTCACGTTTTCGAGGGTGATCGTGGTATTTTCATTCAGACGGATTACCGATTTCTCAAGAAGGGTTACGTCGGCGCGGCTTCTCTCCTGCACCCGGATCTTATCTCCGGGGCAGTATGTGTCATTTAACTTAACCGGCTGCCACATCTGTTTCACCCACCTTTTGCGCCTCTACGGTTCCTTGCACCGAGACCACTTTCGCAACCGATTTCTCACACGTATCTGCGAAAGAGGCATTGGAGTACAGAAATGCTGACAAGAAGCTTGCACCCAAAATAAAGCGCAAATCTACGGAGACACTTCTTCTTCATTCTCCACCCCCTCTCTATTTTACCGCGACTGATTGGTCCAGATACAACCAAAGGCTATTCTGGTACAAACTCACTACTCACCATGAGAGCGTAGTGACTTCCCGCTCAACCATAGTAAGCATCCGATAGAAATTGCGTAACAGATTTTGCAGAAGCGTCATCTTGATTATGGGGTTACTTTCACCCAGCTCATCGAATGCAGACGTCGACAGCAGGTAGCATTCTACGTGCTTATCGGCATGGACGTCTGCTGACCGTACGGAACGGCTTATAACAGCAATCTCACCGAATGCCATACCGGGAGAAAGGGTCGAAAGCCGCTTGATTTGACCATTGGGCAGGTCGACCCTGACACTAACCTCACCGCTCATAAGCAAGTAGATTTCATCCGCCGGTTCTCCCTTTCGAACTATGAGCTCTCCGGGTTCATAACGCCTTTTCTTTAGTAAAGTTTCCAAAAAGGCTACAGCCTCCGGCGTAAGCCCGCGGCAGAGGTCATGCTCCGCCAGCGTCACCTCATGAGAGCTGTCATCGAGACGCTGTTCCGAAATCAAACGGTTCTCGCACCACTCGAGTGCGATATCCATATCCGGGAAAATGCGCAGCCATGTTCTCTCTTGATCGTCGTTTGTAAGCTGCTCTTGCAGGAATCTTACGAATTTCGAGTGTCTATGCTGTAAGCTCACCAATAAAAGGTGTTTTCCGCATATACCCAAAGTCTTGATTAACTCGAGCAGTATCTGGGCGGACGATTCCTCTATATTTGTGACTCGCTTGAAATCGATAACTGCGATATCCAAGGAATCGCTTACGTCGACAATCCTGCGAACCGTCACTTCCACAGTCGAAAAAACAAGGTCCCCCTGCAACTCATAAACTTTTGCCTGCGTGCCTGATTTATCGAGAATTTCCGAATCACGTTCACCCCGGAGCCGCTTGGACCTGATCTTGGAGACATCGTACTGAGCCCGGATCGCAGAACGAGAGGAACGCGGGACGCGAAGGCAGTGGAGGTTAAAATCCTTCGAAAGATTTTTGCAGACCTCGATTCCGCGGACGCTATTCCCGCGTGCATCGAGAGGCGGCGAGAATACGCCGATCCCGGCTTGACCGGGCAAAACCGCCATGATTCCTCCCGCGACTCCGCTCTTAGCGGGTATGCCGATCCAGTACATCCACTCGCCCGCGTAGTCATACATGCCGCAGGTGGTCATGATGGTCATAATGTTCTCGAGGAACTCATCGCTTATTGCGCGCTCCTTCGTGAGCGGGTTGACCCCCCCGTTCGCGAGAGAGGCCGCCATCAGGCTCAGGTCCCGAGAATCGACTGAGATCGAGCACTGCTGAAAGTAGAGGTCGAGAGCTATATCCGGATCCTCGCTCAGGATGTTGAAGTTGCGCAGCATATGACCGATGGCACGGTTGCGATGACCGGTCTCTTTCTCCGATTCGTAGACAGCGGCGTCTATGGAAAGCTCGCGGCCGGCGTAGGTTGAGAAGACTCTCAAGATACGGTTCATCTTGTCTTCGCCGGAATTACCGGCCACAAGAGACGTTGTGGCAATAGCCCCGGCATTGATCATTGGGTTGAATGGACAGCCGGTTTCAGGAGCGAGGCTGATCGAGTTGAAAGCATCGCCGGTCGGTTCAACCCCTATCTTATTGAGTACCGCATCTAGGCCCCGATCTTCAAGGGCTATGCCGTATACGATCGGCTTTGAAATCGACTGGATCGTGAAGGGCTGACGAGTATCGCCGATTTCGTAGACCCGGCCGTCCGTAGTCGCTATGCTGATACCGAACCAGTTTGGGTCCGCCTTGGAAAGCTCGGGGATATAAGTGGCGATCTTTCCGTCATGGAGCTTCGAGCATTTTGCGTGCAGACGCTCCAGGTACGCCTGTATGGGAGATTTGACTTGATCACTTTCTTCTGACTTTTGTCTTTGCGCCGTACGACCTGACGACATAGAGACTCCCCCTCCTCATGGATTTAAATGTTAGCAATATAGATGCCAGTGAATAGAAATTGAAATTTACTCTTTTTAGGCGGGCCGAGTAATTTAAAGAAATTCCGCTTAATATGTGCCAAGAATGAATAATAACTGAGCCTAAAAGGTGCTAGAAAATAATTATTATCAGTTAAGCGTCTAATTATTTTTGTTTTAGTTATATATCCCTATGCGAGAAATGCATCAGAATTAAGCATCGATGCTTAATTCTGATGCATTTCAAATTACTTTAAATTAGAAAAACTCTGAATATAGTCCGCGATATATTTGATAATTTAGTGGGTTCCGGAGTGCATGGGAATATTTAATATACGCGGCCGGGTGTAATTAATATGATGCATTTGTAGAAGCTTATGAAGGATGTATTTTGACGGTTAAGCATATTCAAAGGCTAATAGCAAAGAGGATATCGTAGAGACCAAGGCCCTTGATTTCAAATTCCAGTCATATAAGATATCCCCGGCCACGACTGTGAGAAAGGTATAGAAATTGCAGTAATCTTGGATTGAGCGAAGTTTAGCTACAAATGCCGGTAGCTATATTTAGTTCATAACCTCTTATAGTTTATAAGATGAAACTACATATATTAGGCTCTGGAACTTGCGTTCCCAACATTAGAAGAGGCTCATCAGGCTACGCACTTGAGCTCTCCAAATCAACAGTCCTGCTTGATTGCGGTAGTGGTACTACATGGAAATTAGGAATGGTCGGCGTGGATTATCTTACTGTGGACCATATTTTCATAACCCACTTTCATCCCGATCATACCGCAGATTTAATCCCATTTTTATTTGCTACAAAATATCCTCACCCAAAAAAACGCAGGGAAAAACCCCTTGTTATATGGGGCCCTAAAGGTTTTACCGAGTTCTACTCATCTTTAAAGATAGCTTTCCACGATTGGATTGCTCCGGATGAGTTAACTGTAAAAGAAATAAATGAGGAGCCTTTGAGACTAGACGATTTTGTTCTGATTGCCCGAAATACATTTCATACAGAAAACAGCGTTGCCTACAGGATAGAGTCCGACGGGAAATCAATAGTGTACTCCGGGGACACGGGATACACCGAATCGTTAATTGAGCTTGCTAAAGATACGGATTTGTTGCTCATCGAATGTTCTTTTCCCGATGAGCTTAAATTTGAATGCCATCTTACACCAAGTGAAGCCGGAAAGATAGCAAGCGCTTCAAAGGCCAAAAAGATTATTCTGACACACCTTTATGCCGATTGTGATGAAATAGATATTATCAGCCAAGTCAGAAAGTATGTAGACGTGGATGTAATTCTCGCTGAGGATTTGATGGAAATTCAAATCTGAAGCTCTCGAGTTTTATGACAAACTGTTTCAATCTCAAGTGGGTTAATGCACATACAGAGAGCATGATAAGGACAATGGCTTGGAGAGATGCCATTAAGAAGGCTGATCTAAAGGGTTTGAGGATTCACGATCTCGGGCATACATACGCTACAAGGGTAGGGGGGCTTGCTTACCCGGTGCAGACTATACAAGTACTTCTACGGCACTCGGATATTAGAACAAGTATGAGATACCTGCATCCGGGACAGTCTTTACATGATGCGGTTGAAAACCTGTCACTGACTTCTACTGACTTTTCGCAAAAAAATGGGGGAAGAAGCTGATGTTGTTTACCGAAAACGCGCGCAAGTCATTGATATCATTGGAGCCGACGCCCAGACTTGAACTGGGGACCTGCTCATTACGAGTGAGTGCTCGGCTGTTTTCGATATTTTTTTAACGCACATAAATTAAACAAATTATTGTGTCATTTGTAGGTCTTGACTTCGGTTGTTTCACGTAGTATAAAATGAAACATTAGGGTTTTGCGGCAAAATTTACTTGACTTTACTTGACCTCTACCCTATTTCCGACCCGATTTCCCGGTCTAAATCCGACTCACAGTTCCGGCAAATAAGCGTGCTGTTGAGGCAGTGATCAACAGAATTACTTTAAGAAAATACGGATGCCCCATTCGGCTCTAGATAACAAGACGCTGGAGGAGCATGTGAAAAAGTATTCCAAAACATCAGAAATCTCTAATTTACCCGGCACAGCTTTGGGGTGAGGCTCAATGCTATCAAAAATCTAACTTATCTTATGGTCCTATTATAGGGGGGCAGGTCAATGGTAAATATGGAAATCAGTCCATTAAAGAGTGGAGTTTTACCACAGTGGCTATGCCTTAGTTTAATTACTGCAAAGTGTTCCTTCAACTACTATTATGACTATTTGGGGATGTAAAAAAGTGCCATGATGAACTTTCCGATGCGATGTTCTTTGTATACTGCTCCCCATTAAGAATCTAGTAGAATTAAGGTAGTAAAATACTTTGAAAAAGGGCAAAAGGAGCGGGAGCAATGAAACGAAGGAGATGGGATTCCAAAACCAAGACTAAGATTGTACTTGAAGGTTTATCCGGCAGACCAGTTTCAGAGATATGCAACGAGTACGGAATACATCAGAACCAATACTACACCTGGCGGGATAAGTTCTTATCTGAAGCTCATAGAGCATTTGAGTCTAAAAAAGACGGTGGAGAATTAAACCGTCTTCGTAAGATGAATCAGGAGCTAAAGCAAATAATCGGTTCACTCACCGTTGAATTAAAAAAAACAGAGGAAGACTTCATATGAGAAATCCGTCTGACTCTGTAGCTCTGCGTAACGAACATCTGGTTAGCAAGATAAAAGACATTAAAGCGGAACATCCGTTCTGGGGTTACCGGAGGGTATGGGCATATCTAAGATACGTGGATGGAGTAGTAGTTAACAAGAAGCGTGTATACAGACTTATGAAGGAAAATAATCTGACAGTGAAGCAGAATCAAAGGCTAATAGCAAAGAGGGTGTCAGAGAGGCCAAAGCCCCGCCCGGAAAGACCTAAGCAGTGGTGGGGAATAGATATGACAAAGGTTATGACTGACAGCGGCTGGGTATATGTAGTAATAGTACTGGACTGGTATACGAAGAAGATAGTAGGTCACTACAGCGGAAGAAGAGCTACAAGCAGAGAGTGGCTGGAAGCCTTAGAGAATGGGACTAAACAGGGAATTCCCCGGAGGGGTAAGGGGTCATGGACTAAAGCTCATGAGCGATAACGGGAGTCAGCCTACTTCACTCAGTTTTATGAAAGCTTGTTCCAATCTTGAAGTTCATCAGGCATTTACCAGCTATAACAACCCTAAAGGGAATGCAGATACAGAGAGGATGATGAGAACGATGAAGGAAGAGCTCTTTTGGCTGAGGGAATGGGAGAATGAAAGAGAACTTGGTCTGTGAACTGAACAAGTGGGTTGAATATTACAATAGGAACTACCTTCATTCAGCACATGGATACCGTACACCGTTACAGGTGGAAGAAGAGTATTACAAGAATATTACTTTATGTATAAACGCTGCTTGACTATTCTGGATAGAGCAAAATCCCCATTTGTCTCATATGTAGCGAACCTATACACTCCCTTGCTTTTACTTTCTACTTTGTTAGAATAGCAACAATATTCAATAAGGAGTGGGTAAATGAAACAGAAAGAGAGCACAGATTACTCGGAATTACATCAGTTGGATAGTCCCGCTAACCGGTTGATGCGAAAAACCATCTGGGGAAACCAGGACATCGGACAGCAGTCTTTTATCACTCCTCCTTATCTCGATGAATTGATTCGAAAGACAGGCATAGATGCCGACACTTATGTTTTGGACATTGGAAGTGGTGTAGGAGGTCCTGCTATCTATATAGCTCAAAAAACTGGGTGTCGAATAATGGGAATTGATGTTTCAGATGTCGGGGTAGAACGAGCAAGAAAATTTGCCGCTGACTCAGGTCTCAGTGACCGTGCGACTTTCCATCTTGGTGATGCTATGGAAATGCCATTTCCAGAAAACGCATTTAATGTGATAATTAGCTTTAATGTAATAAATGTGTTCAAGGATAAGGAAGGGCTTTTCCGACAGGTTCTTCGTGTTCTAAAATCAAAAGGCATATTTACTTTTCTAAGTGGCGCTATAGATATGCCTGCTGACCCAGAGGTCATTAAACGTATGTCTCGTGGTTGTCTTATCCCAGAATACTATGATTCAGTAGGTAGCTATAAAACTAAACTCAAGCAAGCGGGATTTCGGGTTATGGAGGTGATAGAAGATGTAGAGAATTTTAGGATCCAAATCAAGCTATGGGGTGATGCATTTAAAAAACACTACGATGCTATAGTGAAAGAGCAGGGAAAAGAGACCACTGATCATCACGTTAAATTTTTTGATACCTATCTTCGTCTTATTGATGAAGGACGTGCGGGAAACTACCTTTTCATTTCCCGGAAACCTAATAGTTGAAGCATGAAGAGATTGAGGCAGCAATGTTTTGAACAAAATAACATTAAGGGGGATCGAACATGAAATAATTAAACTATATTGTAATTGGCGTACTGTTAACTACCTTGATATTGGTTTTTGTCACTGACCTGCCCCCCTATAATAGGTCCATAGTTTAAATTAGATATTGGACAAAGCACCTTATATAATATACAGAAGGTTATCAGAATGGTTAGGAAGCCTTGCATTCTTCATAATTCCAACTTAAACCGAGTTTGACAAAAGGGTAGCAGTACATTTGCTGCATCATTATATCACATTACAATAACGTAATGTTAGGGAAGGCTTTGTGTAATCATTGATTGTTATCATAGAATGGTCGGCTATAGTATTAAGGATGCATGACAAAATCTTATTATAGGAGGTTATAGATATGAGTTATGTGATCGACACACTACGTTCAATCGGACTTCATTTCGTCTTATTAGTCATATCTGTAATGATAATAGGTTTTTCAGGTGATACAGTGAAAGCCGAGCCCTTCAGTGCCCCAGTATTTGATTCTGATAATTTCCCTGATCCCCCAGATATAAACAATCCATTTATGACCCTTGTTCCGGGAACCGCGTTCTGTTACGAGGCTGACACAGAAGATGGCACCGAAGCCAATGAGGTGACTGTTACAGATTGTGATCAAGAGATTGCTGGTGTTAAGACGATTGTCGTCAGGGATTCTGTAAGACTTGATGGTGTTCTTACTGAAGATACATACGATTATTATGCGCAGGACGAAGACGGCAATGTTTGGTACCTCGGAGAAGCTACAAAAGAGTGCGAAGACAATAGTACTGAGGGTACATGGAATGCAGATGAGGAAGGTGCGGAGGCTGGCGTAGTTATGCTCGCCAATCCATTACCCGGCAACTCCTACATGCAGGAATTTTTAGAGGGCGTTGCGGAGGATATGGCAGTGGTTCTTAGGCTAAATGCGTCTGTCCCTGATTATTGCGATAAAGACTGCCTTAAAACCAAGGAGTGGTCACCACTTGAACATGGTGCAATTGAGCATAAATATTATTCTCAAGATATTGGAGGATTGGTATTAGTTGAAGAACTCAAGGGTAAAACAGTCCTAACTGAACTCGTAGACGTGCTAAATGATGTATCTGATACCGGATACTGTCCTTCGGATCTTGACGATGCCCTGGATGCTCTTTGCGATGACCCGCCTCCAATGAATTGTGAATGAATTTATGATGAACTGAGATTTTTGTATTGTATTTTTTATAATAAATTGTCAAGCCCCCGGAAGACGGTCTTGACACACTTTATCAGA
Source organism: uncultured delta proteobacterium (assembly GCA_963752995.1). Classification (GTDB taxonomy): domain Bacteria; phylum Desulfobacterota_D; class UBA1144; order Nemesobacterales; family UBA2774; genus 2-12-FULL-53-21. The sequence continues at coordinate 12,921 of CAVWAZ010000024.1, forward strand.
CGTAGTATAAAACGAAACATTAGTGTTTTGAGGCAAAATTTACTTGACTTTACTTGACCTCGACACTATTTCCGACCCGATTTCCCGGTCTAAATCCGACTCACGATTACAGCAGACTTTAATCAATCACGGAATCAAAAAACCGGAGACTCCGGGGGAGAACTAAAGCATGACCATAAAGAAACGTGGAGAAAAGTACGGTATCTACTCAGAGACCACAGATGAGAGTGGTAAGCGTAAGAGGCTCGGTGAGTATAAGACACGTAAAGGAGCCGAGAAGCGTCTACAGCAGATCGAAGCCTTTAAGCACAAGAGTAAGTGAATCCTAAGAATAGGGGACAATGGGATAATACCTAACCCACCCGGTGTAGATACCTCGGATTGGAAAATAACAGTTGATACGGGGAATAAAAAGTTTACAATTTAATCGGTTAGAGGTTGTCTCGGTTTACTTTGTAGATACTTCTTTTTCGACCTTTAATGGGCCGATATTTTTCATGGTGAGATCAATTCTTCCCTTATCTTTCGTTGCTATTATCACTAAGTTAGGTGAAAACTCTTTGGTCTCCGGGTCAAATTGAACACAGTATATGACATCGGGATAAATTCTAATAACCGCTAAATTGGAATCATTGACAACATAATAGTTTGTAGTTGTATCTGCTTCTGCCTGACCTTGGGTATAGCTTAGCCAACTTACAATTAAGACACTAACTACTATTGATGTTATAGTCTTGCCCATAACTGTAAACAGTCTATGCAATATCCCTCTTTATAATGTAGGGGCCTCGGCTTCATAATGTACAGTTAATTTCTCTAAAAATCCTTTCTGATCGTAGTTAAGTATAAGTGGATAAATGAACTCTAATACTACAATTACGATAATACACAATAAATAATACAGTAGGTCTTCTCGCCTGTATTTATAGATTAATAAATGCCAGAAAGGGAATAGAATTAAAAAACCCGCTATCCTTAAGATTTTAAACGTATTGTCGGATGTTTAGGCCATAAAAGAGCTAATAGATTTGTTAACCATAATATGGTAACTAACCCACTTATCAGCAAAAACAATACAAATAAAATGGTTTCAACTTTGATCTGAATAATATTGAGCGGTACTTGAAAAACTTTTAGATAGCCAGCCTCATGTGTGAAAGCAATCCAATATGCACCAGCAGTAAGTATTGCCAATAAAACAGCTTCGGAAACTATACTCGGCTTATTCTCTTTACTCGGTTTGGTCTCTTCCATAATATATTATTGATAAATGTATCATAATCTCTTTACGGGATGCAGTCGAAAACGTGAACTTGACTTATCTTGACTTAGAGGCTCAACAAGAGGAAAAAAGCTGATATTGTTTGCCGAAAGCGCGCGCAACCATTTGTTATCATTGGAGCCGACGCCCAGACTTGAACTGGGGACCTGCTCATTACGAGTGAGCTGCTCTACCACTGAGCTACGTCGGCTTTAGGGTCTAAGATTACTAAAATATTATGGTAAATCAAGGAAGTAGTATAACAATTACACCCTATATTTGTTTGGATTAGATTATACCCATTTTACTTGACTTTGGCCATTTGCGACTGGGGTTTGGTACACCTATTTAGATAACTCCGCTTTAGAAATAAGTATAAAAATCGTACTATACGAGATACACGTGTCAAGGGAAAACACAAGCAAACTAGGCGACATTCTGAACTATCCCACGCTCAACAGTCTAGTAGTTAGACTTCACCTTGAGGACGCATGAACTCGTTTTATATTTGAAAGCCTGACTCTCGACTCTAGCCGTGAATAGGTTGCTCCTCGTGTTGAAAAATCTTACTGATATTAAAGCCGGAACTGGGGGATAGGGTGCTTCCAAGCAGGACACCGTTAGCCCAGTAAAACCCGGTATCTCCGGCAGGGAGTAAATCATAGGTATAGCCACCGCTGTATTTTACTTTTTCTATTGATGTCAGCTTTGCTCCATCAAGTATATCGCCCAGATTGAGAACGCTTATTTCTCTATCGTCTGCGGTCGGGTGTCCGCCGGAAACGAACAGCTCTCTTCCGTCACTTAAAATGAGATGACATACTACATGACTATCGGGCACCGAGACTTTCGATACCAGCTCTATCGGCATTATTACCTTATTCCCGTCCATATCCAGAGTAAATACGGACATCCCCGGTCTCAAATCAGTTATAGGCACATTCCCTTCGGGGGTGGAGATTAACGTGTCAAATGACAGGCAGATGGCACCATCGTTGCTCTGAGCGTTTGCGGTTGAAAGATTGAGTTTCTGATTAAGCATCATTATGGAAATAACAGTCGGTATGATAAATGCACCCTTTGTAACCTTCTCAAGAAACTCACGCCTCTCGGGATTAATATTGTCCAGAAATTTCTTGTCTTCCATGGAACTATCCTCCGTCGTGTTCCGGTAAATTACGGGAATATTTGATTATCAGTATATCACGGTCATTCTTTCTCGCAAAGCATAGATTTGGGATGCCAATAAGTGCTGAAGGCACGAGCTTAGGGCAGGCCGTCCTTGAGAACCTGCCGAATAACGATGCGAGACCCATCCCCGAACCGGACATCGTGAGAGATTATATACTCTTTATGAATACTTAGTTGCATCCGGCCTGAATAACCGGTATTTATACGTCCCTTTTTCTCAAACTCAGAGCATTGCTTATACCTCCCGAGACCCAGCAGGAGAATGCAACGGCGAGCAGACCTAGAAGGGATATGGTTTTCCACCAAGAGTACCCTCTGCCACGAGCGGTTTTACGGAATACTTGGCACCTTTCCCAATTGGTTAGTGGTCTGGCATTTACTACTTGTCTGTAATCACGGCTGCTCCTTCCATAGATGAATAGTTTTCGGAAAAATCTACCCGGGCTATCGATTTCCATATGGCGGACCCGGATATCGGGTGAATAGCGAACGATATCACACGAATATCTGTCCACGCATCCGCGAATGAAGATAACGTCCGATCCCCTGGCTCTTTCGAGGAACGGTCCCGCCTCATCGAACAGCCCCCTTCGGACTGCCATATTTCGGGTATATCCGTAGTATAATTCCTTTATCCCGCTCGTGAATATGTAGCTGTTTTTTTCGTTCTCATAGTCCTCCAGCATCGAGAGCAGGAACGATTCCCTGGCTGCTTGATATTTCCCAATGACGATGCCCGTATCGGGATTGGCCATTGCCGATTCAATCTTATTCAGCCAGTCGGCGGACGGGACGCAATCCGAATCCGTGAAGGCGATTATCCCGCCGCTAGCAACTTGCAGTCCACTGTTGCGTGCTGAATACGAGCCGCGCTTTCTTTCTGAGATTAATTTAATGCGGGGATGCCGCCTTATTATATCTGCCGAGGAGTCGGTCGAGTTGTTGTTGATGAATATTATCTCATAACGCTCATTGGGATATTCCTGGTTTAGCAGGCTTTCGATGCATTGCCCGATGTATCGCTCTGTATTATAAAAAGGCACTATTACGGAAATACTTATCATATCATCGCCATATGCGTTTCGAGAGATGAATATAGTGAAGCCGATTAACGTTCATTCCGTCTTTATAAAGAACCTGAAGGTCCTTTCCGTATCGATTCGAGCTGCACGCTTAAACGCCCCAGCCTGAAGTTAATCATCCCGATCGATACCAACACTATGAGATAAAGAAATTGTAGCTTAGAATACCTGTTTCGCTTAACCGTTCTGCGGATAATATCGAAGCGTTCAAAAACGGTCATATTTCTGTGCGTTCTTTTTCTTTGGGAGTAGTTTTGTTGAAAACTCCTTCCATATATATACCTTTTTCGAAGATAGTCCCGCACTCCCGTTATTTCCAGATGCCGGATAGCGGCATTTGGCACGTAACGTATGATTTCAGACGAGTATTCCTCGATTGCGCGGTTCACGAAAATACTGTCGGCTCCCCTCATAACCTCAAGAAATGGACCGCACCGGTCAAAAACGTCCCTTCGTACAGCCATGTTATTTGTGTATCCGTAATAGAGTCCCTTCAATTTTCCCGAAAATGTGTAGAAAGCTCTTTCGGACTCGTAAGCTTCGAGCAGCAAGAGCCCCCTGGATTCGGTGGTATAAAAACGGCTGCCCTGAATGATACCCACACTTGGCGAGTCTAGGGACGCTGATATCCTGTCCAGCCACTCAGGCACCGGTATGCAGTCCGAGTCTGTAAATGCGATTATGCTGCCTTTTGATTCGGCTACACCCCGGTTGCGCGCGGCATACGATCCCTGTTTTTTTTCCGAAAGCAATTTTATCCGAGGGTATCTCATAATCACTTTTATAGAATTGTCTGTCGAATTGTTATCGACCATGATGATTTCGTATCTTGAAGACGGGTAGGTTTGTGAAAGGAGGGCCGATATGCAGCTTTCCAGATGTTTAGCTGAATTATACAAGGGGACAACAACGGAAATGCATGGTTTATCCGCGTCATTCTTGCCGTCGTGTGAGCCGAGATTATCCTTACTCATCATATAATTTTACGGTGGGCCTTTATGCCTATAAAGACCTGAGACGTTAAACCTTAATTTAAACTAACTGTAATGATAGCAGCAACTCGCTATAAAACCTTAAACCCAAGCTCGTAACTCCTCCGCTAGCTGAATCTGTTTCTCATTTACGGGCGCACGATGTGTTTCAAAGTAATTATATCGACCTAAGCCCGGTTATTTGGTTTCAATGCGCCGAATGCGGCATAGTATATGAGACAAAGAAAAGCGAAACCGCCTAAACCCAGGTAAATCAGAAGTTCCATATCACGTTCGATACCGGTTATCCGGGCTATCATATTAACCCAGTCCGGTCTTAACATCATGATTAACCCAAGGGCTCCGACTGCTCGTACGACAGGACTAACGCGGTCCCACGATACCCAAAAGAGATACACGATCATAAACTGCGTGAAGTATATTCCCATTAGTATTTGTATGCCGAGCTGTATTGATGCCATGACCGGGACTATGATCCAGCGGGCTTTGCGGCTTAACAACGCCAATGGAAAGCAGGTCTCGAATATTATAGTGCCGGCGGCGAGCATTTGACAAAGCCAGCCGTATTGAGCTATAAAAACCCCCCACGATGTTAACGGCGAATTTCTGTAATCAAATTGTAACAATAATATTGACATATTATTTGACATAACCCATTCTATGCCGGTTTTTATGATCTTCGACGCACCTGCGGCGAAGAAAATAAGCGCCATTACAAGCCATATAACTCGTATCGGCCATGTGTACTCGCCGCTCATAATTGGTTGATTTGGTGATTGTAAATTTCTGTTACGAAGCCTCAAGAGAAGATGATCGGCGGACAAACTATCACTGCAGCGAGATAATGCCATTATTCCGAGTACAAATACCAAAATCGCATCTTCGTGACTTGTCCTGCCGAAGTTGTGCGGTAATCCCAGTAGATATATTCCGAGAACGAAAGAGATGATAGTGCTCGGACGTGTAAACAGGCCGATACAGCTCAATCCAAGAGCCGCCTTCCATATAAATTGAATGATTACTAGTTGGTCTTTGGACAACACGAACAGATGAAAGTGTTTAAAAAGCCAGATGGGTTTCCAGAAAAATTTATCAACTTCAGCCCAGTCGCTGAAATCGATCTGCAGGTAAAACAATAACATCGAACCAAAGAATAGTATTCTACAGAAGCTGAGGTTAAAAGGTGTCGCGGCTTCGAACCAGAAGTGCCTCCAATGTTCTCTTAGAAATAATATTCGGCGCCTCATTCTTTCCGGGGCTCCCTGACTTCAAGGATTAGTTCCCGAAGGTCCGGTCGTTCTACGCCGTGTGTCAAAGGGCCGAGCTTCCATTGGTATCTGTAGAGCCTGATTCCACGGAGTCCCGGCCCATCGTGTTCTCCCGCAATTCGCAATGCCTCATACCTAGTTAGAATATGGTGAAGGGCCTCCTCTAAATACTGCTCGTAACTTACGTTATCGGGCTTTCTCTTCATTGATAAAGCCATTTGTATGTTTAAATCGCTTAAGGGCTGAATATACTGAGGTTCTGTGAGAGGTATTTCGCGGGACGAGTCGGCATCTGTTAGACCGAATAACTTCAGCCAGCTTAAGGAATAATCCCGTCTGACCGAAGAAAACATTGAATATGGGGAAAATGGCCAGTGTTCCCATTGGGTGATGATATCAAAGAGTGAGCCGCCGATAATTATAAATATGACTGCATATACCAGGAACTCCCTCCTCTTCTCCAATCCAACTTCAGGGCCGCCGGTCATTTTTTTACCGCTCCGTCTTCCTTTGCTGGCAGTGCCGGAAGATCGATACCCAGTTTTTCCTGAAGGATTATATCAAACTCCCGGTTGAATAGACCAAAGTATGAATCCTTATGTTCGCGTGCATCCCAGAAGTTGTGCCAGTGATATGCGAACGCTCCGGGGAAGAAATCGCGGTAAGAACGAACGGTTGGATTCTGCTTGAACCGCCAGCCAAACTTGTGAAAAAAGCCTTCGAACCGGTCAAATGGAGCATCGTTATAATTGTCTCTGCGGTCGTGATGAGACCACAGCGGATCAAAGAACGTGCATGGCAGAACCAGGAGGTCGAGGTCGACGTTATCTTCAAATCTAAGCACGTTCATCGGGCGGCAACTGCCGACTTCGACGCATTTAGACAGCAGTGCGCGGGCTGTTTCACTATACTGACCGAGTCTGAGGACGGCGCTGTTGCCATACGGCAAGTGAGCAGACCAGCGATAGCAAAATTCATCATTGAGGAGCTCGCTGCGGAGCAGCGCACTCATATCTCGGAGAAACATCGTGTCAATATCGACATAGGTGCCGCCGTGCTTGTAGAGCGCAACGTGGCGAAAGAAGTCAGACCGTTGAGTCGGCGCTACTCTTGTGAAGAGCTCGATCTTATCCGCCAATGGAGTGTCCCGGGCCTCGGCATCCGGATCGAAATGCTTCACGCTAATGAAGCTCAGGAAAGGTTTGAGGTGGACATTGTTTTCATAGCCGGCATAGCCGTTCTCAGAGTCGAGCCACAGCCACAGTTCTGAATTATTGAGGTCCTGCGTTGCCAGGAAGGACTTGACCGCGAAAGCCTGTTTCGATGAAAACGTGCCGTGCCAGTACATGTGATACCGTTCGACTGTTTGCAACCCGGCTTTCGTGGTTTCGGCATTGAGCTCACGCAGGAATTGCAAGCAGTATTCGGTGCGGGAATAGAGCCGCTCGTCCGGTAAGAATTTCACTGGGGTTCTCCGTTGCCGAATAGCCGGCTTTTGCCGGCACCGCTTAATATCTCGGCAAGCATATATCTCCACCTGTCCATAAACGCGCCCTCGCTGTACTTCTTTTCTGATACCTTTCGTGTTCTGATGCTGTGCTCCCTGTGCCAGCTATCGGGCAGGACCGACACTTCGCGTATTACCCGCTCTATCTCCTCTATGCTATCTTTGGAAAAGGTCACCCCGAAGTCTTCCGTATCGATCCCGGCCTCTTTCGTGACCAGCGGGATCAGACCCGAGTACATGCACTGAACCACGGAACCTGACTGGCCTTCTGAGCAGGAAGGGAGTATGACAAAGGCACATTTCCTTACCAGCTCATTGTATTCGGAGCCATTGACCGTTACCCACCCGACCGGGTGAATGTTTGGGGTCTCGTACAGCTCTTGGCGATAGCACGCACAGAAATCGCCCTCCTTTTCATACTCGCTGCAGACGTAAAGGTGTAGGTCGGGATGCTTCGGGAATATTTCCAGAAGCAGGTCCAACCCCTTCTGCATCTGGCTACTGCTTGTAAAGAAGAGGAAATTCATACGGGCTGTAGAGAAATCCTTTGAGTCGAGAATGAATTCCGTTTCCTTAAACCCGTAGTTATCAAATGGATAAACCGGAACGTTAAATGCCTCTCTCCACGAACTCATTATGAACTCGTTTCCAAAACCTACGATTGCATCTGATCTTTTAACGTAAGGCATCACTTCTGCGTAAACTCGCCTCAATCGTACCCGGTATCCCCGTCTCTCATAAAGAAGCTTGTGACGCCTTCTTAAGTTCTCGTTATGTACCTTATGATGCATCGTAGTTGCAAGATATATCCTTAATACATCCTTGTTAAGCGGGATATCGGTTACTCTGTTACAAATAACGAGGTCGTAATCTCTCGAAGGCCTGAATTTCATATCCTTTATGTCCACTACATCAACGACTAAGCCCAATTCGCCTAGTATGGCTGCAATTTGCTTACATTGTTTCGAATGTTGGTGTCTGAGTAAATAGGGGTCATCATCTTTAAGGAGGAAAGGCTTGACGATGTAAATTAGAAGTGCGCGCTTGGTATAATTGGACTCGTCAACGCCGTTGGCGTTACAAATAATTGGGTACCTTTTTGCTGTACCCGTAATGATTTTGAGTTTGTTGTACAGCCGGATGAGGAGATGTCTTACCACTTCGTGCGATATTATATTCATTTTGGAAGCAAATACTATTGTGGGAGGTCAGTTCGCCGATAGAATAGTTTTTGTATTTTTTCAAGTTTGCTTAACAGACTAAAACCCCAGGAAAATGCCCCCAGTCTATACATAAGACGCCAGATGATGCGTTTCGTGATGGTGTATCCCTTCCCGCCCCTTTCTATGGGATTGACGTTGAATATATTAGAGTCCGGGGCGTGCGTAAGGAGCGCAGCCAGATAAGAAAACATCGAGCTCGTGTCAATGATAAGGTAATCACATTCTGCAAGTACATATAAATCAACAAGCGCCTCGATACCGTTCTCCAACCGGTCCGGGCAGCTTGGATTTTGGTGTATTCTTGAGCCCGGTGTTGGGTACCAGTGCTGTGTGGCTATTACGCTTTTATATTTCCCTTCAAATAATTTCTTTACCATCAAATTATCTGTGGCCACGAAGATTTGTAGTTCCGGCTCTGTCTTCATTAGCATGTCAAGTTTGTTGAGCATGGACTTGAGTCTTGTACGATGATCGGTAAAACGGACATGTATGCCGGCGGTTTTTCCGGAGAGGAAACTGCTCTTGAATTGCTCTACTCGTTCACGAATCTGAGGATTAAGTATAAGGTCCTCACGGAGCAACTTGCGCAATATCTCTTTCCTGCTTGCTTGGCCGAATTCTTCGAGAGCGTTTTTAAAGTGGTTTCTAAGCAAATCCACTTTATCGATGTATGTCCACATTACGAGAACGTCTTCCGGATAATCCAGCTTGGTCAAATCTATTGAGGACATTTGCCAGAACTCCTTATTATTTCCGTAGGGTTTCCTCAAATTTTCGGCGGATTCGTTCAGGCGACCGCGCCATATATCGGGGCTTACTGAGTCCGTTACCGGAATTTCATTATTGAGGCTGACTAGCGGACATTGAAAGAAGCTATGAAAGGCATTAGATCCGTCATTTGAATAAGTGGAGTCAGTCCAGTCGATAATGAGTCTCCGACCGGTCAGTCGTGTGTACAATATCCCGGTCAATGCCGAGAGGATCCTGTTGCCTAACCCAGCTATTCCTTTTACTATTAGATATTTATCTTCATTCATAATAGATTTATATCTCAGATTACAACTGTGGGAATAAATTGTCTATACGGTTGATAAAATTGTTATGCCCAATTTGACGGGTGTAACGATCCTTACGAGCTCTGTATGAGGCCGAGCCACGGGCGGAATTACTGTATTAGCAGAAATGCCCTGGCGATATAAGAGGCGGGGCAAGTTTGGTATATTCTGATCCGTCTATAGAGTTAACGATTATAATAGTGGGGGTAGCTTCTCCTCCGGTT
>CAVWAZ010000025.1:0-12461 GCA_963752995.1 uncultured delta proteobacterium
GGATAGTCCTCGACAGGCCGGGAATTCTCACAGGGGATGAGTGATTATGTGATCTCACCCTTCCGCTTCGGAATTTACTTTGCTTTCATATGCCTGCCATGACTCACAGCCCGTTCGTCCTGAGCTTGTCGAAGGACGGGTGGGTTGAAAGACTAGATTGCTGCGCTTCCCCGGCGCACGGCACTGGCCGAACCAAACTAAATTTCCTCCTTAGAAAAAGGGGAACAATTCTGACAAATCGGAGGAATTGGTCGGAGATGATTAAATGCAAAGGACTTTCTTAATCGAAGTGAGACTTTTGTTAAGCCGGACTCAGGGGGATTTAGTTTTTGATAATGGCTGTTGAGGGATTAACGAAAAGGACAAACGAAAATCCTCCCTAGCCCTCCTTTACAAAGGAGGGAATTAACTGCGAAAGGCGGAATTGACGCGGTTGCTGGTTAGAGCTGGGCAGAATCGTAGAACGCACTATATGCGTATGAGCGCTGATTTTGCTACTTCGTCACCGGATAACCCGCGTCCTGCCAGCCGATGATGCCGCCCGGCATCCAGTAGATATCGGCGAACCCCATATCTTCCATTGCCTTCACCGCGATGTCGCTCCTCCTCCCCGTGCGGCAGTGTACGAGGTATGTCTTCGACCTGTCGAGCTTGCCCATTTCTTCTTTGAAAGATTCGGATTTCACGTCTATGTTCGTCGAGCCGTCGATGTGTCCTTCCGAGTATTCCCCGGCCGTCCTCACGTCGAGTATTACGAACTCGGCGCTCCCTTTCTTCTCCTCTATGATTACGCGCGCCTCATCTACCTCTATTTCCTTTACCGCCTTCTGTCCGCTCTGCGCCCCGCCTGTGTCCTCTTCCGCGCGCGCATAGGGCGCGTGCGTCAAGACGATCGAAACTAACGCAAAAAAGATTAAAGATGCCAAGTGCCTTTTCATTTTGCCTCCCTCGCGGCCGTAAGGTGTAATCGAACGTATACTGATACTAAGTCTAACACACTGCGCCCCGGTCACAGCCGCTTTGAAGAGCGCCTCTCCCTGCACTTGCGGAACCGAATCAATAGTAGATAAACTTGTCGCTTGTTTTAGCGAGTTCAGAACCCATAGATTTTATTGGGTTTTAAATGGAAAAACCCTTTCATTACCGTGTCTTGACACACTTTATTAGACGTAGTATAAAAGCGAAACATTAGGGATTTGCGGTTTTTGAAATCACCCAGTTTACTTATTTTTACTTATTTCCCACATAAAACTGAGGTGATTATATGAGTGGATGCACTCATAAAGGCGGCGATGGAAGCGTGTGCGTTAAGTTCGACCTCGCCATTCCGATGACCTCCTGTTTATAGGGTTGCTATCAAAAACCTAACTTAATCTATTGGCCTATTTTAGGGGGGGCAGGCCAATGGAAAGAAAATGATTGTTGATTATAGAATGTTAGTTGTGATATAAGAAAGATGTGCATAAAGTGGGATCAATATTATTTTGCATTGCCCGAATAAACAAATTATTAGGAGGTGTTAAATGATTTTAAAACTTAACTTGAAGTATGCAACCTGCGTTATATTTCTCTCAGTAGTGGTATTCCTCGGCTGGATCCCTGCCGGTTATTCAGAAACTGAGGAAGCTCAGACCGCCACTATAGTCAACGGTTTGAATGCCACCGCGCTCAACGGTCTTATCGATACCATGAAGAAGAACCCTGATAAGGGGAGGGTAACATTTTATTCCAAATCCCGCTGGCAGGACGGCATGAGGAGCTTTACCGGCTTTACCGGGTATAAGATTGACGGAGCGATGGTTCACGAAAAGACCCGTCAATTCGTGCTTCTCGGAGACGAAGCGGTCGAGCTGAGCGGGACCGATGCCGCCCCCGGAGCCGTCGAAGAGCTTATGTATGCCGTGTCCACCTGCGTGATCGCGGCTGCTAATATGAACGCCGCTTTGATGGGGGTTAAATTAACCCGCCTGGACGTGGACATAGAAAGCGATCTGGATCTGCACGGTCTTTTGGGACTCGATCCGAACGTCAGGGCGGGCGTGACGAACATGCGAATGGGAATTACAATAGCGGGCGACGCGGATGAAGCAACGCTCAAAAAGATTGCGACTCTCGGCTACGAGTATTCTCCGGTTTCCGAAACCACCCGGAACGGAATTAAATTCACCCCTGTAATAACAGTGGCCAAGTAGTCGGGTCGGATTACTCGAACTTCCGAAATTGCGGAATTGCACCAAGCCTGTCCCTCGTAATCGCTCAGGTTAAACATGGCAAAACAATGCCATTACATGCAATTATATATACGCATTGAAATCATTGGAGCCGACGAGAGGATTTGAACCTCCGACCTGCTCATTACGAGTGAGCGTACCGTTATTTTAGGGTGTGTTTATAAAGACTACGGATTACGACAAAATATTGTGTGATTTATAGGTCTTGACTTAGATTAATTGACGTAGTAAAAACGAAACATTAGGGTTTTACGGCATTTCGTTACTGACTTTTACTGACCTCGACCTTATCCACGACCCGATTTCCCGGTCGAAATCCGACTCAGCGTTCCACCATGAAAGCGTGCTGTTAAGGCAGTAATCAATGGACTTACTTAAAGAAAATACGGAGGCCCCATTTGGCTTTAGATAACATGACGCCGGAGGAGTATGCGAAAAAGCATTTCAAAACGTCAGAAATCTCTAATTTGCCCGGTACAGCTTTGGGGTGAGGGTCAAAATCCACCTTAAATCAGCCCCAAAACTGTCCAACATTTGGGGTCCACCTCAGTTAAGTGATTTCCATCCAGTACATATTGTCGATCGATTATATTTGGAACGGAGAATTACAGATAGTTATTTGACTATTCTTTGATAAAAAAGGGCTACTTGGATAGTACTCATTATTGTACTGCACATCTTTTGTCAACTTATCTTTTTTTGATATACTAATTGGCAGTTAGGTACCTGAGCCGAGGAAGAAACCATAAGTTGCAGCGTAATCCACTCGGGCTATACAGGTTGGAGCTGTGTTGAAGAACGTGAATGAGGCAATCAATCGGAAGCCCCACACGGCTTCCACGGATAAGGGTTCGGATTTTTGGGTTCGCGGGGTAGTTCTGTGCCTGGCATTATATGCTGTGCTGATGTTTGCGAAACTCCCCGCCGCCATTGCACAATCACCATGCCCTGGAATTCACGTGGATATTCTGGAAATTAGAAACAGCACCGGTACCGTAGATTGTGCTCTTTTCAGCTCGCCTGATGGTTTCCCTAATGAGTTTCTGCACTTTGCAACGAATGTCATGGTAATAAAAATCCGTGATACGAAAGCGCGTTGCGACTTTGTGGACATCCCGCCGGGGACGTATGCACTTGCCGTCATACATGATGAAAATATGAACGGCGAGCTGGAAACCAGATGGCCGGGGGTCCCCACGGAAGGCTACGGTTTTTCAAACGATGCAAAGGGCTTTCTCAGCGCGCCTTCGTTCTCTGCTGCCAGCTTCCAGTACGACGGGCAAAGCCTGGATCTTACGATCAGCTTGCATTACTGAGCGTGCGTCATCTGGATATTGAAAATTTGTTATTCTAGAGAATAAAACACAGAGGAGGACACGAGATGAATTCAATCAAGATTGCAGCAATAGTACTGATAGTGGCTGGCATCCTGGGGCTGGTGTACGGCAGTTTCAGCTACACCAAGGAGACTCATGAGACCAAGCTGGGCCCGATCGAGCTGTCGGTAAAGGACAAGGAAACGGTCAACGTCCCGGTATGGGCTGGAGTGGGGGCGATAGTGGTTGGAGGCGCGCTCCTGCTTTTTGCAGGCAAGAAGAGTTAACCGCCGCGACTGTGCCGCCTAACATAATGCATAGCCGTAGTCTTCAAGAGACGGAATGGTGATTATTCATTTTTAAAGCTTTCCTAACAACAACAATATAAGCAATATTATCAGTATCACTCCGACTAATCCGCTAGGTCCATAGCCCCAATTTGTCGACCAACCGTGTATTGGAATCACACCTATCAAAATCAGGATTAAGATGACAATTAAAATTGTGCCTAGAGACATAATTTCACCCCCTTTTTATTGAGTTACAGGATCAGGTGTAGAGTTGCTTAAGATCCCTTAGCCTAACACCGTGTACGCTACGTGTAACCTCAACTGTCTTACGGACTTATTCTTTATCATAGACAAAACCACTTATATCAAGACTTTGTACATCCGGATCAGCTAAATGTGCCCGGTACAGCTTTTGGGTGAGGCTCACTCACGCTCCAGTTCTTTTAATCTCCTTGCCTGGTCTACTCCCATACCTCCGTTTTCCTTGCGTCAGCGGTAATAGGTGTTCTCGGATACTCCAATCTCACGGCTTATCTCCGGTACGCTCTTTCCCTGTGAGGAAAGCACGTCAGCCTGACGCAGCAGCCTTATTATCTGCTCCGACGTGTAACGCTCCCTGGCCATTCTACTGACCTCCTATATTTAGGGTCTTCTGTCAAAAATCTAACTTATACTATGGCCCTATTATAAGGGGGCAGGTCATTTGATGTAGCATCCTCTCAGTCTTTAGCGAAGCGACTGCAAGTTGAGAATCTGCGACATTACAGCGCCCTGGACGGAATAGTTGCCGTTAGAGTAGCTACCATATTGATAGCGGTTATTGTAGCCATCATCATAGCCGCGACTGAAGCCCTCGCGGTAGTAGTAGTTGTAATCGTTCTGGTCTACGTAAAAGCCATTATAGCCGTAGTTCGCGTCCTGATAGGCATAAGTGTCTTGATAGTTGTAGCCCCAGCCATCCTCCCGGTCCGCCTGTCCGGCGCGGAAGCCCTGCTCATAGCCGTAGGTTATGGCCTGCTTGAGTAAATTTGCACCATATTGATTCGTTTCGTAGTACCTGCCGCTACGAGAGTAACGATAGCTCGGAGCCGTGTTGAAATAGGGATCACTATTGTAATTGTAGTTCTGCTCATTCGGGAGACTTTTCTGCTGCTGACTCAAGCGCTCTAAATATTGTTGCTGGTAACGATACTGCGCGAGGCGCTGTTGCTGCTGAAGCTGTTCTTTACGCTGTTCCGCGAGACGCTCCTGCTCTTGCAGTTTTTGACGATACTGTGCGAGGCGCTGTTGCTGCTGATTAATAAGCTGTTGTTGCTGCTGCTGTGACAGAGTCTGTTGCTCATAATAATTACAACCTATATAATACTTATTCGAGTTACATTCAAATGTAGTATCAGTGGGTCCATACGGGCATTCAATATATCCCGAGCCGAGAGTTAGTTGCTGCCATACCCCGCTACAACATGCCTGGCACATTGACTGTTCATTCTGTGATCTGCACTGAGTAACCCCATCATTTATACCTGCGCAACTATCATTTGGTATAGGTTGTGTTCCGACTATTTGTGATTGATCTACGAAATTCACAGCCGCTGGTTGTTTGTAAGTTGTACAGGAGATTACTACAATAGAAGAAATGATTGTTAAATAGACTATTATGAATTTACCCATATCATTTACCTCCCCCATATATCGTTTATCGTCAAGAATAAATATATTTATATTCTCATAATCATATACCAAGGTCAAGCCCCGGAAACCGGTTCACCTTTTAAGTTAGATTTTTCATATGATTTTCACCTGTGAGTAGGAAGAAATCCGTCTTTAAACTCCTTAGTTTTGTTACCTGATACGATAACCTGTGGGGCAGGGGGTCTATATCCAAGTGAACTGTGCGGCCTCACTTCATTGTAGTGTCTTCTCCACTGCTCAATCAGGATTTGCGCTTCTTTCAGGCTGTAAAATATCTCCCTGTTCAGGAGTTCATCCCTGAGCTTCCCGTTAACTCTCAAGGGATTCCGAAATGGGACACCGGACATGGATGTATGGAGCATGGTATACGGCTTTAAAACGAGCAGGAATTAGCGATTTAAACTTTCATGACCTCAGACACACTTTTGGAACGAGACTTAAGGAACTTAAGACGGATAGTTCGGCAGTCCAAGCGGCAATAGGACACAAAGATTATAGGAGTACAGCTCGATATATCCATGTAGAAGATTCCGTGATGGGTTCAGTGGATTTACTAGGATTTACTTATTTTGGAGCTAAGTCGGAGGAAAAATCAGCTTAAGTTAGTTGTAATCTCTAAGGATTGTTGAAAATACTAATTAATGCTAATATTCTAGTAGATATAATTAGCCCTATCGGACAACCAGCCAATGGAAATTAAACAGTCTCTAAGACTGCCAAAAAGAATAACCGATAGTCTCAGAGTACTGATAAAGGTCGTCGAGGCCGTTCACAAGTCCTCCGACCTGAAAGAGATTTACAACACGGCGCTCGACCTCGTGATCGAGCTCGAGAAAGTCGATATGGCGGCCATATACATCGTGGACGACGTCTCGAACACCGCCGTGCTCCAGGCACACAGGAATTTCCCCCCTGAATACGTAGCCAAGGCCTCCGTCATACCCTATCCGGCCGGGATCACGTGGCGGGTTATAAACTCCGGCCAGCCGCTCAACATAGACGACATACACAAGGTGAAGGAGATCGGTCCCGCGGGAAAGAAGGCGGGGTACCACGGCATAATGGGCGTGCCCGTCCTCGTGGAGGGAAGGGCTATAGGCGTGATATGGCTCGCGCGGTACGAGGAGGAGAGGTTCACGCGGAGGGAGGTCGAGCTCCTCACGACGATCGGCAACCAGATATCCATAGCCATAGCGAGGGCGAAGCAGACACGCGAGCTCGAGGAGAGGAACGAGAACCTTTCCATACTGAGCGCGATCGTGGAAAAGGTACACGGCTCCGCCGACCTCAGGCTCATATTCGAAACGTTCCTCGATATGATCGGCGGAATCAGGATGATAGACGTTATGTGCGTATACCTCGTCGAAGGCGAGGGGGATTCGCGGGAGGCAGTGCTACGCGTACACCGCGGGCTTTCCGATGAATACATAAAGAAGGCCGGGAGAATCCCTTATCCCAAAGGGGTGACATGGGAGGTCATAAACACGGGCGAGCCCGTATATTTCAAGGGGCTCCCGGGAGAGAAGAATCCGTTAGGTTCCGCGGGGCGGGCGCTAGCGCCCGGAGTTGTCCTCTCCCTGCCGCTCAAGCACAGGGGGCAGACTATCGGCGTCATTCATTTCACGAGAATGGAAAAGAGGGCGTTTGAGAAGTACGAGCTCGACATACTCTACTCTCTCGGCAACCAGATAGGGACGGCTGTCTCCAAGGCGAAGATGTTCCAGGAGGCCGGGGAGAGGGCGAAAGAGCTCGAAAGGCTCTACCAAGACCTGAAAACGACACAGGACCAGCTCATTCAGAACGAGAAGCTCGCCTCTTTGGGACAGCTCGTGTTCGAGCATAGCGCACGAGATCAATAACCCGCTCACGCCCATACTCGGGTATTCCCAGATGCTCATCGCGGCGCCCGAGACGGAGGCTGACAAGAGGCAGAGGTTCATCGAGGTAATACATAATTCCGCGGACAAGGTGAGGAAGATAGTCGAGAACCTCCTCTCCTTCGCCAGGAAGGACAAGCCGAGGAGGGAGTACCTGGACATAAACGAGATACTCCGTAACGCGGTCGAATTCAGGCAGTACCAGCTCGATCTCGAGAAAATCAACGTAGTCATGGACCTCGACAGCAACCTGCCGAAGACAATGGCCGACTCGACGCAGATAGACCAGGTGTTCACAAACCTCATATTGAACGCCTGCCACGCGATAGGCGGCTCCTCCCTTAACGGGGGAACACTCACGATAAAGACGAGAAGAGGGACGAGAGACGATATCGAAGCCGTTATTTCGGACACGGGACCGGGATCGGCGAGGACGTCGTGCGCAGGATTTTTGACCCGTTTTTTACGACGAAGCCCCCGGGCGTAGGCACGGGTCTCGGGCTCTCGGTTTCATACGGAATCATGAAGGAGCACGACGGGGAAATATCGGTCGAGAGCGAGCCGGGCAAGGGGGCGTCTTTCACCGTGAGGCTGCCCGTGCGTGATTACAGGGACTATCTCCTGGCCGAAGATAACGGGGTGGAGGGGCGCGACGAAGCCCCGACTGAAAGGAACGGGCGGACCGTGCTGGTAGTCGACGACGAAGAGCTGGTCACGATGCTGATAGGCGGGATACTCGAGGGCGAGGGCTATGACGCCGATTTCGTTTCGAACGGGGAGGAGGCGCTCTCGAGCATAAAGCACGGGGAATACAGCATCATCATCTGCGACATCAAGATGCCTCACATGAACGGTAAGGAGTTCTACAGGCGTGTTAAGGAGATGGACGCGGGTCTGGCCGGAAGGATGCTGTTCATGACCGGGGACCCGAGCACGGAGACCCTCGATTTCATATACAGTACCGGCAACAGGTTCCTGTCGAAGCCGTTCAAGATAGACGAATTCAAGGAAGCCCTGAGAGCCGTCGAAGCATCCTGACGGAATACACCTTACGCGTGAGGGATTGGCCGGAGTTGTAGGAGCGAGTTCCCGGGTCAAGCCCGGGACAGGCCAGCCGCGACACACACAGTGTGTGTTTTATGAAAAGACAAAGGAAGGAGAAAGGCTGTTTTTTTATCCTTCTTTTCCTTGATGAAAAGAAGCAAAAATCATCCGACTACAGAATTAGCTAAAAATCTCATGTACTCGCTAAATCTTCCAATTCTACCCCAGCCCGTGGAAGATTTTTAACGCTCGTACAATCGATTTTCTTAACGCAAATTCTGTGATGTCGGAAGAGAAATCGCGTGCTTCGACAAGCTCAGCACGAACGGTTCGGGGTGTTGACCGGGGCAGATGAGGTGACTACGGGGATCATGTATATCAGCTCACACATTGTATACCGCATATCCGGTTCTGCATATCGGAAGTATAATTGTATGGACATGATCAGGAGAGGGAATCCTCTATGAAAAACACTCTGCGTTTCACAACCGTTCTAATCTTAATATCGCTCCTGATACGGGCGTCCCTGGCCGCGGAGTACACAGTTGAGCCCTGGTCGAGCGGCATACTGGCGAACGAGCCCGCGGCAGCGAGCGCGCTCATAAGGAGCGGTGGAGAGCTGGATGAGGCGAAGGAAGCGCTCGGCATAACGGGCCCCCTGCCCGGGGCGGATTTCGGGAAGCACGCGCTCCTGCTGATAATACCCGTCGAGGGTACGGGCGGAATTATAGAGATTGCCGGCGTGACCCCGGCGGCGGGCGGCGCGCTCGAAGTGAGATACAGGGTCAGGTCCGAAGGGCCCCGTCCCGAGGGGCCGGTTAAGGCCTCCTATCCCTATCTCATCCTGAAGCTGAGCCCGGCGCCCGGCGCGGACCTCCCCGTGAGGCTCATCGACGAGGACTACGTGAATACCCTCTCCTCGGGCACGGGGCTCGGACAGTTCAGGGAATACACGAACGTGCTCTCGGCGCCGGAAGACGCCGCAATCGCGGAATACCTTCCGATCGACAAGGGGAACACGTGGACCTACAAATCCGAAACGAGCAGGGGCTCGTCCGAGGTGACGAACTCAGTCGTTTCCGAGTCCGACGGGTGGTCGGTCTTCGACACGTTCTTCGGCGTGCCCGGCGTCGGCATGAAGATATCCCCCGGCGGGGATATGCTCGGTCTCGTCAAAAGGCGGGATAAAGACGTTCTACAACACGGACGCCGTGATCGAATTTCCGAAGGAGCCCTACAGCACGCCTGCCGGGGTCTTCGACGGAGTGATGGTCGTGACCGTGCCCGAGGGCGGGGATTTCTGGTTCAGGGACGTATACGCGAAGGGCGTCGGCCTCGTGTCGCACGAGCAGAAATCCGAAAAGGGGCGAGCGTCCTATATGCTGATAGGCGCGCGCGTGGGCGGGGCCGGTTATCCGCACGCACGCGATAGCCGGAGCACAGGGAAGGACTGAGCGCTCCCCCGCGCGGTCCATACCCGGACGTCCCGGTTTTTTTAAGGGGCCCGGCTGTAATTTGCCTTTCTTTCGCTTTTCCCCAAAAATTTCTCCCCAAGGATATTATCACGGTATTCCGGTAAGTTACGCGCCGTTTCTACATAGATACCCTATATAAAATACAGGCATTACCCGATTGAAATGATCGCGGCGATTTCGGATAATCATTATAGATACAAATCGTACCGTGATTTCGAGAGGGGGACTCTCCAGTATCGGCGGCGATAAAAAAGTCATACACCTGCGGAGCGGTGGAGGCGCAGGACGGCCGTATGACTCGATGCCGCTCAAGAATCCGGACGCATACGCCAGAGCAGTCCCTTACGCGGGAACACGATGCGGTGCTATAACCGCAGGAAGGGAGAGGCTTTGTTGACGGAGCTCGCGAAATTCGATCCTGCCCAGGCGATCGAGATACCGAAGCAGCTGTATGACGACGGGTTCATCGTGATCCGGAACAGAGGGGATTCGATGGAGAAGCTCATCATGGACGGCGCGAGCGTGGTCATAGACATATCATCGCGGGAGATCGTATCGGGCTCCATCTACGCGCTCAGCATACCGAAGGAGGGCTGCATTTTGAGGGAGTGTCATTCGGGGTCTCAGGGACTCCTGCTGAGGCCGTATAACAGGAACTATCCGGTCTCTGTGCTCGGGTGGGACGAGTTCGACCCGGACATGGTCGTGGGCAGGGTGTTCTGCAGCGTGATAAACGTCTTCAGGTAGCGCGGGGGCAGATTATGGGCAGACACAGGCGCGGGGGCCGT
Source organism: uncultured delta proteobacterium (assembly GCA_963752995.1). Classification (GTDB taxonomy): domain Bacteria; phylum Desulfobacterota_D; class UBA1144; order Nemesobacterales; family UBA2774; genus 2-12-FULL-53-21. Next base: position 10,714 of record CAVWAZ010000025.1, read on the forward strand.
GCGGGGGCGCTCGCCGGGAGAGACGAGGGCAGGGGCTTGGATTAACGCAGTCTTAACATTGCAGATACAAACTATTTTATGTCGAGCGGTTTAGATGAAGATGAGCATTCAGGCGGTTGCGGATACCATAAGCGCGGATATTATATGTATATGCACTCATAATATGGAGGGACGGTTCCTTTTTCATGCCGTCCCGGCCGTTTGCGGCGAGTTTGAGTTATCACGGACTTAAAGGAGGGAGTGAGATGAATCTCGAATACGCTATTCCCCGGTTTTCCGACGCCGGCGGCGATTTCAGGGGGACGTCGTGGGGTATGTCGAAGGAGGATGTCAGATGCTCGGAAGGCCTATTTCCCCTGAGCGAGGGGGAGGGCTACATCACGTACAGGGAGCGTGTAATGGGGTTAGACGCCCTGGTGGGCTATCATTTCCTTGAAGGTACGCTGGTGGAGGCGGGATATGCGTTCAGGGGGCCTCTCGGCGGCGAGCGCGTATATATACGGGAGTACGCGAAGGTGAAGGGCATAGTCACGGGCTCTTACGGAAAGCCGTCCGTCGACGAGGACACGTGCCGGGAATGCGGAGGGTCCTGCGTCCGGTGCCCCGCGGAGGAGTGCAGTGATGTGTGTCCTCTCGTCTATCTGTCCGAGTGGACTACGACTCGCTCGGTAATAAGGCTCGTGCTCATGGGGGAGGGGAGTGGGTTCGACTTCGGCCTGCTCCACAGGTCGAGGGAGCACGACCGGCTCATTGTGGGGGGAAGGTAGAAGGAGCACCCACGCAAGTCCTACAGATATGGCTCGGATGCCGGTCCCTGACCGCCGGTGAAACGATGCATTTCCCGCCTCGTAGGAGCGGCTTCCAGCCGCGAACAGTTAACTCTTGTCATATCGTATTGTAAAATGAACAAATATGCCGGAACAAAAATCACATCAACAATCTCTCCGCCGGGGACGCTTTGACGAATCTGGTTTCTACTATTTTCTCACCACTGTAACGAAAAAGAGAAGACCGATTTTTTTAGAGAGCACAGCAGCGCAAATTGTACTTAATTCCCTCAAGTGGCTGGACGATAATGATCGGATTACTCTCATCGCGGCTGTAGTGATGCCGGATCACGTTCACTTTATAGCTGAACTGAAAAGCTCAAGCCTCGTCAAGTTGATGCATTCGCTAAAGAGCTATACGGCTAATGAAATAAATAGAGTACTTGGTCAAAACGGTCATGTTTGGGAAAGTCAGTATTACGAGCGTGGAATAAAGGATGAATCGTCTTTAAATAGTTTGATCAGATATTGCCTTGAGAATCCTGTGAGGAAAGGGATTGTATGCGATTATCGGGAATATCGATTTTGGTATTGCTCCTATGATGTGTAGGTGTCCATTTTATACAAAGAATTTCGCGGCTGGAAGCCGCTCCTACAAATGGGTGTGGATGAGACGCCCGGATTGTGTGAGGAATAACGCCGAAACCGGAGAGCACACTACGTGTGTCGCGGCTGGAAGCCGCTCCTACAAAAGGGTGACGGGTTCGGACCAGCACTAGGAGGGGTGGGCGCAATCGTGATATGCGCAATGTGTATGCGTTGTAAAAACAATTTCCATTTTCACACCCCTTATTTTATAGTTCTTGTATGAGAAGGTTCCTTGTTATTGTGAAAGCGGGGAGGTCATCGTGATAAGAGTTTCGGTTCAGGTTCTACTGCTTGCGTTTCTATTCATATATGCGGAGGGAGCCAGCGCGGCTC
>CAVWAZ010000026.1:0-36446 GCA_963752995.1 uncultured delta proteobacterium
TTTATTCATCCCCCGCCCCCGGCGTGCATCACCGATGCCGATTACTATTTACAGTTGTATATACAGTCCGTATGATTATGGCGGCACGGTAAAGTCCGTCGATCGATACCAATGAGTGGCAATCGGGAATGGAAAAAGAGCCTTCGGCTGGACCTCAGATACGAGAACTACAATATCGTGCTCGTATCCCAGACCCGTATCGATATAGTCCCCCCGCCCTCGGATCCGATAGACCAGGCGGATGATTACAACGGATACTACATAAAACTGACCGACGGAGAGGGGCGTGTTATTTATCTTCAGAGACTGCAGAATCCTTTCCGCACGGAAACCGAGGCGTACGGCGACGACGCGCCGGGCCCCATCACATTCGAAAGCCTCAAAGACCCCGACCTGACGTTCTCGATCCTGATTCCCGATCCCGGGATTGTCTTTACTCTCGAAATCATAAACAACCCTCTCCAGCCGGAGCTATTTTTTAAAACAGCACGGCAGTCGTTTACTTTCACGATCGATCCCGCGGAAGTGATACTGCCGCCGATAGCCGTCGCCAGGGTAGTCGAGAACGGAGTAATTCTGGGGAAGGAGAAGATCGTCGACCACGGGAATGACAATGAATGCTGGAACCTGTCGATCCTTGCCGAAGGTTACAAGGATAATGAAATACCCAAATTTATTTCCGATGCGAACAAATTCGTAAGCATTTTTAAAAATTTCTCGCCGTTCAATGAATTCTGGGAGAAGACGAACGTATATATTTTAAAAGTCGCATCCACGGATAGCGGCGCCGATTTGCCGGTTCAATGCCAGGAAGGGAATCCCCCGGTCGATGTGCGAACTTATTTCAACGCCAGTTTCTGCGGCGCTGCAAATCAGAAGCGCCTTTTGGTCGTGGATCAGAGGACCGCGAAAAAGGTTTGGGATATGTTGATACCGCAGGCGCATATCGCGTTTGCCATGGTCAATAGCGGGATCTACGGCGGGTCGGGAGGAAATGTCCCCGTTTTTTCGACTAACGCCCTCTCCGCCCTTATCGGCATTCACGAGCTGGGGCATAGTTTCTTCAAACTGGCGGACGAATATGAATCGCCCTATATCAACGATAACCCGGATAATTATCCGAATTTAACCAGTAAAACTGTTCTGCCTCAAATAAAATGGAAGGACTTGATAGCGCCCACGACCCCCGTCCCGACATCGAGGAATCAATGTCCGGGCGGAAACCCTGTTTCCCACCCCGTACCCGAAGGCACCGTGGGGCTGTTCGAGGGAGGGCTTTACAAGTCCTGTAATGTGTTCAGATCCGAGAGGAACTGCCTGATGCGTGATTTTGGTAAGAAGCGGTTTTGCGCCGTGTGCAGCAGGGTGATCCGAAACAAGCTCGCTCAGCTTCTAGGCAACGAGCCGAATGTTTAATTCTGCATACGCGCCAAATAAGCCCCCTCACTTCCCCCGCCCCCAGCACGCGTCGCATATGCCCGCCGTGGACGAAGTCATCACGAGCGTCCGGCACGGGATCCTGCACGAGGCGCACGGCTGCTCCCCGTACTTCTCGTCGAAGTGTATCCACATCAGATAAGGCTTCCCCATGTGGAAGCTCAGTATCAGCTCGTTAAGGCTTGGCACCGGCGACATTACTTCCATTGCTCCCCTCCTTCTTCGGCTTGTTCCTGTAATACTCCTCCATCTTCTCCATGTGCCTGAGTATCTCGGTCTGTATCTCTATCTGTAGGTAAATCTTCTCCCCGAGCTCCCTGATGGATTCTTCGAGCGAGCGCCTCACGTACCAGAGCGGTATCCCGTCCTGGTCCGTCTTGTTGTGCCATTCGTGAAGGTCGTCCACCTTGTCCTTTATCGCGGACACCGCCCCCCTCACGTCGTTCACGTGCTCGTTCATGATAAGGCTCTGCCCTCCCCCGCCGTTCTTCCTCTTTTCGAGGAAACCGAGCACCTCGCGTATGACCATGATAGCGGCGATAAACCCGACGCCCAATTCCAGAAGTCTGGCATCCATCATTCCGGGCCGCCCCCGTCCTGTGCGGCATCGAGCTCGGCGTTCTCGCTCTCTTTCTTCTTCCCGATGACCTTGCCGATAATCCAGCCGAGTATGCTCGCGATGATGGAGCCTATCACTCGCTATCCCCCTCGAGCATCAGGCTCCCCCGCAGGTGAGAAAGAGGCTCCGACTCGTGCTTCGGATCGAGATTCCCGGTGTGCATGTAGAGCCAGTGGTGGACGCATTCGTGCGCTATAATGTCGATCTCCTCCCCTTCGGGCACTATGATCCATCCGCTCCTTGAAGTCTCAATATCGGGACCGGCCTCGTAACATCCCTTCCTGAGCACCCCGCCGCAGTCGACCGCGTTCCCGCCCCTCATACCGCGTATCTTCGGCAGCGGATAACTGTATTCGCTAAGCCCCATGCACGCCTTCGTCATCATGCAAACTTCGAGCACCTTCTCGGCCGACGGGTACGTGACCGATTCGTTCCCTATAAGCTCCCCTTCGTAAACGACCTCCGTCGCGGGCGTCATGTTTCTCCACGCGCATGAAGTCGCCGTCAAAACCAGGAGCGCTGCGAGTATCTTGCTAATTCCCCTCATCTGGCCCCTCCTTCCTCACCGGTATCGGGGTGAAATCGAGCTTGTCGTTCGTCCCGAAAGAGCCCAGTGTAATTGAATGTAGATACGATCGTGTCTATGAACATCGATACAAGGTTCAGGAACTGGAGCTGCCCCTCAGGCGTCCTCCCGAGGAAATAGTCCTTCGTATCGAGTATGTTCCCGACGATGCTCATCACCCTCGACTTCCTTATCTCGCCCCGCTTGATTCCCGTCACGACCTTCTCGACGTCGAAGACCGTCTGAATTATTATCGGGATCAGGTCGGGCGCTATCCTCAGCAATTCCTTCCACATAACTTCCTCCTTCCTCCACATTTATTTTGTTATTAATGTTTTCCCTCCCCCTCATTAGAAGGGGGAACAGTTGCAAGCGAGCGCGCAACTGGTCGCTCTTACATCAAAGTTAATGAAGCACATTTATTCCTGGCTCAGTGGTAGTTAAAACAAATTAGTTAAGGGTGGGGGTGTACCTTAATCTTTCCGTCATTGCGAGCAAAGCGAAGCAATCTCGTCTTTTCTTCCCGACATTACAGAATTTGCGTTAAGAAAAGCGGGGCAGCGCCCGCACGTTGCACAGCCCTCGCTGCATTCGTCTCGTCTCCAAATCCGTTCACGTCCGCGTATATCGGGTCCGTGCTCCCTGAGACACCCATTCGCTTCTTGAAGCGGATGAAAGCATATTCCGCGTACGGGCTCGCCTGAGATCCGTCAAAGAAACGCCATTCGGTGAGTTTGTAGTCACTCGATGTATTCGGGGTCGGAGACCATGCGGAATTGACCGTTATCCGATTATTCGCGGAATCGTAAGCCGTGACATGGCGAATCTGCCTGCCCCCGTCCCTGCCGTATCTCCACCCACCAGTATTTGTACCAGCTTTCGGGTCTCTGGTCTCCGGATTCAAGCGTCAGCGTCGTTGAGGTTGCTGCCGCGGCATCGCCGTTTATCTCGTCGAGTGCCTGGTCGTTCCTGTAAACAGTGAACACGTCCTGAAAATGATTTCCGTTAGGCCCCTCTCCCTCTCCGATTATGTAATCGTATTCCCTGTTCGTCTCGTCGGCCTTCACGTAAAGGAGAGGGACCTTCACGGCCCTGCCGAATATCGCCGGTATCGGATTCCCAGGTCGTTCGCCACTACGACGTTCTCGAAATGAACGTCCGCGGTCTTTTCCGCTTCTATCAGCGCGTTAATAGTCCTCCGAGGCAGGTCCTGCGTGATCGCGATCGCGTCCACGTCCTCGACACTGAGCACACACCTGTGCGAGAAGCGTCCATTCCGTGACCTTTCCCTTGAACTCCCTGTAAACGTCCCCCTCCGCGTCGACGAAGAACATGCGGACGTATGTATCCTGCAAATCGTGCCCGCTCAGCAGGCCGTCAGAGTTGTCCACGGTCAGCGTCACCCTCTGAAAACCCGATATCCCGAACCGTGAGTCGAGCTCCGCTTCGTCGAGCCTCGGCACTTCCAGCAGCCGCCTCTCATAATAAGAACCTTCCGGGAACGCCCCTGTAGGGTATTCCGGCGCTATTAACTTCTACGTAAACAGTCGGAAATCCGTAATCGGTGCGGGCTTCTAAATGTTCAAGAGACCACCGTACGGAGAATTGTGTTGCAGTAGAGAGTGTTCCCGAATCATTTGCAGCACCCGTGAGCGCTTTTTACAAGCCTGGCTAACACCCCGGCATTCGTGCTTGTGCCCGCGAGGGCTTTAATTCTATTGACGAATGTGGCTAAAACGCCAGAGTTCGCGCTTGTGCCGGTCAACGTTGTAATTCTTGTAATGAAAGTAGTCAACGACCCGGCGTCAGTCGAACTCCCTGATAAAGCTTTTGATATTAGGACTCTCGGTCTAATCCCTATTGTAAAAGCGGCATATGTCGCGGTATCGTTTAATGTGAAAATACCGGGATTATCCGAACTAGCTGCAGCTGTTTTACGAGCGCTCGCTATTTGCGCATCTGTCGTGGTCGCGCCGGACGTAGTATACGTACCGCCGGAATACCCACTAGGATAACTTAAAACGCTTGTCGCGGTTGAATCCGACGTACCTATTGAAGTTATCCATAACGTATCGACGCTTCCCCATCCCGGAGATAAGTTTGGCGGATCTGGTGTTGAAACCTCACTGCCGCCGTCTACCGAGGCGGCTACAGCAACTCCGGTACTTGTATCCTGATACGATTCGGTGACTCGATACACCTGAGCGGCAGCGCTTTCCGACGCCGACGTAACAAAATCAACCGTAGTACCGTCCTCGCTGCCGCTGGCTATCTTGGCGAATACGCTTTGTCGAACACCTGAATTTGATGAAAGTTGAGTACCCTTAGACGTCCATCCACTCGGAGTTGTAACAGTAGCGGCGCCGTCATTAGTGAAAATACACAGTAGCAAGTCCCCGGCATTAACTGTCGCGGGCATGCCAACATTATGAGATGTTACATCACTACTGAAAACCGTTGTTGTAAGCGATTGAAATTGTGGGAATGCCACGCCTTACCCCCCCGAACTCAGAGTCCATTCGTATGTAAACTCAATTCCGGTGCTTGTATCGACGCCTATCCCGGTAAATACGCTTCTATCGAACAACGTCCCCGTAGTCGAAGCTGAGAATAGCCCGTGCTCGACTATGCTCAATGAAGACCCGTAAGTGATGGTAGCAACCGTTTTGTAAATATTCGCGCTCGCGCCTTCAGTCTGTGTACCCGAAACGCGGCTTCCGGTTTCCGCCGATAATGCTGTCTGGCTCGCGTTCTCAGCCGTGTTGTTCGTACCGCTCGCGTGCCATTTCAGGTTACTTATAGTGGCAAGCGCCTGTATGGAATCTACGACATAATTGACTCCGGCAGTCGTAACTACGTTGACGGACACGAGTCCGAGGTCCATCGACTCTTTCGGTGTTTTAACCCGCGCGTAAAGCACCCCCGCAGGTCTCGCGCAATTATCCCTCGATTCACGGTTTACCCTCTCGAACCCGCCGAGCAAATATGGAAGGTTCGATAACCGCCACGCGATTTCGGGATTATCCTGTGCCAGCCTTTCATCGTGAAGCACGTCAAACGCTTCCTGAAAAATCTCCAGTCTCTCCCCGCACAGTTCCCTTTCAGTCGATAAAACTCGCCTGATTGTTGGTTCCTCAATCATTTGTTTCATTTTCCTCTCCCGCAGTTTTGATTATTCTTATCCCGAGGCTTCCCGCCGCCCCCGATTGTCCCTTGCTTGATTCAGACATGTTTGATCCTCCGCTCAATAGGAAATTCTCCCCTCGCCGCGATTATTCTTGCAGCACTTCAATGCTCGGATTGTTAGTCATCCGTCATATCCCTCACACCACCACCTCGAAGAGCACCGTCCCGAAATCGGCCGTCCCCACGGCGGGCGTCGTCACGCTCGCCCTCAGCTCCCCCGACTTCCTCACTGAGGTACGCCTGCCACGTCTCCCCCAGGTTAAAGTCGAGCCAGAGCGTCTCGGTCCCGTCCCTGAGCATGTCCGCGATCTCCTCCACCCGGGCGCCCTTTATGTTCTGCATCGCGCCCGTCTTGAGCGCGAACGATATCACCATCGGCTGCATCACGCCGAGCTTGATCTTCTCGGCCCTCCCCCGGGGAACCTGTTCTCGACGATGTACGAGTCCGGCAGCGCCGCGTCGAACGGATACTCGACCGTAGTCTCCGCGTCCAGCTCCACGACCGGCGAAGGCGCGCAGAACGTGCCGATGCGGAAGTAATCCGCGCCGTCGAGCGGTGTCTGCGCGGGTATGAATATGCCGAGGTATCTTTTGCTCGACATGGTTATATCATCCGCCCGGCGATATACCCCGTGCATCGGGTCTTTCCCGACCGTCCGTGTCGTCCCGATGTCGCTCCATCCCGTCGAGCCGTCAGCCGACTCCTGGTACTTGAACGAGCCGAAGTTCACCCAGTCGAGATAAACGGTGAGCGCAGTCTGAACCGCGCCGAGATCAATCACGACCCTCTGGTCCGCCGCAACGTCCGTCGACCGCCACGCCCTCTGCGGGCTCGTCCGGTCTGTGATATTCTCCTTCGGGAAGCTCCCCGCCTCCGTCGTCGCCGACAACACCGTCACCGGCATAAATGTCTTAGCCATTTTCCTGTTCGCCATATCTCATCCGTCATGTTTCAATTTCCCCCTTTCGTAAAGGGGGATTAAGGGGGATTTAGTTTTAAACCCGTTCGTCCTCCGCTTGTCCGGCGTAGCTTCAGCGAAGACGGGAGCCTGTCGAAGGACGTATCCCCGACATTACAGAATTTGCGTCAAGAAAATCGATTGTACGAGCGTTAAAAATCTTCCACGGGATGGGGTTGAATTGGAAGATTTAGCGAGTACATAAGATTTTTAGCGAATTATGTAGTCGGATGATTTTTGCTTCTTTTCATCAAGGACAAGAATCATTCAGGAAAGGATCAGAAGGATGCGAAAAAAGAGCCTTTCCTATTCGAATTGGGGGAGGATAAGAAGGATTGAAAAAAACAGCCTTTCTCCTTCCTTTGTCTTTTTCTTTTAGTTCCCTTCCCCATACAATTTAAGGAATGTCCCCCTCCCCACCTGTCCCCCGAAGCTTCAGCGAAGGGGGATGGCGTAGGGGGATCACCCCACTCTCCTCACCGCCGCCTCCTGAAGCTCCTTCCTCACCCTCCCCTGCCGTATGCTCCTCACCATCATGTTCTCTATCTCCCCCGCAAGGGACGCAATCGACGCCTGCGACCCGCCGTTCACGTTCACGTTTATATCCACGCTCATCTCCGTCACATGGTTCACGGGCTCGTCCGGCGAAGGCCTTACACCGCTCAGCGGGAATTCCGGCACGAACCCGCCCCCGGGCCTGAGCCCCGCTATAAAGCCGCCGCGGGAGAGGCCGTCACGCCCGTCCCGCTCCCCTGCTAACCTGTCCGCGAGTCCGCTTATCCCCCCGCCCGCAATCTGCGAGAGGAGCGATTCCTGTATGCCGGCGATGTCCTTCTTCGTTACCACGGCTTCGAGCCCGTGGAGCACGGCGAGGGTCCCCCTGCCGAAGTTCTTGAACCCCTCCGTCCCGTGCTGGAATCCCGCCACGGCCGCGAGCTTGCCCGCGATCTCCGTCAGGAGCCCGGTATGCTTCGCCGCCTCCTCGCCCACGCCCTTCAGCACGGTCAGGTTCTCCTCGGTGAACCCCGCGATAACGCCGAGCCCCTCCACCTCCGTCTGGAACCCGAACTCGCTCACCTCCCCAAGCTGCGCGAACCTCTCCTCGAGTATCCTCATGTACTCGTTCCTTATGAACTCGAACAGCTCGGTCAGCTCCTGGGACGCGTGGAACGTATTGTCGGCCGTCGACTGCCCTATATTGGCGAGCCTCTCCTGCGCGGCCTCGATCTTCGCGTCTATGCTCTTTAACGTGGCCTCGTTCACGGCCGTGATCCTCTCTATCTCGGCCGATATCTCCTCGACGCTCCTCCCCCTCTCTCCGGTGAAGTCCGCCAGGCCCTCCAGCCCCCCGGTCACCTGGTCGAATATCGCGACGAATTCAGGCGAGTTCACGCCGAACGCGTCCCCCGCCGTATCGAACAGCGTCTTGAACGCCTCCTCGAGCCTCCCCGCGATCTCGAGCTGCTTCTCCGGGTCCACGGCCGACGTGAGCTGCTCCTGGAGATTGGCGATGTTCGACTGGAGCGCGTTCACCTGCTCGACTCCGGTTAATACCGACTCCGGGCTGAACAGTATCGAATCGAGCGTCTGCCTTATCGACTCCGTCAGCTGGGCGAAGCTCTCCGCGATCTGAAGCTCCTCGTTGAGCGCCTCGATCCGCTTCTGGAACACCTCGTTTATCTTGTCCTTCTCTTTATTCAGGTTGTCGATCCTCTTCTGTATCCTCTCCCTCTGCGCCTCTTCCGCCTTCTGCCTGGCCTCCTGCGCCCTCTGGAACGCCGCCTGCTCCTCCGCGAGCTTCGCGTTCGCTATGCCGAGTATTTCGTCGAGGAACATCTCCTGCTCGCCGAGCGACAGGTTGCCTATATTCGTCGTATAGAAATCGACCAGCTTCGCCTGCGCCTCGTCTAGGAACGGGATTATATTGACCGCCGTGCCGCCGAGGCCCACTATGGTCGAGTTGAGCTGGCTTATCTTCCCTATGAGTCCCGTTATGGAGTTGATTATGTCCGATATGCCCTGGACTATCGCGTTCCTGAGGTCGGCGTATTTCTGGACCGTCTCCGGGTCGAGCTCCGCGTTCTCGAGCAGTTCGGAGAGCTTGTCTTTGAGCTCGCCTATGGACGGGACGGCGTCGAAGCCCAGCTCTTGAGAGAGGGAACGGACGCTCTGTATCGTCTGCCCTATCGCGTCGTTCACATTCCCGGAGACGATATTGAACGCGTCCACGAAGGCGTTGAAGCTCGCGAGGAATTCCTGCCCTATCTGCGCCCGCTCCTCGGGCGACTTGGCGTTCTTGAATCTCTCGAACTCTGTGTCTATAAACGCAGCCGCTTTATCCGGCAGCACGCCTAACTGCTCGAATGCGATCTGGAAGAAGTCTCTTATCGCGAACAGGAACCGGCCCTGGAGATCGCCCTGGAAGAATTTTTCAAGCCTTTCCTTTATCTCCTTCGCCCCCTTCGCGTCAAACCCCAGCAGGTTGGAGCGGCCTATTTTGCTCGTGGTATCGACCGTAGTGCTGAGGAGAGCTTCATTTAATATCTTTGCCATATCCGCCGGCAGCTTGTTGATTATATCCTGCACGCTATGGATCGTTTCGGCTATGGCTTTCTGAATAGCCTTTTTTAAATCCTCCCTCTCCTTGCCGCTGAATGCCCCGCCGCCCCCGTGGGAGGATAGCGTTTTGAATATCTCCTCGCTGAATAAATCAGCGTCCAGAAATTCAGCTACAGTTGCCGCCCTTTCCCCTACTTCGGTTTCTATTGATTCAAACTTGAATGCGAATTTGGGGGTCTTCTTGAGCAAGGGTAAAATGAAAGTTACAATCAGGGCTGCTGCTGCCAAAGCTGCGCCAATCCAGGGAAGAGCCGCACTGACTGTCGCCCATAAACCTGTAGTTGCCGCCTCAGTTCCAGCAGTTACAGCTGAAAGTCCACCCCCCGCAGCAAAAACATCGGCAACCGAGGTGGCGCCAAAAGTAGTCGTACCGACAGAGCTTAAGCCGCTAGCTGCAAATCCCCCTAATCCGGCCCCTGAAGCAATTGCACCCCCGCCTGCACCAGCCACAGCCGCTCCAGCTCCGGCGGCAGTGCTTCCGGTGCCGAAGAAACTTCCGGCATCTTCGAAGATACCAAACACCTGTTTTGCAAAATCGAGGCCACCACCTCCAGCCCCCTTCCCAAACCCAAACACCCCCGCGATGCTTATCACTATCTGCTTTGTAACAATCGCGCTTACCAGGTCAAGGAACGCCCTCAGATATCGCCTCGAACGCCTGCTTCGCAAGGTCGGCCAGGTCATCGAACTTGCCGGTTATTAAGTTGAAAAAGAGGTCACGGAAATTCTGACTCATCTGGCTGAGTGTATCGGCGAAGAACTGCGAGATTAATTCGCTGTTATTCTCCACCGAATCCACAAACTCCAGGAATCCTGCCTTGATCCCATCTATAAAGCCCCCCGAATCCTTAAGCCTCTGTATGTATTCCTTTCTTTCCAGATCCTGTATTTTCTCGTTTGCCTCTTCCGTAACCTGCACTCTAACGCTGGCAATTTCCTGCTCAAGGTCCGTTCTTTTCTTGGCGAACTCGTCCAGGAAATCGAGCGTTTCCTGAAACCTTATCCTCTCCTGATCGCTCTCCGGTAACAGGCTGAACTGTAAGTCTTCGAATTTTTTGGCAAGTTCCGCGGTGTTTAACTTCTCCGTCTCCTCCCTCAGATTCGCAAGCTCTTCCTGTGCTTTCTTGAGCCCTTCATTCGTAAATTCTTCTGTCGAGAGTTTTGCCTCAAGCGCCCTTATCTTATATTCTCGTAACTCATCCCCCGTTAGCCCCAGCGTTTCTCTTTCTTCTTTGGTACTTTCTATGAGGTCTTCTATTGAGCCTACGAACTCCTCCTGTTTCTTTGCTATGTCGAGGGCTTTCTCAAGCTCCTTCCACCGCGTAACAAGATCAGCGCTCGCCCCTTCGGCGAGTTTCTGCTTCGCCTCTAGCTCAATTAGCTCGTCCCCACTCTTCCCCACAGCTTCTATCTGGAACTGCAGTTCGGTGATTTGATCCCTCAGGCCGTCGTTCAGCTGCTCAATGGGATTTATCGTACTCCCTGCAGTATTGCTGTAGTCCTTAAGAGCCGCTGCATTGCCAGCTACTCCTCCACTAGCCGCCTGGTTAGCTGCTCCGTTTTGTGCCAGTGCTTCGTTCGTCTTTTCTATATCTTTTTTTGCTTCACGGTTTGCTGTAGACAGCCCCCCCAAAGCAGTAGTCTGCTGCTTTGTTTGCTCCATAGCCTGTTGTGTTGCCTTATCCGGTTTTATTAACTGCTGAAAGCCCCCGATGGGCGGGTTGTTCTTCTGATTTTCCTTTATGCTCTTAAATAAAGCCTCATTCTTTGTACGGGTGTCCTCCGAGTCTCTCTTTATGAAATCAATTAATTCCTTGAATCTTTCCAGCGGCCCAATTATTGTCTCCAAGACTGCGATGATTGGGCCCTTTATGCTCTCAAATGTACGTCTAAGATCCAGAAGAATTGTTACCAAAGCTGAAATAATGCCGATTATACCCACTATAGCCAAAGCAGGAAGCCCAAATACACCAGCCAATGCTGTTACTCCAGCTACTACCGCGGCGATTATTGGTGTAAGCAATAATAGAGTTGCACTAACCCCCGTGAAAATAGTGAGAAATTGCACAAGCCCTGGTAGAACTTGTTCCACCCTCGTGATCAAATTTGTTATAAATTTCAAAAATTCTGTGAATGACCTGAGGGCTTCTTGATTCGATCCTACCAATGCTTCCTTAAAATCATCAATAGCTTCGCTTAAATCCTTAAGTGTTCCTGTTTTATCTTTAAGTACGTCGAATTCAAGACCAAATATAGATAATTTTTGCCCTTTATCTTGCAGTTGCTGTCCGATTAACTCTAGAGCCTTGCTTAGCTGGCTAAAAGTGCTTAGTGCCTTTTCTGCTGTTTGAGTTAATGCTTTACCAAATTCCTTGGCCTCAGACACTCCCTCTCCAAAACCTTCCGCAACAAAAACTGTCTTTATAGTAAGCTGAGTTATCTCTGTTGCCATTTATTTACCTCAAATAAACTGGATTATTAAAAGAATTCGCCCATCTTGTAATTTTCAAACAGATAATTTATATTTTTCTAACCATGGATAAATTAATGATTTTTTTATCGCTCTGTCTATTTGTAATATCTTGTAATGTGACTAGTGAGCCGTCGGATAAGCAATCAGCATTCTCTAATAAACTTCTCGAGACTCACGGTGTATTAAATACAACGTGGAACAATAATTTATCACTTAAAGTTACCGTAGATCTTGACTCTTTGGGCTCTCCAGCTGAAATGAAAGCTCAGTTGTTAGCCGATGAAATCGCCGCTAAGGGTTTCGAACAGACTGGAACTTCTATATGTGTCACAATTTATTACGGCTATAAAAACAAACTCGCCAGTTCTTGTCTTTATAAGTGAAGTTATCGCATCACGTTGGTTGTATTCTTAAATTCTGATCACGCCGCCAGCCTGTACCCCATCTCCTCATCCTCCAACGTCTCGAAAGCTCCTTCTGAACCAAACAGTCCCAAACCGCTGCCAACAACACCAGCCCCCTGTTGTGCAATATCTGTTGGATTACCGCCTCCCCCCGCCGCTTGCGCGCCTTTTCCTATTCCAAATAACCCGCCGATGCTTATGACTATCTGTCTCGTCGCTATCGCGCTTACTAAGTCCAAAAACGCGCGGAGAATAGCCTCGAACGCCTGCTTCGCCAGGTCCTTCAAATCATCAAACTTGCCCGTTATTATGTTGAAGAACAGATCGCTGAAACTCTGAGACATTTGCGAAAGCGTGTCGGCGAAGAAGTCAGCCATTAGCTCACTGTTACTCTGCACGTTCTCCACAAAATCAATGAACCCCTGTTTTATCCCCTCGAAGAACCCGCCCTTATTCTGTACTTCCTCTAATCGTGTCTCCATACCCCTGTGCATTCGCGCCCGCGTTCTGATATGCAACACTGCCGTCATCACCGAGTCTGATTTACCTGGTCCTGTAAATCCGCTACGTCCTTATTCCGATCCGCCACATTCATCAGATTCGCATCCAGCGTCTCCAAGGTCTTCCCCGCCTGTCCTGCCTTTTCGGTAGCTACTGTTAAGCCATTCTCCCCAAGGTTTTCAGTGGACTTCGTTGCTTCATCCGTAGCATCACGAAGACCAAGAAGTTCCTCTTTCGTAAACCCGAATATTACCGCCCCATCACTAGTATTTTTAATTACATCTTCGATCGATTTCGAATATTCTCCTTGACCTTTTGTAGCCGTACCTAAGGTGTCATTCAAGTTGGAAATATTGCCAGTCAGGCCAGATACTTTTTCCCCCGTTGCTCCAACGATCTCCATCGACATCCTGGTCGTATTTGCAGCAGACTTTGTAGCATTCACATTATCTAATATCCGTGATCCATTATCAGCTATTGCTTTTGTATTGGCGTCAATCACACCGTTACTTTCTTGGATAGCGGTAGACCGATTCAATATTGATTCCCGAGCTTTATTGTATTGATCAGTGATATTATTTAATGCCAATTGAAGAGTTGCTAAAGCTTTAATTTGTTCGGTACTCGCTCCTTGAATCTGTGACGAAATTGACGGTCCCAAGATATCTTTAAGATGATCGGGCTGAATATCATCTGGAAGCTGTACATCCAATTTCGGAATTTCTACTTTTAATTCTGGTATTTGTATACCTAATGCACCGAATTCTGCGTTCAAATCTTTTTGAAGCATATCCGCAACTAACTGCACTAACTCTTCGATACTTTTTGCTTGTCCCTGAATCTGCGCATCTCGCTTTTCTGATGCGATTCTAGCTAGTTCATTAAAATCAATCTTGATAGGTTCCGGAGTTTGGGGGCCAAGAAATGTTTTCAGGTCCGGTGGGAGGTAGGGTCTTGATATCCCTCACGACTGAGCGATTTGTCAAAGAATTAAAGAAATCTGTTATAAGTCTGCTATAGCATCTGCTTCGTCCAAAATGCCTTGAATTGCAAAATCTTTGGCCGCTTGTCTCACTAACCGATCAGAAGAATTATTGACGTCATCGATTGCCTTATTAGTCCTTTCAATCTCTTCACTTTGCTTCTTCAGTTGTCCATCAAATCCGGATTTATTATAAGCCGCAGATTACCTGGTGGCGCTGGTTTTGACCTGTCTATGGGTGCTTCCG
This sequence comes from uncultured delta proteobacterium, assembly GCA_963752995.1. Lineage (GTDB taxonomy): Bacteria > Desulfobacterota_D > UBA1144 > Nemesobacterales > UBA2774 > 2-12-FULL-53-21. The sequence goes on from CAVWAZ010000026.1 coordinate 13,993, forward strand.
TCCCGCCAAATACGTCTTCGAAGGCTTTCGTGGCGCTTTCCTTTATGTCTCCCAGCATCTCCTTAATCGCTTTCACACCGATCGATACCCTCTCTTCTATCGTATTCCATGCGTTCGAGGTCGTTTCTTTTGCGGACTTCCAGGCATCCGACAGACTTTCGCTGATACCCCCGTAGTATCCCTTTATCGTCTCTACCGCTTCGGATACCACTCCTTTTATACCGTCCCATGCCTCCGATGCCTTTTCCTTCGCTCCGTCCCAGACGCGTGATACTGTTTCCGTCACTTTAGTTATCACGCCGCTCATGAAGGCAATACTTGTACTTATCAGGTTGTTTATATCCTCATTGATTCTTTCTATGGTTTCGGGGATTCTCCCGATTATTTCATCAAGTTCATCCCAATGTTTTATCAAGAATATAGTCAGCGGAATCATTGCCAGGATAGCCATCGGGATAGCTATAATTGGGGGAATCCTTATTGACGACAGACGTTCATACAATAATATAAGTTGGCGGTAGGGAGCGATTTTTTTGCCGATTTCTCCAGCAAATTTAATGACGTTATCAGTGAAGCTTTTTAAAGATTCAGAGATTTGATCAAGCTTTAACTTCCCAGCCTCTTTTAATTGATTTACGAATTCTGAGAATTGATCGAATTTAACTTTGCTGAATTCACCAGCTCGGTTCAATAACTCCTTAAATCCATTGAATATATTTGCAAATGAGTCCGTAATTGGCTTTGCAAGAAACTTAAATACCTCGATTATTGTTTTAAAATCCCCAGTTCTTGCTGCATTAACCAAAATATCAATAAAAGGTTTAAGAACGCTAATTGCTGTTTGTACTTGCTTTGCTAGATTTCTGTTTTCAAATATTTGCTTTATTCTTTCAGCTATAAATGTGATGCCTTTGAGTAATATGTCAGTTACCTCTGGCCCGAGAAACCCAGCGGCAAAGATTAACCCTATTCTCTCAAACTTTTGCTTTAGTTCGTCAGTGGACTTTCCTAACTCTTTAAAAGTTTTTTGCGTGTTCTGACTAAATGTTGAGGAACTTTTATCAAGTTCTTCGACATATTTTTGGAACAGCGACACATCATTGTTTAATTGCTCAAAAGAACTATGTATGCCTTCATTTGATTCTTGGATAGCTTTGCTGGTTTTATCATATTCTTTCTGTATATCTTTCAATCCAGCCGTATCAGTCTTTACCTTTAGCTCTATTTCAGTGATCTCAGCCATTGCTTATCCTCAAATAAAAAAACCGGCTGACCCGTCGCCGAGCAGCCGGTTTATTTAACTAGATTTTTATTACCTGAATAGTTAATATATTCTACATGCAAAAACTATGTACGAATTGTCACTACATCGGAAAACCAAAAAAGGAAGGCAATCATTGCATATTTGGTATGATCATTTCCATTATTCTGGGTCTTGTCTTTTTAGGTTTGGGATTTTGGCACTCCTTATTCATTTTTGGTGCGTATGGAGCAATATTACTTTTCTTAGCTTCACTTCTCGTTTGTTTCTATACATACAATGAATGCCCGAATTGTGATGAGAAAACACTCATTCCAATTGATTCACAAAAGGCCCAAAATATCATCCTTATCAATAATCTTGTTGTTACTGATATTCCCGATTCAAAGTGGGATATTCTCTCTAGATATGATTGTCTTAAGATTCAACCTCGTAAGATATGTTCAGTTTGCTACAATACTGACGTTGGGGGTCTCCAAGATTATTGTGCTATGAAATTCGGTTTGTTACTAATTATCGCAGGCATCCTATCCATTCCATTAGCATTGTTTCACCCGCTTTATTTAATTATAAACTTCATCTTTCTTTTCTTTGGGATCACTTTTACAATTTTCTGCTTCATGGAGCCTGATAGGTGTCCAAAATGCAGAAAAGTAGCATTAGTTTCAGTTGATTCTCCGGAAGCTAAAAAAATAATCCAGGAACAGAATTTGACAATCATCAATTACGATATACCGACACCAAACCTATATACTTTTCATGAAAATTTTGGGATTATATGGATTTTCACTTCCTGGATCATCCTCGCATTTATTATGTATAAGCTTTACGGATTGTTCAGCAATCTTTAATCCACTCACTTCTAAGTCCTCAATTTTCACATTTCCCATATCTGAAATCTTCAAAATGCAGATTCCACTCCTTTCTATTCCGCATATTGCAATATCGACATTAGAAGTTCTTCATTTTGTGTATTTTTTTCTCTCCATCCTTCCCAATCCCTCAATTTGCAGATTTGTCTGTAATATTTCAAATTGCGGATTCTCATACTTTCTAGCCCGCAAATTGCACAAATCCGCCTTTTGAGACCCTCCAACCTCTGATTCTGCAATCTGCACTTACCGCCTTACAAATCCTTCATTTTGCGGATATTCTTCCTTCCCAGCCCGCAAATTGCGACATCCAACTTCCCTATCATTCAATTTGCGGAATCCACTTTTTGCATTCCTCCGATCCCCCAATTCTTCAATTTGCAGATTTATCTGTAATATTATTTCAAATTGCAGATTCTCATACTTTCTAGCCCGCAAATTGCACAAATCCGCCTTTTGAGACCCTCCAACCTCTGATTCTGCAATCTGCATTATCCGCCTTACAAATCCTTCATTTTGCAAATGTATTCAAATCCCAATCCTCAAATTGCAATCTTCTCTTCTCCGAATTCTTCATTTTGCCGATTCCTCAATTTGCAATATTTTCTCTCTCCGTTTCCGCGACATTGACACCTTGATCCTCAAAATCCCGCAGTCCTTTATCGTTAAGTGTTATCTGTAATTCTAATTTGCTGAGTTCTGCCATTTTGTTACCTCATATTTACCACTTTATTGATATAACTTATTTCCCAGACTAGTTTTTCTCACCGCATTATGATATAATCCTACTATGCAAAAGCTATGTACATTGTGTCATTACATAGGAAAAGGGAAATTTAATAAGAAGCTAATTGGAGTTATTATTTTTAATGGTGCGCTGGCAGTGTTGTGCTTCTCTTTAAATTCCACATTTTACTTGATTCTTGGTGCAATCTTTACGATATTTGCATTTGGTGATTTTCTAAGATTATTTCAAGACAGTCAAAAATGTCCCATTTGTAATAACGAATCTCTAATCCCGTTGGACTCTCCCAGAGCACAGGCGTTAATTAAAGAACACAACCTCTCCGTTCCCGGAGATGCATTACAGACCATCCAGCCCCAACGCCTCTCAATAATTAGCTTGTCTGTGTTTCCCTTACCTTCAATATTGCAATTTGCAAATTTTCCCGCGGCTAATTCTTCAATTTGCAAATTTCACTCCATTCTATTCCTCATATTGCAATATCGACATTAGTAATTCTTCATTTTGCCGAATTCACCTTTTATTTAAAGCCAGCAAATTTCATAATCTGCAATCTGCACTATCCGCAATACCAATCCTTCATTATGCGGATATCCTTCCTTCCCAGCCCGCAAATTGTGACATCCAACTTCCCTATCCTTCATTTTGCCGATTCCTCATTCTGCAGTCCTCAGATCCCGCAATTCCTCAAAATGCAACATTTCCCATTTCTAAATCCTTCATTTTGCGGATTTAATTCTATCATTTCGAACACAGAGCGACTGTCCCGGACACTAATCCGTGTGCAATCCCATCTGTTATCCTTATGGGAATGAAGAAACTCTGCACCGGCTGTCTCTACATCGGCTACGAGGACGCCTCCTCCCACGGCAGCGTCAAGACCGAATCCGCCCTCTGGATGATCGCCTTCGTCCTCGCCTTCGCCGGCGTCTTCGAGAACGAGCTCTGGCTCCCGGCGACTATCGTCTTCGCCGTCGCCTTCTTCTACACGCTCACCCTCTTCAGAGTCAAATTCTGCGTCTGCCCCCGCTGCGGCCATGACGCCATGATCCCGCTCGATACCCCCAAAGCAGCCGAGATCATCGGAGAGAGTCACCTCCCGGTCCCCGTGGAGCTCACCGACCCCGCCCGCACGTTCTGGGGCTTCACGCTGCGCGACGTGCTCCTGGCCCTCACATCCATCCTCGTCGCCATCATCCTCTACAAAGAATTCACCTGACCACTTTCTGTCATTGCGAGCGTAGCGTGGCAATCTAGTCTTTTGCTTTTTCTCTTCCCCGACATTACAGAATTTGCGTTAAGAAAATCGATTGTACGAGCGTTAAAAATCTTCCACGGAACGAATGCAAGCGAGCGCGCATTCGGACACCCTTTCCTATCTGCACGACGTTACTTAGCCACGGACATCGCTAAACTACCGCTCCGATTGGGGTGGAATTGGAAGATTTAGCGAGTACATGAGATTTTTAGCTAATTCTGTAGTCGGATGATTTTTGCTTCTTTTCATCAAGGAAAAGAAGGATCTAAAAACAGCTTTTCTCCTTCCTTTGTCCTTTCATAAAACACACACTGTGTGCCTTTTCATCAAGGAAAAGAAGAAATTATATGCCTTTTCCTTGTATTTTCTTATAACTAGACGCAGCGCAACAATCCCGCCTTCCTTCCCCTTTCAAACATCCATAATTTTCTCTTGACTCCTGACCCCAACATAATCTATAATATAATTATTGGAGGTAATCATGGGAAGTGAGAGTGACACTCCACCGGACTACATGGTGATTAACCTGTGAAGTTCGATATAGGTGAGTCGATAAATAACCTCACCACATATAATAGCTACTAATAGCTATTGCTGAAAAAAAGCAAACTAACCAAAGGGAGCCCACTCGGCTCCCTTTTTTATTTCCTTTTTTAATTTGTCACCCTGAACTCGTTTCAGGGTCTCGCTTTTTCCTTCCCCGACATTACAGAATTTGCGTTAAGAAAATCGCGTGTTTAAGCGTGAAAATCTTTCAGCTTTCCATTTGAAAGATTTTAGCTTAAACATAAGATTTTTAGCATAATTCTGTAGTCGGATGATTTTTGCTTCTTTGTATCCAGACAAAGAAGAAAGAAAATAGTGCTTTGTGCTTTTCTTTGGTCTCTTCGAACAACGAAAAGCAAGGTGGCAACCTCATCATGCTCCTTTCTTCCCCATCTCAATCCCTTCCTTCCCTCCCCTCTTCATCTTCCGGTCCTGCGCCTTCATCGCATGCTCCCTGAACACCTCGTCGACCGCGATGACCATTCGGAAGGCCCTCGTCTTCGGATGCCCGTTGAAATCCAGCTTCTCGAGGTTATTCCATATCTCGGAATGGACTAGCGTCCCCACGGTCATCCCCTGCCCGTACCTCTGCGACTGGCATAGCTCCCAGAGCGAGACCCATTCCTGCTGATACGGAGGGAGGCCCTTTATGAGCGCCTCCGTCTCATCGCCCGCCTTCTTCAATACCCTGAGCTCGTCCCGGTCGTCCTTCTCGAACCTGAGCCGGTTCTTTCTTCGGAGCTTTTTCTTCTCTTCGAGCTGCTTTACCCTGCGTCCGATTGCGTCAGCGCGGTATCTTCTTTTTTCGCCCTTGATCCGGACTTCCCATCCCTCGAAGATCCTCTCGAAGTACTTTCTGACGTTTCCGAAAAATTTTCCTCTTCCTTCTTCTCCTCCTTCGTCACCTTCCCGGCTATAAGCTCGTAGCTCGACCTGAAGTTGGAAAGCAGAAACGAGGACTTGCAGAATTCGTTATAGATCCATTCTTTCGTGTCCTTGTCATAGAGCACGCGCTCACCCTGGTCGGTAAGACCCACTATGTCCTGTATCAGGTTATACACGAGGAACTTGGCCGCCCGCTTCGGGTCCCCGCCCATTATCTTGAAGCTCCTGTCCTCTACGGTCAGGTCCTGCGTGAGGTCCCTTATCTGCGTGAGCCTCGCGACGGTCGGGTACGGACACTTGAACCCCACCTCGCGCCACCCGTCGTCGTAGCCTACCCATTCTCCCTTCTCGTCCTGGTATGCGGGCCAGTCCTCGTCCTCGATCTCCCTGTAGGGATAGATCGTCACATAATTCGAAACATTCTTCGTAAGACTCTTAATTTCAGGCATATCATCTCCTCTCTTTACGTTTCCTTTTACACCTCACTTATTTCCCCTCCCCCCCCCGACATTCACATAATCGGCGCCACACAATGTGTGCTCATATACGATACTTCCGAATCTCCTCCATATAGCCAGTAACGAATCCCAACCCGCTCGTGCTGAGTTTGTCGAAGCACGCATCTTTTCTTCCCGACATTACAGAATTTGCGTTAAGAAAATCGATTGTACGAGCGTTAAAAATCTTCCACGGGCTGGGGTTGAATTGGAAGATTTAGCGAGTACATGAGATTTTTAGCTAATTCTGTAGTCGGATGATTTTTGCTTCTTTTCATCAAGGAAAAGAAGAAATAATAATTGTCTTTTTTTCTTTCCCCAGAGGCAGAAGGTTGGTTGGAATGGGGGTGATCCGCTCACCCCCTTCCCATTATTCAACCATAAACTCAACTGTCGGCTGGGTGTTCTTCACCGTTACGGTAATATCCGTCTCAGGCGAAGAGCCTGTATCCAGCCTCCCGAGGAAACTCTTCTCGTCCGTGATCGGGTCCTTCGATCCCACTCCCGGATGCGGACTCCCCTCGAATTTCGCCTTCGGCACGCTGAGCGTCACCTGGTGGTTATCGTCGCCGATGTAAGTCCAGATGAAATCGAGCTGCGTCTCTGTACCCGCGATCGTCTTCTCCGAGAACTGCTGGCTCCCGAACTGATACGTAAACGATCCGCTCACAGACCCCTCCCCCGGCGTGATCGCGCCCTTTATCGGCGACCCCACGACGAAGTTCCCCTGTATCGTGTTCTCGATAACGAGACTCAGGTTCTCGAGCTGGTTCGTTGTCAGCGGTGAGCCGTCCACCTGCACGTCCGCTTCCCAGTGCACGTAAGGGGTGTTGGATATCGCGGTCGGCGTCCCGAAAATGTTCTCCGAAAGAATCTGAAACGCCTTTCCGACGACGTTCATGTTGAGCTGCGGCAGGTCGCTCGGATCGACGCTCAGGGTCAGGTTCGATATCTTGTTCCCCCTGATGAGCATGAGCGATTCGATGTCCGTAAACCTGAGCAGTATGCTGATACCCTCGGGTATGGCCGATCCCCTGTAGATCGTATGCGTGAAGGGCTTTATCTTCTCGACCACATCCGCGCCGCTCGCGTGCGATTTCCTTAACCCGAACGGGTGCGCGTCCGGATCGAGATCAATCGTGGTGCCGCTCGTGTACGTGCCGACCTTCACGATCTCGGCACCCGTGCCGGTCCCTATCAGAAGGAATACGCCGGTCGCCATATTAGTCGCGCTCGCGACCTCTATCTGCACATCCCCCTTGTCAGCCGCGTTTGCTAGGGTAGTGCTCACTGGCGAAGAGGGCTGCGTCGCTCCCGCGCTGTAGTAGTCGTTATTGAGCGCGTGGAGATAAAAAAGCCCGGCAGTCTCTATGTCGAGCTCGACCGTCATGTCTGCCCCCGCGTCGTAATTCCCTTCGCGGAAGTTAGAGAGCACGCGCGAGCCCGAAAGCGCCTGCGACCTCTGGAGCTCCCTGCCGCCCGACGGCGTGAACGACCTCACGTTCCCGAGCTTGAACCAGTTGCCGGTCGGGTCCGTTTCCTTCACGTCCTCGCCCGACTCGTGCCTGTAGTTCAACTTCGTGTTCGTATCGAGAGTGATCGTAGTCCCCGACACATAACCCACGTCCACCTTCACGAACTCCATGTTCTGACTGTTCCCGACGCGTAGTATCTCCCCCGCCGCTATACCTGTTGCCGAAGCGACGACGATAGAAGTCGCACCCGGGTTTACAGCCGTCGCGAGCGTCGTCGACGCTCCCGAGTCCACGGACGGCGTCACGCCGTTCGCCTGTTCGATCTTATACCAAATCTCTGCACTTGAGCCTGAAGCCTGTGCCATAATTATTACACCTCCGGTTTTATATAAAAAAGCCCGGAACGGCTCTCACCGCCCGGGCTCTCTTTGTCTCTTCTATGTTCCCTTCTTACTCTCTTATATCTTCAGTCCGCCCCTATAAGCTACTTCTCATACCCGTATTTGACTCTTCTAATTCTCGGGAGTTAATATCTAATACCTTTTAAACTCCCCGTATCCCGCTTTCAGTTTGTACGTATTCCCGGTCATTGCAGGCTCGTTCGCCGCCCCGCCCCATACGGTTATTGCGTATTTCAAACCCTCGGGCATATTGGACGGCGGGGGGTTCTGAATGGTGATACTGTTATTCCTGATGACCGTGTTCCGGGTGTAGTAATAAAGTCCAATTCCCGCATTGGTATCGGTTATGGTATTTCCTTCGATAAGCGTTCCATTGATAGAATTAGACGAACAGAAATACCCGTTGATACTTATACCGAACCCGCCTCCGGGTCCGAGGGTATTATTAAGAATCTTTGCCCCATCCATATTCCCGCAATAGCCATTCGGATTGCTGACATATATATCGTGGCAATGACGGGGGGAGTATCCGCCCCATCCGGCCTGATTGCACTCTGTCCCGTTATTCTCGCTCTTGTTATTCTCGAATGTCGAACCACTGCATCCCGCGCACAGCCAACCCATATATTTATTGTTATGGATGTAGTTATTTCGGGTGATGTTGTTCTTGCCGGTATCCTTCACTCCATCCCATCCACCAGAAATATCACAGCCTTCTACAATCGCTCCCGTGACATTCGTATTAAACCTCACGGCTTCCTGCTCGCCGCCATCAAACACCAGCTTCGCTTCCGGCTTGCAATAAATCCTTACTCCCGTCCTCGGATAGAATGCAACCGTGAAGTTATACGTGCCGGGTTCCATGCATACCGTCTGCCCGGCAACCGAATCGTTCACGAAAGCCTGTGCATCGCCTACCTTCGACGCCGTCTTACTGCACACAACCTCCGGAGCCGGCGAAGGTACAGGTGCGGGTGTGGGTTTAGGGGCCGACACAACGCACCTGATTGATTCACCCTTGTATTTGCTTTTATACGGGCTACCGACCGGTATATCCGTGGCGTAGGCTTTATAGCAGGTCACCGAAACCGCTGTCAGAATGACTACGATCAGGTATACAAAGAACATTCCCGTGAATTTCGCGCTATTGCTTAAATTGTTCCTATTCCTCATAAAGCCTCCAATCAAAATTGGCAATTCTGCGAATACCCCGCCATCAAATCAAACGTATTGCTGATCTTTGTCGGCACTTCATCCCAAGCCACTATTCCGCACTTCATGCTCGCGGGTGTATCGTTAGTCGCGCCAGGAGGGGTGTACGGGTCTTGAATCGTAATATCGTTGTTCTGAATGATTGTCCCCGTAGTGCCGTGCCACAACCCCGGGCCGAAGTTTGTATTTAAAACGATATTTCCATCAACGAGCGTATCTACTATTAGTGGTTGCCCGGCATTTGCGCAATCGTTACCGTTAAAATTGACCGCGCTCCCGCCCGAGTCCTTAAGATAATTCTCTCTTATGATGTTATCGGTCATTCCACAGTAACCGTTTACGTTGCTCAGATAGACTGAGTGGCAATGGCGCGGGCTGTTTTGAGTCCCGTCAACTGGATTAGGCCATCCTATGCAATTCTGACCATCCTCTTCCGTTCTATTATGTTCTACCAAAGCATTATCAGTGCTTGCAAGAAATATACTCGTATACCAAGTGTGATGTATGTAATTATTTTTCACAGTAACATTGTTCGCATGAATATCAATACCGCTCCATCCACCTGAAACTTCAAAACCTGAAAACTCATTATTACTTGCCGAAGTACCCCACCTGATACCGCACTGAGAGCAAGTACCCGGAATTATATGGGGGTGTTCCGCGCTGACCGTGTTTGTATTCCAATCGTAAGCCTCAAAGCCGGGGTACGCTATGACGCTCACGTTAGCTTTCATAACGAGCTGTGCGTTAAGGGTCCATTCGCCGGGCATAACACAGACAAGCTGCCCCGAAGTAGAGGCGTTTATAGCTGCCTGAATCGACTCACCCGATTCCACAACCACATCACAATTCTCTGCCGGAGGAGGCGGAGGTGAGGGAGTAGGGGTAGGTGTAGGGGGCGGATTCACTAAAAGACTCTGAGGCCAGGGCGCGGATAATGAGTAGATTTCCTGTCCGATTGTCAAAGAGCATAAATACCAAAAACCAAAATAAAATATAAGTAGAAATAAAAATATTTTATGCAAGCTCTACCACCACCTTCTGTCCGCACCTGTAATAACAGGTGATATAGCAATTGTACGCGCTAACCACGCCCCGCTGAAGCCCAGTGTAAATGCGCCGGGGTCTTCCGAAGCGGCTGCACTATTTTTAAAAGCAGTGGCCACCCCGGTAAATCCTGTAATACTGTAACCCGTATTCGTATAACCAGAAGGGTATCCAGTTATAGTTTGGCCACTATTGGACGTAACATTTGCCGCGATCCAAAGTGTATCTAATACATCCCAATCCACAGGGTTCAGACTTGGCGGGTCAGCCGAAGTAGACGTACCCGATGTAGACACTTGAGCCATTCCATAATCACCAACCAAATCAACCCCATGATTTGAAATACGAATAACACGAAATGCACCCAAATTTGCACTGGAAGTTCCTACCGTTGCTGTACCACCATCCTCAGTACCATCGGCTATCAAAGCATAAACAGGATTAGCTGTGTGTGAAACAAATACCGTCCATCCAGACGGATTACTATTAATAGTTCCACCGACGCGACAAACCATAATAAGTAAATCCCCTGAATTTACCGTTGCAGGAAGATTAACTGTGTGAGAAGTGGTATTAGTGCCACTCAAAGTTTGAGTAACATCTTCGACCACAGGAAACGAAGCCCATGATTGAACCGATAGAACTATTAATAGAAAAAGAGTTGCTAAAAATGTCTTAATCGATTTTCTCATTATTCCCTCGTGTACGTGTATCTTATTTCTATCATATAAGTGTCTGTCGCCGGGTTAGGTGTATTCGTTGTATCAATACGAAGAGCTTCACCGGCAACCAGCGTATTCCCGGCGGTTACGGCTGCGAACGTAGCATTTGATCCCGGCGCGGCGCAAGTAGGATTAGTTCCCGTAATAGTCATTGCGTTTCCAGAACCGTCTTCGAGAGTAAACGTCGCTGCCGTTGTCGGAGCGGAGCCATTGTAATGACACGCTATACCTGTAATCGTAACAGGTACGGCCCAACTCCCGATAAGCAAGTTATCATCGGCTGCCGTAATAGTCTCTATTGTCTTCATCAAAGTCTGGACATTGGGAATAACGACATCATTTGCCCCGTAAATAAGAGAATCAGCCGTCGTGTCGTTTGCTATTTTTCCCGCCGCACCGACTGTCGGGTTTGTTCCGGAGGGAACGGATAGCGTGTTCCCGGTAGAATTACCTAATGAGCAATACGCTTGTGCGGAACCATTCCAAAAAGTCACGACACCGTCGGTGGTGTTAATCGCCATATCGCCGGCCCCGTCAATAGTGGGACCTGTCCCTGATGGAACCGCAAACACCGGAACATTTTTAAGGTTCTTGTAGTCGATTATGCTGTCGGCATCGTCGGGACCGCCGGCCGGAGCGTTAGTAATTTCAATTAGAGCTTCTTCGATATTGTCAGCGGCATTGTAATCATTAGTCACGCCATCAAAGGCTATGTCCGTACCGGCAACCGTATCGCAAGTTGAGTCACCATTCGTTGAGATTCCAGTAGAGAATTGTCCCGGGTCGCAACTATTGGGAGTGGTCTGGAAAGCAATAGCCGTCTCGCAGTCCTGTTTCCATACGTTTGTTGAATACTCGAATCCGACTGATTTATCAGTTGTGTTGAGAGCATAATTTGCATCATTGCATGTCTCGGCTACCCCCGCCGAATGAACTAGGTTGACCGTATTCGCCGAGACATTCTCGATCTTTACGTACTGCCCGTTGACTACGCTGGTTTCGGAGAGTGTGAGGTTGCACCCGTCAGCGTCCGAGCAGGTAACGCGGAGGATATTGCCTGTGATGGGAGTCGCGGTGTCGGTTGCCGGGTTCCCGTCACCGGAATCGGCAATTGTCAAGGGCTGAACATGCTCGATCAACTTGCCCGTGAGAGTGCCGCCCGACAAGGGCAGGTAATCGCCCGCAGACGCCACAGCGTCCCACTCCCCCGCCGTATCGCACTCGTCCGCGGTCTCGCATACGTACAGGACGTCGTCGTCCTGCTCCCAGCAGTACTGCCCGTCCACCGCGCCCGTATAAGTAGTACAGTCGGTCGCGTGGCGGAGCATTTTCACCGTGTTGCTATTCCCGTCGATTACCTTATTCATCAGGGTCTGGGCGTCGTTCAGATTGACCAGGCCCTCGTCCGCGACAATCGCGTCGAGCTCGGAGAACGTGTCTATGTCGATTGCCGACAAATCCCCGCCTCCCCCGCTCCCTGTCCCGCCGATCGTATCCCTCTCCACCACGTCCTGCTGTATTTCAGCGTACGCAATAATCCCAGGCGCGCACAGGAGTGCCGCCAATATAAGTACAAATCTCATCTGTCCCCTCCGGAATCTTTGTAAGCGCCGTTCGAACCGGCATCAGTCGAGCTTAAGGTATGAAGTTATGTGGAAACTCCCCTGGGCATTGGAGCCGTTCACGTACCTCACCCTCGCGCACTTGCAGTTGAGCTCGGCAACGTACTGGTTGTCCGCCGAACCTGCGGTGTACGTCCACCCGGATACGTACTGGAATGTCGGACTCACCGCCGTATCGCAGTCGTTGTCGCACGACTGCTCGATCTTCACGCCGCCTGTGGCGCTCGACACGTCCGAGACGACTGTTACAGCGAGGTACTTGAAGGTCTCGGCCAGAAACGTATCGCTCGTATAGGTTTCGTCAGAGCCCAGAGCCGCGGTACTCTGCTCCATCAATATCCTGTCCGAATCCGCCCTCGCGGCCCCGGCTAACGATAAAACAAACAACGCGCATAAAATGAACATGCTTTTCATATGATCAGTTCCCCTCCCGTCACCGTCATGTAATCGTATAAAATATCGAGCGTCATCGAGAACGCCCCGTAGGGTGCGAGACGCCCCCTGTCCGTGGTCAGCTGCGTAACACCGTTTATAACGCCGATGCACTCCCCGCCCGACATCACCCTCCTGTCGGCGAAGAGCATCTTCTTCGTCTCGGCGACGAGCTTGTTGAGCTCCTTGAAATACTCGTCCTCGTCGTACACGTATCCGACTATCTCCGGGCTGTAATGCACCCTGGTCTTACCTCCCGGTATCTCAGTGAACCCGGTCTCGTTCCCCGTATTCACGACCACGGCAGGCATCTCCAGATAACTAATCCCTTCGATCGCGCCCGTTTCAAGATCGACCCCGACGAATTCCCTCGTAACGAGCTGTATCACGCTCGAGAGCATGAGACCGTCGGCGAGCGCCTTGTCTATTTCCTCTCTTATATTCGTAACCATCACACCTTCCCCGCAGCCTTATTCAGCTCCCTTACGAAAATCCTCTCTATGGCGGAGATCGTATCGACGTCCGACCCGCTCACGCCGAAGAACCTCCGCATGGGCATCCTGCCCAGGCCCAGCTGATGCACTATCGCCTTCCTCTGCTGCACCCGGTCGAAAATGCCGACCACGGCCTCGGTTTCGCTCACGACCCTCACCTCTATCGCGCCCAGCATTTCCCCGCTCGCGTCGAGGTCCACTCTCCCGTCTTTCTTCCCTCGTTTATACGGGGTGAACGGTCTCAGGTCCGTGTCGAGTCCCGTCTTCGTCCTCCGTTTTATGAGGGATGCTACGAGCCGCGCCGATTCCGTCACGGCCTTCTTCGTGTCGAATCCCTTCTCGATCCTCTCCCCCAGGTCCTTGAGGAATGCTGCCAGCCCCTTCGTATCTATGCTAATCAACGCCGTCACGCCCTCCCGACGAAAAACGTAGTAGCCGGGATTCTGTTCTCGTCTTCATCCACATCGCCGCTCGCGTCCCAGTCGTAGTCGATCCCGGTCGAGAGCACGCGCTCCATCTCCTCGTCGAACTTCTTCCCGTACTCCTCCGCGCGCTTCTCCCAGGCGTCCGCGTTCCTGGTGGACTTGGACAGCTTCGGGCACACGTAATTGGCGAGAACCCTGTAAACAGAGGCCTTCCTCAGCTGAGCCTGGGCGTTCAGCATGAGCGAGGGGTCGAAGTCGAGGTCCCCGCTCAGAAACTCGATGTCCCTTCCGTACCTCTCCCGAACCCGGGGCCTGAACCACTTCACCTCTATTATCTTGTCTATATCGTCCTTCGCCTCGTCGTGGTCCGGTCCGAACCCCGGCGAGTCGGCCTGCACGACCTTGACTCCGCCCCTGTGGTTCTTCCTCACGGGAGTATCTGAATCGAGCGTAACCGTGTTCACGTTTATCGAGGCTATTTCCACTACCTCCACGTTGCTCTTGCTGTCGACCTTTAGGAAGTCCCCCGGCTGAAGCCCGGAGGCATCGGCAAGCGTGATCGAGGACGCCCCCGCCGATGCAGAAGCAGCGAGCGTAGTCGCGGTGCCTCCGTCAATCACTGCGGGCACACCGTGGTCCAGTATATCGGGCACAAACCTCTCCATATTTTCATCATTCGAATACGCCATAGTATTTGTCCTTATTTTGTCTCTATTTTTTTATCCCCCTCTCCCTCAAGTGAAGGGGAGAGGGTTGGGGTGAGGGTGTACCTTAAAAATACTTAGTCACCCTGAACCATGTCCTGAACTAGTTTCAGGATCGTTTCAGGGTCTGATTTTGTCATTCCCGACACCGATCGGGAATCTCGTCTTCTAATCTGTCATTGCGAAGGAGCGGCACTGCGGCAATCTCATCTTTTGTCTTTTAATTTCCCCCTTAGAAAAAGGGGAACAATTCCGACAAATCGGAGGAATTGGTCGGAGATGATTAAATGCAAAGGACTTTCTTAATCGAAGCGACACTTTTGTTAAGCCAGATTAAGGGGGATTAAGTTTTCAACCCGTTCGTCCTGCCCGCCCCCCGAAGCTTTAGCGTAGGGGGGAGCTTGTCGAAGCACGCATTTTCTCTTCCCGACATTACAGAATTCGCGTCAAGAAAATCGATTGTAGGAGCCTTAAAACATTTATGTTTCTTTCTTGTTTCTCCGCCCTCCGAGGGAGGAGGTATGGGTCGAGGTGGCAAAGTCATCTGACATTAAATGAGTGAATTGGTGTAATCTAATTCGAATAGAACCTAAATCAGTTTATTTCTCATTTTCTCATGTAAGCGGGCTACATCAAGCATCCCTTCTTGTATCGCTGAACGTATTATTTCTTTGATTTTATTGTGTGTATAAACTGAAGTCCATTGTTCGCAAATACAAAAGATGAGAATATCGATTAATTTGCCATGATCAGTATCATTCTCTAAAATAACATCACGATGTCTACTTCTTAATTCATCAATTACTGTAGCACCTTTCACTTCTTTTATGGGTAAACCATTGGCGTTAATCATTTCCAGAGGTACTAATACAATCTCTAATGATTCTATATCTTGTTTGTTATCCGCAGTCATTAATGCCAGCACCACTTGATCTCTTTTTGCGGGACTTCCATCGCAAATCCAGAATGAAACTCTACCTTCATCGCTTTTTAAATCAGCCTTTAGAGCTTCAATTTGGTTGTCTTGGAGGGAACTCGGTTTTGTAGCAGAGGCTCTTAATTGTTTATTACATTGATCTAATTTTTTTCTACCGATCTTTTTTCCAATATCTTGAAAGAATTCTGTTTCATCTGAATATTCAATACCTACTAATTGCTTTAATTTCTCTAATGTATCATCGGTGATGCCGACAACATTTGTTCTAAGATATTCAATTGTCCCCTCGGTGATTTCGAATTTTAAGAACTTTGTCCATTTCGAAAGCTTAATTTTTCTTACTAGAAAGGACAAAGGTATATCACCTCAAGCCCAGGTACTCCTATGAGTGGTCGGCTAAAACTTCTTCAATATATTCTTGCAGCCAAGGGACTACTTCATTATGTCGTTTTAATAGAGAAATGGAACCCTTATCACCAAGCTTATCGAGGGTATATGCGGCCGCTGAACGGACCTCAATATCATAATGCCCCAAACCCTTTTGAAGAAACTTATGAATCCAAGGGAAAATTAATCTTTCATCTAGCCTTCCCAAAACCCTAATAAGTGTGTAGAGACTGCCAGGTTCTGTAAAAAGTACCAAATACAAATTGTCAAAGAAGTATTCAGGATCACGTATCGTTCCATTACTTAACAAGTTTGTAATTTCATGTTCCGCCGGATGTTCTTCACCGACGTCGAACGGTTTAGAATTAATTGTTACTATGATTGCTTCTCTCGCTATATGTTGATCCCTAATGTTATCGAACACTTCCATTGTAGTCAGGCCATAACTCGGAGACATAAACTCTTGCTTTGGAAAAATATTTGCCCCTATTCCCATAATATTTGTTGCCTTTCCAGGAGTACTTGGATCACTTGCAATTAATCTGAATACATCGCTAGTTTCAACAACAGACAATCCCCCTGCGGGGTTATTTACTTCTATATCTAAGCCTTTTTCCGTTGGATCCAGTAAGTGATATGTATCATCAACAATTGTAGCTATAAATTCGGGGGGCCTCCTCCGCTTATTGATGTTTATCTCCAGGCATAATCTTTACCCCTTTATAATTTTAATATATTTATTACGATGGCAAATTCAAATATGTAATTATTTCGTTCTCAAATTTCTTGTGCCAATCTTTAGATAAAGTGAAAAAACTCTTAATATCCTCGATATCAAATCGGGGAGCCAAATTGTCTTGTGTTGTATTTATATCTAAATCTATTCTTATACCATCAAAACTTTTCTTCGAATCGCTTCTATTTGACTTCTAAAAGCATAGACTTACCCTGAGTTTTTAAGACTTTTAGTAGAGTATTAGTTCGTTCAGTTTTACCTCCAAATTCGCGTATAATTTCTGATACACAGCGCCATTCCCACTCAAACGGCTTATTTGCTTCATAAAGTGGTGGAAATTTAAATAGTTTGTTTGTAATTTCTAGTTCTTCTTCCTCTAAGGTTTTTGTCCTACATATACCTTCTTGAACACATGCCAAACGGGTTCCCTTTCTTTCAAAATATTCCATTAATATAGTAAGTATGTCTGAAGATTTCTGAATAAATCCTGAGAAATCTTGCATTTCCAATGCTGACTCACTTACTGGTTGGATGCTTACATCGAACCTAGATCCCGTCAGTACCACAAATATACCAGTAGGGGTATGACTGAACGCGATTCTTTCTCGCGTACCTGTAGGTCCTTGTTCTCTTGCGGTTGTTGGTAGTAATTCAAACCCTTCCAATTTCTTAAATAAATCTGAGACTAGTGGGGGTTTAGGTACTATATCATCCGCATTTACGAAAACGCTACAAAGAAACCTTATTGGAAATTCGTATTTCATCTTATTTTACTGCAATAATTATATATTATTTTTTAGTTATTATACCGGCTTTGATTAACCAAGAATGATTTTATAGTATCATAAATACAACATAACTGCAACTTTTCACAATGTCGAACATATACTTAACTTACTTAAATCATTACAATTATGACCAACGTCGCGTGTCGATATCAGCCTATGTGTTCACCACGCCAGTTTTTATTCCAATAGGAACCAAGACGCACATTTTGTGTCCTGTTTCAATTTTTTCTGAGAATTTGGTGGACTTGAAAGATTTTAGCTAATTCTGTAGTCGGATGATTTTTGCTTCTTTTCATCAAGGAAAAGAAGGATATACAAATAGCCTTTCTTCGTTTTTTGCAGTCAGGAAGACCTTGCACCATTTCACTTCTTCATCCACGGCAGCTCCGGCACGACGAACGACTTCCTCACCGGCCTGAACCCCTTCCCCTCGAGCGCCCGCGCCTTGTCCTCCCTCACCACGTCCCTCTTCCCGCCGCCCGATTCCATTTCCACCAGCCCAATTTCCTTATTCGCGGCCTCGTTCCTTTCATTCGTCAGAACCGCCGCTTCCCTGAGTAACCCCCGCAGCTCGTGAACGTCCCTTCCTGTCGCCCTGACTTCCCATTCCGGCTTTTTTCCTTTTTTCCTTATCGTCCTCTCGTATATAGCCACCGCGCGCCACCCCCGGCGAGTTCTCGGGGTACGGCATCCTCACGCCGTCCACCTTCATCTTGTAGGTCTTGAGCTGCGTCCCCTTCTTCACGTCCGACGGGTCGAGCGCCACGCTCTCCCTGCACTCCATCCATTCATCGTCTATGGGCCTGTACCCGAGCCCCTGCTTGAACTGGAGCTTGTACATCCAGTTCCTGCAGTGAGTTGCGGTCTTCCTGCCGCTCGGGTTCACGAACATCACGGTGTAGGGCCCTTCCCCCTTGGTTGCGCACTTGTTCCACGCGTCGCACCCCCTGTTCGTCTTCGTCGGCTCCGAGCACGTCGGATACCCGACCGCGTAGCCCGGATACCCGGAGTCAGGCAGGCTCGGATGCCCCGAAATGCCCGTGCCCCCGATATCCCCCCCGTCCTCTATCACCACATCCTTTATCTCAGCCATGAGTTCCTTTACCTCTATTGATATATGTGTAGGAGCGGCTTCCAGCCGCGACCCTATCTTGTCATTTCGAACAACAGTTCTGAGCGCGCGTAAGAACTGGTCGCTCTTCGCTGATTGCAAATAACTCGCATTATCATCGTGTCCAATCCGCACAAACCAAAACGAGAAATCTATCTTTTGTCTTTTCTTTCCCGACATTACAGAATTTACGGCGGGTGAGCACCCGCAGGCATATATTCTCCCCCACTCCTCAACCCAGCCCGTTCGTGCTGAGCTTGTCGAAGCACGTATTTTTTCTTCCCGACATTACAGAATTTGCGTCAAGAAAATCGATTGTACGAGCGTTAAAAAATCTTCCACGGGCTGGGGTTGAATTGGAAGATTTAGCGAGTACATGAGATTTTTAGCTAATTCTGTAGTCGGATGATTTTTGCTTCTTTTCATCAAGGAAAAGAAGGATAAAAAAAACCAGCTTTTCTCCATTCTTCGTCTTTTCATAACCCACACTGCGTGTGTTCATCAAGGAAAAAAAGAGAGCATTTTCACCTTTTCCTTGTCATTCCCGAAGGTTTTAATCGGGAATCCATATAAAAAAAGGGCATGCGCCTCTCAAGACGCATGCCCTTCCGATCCCATTCCCCTGTCACAACCTATGTAGCGTTCGTCTGGTATTCGACTCCCAATTGATCGTTCATTTCGGCCACACCGAAATCCTGTGATGCTACTATTTTAGTAGATAGAGTGTCCGCGTCGAACTCGACATCGATTGTCGGGGTCTGCTTCCTTGCAATAGCGAATGCCCTGCTCGTGTAGATCATATTCCTCGCCGTTGTGGAGACCTGGACGCTCGAGCTGAAGCTTATGTTCACGCCGTAAGCGAGGTCGATCGATCCCGTCTTCGCGGGCCCGTTCATTTCCCCCCTCACCAGCGCCGAATTTATATTCGACACAATGAGCACGTGGTCCCACTGAACCGGATGGAATACGCCCCATATGGGCGTCATCCCCATCATGACCTTATTCTGTCCGTACTGTATCAGGTTCCTTATCGCCAGCAGGTAATTCGCCTCGGAGAAATCCGAAGAGCCTCCCACACTGTGGGAAAGCCCCGCGTAAAGCCCGGCTATCTGCTCGTCCTCGTACTGAGCGAGCGACTGCCCGAGCTCCACCTGGTACACGTTACCGAGACTCGTCACCGACCTCACGTCGGCTTTCCTGTCTATCTGCACGGCTGCGTATGACACGTCGGGCGTAATATCGACCGACGTCTCCGTGTTGGCCGTGTACGAAACCGTTCCCGAAAAAGCGGCGGCGCTTATGGCGCCAATCTTCGGGATATGCAGCACGTCCCCCGGCCCCGCGAACTGAAATTCCATTATCCGCCCGCTGAAACCCCTGTGGTTATGGGCGGCGAATTCCACCTCCGCCTCCCATATCTCAGGCAGTATAGCTGCGGCTGTAGTCGTTGTTACATTTGCCATCTAAAAACCCCCTGGTAACGGCTGCATATTCCGCAACCGCATGAATTTTTATTCTTGTATTCTTCTCTTCCCGACATTACAGAATTTGCGGCGGGTGAGCACCCGCGGGCTTATGATCTCCAACACACCGCTCTGCTCAATCCAATCCGTTCACCCTGCCCGTCCCCCGAAGCTTTAGCGTAGGGGGGAGCCTGTCAAAGGGTGTCATTTCGAGGCGAAGCCGAGAAATCTATCTTTTGCCTTTCTCTTCCCCGACATTACAGAATTTGCGTTAAGAAAATCGCATGTTGAAGCGTAAAAATATTTCAGCTTTCTAATTGAAAGATTTTAGCTTCAATAGAAGATTTTTAGCAAATTATGTAGAATCTTTTCGGAAAACACACTACGTGTGTGATTTTTGCTTCTTTTCATCAAGGAAAAGAAGAGATAAGACGATTACCTCTTCTCCGCCAGGTGCTTTTCGTAAAGCTCCTGAACGACCCCTTCGCTCTTCAGCTCCGCGTACTTCTTCGGATCGTTCCTCGCTATCTCCCTTATCTCGTCGAGCGTGTACTTCCCCGGCCTCGCGCCAAGCGCCCCTGTTCCCGCGCCCCTTGAAGGAGCGGGTCTCACGAGCCCCGGCCTTTCCGAGAGGAACCCCCTCATGAACTTTTCGACAGTCGTCTCCGTACCGGTTTCTGGATCGAGCGCCGGGCGTCCGTCAGTCCCGACGACCCGGAAGCCCCCGTCCGCGACCCTCACGTTCCCTTCCGTGAAAGTCACGATCATATCCACGTTCGCCGGGTCCGCTCCCGCTTTAAGCGCCGCCTGCGTCAAGCTCGGCGCGCTTGAGCAGCGTCTCGTGCTTCGCCCGCCATTCCCTCTTCTCGGCCTCGTGCTGCCTCTCCCGCTCGCCGAACCCGCTCTCGCGCTCGGCGATTTCATGCTGAAGCAGCTCCTTCTCCCGGGCCGTTCTTTCCAGAAGCTCATCCCTCTCGTGTCGCCACTCTTTGGAAGCCGCGGCATCCTCGGCGCTCTCAATTCCGAGCTCCCTGAGCCTGCTCTCGACTTCCTTTTCCACCCTGAGGCGGTCTTTTTCGAGCCTCAACTGAACTATCTTGTTAACTTGAGACTCGGTAAAGAGCTGCTCATTCCCGTCCTGATTTTCTTCTGAATCTATTTCCTCCTTTTTACCCCCGGAGTTAGGGTCGGAACCCGCTGCGTCGGATTCAGCACACCGCAGACGGTCAGTTTCACAAATCAGCATTCACTTCCCCAATTTTTATGTCATTCCCGATTGTCTTTATCGGAAATATAGTCTTTACAACATTAAATATTGTAGGAGCGGCTTCCAGCCGCAACAAAAACCCCGTTCATCCCGGGCTTGCCTGTCCTGAGCTCGCCGAAGGGTCGAAGGGTGCCTTCCATACTTCCCCAGGGGGAACTGCTTCGAGCAAGCGAGAAGTAGGACGCCCTGACCCTTTAGCCACTTGGGTAACTGTGACCATGCTCTCCGATTTGTCGAGCATGTGGTAAGGATGGGGGTGTCACCTTACACTCAAATTAATCCAGAAAGTCTTTCTCTCACCGACATTACAGAATTTGCGTTAAGAAAATCGCATGTTGAAGCGTATAAAAATCTTTCAGCTGTCTAATTGAAAGATTTTAGCTTCAACACAAGATTTTCAGCAAATTCTGTAGTCGGATGATTTTTGCTTCTTTTCATCAAGGAAAAGAAGAATAATAGTTGCCTTTGCTCTTTCTTTACCTTTTCATAAACCACATCGAAATATGCAATCCGCTTAGGATTAAATCTGTAATCCTGTAATCATTCCGAATTTTCCCGCTCTATAACCGCTTGGAACCATTAGATATATAATAGGAAGGAACAAAAAGGGCAAAAAAAAACGGAGAAGATGTTCTCAGTCTCCGTTCCTTTGTGCTTTACGCTTTCGGGCGTTGTTCGCCCGTTGATATATAAACTATACAAATTCCGTCGCTCTGTCAATAACCTTTTTTAAAGTTCTCTTAAAAAGTTTCATCGCTCCCATCGTAGTCATGCCCATCAGCTCACCCATCTCCCCATACGATCGCTCCACCCCGTCTTCAATCCCGTATCGAAGCTTTATGGCCGTCCTCTCCTTCGGAGTAAGCGTGGAGAATATCTCCTCGACCCGTCCGCGGCTCACCCTCTCCCTCACCTCCGCCGGCATCAGATGGAGAATATTTATTATTCCGTCGTTGTACCTTGGCTTTTCTTTACCCATTACAATGAACCAAAGTCCGCCATGCTGAACTTGTTTCAGCATCTCATAATTGTATTGTCATTCCCGAATGCCTTAATCGAGATTCTAAGAATTTGTTTTTTATCTTTTAATTCCCTCTCCCTTGAGGGAACTAAACCGATGAATAAGAGGTTTAGGACACCATTACCTCGAAGCTGATTATGCCCCTT
>CAVWAZ010000027.1:0-39537 GCA_963752995.1 uncultured delta proteobacterium
TACTATTTACAGTTGTATATACAGTCCGTATGATTATGGCGGAACGGTAAAGTCCGTCGATCAGATACCAATGAGCGGCAATAGAAAGTGGAAAAAGAGCCTTCGGCTGGACCTCAGATACGAGAACTACAATATCGTGCTCGTATCCCAGACCCGTATCGATATCATCCCCCCGCCCTCGGATCCGATAGACCAGGCGGATGATTACAACGGATACTACGTAAAACTAACCGACGGAGAGGGGCGTGTTATTTATGTTCAGAGACTGCAGAATCCTTTCCGCACGGAAACCGAGGCGTACGGCGACGACGCGCCGGGCCCCATCACATTCGAAAGCCTCAAAGACCCCGACCTGACGTTCTCGATCCTGATTCCGGATCCCGGTATCGTATTTACTCTCGAAATCATAAACAATCCCCTCCTGCCAGAGTTTTTTTTCAAAACAGCGAGGCAGACCTTTGCCTTCACGATAGATCCCGCAGAGGAAATATTGCGGCCGATGGTCGTCGCGCGGGTCGTGGAGAACGGAGTCATACTGGGGAAGGAGAAGATCGTCGACCACGGGAATGACAATGAATGCTGGAATCTGTCGATCCTTGCCGAAGGTTACAAGGATAATGAAATACCCAAATTTATTTCCGATGCGAACAAATTCGTAAGCGTTTTCAAAAATTTCTCGCCGTTCAATGAGTTCTGGGAGAAGACGAATGTATATATTTTAAAAGTCGCATCCACGGATAGCGGCGCTGATTTGCCGGTTCAATGCCAGGGAGGGGCCCCCCCGGTCGATGTACGTACTTATTTCAACGCCAGCTTCTGCGGCGCTGCAAACCAGAAGCGCCTTCTGGTCGTGGATCAGAGGACCGCGAAAAAGGTTTGGGATATGTTGATACCGCAGGCGCATATCGCGTTTGCCATGGTCAACAGCGGGATCTACGGCGGGTCGGGAGGGAATGTCCCCGTTTTTTCGACTAACGCCCTCTCCGCCCTGATCGGCATTCACGAGCTGGGGCATAGTTTCTTCAAGCTGGCGGACGAATATGAATCGCCCTATATCAACGATAACCCGGATAATTATCCGAATTTAACCAGTAAAACGGTGCTGCCTCAAATAAAATGGAAGGACTTGATAGCGCCCGCGACCCCCGTCCCGACATCGAGGAATCAATGTCCGGGCGGAAACCCTGTTTCCCACCCCGTCCCCGAAGGCACCGTGGGGCTGTTCGAGGGAGGGCTTTACAAGTCCTGTAATGTGTTCAGATCCGAGAAGAACTGCCTGATGCGTGATTTTGGGAAGAAGCGGTTCTGCGCCGTGTGCAGCAGGGTAATACGCAAAAAGCTTTCGGAATTATTGGCAGGTCGACGAGCCGTTTCGTTTAGTTCTGCATCCGCTGCCGGTTCAGTCCCCTCACTTCCCCCTCCCCCAGCATGCGTCGCAGATGCCCGCCGTGGGCGATGTCATCACGAGCGTCCGGCACGGTATCCTGCACGAAGCGCACGGCTGCTCCCCGTACCTCTCGTCGAAGTGTATCCACATCAGATAAGGCTTCCCCGTGTGGAAGCTCAGTATCAGCTCGTTAAGACTTGGCACCGGCGACATTACTTCCATTGCTCCCCTCCTTCTTCGGCTTGTTCCTGTAATACTCCTCCATCTTCTCCATGTGCCGGAGTATCTCGGTCTGTATCTCAATCTGTAGGTAAATCTTCTCCCCGAGCTCCCTGATGGATTCTTCGAGCGAGCGCCTCACGTACCAGAGCGGTATCCCGTCGGCGTCCGTCTTGTTGTGCCATTCGTGAAGGTCGTCCACCTTGTCCTTTATCACGGACACCGCCCCCCTCACGTCGTTCACGTGCTCGTTCATGATAAGGCTCTGCCCTCCCCCGCCGTTCTTCCTCTTTTCGAGGAACCCGAGCACCTCGCGTATGACCATGATAGCGGCGATGAACCCGACGCCCAGTTCGAGAAGCCTTGCGTCCATCATTCCGGGCCGCCTCCGTCCTGTGCGGCATCGAGCTCCGCGTCGAGCACTCGGTATTCGTTCTCCCAGTGTTTCCATACGCTTCTATAACAATAGAGCGCGTCCAGGATAAGGTCGTCAGTCACGGCGGGGCATTGCGTGAGCGGGTCGGTCATTTCGCGGGCTGCTTCGAGCGCGCCTATCTGGGCCATGCAGTCGGGCTGCGTTTCTTTTAGCGACTCGTAGCTCTTCCGGCTTATTTCGGGTGTGATGACCTTCGGTGCGCTGCAAGCGGAGAAGCTAATCACCGCCGTCAAAATCACGCTTGAGAATTTCATACTTTTTACTCTTATCATTCTTTTCCCCTGCCTCCTCCCATTCCGCCCTCACCTTCTCTTCCTCGTCCTCGATTTCTTTAATGACGCGGAGCCCCGCGTTCTCCGCGCGGAGCTCGATGTTTTCTTTCTTCGCCTCGGCGTACCTCTCCTCAGTCTCGCTCTCTTTCTTCTTCCCGATGACCTTGCCGATAATCCAGCCGAGTATGCTCGCGATGATGGAGCCTATATGCATCAGGTCCCCCCCGCAGGTGAGGAAGAGTTCCGATTCGTGCTTCGGATCGAGATTTCCCGTATGCATGTAAAGCCAGTGGTGGACGCATTCGTGCGCTATGATGTCGATCTCCTCCCCTTCGGGCACTATGATCCATCCGCTCCTTGAAGATTCAATATCGGGACCGGCCTCGTAACATCCCTTCCTGAGCATCCCGCCGCAGTCGACCGCGTTCCCGCCCCTCATGCCGCGTATCTTCGGCAGCGGGTAACTGTATTCGCTAAGCCCCATGCACGCCTTCGTCATCATGCAGACTTCGAGCACCTTCTCCGCCGACGGGTACGTGACCGATTCGTTGCCTATTAGCTCCCCTTCGTAAACGACCTCCGTCGCGGGCGTCATGTTTCTCCACGCGCATGAAGTCGCCGTCAGAACCAGGAGCGCTGCGAGTATCTTGCTAATTCCCCTCATCTGGCCCCTCCTTCCTCACCGGTATCGGGGTGAAATCGAGCTTATCGCTTGACCCGAAGAGCCCGGTGTAATTGAATGTAGATACGATCGTGTCTATGAACATCGAGACAAGGTTCAGGAACTGCAGCTGCCCCTCAGGCGTCCTCCCGAGGAAATAGTCCTTCGTATCGAGTATGTTCCCGACGATGCTCATCACCCTCGACTTCCTTATCTCGCCGCGCTTGATTCCCGTCACGACCTTCTCGACGTCGAAGACCGTCTGAATTATTATCGGGATCAGGTCGGGCGCTATCCTCAGCAATTCCTTCCACATAACTTCCACCTTCCTCCACATTTATTTTGTCATTCCCGAAACGATTGCGAGCAAGTGAGCAATCGGTCACTACAGTCTGATTGCGGATAAGCCCTTTAACGTGGTACTTCGGTTACACAAGCCAAAACGAATCGGGAATCCGTTTTACGTCATTCTGAACTCGTTTCAGAATCTCGTCTTTTATTCTTTCTGTCATTGCGAGCAAAGCGAAGCAATCTCGTCTTTTCTTCCCGACATTACAGAATTTGCGTTAAGAAAATCGATTGTACGAGCGTTAAAAATCTTCCACGGGCTGGGGTAGAATTGGAAGATTTAGCTGAGTACATGAGATTTTTAGCAAATTATGTAGTCGGATGATTTTTGCTTCTTTTCATCAAGGAAAAGAAGGATATAAAAAACAGCCTTTCTCCTTCCTTTGTCTTTTCATAAAACACACTACGTGTGTGTCATTAAGGAAAAGAAGACATAAGATTCGCCTTTGCCTTTTCTTTATCTTTCCCGTTCGCGGCGGAACCCGCTCCTACAACCATGATTGGTAATGCAGAACGGTTGATCATCAGACCTGGCCGGCACCGGCCTCAGGCCCCTTCTCCCTGTTCTTCACGAGTAGCGCGGTGAGCGCCATCGCAAGAATGAGCGTCTTCGTCTGGAGCCCGGCAGAAACGTCTATATGAAACTCCGCCAGCAGCCCGAAGAGGAAATCCACCGCCGCCCCGACGGCGCCGGAGTAAACAGCCTTGTTGTACTGGGAATTCAAAATGCTCTTTGCGCTTTCCTTAACCTTTTCCAATTAACCTCATCCCCCGGAGATACGTAGATTGAAATTCATCGAGTCCGTGCGCGCCCCCGTTGACGAGCCTCCTCGCCTTCCCGTAGTCCTTACCGCGGAGCGCCTCGTTTATCTCCATCTTTCTCCTCCGGAGAAATAAAGCGAGCGCACGCGCTGAGACGACCGGGTTTTCTATCAGCTCGGGCTTCTCCTCGAGAGGCAGCCTTAACTCGTTCCCTATCTCGCGGTAGTTGTATCTGCCGGTAAGCTGCACAGCTCCGCCCCCCCTGTATTTATACCCGTCGGGCTTCCCCTGATTTCCGAGGTCGGCGCGGCCGTCGTACATATCGAAGTAGTGCCCGACCGCCCTGGCGCCTTCGGAGGTGTTGTAACGGGACACGTACTCCCTCACCGTTATGTCGAAGTCCCCGGCCTCGGCGGCTATCGTCGCGAGCGCCATGAGCATCATCTCCTCGTAGTCGAGGTCCTCTTCGTCGAGCGCCATATAGACCGCGGGCCAGTAGCGCCTCACGTACGTCTTGTTCGCCTGCGGCATGATCCGCATCACGAAATCACTTGTAAATTTTTCCAGGCATGCTAGATTCATTGGCTATAAAAAAGGGCCGCGGCGCGTGTAAAGGAGGTAAAGGAGGATGTTATCCTGCTTATAATGCGCCGCGACCCTGTTTTTTTTATTTTCGATATCAGATTTACTTATCTATTGCTTCGTTTAGTTTTAAATTATGACGAGTACTGCCTTCCCAGATTTTATTTTGCTTTTGATTTTTTCCGTAACTATATTCTCGGGCTTCAGTTCATAGCCGATTATTTCCTTTCCGCCGATCTACATCTATTTCTATTGGCACATCCAGCTTTGCTCATCTATCATTCCAGTTGTCATCTTAGCTAAATCAATGTTTGTATTTTTTCTCCACGCTCATGAATTTCCGTGCAGCTTCGTCCATTATCTTCTCGGGTATGGCACTATCATTTCCTTGAGATTCCTCTGAACGGTATCAATTGCTCAAGCGCAACATATCATATCTCCTTCGGTGATATTTCACTAGTGATTTGACCATGGGACGCATTATGCTCTTGAATTTTTGCAATTCCAAGTCGCTATGATCATACTCATTCGATACTGATAAATCCTCATTACTACAATGCCTTACGTGGAACTTACCCAGTTGCTGCATCCACCTTCCATGATAGTTCATCTCCTTACTCTCAGTAAGCGCAAGAACGATATTGTCTTCTCACAATGAGTAGAGCGCTCCGAAATTTATATACCCAAATGCTATATGTCCATGTGCCAGCGGACGGAAAGTTATCATCAATATATACAGAAGGCCAATCCAGTTCCAATCCGTTCCGTGATAACACATTGTGGTAGCCCAAGGATCCCGAAGTTATCGAGCCACTTCGTCTTAACTCTGCACTCCACCACCGCATATCCGGTACCAGCCTCCAATAGACCGTTGTCGAATTGCAATTCTTACCCTAGATGTATCTACGAAGCTTTCGTGATTGAACAGCTAATTAGCGTGGTGTGCCAGATGCGACTTAATGGCGAAAATGCTACCGACAGTACGCGGGCTTTGATTCGTAACTTCATCATTCTGCAGACATCGATCTTGCCACATCGAACCCGTACTCACCGCGATCCTCGTACGTAACCCGACCCTGCACTTGAACTCGCCGGTATTCCCCGAGTGATCTACTGGCAGCGTACCCGCAGCGCCACGGGTAATGAAGTAGTCAAATCCCCCGTCTGATCTCTGAGCTCGTAACCGCGGCTTAAAGTTCGCGTTGTCCGATGCGGAACAATATCCGTTTCCGAGCACTCCGCCACTTGTACGCTGTATTTATTTCGATCGTAGTAAGCGATACATCCGCTTCCGAGTTTTTACTCCACGTCCATACGAGTTTGCCGAATTTCGCCGACGCCGACAAGACCCGTCGGAGTCGCACGGCGCCGTATTATCCCCGCCCGCGATATATCCCGCTCCGCTGTTGTTTACCGAGACTCCCAGCCCTTTGAATTCCCCGGTCACGTTTAGCGACTCTATCAGGAAATCATACAGCTGTCCGGGCACGAGCCCTTCGATCCTCGCCGATGTCGAATACGTACCCACAGCCCGGAATAAAGTCGTCGCATCGCTGTGGAGCTTCACGCTCACGACCGCTCCGCTGTAATTATCCTCGGGCGGCGTCCACGTGATAAGCGCGAACGGATGCGCCGTAAATCCGACAATCCCCATCGACATAGTTACCGATACGCCCGTAACCGGGTCCGGTATCGACTGCGTATAATCGGGCGGTATGTCGAAACTCTCATCGACCGGAAGCGTCCCGCCCTCGCTCGTAAACGGCACGTATGTGTAGGGTGCTGCGCTATACGGCACGAGGCTCAGCGAATTCGCCCCCGCCGGGGTCACGCCCGCGCCGGTTATCTCCCACCCCTGCGCGTTCATGCCGAGAGACGGAATGCTTATCGAGGCCAGCTCTCCCCTCGCAGCGTCCCTGCCGTCCTGCCCCACTTCGAGGCTCATCCGCCTGACGGCCGCCGCGAACCGCTTCCGCTTGTAATCGAGCCACCTGTCCGCCGTGGCGTGGTCGTACACGAACGGCAGATTCACCGTAGTATCGACGCCGTTCACACTCGACAGCCTTTCAAGCTCGTACTGATATACGTCGCCCTCCCTGAAGTTCTTCCGATACCTGACCTTCAGGTTCTTCACCTTCTCGTTCGGGTGAATGTGCAGTATCTCGGGACTCGCGGTGAGAATGTTATTCCATCCCGTCTCGTCCCCGAGTCCGAAGCCGTGAGCCGATGTTTTCGCCTGATCGACGCTGATCCGAATCTCATCGTCTTTCGACAGCACCATATCCCTGAAGCCGAGGAGCTCGTTGAGGATGTCCACAGCCGCGACGGTATCCGTTATCGCCCCCTCGCACAGCATGGCCGATACGCCGGATATCCCCGCTGCAGCGTCGAATGACGCTGTATCCACGTCGAGCCCCAGTCCCCAGTCAGGATTCGACACCAGGCTTTGCACAGCCCTCGCGATGTTCGTCTCGTCTCCAAATCCGTTCACGTCCGCGTATATCGGGTCCGTGCTCCCTGAGACACCCATTCGCTTCTTGAAGCGGATGAAAGCATATCCCGCGTACGGGCTCGCCTGAGATCCGTCAAAGAAACGCCATTCGCTAAGCCTATAATGACTGGATGTCGTGAGCGTTGCGCTGAAATTGGAATTCGGTATAATTATATTAGTCGCCGAATCATAATTCGTTACGTGCCGTATGCTCCCAGCCCCCGGGCCCCGACGTTATTTCCACCCACCAGTATTTGTACCAGGCATTCGGGCGCTGATCCCCCGTCTCGAGCTTCAGCGCCGACGCCGAGCTTCCGGATTGAGCGGTCCCTTCGATATCGTCGAGTGCCTGGTCGTTCCTGTAAACAGTGAACACGTCCTGAAAATTATTTCCGTTGAGACCCTCTCCCTCTCCGATTATGTAATCGTATTCCCTGTTCGTCTCGTCGGCCTTCACGTAAAGGAGGGGGACCTTCACAGCCCTCCCGAATATTACCGGTATCGGATTCCCCAGGTCGTTCGCCACTACGACGTTCTCGAAGTTAGCGTCCGCGGTCTTTTCCGCTTCTATCAGCGTGTTAATAGTCCTCCGCGGGAGGTCCTGCGTAATGGCTATCGCGTCCACATCCTCGACACTGAGCACACACCTGTGCGAGAGCGTCCATTCCGTGACCTTTCCCTTGAACTCCCTGTAAACGTCCCCCTCCGCGTCGACGAAGAACATGCGGACGTATGTATCCTGCAAATCGTGCCCGCTCAGCAGGCCGTCAGAGTTGTCCACGGTCAGCGTCACCCTCTGAAAACCCGATATCCCGAACCGTGAGTCGAGCTCCGCTTCGTCGAGCCTCGGCACTTCCAGAAGCCGCCTCTCGTAATAAGAACCCTCCGGAAACGCCCCTGTAGGTATTCCGGCGCTATTAACTTCTACGTAAACAGTCGGAAATCCGTAATCTGTACGGGCTTCTAAATGCTCAAGGGACCACCGTACGGAGAATTGCGTTGTAGTAGAGAGTGTTCCCGAATCATTTACACTCCCCGAGAGCGTTTTTTTTACAAGCCTGGCTAACACCCCGGCGTTCGTGCTTGTACCCGCGAGGGCTTTAATTCTATTAACGAATGTCGCTAAAACGCCGGAGTTCGTGCTTGTGCCGGTCAACGTTGTAATTCTTGTAATGAAAGTAGTCAACGCCCCGGCGTCAGTCGAGCTCCCTGACAAAGCTTGTGATATAAGGACTCTCGGTCTAATCCCTATAGTGAAAGCGATATAAGGTGGCGAGCTCGTTTAAGGTAAAGAATCCCGGGATTATCTGAGCTTGCTGTAGCAGTTTTACGCGCACTTCGCAATTTGCGCGTCTTCCGTCGTTGCGCCGGAGAAGTATACGTATCGCCGGTAATACCCACTTGGATAACTTATTAACGCTTGTCGCGGTTGAATCAGATATGCCGATATCCAAGCGACCCATAGCGATATCGACGCTTCCCCATCCCGGAGATAAGTTTGGCGGGTCTGGTGTTGTAAACCTCACTGCCGCCGTCTACCGAGGAAGCTGACAGCATACCCCGGTACTTGCATCTTGATACGTATTCGGTAACACGGTACACCTGAGCAGCAGCGCTTTCCGATGCCGACGTAACAAAATCAACCGTCGTACCGTCTTCACTGCCGCTGGCTATCTTTGCGAATACTCTTTGTCGAACACCTGAATTTGATGAAAGTTGAGTACCCTTAGACGTCCATCCACTCGGAGTTGTAACAGTAGCGGCGCCGTCATTAGTGAAAATACACAGTAGCAAGTCCCGGGCATTAACTGTCGCGGGCATGCCAACATTATGAGATGTTGACATCACTACTGAAAACCGTTGTTGTAAGCGATTGAAATTGTGGGAATGCGACGCCTTACCCCCCCGAACTCAAGTCCATTCGTATGTAAACTCGATTGAGGTGCTTGTATCGACGCTTATCCCGGTAAATACGCTTCTATCGAATAGCGTCCCGGAGTCGAGCCTGAGAATAGCCCGTGCTCGACTATGCTCAATGAAGACCCGTAAGTGATGGTAGCAACCGTCTTATAAATATTCGCGCTCGCGCCTTCCGTCTGCGTACCCGAAACGCGGCTTCCGGTTTCCGCCGATAATGCCGTCTGGCTCGCATTCTCAGCCGTGTTGTTCGTGCCGCTCGCGTGCCATTTCAGGTTGTTGATAGTGGCAAGCGCCTGTAGGGAATCGATGACGTAATTCACTCCTGCAGTCGTAACTACGTTGACGGACACAAGTCCGAGGTCTATCGAATCTTTAGGTGTTTTAACCTGCGCATAAAGCACCCCCGCAGGTCTCGCGCAATTATCCCTCGATTCACGATTGACCCTCTCAAACCCACGAAATAAATATGGAAGGTTAGATAATCGCCATGCAATTTCGGGATTATCTTTTGCCTGCTTCTTATCGTGAAGTACGTCAAAGGCTCCCTGAAAAAGCTCCAGTCTGTCCCCGCGCAGCTTCCTTTCAGTCGCTAATATTTGCCCGATTGTGGGTTCTTCAATCATTTGTTTCATCATCTTCTCCCTCTGTTTTGATTATTCTTATCCCGAGGCTTCCCGCCGCCCCCGATTGTCCTTTGCTTGATTCAGACATGCTCAAACCTCCGTTCAATATATTCTCCCCTCGCCGCAAAACCCTTTGCGGTTCTTCGCTGCCCTGATTGTGAATGGGAGTTACTTTGTAAGTCGTGTATTGAGAATTATTTATTGCTTACCGTTACCGGATATATCGTTCTTTTCTTTTTCGATTAATTCATCCCTCGCCCTCTCGAGCGCCTCTATCGCTTCCCGGGGCAGCCCTCCCCTGTACCGGGGGTGCCTGTAGCTCCCCCGCCTCGTCCGCCCTCTTCCGTGATTCCTTCTTCCAGTCCCCGCTCAATACATTTCTCTCCGTCCGGCTGTCCGCCATAATCTCTACACCACCACCTCGAACAGCACCGTCCCGAAATCGGCCGTCCCCACGGCGGGCGTGCTCACGCTCGCCCTCAGCTCCCCCGACTTCCTCACGAGGTACGCCTGCCACGTCTCCCCCAGGTTGAAGTCGAGCCAGAGCGTCTCGGTCCCGTCCCTGAGCATGTCCGCGATCTCCTCCACCTGGGCGCCCTTTATGTTCTGCATCGCCCCAGTCTTGAGCGCGAACGATATCACCATCGGCTGCATCACGCCAAGCTTGATCTTCTCGGCCCTCCCCCCGGGGAACCTGTTCTCGACGATGTACGAGTCAGGCAGCGCCGCGTCGAACGGGTACTCGACCGTAGTCTCCGCATCGAGCTCCACGACCGGCGAAGGCGCGCAGAATGTGCCGATGCGGAAATAATCCGCGCCATCTATCGGCGTCTGCGCCGGTATGAATATGCCGAGGTATCTTTTGC
Organism: uncultured delta proteobacterium; assembly: GCA_963752995.1. Classification (GTDB taxonomy): domain Bacteria; phylum Desulfobacterota_D; class UBA1144; order Nemesobacterales; family UBA2774; genus 2-12-FULL-53-21. The sequence continues at coordinate 10,568 of CAVWAZ010000027.1, forward strand.
TCGACATGGTTATATCATCCGCCCTGCGATATACCCCGTGCATCGGGTCTTTCCCGACCGTCCGTGTCGTCCCGATGTCGCTCCATCCCGTCGAGCCGTCCGCCGACTCCTGGTATTTGAACGAGCCGAAGTTCACCCAGTCGAGATAGCACGTAACGTCCGTCTGCGCCGTTCCGAGGTCTATCACGACCCTCTGGTCCGCCGCAACGTCCGTCGACCGCCACGCCCTCTGCGGGCTCGTCCGGTCTGTGATATTCTCCTTCGGGAAGCTCCCCGCCTCCGTCGTCGCCGACAACACCGTCACCGGCATAAATGTCTTAGCCATTTTCCTGTTCGCCATTTCCCATCCGTTATCGTTTTAATTCCCTCCTTTTGTAAAGGAGGGTCAGGGTGGATTTGTATTTGAACCCGTTCGTCCTGAGCCTGTCGAAGGACGTATCCCCGACATTACAGAATTTGCGTTAAGAAAATCGATTGTACGAGCGTTAAAAATCTTCCACGGGCTGAGGTTGAATTGGAAGATTTAGCGCAGTACATAAGATTTTTAGCAAATTATGTAGTCGGATGATTTTTGCTTCTTTTCATCAAGGAAAAGAAGGATAAAAAACAGCCTTTCTCCTGCTTCGTCTTTTCTCTTGTCATTGCGCACGAAGCCATCGCCCAGCCCGAGAGTGCGAAGCCGCATCACCCCACTCTCCTCACCGCAGCCTCCTGCAGCTCCTTCCTCACCCTCCCCTGCCGTATGCTCCTCACCATCATATTCTCTATCTCCCCCGCAAGCGACGTGAGCGACGCCTGCGACCCGCCGTTCACGTTCACGTTTATATCCACGCTCATCTCCGTCACATGGTTCACCGGCTCGTCCGGCGAAGGCCTCGTCCCGCTCAGCGGGAATTCCGGTATGAACCCGCCGCCGGGCCTCATCCCGGCTATAAAGCCGCCGCGAGAGAGGCCGTCGCGCCCATCCCGCTCCCCTGCTAACCTGTCCGCGAGCCCGCTTATCCCCCCGCCCGCTATCTGCGAGAGGAGCGATTCCTGTATACCGGCGATGTCCCTCTTCGTTACCACCGCTTCTAGTCCGTGGAGCACCGCGAGCGTCCCCCTGCCGAAGTTTTTGAACCCCTCCGTCCCGTGCTGGAATCCCGCGACAGCTGCCAATCTATCCGCGATCTCCGTCAGGAGCCCGGTATGCTTCGCCGCCTCCTCGCCCACGCCCTTCAGCACGGTCAGGTTTTCCTCGGTGAACCCCGCGATAACGCCCAACCCCTCCACCTCCGTCTGGAACCCGAACTCGCTCACCTCCCCGAGCTGCGCGAACCTCTCCTCGAGTATCCTCATGTACTCGTTCCTTATGAACTCGAACAGCTCGGTCAGCTCCTGTGACGCGTGGAACGTATTGTCGGCCGTCGACTGCCCGATCGAGGCGAGCCTCTCCTGCGCGGCCTCTATCTTCGCGTCTATGCTCTTCAGCGTTGCCTCGTTCACGGCCGTGAGCCTCTCTATCTCGGCCGATATCTCCTCGACGCTCCTCCCCCTCTCTCCGGTGAAGTCCGCCAGGTTCTCTAACCCCCCGGTCACCTGGTCGAATATCGCGACGAATTCAGGACTGTTCACGCCGAACGCGTCCCCCGCCGTATCGAACAGCGTCTTGAACGCCTCTTCGAGTCTCCCCGCGATCTCTAACTGCTTCTCCGGGTCCACTGCCGAAGCGAGCTGCGCCTGGAGATTAGTGATGTTCGACTGGAGGGCGTTCACCTGCTCGACCCCGGTCAGTACCGACTCCGGGCTGAACAGTATCGAATCGAGCGTCTGCCTTATCGACTCCGTCAGCTGGGCGAAGCTCTCCGCGATCTGAAGCTCCTCGTTGAGCGCCTCGATCCGTTTCTGGAACACCTCGTTTATCTTGTCCTTCTCTTTATTCAGGTTGTCGATACGCTTCTCTATCCTCGCCCTCTGCGCCTCTTCCGCCCTCTGCCGCGCCGCCTGCGCCCTCTGGAACGCCGCCTGCTCCTCGGCTAACTTCGCGTTCGCTATGCCGAGTATTTCGTCGAGGAACGTCTCCTGCTCGCCGAGCGACAGGTTGCCTATATTCGTCGTATAGAAATCGACCAGCTTCGCCTGCGCCTGGTCGAGGAACGGGATTATATTGACCGCCGCGCCTCCGAGGCCCACTATGGTCGAGTTGAGCTGGCTTATCTTCCCTATGAGTCCCGTTATGGAGTTGATTATGTCCGATATGCCCTGGACTATCGCGTTCCTGAGGTCGGCGTACATCTGCACGGTCTCGGCATCCAGTTCCGCGTTCTCGAGAAGTTCCCCGAGTTTGTCTTTGAGCTCTCCGATCGAAGGCACGGCGTCGAATCCGAGCTTACTCGACAGGCTGTTAATGCTTTGTATCGTCTGCCCTATAGCATCATTGACATTCCCCGACACTATATTAAAAGCATCGACGAACGCGTTGAAGCTCGCGAGGAATTCCTGTCCTATCTGCGCCCGCTCCTCTCGTGATCCTGCATTCTTGAACGCATCGAATTGCTCGTCTACGAATGCCTGCGCATTCTCAGGCAGGACTCCCAGAGCTTCAAAAGCCCCTGTAAAGAAGTCTCTTATTGCGAATAAGAATTTCGCTGACAGCTCACCGTTGATAAACGCCTCAAATTTCTTCTTGATCTCCTTCCCCTTCGCATCGAACTCAAGGAGCCTTTCCCCCTTCACGACCGTGTCTATATCCACCTGCGTATTGAGAAGGGCATCGTTAAGCTGCCTCGCAAGGTCGGAGGGAAGCTTGTTTATTATGGCCTGTACCGCATCGATAGTCTCTTCAATCTTCTCCTGAATAATATCCTTTATGCCTTCATCCCCGCCCTGGCCTAATCCTACTCCGCCGCGCTTTACGCTTATCTGCGCTATCTCGTTTTTAAAGAACTCGGGGTCAAGGAACTCCGCGACTTCGGCGGCCCTCCGGCCTACTTCCGTCTTCACGGAATCGAAGTCTATGTCGAGACGCGGGGTCTTTTTGAATAAGGCTGTAATGATCGGCACAACTAGCGAGCCTATAAATCCTCCTATGGCCGCACCGACGGGGCCTCCGATAAGAAATCCAGTTACCGCCCCGGCCGCGCCTAAACCAAAAGAGATGCCTTGCTGCAAACCCGTCAGGTCGGAATTAATTATCGAGCCGAGCGCAGAGCCTATGCTGATACCGAGAAGTCCCGCCCCTATGCCCGCCCCGATACCGCTATCTTTAACCGGCAATGCGGTATTAGGGTCGAGTTCTGTCGGGGCGAAATCTCCCCCTGGGGTTGCTGGAAATTGATTGCCAATAAAGTCAACTACGCTTTTCCCGGCCTCGATCACATCCTCTGCGCCTGCCCCCTTAGCACCTAACCCGAACACTCCCGCAATACTTATCACTATCTGCTTTGTAACAATCGCGCTTACCAGGTCCAGGAACGCCCGGAGTATTGCCTCGAACGCCTGTTTCGCAAGGTCCTTCAGGTTGTCGAACCTTCCGGTGATGACGTTGAAAAACAAATCGCTGAAACTCTGAGACATCTGCGAAAGCGTGTTGGCAAAGAAATCAGCCATAAGCTCGCTGTTGCTCTGCACGTTCTCCACAAAGTCCCTGAACCCCTGCTTTATCCCCTCAAAGAATCCGACATTATTCTCAAGCTGCTCGAATTTTTCACTTGTGTTTTCTGCGCTAATACCGGCATTATCAAGTGACTCCGAAGTATTATTTATTGCTACTTTTACTCCCTCATATTTGGTTTTTAAATCAGATGCTGCTGTACCATTATTCTTTAGCATCCCCCCATTTAATACTAGACTTGCAACTGAACCTTGGAGCAACTCATCCTCAGTCAAAACAGCGATGTTGAAGTCTTTTGTCTTCCCGGTCGCAAAATCAATATTATCGCCTAGGTTTTTATACCCTTGGGCCAGATCTATAATGTCCTGATTAAGAAACGCCGAAGGCCCGCCGCCCGATTCCGGGCTTGGAGTAGGCAGAGGATTTTCTGGAACCGTCGGCTGTTCCCCTTTCTTGAAAAAATCTAAGGATGGAAAGCTATTGATAAAGTTATCCCAACTTTCTTTTAATCCACCGAGCAGGTTCGAAAAGATTTCCTTAACCTTATCGAACGCGTCAGTGAAAGCCTTTATAATACTATTCTTGATATCCTCCCCGAATTTCTTTATCGATTCTGCAGCTCCCGACACAATTCCTTTTATACCTTCCCATGCCTCCGATGCCTTTTCTTTTGCTCCTTCCCATACCCCGGTTAGACTTTCACTTATTCCGCTGAAGAGCCCCTTTATCGACTCAACTCCGATTGATACTGTCTGCTTTATTAATTCCCAGGCATTTGATGCAGTCTCTTTAGCCGATTCCCATACTTCGAAAAGTCTTTCAACTACCGCCCCGAAAAATCCAATAATTGCTACTATAGAGTTTCCGACTATCTCCTTTATGCTCTCCCAAGCGGCTAGTGCAGTCTGCTTAACGAATTCCCAAGTCTGAGATAGCTGCTCTCCGATACCCTGGAATATCCTTATCAGTAAACTCACAGCGTTCGAAACTGCTTCCGTAATAAATTCCCAGGCTGCTGAAGTAGCTTCTTTAACCCCTTCCCATATGATTAATGCTATATCTCCAATTCCCCCCAGCACTCCAGCTATTGCCCCCGCAACCGTCTCTAAGATTGGGACAATGTTCTCCTCCCACGTCACTTGTGCTGCCAAAACTAGGGCATCCCAATTCTGGATCAAACTGATTACTGCTGCTGAGATTGCGGCTATAGCTACAACAGCCAATATGGCTGTACCAGCAAATCCAGCCACGGCCGTTCCTGTAATTCCGAAAAGACCCGCTAATAGTGTAAATCCGGCAACAATCGCTGCAACTACTGGCACAGCAGCTAGGAAAGCTAAAGTCAATCCTGTGATTAAAGTAATTACTTGCGTTAATCCGGGAATATTTTCATTCATCCAATTAATTAAATCAGCGAATCCATCTATTAATTTTGCAATAAACTTTATTGCATCCTCATTTCCCGATACTAATGACTGTTTGAAATTTTTAATCGCGTCGCTCAGCGCTTTAAGTGACTCTGTTGGATCCTTAGATATATCAAACTCAATGCCGAATAAAGACAGTTTTTCCTCAGCACCTTGAAGTTCGCTTTTTAGAATCTCTAATTGTTCTGAAATCTGTCTGAAGGTGCTTACTATCTTTTGTCCTGACTGGTTCAATGAATCAGCTAGCTTTGAAAATGATGTAGCTAATTTACCAGCTTCAGTATTAGCTTCTTTGAAGCCTTCTATATCGAGTGACACCTTCAATGCAAGACTGTTAATATCCGCCATCATTCCTCCAAGCAAAATAGCCGAAAAACGTAAAAACTATCCAACTTGCATTTATTACATTTAATACATATATTTCATTTATGATTAGAAGGTTACAATTCATTTTCATTATGTTATTTCTTTCATTGTCATGTGGATTTAATCCAACTGAGAAACAAGAAGAATTTGCTAACTTGCTCTTAGAAAAGCCCAATATTCAACATGTAGAGTGGCAAACAACACTTTCCCTTTGGGTAAAGGTTGATAGAGATGTCCTAGGCATGAATCCGAAAACGCAAGCCCAATATCTTGCGGAAGATATAGCTGCGGCGGGCATGAAATACACTCAAAAAGACATTTGCGTTAATATTTATTATGATAGCAGTAAAGCTATTGCTAGTGCTTGTCAAAAATATTAATAACCACATTCAACTGCGCCCTTTGCTCCCCAGCATTGCAATTTGCACATTTTTTTCTCTAAGAATTCTTCATTATATTGATTTGGCTCCTTTCAAATCTACAGATTGCAATATCCAACCTCAAAATTCTTCATTTTGAGTATTTTTACCTCTTCTCCACACTCCAATTCTTCAATTTGCAACTTTCCTTGTCAGAATTCTTCAGGTTGTCGATTAACAGTCTTTATAATCCTCAATTTGCAGATTTTATCTCTCTGATTTTTCATTTTGCAATATTTCCCTTATCAGATTCAGCAAATTGCACATTTCAACTCAATTAATTCAACATTTTGTTGATTTTCCCGTCATCCCAAACGCCAATTCAAGATCTCATCCTTTGTATTTTGAGGTATTTCTATATATAGAGGTATTTCTATATATATAAGGTATCCCTCACGCCGCCAGCCTGTACCCCATCTCCTCATCCCCCAACGTCTCAAAAGCCCCACCGCTCCCAAACAGTCCTAAACTGCTGCCAACAACGCCAGCCCCCTGTTGTGCAATATCGGTTGGGCTACCACTTCCCCCCGCCGCTAGTGCGCCTTTTCCAATCCCAAACAGTCCCCCTATGCTTATAACGATCTGCCTCGTCGCTATTGCTGATACGAGGTCCAGGAATGCCCGGAGGATTGCCTCAAACGCCTGCTTCGCAAGGTCCTTCAGGTCGTCGAATTTCCCGGTTATTAAGTTGAAAAACAGATCCGAGAAATTCTGACTCATCTGACTGAGAGTATCGGCAAAAAACTGCGAGATTAATTCGCTGTTATTCTCTACTGAATCCACAAACTCCAGGAATCCTGCCTTGATCCCATCTATAAAGCCCCCCGAATCCTTAAGCCTCTCTATATATTCCTTTCTCTCGAGATCCCGTATTTTCTCATTCGCCTCTTCCGTAACCTGCACTCTCACACCGGCAATTTCTTGCTCAAGGTCCTTTCTTTTCTCCGCGAATTCGTCAAGGAAGTCCAGCGTTTCTTGAAGTCTTATCCTCTCCTGATCGCTCTCCGGTAACAGGCTGAACTGTAAGTCCTCGAACTTCTTCAGCTCCTCATCCGCTTTTTTGGCTTTTTCTTCAAGTTCTTTTAATTCATTGCCATTCTTATCCAAAGCTTCTCGGTGCAGGTCAAGTTTCGGTATCTGTTTATTTAGCCCCCCAGTTAGCTGGTCAACTGTGTTTAATACCCCTCCGGCATTGCCGTCAAATGTGCTCAGGCTCCCAGAGGTTATCTTAATCTTTACCCCGACTTTTTCAGTCTGTTCTCCGGCCTCTTTAGCTCCGGCACCGAAGCTTTGAACTGCTCCTGCAGCCTTATTGGCACTTTGCTCTATTTCTTGATTGGCCCCGGCCCACATCTTTGGCAATTTCTAACTGCTGCTCAGTCTGCTTTATATCTTTAAGTCCTAAAAATCCCCCTTTATTTAAATCCGGATTGTCTTTTACGGCTTTAAAAAATGGATGGTTTTGTGCAGCATCCGGGTCAGGGGTCAATCCCTCTATTAGCTTTCCCACCAATGGAACGTTTTCGGAAATAAAATTGATAAAACTCGTCCACTTTTCGCTGATAAAATTGACTGCGGTATTAAATGTATCTTGGATGAACTGACCGATTGCGCCTATTATACCGCCAATGGCATTCGCCGCCCCCTCGATAATTGGGACAATATTCTCCTCCCACGTCACCTGTGCCGCTAACACCAACGCGTCCCAGTTTTGAATAATAACAACTACTGCTGCTGCAATGGCGCCAAGCGCTAATGCAGCGGCCCCTACAGTTACCACAAAAGTTAGGCCTAAGGTAGTAATCGCAGTTCCAACAGCGATTGCAAGTTGCGCGAATGCAATTGCTACAACGCCCACAATAACACCTGTCTGTAATAGTTCTGGATGATTCTCATTTATACCTTTAAGCGCTTCCGTAATTTGATTAATGAAACCCGCAATTCCAGAATTCCCAACCTCATTTTCTACCCCTTTAAAAGAGTCCCTTAATGAATTCATAGATTGTTGAGCTTGGATAACGTTAGATATTGGTATTTCAATATCTATCTCTACACTTAAACTTTGCAGTATCGATATTGTTTGTTGGAGATTATTTAGTGATTCATTCGCCTGATTGAATGAACTAGCTAAGCCGGTTCCAGCACTATTTTCTAAATTAGAAACACCTCTGCCCGCATTCGAGAGCTCTTTTCCCAGTGATTGCAGTTGATTGGTAACACCCTCAAAGGTGCTTCCCACTCTACTCCCGGAACCATCTATCGAACTGAGAACGCTGAGAAATTTGTCTTTAACTTCTTTTAAACCGCTTTCTAGCCCTTTCGATTCCAAATTGAGTTCGATTGTTAATGCGCTAATCTCTGCCATTTAGCTGTCCTCATTGATAAATTTTCTATCTATTGATTGTATATGTTATAGACATAGACTTAATTCACTGTCTAATTTATAATTGTCACATGAATGCTCTATGCACTGAATGCAACTACTTAGGAAAACCAAAAGGTAAAACTTCTGACTTATACTTAGCGGAAAAGCTTTTTTGGGTCTTTACTTTATTATCTTTTATTTTTGGTATCATAACTATTTGGGGCTTTGTTTTTTTTATTATAATGCTAGCATTCTCATTTGTGGTTAGCCTAAGTCTTCGTATACAAAAAAACAAACAATGCCCAAAATGCGACAACATGAGCCTGATCCCATTGAACACCCCGAAGGCTCAGGAACTAATCAAAACTCACAACCTTGTTGTTCCTGAAGAACCAATTGAAACTTCTAAATCCAAAGCCCCTTGGCAGACCTCTTAAACATCTTTTAATACCTTATATATATTCCCTTCCCTACGCCGCCAACCTGTACTCCATCTCCTCAGCCCCCAACGTCTCAAATGCTCCCCCACTTCCAAATAACCCTAAACCGCTGCCAACAACACCAGCCCCCTGTTGCGCGATATCGGTTGGGTTACCACTTCCCCCCGCCGCTTGTGCGCCTTTTCCAATCCCAAACAGTCCCCCTATGCTTATAACGATCTGCCTGGTTGCAATTGCTGAAACCAGGTCAAGAAACGCCCGTCAGTATCGCCTCGAACGCCTGCTTCGCCAGGTCCTTCAGGTCGTCGAACCTTCCCGGTGATGACGTTGAAGAACAGATCGCTGAAACTCTGACACATCTGCGAGAGCGTGTTGGCAAAGAAGTCAGCCATAAGCTCGCTGTTGCTCTGCTACGTTCTCCACAAAATCAATGAACCCCTGCTTTATCCCCTCAAAGAACCCTCCCTTATTCTGTACCTCCTCTATCGTATCCCCGTACCGCTTCCGCGCTCTCACTTGCGTCGTCATAGACAACACTGCCGTCGCCCACAGCCTGATTCACTTGGTCCTGCGAATTCGCTACGTCTTTATTTCTATCCGCCACATTCGTCAGGTTCGCATCTAGTGTTCCCAGCTTGTTTCCAGCCTGTTCCACATTCTCTTTGACGGCCGTAAACCCGTTCTCCCCCAGGTTTTCAGTGGACTTCGTTGCTTCATCCGTAGCATCACGAAGACCAAGAAGTTCTTCTTTCGTAAACCCGAATATTACCGCCCCATCGCTAGTATTTTTAATTACATCCTCGATCGATTTGGAATATTCTCCTTGACTGGCTGCAGTTGTGCCTAATGCCTTATTAAAATCAGCGTAGACCTGATTAAGATTCCCAATACCTTCTGCCTGAACTCCAGTTAATTCCATTGATAATCTAAACTGTTCGTTCGATCCATTCAGTTGATCCTTGACTCTCTTAAGAATATTCTCCGCTTCTAAAAGTGATTCTTCATCACTAAGTGGGAGATTAACATCTCCACCTACCTTATTGAATTGTTCTAAATCTTTTACTATTTCTTCAAGCTTTTTTCGATATTCTTCGGAATTAAATATTAAAGATTGTAATGGGTCACTAATTGTTTGTTGTTCTTTAAAAAGTTGATCATTTTCGTTGTCTAACTCTTCAAGTCTCCCCTTCATTTGAGTTAATTTTTCATTGTATGCTTCTATCTCTTCAGGAGATAATTCTATAATCTTTCCCAAAATGTTTAGTTTCTTATTTTCTACAATTTCTCCGAGATTGGTTATCTGACTGTATAAATATAAAATTTCTGCAATATTCGTTAATGTTTGTTTACTGATCGCCAAATCCTTAGGCGAATTAGCCAAATTTTCAACAAGATCCAATAATAGATTAGATGATGGAACCCCAGTTCTGGCAAATAATGCGAAGTCAAATAAATCTTCCAATCCCTCTCTCTGTTTTAATTGTTTAAGAACTTCCTCCTGTTTTTTGAGATATTCAATTTGAGTTTTGTAAATTTCAATTTGTATTTTGGTATACTTTTCCAACGTACTGTTTATTTCTTTATTTGATTGTTGAAAGCTATCATCAGCTTGTTCGACTACTTGCTCAAGTTTATTAAGAGACTGAGCATTGACAACAATACTTAAAGTTAGCGGTCCTATCTCTGCCATTTTTTCAAGTTTAGAATACGTACCTACGCTTTAGAGGCTCATGGTACGCTATTCATTGCTCCTCTTTTTGATTTGTTATCAGGTGTGAAGAATTGGTTAAATCTCTATGACAAATTATTAATTGACGCTTTTGTTAATTTCAGTCTGAGCTTAAAGTGAATTAACTAGATTTTCAATTCATTGTGGTTTATAATAGTTTTATGCAATTAATCTGTTCCAAATGTTTACAGATTGGAAAAGGAAAGTACTCTACTTTAGATGATTTTCGTCTTCCTATAGCCGGTTTTTTTATCGGCTTTGCCTTTTTTTGGATCTCCGTGGAGAGTTTTTCAATTAGTCGAATGAATTTCAGAACTGTATTTGATTTAGTGTGTTCTATCGCTTTCTTTTCAATTGGTGCTTACTTAATTATTAGCCATTACTTAAAAAATAGAGATTTATGTCCCAAATGCAATTATGGACACATGGTCGAAACCAATACCACAGATTCCATTCCGTTGATCCAAAAGGATAATTTGAATATTTAGCTTTTTTACTGGGATACATTTCAATGCAAAAAATCTGCTCTAAATGTAATTTCATAGGCAAGGAAAATCGCTCAATATATATCTATATAGTTGCTCCCATTTTTCTAATATTTCTTGCCATAAGTTTTTTTCTTAACTTAGAAATATTTGCAACTCCACAAATAGGAGTACTCGCGCCTCTCATTTGGTTGGTATTCGGTATTTATACATTAATAATGTTCATAGACAAGCCTAGTGAATGCCCTAATTGCAAAAGTAAAAGAACTATGATCCCACTCGACACCCCGAAAGCCCATGCCCTTATCAAAGAACACAATCTCACGATTCCGGAAGAAGCCCAACAACAACCTGCGAGCCCCAAAACCTCTCAGTAATTAGCCAATCTTAGCTCTTCCCAAACTCCCAATATTGCATTTTGCAGAATTCCCAGCGGCTAATTCTTCATTATGCACATTTCCCCCCTATCTATTCTGCATATTGCAATATTTACATTAGGAATTCTTCATTTTGCGGAATTCACCTTTTGAAGCCACCTAATGTCCAATTCTGCAATCTGCAGTATTTGCCTTACCAATCCTTCATTTTGCAGATTCGATTCCCTTCCAATCCTCAAATTGCAATCTTCCCTTCTCCGAATTCTTCATTTTACGGATTCCTCATTCTGCAATCCCCCAATCCCTCAATTTGCAGATTTTCCATCTCTCAACTCGTCAATTTGCGGATTCTCCTTTTTAAGTCCGCAATATGCACATTTCCCATTTCATAATCCCTCATTTTGAGGACTTAATTCTGTCATTTCGAACATAGCGCGACTGACCCGGACACTAATCCATGGGCAATCCCATCTGTTATCCTTACGGGAATGAAGAAACTCTGCACCGGCTGCCTCTACATCGGCTATGAGGACACCTCCTCCCACGGCAGCGTGAAGACCGAATCCGCCCTCTGGATGATCGCCTTCGTCCTCGCCTTCGCCGGCGTCTTCGAGAACGAGCTCTGGCTCCCGGCTACTATCGTCTTCGCCGTCGCCTTCTTCTACACGCTTACGCTTTTCAGAGTCAAATTCTGCGTCTGCCCCCGTTGCGGCCATGATGCCATGATCCCCCTCGATACCCCCAAAGCAGCCGAGATCATCGGGGAGAACCACCTTCCAGTCCCCCTGGAGCTCACCGACCCCGCCCGCACGTTCTGGGGTTTCACCCTCCGCGACGTGCTCCTGGTCCTCACATCCATCCTCGTCGCAATAATCCTCTACAAAGAATTCGCCTGACCGCTTTCTGTCATTGCGAGAATGATTTCGAGCAAGTGAGAAATCGGACGCCTTTCGCTGACCGCAATCAAGCAATTGTTTCTCGGCAATCGAGCAACAAAAAAAACAAACCGAAGCGACGCGGCAATCCTTTTTTTCTTTTTCCTTCCCCGACATTACAGAATTCGCGTCACATTAATTTCCCTCCCCCCTTTTCAAAGTGGGGGAGGGTGCGGGTGGGGGGTTTACCTTATCCCAACTATCAACAAGTTTTTTCAAAAAACACACTACGTGTGCTTTTCATCAAGGAAAAGAAGAAATTATATGCCTTTTCCTTATATTTTCTTATAACTAGAAGCAGCGCAGCAATCCCGCCTTCCTTCCCCCTCCAAACATCCATAATTTTCTCTTGACTCCTGACCCCAACATAATCTATAATATATTTATTGGAGGTTATCATGGGAAGTGAAAGTGACACTCCACCGGACTACATGGTGATTAACCTGTGAAGTTCGATATAGGTGAGTCGATAAATAACCTCACCACAAACAAATAGCTAATAAAAGCTATTGCTGAAAAAAAGCAAACTAACCAAAGGGAGCCCACTCGGCTCCCTTTTTTTATTCCCTTTTTTAATTTTTCACCCTGAACTCGTTTCAGGGTCTCGCTTTTTCCTTCCCCGACATTACAGAATTTGCGTTAAGAAAATCGATTGTACGAGCGTTAAAAATCTTCCACGGAACGAATGCAAGCAAGCGCGCATTCGGACACCCTTTCCTATCCGCACGACGTTAATTAGTCACGGACATCGCTAAACTACCGCTCCGATTGGGGTGGAATTGGAAGATTTAGCGAGTACATGAGATTTTTAGCTAATTCTGTAGTCGGATGATTTTTGCTTCTTTGTATCCAGACAAAGAAGAAAATAATATTGTCTTTGTCTTTTCATAAAACACACACTGTGTGTGATTTTTGCTTCTTTTCATCAAGGAAAAGAAGGATAAAGAAACAGCCTTTCTCCTTTCTTTGTCTTTTCGAACAGCGAGATGAACCCCAGCACTCTCATCCCCTTCCTTTCTTCCCCATCTCAATCCCTTCCTTCCCTCCCCTCTTCATCTTCCTGTCCTGCGCCTTCATCGCATGCTCCCTGAACACCTCATCGACCGCAATGACCATTCGGAAAGCCCTCGTCTTCGGATGCCCGTCGAACTCCAGCTTCTCGAGGTTATTCCATATCTCGGAATGGACTAGCGTCCCCACGGTCATCCCCTGCCCGTACCTCTGCGACTGGCATAGCTCCCAGAGCGATACCCACTCCTGCTGGTAGGGAGGAAGGCCCTTTATCAGCGCCTCCGTCTCGTCGCCGGCCTTCTTCAATACCCTGAGCTCGTCCCGGTCGTCTTTCTCGAACCTGAGCCGGTTCTTTCTTCTGAGCTTCTTCTTCTCTTCGAGCTGCTTTACCCTGCGTCCGATTGCGTCAGCGCGGTATCTTCTTTTTTCGCCCTTGATCCGGACTTCCCATCCCTCGAAGATCCTCTCGAAGTACTTTCTGACGTTTCCGAAAAATTTTCCTCTTCCTTCTTCTCCTCCTTCGTCACCTTCCCGGCTATAAGCTCGTAGCTCGACCTGAAGTTGCTGAGGAGGAACGAGGACTTGCAGAATTCATTATAGATCCACTCTTTCGTGTCCTTGTCGTAGAGCACGCGCTCACCCTGGTCGGTAAGACCCACTATGTCCTGTATAAGGTTATACACGAGGAACTTGGCCGCCCGCTTCGGGTCCCCGCCCATTATCTTGAAGCTCCTGTCCTCTACGGTCAGGTCCTGGGTCAGGTCCCTTATCTGTGTGAGCCTCGCGACGGTAGGGTATGGACACTTGAACCCCACCTCGCGCCACCCATCGTCGTAACCGACCCACTCGCCCTTCTCGTCCTGGTACGCGGGCCAGTCCTCGTCCTCGATCTCCCTGTACGGATAGATCGTCACATAATTCGAAACATTCTTCGTAAGACTCTTAATTTCAGGCATATCATCTCCTCTCTTTACGTTTCCTTTTACGCCTCACTTATTTTCCCTCCCCCGAATTCACAAATGGCGCCACACAATGTTGTCATATCGAGACCGTACTTTCAACCGGACACACCCTGAACTCGTTTCAGGGTCGCCGTTCTTTTCTCCCGACATTACAGAATTTGCGTTAAGAAAATCGATTGTACGAGTGTTAAGAATCTTCCACGGGGTGGGGTTGAATTGGAAGATTTAGCGAGTACATAAGATTTTTAGCAAATTATGTAGTCGGATGATTTTTGCTTCTTTTCATCAAGGAAAAGAAGGATAATAAAACAGTCTTTCTCCTATCTTCATAAAAACACTTTGTCTTTTCATAAAACACACTACGTGTGTTCATCAAGGAAAAGAAGAAATATTAATTGTCTTTTTTTCTTTCCCCAGAGGCAGAAGGTTGGTTGGAATGGGGGTGATACGATCCATAATCAGGAAGAATCATCCCCCCGATATCCTAAACCATAAAATATTTATTCAACCATAAACTCAACAGTCGGCTGGGTGTTCTTCACCGTTACGGTAATATCCGTCTCTGGCGAAGAGCCTGTGTCCAGCCTCCCGAGGAAACTCTTCTCGTCCGTGATCGGGTCCTTCGATCCCACTCCCGGATGCGGACTCCCCTCGAATTTCGCCTTCGGCACGCTGAGCGTCACCTGGTGGTTATCGTCGCCGATGTAAGTCCAGATGAAATCGAGCTGCGTCTCTGTCCCCGCGATCGTCTTCTCCGAGAACTGCTGGCTCCCGAACTGATACGTGAACGATCCGCTCACAGACCCTTCCCCCGGCGTGATCGCACCCTTTATCGGCGACCCCACGACGAAGTTCCCCTGTATCGTGTTCTCGATAACGAGACTCAGGTTCTCGAGCTGGTTCGATGTCAAGGGAGAGCCGTCCACCTGCACGTCCGCTTCCCAGTGCACGTAAGGGGTGTTGGATATCGCGGTCGGCGTCCCGAAAATGTTCTCGGACAGTATCTGAAACGCCTTTCCGACGACGTTCATATTGAGCTGCGGCAGGTCGCTCGGATCGACGCTCAGGGTCAGGTTCGATATCTTGTTCCCCCTGATGAGCATGAGCGATTCGATGTCCGTAAACCTGAGCAGTATGCTGATACCCTCGGGTATGGCCGATCCCCTGAAGATCGTATGGGTGAAGGGCTTTATCTTCTCGACCACCGCAATGCCCGTCGCGTGAGCCTTCCTTAACCCGAACGGGTGTGCGTCCGGATCGAGGTCGATCGTGGTGCCGCTCGTGTACGTGCCGACCTTCACGATCTCGGCTCCCGTACCGGTCCCTATCAGAAGGAATACGCCGGTCGCCATATTAGTCGCGCTCGCGACCTCTATCTGCACATCCCCCTTGTCAGCCGCGTTCGCGAGGGTGGTGCTCACCGGCGAAGAGGGCTGCGTCGCTCCC
The DNA here is from genome assembly GCA_963752995.1 of uncultured delta proteobacterium. Classification (GTDB taxonomy): domain Bacteria; phylum Desulfobacterota_D; class UBA1144; order Nemesobacterales; family UBA2774; genus 2-12-FULL-53-21. The sequence continues at coordinate 26,122 of CAVWAZ010000027.1, forward strand.
GCGCTGTAGTAGTCGTTATTGAGCGCGTGGAGATAAAAGAGCCCGGCAGTCTCGATGTCGAGCTCGACCGTCATGTCCGCCCCCGCGTCGTAATTCCCTTCGCGGAAGTTTGAGAGCACGCGCGAGCCCGAGAGCGCCTGCGACCTCTGCAGCTCCCTGCCCGCCCGACGGCGTGAACGACCTCACGTTCCCGAGCTTGAACCAGTTGCCGGTCGGGTCCGTTTCCTTCACGTCCTCGCCCGACTCGTGCCTGTAGTTCAACTTCGTGTTCGTATCGAGTGTGATTGTAGTCCCCGATACGTAACCCGCGTCCACCTTCACGAACTCCATGTTCTGGCTGTTCCCGACGCGCAGTATCTCCCCCGCCGCTATACCTGTTGCCGAAGCGACGACGATAGAAGTCGCACCCGGGTTTACAGCCGTCGCGAGCGTCGTCGACGCTCCCGAGTCCACGGACGGCGTCACGCCGTTCGCCTGTTCGATCTTATACCAAATCTCTGCACTTGAGCCTGAAGCCTGTGCCATAATTATTACACCTCCGGTTTTATATAAAAAAGCCCGGAACGGCTCTCACCGCCCCGGGCTCTCTTTGTCTCTTCTATGTTCCCTTCTTACTCTCTTATATTTTCAGTCCGCCCCTATCAACTACTTCTCATACTCTTATTTGAATCTTCTAATTCTCGGGAGTTAATATCTAATACCTTTTAAACTCCCCGTAACCCGCTTTCAGTTTGTAAGTATTCCCGGTCATTGTAGGCTCGTTCGCCGCCTAATACTGGCAATACTTTTTATAATCCGATTTCAAATTAAAAGTGTTCGTATCGATCATTGCCTGTGGAATCACTTCCTCCCATGACGCGATAGCGCACTTCAAGCTAACTGGCATATTCGATGGGGGAGGATTCTGTATCGTAAACTTGTTGTTTCTTATGATAGTTCCCTTCGTCCCGTGCCACATGGAAACGCCAGTGTTCGTGTTCAGGAAGTCGTTGCCTTCAATAATCGTGCCTTCTATAGGTGTTGCCCGGCAGCTATCGCCGTTGAAGTTTACGCCTAAGCCCGTCGCCTCGTAGAGCTTGTTATTCCTGATGATGTTTCCCTTCATGCTTGCGCAGTATCCGGGAGGATTCGCATTGTAAGTGTCATGACAATGGCGGGGGGATATATCGTTCGCAGTAGGCCAGCCCTTACAGTTCTGCGCGTTCCCGTATATAAGGTTCCCTTCTATCAGGACGTTGCTCGATGATACATTCATAATTCCGGTGTACCAGTTATCGTGAACTATATTGTTTTTGTAGGTATTACCGCTCCCGTGATTCCCGATTCCATCCCATCCGCCCTTTATCTCAAATCCCGAGAACTCGGCGCCTGTTACGTTCGTACCAGCCCACACTGAGCATCCAGGACAAGTGCCGGGGATGATGACCGGAGTTCGCCGGGATACGCGAGGACTCGAACATACGATTTTAAATTCAGCTTCGCATTAATCGTCCAGGTCCCGCCCTTCACCATAACTATCTTCCGTGAGGTAGCCGTTCCTGTGAGTGTGTTTATCGCTGCCTGTATCGATTCACCCGGATTAACGAGTTTGTCATATATGACAGGGACTAGGGGTAGGTACGGGAGTCGGGGGCGGGGTGACGACCGGCTTCGGAGTAGGCGGCGGTGTAGGTATGGGCGTGGGTTTAGGAGTTGGCACAACGCATCTGACCGTTTCACCCTGATATTTGCTTTTATACGTAGCTCCCGCAGGGGTATGTCTGTGGCATAAGACTTATAGCAAGTAACCGAGATCCCCACAAGAGCAAATACAATCAGGTATACAAAGAACATTCCCGTGAATTTCGCGCTATTGCTTAAATTGTTCCTATTCCTCATAAAGCCTCCAATCACAATTGACAATTCTGCGAATACCCCGCCATTAAATCAAACGTATTGTTGATCTTTGTTGGCACTTCATCCCAGGCCACAATACCGCACTTCATACTCGCGGGTGTATCGTTAGTCGCGCCCGGAGGGGTGTACGGGTCTTGAATCGTAATATCGTTGTTCTGAATGATTGTCCCTGTAGTGCCATGCCACAACGCCGGGCCGAAGTTGGCATTCAACGATTATATTTCCATCAACGAGCGTATCTACTATCAGAGGCTGTCCGGCATTCGCGCAATCGTTACCGTTAAAATTGACCGCGCTCCCGCCCGAGTCCTTAAGATAATTCTCTCTTATGATGTTATCGGTCATCCCGCAGTAACCGTTTACATTGCTCAGATAGACTGAGTGGCAATGGCGCGGGCTTTCCAGAGTCCCGTCCACTGGGTTAAGCCAGCCTATGCAGTACTGACCGTCTTCCTCCGTTCTATTATGCTCTACCAATACATTATCGGTGCTTGCCAAGAATATGCTCGTATAGTTGGTATGATGAATATAATTATTTCTAACAGTAACATTATCAGAATGATATCAATCCCGGAATGACCGCCTGAAACTTCAAAACCTGAAAACTCATTATTACTTGCCGAGTTTGTTCCCCACCTGATACCGCACTGAGAGCAAGTACCCGGAATTATATGGGGGTGTTCCGCGCTGACCGTGTTCGTATCCCAGTCGTAGGCCTCAAAGCCGGGGTACGCTATGACGCTCACGTTAGCTTTCATAACGAGCTGTGCGTTAAGAGTCCATTCGCCGGGCATTACGCACACCGTCCCTGAAGACCTTGCGTTAATTGCAGACTGTATCGACTCACTAGATTCAACAACTACGTCACATTCCTCCGCAGGGGGTGGCGTTGGTGTCGGAGAAGGCGTTGGTGTCGGTGTCGGTGCAACCAGTTTAGATTGAGGCCATGGCTTAACTACAGTATGAATTTCTTGTCCAGTTGTCAAAGAGCATAAATACCAAAAACCAAAATAAAATATAAGTAGAAATAAAAATATTTTACGCAAGCTCTACCACCACCTTCTGTCCGCACCGGTAGTAACAGGTGATACAGCAATTGTACGCGCTAACCACGCCCCGCTTGCGCCCAGTGTAAATGCGCCGGGGTCTTCCGAAGCGGCTGCACTATTTTTAAAAGCAGTGGCCACCCCGGTAAATCCTGTAATACTGTAACCCGTATTCGTATAACCAGAAGGGTATCCGGTTATAGTTTGACCACTATTGGACGTAACAGTTGTCGCAATCCAAAGTGTATCTAATACATCCCAATCCACAGGGTTCACACTTGGCGGGTCAGCCGAAGAGACGTGCCCGATGTAGACGCTTGAGCCATTCCATAATCCAACCAAATCAACCCCATGATTTGAAATACGAATAACACGAAATGCACCCACACTTGCACTGGAAGTTCCTACCGTTGCTGTACCACCATCCTCAGTACCATCAGCTATCAAAGCATAAACAGGATTAGCTGTGTGTGAAACAAATACCGTCCATCCAGACGGAATACTATTAATAGTTCCACCGACGCGACAAACTATAATAAGTAAATCCCCTGAATTTACCGTTGCAGGAAGATTAACTGTGTGAGAAGTGGTATTAGTGCCACTCAAAGTTTGAGTAACATCTTCGACCACGGGAAACGAAGCCCATGATTGAACCGATAGAACTATTAATAGAAAAAGAGTTGCTAAAAATGTCTTAATCGATTTTCTCATTATTCCCTCGTGTACGTGTATCTTATTTCTATCATATAAGTGTCTGTCGCCGGGTTAGGTGTATTCGTTGTATCAATACGAAGAGCTTCACCGCCAACCAGCGTATTCCCGGCGGTTACGGCTGCGAACGTAGCATTTGAACCCGGCGCGGCGCAAGTAGGATTAGTTCCCGTAATAGTCATTGCGTTTCCGGAACCGTCTTCGAGAGTAAACGTCGCTGCCGTTGTCGGAGCGGAGCCATTGTAATGACACGCTATACCTGTAATCGTAACAGGTACGGCCCAACTTCCGATAAGCAAGTTATCATCGGCTGCCGTAATAGTCTCTATTGTCTTCATCAAAGTCTGGACATTGGGAATAACGACATCATTTGCCCCGTAAATAAGAGAATCAGCCGTCGTGTCGTTTGCTATTTTTCCCGCCGCACCAACTGTCGGGTTCGTTCCGGAGGGAACGGATAGCGCGTTCCCGGTAGAATTACCTAATGAGCAATACGCTTGTGCGGAACCATTCCAAAAAGTCACGACACCGTCGGTGGTATTAATCGCCATATCGCCGGTTCCGTCAATAGTGGGACCTGTCCCTGATGGAACCGCAAACACCGGAACATTTTTAAGGTTCTTGTAGTCGATTATGCTGTCGGCATCGTCGGGACCGCCGGCCGGAGCGTTAGTAATTTCAATTAGAGCTTCTTCGATATTGTCAGCGGCATTGTAATTATTCCCAACCCCATCAAAGGCTATGTCCGTCCCGGCTACGGTATCGCAAGTCGCGTCGCCATTTGTTCCTATACCTGTAGAAAATTGTCCCGGGTCGCAACTATTAGGGGTGGTCTGGAAAGCAATCGCAGTCGTCGCAGTCCTGTTTCCATACGTTCGTTGAGTACTCGAATCCGACTGATTTATCAGTTGTATTGAGCGCATAATTTGCATCGTTGCAGGTTTCGGCTACTCCCGCCGAATGAACTAGGTTGACCGTATTCGCCGAGACATTCTCAACCCTTACGTGCTGACCGTTGCCCTGCGTTGTCTCGGAGAGAGTGAGGTCGCAGCCGTCGGCGTCCTGGCAGGTAACGCGGAGGATATTGTCCGGTTATGTCGGTTGTGGTGTCGTTGGGGAGCAGTGCCGTCGCCGGAGTCGGAATCGTTATAGTCTGCACTCTCTCGACGAACTTCCCGGTCATGGTCCCGCCCGACAAGGGCAGGTAATCTCCCGCAGACGCCACAGCGTCCCACTCCCCCGCCGTATCGCACTCGTCCGCGGTCTCGCATACGTACAGGACGTCGTCGTCCTGCTCCCAGCAGTACTGCCCGTCCACCGCACCCGTGTATGTTGTACAGTCAGTAGCATGGCGGAGTATTTTCACCGTATTGCTATTCCCATCGATTACCTTATTCATCAGGGTCTGGGCGTCGTTCAGATTGACCAGGCCCTCGTCCGCGACAATCGCGTCGAGCTCGGAGAACGTGTCTATGTCGATTGCCGACAAATCCCCGCCTCCGCCGCTCCCTGTCCCGCCGATCGTGTCCCTTTCCACCACGTCCTGCTGTATTTCAGCGTACGCAATAATCCCAGGCGCGCACAGGAGTGCCGCCAATATAAGTACAAATCTCATCTGTCCCCTCCGGAATCTTTGTAAGCGCCGTTCGAACCGGCATCAGTCGAGCTTAAGGTATGAAGTTATGTGGAAACTCCCCTGTGCGTTAGAGCCGTTCACGTACCTCACTCTCGCGCACTTGCAGTTGAGCTCGGCAACGTACTGGTTGTCAGCCGAACCTGCGGTGTACGTCCACCCGGATACATACTGGAACGTCGGACTCACCGCCGTATCGCAGTCGTTGTCGCACGACTGCTCGATCTTCACGCCGCCTGTGGCGCTCGACACGTCCGAGACGACTGTTACCGCGAGGTACCTGAAGGTCTCGGTCAGAAACGTATCGCTCGTATAGGTTTCGTCAGAACCCAGGTCCGCGGTACTCTGCTCCATCAATATCCTGTCCGAATCCGCCCTCGCGGCTCCGGCTAACGATAAAACAAACAACGCGCATAATATAAACTTGCTTTTCATGTGATCAGCTCCCCTCCCGTCACTGTCATGTAATCGTATAAAATATCGAGCGTCATCGAGAACGCCCCGTAGGGTGCGAGCCGCCCCCTGTCCGTGGTCAGCTGCGTAACGCCGTTTATAACGCCGATGCACTCCCCGCCCGACATCACTCTCCTGTCGGCGAAGAGCATCTTCTTAGTCTCGGCGACGAGCTTGTTGAGCTCCTTGAAATACTCGTCCTCGTCGTACACGTATCCCACTATCTCCGGGCTGTAATGCACCCTGGTCTTCCCTCCCGGTATCTCAGTGAACCCGGTCTCGTTCCCCGTATTCACGACCACCGCAGGCATCTCCAGATAACTTATCCCTTCGATCGCGCCCGTTTCAAGATCGACCCCGACGAATTCCCTCGTAACGAGTTGTATCACGCTCGAGAGCATGAGACCGTCGGCGAGCGCCTTGTCTATTTCCTCTCTTATATTCGTAACCATCACACCTTCCCTGCGGCCTTATTCAGCTCCCTTACGAAAATCCTCTCTATGGCGGAGATCGTATCGGTGTCCGACCTGCTCACGCCGAAGAACCTCCGCACGGGCATCCTGCTGAGGCCCAGCTGATGCACTATCGCCTTCCTCTGCTGCACCGGGTCGAAAATACCGACCACGGCCTCGGTATCGCTCACGACCCTCACCTCTATCGCGCCGAGCATTTCCCCGCTCGCGTCGAGGTCCACTCTCCCGCCTTTCTTTCCGCGTTTATACGGCGTGAACGGTCTCAGGTCTGAGTCGAGTCCCGCCTTCGTCCTCTGTTTTATGAGGGACGCTACGAGCCGTGCCGAATCCGTCACGGCCTTCTTCGAGTCGAATCCCTTCTCGATCCTCTCCCCCAGGTCCTTGAGGAAAGATGCCAGCCCCTTCGTATCGATAGTTATCAACGCGTCATGCCCTCCCGACGAAGAACGTCGTAGCCGGTATCCTGTTCTCGTCCTCATCCACATCGCCGCTCGCGTCCCAGTCGTAGTCGATCCCCGTTGCGAGCACGCGCTCCATCTCCTCGTCGAACTTCTTCCCGTACTCCTCCGCGCGCTTCTCCCAGGCGTCCGCGTTCCTGGTCGACTTGGACAGCTTCGGGCACACGTAATTGGCGAGAACCCTGTAAACAGAGGCCTTCCTCAGCTGAGCCTGGGCGTTCAGCATGAGCGATGGATCAAATTCGAGGTCCCCGCTCAGAAACTCGATGTCCCTCCCGTACCTTCCCCGCACCCGGGGCCTGAACCACTTCACCTCTATTATCTTGTCTATATCGTCCTTCGCCTCGTCGTGATCCGGTCCGAACCCCGGCGAGTCGGCCTGCACGACCTTGACTCCGCCCCTGTGGTTCTTCCTCACGGGAGTATCGGAATCGAGCGTAACCGTGTTCACGTTTATTGAAGCTATTTCCACTACCTCAACGTTGCTCTTGCTGTCGACCTTCAGGAAGTCCCCCGGCTGAAGCCCGGAGGCATCGGCAAGCGTGATGGAGGACGCCCCCGCCGATGCAGAAGCAGCGAGCGTAGTCGCGGTGCCTCCGTCTATTACTGCGGGCACACCGTGGTCCAAGATATCGGGCACAAACCTCTCCATATTTTCATCCTTCGAATACGCCATCAGTATTTGTTGTCCTTATTTCTTGTCTTTGGTCCTTTTATCCCCTCTCCCTTGAGGGTAGAGGGCGTGGGTGGGGGTGTTACCTTTCATTCATATTTGTAAAACCCGTTCACCCTGAGCTTAGTCGAAGGGTGAATATTTCCGACATTACAGAATTTGCGTTAAGAAAATCGATTGTACGAGCGTTAAAAATCTTCCACGGGCTGGGGTTGAATTGGAAGATTTAGCGAGTACATGAGATTTTTAGCTAATTCTGTAGTCGGATGATTTTTGCTTCTTTTCATCAAGGAAAAGAAGGATAAACAAAATAGCCTTTCTCCTTATCCTTGTCTTTTCATAAAACACACTATGTGTGTTCATCAAGGAAAGAAGAAATAGGTTTTGCTTTTCTTTGTTGTCCTGCATCAGAAACCGGGCAATATCTCACTTCTTCCTCATCCACGGCAGCTCCGGCACGACGAACGACTTCCTCACCGGCCTGAACCCCTTCCCCTCGAGCGCCCGCACCTTGTCCCCCCTCACCACGTCCCTCTTCCCCGCCGCCCGATTCCATTTCCACCAGTCCGATTTCCTTATTCGCGGCCTCGTTCCTTTCATTCGTCAGAACCGCCGCTTCCCTGAGTAACCCCCGCAGCTCGTGAACGTCCTTTCCTGTCGCCCTGACTTCCCACTCCGGCTTTTTTCCTTTTTTCCTTATCGTCCTCTCGTATATAGCCACCGCGCGCCACCCCCGGCGAGTTCTCGGGGTACGGCATCCTCACGCCGTCCACCTTCATCTTGTAGGTCTTGAGCTGCGTCCCCTTCTTCACGTCCGACGGGTCGAGCGCCACGCTCTCCCTGCACTCCATCCACTCGTCGTCGACCGGCCTGTATCCGAGTCCCTGCTTGAACTGGAGCTTGTACATCCAGTTCCTGCAGTGAGTGGCAGTCTTCCTGCCGCTCGGGTTCACGAACATCACGGTGTAGGGTCCTTCCCCCTTGGTCGCGCACTTGTTCCACGCGTCGCACCCCCTGTTGGTCTTCGTCGGCTCGGAGCACGTCGGATACCCGACCGCGTAGCCCGGATACTCGGAATCTGGCAGGCTTGGATGCCCCGAAATGCCCGTGCCCCGATATCCCCCCCGTCCTCTATCACCACATCCTTTATCTCAACCATGTTTAATCCTTCTCATAATCATTTATATGTCATTGCGAGCGTAGCGCGGCAATCTCGCTTTTCTTTCCCTGACATTACAGAATTGGCGATGAGAAATGAGCACTCGCGGGCATATATTCTCTCCGAGGGAGAGGGCTTTGCGTGAGGTGTCAACTCTTCACCCGTTTGTCCCGAGCCCGTTCGTCCTGAGCTTGTCGAAGGACAGATTCTTCCCCCGACATTACAGAATTTGCGTCAAGAAAATCGCGTGTTTTAGCGTGAAAATCTTTCAGCTGTCCAATTGAAAGATTTTAGCTTCAACACAAGATTTTTAGCAAATTATGTACAGTGCTTTTCATAATCCACAGCTCCGTGTCTGATTTTTGCTTCTTTTCATCAAGGAAGAAGAAGAGTGATCGATTTTGCCTTTTCTTTTTCATTCCCTCACGCACGAATCGGGAACCCAAAAAAAAGGGCATGCGCCTCTCAAGACACATGCCCTTCCGATCCCATTCCCCTGTCACAACCTATGTAGCGTTCGTCTGGTATTCGACTCCCAATTGATCGTTCATTTCGGCCACACCGAAATCCTGTGATGCTACTATTTTAGTAGATAGAGTGTCCGCGTCGAACTCGACGTCGATTGTCGGGGTCTGCTTCCTTGCAATAGCGAAAGCCCTGCTCGTGTAGGATCATATTCCTCGCCGTCGTCGATACCTGGACGCTCGAGCTGAAGCTTATGTTCACGCCGTAAGCGAGGTCGATCGATCCCGTCTTCGCGGGCCCGTTCATTTCCCCCCTCACCAGCGCCGAATTTATATTCGACACAGTGAGCACATGGTCCCACTGCACCGGATGGAACACGCCCCATATGGGCGTCATCCCCATCATGACCTTATTCTGTCCGTACTGTATCAGGTTCCTTATCGCCAGCAGGTAATTCGCCTCGGAGAAATCCGAAGAGCCTCCCACGCTGTGGGAAAGCCCCGCGTAAAGCCCGGCTATCTGCTCGTCCTCGTACTGAGCGAGCGACTGTCCGAGCTCCACCTGGTACACGTTCCCGAGGCTCGTCACCGACCTCACGTCGGCTTTCCTGTCTATCTGCACGGCGGCGTACGACACGTCGGGCGTAATATCGACCGATGTCTCCGTGTTAGCTGTGTACGAAACCGTTCCCGAAAAAGCCGCGGCGCTTATGGCGCCTATCTTCGGGATATGCAGCACGTCCCCCGGCCCCGCGAACTGAAATTCCATTATCCGCCCGCTGAAACCCCTGTGGTTATGGGCGGCGAATTCCACCTCCGCCTCCCATATCTCAGGCAGTATAGCTGCGGCTGTAGTCGTTGTTACATTTGCCATCTAAAAACCCCCTCGTAACGGCTGCATATTCCGCAACCGCTTGAATTTTATTTTGATTCTTCTCAGTCGTTCTGTAGGAGCGGCTCCCGGGCACCCTATCTTTCCACTTTCCTCCCCCTTGAGGGGGGAGGATGAAAGGTGGGGGTGAATAATGCCGTTCGGCAGTGCCGCAACCGGTCAAGGTCGCAATATATCACAACCTACTTCCTCTCCGCCAGGTGCTTTTCGTATAGCGCCTGAACGACCCCTTCGCTCTTGAGCTCCGCGTACTTCTTCGGATCGTTCCTCGCTATCTCCCTTATCTCGTCGAGCGTGTACTTCCCCGGCCTCGCGCCAAGCGCCCCGGTCCCCGCGCCCTTCGCAGGAGCGGGTCTCACGAGCCCCGGCCTTTCCGAGAGGAACCCCCTCATGAACTTTTCGACAGTCGTCTCCGTACCGGTTTCGGGATGAGCGCCGGGCGTCCGTCAGTCCCGACGACCCGGAAGCCCCCGTCCGCGACCCTCACGTTCCCTTCCGTGAAAGTCACGATCATATCCACGTTCGCCGGGTCGGCTCCCGCCTTAAGCGCCGCCTGCGTCAGCTCGGCGCGCTTGAGCAGCGTCTCGTGCTTCACCCGCCACTCCCTTTTCTCGGCCTCGTGCTGCCTCGCCTGCTCGCCGAACCCGCTCTCGCGCTCGGCGATTTCATGCTGAAGCAGCTCCTTCTCCCGGGCCGTTCTTTCCAGAAGCTCGTCCCTCTCGCGCCGCCAGTTTTTGGAAGCCGCGGCATCCTCGGCGCTCTCAATCCCGAGCTCCCTGAGCCTGTTCTCGACTTCCTTATCCACCCTGACGCGGTCTTTTTCGAGCCTCAACTGAACTATCTTGTTAACCTGCGACTCGGTAAAGAGCTGCCCATTCCCGTCCTGACTTTCTTCTGAATCTATTTCCTCCTTTTTACCCCCGGAGTTAGGGTCGGAACCCGCTGCGTCGGATTCAGCACACCGCATACGGTCAGTTTCACAAATCAGCATTCACTACCCCTCTTTCCGTAATCAAACAAACCCCGTTCACCCTGAGCTTGTCGAAGGGTCGAAGGGTGTCTTCCATACTTCCTTCCCCTTATAAAGGGGGAAGGTATGGATGGGGGTGTTACCTTTCATCCATTAAATCATGCATAAATCTTATTTCTCCGACATTACAGAATTTGCGTTAAGAAAATCGATTGTACGAGCGTTAAAAATCTTCCACGGGATGGGGTAGAATTGGAAGATTTAGCGAGTACATGAGATTTTTAGCAAATTCTGTAGTCGGATGATTTTTGCTTCTTTTCATCAAGGAAAAGAAGGAATAATATTGCCTTTGCTCTTTCTTTGCCTTTTCATAAACCACATCGAAAGTGCAATCCGCTTAGGATTACAGATGTAATCCTGTAATCATTCTGAATTTTCTTGCTCAATAACCGCTTGAAACCATTAGAAATATCATAGGAAGGAACTTAAAAAGGGCAAAAAAAAACGGAGAAGATGTTCTCAGTCTCCGTTCCTTTGTGCTTACGCTTTCGGGCGTTGTTCGCCCGTTGATATATAAACTATACAAATTCCGTCGCTCTGTCAATAACCTTTTTTAATGTTCTTTTCTGAAAAAGTTTCATCGCTCCCATTCGTAGTCATGCCCATCAGCTCACCCATCTCGCCATACGAGCGCTCCACTCCGTCTTCAAATCCGTACCGAAGTTTTATGGCCGTCGTCTCCTTCGGAGGGTAGAGCCCGGAGAATATTTCCTCGACCCGTCCGCGGCTCACCCTCTCCCGCACCTCCCCCGGCAGCAGATCGAGATATTTATTATCCCGTCGTTATACTTTGTCATCGCTCTCCAATCCCGCTTTCCCCCCTCCCCTCTCAAATCCACGAACTCCCCCTCGTTCCCGACCGCGCGCTCGACGCTGTACCCGAATAGCTCCCTCTGCTTCGCGAGTTCCCCGGCTGTCGACTCCAGCATCCTCTGCTCCGATGTTAGCTTCGCGTCCTCGATCTGCTCGATCTGCGCGTCCACGCTCCTTACGAGAGCCGCCGAGTCCCTGCCGGTGAGCATAGCCGCGTCCTTCAGCCACTCGAGCCGCCTGGTGTCCCTCCTCTCAACCGCGTCATTGAAGACGCGCGACATGTCCTCGTTCGATAGCCGGGACACGGAGCTCACGAATGTGCTCTTGCTGAGATCTTCCCGCAATTCATGGATAGATCCCATGAGCGCGTAAAATAAACTCTCCTGCCCCATGAACCTCTCCCCTTCGGCGAGCTTCTGCTTAATGGTCCTCACCCGCGCCCTCTCGGCATCGGGCGGCCTAGCGCGTCGCCGATATTCGCGAGCCTCCCGGACACGTCCTCGTCGAACCTGAGCCTCAGGGCTCTCACCTTTTCCATGAGTTCCCCTTTGAGCATCTCGGCTTGTTTCTCCTTCCCGAACGCGCTCAGGCCCTTGTCGGTCTTCGTATTGTGGATGTCAGCCCTGTACTTCCTCGCGAGCGCATCCAGCTCCTCGTAATACTTATCCAAACTCCTCTTCAACCCCTGTTTCATTCTTCTCTTTCTCCTTCATTCTATCTCCGTATCCGTAGGAGCGGCATCCTGCCGCGACCCCACCGCTCACAATAATATTCTCTCTTTAAATTTCCATCTCTTCTATAAGGGAAAGGAGCACAATTATTTATTGTTGTCATTCCCGAATAACGATTGCAAGCAAGCGCGCAATCGGTCGCCCCGGACTGAATGCAAATACACTTCATTCTCCCGGTACCTTGGCAGCACAAGCCAAAACAAATCGGGAATCCAGCATTTTTAAATTCCCTCCCCCTTCCTAAGGGGGAGGGTGCGGGTGGGGGTTTACCTCATTAACCATATCAATCCAGGAAGTCTTTCCCCCGACATTACAGAATTTGCGTTAAGAAAATCGATTGTACGAGCGTTAAAAATCTTCCACGGGCTGGGGTAGAATTGGAAGATTTAGCGAGTACATGAGATTTTTAGCTAATTCTGTAGTCGGATGATTTTTGCTTCTTTGTATCTAGACAAAGAAGAGAATAAATTTTTGCCGTTTTTCTTGCTTAGTCTTTCCCTTCTTTTCATCCCTGTCCTGAATTCATTTCAGGAAGGAAAAAAAGAGGGATAAAAAAAACAGTCTTTCTCCTTCCTTTGTCCCTTCACAACCCACACTATCTCTACCTTCCCTCCTCCTCGCTTACTCCCCCCTTATCTCCTCCAATATCCTCTCCATATCCTCCCTCGCCAGCCTGGGCGCCATCCGCTTCACGATCCTCTCCTTCATTATCTGCTCGAACCTCCCCGATATTTCGAGCGTCCTCGCGCGGAGCACGTTCTCCATCTCCTCACCCGAGAGTGCTCACCTCGAAGTCTCGTCCGGGTACTCGATCACGTGCCCGGGCTCGTCTATCCCCTGCCACTTCGCCCAGAACCGGAGCGCCTTCGTCTCGGCCTCCTCCATGTCGAGCGCCTTGTTCGAGAGCGTATTATTCGTGATCATGAAATCATACGAGCGCGCGACCCCGCTCGACTCCTCCTTCACCCCGATTGCCCCCCTGAG
>CAVWAZ010000028.1:0-8831 GCA_963752995.1 uncultured delta proteobacterium
TCCCTCTCAATCTAGCTATAATTAATTATTCGATTGCTTAATGATTGTATATCTCAAACTATCCGTTAAGCGGGGGGTGGACATGAAAAACGCAGGGGACGCATTAATCTACCGCACTTCCGGTCTGATCGTACTAATTTCCTCGATAGCAATGATCGCGCTCATGGTAACGGGTGGGTGCGGAGGCAATGGCAGCAACACCCCGCCTTCGGCCACAGGGTTCCCTCCCGAATGCGGCTCACCGAATATCGACCTCAGCTGTCCCGCCGGGAGCTTTCTCGACTTCGATTGTTACAGCTACGACTGCGGCATCCTGGACAATTCGACCGAGCCGCCGGGTGAAGTGGACAGCTTCCATATCATTTTCGTAAGGAGCTGCGCCGAGACAGACTGCTTCTCACTCGAATGTATGGATCTAAAACAGGGTGCGCGGACAGTCGCCGAGGAAGCATCCATTACATTCGACGAGATAAACGGTATGCCTGTCGGAGAGGATGAAGAGGGCGAGACAGGGTTCGTATTCTCCATAACCGGATCGATTGAGATCGACGGAAGTGAATTCGGACTCGATTGCGTATCGGGCCCGGTTCCATAGCCCGGGAACTTGCAATTAATCGAACCTCATCCTTAATGAGCCGGCCTTTACAACCCTCATAGCGATTGTATTATTTCGAAAGGAGGGACCGTTATGCGAAGGGACGTCTCACGTTTCCATACGGCAGCGATCATAATTTGTCTGCTTGCATTAGCAACCGCCTGTGCTCCAACGACCGCAGAGCCCGACAGGGTGTACGACCCGGGCCAGGTATCCGCCACGTGCGCGGAGAATCTCGGGCTCGACGGCGCGGTAATAATGTCGCTCGCGGCGGCTTTCAGGGATACGAACGGCAAGATAACCGACTCGTTCAAGGAAAAGGCGAGCAAGGACATTGCGGAGTCGGAAAACGTACAGCCTTCCGAAAGCGACGCCGTATTCCAGCAGTACATCTCGTGCCTCGAAAGCTCCCTGGCGCAGTAATACGGAGGGCCGGGGTTTCCCGGTCTTTACAACCCCGGAGATTTCTGTAGAATTGGATTATGAAAACAACTCGTCCGAATAGAGCCGGCTTATTCACCCTCATAGCCCTGATTTGCATCGTATGCGTAATGTCCGGATGTTTCTGGAAGGGAGACGAAGTCAAGTTCTCGAAGGTATCCGACCCCGAGAACACGTCAGCGGGATGCGCCCAGAGCCAGGGGTTCGACCCCGAGCTCACGAAACAGCTGGCGGAAGCGCTCAAGGATTATGACGGCGAGATCAACGACGAATTCAAGCTGAAGGCGTCGGCGCTCGTCACGGAGTCCGGCAGCGTACCCGCTCCGCAAAGGAATACCGTATTGAAAGAATATTTTTCGTGCCTGTCTAATTCCGCCGAGAAAAAATAATCCGGGGGCCCCGAAGAATCCGACGCCCCGGTGCCGTGAACATCTCACTGCTTTTCAGGCGGAGAAACCTTCTCCATGACTATCGAGCCCGTGAGGCACACGTACTGGAACTGGAGCTGCCACGCCGGCGAGAGCCACGGACCCTCGAGCACGGTCGGTATGGTCGTTATCTCGGCGAACACCTGCCTCATCACCTTCGCGCCGGGACCGCCCGGCCCGCTGAAGTCGCCCGCGAAGAGCTGATCGAGTGTCTCCAGCGCCTGGTGCGCCGCGTTGTACACGGACACCGCAATCCGCTTATTGGCGAACACCCCGCTCGTCGCGGGCCCGTTCTTGTCTATGGTCCTGATGAGCGCCCTCGCGGAGTTCCTCGCCTCGGTGGCGAACTTCTTGTTTTCGACTTCGTCCCCGCCCGCCGATTGTAATATATTAAAGCTGATACCGTACACCTTCTCCCCCGCCTGACCGAGCGCCGTCCTGTATATGGAACCTTTGCCGGCCCAGGTAGCGTCCAGATTGGGGTTATCCGTGAAAGCCTTGTACGTGCCGGCGTAGAATACGCCGAACACCTCGGCGAGCTTCGCCGCGTCGCCCGTAAGGCCCGTGATAGGGAATTTATACAGGTTCTCGAGCTTCGGGTCGGCCGCGACCTTGTCCCTCCACATGCCGTTCGCGGCGTTCGTCCCCTTGGGAAGGTTCATATTCGAAAGCTCGTAGAGCCTGTAGAGCAGTACCTGGAACCTGAGATTAATGTCCTTGACCGCTTTCGTCTCGTCCGGGGCCTGCGCGCCCGCGGTCACGGCGAAAAGCTGTATGACTATCAGTGCGATAAATGCCTTTCTCATATTAATATCCCCCTGTCTCGGCGGTTTATAAACTACGCACCCGCAACAAGTTACATTAAAACAAATTTATCCCTCCTAGTCCAGAGGGTTTATCAGTCCGGTGAATTTATCGAAATCGCCGGTCGGGCGCAAAAAAAACCAGTGGAATGAATACTTAGCGGCCCCAAGTCTTAAAAAATCGGCGGGGACAGCGGAATTTTATCTACCCGGCTCTCCCGGTTTCTAGGAGTGATCGATCAGGTAGACGATCTGCTCTTTGCTATTCATAAACACATGGTATATCGCATACCATACCAATACATAGACCAGCGGGAAGACAAACCTTGCCGCGACGTTCCCGTAGTTCCATATTTTCTGCTTTCCGCCGGTGCTTGAATAACTCGAAGCTTATTACGGAAACGATCGTGATACCGCACATCAGGTATCCGGATAATATTATCGTGTCCAGTATAGTCAGATACGATACGTTCGGGAAATAGCTCGATACGACGAAATTAAACGCCACGGCGGTCAGGGCGAATGCGGCGACGATGCTCACCCGCCTGTCGAGCGACTCCCTCTGCATCCAGAATACGCACGTCGAGAGGAGTATAAAAAAGCAGAACGGAAATAGTATTCTCCACAAATAATACGCGGTCCTCCTCAATAGAGGGACGTGAAAGCTGACGTATGACCAGTCGTCGGCTTCCGATTCCCAGAGCCTCCTTATACCTGCCGTCGACGACATCTCGTGGAGTATCCATTCGTCGTTCTGAAAATTATGATTGACGCCCGTCCTCTCGCCCCAGACTTTGTAATCGAGCTCGTCTTTGGGAAATGAAAAGGACTCGAATTCGACCCTTATAATCTGACGGTCGAACGGGAACTTGCGGAATTCCAGATGTCGTCGCCGTATCAACTACGAACACAGAGGAATAGAATATATCGCCGTCCGGTTCTATGAGCAGCCTCTTGTTTATCTCCGTTATAGCGCCCAGCTGATTGGTGATCTGCGGGTCGGGCCACCACATGTATTTTATACGTTCCCCGATCTCGTCTCCTATAACGATGTCCGGTTTATGATCCGGGCTCTCGAACGCCTCCCTGGGGTCTTTCCAGTGAAGGGACAGGGCGTACCGGGCGTTCAGCATCTGCCTCGGCTGGTCCAGTTTAATGATATCCAGCATATAGAGTCCGATGTACACGGTGGTCGGCCCGTCCTTATCGGGCGGAGTATTAAACTCCTTATGCTCTTGGGAGGCGGGGCTTGTAACCGGGAATAGAAAGAAATATACGATGACGAGCATGCAGATTTTGTACATCGTGCTCGAAGCGGTTATACACCTGCCTGCAGGCGGCAGCGAATTAGTATGGGTCATCGCGGGAAGCTCTCTACTCTCTCGGACTGTATTATCATTCGAACCTGTCAGGCGCGCCTCAACAGGCGGTGTTAGTAAGTTTACATCCGAATATCTTCTAAAAGCAAAACCGCCCTGGGCTATTTAATATATTTCCGAATGATGCGGAACACTCGGAAACACCCGCGGAACGGCTTGCCGACATGAACAGCCGCTTTTTAATCCACGTTCGTCTTGAGAATATGGAGCGGCAGGATTTTCGCGGAAGCCGTGGTATAGGGCTCGCGGCGGACTACGCGCAGGGTCTGGCCCTGTTCCCATCGTTCAGACATGACGTCCCCCCCCGGATATGCGCGGAGGGCTTGAAGCATGGCCGTCACTACGGCGTTTTCATCGACGACACCCACACGGGGACTCACGACGATATCAACTTTCGGAATCCCTCCCTCTTCTTCTTCGGCCAGCTGATAATCCGTGGGATGCCCCCCGAACCGCTTCGGCAAGACCTCTTCGATCAGCCGCAATAGCTCCGTCCCCAGGAAGGTCACTCCGCCGCTCGTCAATTTTTCATAACTGCGTATTTGCGAGAGGTGCGTCGTAAACCCGAGCCCTCCTATCGGGCACGCACAACGCCGGTCTTTCAGGACGCCGTAGTCGTCGCTCTCCACGTTCAGCATAAGCTTGGGGCAGCTTGGCAGAACAGTCGTGTAAACGAGGGCCCCGACGTTCATCTCACCCGAGCCCAGGGACTTTTGACGCTGTATCACGGCGACTTTGTCGGTGAAAATATGCATATCGTCAAAATCCTCCGGATCCGCGCAGGCGATGCCTATATTGCCGAGCTCCGCCATGGAATAACGGTTTAGCGCCATACACCCCGTTCCGGATATTACCTCCGCCTTGGCTTTCGTATAAGGCTCCCCGCCAATGCAGAAGCAGGTGCCGGATATATCGAGCCCCTCTTCCGCTGGCGGCCATGCAAGCCCTTACAGCCGCGCTCGCCTGCGTGTCGAAGAATGCGGGCGTGCCGTCCGCCTTTTTTAATGCGAGCCAACGCGCCACTTCGAGGGCGTTTTCGAGCGGAGCGTATGTCGGCGAAGGCAAAGGTCTCGACAATATCCTGCTGGCACAGATCGTATAGTAGGTGAAGAAAAGGAACTGGAACGACTTCGGGTCTCAGTTCCGAGCCTGCTCGTGGAGAACCACTTTTCGACCGTCATTCCCGAGTTTCGTCCAGGCGGAGCATGCACGTTTACGCCCGTAGTTACGGGCGGCACCTCCCGCCAGATACCTATGGGCCTTTCTTCGACCTCGAACGCTTTGAGCATAAAATAATTGCACGCGGCGTCGTGCTCGAGCAGGTCGAGGTCCATGATGACTCGCGTGGACTGGCCGCGCGAGCCGCTCGTCCGCGAGCTGTATTGCTTGCTCAGAAAAGGGTTATCGAAATCATGTGGGCCCGTCTCTATTTCAAGGCCCGGACGGCGTATCGGAACACGCCTCTTGAATTCGTCGAGACTTATATAAATACCGAGGTCATATAATGCGTGAGACTCCCCTCGACGCCGTATTGCCGCACGAGCCCCGCGAAGTCCGCGTATTCCACCCCCGAGTGTCGAAGGAGCTTTAGATACGGGCTCCTGGGATTAGAAGATATCCCCCTCTCGACGATGCGGAGGAAAGACCGTTCCCTCGATTTCAATTGATCTTCGAGCATACGCCGGCACTCCTCCGGGGTGAGCCTATGACTGAGGTACCCGTGGAGCCCCCAGGCGTATCTCGCGAACATCCTCAAGTTATCTAACATAATGTATCGTAACGTGCTCTCGAATCCCGGCCGGCATGACTCCGGCGGGTATAAGGATATTATTCAGCGCCCCCGCAAAACACAATCAATAATAGCCTGAAGGGGGGTTACGATGCGCCAGTCACAGCAAAAATCGATGCTGAATTATCACCCATGTGTCTGACTATCCGCAAGAAGAATCCGCCTATCCGTATATTCTTTTGAAGCACCATTCTTCTCAAACGGGAGTCGCCGTCGTGGACCGGATATAGCTTTCTATTGAGGAGCACCTCGCCAAAATCAGTCCTGCACGGAGACACGAACGCATACATCAGCGCGTAACGGGGGTTCACCGCGTTCCGGCTCCCGAAATGGAAACACCTGCTGGGGTCAAGGAATAAAACCGTCCCCGCAGGGTAGCACACCTTGATCAGCTTGCTTTCGGGAGCAACTGAGTACACATCTTCATCGGTGAGCCGATGGGGTTTTCCTCTGGTCCTGTAGTTGAGAGTCTTTGTCACCTTCTGAGAGATCGTATCTGGAAAAAAACAGAACGGGCCGTTTTCCATTGTTATATCGTTCAATAGAACGATCACGTATGCCATCGGCGTGTCGTGGTAATCGATGTGGAACAGCTGGCTCCCTCTGAAGAATCCGGGCGGCGCGTCGTCGTGCCCGGCCCAGGATTCGTTAAACCTGAGACCGTTTGGCAGAGCGGCGGAGAGGACGGGGACAAAGCCCAGATACCCGCAGACTGTCGAGAGAACATCCGAGGATGTAGCGAAATCCAGGAGAGACGGATATTTGACGAATAAATCGTCGATCGGTATCTCCTGGAACCAGGGCCTTCCGAAATCCGTCCTTTTTACACGACCGCGCTCTTTTATTATCTCACCGGCGTCGTTCACGAGTTGCTTAAGATGGGGCAATGTCACGGATTTGTCTAGTGCCCAGCCGTCTCTAATTTCACTGACCGCGGAAACAGGCTGTCCGTTCTCGCGAATCAATTCATTGAAATGATGGAGGTACTGATCCTTCCTGTATTCATAATATTTTCCGTAAACGAGGCGGTTGTAGGCCCGCGCGATTTTCATCGTATTATTGGTGCCTAATGGTCGCATGGGTTTCTCAACGTAATCATATTGTAAGACCCTGGCTATAGGCATAAATGCTGTTTCCACGATTCTGGTGAACATATCATTCGTCTCCTTTAATCTCGACCGAGAATTACGTCTCTAGTGAGATCAATTTCATTTATCGGAGATCAATTATCCGCATCAGCAAGCGGCACAACTGCGACTAGCACCGCTTCATCCCCGAGAACGCGTGTCGTATGGCCTTCGCCCGCGGTATCCACCAGGACGCGGACATCCCCCGCGCCGAACGTATGTCTGCTCCCGTCACGGAACGTCATGCTCGAGCCTTCCGGACAGGATGATGACGATCTGTCTCCTGGGAGCGGGATGCCAGTCGAGAAACGTGCCGGGTGTGAATTCTTTGAAAAACATAGTCGAGGACGTCTTCACCGACTCCCAGAACGGGTCATGCAACGGAAGCTCTTCAATATGAGATATATCGTCATCGCCTTTATAAATTCTATATATTCCCATACACAGGGTTTGGAATTAACGCCCGGACACCATGATTTCATTCGTTACAAGCAGGCGTTCGGGGCTGTCCAGGCCTTCGACTATCTCGAACGAATCGAGCCTCGGTCCGAGGTTCATCGATGCGACACGCCCGAACATTATTTTCATTGCCTCGCGAACGTCCTCCGGAAGACGGAGAAAGTCCTCGATCCTGAACATCTCGATATGTTCTTTGGCCATGCCCCTGCCGAATCTGCTCGCGTATGAATAGACTTCTTGGGAATTTTCGTACCCCCAAAGGAGAGAGCGTTGACAGGTGGCGGCAATATCGCGCGCCAGCTCCATATCAAGCCTCTTGCTGACGAGGTTTAGCCCCACCGGCAGAGGAAACCCGGTGTCCTCACACCACAGGGCGCCGAGATCGCATATGCAGTCAAGCCCGCGCTCCGTGTAGTGTATGATCTCCTCGTGAATCATGACTCCGGCATCCACCTCGTCCCGGGCAATCGCGCCTGCTATCGAATCGAAAGGCATTTCCACTAGCTCGATACCGGGACAGTACATCGCCGCCAGCACGCTGCCTGTGGTCGGATGACCTCCGACTGCCACGCGTTTACCGCGCAGATCCCCAGCCGACTTGTAATGTTTTGAAACGAGCACGGGGCCGAAATTCCTCCCCACGCTGTTCCCCACGCATAGTATCCGGTATCTGTCGGAAACCCCGGGGTAGAAAACTGACGAGACGGCAACCACATCATAGAGCCCTTGCTGTGCGGCGTGATTCAAGTCGATGATATGGTTTCGATAAAAAACCGGCTCATAGCCGCCCCCGCAGAGCGTTCATGCCCCTGTTCCCATGCATAGAAGTTGAATACATCATCGCTGTCGGGGGTATAGGCAATAGATAGCTTCTTCACAGTCACTCCTCATAGCGGTCTCGATAATGTTCTTTATATATATTCCTTGTCCAGCACCATACGCCTCAGTCTTGAATCCTCCTTCCTGACCGGGTATCTCATGTTCCTCAGCACTATATCGCCGAAATCCGTCCTTATCGTGGAGACATACGCGAACATCATCAGGTGACGTGGTTTCACGGCGTTACGGCTGCCGTAGTGAAAGCACGCGCTGCTGTCAATGAACAACACCGTCCCCGCGGGATAGCATAGCCTTTTTAATTCGCTTTCGGGAACGACCGAATAAATTTTCCCGTCAGTAACCCGGTGACCGCCTTTCTTTGTATGGTAATCACCGAGACCCCTCACAGCCTTTTCAGAGACGGACTTTGGCAGGAACAAAAAGGCCCCCTCTCCATTGTGACCTCCCTCAAAACGACTATGACGTAGACCATAGGCTTATCGTGGTAGTCAAGATGAAAGAGCTGGCTCTCTCTGGGCGGAGCGTCGGGATTATCATCGAATTTATTCCAGGACTCTATGAGCCTCACGCCGTAGGGTTTGGAATAAGAAAGCGTGGGTATAAATCCCAGGTAGCTGCACACGGTCGACAGCACGTCGGAAAGGTGGCGAAATTGAGTATCGAAGGGCACCTCGGGAAGTAATCTTCGATAAATATATCTTGAAAAAAAGGCCTCCTGTAAAATTGATGCTTTTCGCCTCCCCGCTCATCTATTATCTCGCCCGATTCACTGAGAAGCTCCTCAAGATAAGGAAGCCTCCCCGAAGTATCGATCACCCATCCGTCTTTCATCTCGTTTACGGGCGCAACAGGATATCCGTTATCGGCTATCAGCTCGGAGAAGTTTTCCCGATATTGCCTCTTCCTCTGCTCGTGGCTGCTTCCGAACCTGAAACTGTTGTAAGCCCTGGCAAGCGCCATAGTGTTATTC
>CAVWAZ010000029.1:0-14071 GCA_963752995.1 uncultured delta proteobacterium
TTGGAATATCAGCGTATCGGGCTTTTTAGTACGTCATCCTGAATTCATTTCAGGATCTCGTTTTTCAATCCGTTCATGCAATGACCAATCGAAACCTGCGTCAAGATGCACAGCGCCGATACCACTTAATTGATCCATCTCGATCGAGCCCTATAAGAGGTGGACAGAAACACGCGCTGAACGCGTTAATAAACGGGGGGTTAAGATGTATATCAATATAACGTCAGACGTGATATAATAGAGCCAAGTTAATATATATTCATGGAGGATGGATCATGAATTTATACTCCCTGCCTATATCTTCATTTCGCGAAAGATTCGACCGCTCATCAGTCCTGTTAGTGACAACTGTATTATTTATTCTTTTCGGATACGCATCGACTGTGCTGGCCGATATAATCGTCGGCGATATTCTGGTAGTGGATACGGGCACGGGTGTCGGAACGGACGACAGGGGTGTGCTATTTATCATAAACCCGGTCACCGGCTTCCGAACGGTGCTCACTGATTTCGGCAATCCTGCACAGGGACCGCTAGGCTCGGAACCTCACGACCTTGCCATGCTGCCCGACGGCGATCTGCTGGTCATGGATGACGATGCCGGTACCGATGACAGGGGCCTGTTGTTCCATGTTAATTCGTTGTTAGGACTTCGGACCATCGTGAGTGATTTCGGGGACCCCGCTCAGGGGCCGCTCGGGGATTTGCCCCAGGGTATAGCTCTATTCAGCAACGGAGATCTCTACGTCGTTGACAGGGACGCCCCGAACAGCTCCGGGGGTTTGTTCAGGGTTGACCTTGATAACGGCAACAGGACTTTGGTCAGCGACCTGTCGGATAACGGACAGGGACCTACGGCCAGCAACCCTTTTGACGTGGCTGAAGGGTCGGACGGAGCCATTTATGTAATAACAGAGTTGGGAGGATTGAACAACGACGGCGGATTATTATTCAGGGTAGATCCGGATACGGGATTCCGGACTATCGTCAGCGATTTCGGAGACCCGGTTCAGGGCCAGATTGGATTTTCGAGGTGGCTTACAATACCCGGCGCAGGGGACGTCATATATTCGCTCCTGAACAGCACCGTTTTTTCCGGCGTGGTACGGGTCAACCCTGCGAATGGTTTCCGAACGCTTATCACGGATTTCGATAACTCCGCGCAGGGAATTACCGAAACTAACGCGCAGGGGATTGCGGTTGAGGACTCGGGCAATATTCTCGTAAACGGAAACAACAGCAACAGTCTTTTCAGGATAGACCCCACAAGCGGTGACCGCATAGTATTAAGCGACTATGCCGATCCGGCGCAGGGCCCCCTCGGAGGATTCGGAGAGGGTATAATCATAGCCACTGTCGAGACACGAACTGCCGGAATACCGACCCTGAACCAATGGGGATTAATTGCGCTAACTGGGATACTCCTGATTACCGGCACTTTGGTTATGAGAAGGCGAAAGATTGAGCAATAAGAAGTAAGTTTAATCCAATCCGACTTTATTCGTCCCCCATTGTAATATCCCCTTCAATCGAGTTATAATTAATTATTCGTTTGCTTAATGATTGTATATCTCAAACAATACGTTAAGCGGGGGTGGACATGAAAAACGCAGGGGACGCATTAATCTACCGCACTTCAGGTCTGATCGTACTAATTTCCTCGATAGCAATGATCGCACTCATGGTAACGGGAGGGTGCGGAGGCAATGGTAGCAACACCCCGCCTTCGGCCACAGGATTCCCTCCAGAATGTGACGGTACGTTCGGCGTCGATCTAAGCTGCCCCGCGACGAGCCTGGCAGGGTCCGTCTGCCTCCCATATTTCTGCGATATAGTCGACGATACAGTAACCCCGGCCGAGGTAATCGATACTACGACGTTCGTCTTCGGTGATAACTGCACGGACACCGACTGCTTCACGCTCGAATGCCAAGACATATTCAACGGGTCCGTGATCGATGCCGATGCGGCGACCATCATCATAGAGACCGTCGATGGCATCCCGGTCGGTGAGGACGTAGAGGGCGAGGCGGAATTCGGCTTGCCCGACGGCAGAATCATTATCGACAGCGAAGAATTCGCCCTCGACTGCGTAGGGATAGTGGTCCCTTGAATATATATGTATTTGTTGCCCGACCCTTCGGAAGATTTATACAGTCTGATTCATATTCATGCACGTGAGCCGGCCTTTACAACCCTCCTTCTGATTGTATTATTTGGAAAGGAGGGACCGCAATGCGAAAGGACGTATCACGTTTCCATACGG
The DNA here is from genome assembly GCA_963752995.1 of uncultured delta proteobacterium. Taxonomy (GTDB): domain Bacteria; phylum Desulfobacterota_D; class UBA1144; order Nemesobacterales; family UBA2774; genus 2-12-FULL-53-21. The sequence continues at coordinate 2,267 of CAVWAZ010000029.1, forward strand.
CAGTCACAGTTTGCTTGTTTGCATTAGCCGCTGCCTGCGCCCAGCCCGCAGCAGAGACAGGCAGGGTGTACGACCCGGGCGAGGTATCCGCCACGTGCGCCGAGAACCTCGGGCTCGACGGCGCGGTAATAATGTCGCTCGCGGCGGCTTTCAGGGATACGAACGGCAAGATAACCGACTCGTTCAAGGAAAAGGCGAGCAAGGACATTGCGGAGTCGGAAAACGTACAGCCTTCCGAAAGCGACGCCGTATTCCAGCAGTACATCTCGTGCCTCGAAAGCTCCCTGGCGCAGTAATACGGAGGGCCGGGGCTTCCCGGTCTTTACAACCCCGGAGATTTCTGTAGAATTGGATTATGAAAACAACTCGTCCGAATAGAGCCGGCTTATTCACCCTCATAGCCCTGATTTGCATCGTATGCGTAACGTCCGGATGTTTCTGGAAGGGAGACGAGGTCAAGTTCTCGAAGGTATCCGACCCCGAGAACACGTCAGCGGGATGCGCCCAGAGCCAGGGGTTCGACCCCGAGCTCACGAAACAGCTGGCGGAAGCGCTCAAGGATTATGACGGCGAGATCAACGACGAATTCAAGCTGAAGGCGTCGGCGCTGGTCACGGAGTCCGGCAGCGTGCCGGCCGCAAATAGGAATTCCGTATTGAAGGAATATTTCTCCTGCCTGTCTAATGCAGCCCCGGCCGAAAAAAAGTAGTCCCGCAGTGGATGGGGGGATTAGGATGCTTCCCGGTAGGTAAGGTAATCCGCGATTACAGCAGGTTCAGGAAGCGAAATCCCAAGGGCTTGCATTTCCTCTTTATATATTCCTATTGCTTCCATAGCACGCTGCTTAGTCTCTTCCAAAGTCTTTCCAGTGACCAGGATCGTCGGGAGGTCGGGCACATGGGCCGCGTATCCGGTATTGGATTTTTCAAATAGCACTAAATATGTTTTCTCCATTTTATTTCAACCCCGCCTGTCTTTTAATAGCACTTAAAGTACCTTTTGGGACTTCGTCACCTAAATTACCTGATACAATAACTATACCTTTTCTGGTCGAATGATGGAATATCCTATGACCCGTACCCTTATGTCGTACTAAGTGCCAACCATTCCTTTCAATTATCTTTATAATTTCTCTGACCTTCATTCGTTTCGGAGACGGAAGTTCTCAGTTCTTTTCAGGCGGAGAAACCTTCTCCATGACTATCGAGCCCGTGAGGCACACGTACTGGAACTGGAGCTGCCACGCCGGCGAGAGCCACGGACCCTCGAGCACGGTCGGTATGGTCGTTATCTCGGCGAACACCTGCCTCATCACCTTCGCGCCGGGCCCGCCCGGTCCGCTGTAGTCCCCCAAAAAGAGCTGGTCGATCTTTTGAAGCGCATGGCTCGCAGCCTTGTAAGCTGACACCGCTATCCGCTTGTTCGCGAACGTCCCGTTCGTCGCAGGCCCGTTTTTGTCAATGGTCCTGATGAGCGCCCGCGCTGAATTCCGCGCCTCGGTGGCGAACTTCTTGTTTTCGGCTTCGTCCCCGCCCGCCGACTGTAAAATATTGAAGCTGATGCCGTACACCTTCTCCCCCGCCTCTCCCAGCGCCGCCCTGTATATGGAGCCTTTGCCGGCCCAGGTCCCGTCTATATTGGCGTTATCCGTGAATGCCTGGTACGTGCCGGCGTAGAATACGCCGAACACCTCGGCGAGCTTCGCCGCGTCGCCCGTAAGCCCCGTGATAGGGAATTTATACAGGTTCTCGAGTTTCGGGTCGCCCGCGACCTTGTCCCTCCACATGCCGTTCGCGGCGTTCGTACCCTTGGGGAGGTTCATATTCGAAAGCTCGTAGAGCCTGTAGAGCAGCACCTGGAACCTGAGATTAATGTCCTTTACCGCTTTCGCCTCGTCCGGGGCCTGCGCGCCCGCAGTCACGGCGAAAAGCTGTATAACTATCAGTGCGATAAATGCTTTTCTCATATTAATATCCCCCTGTCTCGGCGGTTTATAAACTACGCACCCGCAACAAGTTACATTAAAACAAATTTATCCCTCCTAGTCCAGAGGGTTTATCAGATAGAGGCTTTATCGAAATCGCCGGGCGGGCGCAAAAAAAACCAGTGGAATGAATACTTAGCAGCCCTAAGTCTTAAAAAATCGGCGGGGACGTCGGGAATATTGCCCCCGGCTCACCTGGTTTCTAGGAGTGATCGATCAGGTATACGATCTGCTCGCTGCTGTTCATAAACGTATAATAGATGGAATACCATATCAGCATATAGAGCAGAGGGAAGACGAACCTCGCCGCGACGTTCCCGTAGTCCCATATTTTCTGCTTTCCCCGGTGCTTGAATAACTCGAAGCTTATGACCGAAATAATCGTAACGCCGCACATCAGGTATCCGGACAATATTATCGTGTCCAGTATAGTCAGATACGATACGTTCGGGAAAAAGCTCGATACGACGAAATTAAACGCCACGGCGGTCAGGGCGAAAGCGGCGACGATGCTCACCCGCCTGTCGAGCGACTCCCTCTGCATCCAGAATACGCACGTCGAGAGGAGTATAAAAAAGCAGAACGGAAATAGTATTCTCCACAAATAATACGCGGTCCTCCTCAATAGAGGAACGTGAAAGCTGACGTATGACCAGTCGTCGGCTTCCGATTCCCAGAGCCTCCTTATGCCCGCCGTCGACGACATCTCGTGTAGATATCCATTCGTCGTTCTGAAAATTATGATTGACGCCCGTCCTCTCGCCCCAGACTTTGTAATCGAGCTCGTCTTTGGGAAATGAAAAGGACTCGAATTCGACCCTTATAATCTGACGGTCGAACGGGAACTTGCGGAACTCTAATGTCGTCGCCGTTTCCACCACGAACACAGAGGAATAGAATATATCGCCGTCCGGTTCTATGAGCAGCCTCTTGTTTATCTCCGTTATCGCGCCCAGCTGATTCGTGATCTGCGGGTCGGGCCACCACATGTATTTTATGCGTTCCCCGATCTCGTCTCCTATAACAATGTCCGGTTTCTGATCCGGGCTCTCGAACGCCTCCCTGGGGTCTTTCCAGTGAAGGGACAGGGCGTACCTGGCGTTCAACATCTGCCTCGGCTGGTCCAGTTTAATTATATCCAGCATATAGAGTCCGATGTACACGGTGGTCGGCCCGTCCTTATCGGGCGGGGTATTGTACTCCTTATGCTCCTGGGAGGCGGGGCTCGTAACCGGGAGCAGAAAGAGATATACGATGAAGATCATGAAGATTTTGTACAAAATGCTTCGAGCAGTCATACACCTTTCTTCTATCAATGCCAGGGCCATACAGGTCATCGCGGGAAGCTCTTTTCTCTTTCGGCTCGTATAATCACCAATTTCGGAACGATGTGCGTAATCTTGAAGATGACTAAGTCTACAACAGAAATCGACCCGAATGCCAAATTAGGCCATAAACATCCTCAAGTGTCCGTATGGCGGAGGAACCGTTCAGCCCCGTTCGCGCGAAATCACTTCAGTTTATATGTCCGTTGGAAAAACGGGATCAAGTATCCAAAGGCACAACCGCCACAAGCACAGGTTCGTCTCCGACCACGCGCGTTATATGACCTTCCCCCGTCGTATCCTCAATGACCCGGACGTCTCCCGGATTAAACGTATGCGTGCTCCCGTCCCTGAAAGTATTTTCCAGCCGGCCCGTCAGAATGATGACTATCTGTTTCCTGGGGGCGGGATGCCAGTCGAGGTACGTGCCGGGTGCGAACTCCTTTAGAAACATGGTCGAGGCCGTCTTCACGGACTTCCAGAACGGGTTCTCGGGCGGAAGCTTCTCGATATGGGATCTATTGTCTTCGCCACTATAGATTCTATATATACCCATAAGCTGGAATCATGCAGACACACGGCTGTCTTTGACAAGCAGGCGCTCGGGATTCTCGATTCCCTCTATCACTTCGAACGAATCAATCTCGGGCCCGAGATTCATCGATGCGACACGCCCGAACATTATTTTCATCGCCTCACGGACGTCCTCAGAGATGCGGAGAAAATCCTCTATCCTGAACATCTCGATGTGTTCCTTCGCCATCCCCCTGCCGAATTTACTCGCGAAGGAATAGACTTCCCGCGAATGTTCGTATCCCCAGAGGAGAGAGCGCTGACACGTGGCGGCAATATCGCGCGCCAGCTCCATATCAAGCCTCTTGCTGACGAGGTTGAGCCCCACGGGCAGCGGGAGCCCGGTGTCCTCACACCACAGGGCGCCGAGATCGCATATGCGGTCAAGCCCACGCTCCGTGTAGTGGATGATCTCTTCGTGTATCATAACGCCAGCATCCACTTCGTCCCCGGCGATCGCGTCGACTATGGAATCAAATGGCATTTCCACGAGCTCGATACCCGGACAATACATCAATGCAAGCACGCTGCCAGTGGTAGGATGGCCCCCTGCGGCGACCCGCTTTCCGCGGAGATCCCCGGCCGACTTGTAACGTTTTGAAACGAGCACGGGGCCGAAATTCCTCCCCACGCTGTTCCCGACGCAAAGTATACGGTACCGGTCGGCGACCCGAGGGTAGAAAACTGAAGAGACGGCTACTACGTCGTGCCGAGCCTCGAGTGCCGCATGATTGAGGTCGATTATGTGATTCCGATAAAAAACGGGCTTATAGCCTTCGGCGCTCAGCGTTACGCGGCCGTGCTCCCAGGCGTAGTAGTTGAACAAATCATCGCTGTCCGGCGTGTAGGCAATAGAAAGTTCCTTCATTAACACTCCCCCTCGCAATCTAAGAGCATTATTAATAGTTATGAATAAGAAATCAAACGACGTTAGATCATTATGCAAGAATCTAAATAAGCATATATTGGTAACACATTAGTAATATTAGATATTCTCGGATATATTATCCTGGTTCATACATAGCACCAAAATGCTTGTTTAACGCTTGTATACGATAGTCTCAGATACCGCTATGCTCGATGATTTGAAAATTTTCAGCAGGTACGCATGGGGGCTCAATGATTTCTTCCGTCACACCCTGCCCCCGGAAGTCTGCAGAAATATGATTACCAGTCAGCTGCAAAACAGGGAGAAGTCCTTTTTGCGCATACTGAAGCTGGGGATTTACGATAATCCGAGAAGCCCGTATTTTAAGCTCCTCAGGCACGCGGGGATCGAGTACGGGGATTTTGTAAAACTTGTAGAGAGCGAAGGTATAGAGGGATCACTCTCGAAAATCTACGACTCAGGCGTTTACCTCACTCTGAATGAATTCAAGGGCAGGCAGCCCGTCCGCCGCCCGGGGCTCGAGTTCCCGACCCTGCCCCATGATTTCGACAACCCGTTCCTGGTCAAGTTCTACGAAGCCAGGAGCGGCGGGTCGAGAAGCAGGGGGAACCGGATAATCATAGACCTCGATCTGCTCACCCATGAAGCGGCGTACTTCCGTTTATTTCTTGAGACCTTCGGGTTGACCGCGAATCCCCGGGGAGCATGGCGGGAGATACCGCCCGTGGCCGTCGGCATGAAACTCGCACTCCGTTATTCCAAGCTCGGGAGTCCGCTCGAACGGTGGTTTTCGCCGACCGCGCTTTCGCTCAATTTAAAAAACCTCAAATTCTATATCTTCACGAGATACAGCATCCTTGCGAGCAGGATGTTCGCCAATCCCATGCCCGTGCCCGAGCACGTGCCTCTGAACGAGGCTCACAAGGTCGCCGCCTGGCTCGAGACGAAGAGAAGACAAGGCAAACCGGCTGTTCTGGATACTAATGTGAGCGCCGCGGTCAGGGTATGCCTCGCCGCCCGGGAAAAGGGGTTCGACATATCGGGCACCTTCTTCCCGGGAGGAGGCGAACCGCTCACACCGGCGAAAGCGAAGATAATAAGAGAAACCGGCAGCAGGGCCCATTGTCACTACTCGATGACGGAATTGGGCACTATGGGGCTTGCTTGCGCGAACCCCATACACCTGGACGAAGTCCACCTCCTCACCGATAAGATAGCGGTGATCCAGCGTACGAAGGAAGTTGGGACCGGCGGAGGAAAGGTCGGAGCCCTTATATATACGTCTGTCCTTCCGCTCTGCCCGAAGCTCATGCTGAACGTGGAGAGCGACGACTACGGAAATCTTGAGTCAAGGGAATGCGGCTGCCGGATAGGAGAGCTAGGATACGGTACGCACTTGTCCAATATCAGAAGCTATGAAAAACTCACGAGCGAGGGAGTGACCTTCCTCGGGACAGAGCTGCTCAGGGTAATCGAGGAGGTCCTGCCCGGCAGGTTCGGGGGCGGCCCTACAGACTACCAGTTCGCGGAAGAAGAGGTAGACGGGCTCCCGAAGGTGAATATAGTCGTGAGCCCTCGTGTGGGCGAGGTTGACGATAAAGCCGTCATCGATACGGTAGTCAACGCTCTTATTCCCTATCCCGGGGGCGAGGTGATGGTCAGGCAGTGGTGCCAGGGTAACACCCTCCGTGTTATAAGAAGGGAGCCTTACACCACGTCGTCCGCGAAAATCCTTCCCCTTCATATCACTAAACTGTCCAAGTGAGCGGAGAATTGCGGCACAGCCGAAGAACCACTTCGCATCATCCCGATTGATGCATAGAAGGGGCGCACCGTTTTGTATTATATTATGGGAGTTTTTAGACGGCTCATATAATGCAAATCTACCCGCCGCTTAAAACCTCTTTCAAAGCTTGTTCCGTCCTTTCAACCATCTTTTCAACGGAAAAATTCTCGGCGATCCTCCTGCGTAAATCCGTTGAATCGAAATCCGGGAGCATGTTCAGGATATTCTCGAGGCCCTCGGCGAGCATTTTCGCATCGCCCGGCGGCACGACGACTCCGAGTTTCCCAACGATTTCCGCGGATGCGCCCACGTCGGTGACAACGCAGGGCACGCCGCACGCCATGGCTTCCCCTACGACGTTCGGGAAGCCCTCCCCGTAAGAAGCGGAGCATAACACATCGAGCGCGTTAAAAACTGCGTTCATGTCCTCTCTAAAACCGGCCCAGATTACACGGTCGTATATCCCCAGGTCCTTACTCAAAAGCACCATTCTTTTTTTATAATCTTCATCCCCCTCTCCGACGCAAACGAACCGCAGATTCTTTCGCTCTTTAGTGATTGCGGACGCGGCCTCAAGGAACAGCCGGAACCCCTTGGCTTCAATTATACGGCTGACGATGCCCACGAGTACTTCCTTCTCCGAGACTCCCCACGCCCGTCGAAGCTCATTACGCGCCTTCGTGTCCGGCTTAAACCTCTCCGTATCGATACCGTTGTGTATTACGAGATGTTTTACAAATTTATAACCCATGTTCTGCCTTACGTACAATCCCTCTTCAGAATTCGACACCACCAGAGGCACGGATGACGATACGTATTTTGGAATTTGAAAAACGGCTTTGTACTTAATATTATCGCTGCCGAGCCTGAGCAGGGCACCTGACCCGCGGATGCCCCAGACAAGCTTCGTTCCGGGCAGTGTCCGGGCGGCGAGCCACGAGACGAGCATCGCTGCGCTGCCGCCGAAGCAGTAAAGAACTTCCGTTCTCTCTCTCTTCAAGAAACGCCTTAACCGCGATACAGCCCTCAGCATCGTGATCGGGCCGGGAATGTCCCCGTACGGCTTCCGGGAGAAAAGTGTGCCGATATCGATGGAATCGGCGTTCCACAACCCCCGCCAGGTATCGTCTTTCGGATACATGGCGATCACGGAGACATCGTGCTCCCTGCGTGCGAGATTCGCCGCCAGCAGCGAGACCTGGCGCAGGACCCCTCCAAACCCGAGGTCCTGAATAAAGAACATAATTTTCATAGCGACACTATACCGGAAACACGTTTTCGTTGGTATATATTTCGGAAATCGTAGGAATAAGGACTGGCGGGGACGACGGGACTTGAACCCGCGACCGCCGGCTTGTCTTCCCCTCCTTATCACTAAATTATCTTTGGGCGGATTCTATTCTGAATTCACGAGTAGCATCATGCCTGTCAAACCGTCTCCTCTCGAACCTGATACCGCACGCCGTCGTCCCGCTGCCAATCGGCCATGAGCGGTCTTATCCTGGTAAATATTCCCTATCCAAAACCATTCGTCTTAGGCGCGAGTCCCCGCCATCAGTCGGGTATTTCATATTTTTCACCACGAGGTCCCCGAAATCTGTTCTTGTTGTTGAGACATACGCAAACATCATCAGGTGACGGGGTTTCACCGCGTTACGGCTGCCGTAGTGAAAGCACACATTGCTGTCGATGAACAAGCACCGTCCCCGCGGGATAACAGAGCCTTATCAATTCGCTTTCGGGAACGACCGCATACATTCTCTCGTCGGTAACACGGTGACCGCCCTTCTTTGTATGGTAATCACCGAGACCTGTCTCGGCTTTCGCCGACACGGACTTGGGCAGGAAGCTGAAAGGCCCCCGCTCCATCGTGACTTCCCTCAAAAGGACAATGACGTAGACCATCGGCTTATCGTGGTAGTCGAGATGAAAGAGCTGGCTCTCTCTTGGCTGAGCGTCGGGATTATCATCGAATTTATTCCAGGACTCTACGAGCCTCACGCCGTAGGGTCTGGAATAAGAAAGCGTGGGTATGAAGCCGAGGTAGCTGCATACCGACGACAACACGTCGGAAGAGGTTGCGAAATTGAGTATCGATGGGCACCTCGGGAAGTAATCTTCGATAAATATATCTTGAAAAAAAGGCCTCCATCGAAGATGTTGCTTTTCGCCTCCCCGCTCGTCTATTATCACAGCCGATTCCATGAGCAGCTCCTCGAGATAAGGAAGCCTCCCCGAAGTATCGATAACCCATCCGTCTTTCATTTCATTCACGGGCGCGGCAGGGTTTCCGTTCTCTTTGATAAGCTCCGGGAAATTATCCCTATACTGCCGCTTCCTGTACTCATGATATTTCCCGTACCTGAGACTGTTATAGGCCCTGGCAATCGCAGTAGTATTATTCACCCCCAGGGCGCTCATGTAATTCCTCTCGAGGATTTTGGCGGCAGGTTTGAATACCGCGTCTATGGTTTTACCGATCATTTCTCCTCCCGCGCCGCCATTTGATTCCCAGACGGACCGGCGCTATCCCGCCCCTTATCAATATTCCTTGTCCAGCACCATACGCCTCAGTCTTGAGTCCTGCTTCCCGACCGGGTATCTCATGTTCCTCAGCACTATATCGCCGAAATCCGTCCTTATCGTGGAGACATACGCGAACATCATCAGGTGGCGCGGCTTCACCGCGTTACGGCTCCCGTAGTGAAAGCACGCGCTGCTGTCAATGAACAACACCGTCCCCGCGGGATAGCACAGCTTTACCAATTCGCTTTCGGGAACGACAGTATATATCCTCTCGTCAGTAACACGGTGACCGCCCTTTTTTGTATGGTAATCAACGAGACCGGCCTCGGCTTTCGCCGACACGGACTTTGGCAGGAAACAAAAAGGCCCCCTCTCCATCGTGACCTCCCTCAAAACGACTATGACGTAGACCATCGGCTTATCGTGGTAGTCAAGATGAAAGAGCTGGCTCTCTCTGGGCGGAGCGTCGGGATTATCATCGAATTTATTCCAGGACTCGATGAGTCTGACGCCATAGGGTTTGGAATAAGAAAGCGTGGGTATGAAGCCGAGGTAGCTGCATACCGCCGACAGCACGTCGGAAGAGGTTGCGAAATTGAGTATAGATGGGCACCTCGGGAAGTAATCTTCGATAAATAGGTCCTGAAAAAAAGGCCTCCTGTAAAATTGATGCTTTTCGCCGCCCCGCTCATCTATTATCTCGCCTGATTCCCTGAGAAGCTCCTCGAGATAAGGAAGCCTCCCCGAAGTATCGATCACCCATCCGTCTTTCATTTCATTCACGGGCGCGACAGGATATCCGTTCTCGGCAATCAGCTCGGAGAAGTTTTCCCGATACTGCCTCTTCCTCTGCTCGTGGCTGCTTCCGTACCTGAGACTGTTGTAGGCCCTGGCAATCGCCATAGTGCTATTCACCCCCAGGGCGTTCATGTAATTCCTCTCAAGTGCCCTGGCGGCCGGTTTGAATACCGCATCCATGGTTTTACCGATCATTTCCCCCCTCCTCCTGCGTGAGCAGACCGACGTGGTCCTTTGCGCACGCGCGTTATGGAATGTTGAAAAATAATACAAGATTATTAATAATTTGAGAAGTAAGGGTAAAAGTGTGCTATAGAATAACACTCTGTGCCGGTAGTTGTACCGGCAATAAAGACTGGCGGGGACGACGGGACCTGAACCCGCGACCTCTGGCCTGACCCATTGGCGAAGTAGGTTAACGTTTTCGCAGTCGGATTATATTTAGAGCGGTGAAAATATCCATGAACTGCTTTATCAGAAAGATGTCTTGGTGCAATAATATACTTTCTCATCATTACTTAAGCTATAAAGCTTTATTTTATTAATTCCTAGCTCATTGATATAATTGTCTACTTTTACCCTGAAACCGGCTTGCTCTAGTCTATCTTTGTAATCAAGTCCATAGACTCTAACATGGTCTTTTTGGCCGAAATGACGTTCCCTTTCTTCGGGTGTTATGATCCGGGAGTCTTCATACGTTTCTTCCAGATTTACTGGAACCTGTAAAATCGCCCATCCGCCGGGCTTTAAAACCCTGTACAGCTCACTCATAGCTTTTCGATCATCCGGAACATGCTCTAATACGTGGGAGCATAAAATAACATCAAACCAATCATTCTCGAATCCAATGTTTGTTATATCCATTTCCACCATTGCACGTACGGGATTCAAATCCGCAGTGATGTAATGCAGATTTTCCAGAGTCCTGAATGTTTTTTCAAAAACAGGCTCAGGAGCTATATGTAATACCCTGAGACGATCTTTAAATAAATTGGTTTTATTAGTCAAGTATAGCCACAAGAGACGATGTCTTTCGAGTGAATTGCAATTTGGACAAAGAGCGTAAGGCCTCAACTTGATGCCGTATGAGCGAAACCTAAAAGAAAACATTCCGCAACAAGGACAAAAGAAATTCTTCCCGAACCACGGGATCGCGCACAAGATTCTGTCCGCGCGTCTATATAATTGATCATATCTATAATGAAATCGGTTTGGCAGTATCTTTTTTACTAATTTGGCAAATCGTATCAGTAACTTCACGACTGCTCCTTTGCTCAAGATTAATAGACCCTACTTCATACTTGATCAGTTAGTGGGGAGAGATCAGCATCAACATTTTTTATTTTACTACATTCCCTACACCATCTACACCCGGAATTGAAGTTTCATATAACAGTAAAGAGAATATCTCAAAATTTCTGTGAATCTCAATATAGGTTCGCTAGAATTAACCATAAATACAAATTTAATTTTTGCATATTATGAACCTTATGCTTTATAAGGCAGCTGCGCTACTCCTGACCTGATCCCCCTATAATAGGACCATAGATTAAGTAAGATTTTGAAAGAAAACAAAGAGTCTAGAGGGTCTGGAGAATTGTAATTAAACACTACATATTCTATATGATTCCAACTTAATCCCAGCTTGGCAAAAGGGGAGCAGTACATGTCAAATATTGTTCAAAATTACCTTATAGTCATTTGTATTGTAGAGCGCCCTAGAAGCTTTGATACGGTCGCTAAATCGACACCCGATAATACAAGCCTAGTAGCGAACGTATGTCTAAGGTCGTGAAATCGAAGATTTTTAATACCTGCCCGGCTACAAGCGGCTTTCAAAATCTTTCTTACACTACCTATAGATCGACCATTGAGAGTGAATACCAATTGATTGGCAAGATCACGTATTGAGTCTTGAAAAGAC
>CAVWAZ010000030.1:0-1332687 GCA_963752995.1 uncultured delta proteobacterium
CGGCGGCGATTCCCGCTCACTCGGACATACAGCCTGGACGGAGATCAACCTCAAATATATCACAGAGCATGGCGAAATCTCGATAGCGCGGGAGAAATAAGTGACCCTGCTTTTCTCTTAAAATCGGGCGGGAAGAAGTCGATCCGTGATGCTTGAGGTTCCTGGGTGAAGATGATCTTCTTTCATTCTCAATAGACTCACTGTAATAGAGGGCCTTCAAAACTTACACCAATTCAATGCAGATGAGTGGCGGAGGGCGAGGGATTCGAACCCCCAAGTCCTTGCGGACGCCGGTTTTCAAGACCGGTGCATTAGCCGTTCTGCCAGCCCTCCGGGGGAATGGTTAAAGAGATTATATACGAATATTAATCTTAAGGCAGGACGCCCAAAATTCTACCGCATACCCTTTAATCGGGCAAGAAATGCGAATCATAGCGAGAGCCCCTTCCACTACAATCCGGGACTGTCCAGGTCCTCAAACCTTCCAGGACGATAAAGATCGAGTGCTTTCGGATTGTAAGGCCCGCCGTAACCGTCACCAGTACAATCACAGTGAGTATCATCGCACGGATAACAGCCGCTGCCGACCCGGCTGCTGACCGCAGAACCGCATGCCGTTATAAAGAGTAGAAACAAACCGAGCACGAACACCCTTAACATGACACACCCTATATGATTATAGATCGGAATTTAATATAGACCAATCCGTAGGACTGATTGTGTAACAGAACCGGCGAGAGGAGGATCGCGCGAAAGGCCTCTACTAAGATTTCTTGGCGTACTCGGACATGCCGCTGATATCGATCACCACTACGGGCTCGCTGCCGACCACCCACGCGTCGTGCCCCGGAGGGAGGTGCGATACGTCGCCCGGCCCGAATACCGCCTCCGAGCCGTCGTCCATTTTAACCGCCAGGCGTCCGGAAATGTGGTATTGGATGTGGGGGGCCTCGCAGCTCTTTGTCTTGGCTATCGGCTTTACGCTTTCAGACCACTTCCACCCCGGCTCCAGTGTTGCCCGGCCGAACGTTACCCCGGCCACCGAGACAAGCTCGAGTCTTCCCATAGGAAAGGAGCGTAACTCGTCAGGATTATCCAGGTTTTTCTTATCCATTTTTGCCATAATTCGTTATCTCCTTTAATTAAGAATGTGATTTGATGCCTCTTCCTCAGATTTTCTCACATATGAGAAAAATTTGCAAGATAAGTCCTTGTTTCAGGCTTGACGCCCTTCGACCCTTCGACTCCGCAAAGGACGAACGGGTTTAAAATATTAAGCACCCCTCACCCTAACCCTCTCCCTCAAGGGGAGAGGGAAATTAATAAAATGAAACGATAAATCCACCCTAACCCTTATTTCGGATATACCAACATTGAGTCCGAAGTTAATTCCCTTGTGTGCTCACTGGAGTAGGGTGACCTAATGCTCACTCGCTCGCATTCGTTCTTTACAAAGGAGGGAATGGAAAAGAATCGCGGCTGGAAGCCGCTCCTACCGTTAGTTGGCAGCGTGCTTCAGCCCTTCGACTGCACACTACGTGTGCGCTCAGGGCGAACGGATTAAAGTGGGACTTACTTTAGAAATTCCCCGACTTCGAGGAGTATGAATTCATTATCGTCATTCTTTCCCAGAGTCCGCCCGGACGAGAATCCGAAATTGTTATCGTTTAAAACGACTATGTGAGTCGGATCGTATACATCGACGCCTTCGGTCGTTTCAAAAGGGAAAGTGAACACGGGCCCCTTGACTCCGAGCCGCGATACGCCGTCCGGGTCTTTTATGTCGAGCAGGTCGATGTAAGCGGCCTTCTTAACGAATCCGTCCTTGTCCGCGTCGCCCATATCGATCTTATATATCCGCTTGAACCTTGCCGGGTCGTCGAAACAATTCCCCGCCGCCGCTTTCTCCTTGTCTCCGTTACACGCGAGGGACACGTCACCCTCGCCGGGATCGCGTTCTACAACCAATCCCGTGCGGTCATTGATGAGATTAAAATCTGTGACGGAATGATTCTTATCTTCGAGGGCGTATTTGAATGAACGCCCGGTAAAGCCGCCTTTCTCAATATCGAACTCGTAAATCCTGACGTAGCTTGTCCCGTCCAGGTTCTCGAACGATTTGGTCTCTTCGATCCACAAAGGCGCTTCCACTATCGGGTACAGGTATTTCCCGTCGGGGGAAACGGCCATGCTCTCAAAACCGCGCGACTTCTTCACATCGAACGTCACCGGGCCGGGTACGGGAAGCGACTGGAACGTGTAGTGATCGGGGGACCTGAGTGTTTTACCGTTAATACTAAGCTCCCAGAACCCGGTCAGCTTTCCGTCCATGTCGGTGCGAATGATATACGGCCCGAACTCGTCCCCTATGAACACCGAGTCGCCGTCGACCTGTATGGACTCGGGATCGATGTCGGCCCCCGTGAGATAACGCTTATCCGTCGCCTCATTCGTAATGCGGAACGGTATAATCCGGTCGGGGTCATGTAAGTAGATCGTTTTTAGAAGCTTTACCTCGCCCGTGTCCCAGTCGATCTTGATCCGGTGGAACATAAGGACCGCGTCGGGCGAGTTTTTGGCGGTGCCGAAGCCGTTGTCGGTGATTATTACAGCGGTCCCGTCTTTCAGCATTTTAATGCCGGAAAAACCCTGAAAGGGCTGCCCTTCGACAGGCAGAAAAACGTCCTTTACACGGGGCTTATTACGGTCCTTCCCCGATATCGCTCCCACATCGTCCCTCCGCTTCGAATCCGGATGTGTGTATTTTCCGCTAGTCTGCAAATGCCCGGGAACGTCCCCGGGCGGGGTCAATATAGACATTAAGGGGACGACCGCGTGACCCGAAAGCACGGCTTCGACTTTCTCTTGTCCCGATGCCGACGGAGTGAAATACAGGGTGACGATAAACAGAATGAATGCAGAGATAGATGTCCGGTTTCTCATTCCCGGTAAAAATACTTTAATTAGAGTGATATTTCCAGAAGATGCCGGAATACTGAATTTTGCTCAATCGTGGCTTTATCAGAGGAGCTTAGCGAGGTCTTCGTCCGGGAGCTCGATGGGCTCTACGGCCTCGTTGATGTTCTTTCTGAAATTGGAGAGGCTCTCTCCGAGGAGATAGCAGGTGAGGAGGGACCTTATGTGCTTGTGCATTATGACGAGCACCTTTTCACCGGGATATTTGAGCGCGATCTCACGGACGGTCTTCCTGATGCGCGCCTGGACTTCTTCCAGCGTCTCGGGCCCGTTCGGTATCGGTATGCTCGTATCCCCGTCTATGAACCAGGCCTTGAACTTCCCGGACGGGTCGCTCAATAAGTCTTCGTACTTCTGCCCGTTCCAGCTGCCGTGGTCGAGCTCCCGCAGGCCCTGGTGAACGTCGAGCGGTATTTTCAGATTGTCCGCATAGTACTGCGAGGTCTCACGCGCGCGCTTTAGCGGGCTCGATACTATCCTGTCGAATTCGTACTTTTCAACTATCGGCAGCGTGTCTTTCGCCTCTTTCCAGCCGACGTCACAGAGAGGAAGATCGGTAGTCCCGATGAGTCTGCCTTCGAGGTTCCACTCCGTCTTGCAGTGGCGCCCGAGGTATATCTTCGCTGTTTTCCGAGCTTCGTTCATTATGAATTTACCGATGACTTTAAGATGCGGTTTCTAGTACGAGTTCCTCTAAATCAGGCAACAATATACCGAAGGAGGCGTAATTGGCAATATCGGTTTAATTAACAGAGCCCGCCGCCTTCCCAAGCCCGCGCTCCTCCATCTCAGCTTTATGGCTCGTTCTCCTGAGCTCAGGCAGGTGTTTCCCCCCGAGTATCACATGCCCTTCGAGCACGCCTTCTCGGAGCCTCTTCACGAGATAGTCCCTGTCGAGCCCGAGTATATTGACGCCGTGGTCGGCTTCCACGAGACAGAGCATCTTGATGCCCTCCCCGTTCCGGTTGGCGATTTCATAAATCGCGGAAAAATTCAGCAGCGCCGCTTCGACAGTTCCGCACGGGAGCGACGGATTCGTTGCCCCTGCGAAATATTCGCTCTGTCCGAACCAGGCAGGGTCCGGATATCCGTGGAAGTGCAGTATAGGGAGCCCGTTCTTTATCAGCTCGGGCGTGTAGAGCGCGGCGGCTATGGCCTGCGCGAGAATAACGTACGTGTCGAACGACGGCCTGATATCCCGCCTGTGGAGGTCTACGCCCCTCGGGGTCTCGAGATTGAGCTTCCCCTTTATGAGGCCTATCCTTACGATGTCCGTATCGGGATCGAGGTTGGTCTTGTTGCTCCCCGAGCGGGAAGTCACTACCCATATATCGGGCACTTGCTGATATATCTCCTTCCCTCTGATTTCCGTTTTAACGTACCACCTGCCCTCTTTATTCTCTCTGACCTTATCGTCGTTAACACTCTCGACTTTGGTAAATACGTCCCACTCCTCTTTCGTTACCGTAACCGGGCCTTCGTACCTGGGCGCTTCGGCGATAGCGATGAACCCGTAGGAGACGCCCGTCCTCCCCTCCAGTATCTTTTCGACTACGTCCCTGTGCGAAACCCTCGTAATTTTTTCGCTGAACTTCGAGCCCTCGGGGAATAGCGACGTCGACTCCACGAGCTTCCCAAGGTCGGCGAGCTGCTTGGGGAAAACGGAATGCGAGGGATCGTACTCCCCCTTCTTGAACCTCGTAAGCACGGGGGGTTTTATAGGCGCGTATATCTTCGGTATGAGTGAATTGAGGACGAACTCGTCGAGCTCTTCGTTCCGGTATATGGAGTCCGAGAGGTTCATGTTGACGAGCGAGAACCTGTCGGGCGCGATCCCCATGACTATCTCGGACATCGTGGTGATGAGGTTCTTAAGCCCGATCGCTATCTTCCTGTCGTATGTGGTGCCCTTGTCGGCAAACTCGGGCTCGAGCGGCATGAGGGTGATTATCTGCGTATTGAACGGGTCCTGCACGTATCTTGCCGTAAAGTCGTCGGCCCATCCGCTTATCTTGAGTATTTCCATTACCGATCTCTCGGGCTTCCTGGTGCGGACGTAAATTCTCTCGGCGAGCGCGCTGAATAATTTACGGGTAAGCGAATACTCCCTTTTGACGTCCACTACCGCATGGATGCTGCTGCTGACCTTCCTCGTACGCAGTATCTTCGAAATGATCCCCGGCGGAACCTCCGCGGCATCGTCCCAGGGTATTAGCTGGACGCCGTTCTCTTTCAGCTTCTGTTCGAGTTTGTCCCTGAAGCGTATGACTATCTGGTTTCCGAAATCTTTCGGCAGCGGCCTGAACGTCACCCTTACCCTTTTTGCCATTTCTGAAGGCATCCTGGGGTTGACGAGCTCTTTCTGAGGGGGCATTCCCGCGATACTTATTATAGTGCTTAGCTCAAGATCGGCTAATTTATGAATATCCATTTTCTCTCCTGCTTCCGATACTCCCCTACCCGCGGCGTCCCTGTCCATGCGCAAATCCCCGTATATCTTTCAGAAGGTCGCAGATTCAAATCGAGTATATGTATATTTGTTTCGTAATATTTTAATGAACCCTGCCAAACAGCTCATCAATTATAGACTATCGGCCATAGTTACTCAATAAATGGTTCGGACTGGGTTAAGTATAGACGAGATTACGTATATGACAATCTCTGGCTGCGGCTGGGGAGTTAACCCTATGCGGGCGCATGCCCCTTCTCACGGTCGAGTACTTCTTCCATTTGCGACCTCACCATACGCATCAATTCCTCCCTGCCTTCCCTTCCGGGAGGGAGACTCGCTACGTCGATCGGAGGGAGTATCCTGATCTTCATCGTGCCAGGCCTGAGCACCTTCGAGTCCCTGGGCATTATATCGAGCCCGCCCGTAATCACCATCGGCACAACCGGCACGCCTGCGAGCATGGCGATAAAGAACCCCCCCTTCTGGAAGGGGAGGAGTTTCCCTTCAGTACCCCTTGTGCCTTCGGGAGCGATCATAACCGATGGTCCTTTTTTTATTCCGCTCACGATCTTCTTGACTTCTTTCGTATCCCTCCCGGAACCGTCTCTCGCGACGAAATAGTGACCGGCTATCTTCGCGACCCAGCCGATGAAGGGCATATTTCCGACTTCCTTTTTCATCACCGCTTTCCAGTCTATGGGGAGCGCGGCCATATACGCGAATATATCGAATACGCTCTCATGGTTGAACATGATGATGGACGGCTCGCCGGGAATGTTCCCGAGCCCTTCCACGTCGAGCTTCACCCCGGCCGTAAACAGGATCATGCGCGCCCAGGGCCTCACGGCGTATTTAATCGCCGCGGGCGGGGAAATTAATGCCAGTACGACACCGTAAATTCCGAAGAACACGGTGTAAATGATAAAAGCAATCCAGCAGACGAAAGTTCTCAGCATAAACGCTCAGACGACATTATTCTTAATGCCTTCGGTACGACCTCTACCCTGTGGGCGCCCGGATCGATATAAAACGGCTCCCCGTCCATATGAGCCGGCTGCCGCCGCTCGACCGTGATTTCCATCGCCGTGCCGGTCCTCAATTCCACCTCGGCCAGACCCGAATGGGTTCCACCCAGCACTTTAGGTATCTTCACCAGTCTCTCGATCGGGCTCATATCCTTTATAATATGAAAGTCCAGGAGCCCGTCGTCCACCCTGGCCCACGGCGCGAGCCTGAACTTACCGCCCTGATATATCCCGTTCGATGCGCCGGCCAGAAGAAGCCTGCCCGAGAACTTCCAGTCCCCGATAGCGATCTCCGCCCGGAAGCCCTCGAACGTGAAAGCCTCCTCAACCGCGCCCATTATGTACCCCAGCTGTCCGCGGAAATGCTTGAGCTTCTTGAAGCGGTGCGAGACGGCCCCGTCGAGACCTATGCCGAGACCGTTAATAAAGCAGGCGTCCCCGAGCTTCCCCACGTCGACCGTGCGCACGCGTCCCGAAAACAGGGTTTCGAGGGCCTCTCCCGTTTCAAGCGGGATACCGGCCGATTTAGGAAAGTCGTTGCCGCTGCCCGAAGGGATAGCGCCGAATATTATCGAAGACCCGAGGATGCCGTTCACCACCTCGTGGGAGGTCCCGTCCCCGCCTACGGCGACGATATGAGTAAAGCCGCCGGAAAGCGCCTCCCTCGCGAACGATTCCGCCTCCCCCGGCCCTGAGGTGAGCCTGAATTCGAACGGTATTTTCCTGCCGTCCAGGAGGGGTTTTATAGAACCGAACAAGCCGGCCGTTCTGCCCTGTCCCGCAGCCGGGTTAACAATGAACAAGTATCGCGAGTCTTTCAAATTCCAGCCTTTCGAGTAGAATCTAAGAAGTATAAAACATAGCATTTTTCAAAATCGTTTACAAAACAAGAGGAAAGGATACTTGAAATAGGCTACATTATATGTTAATAAAGTTCGTTTTACCCAAATAAAAATCGGTATAAATCAGGAGGCATTTTAATGGCAGAGGAAATACAGCCGACCGAACAGGTGAACGAGGTAATCAGCATGAAGCAGCTTCTCGAAGCGGGTGTCCATTTCGGCCATCAGATAAGCCACTGGAACCCGAAAATGAAGGAGTTCATCTTCGGGAGCAGAAACGGCATACACATTATCGATCTCCAGCAGACAGTGGGGCTTTTCAAAAAGGCCTACAATTTTGTTAGGGACGTAGCCGCTGAGGGGGGTGAGGTACTGTTCGTCGGGACCAAGAAGCAAGCCCAGGGCATAATCGCTGAAGAGACCACGCGCTCCGGCATGCCTTACGTCAATACACGCTGGCTCGGAGGCACGCTCACAAACTTCAACACAATCAGGTCCCGCGTTGACTACCTGCTCGAATTAAAGAAGCTCGAGGAGGACGGGCAGATGGAATTGCTCCCGAAGAAGGAAGCAAAGGGGTTAAAAAGAGAGATCCAGAAACTGGAGCTGCTCCTGGGCGGCGTAGTTAACATGAAAAGGACACCCCAGGCGCTCTATATCGTCGACACCCGGAAAGAGCACATCGCGGTACATGAAGCGAGGAGACTCGGCATACCGATAGTAGCAGTGGTGGACACGAATTCCGACCCGGCTGATGCCGATTACGTGATCCCGAGCAACGACGACGCGATAAGGGCCATAAAGCTGTTCACGTCCAGAATCTCCGACGCCTGCGTCGAAGGAAGACACGCATACGAGCAGAAGCTCCAGGCGGGTGAAGTCGTCAGGAAGCCGCAGCACGACCAGGTCGTCGTCGAAAGAAAGGTATTCGTATTCAAGGAGTTCGGAGAGGAATCCGTTAAAGAGGAAGCTACCTCCGTTGCGGTATCCGAGAGCGCTCAGCCGGGCGATGCGCCTCAGCCTCAGCATGTTGAATCGAGAGACAAGCAGCCCTCAAAACCCAAGGCACCGGCCAAAGGCACCACCGAAGAGGAAGACACTTACACATACACTCATACCGATAAAGTGGAGTAAACCGCAGCGCGATCGCGGAGAGAGTCTTCGGGCAAGAAATCAAGGAGGAATTTAACACGAAATGGCAGATATTACGGCACAAATGGTAAAGGAAATACGGGACAGGACTGGAGCGCCCTTTATCGACTGCAAAAAGGCATTGGAGGAGGTTGCGGGCGACTTCGATAAAGCTATAGAGATACTAAAAATCAAGGGCGTGGCCAAGGCGGCAAAAAAAGTCGGCAGAGAAACCCCCGAAGGAACTATTACCTCCTACATACACGCGGGCGGGAAGATCGGCGTACTCGTAGAAATAAACTGCGAAACCGATTTCGTCGCGAGGAACGATGAGTTCCAGGCTTTCGCGAAAGAGGTCGCGATGCAGATAGCGGCCGGAAACCCGAGATACGTCAGCAGGGAGTTCATTCCCGAAGAAGAGCTTTCGAAAGAGAAGGAGATAATGAAAGCCCAGGTTATAGAATCGGGTAAACCGGCGAATTTAGCCGACAAGATCGCTGAAGGGAAAATCGAGAAGTTTTACGAGGAAGTCTGTCTGCTCGACCAGGTATACATAAGGGACACTAAATTAAAGATCAACGACCTGCTGCAGGCGCTCATCGCGAAGATCGGGGAAAATATCAAGGTCAGAAGGTTTGTAAGGTTCCAGCTGGGTGAAACCCTGGATTAATGACGGAAAAAATGAATTCTCCGAAAACCAAGTCCGCACCGAAATACCGCAGGATACTTCTAAAGCTCAGCGGAGAGGCCCTACAGGGGCCTGAAGGCTACGGCATCAACTCGAAGGCGCTCGACGCTATTTCGGATGAGATAGCCGAAGTCCAGAGCCTGGGTATCGAGATCGCCATCGTCATCGGGGGCGGGAACATCTACAGGGGCGTGGCGGGAACCGAAACCGGCATAGACAGGTCGACCGGGGATTATATGGGGATGCTGGCCACCGTTATAAACGCGCTTGCGCTCCAGGCATTGCTCGAGAAGAGACAATTACATACGAGGGTGCAGTCCGCCCTCGAGATAAGGCAGGTGGCCGAGCCCTATATACGCAGGCGGGCTATAAGGCACCTCGAAAAGAGAAGGGTCGTCATATTCGCCGCGGGCACCGGGAACCCGTTCTTCACGACAGATACAGCCGCGACACTGAGGGCTCTCGAAATAGGGGCGGACCTCATATTGAAGGCGACCAAGGTCGACGGGGTTTACGACAAGGACCCGCTAAAGTTTAAGGACGCGGTTAAATTCAAAGAGCTCACCTACATGGACGTGATTCAAAAAGAGCTTAAGATTATGGACGCGACCGCCATGTCGTTATGCATGCAGGGCAATATACCGATACTCGTTTTCAATCTGTTCGAACGCGGTAATATTAAGAAAGCCGTTATGGGCATGGATATCGGCACGAAAGTCAGGAGCGACAAAAATGAGTGAAGAGACAGGCATTGAAGAGATTATCAGAGAAACCGAAGACAGAATGAACAAGTCATTGCACGTGTTCGAGTCGGAGCTCTCCAAGATAAGAACCGGAAGGGCCTCGACAGCGCTCGTCGAGCACATCTCGGTAGATTATTACGGAACCCAGACGCCTATAAACCAATTGGCCACCATATCCACGCCCGAGGCCAGGACCATTCTGATTCAGCCCTGGGACATTAACGCAATCTCGGGTATCGAAAAAGCCATAATGAAATCCGAGCTTGGCATAAACCCGGCCAACGACGGGAAGGTTATCAGAATAGCCATACCCGTGCTGACCGAGGAGCGCAGGAAAGACCTCGTCAAGCACATAGGCAAACTCGCCGAGGAATACAGGGTCGCAGTGAGGCAGATAAGGAAGGACATGAACAGCAAGCTCAAGGACGCTGAAAAGGAAAAACACGTGCCGGAAGACGCTGCTAAAAAGAATCTCAATAAAATACAAGAGATTACGGACAAATTCATTCAGAAAATCAATGAGCGGATGGAGAAGAAGGAAAAGGATATCCTCGAGGTATAGATTTTCCGCGCCAGCCGTCCGAAGCTTACCCAGAGCTTTAAAACCCCCTGCAAAAGTCTCTAAATCAATAGCAATTGTAGGTTTTCCGGAATTACTCTATAATTAAAGCTAAGAATAAAGAGAAGCGGGGAGGACGATGAGAGACTCGCTATCCAGTGCTTTTTCTTATTTGTTCATGGCGACTATTTTCGTATCCGTTATCTCTCTTATTTGCGGTTCTAATAATTTTTATGCGGTCTTATATGATGGAAATCGGCGGTATGGAAAAACAGGCTGGCTATGCGTTTCTATATGTTTTTATAATATGCATAATCGCCGCTCCGATTTTTCATTATATATCAAACAAGCTGGAAAAGAGTACAAAGCGTATGGACGAAATTTGAGCACTATGAAATCCGGTATTGCAGGGTGGAGGAATAATCCGTAAGGGGCGTTATTGGATTGAGTCCGTGAGCGGGTAGTATGGACAACAGCCGCTCAGGGAAGGTTTACGGCATCGGTTTTAAATGTCCTGGATGATGGGTTCATGTTAAATCGGGATGTATTCATACGGGTTGCCGAGGATTGGTCCCATACCTGTCTCCGGGCGGGGTCCCGCTGTTTCGTTCAGGTCTCGTGATGGATAAAATGCATAAACAAAATATACTTGCAGGGTTGAATGAAAATTTATTCACGGACCTCGACCGTATCCTGAGAAAACAGGACATTCAGATAGACCGGTCCACAAACGCGGAGGAGTTCTTCGGGCATCTGAGGGACAGGCTATACGGAGTGGCTGTACTCGACACCGCGACGATCAATTTCTCGATCCCTGAAATAATCACGCGCGTTAAATCGATTTCTCAGAACACCGAAATAATATTGATCACGGAGCCGGGCATGGACGGCGGCCCCGGTTCAAGCAATCCGCTCGACAGCCTCGTCTACGGATATGTGGAAGCACCTGCAAACATGAAGTACGTCGCGACCCTGGCGCTAAAAGCCCTTGAGAAACAAAAGCTTTTAAAATCATCGGCTGCGCAGAAGAAAGTCAGCCAGAAAAACGTGATCGAAACGGCGAGAAGCGGTGACGAGTCCGCGCAGAACCTCCTCCTTTCGACTTCGGTGAACAGCCTGAATTCGGCAGTCACAATTACCGATATCAACCGGAATATCATTTATATTAACAGTGCCCATACGAGAACATTCGGATATAAACCCGAGGAGATCGTAGGGAGGAAAAGCGATATTCTATATCCGCTCGACGACCCCTCCGGGGTGAGCAGCAAGATATATGAAGCCCTTGTTATGGTAGGCTGGGAGGGAGAAAGGCTCGCACTCAGAAAGAACGGCGACGCGTTCCCCGTGTACGAAAAAACTTCCGCGATCAAGGATAAGGACGGACATCAGCTGGGGATCGTGTCGGTAATCGACGATATCAGCGCCCGGAGAAGGCTCCAGCAGGCGCTGAAAGAGTCCGAGGAGCGCTACAGGAGCTTCGTCGAGACGGCGAAGAGCGCGATTATAGCGGTCGACGGCGAGGGCAGGATCATCCTTTTCAATCCCGCTGCCGAGAAAATATTCGGCCACCCCAGAGAAGAGATCATCAATAGGGAGTTCAGCTCTCTCTTCCCCGAGCGGTACAAGGATACGATACGGGCGGAGCTGGGCAGAGGGGGAGATGGCTGGCTATCGCACCTCAAGGCATCGACGTCGGAGATCACGGGGCTAAATAAAAACGGCGAGGAGTTTCCGGCCGAGGTCTCTTTATCCACGTGCAGGGTCGAAGGAAGACCCATCTTAACCGCAATCATATTCGACATTACCGAGAGGAAAAATTTACAGGAGCAGCTTCTGCAATCGGCGAAGCTCGCGGCCATCGGCGAGCTCATCTCGGGCGTAACCCACGAGGTGAACAACCCGCTGGCCGTCGTGATCGGGTATTCCGAAATGCTGCTTTCAGAACCCGACCTGACCGGCGAATCCAGGGAGGCGATCAAGGCCATACACGCCGAATCGGAAAGGGCTAAAAAAGTGATACAGAATATGCTCTCGTTCGCAAGGAAGCACAATCCTGAAAAAGACGTCATCCAGGTAAACGACATATTGGAAAAGACACTCGGCCTTACGGACTACGAGCTCAGAAAAAATTCGGTGAATGTGATAAAAGACCTCGACCCGGACCTTCCCGAGACGGTAGGCGACCCGAACCAGCTGCAGCAGGTCTTCCTGAACCTTATTATTAATTCGCAGCAGGCCATGTCCGAAATAAACGACACGAGACAGCTTACGATCAGGAGCAGGCTAAAGGAAACCGATCCCATAGGGGGCATCGGCGGGAGGAACGTCATTCAGATCGCGTTTGAGGATAACGGCCCCGGCATTCCCGATTCAAGCATCAATAAGGTATTCGACCCGTTCTATACGACCAAAGCGAAAGGCAAAGGCACGGGCCTCGGGCTCTCGGTGTCTTTCGGCATTATTAAAGAACACGGCGGGGAAATATTCGTCAGCCCCAACGAGGAAAGGGGAGTCACGTTCTTCGTCGAGCTTCCTGCGTGATTAGTGTTACAAATTAGCATTACAAACCCGCTTCCGGCGTATCTATAATCGAGACCGGCCTTCTCGCTAGGTTGTAATTCTCTCAACGCCGCCCATGTAGGGTACGAGCGCCTTGGGAACGGTGACGGTACCGTCGGGTTCCTGGAAATTCTCGAGTATCGCTACGACGGTCCTTCCGACAGCGAGCCCGGAGCCGTTTAACGTGTGTACGAGCCTGGGCTTCCCCCCACCTGACTGACGGTACCTGATAGACGCCCTCCTCGCCTGAAAATCCTGGAAGTTGCTGCAGGATGAGATCTCCCTGTAAGTGTTCTCGCTCGGCACCCACACCTCTATGTCGTAAGTCTTCGCCGATGAGAACCCCATGTCCCCCGTACAGAGAACGACCACGCGGTACGGCAGCTCCAGCAGCTCAAGGATACGGTACGCGTTCGCAGTGAGGGACTCGAGCTCGTCGTACGAGCTCTCGGGAGCGGCGAACTTCACGAGCTCGACCTTGTTGAACTGGTGCTGCCTGATTATACCCCTCACGTCCTTCCCGTATGAGCCCGCCTCGCTCCTGAAGCACGGGGTATAGGCCGCATACTTTATCGGCAGATCGTCACCGCTCAGTATCTCGTCCCTGTGTATGTTGGTTACCGGGACCTCCGCGGTGGGTACGAGGTAATAATCCGTTCCTTCCACCTTGAACAAATCGGCGGCGAACTTGGGCAGGTTGCCCGTACCTATAAAGCTCTCGCTGTTCGCCATGAACGGCGGGAGCACCTCCTTGTATCCGTGCTCCCTCGTATGTATATCGAGCATAAAATTTATTAAGGCCCTTTCGAGCCTTGCCCCGAGCCCCTTATAAAGCGCGAACCTCGCGCCTGTGATCTTGGCGGCCCTGTCGAGATCGATTATGTCCAGTATTTTCCCGAGCTCTACGTGATCCTTCGGTTCAAAACCGAACACCCTGGGCTCCCCCCACCTTCTCACTTCCCTGTTGCCGGAAGAGTCCCTTCCCACAGGCACCGATTCGTGAGGTATGTTGGGAATACCGAGAAGGAAATCCCTGAGATCATCGTCCGCCTTCGCCCTCTCGATTCCAAGCTCCTTTACTCTTGTCGGAGATCACTTTAAGCTCTGCCTGGAGCTTGTCCGCTTCCCCGTGCTTCCCTTCCCTTTTCAGCTCCCCCACCCTCTTCGAGCCGACGTTCCTTTCATGCTCGAGCTCCTCCACCCGTTTTATGATCTGCCGCCTCTCCTGATCGAGAGACCTGAACCTCCCGGCGTCGAACGGCGCGCCGCGGTCTTTCATTCCGGCTGCGACTTTTTCGAGATTTTCTTCAACGTATTTGGAATCGAGCATGGCCACCTGATCCTGAATTTAGTCGGTTTCGTTCACAAAATTTCGTTCGTATAATATCCATGAATTCCTGGAATTCCCGCGCACACACGGAAGCGTCCCGTCGGATACCGCCCGCTAACCCCGCGCCCGGCTTTCCATGAATAGAGCTCCGCACCTCATAAAATTCGAGGCACAAAGCATATAACTCTTTATAACAGAAAGAAATTATTTCAAATATCGAAAACTATTTCGGCCATAAATCTATCATTCACTCTCTCGATTTTCAAATTATGATATGTGGCCGCCTTGATGTCGAGCAGGAGCTCGTGCCTGCCCAGGTCGATCTTTTCACCCTTAAGCCTGCCTTTGAGCCTGTAGCCGTCTGTAAGCTCTATCTCCGCTTCGCTGAATACCATCTTCCGGACCTGATGGATATAGAGTATCTCGCTCAGCATTTTTATCAGAAGCTCCTCCCCGGTCTCAGCCTCGGCCTCGAACGCTACCTCCTCGACAGGCCTGACCGACCCCCCCTCCGTAATGAGGGATAAAAGGGCAAGCGCCGCGTTTTTTAATAATTCCGCGAAATCCCTCCCGAAGACCCTGACCCCGATATCCGCCGTATGCTCGAAGACCTCAAAGCCCATCCCGACTATTCTATCACGCTTTATACAGCCGAGCCTAAGCCCGTTTGCCATCGGAACCCGCATGCGGTTAGAATTATCATATCAAAACTGAAAGGCCTTTGGAGGAAAATATGGGAAAGCTCAATAAAGGTTTCGAACTTACTTACCTGGGTCACTCGACCTTCACGCTGAAAACCCCCGGCGGGAAGATAATACTCATAGACCCGTGGGTCGAGCACAACCCTGCCTGCCCGGAGGGGCTGAAGAAAGTAAAAAAACTCGACATCATGGCCGTAACGCACGCGCATTTCGACCACATAGGCGACGCGGTTTCCATAGGGAGAGAGCACCAGCCGAAGGTCGTGGGGATATACGAGACATGCGCGTGGCTGAATTCCAAGGGGGTAGAGAATATAATGCCCATGAATAAAGGGGGCACCCAGGAAGTTGACGGAATCAAGTTCACGATGGTACACGCCGACCATAGCTGCGGCATCCAGGACGAGGACGGGTCTATCATATACGGCGGCGAGGCGGTCGGATATGTGATAGAGCTCGAAAACGGTTTCAGGATATACAACTCCGGGGATACCGCGGTGTTCAGCGACATGAAGCTGATATCGGAGATCTACAAGCCGGAGCTCGCAATGATACCGATTGGGGACCTGTTCACGATGTCCCCCGTCGAGGCCTCCTATGCGTGCAGGTTCATATCGACAAAATACGTCGTGCCGATGCACTTCGGCACGTTCCCGGCGCTTACGGGCACGCCCGCCATGCTGAGGGAGCTAACGAAAGATATTAAGGGTATGGAAATTATCGCGCTCAAGCCCGGAGAGACGCTGAGCTAAATCAGTACGAGCGGATATTAGGTTATTTGGACTCCTGAGTTGATTGTATGGGGAGGGGTTATGTACAGGGTATGCCGCATTATTTACCTGGCGCTTCTCGTTCCGGTGTTCATCGCATCGTGCGGTTCGTCAGACACGGGAGACGGTAACGGAGGAGGCGGTGGAGGGGGAGAGGCAACGTTCAGGCTCGAAGACGCGTTCCCGGGCGTGACGTTCGAGAGCCCGGTGGATCTGCAGAACGCCGGGGACGGGACGGACCGTCTTGTTCGTTTTAGAGCAGAGGGGCGTCATCATGGCAGTCACCCCGCTAACCGCATCGAGCGGTAACGGTCTTTCTGCGGAAAACAGCACGAGGCAGGAAGAGGTAAGTGTTTTCCTCGACATACAGGACAGGGTCTTGTTCGACGAAGGAGAGAGGGGACTCCTGGGTCTCGCCTTTCACCCCGACTTTGAAAGCAACGGATTCCTATATGTTAACTACAACGCCGAAAACCCCAACAGGACGGTGGTATCCCGTTTCAGCTTGAGGGAAGGCGACCCCCTGAGGGCCGACCCGGATAGTGAGCTGGTACTGCTCGAATTCAATCAGCCTTCAGCTAACCACAAGGGCGGGCAGCTCGTATTCGGGCCCAAGGACGGTTTTCTATACATCTCGGTCGGAGACGGGGGGGCGTCCGGTGAGACCGCACAGGACCTGAGAGATTTGCTGGGCTCGATACTCAGGATCGACGTCGATAATCCGGAGGACGGAAAGAATTACGGCGTCCCTCCCGGAAACCCGTTCTCCGGAAACACTTCAGGGTTCAGGGAAGAGATCTTCGCATATGGTTTCCGCAATCCCTGGCGGTTCGGATTCGACGACTCGGACGGAATGCTCTTCGCAGGGGACGTCGGACAGGGCAGGCGGGAAGAAATCGACATCGTCGAGAGCGGAAAAAACTACGGGTGGAATATAATGGAAGGGAGTCTCTGTTTCGAACCCCCTTCGGGCTGCAGTTCATCGGGACTCGAGCTGCCGATACACGAATACGGCAGGGACGAGGGCGGAACAATAATAGCCGGACCCGTTTACAGGGGTTCGATACCGGAGCTCTCCGGGAAGCTCATATACGGCGATTTCCTGACAGGCTCGATCCGGGCGCTCGGTTTCAACGGAGAGAGCGTTACGGAGAACTCGGAAATCGCCAAAGCGGACGAGTTCACCCTGTCAGTCCTTCGGGCGTGACGAAGAAGGGGAGGTCTACGTCTGCTCTCTCGACGGGATCATCTACAGGCTCGTAAAGGAATAAGCGCGGGGCTGGCCATAGCCCGCCGCCGGCAATGTTGATAATAATTATTTATTGTCCCTGAAGGCAGGGTAGCAGGCATCTCCTTCTGCCGCTTCACTGCATTATGCCCGTCCCGTTGTCCAAAATCCTTCAAAAATCGAAGCAAGAAGACAAGTTACGCAGGCAGCAAATTGACAACGATACCCAAGTATGCTATTAATAATTGCTTCGCCTTTTCAACGGAGGGGTTGTGTCTTCTGAAGGGTTATGTTTGAAGGAATATCTGAAAAATTAAATTCCACTCTAAAGAGGGTAAGGGGTTACGGAAAGCTTAGCGAAAGCAACGTCCAGGACGCTCTGAGAGAGGTACGTTTGAGCCTCCTCGAAGCCGACGTAAATTTCAAAGTGGTGAGGGAGTTCGTCGAATCGGTCAAGAGCCGCTCATTGGGCCAGGAAGTCATGGGGAGCCTGTCGCCGGGGCAGCAGTTCGTCAAGATCGTACACGAGGAGCTGATAAAGGTCCTGGGCGATGAGAGCTCGGAGCTTGACCTTAAATCAGCCCCGCCGGTCGCAATAATGCTCGTGGGACTGCAGGGATCGGGTAAAACCACCTCCGCTTCGAAGCTCGCCAAGCACCTCAAGGATAATCTGAAAAGGAACCCCTATCTCGTCCCCGCGGACGTTTACAGACCCGCGGCTATAGATCAGCTGAAGGTGCTCGCGAAACAGGTCGGGGCGGGTATATACGATACCAAACCGGGGGACAAGCCGTTAGATATATGTAAAAAGGCATTCGAGGAAGCCAAGCTCGGCGGCTACGACACGTTGATAATCGATACGGCGGGCAGACTCCACATAGATGAAGAGCTCATGGAGGAGCTTAAAACAATAAAGAGCGAGCTGAACCCCCATCAGGTGCTTCTGGTTGCCGACGCAATGACGGGGCAGGATGCGGTTAACGTTTCATCGAGCTTCAACGACGCGCTCGACATCGACGGCGTCGTCCTCACCAAGATGGACGGTGACGCCAGGGGCGGTGCGGCGCTTTCTATCAAGTCGGTAACCGGGAAACCCATCAAATTCTTCGGAACGGGCGAGAAACTGGAAGCCCTGGAGGTATTCCACCCGGACAGAATAGCGTCCCGTATACTCGGGATGGGAGACGTGCTTACGTTCATTGAGAAGGCCCAGGCGGCATTCGAGGATAAAGAAGCGGAGGAAATGGCGAAAAAGCTCCTGAAAAAGGAGTTTTCCCTCGCCGATTTCAGGGACGCCATGCTCGCAATGCGCAAACTGGGATCGCTCGACAGCATGACCGAGATGATCCCGGGCATGAAACAGATAGCGAATAACCCCCGAGCCCTGGAAACGGCCGAAAAAGAGATAAAAAAGACGATTGCTATAGTAAACTCCATGACATCCGCTGAAAGGGCGAATCATACTCTTTTAAATAGCAGCAGGCGGAAGAGGATCGCCGGTGGAAGCGGCACGAGGGTTGAAGATATTAACAGGATGATAAAAAATTATATGCAGATGAGAAATATGATGAAGAATATGGGCAAAATGGGTAAAATTGCAAAAAGAATGATGAAATTTATGTAACTACTTAATATTCAGAGTAAATTTAATTACAATAGAGTATACAAGGAGGTAACAGTATTTTGGTTAAGATCAGGCTTATGAGGATAGGGTCGAAGAAAAACCCTTTCTACAGGATTGTGGCGACGGATTCGCGCTCACCCCGTGACGGGAAATTTCTTGAGATTCTGGGTCATTACGATCCGAGAAAGAAACCGCATCATGTAGAGATAAACACGGACAGGGTAAAGGATTGGATCAGCAAGGGTGCGCAGCCTACCGTGAGGGTAGGAAGATTAATATCTGAGCTAAACTAGATTGGAGGCGGGAACGGTATCGGGATAGAAACGACATGATGAGTATTGTCATACAATACAGGGGAGGTGTATGTTATGGAAAAGCTTACTGACCTCGTAACTTTCATCGCTAAATCGCTGGTCGATAGTCCTGAAAAGGTCGATGTTCGTGAAGTTTCCGGGGAGCAGACCACCGTTCTCGAATTGAAGGTCGCGCCCGAAGATCTGGGGAAAATCATAGGAAAGCAGGGCAAGACAGCCAAAGCGATCAGGACCATTCTAGGCGCAGCCGCTGCCAAAATGAGAAAAAGGGCAGTACTGGAAATCCTGGAGTAGTTTTCACCCGTCATTCTATATGGGGCTTATCAAATACGGCAGGATCACCAAAGCCCACGGTTTATCCGGAGGTCTAAAGCTATCGCCGTTCAGCCGCCGGCCTGAAAGTCTCAATTCGATTGAAAGAATCTACATAGAAACGGTCCCGGGACAGGAACCGGCCGGGTTCGATCTCACGGAGTGCAGGTTCGACAAGGGCTCGGCGATTATATATCTCGAGCGTATAGAGACGATCGATGAAGCCGAGAAGCTGATAGGGCGTAACGTATACATCGACAAGTCGGAGCTGCCGGAGCTCGAGGAAGGCGAGTACTACTGGTTCGAGCTGATAGGGCTCGAAACTTATACCGAGGACGGCCGATACGTAGGAAGGGTCGAGGGCCTTATAGATAGAGCCCTGCAGAGCGTCCTCGTAGTTAAAGACGGAGGCAAGGAAGCGCTTATACCCCTTTCCGAGCCTATAATTAAGGAAATTAAT
The DNA here is from genome assembly GCA_963752995.1 of uncultured delta proteobacterium. GTDB lineage: Bacteria > Desulfobacterota_D > UBA1144 > Nemesobacterales > UBA2774 > 2-12-FULL-53-21. The sequence continues at coordinate 19,718 of CAVWAZ010000030.1, forward strand.
TTAAAGGAATCTAAGATAATAATCACCCCGATTGAAGGATTATTAACTGAGGACTAACCGGAAGGATTATTGACCGAGGACTAACCGGAACACACCACCCCCGGAGTAATTAGCAATGAAATTCGACATACTGACCATATTCCCCGAATTCTTCGAATCCCCTTTTTCTTTCGGAATTTTCAAAAAGGCCCGGGAGAAGAATATAGTCGAGCTCAACACGCACGACATCAGGGATTTCACGGAAGACAAGCACAGGACGGTCGACGACGCGCCTTACGGGGGAGGAGGGGGCATGCTCATGAAACCCGAGCCGATAGGCAGGGCGATAGAGCAGATAAAGCTGAAGGGCCCAAAGTCTCTCGTTATCCTGACGACCCCCGGGGGTGAAATATTCTCGGATGAAACCGCGCGTGAGCTGTCCGGATACGAGCAGCTTATCATCATCTGCGGGAGATACGAGGGCATCGACGAAAGGGTAAGGGAGCTTTACGTCGACAGAGAAATATCGATCGGGGATTATGTGCTCTCGGGCGGGGAGTACGCCGCGGCCGTGATCGTTGACAGCGTTTCAAGGTTCGTTCCGGGATTCCTGGGAAACGAATTGTCCCCGGAAAGCGACTCGTTCAAGGACTCGCTGCTGGAGCACCCACAGTATACGCGGCCCGAGAATTATATGGGCAGCGGAATCCCGGAAGTACTTTTGTCGGGCAACCATCAGGAGATCAGGGAGTGGAGGAGGAAGGAGAGCATAAAGAAGACGTATCTCAGGAGACCCGAGCTGCTCGACAGCGCAAGGCTTTCTCTTGACGATATAAGTGCCGTTAATGATTTGAAAAAGACCTCACGCCCAATTTTCAGGGCATATATTGCTTTAGTGCATTATCCCGTATACAATAATCGGCTCACGATTATAACCACGGCGTTCACGAACCTGGACGTCCACGATATCTCCAGGGCTGGAAAGACTTACGGGATCGAGAAATTTTATCTCGTTCAGCCCAATAGTGAGCAGCAGAAGCTCGCGGAGCGCGTGCTCAGACACTGGACAGAGGGAGAGGGGCCGGCGCTCAACAAGTCGAGGGCAGAGGCGCTGGAATTCGTGATAATCAAGGATTCGCTCGGGGACGCTGTAAAGGACATAGAAAGGATCGAGGGCAGAAAACCCAAGCTAGTCGTAACGGACGCACGCCCCCGAAACAACATGATAGGTTACAGAGAGCTGAGGGAAACGATGATGAGCAATAGCGGCGATCCTTTTCTCCTGGTCTTCGGGACCGGCTGGGGCCTTTCAGAAGAGATAATGGAAAACGCCGATTACACGCTGAAGCCGGTAAGCGGATATACGGGATATAACCACCTGTCCGTGAGGTCAGCGGCGGCGGTAATACTCGACAGATTATTTTCATGTACAATATGAGACAGGAGAAGTAAGATGAACGTAATAATCGAACTCGAAAAATCCATGATGAGATCGGACCTCCCGGACTTCCGTTCCGGCGACACCATCTCCGTACACTACAAGATCAAAGAGGGCGACAGGGAAAGGATACAGATATTCGAAGGCGTCGTCATAGCCAAGAAGGGCGGAGGCGTCCGTGAGACCTTCATAGTGAGAAAGGTTTCTTACGGAGTCGGGGTCGAAAGGATATTCCCGCTGCATACGCCCCTGATCGACAAGATAGAAGTCAAGAAGAAGGGGAAAGTAAGGAAAGCCAAGCTTTACTATCTGAGAGGCCGCTCCAAGAAAGCGAGCAGGATCAAGGAAAGGTCGAGATACGATCATATCGCCCCGGCAAAAAGCGCGTCGCAATTACCGGTTGAAACAGCGGCCCAGATCGAACCCGATACGGGCGGAGCGGAAGACAACTCAACTGCTCAGTAAGAATAATCCCGCGCGCGATAAACTGTATACCGGGGTCATACCGAGTGTGAAACCCGGCGTGTCGCGGCTGTTTATTCCAGGTCAAGGAACTTTACGACAATATCGTCCTTGAAGCTCAGGACGAAACATGTGTGCCAGTACCCCTGTTCGTCGAAACATTCAAAGGACCATTTCTCCACATTATTGACGTTCTCTTTTTTGTCGGGCTCCCCCAGCGCCTGATGAGCTTCATCTTTGGTCATCCCGACAGCCGGGTACCTGTTTCTTATGCCCCACTTGATCTTCTTTAACACCTTCTCGTTCCTTACGACGGTTTCGGTTTTCTCCTCGCTCACGACGACTTCGTCTTTCACGGAAGCGGCGTCGTCGATGTCGATCTTCTCAGTGACGTCCTCCGACTCGCAGCTCCATACGAGCACGCCGTCAGCTATAACGGCAGGCGTTTCCGGCATGTCGGGTGTCATATCTTTCACGGTTTCCTTAATATATGTCCCGGCCCTTTCATCCTTTGCGTTGATGTATATGACCGATTTGTTCTCACACTGGCCGGGCCTCCAGTGCTGAAGCACGGTCGCCACTCCGGGTGTTTTTTCGCTTATTCGCTCGGCAAGCAGTTTGCCCGTATCCTCGCCCCCGGAATCCTTGACCGCCCTGATGTTGCCGACCAGAAGGACAACGGGCGTATCCCCCATCATGCTCACGACCTGTTTTTCCATCCATGCGTCCCTCGTGACAGGCACTGAACCCGGCGCGTCTATTGCATGAACGGATAAACACTTCCCCGCCCTTATCTGCCCGCTCAGGTCGGTAAGCATCTGCCTGTACGTAAGGCTGTCCACAATGTCGTTTATTTGAATCTGAGAAACGGGCACATCCCCCTTCATTGCGCTGTCGAGGGTTTCCTGCTGATCTGAGGATATTTCGAGCCCGACTTTGAGGCAACCTCCCCCGTTCAGGTATTCGGTTACGGTCTTCGAAAAGAACTGAGCGGATTCGGCCTGCCCGTAGGACTCCCCTATTATCAGGATCTGCTTACTCCCCATGAGGAAAGGCAGCGAGACTTTATCCTGCTGCGCCAAAGACGCGTCCGAGAACATGAAGCACAGCAATCCCGCCAGGGCCAAACCGTAAATTACACGCATATTTTCACCCGTATCGATGTATTTCATCGGCTCCGGCGATTTTCACACTGCCGATGAGGTGCTTATACCTACAATTATATAATCAAAAGTGACTGAAATATAAAAGGACAGGATGCCGCCGTTACCTTTCCGATTTTATCCGCGCAGATTCACTCCGGGTCCGCGTAACCGACCCCCGAGTATGCAAACTGAAAGATCGTACCGGAGAAATGTTAAGGAAATATTAAGACGGTCGTCAGACGCCCTTCCAGTTGGGCTCACGCTTTTCGAGAAACGCGTCTATTCCCTCTTCCGCGTCCCTCGCCATCATGTTCTCGACCATGACGCGGCTGCAGTATTCGTAGGCGCCCGGCAAGTCCCTGTCCGCCTGCTCGTAAAAGGCCTTTTTGCCTATCCTGAGCGTAAGCGGCGACTTCGACGAAATCTTCTCCGCAAACTCGAATGCGGCGCGGTTAAGCTCGTCTGACGGCACGACCCGGTTGACGAGGCCTATTTCATACGCACGCCCGGCGGAAATGAAATCCCCCGTAAGCAGCATTTCCATCGCGTGCTTCCTGGAGACGTTCCGCGAAAGGGCCACCATGGGGGTCGAGCAGAAAAGACCTATGTTTACGCCCGGGGTGGCGAACCTCGCGTTCTCGTCCGCGACGGCGAGGTCGCACGTCGCAACGAGTTGGCACCCGGCGGCGGAGGCGACTCCGTGCACCCTGGCGATCACGGGCTTTGTACAATCGATTATCGAAAGCATCATTTTAGAGCAGGTATCGAAGGTCTTCTCGTAAAAATCCCTACCCGGGTTCCTCCTCATCTCCCTCAGGTCGTGCCCCGCGCAAAAACCCTTCCCCGCGCCCGAGAGTATTACGACCCTGACGTTTTCGTCCCGCGATAGCGACTCGAATTCCGAGGTCAGCGCCTCCATGCATTCGATCGAGAGGGCGTTATACGTCATGGGTCTGTTGATAATCAGCTCGCATGTCGTACCTTTATCATTCCTTAACACGAACCCTTGAGAAGTTGTTTCGGGTGACGCCATTAGACTGCCTCCGTTAGACGGGTAATAATAAGTATATACAGAAGTCAAAAAATAGTTCAAATAGCTCTATATTGAACAGGATTTAGGGGGGTAATACGGAATAAAGGGGGCGCTGTCAGTCGAGTATCACTCTGTCCGTAAGTACAGTGACTTTATCGTCCCTGACCTCGGCGATACCGCCTTCGACTATCATCTTTTTTTCGTGTGAGCCCTTCTTGTATCTGAGCTCCCCTTCGGCAAGTATAGTGATAAAAGGCACGTGACCCGGCAGAACCCCGAATTCACCGGCCTCGCCCGGGGCGACCACCTCGTCCACCCTTTCGTCGACGACGAGATTTACAGGTGTTATTACTTGCAGATGAATGTCCGCCAATTTTGTATCTCCTCGGAGTCAAGGACTCTTTTATTATTTACCGGAGCCTTAATTACCAAGAGGCAGGCCCGGGCCCGCCCCCGGCTTCAAATTCATTCGATCAGGAAACGAGCTGTTTCGCTTTCTCCTGCGCTTCTTCCAGGTTCCCTACCATGTAGAAGGCCTGTTCCGGCACATCGTCCATGTTTCCGTCGATGACCTCTTTAAAAGCCGCGATCGTCTCTTTGATGGGCACGTATTTGCCCGGCGTGCCCGTGAACTGCTCGGCGACGTGGAACGGCTGGGAGAGGAACCTCTGTACCTTCCTGGCCCTCGCCACGACAAGCTTGTCCTCTTCAGAGAGCTCGTCCATACCGAGGATCGCGATAATTTCCTGGAGCTGCTTGTAGCGCTGCAGCACCTCCTGAACACGGCGCGCGACCTGATAATGCTCCTGCCCCACGATGAGGGGGTCCAGGATTCGCGACGTCGAATCGAGCGGGTCGACCGCCGGATAAATTCCGAGCTCCGTCAGCTGACGCGAAAGAACGATGGTGCCGTCCAGGTGGGCGAACGTAGTCGCCGGGGCCGGGTCCGTAAGGTCGTCGGCAGGGACGTAAATAGCTTGTACCGAAGTGATCGACCCTTTGACGGTAGACGTGATCCTCTCCTGAAGCTCCCCGAGGTCGGTAGCGAGCGTAGGCTGGTAACCGACCGCTGAAGGAATACGGCCCAGGAGCGCCGATACCTCGGAGCCCGCCTGCGTAAACCTGAATATGTTATCGATAAATAGTAGAACGTCCTGTCCCTGCTCGTCGCGGAAATACTCGGCCAATGTGAGCGCCGTAAGCGCCACCCTGGCCCTCGCGCCCGGGGGCTCGTTCATCTGACCGAACACGAGTCCCGTATTCGCGAGAACCCCGGACTCCTTCATTTCCACCCAGAAGTCGTTACCTTCGCGGGTCCTCTCCCCTACCCCGCCGAAAACGGAGACGCCGCCGTATTCCTTTGCCACGTTATGTATTAATTCCAGAAGCAGGACCGTTTTTCCGACCCCCGCACCGCCGAAAAGGCCGATTTTACCGCCCCTGAGAAAAGGAGCGATCAGGTCGATGACCTTGATCCCTGTTTCGAATAGTTCGAGCTTGGTGCTCTGCTCGACGAATTTAGGCGCCTCGCGGTGTATGGGCCAGCGCATGGCCGTATTGACGGGGCCCATTTCATCTATCGGCTCGCCGATTACGTTCAGTATCCTGCCGAGCGCCTCTTTTCCGACGGGCACTGTAATACCTTCACCGGTATTAATGGCCTCTTCGCCTCTCCTGATGCCCTCGGTCGAATCCATGGCGATGCAGCGCACCCTGTTTCCGCCCAGCTGCTGCGCGACTTCCACCACCAGGTTCCATTTCTGATCGTTAAGCAGCGGGTTCGTGAGCTTGAGCGCCGTATAAATAGGAGGGAGACCCCCCTCTTTGAATTCGACGTCGATTACAGGCCCCATGACCTGTATCACCTTACCCATACTGTTTACGTTATTCGTTTCCATTTTAATCTGCGCCTCCTTTCCTTAAAGACTCCGTACCGTTCACAATGTCCATAAGCTCGGTCGTAATCATTGCCTGCCTGGTTTTGTTGGCCAAAAGGGTTAATTTCTTTATTACGTCGTCCGCGTTGCTCGTGGCGCTCTCCATTGCCGTCATCCTCGAAGCGTGCTCGCTCGTGAGCGATTCTTCTATCGCCCTTTCGACGCGGACCCTGACATAATTCGTCAGCAATTTTTTCAATACAGCCTCTCTCGTGGGTTCGTACAGGTAATCGATCGGCGTGGAACCGTCTTGTGTCTCGGCCACTTGCTCTATGGGCAGTATCCTTTCATAGACCATTACCTGTGTCAAAGCGGACCTGAAATAGTTGTAAACGAGGATTATTTCGTCGGTCTCTTCCCTGACATACTCGGATACCAGCTCGGACGCCACTTTTTCCGCTGTCTCTTTATAATTCCGTTCGTTGATCCCCGTGTAGTTCTCAACACCGGTGATTTTATTCCTGGAAAAGTGGTCCCTGCCCCTCCTGCCGAGGAAGGTGAACTTAACTTCCTCGTATTTCTTCGCGTCCGTCACGAGATAGGTTTCGAGCTTCCTGATGAGGTTGCTGTTGAAGCTCCCGCAGAGCCCGCGGTCTGACGTCATGAACACGAGATGGAGCCTCTTCAACTGCTCGGGTCTCCTCAGGAGAGGATGCCTTTCGGGATCGCACCTGCGCGCGAGGTTCTTCGTGATTTCCATAAAAGCGTCCGAATACGGCCTGAAGGACAGGAGCAGCTCCTGGGCCCTTCTCAGCTTGACCGCGGATATGAGCTTCATGGCGCTCATAATCCTGCGTGTGCCTTTCACGCTTTTTATCTTCGATCTAATCTGTCTCAGACTCGCCATTTTATTATTATCTCAGTTAATAAGGATTTGTAATTTTAGTTAAATTCCCCGAGCTGTTTCCTGAGCTCATCGAGCGCCCCGAGGATTTTTCCCCTTATGTCGTCCGTAAGCTCTTTCTTGGTTCTTATTTCCGTGAGGAGGTCCGAATACTTGGATTCAAAGAAGGAATTAAGCTCCTTTTCGTATTTTTTAACCGATTCCACGGGATAGTCGTCCAGGTATCCGTTAGAAACAGCGAATATGATTAAAATTTGCTTCTCGACTGCGATAGGCTCATACTGGCCCTGCTTGAGCGCCTCTACAAGCCTGCTGCCGCGGGCAAGCTGCGCCTGTGTCGCCTTATCGAGGTCGGAGGCGAACTGCGAGAACGCCTCGACTTCCCTGTACTGGGCGAGCTCGAGCCTGAGCGTTCCGGCGACCTTTTTCATCGCCTTCACCTGAGCCGAGCCCCCTACCCTGGATACCGAAAGACCTACGTTAATCGCGGGCCTGACGCCCGAATAGAAAAGGTCGCTCTCGAGGTATATCTGACCGTCCGTGATAGAGATGACGTTCGTCGGGATGTACGCGGAAACGTCTCCCGCCTGTGTTTCGATGATCGGAAGCGCCGTCAGTGAGCCTCCCCCGTCTTCTTTCCTCATTTTCGCAGCGCGCTCCAGCAGCCTGGAATGCAGATAAAAAACGTCTCCGGGATAAGCCTCGCGGCCCGGAGGGCGTCGTAACAGCAGCGAAAGCTGGCGGTACGCCCATGCGTGCTTGGTCAGGTCATCATAGATAATAAGGGCGTGCCTTCCAGAGTCCCGGAAATACTCCCCGAGCGCGCAGCCCGCATATGGTGCGATGAACTGGAACGGGGCCGGGTCGCTCGCGTTAGCCGCGACAATCGTCGTATATTCCATCGCGCCGTGCTCTCTCAGCTTGTCATAGACCTGAGCGACCGTAGACTGCTTCTGCCCTATTGCGACGTAAATACAGTAAACGTCCTCTTTTTTCTGGTTAATTATCGTATCGATGGCGATAGCCGTCTTTCCTATCTGGCGGTCGCCGAGAATAAGCTCCCTCTGCCCCCTTCCTATCGGTATCATCGCGTCGATAGCCTTGATACCCGTCTGGAGCGGCTCGTGTACGGACTGCCTGTAAACGACGCCCGGGGCCTTGATTTCAATGGGCTTCGTGGCGGAAGCCTTGATCTCGCCCTTGCCGTCGATGGGCTGTCCGAGGGCATTGACGACCCTGCCCTTCATGTCTTCGCCCACCGGGACCTCGGCTATCCTGCCGGTACGCTTTACGAGGTCGCCCTCCTGAACTTCCTTGTCCTCGCCGAAAAGGGCGATTCCGACGTTGTCTTCTTCGAGGTTGAGCACGAGACCCATAAGGCCGCTCGCAAACTCGACGAGCTCTCCCGCCATAGCACGGTCAAGCCCGTACGCCCGCGCGATACCGTCCCCTACCGATATTACGGTACCCACTTCGGAGGTTTCGATCTTGGTTTCGTAACCCTTTATCCTGTTTCTGAGTATTTCGCCGATTTCTTCGATTTTTAAATCCTGCATATCTCTTCGCTCCTTATAAAATTAGGGGGGGGTCAAGACCGCGTGAGGACGTTTCTCATTCTCTCAAGCCGGGTCTTTATACTACCATCGAACACCTTATCTTCAACCTTGGTGATTATTCCGCCGATAATTCCCGGGTCGACCTTGGATGTAACCTCCACGTCCTGCCCGACCGCCTTCGACAGCGCGCTCTTTATCCTTGCCAGATCGGATTCCGAGGGCTCGGTCGCCATAATGACCTCCGCCCTCAGTTTGCCGGAGGCCTTTCTCAGCTTCTGGACGACTGTCTGTTCGGATTTTACGAGTGATTTGAACTTGTCGAGCTCGATCGCGACTTTCAGGAAGTTGACCGTTAATTTATCATAGCCCTTCTTTTGACCTATATCCTCGACGATCCCCTTCCTTTCCTGAAAATCGAAAGTGGAGCTCCAGAGTATATTCCTCACATTTTCCGTAGCGGAGAGCTGCTTGAAGAAGTCCTCGAGGTCCGCGGTCACACGGTCAAGCTTCCCCTCTTCCCTTGCGCTCTCGATCAGCGCCGCCGTGAGGTCCCTCAGTGTTGCGATTGATGCCATTTTTCATCCTCTATGTTCTTGGTGAATTCCTGTACGAACCTTTCCTTATCCGAATCGCCCAGGTTCTGTCTTATCAGCGCTTCCGCGTTCCCGAGAGCGAGGTTCACGACGTCGTTCTGTATTTCACGCCTGGCGCGCTCGGTCTGGAGCACTATCGTCTCCCGGGCTTCCTTTCTTATGGTTTCCGAAGCCATATCGGCCTGCCTGAGCAGTTCCGCCCTCTCGGACTCCCCCTGCTTGCCGAGAGTATCCTTCAGGTTGCTGATCTCGGACTCGATTGCCTCGAGCTTCTTCGCATACTCGTCATACTTCGATTTCGCTTCCCCTATGATCTTCTGCGCCGTATCGATCTCGTGACTGATCGTCCCGCGCCTTTCAACGAGGAAATTCTTTACAGGCGTCTTGAGGAAATAGACGAGCACGCCCAGAAGAATTATAAGGTTGACGGCATGTTCCATTACGAACTGCCAGTTAAATGCGCTGTGCTCCGAGGCCCCCGTGAGGATGAGATTTATTATTCCGTATTCGTTCATACGCCGGCCTCCCTTCCCAATACCTTTGTGGCGATCTCCTTCGACAGCAGCTGAACGTCTCCCTTGAGCTTATCCTTTATTATCTCGGTCTCGGCCTCGAGCTTCTTTTTAGCATCGTCGAGGAGCCCGGCCGTTTCCTCTCTCGTTTTAGAAATAATCGCTGCCGCGGCGCTCTCCCCCTCGCGTACTATTTTATGCCGCTCCTCCAGGGCCTGGGCCCTGGCTTCATTCAGCTTGGCTTCGTATTCGAGGATTATTTCCTTTACCTTCTCTTCGAGCTCTTTTGCTTCCTTTATGGCGCCCTTCGTAAGCTTGTCGCGCCTGTCTATAAGCTCTATAAACGGCTTGAAAACAAGAGTGTTCAGTATGTATATGGCGGCAATAAAAATTACGATCTGTATGATTACGGTCTTGTTAACGCTGAGCAAATCCTCGGATGCAAACGCCCGGGAGGCGGCCGTGAGGAATAAGAAGAGAGATACCGCGGGGATGAATTTCTTTTGATTCATTATATTCATATCTCCTTTACCGATAATGAGACCGGCTATACCCCCGTCAAATCTCCCGCAAGTGCGGAATAGCGCAAAGCTCCGCCCACAACAGCGCCCGCCGAGGAAATGATAAGAATAAGAGCAAGAGCCATAAAGAGTTTAATAATGGAACCGTTTAACGCTTCTTCCAGACTCATTTGCGGGCTTAATTCCTTAAGGGCACAACATTAAAAAATCGAAAGTATTTAACATGAAATGAAGGGAGTGTCAAAAAAATTCACCCCGTACAAATAATCTTGCGGGGAATTATTGCCGCCCGAAAACCCTCTCAGAAACCTGCCCGCGCCGTGATTAGAGGAAAAGGACGTAAAGAAACATGGACCGGCTCCCGGACACGGGCCTCCCGGTCAAGCTATCCCTTTTTCCTTATTGAATTTATCGAGCTCGATATCGTATTCGGTATAAATCCCCAGGCCGTGGAGGCATTCGTTCGCTTCCCCGAGGCTCCCCGCCCCGGAGACTGCGCGGGACATGCCCGATAATTTTCCGTATAACACGCCGGGAGAGAAGTAATAAGTGACCGTCGACGACATGGAAAGGCTTACCTGTCTCCTGCCGCTCCTTATGCTCGTATCCGAAAACTCCCCCTTTGCGTAAAGGGTCGGGGTGCGGCTCGCTTCCGTAGGGACCACGGCGATAAGCTTTTCGAGGAGGGATAGCGCCTCCGTCGTTATCCCCCAGCTTCCGAGGAGCCCCCCTTCCCTCGCCAGTACGGACATAGACCGTTCAAGCTCGTCCTGAGTAAGCTCTCCGTCGCTCCCGAACCCGAAGAGCCCCATTATCGCCGGCATCCTCTTCTCGAGCATGGCGAAAGACGCCGTCATTATCGAATCCGCGAGGGGGCTCATAAGCCCGGGCTCGTTCCCCAAAGCGAGCAGATCGCCCCCGACATCTATGCCGATAATCAGATCCGCCCCCAGCTCGCCCGCTGCGTGGAGGATGCCTTCCGCGACGGCTTCAGGGCCGGGATGAATGTTAATTAAGAGAGTCTCCTCCCCGAGGACCTCCGCCACCCCGGATTCGGCGAACCTGACGCCCGTACTCGTTACGGTGTCCTTGTTCGCAAACCAGACGACTTCGTTCAGCTTGCGGGCGTTCCGTACCTCATCGAATTTTCGCGGGCCCGGCATGGGGTCTATAACGGACCTTTCCCAGGAGAGGCCACCGAGTACGCACTCGATGTCCGAAAAGACCCAGGAGGTCAGACGTCGGGATCGTGCCTACTATGTCACCCCCGCCGCCTATGCCTATGAGCATGGCCTTCCTCGAATTCTTAAGGATATGTCTCAGCGATCTGTTAACCTGCAAGACTGCTCTCCGGTTTCAGGTGTTTGAAATACGGGAATCCGCGTCAAATACTCTACTGTACGGGACGCAACTTTCAATCGGCGTGTCATATCATGGATTCAGCGGATTCAGCCGGAATTTAGGACCGGGAATAAAATTATTTTAGACAGGGCTCCGCCCCGTGGGTAAATGCCGTTCAGCTTCAGATGATATGCTATTTTTATTCGGCGAAATACATACCGAGCCTGACCTGCGTTATCGCCTGATTAACGAGCTCAAGGGCCCGGACCCTGTGACCGCCCTTGTCAGGGGACGATACTTCGAGACTGATGCGCGCATCGTGGAGACTGCCGAGGGCCTGCTCCATGTTCGGCTGGTATCCGGGCTGGGCATTCGCTTCCCTGAACATATTAAAAGTGCCCATGAGAAACGCGGCAAAGAGAACGCCCGCTAAAAACGGCAATGAAACCTTTATTATCCTCGACATGACGGCTCTCCTTATTGAACTGGAATATGCAGAAACTATAAAACACGCGATAAGCCGCTGCAAATCAAATTTAAAGCCATAGTGCTGTGCGTGGTCAGCGTTTGACCTTGTATCCGGCCTTCTCCCTGTCCCACGTGTCTTTGGTGATACCCATTTCGCGGAGCTTGTTCTTCTGCACCCTCTCCGTGCCCGTCTTGGGCAGTGTGGCTTCGAAACGCAGGAATCTCGGGAGCATGAAGTGGGGCATCCTGGGCTCGAGGAATTCCATGAGCTTATGGGGATCGACCTTTTTCCCCTTTTTAGCGACAACCACGATCATTACCTCGTCCTCGGCGTACCTTCCGCCCTCGGCCTTAATGCCAATGACGCCGCACTCCTCAATATCGTCGTGGGAGTTCACGATCTTCTCTACCTCGAACGAGCTTATGTTCTCGCCCCTCCTCCTTATATAGTCCTTGACCCTGTCGACGAAATAGATGTAACCGTCCTTGTCCATCATGCCCGCGTCCCCGGTATGGAACCAGAAGTTCCTGAAGTCCTGCACGGTCTTCTCGGGCATCTTGTTGTAGAAATGGAGCATAATGTTGGGGGTCCTCGGGCGGACTATTATCTCGCCCACGTGCCCCCTCGGGACTTCCTCGTCGGTCTCCGGGTCGGCGACCTTTATCTCGTAACCGGGCGCTTCCTTGCCGCACGAGCCCACCCTGAAAGGCTCGCCCGGCCTCATCCACGTGCACTGCCCTATTTCCGTGAGTCCGTAACCCTCCATGAACTTTATATTGAACCTCTCCATGAATTTCTCTATGATGTCGTGAGGCGCGGGGGAGCCCAGGACGAGCTTTGCCTTGTGCTGCTTCTCCTCGGGCGCGGGCGGCGTGTTCCACATGAAATAGGCCATGGTCCCGACGATGTTGAACTTGGTCACCCCGTGATCCTTGATCCATTTCCAGAACTGGCTCGCCGAGTACTTCTCCTCGACGACCACCTTGGCCCCCTTGATAAGAGCCGGGTATACGGACATTACCATGGCGTTCGAATGATAGAGCGGGAGGCACGTGAAGCAGACGTCCCGCGGGCCTACGTCCATTATCTCGGCATAATTCCTGGCGCTCGAGTAATCGGCCGCGCAGGGCCTCACGACACCCTTCGACCTCCCGGTCGTGCCCGACGTATACATGAGCCTCGCATAATCCATGAACGTGATTTCGACGCCCGGGTCCGTGCTCTTCTGGGATTTTATGAACTTCGAGTAAGGGGTCATGCTCTCGAAATTAAAACCTTGTTTATCGAATTTATCGCCGCCGCCCCTGGTCCATACTATCACATGCTCGAGCTGCGGCAGGTCGTTCGCTATGGGGGGCATCCTGTCGAGATACTCCTCGGCTATGAAAAGGGCCTTGGAATCGGAGCTGTCGAGTATGTACTGGAGGAAATCCATCTTGTACGCCGTGTTTATCGGCACCATGACGGCGCCCATTTTCAGGATGCCGAACCACGTAATTACGTAATCGTCCGAATTCGGCATATACACCGCGACCTTCTCGCCTTTCTTTATACCGAGCCTGAGGAGCCCGTTGGCGATCTTGTTCGCCAGCTGGTTTGTCTTGAAATAACTGAGAGGCTTCCTGTACCCGAACTGGAGGAACGGTTTCGTTCCCAGCTTCTTTGCCTGCTGCTTGAGTATCTTGGGAAGCACCCAGTTGGTCTTATCCTGACCCGCGTACCACTCCACGTTGAACTTGCCGTTCTCCCGCCTGTAGGTGACGGGATGCATGAGGTCGCGGCCCTTCTTCCGTTTGGGTTTGGCTGCCATTCTTATATCCCCTCTCGAGCGGTCTCGAATAAACGGCTTTTTAATTTTTAACAGAGACCGATTTCATTTTCTACTTTATTTTTTTATGATGAAAAGTCAAGTCCTTCAAACAGTGGAGCCCCATGAGCATCTCAGGCAAACAAGCAAATCGGAAACGGGGAGTGATGGATCAGGAGACACCGGCGTCGCCGGGAGGCTCCGCTTCCTCGGCTGAAGCCTTCTTCTTGCCGAACATCCACGCCACGAGGATACTGAGCTCGTAGAAAACTATTATAGGGACGAACATGAACATAAAGGATATCGCGTCCGTCGTGGGCGTAAGCACGGCGGCAACGACCGCGCTCACGAGGATAGCGTACTTCCTCTGTTTTCTGAGCCACGCGCTGTCAACAATCCCGATCCTCGCCAGAACGAAAATCACGAGAGGGAATTCGAAGATAAGCCCGAAGCCCAGGATAAGGGCCATAAAGAAGGAAAGGGCCTGACTTATCGAGGGGAACGCCTTTACGTACTCGGACGAATAGTCGTTGAGGAGGAATTGGAATGCCTTGGGCGCTGCGATGAAATAGCAAAAGGAGGCTCCGAAGGCAAAAAACAGGGTCCCGAAAAAGATAAAAGGAATTATTATCTGCTTTTCATGCTTGTATAACCCGGGCGCAATGAATTTCCAGGCTTGATAGAGGATAAACGGCACCGCGGCTGCAATAGCCGCAAAAATGGAGACTTTGAGATAAGTCATGAACCCCTCGGCGGGCATGGTAAATATAAGGGTGCTCCCCTCAGGCAGGTTATCTCTGATAGGTTTCATGAGGAAATCGAAAATCCAATTCGAAAAATAGTAAGCAGGAATGAAAAAAATGATAATTGCCAGAAGCGACCAGAGTATCCTCCGCCTCAATTCTCCAAGGTGTTCAAGGAACGACATTTTGGATTCTTCCATAGATGGGGCAAAAGCTTAACCCAATAGCGGAGCGTTCTCAAACAGTGCCGTCCCGCGTGTATGCTAACATCGTCCATCCGGCGGTAATTCCCCCGGCGCCCTGCTGTCAGACGCCTCAAGGCGGGTGACCCGTGTAATTGACAACAAATCATGGCTCGCATATATTGTTATCCCGTTAAAATCATCCCTTGTCATCTCTCGGAGGAAGAATTGAAAGTACTGATTACAGACGGTATGACCAAGGAAGGACTGACCATTCTGGAATCCGCGGAAGGTCTCGACCTGGACGTCAGAAAGAGCACATCTAAGGAAGAATTGGCCGGAATCATAGGCGGTTACGACGCTATCATAATAAGGAGCGCAACCAAGCTCACTGCGGATTTGATAGAAGCCGGAAAGAACCTGAGGGTAATAGGCAGGGCGGGGATAGGCGTCGACAACGTTGACGTCGAAGCGGCGACGAAGAAAGGGATCGTCGTAATGAACACCCCCGAGGCAAACGCGATCACCACGGCCGAGCATACGATTACCCTGATGCTCTCCCTCGCGAGACAAATACCTCAGGCGCACGCTTCCCTGAAGTCGGGCAAATGGGAAAGGAATAAATTCAAAGGGATAGAAATCTACGGCAAGACGCTCGGATGCATAGGGCTCGGCAATATAGGCAAGCTCGTCGCGGAGAGGGCGATCGGATTGAAGATGAACGTAATCGCGTATGATCCGTTCCTCTCAAAGGAAGCGGCCGAGAGAGCAGGCGTGGAGCTCGTAACGCTCGACGACCTTCTAAAGAGGTCCGATATCATAACGATACACACCCCCCTTAACTCTGAAACGAAGAACCTTATCAATAAAGACACCCTCGAAAAAACGAAAAAGGGATTGGTCCTGATAAACTGCGCGCGCGGAGGGGTGATAAACGAAAAAGACATCTCCGAGGCGATAAAATCAGGCAGGGTCGCGGGGGCGGCTTTTGATGTTTTTATAAACGAGCCCCCCGAAGAAGGCAACCCGCTCCTCTCACTCGATGAAAACGTGGTGTTCACCCCTCACCTGGGGGCATCCACTGCGGAGGCTCAGACCAAGGTCGGGCTGGCGATCGCCGACCAGATAGTAGACTTCCTTATAAACGGAGTGGTCAAAAACGCCGTGAACATGCCTTCCGTGAGTCTCGAAGTGTTAAAGACCATGAAGCCCTATCTCAACCTCGCGGAGAAACTGGGGAGCCTGCAGGGCCAGCTGTGCAAGGGAGGGGTTAAGGAGATACACATTGAATACGACGGAGAGGTCTCGGAGCTCGATACAGCACCCATAACCGTGGCGGCGCTCAAGGGGTTCCTGACGCCGATGATGGACGTCGTCGTGAGCCACGTAAACGCCCCGGTGATCGCGGAGGAAAGGGGAATAAAGGTAATCGAGTCGAAGTCCTCGCAGACGAAAGACTATACGAGCCTCATATCCATAAAGGTCAAGACCGAAGAAGGCGAGAGCCATGTGTCGGGCACGATATTCGGGAAAGAAGAGCCTAGATTCGTAAGGATAAACGGTGTTACAATTGACGTTGTGCCGAAGGGTTACCTCCTCGTAAGCGAGAACAACGACAGGCCGGGGTTCATAGGGGCCATGTGCACCTTGCTCGGGGAGAACGGGGTCAACATAGGCCTGCTTCATCTCGGCAGAGAGGCGATAGGAGGGAGGGCGATAGTCTTTACGAACGTCGACTCCCCGGTGCCGGCTAAAGTGATCGAAAAAATATCTAAACTCCCGGATATAATTTCCGTGACGCAGGTCAAGCTTTAATGATAAACCGACTCAGTCTTCCACAGGGCGTAAAAGACTATACACCCGAGAAAGCAGAAGAATTAAGAAGGATAGAAGAAGGTCTGCTCGAAGAGTTCGGCAGGTGGGGGTACAGAAAGATCATCACCCCCCTCTTTGAATACCTGGAGCCGCTATCGATAGGACTCGGTGACGAGCTGAAAAGCAAGGTCATGAAGTTCGTCGACCCGTCCTCGGGAGACGTCGTGGCGCTCAGGCCCGACATTACGCCTCAGGTAGGCAGGATAGTCGCGACTCAGATGAAGGACCATACCGCGCCGCTCAGGCTCTGTTACAACGGCAGGGTCGTAAGGTTCGAAGAAAAGGGGAGCGGCAAGGAGCGGGAAATATTCCAGGTCGGATGCGAGCTCGTGGGGCTCTCCACGCCTGAAGCCGATGCCGAGATAATAGCCCTGGGGGTGAAGTCGCTCGGGAAATCGGGGATCAAGAACCTCGTGCTCGACATCGGACACACGGGAATCCTGAGAAACCTCCTGTCGAAGACAGGCGAGCTGAGAGAAAGCATCGAAGAGGCGCTTAAAAAAAAAGACCAGGAAGCCTTGTCCCGGGCTATCGGTAAAACGCACGCTCCCAAGAATATTAAAGACACGATTTTGAAGCTCCCCGAGCTCTTCGGCGGAAGACATATTCTGACCGAGGCCAGGAAAATCACATCCATCAGAAAATACGTGAACGAACTCGAAAGCGTGCTGAACGTCATCGACGACTATCAGTCCGAGTGTGAGATAAACATAGACCTCGCCGAAATAAGGGGCTTCAATTACTACACGGGCGTGACATTCGAGATCGTCTCGCGCGACATCATGGCCCCTCTCGTAAGGGGAGGACGTTACGACGAGCTCATGGGGAAGTACGGCTACGACTCGCCGGCGACCGGGTTCGCGATCGACGTCGAAACCCTTCTGAGCACATCCAAAAAAGACAAAGAAGGGAATCAGATACACTTCGTCGTCATCCCCAAGAAATCGTCCCTGAGACGGGAGGCCATACGTCTTGCGGAATGGCTGAGATCGAGCGGCTTCAAGGTCGTGCTGGACCTCAATCTCGATGCCAGACAGAGGGAGCTGAGGATAAAAGAGAACCGCGCTTCGAACTTCTACGGAGTAATACTCCTCGAGACGCCGAGGAAAATTAAGCTCATCGAGTCGAGGAGAGGCGCCTGCAAGGAATTTTCCAACCTCGAGGAGCTCCTCAAAGGGGGTATCTGAGTATGCCTAACATAGTAGTCATAGGCGCTCAATGGGGGGATGAGGGTAAAGGCAGGATAGTCGACCTGATTTCGGAAAACGTCGATATAATAGCCCGTTATCAGGGCGGGAACAACGCCGGTCACACCATAGTTATCGGGAAAGAGAAGGTGGTGCTCCATCACCTGCCCTCCGGAATCCTCCGGGAGGGGAAAATATCCGTTATCGGGAACGGGGTGGTCATAGACCCCAAAGTGCTTCTCGAGGAGCTTAAGGGGCTCAGGGCGGCCGGTTATCGGGCCGATTCCGGAAATCTGAAAATAAGCGACAGGGCGCACGTGATTATGCCCTACCACAGGGAGATAGACATAGCGCGTGAATCGCTGTCGGAAGGGAACGGGAAGATAGGGACGACGGGGAGGGGGATAGGCCCCGTATACGAAGATAAAGCCGCGAGGAGGGGGATCAAGTTTTCAGACCTGATCGACCCCGAGTCCCTGAGGGAGAGGCTCTCAAGCGTGCTCGAAGAAAGGAATATGTACCTCGAGCGCGTGCTCGGGAGAAAGCCGCTGAAGTTCGACGATATATACCGTGAATACGAAGAGTACGGAAGGGAGTTGAAGGACTTCTCCTGCGACGTTTCGAGCCTTCTGAACAGATCCATCAGCGAGGGGAAGCGCGTCCTGTTCGAGGGGGCTCAGGGGGCGCTCCTCGACATCGATCTCGGCACCTATCCGTTCGTCACGTCCTCGAGCGCGAGCTCGGGAGGCGCATGTACCGGCACGGGTGTGAGCCCGACCAGGATAGACGTAGTCCTCGGCATCGCGAAAGCCTACACCACGAGGGTCGGCGAAGGGCCGTTCCCCTCGGAGATACAGGGGGAGCTCGGCGAGAGGCTCAGGGAGGCCGGGGGCGAATACGGAGCGACCACGGGCAGGTCAAGAAGGTGCGGGTGGTTTGACTGCGTCGCATTGAAGTACGCGGCGATGACAAACGGCATCTCCCGCCTCGCAATAACGAAGCTCGACGTTTTGTCGGGCTTTGACATCATCAAAGTGTGCGTGGGTTACAGGTACAGGGGCGAGATACTCTCGGACTTCCCCTCGAATATCAACATACTGAACGGCTGCGAACCGGTCTACGAAGATATCGAGGGCTGGAAGGAAGATATTTCAACCGTAACAGATTTCAGCGGGCTTCCGCTCCATGCAAGAAATTATATCAGGAAGCTAGAACAACTGACCGGCGTTACGATCTATGCAGTTTCTCTCGGAGCGTCGAGAGAGAAGATTCTGTTTCTTTCGGATTTATTTCAGTAAACTTCAGAACTAATCGAATTCGTATTCCCTTAACCAGTAAGTCAGGTTCGGACTCCAGCTCTCCAGGCGCACCGCTTCGATCCTGTTATAGAAGTATTCCCCCTCGGTCTGGAAATCCTTCCTGAAGAGACCGACGACCCTTATATATTCACCGTCTGTAATAGGGGCCTCGCCGTTAACGTAAACGTCTATCCCGATCCCCTGTCTGTCGGCAAGGGTGAACACGGTATAGACCTCCTCTGCGCCGTTCCCGGTCACTCCCAGAGACTCGACCCTCGGACGCCATATTTTGCCTATGACTATCACTCCGGACATATCATAGGCGTCGGGGCTGGCGAGTATGGACGCGATACTGACGTTCTGGGACGGGAGCGCCGTATCCGGGTCCCTCCATTGCGGGAACACGCCGCGCATAACGAAAACAGTATTACAAGCGATATGGCGCGTAAGGATCTTTGCATCGGGTATGCCTCCGTTGAGGATGCCGGTCAGTAGAGAATTATAACACAATCCTCAGGAATATTTCTCATACGCTTCTATAATTTTTCTAACCAGCGGGTGCCTTACGACGTCGTTCTTCGAAAAATATACGAAGGAAATCCCCTCTATTTTTTTCATCAGCAACTCGGCTTCGAGTAAGCCCGACCTCTCGCTCGCGGCCAGGTCCACCTGCGTGGTGTCGCCCGTTATAACGGCCTTGGAGCTGTACCCGAGCCTCGTAAGGAACATCTTCATCTGCATCGAAGTCGTGTTCTGCGCTTCGTCGAGTATTATGAAGGCGTCATTCAGGGTCCTCCCCCTCATGAACGCGAGAGGGGCTATCTCGATCGCTCCCTTCTCGACGAGACGCGAGGCTTTGTCATAATCCATCATATCGTAGAGCGCGTCCAGGAGCGGCCTCAGATAAGGGTCGACCTTCTGCGAGAGGTCGCCCGGAAGGAACCCGAGCTTCTCCCCCGCCTCTACGGCGGGCCTCGTGAGCACTATCCTGTTGACCTCCTTATTCACGAAGGCCGATACCGCCATGGCCATCGCGAGGTACGTCTTTCCGGTCCCCGCGGGACCGATCCCGAACACGATGTCGTGCTTTCTAATAGATTCGATGTACACCTTCTGCGCAATGCTCTTGGGAGCGATTATCCGTTTCCTCGTCGATATGCAGACGGTGTCGAGGAACACATCCGCAAGCCGTATCTTCCCCTCGTCCACTATCCTCGCGGCAAGCTCGATATCCGAAGGGTCGAGCGTATAGCCTTTTTCCAGAATGCCGTAAATCTCGCGTAAAAACCTGTTGGCCGACTCGACCCCCTGTTCTTCGCCTTCGAGGTTCAGTTTCCCGCCCCTCGAATGGATCTTGATCCCGTAATGGCCCTCAATTTCCTTCAGGTTGTCGTTGTTCTCCCCGTAAAGCTCCTTGACAAGATTGTTGTCGCCGAATTCGAGCTCCTTCGCGCTGCCGTTCTGGATCGTCATGGTTTCCTGCATATCTATTTTGTCTTTCCTCCTCCTGCATATGTGCCGGGGCTCATATTTAGAATATCTGCATTAAATTGGTGTTGCTTTGCCTGCGAAAAAAGATATGTAAGCCTTGATGTCCGGAATATAGCGGGACTTTGACGGATTACCGAAGGAATATTAAGGGGTTGCTTTATTTTGTTTCCCAACGATGAAGTAAGGTACTAACGGGGATTTCCTTCATTTTTAATAGTGATAAGTATAACAGAACGCGCGTCAAATCCAACTCCGCATACCCGTGATCCAATCCGGCGGAGAGCGCCCTTTCAGTCGTCGATAAAACGGGGGTCCGGGTACTTGAACCGATATTCGAGCAGTTTCTTGAGCTTATCGCTCCTTACTATCTTAAATCCCCCGGCGGCGGCGTCCTCGAAGCCGGGGGGTTCGAGCCCGAGTTTTCAGAGCCTGAGCGGTGTAATATTCCTTCCTGAGCGGGTGCTCGTCCGCGCACGCATTAAACGTCTCTCCCCACGCGCTGCGCTCGATAATTCTGTGGATGATCCCCAGGCAGTCGTCTCTGTGTATGAGGTTCACGGGAACATTGCCCCCGGTAATGCCCTTTTTACCGGCGAGGAACCTGCCGGGCTTCCGGTCGTAGCCTATGAGCCCCCCGAATCTGATTATCGTCGTCTCGAAACGGGAGGAGTCCCGGAGGAGCCTCTCAGCCTCGAGGAGCGCGATGCCCGAGGGCTTTTCAGGCGGGGCGTTATCGTCTTCAGAGACCTCACGGCCGAGATCGGGATAAACGGACGTCGAGCTCACGAAGAGCACCTTTTTAACGGGTGAGGACTCCATACGGGCAATCAGCGATTTTATCTGGGCCGGATGATAATCGGCGATGTCGTCCCTCCTCTCGGGAGGGAAGTTGACCACGAGCACGTCGCAATTAAAAAAATCATCGACGGAGTCGCCCCTGAGCCCGGGATCCAGGACCAGATAAAACGGCTCGATACCGCGGGCCCTGATTACTTCGAGCTCGCTCCGTGTCCTGGTCGAGCCCTTGAGCTTATAGCCCTTCCCTATCAGATAATCGGCCAGAGGCAGCCCGAGCCAGCCGCACCCCAATATGCTTATCGTTTCCATTCGATCTCACGGGCAAGCGGTATTAACGGACGTTCATCGCCCCGGAAGGGGCAGAGACCTTCACTTGGCCCCATTTCGTTCAATTAGTGAGACGCTCGAGCGCCTCTTTGTATTTTTCGGATGTTTTCCTGACCACGTCGGGGGGTAGGGACGGCGCGGGGGGGCGTTTGTCCCAGTCGAGGGACTCGAGATAATCCCTCACGAACTGCTTGTCGAAGCTCCTCTGGGGGCCTCCGGGCTTATAGTCGTCCATGGGCCAGAACCTCGACGAATCGGGCGTGAGGGCCTCGTCTATGAGGACGAGATCGCCTGTCGTTTCGTCTATCCCGAATTCGAACTTTGTATCCGCGATTATTATCCCTTTCTTCTCCGCGATATCCCTCGCCCTCGAATAAATCTCGATGCTCACGTCCCTGACCCTTTCCGCGAGCCCCCTTCCGAGGAGCTCGGCCGCTCTCCCGAAGCTGATGTTCTCGTCGTGGGTGCCTTCTTCGGCCTTGGTGGAAGGGGTGAAAATGGGCTCTTCGAGTTTGGAAGATTCCGGGAGCCCCGGAGGAAGCGGGATGCCGCATATGGAATTACTCTCCCTGTACTCTTTCCAGCCCGAGCCCGCGATGTACCCCCTTACGATGCATTCGACGGGGAGGGGCTTTGTCTTCATGACGAGCATGCTCCTCCCTTCGAGCACCCCCCGGTACCTCCTGAATTCTTTCGGGTAATCGTTCACATCGGTCGAGATCAGGTGGTTCCGGATGATGTCGCTCGTTTGCCCGAACCAGTACTCCGATATCGTATTCAACACCCTCCCCTTCCCCGGTATCCCTTCGGGGAGGACTACGTCGAACGCCGAAATACGGTCTGAAGCGACGAGCAGAATCCTGTCGCCCAAGTCGTAGATGTCCCTCACCTTGCCCCTCCTGGGAGGCTTCACACCCTCGAAATCAGTCCGCATCACGATCATGTTTTCTTTTGTTGCCATAACCCGCAAGAGACAGTCAAGAAATCAGCGGAGAGAATTCTAGTAAAGAAAAAAAGATATGTCAAAACCCGGGACGGCATGCGAATATACGGCCGGGCATACGCGGCGGGCGGGCGATGTCATGACCTCACTCCGCGCCGCGAGACGCCCTGCCGCGCAGCCTCGATGCGTCGAGGATATCCTTCAGGAACCACAGCATGAGGAGCGGGAGATAATAAAAAAGCGTGATATAGAAAGACGTAACGAGGTCCCGGTATAAAGCCCATATCCCTGCGAAATCCAGGAGCGCGACCAGGATCAGAACGATATACGCCCTCTTGTAGGGGTCGGAAACCCACCTTCTCAGGAGAAAATGCGCGCCTCTGGAAAGTATAGTGACGTTTATAAAGGCTCCGGCGAGCCGCCACAGCATAAGCGTGTCCATATCTTTTCGGCCTCTCGTTAACGCCGGTCCCCGAACTTTTCACTTGAAATTTCGACCCGGATCATTATTTTCATTATATCACCCCCTTTGAGGGGTGTATGTACCGGAAGGTTAACAAAATGTGGCCTTATACCTCGGTATTTTTGGAATTTGAGGTTTTAATCAGTCGGGAGAAATGAAAATGAACACACTTAAAAGCCTTATACTGCTTGCAGCGCTATCCGCGATCCTTATGTGGATCGGCGGGGCTCTCGGCGGAAAGCAGGGCCTGATTATCGCTTTCGGATTCGCGATGGTTATGAACTTCGCGAGCTACTGGTGGAGCGACAAGATAGTCCTCTCCCTGTACGGGGCAAAAGAGGTCAAATATGAAGATGCGCCTGAGCTCTACGGGGATATTCAGGATCTTTCACAGAGAGCCGGGCTGCCCATGCCGAGGGTGTATATAACCCCACAGGAACAGCCGAACGCGTTCGCCACGGGAAGGAGCCCGGAGCACGCCGCGGTTGCGGTAACGCAGGGCATATTGAAGCTCCTAAGCCGCGAGGAATTGAAGGGAGTGCTCGCCCACGAGCTCGCCCACGTCAAGCACAGGGACATACTGATAGGGTCTATCGCCGCGACAATAGCAACTGCGATTACCTACCTCGCCTACATGGCCCAATTCGCGGCCATATTCGGAGGAGGGGGCGGAGGCGACAGGGGAAGGGGCGGAAACCCGCTCGGGCTCCTTGTAATGGCTATAGTAGCCCCGTTAGCGGCCACTGTAATAAGGCTCGCTATATCGAGGACGAGGGAATACGGCGCAGACCAGGGCGGAGCAGAGATCTGCGGAAACCCGATAGGCCTCGCGAACGCTTTGAGAAAGCTTGAGGCGGCTTCCGGCAGAATACCTCTCAGGGTGAGCGAGCAGGTCGCCGACAGCACATCCCACATGCTTATCGCGAGCCCGCTGTCAGGAGGGGGACTGTCTTCATTATTCAGCACTCACCCGCCCATGGAAGAGAGGATAAGAAGGCTCGAAGCGATGGCCGCCGGAATCTCGGCATGATCAAACGGTACGTGTGAGGGATGGATTTACCTAAGCGCACGGCTGACGCCCGAGAACCGCTTTACCCGGAGACGCGTTTGTCCAGATGAGAGGAAACGGCTTCCCACCTGTCGTATAATTTCTTTAATTCACCGTTCAGCCTGCTGAATTCATTTGAGGCTTCGGCGGAGCGACCGCCGTCGCTGAAATTCCCCGGGTCAGCAAGGAAGGCTTCCACTTCGGATATATTAGCTTCGATATCATGGATCCTTTGTTCGAGCCCGGTCAGGGCCGAGCGCAGCTGCTTACCCGACAGCTCGTCCCAGTTATCCATGTTCTCGATTCCCCGCTCCCTGAGCTCCCTGTAAAGACGGTTCCGCTTTTCTGCCTCGAGCCTTCTGGATTCATTGGATTCGGATGACTTATTCTGAGACTCATTGTATTTGACTTGCCTTCCGTTGACTCCGGACTTACCCCCGTCCGACGCGCTCTCCGAGTCCATTCTCTCCCTTAGACTTTGATGGTACCTGAACTCGGAATAAGTGCCGGGATATGTAACTACCCTGCCCTTCTCCGCATACCAGATCTTATTCGTTACACGGTCGAGGAAATGCCTGTCGTGGCTCACGACGAGGAAAGTCCCCTTATACTGCCTCAGGGCTTCGATGAGCACGTTCCTCGATTGTATGTCAAGGTGGTTAGTCGGCTCGTCGAGAACGAGGAAATTCCTGGGAGAGAGGAGTGTTTTTGCGAGGGCGACGCGGCTCTTCTCACCTCCCGACAGGACCGATACTTTTTTGTACACGTCCCCTTCCGAGAAGAGGAACGCGCCGAGAAGAGACCTGATTTCGGTCTCGTTACGCGCTTCGGACTCGGACTCGAGCTCTTCTATTATCGTATTGGACGGATCGAGGGACTCGGCAAGGTGCTGGGCAAAGTAGGTGACGGACACGTTGTAACCCTCCTTACGCTCGCCTTCGAAGGGCTCGGTCCCTATAACGATCCTCGCGAGCGTGCTCTTGCCGGCCCCGTTTTTCCCGATGAGCGCGATTTTATCCCCTCTCGATACGAGGAGCGGCCCCGCGTCCTTAAACACCCGGATACCGCTCCCGTCCCCGCCGCTATAAGATTTAGAGAATCTGGACAGCTCGAGAACCGCCTTCCCCGAGCGCCCGGGCTCGGGGAATTTGAAATGCACGACAGGATCGTCTGTGGGCGGCGGCGGTATCCTCTCGAGCTTCTCGAGGGCTTTGATACGGCTCTGGACCTGGCTTGCCTTCGTATTCTTGTACCTGAACCTCTCTATGAACCGCTCCGTGTCTTTTATCTTCCTCTGCTGGTTCTCGTACGCCGATTTCCGGATACTGTGCCGGGCCTTCCTCTCCTCAAGGTAATAAGAATAATTCCCTGCGTACTCGGTAATCCGCCCCATACTGAGCTCGGCTATCGTGTCGGTCATGCGGTCGAGGAAATACTGGTCGTGCGAAACCAGTATCACGGTCCCCTTGAATTCCCGGAGGTATTTTTCGAGCCAGTCGATACTCTCTATATCCAGGTGGTTGGTAGGCTCGTCGAGAAGAAGGACGTCGGGTTTCACCAAGAGGAGCTTGGCCAGGGCGACCCTCATCCTCCAGCCGCCCGAGAACGTGCTGAGCGGCTTATTCAGGTCGTCCGTCTCGAATCCAAGGCCCAGGAGGAGCTTCTCGGTCTGATACCTGACCGTATGGGACCCCCTTGTATCAAGCTCGCCCTGGACCGCATCGAGCCTGTGGAGGAGCCTTTTCCTCTCTCCCGCGCTTTCGCCGCTCACCCGGCCGAGCTCCTCCCTCACCGATTCCATCTCACGCTCGAGCGCCTGAATATCGCCGAACGCGGTCATGCCCTCTTCAACCACGGTATTGGCCGACACGGAGTCGCCCACCTCCTGAGGCAGGTATCCCACAGTGACGGCCGGAGGCACGATTACCGCTCCGCTGTCCGGGTGAGCCTGGCCGGCGATAATATTCAGCAGAGTGGTTTTCCCGACGCCGTTAGGACCGAAGAGACCTATCCTTTTGCCGTCTTTTATAGGCCAGTCGAGATTCTTGAAAATCTCCCTCGACCCGTACGAGAGGGAAATGTTATCGAGCTGAATCATGGTGTGTTAGCTTCGGGGAAATATCGGAAACCTTTATTTATTCCTTTGTAAAATCGAGCCTTGTCTTAATGTAGTCGAAATCGGTCTCGGGGACGAGTGTAAGCGTTTTCTTGTCCCCGCTGAATTCGTATGAGAAATTCACTTCGCTCCCCTTGTCGAATTTCAGGACGAGCGTTTTATCGTCGTAGCTGTATTCTCCGCCGAGGTTGACCGATATGGTGCTCCCCAATACGAATTTGAACGTGCGGTCGTTTTCGAACTCGAGCTCAATCATCCCCGACCTCCATTTACCCGCAAACGGGTTGAACAGCCCCTTTATCGCATCACAGCCCGAAACCGCGACAGATATCAAAAGCAGGCACGCCGCGAACGTCAAAAACCTGCGCATATGCTTACACTCTCCTTCCCGCCATAGTCCTATCAGTTTAACTGACCGGGAGCAGCCCGAACATGTAAACCGTGATATAAGATATACCAAGGGATATCAGCACCGCAAATGTGAATACATATTTGTTGAGCAGGGACAGGTAAATTCCGTTTCTCCAGAGGAAGAGGGTTCCCGAAAGGCTCACCGCCCCCAAAGATATGCCGGCGTAGAATAGTATGAGGAGGTGGAACGCCGCCATCTGGACGGGATAGAGACCGGCCACGGAGCTCGCGGGAAAAAGGGCCGACAGTATAAGCGCGGAGACAAGAATGAAAACGGTTCTCCTGACCCTCGAGGCCATGCCCGCCTTCATTTTCCTCGATTCGCCGCGCAGCGACACCGTATAAACCATGATACTGAGAATTATGTGAGCCCCCAGAAAGACAGGAAAAAGCGGGAGGATGAAGAACGGGCGCTCGTATCCGAGCGCGGTCCCGAAGAAAACATAAAACAGGGACGCCGAAAGAGTGGAGATCAAAACGAAATATATGCCCTTCAACATAATCGCGGCCGCTCCGGGTACCGGAGATAAGAATAATGCAGAAAAGGATTTCCCACAGACAAATTTTCCGGCGCCGCACAGGCGGTCTTGCTTTTTTTGCCGGGACAAATATCTTTAGCTCGGAACACGTCTCGTCATCTCCGGGGAATGCATGGACCGCAAGAGACCCGTAATAGGCATAACGACCGACATCAAGGACGGCAGTTTCGTCATAGAGGACGCGTATGCCCGCGCATTGGCCAAGGCCGGGGGTATCCCGGTACTGATTCCATCGATACCGGAAAGCCCCGGGCTCTTAAAGGAAACCGTTTCCCGTATTGACGGCCTGCTGCTCCCGGGGTCGAGGGACATGGACCCCAAATTCTATAATGAGGAACCTCATCCGAAACTGAGACCCATGAGCATCGAAAGGACGGAGACGGAGTTCATAGTGTTAAAAGAATCCCGTGAGAGAGGGATCCCCGTCCTCGGCATATGCGGCGGGATGCAGCTCCTGAATGTCTTCTTCGGCGGGTCCCTCTACCAGGACATCTCGTCTTTGTTGCCCGATGCGGTGCCGCACGAAAAAGGGGCCGTTCACGATGTATTCATAGAAGACGGCACGCTGCTCCGTAAAATGTCCGGATCGGGCAAATTTCATGTAAATAGCTACCACCATCAGGCGGTGAAAGAGATAGGGAGGGGGTTAAGGGTCTCGGCAACGGCCCCGGACGGGATCGTGGAAGGCATCGAGTCCCGGGAGCCCCGGTACATAGTGGGGATACAATGGCACCCGGAGCGTGAGCAGTCGGAATTAGCCGACCGTATATTCGAATCGTTTGTAGAAGAATGCAGGCGGGGATAAATAAAAATCAGCGGATGGAGGTTGCTATTTCAGCCCGCTCTCTTTAAGGAGCGTCACGAATTCCGTCAGTGTCCTGGGCGCATCGGCCGATGAGCCGACTATGAATCCCGCAATTGCAGCAGTCAGGCCCGATTCGAGTGGATACTTGTAGACGAGCCCCATGGGATCGGATGAGAAGCCTGTACCCACATGCTCGGGTTTTGGTTTTACTCTCCCCGACTTCTTGAAAAAACCCGTAAACAGAAGCGCGAGAAGCACGATCGCCGCCGCGAGCGCTATTGCCCCCGCCCCGCTCAGGAGCGCTGCCCACCAGGGACTAAACAGGGTCTCAAGGTAGAGGTATAGAGACCATACAAAAAAGCCGAGCCCGATTACTGCTATCACGGACGATACGCAGAGCACGAGCAGCACGACGAGGGCTCTGAAGAGTATCGACTTGAGGGCCCTGTAATCCGGTTTAACCGAGCTTAAAATTATATTTATTAAGTCCTTCAATTCGCGGGAACCTACCTGCTCTCGAAAAGTTTTCCCAGAATAAGCCCTGCGAGAAAAGCGATAAGGAGACTCATTAAAGGCTTTTCCTGGATTTTATGCTCCACCGACTCGACCGTATCGCTGCTTTTATCGCGCGCCAAGCGGAGGTTCGACATCAGCTCCTCAACCACCCTGTCCTTGGCCGTATCCGTCTCGCTCTTCCCTTTATCGAGCAGAGACTTTGCGAGCTGTGACAGGTCGGACCTCAGTTTCGTTACGTCTTCCCGGAGTGCTTCCAAATCCTGCCCAAGGTTTTCCTGACCCATTTGAATCACCTTCCACGATTAGATTTATTAATAATAATAACATCTTTGGGCGCAAATCTAAACTAATATTTTCCCGCGGGCGGGGTCCTCAAAGCGATAAGGGGGGAGTTTTTTAATAAGATAGGCAAGTTAAATCTATAGGCTGCCGTCGTATCCGGTAATCTTGGAGAGCTGTTCGAGCGGCATGGCGCCCTCGTAAAACTTTCCGTCGATCTCCCACGTCGGGTAGTTCATGACACCCTTTGCGAAGCAGAGGGAAGGATTGGCATTTTCCCCCTTCGGGTTGCATTCGACGTATTTGATATATCTGAACGCTTCGCCGAACATTTGCTTCTGCTGATTGCAGTGAGGGCACTTGTACGAGCCGTACATTACAGCCCCGTGGTCGGCCATATACATAGCGAGTCCGGTCTGGAAGGAATCGGCAGGCCCCAATGTGTCGTAGGTATGGGAGTTAACCGCGCCCGTCTTTTCAGCCTGTACAAGCGCCGCGCCGAGTATGACGGTAGCGGCGACGGCCAGGCTCAAGACCCCGATATAAGACGCGGACAGTTTGGGGTGATATTCGGATTTGGCCTTGAGCAGGGCAATAAAAATAATCGTCATCAGGACCGCTGAAAAGATGCAGTACATGCAGATCGCTTTGATAACGAAGAGCTCGATGTACGTGAGGTACGCGGAAAATACGAAGCCGGCCAGGGCGAGTATGTAAAGAAGGAGCCACTTCGTCCGTTTCTTCATGCCTGAGAGGAACACGATGAGTATGACCGAATATCCCGCCACGCCTACCGCGGCTACGGGAATTCCCATGATGGTGGAGAAGCCGCTCTGCCTGACCGTATCGCAATCCGACCCCGCGGCGCAGAACGCAGCCTGGCTCTCGGTAAAATGCATATACGTGAGGTATAGGGAAAGTATGATCCCAAGCGCCGAGAGCGCCAGGATAACGGGTTTTAGATAACTGCCTTTGTTCATTTTATCCGAACTCATAAGAGTTAAATTATAACTACACGCCCCCGGTTTTCATACCGGGAAATCCGTCAAGGTCAGTAGCTTAAAAATGATAACCAGCGTATCAGTTTTCGTAAAATTTATTTCCGCCCACCGCCGCGTTTTTCAATATAACAGGGGGCGTATATCGCGTGCCGTATCTTACGCTCAGGTTATGGAGCTTCTTTAATATCTCCCCGGCCCCCGCGGAGTCCACATATCTGAACGGGCCCCCCCTGTAAGTCGGGAAGCCGAGACCCAGAAGGGCGCCCACGTCCCCTTCCCTGGCGCTCCCTATGACCTCGTCCTGAAGGCAGAGCATCGCCTCATTCACCATCGCGAGCACGAGGCGGTCCTGTATGTATTCCTGCGAGACGCTTTCCGAATCCCCTTCCTCGAGCGCTAAGAGTTTATGGAGAGACCTGTCCAGTCTTTTTTCATCCCGTCCGTATCTGTAGAACCCCCTGCCGCTCCCGACCCCGGTCCTGCCGTCTCCTATCATGCTGTCGAGGAGCGAGAGCGGCTTCATCCTCTCGGCTGACTGCCTGAAGGCGAGTTGAGAGCCCTTATGAATCAGATCGAGCCCTATTTCGTCCATTGCGCTCAGGGGCCCTTCGGGAAACCCGAACTGCATCATAGCGTCCTCTATATCCTGCAGCCCCTATCCCCTCCTCAAGGAGGTGAAGCGCTTCGTTAAAATAAGCGAGCTGAATGCGGGTCGTATAAAACCCGGCCTTGTTTTTGACCACGAGGGGGATTTTCCCGAGACTCTTGGCGAATTCGATCAATTCGGCCACCGTTTCCTGAGATGTGCCTTCGGCGACCGCGACCTCCATGAGCTCGGTCTCGTGGACAGACCCGGGGATCCGCATGCCCACAATCCTGTCGGGCCTCTTCGATGCGCCCGCGATTAACTCCACAGGCAGGGCAAACGAATTCGATACGTATATATAATCCCCGCCCATAACGGATTCCACGTCTTTCAGTATCCCGCGTTTTACATCCAGGTCCTCCCCCGCCGTTTCAATAACAATATCCGCCCGTTTAAAACCCGTGTACTCGGAGGAGGCGCTAATGAGGTCGAGTTTTTTCTCAGCCCCAAGCTCGGCTGTCTCGTGATTCGCGACCTTCTCCATAAAGAAATCAAAACACGCCTTCATATTTTTCGCGGCGCCGGCCAGGTCACTGCTCTTCATCCTTACGCGGATTCCGTTCTCGGCGGCGAGGCAGGCGATTCCCGCCCCGTGGGTCTCTTCTCCCACGAGCGCTATCTTCTCGGCAATCTTCCTTGTTTTATGGCCGGCCTTCGTAAACCTGATGTCATTCCTGACCTCATCTATGGCTATGCCCGATCTGATTAACTGCCTGGAATATCCCGTCACCGCGAGCTCGCCGAAATAAACCGATTCCGCATGGAGTCCCCTGTTGAAGCTCGCGACGCCGATCTCGAGGGCCTCGATCGCCATTCTCGACGCCGTAAGGTATAACTCCCGGCTTTCTTTTATCTCCTTCTTTGCTTTGTCGAAATACATTCTTCTGGATACGGGATTCTCTTTTATCAGAACGTTCGTCATACCGCCGAAACGAAAACGCCTCGGCTTGAACTCTTTGCTCGATAATTCGGCCGCGCGTTTCCTGGCTATGCTCAGGAGATATTCCTCCGGGACGACCTCATCGAGGAGCCCCGTCCGCTTCGAATGATCTGCATCGAGGACCTCCGCGCTCAGTATCAGGTCGAGCGTTTCTTTAGTCCCTATGAGCTTCGCGAGCCTCAGCACCCCTCCGGCGCAGGGGATAATGCCGAAATCGATCTGGTTAAGACCGAGCGCCGTTTTTTTGTTATTGACCCCGACCCTGTATTTGCACGCGATGGCCAGCTCGAGGCCCAGACCGAGACACGCCCCCCCTATCGCCGCCACAAACGGAGCCCTCGAATTTTCTATTTTCTCGGTTATTTCCTGCGCCTTGAGACTGTACGACCTGCCTTCGTCGGCGAGGGTGAAATTGAGGTATTCCCCGGGGTCGGCCCCGTTTATGAAACTCCCGTCCTTGGCGCTTACTATAACGACGGCCCTTATCTCGTCATTGCTCTCGAGCATGTCGAACTCCCTGTCGATCTTGTTGAGGAATTCTTCGAGAGCCAGGAAACTCTCCTGATCGAGAACGTTCACGGCGCTGCCGGGGGTGTTTATCGTCACCACGGCTATGCCCGTATTATCTATTGTGTAGGAAATGCTGCTCATATCTATTATTCCTTTTCAAGCACGATCGAGACCCCGAGTCCGCCAGCCGAAGCCAGGCTGACGAGCCCGAAATTCCCTTTCCTCTTGGACATCCTGTAGGCGAGCGTCATTATTATCCTCGCGCCGGTCGCGCCGAGCGTGTGTCCGATCGCGATCGAGCCCCCTGAAATGTTGAGCTTCTCCATGTCGACCTCCCCCACAGGCTGGCTCCGGCCGAGCTTCTCCTTGGCAAAACCCTTGGAATCGAGCGCCCTCACGTAAGAGATCACCTGCGAGGAGAACGGTTCGTGAATTTCGACCAGGTCTATCTCGTCAAGCCCGATGCCCGCACGCTCGAGCGCAGCCGGGGTCGAGTATGCCGGACCCATGAGCAGCTCATCCGACGGATCGACGGCGGCGTAGGCGTATGACCTTACATACGCTATGGGTTTATACCCGAGCGCCCTCGCTTTGTCCTCGGACATGAGCAGGACTAACGACGCCCCGTCCGTAAGGGGCGCCGAGTTGCCGGCCGTGACCGTCCCGAACTCTTTATCGAAAAGCGGAGGAAGGCCAGAAAGCGCTTCGGCGCTCATGTCGTATCTGACACTGTTATCGGCGGAAACGATTTCGGTAAAATCAGGCGGCACGAAGGTATGAATTATTTCGTCCTCGAATATACCCTCCGTCTGGGCCATGGAGGCGAGCGTGTGGCTCCTTACCGCGAACGAGTCCTGCTCGTCCCTGCCTATCTGATATCTCCGGGCGAGCTTCTCGGCGGACTCCCCTAGCGTGCATCCGGCATACCGCTCCGGCAAGAGCGGCAGTGAAAAGGCCTGATCACCCGCGCCCATCTTTAATAGAGGCATGGCCTTCTCGATCAGATTAATTGAGTCATACAGCCTCGACTTCGGGCCCCTTCCGCCCAGATAAGGCGAGTCGTGCATAGAATCGGCTCCGCCCGCCAACACTATATCGGAGTCTCCGGACAGGATGCTGTCGACCGCGCTCGTGAATGCCTGCACCGCCGATGCGCACGCGCTCGTCACGGTGAAAGCCGGCACAGTCGCCGGGATGCCCGAGCCGAGCGCGATTTCCCTGGCCAGGTTAGGGGTTCTGACGGACGGAATGACGCTGCCGATGAATACTTTGTCTATATCCTTCGGAGCTATTTCAGTCCTGTTGAGCAGCTCGACGGCCGCTATCTTGCCCAGATCAAGGGAGGTGAGGTTCCTGAAGAGCGTGCCGCACTTTACGAACGGGGTCCTTATTCCGTGGACTATGGCCACTCGTCTTCCGTTGTTAGACCGACTCACAGCCAGCTCCGAATGAATTATCCATATTCTATTTTATCCGTCACTTTAAGGTTTAGGAAGCGGATTAAGCCGTGCGGATCAAAAAAATTTAATCCCGGGCCCGCGCTTACGAACCCTGGATCTCGTTTTTAACCTTCAATTTGAGCTCTATGAATTTTGAATGGTCTATATTCAGCATGCGGTATAGTTTCTGCGCCACGTAGTTTTCAAACTCACCCAGAGTACCGTCCGAATAAATGACCTCCCAGACTGCTTCCATCAAATCGTATTTTTCTTCGTTAGACAGGTTTTGATTTACGAGATTAGTAAAGTACCAGATGTCGGCTTCGTTCTGCCTCTCCCTCTTCGATTCGTCGATGAGCTCCTTTACGGCTTCGTCGGTCATCCCGAACCTCGATTTCAATATTTCGACGACCTTCTTCTGCTCGATGTCGGAAAAAGAATCGTCGGCGGTCGCGGCTTCGAGCAAGAGGACGCACGTGGCGGCCTTCAGTCTCGCTTCTTTATCCTCCCCTTTATTACCAGTGCCCGGGCCTTCAAAAAACTTTTTAAACATGTTGAGCATCTCATTACCTCCCGCGAGAATCACAAGCCCTCGAAATTAGCCCTTTAATTTAACCAAAACTCGCCGGATTTCCACACCCGCGCTCACTCCGGCATGGCCAATATCCCCCGCGGGGCGCGCTCCGCGTGAAAATTGCCGGACGCCGTGAGCGGAAACCGCGGGGGGCAGATTTTTCTTGCGAAGAGGTTCAAACCATGTAACATTATCGGAGCTAATTCGGAGCAGTGAAGACATGCCTTTTCCAGAACCGCTTAGAGAAAGAATAAATTTGATAGTATCCGGGTCAGAAACCAGACAGTCCGCCCTCATACCGGTTTTGAGAGAAATACAGAACGAATTCGGCTACCTCTCGAACGAATCGATGGAAGAGGCGGCCGGGATACTCGGCATCCCGCCTTCGAGCGTTCAGAACGTGGCCACATTCTATACTATGTTCTTTAGAAAACCGGTGGGGGAGCACGTGATCTGGCTCTGCCGCACGCTGTCCTGCGCATTGAGAGGGGCGGAGCACGTAGAGCACCACATGTGCGAACGGCTCGGCGTGAAAACCGGCGGGACGACGACCGACGGAAAAATCACTCTGATGGAAGCGGAGTGCCTGGCGTCGTGCGGAACGGCGCCCGTGATGCTCGTCGACGACAGGCTCGAAGAGAACCTGACTAAAGAAAAGGTCGACAGGCTGATTGAAGAGCTGCGGAAAGGCTGAATTCGATCGGGAATGCCGGAATCGGAAAATTCCCCGCAGTAGATAATATAACGAAATGGACTTCAAGAAATCGCGTGAAAACGCCCTCAAGATGTACTGGGAGGCTGTAGAGGCCGCCAATCCTTATAAATGCGTCCTCGAATTCCTGAGCCGTAAATCGGATGTCCTTACCGTAGACAACAAGAGATATAACCTGAATGACATCGGGTCAATTTATGTGGTCGCATTCGGCAAGGCCGCAACCTCCATGGCTGAAGCCGTCGAAGAGGTGCTCGAGGACAGGCTTACGGCAGGCATAGTAGTATCGAACTCCCAGCCGCAGAACCCTTACAGGAAGCTCGGATTTTATCTGTCGAGCCACCCCGTGCCGGACGACAGGAGCCTCACCGCCGCGAAGGAAGTGGTATCGGTCCTGGAAAAAGCCGGGGAGAACGACCTCGTCATATTCCTCATATCCGGGGGCGGCAGCGCGCTTCTTGCAATGCCTGCGCCCGGCATCTCGCTCGATGACAAGCGGAAGGTAACCGAAACCCTGCTCAGGTCGGGCGTGGACAAATACGGGCTGAACGCCGTGAGGAAGCACATCTCGCAGATAAAGGGAGGGGGGCTCTTGAAGAAAGCCCTTCCGGCAAAGGTGATCACGCTCATTCTCTCAAACGTGGTGAGCGACAGGCTCGACGCCATAGCGTCTGGTCACACGGTGCCCGACCCCACTACGTTCGAGGACGCCTGGCGTGTCATAGATGCCCTCGGCATCGAGCACAAACTCCCCCCTCAGGTAGTTTTACATCTCGAGGAGGGCAGGAGCGGGAACTCCCCCGATACCCTCAAAGAGGGTGAATACGACCCGAAAGACGTCCAGACGATCATCGTCGGAAACAACTTCAAATCCCTGAAGGCGGCCGAGAAAAAAGCGGGAGAGCTCGGGTACAACACATTCCTGCTTTCTTCGCAGATAAGAGGCGAGGCGAGGGAGGTCGCGAAGGTGGTGGCGGCGGTTGCGTTCGATATAGAAAAATTCGGCAACCCGGTCAGGAGACCGTCCTGCGTAATATTCGGCGGCGAAACCACAGTTACGGTCCAAAGCAGCCTCGGCACGGGAAAAGGGGGCAGGAGCACGGAAACCGCCCTGTCCTTCTGCATGGAGGTCATAGGCCACGATATTGTAGGACTCTTCTGCGATACGGACGGTATAGACGGCCCGATAGATGCAGCGGGGGCGATCTGCGACGGGCAGAGCAGGCTCCAGGCCCGGACCATCAACGTGAGCGCGAGAGAGCACCTGGCCCTCAACAACTCGTACGACTTCTTCGACAAGTTGGGCGACCTCATAATAACCGGACCCACGGGCACGAACGTGATGGACATAGGGATCGTGCTGGTCGAATAACCTCTACCGGCCGAGGCGAGCGTTGAGATACGCAATCATCTCCGACATACATGCAAACCTGGAGGCCTTCCGTTCAGTACTCGGCGAAATCGACGTGAGCGATGTGGACAGGGTCATTTGCCTGGGCGACATCGTGGGTTACGGGGCTGACCCCAACGAATGCCTCGAAATCATAAAGAGCCGGAACATCCGTTCATTAATCGGCAATCACGATAAGGCGGCGTGCGGACTTACAGAGCCCGCAGGCTTCAACCCGGCCGCTATGGAAGCCGCCCTCTGGACGAGGGGAAAGCTCACCGAGGGAAATAAGGATTACCTTAGAAGTCTGCCGGAGGAGGATGCGATAGACGGTTTTATGATAGTTCACGGGGCGCCGTCCGACCCGGATAAATATATTTTGTCCGCACACGACGCGGCTCCCGAATTCCCGCTCCTCGAAAATAGGAGCCTCTGCTTCTTCGGTCACACTCACGTGAGCGTTGTGTACTCCCTCTCAGACGGCAGCGTTAGTGTTTCGAGAGACAGGGTGTGTAAAATACGGGACGGGGTGAGCTATCTCGTCAATCCCGGAAGCGTCGGGCAGCCGCGAGACAGGGACCCGCGGGCATCGTTCGTGATATACGACGACCGCGGGGAGGCCGAGTTCAGGAGGGTCGAGTATCCCGTAGAAGGCGCGCAGAAAAAGATAATAGACAGCGGGCTCGACAGGTTTCTTGCCGAAAGACTCTCCCACGGATACTGAGCCCGCTCCGTAAGCCGCCCTTGTGCTTTCTTTTTAAACCCGCTCAGTTGAAAACATCTGAACAAGTGATTTAATATAGATAGTCATGGAGATGCTCACACGTCAGCTCCCCCAGAATCTGGAAGCGGAACAGGCCGTTCTCGGCGCTATTCTCATAGAGAGCACAGCGATAAATCAGGTCATGGAGATACTGACCGCCGAAGACTTCTATAAAGAGGCGCACAGGAAAATATATAACGCCATGATCGATCTCGACAGGGACAGCAAGCCTATAGACCTCCTTACGCTCTTCGATTACCTGAAGGGGAACGGGAACCTGCTCGAGGAAGTGGGCGAGAGCAGCTACCTCACATACCTGACGGAGATCGTGCCCGCGACCGAGAACGTGAGCTACTACGCGAAGCTGGTCAAGGAGAAGTCGATAATAAGAAACCTCGTGATGGCCGCGAGCGACATCGCGCATCAGGGCAACGAAGGCGTCGCGGATATCGACGAATTCATAGACAGGGCAGAGCACAAGATACTCGACATAGCGCAGAATAAAATCAAGCCCAGCTTCTACGATTCGAGGGACCTCGCGGCCAAGGCGCTCGATATAATAGAGATGCTCCACGCGAGGAAAGAGCTCGTCACGGGGATACCCACCGGGTTCGAGAAGCTCGACTACCTGACTTCGGGGCTCCAGAATGCGGACCTCGTCATAGTGGCGGCGAGGCCGGGGCTCGGGAAGACCTCCCTCTGTCTCAACATCGCCTCGCACGCGGCAATAGACTGCGACGCGTCGGTCGGCATATTCTCGCTCGAAATGACCAAGGAGCAGCTCATGCTGAGGCTGCTTTCGATGAAAGCACTCGTCAGCTATTCGAACATAAGGAGCGGCTATATAAAGGACGAAGACCTGGAAGGGCTCGTAAAGGCAGCCGAGCAGTTCAGCCGGGCGAAGGTTTATATAGACGATACGCCCGCTATAAGCGTCATGGAGATACGCGCCAAGGCCAGGAGGCAGAAGAGGGATAAGGGTCTCGATTTAATAATAGTCGATTACCTCCAGCTCATGCGCGGCACGAGGAGGACGGAGACGAGGGAGCGGGAGATCGCCGAAATTTCCGGCTCTCTTAAAGCGCTCGCGAAGGAGCTGAGCGTGCCCGTAATTGCGGTATCACAGCTCAGCAGACAGACAGAGGCGCGGTCGGACAGGCGCCCGCAGCTGTCGGACCTCCGGGAGAGCGGAGCCATAGAGCAGGACGCGGACCTCGTAATGTTCATCCACAGGGCCGACGCCTACAGGAAAACACCCGAGGAGAAGGACGGCATAGCGGAGCTTATTATAGGCAAGCAGAGAAACGGCCCTACGGGAACGGTGAAGCTCACGTTCCTCGACAGCTCGAGGGGGGTCCCGACCTTTAAAGACCTCTCGGAAGAATACACGAACGATTACGAGTGATCGATCGGCATAAGCAGGATGTGCAGCGGAGATCCGCGGGAATCCGGCGGATCGGTACTTTTCAGACCATCATGGGTATGACTACGGCCTTCGACTTCACTTCCCTATGGAAGAGGTCCTCGTCTTCCTGCCAGGCCCGGAACCTGCTCAGTATCTCCCTGAGTCTTTCCCTTACAGGTGTCCAGTAGAAATCCCAGTCGTAATCCTTCTTCCTGCCTTTGAAAAACATATCGAAGAATATTTCTCTCTCGACAGGGAGGCCCTTTTCGGCGACCCACCCGGTGCGGACACTCCCGTACCCGGCCCCGAAAGCCATGGCGAAGGTGCCGTTCAAGCCGAGCCTCTCCGAAGCCTTGGTTGCAAGCTCGATGTATACATATAAGGCCTCGGAAGTCGAATATCCCCGTTCAGCGA
Organism: uncultured delta proteobacterium; assembly: GCA_963752995.1. Classification (GTDB taxonomy): domain Bacteria; phylum Desulfobacterota_D; class UBA1144; order Nemesobacterales; family UBA2774; genus 2-12-FULL-53-21. The sequence continues at coordinate 58,170 of CAVWAZ010000030.1, forward strand.
ATTTTTCTTCCATTGAGAGAAGGTTGTTAATAAAGTACATGGGATAAAATGTGGGGGCGTATACGGACACAGATTTCGTGGGACTAACGAGCGGCTCCCTTATAATTACGTCCTCCTTAATGACCCCGATCATGAAGTCCTCTTTATCGAAGCCGCCGATATCGCCGCACTCCCCCAGGGACAGCCTCACCTTCTCCCATTCCCTCCCGGCGATGACCAACGCCCTTTCGAGACGCTTCTCGCCCTCTTCAAATTCCCTGTCTTTAAGGAGTTCTTCCAATTCCATGTCGCCCTCTCTTGAACTAATAACTACACATACTGCCCGGCTGTAAAAATATACCCCGATATGAATGGTTCTCAATGTTTATAAACCGGTATTATCAAGAATCCCCGTGATTGACGTAACCGGGGATACCGGGTCCATTGTTTTTCGGCGGTGTCTATTGTAATATGAAATTCTCTAAGCACGTCGGGAGGATTCCACATGGCTACACTTGTTACGGGGGCGACCGGGCTCCTGGGCTCTCACATCGCGAGGAAACTGGCGGAGAGGGGAGACAAGGTAAGGCTGCTCCTCAGAAAGACCAGTAAAACGATAAATATCGACGATCTAAATGCCGAGAGGGTTTACGGAGACGTAACCGATATAGACTCCATCAGAAAGGCGATAGAGGGCTGCGATACGATTTACCACGCGGCGGGAATCGTATCGTTCAAGCAGGCCGACTATAAAAAGATGGAAGATATTAACGTCAAGGGGACGCAGAACGTATTCACGGCGGCTTTGGAGGCAGGGGTTAAGAAAGCCGTATATACCAGCAGCGTAGCTGCGATAGGGTTAAAGCCAGGGAAGGAGGCAGCCGATGAAGAGACCCCGTTTGACCCCGAAAGCACAGACATCCAGTATATAAAATCGAAATATTATGCCGAAGAGGAGGCACTTAAATTTTTCAGGAAAGGCCTGCCGCTCGTAATCGTTAACCCCTCCATAGTGATAGGCGCAGGAGACGTCTACGTCTCGACCTCCGGATTTATACTCTGGTACTGCAAGAGGAGGCTTCCGGGATATACGGACGGAGGAATAAATATTGTTGACGCCGAAGACGTTGCTCTCGGACACCTGCTCGCAGCCGAGAAGGGCAGGCTCGGGGAGCGCTACATACTGAGCAACCGCAACATCACGATCAAAGAGCTCTTCGAGGTCATAGAGAAGGTAACGGGTATACCGAGGCCCAGGATAAAGATACCCTACCCGCTCGCTTACATGGGCGCCTATATAGCGGAGCGCATACTCGGCATACCTGCGCCCAACTACGTCGCTATGGACATAGACTCCGTGAAGGGGTCGAAGCACTTCTGGTATTTCGATAATTCAAAGGCGGTGCGGGAGCTGGGGTTCTCCCCGAGGCCTCTCGAGGAAACGATAGAAAGCACCGTAAAGTGGTTTAAGGAAAACGGTTATCTCTGATTTTGCACACTTGCCCTTGTTTGCAGCGATTATCACGTTAATATAAACTCTTACCATGCCTGGAAATTCATTCGGACAACTGTTTCGCATAACGACCTGGGGCGAATCCCACGGTCTTGCCTTGGGGGTCGTCATCGACGGATGCCCGGCGGGTCTCGAGATATCGAAAGAAGATATACAGATGGAGCTCGACCGCAGGCGCCCCGGACAGAGCAAGATAACCACACAGAGGAAAGAGTCGGACAGCGTCGAGATTCTCTCGGGGGTATTCGAAGGAAAAACGCTCGGCACACCCATATCGCTCATGGTCAGGAACGAGGACGTTATATCTAAAGCGTACGAGGATATAAAAGACACTTACCGACCCGGACATGCCGATTACACCTACGACGCGAAATTCGGAATAAGGGACTACAGGGGCGGCGGCAGGTCTTCGGCCAGGGAGACGGTCGGAAGGGTCGCCGCCGGAGCGGTCGCGAAAAAGATACTCAATCTGAACGGTATCGAGACATTCGGCTTCGTGAGGCAGGTCGGAAAAATCGTCGCCCGGAAAATAGACCTCGACGAGATAGAGAGAAATATCGTACGATGCCCCGATGCCGAAAAGGCGGCCGAAATGATCGAGCTAATCGAGAAGGTGAGGAAAGAAGGGGACTCGGTCGGGGGGACGGTGGAGGTAATATCGAAAGGACTACCGCCGGGTCTCGGAAGTCCGGTATTCAATAAACTGGACGCCGACCTCGCTTCGGCCCTCATGAGTCTCGGCGGGATCAGGGGGTTCGAGGTGGGCATGGGGTTCGAAGCGTCGAAGAAGAAAGGGTCTCAGGTGAACGACGTGATGTATAAGGACAAAGCGGGAAGGCTGAGGTTTAAAACGAATAACGCGGGCGGCATGCTCGGCGGAATAACGAACGGCGAGGACCTCGTCGTGAGAATAGCCATAAAGCCCACGTCTTCCATCTCCCAGGTACAGCACACAGTGGATAAATTCGGAAACCCCGTAGAGCTCAAGGTGAAGGGCAGACACGATCCGTGCCTGTGCCCGAGGGCCGTGCCTATTGCGGAGGCGATGGTTAACCTCGTTCTCGCCGACCACCTGCTCATGTCGAGAGTCGCCCGAATCTAGATCCGTGTAGATCAATAAGTTCGGAAACCCATTCCTCCCCGGCGGTATTTTCCTACTCCTGTCCCAAGCTGCCGGTTGTCATCACTCCAACATGATTTTTCATTCGCCCCTGATTTTTTTTCGACCATTAATATTCGGGTAAACTATTTCAGGGTCATTAATTGATTAAATTAGTTAGCCTGGTCACCGGCCTATCGGAATTGATAACAAATAAAGAAGGACACATTATATCACGGGCGTCCTGATCATGGCAGTTAATTAAATTTTTCATGATAATTTAAGCCGTTTTAATATAACCTATTGAAACGAAAAACAAATTGCACTAAACTTGCAAAAAAGGGTAGTGTCCTTCCGAAACGGCAAACTATCCGAAAGGGTAGGACGCAAAGCCACAAGCCTAAGGACGACCTTGCAGGGTCTATGGCGGTTGGGTTACCGAAGAGAGCATACTTGCAATAATTCTAATAATCGAGGATTATTATAGCAAAGCTATAAACAATTGTCTTAAGTAAGTTAAAGGGTAATGCGAAAATAATTTTGCAGAGGGGGTAATATCATGGGGATAGTTATCAGGGAATCAAAAGACCGGAGGAGCCATGAAAGGATCCCTGTAAATTTTCAGGTCTTTTCAAAAAATTCCGGGAAGATGATCGGGCTGGCAAAAGACCTCTCTTACAAAGGACTATTCATACAAACTGAAGACGAATTCAAGCCCGGCACAAAACTCCTTCTCGAATGTGATTTATCCGGGGCATTTCCCGTCAAGGCCTACTGTGAAGTAAAGAGGCATGAAACGAACGGTACGGGCGAGCACGGTATCGGGGTCGAATTCATAAACATATACGATTCGGACAGGGCAAAATTACAGAGTTACATCGAAAAAAGTAAACACACTCTAAATTCCGACGACTATTATCTATCCGATTTCGCAGATATACCGGACGAGGACCTGTTTAAAAAGGCGGAGGTATTCTGGCAGTACGGACTGGACATGGCGTCGAAGGGATATATACGGTACAGAAGACCCCTGGCGTCACCCTCGGCGCACAGAGTGATCATCGACGACGATTTCACCGGAAAGAAAAAAGAGATGATCATGATGGGCAGCAACAACTACCTCGGGCTCACATCCCATCCGAGGGTCATGAAAATAGCCAAGGAAAATATCGATAAATACGGTGCGGGCGCAGGCTCGGTCCCGCTCCTGGCAGGGTCGTTCGACATACACAGGCAGCTGGAAATGAAGCTCGCCGAGCTCAAGGGAGCCGAGGACGCGATAATCTTTCCGAGCGGCTACGTCACGAACCTCGGATGCATACAGGCCCTCGTAAAGAGCGAAGACCTCGCGGTCATAGACAGACTCGCTCACGCGAGCATCATAGACGGCTGCATGCTGTCCACGGGCACGTTCAGGACGTTCAAGCACTCGGACGTCGGGAGCCTCGAAAACGTATTAAAAAGAAATAAAGACAATTTTAAAGGAAAGATAGTGATAGTCGACGGCGTGTACAGCATGGACGGGGACATAGCCCCGCTCCGGCAGATAGCCGAGACAGCCCACAGATACGGCGCCAAGGTCATGGTGGACGAAGCTCACGCCACGGGTGTCATAGGGGAAAGGGGAAAGGGCACGCCCAGCCATTTCAAAATGAAGCCCGGCGAGATAGATATCGTTATGGGCACGCTGAGCAAATCCCTGGGCGGCATCGGCGGCTTCATAGCCTCGACGAAAGAAGTAGTAAGCTACCTCAGGTACTACACCAGGTCTTTTTTCTTCTCGTCCAATTTCCCCCCTTCCGTCGCGGCCTCCGTACTGGCCGCGATCGAGGTAATGGAAACCGACAAGTCCATGCACGAGAACCTCTGGAAAAATATCAAGTACATGAAGGAAAGCCTGAAATCCCTGGGATTCAACACGGGACTGACGGAGTCGGCGATCATCCCGGTAATGACCGGCGACGAGCTTACGCAGAAAAAGATGAGCAGGAGGTTCCACGAGGAAGGGATATACGTAAACGCGATACCGCACCCTGCCGTGCCTAAGGGGCAGGAGAGGTTCAGGTTCAGCCTGATGGCCACACACACGCGGGAAGACATCGACAGGACGCTCGAAGTGGTCGAGAAGCTGGGGAGGGAATTCGGGATAATAGGCAGGCCGGTCTCACTCAGCGTGCCCGAAGACGAAAAATACACCGTGAGAGAAATATCCACCAAAGACGAGATAGAAAGGTCAGTCAGGTTCTCATGGAAGGTTTATAAGGACTACCCGGCGTGGGTCCCCTACTTCCTTATAAAAGACCACGTTAAGCTAATTTCGAACGATTATTTCTACTTCAGGAAGGTTTACGGGAAGAGGTTCGTTGTGGAGGAGAGAGGAGAGATAGTCGGCACCGTAAGCGCATTCATAGACAATTATTACAACCGTTATCACGACACTAACGTCGGGTTCCTCGGGTTCTTCGAGGCCCTCCCGGACAAAGCAGAAGCGGTCGGCCTTCTCTTTAAAAAAGCCGAGGAATTTCTCGTAAGTGAGGGGTGTGCGGAGATACAAGGACCGGCGAACGGGATATTCGGCCTCTTCGGCGGGGGCCTTCTCTCGAGCAACTACGGGAAGATACCTTCCTTCCTCCAGGTATACACCCAGCCCTACTACCACGACTATTTCACCAATGCGGGGTTCAGGCCGGTTAAAAAACTCCTCCACTACACGATAGACCTTAAATCCCCCGACAACTTGAAAACGATAATGAAATATTCTCGGGAATTGGTTGCCAAAGGATATAAAGATCAGACGAATCAATAAATCCGATTGGGAGAGGGAGGTCCGGAGTGTGGTTAGGATATTCAACGAATCCCTCGCACGGCTCTGGGGCAATGTCCCGTTCGACACCGATGAGTTTATAGAGATCGCAGACGAGTTCAAGAGCCTTATCCTCCCGAACTCTGGTTATCGCGGAAGCCGGCGGCAAAGGCCGTCGGTTTCGTCGGCTCATTCCCGCAGTACTCGTCGGTATTCAGGAGATTGGACGGAGAGATGAAGCCCCAAAGCCTATTAAGCTGCCCTCTCCGGTTCAGAGGAATCAGGGAAGGCGGTTAATGATATGGGGCTTGACGAATTAAGGGAAGGAATCGGCACCGTCCTGCTGAGCCGAGCTGTGAGGCGATGATCGGGAACGGGTACGAAAAGGTGGCCCGCACATGGGCTCTGGAGGACAACCTCGGCTCGCGGCGCTAGTTGAGAACCTGGGCGGGAAGGTCGACCTCCACTGGGAGATGTATTCAAAAATCCGGCAATAAGCGAATAAACGAATGGTTGACAGACAATTGTCCATTTCGAAAGGGATACGGAACGAACATCCAGAAATCGGTATTCAGTATTGTTGCGTTCGTTCTGATCATCTTCTGCATAGGGAATTTCCTGTTGGGTCTAAACAGGGTGGGCAAACCTTACCCCGGATTTTTCTTCTATAAAAACCTCGTCATAACAGATATTTCGCCGAAAACAGTCAACGGCGACATGCTCAAAAGGTTCAAGGATAAGATAAAGGAAGTAAACGGTATACCTGTCAGAATCCCCAATGACGTATTTGAGGTAATTGACAAGCTCCCCGTGGGTTCCAGTGTGGATTACACAATAGAAAGAAACGGCGACTCATTCAACGTTACGATCCCGGTCGAGAGATTGACGCTTCGGGAGACCTGCTTCTCCTGTTCGGAATCATATACGTGATAGGCGTAGTGTTTCTGATCATCGGCGTAATGGTTCTTCAGATGAAGCCAAATCTGAGGGCCAGCAAGGCATTCTTTCTCTTCTGTGCTTCGATTTGTATATGGTTTGTCGGCTCGTTCGACGCCAGGCCGTCTATTTTGTTCGACCAGCTGACCTTCTTTTCCTGTAGTTTTCAGTCCGTTGTTCGGAATATATCTGATGTTTATTTTCCCGTCCGACGCCAAGCTGAAGAGAATGACGCACAACTTGGTATCGATATTCTTTTTGTTTATTTCCGCGATGCTTTTCGTTCTTCAGTTCATCTTCTTCTACAAATACGATATATGGAAATACATCAATACCGCAAGCTGGATTTACGTTGTCCTGAGCACCATGATTTTCCCTATCTCTTCTCTCGTGACCTACATGAATCCGTCGTCGGCGCTTGAGAAACAACGCGCACAAATAATCTTGCTCGGCTGCATTTTCGGCCTGCTCGTCCCGGCTTCGGTGGTAGCCAGCATCACGGTCTTTAAAATAAGCATGCCCTATAACCTGATGGCTCTCCCCGTGATCATATTCCCCGTGTCGATCGCATACTCTATAGTAAAACACAAGCTCTTCGACATCGACGTCATCATTGAAAAGGCGCTCACGTACGGACTCCTCACCGGAGCAGTCGGATGCGTCTTCGCCCTCACGGTGCTCGGGTTTAACGTCGCTTTCGCAAAGTACGGCGGCTGGAAGAACCCCGCTTTCTTCGTGATCCTGAGCGGATTCCTCGTCATCGCGCTCAACCCGCTTAAGAACCGGATACAGGACCTGGTGGACCTGACCTTCTTCAGAAAGAAATACGACTACAGGGGGACCGTGGAGGAAGTGAGCTATGCAATGACCTCGCTCCTCAGCCTTGAAAAGATAATCGACAAGATCATCGAAATCGTGGAGAACACGATGTTCTCGAACCCTGTCTCCGTTTTCATATACAACCAGGACCTGGGGTCGTATGAGCGGTATTTTAAGAAAGACGAGGTCCGAAGCTCCCCCGACGTGACGCTTGAAGAGGACAACATACTCATACAGCAGCTCAATTTCCACGGAAACGAGATATTCAAGGAGGACCTTACGGCTGACGAGAGGTACTTTCACAACTCTCAAAGACTCATGCTGGAATTCGAGAGGTTTAATGCGTCGCTCATCATTCCGCTCTTTTTCAAAAAACAACTCATCGGTTTTATAGCTCTGGGCGATAAGAAGTCGGGGCTTTCGTATACGTCGCGTGACGTGAATCTGCTAAAGCTCATGGCCAACCAGAGCGCAATAGCGCTCGAAAACGCGCTCGCGTTCAAACTCGTCGAGGACTACGCAAAAAGGCTTGAAAAAACGAACAAGGAGCTCAAAGATGCCCAGGCGCAGCTCGTGCACGCGGAAAAAATGTCCGCGATCGGACAGCTCGCGGCGGGCGTCGCACACGAGATAAGGAACCCGCTCAACATCATCGAAGGCGCCAGATACTACATCTCCACCTACATGATGGACAAAGAAAATACGGAAGTCGTGGGAGAGTACCTCGATTATATAAAACACGAGATCGACAGGACGAACAGGCTCATAGACAGCCTGCTCAAGTTCTCGAGAGCCGAGCCGCCCTATTTCGAGAACGTGAACATTAACAGCGTACTCGAGAACGTCGTTATCCTCGTACGCAAGCAGCTCTCCGATAACGATATAAACCTCACGCTGAGCCTCGACGAGGATCTGCCGCAGATAATGGCGGATCCCGAATCAGCTCTGGCAGGTATTTATCAATATCATTCTAAACGCGGTGCAGGCGATGCCGAAGGGCGGGGACTTTTCGATCAAGACGTCCACCCGGTGGGACGAATTCGCGAGCGGGAGCAACGACAAGGTTTACATACACTTCAAGGATACGGGCATGGGAATAGACAAGGAAGACATCACCAAGATTTTTGATCCGTTCTTTACGAAGAAGGATATGGGGACCGGCCTCGGACTCTCGATAGCCTATAAGATCATAGAAAAACACAAAGGCCGGATAATAGTTGAGAGCGAGAAAGGGACAGGCACGACAATAACGATTGAACTTCCATCAAATAACTATAATATTACTGCGGGAGAGGCAGATGATCGACAAGAAGAAGCGGGTGCTGGTTGTTGACGACGAGCAGCTTATATTAAAAATCATATCCGACATACTGACCAAGGAAGGTTACGAAGTCGTAGTCGCCAACAACTGCGAGAAAGCAGCCGAGTACCTGAGGACATCCAATTTTGACGTGGTGCTCTCGGACATCAAAATGCCTATAAAAAGCGGCATCGACCTCCTCGAGGAAATCAAGAAGAAAGACCCGAACATTCCTGTAATACTCATGACGGGATTCGCTTCGCTGGAAACAGCGGTAGAGGCGGTTCAGAACGGAGCCTTCGACTATCTAATCAAACCTCTCGATTACGGGAAACTCAGGAGCGTAATCGAGCACGCCGCCGACAGGTACGAGCTCTACAAGGAGAACACCCGCCTGCTGAGCGACCTCAAGGAATTGAACACCAACCTCGAGCTCAAGGTGCGGGAGAGGAACAGACAGCTCGAGAACACGCTCAACAGCACGATCGAGAGCATTATAACGACAGACAGGGACCTTATCGTCGAAACCGCAAACCCGAAGACCTCCGAGATATTCGGCAGGAGCTGCGCGGGTGAAAAACTGAGCTTATTATTCCAGGGGATTAATTTTGACACCATAGTACCGAAGATATTGAGCGACCCGTCGTATTCGACGAAACACGAAGTGAGACACGACAATAAGTTTCTCGAGGTAACGCTGTCGCCGCTGATCGACTTCGAGACGAAAGAGATCTTCGGCGTGATAGCCGCGACGGAAGACATAACGGAAAAAAAGAAACTCGAAGCTCAGCTAATACACTCGGCGAAGATGTCGGGCGTAGGACAGCTGGCCGCCGGAGTGGCGCACGAATTCAACAACATACTCTCCGGCATTATCGGTTATACGAGCCTCGCGCTCACGAGACAGGACCTGGACAGCGCCAGGAAAGACCTCAAGGTGATAGAGAAGGCTTCCGACAGGGCTGTCGAGATAGTGAACAAGCTCCTTTCCTTCTCGAGGCAAAAAGGGGAAAAATTCCAGGTCGCACAGATGGAGGGCATCATAGACGACGCCCTCGGACTCGTAGAACACACCTTCGAGACGGAAGGCATAAGGATACTCAGGAGCTACGAGAAGGTCCCGGCCATCAGGATGAACCTCGGGGAGATACAGCAGGTATTCCTCAATCTGGCAATCAACTCGAAACACGCCATGCCCCAGGGCGGCGCCATAGCCATCAGCACGAAGCTCGCCGGTAATTTCGTGAGAATCGACTTCTCGGATACGGGGGCGGGCATTCCTCCGGAGAACCTGTCCAGGATATTCGAGCCGTTCTTCACGACAAAACAGAGCGAAGGATCGAAATCGGGAACGGGCCTCGGACTTTCCGTCATATACGCGATCATAGAGAGACACGGCGGCAGGATAGAAGTCTCGAGCGAGCTCAACAAGGGCACCACATTCACGATCCACCTCCCGAATATACAAACCGTCTCGAAGGCCCCGGAATCTGAACCGGCAGAGAAATTCCAGAACGCGAAGGTGATCGAGCTCAGGAGAAAAGGGAATGTGCTCATCATCGACGACGAGGAGTTCATCAGGGACATCGTGAGTGAATGCCTTTCGAGCACGGGACATAACGTGATGACCGCTGAAAGCGGCGAACAGGCGATAGAGCTTATAAAAAAGAATCATTTCGACATTACGTTCCTCGACTTCTCCATACCTAATAAAAACGGCCTCGAGCTCCTGAGAGAAATCAAAATGATAGACCCGAACTCAACCGTGGTTATCATAAGCTCAAGGCCGGGAGAGCAGCTCCCCGACGAGCTCACGGACGAGGGCGCTTATAATATCATTAAAAAACCTTTCTCCGTGGACCAGATCCAGATCGCGGTATCCAGGGTCCTCGGAGCAGAGGCCATGAGCAGATAAAATACGGCAGGACATGGAAGAGCTTTCCACTTTTTACTGTATAATCCTGGTGAACGAAGAAGAGATATATTCGGGGCAGCTCGGAGAAGTTCCGGAAAAGATCAGGGCACAGATGATACGCGACCTGTCCGAGTGGGCGGACTCGCTCGGGAAGAGGGGGCTTAACGAGCTCATATACTCTCATCTCGCATGGTATGAAGAGAAGGGAATGCATTGCGCACAATGCGGGAAGTGGGACACGGCAGGCGGCGCGGGAGAATGCACTGCATGCGGGAATAAGCTCGGAGAGCGGTACGTCTATGAGCGGGACAAAAAGCTGGATATGATTATTACATGCGTGGGAATAATTACGAAGGTGCAAATATCAAAAATATAAAAGGAATAAGCTGCCGTCCAAAGCCCTAATCAGGCGGGACCGGGACTTGAGGGGTCGGGAATGAAGCTAACGGTAAAAGGTCAGATATTTCCAAGGGTCTGGGAGATCGCGGAGAGCGTAAGGAAACTCAGGGACGAAAGAAGATCCGTCAACATCGGCGGGGGCACGGTAGGCTTTCCGGTCTACGAAGTGGACCTCCCGGATAATACCAGAAAAGAGGGGCTGTATTTTGTAACGCCTCAGGGGATAAAGCTTTATTTCTACCCGGGCGACCAGTATCAGATAGCCTATCTGATATCGGAGATGGACAGCGACCCGCTCAGGGAAAAGCATTTTAAAGAAACCGCAATGAACCCGGTGAGTTAAAGCCGGCGCAGGCAAAGCAGTTCTTTGACTCACGGGCCGGGTCTATGTATTTTTATTCCGATGGAGCGCCACGAACACTCTCACGACATAAAAAATACGAAAGAAAAAAAGACGCTCATCGTCGTCCTCATACTTACCGCCACGTTCATGGTGGTGGAGGCGGCTTCAGGGTTCTATACGGGCAGTCTCGCTCTCCTCTCGGACGCGGCGCATATGCTGACGGACGTATTCGCGCTCTCCCTTGCGTATCTCGCTATCTGGTTCTCGGTTAAACCGCCGACACTCAGCAATACCTACGGGTTTTACAGGGCCGAAATCCTTGCCGCGCTCATCAACGGGATACTCCTGTTCGTTATCTCGGGCGTCATTATCATAGAAGCGTACGAAAGGTTTAAGGTCCCCCGGGAGGTGAGAAGCCTGGAGATGACGGCCGTGGCAATCGTGGGCCTGTTCCTGAATTTAGGCTCGGCCTATATGCTGTCCAGGTATAAGAGCGCGAATTTAAACATCAAAGGCGCGCTCTATCACGTCATTAGCGACGCGCTTGGTTCCGCGGGAGCAGTAGTCGCGGGCGTGGTGATGCTCCTGACGGGATGGTATTACGCGGACAGCATCGTGAGCGTCCTCGTATCGGTCCTTATATTGAGGAGCGCGTGGGTTATTTTAAAGGAGTCGGCGCATATACTGCTCGAAGGCACGCCGCGGGGAGTCGACCTCAAAGCCGTTCAGAGCTCGATATGCTCCCACGAGGGCGTGCTCAGCGTGCACGACCTCCACGCATGGACGCTCACGCAGGGATTCGACGCGCTTAGCGCGCATCTCGTCGTGGACGACATGTATAAGAGTGAAGAGCTCATAAGCGATATCAAGGACCAGCTGTCGGGCAGATTCCACATCACCCACGTTACGCTTCAGCTGGAAACAAAAGAGTGCGGGTCCGCCAACAGCACCTGCTACGAGGACGGAGCGGGCGGGAAATGAGCGGGTTGATTACTCGTCCTCGCGGAGGAGCTTCTCCGCGCAGGATTTCATCTCGGCCCCTATCTTCTTAAGCTCAGGCTTCGATTGTACATACTTTTCGAGCGCGTCGAGCACGCTCATGGTCTTCGAGAGCTCGGTCTGCCTCATCGTCTTTTTGGGCTTGGAGAAGACCCTCTCGATCTTGAGCGTCTGAGCGCCCCCGAACGCGGACCTTAGCTCCCTCTCGTCGATCCCCTCTCCGGGACCCCCGACCTCGTATCTGACCCTGACTACCGCCCCCTCTAAATCCCCGGGAGAAATTCCGTCCGGGATGGGCAGTTTCCTCCTGTCCTCGTCAATCTCTCCGAGATCGATAGTGATAAATCTCCTCGCCGGGGTCTCCCTGAACTGATAGATGCATTTCCATCCCGTTTCCGACTCCGAGATTTCGCCGAGCACGAAACCCTTTTTCTCCTTCTCCTCGGTGAAATCGACCCTCTCGATGCTTCCCGAATAAACTACCGGGGGGGCGTCGCCCTCGTTCAGGTCCTGGAACCTGTGTATGTGACCGAGCGCGACATACTGGAATGCGCGGTCCGCGAGCACCGTCACCGGGACGACCGGGTCCGAGGTCGAAAGCGTGTCCGTTTCCGTACCGGATAGTCTCGCGCCCCTCGCTGCCACGTGCGCGAGTAATACGGCAGGGTCCTTCGGCTGGGTCTTCTCGGCGAGGCCGCGGATTATCGCGATCAGTTTCCTTTCGATCTCCGCCTGAAGCTCCTGAGAGGAAAGGGACTTGTACTCTTCCCTCGAGAGCAGCGCGCCCCTGCCCGCCCACGGGAGGCAGGCGACCTGGACCGAACCGCTTTTCGTGTTTACTTCGATCACTCCGGGTTTTCTGGCAATGGTCACGCCCTCGATGTCGAGGGCGGGGAAAATTTCCACGGCGGATGCGCCTATGCCGGAAGACGAGTAGTCGTGGTTCCCGAGCACCATGACGACACGGGCTCCGTCTTTGCCGGCCGCCTTTCCGATCCTGCGCGCGAATTCTATTTCTTCCGCGGGAAGCGGGTTCTCCCTGTGGAACACATCGCCCGCGATGAGTATGAGATCGACGGACTCCCGGGCGGCTGTCTCCAGCACGTGATCGAGACATTTTAGTATGTCTTCGAGCCTGGTGTTATGTCCCGTCGACGGGTTCAGCCTGCCGTGCGTGAGGAGGCCGATGTGAATGTCGGAGAGGTGGATAAACCTTATTTTTCTCAACTGCCGCCGGGCGCCTCAGGTCAATAAAAGCCCTCGAGAACGCTCCCTCTATTGATCTCCGAATAAGATTTCAGACGCCTTTTTCGTCCCGGCTCCGTAATTGAACTTGTAGCCGAGCTTGTGGAGCACGCTTTCTATGGCCGATATGAAGAACAACGTATCCGTCTTGTCTATATCGCCTATGTGTGAAACTCTGAATATCACTCCCTTGGCCTGGTCCTGACCGTCGGCGACTGTTATGCCGAATTCGCTGCTGAGCGCCTTGATAACCTTGGATGAGCCTATTTCCGGCGGGGCGATCACCGTAGTGAGCGCGGGGCTCGGGACGTCCTTCACGTATATATCGAGCCCTATCGCCTTCATCCCTTCCCTCATGGCGAGAGAGAGCTTGGCATGACGTTTGAACATGCTATCCCTTCCCTCTTCCCTGAACCTCCTCAGCACGGCGGCGAGTCCGATAATCAGGGTTACGGCCGGCGTATAAGGGGTCGTGTTCTTCTCCGCGTTTTTCTGTGCGGCTTTGAAATCGAAATAATATTTCGGGAGGTCCGAAGTCTTATTGAACTTCCAGGCCTTTTCGCTCATGGCGGCGAACGACAGTCCCGGAGGCAGCATGAAGGCCTTCTGCGAGCCGCCTACCATGACGTCTATGCCGATCTCGTCGAAAGGAAGCGGGAATACGCCCACGCCCGTGATGCCGTCGACTATCAGAATGACGTCGTCTCTATGTCTCGTAATATCGGCGATTTCCTTCGTCGGGTGCATTACGCCTGTGGAGGTCTCGCTCGCCTGTACCAGAACGGCTCGAATCGACGGGGTCCTTCTCGAGCGCTTTTTCAATATCGGCAGGGTCCACCGAATGGCCCCATTCGACCATTAGCTCCTGCGTGTCGAGGCCGAACGCCTTGCAAATCTTTCCCCACCTCTCGCCGAACTTACCGCCGTTGACGACGAGCACCTTATCACCGCGGGAGAGTGTATTGACCACGGCAGCCTCCATCGCCCCGGTTCCGGAGGCAGCGAGGACAAATACCTCCTGCTTCGTATCGTATATGTATTTAAGCCCTTCTCTTACCTCCGCAAAGATGGACTCGAATTCCTTCGTCCTGTGGTGCATGATGGGCTTTGCCATCTCAATGAGAATTTCGCTTGGGACAGCGACCGGTCCCGGAGTAAATATGTAATTTTTCACTTTCTGATTCTCCTCTGTTATGATTTTGTTTTCGAATTTTTTAACGGCCGGACTGTCGAATCTTACGATCCCCCGGCTGGCGCTCCTGCCTCGCCCGCGGTACCGGCCTGAAACCCGCCGACATATTCCAGTGTTGTATCTTACTGATGCAAGCCGCGTTAAAACCATAAGAATCTACCCAAAACTACGGATAATTCAACTTTCCTTGCTTTTGAATTCTCAACCCATATATTATTTAGATACAGAAAAAGGGAGAACGGCATGTTTGGAGAAAATAAAGAGCAAATACAGGAACTTAAGAAGAGGCTCGTAGTATTGGGAGAGTTTCTTTGACCTCCCCGGAAAGAATTTGCGCCTTAAAGAATTAGAAGAGATAACGGGGAAGGAGGGTTTCTGGAACAACGCCGAGAAGGCGCAGGAAATCCTGAGGGAGCAGTCCCGTATTAAAAACGCTCTGGAGGGCCTGAAGAGACTATCGAGCGACCTCGATGACGTGGAGGTACTGGAGGAGCTTTCCATCGAGGAGGGAGACGAGCAGGCGGCGAGGGAGGCCAGCGAGAAACTCTCCGAGATCAAGAGCCGGGTCGAGACGCTCGAGTTCAAACGGATACTCGGCGAGCCCGACGACGAGAGGAACGCTATAGTCTCGATCAACGCGGGGGCCGGAGGCACCGAAGCCCAGGACTGGGCCGAGATGCTGCTCCGAATGTATCTGAGATACGCCGAGCTGAACGATTTCACAACTGAATTTATAGAGTATCAGGAGGGGGACGAGGCCGGTATGAAGAGCGCGACGTTCCTCGTGAAGGGCGATTACGCCTTCGGCTACCTGAAGTGCGAAAGCGGGGTACACAGGTTAGTCAGGATATCCCCGTTCGACGCGAATAAGAGAAGGCATACTTCGTTCGCGTCGGTGTTCGTATCCCCTGAAATCGACGAAAGCATAGTGGTCGAGATAGATGAGAAAGACCTGAGGGTGGATACCTACCGGGCTAGCGGCGCAGGCGGGCAGCACGTAAACAAGACGGATTCCGCGATAAGAATAACCCACATGCCGTCGGGGATAGTCGTCAGCTGCCAGAACGAACGCTCCCAGCACCAGAACCGGGCTACGGCCATGAAGATCCTGAAAGCGAGGCTCTACGAGCTCGAGAAGGAGAAACAGAGGGAAAAGATGGACGAGATGCATGCCACGAAAAAAGAGATCGGGTGGGGCAGCCAGATACGCTCCTACGTGCTCCATCCGTACAGAATGATAAAGGACCACAGGACCGGATTCGAGACCGGGAACGTCGAACCGGTTCTTGACGGCGACCTGAGCGAATTCATAAAATCATATCTTCTGATGCAGGCGGGAGAGAAAACTCTTTAAAGCCGGCATAGGTACCGCCCTGCTCATGGGCGCGCTCCGATTCTTTTATTCCACATCCGGGGTGCTATATTTATCGATCGATATCGCCTATAATTCAGAGAAGTCCGTGTCCCTCACGCGAGGTAAGAAATTTTGAGAATCGGAATAATCGGGAAGACGAATACAGACAAGGCCTATGAAATAGCGAAAGACCTGAGCGAGTGGTTTAACGCGAGGGGCGTCGAGGTGATATTCGAGCAAGAGATCGGGAAAAAAATCCGCCGCCGGAAATCAGTCCCCGCCGCCGAAATCCCGGAGCTCGTGGACATCATACTGGTCTTCGGAGGGGACGGGACGTTCCTGGGCGTGGCCAGGCTCGCCTGCGAACACGGGACGCCCATTCTGGGAATAAATCTGGGGGGACTCGGGTTTCTCACCGAGATTACCGTTGACGAGATATATCCGATGATGGAGAGGATCCTGAGCGGCGATTATGAAATCGAGGACCGGCAGATGCTCCGGACGACTGTCCGGAGAGGAAAGACAGGCGCGAAGGCACTATGAGGTCCTGAACGACGTGGTTATCAATAAAGAGGCCGTCGCACGGATAATTGACCTCGAAATTTACATAGAAGGATCACACGTTACAACGTATAAAGCTGACGGTATTATACTCTCGACGCCTACCGGTTCCACGGCTTATTCCCTTTCTGCGGGAGGACCGATAGTTCACCCCGCCCTGCCGGTCACCATAATTACGCCGATATGTCCCCATACGCTGACAAACAGGCCGCTCGTGGTTTCTAACGAAATGAAGGTCGAAATAAAAATAACCACACAGGAGCCGGATACCTACCTGACACTCGACGGACAGATCGGGATCAGGCTCAAGACCGGGGACGTGATAGAGGTCAGGAAATCCGATACCGTCGTAAAACTTATTAAATCCCCTTTCAGAGATTACTTCACAATCTTGAAGACCAAGCTCATGTGGGGAGAGAGATATGGCAAGATCAACGGATGAGCAGTTCCTGCACGACTGGGTCATCAGGAAAGTGCACGAGAAGTATTCGAGGCTTTACAGCGAAGTGCGCATCAACCCCGGTGAAGAGACGAACTTCGAGTACAAGGGCAAATACCCGGACATAGTCCTTGTGAATTACGGCCAGGTCGTGCAGATAGTTGAAGTGGAAACAAGAGAGACGATAAATAACGAAAGGGTCCCCAAATGGAAAGAACTCTCGGAGCTCGGCGTGAAATTTACTCTCATGGTGCCGAAAGAGCTGCAGGGACATGCAAGGGACATCTGCTGGAAGAACGGTCTTGCCGCGAAAGCGAATCTCGGGAGTTTCGACGTGTTGATTAACACCTGATTCCGCCGCCCTTATTCGTTACCCCTGCTTTTCTTCGTCGATACCGGGAAAACGATATTGAACATAGTCCCGTTCCGGTTCCGGAGCTCTATTGTCCCCTTGAGCTGATCCGCAAGTGTGCAGACGAGCTGAAGACCGAGGGTATTCGTGTTCCTGAAGTCCACATTATCGGGAAATCCGACTCCGTTGTCTCTTACCGAGAGAGTGAGCACCCCGTCGGAATCCGAAGACACCTCCACCGACACTTTGTTCCTGGTCCTTCGAGTCACATTTTCACTGTCCCGGGAATGGAAGGCGTGTTTGAGGCAATTCGAGAAAAGCTCGTTGATGATGAGCCCGCAGGGTATCGCCTGATCGACATCTATCGAGACATCGTACGCATTTATTTGAACTTGTATATTTTCCCCGAAATCTTTATAGACCCTGAGCAGGTTTCTGGTCAGGTCCGTAATATAGTCGAGCATCTTTATCTCGTCTATGTTCCTCGATTGGTAGAGCTTTTCGTGGATCAAAGCTATAGTGGATATCCTGCTCTGACTCTCATAGAACAGGGCGAGAGACTCCTCGTCCTTCGCATAATCGGACTGGAGGCTCAACAGGCTTGATATGACCTGGAGGTTGTTTTTTACCCTGTGGTGTATCTCCCTCAGCAGAGACTCCTTCTGCATGAGCGATTCCTGTATCCGTTCTTCGGTTTTTTTCCGCTCAGTGATCTCGCGCGTATCGACTATCGCCCTGATCTCCCCCGTCGAAGTCCTGAACGGTTTGCCGGTGGCTTCGAACCAGCGCCAATCTCCGTTTTTGTGCCTGTACCTGTAAACGGCTCTCCCGGCGGACCCGGAGCTGAACCCCTGTACGAATGCAGACATCACCGCAGAGCGGTCCTCAGGGTGCATGAATTCGAACGCATTATTCCCGAAAAGCTCCTCGGGTTCATATCCCAATATCTCTTTATGGTTGGAGCTGGCGTACATTATGCGCCCGTCGTACAATATCTCGAGAATGAGGTCATGCGCGTTCTCGACGAGCGTGCGGTAGAGCTCCTCTTTTTCCTTCAGCATGTCCTCCGCTCTTTTGCGCTCTATCATCGTGCCGATCCAGCGTCCCATGAGCCTTATAAAATCCTTGTCCGCCGTTGTAAAAGGCTCCTTCCGCGGATGGGGACTTGCAAAATTAAGCGTCCCGAATACCTTTCCGTTAATCCGTAAAGGCACACCGATATAGGACTCGAATCCGAAGTCCCTGTAGAACTCTTCATTTCGATACTCGGATTCGCCCACATGGTCTATTGCAAGTACGTCGTCGTTGGCGAGTGTAATTTTGCAGTAAGTCTTCGAAAGCTCACATTCGAGGCCCTGAGTTACTCTCCCCATCTCATCGTAGCAATATAGAACCGTGCAATACTTGCCGGCGATCCGGCCGACTCCCGCAACTTCCATAGATAGCATGTCAGCGCCCGTCTTGAGTGTCTCGACGAGCTGTGTTTCGATACCGAAGCCGGGTTCAGCCGAGATCTCGTAGAGGGACCTGATCCGTTTCTCCTGGAGCGCGTGCGCCTCGTCGGAGAGCTTCCTCCCGGTGTTGTCCCTGAGTGAGCCGATGATGCCTGTGACATTACCCCCCTTCGCGCCGGACGAAACCGACACCTCGGCACTTACGGAACCGCCTCCGCTTAAAAGGACATCGGCTTCAAAAACCCTTCTCTGCCTCCCATTCTCAAATTCGAGGTAATTGCGCGGCGTGTTATCTCCCGTATCGTTAGCGAGCAGGTCGGAAAACGGTCTGCCTATCCACACGTCGCGCTTCCATCCGGTCAGCGTTTCTATCGCAGGATTGATATAGGTAATAGTCCCTTCCGGGGTAAGACTGAAAAAAACATCGGGCGCATTCTCTAAAAGGCCGAAAAAGAAATCCCTGCTGTCTGCACCCTCGCTGTTATAAGGAGCCGAAGGACTCTCGTCATCCCGGATAGTTTTGATAGGTTCTGCAAGATCGAGCGCCGCAGGCTTTACACCCATCTCCGGCACGCTGTGATGCTTCAATTTGCTCTTCATAATAAAAACCCCGTACGCACGAATCCGACATAGGAAAACACAAGCGGCTTTCCTGTCCGGACTTTATTCATATACATATATTTTTTCTGAATTACTGCACGCCAAACTTAATTGTAATAAAATACTTATATACATGCAATCCGACAGCCCCGCGTCCCGCAGATTAATTAATAACATATGTGATTACAAGCTGCAGCCGATACCAACAAGACCCTATCCTGATAGGCCGCTATCGTACCCGGCGCCCGCCGGAGGGCAGAGCGTCCGGCTTGCCAATTCGTCCAATCTTGGATAGGCTTTACTTGAATTGAGGGGGTATGTATCAGATGTCGAAACTCGAAATAGTCGATCCGGAAATTTACCGCGCGATCAAGGCCGAAGTCGAGCGCCAGGAGTATAAGCTGGAGCTCATCGCTTCCGAAAACTACGTGAGCGAAGCGGTCATGGAAGCCATGGGCTCAGTGCTGACGAACAAGTACGCGGAAGGTCTCCCCGGAAAGAGGTACTACGGCGGGTGCGAGTTCGTGGACATCGCCGAGAACCTGGCGAGGGACAGGGCAAAGGCGCTTTTCGGCTGCGATGCGGTGAATGTACAGCCCCACTCGGGCGCGCAGGCCAATATGTCCGTTTACTTCGCATGCCTCGAGCCCGGGGACACCATACTCGGGATGAACCTCGCGCACGGCGGACATTTGACTCACGGGAGCCCGGTAAATTTCTCCGGAAAGCTGTATAACGTCATCCCGTACGGAGTCACCGAGGATACGAACCTCATCGACTACAGCGAAGTAAGGAGACTCGCCCTCGAGCACAAGCCGAAGCTCATAGTCGCCGGATGGAGCGCGTATCCGAGGGACATCGACTTCGCGAAATTCAGGGAAATAGCGGACGAATCGGGCGCCCTTCTGATGGCGGATATCGCTCACCCGGCCGGCCTCGTTATCGCCGGACTCTATTCGAACCCGGTACCCCACTGCGATTTCGTTACAACCACCACACACAAGACCCTGAGAGGGCCCCGGGGCGGCATGGTAATGATGAAGGAAAGTCAGGAAAAGCAGGTCAACAGCAGGGTATTCCCGGGCACGCAGGGGGGTCCCCTCATGCACGTTATAGCAGCGAAGGCGGTTGCATTTAAAGAAGCGCTCGAGCCCGGTTTCAAGGAATATCAGAGACAGATCGTCAGGAACTCCAAAAAGCTCGGAGAACGCCTGACCGGAATGGGGCTCAAGCTGGTCTCGGGCGGCACCGATACGCATCTCGTTCTCGTAGACCTGAGGGAGACCGAGCTTACCGGAAAGATCGCGGAGGAGACGCTCGAGCAGGCCGGAATAACCGTAAACAAGAACGCCATACCGTTTGACCCGCGTCCGCCGGCCGTAACGAGCGGGATCAGGATAGGCACGCCCGCCGTCACCACGAGAGGAATGAAAGAAAAAGAGATAGAAATAATAGCTGATTTCATAAAAGAGGCCTTAAACAACCCGGGCAGCGAGAAAGTGCTTTCGAGGATAAAGGACGACGTCCGGGGGCTCTGCAGCCAATTCCCCGTTTATAGACACAGGCTCATTTAAATGAAATGCCCGTTCTGCACAAGCCTGGAGAGTAAGGTAATAGACTCGCGTCTCGCAAAGGAAGATACGTCGATCAGGAGACGCCGGGAATGTCTTAGCTGCAAAAGCCGGTTCACGACATACGAAAGGGTGGAGGAAATGGAGCTCCTCGTCATCAAGAAAGGCGGGGTACGGGAACCTTTCGACCGCAGCAAGATAATCGCCGGAATGATCAAGGCGTGCGAGAAACGGCCTATAAGCATGGAGGTCATCGAGAACTTCGTCTCCGACCTGGAAAGAGTGATTCAGGAAAGGGGCGACAGGGAAGTTGAAAGCAGCGAGATAGGCGAAAGGGTAATAAACAAGCTCTACGAGATAGACGAAGTTGCATACGTGAGGTTCGCGTCCGTATATCGATCTTTTAAAGACGTTAATCAGTTTTTAAACGAATTGACCGACCTGCTCAAAGAGAAGGGCGAGCAAATTAAATTAGGCCGTAAAACCGACTCCACGATTCACGCCCTGACTCTCATAAAGGACAAGACCAAGAAGTAATGCTCATCGATACCCATGCCCATCTGGATTCTCTCGACGACCTCCCGGGCACTCTCGCGAGGGCGCGGGAGAACGGGATAGGGAGAATCATAGCCATATCGTCTGACCTGGCGTCCTCCCGCGATACGGTATCGATCTCGGAAAAATACGAAAACGTATTCGCCGCAGTGGGTATCCACCCCCACGCGGCAAAGACCGCCGATAGCGGCGTCCTCGAAGAGATCGAGACGCTGGCGGGCGCGGGCAAGGTCGTGGCCGTGGGTGAGACGGGACTCGACTATCACTACCTGAATTCCGAAAAGGACGCGCAGATAAATTCATTAGCCGCGCACATCGGCATTGCATACCGCGCCGGTCTCCCTATCGTAATCCATGCCAGGGACGCAGACACGGACCTCATAGGCATGCTCAAGACCGAGAAAGTGTCGGAGAGAGCCGGAGTAATACACTGTTTTACAGGGAATTACGAGACGGCCAGAAAGTATCTCGACCTTGGGTTCTATATTTCATTTTCCGGGATAGCGACGTTTAAGAAATCGGAAGAGATAAGGGATGCGGCCAAGAGAATCCCCGGAGACAGGCTGCTGATCGAAACCGACTCCCCCTACCTCGCACCCGTGCCTTTGAGGGGAAAGACGAACGAGCCCGCCTACGTGAAATATGTTGCGGAGACTATCGCCGGCACGAGAGGCGTATCGCCCGAGGAGATCGCCGAGGTCACGACAGAGAATGCGGAGAGACTGTTCAGGTTCGGGCGGTGATCGTCCGTGCGAACCTTTTTCTATACATAATGAACTCCCCCGTTTAAAATAGTCCCGGTATGAGCAACAAGCCTAAAATCGGAATCACTATGGGCGACCCGAACGGGATAAGCCCGGAGATAGTCGTAAAGGCCGTAAACGCGAGCGAGGTAACTGACGTCTGCTCACCCGTAATATACGGGAGCCGCGAAGTTCTGGAATCCGCGGCCAGCCTCACGGGCATGAAATTGAACTGCCGTATTTTCGATCCGTTCAAATACGGGACCGGAGACCTCAAGCCCTGCCGGGTGGACAGGAAGGCGGGAGAGGCGAGTCTCGCTTACATCCGGGAGGCGGTGAAGGCAGCAGTGTCGGGCGAGATCGATGCGATGGTCACGGCGCCGATCAGTAAGGAATCCACACACCTTGCCGGATCGAAATTCCCCGGGCACACGGAGATGCTGAAAGAGCTTACGGGCGCGAATGATGCGGTGATGATGTTCGAAGGCGGAAACTTCAGGGTCGTGCTCGTTACGATTCACACCGCTCTCAGAGAAGTCCCGAAGCTCATAACAAAGGAAAGCGTGCTTTCGGTTATAAACATCACGCACAGCGCGCTCGTTAACCAATTCAGGATAAAAAATCCAAAGCTGGTCGTCTGCGGCTTGAACCCCCACGCCGGGGAGTCGGGGGCTTTCGGCGACGAGGAGATCGTCCATATCGCGCCCGCCGTAGCCGAAGCAAGAAAGCTCGGGGTCACGGTTACAGGCCCTCTCCCCGCGGACACCCTCTTTTACTACGCCAACCAGGGGAAGTGGGATGCCGTAGTGGCGATGTATCACGACCAGGGACTGATCCCGTTCAAGATGGTCTCATTCAACGTTGGAATAAACATGACGCTCGGACTGCCCATTATAAGGACTTCCCCGGACCACGGGACCGCTTTCAATATCGCCTGGAAGGGGGTTGCCGACCCGTCGAGCATGATCGCCGCGGTAAAACTTGCGTCAAGGCTCGCCGCGGAACCGCAGAACAACAGGAAATGACATCAGCTGTATACCTTACGGGACGTGAAAAGAAGGGGCAGGATTTCTCCGGATTTCCCGAGTATTGTCAGATCGAAGAGGGGTGAGTTGGGTGTATACTCGAGGTTTATCTCGATGACGGTCTTACCGGTCTGCTTCGCGACGAGACCCATCGACGCCGCGGGCTCCACGATCCCCGAGGTGCCTACAATGAGCATCACCTCGCACTCTTCTACCGCCTTAAGTGAGCGGTCTATTACCTCCATGGGAATTATCTCCCCGAACCATACCACGTTGGGCCTCCCTATCTCGTTACAAAGACCGCACCTGGGCGGTATCTCCTCGAGCGGGACCTTGTGGCTCTGCTGAACGTCCCCGCATTTCGTACACCTTATCTGCCAGATATTGCCGTGCATCTCTATGATGTTCCTGCTGCCCGCCATCCGATGAAGCCCGTCTATATTCTGCGTGATCAGCGTGAATTTTTTCTTCTGATCTTCAAGCTCCGCAAGGGCAAAATGCCCCGGGTTAGGCTTTGCGTCCCTGGTGACGCTCCTTCTCCAGTCATACCATTCCCATACGAGCTTAGGGTTGTTCCAGAACGCTTCAGGTGTCGCAAGGTCCTCGGACCTGAAATTCCTCCAGAGCCCCTCCTTGCCCCTGAACGTCGGCACACCGCTCTCGGCGGAAATCCCCGCGCCCGTGAGAACGGTGAGTGAGGAACAATTTTCTATAATATCCCGGGCGGCGGATATCTTTTCATGCATCTCATTCATGTGATAAGTGTACAGCACATAATCTATCTTCCGACGTTTTTTTATCAAGCTGCCGCAGGAGCGCCGGCTCGTGATATCTTCAATAGGCAGGCCGCATGGGATATATCAGCCGGGCTTCAGAATAACGCTCGGGACTGGACGATGACCTTTGTGCCGCTTTGCCACTGCACGACGACCATCTCATGGCCGGTCTGGTATCCGTTACTATCGGTCCCGAATAGTCCGTAGAAGGTTTTGAACCCGGCGCGCCGAGCTTTTTCCCTCAAAGTCTTATCATCGAGCGTGCCCGCATCCTCGACACACTTGTTTACGATCAACCCTATATTGTATCCCTGGGCGGCCGGATAATCGGGCTCCTTTCCGTAAGCAGATTTAAATCGTTTGACAAATTCTTCAGGCGAAGGCCCCGTATCGGGCGTTATCCTGATTCCGCTCTCCCATTGACTCGACGATAAGAAGCCTTCCGCATTCCGTCCGAACGTATCCTTGAACAGCTTGATCGAGGCGGCTATGAATGAAGCCGCATTCACCCTGACCTTCCTTTCCATCATTTGTCCCGCGAGCGCGAGGTCGTCGTGCGCGCGCCCCATACCCAGAATCAGGTCGGGCGAAAAATCCATGGCCTCTTCCAGAAGCCCGGAAAAGTCCTCTCGACCGGAGAGGAAATTAAATTCCCTCACCGAAAAGCCGTTTTCCCGGCCGGAGACCAGGGCGCCGCGGGCGACGTTTCTCGAAAACCCGCTGTCTTTAGCGCTGAATGCCGCGATCTTTCGGGCTCGAGGGTCATGCGACCTGATCAGTTTTA
Organism: uncultured delta proteobacterium; assembly: GCA_963752995.1. GTDB lineage: Bacteria > Desulfobacterota_D > UBA1144 > Nemesobacterales > UBA2774 > 2-12-FULL-53-21. Next base: position 82,926 of record CAVWAZ010000030.1, read on the forward strand.
TTATCCCTTCCGAGTATCTGCTTGCGGGGGTAATCGCGTTTACGAGACAGGTAAACCCCTTCTCCTCTATCTCGTCCGTGGAGCCGCCGTGGTTCCAAAGGGTTACGTCGTGCTCCTCGGCAGCCTCCGCCGAGGCGATAGAGAGGGAGCTCGAATACGGCCCCAGGAGGATGTCCGGCTTTCGCTCCGCGATAAGCCGTTTCGTATTAGAGCGGCAGATCTCAACAGAGCTTTCGTCGTCCAGGTAAACGAGCTCGACGGGAATCTTCCTTCCGTATTCCATTACGAAGATACCGCCGTCTCTATTTATATCGGAGACCCAGAGGCTTATCCCCTCGAAACTCTCCCTGCCCTGGACGGAATAGATCCCGGTAAGTGAAATAGACAGGCCGACTTTTATCTTCTGCATGACAGGAAGCTGCCTCGGAAGCCCCCGGACGGAGCAATCCCTCTGCATATATAATATGCATATTCTATCACTCGACAAACGGAAAATATGCGGGCGGGTTCCCGGCCGTCAGATCAGATGAGCTTCTTGACCGCTTCCTCTATCCTGTCCATCCCCTTCACTATATTCTCCATGGATGTGGCGAAAGATATCCTGACATGGTCGTCCGAGCCGAAGGAATCTCCGGGAACGACCGCGACCTTGGCCTCGTCCAGCAGGTACTCGGTGAAATCCATGGAGCTTTTTATCTCCTTTCCGTTATGATGCTTGCCGAAGAAGCCGGAGATATTGGGGAATGCATAGAAAGCGCCCTGAGGGCTGAAGCATTTTATGCCCGGTATGGAATTGAGTCTCTCGACTATATAATTTTTTCTCTTTTCGAACTCCCGCGTCCTCGCCTCAATGATGTCGTGGGGGCCCCTGTACGCTTCGAGCGCCGCCCATTGAGATATAGAGGTCGGGTTCGATGTGGACTGTCCCTGGAGCTTGCCCATCGCGTTTATCACTTCCTTGTCTCCGGCGGCGTATCCTATTCTCCACCCCGTCATCGAGTATGTCTTCGACACTCCGTTCACGAGAATAGTCGCTTTCTTCACGTCTTCGCCGAGCGTGGCCACGGGCGTGTGCTTGATACCGTCATAAATAATTTTGTCGTATATCTCATCCGATATGATCGTCAGTCCCGCCTCCATCGCCACGTCAACGATCTGCCTGAGCTCAATCTCGTTATACGTAGCACCGGTCGGGTTCGAAGGATAATTGAGGATTAAAGCCCTGGTCTTCGGGGTTATAAGCTTCCTGAGCTCGGCAGGGTCTATCTTGAACCCCTCTTCCTCCTTCGTGTAGAGAATAACGGGTTCGGCGCCGGCAAGTATTATCTGCTCCGGATACGATACCCAGTACGGGGCAGGCACTATGACCTCGTCCCCTTCTTCGAATAAGGCCTGGGTAAGGTTGTAGAGCGTATGCTTGGCGCCGTTAGACACTATGATTTCAGGCTTCTGGTATTCGAGCCCGTAATCCAGCTTCATTCTATTGATTATGGCTTCCTTGAGCTCGTCTATCCCTCCGACCGCGGTATATTTCGTAAACCCGGCCTTGATAGCCTTTATAGCTTCTTCCTTCACATTTTCGGGGCTGTCGAAATCGGGCTCCCCAGCACCGAACCCTATAACGTCGACGCCTTGTGATTTGAGGGCCTTCTCCTTAGCAGTGATGGCGAGAGTCGCAGAAGGCTGCAGCTTTTTCGCGCGTGAAGAGAGTTTCATCTAATTCAATCCCCCCTGACTTGTAATAGTTTTTCCCTGAGTTTGACTTCGACAATCTCGGGGACCATGTTCACGGCCGACCCGCCCAGCGACACCACTTCCCTTATCACGGACGAGCTTATGTGTGAAAACTCGCTGTCTGTAACCATAAATACAGTTTCGAGCTCGGGGCTGAGCGTCTTGTTAGCAAGCGCCATCTGAAGCTCGTACTCGAAATCAGATACTGTCCTCATCCCCCTCAGCACTACGTTTGTCCCCATCTTTTTTGCGTATTCCACGAGCAGACCCCCGAAATAATCCACCTTAACGTCTTCACGTCCCCGGAATATCTCATTTAACAGATCGACTCTTTCCTCGAGCGTGAATATCGTCTTCTTCGAAATATTATGCGCAACCGCCACCACGACCTGGCCGAATACCCTTACACCCCGCTCGATGATATTCTGGTGGCCCTTCGTAAACGGGTCGAACGAACCGGGATAGATGGCTACTTTGCGCATTCTTCGCTCCTTCTGAAAAAACTGAGATGGGTCCCGCCGAAGGGCTTGGTAAACCTGGCGAAGCCCGGCGGGGTGTCGTTTAACTTGTGATCATGCTCGATAACAACGAGCCCTTCGCCGCTTAAAACAGGCGCAGCGCCTTCGATAAAATCCCTCACTTTCAGTACCTCGTAAAGCTTGTATGGAGGGTCTATAAATATTATATCGAAACTCTCGTTGCCCCTGCTCAGGTTTTTAAGCGCCAGATCGTAACCGGCGCAAATTAAATCAGCCCTGTCTCTAAACCCGCAGTCCGTAACATTCTGAAGGAGAATCTTGAATACGGACGGGTCCTTTTCGATGAAAGTGACGTGCTTGGCCCCGCGGCTTAGAGATTCTATTCCCAATCCCCCTGATCCCGCGAATATATCCAGTATCCTGAGACCGGAAATATCCCCCAGCCTGTCGAATATCGATTTCTTCACCCTGCTCGTCGTAGGGCGTATCTTTTGACCCTTCGGGACCTTGAGTTTCCTGCCCTTATGAGAGCCTGTTAGCACATGCAACATAAGGGTTCATATACTACCATAGCGTCTTTTTTTGGCAAAAAATCCGCATATCCACAACATAAAGCCGCAATGCACTGTACCAAATTGCACAGTTTGTTGTGTACAGATAGATACAATTCGACCAGGTTTCACCCGTATTTTAAAACCTAATCGACTGCTAGCGTTATACATTTTGGAAGGATGATATTGGCCTTTTTATTGCAATGAATACTGAACAAATACGACGAATAATGATTAACTATCAAATTATGTAGGAGGATCGGTTCCATGAAAAAGGTAAAAGGTACGCTGTTTTTTCTATTAACGGCTTTGGCAGCCTCTATGGCTATTCTCGCTTGTGACGGGGGCGGAGGCGGAGGAAATCAGAACGGAGAAACCACCGTTATAAACGGAAGGATTTCAGACGTTATCGCCATGCAGGAGTCGGCCGATAAATCGATAAAGTTCGCTGACGTCATCGAGATGCTCAGCCTCATAAAAGAGGCGCAGGCACAGGGCAGCATAACCGTAACCGCGATCATTGACGGCGTCACGGTGGATACGACTGTCACCGACCCTGACGGCAGTTTCACATTGAGCTTCCTGCTGGACGGGGCCCAAAACGTAACCCTCTTATTTGACATAGACGGCACTATCGTGTCGATAACAATAACAGTGCAGGAGGGCTCCATACTGGACATAGTAATCGTAATAGACCTCAACGCCCCCCCGGGGGATGAAGTTGAGATCGTGGAACTGGAAGGTCCTATCAGGTGTGAAAACGGAACCCTCGAAATCACCAAAAACCCGGGTGAAGACCTCGTAATCGACGGCGGGGGAGAGGACTGTATAAGGACCGCGGGGAATTGCAACCTCATAATCGACCCTGAAAACATCATACTCACCAATTGTGAGAATTGCGTCGACGCTAGAGGGACATCAGATGTCACGCTCGAGACATTCGACGGCGATATTTTCTGCGACGCGTTCGGCGACGGCATCAAAACCGTCGGTGACGCAACTGTTTTTCTCGATGTCAACGGTGATGTCAGCGTATCTGCAGGTGAAAACGGGGCAAAGGCGGACGGGAACTCGGTCATATCATTCGCGGCAGACGCATGCATATTCGATTCCGGAGAAGATACGTTCGATACGAACGGGAACGCGGCGATAAATACGGAGGGTTGCGGGGAAATCATCGAAGGTCCCTCGCCTTCTCCAATACCGACGCTCGAACCGTCTCCATTCCCATCACCCGAACCTTCACCTGAGCCGTCGCCGGAACCGTCACCCGAGCCATAAACAGTCCGAATCACGAGGCCACCGATAAACGGATACGGGTTAGAGAACTCTAACCTGTATCCCGATAAATATCGCTTTGTTTCGGAAATTTATAAGATAAAATTTAAATCGCCCGTCATGTTCACAGTATCGGAGGAGGAATATCCATGAACCGTCTAACAGGCAAATGCCGCCTGCCTATTCTCATAATGATACTGGCCACGTTCACGCCGGTATCGTTTATCGTCCCGGGCGTAAAGGCCGCCACGGTCGATTCACAGATGATATCGCCTGACAAAGGGTCGCCTACGATGAGAGAGATTGACGAGCTCAAGGTCAGGAGGGCGCTCGAGAACAAATTAGTCGCCGGGAAGCTGATGAGTCACGGCTTAACGAGCGAAGAGGTATCGACGAAGTTAAACCGGATGAGCGACGAGCAGGTGCATCAGATGGCGGCGCTGGCCGATAAAGTACCGGCCGGGGGCGACGCCGGGCTCGGAATAGTCGTTGCGCTCCTGGTGATAGTGGCCCTCGTGCTGCTCATCGTATTCCTGTACAAACGGGTATAAGAGGCCGGGACCGGGAAGAATCCATACTGTCCGAATGCTCAAAATTTTATCATTGATTGTTATTACGTCAGTTATCCCGCTCTCTCATTGGGGCTGCGCTCAGAATAACTCCGGGATAGAGAACAACTCCGCGGCGACGAACGGAAAGGTCATCGACGGAGTGCCATTCGTAAAGCAGAAGGACGAGTTCTGCGGCCCTGCCGCGATGGCATCCGTGCTGGAATATTACGGAGACAATGTCTCCCAGGATGAGATAGCAGAGAAGGTCTATACGCCAAAATTAGACGGAGCGCTCATATCGGACATGGAAAACTTCGCCCGTGATCAAGGCTATCAAGCCGAAACGATGAACGGAGATATAGACGCACTCGAAGCGGAGATAGACAAAGGCGTTCCCGTGATACTTCTTGTCGAAAAGGGGAAATTGATGGTCAGCGTTCCGCATTATTACGTGGTTTACGGCTACGATGCGGAAGATAAGGTTTTCATCGTCCACACCGGGTACGAGAGCGGACAGAGGATACCGTTTGAAAGGCTCGAAAATGAATGGCAGAAAATGAACCGCCTTATGCTCATAGTAAGAAAGTGAGAACGCCGCACGTCAGCTTCTTCACATTGTTATTGATTCTGTCCCTGATCTCGTCCGGATGCGCATCGGTTTACAGCTCATATTTCACGGAAGACCCGCTCACTGCGGAGGAACACAACGACCTGGGCGTGATATACGAGAGAGAGGGCAAATACGACCTCGCCATAAGGGAGTATAAAAGAGCCGTATCCGCGGACAGAGGGCTTGTAGTACCCCTGGTCAATCTTGGCAACGCTTACTTCAAAAAAGGCGAGCTTGAGGAAGCGGAGAAGTATTACAAAAAGGCGCTGGGAAAAGACAAGCAAAACATAGAAGCGGCCAACAACCTCGCATCCCTTTATATCGAGACAGGAGAGAATTATGAAGAAGGTCTCAAAATTCTTCTCGCCGCAATCGACACACAGAAGCCCGTGCCCCCATATGCTCTCGACACTCTCGGGGTATTGTATTCGAAGACGGGGAAGCCTGAGAAAGCGAAAGAGTACGCTTATGGAAGCCTGCATTCAGGCCTCGGGCGATGAACGGTTAAGGAACGAGATAAACAAACACATGGCCGGGATGGGAGAAACCGGCGTATGCAAATAGGGTATTCGCTCGGATGACGTATGCAAGGAATTTCTAACCGAGCACGGCGCCGGGCTCGATCCTCCTCCCCGAAAGAAACGCCTTTGCGTCGAGCCTCTTCCCGCCCTCCATCTGGAGCTCGAGAATATCTAATGCGCCCTTTCCGGTCATGACCCGTAATACCCCTTGCGGCGCATCGATCACTTCCCCTTGATTCCCCTCCCCTCCGGCAACGGCGGCTTTGTAGATCTTGATGAGCTTCCCGTTAAGGAACGTAAAGGCCCCCGGCCACGGCAGCATGCCCCTTATCTGATTCCTTATCTCCCCGGCCGGTTTCCCCCAATCTATCCCGCCGTCCTCCTTTTTCAGCATAGGGGCGTATGTGGCGGCTGAATCGTCCTGCTTGAGGGGACGTAAATACCCATTCCTCAGCTCGGCGATAGCTTGTAAAAGCAGGTCCGCCCCGGCGAGCGAGAGCTTTCCTGTCAATGTCTCCCCGGTATCGTCGTAATCGATCGGCATTTCGCGCGTAAGGAGTATGTCCCCCGTATCCATCCCCTCGTCCATCTGCATTATTGTTATCCCCGTGACCTTTTCTCCGCGCGCGATTGCCCAATTTATAGGCGCTGCTCCCCTGTATTTCGGGAGCAGGGACGCATGGACATTCAAACAGCCAAACTGCGGAAGTTGGAGTATTGTCTTCGGGAGAATCTTTCCGTAAGCGGCGACACAAATGAGGTCCGGATGCAGCTTCGCAAGCTCTTGCAAGAACGCTTCCGTCCTGATGCCGGGAGGCTGAAGCACCGGGATGCCGAGTGCTTCCGCGATGACCTTGGTCGGAGGAGGAGAGGGCTTGAGCCCCCTGCCCTTCGGCTTATCGGGTTGGGCCACGAGGGCGACCACTTCGTCCCCGGACTCTGCAAGCGCCTTTAACGAGGGCACCGCGAACTCAGGCGTCCCCATGAATACTATTCTCATGTATCTGGATTATATTCAGAAGACTCCCGGTATACAAACAATATTAACGGGATGCGGTCAGAGGCAATTCAGTTTGAGAGAAGCACGATAATCTTTAATAGGTACGAATGCAATCCGGATTTAATTTGAGCAGGGGGGGGGGAGTTACTGGACGTCTTCATCCGGCTTTTCGGAAACGGCCTTCCTGAACTCTTCGGTTATCCATTTTTTTATCTCTTCCTGTGAACCCTTGCCTATTATCTTCCTCACCTTCTTTAAAGAGATAACCGCCTTCGCGGCAGACCTGTGCCCGCCGGCGCTCCCGATGTCCTTGAACAGTTCCCTCATTAGCCTGCCCGCGCTCTTTACATACCCGACGTTCCTCACCGATATAATGAGATGCGTATTCGCCAGTATGCCGAACGCGACCGACCACTCGATGCCTTTTACCTGAATGCCGAAGTCCGCCATTTTCGGGATCAGGTATTCCCGGTCCACCCTGCCGACGTTGACGAAAAATATCTGGTCCGCTATCCAATGGTCGGCGAGCGCCTGCCCGAAGGATTTTATCTCGGAAGGGGGGACTTCGGCGCGCTCGATGCGTCTCAAGAGACCGAGGTTGGCGAGCGGGTAGAGGAAAGTGAACGCCTCGATGTCGTCGGGATCGGCGTCCCTGTTGAGCATGACGGTATCCGTTTTTATTCCGTAGAGAAGAGCCGTCGCGAGCCTCTCCGATATGACAGTCTGCGACGCCCTCAGATACTTCGTGAGTATCGTGGAAGTCGCTCCCTCTTCGGTGCGGATTTCCTTGAACCTCGCTTCATAAGAGCCGACGAGGGGGTGGTGGTCTATGACAGTATCCACCTGAGGAAGCTCCGGGCCGAAAAACGGGGGCTGCACGTCGAGCAGCGCAATAGAGTCGAAGTCCTTCAAATCTTCTATGCCCAGCTCCTGCAGGTCAATTTCAAGGAGTTCTATCATTGCGACGTTTTCCGGGCGGGAGATCTTATCACCGAGATGCCCTATTGTAGCGGTCTGTTTATTCCTCTTGAGGATGGCCCTCAGCGCAAGCGCGCTTGCGATCGAATCGGGGTCAGGGTGGTCATGGAGCAGAATGAGCATCTTCTTCGCGTTAGCATGGACTTTTCTGAGCTCATCGACCCTCAAGTCCGTCCTTGCGAGCTTTTCCTCGCGCGCTATTTCTTCGGAGAGTAATTTATGGAACGCGACGAACCGCACGGACGGCGGAGGCTCCTCTTTCTGCTCCCCGTTACTGACTATCATCGGCGTTTGAGGATAATGCGATGACAGCTCCTTTGTGAGCTCGGGGGTAAAATACATGCTCTCGATCATGATTATGGAAAAGTTGCCGGTCTGGTTAAGGGCTTCCTCGAGCGAGCTGACCCAGATGACCTCGCCCCTTTTAGAGAAAAGCCCGAGGAGGAAGGAATCGAAATCCCCTATAAAAAGATAGCGTCTGAGTTCCTTCTGCATTATTTATCAGCCCTGCCGAGGGATTCACCCTTACTTCCGCAAGCCCTGCTCAAGCCGCTCACGAACCCGGAGAGTTCGTCAAATAATTCTTCTTTATTTTCACCGTGCTTTTCTATTATTCGGACGATCGCGCTCCCTACTATAACGGCGTCGGCGTATCCCGCGATCCTCGACACCTGTTCAGGCGAGGATATACCGAACCCCACGCCGACCGGGAGCCTGGTGGAGCGTCTTATCTCGGATGTAAGGTCTTCGAGTGAAAAATCCATATCCGGCCTGACGCCTGTAATGCCGGTCACCGAAACGAGATAAACGAAACCGCTCGCATTTTTAGTTACGAGACTAATCCTTTCACCCGTGCTCGTCGGGGCAAGGAGGAAGATGAGATCGAGCCCCGCCCCGTCGAGATGAACCTTGAATTCACCCGCCTCTTCGGGAGGGAGGTCAACGACAAGGACCCCGTCGGCCCCCGCCTCCGCAGCGTCTTTGGAGAATCTTTCCAATCCGTATTTAAAAAAAGGATTATAATAGCCGAACATGATTATAGGCACCTCGGATTTCTCCCTGATGCGCTTGACTATATCCAGCACCTTCCCGAGGGTAGTGCCCTTTTTGAGCGCCCTTTCGGAGGCCAGCTGGATGGCCGGGCCGTCGGCCATGGGGTCCGAGAACGGGACTCCCAGCTCAATTATGTCGGCGCCGCTGTCCACGAGCTTGAGCACCAGGCCGGACGTCAATTCAGGCGACGGATCGCCTGCCGTAACGTAATTGACCAGAGCTATCCTTTTCTTCTTTTTTAGCTCTTTGAACTTATCGGCTATTCTGCTCATGTGTGTTGGAAGTGGGATTTTAAATGGATGAAATCGACCGACAGTCATTTGTTCCCGAACCACTGCTCTTATCGAAAAGCATTTCGAAGGTTAAGTCGTTAACTAAAGTATCGGATACCCGCCCCGTAATGAATCTGTATGCGGACAAAATCTAACACCTCCGGGCCAAAGTCAAGATTCGGACCGGCACGCGCGGCCGTGTGTAAATCACCGGAATTTTCGTAGTCGGACATCCCGATTAGCTCCAATAAATCTCATTGTTTTAAATCTCTTACGAGGATATCGGAGACGGCGTTTATGTCCTTGTCTCCCCGTCCGGAGAGGCAGATTATTATGACCGAGTCCCTCGGCATCCCCGGCGCCACCTTCCTCGTATAGGCAACGGCGTGGGCCGACTCAAGCGCCGGGATTATCCCCTCCACCTGAGAAAGGTACTTGAATCCCTCGAGTGCTTCAGAATCCGTGACGTTCTTGTAAGAGACCCTGCCCATATCGCTCAGATACGAATGTTCAGGGCCTACGCCCGGGTAGTCGAGACCCGGGGCTATGGAGTGAGTCCCCAGGACCTGACCGTTTTCGTCCTGGAGAAGGTATGTTTTGCTTCCGTGCAGGACCCCCACAGTCCCGCTGGATATCGTCGCTGCGTGGTGACCCGACTCAATGCCGCTTCCGGCGGCCTCGACGCCTGTCATCTTGACGGTTTCATCCCCGAGGAAGGGATAGAAGAGACCCATGGCATTCGAGCCCCCGCCTACACAGGCGATGAGGAGGTCGGGCAGGCGCTTTTCCTTCTCCAGTATCTGCTCCCTCGCCTCCCTGCCTATCACAGACTGGAAATCCCTGACCATCATGGGATAGGGATGAGGTCCCGCCACGCTGCCTATTATATAAAATGTATTCCTGACATTGGTGATCCAGTCCCTCATTGCTTCGTTCATCGCGTCTTTAAGCGTCTGGGTGCCCTGAGTCACCTCCCTCACCGTCGCGCCCAGGAGTTTCATACGCGTTACATTGAGCGACTGACGCCTCGTATCCTCGAGCCCCATGAATATCTCGCATTCCATATCGAGGAGCGCCGCTACTGTAGCCGTTGCCACGCCGTGCTGTCCCGCCCCGGTTTCGGCGATGATCCTCTTTTTCCCCATACGGGAGGCGAGGAGCGCCTGGCCTATGGTGTTATTGATCTTGTGAGCGCCCGTGTGCGCGAGGTCCTCGCGCTTGAGGTAAATCTTCGCCCCTCCCAAGTCTTTCGTCATTCTCTCGGCGAAGTAAAGCGGCGTGGGGCGCCCGACGTATTCCTTCAGATAGTAATCGAGCTCCTTTCTGAACTCGGGGTCGTCTTTAATTTCGAGATACGCCTTTTCGAGCTGCAATATAGCAGGCATCAGGGTTTCCGAGACATACCTGCCGCCGAATATGCCGAAATGCCCCAATTCGTCCGGCATTACAGGTCTAGCCGCCATTTTTCACCGCCTCGATAAATTTTCTCATCTTTATATGGTTTTTCTTTCCCGGAGAGTCTTCGACGCCTGTGCTCACATCCACCCCGTAGGGTTTTACGATTTCGATAGCCCGGGATACATTTTCAGGGGTTAGGCCGCCGGATAATATTACTTTTTTCGATGTACTGATACCGGTTAATACCCCCCAGTCGAAGCTCGTCCCCGTCCCCCCGTACATTTCATCCGTATGCTTATCAAAGAGGATAGCCCGAACCGGATAAAGTTCAACTTCCACCGTATTCACAGTGTCTTTCACCCTTACCGCCTTTATCAGCTTATAAGGCAGCATAGCGCAGAACTCGGGGGTCTCGTCCCCGTGGAGCTGCACCGTATCTATTCGCCGGAACTTCCGACCGCTTCCTTTATCTCTCGGAACAGTCTGGTTTACGAAAGACACCGACTGAAGAGACGAACGGGGGCAGCGACGAGATGATCCGATGGGCGTCACGCGGGTCTATATACCTCTTGCTGCCTTTGTAAAATATAAAACCCAGCGCATCCGCGCCCAGGTCCGCAGCGCGGAAAGCATCGCACGGAATTGGTTATACCGCAAATCTTTACTCTTACCATAGGGATTGAGAATTATAAAAGCACAATCCGCGTATGTAAAACGGACAGCCGGCCCCGTTCCCACCCTATAAACCGTCCAGATACTTTTTAATCGTCTCGGCTATTATTCTGTACCCGTTCTTATTCTCATGCCCGCCGAAGTTGTTGGGGTATATCTGCTCCGTGCCCGCGCTCCGGCTGAGCGGTGGAAGCGCATCGACGTAATGGATACCGTGCTTGTCGAAATAGCTTTTGACAGCCGTATCCGCCTGCCTCTCGTTCTCTATGAGATAATCGATCTTGTCGGATGCCGGGAGAGCTTTGTTCCCCTCTATATATTCTGCAAATACACTCTCCTTCGTGGGAATAATGACAACCAAGAATTCGATGCCGTTTTTTCGCGCGAGCTCGTTCATCCGGCCGAAGAATTCGAGGCTCAGCCGGAGCCCTTCCCTGACGTCGGCCTTCCCGAGGTCGAGCCCCCTGAGCCTCCGGTCGGGGGTGAATCCGGTGCTGATGCCGCTCTTCTCATCCTCGAGCATAACTATCTGCTGTCCCCTCCTTATCCTCCTCGCCTGCCTGAGGTCGTCTCCGATGAATGAAGAGCTCACGAGCCTGTATAACACACTGTTCCCGGCAAGCCAGTCGCCTATGCCGTAAGAGAAACCTTCTTCATCTTCCGATTCTCCGGTCTCGGGTAAAGATTCGAATTCCGGCTTTCTCATATCCTTCCACCTGTCGACACTATAGACGGCGGTGAAGGAGTCCTTGATGTCGTTACCCAGATAAAAGCCGGCGATAATAATCTTCGGATGGAGCGCGAGGGCCTCCGTTTCCATAAGATAGAGATACTCCGCGGGGCCGTAGCCTCCGAGCGAAACGTTATAAACCGTCTTACCCGTCATTCTCCCGAGCGCTCCGGGCCAGGACTCGCTCGCCCTCGCGCTTATACCGTATGTGTGCGAGTCCCCTATAGCCACGACCTCGGCCGTATCCGGCACAGACTTGTTCCTGTATCCGAGCTTATCGTGCGCCCCTGTAGCGGGCTCGATCCTGTACCTGAGGACATCGTCGGGAACCCTCCTGGGCTTGAGGAAATCTATCGGGTCGAAGACAACTCTGGAAATACCCTCGGCCGTCAAGAACGATACGACCAGCGAGATCAGGATTACAATGAAAATTTTGATATATCTATTCAATATTAGTGAAGCCTTTGCTGCATGAACGGCTTTCCCCGGAAGGGCGAGAGTGATTATCAGGAATTCATATTACCGGAACCGGCCTTCAGCATTTGTATATCGTGAATTTCCAGTAATATAATCCAGGAAAAAGCCCGAGACAATCAGCGGCCGGGCGCGAATAACCGCTAAAACTTGTGCTATTATATTTTCCGCGCCGCTCTCAGGAAAACGGAAAACTTGAGAAACCGCGCATATTGACTCTAAGACGAGAGCATGGAATGAACAAAGCCGAAAGCACGGGACACTTTAAAAAGAAGCTTTATCTCGTACTGGTCAGCGTATTCTTTACACTCGTTATTCTCGAGATCGCCACGCGTGTCTGGCTCGATTACATCGCCCCCGAGGACGTGAGCCTCGAGTATTCGCTCTATTCTTACCTGAGTCCTGACAACCAGAGATACATACGCCACCACTACCTGAACTATTATCCGAACCCAAAGTACAGGAGGGGGAAGACCTCTCATAACTCCCTCGGATACAGGAACGACGAGTTCCCGGCGAAGAAGCCGGAAGGGGTTTTCAGGATCGTGCTCCTCGGCGGATCCACGACGTATAACATCGGGATCACCGACAACGATAAGACATGGGCCGCTCAGCTCGAGAGGATACTCCGGGATAAGTATGGGTATAAGAACGTGGAAGTCATAAACGCGGGGGTCGGCGGATATAATTCCTGGGAGACACTCATCAACCTCGAGTTCAGGGTGCTCGACGTCGATCCCGATCTGGTAATAGAGTACGAGGGCACGAATGACGTGCACGCGAGGTTCGTAGACCCGGCTTCGTACAGAGGGGACGATGCCGGACGGAGAAAGCAGTGGGACCCGCCGTCGATCTTATTCCTCGAGCACAGCGCGCTCTTCAGGGTGATACTGAGGAAACTGGGCGTAACCGAGCAGGTGGGCATTGGAAACTTCATAACCCCCAAAAACCGCATACGGGCCTGTTTCCGTGGCGAAGCACGACCCCATGGCGCTCCTCGAAAAGAACCCGCCCGTTTATTTCAGACGCAATCTCAAAAACATGGCCGCTATCGCGAAGGCGAACGGGGTGGAGATTCTGTTCTCGACATGGGCGTATTCACCGTATCTCGATGACTATGCATCGACCCCTTATTACCAGAAGGGATTCGATGAGAATAACGAGGTAGTAAAGGAAGTCGCTCTCGGCAGCGGTATGCCTTTTTTCGATTTCGCGGCGGTAATGCCCAAAGACAAGAAATACTGGCGCGACGGCCGTCACGTCAATCCGCTGGGCGCTGAAAAGATGGCCGAGATATTCGCGGAATACCTCAACGACAACGGCCTTATAAAACAATAGAAACGTAAATATATAAAACCGCTTCAGATGCTCCGCTCTCCGTCTTTTCTCATGTAATATCCGAACACGACGAAGGAAAGCGCCGATTTTATTACTGCAAAGCCCAGAAACGCGAGCGCCGCGCCCATGTAAGAATATTGAGGCACGAGTATGAACATGAGAGCCAGATAGACCGCGGTGGTAACGACATAAAACGCAGTCCTGATCCCGGGTCTGTCCATGGCGAGGAGCGCCGGGTTAATCCAGTATGTGTATCGTGCTATAAGCACGCCGAGCGCGAGTATCCTGAGCGTGTTCGTAGCCGGAGCGTACTCCTCACCGAAAACTATGCGTACTATCGGCCCCGCGAATACGATAATCAACAGCGTCACCGGCACGATCAGCTTCATTAGATTCTTTGTCGATTCTTTGATGAACTCCTTGAACTCATCCATGGCTTTAATGGTCGTGAATTTAATGAGCTCGGGGAAGATCGCCTCGTAGAGCGTATCCACTATACGGTTTAAAATCCCCGAGACGGAATTAGCTATCCTGTAAAACGCCACGGCGTCCTTACCGGCAAAAAACCCGAGAATCATCATTCCCAGATACTTGTCGCTTCCGGTTTTGAGCGTCGCCATGAAGCTCGTATTCCCGAGGAACCAGGCGATCTCCTTCCACTGGCCTTTTATCAGAAAGATATCGGCTGTGAGCCAGCCGCCCAGTTTCTTTTCTTCGAGCGCCCTCATAACAGCCCAGAGCCTCACGGCGGCGGCTATGAAGTTCGATATTACGAGACCGTATAGCGCACCCTTTATTCCGAGACCGGCTAGAAGGAGCGCCGCCACGAGCACGAGCTGCGTAAGGTTCTCTATAGAATTTATCACGGCTATATTCTTATACTTTTCGAAGACCCTCAGTATCGCGTCCGACGTCAGCTTGGCGGTTTCGACGAAGAGCCCGAATGCATAGATCCAGATGTATATATAAGCCTCGGGCGAGTGAATGACGTATTTACTGATCACCTTCGCCGTCACGATTGCGATTATGAAAGAGACAGCACCGCTCCCCACGTCGAGCACGTAAGAGAGCTTTATCATCGCGAGGGTTTTTTCGGACTCGCCCTTCTCCCAGTAGGAGCCTATATACCTTACGGCAGTTTCCCAGACCCTGACGTCGAAGAACTGGTTCATCATCGCTATGTAAGCGATGACGAGCTGAAGCAGTCCGAAGTCGGTTACCCCAAGTATCCTCGCGAGAATGACCGTCTGGAGGGCGGCGAACCCCCCGGCCGCCGCTTTACCGCTGAAGAGAAGGGAAGCGTTTATAAAAAGATTTTTCTGAAGACTCCGAGGTTTACTCATTCGACTCTATTTCTAAAGAGCTTTATGATTTTCCATTATGTACTTTTTTTAATACGTCGATGTAATTTTTTATCATCCCGGCTTCCGTATGGAACTCTTTGACCATATCCCTGCCGCTTTCACCCATGAGGCGGGCTTTCCCAGGGTCCCTCAGGAGCGACGCCACCGCTTCCGCAATGTCCGTGACACTCTCGGGGTCGACGAGGATTCCTGAAATGCCGTCCTTCACCGCCTCCGCAGATCCCCCTTGTTTCGAAGCGATAACGGGTTTCGCCCTCGCGCTCGCCTCTATCAATGCGTTTGGGAAACCCTCGACCTTGCTGTCCCAGTCCCTGCTGGGCATCACGAACACGTCCGCCAGGTCGAGATAATCAATTATTTCCTCATGACCGACTCCCCCTGTAAAAATAACGGAGCCGCTCACGCCCGCATACTCCGCAAGCTCCCTGAACTCGTTTTTGAACCGGCCCTCACCGACGACGAGATAGACGATATCCGGGAATTCTTTTTTTATGAGCGGGAGGGCCCTGATAACCATATCCTGGCCCTTGCGCGGAAGCACCCTCGCAATAGTGATAATGACCGGGGCGGTCTCGCCGATCCCGTGCTTGACCATGAGTCCCCTGAGCTTTTCCGTATCAGGCTTCCTCGACAGCATTTCCTCGCCGACGCCGTTGTAGATGACCGCAATCTTGTCATCGGGAACGCCGATGCTTTTAAGCAGCCCCTTCGTGTTCCTGCTGACAGCAATGATGCGCCCGGCATTCTTGTAGAGCCTTCTCATGGGATACTTCATCAGTCTCTTCATTATCCTGTTTCCGTAGAAACAAGTTGTGATGCCGGAGCCCGCCACCCGTACTACAGGAACGAACGATACGTGCGGCACGAGACCCCCCGCGGCTTCGGCCTCCTCGGTTATGAAAAGCACGATATCGGGTTTTTCATTGCGGAGCGCTGACATGAGTGAAAACAATCCGAGCAGTATGTCGGCGTACGGTATGGCCTTTATCCACTTGCTTCCGAGACCGCCGACCCTGATGACACGGCATCCGAGCCCCCTGTCTATCTCACTGTCCTCCCGGCCGTAACCCGGAGCGAGCACTACAGTCTCTATCCCCGGGCCGGATATGCCTCTTGCCAGCTTCAGGCTCGTCGTAGACAGCCCTCCCAGAAACGGGGGGAATTCATGGGTATAAAGAAGGACTTTCATCAGGCGCCGTCATCAACGGTCCCCAAGGGGGATGTTGATTATTATATGCATGTATTATTGCACTTTTTTGTATAATACACTATATTTCGTTTTAGATTCTCTTTCCCGGGCTCCCGTAAAAGGATCTTGGATAAAAGCTAATTACCAAGCATGTCCGGGAATATTAACCCGGGAGGACGCAATGAACGATATAGAATCCCAATTGCTAAATTTACTCTGCAGGGGCGCGGGTCAGGGTAACTCCAATACCGGCGGGCTCACGCAGGCAATCATGGATGAGAATCCGGAGCTCGATTACAACCAGACGAAAATAAGGGTCGTCGAAGCCTTGAACGATTTGAAGGATAAAGGTCAGATTCAGATAATGACCACCAACTGGGAGCTCGGGGATGAGTTCCTATATATATGTACCAACATAATCGAATAAGTCCCGTTCCTGCCGGTCTGTATATACACGACCACGACACGTTGTCCGACGATGACCTTTCCGGGTACAAATGGAGATATTCATGCCGACGCTCGACTATATACGTATCGTGGGTATATCGGATATAACATCGGATAGCTTTGCCCCTTACGATATAACCTTCAATATCGAGTATTCGGGCGATTCCGATTTCAGCCGACCTAAAATGGGGATCATCACCCTCAGGATGAACGAGCTGCTCGGCACCTCGGGACTCGGCTCGGGCGATATGGAGAAAATCGCTTCAAGGCTTATAAGACAGGTGCTCACCAGGGAAAGGAATAAGGACGGAACCATAACAATTCTCCACATCCTCGGGCTGCCTCTGGGTGAATGGCTCATGGAGAATATCCCGTTCCTGAGACAATAAAGCTGCCTGGAATTATTAAACTAAGCGGGCGTCTTAACCCGAAAAAGCAGAAATATTCATAACTATTTAATTCCCCTTACAAATCTTATTTTTTTCATGTATAATCAGTCCCAGTTAATTTTAAGTAGCTTACTTAGTTCTTTGACAACCTAGACCAGAAAGCATGACCGGATCTCGGCATTTTATTCCGGGATTGGATTTCTTTAAGATTTTGTCTCTGCAGGAGGTATAGGTATGGTACTAAGGCGTTCCCTAATTATCCTTATTGCGATTCTCCTTCCGGCATCAGCTCTAGCGGCCGAAACATACATAGTCAAGAAAGGAGATAACCTTTATGATTTATCCAGAAAGCTCGGGCTTACAGTCGACGAGCTAAAGTCATTAAACAAGCTAAAAGATAACAGGTTGGATATCGGCGACGTTTTAATAATCGATGTCTCCGTGAACGACGAAGTCACAACGGCAAAAAACATCGCTCACAGCAATAATAACGAATACATTGTACAGAACGGCGATACATTAGGCGAAATAGCGGAAATATACGGTCTGTCTTCGGAAGAACTGAAAGAAGCAAACGGTTTAAAGAATACAAAACTACAAATCGGACAAAAGCTCTTAATCCCATCCTCAAATCCCGAACCGGTTAAAGTCACCGGGCCTCAAGAGCCCGCGGCGGAAGATTCAGCCAGTGAATTAGCGGGCAAGGCGGAGGACCCATCCAAAAGCCCTTCCGCAGCGCCGGCTGATTACACCGTCCAAAAGGGCGATACGCTCGGACACATCGCCGAAAGGTTTAACTTGTCGAGCGGCGACATCAGGAAAGCCAACGGACTTAAAAACGATAAACTGCAGATCGGACAAGTCCTCATAATCCCGGGGAATATCAAGGCTGAAACCGAAGCTGTTCATGCAGCTGCAACTGTTACCAATGAGAAGCCCGCGCCGGCGCATACAGGCGTTTACACTGTGGTTAAAGGGGATACCCCGGGTGAGATCGCTGAAAAGCTCGGCGTGAGCCCAGTTGAATTAATAAAGCTCAACAATCTCGACAGCAGGAAGCTGCGGATCGGCCAGAGGCTCACGGTCCCCGGTTACGCTCGGCAGGAGACCGCAGCTAAAGCAGAAGACGTTGCCTCGGGTCAGGAAAGCGCGGAACCGGGCAGGGCCGAAACAGCCGAAATCCCTGTTCCTTCCGAGACACGTACCAGAGAATACGTTATCAGAAAAGGCGACACACCGGGAGTGATCGCCGAGAAGCTCGGCGTAAGCACCAATGAATTGATCAAGCTCAACAACCTCGACAGCAGGAGGCTCAGGATCGGGCAGGTGCTGGTCGTTCCGGGGACTGAGACTAAAGAAACCCTTAAGGGAGCCGCAACCCCTGACAAACAGGATCCCTCAAAATAACGCGCCGTCAGAATATATAGTAAAAAAGGGCGACACCCTGTACGTGCTCGCGAAAACGTTCGGCGTGTCGGTAGAGCGCATCAAGAAGTACAACAACCTTAAAAACAGCAATCTCAGGGTCGGCCAAAGACTCGTGCTCAACACGTCCGGGACGACGGTCGCCGCGAGTGAGACCGTAGAGGAAGAGACTGTCACAGAGACAGAGACCGAAATCACGGAATCAACGAAATACACTACTGAATACAGAGTGAGAAAAGGGGACACCCTTGGACAACTCGCTCTCAAATTCGGCCTCTCGCAGAGCGAGCTCAAAAAGGCAAACGGGCTCAAGAACAGTAATCTGAGGTCGGGACAGGTGTTGATGGTCCCCGGTACCGTAGTCGCCGAAGAGACCGAAGAAGTAGTAATAAAAGAATCTGTAATAAAGGAAACGGCGCCTGAAGCCTCGAGCGAAGTCTATATCAAGAAGAGGTACGTCGTTAAGCCGGGCGATACGCTCGGCAATATAGCCGCGAGCTTCAGCGTCACGGTAGAGGAAATCAAGAAAGCGAGCGCGCTCAAGAAAGATACGATAAATAACGGCGACATACTCCTCATCCCCGTACCGCAGGAGAAGGTAACTCAATCCAAATATACGGTCGCAAGGGGCGACACGCTCAGTAAACTCAGCAAAAAGTTCGGTGTTTCCGTGCGGGAAATAAAGAGAGCAAACGGACTCTCGGGCGACACGCTGCGGACAGGCATGAGACTGAGCATACCCGGGCTTTCCTCTGCAGAGCCGGGGGAAAGCGAAGCTGAAAGCGTGGCGGCGTCCTCCCTTCCGAGGGGTGAGTATGTGGTTAAAAAGGGCGACACGCTCGGCCGCATAGCCCGCCGTTACGACGTAACCATAAAAGAGCTCAAGAAAGAGAACAACATAAAGGGTAATTCGATCAGGTCCGGACAGGTTCTATATATTCCCGGCTACGAGCGGCAGGAAACCGAGTATAGAGTCGTAACCGAGAAAAGCACTATTCACGAATCGAACGGACAATACGACTATACAGCGCCCGACGTCGAAAACGGGAGGTTTTCGAAAGAAAGCATCATACAGGTAGCTAAGAAGTATCTGGGAGCCCCCTATAAATTCGGCGGAAACGACCTCGCGACCGGAATCGACTGCTCGGGCTACGTAAAGAAGATATTCAGCAGGTTCAACGTATATCTGCCCAGGACGGCAAGGGACATATATTACAGCTCCGGATACAGCATTCCTAAAAAGAAACTCGATACAGGGGACCTCGTATTTTTCACGACGTATGCGAAATACCCGTCACACGTAGGTATTTACATAGGGAACGATGAGTTTATACACGCTTCCTCGGCGTCCCGGAAGGTAACCATAGACAGCATCAACAAACAGTATTACAAGAAGCGCTACATAGGAGCGAAGCGTGTGCAGCTGTCGGGGTTATTCTATGACGAGCTCTCTAAAGATTACGCGGGGTTCGGTAATTAACGGCCTCGCTTCTCCGTATAACGCCCGCAATGTAAAAGATAATTTGCCGGCGGAGCCTTGTGTCGGACCCGTATCCCCTTTATGCCTCTCCCGCTCCCGATAAATTCCCTCCATTGAAAGATAGGGAGTGGTGTTTATATTATAACGATTGCCATCATGGAACAGCTCATTCAGAATTTCAGGGAATATCTGGGTTCCGAGAGGAACTACTCGAAACACACCGTCAAGGCCTACATCACTGACATTGGCGAGTTCCTGCGCGTCATAAAAGAAAAAAAGCTCGTCGGCGAAAACGCAGGCGCAATCGATTTCGAGAAGCTCGACGAGACGCCGGTAAGGGCGTATATAAGCTGGCTGTACACGAGGAACTCGAGGTCTTCGATATCGAGGAAGCTCGCGTCCGTAAGGACGTTCTTCGAGTTCCTTATAAGGAAGGGGGCACTTAAAAACAACCTTGCCAAGCTCGTCCCCACGCCGCGGGGGGAAAAGAGGCTCCCGACGTTCCTCACGGTCGACGAGGTGGTCAAGCTCCTCAGTATCGAGGGCTCGGGCGCGCTCTTATCCCGGGACGTCGCAGTACTCGAGCTCCTTTACTCGAGCGGCCTCAGGGTGAGCGAGCTTGTCGGAATTAATTTAAACGACATCGACCTGAAGAATCTGACGGTCAAGGTCCTCGGAAAGGGGAACAAGGAAAGGATCGTGCCGGTCGGCTCCAAAGCCGCACATGCGCTCGATGAATACCTCCGCGAAAGGCTCGGCATGAACCCCGGGGGAGACCACCTGTTCGTCAATACCAGGGGAGACAGGTTGAACGTAAGGAGCGTGGACAGGATTATCAGGAAATACGCTTTACTCGCCGGGATACCGAAAAACGTGAGCCCGCATGTGCTGAGGCACACTTTCGCCACACACCTCCTCGGAGGGGGCGCCGACTTGAGGGCCATACAGGAGATGCTCGGCCATAAGAGCCTGTCCACGACGCAGAGATATACGCATACTTCGATTGAAAAATTAATGGAAATCTACGACAAAACACACCCGAGAGCGTAATCATGGAAAACTTCCACGGAACGACTATAGTTTGCGTAAAGATAGGAGACAGGGTCGCGATGGCCGGAGACGGTCAGGTGACACTGGGGCATGCGGCCGTCAAGCACTCAGCCAAAAAGGTGAGAAAGATATACGAGGGCAAGGTCCTCGTGGGGTTCTCAGGGGCTACGGCTGACGCTATGACCCTCTTTGACAAGTTCGAGGCCAAGCTCGAGGAGTACAGAGGGAACCTCAGGAGAGCGGCCGTCGAGCTCGCGAAAGACTGGAGGACAGACCGTATCCTGAGGAGGCTCGAAGCGCTCCTGGCGGTCGCCGATAAGGACAGTATGTTCCTGATATCGGGCAGCGGAGACGTGCTCGAGCCCGATGACAACGTCGTGGCCGTGGGCTCGGGAGGCTCGTATGCCCAGGCGGCGGCGAAGGCGCTTTCCAGGCATTCAACGCTGGGCGCGAGAGAAATAGCAGAGGAATCACTGAAGATAGCATCCGAAATCTGCATTTACACCAACGACAAAATCACCGTAGAGGAACTCGCATAAAATGAGCAGCGAAACATTTTTCACGCCGAGGGAGATAGTCTCCGAGCTCGACAGGTATATAATCGGCCAGAATAAGGCAAAACGAGCCGTTTCGATCGCGCTTCGCAACCGGTGGAGACGGCAGCGCGTTTCACCGGACCTGAAGGACGAAATCGCTCCGAAGAATATACTCATGATAGGCCCCACGGGAGTGGGGAAAACAGAGATAGCCAGAAGGCTCGCGAAGCTCGCCCAGGCCCCGTTCCTGAAGGTGGAAGCGTCCAAATTCACCGAAGTCGGCTACGTCGGCAGGGACGTCGAGTCGATGATCAGGGACCTCACGGATATCGCTATTAAAATGATAACCGACGAGGAGAAGCAGACCGTCAAAACCAAGGCCGAGGACCTCGCGGAAGAGAGGATGCTCGACCTCCTGCTCCCGCCGAGCGGGGGTGAGCAGCAGCAGACCGAGACGAGCGGCGAAACCAGAGAGAAGCTGAGGAAACTGCTCCGGGAAGGCAGGCTCAACGAAAGGTTCGTCGATATCGAAGTTACGTCCAAGAATTTCCCCATTCAGGTGTTCTCCCCTCAGGGACTCGAGGAAATGGACGTAAACATATCCGACATGCTGGGAAACCTGTTCCCGAAGAAAACGAAGAAGAGGAAGGTCAGGGTGCCGGATGCGATGGAAGTCCTCATTCAGGAGGAAGCGCAGAAGCTCATAGACATGGACAACGTCGTCAAAATGGCGATCGACAGGGTCGAGCAGTCGGGGATAATATTCATCGACGAGATCGATAAAGTCGCGGGGCGCGAAAGCACGGCCGGGCCCGACGTTTCGAGAGAAGGGGTCCAGAGGGACCTGCTCCCGATCATCGAAGGCTGCACCGTGAACACGAAGCACGGGATGGTGAGGACAGACCACATATTGTTTATCGGGGCCGGGGCATTCCACGTATCCAAGCCCTCTGACCTCATTCCGGAGCTCCAGGGCAGGTTCCCTATAAGGGTCGAGCTCGAGCCGCTTACGACCGAGGACTTTATAAATATCCTGACACAGCCCAAAAACGCCCTTATAAAGCAGTATACGGAGCTCCTTAACACTGAAAAAATAGAGCTCGTATTCAAGGACGACGCCATACAGGAAATAGCCGAGACCGCCCAGGCGGTAAATGAATCCATGGAGAACATCGGCGCGAGGAGACTGCACACGATAATGGAGCGGATGCTCGATGAAATATCTTTCAATGCGCCCGACATGGCGGAGCAGAAGATCGTGATCGACGCGAAGTACGTGAAGGACAAGATAGCCGATATAGTAAAAGACAGGGACCTGAGCCGGTATATCCTATAGATCATCCAAAGAACGTCCGCCCTTGAGATAACGGGCAGACCCGAGCCGGGGCCGCCGCAATGGGAATGCGGCAACGATCCCGAGATAACTATGCCTTCTTCTGCCATAGCGCCTTTCCTATGAAAAAGGGCCCCAGGCTTTCGAGATACATCGACGTCTGCTTTGTCTTCCGCATCGACTGAATGAGTATGGACAGGGGATAGAGGTCCTTCCCGAGGACGCCTATCAGGAAGTCGTTGTCGTTCTTGTCGAGCCCGTGACAAGCGAGACGTATGTCCTTACCGTACCCCGCGTCCCCGAACTTGAAACCGAGCTTCCCATGCTCTCCCAGGACCGAGCGCTGCTCTTCCGCCGACAGGGTTTCGAAAAGCTTGTTCCTCCGGAGCGGATACCATATCACCCACGGGAGCCCGGGGTCGAGCACCCTCTCCCGCGGCCGGCCGATCAGGGTACTCTCCAGGTCGGGCTCATACCCGAGTGAATATGTCCTTCCGAGCATCGTAAATTCGGGCTTCGGCGTAAGCTCCGTGAAGGCGGAGCCGTTTAGAAAGTCCCTAAGCCCGCCCACGAAGTAATCGGGGTCCTCGCTCATCGCCAGAAGTCCAATACCGTATGGGTCGTTTATATCGGCATAAAGGGCGAAATCCATGCCGGACTTTTTCAATTCTTCTATTAGTTTCGTGGTATTATGGCAGTTCCCGAAAGCGAGGAGCTGCATGAGCAGCCTCCTGTCCGAGGAGAGGACAGTGCCGTCCTTCGCCCTCCCCTTCTCGCTTATATCGAGACTTGCGTGTTCCGTATTTATCGACATTTTATACCTCCGCGGTTATTAAATATAACAGGCAAACCGGCCATTGGCGATTGAGTGTCGGTATTTTCTCCGGCTGCGCCAAACCGGGAAAATCAGTCCCCGTATCCGTCCTGTTAAAACTTTCCGGGGTTAAGAACCGCGCCTGACAACGCCCGGTCCGTCGTTCACGTCAAACCCCGGGAGCATTACGTATAATCATTCGCATAAGGAAAAAGTATTTATTGGCATAAAACCATATTTACTTTATAATAATCAGCTTTATTTTCAGTCGGAAAAAGAGGGAGATGAAAAACCTAATACAAAAGGCTAAAACGCTCGTAGAAGCCCTTCCCTACATTAAGGAATTCTACGGGCAGACGATAGTCATCAAATACGGCGGGAGCATAGGGGACGACGACCTGCATAACTTCGCCCGCGACATAGTGCTCATGAAATACGTGGGCATCCACCCGGTCGTGGTTCACGGGGGCGGCCCCCAGATAGGGAGCCACCTGAAAAAGCTGGGAATAGAGTCGAAATTTATCGCCGGGCTCAGGGTGACGGACGAGGAGACAATGGAAATAGTCGAGATGGTCCTCGTGGGGAAAGTAAACCAGAAGATAATCGAAACCATACATTCCATGGGCGGAAAAGCGGTAGGCACTTCGGGCAAGGAAGGGAAGATGATTCTCGCGAAGAAGCTCGACGTGAAAAAGTTCGCGCTCGAGAACGGGCTCGACATACCGGAGGACGCCGACCTCGGCATGGTCGGAGAGGTCGAGTGCGTAAACCCTCAGCTGATAAAGGTGCTCGAAAGCGAAGGCTTCATACCGATAATCGCGCCGATAGGATTCGACGAGGAAGGGAAGACATATAACATCAACGCAGACCACGTGGCCGGGAAGATCGCGGGCGCTCTGAAAGCGGCCAAGCTGATACTCATGACCAACGTCCCGGGCATAATGGACAAGGAAAAAAACCTCCTCTCGAGCATTACCGAATCCCAGGCGAGACACCTCATTAAAAAGGAAATAATCTCGAGCGGCATGATACCGAAAGTCATGTGCGCGATCGAAGCCCTTCACGACGGGGTTCAGAAGGTCCACATCATAGACGGCACTATCGAGCACTCGCTCATACTGGAAATATTCACCGACGCAGGAATCGGGACGGAGATACTGCTTTGAGAAGAGAAGAGATAATTTCCGGCACCTCCGAATACCTCATGAATACCTACGGCAGGTACCCGATCGCCATGGTCAGGGGAAAGGGCGCCTGGGTATGGGACTCGGAGGGGAAAAAGTATCTCGATTTCGTAACCGGGATAGCTGTAAACAACCTGGGACACTGCCATCCGAGCGTAGTCAGGGCGATCTCCGAGCAGTCGAGGAAGCTCGTCCAGGTCTGCAACCTCTATCACATCGAGAAGCAGGTCGAGTTCGCGAAGATGCTCGTCGAGAACTCTTTTGCCGACAAGGTGTTTTTCTGCAACAGCGGGGCCGAGGCGAACGAAGGGGCGATTAAGCTCGCGAGGAAATGGGGCGGGGCCAACGGCGGCAGGTACAAAATCGTCCACGCGCGCGACTCGTTCCACGGGAGGACCCTCGGCGCGCTCTCCGCAACGAGCAAAAAATATCAGAAGGGTTTCACACCCCTGGTCCCCGGTTTCAAATCCGTCCCTTACGGACAGCTGGAGCCCCTCGAAAGGGCGCTCGAGGACGAGAAAGTATGCGCCGTCATACTGGAGCCGATTCAGGGGGAGAACGGCGTGATCATACCTTATGCCAATTATCTCAGGGACGCGACGAAAATTATGCAAGCGCAAAAACGTACTCCTTATACTGGACGAGATACAGGTGGGGCTCGGAAGGACGGGGAAGCTCTTCGCCTACGAGCACTACGGTATCAAGCCAGACATAATGACTCTCGCCAAGGCTCTCGGGGGCGGAATCCCGTGCGGCGCATTCCTTGCCACCGATTCAGTAGCTAAGCACCTGTCGCCCGGCAATCACGGAACGACACTCGGGGGCAATCCGCTCGCAATGAGCGCGGGTATAGCGGTGCTGAAAACGATCATCGAAGACGGACTCCTCGACAACGCGACCGGGATGGGAGAGTATTTCCTGAGCGGGCTCCGCGCAATCAAGAAAGAGTTCGGTGAACTCGTCAGGGACGTAAGAGGCAAAGGATTGATACTCGGTATCGAATTTATGAGCGCAGAGACCGCAAAGGATGCGGTCGGGAAGTGCTCGAACGGCGGGCTCCTCACCATTCTCACGGAGCAGAAGGTAATGAGGATACTCCCGCCGCTTATCGTGAAGAAGAACGAGATCGACCATGCGCTCAAGATAATCCGCAGATCGCTGAAAGAGGTAACTGTTGCCTAGACACTTCCTCAGAATATCCGATCTCACAAAGAAGGAGCTCGAATCCCTTTTCAAAAGAGCAGCGAAGCTTAAAGCCGAAAAAAAATCCGGCAGGATGCGCCCCTCTCTGAATGGTAAATCGATCGGGCTCGTTTTTGAAAAGCTCTCGACGAGGACGCGGGTTTCATTCGAGGTGGCGATAAACGACCTCGGCGCAAACTCCCTCTATCTGAATCCGAACGACCTGCAGTTGGGCAGGGGAGAAACGATCTCCGACACGTCTAAAATCCTTTCCACCTACCTGGACGGCGTAATCCTGAGGACGTATGAACAGGAGAGGCTCGAAGAGTTCGCAAGGTCGGCGGGCGTGCCCGTTATAAACGCGCTCACTGATCTGGAGCACCCTACGCAGATAGTGTCCGACCTGTTTACGATCAAAGAAATGGGCCTCGACCCCGGGAAAATGAAATTCGCCTATATAGGCGACGGGAACAACGTGGCCAACTCGTTTATGGGAGCAGCCGCGATTCTCGGTTTCCGGCTCTCTATCGCGACACCGAGAGGCTACGAACCCGACCCCAAAGCGCTCTCCGTAAAGGGATCCCCCGGTAAGGCGGACATCGAGATTCTGAACGATCCGGTAAAAGCCGCGGCCGGCGCGGACGTATTATATACGGACGTCTGGGTCAGCATGGGGCAGGAAAAAGACGCGGCGAAGAGGAAAAAAATCTTCAGGCCTTACCAGATAAATGGCAAGCTTCTCTCTCACGCCAAAAAGGGTGTGTTCGTGATGCACTGCCTCCCGGCACACAGGGGAGAGGAGATTACGAACGAGGTAGCCGACGGACCCAATTCGATAATATTCGAGCAGGCCGAAAACAAGCTTCACGCGGGCAAAGCCATCCTGGAAATGTTCATGAAAGGCTGAGGCTTTCGGGACTCGGGCCCCGGCCAAGCGCCCTCGTTCCCGGCGAGTCGGGAAGGGATTAATAATCCCCGTCTATATTGACCGTCGGATCGTATTCAATATTGAAGACCCTTCTTATGGGATCGGTATTGAAGACCCAGTAGGTACCCTTAACGAATACGCTCGCTATGGCGAGAGGCGGTCTCAACGCCAGGCTCGTCAGCTTAAACGGGTGGAGCGCATCGCCCGGGTTGTATTTGTAATCCGTTATCTGCGGCGCCTGCGCCAGGGCGTTCGAAGCGAAAAGCATGAAACCCAGTATCAAGGCTGCGAAATATTTCATGTCCATCTCCCCTTTAAAGTAAAGTGTGAACTTCTATAACAAATTATAAGACCCGTCCCCAAAATAGTCAATGCAGGCAAATTCGCTTTATCAACCGGTTAAATTACATACTTAAAGCGCAAATTTAGACTGTATCATATAATCAGCTATATCGGCCCTTATAAAAAGTGATTTTTATTCGACGGTGCTGGTATAATAACGAAGATCACTTGAAAATGAACCGTAAAATTTATAGAATAGTATTTTCCGAGGTCGGATAGCCAATGAGAAGGGGTGAAAAGGTTTACTATGTCAAGGATTTCATACAGACCGTCCCTCTTCCCTCACCTAAAAAGATATACAACGAGCTGGAGAAGCTCGGATACAGGGGACAGCCGCTTGCGAGAAAGGCCGTATCCCTAGCCTCGTACAGGCATGTGAAGAGGCTAAAGCTCCTCCACTCTAAGAACACCCCGAGGGCCAATCTGCCCCCCAGGCCGAATTCGATTCTGATGGGTCCGACCGGGTGCGGTAAAACCTACCTCATCGAGCTCCTCTTCGGGGAGATTTTCAAGCTCCCCTTCGTTATCATAGACATGACCAAATTCACCGAGTCGGGTTATGTCGGGGACGACGTGGTAAACATACTCGTCCAGCTCGTATATGCGGCCAACGAGAGCATAGACATCGCCGAATGCGGCGTGATCGTGCTCGACGAGTTCGACAAGATAGCGGGCGCATACAGCAGCGCCAGGTTCGCCGGCCAGGGCACGACGAAAGACGTTTCGGGATACGGGGTGCAGAGGGAGCTTCTGAAAATCCTCGAAGGCACAGACGTCCAGATACCGCTTGATTTCGGGTTTTCGAGCCGGGGGCCGAGGGCGCTCATATCCACGCGGGACATAACGTTCTTCGCGGTAGGGGCTTTCTCGGGCATAAGGAACCTGTACGAAAGAAAAGGAGTCGGTTTTATGCAGACACTCGAGGAACACTCGGGTGACGAGGATTCGATCGCCTATAACCTCACGGAAGAGGAAGCGGACGATATCACCAAGTTCCATATGTTCGGATTCCTCCCCGAGCTGATCTCGAGATACAACAGGATCGTCCCGTTTGCCCCCCTCCACAGGAGCACGCTCAAGGAGATCATTCACATCAAGATACAAAACTACCAGAGGGAATTCGAGGAAGAGGGGTTCAAGCTTCACATAGAACCGAATGTCATAGATTTCATTATCGAGGAGGCGCTCAAGAGGCAGACGGGCGCGAGGGGCCTCGACGTCATAATATCTAAATACCTGGAAGATGTCGCTTTCGAGACGTTCGGCAAGAGCGAGGAAGGGGAAGTCGTGCTCACACTCGATACGGGCGGAGTCTCTCACATAGTCAAAAGACGCGCATGAAGATATCGATAGTAAGCCTCGGCTGCTCGAAAAACCTCGTAGACAGCGAGATCATCACGGGAGCGCTCGAAAGCGCGGGACACGAGATCTCGTCCGAAGAGAACGCGGAAGTAATAATCGTAAACACATGCGGCTTCATCGGCGACGCGAAGAAGGAATCAGTCGACACCATACTCGAGCTCTCGAAGAGGAAGGAAGAGGGGAGCTGCCGTAAATTAATCGTGACCGGCTGCCTCGTCGAAAGGTATGCCGGCGTACTGAGCCGCGAGCTCCCGGAAGTGGACGCGTTCTGGGGCACGGGGAACCTCCTCAGAATCAACGAGGCATTAAACGACATCCAGCCGGACAGGATACACAGAAACCCTCCCGGAACACTCTACGACCCCGACACCCCGAGGGTGCTCCTCACACCGCGCCACTATGCTTACGTGAAGGTGTCGGAAGGCTGTTCGAGAACGTGCTCGTTCTGCATAATCCCGAAGATGAGGGGCATAATGAAAAGCAGGCCCGTCGAATCGATCGCCGGGGAGGCCGGCCGGCTGGCAGAAAGAGGGGTCAGGGAAATAAACCTCATAGCCCAGGACATGACGAGCTACGGAAGGGACATCGGAACTAACCTCGAGAACATGCTGAGGGCCCTCGTCAGAGTCGACGGTATAAAATGGATAAGGATACATTACTGTTACCCGTGGGGACTGACGGACTCACTCATAGGACTCATCGCGGACGAAGAAAAGATCCTACCTTATATCGACATGCCGCTTCAGCACATCAATGACCGGATTCTCGGTCTCATGGACAGGAAAACCCCCGCCAAAAGGATAAGGGACATCATTCACAGACTGAGGAGCCGCATTGACAACGTGACACTCCGCACGACTTTCATCGTGGGGTTCCCCGGAGAAACGGAAGAGGAATTCGAAGAGCTCGTCGAATTCGTCGGTGAGACAGGATTCGACAGGGCGGGCGCGTTCAAATACTCCCAGGAGGAAGGCACTCCCGCGGGCGTAATGAGAGATCAGATACCCGACGAGATTAAAGAGGAGAGATACGAAAGGCTCATGGCGGTACAGTCGGAAGCCTCTCTCAGAAAGAATGAATCCCTCATAGGCTCCATACACGAAGGTTTTATAGAGGGGAGAGAAAACGGGAATTATATCGCGAGAATACCCTCGCAGGCCCCCGAAGTTGACGGAGTCACATATATTAAAAGAACCGGGGCCTTAAAGAATGGAGACATGGTAAGAATTAAAATCACGGACGCGGATATTTACGACCTTTACGGGGAGATTATCCCCCAATAAATCCACCCCCATAATCACTGCGCGGCTTCATTCCGGGAGAACATCTGCCTTATGCCGTAGGTTGTAGTCCTCTCGGCCGGTATCCTGCCTATCTCCCAGGTGAGGCGTCTGAACTCCTCGGGCGGGAAGTACTGCCCGTAGCTCGCCCCGGCCGAGCGGGATATCTGCTCTTCCATGAGCGTGCCGCCGAAATCGTTCGCCCCCGCCGTGAGCGAGAACTGGGCGAATTCCGGGCCCTGCTTGACCCACGAGACCTGAATGTTGTTTATCCACCCGCGGAGCATGAGCCTCGAGACGCCGTACATCTTGAGCTGGTTGAGGTCGCCCGGGCCCTCCTGCACCTTGCCCTTCGAGTGCCTGTAGAGCCTCGTGTTCCAGGGTATGAACCTGAGCGGGACAAACTCTGTGAAGCCGCCCGTCTCTTTCTGGATGTCGCGCAGGATGCCTATGTGCTCGGCCCAGTGGTGAGGCTTGTCCACGTGGCCGTACATTATCGTGGACGTCGTACGCATGCCCGCCTTGTGCGCTTTCTTCACTATTCGTATCCAAGCCTCTGTAGGCATCTTCCTCGGGGCGATTATTTTTCTGACCTCTTCGACGAGTATCTCGGCCGCGGTCCCGGGAAACGTGTTGTGGCCGACGTCTTTCAGCCTGTCGATGAACACCTCTTCGCTTATTCCCAGCGTCTCGGCGCCGTAGTATATCTCGAACGGCGAGAAGGCGTGCGTGTGCATTTCGGGCACGGCCCTTTTCACGGCCTTGATAAGCTCTATATAAAAATTCCCGTCTATATCGGGGTGCATCCCGCCCTGCATGCAGACCTCCGTAGCCCCTATATCCCAGGCCTCTTTCACCTTATCCGCAATCTCGTCCATGGACAGGAAATACGCCCTCTCGTCGCCCTCGGGGGCCATGAAATTGCAGAATCCGCAGTACGTGTTGCAAATATTCGTGAAGTTGATATTCCTGTTGACCACATATGTTACGACGTCCCCGACGTCCTCCTTCCTTATCTCGTCCGCGGTTATGGCGAGTGCGGATAGCTCGTCGGGGTCGGTAATATTAAAGAGCTCTTCCGCTTCCCTGACGGAGACCTCCTCCCCGGAAAGCGCCTTGCCCAGGATCCTGCCTGTCGTGCCGTTGACCTTTCCCAAAATGCCGTCCAGTCCCAGGCTCCTGTTCTCTTCAATCCGTTCGACAGTCTCTTTAATATGTTCCATTGTGTGCCTCCTCGGAAGGGACGTATCCCTGCTCGTCCACGGCATCCCTTACCAGCCTGAGCAGATCGTCGTTTATGTATTTACAGCCTATGAATTCGGGATATACGGGCAGTCTCTCCCTGAGTGTAAAACCCATATCCTCTATAATATTTCGCATTCTTTCGAGCTTCGGCCACGGGGCTTCCGGGTTGACGTAATCTATCGTAATCGGGGACACGCCCCCCAGGTCGTTTACGCCCGCGTGGACGAAAAGCGGATAAGTATCGGGATTGAGGTTCGGCGGAATCTGTATGTTCATCCCCTCGCCGAATATGAGCCTCGAGATCGCCACTATCTTAAGCATGTCGATGAAATCGGGCGGCGGGTACTTCTCCATGGTTATCCCCTGCTTCGGGCTGAAATTCTGAATGATTATTTCCTGAATATGACCGAACGCGTCGTTGAGCTCCTTTAACGCGTAAAGTGAGTCTATCCTCTCCTCCCACGTCTCTCCGATGCCGACGAGTATCCCCGAGGTCCATGGAATCTGAAGCTCGCCCGCCCACTCCATCGTCTTCATCCTGTGCGCGGGCACTTTGTCGGGGCATCCGTGATGAGCCTCGCCCTTCTTGAGTAGCCTCGGGCTTATGTTCTCGAGCATCAGGCCCATGCTCGGATTCGATTCCCTGAATGCAGTAAGCTCGTCCTTTGTGGCGAGACCGAGGTTAGTATGAGGGAATATGCGCTCCCTCAGGCCCGCCTCTCCCATTGCGATAAGGTATTCGGCGGTACTCTTGTATCCGAGCTTGCCGAGGGCTTCCCGGTACACGGGGTAAAGGAGCTCGGGTTTGTCTCCGGTCACGAAGAGGAGCTCGGTGCAGCCGAGCTCAGCCCCTTTCCTGGCCATCTCTACGACCTCTTCGGGCATGAGAAAAAGCGGGCCCTCTCCGGGCTCGTATTTGAACGTGCAGTATCCGCAGCGGTTACGGCAAATCTGTGTGAGGGGAACGAAAACGTTCCTCGAGAACGTAAGCGTCTTCCCCTTCCCCTTGTCTCTTATTCCTGAGGCCGACCGGAGAAGGAACGGCAGTTCTTCCTTCCGCAGTTTTGAGAGCGAGATCGCGTCTTCGCGGACGAGGGGCTCCCCCTCTACAGCCTTCGATAGTATCTCCCCGAGTGCAGACGGTTCTACTCCGGCCTGCCCGTATGTGTCAGCCGGCATGGCGAACACGTATTCAGCCGGCAAAATGCCGGAACAGCAATCCGATTTTTTATCAAGTGATGCCATGTTTATCCCAAGTATATAATTAAACCAGATATTTAATCAGATGAAAGTCTTGACCCAACACTAATTGTAACGGATATCACCCCTGATTAACCTGTTAATCATCGCATAAACGGGTAAAACTTGTCAAGGAGAACCGGCTGGCGGTTATATCTCGGAGAGCACGGCTGAGGCGAGTTTGGCCGCCCTGGAATGATCGGACATCAGGGTGTCGAGCACGACGGGTTTGATCCCCATATCGCTGATTATTTCGGCCTCCCGGGCGTCTTCCGTGTCGATAACCATGACGTCGAGAAAATCCCTATAGAGCCTGGCAACCCCCGCAGAAGACACCTCGAGCCCGAGCCCCCTC
Organism: uncultured delta proteobacterium; assembly: GCA_963752995.1. Classification (GTDB taxonomy): domain Bacteria; phylum Desulfobacterota_D; class UBA1144; order Nemesobacterales; family UBA2774; genus 2-12-FULL-53-21. Next base: position 115,709 of record CAVWAZ010000030.1, read on the forward strand.
ATCAGCTTGTCCGCAGGACCCTTCAGCGGCACCCCGCCTATAAGCGGGCTTATGGCGATAATCTTCGCGTCCGCGGCCCTGAGCGCTTTACCTATGCCCTTTACATTGAGTATCGGCCCTATGCTTATTATGGGGTTGCTGGGGCAAAGAATAATCATCCTGGCAAGCTTTATCGCTTCTATTACGCCCGGAGCGGGCGCGGCCCTTTCAATATTCCTGAAAACCACCTTCAGCACGTCCGGCTTCATCTTCCGTTTAACAAAATATTCCTGGAAGTGCATTTCCCCTTCGTCGGTCACGATCCATGTCTCAACGTCTTCATCCGTCATTGGAATGACCGTGATACCCTCTTTTAAACCGAAGGCCCCGGCCAGTTTTGACGTGACCTGAGAGGGAGTGAACCCCTCCTGCCTCAATCGCGTCCTGTATAGATGGGTGGCGAAATCGATGTCCCCGATATTGAACCAGGTTTCGGAGCCGAATCTCGAAAGTGCTGAAAGGCAGTCGAAGGTATCGCCACTTACCCCCCACCCCTTGTTAGTATCTATCATGCCCGAAAGCCTGTATATTATTGTATCGACGTCAGGAGAGATCCTGAGACCGTGTAAAATGATGTCGTCACCGGTATTTACGACAACCGACAGCCTCTCCCCGCCGATTACTTCAGATAGTCCTTCCAGGAATTTAGCGGCGCCTACGCCTCCGCCTAAAGCAGTTATCATTGGGATATACCTTCGAGAAAAGAGAAAATGAAAAACAGATTCTTTATTTTTAACAACTCCGGTCTTAAGAAGGGCTTAAGAATATTTGAGCGTGCCGGGACTGTCAAGTTGATCCAAAACCCGCCCGCCCGGATTATGAGAGCGGAGAGCCGGGCTATCGTTTATTCGGCCCGGTTTGAAACCCGAATATGGCTCACCCGAAACCCGGCTTGTTGAAACTGAAGAGGAAGTGATATAGATTTTTATAAGAATTCAGAATCAAAGGGGAATACAAGCAAATGAGTCTCAATTTCATTCGTAACAGACACAGCTGGTTTATCAGAGGGATCTTGATCCTGATCGCCGTCGCATTCATTATAGGCATCGGATACAATCTCAGCGATTTCGGCGCTATCACCCAGGTCCCCAACAGGACTGCCGCGCAGGTCAACGGGGAGGATGTCAGCCTCGTCAATTTCTATCTGATGAGGGACAGCCTGAAGACGCAGTTCGGCAAGGGAGGCGAAATACCAGAGGAATATCTTAATCAGATCAATATAATAGCGTTGAATCAGCTTATTAATCTCAAGCTCCTGGCTCAAAAAGCAAAGAGCCTCGGATTTAAGGTGACGGACGAAGAGCTCGACGTTGCTATCAAATCGGACCCGAATTTCCAGATCGACGGGAAGTTCGTAGGGGCGGAGAGGTATAAGCAATTCATAGAGCAGGCCCTTAAGCAGGACGTAGGGGAATTCGAGAATTCTTACAGAGAAAGGCTCCTGGCCGAGAAGTTCGCGGGTTTCCTCGATGAAACGGCGCTTATCACGGAAGAAAACCTGCTGGACGTCTACAAGAGGCAGAACGATGAGATCAACCTGTATTATATAAAGATCTCCGGAAACGACTACGCCGGCTCTTATACCCCGAGCGAGGATGAGATAAAGCTTTACTACCAGAAACACAAAGGCGGGTTAAAGACTGCCGAGATGAGGCAAATCCGCTATTTCACACTTGGCCCGGAAACCTTCGAAAAGAATGTTCAGGTATCAGAAGATGAAATCAACTCTTATTACAACGCCTACCCTGAAGAATTCAAGTCACCGGACGGCAAGCAGATGCCGCTCGCCGAAGCAAAGAAGGATATTGAATCCAATCTGAAAGCACAAAAGGCGGAAGAGCTCCGCCAGCAGCTCATGGCCAGGCTCGATAATCCCGAAGGGGGCGGTACCGGAATCGACGCTATAGCCAAGGAATTTTCCATAGTAACGATTTCCGAGAGCAAACCCTTTTCGGTAAATGACAACACATCCGACATACCGCCTATGATCACACGTCAGGCTTTCGGTACTGACAAGGGCAGGGTTTCCATAATCCCGGTCGGGGCCAATATCTGGGTTGTGGAGGTGAAGGAGATAGTCCCTCCGAGAGAGAGAACCTTCGAGGAAGCGAAAAAGGAAGCGGCCGAGTCGTTAAAACGTGAAAAAGCCGTTCAGACGGCCAGGAAGTCGGCTGAAGCATCGATTATGAAACTGAAAGGCGTCAAGAGTGAAAATCTCCCCGCTGAGGCAAAGAAGCTCGGCCTCGACCTGAAAGAGACCGGATTTTTTTCCCGGTCGGAAAAGGCGCCTCAGATAGATTCCCAGATGGTGAGCGCCGAAGCTTTCGAGCTCGATCCTAAGGCCGGGGTACCGACCAGGATCTACGAAGACGGTAACAATTTCTATATCATTTCGATCAAAGAAGTAAAAACCGCCAGCCCCGAGAATTTTACCGCGGCAAAGGATGATTTGATGGAACAGGAACTGCAAAAGCAGCGTTCACAGGTCATACAGAAAATGATACAGGACCTGAGACGACAGGCGGAAATCGTACCGAATAGCGAACTATTCCCGTCACAGGGATGACGGCAGCGTCGAGGGGTCGGAGATACAATTGCCTAACAGCGCTCTAATAATCGGTTCGGACAGGGATTACTGTTACGTCTTGAAAGAGTTCCTGGCGCTGAGAGAACTATACGTAAAAGTAGTTTTAAATTACAAGGAAGGCCTCGAAAGACTTTTATATGAGAAACCCGAACTTACGGTCATAGAGAACACCTCTCACAATCCCCTGGAAACATATATAAATGCAATCACGGACTCAAATGAGTTCGAGATCGTGGACATTAACGGCGGACAGGTGTTGAAAGCCGGGACCAGGTCGGTACTGATATTCGACGATAAAACACAGATCAACTCACTTTTCGACTTCCTGAGAACGGGCATTTCGAATCAGCAGTCCGAGAAATCCCCCGGCGACGGGGACGAGGGAAGCCTCGGTGATACGTTCTATCCGAGCCTCCTCGTCGATATTTATTATAAGAAGAGAAGCGGGGTCCTGTCCATATCCGCGAATACGGACTTTATTATCTATTTTATTAAGGGGAACCCGGTGTTCGCGGAGGGCGGAGACATCGATACGGCGATAGGGAGGATTCTCCTCAAGAGCGGCAGGATTGACAAAGAAACGTATGATAAAGCCGTCGACATGGCTACTAAAAACAAACAGAAATTCGGCCAGATACTTTTTGAAATGGGCATCTCTTCCCCGCACGAGCTGAACAGCTTTCTGGAGTTCCAGTTACAGGAAAAAATACTCAAGGGGTTTTACTACATCAACGGGACATATGTGTTTAAAAGCGGTGACGAATTCGCGGACAGGATAGTTTCGTATCAGGTCGATTTATGCAAGGTAATCTACGAAGGCGTCAAAAGGTACATAGACGTCGAAAGCCTCGAAGAATCAAACCCGACAATCATGGTTGATCCGAGATTAAAAAACGATATCAACAGCCTCGGTCTCAAACCTAAAGAGCTCAGGTTCGTGCAGCTCTTGAAGCAGAGAGCGACGGTGAGTGAAGTACTCGAAGGATCGAAGCTCGAAAGACCCGATACCCTCAAGCTCCTGTATTTCCTCATGCTGTTCAAGCTGGTTAGCATGAGAGGCGTCTCCGCCGGACGAGATCGGCAGGGATTCGATAAAGAAACTTATAAGAGAAAATGAGAAGTCGGCAGGAGCTGATGTAACGCGAGAAAATCCGGCCGATACCGAGGACGTCCCCGGAGATCCGGACGAAAGGGAATCCGGGACCGTGACTGAGAACGGCTTTGATAATCGGCAGGAAGATTTCATCAATCAAACATACACGGGCGCGGAGGTACCGGCCGAAGGGCCCGATTCACCATATGTAAGCGCGCAGGAGGACATCGGCTTGGTTAATGCTCCACCCGTCATGAACGAGGAAGTGATGGAGCCGATAAAATCCCCGGATACATCCGAACCGTCCCATATCGAAGAGAACGGGAATGAAACGGTTTTTCATGTGACCGACCGGGAAGGCATCACCGCGCCGGAAGAGCCCCGGGCGAGCTCATCCGTCTATGAGCTCGAGTTAGATTTAGACCGGGAGACCGGAGACGATGAAACCCCGAAGGAAGACGACCCCTTCCTTAGCGGACAGTTCCAGAGCCGGCAGTATCGGGAAACCGGAGGGTTCGACAACGGGGGTCGGGAGGCCGGGCCGGAGCCGGATCCTTTTTATTCCGGCAATGAGGCTCGGGACAATATGGCAGCCGACGACATGAGCGGCCTTTTTCAGCCTTATCAGGACATAATCGGCGACAGAGAAAATGATAACGACATCGAGCCCCCGGAGAAGGGAGTCGAGTTTATTTTCGCCGGCCAAACAGATGCCTCATTAGCCGGGGATACGGGGATCGATCCCGCCGGAAAACCGGCCCAGACTGATTTCAGCGACCGCGTATCCGAATTCCATCTGAAAATCCAGAAGCAGGATTACTACGAGATCCTCGGCGTATCTCAGGACGCCTCGAACGAAGAGATAAGGGACGCTTATTATAAACTCGTAAAATGCTACCACCCCGACGTCAACCCTAACGCGGACCAGGAGACCAGGGCAAAAGCGGAAGAAATTTTCACGCAGATCACGACCGCGTACGAAACCCTTTCCGAAAGTGATAAAAAGGAACAATACAACTCGCACGAGGAGCTTACCGTACTCAAGTCCCAGGCGAAATATATATATGAGGCGGAGATGACCTTTAAAAAGGGTATTACGCTCCTGGTACAGCGCGACTACGCCGAAGCGGAAAAGAAGATCAGGGAAGCGGTGAATATGAACCCGGACGAAGCCGCGTATCTGGGGGCGCTCGCATGGGCCAGGTTCCTCGCCGCCGAGGACAAGTCGCCGGTCCTGGAAGAGGTCAAAAACTCTCTCGATATTGCGTTAAGAATGAACGATAAGATACCCGAGAATTATTACTACCTCGGTTCTGTGTACAAATACACGAACGACCTCAGGAAGGCAGAAAAGTATTTCGAAAAAGCGATCGAGCTCGATCCCGACTTCATCGAGGCAAAGAGAGAGGTCCGGCTTATCAACACCCGCAAAACGAACATTAAGAGCGACAAAAAGATAGAAAAAAACTTCTGGTCCAGCTTATTTAAAAAGTAATTTAATCAAAACGCCCCGAAATCCCGCAAGCCGTATTATTTCTTCGGATATTTACTTTTTTTAAACTTTTGATTATCTTCACTCATTAGATTAGGCGATGAAAATCAAATCCCTGGAAATTACCGGCTTTAAATCATTCTACGAAAAGACCCGCATTAGTTTTGACCTACGCTTGAGCGCGATAGTGGGCCCGAACGGCTGCGGGAAATCAAACGTGCTCGACGCTATCAGGTGGATACTCGGGGAGCAGAATCCGAGGCAGCTGCGGGCGAACGTTATGGAAGAGATTATTTCGAACGGGAGCGAATTCCTGAAACCCCTCGGAATGGCCGAAGTCTCTCTCGTTATGGAAAACGTCTCAGGCTACAATTTCGAGCAGGTCGAGATCAAACGACGGGTATTCCGCTCGGGCGAGACCGAGTACTACCTGAACGGAGTCCAGTGCAGGCTCAAGGACATCACGGATATATTCATCGACACCGGTTCCGGGGCCAGGGCATATTCGGTTATCGGCCAGGGCAGGGTCGATCAGATGATTACAGCGAAACCCGAGGACAAGAGGACCCTCATAGAAGAGGTCGCAGGTATAAGGAAATACAAGATGAGACGGAGGGAGACGGAGACCCGGATTAAAACGACCAGGGAGAACCTGAGCCGCGTAAAAGACATGGTAAACGAAGTAAAGAGGCAGATGGACACCCTGAGCCTTCAGGCAAAACACGCTGGGGAATTCAGGGAGCTGTCCGAGGAATCGAGGAGGCTCGAAGCCAGAATCCTGAGGGCCAGGCTGGAGAGGCTCGAAAAGAAGAAGGATTCCGCGATAGGGGAAAAAACAGCGGTCGAGCAATCGATAGCCAAATCCGAAGAGGAAATAATCCATGTTATTAACCTCCTCAAAAAATTAAACAATCAGTCCTTAACCGCCGACGATAAAATCAGAGAGAGTGAAAACGACATTTTTAGGACGAAAACCGAGCTCCAGGCAAAGATATCCTCACAGGACCTGATCAAGACCGAGATCTCGAGCATCGAGAGGTTTATCGAGAAGATAGAGAGCGAATCGGAGCTTCTCGGCAGCGAGCGCCTGAACCTGGCGGCGCAGACCGAGATCAAAAAAAGCGCCCTTGAAGAGGTCGGGCTCGAACTGCGAAAAGAGAATACCGAGATAGGGGGCAAGGAAGAAAAACTGGCGGCGATCCAGGCGGGCTTTTCCGCAATCCGCGCCGAGCATCAGGAGATCAGGGCGTCTCTCTTCAAGACCCTCGACGAATACAGCTCGCTGAAAGGCGCGGCCCTCGGTTATGAAAAGGAATTACGGGACCTCTATTCAAAGAGAGAGGTAATAGAGAAGGAGCTCTCCGAAATAGAGCTCGAAAGAAAAGCCGCTGCCGAAGAGATAATAAGCCTCGAGCGTATCCTTCTCGAGAATGAAAGCAAAAAGCAGCGTGTTTCCGAATCCAGGGACGGCCTGCAGGCGGCTCTTTCGTCCGTCAGCGATACGCAGGCGAAAAAACGCGGCGAATACGACGGGCTTCAGGAGCGGCTCAACGAGAACTCTTCGAGACTTACGGTACTCGACCAGATACAGGCTAACTACGAATGGCTCCCGGAGGGGATAAGGAACTTCATACTCGAGCACAAGGGCAACGGGGTGCTCGGCACCGTATCCGATTTTATTTCGGTCCCCGAGGGTTACGAAAGAGCCGTGGAAGCGGTGCTCGGGGATAAGATCAAATGGATACTCGTCGAGGAGAACGCTCAGGCCCTGAGCGCGATAGATTCCCTGAGACAGCGCTCCCTGGGAAGGGGCACGTTCATACCGGCAAGAGTGGCACATCACCCGGCGGCGTCAAACGGAGGGCTTCTCAATGCCAGGCCGCTTTCGGAAATAGTAAGCCTGGACGATAAACTGAGCATTATCGAAAACCTCCTTAAGGGCGTATACATGGTCTCTACTCTCGGCGAGGGTTTGAGGATGCAGTCGGAAACGGAGGGCGGGGCGTCATTCGTCACCGCCGAAGGCGATTACCTGCACCCCGACGGGGCGATTTCCGGCGGAACGGCCCAGCCCGGCGTACTCGAGAGAAAGAGGGAGATCGAAAACCTCAAAACCGTAATCACCGAATTACAGAGCGGCATCGACAATCTGAGCCTCGAGATAGAATCGAATGAACTCGAAATAAAGCGCTTGAACTCGGGTATAAAGGGGTTTGAGAATGAGCTCGTCGAGTCGGGCATTATCGACGCGGAAACGAGGAAAGACATATTCAATTTCAGAAACAACCTCGAGAAGCTCGAGAGACGGATCGAGGGAATAAATCAGAATCTCGAGAAAACCGGCGTTGAGACCGACGAAAAACTCCAGCTCATGGAGGATACGAGGGTGAAAATAACCAGCCTCGACGGGGAGAAGTCGGTCCTGGAGCAGAGGTTCGGGGACGTCGAGGGTAAAATCCAGAAGGCGGAAGAAGAGGAACGCTCTGTCGAGAGGGAAATCGCGGAAAAGAAGGTCAAATGCGCTTCCCTTATAGAAAAGGAAAAGAGCCTCATCGAGGATTTAACCGAGCTCGAGAGAAGGATAAGGGATATCGATAACCGCATAGAGCACGAATCCCGGAATATCGAGGAGAAAAAACAGGAGAAGCTGAGCTTTATTGAAAAGGACAAGTACACGGTAGAGGAAATAGGCCTTATTAACAAAGCCATTACTGAAAACGAAGAGAAGCTTCAGGTGATGAAGGACGAAAGAAACGCTATCGCCGAAGAGATAAGGACGGCTAACGAGACCAGGGAAAACCTGAACACCATATTATCGGACCTCAGGCTCAGGAATAATTCACTCGAGCTCGACCTCAACAGCGTGCTGATCGAGGCAGAAAACATTAACGACATGATCGAGAGGAGCAATCTCTCGGACATGGTCTCGGACCTCGCCGGTGGAGAGGAGCCCGCGGGAATAAATATTCAGGAAGAAGAATCCAGGTTGAGGAAGCTCCAGGCACAGATCGAGAAATTCGGTCCGGTGAACCTGCTCGCTCCCGAAGAGTACAACAAGCTCGAGGAAAGGTATAAATTCCTGAACGACCAGATGGAAGACCTCAATCAGGCCATAAATTCGCTCGGAAAAGCTATCAGCAAGATCGATAAAGAGTCCGAAAAAAGGTTCAGAGAAACATTTGAGCTGATGGACCAGAAGTTCCAGGAGATTTTCAGCCGCCTGTTCAGGGGCGGGGAAGGTAAACTGGTGCTGACCGAGCCCGACAACATGCTGGAATCCGGGGTGGAGGTCATGGTCAGGCCGAGGGGTAAAAAATTCCAATCCATCACACTCCTCTCAGGGGGCGAGAAGGCACTCTCGGCAATCGCGCTCATAATTGCCGCTTGCCTGATAAAGCCCGCGCCCTTCCTTCTGTTTGATGAAATCGACGCCCCGCTCGACGACAGGAACACGTCCTATTTCATCGAGCTCGTTAAGGAAATAGACAAGAATTCGCAGGTAATACTCATAACTCACAACAAGAAGACCATGCAGCAAGTTAACTCCCTGATCGGCATAACTTCCAATAGGTCCGGCACTTCGACCGTCGTTTCGGTCGACCTGAACTAAACGCCGCGCGAAGGACGAATTTATAGATTACAGAGAAAGTTGAAACCCGGAACGGACCGGCCGCCGTATAAATAAACGAAATTTGTGATGCCGGGGTTTTACATTATACTTTTATCGGTTCCAATGTTTCGGAGGATTATTAGAAAATGATTTCTTATATAATGAAGAAAATTATCGGCTCCCAGAACGACAGGGAAATCAAAAGACTGGCCGCCCTTGTCGACAGGGTTAACGAATACGAGAGTGAATTCCAATCGATTCCCAACAGCGAGTTTGCGGTAAAAACCGGGGAATACAGGGAAAGGATAAAAAACAGCCACAACGGGAACGGCGAGCCGGCGGACGATGAGCACTACGGGAAACTCGATGATGCGCTCCTGGAAATACTCCCCGAAGCCTTCGCCCTAGTCAGGGAGGCGTCCCGCAGGACCCTGGGAATGCGCCCCTTCGACGTCCAGCTCATCGGGGGTCTCGTGCTCCACCTTGGCAGGATTGCGGAAATGAAAACCGGTGAGGGAAAAACACTCGTCGCCGCCCTTCCCCTCTATCTCAACGGAATTACCGGCCTCGGCGCGCACCTTGTGACCGTCAACGACTACCTGGCGCGGCGCGACGCGGCGTGGATGGGACCCATATACAAGCTCCTCGGCCTGAATATCGGCGTTATAAACCATGAAATTTCATATCTGATCGAATGGGAAGACCCCGTACGGGCGCAGCACGCAATAGACAACAACCAGAGCGTGTGGCCCGCCGAATATTCCGATATGGAGATACCGCCCGAGAAGAACCTCGACGTGCTTGCCGCGTTTAAGACAAAGCTCGCCGAGTGCCCCCGAAAGGAGGCCTACAGGGCGCACGCGACCTACGGAACGAACAACGAGTTCGGTTTCGACTACCTGAGAGACAACATGAAGTTCTCCCTCAACGATTACGTCCAGAGAGAGCACAGCTATGCCATAGTCGACGAAGTGGACAGCATTCTGATCGACGAAGCCAGGACGCCGCTTATTATATCGGGCCCGTCTGAAGAGTCGACCGAGCTTTACTACGATATAAACAATGTGGTCGTGAAGCTTAAAAATGAGGTCGATTTCACTCTCGACGAAAAGACGCGGCAGGTCACCCCTACCGAGGAAGGGTCCAACAAGGTAGAAAAGGCCCTCGGGATAAGCAACGTCTATGATCCGGCGAACCTCGAGATCCTCCACCACGTCATACAGGGACTCCGCGCGCATCACCTCTTCCACAGGGACGTCGACTACATGGTCAAGGACGGCAAGGTCATTATCGTCGACGAATTCACCGGAAGGCTCATGCCCGGAAGGAGGTGGAGCGACGGTCTCCATCAGGCTATAGAGGCCAAAGAGGACGTGGAGATAGAGAACGAGAACCAGACGCTTGCCACGATTACGATTCAGAACTATTTCAGGATGTACAGGAAGCTCGCCGGGATGACGGGTACCGCGGATACCGAAGCCTTCGAGTTCAAGAATATTTATAATCTGGACGTAAACGTCGTACCGACGAATAAACCCATGATAAGGGCCGACAGGAACGACTCCGTATACAAGTCGGAAAGAGAGAAATTTGGCGCCGTCGCGGAGGAAATAAAGGAGCTCTACGGAAAGGGCCGGCCTATACTGGTGGGCACGACTTCCATAGAAAAATCGGAGAGGCTCTCCGGGATGCTGCAAAAGCTCCGCATACCCCATCAGGTGCTCAACGCAAAGCAGCATGAGAACGAAGCGGAGATAGTGGCCCAGGCGGGAAGGATCGGCGGCGTGACGATAGCGACGAACATGGCGGGCAGGGGAACGGACATTATCCTCGGCGGCAATCACGAGTACCTTGCAAGGGATATACTCAGGAAAAAATTCAGGGTCGACCCTCAGGAAGCGCTGCCGGAGCAGTTCGAGGAAGCCATGCTCGAGGCAAAACCCGTATGCGAGGACGAGAAAAAGAGGGTTCTTGAATTAGGAGGCCTCCATATAATAGGCACCGAAAGGCACGAGTCCAGAAGGATCGACAACCAGCTTAGGGGAAGGTCCGGCAGGCAGGGCGACCCCGGCTCCTCCAGGTTCTTCGTGTCGCTCGAGGACGACCTCATGAGGATATTCGCGTCTGAGACCATAACCAAGATAATGGACAAGCTCGGATGGGAGGAAGGGGAGCCGATAGAGCACAAGATGATCTCGCGCTCCATAGAGAACGCCCAGAAAAAGGTCGAGGGAAGGAACTTCGACATAAGGAAGCACCTACTCGATTACGACGACGTCCTTAACAAGCAGAGGGAAGTGATATACAAAAAGAGGAGGGAGTTCCTCGCCGGGGGTGAGAACCTCAAAGACAACCTCTACGAAATGGCCGACGAAGTCATAGCCGACTTCGTTGTGGAAACGGTCCCTGAAAAGGGGAATGTGGAGGAGGCCGACTTAAACGATTTGAAAGAAGCGGCCCACGCATCGTTCAACATAAATATCGACCTCGGGGAGCTCGCCCGAAACGGGACGAAAAGGGAAGACGCAACCGAATATATACGGAATAAAGTGCACGAGTTCTACGACGGGAAAGAAAGCGAGATAACGCCCGAAACAATGAGGCAGATCGAAAGATACATAATGCTTCAGACCCTCGATTTCCTTTGGAAAGACCACCTTCTGAACATGGACCACCTGCGGGAAGGCATAGGGCTCCGAGGTTACGCGCAGCGGGACCCGCTGCATGAGTACAAGCGCGAAGGGTTCGAGATGTTCTCCTCTCTCATGAACCGCCTTTCCTCGGACGTTTGCGAGAAGCTCTTCAGGGTGCAGCCGGTAAGCGAAACCGACATGGAAAGGCTCGAGAAGAGAAGGAGGGCCGAGCAGCAGCGCATGACCTTGAGCAGGGGCGAGGAAGAAGACAGCAAGAGGCCCGTTAAGAGACACGATAAAAAGGTGGGGAGAAACGACCCCTGCCCTTGCGGCAGCGGTAAAAAATATAAGAGATGCCACGGCGCCTCTTAGGGGATTCCCGGTTTGGAACCGTCCGAGCTCACAGGCAAGATACGAAGTCTCGAAGTAAACATAAGCGGTGTGATAAAGGGGAAACCCGAGATAGTCAAAACGGCGATTGTGGCCCTCCTCTCGAGGTCGCACATGCTGATAGAGGACGTCCCGGGGGTCGGGAAAACCACACTGGCCCACGCTTTAGCCAGGTCGACGGCCCTCAGCTTCAAGAGGATCCAGTTCACGAGCGACCTGCTTCCATCCGACATACTTGGGGTTTCCGTGCTCGATCAGTCGACAGGGGATTTTATATTCAAACCGGGCCCCATATTCGCCAACGTGGTCCTCGCCGACGAGATAAACAGGGCCACGCCAAAAACCCAGAGCGCGCTGCTCGAGGCGATGAACGAGGCAAAGGCCACCATAGACGGGACTTCCCACGATATTCCGAAACCCTTTATGGTAATAGCTACCCAGAACCCGTTCGAATACAAGGGCACTTTCCCGCTCCCTGAGAACCAGCTCGACCGCTTCGCAATAAGGATCAGCATCGGCTATCCCGACATGGAGAGCGAAAAGCAGATACTCTCGACGTCGAGCCCCGTAAACTCGTGGGACGGCATTAACCCGGTAATATCAAGCGAAGAAGTCGTAATGCTCCAGAAATTTTCCGAGAGGGTCAGGATCGACGATTCCATACTGGACTATATTCTCGCGATAATAACGGAAACCAGAAACCCCAGGATGTTCGAGCTCGGGGTGAGCCCGAGGGGGGCGATTGCGCTCAAGAGCGCGGCGCAGTCTCTCGCTCTGATCGGGGGGAGGACGTACTGCATCCCCGAGGACGTCAAGAAGATGGCGGTCCCCGTCCTCGCGCACAGGGTCATCGTCAGAAGCGAACGCCGCCTGGGCCGGGGAGGCGAGGAAGAGGCGATTAAAGAGGTGCTGGAAAGCGTAAAGGTGCCGATTTAGCAGTTATCGATAGAATAATGGTAGACTATACAAAGGTTCTTATTCGATTGAGCGTTTAACGCGGAGGGCAAAATGAACCCCAGGCCTAAAATCTACTTTTATCAGGGTAAGCCGCCTGCATATCTCATACCACTTGTCCTTTTATTGGGTATAGTGGTGCTCGCAATACTCGTGCTGTTCGGATTCTTTCTTGGAATCGCGGTAGGAGTCGCGCTTATTATATTCGGCGTAATGAGACTTTTCTCCCCCAGGAGCAAGAAGAAATTCAGAACTATCGATGAGGACGGCAGAACGACCATCGTTCTCGACAGGGAAGACTACGAGGTCATAGAGAAGGGTAAAAAAAATTAATTTTACTAAAGGGCGTCGATTTCCCCGGCGAGCTTAAAATCCTTCCCGGTCAACCCGCCCTGGCTGTGTGTCGACAGGGTCAAAGTCACGTTCTTGTACTGGATCAGGATGTCGGGATGGTGGTCGGCCTTCTCGGCGAGTATCGCTACCTTATTCACGAAACCGATCGATTCGACGAAATTCTTGTTCTTGTAAACCTTGACGATCTCATTCCCCTTTTTCTCCCAGCCACTGAGACGATTGAGCCCTTCTTCTATTTCGGCTTCGGATAATAGCGCCATTTCGTTTCACCTCACTCTCTATAAGTTTATGGAGGGCGGATGGATAGTCAAAAAATTGTTATTTAAACTTAACTCATGCCAAAAGCCGTTATCAGTATCGGATCGAACCTGGGAGACAGAATAGGCAACTGCAGGAAAGCCCTGGAAGAAATCTCGGGCTTCGCCGAAATTTTGAAAGTGTCGTCGGTTTACGAAACGGGGCCCGTAGGGAACGTAGACCAGCCCGATTTCATAAACTGCGCGGCGGAGATAGAAACCGCGCTCCCTCCTGAGGAGCTTCTCAACCGGATGCGTGAAGCGGAGGACAGAATGGGCAGGGTCAGGGACGGAAGATGGGGGCCGAGGACAATAGACATCGATTTAATTTTCTACGACGGGCTCACGCTCGATACCCCGGATTTGAAATTGCCGCATCCCCAGGCCCACTTGAGAAGGTTCGTCCTCGAGCCCGTCTCCGAGATAACGCCCGGGAAAATACACCCGGTATTCGGGATCACGGTCCGGGAGCTGTGCGAGAAACTCGGGGACGGACAACCGGTTAAAAAAGTGGGCGGCCCTTCCACATTATTTCCACGTTAATAAACAGTTTATCAACATCCCCGGAACAGGATATTAAGAGATTTCTCAACAGGGATTAACATCCGTCCGTGAGAAAATAATATAGTGTTACCGATGTCTTGCGTCTGTATTTCATCGCAAACACGAGGCTTTCTGTGGATAGACAGCGCCTAATATGTTAGCAAGTTGTTCACAAATCCGGACGCTTGTTACGAGGAGGCGAAATTCCTGGCCGACTCGAGCGTATTCCACAGCAGCATCGCTATCGTCATGGGCCCCACTCCGCCCGGAACAGGAGTGATATAGGAGGCTTTTTGGCTCACCCCTTCAAAATCCACGTCCCCCGTGAGCTTTCCGTCTTTATTGCGGTTAATGCCGACGTCTATGACGACCGCCCCTTCCTTGACCATGACCCGCAGTGATGAAATCGGCCCGTCCGATCGCAGCCACCAGGATGTCGGCCCTTCGTGTTACCTCGTCGAGCGGCTTCGTGCGGGAATGGCAGATGGTCACGGTCGCATGGCGGTGGAGGAGGAGTATCGAAACGGGCTTCCCGACTATATTGCTCCTTCCCACCACCACAGCCTCCTTCCCTTCTATGCCTATCTTGTAAAAGTCGAGCATCTTGATGATCCCGTGCGGCGTGCACGATATGAACCTCGGCTTCCCCTCCACGAGGAGGCCCACGTTATAGGGATGGAACCCGTCCACGTCTTTAAGCGGGGATACCGCCCTCAGAATTTTCGTTTCGCTTATCTGAGAGGGCAGCGGGAGCTGCACTAATATGCCGTGGATGTTCTCATCCCCGTTCAGCTTGTCTACAAGCGAGAGCAGTTCCTCCTCGGTCGTTTCTCCCGGGAGCCTGAGCTCTTCGGAGTACATGCCCACTTCGGTACAGGCCTTTCTCTTATTCCTGACATATATTTCAGACGCCGGGTCATCCCCGACGAGCACAGCCGCGAGACCGGCCGTTACCCCCGTTTCCCTCTTTAGCCTTTCCACCCCTTCCGCAACCTCATCCCTGATATGCTGTGAGACCAGTTTCCCGTCTATGATTTCGGCCACTTGAGGCTCTCCTTCGTCATTCGAATTTCCAGAAATGGTTTAACGGCCCGTGCCCCTTCCCGAGATCGAAAGAACTCATGATCGCATAAGTCACGTAGTCCTTCGCCTCCTTCACCGCGTCGAGCGGGGAGAACCCCGCGGCAAGCGCGGCGCAGACGGCCGCAGAATAGGTGCAGCCGGTGCCGTGTGTATTTTTCGTATCGATTCTGGGCGCCTTCAGCTCGTAGTGGCTGTGCCCGTCGTAAAAGACGTCTATCGCGTCGGGGAGATTTTCGAGATGCCCTCCCTTGACGAGCACGTATTCCGGGCCCAGCGACTTTATGGCTTCCGCGGCCTGCTTCATTCCGGAGAGGGAGGATATCTTCGATGCCGTAATTTCTTCCGCTTCCGGGATATTCGGGGTGACTATCAGGGCCAATTTGAAGAGCTCGCTCACCATCGCCTCCCGGGCCCCGGCATCGAGAAGCGTGTCACCCCCCTTCGATACCATGACCGGGTCGACTACCAGATTCTTAATCCCGTATTCCCTGATTTTCTTCGATACGGATGAAACGATCTCCTTATTCGACAGCATCCCGGTTTTAACGGCATCGGCGCCGATATCGCCAAGGACGGCGTCCATCTGAAGCTCGACGAACCCCGCGGGCAGGTCCGAAACACCCAGAACGGACAGGGTATTCTGGGCGGTCACAGACGTTATTACCGACATACCGAAGACCCTGAAGGCGGTAAACGTCTTGAGATCGGCCTGTATCCCCGCCCCGCCCCCCGAATCGGAACCCGCAATTGTCAGTGCTCTAGGAACCTTTCGACCCACGCCGTTTTATTCTACAAAGGTTTTATAACCTTTACAAACAGGCCTGTATCCCCGCCCTAGACTAACTAAAATTTAAATGTAATATATTCTCAGCGAAAATAACGAAAGGAGATACCGGAGTTATGGCAGAGATTTCAGATAAGGACGAAGTTCTATTCCCGGAGCTGTTCAATGTAGACAAAGAAGGCAGGGTAAGGCTCGTGGCCGGATACTCGAAAGAGTCGAACAACTGGACATTCCCCAAGTACCTGGCCGACCCCGTGAGTTTCTCGGATGAAGTCGAAGAAAGACTCCTGAGCCCCACGGGCGAGCTGCATTCCTTTACGATCGTCAGGAGGAGCATGCCCGAGTTCCCCGTCCCCTACGCGCTCGCTCTGGTAGATTTTCCGGAAGGGGTCAGGGTCATGGCGCAGGTGGAAACGAATGACCCGGAAGGACTAAAAATCGGTCAAAGGATGGGAGTTACAGTAGGGACAGTGAAGAAATCGAAAGACGGGAAAGACGTAAAATCTTATAAATTCGTCCCCGTCAGCAATTAACCGGGGGCCGTCCGTCCGAAGTGGAGCAATATCCTCCCTGAAGCGGCAGAGGCCCGCCGCGGATTCCGTTCTGCGTGTCTGAGGGTCCGCCGAGAGCGAACCAGGACCGTACAGACTGAAAATATTTATTTACTTTTGCCCCTCTATCATTTATTCTGAAACTAGTTTCAAAAGAGTATCTCTCTCAATGAAGAAACCTCTCCTGACACTCCTATGTTTATCAGGAATAATCTTCATGCTTCCTATACCCGTTTATTCAGCTAATTCGGCAGACTCTTACCGCGAGGACGACCCGGCTTCGGAATCCCTTGCGGAGAAAAACAAAATCCTTTCGGTCGAGGTAACTAATACGAGCCTCCGCCTGATTCTTCTGGGTACGCTCACGAGCGGCGGGGTATCGAAGGCAATGATAAAGAACCCCGTCACCGGGGAGCTGGGCTCGTATATTCGGGGAGACGTGCTCGACCTCGTAAATTCCGAAACCGTGAAGGTAGTCGAGATATCCAACTGCGCGGTCCTCATCGAGAGGTCGGGAAAATTCGAGACCATGGAATGCCGGAACAAGATGCCCACCGTCGTTTTTAACAAACCCTCCGCCCTTTCGAGATACAGAATAATACTTCCCGAAGACGGCAGCACAAAGTTCATATTCTCGGATGAATTCACCACTGAATATGACAAGGACATACTTAATCTGAGCGAGAGACACGGGGTCGACCCTTATCTCGTGAAGGCCGTTATAAAAACAGAATCGAACTTCGACCCGAACGCCGTATCTCCCAAGAACGCGCAGGGGATCATGCAGCTCATTCCGGCAACCGCTGACGATTACGGGGTGAGCGATCCCTTCGACGCCAAGGATAATATGGAGGGAGGGGTCCAATATTTGAAAGACCTGCTCGAATATTTCGACGGAGACATGAGCCTCTCTCTGGCCGCATATAATGCCGGCAAGGGGGCGGTCATTAAGCACGGCTTTACCATCCCGCCGTATCCGGAGACGACGGATTATATCGCAAAAGTCCTCGGATACTATAAATTGCTAAAAGCGAAAAACTACGCTTTAAAAAAATAATTTACCGCGGCGCGGGTTTGACAAAGCCCCGCTTTTTATCTAAACTTCTAAATTCACTAAACAAATTCAGAGGGCCCATAGCTCAGTTGGTCAGAGCGGCGGACTCATAATCCGTTGGTCCCTGGTTCGAGTCCGGGTGGGCCCACACATAGTAGAGGTGATAGCTTTATACATGGGCAGAGAAGTCTCCATAAACAGCAGTCCCCAGACATCAGTCACACCACCTGTTTCTTCATATCCGGTCGTAATTATCAAAACCTTACTTTCCGAAAACTATCCGATAAAAAAAAGGAGAAGAAAAGATGAGAGACCAGATTTTGGTTCTCGATACGCTCCAGAGAATTGACATGGAGCTAAGTCAACTGGAAAAAAACCTCAGGGAGTACCCTGAAAAAATCTCGGACTACGAAAGCGAGATAGAGGCATCAAGAAAAAAGCTGGAAAATTCCAAAAAAATTAAGCAAGAGATACTCGTGAACAAGTCGGGCATTGAGCTCGAAATCTTGCAAAATGAAGATTTGATAAAAACGGCCGATCAAAAACTGTTCGAAATTAAAACCCATAAAGAATATGAAGCCCTGCAGAAGCAAATCGCAGATACGAAGCGGAAGAATTCCGCACTCGAAGACAACCTGCTCGAGCAGATGGTAAAGCTCGAGGGCCTGGAATCGCGCATATCGAAGGAAGAAGAGGAACTTGCGAACAGGGAGAACGAATACACCGATAAGATTGCCGGGTTCAAGGAAAAGATAGAGGAGCTGAAAATACTGTATCCCCCCAAGATAGAAGAGAAAGTGAAAATCGCCTCCGGCCTCACCCCCGACATCCTCTCCATTTACGAGCGCGTTAAAAAGAGAAACGGGTTCGTGCTGGCCGTCGCGAGAAACGAGGTATGCATGGGATGCTATATGCACATTCCGGCGCAGCTCTTCAACGAAGTGCTCACCCTCTCGAGACTCATACAATGCCCCAGCTGTCAAAAATTTCTCTACTGCGAAGAAGAACTCAAGAGTGAAGCTAAAACAGGATAGCCTGCCTTTTAAGAAATCCGAGAATGACCGCGTCGATATATTTATCGACGGCGCCGCCAGGGGCAACCCGGGAGAATCAGGGATAGGGGTCCTGATAAGAGAGGAGAGCGGCAGGGCGCGTGAGGTCAAGAAATATCTCGGCACACGCACCAACAACCAGGCCGAGTACACCGCCCTTATTACCGCCCTCGAATCCGCCCACGGACATAAAAACCAGGAAATACGGATATTTACAGACTCCCTGCTCCTCGCCAACCAGATGAACGGAATCTGGAAAGTCAAACACCCGGAGATAAAAGAGCTATATATGAAGGCAAAGAGCTTAATCGAAGGGTTCAGCCGGGTTACGATCCGCCACATCCCCAGGGAAGAGAACACAGAGGCCGACAGGCTTGCGAATCTCGCCATTGATGAATATCTTTAACATCAGAAGCAAGTGAGCCGGACAGTCGCTGGTCGGGGCAGAAATGCCGAGACTGGAGGAAAGTCCGAACTCCGCAGGGCAGAGCGCTGGGTAACGCCCAGGTGCCGTGAGGCAACGGAAAGTGCCACAGAAAACAAACCGCCAAAGCTTTTCAATCATGGAAAGCCGGTAAGGGTGAAAAGGCAGTGTAAGAGACTACCGCGCCTGCTGGTGACAGCGGGCGGCATGGTAAACCCCGCTCGGAGTAAGACAAAATAGGGAAGCGATTTTCCTCGTGAAATAAAGGGCGGCCCGTCCGATGCTTCCGGGTATGTTGCAAGAGGCATTCAGTAATGAATGTCCCAGATGAATGATTGTCCAAGACAGAATTCGGCTTACAGGCTCGCTTGCTTCTAACTTAATTTTACGACCACGAATTCCTTTTTCCCTATCCTCATGCGGTGTGTGCCTTTATCCGGCATGGGCGAGTTTATATCGGTGACCCTTTCCCCGTCGATGAGGACACCGCCCTGAGCTATGAGCCTCTTTGCTTCATTCCTGCTCTTGAGCTTCCCGGACGATTCCACGACCAGGTCGATGACCGTCTTGGCGTCGTCACGCTTTATTACGACCTCCCGGGCGTCTTCAGGGAACTCCCGCTGAGAGAACTTGGTCGCGAAATCCTCTGCGGCCGCCTTCGCGTCACCTGAGCCGTGGAGCCACGACGTTATCTCGAATGCGAGCGCCCTCTTCGCATCCATCGGGTGTCCCTTTTTCAGCTCGTCCACTTCCCCCTCGGTCCTCGGGGTCAGGAGCAGGTAATACCTCCACATCAGGTCGTCGGGTATCGACATTATCTTCCCGTATATATCCATGGGAGTGTCCTCGACCGCGATGTAGTTGTCGAGGGACTTTGACATCTTCCTCACCCCGTCGAGCCCTTCGAGAATGGGGAGGAGGATCGCCACCTGGGGCTCCTGTTCGTAATGCTTCTGCACCCCACGTCCCATAAGTATGTTGAATTTCTGGTCGGTCCCGCCGAACTCGACGTCCGACTTCATAATGACCGAATCATAGGCCTGAATGAGGGGATACATGAACTCGTTTACCGAGATTGAAACGCCCGACTTGTAACGCTTGCTGAAATCGTCCCTCTCCAGCATACGGGCCACTGTTTCGAGGGCGGACAGCCTGATCATATCCTCCCCGCTCATCTTTCCGAGCCAGGACGAATTAAACATCACCTCGGTCCGCTCACTATCGAGTATCCTGAAGACCTGCCTTTGATATGTCAGGGCGTTCTCCTCTACCTGAGCTTTCGTGAGCGGCGGCCTGGTCTCCGACCTGCCCGACGGATCGCCGATCATGGCCGTGAAGTCCCCGATGAGAAACATGACGGTATGTCCCAGGTCCTGGAATTCGCGGAGCTTCTTTAACAAAACGCAGTGTCCCAGGTGAAGGTCGGGAGCGGTGGGGTCAAAACCGGCCTTGATCCTGAGGGGCAGGCCAGTTTTCCGTAGATTTTTTCAGCTTCGACAGGAGCTCCTGTTCGGAGATTATCTCCTCGGTACCGCGTTTAATAATCCGAAGCTGCTCCTCGGGTGCTAAGAATTTCACCTTGTCATTTCCCCTCTTTACGTAGTTTTCGGTCAACGAAGCCGCTCAAAAATATAGAATATCACGATAGTTAGTCAATGGCGGTATTCCCGCCTCGTGCATTAAGCCCCATTTCCCGACTATTTATAACTGAAACTTTAGATAGAATATTGGCGCATGATAACAGAAATTCAGGGCAGGAAGCCGAGGCTCCTCATATCGGCCCCGGAGATAGAACGAAAGGTAAAGGAGCTGGGGAATCGAATCACGGAGGATTACAGGGATAAGAATCCCGTCCTCATAGGGATACTCAAGGGCGGGTTTATATTTTTAGCGGACCTCGTTAGACAGATAGATTTTAACGTCGAGATCGATTTCGTCAGGGCGTCGAGTTATAAAGAGGGCATGGAACCCGGAGAGGTGGAGCTTGTAACGGATGCGGTCACCCCGCTAAAAGGCAGGCACGTCGTACTCGTGGAGGATATGCTCGATACGGGTATTACGCTCGATTTTCTAAAATCGGTGATCCTTTCCAAGGAGCCTGCGTCCCTCAGGATATGCGCACTCATAGACAAGAGAGAGAGGAGGCAGGTCGATATAGACGCCGATTACGTCGGGTTCGTTGTCGGGGAGGGGTTCATCGTAGGGTACGGTACCGACTGCGGCGAGATGGGAAGAAACCTGCCAGGCGTTTACGTCCTCGAATAGGCCGCTCCGTGCGCCGCATGCCGTCCGAGGGCATTGCCATAATATAAAATAATTCCTTTAAATTGGTTACAATAAACTTAAAAAGCCACCGGAGACGAACATGAGCCTCAGGGAAAAGATTCCCCAGGATTTGAAAGACGCCCTCAGGAGCAAAAAGACACTCGAGCTGACGGTCCTCAGGATGCTCCAGTCCTCGATCAGGAACAAGGAGATCGAGAAGCAGAAGAAGGAGCTCACGGACGAGGAGGTAATCGAGGTCGTTCAAGGCGAGATAAAAAAAAGGAAAGAAGCCGCGGCCGAATTCGAAAAAGTCGGCAGGCAGGAGGCCGCTCAACAAGAGAAGGCGGAAGCGGAAATCCTGATGAAGTATATGCCTCTTCAGATGAGCGAGGACGAAATCAGGGCGGAAGTAAAGAAGGCCGTCACAGACTCGGGCGCCGGCGGGATAAAAGACCTGGGAAAAGTAATGAAGATAATAATTCCGGCCGTAAAGGGAAAGGCGGACGGGGCGGTCGTGAATAAGATCGTCAGGGAAGAATTAGAGAAGCTCGATCAGGGTTAATATAAATTATCCAACGTCAAACCGTGACTAACGAGATGCACCGAAACTTGAGCCGTCTAAAGTAAACCTTAATCATAAGCGGTAATCATTTAATAGGAGAGCAGCATATGGCAGATACTGCTAAAATACTCAAATCGGGAGCGGAAGGGGTCGTATGGGACCTCTCCGACCTCTACTCCGGCTTAAGCGACCCCCGGATTGAAAGAGACATAAAGGGCTTAATAAAAAAATCTGCGGCTTTCGAGAAAAAATACAGGGGAAGGATAGACTCGAAGACGGTAAACGCCCCTACCCTTCTAAAAGCCGTCCGGGAGCTCGAATCCATAAGCGAGCAGGCGGGGAAGCTGCTTTCATTCGCGTATCTGATTTTCGCCGCCGATACCGGTAAGCCCGAGCATGGGGCGTTTTTACAAAAAATTCAGGAGAAGGCGACCGAGGCAAGAAAGTATCTCATGTTCTTCGAGCTCGAGTGGGTGGCTCTGAACGACTCAAAGGCGGAAAAGCTCATCAATGACAAAAGACTTTCCCATTACCGCCATTTTTTAGAGCAGGAAAGGAGGTACAAGCCCCACAGGTTGAGCGAACCCGAGGAAAAGATACTGGACGATAAAGCCAACACAGGATCGAGGGCGTTCAAGCGCCTTTTCGACGAAGTGCTCAACAACATACGATTCAAAGTCAGGCTCGACGGCAAGGTCAGGCCGCTCAGCGAGACCGAGACGCTTGCGCTCCTCTATGACCCGGACCGCGCGAAACGGAAGGCTGCGGCCGAGGGGCTTACAGGGGGGCTTATCGAGAACTCCCACGTGCTAGCGTTCATATTCAACACGCTCGTACAGGACCATGCGGTCAACGACCGTCTGCGCTCGTTCTCATATCCGATGGAATCCCGGCATCTGGACAACGAGATTGACAGGGACACGGTCGAGGCGCTTATTTCCTCGTGCGAAAGGAGCTACGGCCTGGTAGAGACATATTACGAGTTGAAGAAGAAGCTCCTCGGCCTGAAGAAGTTCTATGACTACGACCGTTATTCCCCGATCTTCTCCGAATCGAAAATTATTAAGTACAGGGACGGGAAAGAGATAATCCTCTCGTCGTTTGAAAAGTTCTCCCCGAAGATGTCGGATATAGCCGGGAAATTTTTCGACAAGAACTGGATCGACGCCGGGACGCGGGACGGAAAGAGGGGGGGAGCGTTCAGCCACGGGACTGTTCCGAGCGCGCACCCCTACGTCTTTATCAACTATACCGGAAGGCTAAGGGACGTCATGACGCTTGCGCACGAGCTCGGACACGGGGTGCATCAATACCTTTCGAGAAAACAAGGGTACTTCCAGTCGAACACCCCGCTTACGACGGCTGAGACAGCGAGCGTGTTCGCCGAGATCCTCGTATTTCACAAATTAACGGAGACAGAGAATGACCCCGGGACCAGGCTGTCGCTCATCTGCAGCAAGCTCGAGGACATATTCGCGACCGTCTTCCGTCAGGTTGTGCTGACGAGGTTCGAGGAAAGCCTCCACCTGGCCAGGCGGAACCGCGGGGAGCTGCCCCGGGAAGAAATAAATAAACTATGGGTCGAGGCTAACAAGCCCATGTTCGGGGACTCGGTAGAGCTCACGGAAAATTACGGCCACTGGTGGATGTACATACCGCACTTCATCCACTCCCCGTTTTACTGCTATGCGTACTCGTTCGGGGAGCTTCTCGTGCTCGCTCTCTACCATAAATATTTGAACGAAGGAAATAAGTTCGTCCCAAGGTACATTGAGCTCTTATCTTCAGGCGGAAGCGAGGCGCCGGACAAGCTGCTAAAACGTGTCGGCGTCGATATTAAGGACCCCGGCTTCTGGCAGGGAGGGTTAGATCTGCTGAAGGTTATGGTCGAGGATGCTGTTAAACTTTCGGCGAGGTTGGGGAATTCCTGATGGAGAAATAATATTTTCGCTATCCGGACCGGTAACGCTCAATTATTCTCGGCTAGAACGCCGTAGAGGACATCGCTTAACTTTGCCCATCTCGTAGGGCTTCGGCAGTACGCCTTTAAACCCGTATTTCTTATATTTCTCGAGTATAGGATCGCTCGAATAACCGCTCGAAACTATCGCCTTCACGCCCGGGTCGTACAGAAGGAGCTTCTCTATTGCCTCTTTCCCGCCCATGCCGCCGGGAACAGTCAGGTCCATTATCACCATATCGAAGGGCTCGCCTTCCATCTTGGCCCTTTTATAATGCTTTAAAGCCTCGCTACCGTCCTTGGCGAATTCGACTTCATACCCGATATGGCTCAGCATTTCGCCCGCCGCTTCCCTGACTTCGATCTTATCGTCCATTATCAGTATCCTGCCCCTGCCCTGCTTTATAGAAGGATCGCTCTTTACCTCGGCGCTTACAGGACGTCCCCTTGCGGGCAGATATACGACGAACTTCGTCCCGACGTGCAGCTCGGACTCGACCGTTATATAACCTCCGTGTTTTTTTATGATCGAATACGAGGTCGAAAGCCCGAGACCGGTTCCGGTCTGCTTGGTGGTAAAGTAGGGGTCGAATATTCTCGATAAATATTCCTTCGGAATGCCTATGCCTTCGTCCGTGATAGTCGTCTTTACGTATTTCCCGTCCTCGAGCGGGATCCCTTTTTCTTTCTTCGCTTCGGCATTTTCAATTTTAATTGTTATTTTCCCCTCGTTCGTCATCGCCTGGGCCGCATTGATCAGCATATTGCTTATCACCTGGCTAATCTGCCCCTCGTCTATCTCCACACTCCAGAGATTATTCGCCACTACAAATTTGAAATCTATATTCGAGCCGCTCATAGTAAAATTTGCGGTCTCCCTGATAACTTTTTCAAGCGACATCACCGTCCTGTTCTCGAGCGCGCCGCCTTTGGAAAAAGTCAGGAGCTGCGTGGATAAGTCTTTAGCCATATGACATGCCTTGAGGGCCTGAAACAGCCTCTGCTTAACTTTCTCGTCCGATATGTCGGGAAGCGAGCTGAGAGATATATTCCCCATAATGGAGGTTAGAAGGTTATTGAAATCGTGCGCCACTCCGCCGGCGAGCACACCGATCGACTCAAGCTTCTGCACTTTGAGCAGCTCTTCTTCCAGTTTTTTCAATTCGGTAATATCTCTGAAAACAAGCACCACGCCGATTATAATGCCGTCCCTGTCGCGTATCGGAGAGCTGCTGGCCGATACATACCGGCACCCCTCCCTGCCTTTCGTTATGAGAACCGTGCCGCTCTCGAGACCGACAATACTATTTGCGTTTATCGCCTTGCTCACAGGGCTCGCTTCCTTCTCCCCGGATTCTACATTAACGATGAAGAACACGTCTTCGATGAACCTCCCCATGGCTTCCGCATGGGACCAGCCGGTCAAACGCTCGGCAATCCGGTTTATGAGCACGACATTGCCTTCCGTATCGGTCGCGATCACGCCGTCCCCGATAGAGCTCAGCGTTACGGACAGACGCTCTTTCTCCTCGAACAGAGCCTTTTCTATGGATTTCCTGTTATTTATGTCCTTCTGTCTCTCGAGAGCATATTTTATTGAGCGTTTGAGTTGATTTACGTCGACCTCGCTTTTTATAAGATAATCCTGCGCCCCGAGCTGGACGGCTTTGACGGCGAGGCCCTCGTCGCTCATGCCGGTAAGAACAATTATCGGGATTACGGGATAGCGCTCGTGCAGCTCGGCAAAAGACCCGAGCCCTTCGCTATCCGGAAGCTGAAGGTCTAATAAAACCAATTCTATACCGTCCTCCCCCAGGACCTCTATGCCCCTGGCGAGGGTATCGGCATACTCGATCTCGAATGAAATATCGCCGGCCCCTCCGAGCATTTTTGCAACGAGCCTGCGATAACTGTCGTTATCTTCAACCAGTAATGTTTTTATTGGACGCGGAGACATTTATCTAACCAAACTGCAATTGACTTAATCGAGAGATATTTTGAACATTGAATCGTATATGCTTAGATATATTTGAATGCAAAAACCGTACCATTATGGATAGCTGCTATAATTAGTTGCCACTATAGATTATTTTCTTGAGTGTGCAAAAATTGTCTATTAGAGAATTGACAAATTACGTAATATTGACCGACTGCAATAACAAAGCTTTGTCAATTATTATCATGATTGAGGGAATCCGCCGGGCTTATAAAAGTATTTTAAATGAATTGAAACGTATGGACGCAGTCACTCATTTATTGAAGTGTTGAGATTGAAAACGTTGTCTTTCGCCACGTCATCTTTGTTATTCTTGCTGGCGTACATCAGCTCGTCGGCTTTCACCAGGAGCCTGTCAATAGATGACGGAATCCGCGGATCGAACTTCGCGATACCGTAGCTGAAAGACAGATGATAGGGTTTTGCCGCCTGAGAATTATAACTATTCAGGTTTTCCTTCATGCGCCGCTTGATGGCCTCCTCCCCGTTCCCGTCAGAATCAGTCGTCACGACAACGAATTCATCTCCGCTTATCCTGGCAGTCACGTCCGAGTTCCTGAATGTCTGCTTTATCAGCTGTGCCGCATCTATAAGCGCCTGATCCCCGATATTGTGCCCGTAAGCATCGTTTATTTGCTTGAGTCCGTCCAGATCGATCAGGATAAGCAGCACCCGCTCCTTTCTCCTCTCAGCGGCTTTGATATGGTGGTCCGCAAAAGTCAGAAACCCGCGCCTGTTGTAAAG
This sequence comes from uncultured delta proteobacterium, assembly GCA_963752995.1. Lineage (GTDB taxonomy): Bacteria > Desulfobacterota_D > UBA1144 > Nemesobacterales > UBA2774 > 2-12-FULL-53-21. The sequence continues at coordinate 142,175 of CAVWAZ010000030.1, forward strand.
TCCGGTGAGGTCGTCGGTTATGGAAAGGCTGCGCAGGCGCTCCTCCATCTTTTTCCGTTCCGTAATATCGCGGGAGTTTACAATTACGCCCATAGTGCTCAGCTCGGGCGGGCATAGCTTTCCGATTGATTCGAGAGTGACCCAGTAGCCTTCCTTGTGCCTTACGCGAAACTCCGCCGAATAAAGCCGGTCATGGTTCTGAAGGGTTTCCGTGAATATATCGAGAACCCGGGGCAGGTCCTCCGGATGAATAAACTCGAATACCCTTCTGCCTAGCAAGTCGTCATTGTCATAGCCCAGTATGCGTTTATGCGAGGGGCTCACGAAATTCATCGTGCCGTCCACACCCAGCATTTCAATCAGGTCGAGAGTATTCTCAATGAGGAGCTTAAACCTCTCTTCCGTCCGCTTTACGGCGTCATCGGCTTTTTTACGCTCTATCGCGTACCTGATCGAGCGGACGAGGAGCCTCGCATCGACCTGCCCCTTCATCAGATAGTCCTGAGCGCCCAGCTGGACAGCTCTGAGAGCGAGCGACTCGTCGTCAGTACCCGTGAGCACTATTACAGGGACATCCGCAGCTCCGCCGATGCCGAGCATGGTCTCCATATTCCCGCTGTCAGGAAGGTCGAGGTCGAGAAGGATCAGATCTATGTCGCCCCTCGAAGCCCGTTCATAACCGCCGGAGAATGAATCGTGGTGCTCCACTTCCATCGGGCTCGGGGTCTTCTTGGAAAGAATCCTCTTTATCAATTGCGCATAATCCAGATTATCCTCAATCAGCAATACCTTGATATTCTGTTTTATCATTGTGAGTAGAATCCCGCTATCGTATTCAGTGATTAATTTTCAATTCATTCCCGAACGCCTGGCCCGTCGAATATTGAGGGCAGTTTTTTATTATATGATTTAACAGAAAATATAATTTCCGGTCGAGGGTTGACCCGGTTCGGAATGCACCCTCCCTCTCTATCTGAAAACCATACAAACTAGTAATTCAAAAAGCATGCCATTACAGGCATTTTGTGTAATCGCCATAAGATCATATCATAATTGGATAATTTATAACGATGAACCGGCCGGCCGGTTGGATTTCGTGTAATACGGACAATATTTGTCCGGCCATCAGACATTTCTCAGTCGAATATTATTTCTCACCGTATTGAGACAGTAATCGGCCCCGGTCACAATTCGCACATCAATTCCGCAGAATCCGCCGTTTCAGGAAAAGTAGAGAGTGCCCGATGATATATAATGTATTAACGGGAGATACGTAATGAAACTTCTCGTCATCGGTGCGGCAAGGGGAATCGGGGCCGCGCTCGCAGCGCATGCGGTCGAGGAAGGGCACAGCATAACGGCACTGGTGCGCAGCCCGGAGAAAATGGGCCCGGGCGCTCAAGATATGAGGATAATCAAGGGAGATATACTGGATAAGGGTTCGGTCTCGCTTGCCGTAGCCGGTCAGGACGCCGTATGCATCACGATAGGGATCGGCCCCGCTTTCAAACCGGTCACGGTTTTCTCCGAAGGAACGTCGGTAGTCATGGACGCGATGAAAAGAGAGTCGGTCAGGAAATTAATATGCGTCACGGGGATAGGGGCCGGGGACAGTAAAGGCCACGGGGGGTTTCTTTACGACAGGATCGTTTTCCCGATATTCCTCAGGAGGATATACGAAGACAAGAATATTCAGGAGTCGATTGTACGGAATTCGTCTCTCGAATGGCTGATCGTCAGACCCGGTTTTTTAACGAACGGCCCCGTAACCGGCAGATACAGGGTCCTTACGGACCTGACAGGGATAAAATGCGGGAACATATCGCGCGGGGACGTCGCCCATTTCATCCTCCGGGAGCTCGAAAGCATGAAATACAGGGGGCAGACGCCGCTCCTGACCTATTGACCGCGCCGGGATCACAATCATTTCAAGACCGGGATATTTTTCGAGTATGGAATTTACCGGAATCCTTGTATTATAATAGTTCGAACAAAAGAACCTTATCAAACCGGAAACTTATATGCCCTCGATAAAAGACACAAGACACCAGATGGTCCAGTTCGTTTTCCCGGAGCACGCAAACACCCACGGCACCCTGCACGGGGGCAGGCTGATGGACTGGATAATGCTCGCGGGGAGCATCAACTCCTCGCGCTTCGCAAGGGGTATAACCGTGCTCGGCGCGACGGACAGCATCGATTTCATAAACCCTGTGAAGGTCGGGGAAATAGTAACCCTCGACAGCACGATCGAATATATCGGCTCGAGCTCCATGGAGATCGGCATCACCGTGCATTCCGAGAACTTCGAGACCCGGGAGAGAAAACTCACGACCCACTCCCGTCTGGCATTCATAGCCGTGGATAAGGAGGGAAACCCGAGGCGGCTCCCGGAGGAGATCGTGCCCTCGGGTGAGGAGGAAACGGCGCTCTACAACGAAGCCAGGAAACGGAGGGAGCAGAGGGTTTCCAAGATCGGCAGGAGGGACGAGCAGGCGAGGAATATAATCGACGAAACCGAAATAACGAGGATGCGTCTCGAGACTACGAAAGTGGTGCTTCCCGAGGACAGCTTCTACGGGAGCTTCATGTCCGTGGGAAAGCTAATGCTCGACATAGACGAGACCGCCGCCATACTCGCCATGAGGTTCGTCAAGGACGTCCTTGTGACGGGCTCCCTCGACGAGCTGTTTTTCTACTCGCCCATCAGGGTCGGAGACATAATTATCTTCAAGTCCGGCATTACCTACGTCGGGAACACCTCCCTCGAAGTCGGGATTAAAGTGCTGTCCGAAAATATATTGACCGGGGAACAAAAACATACGTGTACCGCCTTCCTGACTTATGTGCATGTCGGGGATGACGGAGTCCCGAAAAGGGTGCCCGAGTTCAGACCCGAAACCCCTGAAGAGAAAAGGCTCTGGAAAAAGGCCCAGGAAAGAAAGGATAAAAGGACCGAAAGGCTGAAACGCCTGAGCGAGCTCGTGTCTTGAGAGGCCGGGAATTTCCAGCGTGTCAATTTTTGTGTTAGGATATCACCTCGTATTTATTTTCACGTTCCTTGTATCTTTTAATACAATATCACCGGCAGGTTATAGAATGCTCTCCCCATCGGATCACGAGTCAGTATGATATACAGAACGCTTTTTTTTCTCCTCGGCATACTTGTTATCGACATCGTTACGGCGCCGTTTGACGATTATACCCCGCGGACGGAGGTCAGGGGCCAGACCGGGCAGGGCAGGGAAGATGCGGGAGAGAGGGGTCCTGCTTCAGAGGACGACGTAGTAAATCTTCAAAGCCACATCAGCATCACCGACCTGATTATGGCAGTGAGCGAGTTGAATGACGAAATATACGTCATCGACAGCACCGTTCATCCGAACGAGATCAGCATCATAACGCCCGAGGGCGGGTTGAAAAAGGATGACGTGCTCATCCTGTTCGACACGGTGCTCCGATTAAACGGGCTCGCGGTAGTGAAAGCGGACGGGATTAACAAGGTCGTCAATTCAAGCGATATAAAAGGGGCAGGTACCCCGGTCGAAACCGACAATCAAAAATAAGCTGTACAAAGCTCAGAAGACGGGCGTCTCGGACCGTTCGTTCCGAATAATCAGATAATTGGAAACCAGTATCAATGCGCCGCCTATCAAGAGATATAAACCTATTTTCTGTGAGAAGAACACCCATGCTATTATCGTGGCGCTCACGGGCTCGAGGAGCAGTATGATACCGGCGACCGAAGCCGACAGCCTTTCGAGCGACCTGTAAAAGAGCAGATGAGGCAGGGCGCCTCCCAGTACGGCAAAAGCCGCGAGATAAGCCCAATCCGCCTGAGACAGGCCGAGCGAGAGCCTGAGGAGCCCTTTATCGGCAACGAGAATATCCATTACAGGCAGCAGCAGGAGAAGCCAGACGGATGCGAATCCGGACCACCCGAACGTAGTCGTTATATAGTGCTGGTCGAGCATCGTGCTCCTTTTGCCCAGAATGACCCAGAGCGATAGCAGCACGCCCGCGGCAAGAGCGGCGGCTATACCGTATAGAGAGCCCGCCGACCCCGTCTCCCACGACTGAAGCAGGACGACAAGCCCCGCAAGGCCGAGCAGCGCGGAAAGGAGCTTAACGCGCGAGAGCCTCTCGCCCAGGACGAGCCTTCCTATGAATATCGTCCAGACGGGCTGGGTATAGAGGAGCAGCACCGTGAGCGCAACAGGCACTCCCAGGGCAATGCCCGTGAACAAGGACAGCTCGAGGAGACCGCCTATGAGACCGTAGAGCGCGTAGAAAGGAATTTTATCCCTCCCCAGCATGAAACGGCCGGGCTTTATCAGCACCACGGGGAGGAGGATGACAAAAACGAGCAAAGACCTATAGAAAGAGACCTCGTACAGGGAAAGCCCGCGGTCGAGAAGGAACTGACCGCCGGGCGCTATGATCCCGTATAATATCCCTGCAATAATTAAGTACCAGTATTCCCTTTGCATATGCCTGAATTAAAAAAGACCGAGAGGCCCTCGAACGCTGCCGGTCAATCGGCAATCCCGATGCCGGTGCCGGCCTCTCTGTCGATTATTAACGGTTATAGGATAACGCGCTCTATTTTAAATCCCTGAGCCTCGGCATTACATCTTCGGCGAGGAGCCTCATAGACCTCTTCCACTTGTCTTCGGGCTTCCACTCGTGTCCCATCACGAGAAGCACGCCGAACCCCCCCACGTGATCGTAGAGCTCCCTGATCTTTTCGACCGCATCGTCGGGGCTCCCGACGATCCACAGGTTGTCCATCATGTATTCGATCGTGACCTCGGAGTCGGACATGGACTTCTCGGTTTTGAATATATCGAGGTTCCCCCTTATCTTCGGGACCATCTTGAAGAAATACTCGGTAAAGTCCCTGGCGAGCGTGCCCTCCATCACGTCCTTTCTCGCCTCTTCCGCGCTTTCCGCTATATATATGTCCCTCGCCACGCGCCAGAGCGACTTGTCGGGCCTCCTGCCGGTGCTCGCGGCCCCTTCTTCGACCGACGCCCAGTGGGTCCTCAATACGTCCCTCGTAATGAAATTAATGCTCATCGGTATCCAACCGTTCGCGCCCGCGATCCTGAGCGTCCCCGAGCCCGCGGTGATGCCGGCAACAGCGATCGGCGGATGGGGCTTTTGATACGGCTTCGTGTGCACGCCGAGACCGACGTCCGCCTGCGGCGCGGGAACGGTGAATTTCCACCGCCTGTTCTCATACTTCCCGGGCCTGGGATCGTTCCACAGGTTCAAGATGAACTCGAGCGATTCGTTCGTCAAATCCCTCTGCTCCCCCGATTTGGCGTCTATTCCGAACGCTTCGAAATCCCCGATGAAACTCCCCGCCCCCACGCCCCAGTAGAACCGCCCCTTCGCAAGATGGTCGAGCACGGCGATCCTGTGCGCGAGTACGAACGGGTCGTGGTCGGGAAGGCAGGAGACCCCCGTCCCCAGGATGATATTTTTCGTAAGCGGTATGGCCTTCGCAATGAGGAGGTCGGGAGCGGCTATGTTCTCCCACCCGGCCGTGAAATGCTCCCCTATCCAGGCTTCCCTGAACCCGAGCCCGTCCAGGAAAACGAGCTGTTCGAGGTCGGCGTCAAGGGTTTCTGTAAGGTTCGAACCCGCCGGGTGGAGCGGCATGGTAAAGTAGCCAATTTCCAATAGAGACTCCGCTTGATTGAGCTATTCGTCCGAGTTTCAGGATATTAACACATCGCGTGTTTTTCTACAAAATGGAATATCGCGCATATCCGATAATCCCGATAACGGTTTTATTTTTTGAATTTGAAAGTCGGCTTACGTATAATCTTAATGCTCCGGCAAGGACCAATCCACCATGGCAGTCATCCCTGGACGCGCCGTAAACGCTATCCGTGAATTCCTGAAACTCGAATCCGCGAGCGGAATTATTCTAGTGGGAGCCGCCGTCCTCGCCCTCATACTGAACAACTCGCCTATATCGGGCCTGTACGACCTTCTGTTAGATACGCCCGTAGAGATAAGGGTAGGAGCGCTCCAGCTGGCGAAGCCCCTGCTGCTCTGGATCAACGACGGGCTCATGGCCGTATTCTTCCTGCTCATAGGTCTCGAAATAAAGCGGGAGGTGCTCGACGGACAGCTGTCGAGCCTATCTCAAATCGCGCTCCCCGGCATCGCCGCGGTCGGAGGCATGGCGGTGCCGGCCCTTATATACGTCTTTTTCAATTTCAATTACCCCGGGGCGCTAAACGGCTGGGCAATACCCGCGGCGACGGACATCGCTTTCGCCCTCGGCATCATGACGCTCCTCGGCTCGAGGGTCCCCCTCTCTTTGAAGCTCTTCCTCCTTACACTCGCGATAATAGACGACCTCGGCGCCATAGTGATAATCGCTATTTTCTATTCGGGGAAGCTCTCACTCGCGGCTCTCGTCATGGCGGGAATCGCGGTTGCGGCGCTTGCGGTAATGAACTTCATGGGCGTGAGGAGGACCGCTGCCTACGTAATAGTCGGAGCGGTACTCTGGATATGCGTTCTTAAGTCGGGGGTGCACGCGACCCTCGCTGGGGTGGTGCTGGCGTTCGCCATCCCGCTTAGGACGAAGGATGAGGAGCCCTGCCCTCTCCGGGAGCTCGAGCACACGCTCCATCCCTGGGTGGCTTTCGGGATCATGCCTCTCTTCGCTTTCGCCAACGCGGGCGTGTCCCTCGACGGAATGAGCCTCCGCACACTGTTCGAGCCCGTACCCGTGGGCGTCGCGCTCGGGCTTTTCCTCGGCAAGCAGCTCGGGGTATTCGGATTCGCGAAGCTCTGCATAAAGCTGGGATTGGCCAGGATGCCGGAGGGAGCGACATGGCTCACGCTTTACGGTACGTCCGTTCTCTGCGGTATAGGATTTACGATGAGCCTGTTTATAAGCACCCTCGCTTTCGACCCGGGCATGTCGGACGAGGGCATTTCGGCGAGGCTCGGAATACTCGCGGGATCATTCGTCTCGGCTGTATGCGGGTATTTATTGCTGAAATATTCTCTGGGGAAGCAATCCGTCCAAACGAACGATCAATGACAGGCAACGGGAGATGACGCCTCTTGCGAACCGCAATAATTAACCGCCTCAAGGGAATTCTTCTTTTCGTCTCCCTCTTTTACCTCACCTTCTATATTCCGATGTCCCTGACCTTTTACGCCCCGGAGTGGATGAAGCTCAATTGCGAATGGCACGAGCGGTGCGGGGTAATCGGATACGATAACGCCTACAGGGGAATAGAAGAGCTCGCGGCGTATTTCAGGCACCAGGGCGAGCTCGAGAGCTTCAGGACCGCAAAGGAGAAAGCGCATCTGAAGGAAGTGCGCGGCATATTCGACCGGATGCTCATAGGGGGCGTTATAGCGCTAATACTGCTCGTACTCACGTACGACAGGAAAAAGGTCTCGCGCTACGCGCTCATCAACGCCGCGATTATTTTATCACTCCTGCTGGTGCTCCCGTTTTTCGCGACGTTCTGGAGGGATATATTCCACCCGCTTCTTTTTAAAAACAATCTCTGGATTAACAACAGGTACGATCTCTCTTTTTATATAATGCCCAGACAGTTTTTCAAATATACGATAGCGCTGCTCGTTCTGCTGTCGGTTACTGTGAACATGGTTCTATGGCTTGTATTAAGGAGAAGCACGAAGAAGCACTGATTCGCATATTCCTTAATCGAATATATCGCCGCATCGCATCGATCGGTATTGATACAAGCATTGAAGTCCGACTGGTTGCTGTGGTCAGCCTCCATGCCGTACCTGTGGGCGAGCTCGTGCTTCCAGACGGAGAACTCCCCGCATCCCTCGAAGCCCCCTTCGGAAACCACTATTGCGTCTATATCGGAGAAGTAGATTCCCCCGCACACGTCCCGGCCCACTGCCTCGCATTCAAAACGGTTGGGGACGACATACACCCTGAGCTCGGACAGGGGGGGGACGACGTTCCGTCTCGAGCATGAAATCATCGAACCCGATATCGGAGTCGCCAAACTGACAGTTGAGGAATTCCTCCGCCCTGTTGTCGAGGAGATCCAGGACCCTCTCAGTGCCGGCGTCCACTCCGGAATCTATCGCTACCTGCATGCCGTAAAGTGGCGTCGTCAGGTTGAAATCCTGGGATTCGACCACTTCCTGATCGATGAGCGGGTCTACCGGCGCAAAAAATCTTCAACCGAATCGCACGATACCAGTGTAATTATGAAGATCGCGGCAAGCGTAATCGGGAGGTATCTCATTCAACCCATCCTTCAAAGCATGTTTGTACAACTTTAAATATGATAACCGACAGATTTTACGGATGCTATCGGAGAAATTCATTTCAAACCCGAAACTTTAGAGTAAACTTTGAACATAGGATTCAAAAAGGGGGAGATATAATGAGACAGAAGGCAGGGACGGCAGTCATCTGCGCATTTTTAATATCGGTTTCGTTCCTGAATTGCAAAGCCGACAACGCGAATAATAAGTTCCCTGAAAATTGCACGCCGGCGGGGTTCGAGTACAGGGGCAATAGTATAGTCCTCAACACCGATACGCAATCGTCCCAGGGCCTCTACCTGCTGAATAATACATCTGACAGCGACTACTGGATCACGCACCCCGTTAAAGACCCCGGCGCGAGCGCCGGGTGGACATCCGACATTAACCCCGGCAACTGGTCCGCATTCACGGTGAACATCCCCGGCTTCGAATTGACGTGCATGAAAACGGGACAGAGCTCCATGGAAACTCTTTCCTGTGAAAAGGTCCTCAAGGTGTGCAGGATATCAAACCCGTCTTTCAAGCCCGACATGAGCGGGAATTACTGGGTTTCCGAAGACAAGCCTCTCGGAACCGTGCTGGATGAGATCAAGAGCCGGGGGATAAGTTTCTGACAATCGAAATTGGTTATTCCGATATACCCCTGTAAGACCGGTCGAGGAGCTCAACCGGATGGGCCGTTTTGATGTCGAGCCCGTGCTGCTTGATGCCCTTTCCTATCTGAAGCAGGCAGCCCGGGTTTCCCGCCACGAGGTAATCAGCGCCTGTCTCTTTCAAATGCCTTATCTTACGCTCGAAAAGCCTCCGCGACATATCGGGCTCCACCATGTTATATATGCCGGCGCTGCCGCAGCAGAGCTCGGATTCGGGAAGCTCCGTTAATTCGATGCCGGGTATCTGCCTGAGGACGTTCCTCGGCTGCTCCTTTATCCTTTGAGCGTGTCCCAGGTGGCAGGCGTCCTGATATGTGATTTTTAGATCGAGGGCTTTGAGCTCCCCGGCGAGGCCTATATCCCCGAGGAATTCCATGACGTCCCTGGTCTTTTCACTGATTTTCCGGGCGCGCTCCGCAAACACGGGATCGTCCCCGAGCAGCTCCCCGTATTCCTTCATGGTCGAGCCGCATCCCGCGGAATTTACGATTATGGCGTCGATGTCCGGGCCTTCGAAACTCCTGACAAGAAGCCTCGCGAAATCCCTTCCTTCGGAGAGTCTCCCGGAGTGCACCGAAAGCGCGCCGCAGCATCCCTGATTCCGGGGAATCAGCACCTCGCACCCGTTCTCCGCCAGAACCCTGACAGTCGCTTCGTTAGTCCTCGAAAAGAAAACGCTCTGCACGCACCCGGTAAGGAGCGCCACTCGGTAACGCTTCCTGCCCCTGGCGGGAGTTACGTCGGGGAGCGCGCGGGGGACGGACGGGGAATCCACTTCGGGGAGCATCCCCTCCATCTGCGCGAGGCTGGGAGAGACCGCCCTCAGGATTCCCGAAGACTCGACTACTTTTTTTATGCCGAGCTTTTGATACAGATAGAAGAACGGAAGGAGTAGCCTGAGCCTCCCCGGGTACGGGAACAGGGAGAAGATCAAAGACCTGTAGAGCCTCCCGGCGTAGGGCCGCTCGTAACGCCTTTCTATCTGGGACCTTCCGGCCTCGATGAGCCTGCCGTACTGCACGCCCGACGGGCAGGCGGGCTCGCACGCAAGACAGCCAAGGCACATGTCCAGGTGCTTTACGAGAGAACCTCCCATCGGTATCTTCCCCTCGGACGCGGACTTCATGAGATATATCCTCCCCCTCGGGGAGTCGAGCTCGTTTCCGGTCTCCTGATACGTGGGGCACGCGGAGAGGCAAAAGCCGCAGTGGACGCAGTCTTCTATGAGTCGGGCGCTCGGTTTGTCCGTCTCGTCGAAAGCGTCGTACATTCTTTCCCGCATACTAAATGTTTAGCCTTTTCTTATTGTGAAATCAAGGGCGGCGTAAGGGGCGCTCCCGAGAGACCTTCTCAAATCCTCGTCGTCGGAATAGCTTTTCCTCACGAGCTTCCGCGCCTGCACGCGCAGTTTCAAATCGGTCCCCGAGAACGGATAGGGCGAGACCGTAAAGTTGAAGCCGTCATCCGATTTAAGCGCGAGCCTTGCAGTATTGCCCTCATAATCGACGGGCACGTCGGCGATCTCCATGGATTCCCAGCCGTGGCAGAGGGCGAGGGAAATTATATCCCCGACCTGGAGCAGCCTGAGGTTTATTTTGACTTCACGGGGGACGCCGCCCGGTTTCGAATGTTCTATACCGAGCTTATCAAAGACAAACCCGTCTATCGCGCCCTCGAGCGATTTCGCATTTACGTCCGAAGGGTCCTTCGTTAAGAGCTTCCGGTTGAACCTCGCGAAATGGAGCGCGACGAGGGCAGAGGCATACGGATGCTCTTGCGCATGAGATTCAAAGGAGCTCCTCCATATACCGGTCTGGTCGGACGACTCCATCTCCATAAAATTAGCCGGATAACCGTTTTCGGGATTTATTTTGGGGGAGGAGTCCCACTCCTTCCACCCGCAGTCGTGCTCTCTCACGGCGAAAAGCACCTCCCCGCGCGGCTGAGGAGGGGAGAACGTTTCGTTCCCCCAGCGCTCCATGAGGTTCCCGGCCAGGACCGCGTGGTCATGCTGGGCGATAAGAATCCACCCGTCGGTGTCGTCTCTACGTATCATCACATTCCCAAGGCAGAGGCTAAACGAGTAAAAAGCGGGAATAGCCTAACCAAGCGGGGAGTGGAGCGCAAGGGATTTCAATTCAGTTTTTATATTTCAGAATAGCCTGCCGGGATTGAGTATATTCCCCGGATCGAAGGCCGATTTTATCCTTTTCATGAGGCCGAGCGACGAGCCCATGCCGCCCCAGACGTCGAGAGCAGGCTTTATATCCGGTGACGCTTCCCTGACAACGAGGCTGCCCCCGGCGGATTCGGAAAATTCCCTCAGCTCTTTTACGGAATTAATCACGGATTCCTTATCCCCGTCGATCGAAATAATCACGACCCCGTTAGCAGCCCTCGCGGACGCACGGGCGCTCACACCGTATTTATCCGATAATCCGTCGAGAAGGAGAAACACTCGCGGGACGTCCGAGAGGAGCACGCCCGTTTTAAGCACAGCGCCTGCGGGCTCAGAAGACCTCCATGGAAATTCCCTCACTTCATGCCAGAAAGCCTCTTCATTTTCAGCCCCTATAATCAGACCTTTTCCGCCGTTCCTCCGCGAGACGTCCGTAACAGTTTTCATCTGGTCCTCCACGGCCCGCGGCACGTTCATTATCCTTACGGCGAGCGAGTATCGTTTGCAGTCCGAGCCGAGACCGAGCCTTTCCGCTATGCTTCCCGCGAGTCCGGGATTCATGTGCTCGATCGCGTTTATCACGAGGGCCGAATCAATGAGGGACCTGACCGTATCGTGCGCATCGCCGAGGGATTCGAAGCAGACGAAATATGTTCCGGATGATTCGGGTACGGGGTAGAGCCTGAACGTCGCTTCCGCGATTATACCGAGGGTGCCGAGGGAGCCGACGAAGAGCTTCGGCATGTCGTACCCCGCGACGTTCTTGACTACTTTCGAGCCGCCTTTAAAGATGCTGCCGTCCGCGCGCACGACCTTCATGCCGATCAGGAGCTCCCTCGAAGTCCCGTACCGGAGCCGGAGAGGGCCGCTGTCGTTTGCGGCGATAATACCGCCCACGGTAGCTCCGCCCTGTACGTGCGGGGGATCGACCGGGAGGAACTGGTTCTTCCTGCGGAGATGCGACTGCAGCCCGGTCGAGCGTGATCCCGCACTCGGTCGTCGCCACGAGGTCAGCCGATTCGTGCTCTATAAGACGGTTGAGTCTCCCTGTGGATAGAACGATATCGGCGCCGAGGGGCTTATTCCCTATCCCTCTCTTGGTCCCCGAGCCTCTGGGCACGACCGAAGCCCCTTCGCGCGACGCCGCCTTCATGATTTCAGATATCTGTTCTATGCTATCCGGGAATAGTACGATTTTGGGTATGACGCCGTCCACGGCGGACGATTCGAGGATCTCCGGGTCCTGGCTGGCGTTTTCACCGCCGACGATACTCGTCAATTCATTCAATATGGAGGATTCAGGCATCGATGTTCAATTACCGTCCGAAGCTTTCTATTCGTTATGAATTTAATGACTCTCGCCGGGACTAATACATCTCACCGAGACCCGACTTCTGGAGAGGGTGCTCGGCATAGGGCTTCATCCCCTGCTCGACGCAGGTCCTGGGCGTGGGGAAGACCTTCCCGGGGTTCGAGAGGCCCTTACTGTCAAACGCGCACCTCATGAGGTTCATGGTTTCGAGGTCGTTTTCGTCGAACATCAGCGAGAGGAACCTCTTCTTATCGTTCCCCACGCCGTGCTCCCCTGTGATGCTTCCGCCCGAATCGACGCAAACGCCGAGTATCTTGCCCGCAAGCTCGAGCGCCTTCTCCGACTCGCCCTCTATCTTCGAATTATAGAGCACGAGCGGGTGGAGGTTCCCGTCGCCCGCGTGAAAAACGTTCCCTACTTTGAGACCGTACTCCCTGCTGAGCTCCCCTATCCTTCCCAGAACTTCCGCGAGCTTGCTCCTCGGTATGACGCCGTCCTGGACGTAGTAATCGGAGCTCACCCTGCCCATGGCGGGAAATGCGTTCTTCCTCCCCTTCCAGAAGAGGTCCCTTTCATGCGCGTCCCTGGCGATCCTTATCTCGAGCGCGCTATTCCCCCGTAGCACCTCCTCGACGACCGGCATCTGCGCATCGACCTCCGCCTGAGGCCCGTCTAGCTCCACGAGGAGTATGGAGCCCGCTTCCACGGGGTATCCGGCGTGAACGGCCTCTTCGACCGAGCGGATACAGAGGTTGTCCATGATCTCCATCCCCGCGGGTATCACGCCCCTTGCAGTTATGCCGGAAACCGAAGCCCCGGCGTCCTCTATCCTGTCGAATGACGCGAAGAGCGTCTTCACGGTCTCGGGCTTCTTTATTATCCTCAGGGTGACCCTCGTGACTATCCCCAGAAGCCCTTCCGAGCCCACAATGAGCCCCATAATGTCGTAGCCCGGGTGGTCGGGGGTCTTCCCCCCGGTCTCTATGATCTCCCCGTCGGGGAGAACCACTTCGAGTCCGAGGACGTGGTTCGTGGTTACTCCGTATTTAAGGCAGTGCACCCCTCCCGAGTTCTCGGCGACGTTCCCGCCTATGGTGCATACTATCTGGCTCGAAGGGTCGGGGGCGTAATAATAACCATAGGAGCTAACCGCATTCGTAACGGACAGGTTGGTCACGCCGGGCTCGACGACCACGCGCTCGTTTGGTATATCAACTTCGATTATCCTGTTCATACGGGCGAGCGATATTACTATGCCCTCGTCCGTGGGCAGGGCCCCTCCCGAGAGGCCTGTCCCCGCCCCTCTCGGCACAAACGGGACGTCTTCGTCATAACACATCTTCATTACACGCGATACCTCGCCAGAAGTCCTCGGCAGCACGACAAAAAGCGGCCTGATCCTGTAACCTGTAAGGGCGTCCGAGTCATATGCAATGAGCTCGTCGTCCGAGTATATGACGCCGTCCCGTCCGAGGATTTGGGAGAGCCTCTCTCCGAATCCCCTCTTCCAGTCGGGCGATCTGTGTTTCGTTTCCTTAATCGATTGCATATTATTATTTGTTCGGGAATCATTATATCATTGTTAGATGCCGAGACCAATCTCGGACTATTTCCCCGTGAGCGGGCAGTATGCTTGACATTCCCTCTATAGACGGTAAATTGATTTGCTTAACTCTAATAGTTAGAGGCAGATAAAATGAAGACTTATATGGCGAGAAGCGAAGACTTCGAGAAAAAATGGTTTTTAATCGACGGGGAAGGAAAAACTTTGGGGAGAGTGTCTACAAAAATAGCCAGGATACTGAGAGGCAAGGAAAAGCCCCAGTTCACCCCTCACGCCGATATAGGGGATTTTGTAATAGTCATCAACGCCGACAAATTGAAATTGACGGGCAGCAAGATGGAAGACAAGAGATATTACTGGCACACGGGGCACCCGGGCGGGATCAGATCCATAGCCGCCGAGGACCTCTCAAAGAAGAAGCCCAGAGAAATATTAAAAAAGGCTGTCTGGGGCATGCTCCCCAAGAACAGGTGGCAGAAAAAACTCATAACGAGATTAAAGATCTACACCGGAAACGAGCATCCGCATTCGCCGCAGAAGCCCGAATCCCTGGAGGTATAGCAGATAAATATGGCTGAAGTTAACTATTACGGAACCGGAAGAAGAAAAACATCGATCGCAAGGGTTTGGCTCAGATCAGGCGACGGAAAGATAACGATAAACGGCCGGGAAGCGGAAGAGTATTTCCCGCGCGAATACTGGAAGGTACACGCCCTGGGACCGCTGGCAACGACCCAGTCGGTCGGGAAGTTCAACGTCATAGTCGACGTCAAGGGCGGCGGTCTTACGGGCCAGGCAGGCGCGGTGAGGCACGGGATCGCGAGGGCCCTTCTCCAGGCGGACGACGCCAACAGAAAGCCGCTCAAGGTAGCGGGTCAGCTCAGCAGGGACTCGAGGATGGTCGAGAGGAAGAAGTACGGACTCAAGAAAGCGAGACGCGGACAGCAGTTCTCGAAGAGGTAAACCTTACCTTGCCTGATACCGGGAAAAAGAAATCTGCTTCAAAAAAACAGAAGAAAATCGCTCCCCCCGAGGGGAAGCTCGGCGTTCTGATTCCGGGTATAGGCGGCGCAGTGAGCACCACGTTCATCGCCGGCGTCGAGGCCATTAAAAGGGGTCTCGGAAAGCCCATAGGCTCCCTCACCCAATTGGGGAGAATAAGGCTCGGAAAGAGGACAGAGAAAAAGTCGCCGCTCATAAAGGAATTTTTACCGCTTGCGGAGCTCAAGGATATAGTATTCGGGGGATGGGACATATTCCCTGATAATTGTTACGAAGCGGCTATTAAGGCAGGCGTCCTCGAAAAAAACCTGGTCGAGGAATTAAAGGACACACTTCAGAAATTAAAACCGATGCCTGCGGTGTTCAGCAGGAAATACGTCAAAAACCTGAACGGAAAACACCTGAAATCCGGCAAGACCAAGATGGACCTCGCCCGGCAGCTCATAGAAGACATCAAGAGGTTCAAGAAGGAGAGCGGTGTCGCGCGGCTCGTTATGGTGTGGTGCGGAAGCACGGAGGTCTTTATCAGGCCGACTGCGGTGCACGCTACCATGGCCTCTTTCGAAAAAGGCCTCAGGGAAAACCACCCGGACATTGCGCCGAGCATGATATACGCTTACGCGGCCCTTCAGTGCGGAGTGCCGTATGCGAACGGGGCCCCTAACCTGTCGGTAGACGTTCCCGCGCTCACGGACTTCGCCAAGAAGAAGAAGGTCCCGATAGCGGGGAAGGACTTCAAGACGGGGCAGACCCTGATGAAAACTATCCTTGCCCCCGGGCTCAAGAGCAGGATGATCGGGTTAAGCGGCTGGTTCTCGACGAATATTCTCGGGAACAGGGACGGCGAGGTGCTCGACGACCCAAATTCTTTTAAAACAAAAGAAGAGAGCAAGCTGAGCGTCCTCGAATACATGTTCCAGCCCGACCTCCATCCCGACCTCTATTCGAACTACTATCACAAGGTAAGGATCAACTATTACCCGCCGAGAGGCGACGCCAAGGAAGCCTGGGACAACATAGATATATTCGGCTGGCTCGGCTATCCGATGCAGATCAAGGTCAACTTCCTCTGCAGGGACAGCATACTGGCCGCGCCCATAGTGCTCGACCTCGTTCTGTTCCTCGACCTCGCGAAGAGGGCGGGGTTCGACGGGATTCAGGAATGGCTGTCCTTCTATTTCAAGAGCCCGATGTACGGCAAGGGGCTTTACCCCGAGCACGACCTGTTTATTCAGCTCATGAAGCTGAAGAACACGCTCCGCTACATGAAGGGCGAGGAGCTGATCACGCACCTCGGCCTCGATTATTACAACCTGATGTAATATCCGTATCCGCTTAAGCAATCAGATTTATCAGATGGGATTGACTATAGGTTTATGTTATGCCTGTGTGCTTATGGCAAGCCATTTGCGCGTTATGTAGAGGTTCCCTTTCTGGTCCCTGTTCCCGTGCTGCTCGAGCGCCGGCTGGACGGCCTCTTTCATAGCCTCGACGGCCGCGTCGACGGGATAGCCTCTCAAAGCCCCCGCGGCATACTGCTGGAAGGAGCTTATGTACTCCCAGGCCTCTCTCCGCATGTCGACCGCGTATTCCTTGACCTCGACCAGCTTGAAACCCGCTTCCTTCACCAATTGCTCGTAATAAGACCTGGGGAGGAATTTCGAAGCCTCGGTCCTGGTATCGTCTCTCTGCCTGCTTATACCGCGGTCCCTGAGATACTGGACTGCGTTTTTAACCTGCGTGCGGTAGAAACCGAGAGTTTCCGCGGGCCTTGCCTCTTCGTAAAAGGCGGTATTGAAGAAAAAGAGGCCTCCCGGCTTTAAGGCTTGTTTTATTCTCTTAATGCTGTCGAGCTGTTCCTGCTCCGAGAGGTAATGTATGCCGTTCCCCCAGACCGCTACGTCGATGCTCGCGTCGGGTATCGCCATATCCTCGACGGAGGAATGTACCAATTTTAGTCTTTCGACCGTTTTCTCGAGCTTGGATTGCGCCAGCTTGAGCGCTTCCGAGGACTGGTCGAGACACATTACCGCCGCTTTCTTCCAGCTTACGGGGAGCTGATCGAATACGATCTGAATCATTGTCCCCGCACCTGTCGCTACGTCCAGAATCGCCTCGATCCCGCTGAGACCCTTCCGGCGCATGATCTCGATCCATCCGTGAATGCAGGCCTCGTTTACCTCTCTATACTCTTCGGTATCGGCGAACGGCTCATAGTCGTATTTTTCCTTAATCTCGTCCATTATCAACCTCTGTATCAACTATCACCCCATGTTTATTTAGTTATAAAGCCAAAAGCGGAGTATAACATAATTACAGGCAAAAACAAAACGCCCGGGGCCCGGATACGCCCTAATTATACACCCCTTTTATCCCCCCAGATTAGCTTGTGAAGCTGCGGAAGAACCCGGACACGCTCAAGATTATCGCCTATTACCCTATCCGGCAGCCAGCCGAGCCCCTGTCCGCCGGCAGGCTGGAAAATTATGTTCGCCTTTATCGCATAGTTCGACAGGATTTGCTTCGCGTATTCATAATCCGCCTCGTCGGCTATAACGAACTTCAGCTGGTCCTGAGGCCGGAGCTTCTGAAATAGTCCGAAGTCCATTTTATCCTGCATACCCGAGCCCGGACACTTGCAGTCCATGCTTATTATGCAGTTCTCCGTCCAGAACACGGGCGGCGGCATTTTGTGGCCGCTCGTCTCGAGCACAACCTTATAACCATCTCTTATTAGAATTCCTGCAAGCTCCCCCGCTTCGTCCTTCTGAATCAGGGGCTCGCCCCCTGTAATGCATACCCTTTTGCACCGGAACCCGTCTATTACCGCCAGGACTTCGCCGACCGTCATCTTTTTGAAGTCCCTCCCCTCGACCGCGTACATCGTATCGCACCAGGAGCACCTGAGATCACAGGCAAAGAGTCTGACAAAGACGGTGGGGAGACCGATTTCCACCCCCTCGCCCTGAATGGAATAGAAGATTTCGCTGATGTTCATCTTTCGTACCGGGTCGGGTCGGGCACCCCCGAATCGACAAATGCCCTCTTTCTCTCCCTGCAGGAGCTGCAAACCCCGCAGTGTGCGTCCCCACCCTTGTAACAGCTCCAGGTCTCACCGAACGGAACCCCCAGCTCGGGCGCCCAGCATGACGATATCGGCCTTATCCATGAAGACGAACGGCGCAAGGATGTTGAGGTCGGGGTTGGCCGTAGCGAGCCTCTCGGAGGTCTGAAACGATTCCACGAACTCCTCCCTGCAGTCGGGATAGACGCCCCTGTCGGAATTATGAGCGCCGAAAAACACGTAATCCGAGCCCATGCTCACGGCGCGCCCGACGGCGATAGAGAGGAAAATCGCGTTCCTGTTAGGGACTATGGTGGTCTTGAGCGTATCGTAGTGCTCCGCAGTCTCGGGGACTTCCGGTATGTCGATATTCGCGTCGGTAAGGGCCGAGCCCGAGAGTATCTCACCGAGGGGGGAAAGGTCGATAACCCTGTGCGGGGCGTTCACCCCGCCCGCGACCCTGCGCGCGGAATCTACCTCCCTTCCGTGCTTCTGCCCGTATATAAAGGTAAGACATTCGGCTTCGTATCCTTTTCTCAGGGAATCGTAGAGGAGAGTCGTGCTGTCGACACCCCCCGACAATATGATGACCGCGGTCTTTTTCATCTTGTAAATTTTATATAGTATATCGGAATAAGGAAATCCCTGAAACCGGATCGGCGATTGTCAGACGGGCCTTACCGAACGAAAATTTTTACCCGAAATGCTGTAAACACGCTCATTTGCATAGAATCGAGTTTTATTTATTATTATTAGGCTGTAGTCAGAGCCGCCGGGAAAATAAGGTCGGGGATAAAGGCCCCGAATCCGCCATATGAAAGATAAAATAAAGCTCACTGAAAATTTATTTGAAGAGTTCCCCGAGGTGACGGCCGCCGAGTGGAAAGCCGAGATCGTCAAAGACCTGAACGGCGGGGATATAGAGAAGCTCGACTGGAAGCCGTACGAGGGCTTCACGGTCAGACCTTTCTATACGGAAGGCGACTTGAACGGGATCGGATACTTAACGGAGCAGATTCCGGGCGAATTCCCATACGCGAGGGGCAATGAGAAAAAGGGCAACGACTGGAAGATCAACGAATATATAACCTCGGGAAGCATAAAAGAGGCGAACAGGCTCGCTCTCAATAGCCTCGGAATGGGGGCTGAGTCCCTCACGTTCGTTTGCGAGGCGGGGCACGGCCGTATATCGGGCATCCCCATACAGAGCGCCCGGGATATGACTCTATTATTGAAAGACATCCCCCTCGAAGACGTGCCGGTCCATTTCAGGTGCGGTCTCGGGGCTTCCGGGATATTGTCGCTGTTAATTCTGGAAGCCGGGAGAAGGGGCATAGACAAGAAGAAGCTAAGCGGCTCGGTGGATGCGGACCCGTTGAAATCACTTGCGACCGGGGGTTCGTTCCCGGCAGGCGAGCGCCGGGCGTTCGAAGAAATCGGATCGATGATCTCGTATTTGAACGTGAACATGCCTTCCTACGGAGCGCTCAACGTATCCGGGCATCACTTCCACGATTCGGGCGCTTCGGCGACCGAGGAGCTCGCCTTCACATTGGCGTCGGGGGTCGAATACATGGACCGCCTGACTAAAATGGATCTGACGGCTGACCGGATTGCCCCTCACATGAGATTCTCTTTCTCCATAGGCTCAAGCTACTTCATCGAGATCGCGAAGCTCCGCGCCGCGAGGCTCTTGTGGGCGTACGTTATCGAGGAGTACGGGGCCCGAAATCGAATCCTCGAAAAAAATGAGGATAGATACGAGGACTTCCTCGTGGAACAAGACCGTATTCGACCCGTACGTCAATATGCTGCGGGGCACTGTCGAGGCCATGGCCGCGGCGATAGGAGGGAGCGAGTCATTGAACGTGCTGCCGTTCGACTCCAGTTACAGCAGGCCGGATGTATTTTCCCGAAGGCTTGCAAGGAATACACAGCTCATACTCAAGCATGAATCATACCTCGACCGTGTAACCGATCCGTCGGGGGGCTCCTATTATATCGAGAGGCTCACCGACTCGCTCGCGGAGGCGGCATGGGAGCTGTTCAAGAAAGTAGAGGGCATCGGCGGATTGGCGGAGGCGCTCAGGTCCGGCTTCGTACAGGACGAGATAGAAAAGACGAGAAACGAAAGGGATAGCGACATCGCGTCCGGAAAAGCGATACTGCTCGGCACCAACCGGTACCCGAACCCGGGCGAAAAGGGTCCGAAGAAGATAGACCGCGGAATCTCCGAAAAGCCGCTCAGGAGATCGGGAGTTACAGCACATAGAGCGAACGCGGGTTCCAGAGATTTTATGGAAGAGCTCATAGGCTGCATGGCCGGGAAGAAGTCCCTCCTCGGGGACGTTTTGCCCGATAAGCCTGTAAGGCCGGAGCTCGTAATAACGCCCCTCCGCCCTTACAGGGGCGGGGAGCCTTTTGAGGAGCTGCGGTTAGCGGCCCTGAAATATAAAAAGGAAGCCGGCGTAATCCCTGCCGTCTTTTTACTGCCGGTCGGGAATCCGTCGATGCGGAACTCAAGGGCCGCGTTCGCGGCGAATTTCTTCGGGTGCGCGGGATTCAGGATATTGGAGAACCCCGGATTCGACTCTATAGACGATGGCGTGAAGGCCGCGCTCAAAAGCGGGACGAAGATCGTCGTCATCTGCAGCTCGGACAGGGAATACCCGGAGCTCGCGCCCGGTATCTGCGGAATGCTGAGAGAGAAAGACCCCGGCATACGCATATTGATTGCCGGGAACCCGGGGGAGCACTCCGAAGCGCTCAAGGCATCGGGGATAGACGACTTCATACACGCCCGCTCGAACGCCCTCCGGATTCTGAGAAAGTATCAGGAGCTGTCGGGCATAAGAAAGAAGGGAGAGGATAACTAATTTGAGACCCGATTTTTCGAAGCTCGACTATAGAAGAAAAAGGGCTGAATCCGGGGCCGGGATGCGCTCCGCCGATTCGGAATGGATGACCCCGGAGGATATTTCGGTCCGCCCCGCCTACACCAAAGAGGAGCTCCTCGGAATGGAGCACCTCCGCTACGCGGCGGGCCTGCCCCCTTACCTCCGCGGCCCGTATCCGTCGATGTACCTGACGCGCCCCTGGACGATACGCCAGTACGCGGGGTTCTCGACGGCGGAGGAATCGAACGCGTTTTACAGGCGGAACCTGGCGGCGGGACAGAAAGGGCTCTCCGTGGCCTTCGACCTCCCCACCCACAGGGGCTACGACTCCGACCACGAGAGGGTCACGGGAGACGTCGGAAAGGCGGGGGTCGCTATAGATTCCGTCCTCGACATGAAGATACTCTTCAATGAGATACCGCTCGACGAGATATCGGTTTCGATGACGATGAACGGCGCCGTGCTCCCGGTAATGGCCTTTTACATAGTAACGGCCGAGGAGCAGGGCGTGGGCCCGGAGAATCTGAGCGGCACCATACAGAACGATATCCTGAAAGAGTTCATGGTCAGGAACACGTACATCTACCCGCCCGACCCCTCGATGAGGATCGTCGCCGACATATTTAAATACACCGCAGCGCGCATGCCGAAATTCAATTCGATAAGCGTGAGCGGCTATCACATGGAAGAGGCGGGGGCATCCTCGGACATAGAGCTCGCGTACACGCTCGCCGACGGGCTCGAATACGTGAGGACGGGGATAAACGCCGGCCTCGATATCGACGACTTCGCCCCGAGGATCTCGTTCTTCTGGGGCATCGGGATGAACCACTTTATGGAGATAGCGAAGATGCGGGCGGCGAGGATGATCTGGGCCAAGTTAATCAAAAGGTTCAACCCCGGGAACCCGAAATCGATGGCGCTCAGGACGCACTGTCAGACTTCCGGCTGGAGCCTGACCGAGCAGGACCCCTTCAATAACGCCGTGAGGACATGCGTCGAGGCCCTGGCCGCCGTTCTCGGCGGCACGCAGTCGCTCCATACGAACGCGCTCGACGAGGCCATAGCGCTCCCGACCGATTTCTCGGCGCGCATAGCGAGGAACACGCAGATTTACCTGGAGCAGGAAACGAATATATGCAGGTCTATTGACCCCTGGGCCGGGTCTTATTATGTTGAATACCTTACGGACAGGATCGCTCACCGCGCCTGGGCGCTCATAGAGGAAGTGGAGAAGCTGGGCGGGATGGCGAAAGCCATCGAGACCGGCCTGCCCAAGATGAGGATTGAAGAGGCCGCCGCAAGGAAGCAGGCGAGGATAGACTCGGGCCAGGACACGATAGTCGGCGTCAATAAATACATTACGGACGAAGACGCGGGGATCGACATACTAGAGGTCGATAACACTGCCGTGAGGTCGGCGCAGATAGAGCGCCTGAGGAAACTGAAGAAGGCGAGAAACCCGGACGCCGTCAGGGCGGCTTTAGACGCGCTTACCAAATGCGCCGAGACGGGCGAGGGGAACCTGCTCGAGCTCAGCGTGGAAGCGGCCCGCAAGCGCGCGACCCTCGGCGAGATATCGTACGCGTGCGAGAAGGTGTTCGGACGGTATAAGGCCGTGATCCGCACTATTTCGGGGGTATATTCGGGAGAGATGTCGGAAGATACGGGGTTCAGGAAGGCGAGGGAGCTTGCGGACGAGTTCGCCAAGCTCGAAGGCAGGAGGCCCAGGATAATGGTCGCGAAGATGGGGCAGGACGGCCACGACAGGGGCGCCAAGATCATCGCCACGAGCTTCGCCGATATGGGATTCGACGTCGATATCGGAGCGCTCTTCCAGACACCGCTCGAAGCGGCTCGCCAGGCCGTCGAAAACGACGTGCATATCGTAGGCATATCGAGCCTCGCAGCGGGTCATAAGACGCTCGTCCCGGAGCTGATAAAGGAGTTAAAGGATATGGGGCGGGGGGATATAATGGTGGTAATAGGCGGAGTGATACCCAAACAGGATTACGAATTTCTTTACAGCGCGGGTGTCACGGCCGTTTTCGGGCCGGGCACCGTCATTTCAAAAGCGGCACAGGAAGTACTCAAAATACTGATCGGCAACGTCAGGGGTAAAGCCTGACCCCGCTCACGGGTTATGAAAATTGTCCCGCAGGAATAAACCCGCAGCCGGGGAACTATTGAGGACATGCTTCGGGAAATGACTATGAAATTAAAAAATGCTGTGGACATATTATCGCTAACCTGAAAAAATAATAATATGGAAAACGCGCCCAAATTCGAGATCGACAGGATAACCCCCGAGGACCTGGACGGTATCGTTTCGATAGAGAACGTAAGCTTCCCCACTCCATGGCCGAAACGGGTCTTCGAGCGCGAATTAAAATCAGAGAGGTCTTACAACAGGGTTATCAGGTTCGGGGGAATGGTGGCCGGATACATCGTGACCTGGACGATATACGACGAAGTCCATATCCTCAATATAGCCGTGCACCCGGACTTCAGGAACATGGGTCTCGGCGAGAGGCTACTCCGGGACTGTATAGGGCACTCCGCCCGGAGCGGCCTGAAATACGCGATACTCGAAGTCAGGATTTCGAACACAAAGGCCAGGAGCCTTTACGAGAAAATGGGTTTTAAAACTATCCATACGAGAAGGAAATATTATTCCGACACCGGGGAAGACGCCTACGTTATGATGTTTGAAATCAAGCCCGAATAGAGTACTCCCGGGGCTTCTCAGTTTTTCCTTTCCGCCACATAATCGGCTAGCATGCCGAGAGACTCCTTGCAGGTGCTCCCGGGCAGGGACGAGATCGCGCTCCTGGCTTTGTGTATGAAGCTCTTCGCCACCAGTTTGGTTTTTTCGACGCCTTCATACTTTTCGACGAGGTCCCTTACAAAGCCGAGGTCGCCTTCGTTAAGACCGTCCCTCCCGAGAAGAATATCTTTTGCCTTCGTCCTCTCCGCGCCCGTAGCCCGGTCGATCGAATAAAACAGCGGGAGGGTCATCTTGCCCTCGATCAGGTCCTGGCCGACCCCTTTCCCGAACTCCTTCTCGGAAGACGAGTAATCGAGCGCATCGTCCACGAGCTGGAAGGCCACCCCTATGTTAAACCCGTACTGCCCGACGGAGCGCTTTACCGTCTCGTCGGCGCCTGCGAGTATGGCCCCCACGCTCCCGCAGCTTTCTATGAGCGATGCGGTCTTGTTCTCTATGATTCCGAAACACACCTCTTCGGATACCTCCAGCATGTTTTTGGCGCTCATGACCTCGAGCACCTGCCCCTCCGCGAGCTTCGCGGCGGCGTCGGTAACAGCCTTGATAAGCTCGAGGTTGCCGCAGGACTGTATCAGGCCGAGCGCCCTGGCGAGCATAAAGTCGCCCACGAGCACCGTCGCTTTATTGCCCCAGACCACGTTCGAGGCGGTTTTCCCGCGCCTCAGCTTTGCCTCGTCCACCACGTCGTCGTGCAGCAGCGTGGCCGTATGAATGAGCTCGAGCGCGGCGGCGGAATATATCCTCTCTTTCCCGTCCATAAGACCGCAGGCCCCGCTCGAAAGGAGAAGAACAGAAGGACGTAACCTCTTTCCGCCGCTCCCCAGCAGGTACTTGGAAATCTCGTAAACGAGAGGCACGGGGGATTTGATATTGGCCTCAAGCTCCCTTTCGACCTCTTCAAGCTCCGGATTTATAATGGAAAGGATATCGGAAAATTCCATCGCAGTTTAAGTTATCTGAACAGTTAATATAAGTCAAAGAGCCTAAAAGATGTGATATTTTGAGTAAATGTTATATTAACTGATATGTTATCCGAGGGTCGGCATTAACCGATGGTCCCGCTTACGCTGAGCGTTAGAAACTTTTTGAGCTACGGAGAAAATACCTCCACACTCGATTTCAGGGACTTCAGCATCGCCTGTCTTTCGGGAAGGAACGGGCACGGCAAATCGGCGCTGATAGACGCCCTCACATGGGCGCTATGGGGCAAGTGCAGGGTCAAGAACAAGGAAGAGGTAATAAAAAGAGGGGCTTCCGAATCGCACGTCGAGCTGGAGTTCGAATCCGAAGGGAACAGGTACAGGATACTGAGGACCATATCGAAAAAAAAGGGCGGCTCGCAGGGCTCGATAGACCTCCAGGTGTTCGACGGCGGCTCGGGCTCGTACAGACCGCTCGACCAGGGCGCTAAGGCTCAGGTCACAATCGAGAAGATATTGAAGATGGATTACAACTCCTTCATCTGCTCGTCGTTCATACTGCAGGGGATGGCCGACGAGTTTACGAAGAGGACGCCCGCCGAGAGAAAGGAAGTATTGTCGAAGATTCTCGAGCTCGACGAATACGAGACGCTCACGAGGAAAGCCCGCGAGCACGCCCAGGCTTCAGGCGTGTCCGTGACCTCGCTCGAAACAGAAGCCTCGCGGCTGGACGGTGAAATTTCCCAAAAAGAAATAATCGAAAAGAAGCTCCTCGAACTAAGAAAAGAGGACGAAACCGTTTCGTCCGGCATCGCGGAGTTCGAGACGATACGCGGCAGTCTCATAGGGGAATTCGAATCCGTAAAGTCCGGGCTCGAGACGCTCGTAAGACTGGGCAAAGAGAGGGATACATTGCTGACTCTATGCGTCAGGCTCGAAGAAGAGGCCCTCGCCCTCGGGGAAGGCATAAAGAAAGACCGGGAGATACTTTCGCGGGAGAAAGAGATAGAGGACGGTTATAAGAAGTGGAGGGACGCCGCGGCCCTCGACCGGGCGCTCGACGAAAAAAGGGCGGAAGCCCTGATTCTGGATCAGCAGAGCTCCGCGCTCAGCCACAAGATCAGCCAGAAGAGAGCGGAGCTCGAGATGAGGGTCAATGAGCTCTCCTCGAAAATAAAAGGGCTCGAAGCCAGGGCCGCATCGTCCGGCAGGCTCAGGAAAGAGATCGAGGTAATCAGCGCCCGGATCGGAGAATGTTCGGAGGCCTCACGGAGGGCCGAAGCGTTAAGGGGAGAGCTAAGGAGAATTGGCGGGGAGAAGGAAGCGGCGGGGGCGAGAAGATCCGAGCTCGAATAAAAGAAAAACCGAGGAAGAAGAAAAGCTGCATGTGCTTACCGCGGGGGACACGGGGGCCCACTGCCCGCTCTGCGAATCGCCGCTCGAGGAAGAGGCGAGAGCCGCCCTCGCGGAAAAACTCAAGACGGCGATCATGGGACTCGACGACGATATACTCGACAGCCGGGAAGGACATCGCGGCCCTCGAAGATAGAGAGAAAGCGCTCCACAAAGAGCTCGCGCCGGCCGACGCCAGGATCAAGCTCCTGCCCGGACTGCATAAGGAGCAGGGCGAGAGGGAACAGGGCCTCAGGGAATCGGAAGCGGCCGCAATCGAGCTAGTGGAAGCCAGAAACAGTTACGACGGCGTCTCTAAAACGATAGCCGGCGATGAATTCAAAAAAGAGTACGATGCGGAGCGGAAAGAGCTCGAACGGAAAAGGGACGCGCTCGGCTATGACGATAGAGAGCACAGGGCCGTCAAGGATGCGCTTAAAAAGCTCGACCATGCGTCCGGCGACAAAGAGATGCTCGAGAGAGCGAGGCTCGGCTTGAGCCTCCGCGAGAGCGAGGAGAAGAAGCTGACCGAGAGGCTCTCGGAGGGAAAGAAGAGACTCGAGGAAATTGAAAACGAGATTAGCGGACTAAGCGGCATAGAAGCCCTGGCGAGGGAGATAAAGGAAAAGATGTCGGCAGCCGAAGAGAGGATATCGGCGCTCAAAAAACAAAAGGACGGGCTGGTCATGGACATAAGCAGGGGCATAAGCGCTCTCGAAAGGATAGAGCAGCTCGCGGTCAGAAGAAACGAGATAAATATTAAGATCGGGGAGACGAAACGAGAGCTCCTGATATTCCAGGAGCTTGCCAAGGCCTTCGGGAAGAACGGACTCCAGGCGCTGATAATAGAGCACGCGGTCCCCGAGATCGAGGTGGAGGCGAACAAGATCCTCAGCAAGCTCACGGAAGGCAGCATGGCCTTGAGCCTCGAGATGGTGAGGCCGACGCAGAAAGGGGGAGAGAAGGAGACCCTCGAAATCTATATTGGCGACTCGTCGGGGACGCGGAGCTACGAGACTTTCTCGGGAGGAGAGGCGTTCAGGATAGATTTCGCGCTCCGGGTCGGAATCTCGAAATTCATAGCGAACCGGTCGGGCGCGCAGCTCCGGACCCTCGTGATCGACGAAGGGTTCGGAACGCAGGACAGGGACGGATTGAACCAGTTCGTGCAGGTGATAAATTCCATAAAGGACGACTTCGACAAAATACTGGCGATAACCCATGTCGATGAGATGAAGGAAAGATTCCCGGTCAGGATCGAAGTGACGAAGGAGCCGGGTTCGGGCTCGAGATTCGAAGTGGTGTACACGTGAGGCGCTTCATCGACGGCAGCCGGAGGAAATAATCAGAAACGGTATCAGGGTATATATATGAACTGGCTCGATATAACTATAGCCGCGATAATCGCTCTTTTTACCCTCGTCGGGTTCTCGAGGGGACTCGTGAGCCAGATATTCTCCATCGCCGCCCTCCTGGGGGGGCTCATCATCGGCTTTATTTTTTACGATGTGCTGGGCGATGTGTTTATCAGGGAAAGATTTGTGGAAAACAAGTCCGTAGCCGACGTCGGGGGCTTCATCGTGCTCGCACTCGCGGCGTATGTGATCATCCAGACGGCGGGATGGATGACGACCAGGCTGATAGGCACGCTTCAGCTGAGCTGGCTCAACAGGATATGCGGAGGGGCCGTGGGGGCGGTTATGGGAGCGGTCACCGCGTTTTTACTGTCGTCGTGCCTGAGTCTCTTCTACCCGCAGCAGGACCCCGTCTTCAAAAGCTCCGTGCTGCTCCCTTATCTGAACGAGGCGGCGCTTATCGCCGGAGACGCCCTCCCCGAGGACTTCGAGAAGAGCTTTAACGGCGCGAGAGACCTGGTGAGGGAAGAAGGGCTTAACGCCGCTATGAAAATAAAGGATTCGGACGCTGTAAAGGAAATCCTGAGGCCGGATGACGGCCCGCAAAAGAAAAAGGATTGATCCCCCCGCCACCGGCACCGCACACGCCGCGCGGTTACCGAAGCGCGCCGCGTATGGAAGCCGAGGCTTTCTAAATGACGGAAGTTTGGTAATATAATCGGGTAATGATAGGCGTTGAAACGTTAGACGAGTTCGTCATAAGGAAGCAGACCGAATTCCCCTACGCGAGGGGGGACCTCTCCAGGCTCCTCCGGGACATCGGCCTCGCGGCAAAAATAGTGAATAGAGAGGTTAACAAGGCGGGGCTCGTCGATATACTCGGGAGCACGGGGAAAACGAACGTTCAGGGTGAGGAGGTCAAGAAGCTCGACGTGTTCGCCAACCGGAGGTTCATCGCGGCTCTCGAGCTCGGGGGGCAATGCCGCGGCGTCGCATCCGAAGAGAACAAGGACTTCATAACGTTCCGGGAAGAAGTATCTAAAGACGCGGATTACGTCGTAGCCTTAGACCCCCTCGACGGCTCGTCGAATATAGACGTCAACGTCTCGGTCGGAACTATATTTTCGATCTACAGACGCGTCACTCCATCTGAAGGGCCCGTTACCGCGGAAGACTTCCTGCAGAAGGGAAGAAGCCAGGCGGCCGCGGGATATATAATATACGGCTCGTCCACGATGCTCGTATATACGACGGGATACGGCGTAAACGGGTTCACTCTCGACCCTTCGATAGGCGAGTTCTGCCTCTCTCACCCGGACATGAAAATACCGAAAGCCGGAAAGACCTATTCGGTGAACCAGGGCAATTTCCTGAGCTTCCCCGAAGGCGTAAAACAGTTCATCAGGTATTGTAAGGCAATAGACAAGCCTACGGACCGTCCTTACTCGCTAAGGTATATCGGCTCGATGGTCGCGGATATACACAGGAACCTCATAACCGGCGGCATATTCCTCTATCCCGCCACCGCGGACGCACCCGGCGGCAAGCTGAGGCTCCTCTACGAATGCAACCCGATGTCCTTCATCGTGGAGCAGGCCGGGGGAAGGGCGACTGACGGGTCGAAACATATACAGGACATAGAGCCAAGGGAGCTGCATCAGCGAACACCCATATTCATAGGCTCGGAGCTGCTCGTATTAAAGCTCGAGGAGTTCCTGAGAGAGCATCCCGCGAGCTGAACGCCCGAGCTTCGCCGGCTCCTCGCGCCCGGTCGCAGAGACTTTTTGAGCGCGTCTTATAACCGCTCACAATCCCTTAACAATCCGTTAATAATTCCCTCCGTAATCGCTTCAATATCGGCCTTCCTTTTTACTTGACATTTGAAAGTCAGGGTGTATCGTTTCAGATAAATCACGGCTATAGGAGAATTATCATGGTAATCGAACTTGAATTGCTTGAAAAGGACGATGACTGGGAAGACGATGAGGACGAGTGGGACGAGGACGAAGAAGAACTATGGGACGAGGAAGACGAAGACGGTCTGGATGAAGACGAAGAATGGGACGAAGAAGACGAAGAGGAGTGGGAGCAGGAAGAGGAAAAGTCCATCAACTGAGAATCAGCTTACACAATAACGAACATCACAATTAGTTTCCGGGAAAATCAGACAAACACTTGAATTGAATTATCCGACAAACGCCGCGCTCATTTAATCTTCGGATTGAAATAACGATAGCGCGGTTTATAAAATAGAAATTGAATAAGGATGGTGCCCGGGGCCGGACTCGAACCGGCGCGGGTACTGACCCGAGCCTGAACAAATTAAATGCCGCCTCGTTGTCATTCTCATGAATAAGTCCCCCGGCCGGCTCCGGACTCGGCTGTATATTCGTTGATCTGATGCACGAGCTGTTTCAGGTATTCCGAGCCCGAATCCGCTATCCGGTTCCTGATGTATTTCCATTCATCGATAGGGATATCTAAAAATATGTCGACCACGCCGGGGTCGAACTGTGAGCCCGAGGCTTCGGTTATCCTCCGCACCGCTTCCTCGATCGGAAGGGCCTCCCTGTAGCTTCTTCTGGAAGTCATGGCGTCGAACGCGTCCGCTACGGAAAATATCCTCGCTCCCAGCGGTATTTCATCCTTCGACATACCCGCCGGATAGCCTTGTCCGTCGTATCTCTCGTGATGCATATGAACTATCGCAGCCGACTCCTCCAGAAAGTCTATGTTCTTAAGCAGTTTATAGCCGAATTCAGGGTGCTTCTTCATCAGCTCCCATTCTTCATTGGTGAGCTTGTCCGGCTTGAGCAGGATATGGTCGGGAATGCCGATCTTTCCGATATCGTGGAGGAGTGCCCCTTTGGCCATCGCAGACAGCTCTTCGTCGGTCAGCTTGGCATGTTTGCCGAGATAGACCGCGTACTCAGCGACCCTGTATGAGTGATAACCCGTTTCATTCTCCCTCAGGTCGAGCGCGAGTATCATCGCTTCGAGCGTTCCGAAATACGCCCGCACGAGCTCGTTCTGCTGCTCCCTTATCGCCCGGGTCGCTTCCCGGACCTTCTCGTTCAGCGTTTCATTGAACTTTTGCGTCTGATGGAGGAGCTCGATATTGCTTCTGTGCGTGTCTTCGATCGTCTGCAGCATCTCGTTGAAGGAGCCCGCCAGTATGCAAATCTCATCCGCTTTCCCCGGATTCTCGATCCTGTAGGAATAATCACCCTTCTTGACCTTCTTCGTCGCCGTTATCAGGCGCTCTATCGGTTTTGTGATTCTGGATGGAAAGAGAATCGCTATTATTCCGCCGAAAACGAGCGCCAAGCCTACTATGATAAGCGTGTACGTGTAGTTGTACTTTATCTGCTCGTCCACGAGCGTCACCGCGCGGTCGACTATCTCTTTCCCGAAGCCGGGTTCCGAATGTAACCGACTATCGGGGGTAGAGAACAATTTTTGCAGCGTGGAATATCGGCCCTGGAGATTCAAAGCCGATTCGTTCAGCTTATAAACGTTGAATAGAAAAAGCCCCCCGATGATCAACATAAGAACCAGCATGAGGCCGAATCCGAGTCTGATCTGTTTGCTGAGCTTCAATTTACCTTTTACCCGACACCTTTTGGATCGTAAGAAAATAATTCTACCCTATAATATCCCATTCACAGACTAATATCTTCCCGGACGAACCGTGTCCGGTTTATGACATTGTTCCGACAGGCGG
The DNA here is from genome assembly GCA_963752995.1 of uncultured delta proteobacterium. Classification (GTDB taxonomy): domain Bacteria; phylum Desulfobacterota_D; class UBA1144; order Nemesobacterales; family UBA2774; genus 2-12-FULL-53-21. Next base: position 173,323 of record CAVWAZ010000030.1, read on the forward strand.
TATAGGAAGAGGGTGAGGTTCGAACCTAAATCTGCGAAAATTTCTTTCAGGTGATCCGTTCTCAAATTCAAATTTAGCTGTCTGTGCAAAATTTAGACCCTTAGCGAGCCACGGAACCCCCTGGCGGCATAGTAAGATTCTGCACCGTTGTGATACACGAAGACATTGCCGTAGCGGCGATCAGCAAAAGAGGGCGCCGCCGAGTTTTCTAATATCAGAAGGTGTTTTCACCCAGCTCGACGTTTTCGTATCGAAATTTCCAAGTTTCTGCAACTCTCGATATTGTTCTTCCGTTAAAAGCTCAATGCCCATGGCAGCTGCCATATCAATAGCGCTATTTTCTGGTTTATGTTCTTTCCTTGACTCCAGCGCTTCACGGTCGTAACAAACACTTCTGCGGCCTTTAGGACTTTCCGCTGAACAATCATAAAAAATGTATTCGCCCGTCTTTTTATCATGACCAACAACATCCGGTTCACCGCCAGTTCTTTCCATTTCATTGAGTGACCACAGTTTTTCAGTATTAGCTTCCAGCTTTGCTTGTACTTTAGCCCATTCAAGACCTTTATGGCGGTTCATGTTTTTCTCAAAACGGGCTTTCAATGCTCTGAGTAGTTCTTCACGTTGTTCTGGTGACAACTCCTTTTTATTGCTATTAATGTTGTTCATACTTTTATATTACCTTTCCGCACTCCGCACGGTCGAAATCCGAAAGTCAAATTTTGGTGCCCGGGGCCGGACTCGAACCGGCACGGGCGCGAACCCGAGGGATTTTAAGTCCCTTGCGTCTACCTGTTCCGCCACCCGGGCTACTGACAATTCCGCCTTCCAAGACTGCGTAGGAATAATAACAGAAAGGAATGTATTTTACAGCCTCTGCCTAGTCATTCAATAGGGGGTCGGGGGAACGGAGCCCGCCGGTTCACCGCGATAACGGCCAGAGGCTCCGTCACCGTCCGGGAAGCCGCGTCTTCACTTCCTGGAGCAGCCAGCCGTTGCCGTCCGGATCACTGAACGAGGCAAATGAGAAGTAGGAACGGCCTTCCGGGTCGCGCCCGCCGACGCGCGGGTTCTCCACGGCGTTGTTGAAGGGGCCGCCGGCGTAGTGGAAGACCTCGCTCACGTCGACGCCGCGGGCGATCAAGTCGTCGCGGGCGTCGTCGACGTCGTCCACCACCAGTACCAGGTGGCCGATCGAGCCCGGCCGGGCGGAAGTGATCCCCTTGCCGAATATGATCGAGCACTCCGAGCCGGGAGGCGTCAGCTGCACCCCCCGGAAGCCCTCGCCGGCGACTACGTCGATATCCATCCGAAACCCCAGCGACTCGTAGAAGCGTTTGGCCCGATCGACGTCGGAGACGGGCAGCACCAAAACCTCGAGTTTCATGTCCATGATCTCAACTCCTCTCCATCGGCTTTGCAGGCAGCCTTCAGACCCGGCTACCACTATCTCAAATAAGATGCCTCAAGTCAATATCGATTTTCTATAGATTCACAATACATAATCACTGCGGAGCAATCACAGAAGGCCCGTTAGAGAAACCGGAACGGATCTTATACAAAATCATATACAAAAATGTGACGGGAATTATTAATCGAAATACTTCGGGTAAGTTTGTACATTGGTATAAAAGCCCCGGGCATCCAATAAGGAGTTATTTTTAGCCCGGGGCTCCGGAAAATCAAATTCAGTTAAGCTCACAAAAAGCTGCCGGAAATTAATTTACAAATAGAATCCAGCCGCCTGCTGTTTGTTCGGCTTTGCCCGTGATCGTTACATCCGTATGGTTGGGATTGAGCGCTACCTTCATCAATCCTTCCTGCAACCCCTGGAGATAATAAACTTTATTATCCTTGCTGACTAGAATGTGTTCATGCGGGGGATTATTGCTACAAGGACCAGTAGCAATTACCGGATTTACCGTACCCTTTGAATAATCGGGTATTAAACAAATTACATTACCCTGCACGGTAACCATCTCGTCAGCGGCAAAGCTTGTACCAACCAGAGAAACCATAAATGAAACTACAAGTACAAAAGACAGAACGATATAAGTATTAAATCTCATTTGCGTTACCTCCCCATATTATGATGATTTACTATAATCAAAATGACGATTAAATGTCAAAACTGCCGAATCGAGCCTATAAATAACCAGAATTTACTAAGGACTTACAATATTCTAATTATTATAAGGACGCATCCTGCATCACCCCCCTTCCCTTAGCTGCTTGAGGCAGCGCTCTCTGAGGAGCCTCTTTTGCCGGAGGATTTCCTCCTCATAAATAAGTAATGTCTTATTATTTATACTTTAATGTTAATTAACCCAAATTCCATTATTCTTGGTATAAGGGTCAAATGCAAGATGTTTTTTAGTCAATAAAATTTAGACCGAAAATTCCAATAATCTTGGTCACTATCCGAGCGCCGGGGGACCCGTTGGCGTGATCCCGTAACCCCCTTGCTCGCCCCTCCCCCGGATAGTGTGCGGTACGATCACCCTCCCCCGTCCCTGAGCTGCCGGAGGTAGCGGACTCTGAGAAGCCGCCTCTGCCAGAGGCTCTCGCTGCGGGTCGGGCTCGCCGGGCTTCCCGAGCTTCTGCGCCTCCCTGTCGAATTCCCTCCGCTCCCCAGGCGTGAGCGTATGCATATGATCGGCTACGTCGAGCAGCGTAACTCTGTTATCGCTCATCATCGGCTGGAGGAGAAAGAGACGAAGAAGCGTGAGCTTCTTCAGGCGCGCGTTCTTTCTTTTTGCGCGCCTCTTTTTTTACTGTGTATTCCTTTTCCGTGCTTCCTTTAACTGTGTATTCCTTAGGGTTCATATTTTGAACACCCGGGGGTTCATTATCTGAACAGGGGTGTTCATATTCTGAACAGGTGGGTGACGAATCCTTCACCCTCCTTTCAACATGTCACCCTGAACTTGTTTCAGGGTCTCATTTTAAAACATCTTCTGAATTTTGCAGATTCATCAGGCGAAGCAATCTCGCTTTTCCTGTATCTCGCTTTCGCTTCTTCGATAATCCGACAGAGATCCCTTGAGACGAAGTAGTTATGAGAGCGTCCGGGAACGGGCTTCCTGCGGATGAGCCCGGCATTCTACGAGGCTCTTTATCGCCCTTACGTGCCGTGTTCTTTGACTCGAAGCCGCAGTCCCGGCATATCCTTTCCACCGAAGGGAAAGACCTCCCCGCCCTGTCGGCGCGCCTCATGAAGTAAATGAGGACGAGCTTCTCGTTCGCCGTGAGCGGCAGATCGAAAACGAGGTCGGGGACCTGAAAATATCCCCCGCTCATACTGAATCGGACCCTCTCCGGGCCCCAACCGTGCTTATTCAAAACCGAAACAAATCCCCGGACGCTCCTCCCTGCTCCGGGCTTAAAACCCCCATCACTCCATATTCTCTCCGCTCCTCAACCCCGGAGGGCAAAAAAAAGACGGAGATATACATACGATCGCCCGTCGACGTTCCGGGCAGTGTACGTATATTCCCGTCTTAAAGCCCTCGTTCCCCTCGCGGGGAGGAGTAAGTGAATAATTTCAGCGCCTAATTGCAGAAACGATCGCGCCTGAGTACCTATATATCAGAGATTAACCCAGGGATCGGAGTTTGGACAAGATGGGAATTTATGGAGGCGGCGCCCGGATTCGAACCGGGGCATTGCGGTTTTGCAGACCGCTGCCTTACCACTTGGCTACGCCGCCTTTTATCATCGAGAGACTTGTTATTATGAATGACCTTGACGGATTTTCAAGCCAGGCCGGGACGGCAGGGAGCCGCGCGATCACTCAGGATTCGCTAAACACACATGACCCCCTTGAATACCGTAACAGCCTTGCCGAGGAGCTTCACCCTCTCGCCCATCACGCGCACCCCTATCACGCCCCCGCGCCCGGAGGCCTGGTAGGCGAGGAATTCGGACTTCCCGAGCTTCTTTTCCCAATAGGGGCCGAGGCAGCAGTATGCCGAGCCCGTCGCGGGGTCTTCATCGATGCCCGATGCCGGGCCGAAAAAGCGGCAGACGAAATCGTACTTCGGCGTCGTCGGATGCAGCTCGTGACCATCACCCCCCTCACCGGGATAGTGCCGAGGAGCGCGAAGTCGGGCCTGAGCGCCCTCACCTCTTCCGCGGACCCCGCTTCCACGAGATAATCGAACCTGTTCCTGCCGACATAGACGGGCTTCACGCCGAGGGACTCGATCAATGCCGGAGGGAGCTTCCGCTTCATTCTCCGGCTCTGAGGGGAAGTCGAGCTCGATCATATCTCCCTGCATTGCGGCTGTGAGGACGCCGCTCAGCGTGTAGAACTCTATCGCTTCGCCGCGGGAGACGCGCCCTGTCTCCCACAGTATGTGCGCGCTCGCAAGCGTCGCGTGGCCGCAAATCTCCACCTCGACCGTGGGCGTGAACCAGCGCAAATTGTAACCCCCGTTTTCTCCGTACAGGAACGCGGTTTCGGAGAGGTTCATATCGCGCGCCACGTTCTGCATCCACGCGGGGTCGGCTGGACCCGGCAGAATGCACACCGCCGCCGGATTGCCCCCGAACGGTTTCTCCGTAAACGCGTCGGCCTGATATATCTCTATAGCCATTATCGCTTCGCTCCTTCTTCAATCTCCGGCACCGGGACAGCATCCTTCGGCCGTTCCGGAGAATCTAAATATATATTGCGGGATTTCCCGTGACAATTTAAACTTATTAGAGGATGCGTTCACATAAGGCACGGGGTGAAACGGGCAATTTGACATTTTTCCACGTTTCTTTATTGTTATACCGCGCTTTATTGAATTTATTCGTTGATTGAGGAGTTTTACCGCCTGGATCCCCGAAAGGAGACCGGGACGGAGGAAGCGTTGAAATGACAAGAGTGGGACGGAACTCAGGCCGTACCCGGCATAAATTGTGAATGAAACAAGCCAGTAGAGGATTATTCCGTCCTCGATCTGGCTTTTTTTGTTTGAAAGGCGGACGAATGAAAAAAATGACAGCCCCCGTAATACGCTCGATGAAGGCCGAGGGCCTGAAGATAGTCATGGTGACTGCGTACGACGCGGCCACCGCCCGGATGGTAGACGAGGCGGGCGTAGATATAGTGCTCGTGGGAGACTCGCTCGGAAACGTGGTTCAGGGGCTCCCGAACACGCTCCCCGTGACTATCGAGGACATGATCTATCACACGAGGATAGTGTCGAGGGGGATAAGCCGCGCTCACCTCGCGGCCGATATGCCGTTCATGTCGTACCAGGCGTCTAAAGAGGAGGCGCTCAGGAACGCCGGCAGGCTCGTCAAAGAGGCCGGGGCCGAATCGGTCAAGCTCGAAATAAACGAAGACTACGTGGAAACCCTGTACTCGATAAATAAATCCGGCATCCCCGTTATGGGGCACATAGGGCTCTGCCCCCAGTCGGTGCTGGAGATGGGGGGATATAAGGTACAGGGGAGAGGGAGGAAAGAGGCAAGGAGGCTCGTCGATCTCGCGAAAATGATAGAAGCCGCGGGCGCTTTTTCGCTCGTCCTCGAGAGCATACCGAGGTCGCTCGCCCGGGAAATTACGGACTCCATAAAGATACCGACGATCGGCATCGGGGCCGGACCCGGATGCGACGGCCAGGTGCTCGTCATAAACGACCTGCTCGGTCTATCGCCGGAGCCGACGCCGAGGTTCGTGAAAAAGTACGCGGAGCTCAGGGAAGTCGTGGGCAAATCCACGAGGGCCTTCATAGAAGAGGTCAGGTCGGGGGCCTTCCCTTCCGAGGAACATTCGTATGACTGAGACGAGGGGCATCGGGACTATCGGCGGCGTGAGGGAGATGCAGGAATTCTCGAACGGCCTGAGAAAAGAGGGAAAAACTATCGCGTTCGTCCCGACCATGGGGGCCCTCCACGACGGGCATTTGAGCCTCATGAGGGAGGGGAAGAAACACGGGGACGTGCTCGTTGCGAGCGTATTCGTGAACCCGGCCCAGTTCGGCAGAGGCGAAGATTTCAACAGCTACACGAGGGACACGGACGGCGATTTGAAAAAGATGGAGTCGGCCGGCGTGGATATCGCCTTCTTCCCCCGCGCGGACGAGATATATCCGCCGGGTTACGAGACCTATGTCGATGTGACGGAGATGGAGAAACCGCTCTGCGGGAGGTTCCGCCCGGGTCATTTCAGGGGCGTCGCGACCGTCGTGCTCAAGCTCTTCAATATAGTGAAGCCGGATACCGCACTTTTCGGGCAAAAGGACTATCAGCAGCTTCAGATAATAAAGAAAATGGTCAGCGATCTTAATCTCGAGGTGGAGATAATCGGGATGCCTATTGTCAGGGAGGAAAGCGGCCTCGCCATGAGCTCTCGAAACTCATACCTGTCGCCGGAAGAGAGGGGGAAAGCCGCATGCCTCTCGCTCGCGCTGAGTGAGATAAAAAAGAGGTTCGACGTGGGGGAAAGAGACACATCGGCCCTGGTAAGGGAGGGGTACGCTGTGCTCGGCGGGGCGTCGATAGGCGAGGTGGATTACCTCGAAATAAGGGACGGAGCGACCCTCCGGGATAAGGCAACCGCTTCGCCCGGGGACGTGGCTGCTCTGGCCGTACGTATAGGCAGCACAAGGCTGATCGATAACACCGTGCTTTAAAGCATATTAAACCAGAGGGGGAATTAAGATGAATAGGACACTTCTTAAATCCAAAATACACCGCGTCACGGTGACCGACGCGAACGTCGAATACGAAGGGAGCATTACCGTCGACAGGGACCTGATGGACTCGGCGGACTTCCATCACTACGAACAGGTGCACATATTCAACGTGACTAACGGAAACAGGTTCGTCACCTATGTGATCGAGGGCGAGCGCGGCTCGAACGATATATGCGTCAACGGGGCGGCGGCGCACCTGGCGAAAAAAGGGGACTGCCTCATTGTCGCAAGCTTCGCCTCTTACAGCGAAAGCGAATGCAAAGCCCATGTCCCGAAGCTCGTATACGTGGACGGAGAGAACCGGATCACCAGGATCGGGCCCGAACAGAATACGTTAAAGGTCGCGAAGAGTTGAATCACGCCGGCCCCGCGGGGAAAAACGGCTTTGGCCCATCGGATTTTGACCTTATACTTGTCTGGACAAACGATTTTTTTGTGCGCTGCCGCCGTTATATGCCGGATTTTCATGAATTTTCATAAAATCCGAAGCTTAAGGGCACGAATTACATCATAAATATTGACAGAAGTCATTCTGGAGGTTATAAATGTTAGCTAGTATTAAAGGAGGAGAAAGGATACAGGATTCGTATTCCGCGGATCCTTCTATACTACTTCTAACAAAAATAGTTCTAACATATCCTTCTCAAGCGGAGAAAATTATATGAAAGCTGTCATACTCGCAGCTGGTAGAGGTAAAAGGCTTTACCCTTACACGAAATACATTCCGAAATGCTTACTTGATATAGGCGGCGAGACAATCCTTGAGCACCAGATCAACCATCTGCGCGACTGCGGCATAGACGAGGTCGTAATCGTGGTCGGATTCGGATTTGAAAAGGTCGAGAACTTCCTCAGGAACTATGACGGGCTGGGGATGCGGATCAAGACACTCTATAACCCCTTCTATCAAACGACGAACAGCCTTATATCCCTCTGGATAGCAAGGGGAGAGATGGACGACGACATAGTGGTAATGAACGGGGACGACGTATTCGAGATAGAGGTCCTGGAGCAGGCCCTGAGAATGAGGGACGAAAAGATATGTCTCCCGATCAAACGGAAATCGAGCTACGAAGACGAAGACATGAAGGTCGTGATAAAGGAGACCAAGATAGTCGATATAAGCAAGACACTCACGAACAGGGCGTCCGCGGAATCGGTAGGCGTCAGGGTTTTCAGGGACACGGGCGTCGAGCTTATGAAAAGAGCGATCGAAGAAGAGATGAGGACGGTCGGGGCCGAGAACAAATGGTATATCTCCGCGATACACAGGCTCATCAAGAAGGGCTACAAGGTAAAATCGCTCGACATTAACGACCTCTTCTGGATGGACGTGGACTACCCAAGCGACCTTTTTAAGGCGAGATTCAATTCGAATAAATTCATTAAGAAATCTTATCAGGAACGGGTCCTGCGAGTTGTAGAAACTAGCTGAGAAAATGGACCATGCAATAGTCGTTGCCGCTGGTACGGGTATAGAAGAAGAGAAGCTAAGCCTTCATGGAAAGACCGTATTCGGCTCCCTCCCTCAAATCAAACGCCTCGTCATCACCGCTCAAAGAGCCGGTATTAAGAAATTCACCATAATAACGGAAAAGGGCGACTCCTCTTTAAAAGACCTCCTGTCGGGCGATAAACGCATAGAGAGCGATATAAGCTGGCATCCCCTGGGCTCGGAGATGAGCCTCGGTCCCGATCACTCCCTGATTATCCAATCCAACCTGGTAACGACCCCGCGCGGGCTTTCGAATTTTATGGAGCCCGGATGCGGGCCGGACGAGGTCCTGGTGCTGGCGGACTCCATCGACGACGCCTGGATCAAATCGGACGGCGACGAAATCTCGGATGTTTTTTCAAGAGGAGGGAAAGCCGTAGGCGCCTTCATAGCGTCGGGCAGGCTGCTCGAGAAATCCATCATGGATTCGATGTCCGTCAGATCGTTCGTCCAGGAGCACATGGGGAGAGACAAGGTCAAGTTGAGGAAGTTCTCTGACTCATACTGGATGCGTCTCGATTCGGACAGAAATAACGCCGAAAAAGCCGAGGACATGATATTCGCTCACGTCGGCAAGACTGCGACGGGCTGGCTGTCGAGAAATATCAACAGCAAGATATCGCTCCCGACAAGCAGGCTCCTGGTCAAGACCCCGCTCACGCCGAATATGATCAGCATACTCATCAACGTGATCGGGGTGCTGTGCGGGGTGTTCTATGCGATCGGACATCCGGTGTGGGGCGCGCTCTGCATGCAGGCGGCGACTATCCTCGACAGGTGCGACGGGGAGGTCGCCCGCGTCAAGCTTATGGAGACGTATAGGGGGCAATGGGTCGATACGATATCCGACCAGGTAACGATCCTGTCTTTCATGATCGGCGTCCCGATCGGGTATTACGCCATATCAAAGAGTCCGCTCGCGATAATACTGGGCGCGATAAACCTGTCCATATTTATATTTTTCGTAGTATGGTCGTTCTACTTCCTCAAGAAATATACGAATTCGGGGAGCCTTGTAACTTACTTCGATGTCGATAAACTAGTTGAGGGGCAGAAGTTGTCGCTCGCGCGGAGGTTTATCAAGCTTATACGGCCCATGGGCAGAAGAAATTTCTATTCCCTCGCATTCCTCGTTCTTGCGATAGTCGGGGGATACCCCTGGGTGCTCGGCATCCTGACTGCCGCAATGGTAATGTTTTTAATCCATCAGATGGAAGATATGATAAAATTACGGAGAGTCGATCCCAAGAGCAGTAACCTAAAATAATATCGCGCAGGAAGGGAATTAACATGGCAGATCCTACTCAAAACGATACGAAGCAGACAGGGCAAAACGGAAACGGCAGTAAGTTCCAGGCGGATTACGAAGTGAAGGAGTACATGCCGGGACTGATGACCCTGGTCATCAAGTTCGTGGAAAACACAAACATCCTGTTCGCAAAGAACGGGAACCTTCCGATTTATGACAAGAAGACCTTTCCCTGGGTCGCCGAGGTTGAAAAGGAATGGAGAAAAATCAGGGCCGAGCTCGACAAGGTAATGGAAAGAAAGGAGGACCTCCCTAGCTTTCACGAGATCATGCCGGAAGTGAAAACGATAACTACCGACAACCTCTGGAAAACCTTCTTCCTCGCCGGATACGGTCTCGAAAGCGATGAAAACTCGAGCAGATGTCCCGAAACGACCCGCATTTTAAAGAAGATACCGGGCATGAAAACGGCATTATATTCAATCCTCGCCCCGAAGAAGCACATCCCGGCGCACAAAGGGCCCTATAACGGAGTCCTGCGTTATCACCTGGGCCTGATAGTGCCTGAACCCAAAGAGAAGTGCCGCATCCGAATCGTGGATAAAGTGACCCACTGGGACGAGGGAGACAGCATTATATTCGACGACACGTTCGAACACGAGGTCTGGAACGACACAAACGGTTTCAGGGCGGTATTGTTCGTAGACTTCGTCCGTCCGGTGAGGTTCCCCTTCAACATGCTGAACGAATTCCTCATAAACGCCGCGTCCTTCGCCCCGTTGATAAAAGAAGCGGAAGTCAGGCACAAGGATTGGGAAAAGAAGTTTTACAAGCAGTGAGCGGGATAACGCGTATCGGAAGCACCCCTAACCAGTAAGTTTCCGGGGCAAGAAGACTCATCCGCCGGAATACGAGCCGGCCGGATGTAAAAAACAGGTTATCGTTCAAGTCCGGGCGATCCGTCAATTTTCCTTTAATGACTGCGCGCATGAAGGCGGCATAGGCCTTTGCGGGGGGAAATTTACTCTTGACAAACCGATTAATGTACTTATCTTAATACACCTTTGCTTTTGATTTCAGATTGAGCGGATAGTGATTTATTCGGGTCTGGTTTCACGATTCGGTCTTAATATAGAAGCCGTTACAGGCGTTTAAGTAATCTACTAATGAATAAGGAGACCCCTTATCACCATGGCCAAGAGCACAAAAAAAGCACCCCCGAAGAAGAAAGTAACGAGAAAGCCGAGGAAGGATTGGCGGGACGATGTTAAAAAGATGCTCCTCCAGATGCGGAAGGAGCTCCTTCTGGAAGTAACACAAACGATGAGAGCGGAATCCGACCATCTGAAGTTCGACATAGGGGATTTCTACGACCACGCCTCGACGGACAGGGACAGGGAGCTGGCCCTCATGCTCGCCGACAGAGAAAGGGAAAAGCTCACTCATGTCGACGACGCGTTAAAAAGGATCGAGACGGGGACTTACGGCATATGCGAGTCGTGCGAAGAGGAAATCGACAGGGAAAGGCTCGCAGCCATGCCGTTCACGAAGCTATGCCTTTCCTGCCAGGAAGACCTGGAAAGACAATAGCAATCCGGCTATTCACGCAGCTTCAGGAGATTCACAGCGAAAGGTTTCACCACGATACCCTTTTCGGTTATTATCGCGCTGATATTCTCGTTAGGCGTTATATCGAAGGCCGGGTTATAGACATTTACCTCGGGCGCTATCCTGATGCCGGATATATGGGTGACCTCATCGGGGTTCCTTTCTTCGATGGGAATGGATTCCCCCCCGGGGCAATCGAAGTCGATAGTCGACATCGGGGCCGCCACATAAAATGGGATATTATGGGATCTTGCGAGAACCGATAGGGTGTAAGTCCCTATCTTGTTCGCGACGTCCCCGTTCGCCGCGATCCTGTCGGCCCCCACGACAACGGCGTTTACCATACCCTTGCTCATTATATAACCCGCCATGTTATCGGTGATCAGGGAAACAGGTATGCCGTCCCTGTCGAGCTCCCACGCGGTGAGCCGGGCGCCCTGAAGGAAAGGCCTCGTCTCGGTGGCAATGACCTCTATCTTCTTACCCCCCTCTACAGCCGCCCTTATAACGCCGAGAGCGGTCCCGTAACCCCCGGTCGCAAGCGCGCCGGCATTACAGTGGGTCAGGACTATCGAGTTGTCTCTAATGAGCTCAGCCCCGGTTTGTCCGATCCTTTTACATGTATCTATATCTTCTTCAAGCATGTACCGGGCTTCCCCGACGAGTCTCGACTTTAGCTGCTCCACATCCCCTTCAGCCTCGTCGAGAATCCCGAGCATCCTTTTTACGGCCCAGGCAAGGTTTACCGCCGTGGGCCTCGTCCGCAGTATCACCCCCGCGATCCTTTTTACTTCGGCTGTGAATTCGTCTCTCTTAGTCGTCCGCAGGCTAATCGCTCCGAGCGCGATGCCCATGGCCGCCGCAACGCCTATAGCCGGGGCGCCCCTGATGACCATGCGTTTTATCGCATCCGCCACGTCCTCGTACGTCCTGCATTCGACGTACGACTCCTCTCCGGGCAGCCTGGTCTGGTCTATCATCACCACTGTGTTCTCTTTCCACTCTATAGTATTAAAAGTAGACATGCATACCGCCCATCGAGTTTTATCATGGATTCGCCCGGAAGAATACCGGGGCGTGCCTTGTCATCAATCGAGCCTGAACCCGAACGCGACCCATTCGCCTTCTATCGTTTCCTTGTCGAGCCTGAATCCGGCGCCGACGAGGCATCTTAAGGCCTCGTCCCTTCTTCTGCACGGGATACCCGAAATAACGAGTGTGCCCCCCGGAGCGAGCCTGGACTTAAATTCCCCTCTCATGTGATATATAGGCTCCAGATAGACATTAGCGACGATAAGGTCATAAACGCCGCGGACGCTTTGAATAAAGCCGCAAAAGAACTTTATCTTGCCGAGCACGGCATTCCTTTCCGCGTTCTTTCTCGATTCCGCGATAGCGATAGGATCGGTATCGAAACCCGTCACGTCTTCAATGCCGAGCTTATAAGCGGAAATTGCGAGAATCGCGCTCCCGCATCCGACGTCGAGCATGCTCTTCACATTCCCGGCCTTGACAATATCCTCGATGAAGGCGATGCAGAGTCTTGTCGTCTCGTGGTGTCCCGTCCCGAATGCAAGCGAAGGATTTATCTCGATTACCACCTCGCCTGCTTCGGGCGCGTGTTTCTCCCACGGCGGCACGATCACGACCTTTTCGCCGGCCCTTACCTTGGTCAGGACCGTCTTCCAAATCTCCCAGCTGGAGCGGTCTATGTGCTCCACCCCCAAAGTAACTAATTTTGCCCCGGTAACGCTGTCCTCGACAAACTCCGCATAGTCCCCGAGGCTTCTCATTACGGACGACAAATCGGTCTCCATAGGGAAGTATGAAGAGATCTCATAGACCCCGTCCTCCTTCACGTCTTCGGAAACTCCGAGAGAGCCCAGCCCGAGAAGGAAGTCGGAGAAGAGCGCAACCGAGTTTTCCGACGTCCTGAACCTGATTTTAGATAATTTGTACAATAATCCCCCGTGAGGTTTTTCCGTATAGTCCATTATAATAACAGAGAAATCCCAACTGCATAATCAGCAGGATTCAGCTCCCTTCCGGGATACTCGATATGCGATTGCGTTTGATCGATGACCGGACACAGGCCCGGGCCGCGTTTTACAGCATTTGCCATAAGTGATATAATTTTTCGATGGATAAGCCAAGGCTCAAGCACTTCAGGGAAATTCTCATTAAGAAGATGGGCGGCCTGCTGGGTATCGCCGACGATACCGTTACGCGAATGAGCGAAGGCGACGGCACGTTTCCCGATCCGCTCGACAGGGCGCTCTCGGAGTCCAGCCAGACGATAGAGCTCCGGAAACGGGACAGGGAAAGAAAGCTGATACAAAAAATACAAAAAGCGATACAAAAAACGGAAGACGGGACCTACGGCGTGTGCGAGATATGCGGGGAGGAAATCGGAGAAGTCAGGCTCGAGGTAAGGCCGGAGACCACCCTCTGCATCAGCTGTAAAGAGGAACAGGAAGAGGTGGAAAGGCAATTCGGCATGTAAGCAGCGCGGCTAATCTTTATTGCGTCCAAAAACGTACCCGTAAAATAAATCCTCGTCCGACTCCCTGACTATCACCCATTTACCGTTTTCCCTGGCCAGCAATATCTTTTCCTTGAGCCTGAGCTTGCTTTTGCCTTCGTCGTCCTCTGCATCGACGAGTGTTTTCTGAAAGACCTCGGCCCTGTCGCCGTCCTGATAGACGGTCCTGTCGGTATGAGTGATATGCAGGGTATCGAAGAGCTTTACGTTTACCTCGAAATTCTTTTTAATCTCCCCGGGTCCGATGATTTTGCCTTTCTTCTCCTGCTTGTAACCGGGCGCGATCAGCGTCATGTAGAGGTCCACGTCCTTCGTCTCGAAAGCCTGCGTCCTCAGGGACATGACTTCTTCGATCGCCTTGTCCTGATCGCTGCCGCAAGAGACGGCAAAGAACATTAAAACGAGAAAGACACAGTGGAGAATTCTCATCCTTGCTGCGGTTGTGCGGGCTCTTCCTTCTTTTCTTCCTCTGGGGGAGGCGCGGTCTTGCCCTGTATATCGTTCAAGAGCGAGGTGGCCTTGCCGGAATACTTTTCATTGGGGAATTCCTGAACGAGGCGGTTGAGGGTCTGCCTCGCGAGATCATACTGGTCTGATTTTGCGTACGACTTGCCGAGGAGATAGAGCGCTTCCTGGTATCTCTGGGTATCGTTATAATCCTCTACCACGATCTTATACCTGTCTGCCGCGGCTTTGTAATTATCACGACGCGAATAAAAATTGCCTATATATATCTCTCTGCGGGCAAGCCTGTCCCGGCATCGGAGGGCCCTTTCGCGTGCGTCGGGCACGAGCGGGGAATCCGGGTATTTTTCAATAAAGGTATTAAACCATTGGAGGGCGAGCCTGGTATTGAGGGGGTCCCTGTCCGGGCTCTTTATCTCCTTATAATAGGACAGGGCGAGCCTGTACGTGGCATAGGGGGCTTCCGCATGGCCGGGATGCCGCTTCAGGAACTCCTCGTACTCGATCGCCGCCTGTTCATACTCTTCTTTTTCAAAGTACGCGTCACCCGTCCTGAGCTCGGCGAGCGCCGCATACGGGCTGTATGTGTATCTCAGCTGTATCTCTTTCAGGTAGGTGAAGATCATGTCATAATCCCTGCCCCTGAAAATCCACGGGAAACCGCCTTTATCCGCAGTGAGCTCCTTTATCGCGGCGTCATAGAGCTGCTCGTCCGTAAGGTCCTTCGGAACTTTTTTCGAGCCGCAATTTATTACGAAGAGCAGAGAAACGGTGAGAATCAGGACCGCGAGAATTTTCGTCATGAAGTCTTATAGTATTTAGATAAAAATATCCGTGTCAAGTTCCCACGGAAATTGGCAAATGTCGGGCATTTAGCCGCCGGGCCATATTTATGGCTATCGGATTATTAAATTTAACCGGAAATTTTGCGGCAGCCGGGACTGGATAATTAATTTTCGAAAAAATTCAACCTGCCGATAGCTTTGCCGGATAAGATACCCCTAACCGCTCCGGACGACCGTGGTATTGTACCGGACCCCGGACTCAGATCAAATCACGGTCAGGGCTGCATACGAAACTAACGGCTCGGACCTACCAGAAAATGAACGATCCGCCTGAAGACCCCGATTTTCTCTTGATCGTCTGTTTCACCCGGTTCGTAATCTTGCATGAAGCCGATGCCTCTACCCTCGACTGAACGTATATTGTCCTTCCGCCCAGGGTACTCGACAGTGTGGGATTTATGGTGGCTTTCCCGGTCGAATCCGCGACAGCCGATCCAAGCGATATCGGGCTTCTTAAACTTAGCGATTTCCCTTTGCACACCCCGCTGGTAATGGAAGACGTGCCCGTATATCTCGAATAGTAGAATCTCACGACTGCGCCTTTAGGAGCGCCTGTCACGGTCAATGAATTCTTGACCCCTGCCGTTCCGGGGTTAAATCCGGTCAGAGTCCCGCTCGCCACCGGAGGCGGTGTCGGCGCGGGCGCCGGAGGGGGCGTCGGAGGAGCAGGACTGCCCGAGGAGGCCAGGTCAACCGCGAAATCGGCATTTACCCTCCCTTCCCCGAAGTAGAGAGAAGAACCGATATTCTCCGCCGTATCCCTCAATATCTGATCCACTTCAGCGTTTGTGAGGGATGTATCGACCGACCATACAAGCCCGGCAACGCCGCTGACTATGGGAGCGGAGAATGACGTCCCGGACCATGAGGCATAAAAACTGCCGGCGACGTCAGACGTCCCTACAGCATTTACTATGCCTACGCCAGGGGCGGCTATATCGACAAAGCTCCCGTAACTCGAGAAGCTCGCAAGCGTATCGCTGTTCGTGGTCGCCGATACGGCTATCACATGGTCCGCTGCGGCAGGACACTGAAGATTGCTGTTTGCTGAATTTCCGGCGGAGGCGACGACCAGAACGCCCGCGCTCCACGCCGCATTAATAGCGTCCTGCTCGGACTGGGTTACCCCTGAGGACTGACAGTCCCTGCCGAGGCTCATATTTATCACGACTTTCTTGGTAGGATTATTCAGGGCGTAAGCACGGGCGAAATTAATCCCCTCAATCGTGTCCGAAAGCGATCCTGACCCGGTGTCGCTCAGCACCTTTACGGGAAGGATCGGACAATTCCAGCATAAGCCGGCGACTCCCAGCCCGTTGTTCGTTTTAGCCGCTGCCGTGCCCGCAACCCCGGTCCCGTGCCCGTAGTTATCGTCCACGTTTGTCCCGCAGCTATTTTCGGTAAAGCTGCCTAAAACGCTGCAGCCCGGAAGCGTCTTGCCCGAGATGTCCTCGTGCACCGTTTCCACCCCGGTATCGAGAACCGCGATCACTACGTTCGACTCCCCCGTTTCGGAGTTCCATGCCAGAGGGGCGTCAATTACGCTTAAATAAGACTGCTGATCGTATCTCGGATCGTTAGGGGTCAGGTCCGCATAAACTATGTAATTCTTTTCGACGTATTCGACATCGGGATTGGCTTCGAGCGCCGTCTGCAAGTCCTCAATCGTATCCCCGGGCGCTACCTGAACCAGCATTAGCCGGAGGTCGGTGAAGGACTTTCTTACGTGGGCGCCCCTCGATTGAATTTGGGATACGGCAGCCGATTGGCTCGTATCGCCCTTCATTTTTACGATCAGCTCGTCCGTAACATATTCTTCTTCAGCATAGGACATGTATTCGATGGAAGAGATAACAAGAATAAGTAAGAAGGCGAAAAAAAACCTTGTCGTAAGCTTCCCATAACTAACCATCATATTTTTCCTCCGATAAGCAATTAACGGTAAGATTCTGAGAATAACCCCGAAATATAAAGTTGCAATGTTTATGCCACCTCCAGAAAATCCAAATTATGAATAAATAAAGTTATTTAAGCCTGACGAACCGGCGGCGGCAAAACTTCTTCGACTAATATTTGTCGCGGCGTGACACAAATTGTCAACATTCTTGTAATTATCCATAATGCCATGCAATTTATCCCGAATGAAACAATATCTATCCGTTATCCGTTTGAACGCGAAATACTAGCCGACGTTAATCCTGAGCTCGCCGTTATCCACGTTTATGCCCTTTAAAAGCGCTTCGTTTTGCTGGGTCCCGCCTGAGGCGAGCACCGCCACATAGGGGAGTATCGTATTGGAAAGGGAATAGGTCGAAGTAACCGAGACGAGCGCCGGCATGTTCGTAACGCAGTAGTGCGTCACCCCGAGCGTCTTGTATACGGGGGAGTCGTGCGTGGTCGGTATGCTGGTCTCCGAGCACCCGCCCTGGTCTATGGCCACGTCCACGAATACGCTCCCAGGCTCCATACCGGCTATCATCTCCTTCGTTATCACTCTCGGGGCCCTGGCCCCTGTCACCAGCACCGCGCCCACGACGAGGTCGGAACTCCCGAGCTCTTCCGAAATCACCTCCGGGTATGAGGGGAGCGTCCTCACCCTGCCTTCGAAATGCTCATAGTAGAATTCGAGCTTCTGGTGTTTGTTATCTATGACCGTCACCTCCGCGCCCAAACCGAGGGCCGAGAGCACGGCGTTAAGCCCCACCGTCCCGCCGCCTATCACGGTTACCCTGCCGTTCCTCACCCCTGCCGCGCCTGAGAGAAGGACCCCCTTCCCTCCCTTCGACTTCTGGAGGAAATGGACGCCCACCTGGACCGACAGCCTGCCGGCTATCTTGCTCATGGGGACTAGGAGAGGGAGCGAGCCGTCCGGGAGCTCCACGGTCTCGTAGGCTATCGCACGGCACCCGCTCTTTTTGAGGGCCTGAACGAGCTTATTGTCAGCCGCCAGGTGGAGATAGCAGAAGATTGTGTGATGTTTTTTTATTAACGGGTATTCGACCGGGAGGGGTTCTTTTACCTTGACTATGAGCTCGGCCTTTTTGAAAAGCTCTTCTTCAGTTCGGGCGATGCGCGCGCCGGCTTTCTTATATTCGCTGTCGGGTATCCCGCTCCCTGACGCCGGCGTCCTTCTCGACGAAGACCCTGTGCCCGCGCTCGACGAGAACCCGCACGGCCTCAGGCGTAAGAGCTACCCTGTATTCCTGAATTTTTCTCTCTTTCGGGATGCCTATGACCATGTGAGTGACTACAGAATAGCATTTGAATGAAAAGATTCAAAATAACAGCAGGAATTATATTGGTGATATAAATGAACCAATCTTTATACTGCTCCCCATTAAGAACCTGGTAGAATTAAGCAAGTAAAATATCTGTAAAACACAGTAGGAGGGAAGCGATGAAGCGAAGGAGACGGGATTCTAAAACTACTGCAAGATAACATTTGACGACTGAATTTGCTATTTGCATTAAATTACTCTAAAATTGCGCTGGTAAAGATATGAGTTTTTATAAAGGAGGATGAATTATGAGATTTTTTATACTTTGTTTACCATTAGTATTCATTGTTCTATTTACTCTCAGTTCAACTCAAGTAAAAGCTCAAGTATCGATCACAGAATTGGACCCATCAAACATTGTTACTTCACCAGATATACCGAATAATGCCCAAGTTATACGATTGAACGGTTTAACCATTTTTAGTGATGAGTCACAATTTAACAGCATATGCACCTCTCTACCGTTGGAGGATTTTGCAAACACTCTTGTACCGCCGAATAATGCAATTAATTGTCCGAGCCCGATTAATAGTTCTTCGAATAATAACTGTTTACGCCGGGAGCGGTGATAGATGGATTCTCGTTTAGAGGCATTCCTACTGGAGGAGAATGGAACCTTGGCTGTGATCACTCCGACTCTTTTTTGGCAATATAAATGTTCTAGTAGGGGCCGATTTTCTTGTCGATAATAATGAAATTACATTCCAGAATGGCGGAACAGATGCTGCCGGTGTGCAAATCTTCGGCGTCTTTGGTTCTACGAATATTCAGATTGATATCTTCGGGCCCGGGGATATATTGCTAGGTACTACAAATGTAGAAGACATCAACAATAGGGATATTTTTTGGCGTAATATCAGATAGCCCGATAACTCGTATCACTTTTACGAACGGGGTTGCAGATCTTGTATACGCAACCTTACGTTCGGCGACTGCACACTCAGCAATATTCCTACATTGTCCGAATGGGGGATGATCGCTATGGCCGGAGTATTGGGAATATCAGCTTTATTAGTAATCCGTCGTAGAAAAGCAACTGCATAAAACCCGGATTGATAAAGTTACATAATATATGGGGGAGCTTCGGCTCCCCTTTTTATTTGGTCACCAAACTTGGGTAGGACATATCCTACTATTCAGAAAACCAGCTTAAACCGAGCTTGACAAAAGGGGTGAAGTACACCGAAAATTTTATTCCAAAAACTTTCCATATTTCCTCCAACAATACTCACAAATGATGTTTGAGCCAGGTTTTGCAGGCTATGGGCAGGTTGAGGCCGTCCCATTCGCGGGAGGGTTTAATTATGAGGAGGGAATCGTCGGAGTCGATCTTGTCCTTGAGTATCTCGTGAATCTCCGGAATAGAGAAACCCGTGTTGACGAGCCAGATCGACCGGAGGCAGTGGATACACCCCCCCAGGGATTCGATCGCCTCGTGAATCTTCTGATAGTCCTTATCAAAATGGAGCTCATACGTAATGAGATATACGGACATCGGGACACCCCCTCTCGAAGATAAAATAATCCATGCAAAGAGATTACAGGAATTATTTATGTTAGGGAATATCCGGACGCGTTATGAGCCGGACGTCAGAAGATACAAACAAAGAAGATCTTCGACAATTACATATTGTGCTGAGTTCTAGCGTGAAATTAGCGGTAACTTTCAAAACCCCGCAGTTAAGCCACACGGTCAATTAGTACACTTCAGCTCAACACATTACTGTGCTTACACCTAGTGCCTATCTACCTCGTAGTCTTCGAGGGACCTTTAGAAATCTTAAGATTTGGGAGACCTAGTCTTGGGGTGGGTTTCCCGCTTAGATGCCTTCAGCGGTTATCCCGTCCGAGCATAACTACCCAGCGCTGCCACTGGCGTGACAACTGGTACACTAGAGGCTCGTCCACTCAGGTCCTCTCGTACTATGAGCAGATCCCCTCAAGTCTCCTACGCCCGCTGCAGATAGGGACCGAACTGTCTCACGACGTTCTAAACCCAGCTCGCGTACCGCTTTAATTGGCGAACAGCCAAACCCTTGGGACCTTCTCCAGCCCCAGGATGCGATGAGCCGACATCGAGGTACCAAACCTCCCCGTCGATGTGGACTCTTGGGGGAGATAAGTCTGTTATCCCCGGCGTACCTTTTATCCGTTGATCGATGGCCCTTCCACTCGGAACCACCGGGTCACTAAGACCTGCTTTCGCATCTGCTCGACTTGTCAGTCTCGCAGTCAAGCTCCCTTATGCCTTTGCACTCTGCGCCTGGTTTCCAATCAGGCTGAGGGAACCTTTGCACGCCTCCGTTACTCTTTAGGAGGCGACCGCCCCAGTCAAACTACCCGCCTAGCATTGTCTTGGATCCGGATTACGGATCTCAGTTAGAATCCTAATACTACAAGGGTGGTATTTCACTAATGCCTCCGCCCTGCCCAAAAGCAGAGTTTCACAGGCTCCCACCTATGCTACGCATGCAGCACCAAAATCCAGTGCTAAGGTATAGTAAAGGTGCACGGGGTCTTTCCGTCCCGCAGCGGGTACCCGGCGTCTTCACCGGAACCACAATTTCGCTGAGCATTTGGCCGAGACAGCGCGGCAATCGTTACGCCTTTCATGCAGGTCGGAACTTACCCGACAAGGAATTTCGCTACCTTAGGACCGTTATAGTTACGGCCGCCGTTTACCGGGGCTTCGGTTCTGAGCTTCTCCTGGCGAACCAGAATGACCAATCCCCTTAACCGTCCGGCACCGGGCAGGCGTCAGACCCTATACGTCGTCTTGCGACTTTGCAGAGCCCTGTGTTTTTAGTAAACAGTCGTCACCGCCTCTTTACTGTGACCCACTTCGGCTCCAGCCGCAGGGCTTTCACCTAATGTGGGCACCCCTTATCCCGAAGTTACGGGGCTATGTTGCCGAGTTCCTTAGCCAAAGTTCTCTCACGCGCCTTAGTATACTCAACTCGCCTACGTGTGTCCGTTTACGGTACGGGCACTCAATCATCAACGCTACGAGGCTTTTCTCGAAAGTGTGGGATCAATCACTTTATGGGGCTAACGCCCCTCGTACTCACTTCTCGGGGTTAATGAAGAAACGGATTTGCCTATCTCTTCCCCCTACGAGCTTGAACCGGGACATCCGACACCCGGCTGACCTACCCTCCTTTGTCACCCCTTCACTCCAATTGAGTGGTACGGGAATATTAACCCGTTTTCCATCGACTACGCCTTTCGGCCTCGCCTTAGGTCCCGACTTACCCTGGGAGGACGAGCCTTCCCCAGGAACCCTTAGGCTTACGGCGAGGTGGATTCTCACCACCTTTATCGCTACTCATGCCAGCATTCTCACTTCTCAAAAGTCCAGACCTCCTTACGGTAGTCCTTCAGCCCTTTGAGAACGCTCCCCTACCGCTGTATAAATACAACCCGTAGCTTCGGCACCGGGCTTGAGCCCCGTTTCATTTTCGGCGCAAAGTCGCATCGACCAGTGGGCAGTTACGCACTCTTTAAAGGGTGGCTGCTTCTAAGCCTACCTCCTGGCTGTCAATGCGACTTCACATCCTTTACCACTTAGCCCGAATTTTGGGGCCTTAGCTGACGATCTGGGGTGTTTCCCTCTCGCCCAAGGAACTTATCTCCCTTGGACTGACTCCCACACTAAGCAAGGTGGCATTCGGAGTTTGATTGGGTTTGGTAGGTCTTTCAACCCCCTAGCCCATTCAGTGCTCTACCTCCACCCGCCAACATGTGAGGCTATACCTAAATATATTTCGGGGAGAACCAGCTATCACGAGCCTTGTTTAGTCTTTCGCTCCGATCCACAACTCATCCGATAGGTTTTCAACCCTAACCGGTGCGGGCCTCCACGGAGGTTTTCTCTCTGCTTCACCCTGGTCATGGATAGATCGACTCGCTTCGGGTCTATCTCCAGCGACTGAACGCCCCGTTCAGACTCGCTTTCGCTACGGCTACACCTCTCTCGGCTTAACCTTGCCACTGAAGATAACTCGCTGGCCCATTATGCAAAAGGTACGCGGTCAGGCGTTTCCTGAAAGCAAGCTTCCAGGATATAGCCCTTCCACCGATCGCAGGCAGACAGTTTCAGATTCTATTTCACTCCCCTCAACGGGGTTCTTTTCACCTTTCCCTCACGGTACTAGTTCACTATCGGTCGACGGCACGTATTTAGCCTTGGAAGGTGGTCCTCCCAGATTCCCCCAAACTTTCACGTGGTCCGGGGTACTCGGGAATACAGAAAGGAAGACTTTAATACTTTCGTTTACGGGACTGTCACCCACTATGGTGCAACTTTCCAGATGCTTCAACTAGCATAAAGTTTTGTAACTTCCCGAAGGATTTACGGATCCTTCAAACTGCATCCCACGACACCTTATATGCAACGCCCGTAAGCTTTAACACGTATAAGGTTTAGGCTCTTCCCCTTTCGCTCGCCGCTACTAAGGGAATATCGGTTGATTTCTCTTCCTGAGGGTACTGAGATGTTTCACTTCCCCTCGTTTGCTTATTAGGGCTATGTATTCACCCTAATATGGCCGAGGTTTGCTCGGCCAGGTTTTCCCATTCGGAAATCCACGGATCACAGCCTGTTTAGCGGCTCCCCGAGGCTTATCGCAGCTTACTACGTCCTTCATCGCCGTCCGTCGCCAAGGCATTCACATATCTGCCCTAAGTATCTTAACTACAAGGTATGAAAATCACCGCATAATCAAGCACGCTCGATTACTCAGCACAATATGAAATTGTCAAAGATCTATGCAAATATACATTTGCTTTGTTTGCAATGTAATGGAGGTGAGCGGGATCGAACCGCCGACCTCCTGCTTGCAAGGCAGGCGCTCTCCCGAGCTGAGCTACACCCCCGATTAAACTATCAATCCGAAAGACTCAATTAAGTTAGAATCAAGTATTAGATCAACTATCGGTGGTGGGCCTAGGTGGAGTCGAACCACCGACCTCACCCTTATCAGGGGTGCGCTCTAACCAGCTGAGCTATAGGCCCGTCAGTTAACCCAACAGGCGACTCCACTTTTACTCCGAGAAAGCACCAAAATTTAATAGCAGATAAAGCGGGCAAAAGATCGAGAAAGCAATTTTTCTCCGTGAAAAAGGAGGTGATCCAGCCGCAGGTTCCCCTACGGCTACCTTGTTACGACTTCACCCCAATTACCAGCCCTACCTTAGGAGCCTGCCCCCCTTGCGGGTTAGCTCAGCCACTTCGGGTAGAACCGACTTTCGTGGTGTGACGGGCGGTGTGTGCAAGGCCCGGGAACGTATTCACCGTGGCGTAGCTGATCCACGATTACTAGCGATTCCAACTTCATGTAGGCGAGTTGCAGCCTACAATCCGAACTGAGACTGACTTTGATGGGATTAGCTCCGCCTCACGGTTTCGCAACCCATTGTATCAGCCATTGTAGCATGTGTGTAGCCCAGGACATAAGGGCCATGATGACTTGACGTCGTCCCCACCTTCCTCCGGCTTGTCGCCGGCAGTCTCTTTAGAGTTCCCACCTTAAGTGCTGGCAACTAAACATAGGGGTTGCGCTCGTTACCGGACTTAACCGGACACCTCACGGCACGAGCTGACGACAGCCATGCAGCACCTGTACTGACTGTATGAAGCAAGCTTCACACCACTCCATGCTTTCACATAAGCTTAAGTCAGTATGTCAAGCCCTGGTAAGGTTCTTCGCTTTGCATCGAATTAAACCACATGCTCCACCGCTTGTGCGGGCCCCCGCCAATTCCTTTGAGTTTCAATCTTGCGACC
Source organism: uncultured delta proteobacterium (assembly GCA_963752995.1). Classification (GTDB taxonomy): domain Bacteria; phylum Desulfobacterota_D; class UBA1144; order Nemesobacterales; family UBA2774; genus 2-12-FULL-53-21. The sequence continues at coordinate 197,282 of CAVWAZ010000030.1, forward strand.
GTACTCCCCAGGCGGGATGCTTAATGCGTTAACTTCGGCACAGAGATTTTCATCCCCACACCTAGCATCCAACGTTTAGGGCGTGGACTACCCGGGTATCTAATCCGGTTCGCTACCCACGCTTTCGTCCCTGAGTGTCAGTACCAGGCCAGTTGGCCGCCTTCGCCACTGGTGTTCCTCCAGATATCTACGCATTTCACCGCTACACCTGGAATTCCGCCAACCTCTCCTGGACTCAAGCCTTGCAGTATTAGATGCAGTTTCAGGGTTAAGCCCTAAGATTTCACATCTAACTTACGAGGCCACCTGCGGACCCTTTACGCCCAGTAATTCCGAGCAACGCTCGCCCCCTCCGTATTACCGCGGCTGCTGGCACGGAGTTAGCCGGGGCTTCCTTTGTAAGTACCGTCAAGTCTCCGGGATATTAGCCCGGAGACCCATCGTTCCTACTGACAGAGGTTTACGACCCGAAGGCCTTCATCCCTCACGCGGTATTGCTGGGTCAGGCTTGCGCCCATTGCCCAAGATTCCCCACTGCTGCCTCCCGTAGGAGTCGGGGCCGTGTCTCAGTCCCCGTGTGGCCGATCACCCGCTAAGGTCGGCTACCCGTCTTCGGCTTGGTGAGCCGTTACCTCACCAACTACCTGATGGGACGCGGACTCATCTTTCGGCGACAGCCCGAAGGCCGCCTTTTACCCCTGGTTCCATGGAACCTGTGGTCTTATCCGGTATTAGCCCTAGTTTCCCAGGGTTATCCCAGTCCTAAAGGCAGATTATCCACGTGTTACTCACCCGTCCGCCGCTCTACTCATGACCGAAGTCACTTTCGCGCTCGACTTGCATGTGTTAAGCATACCGCCAGCGTTCGCTCTGAGCCAGGATCAAACTCTTCATTTGATTTTATGAAAGGATTGCTTAGCTCTTCTTCGCCCGCTCATCTGCTATTTAATTTTCAAAGATCTGAAATATCTTTTTCAGATATTTTGCCAAAGGGACATATAATATAAATGAACAAAAAAGGATGTCAAGACAATTTGACAATCTTTTTGAAAAACCCTGCAAATCCGAAAACCCGGGGGAGATTCAGCATCCGAAAATATTGAATCCACAAGAGTACCAAAAGTATCTAACTTGTTAAAACCGGACTCAGACCTTAAGATATAGTATACATGTTTCCAGGATAATCAAGTCGGATTTTTACTTATCGGCATTTGCCCCATTCCGGGTTGAAAGTATTCGTTTTCTGTATTAATTTTATTCCTCGCTCGGAAACAAAAGAAAGAGGACGGTAATAAAAGAATGGGTCTCACAAACGAACAGATAAGACGTTATTCAAGACACCTGATAATGCCGGAGGTTGGCGTTGAGGGACAGGAAAAGCTCGTCAACGCGAGGGTATTGTGCGTCGGCGCGGGAGGGCTCGGCTCGCCGCTCGCCCTTTACCTGGCGGCCGCGGGCGTGGGGCATATGGGGATACTGGACTTCGATGTAGTCGATTTCAGCAACCTGCAGAGGCAGATCATACACAGCGAGGAGACCCTCGGGGTGCTGAAGGTCGAATCCGCCAGGGACAGGCTTCAGGAGCTCAACTCGGACATCGACGTCAAGACCTACAACACAATGCTCACGTCCGAAAACGCGATGGACATAATAAAGGACTACGATATCGTGGTCGACGGGACCGACAACTTCGCAACGAGATACCTCGTGAACGACGCGTGCGTGCTGCTCGGAAAACCGAACGTCTACGGGAGCATTTTCCGGTTCGAGGGACAGGTGAGCGTATTCGACGCAAAAAGGGGCCCCTGCTACAGGTGCCTTTACCCCGAGCCCCCTCCCCCGGGGCTCGTGCCCAGCTGCGCCGAGGGGGGCGTGCTCGGAGTCCTGCCGGGCATAATTGGGACGATGCAGGCGGCCGAGACCGTAAAGCTGATAATCGGAAAGGGGACGCCTCTGATAGGGAAGCTCCTTTTTATCGACGTAATGGAGATGAAGATAAGGGAGCTCAAGCTCCGTAAGGACCCCGACTGCCCGATATGCGGCGAGCACCCGGTAATAAAGGAGCTCATAGATTATCAGGAGTTCTGCGGTATAGGGCGAGGGGAAGAGGTTCCGGGATTCGCCGAGGACGACAGCCTCGAAATCTCCGTCGATGATTTCAATGAGCTGAGGACGAAAAACGGCAAGGCCGTCGTACTCGATGTCAGAGAGCCGCACGAATACCAGATCTGCAGCCTCGATGGCTCTACCCTCATACCCCTCGGGGAGCTTCCGGAAAGGGTGAACGAGCTCGACACGGCCGACGATATCGTTGTCTTCTGCCACAGCGGGGGGAGGAGCCTCCAGGCCACGCGGTTTCTCCGGAACATGGGCTTCAAGAAGGTCAAGAACTTAAAGGGCGGCATAGACGCCTGGGCCGAGAAGTACGACCCGGATATGCCGAGGTATTAAAAAACACGTCATTTGGGTGCACAGGTTGAGCCTTAATGATGCCGAGCTCGCTGCCGATTAATTCGCTTCCGGTGCTAAAGAGCGCCAGGACCGGAAGCGAACTGTCAGCAGTGAAACGAGCGTACATCCCCCCATCCTCAAGTCACGTTCATGAATCTCACCTTTATTTAAATATCCCCCGGTCACTGCCGCTTCTTTTTCATTACAAAGTTCAGCTATTCCGATAAACCACCTCCGAGCGGATAGGCTTCGAGTCTCAAACGGACACAAGCACTAAAGCTTTAGAGACTGAAGGTCTGCCGCGCCCGGCTTTCTTTTGTCAATTTGGAAATTTACGGACTGAAACGTACATACAAGAAATCAATTGACAATATTTCGTTCCAAATGTAAAAATAGGACTGTAAGTCCAGAGAGAAGGAGCAAGAGGATGAAAGACAAAATGCGTTCGAAGTCCCCAAAAGAAGGGCGGTCCGGGCAAAACGATTCCGGGATAAATCCCGGTACAGCGGGCGCGGGGCGGGATATGGATCCAGGCTCAACCGCCAGCGGATACGGCAGAAGGGAATTTATCAAGAATGTCGGCAAGATTACAGCGGCGGGGATCGCAGTGAGCAGTATAGGACTAACGCCGCTCCTTCAGGGATGCAACGATTCCGCGGACGGTCAGGAGTTTGATTGCGAGATCGGCCCCCAGACCGGCTCCGCACGGGCCGACAGCGCATTTCAGGTCAGGCTCAATGCCGCCAAGTCAGAGAGGAATATAGGTATCCCCGATCACCCGTGTAACGGGGATGAATCGATATACCCGAATAAAATCGGGAATTACACGAAGGGGCTTGTGCACAACTCTATAGGAGAAGTCGACCTCGATGCATACGAAGCGTTTATAGCCGCCCTCACGACCGGGAAGTTCGAGGATTTCGAGCTCCTGGCGGTAAACGGGCGCCTCGGATGTCCCGACCCGGCCCGCCAGCGGCGGCAGGTGAACCCTCAGGCGGGGTACGCGTTCGATCTCGAGGGCACCGATTCGCACCAGCTTTCGATGCGCGCGGCGCCCGCGTTCGACAGCGCCGAGGAAGCGGGGGAAATGGCGGAGCTCTACTGGATGGCGCTCCTGCGCGATGTGAATTTCCTCAGCTATAACAGTGACCCCGTCGCGCAGGCGGCGGCTCGACGATTTATCCGGTTTCTCCGACTTCCGCGGGCCGAAAGAGAACGGCATAGTCACGACAGGCACCCTTTTCCGGGATAAATATCCCGGATGCACGGACGGCCCGTACATCTCGCAGTTCCTTCTCAAGGACTGCCCCTTCGGCTCCCAGTTCGTGGACCAGCGTATCCAGACTACGACGGCCGTGGACTTTCTGACCGACTTCGAATCGTGGCTCGACGTACAGAACGGATGCCAGCCCCTTTCGGGACAGACGCCGGGCGGTCTCGTTTTTTGCAGGAACGGCCGGGACCTTTCCCAGTACGTCCATATCGACGCGCTCTACCAGGCGTACTTCGTCGCATGCCTGATCCTGCTTTCAAACGGCATACCTTTGAACATAGGCAATCCATACGGGCAAACCCCGGACCCCGGCTCCGGACGGCCGCTCCCCCCGGGCGTACCGGGCGCGCTCGCTCAGGTCGGATTCGGCACGTTCGGAGGCCCTCACATACTCGCGCTCCTGACCGAGGTATCGACGCGCGCTCTTAAAGCCGTCTGGTACCAGAAGTGGCTCGTTCACCGCCGTCTCAGGCCCGAGGAGTTCGGCGGCCGCGTCGAGGTGATGCGCCTCGGCTTCGCGGACTATCCGATAAACGGTGAGCTCTTCGATTCATCCGTGCTCGGCGCGGTGTCGGACATAACCGGCAACTATTTACTGCCTGTCGCGTTCCCCGAAGGGTCCCCCATGCATACCTCGTACGGCTCGGGGCATTCCACAGTGGCCGGCGCCTGCGTTACTATACTGAAAGCCTGGTTCGACGAATCAGCCGTTATTACTAGCCCTCTGGTTCCGAGCGGAGACGGGATAACGCTCGTCCCCTACGATGGGCCGCCTCTCACGGTCGGGGGAGAGCTCAACAAGCTCGCCTCGAATGTATCACAGGGCCGGAACATTGCGGGGGTTCACTGGCGGACGGACGCCACGGAGGCGAATTTGCTCGGGGAGGCTATCGCCATAAGCATATTGAGAGACCAGAAAGCGACCTACAGCGAGCCCTTCGGGGGGTTTACGTTTACCAAGTTCGACGGGACTACCATAACCGTCTGAGACGCGATGAAGACCGGGCCGTTAACCGGAGCGCCCGCCTCTGGCGGCCCGGACGCGGATTAACTATACTTCTTGACGGCCTTTTCGATGTCTTTCGTCGCTTTTTTCAGGTCATCGGGGATCATCGCCGGGCGAATCTCGACACTGGCGTTGAATGCGAGGAACCAGGGCTCAGCCAGCGACGGTATCTGTGAAGCGTCCTTCATATCGAGGAAAATCAAACCCGTCCTCTGGCCGTTTATCTCAACAAAATATGCCGCTTCGGGCTTTTGTTCGGCGAGAATCGATGCAACCGTTTTACCCAGGCTGCCTTTCTTGGCCGCCTCGTTGCCGGCCTCGACAGGTATAGAAACCTTCATAAAAAACCGCATGGAACACCTCTTTAAATGTTATTTATAGTGATAGTATTCCACTATAAGCTTTTAAGTACAACAAGCTTTTAAGTACAACGAAAATTTTGGTACGGCACGAAAGCGCTAACACGCTTGCTTACGCTATTTCGTTTTTATCATTCATCCGGCTTGGATAAAGCGTTCCCAAGGGCTCCGGAGTTGGGTGCGAGTAACGCATGGTCATCTGGATTGAGGAACGTCGCAGAGGCTTGGACACGGTCGCCAAATCGACTCCGGAGAGGGCCGGTATAGGGGCGAATGTGTGTCTACAGTCATGAGATCGAGGATTTTTAATGCCTGCCCGATTACCGGGGTTTTTAAATGCAGCCCGAATAACATTTGGGAATTTAAGCCAAAGAGTAAAAACCTTCGTATTATCCCAAAAGATGGGCAGGGAGGGAGTCGAACCCTCATGGTGTGAGAAGTGATGGAACAAAAGAGGGAGCCGAAGCTCCCCTGGTTTGTACGTATCTTATATTCGGTCTAACTTACGCGGTTACTTTTCTTTTTCTCAGAGCGGCAAATAATCCGAATATCCCCAGTATTCCCGCCATGGCTATAAGTCCCCACTCGGACAGGGTCGGGATCGGGTTTATTATTGGACCTGAACCGGGTCCGCATAGTCCCTTCCACGCAAGGCCGTCGATTGTATCTTCAGTATTATTAGAACCCACTAATGTTGCCACACCGCTCGTAACATCTATTGTATATAGTTGCCCTATATCCCCGTTATTGGCATAGAGAATTTGACCGCATTCATCGTAAGCTAACCCCAAGTCATTTGTTGACTGTATGCCGGTAGGACCTATTTCTGTCGATGTGCCGGTTGACGTAGAAACAGTATAAAGTGTGCCGTCTGAGTCCAGGGCATATAATATTCCGTGTGTATTATCATAAGCCATACCAGCGCCATCGGTACCCGTTCCGGAACCTATATTCGTAAATGAGCCATTTGGGTTCTGTGCTACCAAAACATCGTTCTTTTCAGTATCTATTGAATACAGCACTCCATTTACTTCATCCGATGCAAGGCCCCACCAATTGCTGGAAAAGTTCTGGTTGCCTAATTCAGTCACAGTTCCATTTGTGGAGATCGACCCAAAAAAAAACTCATTAGTAACTCCAGGAAATAGATCCACACCGTAGAGAGTGCGATTAAGGAATGATATTCCCGTTATACTCGCACTGCTATTGATCGCTAATAACGGCGCAGCGTCACCGCTGGACGCATTGATGGAGTACAATACAGCCGGTTCCTCGCTAGATAAGCCGATTAACCCGTCGGGAAAAGTCTGTGCTTGAGAGGAACCATCCGTAAGTAAGATACAAAGAACCAATGCCAAAATTATATGATACAGGTAAGTTCTGATCGATTTCATCCTAACAACCTCCCTTGATTATGAAAATATATTAATATGAATCAAGTCCGAATACAATATATTAATAAAGTTCGGTTTACAATCAGGCGTAGTCCACCCCTAACACCGAAATGTGGAACAGTGGGGAGTTTCGAACGCGAATAAGTTGACACATTAGCCAAACCGGCGCGGGAATATGCCAAAAGGACGAACTGCCCCTTATCTTTCACTTGTGCTGAAACAAATCGCTCATCCGTGATGAGAGAGCCGGCCCTTTCGCCCTGAATTTATCAGAAATGGGCAGGGGGGGATAAACCCTCACGGGCGCGAGTACTCTTCAGTTAGTGCTCTAACCTCTTAATAAGGAACGTCTTAATCCCCGATTTGAACGTGAACAGGCTCCACTTTGCGTTGAAAAATCTTGCTGATATTAAAACCGGAATTGGGGGACAGGGTGCTCCCGAGCAAAACACCGTTTGCCCAGTAGAATCCCGTCTCTCCGGCCGGCAGCAAATCATAAACATAACTGCCGCTGTGCCGGACATTCTCAATTGATACTATCATCGAACCATCCAACATATCGCCCGGGCAGAAATCCGCTATTCTGCCATATTCTGCGGTTGGATGTGTTCCTGATACAATAAGCTCTCGTCCGTCTGTTAAAACAATATGACGGAGATCATAGCCTTCAGCTCCGGATAATTTCATTACAAGCTCAACAGGCTCTATTATCTTGTTCCCGGCTCTATCCAAAGTAAATACGACCATTCCCGTTCTCAAATCAGACACAGGTATATTACCTTCAGGGGTGGAGATTAATGCGTCGCACGAGAGGCAGTTAGGAGGAAGATTACTCTGGGCATTGGCTGTAGTAAGGTTCAGTTTTTGGTTAAGCATCATGACGGATAAAACAGCCGGTATGATAAACGCACCCTTTGTAATCTTCTCCAGGAATTCTCGCCTCTCCGGGTTAACGTTATCCAGAAACTTCTTCTCACTCATGGAACTATCCTCCGCGGCATGTGAATTTCGGGAATGTCTATTTCTCATTATATCACGGCCATTTTCTCCCGCAAAGAGCAGGGGCCGGATGCCTGTTTGCCTGAAGGCGCAAGGCTTGAGAAAGCAGTTCGAATGTCCTTTATGGGATTACCACGATAAGTAAAGATTTGAACTTCCTATAAATTTCTGGGCAGGGAGGGAGTCGAACCCTCACGAGCGTGAGCCCAACGACTTTTGAGGCCGTCGCGTCTGCCGGTTCCGCCACCTGCCCTTTTTAGTGGGAACATTATTATTCTCTGCAATATTAAAAGAATCAATAGGACATGAACAGCAACTGGCGCTCGCAGACGATAGTTGACATCATTTGCTCTTCATGTAACATAACGTTTTTATTTGATTTTATTTTGCTTTTAACAAGCGGAGGAGAATTCCACAATGATAGTAGTAATGAAAAGCGGCGCTTCGAAGGAGCAGATTCAAAAGGCTGTATCCACGCTCGACGAGCTCGGATATAAGGCGCACTTGATCGAAGGGATTTTAAGGACCGTCATAGGGGCGGTGGGAGACGAGAGGGGCAAACCGCAGGACGTAGAAACACTGAGCGTCCTCGAAGGGGTCGAGAAAGTCGTCCCCATCCTCCAGCCCTATAAGCTCGCGAGCCGCGACTTCAAAGCGGAAGACACACACTTTACAATCGGCGACACGTTAGTAGGAAGCAAGAAAATCCCTGTGATCGCCGGGCCGTGCTCCGTAGAGAACGAAGAGCAGATAATGGAAATAGCAAAATCCGTAAAGGAGTCCGGGGCCAGCATGCTGAGGGGCGGAGCGTATAAACCGAGAACATCACCATATGCCTTTCAGGGATTGGGCGTCGAAGGCTTGAAGCTCCTGGCGAAGGCGAGGGAGCTCACGGGGCTTCCGATAGTTACCGAGATTCTCGATCCGCACGACCTGGACGCCGTCTGCGAATACGCAGACATGCTCCAGATAGGCGCGCGGAACTCACAGAACTACGCGCTTTTAAAACAGGTAGGGAAATCAAAAAAACCCGTGCTTCTGAAAAGGGGCATGGCGACGACTATCATGGAATTCCTGATGTGCGCCGAATATATACTCTCGGAAGGCAATGAAAACGTCATTCTGTGCGAGAGGGGGATCAGGACATTCGAGACAGCGACCAGAAACACCTTCGATCTGAACGCGATACCGGTGCTTAAGGAAAAGACCCACCTTCCGGTATTCGCCGACCCGAGCCACGGTACAGGTTACTGGCAGTACGTGACGCCTATGGCGCTCGCCGCTATCGCCGCCGGTGCAGACGGGCTGATTATAGAGGTTCATAACAATCCGGCTGTCGCCATAAGCGACGGCGGCCAGTCTCTCAAGCCCAAGAAGTTCGCGGCATTAATGGAAAAGGCCCTGCCTGTGGCGCGGGCAGTCGGAAGGGAAATGTAACTTTACGCGGTAACAAACTAAGACACTGCCAGCACCCTCTTGCCCTCTATCCTGAATTTACCTGAGGCGATGAATTTCAAAGCCTCCGGATAGATCCTGTGCTCCTCCCCGTGTATCCGCTCAAGGAGGCTCTCCTCATCGTCGTCATCGCGTACAGGCACGACGGCCTGAAGTATTATTGGGCCCGAATCGACACCTTCGTCGACGAAATGCACCGTGCATCCCGTGAACTTCACACCGCTCTCGAGCGCCTGCTTCGCGGCGTGCATGCCCGGAAATGAAGGAAGAAGGGCCGGGTGGATATTGATGATCCTGTTTTTGTATGCCCTCACGAAATGGGGTGAGAGTATCCTCATAAATCCCGCAAGGGCGATCAGGTCCACATTGTACGGTTCGAGCAGCCCGAGGACGTGCTTTTCATACTCCTCCCTGCCCGAATAATTCTTATGATCCGCCGCCACGGCAGGGATGCCGTGCTTCTTTGCCCGCTCGAGCGCGTAGGCGCCGGGATTGTTGCTTAACACGAGCACAATTTCGACAGCTCGGGATTCCGGCGTCTATGATAGCCTGAAGATTTGTGCCGCTGCCCGAAACAAACACGGCAAGCCTCGTTTTCCTCACACACTCACCTGGCTTAGGAACTGGAGATAGGGACAAATATTACATAACGGGAATCGACAAAACAAACGCGTTCCCCCGATTGGTTTACGGAATCAAAATAGCTGTTAACGAACCTGTTTTTCCCGGCTGGTATGGAGAATGCCGCGCGTAAAAACCGAAAAGGGCAAAAAAAAAGAACCAAGGCAGTGTCCTACTTTCCCACCCCCGTACAGGAGCAGTATCATCGGCCTCGAAGAGCTTAACTTCCGGGTTCGGAATGGGACCGGGTGTGACCTCTTCAGAATTACCACCTAGATTCTGCAAAATAAATTACACCAGATTTAGATCATGTCAAGGGCCGGATTTGAATCCGGTGCGTAAAAATGATTAAATTCTCCATATGGACGAGTTAATAAGAGGGTTTATAGATTCGCTCAACAGGAGGGAGACCACAAAGGAGACATACCGGAAAGCCCTCCGGGAGTACTCGAAATGGCTAGGCCCGACAGCGCCGGAGGCGCTGACTTCAAACGACATACAGCGCTACAAAGACTACATTCTTTCGAAACACCTGACGTCCGCTTCCATGTCGTCCTACCTGACCGCCGTAAGGAGGTTCTATGACTACCTGGTCTCCACAGGCAGGGCCGGGGAAAACCCGGCCAGGAAGGTAAAAGGCGCCCCCCGCCCGCGAAGACACCTGACCGATTCAATTTCGCGGAGAGACGTCGGGAGGCTCCTCGATGCTATCGATTCTACAACGCCCCTCGGGCGGAGAGACGAGGCGATACTCAGCCTGATGGTGAGAGCGGGGTTGAGCGAGATCGAGATCGTACGGCTTAACCTCGGGGATTTGAAATCGAGAGGGGGCAATAAAGTAATTTACGTCCAGGGGAAAAGTAAGGACAGAAAGGATGAGTATGTGACGCTCACACCCTCCCTCGAAGAGTCGCTCGGGAGGTATATTGAAGAAAGAGGGGCATCCGGCCCCGAGGAGCCGCTCTTCTGGGGCGTAGGCAACAGGGCGGTAAAGGACAGGATCTCGACGCGGGGACTCCGGGCGCGGATAAACCACTATTTCGAGACATCGGGGATCAAAAAAAAGGGCGTGAAGCCCGCGAGCCTCAGGCATACCGCCGCAATGCTGGCGATAGAAGAAGGCGCCACGGTTTCGGAGATACAGCGCCTGCTGAGGCTCAGGACCACGGAGTCGGCCCTTCAGTACTTCGAGGAAGCCAGGGAATTGATGAGAAAGTTATAAAGCGGAACCCGGTCGGATTCACTCAGGCCCGGACGAGAGGGCTCTCTTCCGTTACGCCTTCTCCAGATAGCTCTTGATAGGATAGACCCTTCCCGCCCTTTTTAACTTCTTTATCGCTTTCACTTCGATCTGCCTTATCCTTTCGCGGGTCACTTTGAATTCGTGCCCCACCTCTTCGAGCGTATGCTCTTTCTCGTCGTCTATCCCGAACCTGAGCCTCACGATACTTTCCTCCCTCGTATTCAGTACCGAGGAAAGCGCGCTGCTTATTATCTCCTTCAGCTCGCTCATTTCGAGCACTTTTACCGGAGAGGTGGTATTCGCGTCTTCTATGAGGTCGACGAGCTTGCTGTCCTCCTCGTCCCCTATGGGGGTTTCGAGAGAAATCGGGTCCTTCGAAATCTTGAGGACGCGGGCGACCTTGTCAGACTGTATGCCGACCTTCTCGGCTATCTCTTCGGGCAAAGGCTCGCGCCCAAGCTCCTGCACGAGGAGCCTCGATGTCCTGACAATCCTGTTTATAGTCTCCGTCATGTGGACGGGTATCCTGATGATCCTCGACTGGTCGGCCAGGGCCCTGGTTATCGCCTGTCTTATCCACCACGTCGCATAAGTGGAGAATTTATAACCCCTGTTGTATTCGAATTTCTCGACCGCCCTCATGAGCCCCATATTGCCCTCCTGGATGAGGTCGAGGAACGGAAGGCCCCTGTTGATATAGCGCCTGGCAATGCTCACCACGAGGCGGAGGTTGGACTCTATGAGCTTCCTCCTCGCCCTGTGAGTCATCTGCTCCCCGAATTCTATCCTCCTGAGAGACTTCTTGAGCAATCCGGTATCAGTATCGGAATCGACGAAAAGCTCCTCCATAGTCCCTTTCAAGGCTTTCCTGGCCTTCGACGGTGAGGACTTTTTCTTATTGTTGAGGGATGCGAGTTCGCGCCTCATTTTTTCCAGCCTGTCTATATAACTCCGGGTGACGGAGAGTATCCGGTCCATCTGCGTGGCGTTTAGATTGATATCTTCCAGGTAAACGAGCATCTTGCCGTTGTTCTTTTTTATTCTCTCCAGAAGGACCTTCTTTTTCCTGAGCGCGGCCTGGCCGAGCTCCTTCTGCGCCTGCTCGTTGTCCTCATAGAGCTTATTTATAGCGATTAATGAATTCCTTATACCGAGCTGAACCTCTTCCTCGACGGCGTTGTCGGCATCGTCGAGGGCGTTTGTAATGTCCCTTACGTTCAGGCTCCCCTTCTGAATCTCATCGCCCAGCCTTATTATCTCCTTTAACATCAGGGAAGAGCCGAGTATGGATTTGGCGACGATCCTCTTACCCGTTTCGATCTCTTTCGCTATTCTTATTTCCTGCTCTCTCGTGAGCAGCGAATGGTCCGCTATTTCGTGGAGATAAAATCTGATCAGATCGTATTCGTTGGCGTTCTCTCTGGCGTCATTAAGGTTGAAACCGTATTTTACCGCGCTTTCCTGAACCTCCTCTTCGGCAAACTCCGTATCGTCCGGCTCCTCGGCGAATACTCCGTCCTCGTCAAGCTTGTCGCCGTCCATAGTTTCAGCAATAGGGCCCGGAACCCTCTCCTCCCCGACTATTTTCATATGAAAACTGCCTTTTTTCTTATTTCGCATGGGGTCTCCCCTCTTCCGGTTATTTTTGCTTCCTTAGATCCGTGTATTCGGTCAGAAGCCGCTTTTCAAGCTCAGCGTCCTTGCTCTTTACGGCATCGTTGATACTGAGCCTTAACGATTTTAGTCTTTCATCGAGCCTGGCGAGCTTTAATTTTTTTATACAGCTCATTATCATCTTACTCGCGGTATCCCTGTCGGAAATGCCCGGGGAAGACATGAGGGCTTCAGATATGAGTCCCTGGGCCGCGCTGCCCTGAAACGAAAGGAGAAGGGAGGACATGTCATGTACACCCTTTACGATTATTTCGTCTAAAATGGACATAACATCCGGGTTGGAAACGCACCCTTCCCAGTCCTCTTCCGCGACGACCCGGGACAGTTCCGGGTATGTTAGGAGAATATTGAGCATCAATTTTTCATGGTTGCTGTGCGCCTTTACGGTCTTAACACCGCCCGTCTTCCCATGTCCCTTTCCGAGCCTGACGAGCGACAAGACCTCATTCTCCCCAAGCCCCAGCTTTTCGGCGGTCTTCCTTATATAACTGCTCCTGAGTATGGGGTCGTTCACCTTTACAAGCACATCGGCTATCTCTTTCACGCCGCTGTTTAACGTTACGGCCCCGTTCCTATATTCATTCACAGTGTTATCGATGTAGAAATCGAGGAGGGTCCGAGCTTCGTCGATCAATTTGTAAAACGCCTCTGTCCCTTTTTCCGCGAGGAAAGAGTCCGGATCACTGCCCTCGGGGAGTATGACCACGCCCGGGAGAAGGCCTTCCTCGAGGAATATATCGAGTGACCTGACGGCCGCCTTTACGCCGGATTCGTCACCGTCGAAAACAACGACTATCCTGTCCGTGTAGCGTCTGAGCGTGACTACATGGTCCCTCGTCAGGGACGTTCCAAGCGTCGCGACTACGTTCTTGATGCCGGCCGAGAATAGAGAGAGGAAATCCGTGTATCCCTCGACGATGATCGCCCTCTTGTTTTTTCTGATGTGGTCTTTTGAGCTGTCGAGCCCGTAGAAGTTTTTTCTCTTATGGTAAATTTCGGACTCGGGGGAATTGATATATTTAGGCTCGTCGCTTTCCTTTACCCTCCTCCCTCCGAAGCCTATGACCTTCCCCTCCACGTTGCGTATGGGGAAAATAACCCTGTTTCTGAACCTGTCGTAATAACCGTCCCCGCCCTGCTTCTTAACGACGAGACCCAGCTTCTCAGCGAGAGAAGGAGGGATGTTATGCTTCTTTAAGAATTTTACGAGCGTGTCCCAGCCGTCGGGCGCATAACCGAGCTTGAATTCCTCTATGACATCGGACGGTATTTTTCTCTTTTCGAGATAGTCTCTCGCAGGGCCGCCCTTCCGGCTCTCGCGGAGGACCCTATGATAAAAGCCGGACACGGCGGAGTTTAATTTAAACAGGGTGCTCGTCTGGGAATCGCCCTTAACGGGAGGTGTGCTTTTCTCGATGGTGATATTCGCGCGCTTCGCGAGGTCTGAAACCGCTTCGGGGAACGTGAGGCCGTTATACCTCATGTAAAACCCCAGCATGTCGCCGCCCGCGCCGCAGCTGAAACAATGGAAGAGGCCCTTTTCCTCGTCTACGTGCATCGATGGGGTATGATCGTCGTGAAAAGGACAGAGCGCCACGTAACCCTTCCCGGTTTTTTTAATAGATGTGTAACCTTCAATGAGGTTAATAATACTCAACCTCCTCTTTATTTCTTTGACGAGGAAATCATTGTTAAAATTTACCATCTATCAATAATTCAAATTTTAAAGGAATACTAGGATTTTCAATCGAAAGGGCCCCGACCCTGAACCCACGGAATATAGAATACAAAGTAGTGTTCCCCCTACCGGTATTATGTATTTCTATAATATGCTAGTTTTTTCTAGTACGTTTTATTACGCGCTTTTTAGCGGCAAACAGCTTTTTCTTTTTCCTCTCGCTGGGTTTTTCGTAATATTCCCGCCTCCTTACTTCGGACAGTACCCCGCCCTTCTCGACCTGCTTCTTGAACCTTTTAAGCGCGCTGTCTATGCTTTCGTTATTTCCGACCACAATTCCTGGCATTAACAAACTCCTCCCGATTTATATGAGAATTCCGAATAGAAAAACCTAAAGGATTAGCAATAAATTGTCAAGTACGCGTAGCACTTCCGATATGCTACCCTTGATTTCTCCCTTTTTTATCTTCAAACACGCCGACCCTACTGAGATTCTCTTTTATCCTCTTTTCCTCTTCCTTCGGATCCCGGTTCTCGTGCACGCCCTCGTCCTCCTGGCGATGCTCTTCGAACCTCCTGACCCATGAATCACGCTTCTTTCGCACATCGTCTACGAGTCCCATCACGAGATCCCTCCGCTCTATACAATAACATAGAATAAAATATTTATCTTTCGCTTACCTCGCCGCCCCCGGTCAATATGCTCGAAACAGGGACTATGTCCACCCGGCTGTCTATTTGCGGCATCACCTCCGTGAGGGCCTCCACGGTAGCGGGGTACGGGTGGCAGATCCCAACCGCGTGACCGTTTTTCTCGGCGATCCTGACAAGCTTCTCTATTTGTGATTTCACATAGGCGGCGTCTTTTGACGAGTCGTCTAAAAATACATCCCTTCTGCCGGTTTTCATACCCATCATCAACGCCGTCTTGTAGCCCACGCTGCCCGATGATGTCATGCTATCTATAAAGAAGAGCCCTCTGCCGTCGATTTCTTCAAGCACCATGTCCATCAGCTCCTGGTTCTCCATGAACTTCGAGCCCATGTGGTTATTAACGCCTTTAATATACGGCACGGAGGAAAGGTTCTCATCGAGCTTCGCCAGCACGGCTTCCTTTGGCAGACCGACCAGGAGGACGTCTTCCCCGGCGTCAAACCCCATGTATCCCGACGATTCCATAGGCTCCATGGGGAGATGGAGCATGACGTCCAGGCCTTTATCGCGGGCGGCTTCGGCCGCGTACCTGGAATAAGGCTGGTTGGGAAGGACGGACAGAGTAACGGGGGACGGAAGCTCGACGAGTCTATCGATAGGCCCCTTGTTCGTTCCGATGTCGTCCACTATTATTGCGATTTTCGGTTCAAATGCCCCTGAGTCTGCGCTCTCACCCTTACCGGCGGCCTCGTCCGTCTTACCGGGCTCCCGAGCGGCCCGAGGCTCTTCTACCGTTCTCTCTTTAGGCGCTTCGCCCGGTTTCTTCCCGGCCTTTTTTGCACGGGGCGCTTCCTTCGGGGGGCCGCTTATCTTCTCAGTCGTGACAGTCTGGGCCCGATCTTGAGGGGGTATGTTCTCTTTTAGCTTATAGAGCCCGTAGAGGCCGAGTATAAGGACGACAATGAACGACAACGCGTAGGCGAGCGCCCTGCGCGCATTTTTATCCCCCTTACCGCCTCTCCCGCGGGGTCTTCTCGATTTATAGCTGCGTGTGGATTTCGGCAATCGAAGGGCGCTCCCTAGCCCTTGGGAATTGTTTTATCAGCTTCTGAGGAGTTTAATATGTTGATCGCGCTTTCGAGCTGCTTGTCCTGATCATCGCTGTTCTCGACCTTGATATCGGGGGTCACGCCCACCTGGTTTATGGACCGTCCGCTCGGGGCATAGAACTTGGCCGTCGTCAGCTTGAGCCCCGAGCCGTCTTCGAGCTTTATAATTGTCTGAACCGACCCCTTGCCGAAGGTCTTCGTGCCCAATATCACGGCGCGTTTACTGTCCTGAAGCGCTTCCGCGACGACTTCCGAGGCGCTTGCGCTGCCGTCGTTTACTATCACCACGACAGGGAACGTCTGGAAGCTCCCGTTCTTCGTCGCGTAGTATTCCCTCGTCTGGTCCTCCGTCCTTCCCCTGACGCTCACTATCAGCCCGCTGTCGATAAATTCGTCCACGACGTCGATAGCCTCGGTCAGAAGCCCGCCCGGATTGTTTCTGAGATCCAGAATAAGCCCGCTTAGCTCTTTTCCGTTCTGTGTCTCGAGCCCGTCAATCGCTTCAGTAAGCTCCTGGGAGGTGCGGTCCTGAAATTGCGCGAGCTTAACGTACCCGATGCCGTTATCGAGGAGCTCGGGCTTTACGCTCTTAACGACTATTTTGTCCCTTATGAGGGTGATTACCCGGGGCTCTTTCTCCCCTTCCCTTCTTATAGTGATCTTTACCGGCGTCCCGCTCGGGCCCCTCAAGATCCTGACCGCCTCCTGTACTACCATGCCCTGCGTGGATTTCCCCTCGATCTCTATTATCTGGTCCCTGGGTTTTATACCGGCTTTTTCCGCCGGGCTTCCCTCTATCGGCGTAATGACCGTCAGCACGCCGTTTTCCTCGGAGACCTCCATTCCGACCCCTCCGAATTCCCCGGAGGTGCCTATCTCGAGCTCCCTGTAACGCTCGGGGCTCAGGTATGTGGAGTATGGATCGAGCGTCTTCAGCATCCCGTCGATCGCGCTGTTCGTAAGCTTTTCGGGATCGACCTCTTCCACGTAGTTCCTTTCTATGAGATCGAGGACCCGCGTGAAGTTGGAAATCCCCTCGTATGTGGTGTCGTTCGCAATGGACGGGGTGTAATTAAGTAGCAGCAAAAGCAATAAGACGTAAATTCTTTTCATTTTCACTTTACAATTACCTCTTTAATAGAGATTAACCAAACATCTTTTATTCGGCAACCCGGATTTCGGGGACAATTCCCGCGCTGTGCCGAACTAACCGGGAATCCCGGGCCGGCGATATGAAGAAAGGGTCGGGGCTTCTATGCCGTTTCCGGCATCTATCATCTATACGAGTATACGAGACTCGAATTATATATAATGTTATTTTTACAGGATATTTAACCGGTGATATTGGACTGAGCGGGCGGCGGGGGAAGCGGCGATTTTACCCCCGATCCCGTCATCCGGCAAAGCCGGTATCGGCACGTCCGGGAATAAATCGTCAAATATGCGCAATTTGAAGAGTCTTGAAGATTGATATAAATTAACCGGGGAGAGAATTATGTTTGAAATGGTCGTTACGGTCCTAAGCAGGTTCATACAGAGCTACACTTCGGTCGTGCTCCAGCTTTCGAAGGATTGGTTCATACTTTTCAGGGTGTTATTCATTCCGTTTTCTTTATATATTTATTGCCTGACATTCCTGGTTATCGTCACGGTCCTGCTCATAGTAGTCATTATCGCGTTCCCCTTGTCCTTTTTCTCGAAACTGGCATTCAAACAATAAATCCCGGATAATTGATTAATTTACAATTGCATAACTGCTTTGTTAACGATAATGAGGTGATATACTTAGAGGGTTTATGAAGGGGAAACTGGAGTCATTCATAGACAAAGAGAAGCTTCCTGCGCACATCGCAATAATCATGGATGGGAACGGGAGATGGGCAAGGAATAAGAACCTCGACAGGATCAGCGGACACAGAGAGGGAATGAAGTCTGTCCGCGCCGTGGTTACGGCGGCAAAAGACCTCGGAATCGGCTACATCACGCTCTATGCCTTCTCAGCGCAGAACTGGAAACGACCGAAGAGCGAAGTCGACGCCCTCATGGAGCTCCTTAAACATTACCTGCTCAAGGAACGGGACAAATTGATCGAGAACAGCACCAGGCTGAACGCTATAGGGAGACTCGAGGAACTCCCCAAGGCCGTATCCGACGTGCTGAGGGAAACGATAGAAATGACGAAGCACGGCAGTGATATGACCCTGACACTCGCCCTAAGCTACGGGGGGAGGGAAGAGATCGTCGACGCCGTCAAGAAAATACTGGCGGGCGGCAAGGTATCCCCCGAATCCGTAGACCCGTCGACTATATCAGAATTCCTTTACACGGCCGACATGCCTGAACCCGACCTGTTAATACGGACGAGCGGCGAGATGAGGCTCTCTAATTTCATGCTATGGCAGAACGCCTATGCGGAAATTTATGTCACCCGGACGCTCTGGCCTAATTTCAGGAGAAGACACCTGGTGAAAGCCATTCTAAATTACCAGAGCCGGGAACGGAGATTCGGACTCACCGGAGAGCAGGTGAAGAAAAGGGAAGCGATTTGAAAAATATTTCCATACTCGGCTCCACCGGATCCATAGGGAAGCAGACGCTCGAAGTAATATCCCGGTACCCTGAAAGGTTCAGGGTCCTGGGGCTTTCGGCGGGAGAGAACATAGGGCTCCTTCTGGAGCAGATACGGGAATTCAGGCCGGAAGCCGTGTCGGTGAAGGACAGCGGGATCGCGGAGTCCCTGCGTTCCCGGCTTGGAGATACAAGGGTCGAGATTTTATACGGCACTGAAGGGGCGAGCGGGATAGCGGCTCTTGATTCGAACGACCTGGTGGTATCGGCCATGGTGGGGGCTTCCGGTCTCGTCCCTACGCTGTCGGCCGTCAAGGCGGGAAAAGACGTGGCGCTCGCGAACAAGGAATCGCTTGTCGTGGCCGGCGAGATACTGACAGGGGAAGCGGAAAGGAAAGGCGTCAGGATAATACCCGTCGACAGCGAGCACAGCGCGATATTTCAGGCGCTCGAGACGTGCGGGAAGGAATACGCCAAGGGGCTCATAATAACCGCCTCGGGGGGGCCCTTCCTCGACACGCCCGCGGCTGAGCTCGGCGGCGTCACCGTCGAAGTGGCGCTCAACCATCCGACATGGAAGATGGGGGACAAGATAACTATCGATTCAGCCACGCTGATGAATAAAGGTTTTGAAGTGATCGAGGCCAAGTGGCTCTTCGGCTTCGACCCGGAGCGTATCTCAGTATGGATACACCCGCAGAGCATCGTACACTCTATGGTAGAATATATCGACGGGTCATTGATATCGCAGATGAGCCTGCCTGATATGCGGATTCCAATCGCTTATGCGCTTTCTTATCCCGAGCGGATGCTTATGAACGGGCACAGGGTCGTGCCCGAAAACTTCCGTGAGCTCACATTCCGGGGAGTAGATAACGAGAAGTTCCCCTCGATATCCCTCGCATTCAGCGCCCTCAGGGAGGGCGGGACCATGCCCGCCGTGATGAACGGCGCAAACGAAGTAGCAGTCCGTGCCTTCCTCACGAGGGAAATAGGTTTCACGGACATAGTTCGTATCGTAGAGAAGGTGATGAGCATTCACCAGTCGAGTCCCGCGGAATCCCTCGAATCCGTCCTCGAGAGCGACGCATGGGCCAGAGACAAGGCCCGCATATTAATCAACAACCAGGAGAATTAAAATATGACCGCAATAGTAGCTTTTATTTTCGTCATCGGAATATTGGTATTCATACACGAGCTCGGGCATTTTCTGCTGGCAAAGTGGAGCGGGGTAAGGGTAGAAAAGTTTTCTCTCGGCTTCGGCAAAAAACTGTTCGGATTCAGGAAGGGCGAGACGGAGTACCTGATCTGCGCGCTGCCGCTCGGCGGATACGTCAAGATGTACGGCGAGGGCTCGGAAGGGAATTTCATCGTGGACAAGGTGGACCCGGGCTCGGACGCGGATAAGGCCGGTTTCAGGCCGGGCGACAGGATAGTGAGCATAGAAGGTATCGAGCTCACGTCTTTTCCCAGGTGGAAGCAGCTTGAAAGTACCCTGAAAACGGAGCCCGAGAGGGATTACATGTTCGTCCTCGAAAGGGACGATAAGAAGATAGAACTAACCGCAAAGGCGCGGAGCCTCGAAGGGGCGGACACTTATTCCGAGAAGGAATACCCGAGGGGGTTTTCGAACCAGCCCCTGCTCAACAGGCTTCTGATAGTGGTAGCGGGTCCGGGCATGAACTTCCTCCTGCCTTTCGTATTCCTCCCCATAGTGTTCATGATAGGAATCACGGTGCCTGCGTACCTCGAGCAGGTTCCGGTTATCGGTTATATAAAGCCCGGATCCCAGGCCGCGGAAGCGGGTTTCAGGAAAGGCGACAAGATAATTGAAATAGAGGGGAAAAAGGTATCCGACTGGAAGGACGTTAACATCGAGCTCCAGACCAACCCCGACGCCCTGCTTAATATCGAAGTGGAGAGGGAGGGAGCGACGAAAATAATTCCCGTAAAGGCGGCGGCGTCACCTGAAGGGATCGTGGCGATCGGGTTCGGCGAGCCTTTAAAAGCCAAGGTCGGGACGGTTGTAGTCGGCACCCCCGCCGATAAAGCCGACCTCCTCAAAGGAGACGAGATCCTGAGCATAGACGGAACGAAGATAGCCGACTGGGATCAGATGTCATCGATAGTTAAAGAGAATTCGGGGAAAGAGCTCACTCTCCTCATAAACAGGCAGGGCAAGGAGATAACCAAGACAATAACGCCTGAAACTTCAGCCGAGACGGGGAAAGGCGCGATAGGCGTATCCCCGTATCAGGACGAGATCGTAAAAAAATACGGTTTCCTCCAGGCCATTATCAACGGGGTGAAAGAAGCCGCGAACATGATAATCGAGGTCGTGGCGCTCCTGTTCGGATTCCTGTTTAAGCTGGTCACGGGCAAGATTGCGCTCGGCACCGCGGGAAAGAGTCTCGCAGGCCCGATACTGATTGCGAAGGTCTCGGGGGCGGCGGCGGAAAACGGTATTGCGCAGCTCCTTCAGTTCACATGCTTCATAAGCATTAACCTCGCGATTATAAACCTGTTCCCGATACCAATGCTCGACGGGGGCCACGTCCTCTACCTGGCGATAGAGAGCATCAAGAAAAAACCGCTCAGCCAGAGGACCCTCGAAATAAGCCAGCGTATCGGACTGACGATACTCATATTCATTATGTTCCTCGCGATCTATAACGACCTCTCGAGGGTTAAGGGAGACATACTCAACTCGCTCAGCCGCGTCGTCAATTTAGTAAAATAATCGTCCGGGACTCCGGAACAGGGAATATAATTCCATCAGAGGGATGCGCGGCGACTTAACGAATCCCCACTGCGCGTACGTTTTCTCAAATGAGCCTCCTCAAGCTGGGAAAGGATAACTGGGCGAGGACAAGACCTACGAAGGAGGGGCTAACCTTTATCGCACTCAGCCTCTTCGTCGGATTTGCGGCCATCAACACGGGGAATAACCTCCTTTATCTCACTTTCGGGATCATGATGAGCTTCGTGGCCGCCTCGGGATTCCTGTCGATGATCAACCTCTCGGGGATAGAGGTGAAAATACTGCCTCAGGGAGACGCGTTTGCGCTTACTCCCGCAACACTGAAATTCTCGCTCATTAACGGCAAAGCCGTCGTCCCTTCATACTCCCTCAATCTGGAAATCGATGAAAAAACAGCCTTCATCCCATATCTGCCGCCAAAAGTCGATACCGGGGCCTCGCTGAAACACGTATTCAGGGAGAGGGGGTGGAATAAAATTCCGGAAGCCAGGCTCTCTACGAGGTTCCCTTTCGGGTTTTTCAAGAAATGGATAAAGATAGACCTCGGGGACGACGAAGTCCTCGTGTTCCCCAAAATAGATCCCATAGACCCCGGGGACGAAACATTCAGGGAAGGGCCGGGAGAGGCGGAATCGGAGAAGACGGGGTTCGGGTTCGACCTGAGGTCGATCAAGGAATTCCGGCAGGGCGACAACCCCAGGCTCATACACTGGAAAATGACAGCCAAAACGGGGAAGCTCATGGTGCGGGAGATGGAGGACGAAGAGATAAGGGGAGCTGTAATCGAATTCCATCCCGAAAGGGACAAAACGAAACTCGAGCACCAGATAAGCCGCCTCGCATCGCTATTCGTAGAGCTTCTGAAACGGGGGTTCGAGGTTGAGCTCAAGACCCCCGATATGACCTTTTCGAGCTCCCGGACCGGCAGGTCCCCGAGGCCCGTGTTGAGATACCTGGCTTTGTTCAGGACTGAAGAAAGGATCCGCGCCTGATCTCCGAAACCGCCCCGAAACAGACGTTCGCCCGCGACCGGATGACGAGAAACTCCAAGCGAACAGAAAAAGACATACCCTCTATTTTCAGGTATAAATTCGTATGCAGAATAAATCCGACGAGGAACTCATACTCGAAGTAAACGAAAGGTTCTACAGGGCTTTGGGCACGAGGGACCTCTCGCTCATGGACACCGTGTTCGTCCGCGACGAAAGGGCCGGCTGCACGCATCCGGGCTGGGTGATGCTCCGTGGATGGGAAGCCATCAGGCAGAGCTGGGAGAACTTCTTCGACCCGGAAGACAGGCTCGCTATCAAGCTCCACAACGTCACCGTAGACATAAACGGCGACGCCGCGTGCGTTACGTGCGTCCAGGAGCTCACGTACGTAAAGAGAAACCCGGTCATGATGAACGTCTCGATATCGACGAATATATTCGAGAGGACCGAATCAGGCTGGCTGATGGTAATCCACCACGCCTCCCCTATCCCCTTCGTCACCGAAGAAAAAGAGAAAAAACAAAGTAAGCTGCAGTGAGGTCGTTATAGCGGGCTGATCTTGAATTTACTAATCCCCGTTGTGGTTGAAGTGGAGTCCGCATTCTTTATCGGAGTCATTTTCCCACCACCACCTGCCCGCCCTCTCGTCTTCCCCGGGCTTGACGGCGCGCGTGCAGGGGGCGCACCCTATGCTCGGGTAGCCCATGTCGTGGAGCTTGTTGTAGGGGACCTTGCGCTCTTTTATGTAATCCCACACCATCTTGCTCGTCCAGTCCACGAGCGGATTGATCTTTAATATGCCGCCGTTCTGCTCGTCGATCTCGAACTTCCGGGCCTCGGCCCTCGTCTCCATCTGGTCCCGCCTTATGGATGTTATCCAGCCGTCCATATTCGCCAGGTAGCGTTTGAGGGGCCTCACTTTTCTAATGTCGCAGCAGAGTATCCTGTTTTCCTTCCCTTTATAGAACAGATTAACCCCGCGCTCGAGCACCATTTCCTCGACCTCGGCCTTATCGGGGAAAACGACTTCTACCCTGGCTCCATATCTTTTTCTGACCTCGTCCATGACGTCGTAGGTCTCCTGGTTGAGCCTGCCCGTATCGAGCGTAAATATCCTCGCCTCCCGGTTTATCGCCGTGAGCATATCTATGAGCACCATGCCCTGGGCCTGAAAGCTCGAAGCGAGCCCGAGCCGCGGGTGTAAATTATCAGAGGCCCACCCGAGCACTTCGTCTGCGCCCCTGCCCTCGAATTTGAGGTTCAAAGCCCTGACCTCGTCCGGAGTGAAAATCCGTTTCCGAGCCTCTATGCCCCGCGCTTTTTTACCTGTCGATCCTGACAAATTGATTTTAGATCACCTCTCAGCCTATCAAGTCCATAATCTTATTATATATCCTAATGCCCGAAATTCCTGCTTATCATAGCCGCGACGTCGTAGTTAAAATAAAGAGAAGACAGGAAATACCCCATAGCCACGGCGACAAACGGTATGACGAACCAGAAGAACGCAATTCTCACGACGTGGCGGTTCTGGGCTGTAGCCGAAAAACCCTGCTGCGCGAGAGAGAACCCGATTATTCCCGCGGTAACAATCTCCGCAAGTGATACGGGAACGCCTGAGAGCGAGGCGATCAGGATTATTGCGGCCCCGGTAAATTCAACAGAGATCGCCCTCAATATGCAGATCTCCGTAATTTCCTTCCCGACGCTCTCTAAAACCCTCCCGCCGAAAAGTATAGCCCCGACACCCATTGCCACGCCCGCCATGACGGCCCCTGCATTGGCGTTCACGAGCCCGAGGCCGACGAGCGGGCCGACCGAGTTGGCCGAATTGTTCGCCCCCGCTGAAAAAGCCACAAACACCCCGGAAATGGTTATCAATATGGAAAGTATTTTATTTATACTCCCCTCCGAATAACGTGCCGTCAGAAACTGCAAAGTTTTTAAATACAGGTGCCTGGCGATAAGGTAATTCGCCGCCAGTGCTATTAGAGGCGTAAGCACCCACCAGACCACGATCTCGAAAAATTTTTCGCTGTTAAGCGACTTCGAATAGAGACCCACTCCCACTATCGCGCAGACTATAGCATGGGTGGTTGCCACGGGAACTCGGGATATGTTCGCCCAGGAAATGAAAATAATTGCAATGATGAAGATGATGATGACGAGCCCTATGTGGGTCGAGAACATAGTCCCGGGCACGATACCGTTCCCGAGGGTTTTAATTACGGGCGTGCCTGCCAGGAGCGCCCCAAGGACTGCAAAAATGGCAATCATCACGGTCGCTTCCCTTTTGGTCCTTACGCCCGCGCCGTAAGCCGTCGCCATGGAAGCCGCCGAATTGTTCGCACCTATATTGAGCGCAAGGAATGCGGACAGAACAATAGCTATAGGAAGGACTAAATCCAAAGATCAGTCTCCGTATGAGTTAGCAGCCTATGATTTTGATTACTGAAACCTGTACTATGATTTTGATTACTGAAACCTGTACATAGGTGCAAATTGAGTGCCATGACAAATAATCGTGTAATTGAGGGCGATATCTCCAACCAACCCACCCGTCACCTTGATTAACAGATAATCACATGTATATTTTTGTTACAATCACTAGGGAGATATCATATCCATGACGGGTAAGATTTCAATTTTAACCGAGGATCAAAGCCTCGTAAAAGAAATAGAAGATATCATAGGGAGCGGGGCTGTCGAGGTCTTTTCACGGCCGGAGGACATAAGAGAAGCGGATGCAGTTCTCCTGGACGCGGACACGTCGGGCATAAAGAATCTGAGCCGGTTAAAGGATAAGTATTTCGTCATAGTAATTACCGCCGAAAAAGGGACGAGATACCTTATCGAATCGATGACCTTCGGCGCGTTCGACTGCGTGTTCAGGCCCCTTAAAAACTCGGCTCTCGCGGGATCGCTCGAAAGGGCGCTGGGCATCAGGTCGGAGATTAAGGGCCACCTCGTGGAATTCCACGGGAACACACAGGGCACGAGCGTTACGTGCGCGATCGTGGGGGACTCGCCCATGCTCCAGGAGGTGTGCAAGCTCATAGGACAGGTCGGGAGGGTGGACGTGCCCGTCCTCATAACCGGGGAGAGCGGGACGGGTAAGGAATTAGTTGCAGAGTCCGTATGGAAGGTGAGCACGAGGTGGGAAAAGCCTTTCGTCGTGCTTAACTGCGCCGCAATCCCCGAGACCCTTTTAGAGGCCGAGCTCTTCGGATACGAGAAAGGGGCGTTCACAGGGGCGTCTTCGTCCCGTACAGGGAAATTCGAGGAGGCCGACGGGGGAATAATTTTCCTCGACGAGATAGGCGATATGCCGTTTTTACTCCAGGCGAAGGTGCTGAGGGTGCTTCAGAGCGGGACGTTCCACAGGCTCGGCTCCAATAAGGAAATATCGGTCGACGTGAGGATAATCACGGCGACGAACAAGGACCTCGAAAAGATGGTCAGGGAGGGGAAATTCAGGGAGGACCTCTATTTCCGTATAAACGTCGTGAGGATACACCTGCCCGCGCTCAAGGAAAGAAAAGAGGACATACCTCTTCTATGCGAGTGCTTTACGAGGAGACACAGCACGCAGATAGGGAAGGAAATAAAGGGGGCCACGAGCAAGTTTGAGAAAACGCTCATTGAATACGATTGGCCGGGCAACGTCAGGGAGCTCGAAAACGTGATCAGGAAGGCGATAGCTTTCACGAAAACGCCCTATCTCACTTCGTACGACCTCGATCTGAAAGGCAAACAGCAGTCAGTGAAGCCGATACACAATATATCGTTTAAAGACGCCCTCAGGAGCTCCGTCAGGAGCCTGCTCGGCTCGGGACACGAGGAGAACATATACGATATGGTGGTTAAGGAGGCAGAGGTGGTCCTGCTTCAGGAGGCCCTCGACGCGAGCGGGTGGAACCGTTCGAAAGCCGCAAGGACTCTCGGCATAAACAGGCTCACGCTCAGGCGAAAACTGGAAGAATACGGAATAGGGGATAAAAGGGACCGGATCGAAACGGATTGATTGAGCTGCTTCAATTTCCGAGAAGCTCAGAAATTTTAAAAATCGAATAAAAGTCGACCCCCATCTCCCCGAGCTTCTCGGCAGCTCCCTCCTCACGGTCAACTATAACGAGCACTTTCCTCACGAGCGCTCCTGCGTTCCGGACCGCGTCTATCGCCGTCAACACCGACCCGCCCGAGGTGACGACGTCCTCGACTACGGCCGTATTGTCGCCGGGCTTGAGGTTGCCTTCTATCAGTTTTCCGGTACCGTGCCCTTTTTCCTGCTTCCGAACGAGAAAGCCTCTCAGCGGATAGTTCTCCCTCTGACTCGTCGAGAGAAGGGAGCCCACGATCGGGTCAGCCCCCATGGTCGGCCCTCCGACGGTGACGATGAGCGGGTCCCGCCTTATTTCGCCGAGAAAGATATCCGCCACGAGAGAGACACCTTCCGGATGGAGCGTCGTAAGCCTGGCGTCTATGTAATAATCGCTTTCCTTTCCGGAAGCGAGGGTGAATTTCCCCCTCAGTATAGAGTTCTCGAGGAGTATCCGCTTTAGCCTGTCTCTCTTTTCAGATGCCGCTGCCGTCATGTGCCACCGTCTATGAATCAAACCTCAAATGTGATTTACTGTCAATTTGCCGGGCTGCCCTGACAGGGAAAGCCCGCATGAGCGGGAGGGACCTCGTTCTAATCTTTTAGCGACCTCACCTTCCAGATATCCTCGGCGTATTCCGATATTGTGCGGTCGCTCGAGAACTTCCCGATACGGGCGACGTTGAGAATCGCCTTCTTCGCCCAATCCCCCGTTCTTTTAAATTCCTCCCCGATCGTCTGCTGCGTCTCCGCATAGGATTCGAAATCCGCGATGTGGAAATACACGTCGCCGTTCATGAGGAGGGCTTCATAAATCCATTTGAAGATACCGCGCTCTTCCCTGCAGAATATGTCCGACTCGAATGAATCCATCACCCTTTTCAGATAAGGGTTCCGCTCGCAGATCTCTCTCGGATGATAGCTGTGCGACTGTCTCATCTCCATTATCACGTCGGCGCTCAATCCGAATATGAATATATTTTCCTCCCCCACCTCTTCCCTGATCTCTATGTTTGCACCGTCCATAGTACCGATTGTGAGGGCGCCGTTAAGCGCGAGCTTCATGTTCCCCGTCCCCGAGGCCTCCTTCCCCGCAGTGGATATCTGCTCGCTCAGGTCGGCTGCCGGGATTATCCTTTCGGCGAGGGTCACCTTATAGTCAGGGAATGAACACCACCTTTATCTGATCGTTCACCCTCGGGTCGTAGTTGACGACGTCGGCCACGTTGTTTATGAGCTTTGATTATCTGTTTCGCCGCCCAGTATCCGGGGGCCGCCTTCCCGGCGAAGATATACGTCCTCGGCACGTTGAGCTGAGCACCGTCCTCGACGATACGGAAATACTGATGGATTATGTGCATGATGTTGAGGAGCTGCCGTTTATACTCGTGGATTCGCTTTATCTGGACATCGTACAAGCTGTCGGGATTTACCGTTATACGGGTTATCCTGTGTATAAGCTTCGCGAGACTTTCCTTATTCACCTTCTTGACGCGTATGAATTCCCTCTGAAAATTCTCGTCCCCGGAATACGCTTCGAGCGGTCTCAGCTTGTAGAGATCGGTTATCCAGCCGTCGCCGACAGTCCTGTTTATCAGGCCCGCGAGGCCGGGGTTGCAGTTGAGGAGCCACCTCCTCTGTGTAATCCCGTTTGTTTTGTTGTTGAACTTCTCGGGCGCGAGCTCATAAAAATCAGGGACGAGAGAGGTCTTTATCAGCTCCGAATGCAGCGCAGCCACGCCGTTTACGGAGTGGCTGCCTATGATTGAAAGATGAGCCATGCGCACCCTCTTGCCGTTCCCCTCCTCGATAAGAGACATCCTGCTTATCCGGGCGGGATCTTGCAGGCCATCTCGCTTTGATCTTTTTGAGTAATCTGTCGTTGATATCGTAGATTATCTCCAGGTGGCGGGGTATGACGCGCTCGAAGAGCGATACAGGCCACTTCTCGAGCGCCTCCGGCAGAAGAGTGTGGTTCGTGAAACCGAACGTGGATTCGGTTATCGACCAGGCCCTGTCCCACGGGATATCGTTTTCGTCGACGAGTATCCTCATTAGCTCGGTTATTGCCAGGGCCGGGTGAGTATCGTTCAGCTGTATGGCTACCTTCGACGAGAAATTGCCGAACCCGTCGTGCCTTCTCAGGAACCGCCTCACGATATCGCGGACAGCGCACGAGACCAGGAAATATTCCTGAATGACCCTCAACTCCTTCCCCTGCTCGACGGTATCCGAGGGATAGAGCACTTTCGATATCGTCTCGGACGACATCTTCAGCTCGACTGCCTTCATATAGTCTCCGCTGTTGAAGATCTTCATGTCGAACTCGGCAGACGACCTGGCGGAATAGAGCCTCAGGTAATTGACCGTCCGGTTGCCGTAGCCGACGATCGGCATGTCGTAGGGGACCCCGTAGAGAAATTTCCAATCCTTCCAGGTCGGCCTGTAATTTCCGCTGACGTCCTTTTCAATTTTTACCTGGCCGTATATCGGCACGACGCATATATCGTCGGGCCTTTCGATGAGCCACGGCGATTCCCCGCCCAGCCAGTGATCGGGGTGCTCCACCTGGTAGCCGTTGATAATATCCTGTTTAAAGATCCCGTAGTCGTAATTAATACCGTAGCCGAACCCGGGGATACCGAGCGTGGCCAGCGAATCCAGGAAGCAGGCAGCCAGTCTCCCGAGGCCCCCGTTCCCGAGAGCGGGGTCGGATTCGGTTTCGGCAATATCACACAAATCGACGCCGAGACTCTTAAGCGCGTCCCTGCAGAGGTCCAATATCCCGAGGTTTATGAGGTTGTTCGTCAGTGACCTGCCTATCAGATACTCGAGGGAAAGACAGTAGACCCGCTTGGGGTCGATCCTGTCGTGTAATTCCGCAGTCTCGAACATCCCGTCCATAATCAATTCCCTGACTGCGAGGGAAATAGAGTGGAAGAGGTCGTTATTCGACGCCTCGGTCAATTTCTTGCCCATCGAGTATTTCAGGTGATAGAGAATCCTGCTCCGGAGGGAGCCGGAATCATATGACATTTTCAATGCGGAATCGAAGTCGACCATTCTCGTTACCTGTATACCAAGATTTGTTAGCCAAATTATTGCAGCCGGGAGTATGCTTACATACCGGGTCCCGGCACGGGATAATTATACGCTTGTCGGAGAATAAAGTTAAAATCCCTAGTTATCCTCATCCGCTAACAGTGTATAATAAAAATTCGAAATACCAACCGGAAAGAGCGCCTAAAGTCACATGAATCAGACAGAAACAGCTAATAACAAACCGGGATCGATAACGGAATACGACGTCTACCTTTTCAAGCAGGGCGCCCATACTAAAATGTACGAAAAGCTGGGCTCCCATGTGACGGAGAAGGACGGGACGGGCGGAGTCCACTTCGCGGTCTGGGCCCCTAACGCGGACAGCGTATCCGTAATCGGGGACTTCAACGGGTGGAACAAGCTCTCGCACAGGATGTCGCCCAGATGGGACGAATCCGGCATATGGGAATCGTTCATTCCGGGGCTCGGGAAAGGAGAGGTTTATAAATACTTCGTTACGTCGAAATTCAATAACTACAAAGTCGAGAAGTCGGACCCGTACGCAAGACGAACCGAGACGCCGCCCAAGACGGCCTCGGTCGTATGGGAGTCCGGCTACGAATGGCGCGACCGGGCGTGGCTCGGCAAGAGATACGAATACAACTCCCTCGATGCGCCCATTTCCATCTACGAAGTGCATATAGGTTCGTGGAGGAGGGTTCCCGAAGAGGGGCACAGGTCCCTCACGTACAGGGAAATGGCCCCCCAGCTGGCCGAATACGCGAAGTCTGCGGGGTTCACGCACGTGGAGTTCCTCCCGGTCATGGAGCATCCGTTCTACGGCTCATGGGGGTATCAGGTTACAGGGTATTTCGCCCCTACGAGCAGATACGGAAGCCCGGAGGATTTCATGTATCTCGTCGACGTGCTTCATCAAAACGATATAGGCGTTATCCTCGACTGGGTCCCGTCACATTTCCCCGGGGACGAGCACGGGCTCGTCTACTTCGACGGCACTCACCTCTATGAGCACGCAGACCCTAAAAAGGGGTTTCACCCCGACTGGAGCTCCTATATTTTCAACTACAACAGGAACGAGGTCAGGGCATTCCTCAAGAGCAGCGCAATGTACTGGTTCGACCAGTACCACATAGACGGCTTCAGGGTCGACGCCGTAGCGTCCATGCTCTACCTCGACTATAGCCGCAAGCCGGGCGAGTGGGTCCCGAATGAATACGGGGGCAATGAGAATCTGCGCGCGATAGAGTTTATTAAGGAATTAAACCAATCAATCTACGCCCACCACCCGGACGTGCAGACGATCGCCGAGGAATCGACCGCATGGCCCATGGTCTCCCGTCCCACGTATGTGGGGGGCCTCGGGTTCGGCATGAAATGGAACATGGGGTGGATGAACGATACCCTCGATTACTTCTCCAGGAACCCGGTTCACAGAAAATATCACCATAACGACCTCACGTTCAGCATTATGTACACGTTCTCGGAGAATTTCGTGCTCCCGTTCTCCCACGACGAGGTGGTTCACGAGAAAGGGTCGCTGCTCGGCAGGATGCCGGGCGACCTGTGGCAGAAGTTCGCCAACGTCAGGGCCCTGTTCGGATATATGTTCGGCCATCCGGGGAAAAAATTGCTGTTCATGGGCGGGGAAATAGGTCAATGGAACGAATGGAGCCACGAGCGAAGCATAGACTGGCACCTCTTGCAATATCCCCTCCACAGCGGCCTCAAACGCTGGGTCGAAGACCTGAACGGGTTTTACAAGAGCGAGCCCGCCATGTACGAGATCGATTTCTCTTTCGAGGGGTTCGACTGGGCCGATTTCAAGGACTATGAGCAGAGCGTTATCAGTTTTCTCAGAAAGAGCCGGGGGGAAAGGGAGATAGTGCTCGTCGTCTGCAATTTCACGCCCGTCCCCAGGAAACACTACAAGATCAGAGTGCCCAGGGCCGGGCGCTGGGTCGAGCGATTGAACAGCGATTCGCACCATTACGGGGGCAGCGGGGCAGGCAACTACGGCGGGGTACACACCATATCGAACGGTTACATCGATATAGACCTCCCCCCGCTCGGAGTGCTGTTCTTCAAATACGAAGGTTGATAGTATAATGTCTATGAATTTTTTTCCAGAATAACTTTTATTGACAGCTGACCTTGAACAGATACGCACCGGAAACCGGAAAAACAACCGATATTCGGACAGGAAGGCCCGAGCCGCTCGGCGCTTCATGGGACGGCTCCGGTGTAAACTTCGCCATTTTTTCAGAGTACGCGGTCGGCATTGAATTGTGCCTCTTTTCGAGGGGGGTTCCCGATACCGAGACCGCGAGGATCCCGCTTACGTCAAAGACAGGCCATATATGGCACGCTTACATACCCGGCCTCAGGCCCGGTCAGCTCTACGGGTACAGGGCGCACGGACCCTACAGCCCGGCTCAGGGATTCAGGTTCAATCCCGGCAAATTGCTCCTCGACCCCTACGCGAAGGCGATTTCGGGCGGCGTCAATTTGAGTGAAATACATCTCGACTACAGGAAAACACCAAAGGGCGCCGAGCCCGCGCCCGACACCAGGGACAGCGCGGCGTATATGCCGAAATCCGTTGTCATCGACGGGTCTTTCGACTGGGGGAAAGACTCCCCCCCTGATATACCAGTGGCCAAGACTGTAATTTACGAGCTCCACGTCAGGGGATTCACGGCCCTTCACCCGCTCGTCCCTGAAGAGCTGAGGGGAACCTATGCCGGCTTAACGGTCCCTCCCGTGCTCGACCATTTGCGGTCCCTCGGGGTTACGACGCTCGAGCTTATGCCCGTTCACCAGAGCGTCTCGGAAAAGAGGCTCCTCGAAAACGGTCTCGGCAATTACTGGGGATACAACACGATCGGCTATTTCGCTCCCGATATAAGGTTCTCGAGCGCGGGGGTGACCGGAGGACAGGTGGCCGAGTTCAAGGACATGGTCAAGACACTGCACGGGGAAGGCTTCGAAATAATACTCGACGTCGTGTACAACCACACAGCCGAAGGGGGCGCAGCCGGCCCCACGCTTTCATTCAGGGGGATCGATAACGCCTACTACCGCTTCGACCGTAAGCACAAGGGGCAATTCGCGAACTATACGGGATGCGGGAATACGGTGAATGCCGCCAAACCGGAAGTATGGAGATTGATAACCGGGAGCCTCAGATACTGGGTTACGGAAATGCACGTCGACGGGTTCAGGTTTGACCTTGCGACCGCGCTCTTTCGTGAAGACCCCGAATACAACAGATCGCACGCACTATTCGGCATGATAAACCGGGACCCAGTTTTGTCGAAGGTAAAGCTCATAGCCGAGCCATGGGACCTCGGTCCGGCAGGGTATCAGGCGGGAAACTTCCCCGACCCATGGTCCGAGTGGAACGACAGGTACAGGAATACGGTCAGGAGGTTCTGGAGAGGGGACCGCGGACAGCTGGGCGACCTCGCATACCGTATAAGCGGGTCGAGCGACCTATACGGGGCGCGGGGGCGGGGACCGTACACAGGCATAAATTACGTATCCTCTCACGACGGATTCACGCTCA
Source organism: uncultured delta proteobacterium (assembly GCA_963752995.1). GTDB lineage: Bacteria > Desulfobacterota_D > UBA1144 > Nemesobacterales > UBA2774 > 2-12-FULL-53-21. The sequence goes on from CAVWAZ010000030.1 coordinate 230,246, forward strand.
ACGACCTCGTAACTTATGAAAAGAAACACAACGAGTCGAACCTCGAGAATAATATGGACGGTACAGACTCCAACCACAGCTGCAACTTCGGCGTAGAAGGGCCGTCAGAAGACCCGGCGATCAAAAATCACAGGGAGCGGCAGAAGCGGAACCTTATCGCGACGCTGTTCTTATCCCAGGGCATCCCGATGCTCGCGGCGGGGGACGAGATCGGGAGGACTCAAAGGGGCAACAACAACGCATACTGCCAGGACAACGGTATTTCCTGGGTGAATTGGACGCTCGGCCCCCCGGAGAAAGAGCTCCTCGAGTTTACGCGTTTCATGGTCGACTTCCGGAAGAAGCACCCGATACTGAATCAGGGGAAATTCTTTCACGGGAACATCGTCAAGCACAACGGATTCAAAGACCTCATATGGTTCCGGAAAGACGGGAACGAAATGACGAACGGAGACTGGCAGAACGGCAGCCTCCTGTCGATGGGTTTAATAAAATCGGGCGATAACCTTGCAATCATCAGGAGGAGGGGGAAGCCCGGATATGAGAATACGCTTATGCTGCTCCTTAATGCGGAGCCCGGGGAAGCGGAGTTCGTCATACCGTCATTCGGGATCGCGGAGAAATGGCAGACCGTCATCGAAACCGCCTCGTCACGCGGCCCGAAAGGACCGAGAAGACTCCGCGCGGGATACAAATACATAATGGCCGGAAGGTCTCTCACGGTCATGAAGCCGATCTACATAAAAAAAACATAAAGCGCCGGCGAGGTAAGCGGGAACGAGATTATATGAACAAGAGAGCGAGCGGCATATTACTCCATATCACGTCACTGCCTTCGCAATTCGGGATCGGGGACATGGGTCCGGAATCTTACAGGTACGCAGATTTCCTGGCCGAAGCGCGGCAATCATACTGGCAGGTCCTTCCTATTAATCCGACCGACAATACATTCGGCAACTCCCCTTACAGCGGCCCCTCGTCTTACGCCGGGAACCCTCTCCTGATCAGCCCGGAGATGATGAAGGACGCAGGATACTTATGTGCAGCCGATATGAATATGGAGACGACTCCGAAGCCGGAAAGGGTCGATTACGGGCTCGTTACCCGCATCAAGAACGCACTCCTGTACCGTGCGTTCAAGAACGCCGAGCTCCATCTGCCCGGAGACAGCGGATTTGTGGAGTTTTCCGGAGAGAACGAACACTGGCTCGAGGATTATGCGCTCTACGCCTCGGTCAAAAAAATATTGAATTGCAGCACATGGAGGGATTTCCCGGCTGATTTGAGGGACAGGAATGAAAAATCGCTCGAATACTGGAGGGACAAGGCGGGGAGCGAGGTCCTCTATCATAAGTTCCTCCAATACATTTTCTTCAGTCAGTGGAGTTCGTTAAAAAAATATGCGAACGGGAGCGGGGTAGAGATAATAGGCGACATGCCCTATTACATAAATTACGACAGTTCGGAAGTCTGGGCCCATCCGGAGTTGTTCAAACTGGACGAAGACAAGAACCCTGCGTTCGTTTCCGGAGTTCCGCCCGATTATTTCAGCAAGACAGGGCAGCTCTGGGGAAACCCGGTTTACGATTGGGAGGCTTTAAAAGCGACGGGGTTCGAGTGGTGGATAAAGCGTATAGGCCATAACTTGACGCTGTTCGATTACCTGCGGCTCGACCACTTCAGGGGATTCGTCGCGTACTGGGAGGTCAAAGCCTCGGAAAAGACGGCGCTCAAAGGCAGGTGGGTTGAACTCGACTCTGCAAGCTTCTTCGATACCTTGTTTTCTCGCTTCGATAAATCGAGGTTCATAGCCGAGGACCTCGGGTATATAACGCCCGATGTAAATAAGATCATTAATACATACGGCCTCCCCGGAATGAAGATACTGCTCTTCGCCTTCGGGGACGATTTTCCTTACGGCAGTTACCTCCCTAAAAATTTCAGCAATAATAATTGCGTCGTATACACAGGCACTCACGATAACAACACGGTTTTGGGGTGGTGGACAGAAGACGCGGGGAAAAACGAAAAAAAAAGGTTTTTCAAGTATATCGGCGGGGAGATAGACAGCCGGGACCTGAATTGGGAATTTGTAAAGCTGGCAATGTCGTCGGTCGCCGATACCGCGATAATTCCGATGCAGGATATTCTGGGGCTCGGCGCAGATGCTAAAATGAACAGACCTTCGACCAAATCGGGGAACTGGGAATGGAGGTTAACACCTGGATACTATCAAGAGGACTTGGTAGCGAAGCTCAGGGAAATTACCGAATCCAACAGCAGGAGAGAACATTCAGATTAGTTTTATCCGGCTAAATACATTCTTAAAAATTATATTTATACTTATTGGAATCTTAACCGGGTCGAAAGAATCACAGAGGAACTAAGTCAATTGATAAAGGTTCTATTCATAGCCTCAGAGATGGAGCCGCTGGCTAAAACAGGCGGACTCGCGGACGTCATAGGCGTGCTTCCCAAGAAACTGAACGATATCGGATGCGACGTCAGGATAATTCTCCCTTATTACAGGGAGGTTAGGGAAAACCTCCGGCGCCTGAAGCTCAAGGTCAAGAATTTATCCAAGGAAGTGCTGGTCAGCATCGACTGGCTCGCATATAAAGGCACGATAAAGGAAACGACAGTAGACGGGGTGACTGTCTATCTTTTGTGCAATGACGAGCTCTACGACCGTGACTCCCTCTACACCGCGCCTAACGGCGATTATAAGGATAACGACCTCCGTTTCGGGTTCTTTTCTCTGGGAGCGCTTGAAATCGCAAAGGCGCTCAATTTCAAACCCGATATAATCCACTGCAACGACTGGCAGTCCGCCATGGCCCCGATAGCGCTCAAGTGGAAGAAACATTACAATAACGATCCGTTTTTCTACGATTCGAAAATAGTTTTCACGATCCACAATATCGCGTACCAGGGCATTTACAGCCGGGACATTCTGGACAAGTTCGGCCTCAGCCAATCGCTCTTCAATACGGAGCACCTTGAATTCTACGGGAGAGCGAACCTGTTGAAAGGCGGGATCATCGCTTCCGATTTGGTTAATACCGTAAGTCCGACTTACGCAAAGGAGATAAGGACGAGGGAATACGGGTATGGTCTCGACGGAGTGCTCCGCGTAATCTCGAACGAAGGAAAACTGGCCGGCATCTTAAACGGTATCGATTACGACGATTGGGACCCCGAAAGAGACAAGGACCTCTATTTTAATTACAGCTCTGACGATCTCCGGGGAAAATTCCAGAGTAAGTCAAAGCTGAAGAGCGTGCTGGGATTCGACGCCAACGGACACAAGCCCCTTATCGGCGTGATCTCGCGCCTCGCCCTCCAGAAGGGGGTGGACCTCGTGGTAAGGTCGCTCAACAGCATACTCGATCTCGATGTCGACCTCGTGATTCTCGGAAGGGGCGACAAGAGGTACGAAAAACTGCTTAAAGACGTTTCCGCCGATTACAGGGGAAATTTCAAAGCGATCATAGGCTACGACGAGTCTAAGGCGAGGCGTATATACGCCGGCTGCGACATGTTCCTCATGCCGTCGAGGTTCGAGCCCTGCGGCCTGGGACAGCTGATTTCACTCAGGTACGGAACGATACCCATTGTAAGGGGGACAGGCGGGCTTCTCGACACGATTACCGATTATACGGGAAACAGGGAGTCGGGAAACGGCTTCATTTTTAAGCGTTTTAATGAAGACGATATGATAGATTCGATAGAGAGGGCGTTAAGCGTATACAGAAATCACGAAGAATGGCTTAATTTGATCAGGACCGGAATGCGCATGGACTTTTCGTGGAATAAATCGAGCAAAGTCTATCTCAAGCATTATAAGATGCTCCTCGGAAGGGCTTAACCTTTGCCGGCCGATATAGAAATTATCCGATCAGCTCAAAGCTTCCCCATATTCAGAAAGACATTACATATAGCAAATTCACCGTGAGCCCCGGTTGAGCGCCCAAGTTTTAGCAATAATCTCCATATAATAATCGCAATAAATGAAGGAGGTTATACAGATTTATTTTTCAATCTAAGGAAATTTGATGTTATATTTATTTTTTTTGAATCAACGGTGAGGGATAATTAAGACATGCGAAAATATGAATCGGCTCTGAGACAGAACGTCCTATGGTGGGTGGATGAGATAAAGTCGGTGGATATTCTCGTCGGAATACCCTGCTATAACTGCGAGGACTCGATAGGATTCGTCGTCGAACAGGTGGCAAAGGGGTTGTCTCAATACTTTCCGGAATATAAAGCAGCAATTTTCATAAGCGACGGAGGTTCTCTCGACGATACGAGGGAGAACGCCTATCAGGCCAGGATACCGGAAAATATCCATAGAAGGGTCAGTATATACAGAGGGTTTCCGGGGAAGGGCACTTCGTTCAGGGCAGTATTCGAGCTTGCGATAATGCTCAAGGTAAAGGCGATTGCGGTATTCGACGCAGACCTCCGAAGCATCACCCCCGAGTGGGTAAAATTCATAGTCGAACCCATTCTCGACGGTTCGGCAGGGTTTGTCGCTCCTTATTACAGGAGACATAAATTCGACGGGACCATTACAAATCAGATCGTATACCCATTGACCCGGGCGCTCTACGGGATAGACGTCAGGCAGCCGATAGGCGGTGATTTCGGACTCTGTCCGGAACTCGCCGCTTTCTACGTCAAGCAGGACGTCTGGGACACGGACGTGGCGCGCTTCGGTATAGATATCTGGATGACGACATGCGCCGTGAACGAGGGTCATACGATTGTTCAAACCTATCTGGGAACCAAAATACACGGGGCGAAGGACCCCGCGTCCGATCTCGGGCCTATGTTCAGGCAGGTAGTGAGCACGGTCTTTTACCTGATGAGCAAATACGAGCACAACTGGCACAGGGAGAATCCTTTCCGGGCTATTCAGATTAAAAACAAGATCGATGAAGAACCGAAACTGGAGGCCATATCCGTCAGCATGAACGACCTGCACGAAGAATTCGTCGAGGGGTTCCAGCAGTTCCGCCCGATGTACGGCGACATCCTTAACGACGATAACCTCGACAGACTGGACGACATATACAATAGCTGGAATTCCAACAAGGAAGCCGAATTCGATGCCATGCTATGGAGTAAAATCCTTTACGATTTCGCTTATATCTACCAACAGTGGCAGCGAAACAAGAGAAGGCTCGTCGATATCATAACGCCGCTCTATTTCGGAAGGGTGAAGAGCTACTGCCAGCAGGTAATGAATTTGACGAGCGACGAAGCGGAGGAGGTCGTACAGAAACAGGCGAAGATCTTCGAGGAAAACAAATCCTACCTGCTGAAGAGGTTCGAAATCTGGGAAGATTGATTCCCTCTTTCCCTTGCCGCTCGGAGATTAAAACCCCTCCATCTCCCCTTTGAACCGGCCCCGGTGTTTCCGGACGACCAGCGGGCCCCTTTCCGCTGCGGCGCTTCATCCGCCTGGGAAAGGCTGAAGAATCGGTATACTTAATTCCAAACCGAGCTCGGTTGATTGATAATATCATTATTTTCACGCCTTAGATTGAGGGAGTCCGGGTTTTGCAGTCCGTTATATATCTTCTATCTTACATATCATATATATTGACGGCAGGTTCATATGGCCGTTAACGGCGGGCGCACGATTGGACTCCTGGGAGCCGTAGGAATAGGCGTCGGCGCGATCGTCGGCGGGGGCATACTCGCCCTTGCGGGCGTTGCGTTCTCGGTTACGGGCCCGAGCGCGATCCTCGCATTTGCCCTGAACGGCGTGATCGCGCTGATTACAGCCCTAAGCTTCGCCGAGCTCTCGGCCGCGTTCCCGGAATCCGGCGGGACGTACGTCTTCTCGAAAAAGGTATTATCGATCAGGGCCGCTTTCGCCGTGGGGTGGGTCGTGTGGTTCGCTTCCATAGTAGCGGCTGTCCTATATGCCGTCGGCGCGGGGTATTTCATAGGCGTTCTCTTTGACGGACTGTTGTCCGGGATTCCGGGTTTCCAACACGAATGGCCGGGCGCTTACAGGACCGCCTTCGGGATCGCGTTAATCGTCATAGTCTATTTCACGCTAAGCCTGATATTCAAAAAAGGCGGCGGAAGCGGCGTAGCGAATATAGGAAAGGTCGCCGCTTTCTCGATACTCATCATAGCAGGGCTGGCGGCGCTCCCCAGGGAGACGACCGCCGATATCAGAAGGGATTTCACCCCATTCTTATCATTCGGAGCGCTGGGATTGATCCAGGCGATGGGATATACGTTCATAACGCTTCAGGGGTTCGACCTCATAGCCGCCGTGGCCGGCGAGATAAAAAATCCCGGAAAAACTATACCCAGGGCGATGATAATTTCTCTCGTCGTGGCCCTTGCCATCTACATCCCTTTAATCTTTGTGATTACCGTCGCCGGAACGAAAGCGGGGGAATCGATCACCGCTCTCAGCCGCGCGAACCCGGAATCGATAATCGCAATAACAGCAGAAACGTATCTGGGAAGGGCCGGTTACTGGATCGTCATCGCCGCCGCTATACTCTCGACGCTCTCGGCGCTCTACGCGAATATATTGGCGGCATCCCGCGTTGCCCAGAGCATGGCGCGGGACCGGACGCTTCCGAGGGCCCTCGGAGGCGTCGACAAGAAACACGGGACCCCCGTTAATGCAATCCTGGCTACCGCGGCAATAATCGTGACGACCGTTTTCGTCGTTCCGGACATCGGCTCCGCCGGGGCCGCGGCGAGTCTGATCTTCCTCATCACATTCGCCCTTGCCCAATGGATCGGAATCCTCGCGCGCCGGAGGGGGACTTATTCCAAGGGCTCATTCCTTACGCCCCTCTATCCCTATATCCCGATCTTCGGTATCGCCGCGTGCCTCGGACTCGCGGTATTCCAGGGTATCACAGTCCCCGCGGCTGGTCTGATCGCCCTGGTGTGGCTTGCCTTCGGGGGGTGCCTCTACGTCATACTCTTCGGAAGAAGCGCACGGATTTTCGACGCCTCGTCGGAGGGATTCGATCCGGAGCTCGTCAAGCTGAGAGGCAGAAGCCCTCTCGTACTGGTGCCGATAGCGAACCCCGTGAACGCAGCCCCGATGATAAGGGTCGCAAGCTCTCTCGCCCCCCCGGACAGCGGTAGGGTGCTCCTCCTTTCAGTGGTGCTTTCTAAAGGCGTCGATGACGGAGGCCGGGAGGAAGATTTGATTATTAATTCGCAGAAAGTCTTGAAAGAGGCGATCTCGGCCTCGCTCGACATCGGGCTCTCTCCCGAAGCCCTGATCACCATTGCCGAGAGACCCTGGCCCGAAATAATACGGGTATCCGAGACCCACGGATGCGAAAGCCTCCTTCTCGGTTTAACGCAATTCACCGACAGCGACACCGAGAAGAACCTCGAAACGCTCTTGAGCAGCGTCGACAGCGATGTGGTCATACTCAGGGCCCCCGGTGACTGGCAGATGCTCGAGGTAAAGCGGATCCTCGTCCCCGTCGGAGGGAGGGGCGGTCACGGGGAGCTTCTGGCCAGGATACTTGGCAGCGTCTGCCGCTCAGGCAATCCTGAGATCACATTTCTCAGGGTGCTGCCGGAAAGCGCCGACTGGAAAACTTACGACAGGGCGAGAAAGGAGCTCTTCCTTTATGCGGCCGACCAGGCCGTCAAGGGGGAGATTAAAGTGCAGGTGGAAAAATCAGACGATATTGCAGCTCACATTATAAGGCGCGTGACCGAAAGCGATCTCGCCATTCTCGGCATCCAGAGACTCGGGCGAAGGCAGAAATTTCTCGGGGAGCTGACCTTGAGGATCGCAGGCGAGACGGACCGGCCGTTACTCATTATAAGCAGGAGAAATTAACGGGATCAGGCGAATCCTGGCGATTATCGAGAGAAAGATGCGGGGCAGAAGAATGTTATCACCTAACTAGCTGGAACAATTGATTTATATACCGAGTTACATTGACAATCGGAAGAAAGATACGTTAGTGCTCGAAACCCTCCGGGCCGAGCCCGATTTGCCTGACAAATCCTCCATGAATGAATGACCGGATACCGGCAAAAAAACTGAAATTACTGTGTACTGTGTAAATGCGCACAGCTGTGGAGTGTATAATTACACAATTGCGTAATAATCATCCCTGCAATTGCGCGTATCATGCTGTGATCACTCATTATTAAGATTACCTCGAAATGGCATATTACTTGCACCAATATTAAGAGCAAATGCAAATAAAAGTGCAGAAATTCGGGGTTGCTTCATACAAATTAGAGGCTTCAGCGGTTAAGAAGCACTGGTTATCATCCCTCCCATGATAAGCGGTGTAATAGTTTCTGTATTACTGCATTAAATTAATTTCCGATTCAACTCTAAAAAACGGCAAATTGATTGAGGTCAGATGGATAAAATGCTGGGAAGCTTATACGCAAATCAAATTAATTTTCAGGTTCTGAAAGGAGGATCACACTCAGATGTTTAATTTCGGTGAGTTAGTTACAGCGGGCTATATATACTCGGCCGTGAGTTTCGCTCTTTCGGTTTTGCTTATAACCGTAAAGAATCTCATAGGTAAGGACAAACACTACTATAGTCTGATCGAATACGTGAACGTCAATATAGTAGCGGCGTTGAGTATATGGGTAATGGGGTATTCCCTGCCCGAGATTATTATACTCTCGGCGCTGGGCGTTACGACAATGGTTATAGCCCACAAGGTCCTTAAAAATTTCACTATAGCGGGACGGCTGCTCCTCGTAACATACGCCCTCTTTACGCTCTTCGGTATGATCTGGGGATTCTGGTTCATAACGTCGATAGACGTAAGCACCGTTACGCGAGTGCTGATGTATATCGGGTATCCGATCCTGTTCATGACCCTGTTCGGCGGGATCATCTCGGTATTCGAGCAATGGGAAGTGCTGGGAAAGGTAAAGTGGGAAAGGCCCAACGCCCCGCTTCCCGCAGGAGGTCTGAAAAATTTCCCGAGGGTGTGTCTCCAGGTGCCGGCTTATTCCGAGCCGCCTGACGTTGTCATAGGCACGCTCGACAGCATAGCGAAGCTCGACTATCCCAATTTCGAAGTAATGGTCATCGATAATAACACCAAGGACCCGAACCTCTGGAAACCCGTCGAGGCGCACTGCGCCAAACTGGGGGAGCGGTTCAGGTTCTTCCACGTGGACCCGATAAAGGGCGCAAAAGCGGGAGCGCTGAACTTCGCACTCAGGCACACACATTCGGACGTGGAGATCATAGGCGTTGTCGACAGCGACTACCAGGTCGAGCCCGATTTCCTCGACCGGCTCGTCGGCTACTTTGAAGACCCCAAGACGGGTTTCGTCCAGTCCCCTCACGATTACAGGGAGTGGGAGCAGAACCTTTATCTGAAGATGTGCTACTGGGAATATAAGTACTTCTTCGAGACGATCATGCCGAGTCTCAACGAGCGGGATGCGACCCTCACGGTCGGAACGATGTGCCTCATCAGGAAAAGAGCGCTCGAAGATGCGGGCGGTTGGTCGGAATGGTGCCAGACGGAGGACTCGGAGCTGTCGATACGTATCCACGCGGCAGGCTATTCCTCGGTGTACACGAACGAAACGTTCGGCCGGGGACTGATACCCGAAACATTCCTCGGTTACAAAAAGCAGCGCTTCAGATGGACATTCGGCCCTGTTCAGGAATTAAAGCACCATTTCAGGCTCTATCTTCCGAAGTTCATGGCGAAGCCGTCGGCCATGACCAGGCTCCAGAAGGTCCATCATCTGAACCACGGGTTCGGATACCTGAACCTCGGTATCGGTTCCCTGTTCATACCCTTCGGACTCGCGGCCCTGGTATCGATAGTGCTTAACCATGAAGTCATAGCGGTCCCGAAGGCCATGTGGATAACCTCCCTCGTCGTGCTCGTTTGCGGATTCACGCTCAGATGGCTCACGTACCATGTATACCTCAAGTGCTCGCTCAAGGACACGATAGGCGCATTCATCGCTAACAGCGCGCTCACCCATACGTATATCGTCGCGAGCATAATGTGCATGTTTAAAAATGAGATAGCATGGCAGAGGACGAACAAATTCAAATCCCTTCCCCTGGGATTGGGGGCCATTAGCTCGGTGCAGACCGAAACGATCATCGGTCTATTGATTCTCGCGCTGGGGGGCGCTTCATTCCTCCTGCTGCCCGGCTTAGGCTTGCACTTCATGCTCGGCTCCGTGATGGTGCTCAAGGGGTTCGAGTATCTCGCAGCGCCGGCCATGGCGCTACTCGCCGAACACGAATTGCAGAAATCCAGGGCATCGGAGAGCTTCGCTGCGAAGCCTGTCCCGAGCAGAAGCGCAAATCAGTATCAGCCGATAAAGAGGAACATAACGAAATAAGGCTGTGTATATTAATCAGTATCCGAAAATAACATTCTAATTTAGAGAAAGGGGGGGCCGTTGGTCCCCCTTTTTATTTTTCCCTTCTCCGGCCGCAGCACGGATAGGAGCAATGCCCTGCCGGTGCGTATAGACTCCCCTCAGTTATTATTGCAACCCCGGTGAGTTTCCCTTATCATCTCACTTAAGAACGAGAACACAGATAAAGATGGCAAAGGGTCCCTTATTCAATAACGAAGAGATCGCGGACGCTCTCGACCGCATATCCTCGCTGCTCGAGGTACAGGGTGCGGACACGTACAGGGTGAGGGCGTATATGAACGCCGCCAGCACCCTCAGGGAATGCGAGGCGCCGGTTTCGAAAATACTCGGGAGCGAGGGCATAAAGGGACTCGAAGCGCTGCCCGGGGTCGGAAAGAGCATCGCGGCAGTAATATCGGAGCTCCTCTCCACGGGGCGTATCGGCCTTCTGGAAAGGCTCGAAGGCCAGGCTTCGCCTGAAGAGCTTTTCGAGACGGTACCCGGGATTGGAGAGAAAACAGCGCACCGGATACACGAGACGCTGGGTATAGAGACGCTCGAGGAGCTCGAAATAGCGGCGCACGACGGCAGCCTCGATAAAGTCCCCGGCCTCGGCCGGAGGAAGGTTCAGGGAATCAAGGACGCCCTGTCCGGTATTCTGTCCCGGTCGTCGAGGCGCCGGGCGCGAAGGCTCCGCTGGCTCGAGCACGAGATGAGGGAGCTCGAGGTCGAAAAACCCGGTGTAGATCTCCTCCTCGAGGCCGACAGGGAGTATAGAGAGAAAGCCGCGCTCGGAGAGCTCAAGCAAATCGCGCCAAAGCGTTTCAACCCCGCCGGCGAAAAATGGCTCCCCATCTATCATAAAGAGAAAGACGGCTGGTCATTCACGGCGCTCTTCTCGAACTCGCCCCTCGCTCACAAGCTGGGAAAGATGAGGGACTGGGTCATAGTCTATTACGAGAGGGACGGCGAGGAAGACCAGTGTACGGTCGTCACCGAGTGGCAGGGGCGATTGTCGGGCAGAAGGGTTATACGCGGACGGGAAAGAGAGTGTATCGAGTACTACAGCAGCCGCGGCAGAGAAGTGGTCTATTCCAGGAACTGATGATTAAATTCAATCGAAGATAATCCCGCATGTCCCGGGGACATGTCACAGACCCCGGTCCACCAGGAATATCCCCGTCTGCGCGAACAAATTGGGAAGGAGCCGGATACGCCTGTCTTCGCTGATATACATTCTCCTCTCCATCCTGACGTTCTTCAGCCGGCAATAGTCTATAAAATCGGTGATGCTCAGGAAATGGAGGTTCGGAGTTTCGTACCACTGGTATGGCAGCGCGCCCGTTACGGGGGTCCTTCCCCCGAAGAATATCTGGAGCCTGGATTTATAATAGGCGAAATTTGAAAAGCTTATAATGACCTTTCTTCCCACCCTCAAAGCGTCCGTCAGCACCGAGTCCGGGTGCTTTATCTGCTGGAGGCTCTGGTTCAGAATAACGTAATCGAAGTATTTATCCTCGTATTCGGCCAAGCCGCTGTCGATATCCCCGTGAATGACGTTAAGACCCTTGGCCACGCATGCATATATCGCCTGCTCGTCTATCTCCAGGCCCTGACCGCGCACGCTTCTTTCTTTAATCAGAAGGGAAAGCAGGTCCCCGGCGCCGCACCCGAGCTCGAGCACGGTAGACTGCGGCTTAACTAGCTTTAATATGGCTTTGTGGTCAAAGCGGACGTTCACATATGTCATAATCTCAGGCTGTTTCGTATTCGTGGAATACCGTCTTTAAGAAATGTGAGATGAGATGCGTCTCCTCCTCGATCTCCAGTAGAAACGCGTCGTGTCCGTATGTCGAATCCACTTCGCAGTAAGTCGTCTCGATCCCCGAGCGCTTGCAGGCCTTGACTATCTCCTTCGACTGGTAGGCCGGATAGAGCCAGTCCGATTTAAACGCGATGACCAGCACCTTCGTCTTCAATCCCTGGAGCGAGTCCTGGAGCGGTCTCCACTGAGTTGCGTCAAAATTATCCATGGCTTTGGTTATATAAAGGTAAGAATTGGCGTCGAATCGTTTTACGAAGCTGTCTCCCCGGTAACGGAGATACCCCTCGACTTCATAATCGGCGGTAAATTTGAAGGGCTCGGTCCCGTTCTTCCTCTGCCTTCCGAATTTCTCTTCCATGGACATATCGCTCATGTAGGTTATGTGCCCTATCATCCTGGCGACGGCCAGGCCCTTCGCAGGGAGCGGCCCGCCGTAATAGTTCCCTGAATTCCAGTGCGGGTCGGCCATTATCGCCTGCCTCCCCACTTCGTTGAACGCTATCTGCTGAGGGCCGTGCTTTATGGCTGTTGCGATGGGAATGGCGCTTCTGATCCTGTCCGGATACCTCACGAGCCAGGAGAGCGCCAGCATGCCGCCCATAGAGCCCCCTACCGCTGTCAGCAGCTTATCTATGCCTAAGTGATCGATGAGGCGCTTCTGGGCGTCCGCCATATCGTTAATGGTGACGATCGGGAAATCGAGGGCGTAGTGCCTGCCGGTCGCGGGATTTATGCTGGAAGGTCCGGTCGACCCCTTGCAGCCCCCTATGACATTCGTAGCTAATAACGAAGTACTTGTTCGTATCGAATGCCCGGCCCGGGCCGATCATGGAATCCCACCATCCGGGATTTTTCTGCTCTATGTCGAGTCCGGCGGCGTGCGCGTCACCGGAAAGGGCGTGGAGTATCATAACTGCGTTAGTTCTATTTTCGTTGAGAGTGCCGTAGGTCTCGTAGGCGAGCGTTACGTGCTCGAGCTTCTCCCCGCTCTCGAGTGTAAGGCTGTCAATAGTGTAGTACTGCGGCTCGACGACACCGACGCCGTCCTCGCGTTTATCAATTTTCTTTGTCTTCACCCATTAACCTCTTTAACGGCAGTGGAGGAGGATACCCCGCTGCACTCACCCGCAATGCTTATCCCGCCTTTCCGAGCGCCTGATCGATATCGGCGACGATGTCGTCAATGTGCTCGATACCCACCGAGAGCCGGACGAAGTCGGGGGTCACGCCGGTCGATAACTGCTCGTCCGGGGAGAGCTGCTGATGCGTGGTCGTCGCGGGGTGAATAGCCAGGGTCTTTGTATCCCCGACATTCGCCAGGTGCGAGATCAGCTGCAGCGAATCGATGAACTTCCGCCCCGCCTCGAGCCCGCCCTTGATGCCGAAGCCCAGTATCGCCCCTGCCCCCTTCGGCAGATACTTCGCCACCCTCTCCTTCTCGGGGCTGTCGTCGAGCCCCGGATAATTGACCCAGCTCACTTTCGGATGCTTCTTCAGATGCTTTGCCACGGCCAACGCATTCTCCGAATGGCGCGGCATACGGAGATGCAGCGTTTCGAGGCCCTGTAAAAACAGGAATGCGTTAAACGGGGACACGGCCATGCCGAGGTCTCTCAGCAGAGTGACGCGCGCCTTAATGATATATGCGATATTCCCCATGGGCTTCAAAGCCTCTATGAAATTGATCCCGTGATAGCTCGGGTCGGGCTCTGAAATGAGCGGGAACTTTCCGCTGTCCCATTCGAATTTGCCTGAATCGACTACCACTCCTCCGATGCTGGTCCCGTGGCCGCCTATAAATTTTGTCGCCGAATAAACCGTAATATCGACGCCGAAATCAAACGGCCTCAACAGGTAGGGCGATACCGTATTATCCAGTATGAACGGTATCCCGTTTTTGTGAGCCACTCCCGATATCCCTTCGAGGTCGGCGACATCGAGCTTGGGATTGCCTATGGATTCGGCATAGACGGCTTTCGTTTTCGGGGTTATAGCCTTCTGAAAAGCCTTTAAGTCGTTCGACTTGAAGAACTTTACTGTTATTCCGAGGCGCGGGAAGGTGTAATGGAACAGGTTGTAAGTTCCGCCGTAAAGGTTATCCGCGGATACTATCTCGTCGCCCGCCTGGGCAATGTTGAGGAGCGATATCGTCGTTGCCGATTGCCCGCTCGAAAGAGCGAGGGCCCCGACGCCGCCGTCCATTGCGGCTATTCGTTTCTCGAAAGCGTCCTGCGTCGGGTTCATGATCCTGGTGTAGATGTTCCCGAACTCGCGGAGTCCGAAGAGATTGGCGGCGTGCTCGGTGCTCTTGAATTGAAACGAAGTAGTCTGATAAATAGGGAGCGCCCTTGCGCCAGTCGTGGGGTCGGGCTCCCATCCGCCGTGCAATGCAAGTGATTCCACTTTCAGCTGACTATCGATTTTACTCATATCCAAACTCCTTTGGTCCGTTTTCTTTTTTTATCTTAATCGGGTTTGCTAAAAATGTCGAGATAGTTTTACCGAGGTAATCATAAGGCAATCTCCGTGCCATTCTTTACAAAGTGACATGATTTCAGGGAGTTGCGCTTAGGCAAGATTAAATATTACGGCCGTTAACGTAGATTCCCGGGACACTTAAACACCATCTGTATATTTATTATGCATTACCGTCGAGGGGAGCACGGAAGCTCAAAACCGAGAATTATCCCGTCTCCGTGAAATCCGAATCCCGGAAGGTCGGGAGGTATAAATACGGCGCACAAATTCCTGATTTTACCGGCGGAGCCGAAGGGATACGAACCCTCGACTCCTTGAGCGCTATACAGATGTCGATAGTTCGTGCGATCCGTTCTGTTCCAGCCATTCGAGCATTCTGCTGACACTTCCGGTGGCCAGTGCGATGCTCGTATCCGCCGCGCCGTAATACATGCGGATGATATCGCCGCCCGGCTCGATGGTATAACCGCAGGGAAATACCACGTTGCCTACATCCCCGGCCCGCTCGTAGAGTTCTTCCGGGGCAAAGAACCATTCGTTGCTGCGTTTCAGGCAGAGCTCCGGCGTATGTAAATCAAACAGGGCCAGTCCGAGCCGGTAAATGCTGCCGCTCGCCGTCTGACGCACGCCGTGGTAAATCACCAGCCAGCCCTGCGGGGTTTGTATCGGCGGCGGGGAGAGGCCTATTTTATTCGCATCCCACCACGCGCCCCGGCGGGCTACGAGCATCAGCTTGTGGTCGCCCCAATGTCTCAGGTCCGGCGAGTAGGATATCCACATGTGCGCGCGCGGGGCACTGACCGGACGATGGATCAAGGCCCAAAGGCCGTTAATACGATGAGGCAGCAGGGCCGCATCTTTATCCTCCGGCGACATGATCACGCCGTATCGCTCGAAGCGGGAGAAATCTTCCGTAAACGCCAGGGCCACTCCAGGGCCGTCGCGTGTGTAGGCGGTATATACGATGGCATACCTTTCCAATTCAGGAACGTAGGTGATGCGCGGGTCTTCTATACCCCAGAGTTCCTCCGGGTAGTGCTCGGGATCAGCCAATAGCGAAGGCCGGGGCTCGATCTGCCAGTTATCGACGCCGTTTGCGGAGCGGGCCACACAAAAGTGGGAATGGCCGCGCCGGTCCTCCACGCGGCACAAGAGCAGGGTTGTCCCGTCGGGCAGCAATGTGACGCCGGGATTAAAAACGCTATGGACCGGATACGGCCAATCGGCCGCGGTCAAGATCGGATTCCGTTCGTGACGGTGAAAGAGTTGAGAGTATTTATTGCTCATTGAGATCGTGCCTCCGTTGTTAGTATCGTACCTTCGGCCAGGCGCAGCTCCAGCAGGGCCTGGAGAAAGGCCAGCGTAGACTCCGCACCCTGATTCTCGTTCGGACGGTCCGGATGCAAACCGTCCCGGCAGCCGCCGGTCGTCGGGTCGTAAACGGAGAGGTTTAAATCGTTCCGTCCAAGGAACCACTCGAAAGCACGGCGGGCCTCCCTGCGCCACCGCTTGTCTCCGGTGCTCCGGTAAGCTTCGAGGCATGCGGAGACCATAGTTTGCGCCTCCACCGGCTGCTGATCGAAGCGGGCGCGCTCAGAGCCCCGCTTATAGAAGCCGTTTGAGCCGATGGGGACGAAATGACCCCCCTGCGCGGCGGCGCGCTGCAAGTCCGCAAGCCAGCCGAGCGACTCCAGGCCTATTTCGGTCATGGTCGTTATTCGGTATCCATTGACCGCACATGAGCATGGCCTGCGGCAGCACTGCATTGCAATAGGACATCTCATCTTCATACCAGCGCCATTCGTCCGAGCGGCAGTTTTGATATAAGGCCAGTAACCGCCCGGCCAGTTCATCCCGGATCTGGCTGGCCCTGCTGTCACCGGAATAGCGCCTCAGATACTCATGGATGCCTATGAGCGTGAATGCCCAGGCCCGTGGGCTGGTCGTGTCGAGAATGGCTGGAAGCGCCTGCTCAAACACCATGCCCGCTATGCTCCGGTAGGCCGCCATGCTGGACCTGCCCAATACGGTGGACAACGCTAATAAGGCGCGGCCTTGACTGTCTTCAGAACCGATCACCTCCAGCCAATGGCGCTGATAATCCAGAAAGTTGCGAAATCGTCCGGTCTCCGCGCTGAACGCATACAAAACAAAGGCGAGATACCGGGGAGCCAGCTCCAGGGCCTCTTCGTTGCCCAGCTCATCCAGGAGCGTGCTTACTATCAGAGCGCGGGCGTTGTCGTCAGTTGTGTAGCCCTCGTTATAATTAGGCACCGTGAAAAGGGCGTGCTGCAGCATGCCGGTCTCATCCGTCATGTGACGCAGGTGATCGAGTTTGAATGGAGGCAATTCACCTTCGTGGAGCTTCACTCTAAACCCGGGAGGGACGTAATGCCGGCGTTCCGCCCGGGCCCGTTCAAAGCTCTCCATGTACCTCTGCGCCACCTGCGGCCATATCATCTCCCTTCCGTAGAGATACGCCCGTTTCCGCATAGCGTGGCGTTCGGATTCGTTGTCGAGCAGGTAGATCACTTCCCGGGCCAGCGCCACCGGATCTTTGAACGGCACAAGCGTGCCGCGGCCGTCCGCCAGCATCTCTTCCGCATACCAGTACGGGGTCGAAATCACCGCCTTGCCCGCCCCGAGCGTGTAGGCCAGTGTGCCGGATACGATCTGCGCTTCGTTGAGATAAGGCGTGATGTATATGTCCGCAGCGCTGATGAACTCGACAAGCTCCTCCAGACTTACAAAGCGGTTGTAGAACATCACGTTATCTTCCACGCCTTTTTCCTGAGCCATTCTTTGAAGCGACAACCTGTAGGTCTCGCCCTCATGCTGAATCACATGGGGATGTGTCGCGCCCAGAATCATGTACACCACGTTCGGGTAGCGCTCCACGATGTCAGGCAGGGCGGCAATGACGTTTTCTATCCCTTTGTTGGACGAAAGCAATCCGAAACTGAGCAAAACGAGCTTGCCCTCCACGCCGAAAAGGTCTTTGTGATAACTCGGGTCCACAAACGGCAAATCGGGAATTCCGTGAGGGATAATATCGATCTTCTCCGGCAGCACGCCATATATCTCCCGCAGAAACTCCGCGCCGCGTTCGCTCATGACGACCAATCGATCGGACAGGGCGGCAACTTCTTCCAACACCCGCCGCTGATCGGGACCCGGCTCTTTTAAAATGGTATGCAGTGTCGTGACTATGGGCATTCGCAATTCGCGTAAGAAGGCCAGTATATAACTGCCTGCCTTCCCGCCGAAGATTCCGTATTCGAACTGCAGGCACACCAGGTCGACATTATTGATATTCAGGAAGTCGGCAGCGCGGCGGTAAGAGTCGATGTTCTTCTCTGTAAGTTCAAACCGGACGCGGGGCGGATAGGAATATCCGCCTTCGATGTCGTTGACGGGCAGGGCAATGCATGCTGTATCCGCATATCCGGCAGCGATAGCCTCACATAAATCAGTCGTGAAAGTGGCGATACCGCACTGTCTCGGCACATAGTTGCCGATGAACGCAACACGACTGATGGTTAAATGTTCTTCCATAACGTTATCTCCTTCCTATTGCCCCATATAACAATGTGCAATATAACAAAGTGCTATTTCCGGGCCAATTGGTACTAAATGGCGGTCCGCTACCCCTGTAAGATCCAAAAATTTGGAATAGAGTGTTCTATATCTGGAAAACCGAAGTACAAAGAATTATAACATATATATAATATGACCGCCCGAAATATCGGACCGGGCAATTTGAAATGGAGCAACCGGCTTAATTCATTAAGTAATCCGGCCAATATCGAAGAAAAATTTTGGATCTGTAATATATAGAATGTCGGATCAGTAATATATAGGAGGTTCGATGCAATTCAGCATGTTTCAGTATTTCGGGGAAAGCAGAACTTAACACAGGATTAATTTATTCGCACCCGCAATACATCTCAAGTCAGGTTTACTTTATAAACGACGATACGCTTACTCTTCCGGAAATCACCCATACTCTCATAATTCCCTCGGAGTCACGTTCTCTCTAACCCACCTGACGATCTCATCCGTAGAAACACCGGGCTCGAATATAGCGCTGACACCCTTCTCCTTGAGATCTTCGATATCCTGCTTGGGCACAACGCCGCCGCCGAATAGAGTAACGTCATGAATCCCTTTCTCTTTAAAGAGTCTTATTATCTCCGGGAATATATAGTTGTGCGCTCCGGATAGAATACTTATCCCTAGAGCGTCGACGTCCTCCTGAACGGCCATTTCCACGACTACCTGCGGGGTGTTATGAAGGCCGGTGTAAATTACTTCATAACCCGCGTCCCTTAATGCCCTCGAAATTATTTTAACTCCCCTGTCGTGACCGTCGAGCCCGACCTTCCCGACTAGAATCCTTATTGCTCTCTCATTTATCATTATAATCCCTCGGTGTTTATACCGGATGACCGTAATTAAAAATAACCCGGGTCCCTATAGACCCCGTACACTTCCCTGAATATATCGCATATCTCCCCTAAAGTCGCATATTCCCGCACGGCGTCTATGATGGAAGGCATTAAATTATCCCCCCTCCGGGCAGCCGTCAGAACATTTTCGAGTCTTGCTTTCACCGCCCTGTTATTCCTGCTTCTTTTCAGCCGTCTCAGCTTCTCGCTCTGACCCGTCTCCACAGCATCCTCGATTTTAAGGGTCGGTATGGAGACCTCTTCATCAGTAGAATATTTATTAACTCCGACTATCGTCTTTATCCCGGCGTCGAGCTCCCGCTGGTATTTGTATGCCGCGTCCGCAATCTCCTTCTGCGGAAACCCCGTTTCTATCGCCCTGATTATCCCCCCGAGCTCGTCTATTTTCTCGATGTATGCGAAAGCCTCCTTCTCGATCCTGTCCGTCAGGGACTCGATGACGTAACTACCGCCGAACGGATCGATCGAATTTACAACCCCGCTCTCCTCGGCGATTATCTGCTGTGTCCTGAGGGCTACGGTTACTGCCTCCTCCGTAGGCAAGGCGAGCGTTTCGTCCATGGAATTCGTATGCAGGGACTGTGTCCCGCCTAACACCGCCGCCAGCGCCTGGATAGTCACTCTGGCTACGTTGTTTAAAGGCTGCTGCGCCGTAAGGCTCGCCCCCGCCGTCTGCGCATGGGTTTTCAATATCCAGGACTTCGGATCCTTTGCGCCGAAGCGCTCCCGCATAATCCTGGCCCACATCCTCCTCGCAGCGCGGAACTTCGCAATCTCTTCGAGAAAATCGTTATGGACGTTGAAGAAGAAAGACAGGCGCGGCGCGAACTCATCGACGTCGAGACCGCGCTTGAGGCTTTCCTCCACATAACCGATGCCGTCTGCGAGCGTAAACGCGAGCTCCTGCACGGCAGTGGACCCCGCCTCCCGGATGTGGTAACCCGAGATCGAGACCGGGTACCAGTTGGGAACTTCTTTGGCGCAGAACTCAATGACGTCTATCACTATTTTTACGGAAGGCTCAGGGGGTGATATCCATTCCCGCTGAGCGATGAATTCCTTTAACATGTCGTTCTGCAGCGTACCTCCGAGCTTTCCCATGCTGACCCCCCTCTTCTCCGCCATGACGATATACATGGCGAATACGATTGAGGCGCCGCAGTTAATGGTCATGGATGTCGTCACTTTATCGAGCTCTATACCGTCGAACAGGACCTCCATGTCCTGAAGCGAGGATACGGAGACCCCTTCCCTGCCGACTTCTCCCCTCGAGCGCTCGTGGTCGGAGTCATAACCCATGAGCGTGGGCATGTCGAATGCGGTGCTGAGCCCCGTCTGTCCCTGCCCGAGCAGATATTTAAACCTCCGGTTCGTGTCCTCGGGCGTCCCGAAGCCCGCAAACTGACGCATGGTCCAGAGCCGGCCCCGGTACATCGTGCTGTGGATGCCGCGCGTGAACGGGTAGGAGCCGGGGTATCCCAAAGCGCTCGCGTAGTCAAAGCCGTTTAAGTCCTGAGGGGTTACGAGCGGCGGGACCTCCATACCCGATATCGTCGTAAAATCCTCTTCTCTTTTGGGGACATTATTATATTCTTTCTCCCAAAGCTCTTTTGCCTTCTTCAGTCTTTTCACTTCCATATTTTCAAAAGTCATCGACACCCCTCAGTTAAAAAATTAAATTCGTCTGCCGGCCGCATTATCGCAACCTTATGGAACATATTATCGGCATATGTTCTATTAAAGCGGCTTTGATTTAATGTTGAGATTAATCGAAGTACCTATCCAAACAATTCCCGACCAGGTTGCGCCGCCGGTTTATTGAGCACGCTCCCGTTCACATAAAAAGTGCGGGTTTGAATCAGGCGGCTCGTATTTGCGAATGATCTTTTTATCTCATACCGCTTCCATAATATTCACTATCCTTGTTTTCGCCAACGCCGGAACCCCCGCCTACATTAATTCCTATCCTGTAAGGCCCGTGGAGACATCACAGGATAGGAACAAGAGGCAATCATGCAATGGGTCTACCGCAAATAATTTAATAATTCACTCCTGTATACAAGCTGGCTTCCTATACGGCTTCTTATCTGAAATCCTGCTACAACACCCCGCCCTGACTGTACATCGGAACCATGAAGCGGTGGCGCATGGTGTACTTGAACGGAGTTGAATAAAGAAGCGCTCCGAAATCCTTCTCCGGGTCCCTCTTCACGACCCTGGTCCAAATGGTCTTGGCCCCCGGAATAATCAGATTGAACGTGAAGCTGATTATTCCAATGACTTCTTTAGCCGGGATCTGGCCGCCCATATAATCGAACGGCGTGCCCTGCATGAACCAGGAACGGATGTCTTTGCCCGTAGCCGTGCGAATGCTCGACGCATCCATCATGAAGCGGTGTCCCGTTCCGAAACCCGGCGGGAGATCTGACGGAAGATACGTAACCTCATGTACGCTGTTTGTAACGTCGGGATAGGTGGTGATACGGTAATTCATACGGCCCCAATCGGTCTTCCCGTAAAAAGCCGGCCTTGCCGAAAGAGGTTTGTCGGAATAGCGCCCGTTAGCCGTATGAAGAATATAGCCGCGCCTTTCCATAAGCATGTTAAAGTAATTATTATTGAGTCCGTGCTCGAATGCCGCTATATAAGCAGCTTTCTTCGGAAACCCGAACGGCTCCCTTCCTGCGGAAACGCCCGAATCGTTTGAAAGGTACATATACGGATAATACCCCGCTTTATAAGTCTCCCCGTCTTGAGCCTTTAATGACGCAGCGAAGGTTACGCCCATCTCCATATACGGTCCGATCATAGTATTTTTGTGAATGACATACCAGAACTCGATTACATCATCCTCCAGTTTTAGAGGCTCGGGAAGAATTGCCTTCATATCCTTCTGATCGGCTCTGATGACGAATGCCATCCATCGGCTCTGCGTATACGTGAGCGGAATAATATCGTAGTCATACAAGGGGTCGGCAACACCCTGGCTTATGATGTGAATCCGGTCCCTGTCCAAAGGCAGGGGCGGTACTTCGCCTTCCGCCAACCAAGGATTACTATATTCATTAGCTTGCAAGCCCATTTTACTCGTCCTCCTGATATATTATTCTGAACATGTGCTCAGCGACTGAGCGTTCGTTCAGTAAGGCCATATTAATATATTTCAAACGCCTTTGTCAAGTGTTTTTATAAAAAGAATTATGGCAACAAATCGAATACAATTAATATACCGCATAGTTACTGGCTGTTATGCGTACGGAAGCACCGGATTGCTCAGCGGGAGGCCCGGGAGATGCTGTGTTGATCTTTCGTATCAGGTTATTTTTTAACGCTGAATCTGATTAGATGTTCAGTGAGGGCAAACATGGAAGCACCCGGCTTTAACGACCTCTCCGGGTATTCCGGTCATTGAAATTAATTGTATTTTATTGGTATAAAGGAATTCCCGAAATGCCTGCCTTAAGGGGGATCTAACTCGTCCCTGTCAGTTCTCTAAGCGCCAGATAGCTCTTTGTTTCGATATACCTTTCAAGGGTATAGTTCTTTTGAAGCACCCAGCGTCTGAAAGCCCACATCTGCCCTGTAACCATTATATCGTTGGCAATAAGGCTCACGTCCTTCTTGCCTACGGAAAAAGTCCCGTTTTCTATGCCCTGAGTTATTATTTCCTCAAAAATCGCGGTCATTTCTTCTTCGGCTTCAAATATGTATTTCCTGGACATATAAGGGAGGGATTTAGTCTCCTGATAGAGGAATAATATATAGTCCTGCATTTCATCGATAATTACATAGTAAGACCGTATAGCCCGTTCCAGGGTTTCCCTGGTATCACCGGTTATTTCTAAAGAAGGCCTGACCCTCTCGCTTACGCTCGTGTGTATGTAATCGCAAACGAGATAGAGTATATCTTCCTTGGTCCTTATATATTCATATAAAGTGCCTATGCTCATTCCGAACTTCTGAGCTATTTCCCTCACGGTCGTCCTGTGAAAGCCCTTGCGTACAAAAATTTCCACTGCAGCCTTAACGATCTCCATCCTTCGGATTTCAATAAGTTGTTTATCTTTAACTTTTGACTCAATATGCTTTATGGCTCTTTCCATAGTAACAATTACTGCCCGAATCCATGATTATTAATGATAAAATTTAACCGACCCGTAAAAAATAACAAAATACAGGGGTTCTGTGGAATGGAGAATTTGATGGTGGAGCCGAAGGGGATCGAACCCTCGACCTCATGAATGCCATTCATGCGCTCTCCCAGCTGAGCTACGGCCCCACGGACCGGTATTAATTTAAGTGCTCGTTCGTTTAAAGTCAAATAAAATAATGTATAATTCCTAGCTTATACTCACTTTTGCCTCGATTATAAAGGAGAAATTTCATGAAGGTCGTTAACGTCGGTCTCATCGGCGCCGGTACAGTCGGATGCGGGGTCATCGAGGTCCTGCGTAAGAACAGGGACATAATCGAAAAGCGTACCGGTATCAGGCTCAACCTTAAAAAAATAGCCGATACAGACCCCGACAGGAAAAGGCCGGTAAAGATACCCGAGGGGCAAGCTGACGAGGGACGCGAGGGAGCTCCTCGAGGACGGCTCCATTCAGATTATAATCGAGCTCGTGGGAGGAACGGGGATCGCCAAGGACTTCGTGATGGGGGCCATCAGGAACGGGAAACACGTAGTTACGGCCAATAAAGCCCTGCTGGCGCACTACGGCAGGGAGATTTTCGGTGCGGCCGCGGCAAAGGGGGTCGATATAGGGTTCGAGGCGAGCGTGGGGGGAGGAATCCCCATCATCAAGGCAATGCAGGAGAGCTTTGCCGCAAACAACATCCTCTCCATACACGGGATAATCAACGGTACGTCCAATTATATACTTTCGAGAATGACCGAGGAGGGATCGGAGTTCGCCCAGGTATTAAAAGAAGCCCAGAAAGAGGGCTATGCCGAGGCCGACCCATCGTTCGACGTAGACGGGATCGATGCCGCGCACAAGCTCTCGATTCTTATCATGCTCTCCTTCGGCATATTCATCAGCTTTGGAAAAATTCACGCGGAAGGCATAAGAGGGATTACCCCGCTCGATATCGCATATGCGGACGAGCTCGGGCACAAGATAAAGCTCCTTGCGGTCGCGAAGTCGAAGGAAAACGGACTCGAAGCCGGGGTCTATCCGGCGCTCGTAAGGAAAGAAACACAGCTGGCCGACGTATCGGGCGCTTTCAATGCGATCTACCTGGTCGGAGACGCGGTGGGGCCGGCGATGCTTTACGGCAAAGGGGCGGGAATGATGCCCACGGCGAGCGCCGTCGTAAGCGACGTGCTTGCAGATAGCGAAGGACCTGTCCCTCGGGAACACACACTCTTCGCCTCCCAGGTTTTACGGCAGCGGGGGCTCAGCACAGCTGATTAAAATGAGCGATACGACGAATAAATATTACTTGCGGTTCCAGGCCGAAGACAGGCCCGGAGTGCTCGGCAAGATCACGGGGAGCCTGGGGAAGCACGGGATCAGCATCGAGTCCGTCATACAGAAGGGCAGACACCTGGGCGGCGGCGACGTTCCCGTGGTAATAATGACCCACGAGGCCCTGGAGAAGAATCTCCTCTCCTCGCTTAGGGAGATAGACAGGTTTTCCACCATCAGAGCGAAGACGACATTCATAAGGATCGAAGACATTTGACACAGAGACGGAGTCACTGTCTCGTTATTATTAACGCTTCATATTCGGCAACAGGGGGGAAGTAGATCCCGCAATACATCCGGTATTAACCGGGCGCGAATCCCATGACGAAAAAGATTGATTTCGAAGAGATATTCGATTCGTTACCGGAATCCATCATTATCATAGACAAGGACCTCCGCGTGCTCGACATGAACGACAATGCCGAGAGCACTTTCAGGATTTCGAGGGAGAAGGCCAGGGGACAGAATTCGAGCGCTTTCATGCCCGAAGCAATCGACCGCGTCGCGCTCATGGCGATGGGGGAGGGAAGGACGGTAATAGGGGACGAGATAAAACCTACGCTCAGGAGCGGCGAGCGGATATCCATTCAGGCCGTCGCCTCGCCGCTCTTCACGAACAAGGGCAATCTGAAAGGGGCGGTAATTCAGATAAAAGACATGTCGGGCACGATGTTCCTCAACAGCAAGAGCACCCAGGAGATATCCGCTTCCAAGTTCGAGAACCTCGTCCTCGGGCTCGCTCACGAGCTAAAAAACCCGCTCAGCGGCATAAGAGGCGCAGCACAGCTCCTGGCCGAAGACGCCCCGAATAAAGAAGCGCTGAAATGCGCCGAGATCATAACGAAGGAAGCAGACAGACTCAGGACCCTGCTCGACACCCTTAAACAGCTCGAGCCATTCGCCAAAGAGGTATTCGAGCTTATAGACATTCACGAGCTGCTGATGGAAATCATATACCTAGAATCGATGTCGAAAGCCGGAAAGCGGATACAATACAAGCAGAACTACGACGTCACCATACCGCCCATACACGGCGACAGGAACGCTCTGAAGCAGGTATTTCTGAACCTCATAAAGAATGCGGTCGAGTCCTGCGCCGACAAAGGCCAGGTCGAGGTATCGAGCAGGTGGATAACGGAGCACAGGCTCAAGGGCCAGAACTCGATGTCCATAGAAATCAGGGATAACGGGAGCGGGGTTCCCGCTGATTCATTGGAGAAAATATTCAACCCCTTTTATACTACCAAGAAGGAGGGCTCGGGCCTGGGACTTTTCCTGGCGTATCAGATTATAGCCAAGCACGGGGGTGCGATATTCGTAGACAGCGAAGTCGGGGCCGGTACGACCGTCAAGGTTTTCCTGCCTATTTCGGGCGTATAATAACGGTGCTTAGATCCGAATTGAAACTAAAATCCGGCATGACGCAAAGGGCGATCGAAGATATAACATGAAAAAAGAAGATATAACATGAAAAAAAAGGTACTGGTCGTAGATGACGAAGAAAGCATCAGGTGGGTGCTCGGGAAATGCCTCGAAAAGGCGGGCTACATAGTCCGCTATGCGGAGAACGGGGCCCAGGCGATAGAGAGCGCATCGTCGGAGGGCTTCTCCTCTATAATCCTCGATATCACCATGCCCGATATGAGCGGGTTCGACGTGCTTAAGGAATTCAGGTCGAGAGGAATAAACCCTCCCGTAATCATTATCACCGCGCAGAATACCGTAAAGAACGCAATAGACGCCATGAAGCAGGGCGCATACGATTATATAGCCAAGCCGTTTGACCTCGACGAGGTAAAAATCACCGTTCATAGAGCGATAGACAGCTACGAGAACTCGAAGAAGCTCGAGATGCTCAGGGCAGAGTCCGGGGATGCGGATTCCCTTCAGGACATTGTCGGCAAATCCCAGGTGATGCTCAACATATACAAGATGATAGGCCGGGTGGCCGAACGGGACATTACAGTCCTCGTCGTGGGAGAGAGCGGGACAGGCAAGGAGCTCGTAGCGCGTGCCATCCATCAAAACAGCATGAGGAGGGACGGAAAGATGGTCGCGGTGAACATAGCGGCCATTCCCAAGGAGCTCCTTGAGAGCGAGCTGTTCGGCTATGAAAAGGGCGCGTTCACGGGGGCTTCTCTCTCGAAGCAGGGGAGGTTCGAAGAAGCCCATAAAGGCACGCTCCATCTCGACGAGATCGGGGACATGCCGCCCGAGCTCCAGACCAAGCTGCTCAGAATACTCGAAGAGAGGAAATTCTACAGGCTCGGAAGCGAAAAGCCCACCCCAGTCGACGTGAGAATAATAACGTCGACCAACAAGAACCTCGAGAAAGAGGTAGCCGAAGGCCGGTTCAGAGAAGACCTTTACTACAGACTGAACGCAATCACCATAGAGATACCGCCGCTCAGAAGAAGGATAGAAGACGTAGTGCCGCTTATCGAGCACTTCCTCAATAAATACTCGAAAGAGCTCGGCATAGCCAAAAGGACTATCTCCGACGAAGCCAAAGAGCTCGCTCTCGGTTACGGGTGGCCCGGGAACGTCAGGGAGCTCGAAAACATCATAAAACGAGTCCTCGTGCTCACCTCGGACAGCGTAATCACGAGGGAGACCCTGATCGAAGCCGCTCCGCATCTCGAAGGAAGGGGCAGGAAGGAGCAGGAATCGTTCGACCAGATAATAACGGACGAGCTCAACTTTCTCATCGAGGCCGGCGGCGCTGATTCCCAGGGGCATATCCACGATAAAATCATCAGGAAGGTCGAGAAACCCCTCATCGAAGCCGTACTGAGGATTACGGGCGGGAACAAGAAAAAGGCTGCCCAGATACTAGGCATTAACAGGAATACGCTTTCAAAAAAGATGGAAGAGCTGGGACTCGAGGGAAAAGATAGCGATTAGTTTTTACTGATCTCAGGCAAGCTTATTCAGGCCTTCTATATGCTCAAGCCCCTCTTTCGCGGCGGCCTGCTCGGCCTGTTTTTTGTTCCTGCCGACCCCCTTGCCCATGCACTTTCTGCCGAGCTTAACCTCTACGTGGAAACATTTGTCGTGAGGGGGCCCTTCCTCGAGCACTACTTTATACTTCGGCACCTTCTTGAACTGCCGCTGAGCGACTTCCTGAAGCCTGGTCTTATAATCCTTGAATATCTCCTCGTCGCCGTTAAGACAGTTCTTCAGGAGTTTGGTAACTATCCTGTAGACCTTCTTGTATCCCCCGTCGATGAATACAGCACCTATTACCGCCTCGAACGCCCCGGCGAGATTCGACTGCCTTTTTCTACCGCCGGTATTCTCCTCGCCCTTCCCGAGATGCATCTGCTTGTCTATCTTGAGCCCTTTCGCGAAATGGGCGAAATTCATCCGGCTCACAATAGCGCTTCTCATTTTGGAGAGCTTGCCCTCGGAGGCGTCGGGGAAGAGATCGTATAACACCCGCGCGACGATGAAACCCAGAACTGCATCGCCCAGAAACTCCATCCTCTCGTTGCTTTCGACGGATGTCTCGTTGGCGAAGGAACTATGGGTTAGAGCGGTTTTAAGAAGCTGCGGGTCCTTGAAGTTGTAATTGAGCTTCTTCTCGATCATTGACTTAGAAAATTATCATCAAGAAAGACTAAAATCAACCGGCCGGCCTGGAACCGGTTTTAAAATATAAGCAATTTCCGGAGAGATTTGAAGCGGCGGAGTGTTTAAACCATGCCGGATTCCGGAAGGGGTCCTTTCCGCAAATTATATATATAGAGAAATCCAAACCCGAATTCGATCGTAATATCGAGTATAATTGGATACGCTTGTGAGAGGCGTAATATATATACGAGGTGAAGAATGACTATCAGATCGGCAATTCTATTCGCATGCTTATTATTAGTATCCACGGCAGGTTATGACTCCCATGCCCAGGACGGCCAGAACGCAAAACGCACGCTGAGCGTTACGGGAAACGGCAAGGCGGACGCCGCGCCGGACGTCGCGTACCTGACCCTCTCGGTCGAGACGCTCGCGAAGAACGCTTCCCAGGCGGTCAAGGTAAACGCGGAGACGTCGAATAAGGTCATACAGGTGATAAAATCGAAGCTCGGCAAGAACGATAAGGTCTCGACGGCCGGATACAGCCTTACGCCCGTCTATGAATATAACAACCAGACTAACAAGACCGATTTCAAGGGGTACAGGGCAAGCAACAGGGTCATAGTCGAAGCGCATAACCTGAAAGAAATCGGGAATATCATCGATGCCACAGCCGAAGCCGGGCTCAACAACATCGAAAGCCTTTCGTTCGATACCACGAAGAGGGACGATTTCAGGAGAGAGGCGCTCACCCGGGCCGTGAACGATGCGAAGACGACGGCCGAGACTTTAGCGAAGGCAGCGGGCGTCAAGATAACAAAGATACTCCAGCTTTCCCCGTCATTCGATTACCCCGTACCTGTATATAGAGACTACGCCCTCGCCAAGGAAGCAGCGGCGGCAGCGCCCCCCACGCCCATCGAGCCGGGCGATATATCGGTAAGCGCGTCGGTAAATATAGTGTACGAAATAGAGTGAAGGGTCAGTCCCCGGAACGGCACTCCTCGCAGCTGCAAAGCTCTCTCAGGAATTCATACGTATAAATTCCCGTATCGTGCTTGTCGTTCCAGCTGAACCTGAATGCGTATTGCCCCACGGGATCTATGCCGAGAGGCTTGATAGACGAGGAATTTGCCCTGAGCGGTATCGTCTTTTTGAAAGGCAGCCTGCCGTTCTTGCTTGTTTTTCTAAGCTGTCTGCAGGTAGCGCACGGGCATTCCTGTCTCAGGTCTTCATAGGGATAAATGCTCACGTGCCCGTCGTCCCATATAATCTGGAGCGCCGTATCACTGAACTCGGTTATTTCCGCGGGCTTGTATTTTATAGCTCTGTCCCCCCTGACTGCATCTACGAAATGCGCGTCTATATTGTACCGTATCCCGCGGCTATTGACTCGCGGTATCGGGGATATTGAATAATCTCATGGCATTAAACTGCGTCGTTGACATATTTTATACGGAAATTGTATAATCATTTCCAGATGAAAAAGGATGTCGCGGGGACGGTTGCGGAGTGGATCAGAGAGGCGCGGAAGATCGTGGTCCTCACAGGGTGTGACCTTTCTGCAGAGACCGGACTGCCGGATTTCTCTGACCCCAGGCTGAACCCTCACATACGGGACTTCCGCGAGAGCAGGGAAGTAAGGGCCGAGTACTGGAAGAAAATCATGGAAATTTACCCTTCACTCCTCAGCGCGGAGCCGGGTCCGGGGCACCGCGCACTGGCAGAGCTTGAAATACTCGGGAACCTCGACTGCATATTCACCCAGAGTGCGGACGGACTCCATCACAGGGCGGGAAGCACGACCGTCATCGAGCTCAACAGCAGCATTCTCTGGGTCACCTGCCCAAGCTGCGGCAAGGATTATTCGTTAGACGAGATCGCGGGCATGCTGGATAAAGGCGCGCAGGTGCCTGTGTGCAGGGAATGCGGGAGCGACCAGCTAAAACCTGCGATTTCATTCCCGGGGCAGCCCCCGCCTCACTGGGAGGCACGGGAAGCGTGGATGAGGCTCCATAGCGCCGACCTCTTTCTCATCGCGGGCGCGTCTCTCGACAAGGAGCCTGTCGCCTCATACCCCTACCTCGCCAAAGAGAATAACGCCAAAGTGGTAATCATAAACGAGAAGGAAGGCCCGGCAGACGACCACGTCGATGCGGTCATTTACGGCAAGCCGGGCCAGGTGCTGGGCTACATTTTAAAAAAAGTGAAGGAAAGCATTACCATCTCATGACCGATAACGGTATAATAAGGACTCCTGAAACCAATCCGTAGCACTAATTCAAAGGGAAACTCCGAGGAGAGAAATGGCTGAGGAAAAACCGCTCACGACCGACGTAAAAAGATACGTATCCAATACAGACAGGGACATCTATACCGTTAGCAATATCCCCGAAGAGGTTATCGCCGTAATATTCGCCTATGTGAGCAGGAGCCCGAAAAGCTTCAGGGAGAATATAGGGGCGGTCATTCAGGAAGAGGAGCTAGGCAGGGAGAGGGCCTCGAAGTTCCACGAAAAGTGGGTGCTCAATTACGGTCACGCTTCTGTTGCGGAGCACGCTGCGGTGCACGTGGGAATCGAGAGGGTATCCCGTCTCTTCTCTTCGATACTCGAGCTCTCGAACGAGTACCTCTCGTTTACGGAGTACTCCCAGAGATACCAGAAACCGTCGAGAGGGGATTTTTATATACCGGGCGAGCTCAACGAAGCACCCGCACTTAAGGAAGATTATATTAAGCTCAATCACGACCTCTACACCGTATATTCCGAGATGAATGATAAGCTCCTCGAGTATTTAAAGAGAACGGAGCCTCGCTCCCGAGGGTACGGACGAGAAGGCGCATTCGAGGGCGCTCGAAAAGATCGCGTTCGAGGACGCCCGATACGCCCTCACGCTCGCTACGTTCACGAATCTCGGCATGACCGCGAACGCTAGGGCGATCGAGGACTCGCTCACGAAGCTCCTGTCGAACAAATACGAAGAGGTGAGGCGGAGGGCGGAGGAGATAAAAGACGAAGTCAGGTTCTCAGTGCCTACTCTCGTTAAATACGCGAACGAAAACAGATACATTAAGGAGACGAGAGAAGAGCTCGCCAAAATAGCTGGCTCGCTGCCCGTGCAAAGCAATACCGGGCGGTCAAACGGAGGCCCGGCCGTTAACCTCATCGACTGGACGGGTAAGGGTTCCCCGAATCCTGAAGGGACGGCCACCGATAAAATGATAAAGACCATACTGTTCGAGCACTCGGACTCGGGATATGACGAGATAGACGAATCACTCAAAGGACAAGACCCCGCCTCGAAGCTCGCAATATTGAAAAAATCTCTGGAAAAACTCGGGAAATACGATAACCCCGTAAACGCGCTCCGGCTCGTTCAGTACGAAGCGGAATTCGTCATAAGCGAGGCGTGCTGGCACCAGCTTCTCCGGCACAGAAAGACCGACTGGATTTACAAAGACCCCTCGGTGTCACACGGGATCACTATACCGCCTAATGTAGAAAAAGCAGGGGTTGCCGGGAAGCTCATGGAAGCGGCAGAGAAAAGCGGGAAGCTCTACGACGAGCTTATGAACGAGGGTTTATCGGAGACGGCGGGCTACGTCGTGACGAACGCGCACCAGAGGCGCGTCATCGGCGGCTTCGACCTCTGGGAGCTCTATCACCTTATAAATTTAAGGATGTCCGAAGGGGCGCAGTGGGATATCAAGAACGTAACCGGGATGCTCGCGAAAGAGATAGGCAAACATCATCCCAACCTCGTTGCCCCCGCACTGAAGAGGGTGAAATAGTATCCGGCATTTAAGTCACTGAATACGAGATTTTGAGTAATACCCGATATGGCAAACCAGGAGCACGTTGCAATAATAAAAAAAGGGGCGGACGAGTGGAATAAATGGAGGGAAGAGAATCCGGGCGTGAAGCCCGATCTCGCATGGGCTAACCTCGTCGGTACGGATTTAACCGGTATCAACCTCGAAGGGGCGAATATGAAGCTCGCGTTCTGCAAAGGCACGAGCCTGAGCGGGGCGAGACTGAGCGGCGCTACACTGTTCGGGACAAATTTAGAGGGGGCGAACCTGGCAGGCGCCACACTCGAAGGCGCCACGCTCGAAGGCGCGCACCTGATAAAAGCCGACCTCTCGGGGGCGAACCTCAGGGGGGTAAACTTCAAACTGGCAAACCTGCAGGAGGCTATACTCGAAGGAGCGGACCTGACCGGATGCGCGAAGCTCACGGCGGAGCAGCTATCAGCCGTGAAAACACTCCGTGACGCAAAGCTCGACCCGGCCCTTTCGGAGCAGATATCGAATAGCCACCCGGAGTTGTTCTGAAAATTTAACCTTCCCGGTCCTCGACGCGAAGGGCGTTTTTCCTTGACTATTCCTCCCCCATCCAAAATACTACATCCGAATGGAAGATACCCCGTCTTTTCAGGAATTATTCAAATCGCAGATATACACCGTATCCGGACTCAACGCCAGGATCAAGGAGACCATAGAAGAAGAGCTCGGCTTCGAGTACGTGTGGGTCACGGGCGAGATATCGAACTTCAAAGGCAACTACACGAGCGGGCACTGGTATTTCTCGCTGAAGGACGCCTCCAGCCAGATATCCGCTGTCTGCTTCAAATGGGCGAACCAGGCAATCAAATTCGTCCCCGAGAACGGAATGGAAGTCATTTGCTCGGGACTCGTAGGTGTTTACGAGAAACAGGGGGTCTACCAGCTGAACGTGAGGGATATGGAGCCCAAGGGAGTCGGGGCCCAGGCCCTCGCGCTCGAGCAGCTGAGGGAGAAGCTCCTGGCCGAGGGTCTATTCAACCCCGAGAGAAAACGCCCCCTGCCCTTCCTCCCGCGGAGGATCGGCATCGTAACCTCCCCGACGGGAGCCGCGATAAAGGACATTCTGAAAGTCCTCGACAGCAGGTTCCCCAACCTCGAGATAATCATCTCTCCGGCGAGGGTTCAGGGGGACGAAGCGCCGGGAGATATAATTTCGTCCCTCAACAGGCTCTACAGGCTCCCCGGCCTGGACCTCATCATACTGGCGAGGGGCGGAGGCTCGAAAGAAGACCTGAGGGCGTTTAACGACGAGGCGCTCGCGAGGGTGATTGTGAAATCCCCCGTTCCGGTGGTATCCGCCGTAGGACACGAAATTGACATTACGATCGCGGACCTCGTCGCCGACGTAAGGGCGGCGACACCGTCGAACGCAGCAGAAATAGTGGTCAGGGAAAAGGCGGAGCTCCTTCAGGATTTAGCCGAGCTCAAGGCCAAAATAGCATTCGCTCTCCTCAACCGCGTTGAGTTCCACGCGAGGGAAATCGACCAGATGCAGACGGATTTGGCCAGGCTCTTTCAAATAAAGTTCGATAACGCGGTATCGGAGACTGGCGCGCTCGCCGGGAAGCTCGACGCGCTGAGCCCGCTGAAAGTGCTCGACCGCGGATACAGCATCACGTACAAGCTCCCGTCGATGAACACCGTTAAGGATTCGAAGGAACTCAAGCGCGGGGATAAAGTCCTGATAGCTTTTAACAGCGGAAAGGCGAGATGCTCGGTAACTGAAACCGAAGATTAGCCGAGCAGGAGGTTAAACTCGGGGACTTCGATAATAATGGCTCCGGTGCTCGCGATGAGGGCTTCGGTCTCCCCTCCCGGATTAGTGTCTGTAAGGATATGCTTTACCCTGTTTCCGAGGTCAGACATGAGTTTTTTCCCCGGCTGCCGGCCGTTTAAGCCCGAAAGGGATTTCCTGCATAATTCCTCGAGGCCCGCTCCGGTCTCGAATAATACCGTCGGCATTACCTCGACTATGTCCTGATAGAATTCCTTCCTGCCTTCCGCGACCGCCGCCCTGCTCCCCTGATAAATCGTCAGGTAGTTTATGAACTTCGCGAAGGGGCTTGCGTCCGTTAAATAAGAAAAGGACTGGTCTTCGGCATTGAGCCGCGGACACCTGAGAGAGGCGCTTTGGAGAGCCTCCATCAAATCGCCCTCCGAGACCTCCGCCGTATGCGCCTTATCCGCCCCCGGAGATAAAAACAGCGCCGCAGGGAATTCGGGTCCTATATTTTTATAGATCCCGGCGAGCTCGTCCTCGAGTTTTTTCCTCTTCATCAATCCGAATTTGAGGACCGCTCTGAAGTTGAGGACCCTGTCGTTTGTTATCTTGTCGTCAGGGAATACTATCAACCTGTCCACGCTCCCCATACTATCGAGAGAACCCAGGACACCCTCCGCCGGGTGCCCCCGCTCGAGGAACACGAGCTTCGGACGAAGCTCGTTTGCCGCACCGATAACCCTCTCGGCGCTTTCGTCAGGGGACATCGGAGCAATTACACCGCCTAGATGCAGGACCGCGATTTCGGAAGAGATCGCCTCCAGCCTGTTCGAAGAGACCACGAGCGCCCTGTCCCCCCTGCCGAACCCCAGGTCGTGAAGGAAAGCCGCTATATTCTTCACTTTACGGTCGAAGTCGAGCCAGGTAATTTGTTTCCAGCTCCATCCGTCCCTCCGCTGATAGAGGAGCCTGGTCCCGTGCTCCTTTACTCGATTTTGCAGAAGTTCTGGTATAGTCTTTTCGCTCATTAATATTTACCGTGATCGGCGTTAAAATATCCTCGTCAGGACAGAGTGTAAAATATACTATAAAATTGCCGGTTTAAAACTATGAAGAAAGTTATAAAAATCAAACCGTTCGAGAGCGAGCTTTTCGACGTAGCCAGGCACCTGGTCACCCAGCTGAAGAATGCCGGCTACAAGGCTTTCTGCGTCGGGGGGTGCACCAGGGATATGCTTATGAATATCCCGCCCAGGGAATACGATATTACGACGAGCGCCACCCCCGAAGAGGTTTCGAACATTTTTTCGCATACGATACCCGTCGGAGTGAGCTTCGGCGTTATCCTCGTTCTGATAGGACATTACAGGTTCGAGGTCGCCACCTTCAGAAAAGACGAGGGTTACTCGGACAGCCGCCACCCGGACTACGTCACCTACAGCACGGATGAAGAGGAAGACGTGCTCAGGAGGGACTTCACGATAAACGGGATGCTCTACGACCCTATAGGGGAAGAGGCCATCGACTATGCGGGCGGGATGGACGATATTAGGGACGGGATAATCAGGACCATAGGCGTGCCGCTCGATAGATTCAGCGAAGACAAGCTCAGGCTCATGAGGGCGGTTAGGTTCGCATCCCGATACGGGTTCGCGATCGAGAGGGACACATACGGCGCCCTGAAGGAACTCGCGCCCCGAATCAATCTGGTCAGCGCCGAAAGGATAAGGGACGAGCTCGTAAAGATCATCTCGCAGAAAAATCCGGGAGACGGGCTCAAGCTGCTCCGGGAGTCGGGCTTGCTCCGTTACATCCTTCCGGAAGTGGATATTATGCACGGGGTGGAACAGCCCCCGGAATTCCACCCGGAGGGAGACGTATTCACGCACACGTGCCTCGTGCTCGATAAAATATACGAGAACACAGGGGGCCTCGCCTCACCGGAGCTGGCTATGGGAGGGCTCCTCCACGACGTCGGGAAACCCCCGACGTTCTCCGTCTCCGACAGGATAAGGTTCAACGGCCACGACAAGCTCGGGGCCGACATGTCCCGGGAGATATGCAGGCGGCTCAAATTCTCCAACAAACAGATCGAACTCATCTATGAGCTCGTGCGGGACCATCTGAAGTTTAAAGACGTCTTCTATATGAAAAAGAGCACGTTAAAGAGGTTCATCGGGATGCCGGATTTCGATGAGCATATGGTCCTCCACCTGGCGGACTGTCTCGCGAGCCACGGCTCTACCGAGGCTTACGACTTCGTCATGAAAAAATTCGAAGAGCTCAAAGACGAGGAGATAAAACCCGAGCCGCTCATCGGAGGGAGGGAGCTGATTGAAATTGGGTATACAGCCCGGGCCCGTTATTCAAAGAGATACTGAACCTCGTCGAGGAAGCTCAGCTCGAAGGGGAGATAACAAGCAGGAGCGAAGCGCTCGAGCTCGTTTCGAGGAAATACCCGATCGGCAAAAACGCCGGTTAGATTCACTGCGGATTATTTGAAAGACCCTTCGTCAAAATCGGAAGAGATATACCAGAAGTTCCCTTTTTGTATCCAGGTGTCCTCAACCATTACACTCTTCTCCGAAACGGAGGGATATTTATAGTAAGTAAAGAGGACCCTTATCTCGCACTCACCCGTTTCCGTTTCCTTTACCTTCTCCTTTTCCTCCGGACTCGCCCCAGGTTCGTTTTCGGTTATGTAAACCATTTCCTTTATCTCATAACCCGTTATGTTCAGGTCCTTCTGGTTCGCATACACGAAGGCTTCGAACTCCTTGTACTTATCGGGGTCCACGAACTGCGACGCCTTCTCATAGTACTTCCACATTATCAGATTGTAGTAGAGATCGCTCGATTTCGCGAGGGACTCCTGGTCTTCAGTCTGCACCAAACCGGTCGTCTTACCACAACTGAAGAAGACAAAGGCGATAAGAAGGCATGATACGGCTTTCTTCATAGTTGAAGGGTAATACCTGGGGACGAATATATCAAATAACCGAATGCGGGGGGCCGCCGTCGGCCCCCCGCACGTGGATTATATTTTTCCCTGCAGCAGGAATGCTATGAGAAGAGCATAAATAACGAGAGACTCGATCAGAGCAAGACCGATAATCATCGGCGTGAGGATCTTGGAGCTTGCGCCCGGGTTTCTCGCGATACCGCTCAATGCAGCCGCGGTCGCGCGTCCCTGACCCAATCCTGCGACACCGGCCGCGATCCCAATTCCCAATCCCGCGCCGAGAGCGAGTCCGAGCTTGGTGAGCTCCCCGCCGCTCCCTTCCTGTGCGAAAGCCGCATCCGGAATAAAAGCAGCGAGTATAGCAACCCCGACTATCGAGAGAATCGAAAGTGCTGATTTCATTTTTTACCTCCTTTTGTATAGTAGGTCATTTATTTCTAAATTTTTTGCCCGAATACTATTCGATTTCGGCTTCATGCGTCGTGGCAAGGGATATGTATATCGCCGACAGCACGGTAAATATAAACGCCTGAAGAAAAGATACAAATATTCCGAGACCGATAAATATCGCGGGTATTATGTAATGAACCAGATTCGTGAAAACGCCCAGTATAAGGTGGTCCCCGGTAATGTTCATGAAAAGCCTGAGGGAAAGCGATACGGGGCGGACGAAATGGCTTATAACCTCTATTATAAACATCAGCGGGGCGAGAAATATTACGGGCCCCGCGAAATGCTTCAAATAAGCGAGACCGTTTTCCTTAAACCCGTAAAAGTTATACATTACGAATATTACGAGCGCGCAGGCCACGGGCACGTTGAAATTACCGGTCGGCGGCAGGAAGCCGGGGATAATCCCCAGAAAATTCGCGAACAAAATGAAGAAAAACGAAGCGCCCAGGAGAGGGAAATACTTCTTGGCATTCTCTTTCGAGCCCAGCATGTTCGTGAACAAATCGAAAAGAAAGTCGATTGTGAGTATCTCGAATATGGTCCTGATCGAGAACTTCTCGTCCGGCAATACGGAATCTTCCTTTGAAAGCGCTTTCTTTATCGAGAACCCGGCGAGGGCAAGAAGAATGAGCACCAGAATCGAGCCGAGTATATAGTCGTATTGTCCGAGTCCGATCAAGGTAAACCAACTAAAGTGTTCCATCTTTACTCCCTCTCAAGCTTTCTCCGATTATGACGATGACGACACCCGTGACCCCGATGAAGAACCCGTATAAGTTCACTTTGGCGAATATGAATAACACAACTACTATTGCGATGAATACCGCCATTTTCAGTATAAATGCGAATATGCCGAAACCCTTGGGATATGAATTTGCGATGAGGGCGTTGACGAGAAACCTTATCGCCATGAAATTCGCGGTAAACAGGATCCCGCCTGCAGCGGTCCCGACGGCCAGCTCTCTTGAGCCGATGAAATAGCAGACGACCATTAAAATTGCGGTTACCGCCAATCCGCTTCTTTCTACCCGTCCTATGCTCGGTATGTTAATTAGACTCGCTGTCCTTTCCGTCATTTACCCGTTTTATCATCCTCAATAAAATATTGAACCCTGCGAAACCCCCGGCTAACAAACCTAACATCGTGAACCACGGGGTCTTTGTTCCGACCAGTTTATCGACGTAGTGTCCGAGCAGTATCCCGGCTATGACCGAAAACCCGAGCTCGAACCCGATGGCGATAAACATCAGCCATTTATATTTTCCGTCACTCTTAACGGTACGTCCCCCCCATAATCTCAGACCGCCTTAAGAGCTTTATATACGGCGTCAAGCGTACGATCGACGTCCCTTTCAGTATGGGCCAGCGAAAGGAAAACCGCCTCAAACTGAGAAGGCGGAAACATAATACCAGCCCTGAGTAAATTTTCAAAAAATTTCGAATACTTTTTTGTATCGCTTTTGAGCACCGTCCTGTAATCCACCGGATTCGTTTCCGTAAAAAAAAGCGTAAACATGGAATCCACCGAATTAACGGCAGCCTTAATACCGGCCTTTTTTATTATTTCCTTTATACCTTCGACCATATTCCGGGAGAGCGCCCGAAGTTTCTTATAATTCCCCGGTTCTTTTAGCTTCCTGAGGGTCGCGAGCCCGGCGGCCATAGCGAGAGGATTCCCGGAGAGTGTCCCCGCCTGGTACATGGGGCCCAAAGGGGCTACCATGCTCATTATTTCCTTCTTTCCGCCGAACGCCCCCACCGGGAGCCCTCCTCCTATGATCTTTCCGAGACAGGTGATGTCAGGCGTTACCCCGTATTTACGCTGGGCCCCGCCCATGCCGAGCCTGAACCCCGTTATCACCTCGTCGAAAATGAGGAGTGAACCCGAACCGCTTGTAATCTTCCGGAGGCCTTCCAAAAAGCCATCCGCCGGGGGGACAACCCCCATGTTGGCAGCCACGGGCTCGATGATCACGGCTGCTATCTTGTCACGGTATTTATCATACAGCCCCCTCACCGAGTCGAGATCGTTATAATTCGCCAGTAGCGTCTTTTCCGTGAACGATTCGGGGACGCCCGGGCTGCTCGGCGTTCCGAACGTAGTCGCCCCGGACCCGGCCTGAACGAGAAGGTAATCGGCATGCCCGTGGTAACATCCCTCGAACTTAACTATATAGTCCCTCTTCGTATAGGCTCTCGCAAGGCGCACGCCGCTCATAGTGGCTTCGGTGCCCGAGCTAGTCATCCTGACCATATCTATAGAAGGAAATGCTTTAACGATAAGCTTGGCTAACTCTACCTCACCCTCGCACGGAGCGCCGTAGCTGGTGCCCTTCTCAGCCGCCTTCTTGACCGCTCTAACCACCGCGGGCGCCGCGTGGCCCAGGATCAGCGGTCCCCAGGAGGACATGTAATCCGTGTATTTATTCCCGTCCACGTCGTAAATATATTGGCCCTTGCCCCTGGATATGAAGACAGGCGTGCCCGATACGGCTTTAAATGATCTAACGGGACTGTTAACGCCGCCAGGCATAAGTTGTTCGGCGGTTTTATACAGTTTCTTCGATTTTGTGAGTCGGAGTTTCATTTCCGCAAACAGGAGTGGGGATCAAAAACAGCCTGTAGTAAACATGGATTATCCCGGGGTGTCAAGTAATTATGGACTATGGAAGCATACGCCGGATAAAAAAAAGAGAGAAACCCCGTATCGGGGTTTCTCTCCGGAATTTAACCTCATCGTTCCGGTTACCCGGGAACCATGAGAAATCTCTTATATTCAAGCGATCAGGTCAAGCTTATATTTTAGTTGGCGTACTGAAATATAAGTCTTGCACCTACTTTCGCAGTCGGCGATGTTACTACGAAGTGAGCCCTTCTGTTAAGCTGATAGGCTTCTTCGGTCGTTCCCGCACCGAACTGTGTTGTTTCACCGCCGCTTGCAGTCGTTACCCTGGCCGGGTCGATACCCAGCTGGACGAGAAACGCCTTCGTTGAGTCGGCCCTTCTCTGAGCAAGCTTCAGGTTGTATGCAGGTGTACCCCTGATGTCCGCATACCCTTCAATCAATACAGTCAGATTAGCATCTGCCTGTAAGGTCGCCGCGTTTTCTTCGAGCACCGCTGCAGCATCCGGCCTTATGTTGTACTTATCGAAGTCAAAGAATATATCTTTGAGTTCGGGTGCCGGTGGTGGCGGTGGCGGAGGCGGCGGGGGTGGTGGTACTGCACATTTTAGTTTCGCTTCATCTGCCTTTGCCTTGGCATCGATCAGCATTCTGCGTGCTTCGAGCTCACTGCAGAACTCACTAGCTAGAGCTTTACCCTTTGCTAGTGCTGATTCAGCGGCTGCCAGTTCGTCTTCACCACAAGGGGCTCCGCAATAATCGCCTCTTGTCGGATCGTCACCGCATACACGCTGCTTACATTGCTCACAAGTAGCTTTCGCTTCAGCTGTAGCCGATTCAGCAGCTGCCAGCTCTTTCGTCGGCGGGGGTGTCGCGCAGCTAGCCAGATAGAGCAATGCAACAACTAACAAGGGTAGGCCCAAAAACAGGATTTGCTTATCCCTTTTCATTCTACTGCACCTCCTTTAAGAGTTTTTTGAGTACTTAACGAGTACATAATAATAAACAGTTTAACGCTCAACTGCAAGTTCCGAAATTTTTTCTTTTGCCGTCTTAGCTTCATCAGAATTCGGATACTTATCTATCAGCGTCTGGAAGAACAATTTGGCCTCTTCCTGCTTGCCGATTTCGACTAAAGACATGCCCTGTTTTAAGTACGCAAGGGGCACCCTCTGGTCCTTTGGATAGGTATCTATGAACCTCTGATATTCGAGTATTGATTCTTCGAACTGCCCTTCCCTGTAATAGGATTCGGCGATCCAGTAGGTCGCGTCATTGGCTTTCGCGGATTTGGGGTATCTGGACAGGTATTCCTTGAACTTCGCCCTCGAATCCTCGTAATTGCCGTCGCTCAATTCAGTATAACCCTCATTGAACATAACCTCTTCCGTATTGACCGAAGCCGTTTCGGACGGTATCTGCGCGTGGGAGCCGGATTCCGTTACAGGCGGTGCGGAGCCCAGTGTAAGCTGATTGACCTTCGAGTCGAGTTTTGAGTAAGACTGGTTTAACTCCGCAATCTGGGCCTCGAGCTGATAAACCTTTTCCCTCAACTGTGCGTCCGTACCCGTGGTGGCCGATTCTGTCTGGTCCATCGTTTTAACCTCGTTTGACAGCCTCTCCACCTTGGCTTCAAGCCTGGTCTGACGGGCGTAAACGCTGCTGACATCGCTCTGAGTAGCCACACAACCTAAAGACATAATAGAAATCACCGCCACCATAATATTAATTGCTTTCGCTTGCATAGGTCATACCTAAAAACTTGGAGAACCAACCGCCGGCACAAAATGCGCCCTTCTGTTCTGCTGGTAATCATATTCACTCGTACCCACTGCGAACTGTTCGGTTTCTCCTTTGCTTATAGGCTGCACCTTGGAAGGCGAAATTCCGAGCCCAACCAGATAATTCGATACAGATTCGGCTCTCCTTTGGCCCAGGGCCAGATTATATTCCTCCGTGCCCCTTACGTCGCAATAACCTTCTATTACTACGACCTGAAACTTGTCTCCGCTATTCCTAATTATACTTGCATTTTGGTCAAGCACCGGCTTGGCGTCGATTCGTACGGCAGATTGGTCATAATCGAAGAATATGTCGACCAACCCGTATTGCGATCCGGCCGGACTCAAATCCTGCAGGCTCCCTTCATCCG
The DNA here is from genome assembly GCA_963752995.1 of uncultured delta proteobacterium. GTDB lineage: Bacteria > Desulfobacterota_D > UBA1144 > Nemesobacterales > UBA2774 > 2-12-FULL-53-21. Next base: position 272,211 of record CAVWAZ010000030.1, read on the forward strand.
CTGTCTGGGCATAAGCCTGACTCTTCGCCTTCCCTTCGGCTTCTATGGCCTTGAACCTGGCTTCTTCCAGAAGCTGGCGGGCGGCGTCCTTGTTTCCCGCGGCCATCATTTCCTTCGCTTTCTCGATTAGTTCCTCAGCGGCCTGATATTCCGGCAGACCTTCAGCGCCTGCATCCTTTGCCGCCTGTAAGGCAGCCTCGGCGTCGGCCATTTCTTTATCCAGATTCGATCCGCAACCAATCGCAATCACTAACGTAAGCACAAAACAAATACTCAAAGCACGTAACAACAGCCTTTCCATTCAGCTCCTCCTGGTTGAAGTGAAACTTATACCTGAGATAATTACATTATTTTGGTTGCTAAGTCAAGACATTTTAATCAAAATTGCGTTAAATCTCAAATAAAAATGGAGAATTTCTAAACCAAATAATCGCTACCAAATCCTTCGCCGAAGTGCTATTATTAAAATCAGAGGGTATATATGCCGAATCACCTTAAAATACCGGTTTTTCCAAGGTTCTTTTTATTTATCCAGCTCCTGCTGATAATATTCAATATCGACTCCGGACACACGGGAACCATCGACGACAATGAGACGCTGCTGCCCCTAACCCCCATGAACGACTCGGTATTTGTCGACTTAACGAAGGAGAACAGGCCGGATATCGTTCTGGAAAAAGAAGCGGAGAGGAAGTCGCTCGCGGACTTTGGGGATTTTGTTCAAAACACGCGCAATGTTTATTTCACCATCTGGCTTATACGCCTGGCCCAGGTAAACATGCTGGATATAAACAGAAAAGAGGAGCAGATGATAATAAATCCGCTCCGGTGGTGGAAAAACACCCTCGGGTTCCAGAATGACGGAAAGAGGAGGGGGGATTTCGAGTGGAAGGACGGAGACAGGTTCAAAACGAACTGGATCGCCCATCCCGCATTCGGGGCCTATACCTATCTATACTACAGGTCCAAGGGCTACGACCGTTTCACGTCCGCGTTCGGCTCAGTCGTCCAGAGCACGCTGTTCGAATATACGATAGAGGGAGTAATACAATCACCATCGATCCACGACCTCGTCATCACACCGGGCATAGGCGTTCCCGCGGGAATCATTCTCGAAGAGACTTCCAACTTGCTCGCTTCGAGCGACAGCGGGTTTTTAAACGCCCTCGGGTACGTCATTAACCCGATGAAAATTATCGTCCCCGACCGGGAAAACGTAAATTTGAGCCCGCTCGTGAGCGGACAGGTCGTTATCGGGTTCCAGTGGTAGAAGAGACAATCCGCCCGGAAATTCAGCCGGAAAACGCCGGCCTGTAAAACGAGCCTCGGGGGAAAACGATGAGCAAAGAAGAAGGTCAGGCGGTCGCGGGCGCGTTCTGGTCTCTTTCACCGGTGGTTGCAATTACAAGTACATGGCAGGGGAAACCGAACGGACAGATAGCGGTAACGGCGGTTACGTCATCCATCGTGCATTTCATACCGAGACTCCTCGTCGGGATATGGAAAGGCAATTACACGCACGAATTCATCATGAACAGCGGGGCGTTCACGATTCACATGCTGAGACCCGACCAGCTCGGCCTCGTAAGGAACTTCGGTTTCTATACGGGCAGGGACAGGAACAAGTTCGAGAACGTGCATTACAGGACGGGCGTTACCGGCAGCCCCGTGCTCACGGACGCGCACTCATACGCCGAATGCAGGGTGCTAAACGCGATGGACGGAGGGGACATGACGGCGTTCCTGGTGAGCGTGGAAGAGGGCGGCATAATGAGCAGGGGCCAGTGGATGACCCTCAGTCATTTTTACTCGAACGCTCCCCCCGAATGGATCGAGGAATACGGAGAGAAGCTCTCCCGCTCCGTCGCATTTTCTCTCAACCTGATCCACAACATAGACTATTCGCCCTGGAAGCCCCGATAAGTTTGCCGACTGCGCCGGGCCAGAAGGTTTCCCGACCCGAGCACAATTAGATAGTCGTCTTAGCGCGGCTCCGGCACGACGTCAATCGTCATTCGTTTACCCGCCCTGATTATAACGAGCTCAACGGGTACTCCAGGTTTAGATACGGCGAGCGCACTCAGATAATCGTATACATTTTCTATCTTTATCCCGTCGAGCCCGATTATCGTGTCATTCTTCGCAAGCCCCGATCTCTCGGCGGGACTGTCCTTTTTTACGCCGGAGAGCCGCACTCCTTTTTCACGGCTCGCATAATCGGGCATTGTTCCCAGGTAGACATTCAGCCCGGGCGGCCCCTTATACGCAGCGCTCTCTCCCGAGAACGCGATCTTCTCCCTGTCATCGCCCAGCTCCGTAACGAGATTCGCGATAAGCCCCAGGACCTTTACCTCACCCCCCGCGTTTATCTTCTGCCAGTCATCGCCGGGCGTGTGATAGTCCTCATGAAGCCCGGTAAAAAAGAGGACAGCCGGTATATTATCGGCGAAAAAAACCGTCTGGTCGCTCGGTCCGAACGCAGAGTCCATGTAGGTCAAATCGAGGCCGATCCCGGAATTCGACTTGTCGATCAAGCCTACCCACTCTTTCGCAGAGCCGACCCCTATAGCCGTGAGCTTATTCCCGGTGAGCCTGCCTATCATATCCATGTTTATCATCGCTATGGTATTTTCGGCGGGGAATTTAGGATGTTCTATGTAGTATGAGGAGCCCAGGAGACCGATTTCTTCTCCCGAAAACGCTATAAACAGGAGACTCCTCTTTAAGCGGTGCCGGCTCAGGGCAAAATACTCGCCCAATTCGAGAAGGCCCGACACGCCCGAGGCATTATCGTCGGCGCCATTATAGATCCCGTCCTTTCCGCCGCCTGGTCGCAGCATATTTTTCACCGCCCCCGAGGTGGTCATAGTGCGCGCCGATTACTATAACCTCGTTTTTGAGCCCGGGGTCGCTTCCGGGAAGGAACCCGATCACGTTAGAGCTGTCGCCCCGGACCGTGATTATCTCGATCCCTATCTCCGCTGCCGACCCGGGGATGGGGAATGAAACGGTTTTCCCTTCCGAGAGCATCGCCTCCAATTCGCTGAGCTCCCTGCCCGCGGAGCGAATGATTTCCCGCGCCCGGTCCCTTCTGATTACAACCGCCTCTATAGCCGTCCCGCCTGACGGCAGCTCGAACGCAAAGCTTCCCAGGTCTTCCTCCTCGACGAGAGAATCAGGGGTCGTAAAAATCACGCCTTTCGCCCCTTTCTCCGTTGCATTCATCGCCTTATAACGGAGAGACGCGTAATCCGCGAAATGGCTCCTGTAATTCATATCCCTGGGCAAACCCCTGAGCAGGAGCACGATCTTGCCCCGGACGTCAAGCCCTTCAAAATCATCATAGCCGAGCTCGGGGGCGCTGACCCCGTATCCCGCGAATACCAGTTCTCCGGAAACGAAACCGCTCGCCGATACGGCAAGCGGAAAGAAATCGCGGCCCAATTCAAGCTGCTTCCTTTTTCCGGTTACGGTGACAGAGAGCGAGTTCAGTTTCCCTGGTATTACCCTCTCGGGAAGCGGGAAATTTTGATAGTAGGTCCCGCGGTCTCCCAGGGGCTCAAGGCCCGATGTCCCGAAATTATCCGCGATATAACGCGCAGCCTTCTCCGCGCCCTTTTCGCCAGTCATACGACCATCGAGCTCGTCCGATGACAGGTAGCGTACGTGGGCGATGACCTCTCGCGGGGTTATTTCCTGTGCGGCAAGGTCAGAAGGGGGTTCTTCCGCAAGGGAAGGGGACAGAATAAGCAGGGACAGTAATAGAAGCAGAGAATATATCCGCATGACTTTATAAATTACCACAGTCCTGTACGCGGCGATTTCGAATATAGAATTTCCGGTTGTATCAAAATCCGAAAATGCCGGGAACCGTTTGCAGACAATACCAAACCGTGTAAGACTTATTTCCCAATACCGCACCAGGGAGCAACAATGTATCCTGTATTATTCAGAATAGGCGACATATCCGTATCTTCTTTCTCTGTAATGGTCCTTCTGGGATTCCTGGTCGCTTATGTGCTTGGAGAATCCGAATTCAAGAGGAAGGGCCTTAACGGCAACCTCGTGGACTTGCTGCTTATCGCCTCCGTTCTAGGCGGACTGGGAGGCGCTAAAATTTTGTTCCTCTACCAGCAGGTCCCCATAACAAACTTTATCGCCGACCCCGTCAGGTACCTCGCGTCCGGATTTACTTTCTTCGGGGGGCTTATCGGGGCGTTCATACTCACGTGGCTCGTGACACAGATGAAGAGGCTCAGCCTGTTAGCAGTCACGGACATTATGTGCCCGCTCCTCATAATCGCATATGCGGTCGGCAGAATAGGATGCCTGCTCGTCGGGGACGACTACGGAATCCCTTCCGAGCTTCCCTGGGCGATGGCCTTTCCCGAAGGCTCTCCGCCGACGATCGAAAGGGTCCACCCCACCCAGATATACGATACGATCTGCATGGTGATACTATTCGCGGCGCTCTGGAGCATACGCAAAAAAAACTTCCCGACCGGATGGATGACGGCGATTACGTTTATCGCTCTCGGCGTACAGAGGTTCCTGGTGGAGTTCCTGCGGCAGACCACGCCGAGTTTCATCCCGGGGTTATCGCAGGCCCAGCTCATTGCAGTCGTACTGGTCTTAACGGGGGTCGTAATTCTATGGAAGGGCAAAAGCCGCGCGCCCGGGCCGGACACCGCCCCCTGAAGGCGGAATTTGCCGTTCGGCCGCGGATGTCGTCGGGATTAATAATTGCGTATGCTTCGAGTATGTTATGTTAATATTCAGGTCTTTTAAGGTATGGGCGACGTCGCTGATAACCGCTGTTTTGAAACAATATACCGAGTAGAGATTCTAAAACGGAAGGTAGATGTATCGCATCGGATTTTCACACAGCTCGGCAAATCCGGGGAGTTAACTCATTAAGTTCTCTCACTCGTTCCCGGCAGATATAAAATGAAAGTAATATTCGATCCAGAAGAACCGATAGAGAGCCCGACATCAGCCACGATCGGGAACTTCGACGGCGTACACGCGGGGCACAAGAAGATATTGAGTGCGGTCAAGGAGACAGCCGAAAGGAAAGGGTTGAGCTCCTGCGTGATAACCTTTCATCCCCATCCCCAGAAAGTTCTCCAGAACATAGACATCCCCCTTCTCATGCCCATAAGGGAGAGACTCAGGCTCCTCGAGATCGAGGGCATAGACTTCGCCGCGTGCTATACGTTCACGAAGGAAATCTCGAAGATCACGGCGAAGGACTTCATATCGGAAATACTGGTAGACAGGCTCAAGGTCAAACACCTGATCATAGGCCCGGACTTTTCATTCGGAAGAAAGAGGGAGGGAAATGCCGACCTTCTCAAGGCCATGGGTAAGGCCTACGATTTCGAAACAACCGTCATCGGACCCGTATTCATAGACAACGAGGTCGTCAGCAGTACCGCTATCAGGAACTTCCTCCAGGCGGGCGACACAAAAAAGGCGGCCAGGTTCCTGGGGTACTTTTATTATATCGACGGACAGGTCACCGAGGGGGAAAAGAGGGGCAGACAGATCGGATACCCCACTGCGAACCTGGACACGGACTGGGACATACTGCCGAAAACCGGGGTCTATGCCACGAGGGCTTATATAGACGGCAATAGGCTCGACAGTATAACGAACATAGGCTACAGACCCACCTTCGGGAGCAGCAAGCTGCTCATCGAGACCCACATATTCGACTTTAGCTCCGATATCTACGGTAAAAGACTCAGGCTCGAGTTCGTGGAGAGGATAAGGGACGAGAAGCGTTTCGAGGGCGTGGACGCGCTCGTCGCCGAGATCAGGATAGACGTGGAAAGGGTGAAAGACGTTCTCAAGAATACGGACTGATGTAATATAAGGTTAATATGACTCTTGCTGCGGGGAAATATTGGAAATAAAAGCAACTACGAAAATATACGGCATATTCGGGCACCCGGTGAGCCACAGCCTGTCGCCCGTGATGCACAACAGCGCCTTCTCCGCGCTCGGGCTCGACTGTGTGTACGTGGCGTTCGATATAGCGCCCGAAGAAATAGGCAACGCCGTTAAATCCCTAAGGACCCTCGGGATAAAAGGGATTAACATCACCATCCCCCACAAGGAGAACATAATCCCGCACCTCGACGAAATCGCGCCGGACGCGGAGCTTATGGGCGCCGTCAACACGGTAAAGAACGATGGCGGCAAGCTCACCGGTTACAACACAGACGTGGGCGGGTTCCTGAGAGCGGTCGAGGAAGACCTCGGCATCAATCCCCGGGGATCGAGCGTGCTCCTCATGGGCGCGGGGGGGGCGGCGCGGGCTGTGATGTCGGCATTCTGCATGAACGGGGCGGAGAGAATATGCATCGCGAACAGGACATATGATAAAGCCCTCAAGCTGGCGTCGGAGTTCGGAAAGCAATTCAAAAAAATAAAAATAGAGCCGGTCGCGCTCGACGATATAAAAGTTATAAAAGCAAGGCTCCGCGAATCGGACATACTCGTCAATTCCACATCGGCGGGAATGGAAGAAAAAGCCGCAATAGACCTGCCGCTCGAATCCCTCAAAGAGTCGGCCGCCGTATACGACCTCGTCTACAAACCCAGGGAAACGCCGCTGGTTATGGAAGCGCGCAGGCTCGGTCACAGGGCTTCAGGAGGGCTCGGCATGCTCCTTTACCAGGGTGCCCTCAGCTTCGAGATCTGGACCGGCAGGGATGCCCCCGTAGACGTTATGAGAAAGGCAATCGAATAATACGTTCCCCGGAAGCCCTCGTCTTTACCCCTGAGTGAAACAAGCCCCGGCCCGATCAATACAAATACCCACTGGTATCTATACCGGCATTATGGGATAATGTGAATGTAATCTAATAAGTTGAAACACGATCGGAGGTGTGATGAAGGTTGTAAGCCCCGCAGGGGATTTCGAAATCAAGGTCAGCGACTCGTCGGTCGAGGGAGACTTCGTGGTGCTGAGCGGCCAGATGGGCGTCTGGGATTCGAAAATCTACCTGACTCCGGCTGATATCTGGCAGTTCGCATCGATATTCCTGAGGCCCGCCGTTATTGTATATATACTTAAGATGCCTTTCAGGTCTTTATTCGGCGGCCCGGACGGAAACGCTGAGAAGTAAAGCGGCGGTGCAAGAATCAATCGGCCGGGCAGCCCGCGTTACGGGGCTGCGGTAAATAAAATAGGGGCTTGAAACTTGGCACAGAAATTCTTAGACTTTATTATATAAATCTTAATAGGAGGGATTCAGGATGATAGATAATTTCGACGACTTTGATTCCGATATTCCCGTTAACTATCGAGGCTTCGATCTCTCCGATATTGATTATAACGAGCTGCCGGCCCTCATGGAAAAAATAGACCTGATCCATGAGGACATGGACAGGATAAAAAACCTTTCCAACAAATTAATCGGGATCTACGAATCCTCCGAATCGATTAAAGGCGACCTCTCGTCAAAACGAGTCCCGGTGTATGAGCAGTTCATCGACGAAGGTATAAAAGAATACGGTGAGGACAGGGGCAGGGAGCTGATAGAGCTGCTCCTCGGCGGCCCTCAGGAATCACCCAAGCAGCAGATCGCCAAGGCGAAGGCGCTCCTCATCTCCTACGAGAGGCTATTCGAAGACGAAGAGTCCGAGCCGATCCACCCCTCGCAATTCGAAGAGAGCGATATATTCAAGACGATCAAGAAGCTCACCGGGAATAAAAACCTGTTCCCGACCCTTAACTCCCAGTAACGGGGGGCATATATGAGCGGGCGGGGCGTATATAAGCGTGGGGGGTATATGAGCGTGGGGCGTATATGAAAAGAATAGCCATAGATTAAGAAAGGCTAACCGATGCGTCCCAGAACTTTCGGATTGACCAAGTGTCTGGGGGTCTTTCCGCCGAGCGCAAGCTCGACGCTCTCGACTGCCATCTCTATCATCCTTATTCTCGTTTCCGAGGACGCGCTCCCAATGTGGGGAAGGAGTACGACGTTATTCAGCTTGAGAAGCCCGGGGTCCACGTCCGGCTCCTTTTCGTACACGTCGAGCCCGGCCCCCCGGATAATTCCCTCCCTGAGCGCCGAGGCGAGCTCGCCCTCCTTTATGATCGGCCCCCGTCCGACGTTCACGATAACAGCAGTCCGCTTCATTTGCCTGAACTCACGGAGCCCGAAACGGCCCCTCGTTTCATCATTCAACGGAGACGAGACGATAATAAAATCCGATTCCTTAAGGAGCTGCGGAAAGTCCGCATAGACAGCCCCGGTTTCCTTCTCGGCCTCCTCATTCCTCTTCCTGTTGTTGTATATGACCCTCATTCCGAAACCCGCGGCCCTTCTGGCAGCCGCCGTGCCGATACGCCCCATGCCGAAGATGCCGAGCGTCTTTCCGTGAATGTTCTGACCGAGGAGCAAGGACGGGTGCCAGCACTTGAAATCCCCGCGCCTCACATAGGCGTCGGCTTCGATGACCCTCCGGGCGGCCGACATCATCAGCGCCCATGCGAGGTCGGCTGTCGTTTCCGTGAGGACATCGGGCGTATTCGTGACCATGACACCCCTCTTAGTCGCGTACGGGACGTCTATATTTTCATATCCCACGCCGCAGTTGGATACTATTTTCAGATCCGGGAGAAGGTCTATAAACTCTTTATCGATTTTGTCGGAGACGGTGGAAATAACGGCTGTGGAGCCGGCCGCGCCCTCCAGAAGCTCCGCCCTCGTAGGCAGACGCTCCCCGAGAAATTCCTGCACACGGTATTCCTTCCTGAGCCGCTCAAACGCTTCCCCCGGATATTGGGCGCTGACATATATCTTTTTCATTTGTTTGGTGAATGAATCTATTCCGACAGGCGCAGGGACTGGCGGATTATAAAAATCCGGGACCCCGGACAGTCTCTATTTCTCAAACGGGTCGGGTATTTCCGGGTGCCACAGCTTGAAATGGTTCTTGTGGTTCTCGGTATACGCGCCCGGCGGATAATATTTGTCGTAAAAATCGAGGTCGAGGTGGTGGGCCTGCACCATGAACCTCAGGAACATCGGGTCCGAAAACGCCGGGAACCTGCCGTACGTATCGTATACGTAGCTGCAGATGTCCTTAACCACCTGTATCTCCTCCTTGCTCGGCCTCTCGACCTCCTGGAGCACACCTTCGGGGTTCTTGAACGGCATTGTATGGGACTCCCAGTTTGTCCATTTCATATCGTTCAACGCCTCGACGGCCTCTCCCATGTCCTTGTAATAGGGGGGGCAGAAGGCCTGAAAATGCCCGTCCTTTCCGACTGCGACAGGGTTCGGATTGCCGGTCTCGCCTTTCAGCTGGGGCGTGATGAACCTGAACCCGAGACCCCTGTTAAAAGGGGTGCCGCCCAGCATGAACATGCTCGCAAACCCGCTGAAGAGCCACCCCCCTAACCCCAGGGCCTGGAGCGTAAGCGCCATGTTCTGCCCCATGAACGCCTGCTCGGCTATGTAGCCGTTCGCGAACCTGAGCTCAGCCTCTATGAGCGGCATCCTCTTCCCGAGGTCGAGGAAGCCCTTCTTCTGCCATTCTGCCGTTCCCGGGCGCCCTCATCCCGTGAAGCTCGTCGACGAAATTGAATCTGTGGTCGGGACGCATGTAGAAGAAGTAAAGATTGATTATGCAGGCGGAGAGGTCCGTTACAGGCATAAACAGGGTCGTGCCGGGCTTGTTTACGTTCCAGAGGTTATGTGCGGCGAGTCCGGGCGGCTTCGAAGGCAGGTCGGCCCTCTTGTCCTCGAGCGTTATCCTCGACTCCCTGAAAAGCTCGAGTATACGGTCGATCCTCTTCTCCCGGCTGAGTCCCTCGAGGCCCCTGAAATCGTCGGGCCGCCTGTCGTGGAGCTTCACCATGTACGTGCCCTCGTCGTTCGTGTAGAAAAGCTCCGTCCTGTGGACGTCGCCGAGCGCGGGTATGGTCCTGCTCGTGAACTGCATCTCGAGGTCGAGCCCCACGTGCGGGGGGAAATCCGAGAGGTTGATGTTCTTTATGCCTAAACCGTTCCAGACGATTATCGCCTCTTCGAGCTCCGAGAGTGGGACCGGGGCGTGTTTGGATTTGTATGCGAGGGGCCCCTTTTCGATCTCCATGCCGAGGCCGAACCTCCTCGACCTCCTCTCGAAAACGGCGTCCATGAATTTATAATCGACGGCAACGTCGAGCCCCGGCGGATATTTACCCATAGTTTCTGGTCTCCCTCTGATTTTTGAAGGTTATTGTAGCAAAAACGAAAGTGTAATCCAAATCAATACAAAAACAGAAAAGATAATAACAGGAAACGGGATAATTCATCATATATACTTTATATATACTTTTAAATACGCAGTTCGATCACAGTCTCGGAAAGGCCCGAACATGAAAAACAGTCTCCGGTCTTATGTGTCACTCCCCATAGGATTAATCCTGACGATCGTATTCATCGCCTCATGCTATCCGTCGGGCTACAACATCCCCCCGCCGCCCCCGTTCGCGCCTGAGCCGAATGTGCAGACGAGCGAGGACAGCGTGAGGATCACGGTTATCCCCTCATACTGGACGGGGTCGCCAGGGAACATTCAGAATTACGTAACGCCCTTTTATATACAGATCGAGAACTTTTCGGGTCAGCCGGTCGGATTCGATTACAGCGATATTCTACTCTTCGACCAGTTCAGGACGCAGTACAGCCCGCTCAACCCTCAGGCCGTGGCGGACATAGTAGAGTCCTCGGCACCGGCATACGCCTATCCCGTATATCCAAATGTTTCTATAGGCATAGGGGGCGGTTATTACGGCGGCTTTTACAGGGGGGCATGGGGGCCTTACTACGGCCCTTACCGGAGGCCTTACGGTTTTTATGCATTTAACCCGATATGGTATTATCCGCCGCCCGCTTATTACTACGCGAAGCAGCCCAGCACGAAGGACGTGCTCACCGAGGCGCTCGCGCCGGGGACCGTTTCACCGAACGCGTCCGTCAGGGGATACATATTTTTCAAGCAGATACCCGACGATGTGAACCAGGTCACGCTCGACATAAGTTACGGAATAGTGGGCACGCCCGTTTACCGCACGCTGTCGTTCGGGTTCCCGGTGCTGCCGAGGGGCCAGTAGCGGCTCGAGGCGCAGCGCATTATTTTCTTTCGGATATGAATCACGGGACTAAACGGGTTGCTCGGTTATTGGATTTAGAAGTGAGCAATCAGCTTACTTTTTCGCCGCCGAGCGCTTTCAATTTATTATAGAGTTCTTTTTCTTCCTGAGAAACCTTTTTGGGTATTTCGACCTGGACCCTTACATATATGTCGCCGCGCCTGCCGCTCCTGAAGCCCGGAAGCCCCTCGTTCGGTATGCGCATTACCGTCCCCGGCTGAGTTCCGGCCGGTATCTTCATCTCGACCTCCCCCGTAAGCGTGGGTATGTCGACCTTTGTCCCGAGGACGGCGTCGGCGATCTGAATCGTTTCTATCCTGTAAAGATGCTCGCCCCTCCGTTCAAACCTCGGGTCCTCCTCCGTCGTTACAGTGACCAGCAGGTCCCCGGGCGAGCCTCCGTGTTCGGAGCTCAGGCTCCCGTGCCCGGTAACACGAAGCGTCGTGCCCTCTTCAATCCCGGCCGGCACCTTGATCTTGATTTCGCTCTTCTCCTGGACGCCCCCCTTCCCTTTGCAGGCGGGACAAAATTCTTCTATTATCGAGCCCCGACCCTTGCACCCGCTGCAGATTGCGACCTGCTGGAACGTCATGCCGTGCTGCCGGCTCGTATAAACCCTCTGCCCCGACCCTCCGCACTCGGCGCAGGTCTTGGGCTCGGTCCCCGGCTTGGCCCCCGACCCTCCGCAATCTGAGCATGCGACCCTCCGGTTGTATAAGACCGTCTCCTCGCCGCCCGTAAGAATCCTTTTAAGGGGGACCCTGACTTCCACCTCTATATCCCTGCCCCTGGCCGGCCCCCTCCCCCTCCCGAATCCGAATATCTCGTCGAAGAGGCCGCCGCCGAAACCCCCGCCGCCGAATATATCGCCGAAGTTGATACCGCTGAATATATCCTCCGCGGACATGCCGTCGAGTGCGGAAAACCCTCCCCTGTCGTAGCGCGAGCGCTTCTCGGTATCGGAGAGGACGCCGTAAGCCTCGGAGAGCTCCTTGAATTTCTCCTCCGCGTCGGGCGCGTCGTTGTGGTCGGGGTGATACTGCATCGCAAGCTTGCGGTAGGACTTTTTTATCTCCTGCTGGCTTGCGCCCCTGTCGACGCCAAGCACCTCGTAATAATCCCTTTTTCCATTAGGCATAAGCTAATCCTGTGCAAGTTGATATTTTATATATAAAAATCATTTCCCTTTTTTCAAGCCCGTATAGCCCGCAAATCCGGATGTGTCGAGGATGCGAGCCGATATGGAGCGGGTAATTCTAAATGAAAATACGGGTGATTCCCATACCGGAGCGAATACTTGAGTTAAGGACGCTGTAAGCAGCAGACGGTCATGAAGATAAAGCCTGCCTTAGATATCTGCCGGTATGGGATTTATCGGACTTCGAGACCTCCTCCGGGGTCCCGCGGGCAATTATATATCCGCCTTCGTCCCCGCCTTCGGGACCGAGGTCGAGCACGTAATCGGCCGATTTTATCACGTCGAGGTTATGCTCCACTACCAGGACCGTGTTGCCCGCGAGGACGAGCTTGTTAATCACTTCGAGCAGCTTCCTGACGTCCTCGGCGTGGAGCCCGACGGTCGGCTCGTCGAGGATGTAGAGTATGTCCTTCCCGCCTTTCCTCCCCAATTCCCTCGCAATTTTAATCCTCTGGGCCTCCCCTCCCGAAAGCGTGGGCGCAGCCTGGCCGAGTCTTATGTAACCCAGGCCCACGTCCTGAAGTATCCTGAGCTTCCTGCCGATTGCGGGCGCTTCGTAAAAGAAATTAATCGCTTCGTTCACGGTGAGCGCCAGTATCTCGTCGATGTTCCTCTCCCTGTAACGTATGGACAGCACGTCCTTGTTAAACCGCTTGCCCCCGCACTCCTCGCATGTCACGAACACGTCGGCCAGAAAGTGCATCTCTATCTGCTGCACACCCTCGCCTTCGCATGTCTCGCACCTGCCCCCGGGGACATTGAATGAAAAATGAGACGGGGTTAGTCCCTTCGACCTGGCCTGCCAGGTGCCTGCCATCGTCTTCCTTATCTCGTCGTACGCCTTGATGTAGGTCACGGGGTTCGATCTCGAGCTTTTTCCGATCGGGTTCTGATCGAGCATGATAACGTCCGACAGGTGCTCGGCCCCTTTTATATCCCCGTATTTCCCGACCCTCTCGACCTCGCCCCTGAACTTCCGCGCCAGGGCCGAATACATCACATCGTTCACGAGTGAGCTCTTCCCCGAGCCCGAGACCCCTGTCACGCAAATGAACGTCCTGAGCGGAAACGAAACGGTCAGGTCCTTAAGATTATTCTCGATCGCGCCCGTGACCGTGAGGGATTTCCCGCTCCCTTTGCGTCTCTTCTGAGGCGGTTCGATCTTCGACCTGCCCGTTATATATCTCTTCGTCAGGGAGTCCACGGAGCCGTTGAGGAGATTCTTCACCTCTCCCTGAAAGACTATGCCCCCTCCCCTTTCGCCCGCAAGGGGCCCGAGCTCGATAATATTGTCAGCCGACTTTATCATTTCGAAATCGTGCTCGACCACGACCACGGTATTGTCCCTGTCCCTGAGCTCCTTGATGAGAGAGACGAGACGGTCGACGTCCCTCGGGTGGAGCCCGATCGAGGGCTCATCCATTATATAAAGTGTCTCCGTCAGCGTAGCGCCCAGCTGACAGGCAAGGTTCACCCTCTGCGCCTCCCCGCCCGACAGGGTCTTCGAAAGACGGGCTAGCGTGAGGTATTCGAGGCCGACTTTTATGAGGAAATCTATTCTGGATTTAATCTGCTTCATAATTTCGTGAGCGATGTTTTTTTCATACTCGCTGAGTATAAGCTCCTCGAAGAACTCCCCGAGTGCGTCTATCGGCAGAAGGGAGAGCTCGTATATGTTCACACCCCCCACCTTGACCCAGAGCGCCTCTTTCACGAGCCTCGACCCCCGGCAGGCGTCGCATGTGAACGCCGACCTGTATTTGCTGAGGAATACCCTCACGTGCATCTTGTAATTCTTTTCCTCGAGATGCCTGAAATACCCCCTGACGCCCGGAAACCCGGCCCCGCCTTCGAAAACGAGATCCCTTTCTTTATCCGTGAGCGCATTATACGGCTTGTCCGTATAGATCCCCTTTTCCTCGGCGAAGTGGAGGAGCTTTCTCATCTGAGGCTTGAGCGAAGGCTTCGTCAGGGGCTCAATCGCCCCCCCCGACAGGCTCTTTTCGGGATTGGGGATAACGAGGTCGGGATCGAGAGCGAGTATGTTGCCGAACCCCTTGCACTCCGGGCACGCGCCCTGCGGGCTGTTGAAGGAGAAAAGGAGAGGGGTCGGCTCATTGAAGCGCATGTGACACGCCGGACATTCGAGGTCGGCCGAGTACCTCAGGGTCTCGCCGTCGACAATGCGGACGTTCACATGCCTGCTCTCCTCGAAGGCGAGCTCGAGCGAGCTGACTATTCTGGAACGTGATTTCTTGTCCAGGACCAGCCTGTCGAGGACGATCTCCGAGCCCTTGGGGACCTTAGACAGGCCCTCGACTTCCAATATATCGCCCCCGGAGATTACGCGGGTAAAGCCGTTCGACAAGAGCTCGGCAGGCGTCAGATTCAGATTGCCGGGGGGGAACGTGATCAACGCCCTTTTCCCCTCATGGCCGCTCAGTAATTCTCCGGCGATGTCCCCGGGCGACCTGTGTCTTACCTCCCTGCCGCATTCGGGGCAGAAGATCCTGCCGACTTTAGCGAAAAGGAGTCTCAGGTAATCGTAGACCTCGGTCGTCGTACCCACCGTCGAGCGCGAGTTCCTGACGGAATTCCTGCTCTCGATCGCAACGGCCGGGGGGAGCCCCGAGATATCGTCCATATCCGGACGGTCGACGCGCTCGAGGAACTGCCTCGCGTAGGTCGATAAGCACTCGATATACCTCCTTAAACCCTCCGCGTAGAGCGTATCCAGGGCCAGCGAGGACTTTCCCGAGCCGCTAAGTCCGGTTACGACCGTAAATTTATGCCACGGTATCGAGACCGTTATATTCTTTAAGTTGTTTTCCCTGGCTCCCTCGATTTTGATCTCGCCTTCCATGACCGTGCCCTTTTATTCGATTGTAATATTGTAATGACGATTAGAAGCCGCCTCGATGAGACGGACGGTGTGTGCGGTCCTGCTGTTGAGTTAATCGACAAGCCCGATTATTTGGGACAGCTCGCTTACCTCTTTGACATCGGTGTCGTCGAATTTCCTCATTTTTCTTCCGTTAAACCATATCACATCGGAGCCCGCGTTTAATGCCCCCATGACATCCGTTCCGTACATATCGCCGACGTGCACCGCGTCCTGGGGTGAAATCCCCATCTTCTCGGCCGCGAATTTAAAGATCCGCCGGTCGGGTTTGACCATATCCAGCCTCGTAGAATCAAAGACGAAATCAAGATACCGCCTGATCCCGACCTCCTCGCACTTCTCCTCCGTATAGCCGTCGTTGTTCGAAATTACGGCGAGCAAGTAACCTTTCCCTTTCAGGTAATCGAGCAGCTCCGCCGCGCCCGGAATCGGAGACCTTGAAAAACCGATTTCATTCATCTCCCTTCTGACCCTCTCCCGGAAACCCCCGATATCGACTACCGGCGTGAGCGATTCATAGAGAATGGGGAAGAACCATTCCCGGTGCTCCCTGGGACTGATGCGTCCCATCTCCTTGTGCTTTAAAAAGAGCCTGTAATCCGCCTTGACGTATTCCGCTTCGAATTCCCTGTCCGTAATATCAAAACCGGCCTTCCTCATAGCCATGGCGATTCTGAATATAAAAGGCGGATCGGTCGATGCCAGCGTATCGCCGAAATCGAAGAAGAAAGCCTTTTTTGCCTTATCTATTTTAGTCGACACTTTTGCCGGGTCCTTATCCGCTCCTGATAAAGAAAATGATAGCATATGTGTTAAGTTCCACTAATTCCACGGCCGGGAGCGTAATAACGGTGTGACCGCGCCGGTATTCCTGCCGTTATGTAAAATAAATACTGTACTAATCGGATTAGTTCCGATAAGATTTTAATTCTTCTTTGCAATGAAATTACGGAGGTGTTAGAATATTTTTTCTAATATGAAATGGTATTTCGCTCCATTGCTCGCGGTCACTCTAATAGCAGTTTCAATCCAGACCGCACTGTCAGTCAATAGCTCGACCAGCACATACACGGCGAGAATCGCTACCATGCTCCCCAAAGAAGCGAGGAACAACGGCAAGCTCGGCGTCGTGGTCAAGTCGCTCACGTCGGGGGAAACAATCTACGAGCACAACGCGCAGAGCCTGTTCATTCCGGCTTCGAATGAAAAAATAATCACGTCCGTAGCGTCGCTCTCGCTTCTGAAAAGAGACTACAGGTTCAAGACCGAGTTCTCGAGCGGGGGCGGGATATCTAAAGGGGTGCTCCACGGCGGTCTGTACGTAAAAGGCTACGGAGACCCGACCCTCGGCGAGCCGCATATCGGGTTCATCGTCTACGAGCTCAAGAAAAGGGGCATAAAGGAGATAAAAGACGGAATAACGGTCGACGATTCGTATTTCAGCAGGACAAGGCGCGCAGAGGGATGGAAGGAAGAATGGACGGACGATTTTTACAGCCCCCCGATAAGCGCGCTTTCCTTCAACTATAACACGATAGAGGTCAAGGTCGCCTCTTCCAAGTCCGGGCAGAAACCCTCTGTCTCCATACTGCCCGAAGGCTCGGGCATAGCGATTATCAACAACGCCGTCACGAGCACCAAGCAGGGCGTCCTTACGACGAACTGGAGGGACGATCAGACGATCGTCGTGGGCGGAAGGATCAGGCCGAAATCATCGGTCCTCCTCAAGATCCCCGTACAGAACCCGACGCTCCTCACCGGCAATGTGTTCAAAAACGCTATCGAGGAAGCGGGCATCAAGGTATCGGGCCCTGTCGTAGCGGGCGACGTCCCGAGGTGGGCTACAGTGTTCTACACGCACTTTTCGGACCCCCTCTCCGCGATAATAACCGAGTACCTCAAGAACAGCGTCAATATAATAGGTGAGAACCTCATAAAAACACTCGCGGCGGAATTCAGAGGCGCACCGGGGTCATGGGAAAACGGATCGTCGGTAATTTCGGAATTTCTTAACACGATCGGAATTAAGGACGGGTTCAGGGTCGTCGACGGCTCCGGCCTTTCGCTCCTCAACCGTGTATCCCCGAAAACATTAACCGAAGTGCTGAGTTACGCCTACACAAACAAGATCATCGCCTCAGACTTCATCGATTCCCTCCCGATCGCCGGAGTCGACGGCACCCTCAAGAAGAGGTTCAGGCAGTCGGATGTCCAGGGCAGGGTCATGGCGAAAACCGGCTATCTGAACAATGTAAGGGCCCTCTCCGGCTACGTTTTTACAAAACAGGGCGATGTCCTGGTATTTTCGATTCTCGACAACGGACTAGGATGGAAGACCAAGGAATTCCAGAATAACCTGCTGTCAGAGCTCGTCGGATGCTGCGTACCGGGAGCAGTAGGTAATTCAACTATCAATTGAACATTGGTAATTAAATGGCTTCCCGGAATTGATTTTTGTCAAATCAAATAGTAAATTATATTCAGAGGCAGGGAATTCATCCCTATACCATTGTTTATTTATTTGAATTGAAAATTCGAGATACTGCCGCATCGGGCTCGATTTTCAGAAATATGAGAGCGAGGTTCATTACCGCCTCACCAATAAAGCAATGGGAGACGGCTTTTAAAGGCAAATTCTGGTTTGTTCTTGATGCAAACAAGTTTTGCTTGACATATAAAGTAAAAAACTTTATTTTTTTAGGTAAAATTAACCTCTCTACTTAAATGCTTGTAACAATTTTAAAAAAATATGTGTGGGTTATAAACCTATGCCTCATTACAGGGCTCGCTTACCTGGCGGCTGTCACCGTAAACCAGAAAATCGAAGGCATGATAAGCTCCCCGCGCGCTGCGGCATCGCAAAAATTTCTGGACGATAAGGAGAGCAAACCGGAGTCGAGCGCTAAACGTGCAATATCCTACTATCACGTCATCCTTACGAGGAACATATTCGGTATCACGAATTTATCAGACGCGGGGTTGCCCGGAGGAAGTCAGGTAGCCCTGCCTGACAGCACGCTCAACATAGTCCTCCTCGGGACCATCATCAACCATGACGCCTCCTCAGTCGCGATCATCAAGAACCCCGACGATAACAAGGTCAACGGGTACCGCAGCGGTGAAGTCGTGGACATTATCAAATCCGAGGACGTGAAGGTAATAGAAATAATGAACTGCAGGGTAGTCATAGAACGGCAAAGGACCGGGCGGGAAACGATTAAATGCAAAGACCTTGGAGAAATAGCTTCCACTTCCCCTGCGGGCCCCTCGGGCAAAAGAACCCAGGCGAGGGGTCTCGATTCAGGAAGCTCTCCGGACAACGAAGGAATCAGCAAGATCGGAGAGAATGAATACGAGGTCAGCAGGGAGCTGCTTGAGGACGTGCTCAGCGATCCTACAAACATAATACAGCAGGCACGCGTAATACCTCAGGAGGACGGACTCAGGTTTTTCGGCATCAGGTCGAACAGTATTTTCTGGAAGATCGGAATTAAAAACGGTGACACCCTTCACAAAATAAACAACGTCGAATTGAACGATGTGGAGAAGGCCCTTAGTGTGTTTGAAGAACTGAGGTCCCAGAGCAATTTCACTATTGATTTTACAAGGGCTGGTAAACAGTACACTTATGAGTACAATGTTAAATAGAAGAGAGTCCGGATGTTCGGTTTCGTTGCCGATATTGGATTATGCGCCCAGCGCGGTATCTGATTATTCAAGCAGAGACGGAGAAGAGCCCGCACAGAGTGTGAGGACCGAATAATGAGAGGTTTGCTGATCAATATTCTGATTCTTGGATTCCTGCTAACTCTATACGTCTATGTCAACACGGACCACGAAAAAACAACGATCAAAGAGAACACGGCGCAAACAACCGAGCTAGAAAATGAAGAGCCTGTTTTACAGTCACAGAATGAAGATTCGAGCTACAAAGTGCAGGAAGGCGATACCTTATCTCAAATCGCAGAAAGGTCCCAAGTATCGGTCAAGCAGTTAAAAGAGATAAACGGCCTGACAAGCGATGTGTTGTCGGTCGGCGAGTATATCGACATACCGGTCCGGAGCGATACCGGAAGACTCAACATAGCAGGCGATGACACCTACGCTCCTTACGGCGAACCGGGTGATTCCGAGACCATGACTCAATCTTACGGCGACCAGGACCCCTCCTATAACCCTGACGCGTCTGATCAGCCCACCTCGGACAGACAGGCCGAAATCGACCAGAGGAGACAGAACCTCCTCGAGCAAAAAGAACGATACCGGCAGCAGACGCAGAGTCCCCGCGGACAAAGCACCCGCGAGAGGACGAATATTCGGAAGCCGTTTCCCGGGGAGAAAGAAACCGGGACTCAGCCCCCTACTGAAACAGGAGAGGAAACCGGGACAGACGAGCAAAAACCCGAAATCATCGTAACCGACGGCGAGATAGTAAACCTGCAGTCGGAAATGGACGTCCAGGACCTGATTCAAACCATCAGCGAAATCACGGGACAAAACTTCATACTCGACGAGTCGGTGAAGGGAAAGAAGGTCACGGTAATTGCGCCCGGCGGGTTTAAAAAAGAGAACGCAATGAGGCTCTTCGAAACGATCCTGAGCCTGAACGGGTTCTCGGTCGTCAAGAAGAACGGCACAAATATAATCGTGCCCAAGAGGGACATAAAAATAACCAGCATACCTACGGAATTCGGCACGGAGTTAGGTGAGTCCTCCGACAGTTTTATAACGAGACTGATCCAGCTTAAAAACATACAGGCGAGCGAGGCGGCGAATATTCTGAAGCCCCTGATTTCCCGGGAGGGAGATATAGTAGTGTATCCGGCGACGAACACGCTCATAATTGTGGAAACAGTGGACAACCTGAACCGGATCCTGAAAATAATCGAGAACCTGGATGTAGAGACCGAAATCGAATTCATTAAGATACATAACGCCGATGCCGCGGAAGTAGCGGCCAAGCTCGTCGAAATATTCGGCGGAACGGCTTCGTCGAAATCGAGCGCCCCGGCACAGACCCAGCAGTCGCAAAGACAGTCGGCCACGCGCACGCGCAGCCTTCCCGGGTCCGACAACAGGTCGGAAGCCCCCGCGATTACATCCCAATCCACCACCGAAACCTCGGCAGTGGGATTTAAGGTAATCACGGACGAGAGGACCAACTCTCTGATAGTCATTTCATATCCGGACGACATGAAAAAAATTAAAGCCGTCATAGAGATACTCGACGTGGAGACCGCCGAGCCTGAAGAGGGCATCTACGTTATACGGGTTTTGAATGCCGACGCCGAATCGATCGTGGCGGTGCTCGCGAGCCTGTTCGGAGGGAGCGGGGCGAGAACCGGACTCGGGGCCGACAGGAGTCAAAGGACCTCGGGCTTCGGAACGGACTCGGGGCTCGGATCCTCGACGACGGGTATCGGCTCGAACAATGCCTCGAGCAGGCAGGCAATCGATAGAGGGGCAGGGAGCAGCTCAGCGGTGGTTGCGGAGACGGACGAGCTGAGAGTCACATCGGACCCATCGACGAATTCCATTATTTTTATCGGCTCGAGAAGGGATTATGAAACAATCAAGGAAGTAATCGAAGAACTGGACGTCAGGAGAAAGCAGGTATTCGTGGAAGCCGCGATTCTCGAAGTCAGCCTGGATAAAATCAGATCGTTCGGGACCAACCTGAGCATAGGATTCACGGTTAACGGCGATACACTCGGCTTCGGCGGGACAGTGCTGCCGGGCATCCCCAGCCTTCTGGGGGTAGCGGCCGACCCTGAGGCCTCCGTGAACGTTTTAGGCAGCCTTTCGGGCCTTTTCCTGGGGGTTGTAGGTGAGGAAGTGGACGTGGACGGTTCGGGCCCCATACCGCCGATACCTTCGTTCAGCGCCCTTTTCCAGGCCCTGACCTCACTTACCGACGTAAATGTGCTGTCGACACCGAGCATTATCACCACTGACAACGAACCTGCGGAAATTATCGTCGCCGACGTCATACCGTTCCCCACCGGGAGCACGGTCGGAGACAGCGGGGTGACGGTTCAGACGATCCAGCGTGAACCCGTCGGCATAAGGTTATCCATAGTCCCGCAGATCAGTGAGGGGGACTTCCTGAACCTCAATATTCTTACAGAAGTTTCGGCGATCAGACAGGCTCCGGTACAGGGGCTGAATACCGCACAATTCGGTATCGCCACCACGACCAGGACAGCCGACTCCTCCGTCGTCGTAAAGAACGGGCAGACGATCGTAATTGGCGGACTCGTGCAGGACAGAGAGAGCGTCATCCAGAACAGGGTGCCTGTGCTGGGCAATATACCCGTGCTGGGCAACCTGTTTAAATTCAAGCAGAGAGAGAGTCAGAAGATCAACCTTATGATACTCCTTACCCCCCGGATAGTTGAGAACGAGCAGGACATGCAGCGGATACTTGAAGAAAGGCAAAGACGCAATATGCTTTTACAGGAGAGGGGCTTCAACAGGGAGGATAATTAACTGACCTTAAATTGTTGATATGAAAAGCATTCAGGAAATAATAGGCGAGCGGAATCCCGCCGCACTGATTAAGATTGATGAGTTATTATCGAAAAACGGAGAAAGCCTCGAGGAAGTATTAATCAAGTCGAGAGTCCTCGACGAGAAGGAAGTCCTGGAGGTGCTCTCCGAGTTCTATGAATTCCCATATACTCTCACAATATCCGAGCGGGAAATAGACACGGAGCTCGTAAAGACGCTGCCGATAAGCTTCGCAAAAAAATTCCGGCTTATACCGTTTCAGAGGAAGAACGGAAAGGTGGTTATAATCATGTCCCCGCCGCTCGACCTTTATGCCATTGATGAAGTCCAGTCACTCTTCGGGTGCGAAATCGAACCCGTACTCGCGCTTAACCACATCGTCCTCGACACCATTAACCGGGTCTACGAGCGCGGCAAGGAGATGACGGAAGGGATCGAAGACGATTCGACCGGCATTTCGGAATACGACCTTCAGGAGCCTAAAGACCTCCTCGAAGCCGAAGACGAAGCCCCTATTATCAAGTTCGTCAATTCTCTCCTCTTTCAGGCGGTAAAGGAGAAAGCGAGCGATATACATCTCGAGTGCTTCGAAAAGGAGCTGTCCGTCAGGTTCAGAAAGGACGGCATACTCCATGAGATAACTTCCGTGCCGAAAAAACTCCAGGCGTCCATTATTTCGAGGGTCAAGATCATGGCCGAGCTCGACATCGCCGAGAAGAGGAAACCCCAGGACGGAAGGATCAGAGTCAAGGTCGCGGGCAGGGACGTCGATGTCCGTATATCGACCGTTCCGACCACGTGGGGGGAGAGCGTAGTGATGAGGATCCTCGACAGGTCCTCCGTGCTCCTGACTCTTGAAGACCTCGGGCTCGCCGGAAAGAAACTACACATTTTCGAGGGATTGATACTGCGTCCTCACGGCATCATACTGGTCACCGGCCCCACCGGCAGCGGTAAAACGACTTCGCTGTACGCCGGCCTCGAAAGGATTAACTCACCGGACAAAAAGATTATCACCGTAGAAGACCCCGTAGAATACCAGATTCAGGGGATAAACCAGATACAGGTTAACCCCAAAGTGAACCTGACTTTCGCAAACGGCCTCAGGTCCATACTCAGGCAGGACCCGGACGTAATCCTGGTCGGCGAGATAAGGGACAGAGAGACCGCGGATATAGCCATCCACGCGTCTCTCACGGGACACCTCGTTTTCTCCACCCTGCACACGAACGATTCGGCGAGCGCCATCACGAGGCTTATAGACATGGAGATCGAGCCGTTCCTGGTAGCCTCTTCGCTTATGGCCGTAATCGCGCAGCGGCTCCTCCGGTTCCTTTGCAACCACTGCAAAGAGCCCTACGAGCCCCATGACGACGAGCTATTGAAGATAGGCATTCGCCGGAGCCAGATGCACGACGGCGTGCTTTACAGGGCGAAGGGGTGCGACAAATGCTTTAACATGGGGTACAGCGGCAGGACAGGGATTTTCGAGATGCTGATGATCGACGACGATATCAGGAACCTGACCCTCAGTCAGGTCGACTCTACAAAGATCAAGAGAAAGGCAATGGAGCACGGAATGACCACGCTCAGGATGGACGGGGCTGAGAAAGTGGCAAGGGGCTTGACTTCGGTCGACGAGGTCATGAGGGTTACAGAAGAGGAAAGCATTATCTAACCCGCCTAACCGGATCACCCCAATTCTAAATACAGGATCGGATAATATATAAGATATGCCCGTATATAAATATAAAGCTATTGACGAGACCGGACGGACCGTCCAGGGAATCCTAGATGCGGAATCCCCGAAGGGCGCAACGGAAAAACTCAAGCGCCAGGGTGTATTCCTTTCGTCCCTTAGCGAAGTCAGACAGGGAAAGGCGAGAAGCTTTAATTTCTTCAGGGGCGTTAAAATTTCCGAGCTCGCGATTACGACGAGGCAATTTTCGACACTCATCTCGGCGGGACTCCCCCTCGAAGCATCGCTGACCGCCCTCTCCGAACAAACGGAGGACGCGAGGCTGGGTGAGATACTGACTCAGGTGAAGGACAGGGTCAGCGAGGGCAGCTCTCTAGCTAACGCCCTCAACGAGCACCGGAGCGTTTTCTCCGACCTCTACATAAATATAGTCAGGGCCGGGGAGGCGAGCGGCACGCTCGACATAGTCCTACTCGAGACTTGCAGATTTTCTTGAAAAACAGGCCGCCCTGACCTCCAAGGTAAAAAGCGCGCTTATCTACCCCATATTCATGTTTTTCATAGGCGGCGGAGTGCTCTTCTTCACGATGACTTATGTAATACCCAGAATCGCGAAGATATTCGAGGACAGCCAGAAGGCTTTGCCTGTCATGACTTTAATACTGATAAAAGTAAGCGGATTCTTCAGCAATAACATACTGCTCATCCTTATATTCCTCCCGGTTCTCTTTTTCCTGGCCTACCGGTTTAATCAGACGGCCCGCGGCAGGATGCTTTTCGACCGTGCGTCTCTCAAACTGCCCGTATTCGGGAAGATAAACTCCATGGTCGTGATATCGAGGTTC
Source organism: uncultured delta proteobacterium (assembly GCA_963752995.1). Taxonomy (GTDB): domain Bacteria; phylum Desulfobacterota_D; class UBA1144; order Nemesobacterales; family UBA2774; genus 2-12-FULL-53-21. The sequence goes on from CAVWAZ010000030.1 coordinate 296,526, forward strand.
ACACGCACCCTGGGGACGCTCCTTGCGAGCGGCATACCGCTTTTGGACGCGCTTAAAATAGGCGAAGCCGTCCTGGACAACCAGGTCTACAGCAAGACGCTCGAAGAGGTCAGGTCCAACGTACGGGAGGGGACGAGCCTGGCGAAACCGCTCAGGGACAGCGGGGTATTCCCGCCGCTCGTTACGCGAATGATAGCCGTCGGGGAGCAAACCGGTGAAATGGAGGAGATGCTCACGAAAGTAGCGGACATCTACGACCAGCAGGTCGAAACAATGGTATCGACCCTTACTTCTCTTCTTGAACCTGTTATGATTTTAATAATAGGCGCCGTGATGGGGTTCATCGTATTCGCCGTGCTGCTGCCAATATTTAATTTGACATCAACTATCGGATAAAGGAGGTAAAAGTTATGAGATCTGAAGGTGGTTTTACGCTTATTGAAATTATGGTCGTGCTCCTGATCATAGCCGGGCTCGCATACATCGTGGGCACGAATGTGATCGGAAGGTTCGGAGAGGCCAAGAAAGAGGAGACCAAAATCCAGATAAAGAACCTGGAGTCGGCGCTGAAGCTTTTTAAACTGGATAACGGATTCTACCCCGAGACACAACAGGGGCTTATCGCCTTGATACAGCAGCCGACGAGCGGGAGAGAGCCTTGCTGTTACGCAAAGGACGGATACCTGGACGGTGACCAGGTCCCCAAGGACGGCTGGAAAAGCGAGTTCATTTACATAGGGCCCGACCAGACAGGGGACGGAACTTATGAGATTATCTCCATCGGTGAAGATGCAGTGCAGCAGTCAGAGGACGATATTACGAGCCGTACTATACAATAATGAGGAAGAGCAGCGGTTTTACACTCATAGAACTCCTGGTCGTGATTTTTCTGGTCGGCGCTTTCGTATTTATAGCCGTACCGAAGATTAAAAGCAGCACAGAGATGAATGTTAAGAGCGCTTCCCGGAACCTGAGCGGAACGATAAGATACCTGTATAACGAAGCGGCTTTTAAAAAGAATATATACAGGCTCGTTTTCGATATCGACAGGGGGGAGTACTGGGTCGAAGTGCTGAACGGCAGCGAGTACGTGGTGTCTACCGATTACCTGCACAAAAAACGGACGCTGCCCGGAGGCGTACATTTCAAGGACGTCGTAACCGAACGCACGCTTGGGAGAAGCTCCCTCGACGATTCCGGGGAATTTATCCTGTTCCTGCCAACAGGTTTTGTCGAACCCGCGGTCATCCATCTGGTAACCGATAACGAAGACTACTATACGCTGGAGACGAAACCCTACACGGGCGGAATAAGGGTATACGATGAGTACGTAGAGCTTTTGAGGGATAAATAAACAGGCCGAGGCAAAAAATCAAAATCTGCGCTGATGTACCACGATTCCGCCCGGGAGTCCCGGCCCGGAGATCCGGGTTTACGCTTCTCGAGGTAATAATCGCTGTCGCCATTATCGGATCGTCGCTCGCAATATTGCTCGGCGCCGTAAACAAGAACCTCGTCCTCGCCTCGCAATCGAAGAACATTACTATTGCCTCGTTCCTCGCTCAAAGGAAGCTCGGAGAGGTCGAGATCGAGGGGTTTCCGGAGATCGGGAACCAGGAGGGTGTTTTCGAGGAACAGCCGGAGTTCGGATGGTATTTATCAGTACAGCCGTACAACATAGAGCAGCTCGGGACCGAAATAAGGATAGTGATACTGACCATAACCTGGGACGAAGGGAATAGGGAGTTCACAGTTGCGACCGCAATCTCGGACCACGGGTAAAGGGTTTACCCTTATCGAAGTACTGCTCGCGATCTTTATAGGGTCGATAGTCCTCACCGTCCTATACGCTTCCTTCTTTCAGATAAACAGGGCGAAGGACAGGATAGAGGAAGAGCTCGAGCTTTATCACGAGGCCAGAATCATCATGTCGAAGATCACAAAAGACCTGGCGACCGCTTTTCCCAGGGGACTTATAAATTCGCAATCAACCAATATTACCACCCCGTTTTTCTACGGGGCGGAAGACGGACAAAACAGTAAATTGAGTTTCACTTCGCTATCCCGCACGCCGGCTCAGGACGCGAGGGAATCGGACCAGAGCGAAATAAGCTATTTTCTCGAGCCGATCGAGGACTCGGACCTTTTCGCCCTGGTGAGGAGAGACAACCCGACATTCGAGCCCGAAACCGGGGGCACCCAGTATGCGATATCGGAGCGGATTGCGGGTTTCAACCTCACATATCTGCCGAAGATCTCGGAAACCGGGGAAGCCCAGGGCTATTCGACCGAGTGGAATTCGACCGAGACATTGTCTCTGCCGGCCGCTGTCAATGTAAACCTGGTCCTGAAGAATCCAAGGGGGGACGACATACAGTTCAATACGCTGGTAATGATACCAATAGTCAATTAATACAGGCGAGCTCTCAAACTGAAATAACCCGGCAACCATGAAAAACAGAGACCGAATTACTAACGACGCAAGGCAGAGGGATCAGGAAAAAGGAATCGTCCTTGTAATAGTGATTATCATTATTTCGGTCCTTATGATTCTCGTAACGGACCTTATTTATTTCACTCAGATAGATACGGAGATATCGTCGAACACGAGGGACGAAATCAAAGCCCGGTATATCGCCAAAGCGGGGGTGCACGTGGCGGCGGGGACGCTTAAAGCGAGGCCGCTTGAAGAGTTGAGCACGCTGACTGCCGCTCTCGGCGGACAAGACGGGAACCTGGAGGGCTTCTGGGCGATCAACGTGCCGTTTTTCCCCGTCGGGCAGGGAAACGTATCCGTTACGGTCACGGACGAGAGGTCGAAGATAAACCTGAACTCACTCGTCGGCCGCTCGACAAACAAAGTAGACCGGCAGGTCCTGACCGAGCTTACCGAGCTTTTCAGAATCCTCGAGGTCGACGAGTCCAAGTCCGCGAGGTTCATTTCGAGCCTCATTAACTGGACGGACGCCCCGCTCGACGGCGCTGAAAACGATCAGGACGCGGCGGGAGCGAACGGGTCTTTCTATGCCAGCCTCGAAAACCCTTACACCATAAAGGACGGCCCTCTCGACACGCTCCAGGAAATCAGGATGATAGACGGCATGGACGACGAATTCTATAACCAGATCAAGGATTTCGTCACTGTCTTTCCGCGAGATAAAAAGATAAACTTCAGCACGGCTCCGAAAGCGGTGATTATCGCCGCTATAAAAGGATCTGCCGTTTCCGCCATCGGGGGCCAGGGCGGAGGCGCCGATAAGGAGATCGACGACGACGTGGCGGAACAGATTGCGGATCAGATAATAGAGGAGAGAAAGGAAACGCCTATAATAACCCAGCAAAAAGCGAGGGAGATAGCCAAGAGCGTCGACGAGACATCCGAGATCAGCGCCGGTCTGGTAGGCGTCGCGCTCGGCAGCGGGGAGAGCGAGATTTTCACCGTACGGGCCGTAGGCAGTCTCGGCGAGGAGAACCCGACAAAGAGAATAATCGAAGCGGTACTTAAGAAGTCCAGACGTGACCAGGAAGTTATAGTGGACATCGTGACATGGAAAGAACTCTAGAAAAATTAAAGAAAATAAGAAGCGATCTGAAATCGCGCTACTTCGAAAGGGACGACGTAATAGACGGCGCCTTCTGCGCCCTCCTTACGGGGAGCCACCTGCTGCTTATCGGCCCTCCGGGCACGGCCAAGTCCCAGCTTGCTAACGAAATCTGCCGTAAGATAACCGGAGCGCGCTATTTCCAGTGGCTTCTTACCAAGTTCACCACGCCCGAGGAGCTATTCGGCGCAGTAAGCTTGAAGGGGCTCGAGAACGACGAATACAGGAGAGTCACCTCGGGGAAGCTCCCTGAAGCGCATATAGCGTTCCTGGACGAGGTCTTTAAAGCCAGCTCCTCGATTTTGAATACGCTGCTCACGATTATGAATGAAAGAATCTTTTATAACGGTACGGAAAAGGTCAGGATACCGCTTATCTCTTTATTCGGGGCGAGCAACGAGCTTCCCTCCGAGGAAGACGAGCTCGAAGCCCTTTACGACAGGTTCCTCCTGAGGTACGTCGTGGACTACATAAAAGAAGACTTCAGATTTCTTAAGATGCTCAACACCGAGAACGAAATTTCCGTAGAAGGGGTAATCACCTCGGAGGAGCTCGATTCCTGCCGGGAAGAAGCGGGAAGGGTCAAGCTGCCTTCGAACATATTGAAGCTCATATCCCGTATCAGAAAAGACCTGGCGAAAAAGGGCATAACCCCCTCAGACAGAAGATATAAGCAATCGGTCTCTCTTCTCAAATCCAGGGCATACCTCGAGGGGAGGAGCGAGGTCTCCGAGGACGACCTGCGCTTTCTGGAGAATGTACTATGGAGGGAGCCCGGGGAAAAAGCCGAAATCCAATCGGTCATCCATCAATCACTCCACGGCTGGAGGGACAGGCTGAGGGAGCTGCTCATACAGGCAAAGGAGCTCGACGCATATTCGAGGCGGGAATGGGAGAGCGAGGAAATGCTGATAAAAGCCAATATCGAAGCCCAGACGAAGCTAAAGCACATAGGGGCGAAGCTGGACGAGCTTGTCGAGGAATGCAGGGAAAGGGGGAAGCCCACGGATGAAATCAAGACCGCCGGGGAAGAGATAGAAGCCATTCAGAGGGAGATACTGGACAGGCTCGTATCGAGCAAAGAAGAGATGGCCTAGACCGTTCTCATTCGTAAATAGCTCCAATAACCGTCACATGAGTAATCCGGCAGACCCGCGCGCCTCCATCAGCCGTTAAACATCACCGGCCTATCTTCAATAGCACCTTTCCCGAGCTCTGCCTCGATTCGATGTATTCATGAGCCTGTGGCGCCTCCTCCAAATCGAATATCCTGTTGACCACCGGCCTTATACCGTGCTCCAGAACAAACCCCCTCAGCTCGTCATAGAGCTGACTCATTTTCCCGGGTTCACTGTCGAGCAGATAACCCAGGTGCGACGACATTACGGATATGGATTTCCGGGCTAACTCCGCTATATCGGCCCTGGGTATATCCCTCCAGGTCCTGAGCCAGGACGAAGGGCTCCATTTGTTGAGGTCGAGGCTCGCGAATCCCGTGACCACGACCCTTCCGAATGTGTTGAGCGAGTCCATGCTCTTTCTGAAAACGTCCCCGCCGACCATTTCTATCACGGCGTCCACACCGCCCGTAGCCGCAATCAGATTTTGAAAACAGTCCGGGTTACGGTAATTAAAGATGCCCGCCGCTCCGAGGGATTTAATTAATTCCAATTTTTCCAGGGCTTCCGGCCATGCCGTAGACCTCACAGCCCGCATGAGCCGCCAGCTGTATCGCCGCGGTCCCCACACCCCCGGCAGCCGCAGTGACGAGCACCTTCTCCCCTCTGACGGCCCGCGCCATTTTGAATAGCGCGACCCAGGCGGTCATATAATTTACGAGGAAGGAGGCGGCTTCTTCGTCACTGAACCCGTCAATCACGGGCACGGCGTTGTTATCGGGCACGACGACGTACTCGGCATAGCACCCGTACTTCGCCCCGACCATCACCCTCTCTCCGATCCTGGACCGGTCGACCCCCTCGCCCGTCTCCTCTATCACACCCGAACATTCCATGCCCGGTATATAAGGCTTTTTAGGCGCCCACCCGTAAATCCCCTTCCTCGACAGTATCTCGGCATAATTAATGCCCGCGAACCGGACCGCAACCCCGACCTCTCCCTTCCCCGGCCGGGGTTTCTTCACCTCTTCCGTTTGAAGAACGCCGGGCCCGCCGTTTTTCCTGAGCACGATTGCTCTCATTTCACGCACCTCGATTCCCGAATTGAAAATTTACCCGTTCTGGCTTATTATGATAAACGAAGCGGGTGGGAGTAACCGGGCGGGCATAACCAAAAAATAATAGACGGCGGTGATAAAATGAAAAGATTATTACTGATACCTGCTGTGCTGATAACTATCCTCTCTTGCGGCAACCCCTATGTGATAGACCCTTTACAGGAGCAGTCCGCCAGTCCGGGTCAGGTTCCCTGCGAGCCCGACATGATCGAGGTCGTGGAGCACAAGATCAACCCCGACGGAAGTGAAAACTGGATGGCTCTATGCCAGGGCTATACGTACAGCTGCGTGAAGGGAGCGGGCGGTCAGGCGGCAGCGACCTGTCAGAAGATGGAATCGCAGATGCCGGAGTAGAGCGGCAGCGAAAAGTATAGGGGTGTGAAGATATTAACGGGTTAGCGCTGTGGTAGAGAATGAATCTAATTCTCCCCACTCGCCTGTCTTTCCCTGGACCTGTTTTTCACGCTCTCTCCGATCTTCCAGTACTTCTTGTCTTCTTCAGTGACGACCTTGAGAGCGGGCACGGGAATCGGCTTTCCGTCAGCGTCCACGGCGACGAAGACGAGATAGCCCCTGCATGTAAACTCGACCCCGGGGCTGAACTTGCCCACCTTGTAGACGTCCACCTTAACGACCATCGACGTATGGGCCGTATATATGACCCTCGCCTTTACTTCCATTATGTCCCCGACTTTTACGGGCTTCTTGAAATCGACAGCTTCGATGGACGCAGTGACTGTGTCCTCGCCCGCGAAACGCATCGCCGCCATTGCGCCGGTCATATCCATCAGCTCAAGCACCCTTCCCCCGAATATCGTGCCGTAATGGTTCGTATGTGTCGGGAAGACGAGCTCTGAGTTCGACACCTCGACCGATTCTTTTACAGATTCATTTCCCAATTTATCGCCTCCTGCGTAACCTTGCTGAAACTACACGGGCATGTTCAGTGATATAGTAGACGAGCGCGGGGGTTTTTCAACCGTAAGGCTTTATTGCCCGTGCACTTCACTCGCGTCTTATAATTGGTGTAGATTTACCCGAAAGCGGATTAATAAAAAATCGGGCTCCGGATTTCAAACAGGGGCAGACCAGGGGAGATGAGTATGAGTAACCGAAGACATAACCAGAGATATTCATCGTGTGTATTCCTGCTATTTATTTTTCTTACTTTGTCGCTTGCAATATCCCTCTTCGCGGCCGAAGCGCGGGCCGGGGGAAGCGATAAATATCCGAAGTGCTTCATCGGGACTTACCTGGTCGAAGAGGGGAACGGGACGAAGAGCATCTGGAGCCTGGGAGCGAGGGGCATAATCCTCATAACGAGCTCAGCACAGCCCTCTCTTAACTTTAGCGACGCCCAGGGGGCCTGGATAAGGACGGGAAAGCTCGAAGCGTCTGCAACCTCGCTCGACTTCTCCTTCGACGGAGAAGGGAATCTCCTGAATGTCGCCAAGGTCAATGCGGGGATAAGGTTCGCGGACAAAAACTGCCGGGAGATAGAAGGCGAGTTCACGGTGCTGTTCTACGAGCCCGGGGTCGACCCTCTTGACCCCGATTCGGTGCCTGAGAACGCCGTTTCCGATACGTTCACGGGCAGACGCGTCACGGTCGAGCAGTAGAGTCCGCTTCCGGCTCGATCCCTAATCTCGTATACCGTAAACTATCAGATGCCTGTCGCTCACCCGCGAGACTTTGAGGCCGCCGAGACCCGCTTCTTTTAATTGCTGTTTAACTTCATCGATCTCGAACGCCGCGAGGAGGGAATTATAGAAATCCCTTTTCAATATATCCGGCTCGTCCGGCGAATAGGTCTCTACGAGTCTCCGGGCCTCCCCGGCCGTCCCGGGTCTGATCAAGTCCATGATAAAGACCCGCGTCCCAGAAGCCGAGAGCCTCTTTAACGCACTCCAGAAATCGGCAGGGTCGACAATATGGTGAAGGAGGCTGTTACTCACTATTAGGCCGTATGATTTATCAGGCGTGAATTCCTGTATCCTGCCGTGCAGGAAACGAATCCTGCCTTCGAATTCAGGTTTCCCGATGAGCCCCTCATTCGCGTGAAACAACATCGCCGCCGAGCCGTCGATCGCGTCAATCACCAAACCTGAGAACGCCCGTCCGACCCTGAACGTTATGTCCCCCGTTCCGCACCCCATGTCGAGAACCGTCCCGATCCGGCCCGGAAGGGAGCAGTGCTCTTCAAGCAGTTTAATGAAGTTCGAGTGAGGCTCTTCAAAATCGGCCCTGCCGTATGCAAGCGCCTGCTCGGGGTCGTCCATCAGCTCGGGCTCCGGGACCCTCTTCATGCCGCCGCCCTCCGGGTTATTTTAATGCGCTGCCTTTCCTTTTTTAAATTCTGATTCATCATTAATAAAAAAACGGAGATGCCAGGATGCCAAAAAAATCAGATTCATTAAGCGCCCTTGAGCTCATGCATATAGGCTTCAATGTCTCGATCGACGCCAGGGAGTACGAGGGCCATATGGAAGAGGTCATTGAAACCGCCAGGATGTTCAATTCGACCATTATCTTGAGGAATATGCCGGAATCAATGCTCAACGAAAAATTCCTGAAGAAGCTTAAGGGGCATTCCCATAAGATCGTGATCGAGGTCTGAGGGCGGTTCGCAAAGAGAAACATCACGGGTAATGCTGCTCCCGTCATTTCGGCAGGAGGTCGCAATAATAAAAACGCCCGTCCCTCAATACTATCTCTCCCTTTACGAATTCTACACTCTCCCTGAATATGGGTCCGTCATAAACGAAGGTATGGAACTCTCCGTTTTCACCGCAGGGATCGATTTCAGGCGGGAGCCCGGTTATGAAATCTCTATCGAATTCCCTCCCCGCGAATTCCCCGTCGAGTAAAGTCGAATCGACGCATACGACCACTGCTTTAAATCCCGCCTCGATAAAGGTCCGGGCGAGCGATAAGGAATCCCTGCCCCATATAGGAAACACGCACCCGAGCCCCAGTCTCCCCAATTGCTCCTCCCTGTATTTCCTTATTTCCTCGAGGAATATGTCTCCGTATATCACTGAGTCCACACCCGACCCTTTATATTTCAGGAGCGCCTTCTCGAGAGAGGTCTCGTACGCCTCATTCGACGCGTTCCGCGGGATGATTACCTTTTCGAGAGCAATCCCGAGCGAGTCCGCCTGCATTTCGAGGAGAAGGCTCCTCACGCCGTGCATGCTGATCCTGTCGTATTCCCCTGTAACGGTCGTGATAAGGGACGCGATATCGCGACTCCGGGTCCCGAGGACTTCATAGAGAGCGAGCGCGCTGTCCTTACCGCCGCTCCAGGAGAAAAGAGCCTTGCTTCCCATTTGAATTACCATGATACACGTTCCCGGGTCTTGTGCATATCCGTATATAATATATGTGGATGCATGCGGGGGTATATGTTACTTTTTGGAAGCTGAATCAGGAGGGACGACAGGCGAATGCGCTGGAGAATGGGCAGAAGGAGCACGAATATCGAGGACAGGAGAGGGGTGAGGCTTCCCGGAAGAGCCGCGGGCGGAGGGATAGGTATTCTTATACTTATCGTAATCGCGGTCCTTCTCGGCGCTGACCCGGTCAAGCTCTTGAACGATATCACCTACACTGAGGTCGATCCGACTTCAAGCTACGACAGTGCACCTCTCTCGGATGAGGACAGGGAGCTCGCCGATTTCGTGTCCGTCGTGCTCGCCGATACCGAGGACACGTGGAGCGAATTGTTCGTCCAATACAACGGCAGGTACCGCGAACCCACTCTCGTATTATTCTCCGGGGCCGTAGACTCCGCATGCGGCTTCGCCCAATCCGCGGTGGGACCGTTCTACTGCCCGGCCGACGAGAAGGTATACATAGACCTCGACTTCTACAGAGACCTCAAGGAACGGTTCGACGCGCCCGGCGATTTCGCTCAGGCATACGTCATCGCGCACGAGGTGGGACACCACGTTCAGAACCTGCTCGGCATCTCGGAGCAGGTACGGGGCGCTCAAAGGAGGCTCGGAGGGGCCGAGGCGAACAGACTCTCCGTCATGCAGGAGCTACAGGCGGATTGTTTTGCGGGCGTCTGGGCGCATAACGCCGACAGGGCCCGCGACATACTCGAGCACGGCGACATAGAAGAAGGCCTGAACGCCGCGAGCAGCATAGGAGACGACCGACTTCAAATGGAATCTCAGGGCCGTGTAACGCCCGATTCATTCACACACGGGAGCTCGAAACAGAGGGTAGCCTGGTTTAAAAAGGGTCTCGACTCGGGAGATATAGAGTCCTGCAACACATTCGAGGCAAAGAATCTGTGACCGCTCCTAAGTGCAATACCACCGGTACATTTACACGGCCTCTCGTCACGCTTTACCCTGTCCTTCACTTTCATATTTGTCTATAACGGCTGCGCCGACGCAGTCGCCCCAGACGTTTATCGTCGTTCTGAAGCGGTCGAGAAGCCAGTCTATCGCAAGTATCAGCCCTATCCCCTCGATCGGGAGACCGACCGACTTGAGCACGAGCACCATCGTCACGAGCCCGCCTCCGGTATCCCCGCAGCCCCTATGGACGCGAGCGTCGCGGTAAAGAACACGATGACCATCTGCGGTATGCCCAATTCTATACCGTAGCTCTGGGCTATGAATATGGCCGCCACCGCTTCGTAGAGCGCGGTCCCGTCCATATTGACGGTCGCTCCCAGGGGAAGCACGAACCTCGCCACTCTGGGACTCACCTTAGCCTCGTCGATTACTCCTTCCATCGTCAGGGGAGCGTGGCCGAAGAAGAAGCCGTCGAGAACGCGGTGAGCAGCGCTTTGCCGACATGCGGGACGTACTCGAGCGGGTTTCTTCCGGAAAGCAGAAAAAGTATCGCGGGCAATACGATAAACCCGTGTATGAAAAGCCCCAATACCACGCACAGAAAATACTTCCCGAGCTCGGCCGCGAGCGCGATCACCTGGCTCCCGCCCCCGGCCAGTCCGATGCGTTCGGCAATGAGGCCGAAGATGCCGAGCGGCGTGAATATCATTACCCAGTGCACTATCTTCATCACGGCCTTGTCGAGCAGCGTGAATAATTCGACGACCGGCTTGTTTTCCCTTCCGAGAGCCGCGAACGCGGCGCCGAATAAAAGAGACGCTACGATGAGCGGGAGGACGTCGAATTCCGCGGCCGACTCGAAAAGGTTAGGGGAAACGAATTCCAATAAGAGCACCTCGACGATACTCATATTCTCCTTTCCCTTTATTATTTCCGGTATCTCGCCCGTGAGTACGGCGCCCGCCGCGCCGGGATGTATCAGATTCACGAGGACTATGCCCAGAATAACGGCCAAGGCAGTGGTCGAAATAAAGTAGACGAACGTCCTGAGACCGAGCGACCCCAGCCTCTCCACCTTCATGATGCTGAGCGTTATCGTGACCAGGATCAGCGGGAGCACTATCATTTTCAAGGCGTTTATAAAAAGCTTCCCGAGAAACCCGACTCTAACGCCGGTCTCGGGGTAAAACGAGCCGACGATTCCGCCGAGAATCACGCCCGCGATTATCCCGACGATGAGATAATGTCCTCTAAGAAATTTTTTCAATTATCACTCCGATAAATATTGCTGAAGCGCTTTGTTACAAGCCCTGATTGTAAACCGACATCATAGCATTTCTAACCGAACAATAAAACTTAAGCTATATTATAAACCTATATCCGTGAGAAGAGCTATGACCCCGCGTTTCCGCAGCATCGGCGATACCCGCGCAAGTATAAAAAAATTTTACAGGAAAATTATATTCATTATATTCCCGGTTCTGCTTTTCCCGATCACATCGTACCCGATGAGCGTGCCCCCCATGAGCAAAAAAGAGGAAGGCTCCTTCATCACTTCTTACAAAGAAGGAGGGACGAGGTGGAAAGCGACCTGGACGCTGGATGAATTTATCGAAAGCGGCGAGTCAAAGGTAAGGTTGGTGCTAAATGCGCAGGGGCTTACAAACCCTTACACGAGGGATATGAAATGGGAATCCGTTTCGGTGTGGAAATCCGGGGCTGCGTTTACTCCCGTACAAGCAGTGACAGAGGTCAGGGACATGCAGGGGAATCTGGTAATGACCGAAAGGAAAGCGGTGGATGAGTCTCAGGGCACGGTGACATTCGTAAGGGAAGATTACGAAAACAACAGTTCTGTAAACGAATCATTCGAGCCCGATCGGGACCTGCTGATCGTAGAGGGAATCGTCCTTGCGCTCCGATCTCTCCCTTTCGGTACGGACGATACGGTCAAGGCCCAATTCCTGACTAACGAGCCCGATCTCTATAACGTCGAATTCAAACAGAAGGGGCGTGAGACGATAAAGACGCCTGGCGGGGAAGTCGAGTGCTATAAAGTCGAGCTCGTCCCCAAGCTGGGCGCCCTCAATGTGTTCAAAGTATTTTTCCCGAAGACCTACTTCTGGTTTACGGTTGCCCCCCCGCACAAATGGGTGAGATACGAGGGTTTGGAGAACGACCGTGATTCACCCGAGGTCGTTATGGAAGCCGTGCCGGTTAAAAAATCCGGCAATTGAAGAATCCGGACTACTTTATTTCCTCTCGCTCCCGTCCGCGCAGAGCTGGGTGAGGATGCTGCAGGGTTTTTCGCTCCGGTTGTCGCACTCATCCATCGCAGCCTTGACCGCCTGGCTCATGTCCGCATAATATCCCCATCCGATAGCGCCGTCCTCACTCCTCGCTATAGCGCCGCAGTCGGTGAACGAAATCCTCATCTGGCAGTTAGGCCCGTACTTCGCACACTCATCTACCGACGCTTTTTCCGCCTGAACCCGCGTGGGATAGTTCCATGCGGAGCCGTACTGCCCATTGTCGGCAGTCGCTATCGCAGCCCATTCATTGACACTCTTAACGCTCCCGTCGGAGCACAATTCGATGAACGAAGAGCACAGGTCATTCGTATACTTGTGACATTCGCTTACTGCGTTATTTCTCGCGAGATCGACGGTAGTGTTTGTCGCCCACCCGTACGACCCGTCCGGGGCCGTGGCATATACAGCACAGTTATTGAACGCGATTTTGAGCTCGCACCCCGTATTGAATTGACTGCACCTTTCAACAGCGTCCTTCTCGGCCGCCTGTTTCGAGGGCATGTTCGTTGAAAAACCCCAGCCCCCGCTCGGCGCAATCGCTATAGCCCCCCAGTTCCCCTGGTTGTCGTACGGACCGGGAGGGGACGGGGTATATACGGGAGGCTGATATTGATTGGACGGGCCCGGTATGATCTGGTTCTGATTATTGTTCGTCCCGTCATTGTCGTCGTCACCGCCGCCGAATATCAAATACCCGGCCAATCCTAACACCACGACCAGGGCTATCAGACCGCCTAGCTTCTTTTTATCCTCGAGGAAAGACTTTCCGCCGGAATAATCCTTCTTTTCGAGCGGCCTGATGGTTTCAATGCGGGAGTCCGACTCCCGACCGGCTCCCTGGGGCCCGGAACGAGACGCTCCGCTTGCTCGCGCGGTATCTTCATCTGAGGGAGGCTCGGGGCGCGGTCCTTGTCTTGAGAGCAGCAGCTTTATTGTAGAAAGCAGCTGCCCCAGATGCTTTTCGAGGGGCGGGGTCAGGGCATCGAGCCAGTGCGGTGCGCTAATGAAATATTCGAGGGATTTATTGGGGTCGACGTCTTCGACCCTGAACGGTATGACGGGTATGCCCTTGCTGACCGCGCGTTCTACTTCCCTGATTATCTGCTGGGACTCATTGGCATTGGAAGAGAACACGAGCACCATGACCCTGCTCGAGCTTATGGCATCTATAATCGCCTCGCCCCACTGCGTGCCGGGCACAATGTCCCTCGGTGCGATCCAGCACCTTACGCCGCCGATCTCCAGTGTCGCGCATACGGCATCGGCTACGGGTTTGTCTTTTCCGGAGTGACTGATAAAAACATCGTGAGCCATCTGTTCCCCCTCTCTCCTCCAGAGGAAATACCGGAGGATTATAGCTGTGATTGACTACCCAGGCAACACCAAACGCTTGGATTGAAAAACAATTCTCCAGTCGAGAGTTTCCGATGACATTACCTCGGCCGTATTTTCAGCGATTTGGCCGAGGAGCCTGTAAGATGGTACAAAATCGGTCTTTTCGATCTCGTTCCTGAGATTCTCCAGATGGGCGCTCATGGCATCCGACCGCTTCGCTATCAGCTCGAATTCCCCATGGGTCCGGATACCGTAGAACGCAGCGCCGAATGCAGGCAATATGGCCGCCAGAATGGTCAGCAGGTCGTTGTGAACATACAGATGAGCTAAACACGCGATAAGAGTGAGGACGAAGAGTCCCCCGCCAATCAGATGGAGATTGTGATGGATCCTGTGGAAGCGGGGCGAGTTGCGTTTATGATAATCTATCTGGGCGGATATCTCCTGCCTCGAGAGGAAATCCCTGTAGGATGTGAGGTATTCTCTGTCTATCCTCGTTCCCACCATTCCCGCTTCGCGGACAATCCCCCTGAAATGCCAGTTTACCCACGAGCTCCTGGGGTCTCCGTACGTATCATGGGCCGGCACCCTGAACGCCGGGGTGGTGAGGCCGAGAGGCGCGAGAAACCTGAGATGCCTTATCTGTTCCGATAGTAGCCTGTAATCTATCCACCTCTCGTGCCAATGCTTCAGGTTCCCTACTGCCGTGATTGTTATTATCATGATAATCAAAGCGAGCTCGCAGAGCACCCACAGGTTTTCAAACCAAGGTATAGGCGGAAGAAGTGCGAATAAGACCGCCAGAGCGGCCATCAGGTAATTAGCCACGAATGAGCTCCTGTAGATGTTCGAATAATAATTGGCGAGCCTGTCGGCCCAGGTGTAGTGAGCGAGGAACTTCTCGTTAATCTGATCCTTCACGCCCTGCGGGAAGTCAGGACACGAATCCCAAGCAGTCTGCCATTCCGCTTCCGTCGCTTCGTTGAAATCCCTGACCCTTGCCCCCCCGGTATCCACCCTGTCCAGCGCGAATATATCGCAGAAGGCTTCGAATATGAAACCCCATGTCCATGTCGGCTGTTTTTCATCAAAGTACGTACGGCTGAGGTCGGGTTTCTTCGGGTGCTCGGGTTTAAGGACCCTCTTTAGTCTGAGTTCGAGCTCCCGGAGGCCCACTTTTTTAAACCCTTCGTATTCTCCGCCCATGAGAACCATCATGTCGTGCGGGGCGCCGGAGTTTATCCAAACCACCGGGATCTCGCTAATGAGCGCTTCCTTCACGATCTGACCGGTGCCCCCCTTCCCTTTCGCATCCTCCCCGTCCCATATTGCAACAAGCACATCGCTCTGGGCGAGCACCATCCGGCCTACGGTCTGATAAGACTCGTTCTCGGCCTCGGGCGTCGCCCGCGAGCCGTCGAGCTCCAGTATCGAGGTAGCGGTCCCCAGGAGCGTCCGGTACTTGCCGAGGGATAGGCCGTCCGTAAAATCCTTTTCATATTCCCGGCGGCCGAAAGGGAGCGCGCACTGGAGCTCGAATCCTTCTGCAAGCGCTTCCTCGGCGACGAGCATGTCCGCTCCTTCCGCGAGAGGGGATATTATCCTCAGCACGGGCGGCCCGCCGTCGGAATATAAAGATTCGAAAGACGACTTCACTTCACCGGCAACGCCGATTATATGCTTCAGGACTTCGTTCACCCGCATCCTGAGCGTGTCGATGTCGGCCTTATCGAGGCCGTTCAGACGGTGGCCGGTAACGCCGACCCTGACCGCGAGACGGGCTTTCGGGGGGGATTCAATTTTCTTCGACGCGTTCATAACGTTCTAACCTTTGGGCACCTCTATGGGAACATTCCTGTGGGTCCATAGCCAGTCGCTGTTCTCGAGAAGGGCCTCCCTGCCGACCGCGATGAGGATACTCTCCGGAGGCACTTTGCCGATCTCGAGCTCCCTCTTCGCCGAGGCATATGTCTGCTGAGCGAGGCTGTACCTCCTTTCGAGCTCGTCGTATGCCCTTTTGTTTTTATATGCCTGGGCGGCTACGCCCACGGCGGCGATTACGCCCAGGAGGATCTGAAAATTATTTATCGCCTCGCTATTCCCCACCCCGGCAAACAAGACATACATGCCGTACACGAGAGCGACCAAAAGGGTCAATACGAAGGACAAAAACATGATATTGCCGAACTGCTGGGACCTCACCAAAAGCGGTCTTTTCTTGGTACCGAAATAACCCAGCTGAGATTCTATCCATAGCTTCCTGGTAATATCCAGGGATGTATTGTTTACCGCAACGTGTTCCGCACTCCCCGTTCTTACCGTCACAATCTCGACACTCCTCACCGCCTTTCTTATCCACGTGAGCAGGCCCTCGTACTTGCTCAGGTAATGCGAGGACACGTTCTCGTCGATCCCGGAGAGCGTCCAGAAGAACTGGACCCGGAGCCCCTCCGCGAGCGCCCTGTAGTCGAGGAAGCGGTCCTCGATCCTGTCCCTCGAGGTCATTTTTACGAGCAGCGCGATCGCGGGGATGAGACCTATATAACATAGCACGAGGTAAGAGCTCCAGTCGATAAGCCCGTAGAGCACGACGGCTATAAAGAAGAGGACGTAAATCCAGCTGATAAGACTCGCTGTCTTCTTCTGATAGAATTGCGACAATACGTCCGACGCGGAGTAAAGGCAAATTATTTTACGGAGCGCCCCATCCCCGGTTATAAGCTCGTTACCCGATTCGTTTTGAAGCAGATACTGTCTTGATTTTACGAGGTCATTGTCGCCGTATTTGTCGAAGTAATCCCTGACATCGGAGTTAAAACCGTCGATCCTCTCCATAATGCCCGTGAAGGGCGATTTTTCATAGCCATCCGTTATATCCTCAACGGGACGATTAAAAAGTGAATCATAGAGTTTGTCGAGGCAGACGCTCACGGATTGAACGAGACCGAAAAGCTTTCGTGAAGCGGCTCTATATATTCTGCCGGGAAAGCCGGATTCAATCCCGGGGCCGGAAATTAACGGAACGGAATCTACGTCGGGAGGAACGGATTCCACCTTCGTCCGGAGGGTCACAGGGTCGATCGAGATTATCAAGCTCCTGTCCATCGTATCGAGGCCGGATTTATTCACCCGGAGAGAGTATTCACGCGTAATCCTGCCTTCGCGTATCCATTTGATTATCCGCGCCGTCGTGTCCTGCCCTTCCTTTCCGTCATCGGATGAGACAGCGAAAAGAATTTCGCCGTGCTCGGCGATAAATGCCGCGGTGAATATCTCCGTCGTTGTCCGGTCCTCCGCCGAACCGTCTCTCGTCCCGCCGAGTTTGGACCTCATCAGCGACGAGATATCTATCGACGACTCGGCCCGTCCCAGAAGCTCCGAGACATCTTCCCCGTATTTACAATCCGGGAGGGCTTTTTTATACTGCCCGGGCGGGCAGGGAAGTACCGCTATGAGCCTGGCGCCGAAGGTGCTCGATCGCGAGCCTCGCGAGCAGGCATTCGTCACCCCCGGAGAGAGAAGATATTACGATGAACGGGGAGTGCGGAAACGTATTTCTGAGCCTGACCATCTCCGGGGGGATGAGAGCGGAGATCCGCTCGTCATCGGGGGAATCACCCTTCCGGCCGCTCACGCCAACAACAATCGGGATCAGATAGTCTTCGCTTATAGGCGGCATATTCGAGTGTCGGTGAGGATTCGGGTTTCTTTCCCCGGAAACCCGACTGCGTTCCGGGAGCGTGCTTCCCAAGCCGGACATCGTCCCCGGGATGAAAGCCCCGGTGTTCCGTTCGGCCTCACCATAAACACGAAAGCCTTCGCCAGTCTTTCGTATAAATTCGTATCGGTCTCTTCAATCAATATACGATTGAGCTTATTAAAGGTTTTAGAATCCCAACGCCTACAGTAACAGGCTCCGTAATCGTGATCGCACATCGGATACCGACACCCCGCTTAACCCAGTGATATTACAATTCTAATAATGCATGAGTAATAATTCAATAACGCCGTCAAGTCAGCACATCCCGGAGTGAAGCCAAAAGGCTTCATTGCAGAGCCGCCCCCCGTGATAACCGCCACCCTTAAGACGTTAGCGGTTCGCGGGGAGAGGGACCGGGGCTATATTTGCGAAATGAATAATTCTGTTGCGAAAATCGGCTCTCACCGTATATAATTGAACTGACTTATGCATGATGAGTCGGTATAAGACCTTGAACACCGGAGGAAGCACCGTTATGAAAAAGCAGAAGCTCTTGATCTTGGTATTACTCGCCGCATGTCCGTTTATTCTGACGGGCTGCCTCGCGGCAGCGGCCGTCGGCGGGGCGGCGGCGGCGGGCGCCGGCACGGTAGCGTACATAAAAGGCGAATTAAAGGCCACCGAAGAAGCGACTCTCAACAAAACCTGGGAAGCCACTGTAGCCGCAATCGATGAACTTCAGTTCCTGGTCGTCAACAAGATTAAAGACAACGTCTCGGCCGAGCTTGAATCGAAAACGGCCGACAATAAAACCGTGAAGATACAGCTCAAGAGGGTCACCGACAACCTCACTGACATATCCATCAGGATCGGGACGTTCGGCGATGAAAGCCTTTCGCGCTATATTCTGAGCAAGATTGAGGCCAAGCTCTAGGGGCTATAACCGAACGGGGGCCGGGGCGTATTCGAATCCTTATCTACGCCGACACCGCAGGCACGGACACGAAATGTCCGCGTCAGGCTAACATCGGCTTCGCGACGGAACTATATGCTTTCCACCGAAAGAGCCCGACAGATAGCGAAGGATTGGATGGCGTCCTGGAACAGGCATGACCTCGATTCCATTCTCTCCCACTATTCGGATGACGTTGAATTCACTTCCCCGTTCGTGCTAAAACTCATGGGGGAATCTTCAGGTACGATACGAGGAAAGGAGATGCTCAGGGAATATTTCGGGAGGGGACTCACGGCCTATCCCGACCTCAAGTTCGAGCCCCTGCAGGTGCTGACGGGGGTCAACAGCCTGACAATTTACTACCGGAGTGTCAAAGGGATGCTTGCCGCGGAGGTCATGTTTCCGGGGAGTGACGGAAAGATAGAGAGGGTCGTCGCTCACTATTCGGAGTGATAAACATACGCCGCGGAATAAACCGGCTTATTCATCAGAAAGAAGAACCGGGCTGTTTTAAAAATTCAATTTCCCCGGCAGTACGATTCTCCTACCGAGAATTGTGTTTCGATGAGGGTATCTTCCGAACCTCTTTATAATCGCATAATGCCTCTCGGCGTAATCCCTGTTGTTTGAGAGCATTTCCGCCAATTCAGGCGGAGAAGGGAAATCCCTTTCCAGTGCCCCGAAAAGGGCTATCGACCTCTCCTGCATTTCGAGGTCCTCAGAGTGCATGAACGGCATATAGAAGAAAACCCTCATGACCGGGTGGAGACTCCTTATCGAATCCCTTTTCAATCCCCTTCGCCGCTGTCTCGAGAGCCCGGGCGTCCTGTGAAAAGGCACCGGGCGTATCCCTGTAGATGTTCCTCGGGAACTGGTCGAGTAATATAATAAGGGCCAGCGTGCCGCGAGGCGTCTTTTCCCATTCACGGAGCTCGTCTTCTTTCGCGTTTACGAGACCGGACTCGAAATTATTCCTGATGTATTCGTCCGTCTTTTGGTCTTTTGCCCACCACATCCGGCTCAATTCCGGAGGAGGCACACCCCCCTTCTCCGGTTTTCCGAACCAGAAATCGAGTATCCGCGCCTGATTTTCTTCGTCGTTACCTGATGCCATAAGCTTATTTAAGTATATAGGATTTCCCGAAATTGACCCTTTGACGATGCATGATTTTCACGGAATCTTAATAATTTTTTACCCCCCTCTTGTAAAAGAATTGCTAAGATGTTACTATGTGCGAGCCTGATTTTTACTAACTTGTGTTTTGCCCGCCGATCTGGCCCCATTAATCTCATAAATTTGATTAGTTCTATTAAAATTACCCTTTAATAACGAGTCACAACTCTATTGCCCGCATAAATATTTTTACGACTGTAAAAAAATCTTTTCTGTCTAACCTTCCGAAGTCACACGAATTTATACTTAGAGAAAAAAGGCCGACAAATACCCTATTGACAACCACAACATATTGTGGTTCAATCGTTTCATAGCACAATATATCATGTAGTTTTACAGAAAGGAGGTTGTCCAGATGTCTTCTGATAAACTCAGCCCCACGCAGACCAACGGAAACGGCCACGGGACTAAATTGATAGAGAAAAACCTGGAACCGGAAATCGAAACATCAGCGGCTGAAAACACCCCGGAAGAGGAAGAATTCGTCCAGAAGACGGAAGGGGTCATGGACATCCCGGAAAAAACCCTGAAAGCGTTCGGCGGTGACGACCTGCGCGCAAGGGTCTTTTACGAGAAATACGCACTCAGGGACAAAACCGGCAGGATAGTGGAGCTGACCCCGGAGGACATGTGGAGAAGGGTCGCGAGGGAAATAGCCTCCCCTGAGAAGTCGAAAGAGCTGAAAAAGGAGTGGGAAGACAACTTCTACTGGCTTCTTTCGAATTTTAAATTTATCCCCGGCGGCAGAATACTTTTCGGCGCCGGGCAGAACAGACGGTCCACACTGCTCAACTGCTACTATATGCCCATAAAAGAGGATTCGATCGAGGGTATTTTCGAATGGTGCAAAGAGGCGGCGAGGACTTACTCGTTCGGCGGCGGCGTGGGGACCGACATATCCATTCTCAGGCCCAAAGGCGCCCCGGTCAACAATTCGGCGATCTATTCCACGGGCGCAGTATCGTTCATGGACCTGCTTTCGACAACGACAGGCACCATAGGCCAGGCCGGAAGACGCGGCGCGCTTATGATTACAATTAACGTCAGCCACCCGGATATACAGGAATTTATCGACGTCAAGAACGACACCGAGAGGTCCCGTGTCAATTTCGCGAACATCTCCGTGAAGATCTCGGACGAGTTCATGCGCGCTGTCGAGGAAGACAGGGATTTCGAGCTCAAGTTCGAGAACGAAAAGGTCAAGTATACGAAAACCGTCCGCGCGAGAAACATATGGGAAAAGCTCGTAAAATCGGCATGGGCATCGGCCGAGCCGGGCGTCATATTCTGGGACGCAGTAAAGAAATATTCCCCGACCGAATACGCCGGAATGGAAGTAAACGGCGTCAACCCCTGCAGCGAGCAGGCCCTGGAGGATTACGGCAACTGCTGCCTCGGGAACGTCAACCTGTCCCCGTTCGTCAAAGACGCGTTTACGGAGGAGGCTTCCATCGACTGGGAGAACCTCGAGAGGGCTTTCAAGTACTCGGTCAGGTTCCTCGACAACGTACTCGATTACAACATGAATAAGCACCCGCTCGTATACCAGACGAAGTCGTCGATGCACTCAAGACGCATCGGCGTGGGCTTTACGGGTTTCGGCGATATGCTCTCGAAACTGAACATCAAGTACGACACGCCCGAGGGGGTCGAATTCGCCGACAAGATGTTCGAGCACATTAAGAACACCGTATACGAGGCGAGTTCCGATCTCGCAACAGAAAAGGGCAATTTCCCGGCTTACGACAGGGACACACACCTGTCGGGTCCGTTCCTCAAGACAATCGACGGGCGCGTGCTGGAAAAAATTAAGAGCCAGGGGCTCAGGAACGCCTGCATACTGACAGTACCCCCGGTGGGCAGCGGCTCGGTGCTTGCCGGAACCACGAGCGGCGTAGAACCGATGTTTGCATTATCATACTTCAGGCGCTCCAAATCCCTCTCGAAAGGGGAATTCAAGGTCTACCACCCGCTCGTAGCGGAATACATGGAGAAGTACAAGCTCGAAAGCGAAAAAGATATCCCGAAGACATTCGTAACATCACACGAGATCTCGCCTGAAATGAGAGTGCGCATGCAGGCCGCCATACAGAAGCATATTGATTCATGCATTTCCAGCACTGTGAACCTCCCGGCCGATATAACGCTCGACGAAGTGGAAAAGATCTACTTCCTCGCGTGGAAGCTCGGCTGTAAAGGCATTACGGTTTACAGGGAGGGATCAAGAGAGGGCATCCTGGTCACAGAAGACCAGGCGAAAGCCCAGCAGGAAACTAAAGATAGAAATGAAATAAAACTTCCGACCCAGACCCAGGACGAAGGGATGAAAAAAACCCATCACCCCAACCCCATCTCATCCCTTCGTCCATCCCAAATGCCGGTGATCAAGCCGATAAAAAGGCCTCAGTTCCTGCAGGGGTTTACGGAGGTCATAAAGACGGGATACGGAAACCTTTACGTTACGATCAACACCTATGACGGAAGGCCGTTCGAGGTCTTCGTCCAGATAGGTAAATCCGGCTATTCGACAATGGCCGACGCAGAAGCTACGGGGAGGCTCGTTTCACTCGCGCTCAGGTCGGGTGTGAGCGTTAAGGACGTAGTGGAGCAGCTCGAAGGGATCGGCGGATCGTCCCCGGTGTTCTCGGAAGGGAAGCTGGTGATGTCGATACCCGATGCGATAGCGACTGTATTAAAGAAACACTTCGTCCAGGCAGTGGAGAATTCGACGGAATCGGCAAGGCGGACGGTGGATTTGAACCTCGAGCGCTGCCCCGACTGCGGAGACAGGGCGCTCGCGTTCGAGCAGGGGTGTATGACCTGCAGAAGCTGCGGCTTTTCCAAATGCGACTAATCGATACAAAAACCCTATAAGAGGATGATGTTAAGAAAAAAGCCCGACCCCCTGAAAGAGGTTGGGCTTTTTTCTTTAATAGTATATTTTATATCATGACTCCGAAGATCCTGACTGCGGGTAAAAGATATGACTGAACAAAAAAAGGGAAGCATCATAGCAGGCCTCTTCTGGATGCTCATTATCTCCATACTCCTCTTCTGGATACCTTCGATAGGCCCCCTGATAGCGGGCATTGTGGGCGGCAAAAAGTCGGGCGGCGTCGGGAACGCTATTATAGCAGCGCTCCTGCCCGCGATTCTCCTGGGCGGTTTGCTCTTCTTATTCGGATCTGCGCTCACGGGCGCCCCCCTGATAGGCTTCGTAGCCGGTGCGGGTGCGTTCGTGCTGGTAGTGTCAAACGTCGGTCCGCTCCTGATAGGCGCTGTAATCGGCGGACTGCTCGCCGATTAACCGGCACCGGTCCGAATCCGGGTCTGCCGGATTTATTCGAATCCAATCTGCAGGAAAAAGAAATATGGAATTGGTTCCCGGACGGTGCGCATCCGCCGGGCATTCAGATTAATACGGTATTGGAATTGAGGGATGAAAAAGTCTCCCCCGGGATTATCTGAGAAAGCTTTCCAGGTGGTCTTTGATATCCGAATTGGCGAGCTTCCCCAACGCCGCCTTTTCAATCTGCCTTATTCTCTCTCGCGTAAGGTTGAACTTCCTTCCGATCTCATCGAGCGTATACGTGCTGTGCTGGTCGATCCCGAACCTGAGCCTCAAAATCTCTTCCTCCCTCGGATTGAGGAGCAGGAGGGCCTCCCTCAGCTTATCCGTGAGGTCCGATTTAGCTACGAGTGAATCGGGAATGACGGTATCGTTATCGGCGATTGAGTCGAGGAGCGTCGTTTTCTCCCCGTCGAGTATAGGCGTGTCGAGACTTATGGCGTCCTTGGTGGACCTCAGTATCCGCTTTACCACCTCGACGGATATTCCTGACTTGCGCGCAATTTCCTTGGGGGTGGGCTTTCTGTTCAGCTTCTTGGCCAGAAGCGCATTTACCTTGTAAACCCTGTTTGCCTGTTCGAGGAGGTATACGGGGACCTTGATAGTCCTGGTCTGTCCCTGAAGCGCCCTCAGTATTGCCTGGTGTATCCACCACGACGCGTACGTCGAGAACTTGAAACCCTTTCTGTGGTCGAATCTCTCGACCGCCCGCATGAGCCCCATATTCCCTTCCTGAATGAGGTCCGAGAGCGGGAGCCCCCTGCCCATGTACTTTCTCGATATGGTGATGACGAGCCTCAGGTTGGCCTTTACGAATCTCTGTTTAAATCTTTTTGCGTTTTCCGAATATACCCTTATAAATGCATTAAGACTCTTTATGCGCTTTTCGAGGTACCCGTTCTTTAACCTGCCGTGCCCGTTCCTGTGTCCGTTGGCGACTTTTATTTTTATCTTTCCGTCAGCCAATTTTCCCACGAGGCTCACCAGCTCGCGCGACCTCGATTCGCATTTCTTTATTTTTGCTGAAATCTCGACCTCTTCCTGAGCGGTGAAAAGAGGCTCGACCGACATATCCTTGAAATAGACGTAAAGCAGCCGGAGCTGTTCGTCCGGGGTATCGTCGGATTTCGATTTCGAGTTTACTTTCCCCGAATCGTATTCATTGTCATTCCCCTCGTCCCTCGAATAACTGTCTTTAAAATTTATTGACGAGACCTCGTCGTCTTCCCTCTCGAACTCTACATACTCGCTTACGGATGCAGTTTCATCGAAATCGTTGTATTTAGTTTCCATATATTCTTCCTTTTAACTATTTTCAACTGCTGAAACAAAATCGAAGATGTTTCCGGGTATTAGTTCTCACAAATAAGCTTTGGAAACGAAAGGGGTGGGGGATTACCATTCCTCCTGATACTAACTCCAACGCATATAAAGCTTTGCTGTTATACAATCCCTTGCCGTAAATTAAGAAATTTCTTCCAACGCAACAACTTATAACCGCAATCTAAAACTGTCCTGCCTTCCGGTTACCGCCAATTCTATCAAATTCTAAAAAGTATTGCAACCTACTTTGATGAGGCGTAATTCGAAGCCACCTGCTTCCAGTTAACGACGTTCCACCAGGCCGCTATATAGTCGGGCCTCCTGTTCTGATAATTGAGGTAGTAGGCATGCTCCCAGACGTCCAGGCCGAGTATCGGGGTTAATCCTTCCGACAACGGGCTGTCCTGGTTCGGGGTGGATGTAACGGCTAGTTTTCCGCCGCCGACCGAGAGCCATGCCCAGCCGCTTCCGAACCGCCCCGCGGCGGCCTTCGAAAACTGGTCCTTGAAACTGTCGAATCCCCCGAATGCTGATTTTATCGCCTCCGCCAGCTCGCCCGAGGGCTCGCCCCCGGCCTTGGGGGCCATTATTGTCCAGAATAGGCTGTGGTTAGCGTGACCGCCGCCGTTATTCCTGACTACCGTCCTGATATCTTCCGGCACAGCGTTCAAATCCCTGATCAGGTCTTGAACGCTTTTCTCCGCAAGCGCCGGGTACTTTTCGAGGGCTGCGTTTACGTTATTGATATATGTCTGATGGTGCTTTGTATGATGAATCTCCATGGTACGGGCATCAATGTGAGGCTCCAGTGCATCGTAACTATAAGGAAGCTTTGGCAATTGGTATGGCATGGTTTCTCCCCCTAGATTAAATTTTTTTCAAATGGAGAACCGATGTTTCAGGTATTTCACATTGAAAAATTGATTTATAAACACCAAAATCCGAATAAATACCAACCGGCCTTCATTAGCCCGGTTAACCAACTTATTTTAACCTTATATATAAGCCGTGTCAAAGCATTTTCGGCAGGGTCCCTGCCGCAATCTTCATATTCCGACGAATCCACTGTATATTAATTGCCGGGCCCGGAGATTCCGAGATTGACAGCACCCGCCATAACTGGTAATTTTTACCATATAATAATTTATATATTCTGGATACATGATATCCATAAAGAGATATAACCATGCAGGTAACTAAAACTCTCGACTATGCAGTAAGGTCTCTGACGTACATAGGGCACGAGCCCATAGTCAAGCACAGCATGAAGGAGATTTCCGAGCACCAGCACATACCCCTCAATTATCTCGCCAAGATTATGAGAAGGCTGGTCAAGAAAGGGATCGTCAAGTCTATGGTAGGGCCCTACGGCGGCTACACCCTGCGGAAATCCCCGGGCGATATCAGCTTGCGGGACATTTATGAGGCGATAGAGGGAGAGATAAGGATAGTAGACTGTATGGACGGGAACGGCATCTGCCAGTTACATGAAGCGTGCCCTCAGCTCCCGGTCTGGGACAGGGTGCAGTTATCCATGGTAAAAATACTGGAAGAGACGACGCTGGAGCAAATGCTTTCGGATAGAGGCATACGCGGCTTTACCAGGGTGAATTAAGGAGGCGTTAATGAGTATCGATTTAGAGAAATTGGCCGAGCAGGAATATAAATACGGGTTCTTTACGGACATCGAGCAGGAAATCGCCCCAAAGGGCTTGGGCGAAGACACCATAAGGCTGATTTCGAGCAAGAAGGAAGAGCCGGAATGGCTCCTCGAGTGGAGATTAAAAGCCTATAGACACTGGCTTACGATGAAAGAGCCCAGGTGGGCGAATGTTTCGTTCCCGCCTATCGACTATCAGAACATAAGCTACTACGCCGCCCCCAAAGTGAAAGTGGGGCCCAAGAGCCTGGACGAGATAGACCCGGAGATAAGAAAGACATACGAAAAGCTCGGAATTCCGCTCGACGAGCAGATGATGCTTGCCGGGGTAGCCGTGGATGCGGTATTTGACAGCGTATCGGTAATTACGACGTTTAAGGAGAAGCTCGCCGAGGCAGGAGTGATATTCTGCTCCATATCGGATGCTGTGCGGGAGCACCCCGAGCTCGTGAAAAAGTACCTCGGGTTCGTGGTCCCTCAAAACGACAACTTCTACGCGGCGCTGAATTCGGCGGTATTCACGGACGGCTCGTTCGTGTACATCCCCAAGGGGGTCCGCTGCCCAATGGAGCTATCGACATACTTCAGAATAAACGCTGAAAGCACGGGGCAGTTCGAGAGGACGCTTATAATTGCGGAAGAGGGGAGCTACGTGAGCTACCTCGAGGGATGCACCGCGCCCAAGAGGGACGAGAACCAGCTCCACGCGGCCGTAGTCGAGCTCATAGCCCACAAGGACGCGACGATAAAGTACTCGACGATTCAGAACTGGTACCCGGGCAACGCAGAGGGCGAGGGTGGTATTTACAACTTCGTCACCAAGAGGGGAAGGTGTGTGGGACGGAACTCCCATATATCGTGGACACAGGTAGAGACGGGCTCGGCAATCACATGGAAATACCCGAGCTGTATCCTCGAAGGGGACGGTTCCGTAGGGGAATTCTACTCCGTGGCCCTCACGAACAGGCGGCAGCAGGCGGACACAGGGACGAAAATGATACACATAGGAAAAAACACCAGCAGCACGATCGTATCGAAAGGCATTTCGGCAGGCCACGGGCAGAACACGTACAGGGGCCTCGTGCAGATCGGAAAGGACGCTTCGGGCGCGCGCAACTATACTCAGTGCGATTCGATGCTGATAGGGGACAAGTGCGGGGCGCACACTTTCCCGTATATAGAGGTAAAAAATTCAACCGCTCAGATGGAGCACGAAGCCTCGACTTCGAAGATCGGGGAAGACCAGATATTTTACTGTCAGCAGCGCGGACTATCCGCGGAAAACGCGGTATCGCTGATCGTAAACGGCTTCTGCAAGGAGGTCTTCAAGGAGCTCCCGTTCGAGTTCGCTATAGAGGCCGAGAAGCTTCTGAGCATAAGCCTTGAGGGTAGTGTCGGATAATAATTGCCACCCGAAATAAGTACCCGCATAGAAAAAAGCTAAGGAGACAGGACATGCTGGAAATAAGGAATCTGCACGTAAGTGTTGCAGATCAGGAAATAATCAAGGGGCTCAACCTGAAAGTGAATGCGGGAGAAGTGCATTCGATAATGGGTCCGAACGGCTCGGGGAAAAGCACCCTCGCACAGGTCCTGGCAGGCCGCGCATCCTACGAGGTCACGGAGGGAGAGATCATATTCGAAGGGAAAGACCTTCTCGAGCTCGCCCCCGAGGAAAGGGCGTGCGAAGGGATATTCATGGCGTTTCAATACCCTGTCGAGATACCGGGCGTGGCGAATACCTACCTCCTGAGGGAGGCGTTGAACTCGATCCGTAAATACAGGGGGCTCGAGCCTCTCAAGCACGTGGAATTTGCGAGATTCGCCAAGGAAAAAATGGGAATCATGGGAATGGCCGATAACCTCCTGAAACGCTCCGTAAACGAGGGGTTCTCGGGAGGGGAGAAAAAGAAGAACGAAATATTTCAGATGCAGATACTAGAGCCCAAGCTCGCGATACTGGACGAGACCGACTCCGGACTCGACATAGACGCCCTTAAAGTAGTGGCCGACGGCGTAAACGCCCTCAGGAGCCCCGAGAGAGCGTTCGTAATTATTACGCATTATCAGAGGCTTCTCGACTACATAGTCCCCGACTTCGTTCACGTGCTCGTCGACGGACGGATAATGAAATCGGGCGGCAAGGAGCTCGCATTCGAGCTCGAGGACAGGGGCTACGGCTGGGTGGAAGAGGAAGCAAGGAAAGCGGTTAATAATTAAGGAGAATTAAACTAATGGGCATTAGTTTCAGTAACGAAGACGACGGTTATTCGAAGGGGTTCGAGGAGTTCAGGAAAGAGGCCCCGGGCAATGGAATACCGTGGATGGAATCGCTCCGCGAAGAAGGGATCAAGAAATTCGCCGAGCTCGGGTTCCCCACTCCCGAAAATGAGGACTGGCGCTTCACGAACGTAGCTCCCATTGCCCGAACGACGTTCACGATAGAAAAGAACGGGCACAAACAGGTTGCCCCCGAACTCTTAAACAGGTTTATATTCCCCAAATTGAAAACTATCAGGCTCGTATTCGTAGACGGGACGTATTCTCCCGGGCTTTCCGATTTGTCGGATATGCCCGAGGGGGTTAAGGTCCAGAGCCTGGCTTCGGCTCTCGACAGCGAAGAGGAGCTCGTAAAAAAATATCTGTCGAAGTACGCCGATTTCAGCGAAGAGGCTTTCACCGCGCTCAATACGGCCTTCATGCAGGACGGAGGGTTCGTATACATACCCCGCGGCACTCGTCTCAGAGAACCCGTACACCTCCTTTATATCACCGGGAAGAGCGACAGGGCCACAATAACGAACCCGCGGAACCTCATTGTAGTCGAAGACAACTGCGAGGCCGAAGTTGTCGAGCATTATGTGTCCCTCGACGAGGGCGTTTACTTCTCGAACGTGGTGACGGAGCTCGTGGTCGGCGAAAACAGCTCGGTCGGCCACTACATGATAGAATGCGAGAGCATGAAGGCTTTTAACGTTTCGACTCTCCGCGTCGAGCAGGGACGAAGCTCCAATATCCGCTCTCATTCTGTACTCCTCGGAGGGGCGCTCGTGAGGAACAACGTCCATCCGGTCATCGCCGGAGAGGGATGCGACTCGCTCATCAACGGGCTCTTCATGTCGACGGGCAGGCAGCACATGGACAACTACATGAAGGTCGAGCACGCAAGCCCCCACTGCGACAGCAGGCAGTTCTATAACGGCGTCCTCGACGGCAGGTCGAGGGGGGTATTCCACGGGCGCATTATAGTACACAAGGACGCCCAGAAAACGGACGCGAAGCAGACCAACCGCAACTTACTTCTTTCCGACAACGCACAGATCGACACGAAGCCTCAGCTCGAGATATACGCGGACGACGTAAAATGCACGCACGGCGCGACGATAGGACAGATGGACGAGAACGCAATATTTTACCTCCGCTCCCGCGGAATAGACGAGGATACGGCGAGGGAAATCCTCCTGGGCGCGTTCACGAGCGGCACCCTCGAAAGCATTCAGGTCGAAGAGATTAGAAATTATTGTGAAATGCTGGTCGCCGAATGGTTCGCCCGCAGAAAAGGCGGAAAAGAATCAGAAAACAACCCCCGATAAAAACCCCGGATACGCGCCATGGCCGAGTATGAAAAGATAGCGAAAACCGGGGACGTCCCGCCAGGTGAAATCAGGTCCTTCGTTGTTGGGAGCGAGATGGTCGCCGTATGCAACGTGGACGGACGGTTTTACGCCTTCAGGGACGAATGCACGCACCAGGCCTACCCGCTTTCAGACGGCATGCTCGAAGGCAGGAAACTCACCTGCATATACCACGGGGCCGAGTTCGATGTCGAAACAGGCGAGGCGCTCTGCCTCCCTGCGACCGATGCGGTCGAGACCTACGACGTGAAAGTGGAAGGGGACGATATCTACGTCCTGATCGAGGATTGAACGTAGTTCACATATAATCCGCCAATCCTCTAACGGTCAATTTAGCAAGGTATTCTCAACATAAATTCCCAAGAATATGAACATCAGGATTAAACGCGTCTACGATAAACCCGAAGCGGGCGACGGCGTCCGTATATTGGTAGAGAGGCTCTGGCCGAGAGGGTTGTCGAAGAAAGAGGCTAAAGTGGATATCTGGCTAAAGGATATAGCGCCATCGGCCGGGCTCCGCAAGTGGTTCTCACACGACCCCGCGAAATGGGAGGAATTCAGGATACGCTACTATCGCGAGCTCGACCAAAACAGGGATGCGGTAAATGAGTTATTAGGGATTACGGAGGGAAGCGACGCCGCTTTCGTCTACGGCTCGAGGGAAAAGGAATACAACAGCGCCCTTGCGCTGAAATCGTACATTGAGAAGCTCGTTAAAACCTAAATCGCCTGCTGCGCCGTAAGCCGTACGCCCGTCTTTACAAACTCCCCGTATTCGGAGAACTTCCTCAAGCTCACGCCGTTATTATCGACGGTAACATAATGGCAATATCTGTCGTTCCAGCATCCCGTATTGAAATATTCGACCCCGTCTCTAATCGTATTGAACGCCCTGTGGGTGTGTCCGCAGAATACGAAATCGGTTTCGAGATCCTGTCCATACCGGAGGGCGCCTTCGGTCACGATGTCGGACGATCTCTTCCATGCCCCGTTCTCGAAGCAGAGCCTGTGAAAGATGTCCCTTTCGAGCAGAAGGTCTATTCTCCTGAGCATCCTGTATAGACCCCCGGCGCACGAGGCGAGGATCGATTTGTTCCTGCTGTAGAAATCAAACTGGTGCCCGTGTATGGCGAGGAATTTTCTCCCGTTCGATTCCCACTCGAATTGTTTCACCGCAAGGATGTTCAGCAGAGAAGGAATTATGTCGTAAAGCCCCTCGTCGTGATTCCCCTCAACCCAGATTATCTCGCTGCGGCGCGACATGCTCTTGACGAGGTCGAGGAGCTCCCATTCATCGTCCCGGAGCCTCTCGATACTCGATTTGTCGAACAGGTCCCCGAGTATTATCAGCCTCCCGAAACTCGCGGACTTGATAAATGCCGACAACTCCCTTGCCCTGTTGTAATAAGACCCCAGGTGCACATCGGAAACTATAAGTGTAGTCATGGTATTATCCGCCATCCTCCTTGTATGGT
The DNA here is from genome assembly GCA_963752995.1 of uncultured delta proteobacterium. GTDB lineage: Bacteria > Desulfobacterota_D > UBA1144 > Nemesobacterales > UBA2774 > 2-12-FULL-53-21. The sequence goes on from CAVWAZ010000030.1 coordinate 327,592, forward strand.
TGTCTCGCGCGGCGCGAAATTTCTCACTTTTCGAGCGTCATCCGCAATACTGTTGCCGCTTGTCATACTATTGTTATAACGGACGCAGTTTAAGGGAGTTTTAGGATTTGTTTAAGGTTTCGTTAAAAAGTGCGATATATAGAGAAAAAACGCCCTTTTTTGAATATATTGGCAGCTGAATTTAATGTAGGGTGTAAAGTTCGGAAGCGCCCCGGGTGTTTCGCAGGCGCTTCCGAATGGGTTATTCACATAATATGCAGGTTCGCCGGGTGTCGGGCCTTTATTTAGCCCAGGTTCCTCTGCGGTGTTAAACCAGGCAGCGCGTACTGCGCCTCGAAAGAATGTTGATATGCCCTCGGGCTCAATCCGTAACTGCCCCTTCGGAAGCGGATGAAACGAGCTTCGCATATTTTGCGAGGGCTCCGCGCTCAGCCTTGGGTTTAGGCTTTTTCCAGGCCGCAATACGCCTTTTTATTTCACTCTTCGGGACTTCGAGATTAATTTCCCTTTTCGCGGCGTCTATGGTTATGGTATCGCCGTTTTTAATCACAGCAATAACCCCTCCGTCGCTGGCTTCAGGGGTAATGTGGCCGACGACGAAACCGTGAGTCCCCCCCGAGAACCTCCCGTCCGTGATCAGGGCCACGTCTTTGCCCAATCCCTTTCCCATGACCGCGGAGGTCGGAGAGAGCATCTCCCTCATGCCGGGCCCCCCGCGCGGGCCTTCGTAGCGGATTACTATAACGTTCCCCTTCTTAACCTTTCCGCCGAGAATCGCTTTCAATGCCTCTTCCTCGGAGTTAAAAACAATCGCCTTGCCAGTGAACGAAAACCCTTCCTGTCCTGAAATCTTGGCGACTGCGCCTTCGGGCGCCAGGTTTCCTCTCAGTATGACAATATGGCTGTCCTTCTTGAGGGGATTTGAGACGGGCCTGACGATCTCCTGACCTTTCGGATAAGTCCCCGCGTCTTTCAGGTTCTCCTTCACGGTTTTGCCCGTTACTGTCAGGCAGTCTCCATGGATGAGCCCTTCGTCGAGAAGGATTTTCATGAGCGGGGTAAGGCCGCCTATCCTGCAGAAGTCTGCCATCATGAACCTGCCGCTCGGCTTGAGGTCGGCGAGCACGGGGACCTTCTTCCCTACGCGGGTAAAGTCGTCGAGAGAGAGCTTGACTCCGGATGTGTTAGCCATTGCCAGCAGGTGCAGCACCGCGTTCGTCGAGCCGCCGAGCGTGATGACAACGGTAATCGCGTTCTCAAACGCCTTACGCGTCATGATGTCGCTCGGGCGTATATTATTCTTGATCATGTTAAGAACAGCGGCCCCGGCGTTCAGGCAGTCGTCCTTCTTTTCTTGAGAGACTGCGGCCTGGGCGGAGCTGTTCGGGAGGCTCATCCCAAGGGCCTCGATCGCCGACGCCATGGTATTTGCCGTGTACATGCCGCCGCAGGAGCCGGGGCCCGGTATCGCGTGGGTTTCGATACTCCGGAGCTGTCCGTCCGAGATATCCTTATTCGCGTGAGCCCCCACGGCCTCGAAAACCGATACGATATCGACAGGCTTGCCGTTATAGAACCCGGGCATGATAGTCCCGCCGTAGACGAAGACAGAAGGCCTGTTGAGCCTGGCCATGGCGATCACGCACCCGGGCATGTTCTTATCGCATCCCCCGATCGCGACCAAGCCGTCGAACCCCTCAGCACCTGCGACCGTCTCGATAGAATCCGCTATTACCTCCCTTGATACGAGCGAATACCTCATCCCGGGGGTGCCCATGGATATGCCGTCCGATACCGTTATCGTGTTAAATATGATTGCTTTACCGCCGGCTTTATCCGCCCCGTGTGCGGCGTCGAGCGCGAGCTTGTCTATGTGCATGTTGCACGGCGTCACCATGCTCCAGGTAGATGCAATCCCGATCACGGGTTTGAAAAAATCCCTGTCCTTGAAACCGACCGCCCTCAGCATGGAGCGGTTCGGCGCCCTGTCGGCCCCCTCAACGACTATAGAAGAAAACTTACGCAATTTATCCGGCTTACCGTCTGTATCCGATTTCTTTTTCAACACGAGCCTCCCGTCTAAGCTATCATGAAGATTAGATTATTATCATACCAATATTTTTTATGTCAATGAACCGGCGGCTGACCTCAAAAAAACCATTGAAAGCGTCCCTCCAGACAGGCTATCTTTAAATTGAAGGGGATTAGATGAGGGCAGCTTTGAGCCCGAATTCAATTGCGGAGGTGTACCGTGAATACTATTATATTTACTGCCCTGGCAGGCGTCATCGGCACCGCTGGCATGAGCATCGCGCTATGGGGAATATCGCACACGGGAATAGCAAACGCCGCGATGATAAGGGCGATCGGCAGCCTCTTCACCCGCTCCTATGAAGACTCCTTCGGGCTCGGCCTCACCGTTCATTTCATAGTCGGAATAATTCTTGCTTTTATTTATATCGCGCTGATAAGCCTCTTTGAGCCCGAATCACTCGCGGGCGCAATAGCGTACGGCGGAATGATCGGGCTGGCCCACGGCGTAGCGTTCGGTTTCCTGCTCGTGGTCGCCGTAGCCGAGCACCATCCGCTCGAACAATTCAGGAAGGCAGGCCTCGAGGTGGCAATCGCGCATTTGATAGGTCACGTCGTATACGGGGTCCTCGTGGGAGCGGTCGTCGGACTGACAGGCATCAGGTTCTTCGGCTAGTCGTATTAATGGGGCCGGAACTCCGACGCTTACCTTGAATACCCGCCCCTTTAAGTCTCGAAGTCAAAAAACCGGATTCCTGAATAACTCAGGCCTGCAATTGAGGGATTATGTAAAGAGATTCAACACCCTTATTAAAATCAGGGTGAGACCCTGTCGATCTCTTCGAACACCTTAATGATTTCTTCCTCGGTATTGTAGAAGTGAGGCGCTATCCTCAGGGCTCCGCCCCTGTTGTTGACCACGATATTCGCTTCCCTCAATTTTTTTTTCAGATCAACGGGATCGAAATCCCCCGAGAAAGAGACTATGCCTCCCCTTTCACTACGGTCGCGGAGCGTCCTGAGCCGGAACCCCCTCTTCCCGGCTTCATCCATAATTAAATCGCCAAGGTCCTGGACCCTCGCCCCGACATTCTCGATGCCAATTTCGAATAAGAGATCGAGCGCGGCGCCCAACGCCCTGATCCCCATCACGTTGAACGAGCCCTCCTCGAACCTGAGGGCGTTATCCTTGAGGGTGAAATCTATATTCTCGAAATCGTAATCGCGCTTAACCGATTTCCACCCGATCAAATTCGGCATCAATTCCGAAGCCCGCCCCATGCTACAGTAGAATATGCCCGTCCCCTCGGGCGCAAGGAGCCACTTGTGGCCGTCAGCAGCGAGGAAATCCACTCCGAATTCCCTGACGTCCATGGGAATAACCCCCAGACTCTGAATAGCGTCTACAAAAAAGAGTACGCCTTTTCTTCTGCATAAGGCGCCTAATTCTTTAAGGTTAATCATGAAGCCGTTTAATGACTGTACGGAGCTCATCGAGACGAGCCTTGTCCGCCTGTCCATCAGGTTCTCGATATCATCCAGGCGGATTCGGTCGTCCCTGAGCGGAATGAACCTTACTTCTACCCCTTTTCTTTTCAAATCGAGCCATGGATAGATGTTGGACGGGAACTCTTTCTCGAAGACAAGCACATTATCACCCTCTTTCCAATCGAGCCCGCCCGTGACTATGGAGATGCCGTGGGATGTGTTCTTAATAAACGCGATTTCATCCTTTTCGGCGCCGACGAGCCGCGCCGACAGAGCCCTGACACCCTCTACCCTTTCCATCCAGCTTTCATAGCTGATTACGGCTTTTTCGGCGGCTTCCGCCAGAAACCTGTCGACCTCCCTTATAACCCTGACCGGTATCGGGGCCACACCGGCGTGGTCGAGGTAAATGCCTGTCTTTACTATGGGGAACTCCTGCCTGTAGCCCTCGACCGAGGCCCTGTCGATCCCGGGGAATTTATTGTTTTTCATAGAAGGATAAAGCTAACGCAAACGATGCCCGCTATCAATTGCATAATACAAAAAATACTATTTGACAAAATATAAAAAACGTGCAATAGTAAGCTCTTTGAAGTAGATTCTTAGGAGGAATCGAGCTTTATGCAGGGAAAAGTAAAGTGGTTCAACAGCTCCAAAGGTTACGGGTTCATCCAGTCGGATGAAATAGGCAAGGACGTATTCGTTCACTACAGCGTCATCGAAGGTGACGGATATAAAAGCCTAACCGAGGGTGAGACCGTAGAATTTGATATTACGGAAGGGCCGAAAGGACCCCAGGCGACGAAAGTAGTCAAGGTAAGCCCGGCCTGATAGACGTATCGACTTTCGAATAGCAAGCGCGTTCTCTTTCCAAGAAGATTCCATCAAAATTGCTAATACGGATTTCTTTGTCCGTTTTCCGACACGGAATTGACCGCTTTTTCTATACCGACTTGACAGAACAATTGAATGCCCGCAATATTTTAAATAGTGTGCTTACGAGAAGGGAATTCCTCAGAAACATCCTCGCAGGAACAATCGGAGCGGTATCTTTTCCGCTCCTAGGGCTATACGAAGGCTCCAAATTCCACTTTTCTCAGCTCGAGTATAACGGGGATTGGGACCCGAGGCCGCGGGATTACAAGAGGCTCATGAGCGCCCTCGAGCTGAGGACGAGCGTTATTGCGTCCTACGAAAGAAAGGTCCTGAGGCTCGCCGATGCCGACCTCTTTAATTTCCCTTTCCTTTATATGGCTGGCGACTCGAGCTTCGAGCCGTTTACGGAAGAAGAGAGGAGGAGGCTCAGGAAATACCTCAAGCTGGGGGGGACTCTCGTAATAGACGATGCATCGGGAACCGATATATCGCCGTTCGATACAGGGATCAGGGAGGAATTAAAAAACATACTCCCCGAATCTCCGCTTACGCGCCTGACGCAGGACCACGTCGTATACAAATCATTCTATCTCCTTTACTCGGCGAGCGGGAGAATAATCATAAACCCTTACCTCGAAGGCATTACGTTCGGCGACGAGGACAGGACAGCCGTCTTCTACTCGAGGAACGACCTCGGCGGAGCATGGTCGGAAGACGAGTTCGGGAAATGGGAGTTCGAGTGCCTGCCTGGGGGCGAATCTCAGAGGGAGCTCGCGTTCAGGATGGGCATCAACCTGATACTCTATGCGCTCACCGGAAATTATAAAGAAGACCAGATACACATCCCGTTTATCAAGAGAAGGCAGCTCTTATAACAAATGATTGCACAGTATCCGGGGTCCCGGACCGTCGATTAACCCGTGTAAACCCGCTCTAGCTTTATAACCGCGAACACGGCGCCCTGTGGGTCCATCATCACGGCAAACCGTCCCACCCCCGGGATGTCCATCGGCCCGTTTAATATTTCACCCCCGAGAGACCCGGCTTCCGCGGCACAGCCGTCGCAATCATTAACGGCGAAGTAAACAAGCCAGTTGGAAGGCACATCCCCCCAGCTCTTATCTATCTTCATCATTCCCGCAGCGGGCCTTTCCCCGTTCATGAAAACCGTATAAAGCATGCCGCCCATATCCTGCTCATTCGCGGTCCATCCGAAAAGCCCGGTGTAGAATGCGCCGGCTTTCCCGGTATCGTTCGTAAGAAGCTCGTTCCAGCAAAGGGCCCCGTGTTCGTTTACGACACGGGCGCCTATGTGCTTCAACGGCTGCCACAACGATACGGCGGCGCCCGTCGGATCGAGGATTAAAGCCAGCCTCCCCGCATCGAATACGTCCATGGGTCCGACTATTGTCCCGCCCCCCAATGACTGCGCTTCCTTCACGGCTTCATCCACATTCGATACGGATACGTAGCTTGCCCAGTGAGTCGGAACTCCCTGCTCCTTCTGCTCGGACCACATCTGATACATGGCGCCTGCGTCTTTTCCGTTGACGGAAGCCATGGAATAGACCTTCCCGTCACCGATCGGCATATCCGCAAAATTCCATCCGAAAAGCTTCGAATAAAACTCCTTCGCTATATCGGCGTTATCCGCCACGAGCTCCGCCCAGCAGAAAGTCCCGGGCGCGTATTCTTTCATTTCGCTCATTGTTTAAGCCTCCCCGGCAATATTAATGCAATTTGCTTTTTTCATTTGTATATACATTACAGAAAATCATAGCATAGACAGGTTAATATAATATGAAGATTAATAAAAATAACCGAAAAAAGACTGGGGGTGATTTTTCAATCACCCCCAGTAGCCAAGAAGGACCCAAGGTGTTAGGGAGGGTAATGGCCCGGATAATAGGTGGCATTATCAGTACACCATTCCAAGATTAAGGGGATGTTTAGAAAAAATTAAGGCTGTGTTAATGTTTCAACTGCCGGATTTATCCCGGACGGTATCCGATTACGGTCATGCTCATACGTCCGGCCGGAGATAATCAGCCGGCTCCGCGCCCGGATCGTCCGAATAAAGAAAAAAGGAGAACTCAGATGGAAAGATGGTACGTAATGACTCTACTGGCCCTTGTTTGCTTTTCCCTCGGCAGTTTTTTGGGCAAGGTCGCGTCCTTTAAGGACATCTCGTATCGGGTGTATTTCTTTGAAGGAGTCGGGACCCTCACCGTGTTTACGACGTTCGTCGTCTGGAACAGGAACGCCATATTCAATAACTTCTCCGTAAACTACCCCGCGCTCCTCATGGGCCTTAGCTGGGGCATTGGGACTATACTCTTTATTATCGCACTCAAATACGCGAAACTTTCGGTACTCGTCCCGCTGTCCGCGGTCTATCCGGCGTTGACAGTCATACTGGCGCTCATATTCCTTGGGGAGAAGCTCGGGCCGAGGGAGATGGCCGGAGTAGCGTTTGCCGTCGTGTCGGCGGCGCTTTTGGCCAAGTAAGATCTGGCAGCCGCGGGTTAATCCGTATTATCGAGGAAGCTCATTTAACTGCCTTGTAGCGGCTCTCTTTATCCTGTATCTCATCGAGCTCCCCCTTCAATGCAAGGACGCTCTCTTCGAGCTCCTTTATCCTTTCAATAAGGGGAGAAATCGGGTCCGGCAGCTTGTTGTGCTCGAGACCGGAATAGAAGGGGAAAATATCCCCGGGTACGACACTGCCCGGTATGCCGACTACAGTCGAATTCGGCGGTACGTCCCTGATAACGACTGAATTCGCCCCGACCTTGGAATTCTCCCCGACGGTCAGCGGACCCAGGATTTTTGCGCCTGCGCCGATAGTCACATTATTCCCTATAGTCGGATGCCTCTTCCCCTTCGTAAAACTCGTACCGCCCAGGGTAACGCCATGGTAGATGGTCACGTTCTCCCCTATTTCGGATGTCTCTCCGATAACGACACCCATCCCGTGATCGATGAAGAACCCCTTCCCTATCACGGCGCCCGGGTGGATTTCGACCCCTGTAAAAAACCGTGAAAGGTGAGACATGACCCTGGCCGTGAATTTGAAGTTCTTCTTCCACAGGTAATGCGTAATACGGTGGGAGACAGCCGCCTGAAAACCGGGGTATGCCGCGACAACCTCGAGCGAGCTCCTCGCCGCGGGGTCCCTTTCGAATACCGCCTGAAAATCGGCCCTGATGTCCTTTAGGATGCCCATTTTTTTATAAATGTCTGAAACAGAATCCGCGCATTATACAATATTCGCTATATTAAATCGGGTCTGTTGGTTACAATCCCGCTGACCCCCATCTCCCTCAGCCTCATGGCTTTATCCCTGTCATCCACGGTCCAGGTGAAGAGATAAATCCCGGCGTCACGGGCCCTGTCGGCGAGGTTCTTTGTGATGAACCACCTGAACGGCGCGACCGCATCCGCCCCGCACATCCTGGCGATTCTCAAGGGGTCTGTGGATGCGAACAGAATGAGCCCTGTTTTTAAAACCGGCTCCAGCTCCTTTACGGCCTTTAACCTGTGAGGCTTGAAGGAGACAATGAACACGTCTTCCATTTCACAGTAATCCCTTATGACCTTGATTACTTGATTTTCGAGCCCGTCCTCCTTGAGCTCGATCACGAACTTCGTCTTGCCCGCCGCCGTCTCAAACGCCTCCTCAAGGGTCGGTATCCTCTCCCCCATCCCGGCGTCGAGCTCCTTGATTTCGGCGAGAGACTTGAGCCTTACAAGTCCTCTCCCGTTCGTCGTCCGGTCGACTTTGCTGTCGTGAATGACGACCAGACTCCCGTCAAGCGATCTTCTTACGTCAAGCTCAACCATATCCGCCCCGAGCTCGATCGCCCTCCTGAATGAACGAATAGTATTCTCCGGCTCATAAGCGCTGGCGCCCCTGTGCGCTATCTTGACAAAGAGCCGTTCCGAGGTTCTGGCCACCCGAGTAATATACACAGTAATAACAAGTCTTTGCTAATATACTTAAAAATAGTAGAATGCTAGGAATGCAGTATTTCCTGCGAGACATCGCGTACACGCTCAGACCCCAGCAATGGGTGAAAAACTTCCTGGTACTGGCTCCCCCTTTTTTCGGCGGTGTGCTTTTTACGAGCACCGATATGTTCTTCAAAATGTTTCTCGCTTTCGTAGCATTCTCGCTTGCATCATCCACGGCTTACATCGTAAACGATATCACGGACATCGAGTACGACCGTCTGCATCCCAAAAAAAAGCAGAGGCCCCTGACCTCCGGAAGAATAAACATATTTACCGCAGTCGTCCTGGGAATAACGACTCTCGCTTTGTCGCTGGCGGCATCCTTCATTATCGGGATCGATTTCCTCATCATAACAGTGCTGTATCTGTTACTCTCACTCTCATATTCGTATTATCTTCAGAAGATCGAAATAATAGACGTGTTTTGCATCGCTATCGGCTTTGTCCTTAGGATCGAAGCCGGGGGGGTAGCGTCGGGGATACGAAGTCTCCAACTGGCTGCTGCTTACGACGTTCCTGCTATCGCTTCTCCTCGCATTCGGAAAGCGCCGCCATGAACTCGTCCTTCACAGCGACCCGCAAAACTCCTTCAGAGAGGTGCTTTCCCGGTATAATACGAATTTTCTCGATACCACGCTCAGCATCTTCGCAACTACCGCTATAGTCACGTACGCCATCTATACGGTCGAAATAGAGTCGAGGATATTCCTCATCACGGTCCCGTTTGCCATCTTCGGAGTGCTCAGATACATGTACCTGGTTCAAACGGATACCAGGGGGGACCCGACCGAGTCCCTTTATAAAGACAGGCCGTTACTGCTGACCGTATTACTGTGGTTCCTTATAACTACCGCCATCATCTATTTCAAGAATATCGCGGGCTTCCTTTAATAAATTCTCCGGGAGACCGATCCCGATAGCATCCCGGGCCTCTTTCCTGGCTTCGTCCGCATGGCCGGTTTTCAGGTATATCTTCGCGAGAAGCAGGTTCGCTCTCCCATAGTACTTATAACGCTTCATCGCTTCTTTTACATACCGTTCAGCCTCGAGATAGCTGTCGGCCGAATCAGTCAGCTCGCCGTTTATATAATATATAAGCCCCAGGTGGTAATATGTCTTACCGTAGCCCGGATCATATTCAAGCGCCCTCCGAAACCACATTTCGGCCCTCTCGTACTCTCCCTTGTCCAGATAAACGAGCGCCAGATTGTTCGCCGTAATCGCGAGGCCCCTCGGGGTGTCATTCATCTCGGGAGAAAGCGCGATATTGAACTCTCTTATCGCCTCGTCAAGCTCTCCGTTATTCGACAATGCGAGCCCGTAGTTAGAATGAGGCAGCGGGTGGTATGGTGAGCTGAGAGATGCGTTCCTCCAGAGCGAGAGGTCGTCTTTCCAGACCGCCTGTCTCTCGTATGAAGCGAACGCATACGCCGCAACGAGCACGATACCGAACCCCCAGGCGGCTTTTCTCAGGCGCGCCCTTTTTCCGGCTTCTATTATTATATTCCCGATGACCAGGCAGAACCCGGCTGACGGGATATAGAGGTAGCGCTCGGCGAGGGGGGTAGAAGCTATTGAGAATACCGCTATGAGCGCCGAAGGCCCGAGTGTAATCAATATCCACAATATCCCGAAAGCCGTGACGTTCTCTTTCTTCCTCACCGATATAAAGACCAATACTGCGAGTGCAGCGATAATAATACGGGAAGAGATGAGATGCACGGCTTCCATCGGAACTTTCGTGATAAACGCATTGAAATCGAAGGGAAGCATCAGTTTATTCAGGTAAAAGAGGTAAGAGCCGAGCAGGATCTCCAAGAGGTCCAGATACCGTGACACGGCAGATACACCTACACTCCCGCCCGGGACGCTTCCGAGCCCTTCTCCGGATACCCCCTCCGTCACTTGAGGGATATTTACGAACGCCCTGCTCCTCAGGTAAAAATAGAGGAGCAGAATCAGGAGATAGACCCCGTATCTGATTATATTCCTCCGATCCGGGAACCGTCTGCTCAGGAGGTCGAAGACGACCGCAAGCAGCGGGAATACGACCGCAACCTCTTTCGACATCAGGGAGAGGGAAAACCCGAGCGCTGCAATCCCGAGGAGCCACAGGTTCCTCGAGGAAAGCATGTGAAAGATGAATGCAGGAAAAAGAAACAGGGCGCAGAGCACGTCCGACCTTCCCGCCACCCAAGATACCGATTCCACGTGCATGGGGTGAAGCGCAAAGAGCACCGAGGAAAGAAACGCGCAGGCTTCCCTTCCGCTCACTCGGAGCCCGCCGAGCACCAGGAGCGCCATGAAATAGAAAAGTACGACCGATAGAGAATTAAGAAGCAGATTAGTCAGATGGAACCCGAACGAAGATACACCCCATACCCCCTGGTCCGCCACTAACGATGCGTATATCGCCGGACGGTAGTAGCTCGCGTTCTTATTCTTATAGACATCGGTTATGACGACATCGGTTACGTATGAAGCGTCGAACGATACATTGCTCTTTGTTATTACCTCGACGTCGTCCCAGACGAAGTCATTTTTGAGCGAGGGCGAGTAGAGGGCGAAGGAAACGAGAAAGAGAATGAGAGCCGCTAGCGGCCTGTTGGATATTAGTTTGGATATTAATTCCATAAGCTGACTAAATTATATCACCCGGACGTGCGTTATTCCCGGAGCCGTGTCAGGGACTTTCATGCAGGCCGTCTCTCCGGCAGCGCCTCTCCGGGCTCTGAGCATATACGCGCACTCAACGAAAGAGATCGTCTTCCGGATTCCTTATCATCTCCCTCGCGCCCCCGCCCCCCTTCTCAAATCCGTACCCCCGGACAATTACAACGGGCACCGAATCCGCTTTTTCCATGACGAGCCCGGCAGCAGATGCTATCTCGTCGGCGACGGCCATTACTGTCGCGCTCAGGACGAGCCCCTTCGAATCCTCCCTGCCCCTGTAATCCCTGAGCGGCTTAATTCCCGAGCACCCTATCGCTATATCCACGAGCCCCTCCCTCCACGGCCTTCCGACCGTGTCCGTGATAATGACCGCAATCTCCACGCCGGACGCACTTTTAAACCCCCGTACGAGGTTTTCCGCAGACAGGTCCGAATCCACGGGCAGGAGCGTCACCGAGTCCCCTCCCGACACGTTCGAAGCGTCCACACCCGCGTTTGCCGATATAACCCCGCCCCGGGTCTCCACTATAAGCCTGCCCTTTTCCGGCTTCCGCTGATCCATCCTTATGATTTTCGTTGTTTCGCCGAGTATTACTTCGACCAGCCGGGGGTCCTTGCTCACTTCCCTGGATAGGGTCAGGGCGAAGGGCGACGGCTCCACTTCGCTCAACTTAACTATGCGGTTCTCAGCCTTGGATATTATCTTCTGCGCGAAAACGACTATATCCCCGTCCAGGATCGAAAGCCCCCGGTCTTTTACCGCCCGGGATACGATCTTCACGAGGTCGTCTCCGGGCATGATTTCCGGGATGCCCCTTATGGGGATTATGGAAATTGTGTCAGGTGTGTCCGCCATATTCTTCCCGCCTAAAAACCCGCGCCTATCAAGCAAAGATAATAGTATAGAGCGAAACTTATGCAAGGAGGCGGCCGGTAGAATAATATTTATTTACATATACCGGAGCCGCCTGCGGCCCGGTGACCGGCTCGGGATATTTACGCTTGTGTTCGTTATACTTAACATGCCGAACATGAAAGTACCGAAATTAATACAGTCGATAGAGGAGCTCGTTAAGCTTGCGGACAAGGAGTTCTACTACAGGGAAAATAACCTGCAGCTGAGATTCTCTTCCCAGGATTCCGTCATCGTAATAGGGACGAGGGAAGACGGCACGGTTTATTTATCCGTTTATTACGGCTCCGAGATGGGGTTTAAATTCTACATGGAAAAGGACGGCACTCTGCTTATGGAAGAAGGGAGCATGCCCGGCCTGCTCGAGCACTCGGGCCCGGAGCAGGTACTTAACCTGATCGACGACTCGGGCGAGTTTCTTCTCGGATTCGGAGCAGAAGCCATCGAATGGGGAAACTACGAATTCAAAACTATGGACCAGGTCAGGGAGGAATTCGATAGAATCAAGCAGGCGGATAAGAAGAATGACAGGGACCCGGAGCTGCATTAATCCGCCGGGCCGCAATATCCGGAATCGGCACCCGTAACAGGAATATCCGAAGCTGTTCCCGGCTTATCACCATTAACCCCGGACCTCAACCTCCCGCAGTACACCGAAAAAAAGCTTTTATTCCGGCCGGCAAATCGGTTAGTATTTTAGGTGTAATTCAACACATAGGAGGCTATACAGAATGATCAGGAACAATATCATCGTGAAATCAGTAATAGTTGTGATTTTTGCTATTTGCTTAATCGCGGGAGCGGGAGCCGCGAAAGTACTGGCACAGGATAATACAGAGCCCGCCAAAACGGATGCAATGAGTAAAGCGCAGCAGGAGATGATGGCCAAGTGGCAGGAATACTCCACACCCGGCGAAGGCCATAAAGCCCTCGAGCCGCTCGTCGGCACCTGGGATTATACGGTCACCTGGTGGGAAACCCCGGAATCCCAGCCTCAGAAATCAACCGGAGCGAGCGAGGTAAAGTGGATATTGGGGGGCCGGTTCCTCGAGCAGACAGCCAAAGGCACGGCAATGGGCCAGGAGTTCCTGGGCATGGGAATTATGGGCTACGACAATATGACGAAAGAATACAGCGGCATCTGGATAGATAACATGGGGACGGGAATGATGTCGAGCTCCGGCACTTATGATCCTTCCACTAAATCATTTACGGAAAAGGGTTCATTTTCATGCCCCCAGGAAGGGGGAGAAAAATCGTTCCGCGGCGTTACGACTATCCTGGGTCCGGATAAATACACGTATGAGATGTTCGCCGCCGGCAAAGACGGCAAAGAAGTCCGTATGATGGAAATCGTTTATACGAGAAAGAAGTAATTTAAAGTCGGGTTAACGTTTATTCCGGTATTTATGCCAGACGAACGGCGCCGCCAGCTGGCTGAGGAACGCCTTGGGCATTTCTTCTTTAATACCCAGCGGTCCTACATGACGGTCCTTGGGGTGGTAGTATGTCCCGAAAAGGATATCGAACATTACGAGATTCTCTCCGTAATTGTTATTCCCTTCCTCTATTTTCCTGGAGTGGTGCCACCTGTGCACGTTGGGGGTGATGAAAATATAGTTCAGAATCCCCCCGTGCATATATACGTTGCAATGGGTGAGCAGGCCGACGAACGCGGTAATCGAGCTGAAGTATATAAATACATCCCCCGGCACACCCATTATAAAGAGCAGCGGTATGCTGAAAAGCAGGCCGCCCAAGGTATCGACGAAATGGAACCTCCCGGTGTTGAAGAACCAGAGCTTCTCGACGCTGTGGTGTACGGAGTGGAAGCGCCACATGAAATCCCATGTATGAGCCAGGCGGTGCTTCCAGTAAAGCCCGAATTCGCTCACGACCATCGCTATCAGGACCTGAACCGCCATGGGAAGCCCGGACGGCCAGAACGAGTATGCGGATTTATGGCCCATGGTCTCTATAATCCCGCTGATCAGCAAAAGGAACAATGCTAATTGAATCAAACCCTTGTTGAGAATCGTATGCGCGAAGTCAGGGAATTCCTGCCCGTCCGACTTTACCCACTCTTCACGATACGGCATTACCCTCTCGAGCACGAATAGTGACACCCCAAGGCTTAAATACGCGATATTGAAGTAGAGCGTCGGCCTGCCGCCTTTTATCCCGAGATAAACCATAAATATCGGGATACCCAGCAGGAGCGGCCAGAGGATGTATGATAGTATCTCTTTAGCGATATTCTTAACCATAGGGAATTGCGCTCCTCTCACAGTATGCCTCCAAATAATTCTACATCAAAAGCCGGCCGCGGTAAGATCGAATGACCGGAATCCGTCATCGCAATTAATAGTACATCGAATATTTTAGGATTATGTTAAGACCTCCGAACCTCAAAACAAAACCTGTGCGAATTGGGCCTGAGAGAAAGCAAATTTTTTACGTGACGGGTGCCGACCATATGCGCCGGATATTTCCCCTGACTATTTCCACTTTATATTACAGCCGATGCTCGGCGCCTGGTCCTCACCGACAGGCTCACCGTTTAAAAGCCTGTCGAGCGCTTCTCTTATATTCTTCCCCGTTACAGGCTTCCCGTTTCCCGGCCTCGAATCGTCCATCTGCCCCCTGTACGCCAGTTTCAGAGCCGCGTCGAACACGTAAAAATCAGGCGTGCAGGCGGCGGCATAGGCCCTCGCCACTTCCTGAGTTTCATCGAAGAGGTAGGGGAAAGGATAGCCGAGGCTGAGGGCGACGCGCTTCATATTGGCGGGGGAATCCTCGGGATACTTCCCGACGTCGTTGGAATTGACGGCGATGAAGGCGACGCCTTTCGGCATGTAGTCGTTCGCGAGCTCGACCAGTCCCTTTTGCACATGCTTGACGTAGGGGCAGTGGTTACAAATAAACATCACGACAGTGGCCTTGTCCGACTTGAGCTCATCGAGACTAAGCTCTTTTTCGTTAACCGCGCACCGGAGCTTGAAATGCGGGGCTTTCGTGCCCAAAGGCAGCATGTTCGAAGGGGTAAGAGCCATATCCTATACTCCTGATGATTTCAATTCTTTTCGTCAATAAAACTTATTGCCTTATGCGAGCCGTCACAGTAAGGTTTATTCTCCGAAGCCCCGCACCTGCAGAGCGCCACCTTTTTTCTGACTTCGAGATCATCGCCTTTTGAATTGTCCGGTTTGTCGAGTCCTTCCGCCACGAGCGGCCCGTCGTCGAGGACGTCAATGCGGCTGCTTCCGCTCATAATGCCCTCCTGAAAGTCAGCATGTAACAATTGTGACGGTACTAATCCCATATGCGTCCCGCGTTTCTATTCTACATAGAACACCCGCATAATCCTAGCGGACTCCGGCCCATCCAAGGCGCGCGACTCGACGATTTACACGACCTTGATTATTTGAATGCATACCTGCCCCCTGGGGCCTATCACGTGCCGGCTATAAGGTTTTAACCCGGATTTAAAACCATACTTGACAGACCGGTCTGTCTGATATAATATAAAACCCATGCAGAAAGTAAGGGCATTTTCGAGCAGGGAGAAAATAATTAAAACCGCCACCGATCTCTTCTATCGGCAGGGGTATCATCAAACCGGTATCAATCAGATAATCGAGGAATCCGGGGTTGCCAAAGCCACGTTCTACAGCAACTTCAAGTCTAAAGAGGAGCTGTGCATAGCATATCTGAGGGAACTCGACCGTTTGGATACAGATGCCATAAAAAACATGCTCAACGCCTTACACGACCCCTATGAGAGATACATGGCAATTATCAAAGGCGTTAAAGAATATATAGTGGAGACGGAGTTCCGCGGATGCGCATTCGGCAATATCGCGGTAGAAATAACCGAACCCGGCCACCCCATACGAAAAGAGGTCAAGCTGCACGAAGACAGATTCCGTTCGATATTGAAAGACGTCGTCCGGGACTTAAAAAACTCAACCCCCAAATATAAGAATATCAATGTGGAGGAGGTCGTGGATACGTACTATCTCGTCCTGGAGGGGTCTATAGCAGCCAGCAAGAACTACAACGATACGTGGCCCCTGGAGCGCGCCGTCGAGGCTGTAGAAAAACTCGTATAGAAAAAATTTTGAGAAGATAAAGACAGACTAGTCTGTCTAAACAAAACAATACACAAGGAGGAGATTTAACAATGTGCAGTGCATGCAACACAGGCATCAACCAGGCAAGATCGGACGAGTTCGCCGAAAAAATGTTCTCCGTTCTGAATAACGGCGCGCTTACCATAATGATTTCCATCGGGCACAGGACCGGTTTATTCGATGCGATGGGCGAGCTGCCGCCTGCGACAAGCACCGAAATCGCCAAAAAGGCCGGGCTTAACGAGCGTTATGTTCTCGAATGGCTTGGGGCGATGGTAACGGGCGGCATCGTCGACTACGATCCGCAAAACGGGACCTATCACCTGCCTGTCGAGCACGCAGCCTGGCTCACAAGAAAGGCCACGCCGAATAATTTCGCGGTATCGACCCAGTGGCTCTCAATAGCGGGCTCGGTCGAAGACAAAATCGTCGAGTGCTTCAAAAAGGGAGGCGGCGTCCCTTATGAAGAATTCAAACGTTTTAACGAAGTGATGTCCGAAGAAAGCAACCAGACAGTCGTCGTCCCCCTCCTCGACCACCTGCTCCCGCTCGTACCGGGCATCAAGGACAGGCTCGACTCCGGCATCGAGGTGCTGGACATCGGGTGCGGAAGCGGTTTCGCGCTTCTCGAATTGGCGAGGGTTTATCCGAACAGCAGATTCACCGGCTATGACCTTCTGCCGCAGGCGATTGAGCGGGGACGGTCGCGCGCGAACGAATACGCCCTGACCAATATCACATTCGAGACACGGGACGCTTCCGGATTCCGGGACAGGGAGAGGTTCGATCTTATCACGACCTTCGATGCCGTGCACGATCAGGCGGACCCGGGCCGCGTGTTATCCAATATACACGGGGCATTGAAAGACGACGGCGTTTACTTTATGCAGGATATCAAGGGATCGAGCCACGTCGAGAAGAACATGGACAATCCGCTCGCCCCTTTCCTTTATACCGTATCGTGCACACATTGCATGACTGTCTCGCTCGCTCAGGGCGGAAGAGGACTGGGCGCTATGTGGGGTAAGGAGCTCGCTTGTGAAATGCTCAAGGAAGCAGGTTTTGGAGAAATCGAAGTAAAGGAGCTCCCCCACGACCCGATCAACTACTACTACATCGTCAGGAAGTGAGCGGAGAAGAGCGGAGTGTCATAGTATAGGCTATAGGGCGGACAGAAATGGGGCGATGGATATAGCGTCAATGAATAATGCGAGCAGGGAAATAAATTCCCGTAGACATAATTCACCTAAGACGGACCCGGTGTAGGATTAGCCCCGGAATCGAGGATCGGGATGCAGTTTGAACCGTTCCACTTGCCCTCGGCCGCCGTAATCCCCCCGGCCGGAGACACGCTGAGCTGGCCGCAGTTCTCCACCTTGGAATCGTTCGCCGGCCTTATCGTCAATGTTTCACTGCCTGCGTCGGTCCCGAAATCCCTCCTCATACCGTTCGGGACAAATGTGAAATTCAGCGGTTCTCCCGCCTGGCCGAGGTTGACTGAGGCAACGAGGGTCAGATCGGATTGGAACTTCTTAGAATGAGCGGACTGGATACACCAGACTGTGGAGCTCAAGTTGCTGTCCCCTCTTTCGAGAATCAGCGAGACCTCCTTGTCCCCGGCCTGATATTCGACATAATCGGCATCGGTTTTGCAGAAGGGACAGTCCGGATCCGATTCGTCAATATCGTCGCAGCGGGCGAAGACTACCCTGTACTCAACCCCGTCCCTTACGGACTTCAATTTGCCCAGCTGAAGCATGGAAGAGATATTGTTCGTGACCCCGTCCACGGAGCGGCGCTGCGCGGATTTGCCGGTTATATAGGAGGTGCCGAGCGCAAGCACGGTTACCATGACCGTAATCACGACCAGGACCTCAACGAGACTGAACCCGCGTGTATTCCGATTTTGCTTCATCGACCCTGCTCCCTAGAGGAGCTCCTCCCAGAATAGCGTTTGGGTTCTCGTCGGAAGAGGCGGAAGCTCCCAGATTATAAATTGAGACCCGCCGGCGACGGGGCCTCCCGTGAAAGCCACGGACATAAGCACCGAGCCCCTCGCTCCGAAAGTAAGCTGCGCAGGGGTCGGCATCCCTTCCGCGACTGTAGCGCCCGCAGCCAGGTTCTTGCTGCGCGCTCAGAACCCTTCAATATATCGCTGTCCTTAACCCCGGGGATGCGGGAAAGCGCCGCTGCCCCCGTTATAAAATCGAGGGCGAAAATCCTTCCAAATCCCGTGCCCCCGCTGCATGGGTTTGACGAATCGAGCTCCGGGGCATAAGTGGTAAATATCAGGACCCTGTTTATTACGACAGGCACGCCGAAGCCCTTTTCCCCGAGCTCCGGATTGCCGAGGTTGCTCGGGAATTTAACCACGAACTCACCCTGATCCGAGCTGAAATTGTTAGACGCGGATGAAACGAACTGCCCTTCCACGCCGGACTGCGCCGCAAGCTCAATCACCTGTCCGTCTGAAATTAATGTCGAAGCTGTCTTTATGACACCCCCGCCTACAGCAGTCCCGCCCGCGAGAAACGCCGGTATGTAGTCGTCGATAAAGTTATAGAGCTTTCCGGACTTTAATATGCTGCTGGGGTCCCGCCTGTCCCCGGTCATGAAAATTACATGACGTCTTCCAAGATCGTCGAGAACGATCGTCGGAGCAAAATAAATCGGCTCCACGTTGGTGGTGGGTACAGCCGGTTGATCATTATCGTCGAAACACTCGCCGTCGGTATTCGCGCAAAAGACAACTCCCCCGGTCCAGTCTTCCGCCACGAGATCGAGGTTACCGTCCGGTCCGCTTTCGGAGATGCTCCCGTCTACCACTATCGGCATGGAGATATCGAACCTCCACAGCCTGCCGCACGTATCCCCGAAATATGCCAGGTCCATATATCCGTCTGAATTTATATCCACCGAAGCCACCCTGCTCGGAATATCGCATACCATGTCCTCTATATTGGCCGGCTCGGAACCGCCCGCGGGTATGGGGTTGTCGGGATGGAATTTGAATATCTCATTGCCTGTGCTTATATCGATTACCGCGAACGCATTGCCGAAATCGACCCCGTTCGTAGGATCGGTATCGAGTGGGTCGAGGCCTCCCCCGACGAACATAACCCATCTGTCGACTATCTTGGTCTCTTCACCCTCCGTAATTTGAAGCCTTATCCTCCCCATGGAAGGCGTAGACCATGAGTTTCCGAAATCGTTGTCGAATATGGTCCAGAGATGTTTCGGGTATTCGAGGGTGTCGCTGCCGTTTTCTATGTGCTCATGAAGCGAATCGGACGTGCCGCAGTTCTCGCCGCAGGCGGGATTCGTCACGTCGAGGGCGACATAAGCCCCTCCCCCGTTGTGAGAGCCTGAAATCAGCACCGTGTGCCATTCCCTCCCGCACACGTCAATAACGCCGTCTGCAGTGTCTACGGACTCTACGCATTCATCAGGCGCGTCTTCGCCCAGCTGGATACCGTTCGGGAAACCGTCCAGGAATACGTCCCCGATCACGGGCGAGCCGTCCGAGAACGACCTCTGCGCGAAATTGTCGAGCACGAAAGTCTTAAAGTCGCCGGTCCTGTAATCAGGCGGCGTCGGAGTGCCGAATACGATGTTTCCCGGAGAATCCGCCGAGCCCGGAGGATTGGCGAGAGAATCCGGCAGATACGTGGGCATTGCGATCCCGAATAGCTCGAACCCCGTGCCCTCGTCGAAGAAGGGGAATATCTCCTCTTCGAGAGTGAACGGGTTGGTCTTATCATCTGCCTGTGCGCCCTCCGCATTCGGGTCCTTGAACTCGCCCGCGTGAAAGGCGTGAAGTATGCCGTCATTAGCCCCTACGTAAACAACGGCCGACCTGTCTTTAAAGTTGACCGCGAACTGCTGATACCCGGCATCGAAAAAGAGCGGCGACGGGGAGCCCACGACGACAGGGTTAGAATGGAATATATCCCCGAGTCTGACAGAACATGTATCAAGACTGCCGAAGTCCGCGTCCCCGTCCTGATCCTCGGGGTCGGGGCAGTTATATCCCATGGACGTAAACGGCTCTGAGCCGTCCACCTGAGCGGGGGCGGGATCGAGAGAAGGCGACCCCATGGGATCGCCGACCGTCGGTATTCCCGTATTTCCGACAAGGAATTCTATAATCTTGTCCCTCATACACTCTTTTACGCACGTCCTGCAATCGGTTGTTGTTACATCAGTGCAGTCGATCGTGCCCGTAGAGCCCTCGCAATCGGTTACAGCTCCGCCCGAGGGGATGCAGTAATCTGGTATGGGATTGATTACGTCGCTGTCCGCAATTCCGAACTGTCCCGGGTTAATCGGTTGATCGTCGTCATCGAGGGGCACGAGCGGCCCTTTATATTTGATAACGTTTCCAGTCGTTTCGAAGTCAGACCCGCCAAAAGGAGGGTCCTCCACATTGTCCCCGGCTATCAGATCGGGAGCCTCGACCGTATAGAGATTTCTCGCAGAAGACACGATATCCCTTTCGGCAAGCTCTTTCCCGGCCTCCCAGAAAAACTGCTTGGCGTTGTCATTCAGAGTGCCCTCTTCGTCGAATATCGCGAGACTTTCAACCACAACAGGATTCGTTAAGGTCGGAGCCCGGAGGAGGTCTCCTTATTACTTCCTTGCTGCCGGCATTCTCCGGAACATCTACAAATCCGAAGAGCCCGAGCCTGCCTTGCCATAGCCTTTCAGTCGTTATTGGAGTGAGAATCGAGAGGTATATGCGGTCTCTTAGCGCAATGGCTGTAGAAGACTGAGGAGCTGTGGGTGACACGCCGGACGTGCTGAAGATCTTTATCTGACCGGCAATATCGTGTAGGGCATCCGCAAGCTCTTCCGGGCTGTTTACAAAGAAGGCGAAGTCTTCGAGTCTTTTGTCGGTGTCGTTAAACGGAGCGCCGGTATCAAAGAAAGTGTTATTAAAGATGTTTACGCTCTGAAACTGGCACTGACCGTTTTCACTCCTGTTTCCCGTCGTATTTTTACAACCCTGAAGCTGGGCCGTCGCGGGCGCAGTGTCTATATCTTTTACTTTTCCCAGATTTTTGAATACGTCAAATTCAGAACCCTGAGGGAATATAAGCGGGTCATTGAGGTCTACCGAGCCCGGGACTTCATTCCCGTCGGGAGCTGTGTGCTGAATTATCCCTTCAGTATGAGTTCCCCCCGCAAGCGCCATAGCGTTCAAAGTCCTCATGGCTTCAGGTGTTTTAATACCCAAGCCGATTACGAATACGAGGACTTCCTTTTTATATGTATTTCCCTGATTCTGAACGGCATTTCTCGAGTAGTAAGTTCTCAAGTTGCTGACAGCCTGTATGGAGCTTCTCCTGTTCGCATTCGTCGTCAAACCTCCCGTCGTCTGACCGCTCTGGCCGTTGGGATCGCCCGCGCAGGTATCCTCACCGTCCGTAATGATTATCACGAACTCGGGCCTGCATTCGATTGACGGGTCGGACTGGAGCTCAACCTTGAACGCACCGAGAGCATCGTCGTTGATCACGTTCCCGCCCTGATTGCCGTTATTATTGCTGTCGTCGAATCCCAGAACCCATGCGAGCGGCGTGCCACCGTCTCCTCGTTCCCTTCTGTAGAAGGACCATATGTTCCTGAGGTTAGACTCGCTTGCCCCGGCGAATCCTCCCTGAGCCAGCCTGTATGTATCGATACTAGTACAACCATTCCAATGGCCTTTCCCCGAATAGGAAAGCGGACGTATTCTTAAACCCAGCTCATCCCCGTCCGCATCGGTCAGCTCGTTTGCGAGTTTAGTATCGGTAGCGCCCGTAATCGGCAGGCTCCTGTTCGAAGCCGGGTTCCCGTCGTCCCTGACTATCTGTCTTACGTTCCTGAATGGTGTGAACATATACTCCTGACACGTGACAGAGTTGCTCGTTCCGTCGTAAAGATTGTTCGGGTCGTCGCACATCTTATCTGCAAGGGAATCGTCAGCGTCGAGAAAGTCAAATAGGACGCTGTGGAGTATATCCATCCTGCTGCTCCCGTATTGAGGCTTCCCGTCACAGTCCGGATTTCCCGGGACCTTGCAGTTTTCAGTCTTGTTTTTATCAATGGCCTGAGTGGCTTGAATACAGCCTTTGAAACCATCGTATCCGCTTGTATTATCACAGCCAGGGCTAGTCCCTCCTATGCAGTGCAATGAAGCACATTCTGTAAAACCCGCCAGGGAGTCCATAGCCGCTGCGGCCTGGGAATACTCATTATCCTGAATGCCGTTGTTGTCACAAGCATTGATGTCTTCCATAAGAACATTGTCATTGTTCCCGCATACGTCGTCAAAGATGGTATTTATTTGGTCTTGAGTCAAAGCCGGACCCGTGCCTCCCGGCGGGTTGAGAATGCAATCGATTTGTGAAGTCAAATCAGCTTCAGTTCCTACTATTCCGAACCCGTTGTGATTCTTCGAGCCGCAGACTGAGAGGTCGGCGATATTCTCCATGCAGTGGGCGGCAGACCTCGTACACTGGGAGTATGCATTAGTATTGGCTGTGAAATCATTACAATCGAATAGCTCTTCGCAATCCTCTATAACGCCGCTATCGTCTTCCTCGTCCCAGTTCCCGACCTGTCCTCCCCCCCAGCTCCTGAGCATAGAGCCGGAATAATCCGTTATAAGTAGTACGTTGGGCTCGCCGCCGACGATCTGGGATATGACAATGTTCAGGTCTTCGATCTCGTTCTTCTTGATAGGCTCCCCCTGCGCCCCGGTTACGAAAAGAAGGAGCAGAATCAGGCTGAATATCTTTGTCCTGTGAGTCCCGAATTTCGTTTTAATGTTCATTTTGGTTTCCGGCATTCGATTATTTTCACTCCTCAGATTCACTGTCATCCACGGCTCATTCCCGTCCCGCATTATTGCGAATACATCTGGTTCGCGTTTCCGGGTATGAAGGTCTCAAAACCGGCTGCGACTTCAGTGCCCGTATTTATCGTATCCTTAACGTCGTCAATGTCCTTATCCCCCTCGTCCTTACCGGTGACTCGAAATGTCACGGGTACAAGGCCCGCGCCCCCGGAGGCGCTGGTCGACATGCTGGTATTCTTGAGCGGCCTCTGTATCGTCTTTGTGATTGGGGGTATCTCTATTATCTGGCCCGAGCCCTCCGTAGCGCTGTCGAGAGACCTCGGGCCCGACCTGCACCTGGCCCCGTTTTCCAGGTCCTCGTCCAGAACAAGGAGTTCGCTCGCGCTGCCTTCCCCCAGGCTCACCGTATCCTTATTCTGGAGGAGGAAGTAAAGGACCTCTATTCCGATGATCTCGAACCTTTTTCTCCCCTGACGGACGCAATTCTCGGCCGCAAGGAATGCTTCCTGGCCCTGCTTGTAGTTCGACATGGCGCGGAAATCGTTATTCGAATTGAAGGAAACAGTAGTCGCGAGCACGGACATCACGAGGAGCATAATCAGCGCCATTATTATCGCGACACCCTCTTCGTTCTTGTATACGTGTAAAGGGGGATTTTTCATGATTGCACTTTCAGCCGCTTTAGTCTTTTTTATTAACAGCTTCATATGTTTAACCGAATTCCTCTCTCGAATGATTCCTCATATAGACAGTCGTGGATAAAATGCGGTATGTATATCCTTCCTCCGGCTCGGCCGTGGTCGTGGACGGCGCGGCGACGGTCCTCTCCAATACGTCGGCGATTGCGGGAAGGGTCTGCGTGTATTGGCCGCCCTGCATCTTCTGCGGCTTTATCTTGGACTTCACCACTATATATATTTCGACCGACCTTATGTCCTGCTCCCTTCCGTTTAAAGCCGCGGCCGCGAAGTCGGGATACATTCCATTATTTGCGGCAAGGGGAACCCCGACTTTCGTGATGCCCCCGTTCGAGTCCTGAAGATTAAAGATCAGCTGGAAATCGACGATGCCGGGCGCATTTACCCCGCCGGCAATCGGCAAAACCTGGCCGTTGTTCTGCTGCAGCAGAAGCTCGTTATCAGCGAGGTCCACCCGCAGCGTCTTGGATGTGACGATAGTCATTTCAGACGGCAGAGAGGAAAAAGTCGGCAAGATCCCGTAATTGACACCGTTAACCGCCGTCCCGTTGATAAATTCAGAAAACCCGCTGAAATTCGACACAGGAAGATTATGCGCTTTAATGTCCTCGAGCGAATCTATGGTCGCGGTCTTGGTGCTGCCGTCGACGCTCGCACGCAGAATAACCGAGCACTCGGTGCACCGTTCCGGTTCCAGGCTGCAGTTAACCGTGCTGTCAGGATTGCAGATAGCCGTTCGAGACCTTAAACCGAGAAGGATGTCCGTGCCATCCGCGGTCCCCCCTATCAATGTGTTGGTATCCTCATCAAACCACTGGGGAGGGAGCCTGAGCTGAAGCGGATTGTTCTGAACCACCTCGATCAATCCGGGTATGGACGGCAAATCGGTCCCGTCCTGACCCCGCGAGATATCCCATGTATATAAAGTAACGCAGTCGGGAGGGGAGTTGGCAGAGCCTTCTTTGTTTGTATCTACAGTGCAGGGATTGTTCCCGTCGCTTCCGCCGTTAAAAAATTGGACCGCGAACGTCTTACCCTGGCGCGAGCCCGCGTTCCTGATCTCGGTCGCGAGATAATCCAGCACGGCTCTCGCCGTCTGATCCGTGTCGACCGCTTCTTTAGTCATTTTGAACTGCCGCTGCTGCTGCTGGAGCGCGATCGTCATGCCCGCTATTATGATTGCCAGTATCGATACGGCAATCATGAGCTCGATCATAGTGAATCCCCTGTTGTTCATTTCTGTCTCCGGTCTTTATTCATCATCCGTCAAGGCACATGCGGAACCATTACTTCCGTCCATGCAGGAATAAACTGACTCCAGTCTTCCTCGTGGGCGCTGAAAACCATATTCTGGATCGCGAGCGTATCTTTCTTGCTGATGCCTCCAAACCCTGTTTCCGCAAACTGGCTCTTTGTCTTTATACCGTAAGTTACGTTCAACATAGTCTCCGGAGGGTCGACCGTATCATCCGTATCCGAAGCGACCCGTTTCACCACCACCAGGGAATCACCCGCACCTCCAGAGCACTGTCCAACAGTGCCCTTGAATGAAACTTTTTTAGGATCGAAATCATGAACGTTGATGACTGCGCACGTTATCTCAAGGGCCTGACTCGGGTCGGGGGTTACTTCAGCCAGAGGGTCACAGGGGCAGGCGTCGCACATCCTCTTCGAGTTGCTCGTTTTACAGTACTGTAAGTGGGGCTCCGAATCGCTGCCCGCAACAAGCCTCCCCGCCTGCGCCTCCATGAATGCAATAGAGTTAAGCAAATGTGCCCTTTTTACCTCCTCCACGTCCCTGTCCGATATGAACTGGATGATATTCGAGGCGGATGTCCCCTGCTCCGCAAGCTGCTTCTGCCTGAGAGAAAGGAATTGCATTTGAGCCATTGCAAGAAATCCAAGGGCCATGATCGTTACAGCGATCATTATCTCGGTGAAGGTAAAGCCATTCTCATTCGAAAACGAAGTCATTTTCACCCCGTAATTACAAGACATTTATTAAAGTGCAAGTATTATGCCAGAATCGGCATACAAGTAAGTAGTTGTAACTATTAAAGATATTGGCGATGAAACGGCGGTGTGCCATGGGTGGAAATGCAAAAATTGCCCGAATTGTGCAAAAAATGCATATATAGAACAAATTAGGATGATGCTTCTAATGAACCGGGCAGCAAGCGGGGCGGGGATTCCGGGGGTGCGGTATTATAAGGTTTTCTCCTCGTATCTGGGAAAAAGACTGCTCCCTTTGACCACGGCCTGACCGGGCTTGATCAAGTCCGGGTTCCCGGCGTCCGAGAGCGTGAGCGAGGAAAACGGCTCCGGGGAGCCGAGCCTCTTCCATATCTCCTCCGATGACGACGGCATAAAGGGACACATGAGTATGGAGATCTACGCCGATCGAGCGGGATATCGTAAAAAGCACCGTGTCGAGCCTTTCCTCTTTCTTCTCCTTCGCGAGCGTCCAGGGGGACTCTTCGTCCACGTACTTATTGACGAGGGCAATGAACTCCCATATCGCGCCCAGCGCTTTATGAAAGGCAATTTCAATCATCGCCTCGTCCACCTGCCCCATAAGGGATAACGCCGCATCGTGTATGGACTTCTCACTCCCGCCGAAGGGGCCCGGCGCGGGTATCTTCCCCCCCCGGTATCTCTCCAGCATGCCGAGCGTACGGCTGACCAGGTTCCCGAGCCCGTTCGCGAGGTCCCCGTTCACCCTGGACACGATCGCGTTTTTCGAGAAGTCCCCGTCCTGCCCGAAGGGTATTTCCCTCAGAAGAAAGTACCTGAAGACATCCGCCCCGAATTCGTCCGCCATCTGATAGGGGTCGACCACGTTGCCGAGCGACTTCGACATCTTTTCCCCCTCGACCGTCCACCAGCCGTGCGCGAATACGGTCTTCGGAAGAGGTATCTTTGCCGACATGAGGAATGCAGGCCAGAAAACCGCGTGGAAGCGGAGTATGTCCTTTCCGACCAGGTGTATATCCGCCGGCCAGATGCCCGCGAACCTCTCCGGGTCGTCAGGGAAGCCGGCGCCGGTGATATAGTTGGTGAGCGCGTCGAACCACACGTATATGACGTGCCGCGGGTTCCCGGGTACGGGTATGCCCCAGTTAAAAGTAGTACGGCTTACGCTCAGGTCTTTCAAGCCCCCCTCGACGAAGCGGGCGACCTCGTTCATCCTGTACCCCGGCTGAACGAACCCGGGGAATTGTCTGTAGTGATCGAGCAGCCTGTCCTGATACCGGGAAAGCCTGAAAAAATAACTCTCCTCCTTTACCCTTTCTATCAGGGGCCTCTTCTCCTCCGGGAGCACCATAATCTCCTCATACTGCGTATCGGTTATGAACGCCTCGTTCCTGACGTCGTACCATCCCTCGTATTCGTCGAGGTATATATCGCCCGCGTCCTCGATCCTCTTGAAAATCTCTACTACGGCCCTCTCGTGGCGCTTCTCGGTCGTCCTTATGAAATCGTCGTTCGTGATATTCAATGCCTGCGAGAGGTTCTGGAACCCCTTGACAACCCTGTCCGCGAGCTCGATCGGTTTCTCACCGCGAGCCTCGGCAGTCCTTTCGATCTTCTGTCCGTGCTCGTCCGTGCCCGTGAGGAAAAAGACCTTGTCCCCCTTGAGCCTCCTGAACCTCGCGATCGCGTCAGCGGCTATCGTCGTATACGCGTGCCCTATGTGCGGCACGTCGTTTACGTAATAAATGGGTGTAGTGACGTAAAAGGCTTTAGACATTTTTATATAGGTCTCCGTTCCAAACCCGTGTATTCCGGGGGAAATATCCCACCCCTCCTCAATAAATCCTGCGCTGACGATAAATCAATTCGTACCGGCATTCACGGACAATTTTAAGAAGAGGTTATCCAGTACGAGCTTCGTATTGGCGTTCGCCCGGACTATATCATACCAAGCCCTCTCGACTTGTCTCTCCATCTCGAGTAAATCGTTCACGTCCCATTTCCGGGCGGCGTTATTGATCGATTCCATGAAGTCCGTGTTCGTGATACGGTCGGAGCCTATCCTTGCGAGGGCGAGGTCGCGAATCCAGAGCATAATAAACCTGAAACCGAGCTCGAGCCTTTCTGTTTCGTCATTGGAAGCACCTGATGAAATATGCTCGGACAGGCTTGAGATATCGGAAGCCGAATTTTTCCTCATGCTTCCGAGCCTGGCGATCAGCTCCCTCCTCCACTCGAGCAAGCCGCCGTCGAGCCCGAGGGCCTTGCCTATGCTCCCGCCTGAGAGCCTCGAGGAGAGGAGGGCTTCTTCGGGAGACATCCCGGCGCGTTCTCTCAGTACTCCCGCGACAAGGTCATCCGGCAAAGCGTTGAATTCGACCGTCTGGCACCTCGACCTGAGAGTGGGGAGGAGGGAGTCCGGACGCGAAGTTACGAGAATAATCACGGAGTCGGGAGGCGGTTCTTCGAGGGTCTTCAGAAATGCGCTCTGGGCGCTCTGGTTCATCCTTTCCGACTCATCGACGATAACGACCTTAAACCTGCCTTCGAAAGGCCTTAGATAGAGCCTCTCTTCGACTTCGTCACGGACCTGATCGACTTTGATATTCTTAACGCCTGTAAATTCGATGAGTACTACGTCCGGGTGTATTCCCTTCTCTATCTTCCTGCATGAGGCGCATCCGCACTTCTCCTCCGGACCGGGCGCGGCCCCCCCGCAGTTAAGGAGCTTGGCGAATTCGACCGCAACCATCTTCTTGCCTATCCCGTCGGGGCCCGCAAAGAGGTATGAATGCGACGCCAGATTATCGCGCGCGGCGCGCAGAAGAATATTTTTTTGAAAATCGTGGCCTATTATTCCTTCGAACATCTCTCTCCATGTACGCATGAAGTGAAACCGGGTGACGTGTAATCCGTCATATTCACTGCGGCGAAAGACGCTCCGTCACGAGTGAACATATCTCCTCATGCACCGCGGGTATATCCCTGTCCGCATTTATGCTCTTTATCCTTTCGGGCTCCCTCCGCGCGATGAGGATATAGCCCTGCCTGATAAGCTCGTGGAATTCGTGGGGCTCCTCGTCCATCTTCGTGATGGACCCCCTCTCCTTGAGTCTCGTCAACCCCTCCCTTACCGGCAGGTTCAAAAGGAATGTGATATCCGGGGTGACGTCCAGCGCCGAGGCCTTTGCGGCCTTGTTTACGAGCCTCATATCGAGCTTCCTTCCGTAGCCCTGATAGACTATGGTGGAGTCGTAAAACCTGTCGCATATCACGATTTCACCGTTTTTCAGTTTAGGCTCTATGAAGTCTTTGACGTGCTGGGCCCTGTCGGCGCAAAAAAGAAAGAGCTCGGCCATCGGCGTCAGCACCAATTCCCTCTCGTCCAGTATAATCGTCCGTATGAGATTTCCCAGGTGTCCCCAGCCGGGCTCTCTCGTTACCGTGACCTTGTACCCCTTCCCCAACAGAAATTCATTCAGGAGATTCGCCTGTGTGGATTTGCCGCTGCCTTCTATACCTTCGAACGTAATGAGCATATTTGGATGTTTCCTCGCGGATGAGAGAATCGGGTTAAGCGGACGCCGAAAAGCCCGTCAACTGGTTTTGAGTTCTAATTCACCGCAGAATCCTACCATAATATCTATAATTGATACAGCCCGGTCTTAGCCCGCCTTCTCAATGGCGCGGTTGAGCGTTTTGAGCTCGGATGCGGTCAGGTCCCTCCACCTGCCCCTCTCCAGGCTCCCTATCTTTATCGGGCCTACAGACATCCGCGTGAGCTGCAGCACGGGATGGCCGAATTTCGCGAAGAACCTCTTGACGAGGTGGTTCCTCCCCTCGTGGAAGGACAGCTCGACCGTGGTCGATACCCCGTCATTTTTTACTATTTTTATCGAGTCGGGCTTGGCAGGGCCGTCTTCGAGCTCGGTGCCGGCCTGCATTCGCAAGCAGGCGTCGCTGCCTATAACGCCCTTCACCCTCGCCCTGTATACCTTGGGAAGCTCGTACTTCGGATGGAGTATCTTGTTGGCTAGATCCCCGTCGTTCGTGAGTATGATCAGACCCTCGGCGTCGTAATCGAGCCTGCCGACCGGGAACACCCTCTCGGGTATGCCCTTTATAAGCTCTTCTATCGTTTTCTTCTTGTCCTGCCCCTCGCCGAGCGCCGTTATGTAGAGTTTCGGCTTATTCAAGATTACGTATCTTTTTAACTCAGGGGCGAGCACGTTCCCCAACACCTCGATCTCGTCCGATTCGGTATCTATATTGCGCCCGAGCTCCCTCACGACCCTCCCGTTTATCTTGACCCCGCCGCTCTCAATGAGCTCGTCCGCCTTTCTCCTCGATGCGACCCCGCACATGGAGAGGTATTTGTTGAGCCTCACTATCAAGAAATAATCTCCTTTGAAATCTACGGGCGTCAATTCGCGTAAAGGGCCTCCCTCTTGGCCCAGAGGGTCTTGTTGCTTCCTCTCATTACGAACTTGACGAAGCCCTGGCTTTTATCCATCATCGACGCCTTTTCGTTCCCGTTCAGCTTAATGCAGCGCGTGTCGTCCGAAACGAGCTGCTCAGCGAGCGCGCCCTGCCCCGCTTCCGTAAATTGGTAATACTTCTGAATATCGATTTTATTGTAACAGGCCGGGTAACCCGCCTCCGTAAAACATTCCCTGTTCTGAAAATCACAGACGGTTTTTTCCGAGCGGGCGTATTCCGCGGGCATTAATGCGAAGCAGGCGCATGTAATGAAAGCGAGAAAGCAGGTTAGTTTTATTGAAGGTAAATTATGGAGTTTTAAATTGTCACGATTCATCGCTGGCATATCTCCTTTTGCAGCCGTGTGCTTTATCAAACCGGGCCCTATCAATTCGTGCTCGTATTCTGCCTGGCATAGCCCGCGGGGGGCTCCATGTCGGACGGATCGACGCTGGTCTTCTCAGACGATTTGAACGTCGATTCCGCGTCTACCTTCCCCTCATCGTATTCTAACGTCTCTATCGGGAAGCCGTTAAGCTGCCTCAGCTGGTTGAAAACGTTCCTCTCGAACTGTACCTGCTCTCCGATCATGCTCCCGCCCTTCGAAAAGGATTTAGCCATCTGGTCCATAAAATCCGCCATGCGGAGCATAACGGCCATCATTTCCTGTCCCCCCTCAATACTGTTCCAATTGGCGACGCAGTGCTGCCTCACCTTTTCATCCCCTTTGAAAACGTCGTATTTCGTGCACGAGACCCCGTTCACATTCCCTTCCCCCGCTTTTTTTAATACGGGCTCGATATACTTGCCCCCGCCGGCACCCGGCATCTTCTGCCTCATCATCTCTTTCATTTTTTCCTGCTGATCCGGGGGCATATCCTTCATCGCCGCCTCCATCTGGCTCATCGCCTGCTCGAACTGCGTAGCCAGCGAATTCATCGCCGCTTCGTCCATGACGAGGTAAGTCTTGTCGTCGTGATTGATCATTATTACCTCGTTCTTGTCGCCGCGGAATACCATCGAGCCTTCGAGCTCCGTCCCGTTCTCATAAAAATCCATGCGCAGGTTGTTGTCCTTCACCTTGCCCTTTATCTGACCGACCGATGCCGGGCTCATCTCTTTCTGCTCCATAACGAATAGTACGTCCGCATAAGAGCCATGTGCAAAGAATATAGAGAATACCGTTAACGCGAGCATCTTTAGCATTGCCGCCCCCCTTGCAAATTTGAATTAATTCTAACATATCAGACCCGACATTCATCCCTCCCTCGAAGCGCCCGGGACTTCTCCGCAAATGACTGTAGAAATTCTTGACAATTCTCATGCACAACTTAATCTAATTCTGTGCTCAGCGGCTATATCCCCATATTAATAATAATGATACTTGCGATAGCGCTTGCGGCCGCTATGCTGGGTTTATCGGCGGCGCTCGGACCGAGGCGCGACTCCAGTCGGAAACTGTCCCCTTACGAGTCGGGAATACCCCCCACGGGAGACACGCGGGGGAAGTTTTCGATAAAGTACTATCTCGTAGGCGCGTTATTTATACTTTTCGATGTGGAGGCCGTGTTCCTCTTCGCCTGGGCCGTGGTCTTTAAAGAGCTCGGAATTCTGGCATTCGTAGAAATCATAGTGTTTCTGATAATCATTCTGGGCGGGTACTTTTATATTGTGAAAAAAGGAGCACTCGAATGGGAGTAAACTCGAATTCGCTGCTGGGCGGTGACGGATTCATCACGACCACCATAGAGGCGTTCGCCAACTGGGGGAGAAAGAACAGCCTCTGGCCGATGCCGTTCGGAACAGCGTGCTGCGCAATTGAAATGATGGGCGTATTCGCTTCGAGGTTCGACCTCTCGAGGTTCGGCGCGGAAGTAGCCCGTTTCTCGCCGAGGCAGGCCGACCTTATGATCGTATCGGGCACTATTACATACAAAATGGCGTCCGTCTGCAGGATGATATACGATCAGATGCCCGAACCCAAATGGGTTATCGCGATGGGCTCCTGTACCTGCGGCGGCGGTCCCTTCGACAGCTACGCCGTCGTTCAGGGGATCGACGAATTCCTGCCCGTGGACGTGTATGTAGGAGGGTGCCCGCCGAGGCCCGAAGCCGTTATAGACGCAGTCATGAAGATACAGAAAAAGATCGATCTCGAAGGGGCTCCGATATTATGAGTTTCGATTTCGATTCCCTTATAGAAGCCATAAATTCCGCATACCCCGGGGCCGTAAAAGAAAGGATCGAATACAGAGGGGAAACGACCCTCATCATAGACAAAGACAGGATTTCAGGCGTCTGCTCAAACCTTAAATCCTCGTTCGGATTCACGTTCCTGGCCGATCTCACCGCCGTGGACTATCTCGAAATCAGGACGCCCCGATACGAGGTCGTCTATCACGTCCACAGGTTCGGGCCTGAAATCGATGAAAATGTCAGATTGAGACTGAAAGCCGAAGTCCATGGGGACAATCCCAAAATAGATTCCGTAACGCATATCTGGAGCGGAGCCGACTGGCTCGAAAGAGAGGTTTACGATATGTTCGGCATCGTATTCACCGGCCACCCCGATCTCAGGCGGATTCTCATGCCCGAGGACTACGAGCCCTTCCCCCTCAGGAAGGACTTCGATGTCAGGGACCGCGAGGCCTCCAAGCGTTCGTTCGAAAGGGCGCTCAGAGAGGGAGGCGACTAATGGAAAGAGTGGAATTCATCAGTCAGGAAGCCAATTTTAACGCCGATACCGGCATAAGGACCGAGACCATGATGCTGAACATGGGGCCCCAGCATCCGGCCACTCACGGGGTCCTGCGCGTAGTGCTTTATCTCGACGGCGAGACCGTGGTGAAGGCGGTCCCTTATATCGGCTACCTCCACAGGGGTATCGAAAAGCTCTGCGAGCATATTACTTACCAGCAGTGCCTGCCGTACACGGACAGGATGGATTATCTGGCCTCCATCTGCAATAACATAGGTTATATACTGACAGTCGAAAAATTGCTCGGCATACAGGACGCGATCCCCGAGAGGGCAAAGACGGCCGAGGTAATACTCTTCGAGCTCGGCAGGATCGAGTCGCACTTGGTCGGAATCGGGACAAACGCGCTCGACCTGGGCGCCATGAGCGCATTCCTCTACTGCTTTAAGGAAAGGGAGCGGATATACGATATACTCGAGACCGTATGCGGGGCGAGACTCACGACTTCCTATCCGAGGGTCGGCGGACTGCCGCTCGACCTCCCCGACGATTTCGAAGAGAAGGTCAGGAATTTCCTGAAGGTATTTCCGGCCACGCTTGCCGAAGTGGATAACCTCCTCACGAGGAACCGGATATGGATCGACAGGACGAAAGGCGTCGCCACGATCAGCGCTGAGGACGCGATAGACCTCGGGCTCACGGGCCCTGCCCTCAGGGGGAGCGGCGTGCCCTACGATGTGCGGAAGGCTATGCCCTATCTCGGGTATGAGAACTATGATTTCGAGATTCCGGTCGCCAATGAAGGAGACGCGTACTCGAGGTTCCTCTGCAGGATGGAAGAGATGCGCCAGAGCCTCAGGATCATCGAGCAGGGTATAAACAACCTGCCCGACGGCCCATACGCGGCAGACTTGCCGGACGTGGTGCTCCCCGAAAAGGAGCTCACATACACGAGAATGGAGTCCCTTATAAGGCACTTCGTCCTCGTATACGAAGGGTTCAAACCCCCGGCAGGGGAGGTCCAGCACGCGGTAGAGAACCCGAAGGGCGAGCTCTCCTATTATCTCGTGAGCGACGGCACCGGAAAACCCTACAGGATGCGCGTGAGGGGGCCTTCTTTCGTCAACATGCAGGCCCTTCCGAACATGGTCAAAGGCAGGCTCCTGGCCGACGTCATCGCCGCCATCGGCAGCCTCGACATCGTGCTCGGCGAGATAGACAGGTAGCTATAACTGCATCATCCCGCCTCACCGGACTCACCGGAAAAAATAAATTAAGCGCTCACCTAAACCGTATGAGGGCCCTGTTATCTAATTTCAGGATATTATGGGTCGGGATATCAGAGAGACGACCAGCATTTGGTCGCGAGCGGATTGAAGTCGCCGTTGTGTACGTGGACGCAGAGGCTCTGTCCCAGGTCCGTCTGCGCGAGGAGTATGACCTTGTCCGCCACCGCCTGCGCGTTTGCCTGGTTCACGCCGTCGGCGTAAACCCATAAATCGAGGGACGACTGCCAGGAGGCCTGTATGACGTCCGGGAGCGACTTTACTTCCACGGCGAAATTTTGCTGTGCCATAGTGGGGCTGAATCCCTGGTCCTGGGAATAAGCTAGTACGCTAATCAAAACAACCATCGCCGCAATCGAACATGAAGTCAGTAATCCTCTCATGGACAAATCCTCCATTCCGGTTTCTTATTGCCCGGCGGCTGACGTCGGAGGTTTTATTATCTCGACACCGCTCGGCGCCTTGAAATCGAACAAAGAATCCGAAACCCCTTTATCGACTTCTACATTCTTCAATAAAACCTTGGTCAAATTCCCGAAAGGGTCGTAGAGATAGAGCGTGTTCACCATCATCGTACTCTTGTTTATGGCCAGGGTTACCTTGTTGTAATCTTCCCCTTCCTCCTTCGGCCTGAGGTCGATAAGGTAGCTCCCGTCGGCCTCGAATTCCCCGGATTCGGTGAAGCTGGTTTTGTAGAGGTCCTTTATTTTGCCTAACCCCGAAAGCAGTGTGGACGTACTCTCTGTGTCCGAGACCTGATTAAGTGGGGATTCTATCACCTGCTTTTCCTCTTCGTTGTAGAACCATAGTGTACGCCCGTCCGACACTATCTGGTCCTTATACGGCTCATAGTAATTCCATCTCATCTTTCCCGGCTTCTTAAACCAGACCTCGCCGTCCGATTTCTGCACAGTGTTCAAGGCTTTGACCGTGGCCTCCTGAATAAAATCCGCATGGAAATCCTCTATGTCTTCGTACTTCTTCTGAATCTTGTCGACTACGACGTCAATGCTTTCGTTCTGCACGGAATATCCGGCAGTCGATGTAAATAATAACCCCAAAATGACTAAAATGATCTTTTTCAACTCGTGCGCCTCTCGTTTATCTGACTTAAATCTATAAATACTTCCCTCGGCTTCCCGGCGACTTCCTGGGGACCGACCACGCCCTCTTTTTCCATTATTTCCACTATCCGGGCAGCCCTATTATAACCTATTTTGAGCTTCCTCTGGAGCATGGATATCGAGGCCTGACCGGTCTCGGCTATCGTCCTGAGCGCATCGAAATAGAGCTCGTCCTTTTCGCTCTCGAGGTCTTCGCCGCCCTCCGATTCCTCTATATACGTAATCTCTTCGTTGTATACGGGCTTGCCCTGGGATTTGATATACTCGGTTATCCCCTCCCTTTCCTCGTCCGATATCAAAGCGCCCTGAATCCTCAGGAGCTTCGATGTCCCGGGCTCGAGGAAGAGCATGTCCCCCTTCCCGAGGAGCCTCTCCGCCCCGCCCGTGTCGAGAATTATACGGGAGTCTATCTTCGACGATACGAGGAACGATATCCTGGCCGGGAAATTCGCCTTTATAAGACCCGCCACTATATCCGCCGACGGGCGCTGTGTCGCGACTATCAGGTGAATACCCGCGGCGCGCGCCTTCTGAGAGAGCCTGGTAATCGATTCCTTTAATTCATTCGGCGCAATCATCATCAGGTCGGCAAGCTCGTCGAGCACTATGACTATGTAAGGGAGGAGCTTGTCCCACTTGTCTTCCGACCTGAGCTTCTCGACGTTTTTGTTGTGCGTCTCGATGTCCCTCACGCCCTCCTCGGACAGGATCCTGTACCTCTTTTCCATCTCCTCCACGGCCCACCTGAGGGCGGCCGCCGCCTTTTTCGGCTCGGTGACCACGGGGTGTAGAAGGTGAGGGATGTCCTCATAGACCGAAAGCTCCAGCATCTTCGGGTCTATCATTATGAATTTCAGCTCGTAAGGGCTCGCTTTGTAGAGCATGCTGGTGATAACCGCGTTCAGGAGCACGCTCTTTCCCGAGCCGGTCGTACCGGCTATCATCAGGTGGGGAGCTCTCCTCAGGTCCATGTAAAAAGGAAGACCCGATATGTCCTTGCCGAGGGCGAGCGTCAGCATGGACTTCCTCTTGGAAAACTCCACGTCTTCCAGAAGCTCCCTCAGCACGACCGTCTCTCTTTTTGCGTTAGGGACCTCTATACCGATTACGTCCTTCCCCGGGATCGGGGCTATTATCCTTATACTGAGGGCGCTCAAACCCATTGCCAGATCGTTCTCAAGCGCCGCTATCCTGTTAATCTTTATGCCGGGGGCGGGCTTATATTCGAACATCGTAATTACCGGGCCCGGCCTTATTTCGGTAACCTTTCCCGAAACGCCGAAGTCCCTCAGCTTTTCCTCTATGAGCCTCGCCTTCTGGTAAACCGCGTCCCGGTCTATCTCCACTGCGGATTCCATTTTCGGATCGAGCAGGTCGGGAGGGGGGAGTTTGTAGTCTCTATGTATTACTTCTTTTTTAGTGAAGAAATCCTCCAGGCCCTTGAGCTTGGGCTGCTCCACTACTATTTCAGGCTTATCGTCCTCGAGGTCATCGTCGTCTTCTTCCTCCTCATCCTCCTCGCGGAAATCGTCATCGAAAAGGTCTATATCGTCCCCGGCCTTCTTCTTCCCATTAAGCTTTATGATGCCGTTTCCTTTGGTGCGCGCGGTCCTTACCTCGGCGCGCATCTTCGGTCTGGATAGGGATTTTGTTAGATATATGAAAAATTCCCCGGACGCCACGACGAAAAACTTCGACAATGCGTACGATTTCTCCGCTATAAAAATCGAAACACTACCGAGCGCCCCCAGTAAATCCGAGAGAGCAATCCCCGATATTATTATTAAACTCACGAGAAGGACTATGGTTACAATGAGGTATGAGCCGATGTCCCCGGCGACGCTGTCCCTCATTATAGAGGCGACAGTATCTCCTGCCCGCCCCCCGGCGGGGGTGAAGCCGAGAAGCTCCGTATTCGGGTACAGAAGCCCCAGTAGCACCATGACGGAAACAAGGAGGAGGAATGCGGAGGCGGTCTTTCTATAGAGGTTACCGCCGGCCCGGTTTATGAAAACGACGACCGACGTATAAAAGAGGACTAGCGGCACGACGAAGGCGCATACGCCGAACGCCATTCCGAGAATGCCCGATATGTAAACTCCTATGGAACCCATGGCGCCCTTGACGTCGACGCCTGTTTTTCCACTGTAGAAAACGAGGCTCAGGGCCGAGAATAGCCCGACCGTGAATAAAAGTGCGGCTATGATCTCCCGGACTATATAGTCGGAGGATTCCTGTCGGGTACTGCTTTTTCTTTTAGCCATCTATTCTTAAAGCTAATTATACAATATTCGGGATAAGTAATCAAAATTGTTGATTTTCAAAGTTACACTCACCCAATACAGGAATAAATTGACCTATGAATGCGCGCGGCTTCACACAATCAGGCGGGAACCACTGACAGAAAAGGGAAATTATCTAATAAAAGCAGGAAATTAGAATTGCTCAGCCGCCGTGAAACGCCATCAGAACGGAGCCCGCTGCCTTTATAGCCAGGTCCCAGGAGTCGAGCGGGAACACGCCCAGGAGAAGCGTTCCCAGGGAAAGGACGACAAGCGCGACCGAGGACGCGATTTTGAATGACGGGAAGGCGACTGTCTCTTCCTTCATGTACGCATACACAAGCACTCTCAGATAATAATAGGCGGAGACTACGCTGCTCAGTATGCCGATTACGGCGAGCCAGTAAAATCCGGCCTGCACGGCGGATAAGAACACCCTGTACTTTGCGAAGAAGCCTATAGTGGGCGGTATGCCGGCCAACGAGAACATGAATACGCCAAGCGCCAGGGCGAGGAACGGCCGCTTGCCCCAGAGCCCCGCAATGTCCTCGAACGTCTCGCACTCATGCCCGTCGCGGGAGAGGTACGACAACACTCCGAATGCCCCCAGGTTCATGAACGTGTATGCGAACAGATAGTAAATAACGCTCCCGACGCCGAGCTCCTTCCCCCCGTAAGCCGCTACAACGCCCACGAGTGCATATCCCGCGTGCGCGATGCTCGAGTATGCGAGCATGCGTTTTATGCTCTTCTGGGTTATGGCCGCAATATTGCCGACTATCATTGTGAATATCGCGACGATCCAGAGGACGGGCATTATGCTCACCTGGAGCTGGTAGAAACCCTCGAAAATCACCCTCAGCAGAATCGCGAAGGCTGCGGCCTTCACCCCGACTGACATAAAAGCGGTAGCCGTCATGGGGGCCCCTTCGTAAACGTCGGGCACCCACTGGTGGAGGGGGAACGCGCCTATCTTGAAGAGGAATCCCACGAGCACGAGTGCGCTTCCGGCTACGAAAAGCGGGTTCGCGACGTCGAAATTCTTGAATATTTCGCTGAGATAAATCGAGCCCGACGCACCGTAAAGAAGGGCTATCCCGTAAAGGAGTATCGCCGAGGAGAAGCCGCCTAAAACGAGATATTTGATACCCGCTTCGGTCGAGCGCGGGGAGCCCCTGTTAAAGGCCGACATCACGTAAACGGAAATGGACATTATCTCGAAGCCGAGAAAAAGGGACATGAATTCCGTGGCCGAGGCCAGGATCATCATCCCTGAAGTGGAAAAAAGTATGAGGGCATAGAATTCGCTCGTGTAATGTATGAAGCCGGTCAAATAATCCTTTGAGAAAACGACTGCAACTGCTGCGCCTAGTAAGAAAATAACGTTGAAATACGCGGCAAACTGGTCGAGCGACAGCGCCCCTGAAAATGCGGACGTATCGCCGCCGAACCTCTTTAAATTCAGAATAAAACCGACCGCGAGCCCGCCAAGGGCAATCCAGAAGAGGTTTTTTTTCACCTCGCCCTTGGTTATCGGGTCGAGGATCATGAGTACAATGCCGGCAACAATTAAAGAGATTTCGGGGCCTATGAGCAGGGTGCTTTTAAGAACTTCGCTCAGATCCATTCAGGAATTCTCCGACTTAAGTGTGCGTAAAAAGCGAGGTGGATTTTCGGGAGTTTAGTATGTGGGAGCGAGGGGGGGTTGTCAAGTTCGAGAGGCTTCAGGAAAGGGGTGAGCCTTCGATATCGCAGTCAGGCTGTGAGACCTCTTCGACACCGTGGATCGTGGGGCTTGCGCCGCAGAGCCGGCAGCCGGGGTCTTTCTTGATCGCGACCGAATTGAACGACATGTTAAGGGCGTTGAATACGAGCAGGCGGTCCGTGAGCGGCTCGCCTATCCCGAGTATCTGCTTGAGCGTCTCTAAAGCCTGCATCGTGCCTATCGTGCCCGCCGCGGCGCCCAGTATGCCCGCCTCCTGGCAGCTCGGGACCATCCCCTTCGGCGGGAGCTCCGGATAGAGGCACCTGTAACAGGCCCCGCCCGCTTGTGTCTTGAATACGGCGACCTGTCCTTCGAACTGGAATATTGCGCCCGACACGAGCGTCTTCTTCTCGAAATAGCACGCGTCGTTCGCAAGGTATCTCGTCGGGAAATTATCCGAGCCGTCGACGACTATATCGTAGTCCCTTATGATCTCGCGTATGTTGTCCTTTGTAACGTGCCCTTCATGGAGGATGATACTCACGTCCGGGTTCAGCTTTTCGAGCTTCTCACCGGCCGATTCCGTTTTGGGTTTGCCTATGTCCTCGGTGTAATGGAGCACCTGCCTGTGGAGGTTCGATATATCCACATTGTCGGAGTCCGCGATCCCCAAAGTGCCCACGCCGGCAGCCGCCAGATAAAGGGCAATCGGCGATCCAAGCCCTCCCATGCCAAGGCAAAACACCCTGGATTTAAGGAGCTTCTCCTGTCCGGCGCCCCCGACCTCGGGCAGCAGTATGTGCCTGCTGTACCTGTATATCTGCTCTTCCGTTAACCGCATTTTCCTCTCAGCCCTCTACTAATTCTACAGCGTCTTCTATAAACCCGGAATCGAAATCCTCGAGCACCCAGGCCCGGGCATCGTTATATTTACCGCCGTTTATAGAGAAAATCACGTATACCCATTCGGGCCACGCCCTCTGCCTGTCCGTTTCGGAGGCGATTGACGGGTGGTCCGGGTGCGAATGGTATATGCCCACTATCTCGAGGCCGTTCCCCCTCGCCCATTCGTCGGCCTCCTTAAACGATACGGGGTCGAGGTCATACCTGTCGTGGGCCCTTTCGGTGTTGAGGTTCCGGCATTCTCTATAATGCGTGATCATGCCGTCAGCCCCTATAAGCACACCGCAGACCTCATGGGGGAAGCCCGACTCTGCGTGCTTTATAATCCCGCCGTGAACCGACTCGAGAATCCTTACCACCAGATCCCCCCGCTCAGATACCTGTACCCCCCGTCCGGAAAAACCGTGACAAGGACGCCCTCTTTCAGCTTCTTCGCGTACTCGATTGTCGCGAAGGCGACGGCGCCGCCGGAATGACCTATAAAGATCCCCTCCTTCTTCAGGAGATCCTTCATGAAATCATAGGCGTCTTCCGTAGTAATCCTGATGAGCTCGTCGGGGTAGGCGGAATCGTATATGCCGGGGACGATCGAGGTAGGCATATGCTTCATGCCTTCTAACCCGTGCAGGGCTTCGGCAGGCTCGACCGCTATAGCTACTATATCGGGATTGAGCTCCTTTAACCTCTTCGACGTGCCCATAAAAGTCCCGCTCGTGCCAAGCCCGGCAACAAAGTGAGTTACCCTGCCCTCCGTCTGCTCCCAGATTTCCACGGCAGTGGAATCGTAATGCGATTTCGGGTTCTCGGGGTTGTTGTATTGATCGGGCATGAAATATTTTTCCGGGTTTTCGGCCTTAAGCTTTCTCGCAAGCCTTATCGCCCCGTCAGACCCCTCGAGGGGGTCTGAGTATATTATCTTCGAGCCAAAGGCCTGAAGGGTCTTTTTTCTCTCGATATTGATATTTTCAGGAATCACTAGCTCCACCTTATACCCGAGGGCGGCGCCTATCATAGCGTAGGCGATAGCCGTGTTCCCGGAGGAGGAATCCATTAGAATTTTATCGGCAGTGAGCTTTCCGGTGCGGATACCGTCGAGTATCATCCAGAGGGCGGGCCTGTCCTTTACGGAGCCCCCGGGGTTAAACCATTCCGCCTTGGCGTAGACCTCGACACCGGGAGAGAGACCCTCCGTAACGTGAGTCAGCTTGATAAGCGGGGTATCCCCGACCAAATCGATTACGGAATCCGCCTTCTTCAGTCTCGTTTCAAGCGATTTTTTTCTTGCCAGGGAATAATCCATCAACGACGCTCAATAAGGAGTTTGTAGAACTCTCCATCCTGCCTGACATCGAGAATTTTATGCCCTTCGGCCTTGATACTCTTGGGAACGTTGGTTAATGGCTCCCCGTCCCTGAGTATGACTTCGAGCACCTGCCCCGAAGACATGGTTTCAAGCTTGAGCTTGGTTTTCACGTACGTCATCGGGCAAATCTCTTTGGTAATATCTATCTGTGTATCGACCTTCCGAGTCTCCATTTCTCACTAACCTCCCGCACTATCCCCCTTTAAAATTTAAATAATTGTATTCAAAAGAGTACCATATGGGCATAACCCGCACAAACCCGCTCCGCTTGAAAGGCTTCACATTAATCCGAGTCTCTTTGGATTTCTTCAGGGGCTCTATTCGCTCAAATCCGGACAGCACAGGATCACTTGTCCTCCGCTTTTATATCGATGACCGGGTTCTCAGGTTCAGAATTCCTCTTCGACAGGTTCTTCCGCTTCCCCTCGGCAGACATTTTTCCGAGCCAGAAAGCAATCAG
Source organism: uncultured delta proteobacterium (assembly GCA_963752995.1). GTDB lineage: Bacteria > Desulfobacterota_D > UBA1144 > Nemesobacterales > UBA2774 > 2-12-FULL-53-21. Next base: position 369,533 of record CAVWAZ010000030.1, read on the forward strand.
GATTATCAACACTATTAATAGTATCTTCGTCATACTTCCGCCTATTATGCCTTGCTTTTCGTCTTTTTACCGAGACCGAGCCACGAGATTACAGACTCGAATATGAGTTTCCCGTCGGCGCCGCCGAGGACGCTCTCCGAGCACCTCTCCGGATGGGGCATCATTCCGAGCACGTTCCCGGCTTTGCTGCATATTCCCGCAATGTTCCCTATAGACCCGTTCGGATTGGATTCGGGCGTCACGTTCCCTTCACCGTCGCAATACCTGAATACGACCTGTGAATTTTCCTCGAGCGCTTTCAGGACATCACCCGTGCAATAATAACTGCCCTCGCCGTGAGCAACCGGGATTCTGAGCACGTCCCCCCCTTTCAGGTTCCCCGTGAATGCGGTTTTATTATTCTCCACCCTTATATTAACCCACCTGCACACGAACTGGAGCGAAGAGTTCCTGATCAGCACGCCCGGAAGGAGGCCCGCCTCGACCAATATCTGAAACCCGTTGCAGGTCCCCAGGACCGGCCCTCCCCGGGATGCGAATTTCTCAACGGAATCCATGATCGGTGACAGGCTCGCTATGGCGCCTGTCCTCAGATAATCGCCGTAAGAAAAGCCGCCGGGAATGATAATGCAGTCGAACCTGCCGAGGTTCGTGTCCTCGTGCCATACGAACTCGCAGCCCTGCCCCATCACGTGCTTGATTACGTGGTAGCTGTCGTGATCGCAGTTGGACCCCGGGAATACGATAACGCCGAATTTGTACATGCTATTCCTCGATATTGACTACGAAGTCCTCTATCACGGGATTCGAAAGAAGCTTCCTGCACATTTCGTCGACCCGATTCCTCACGCTCTCCGCGCTCCCGTCCCTTATCCTTAACTCTATGAGCTTCCCCACCCTGGCGTCGTGTACTCCTTCGAATCCGAGGTTCGCCAGCGCAGATAACACCGACTTCCCCTGGGGGTCGAGGACGACCGGCTTCAGCCTCACTTCCACTTTGACTTTAAATTCCTTCATATGAATTCCATTCGATACCTGTTTTATTTGTTTCCCAAAAGAGCCGACAAGAGCCTCTCGAGCTCGTCGTCGGAATAGTAATCGATCTCGATCCTGCCCTTACCTTTATTATATATAATCCTTACCTGCGTGCTGAGCGCCCCCTTCAGATCGTCGGCGATCCTCTCCAGATACGGGTCCGCGCTCACGGGCTTTACCCCCGGCCGCTTTTCCTTCGACATGTTCCGGATGAGGCTTTCGGTCGTCCTTACCGAGAGCTTTTTCTTCCGTATGGCCTGAAGAACGAGGTTCGCATCGGAGATAGACTCGAGACTGAGGAGCGCACGGGCATGCCCCGCGGTTATTTCCCCCTCGATAAGCGCGCGCTTAGCCTCCTCGGAGAGCCTGAGCAGCCGGAGATGGTTCGTAATCGTCGACCTGTCTTTGCCTATCTGTACGGACACCTCTTCATGAGTAAGCCCGTAGACCTCTATTAAATGCTGGTATCCGGAGGCCTCTTCGATCGGGTTCAGGTCCTCTCTCTGAAGGTTCTCTATGAGCGCGAGCTCGAGAGCCTCCATGTCTGTAGCGTCTTTAACTACTACAGGGACCTTTACGATGCCGGCCCTCTGCGCCGCCCTCCACCTTCTTTCACCCGCGATTATCTCGTACCCGCTCCCTGCCTGGCGGACGACTATCGGCTGAATGATGCCCTTCTCCTTGATAGAAGCCGTAAGCTCGGCAATGGTGTCATCGTCGAAATCCTTCCTCGGCTGACGCGTATTGGGCCTGATCTCATGGATGCTGACGAGCGTAAGCCCCGGCTCTCTGTTCTCTTTCGGCAACAGGGCATCGAGTCCTCTACCCAACGTAGCTTTTTTCAATTGCATCCCCTCCGTTCCTTGCGATTATTTCCTGCGCAAGCGAGATATATGTCTGTGCTCCGATCGATTTTACATCATAGAGCAAAATCGGCTTGCCGTGGCTCGGGGATTCGGCGAGTCTCACGTTCCTGTAGATGATGGTTTCGAATACCTCTTCGCTGAAATAGGTCTTGAGCTCATTCGCAACGACATGGCAGATCTTGTTCCTCGAATCGAACATGGTGAGCAGGTAGCCCTCGACTTTGAGCTCGGGATTGATTCTTTGGCGTATAAGCGAAATCGTGCGTTTAAGCTGGCCGAGCCCTTCGAGCGCATAGTATTCGCACTGCACGGGCACGAGGACGGAATCCGCGGCCGTGAGGGCGTTGACCGTAAGGAGGCTCAGTGAAGGAGGACAGTCAATAAAAACATAGTCATACTCGCCGATGATACCGCTTATCGCTTCTTTGAGCTTCTGTTCCCTGTTCTCGAAATGTATCAGCTCTACTTCGGCCCCCGTGAGATCTGGGCTGGCCGGGACCACGGTCAAATACCCCTTGAGAAATTCGGGCTCGATGTCAATTGTTATATCCCTTATGTTCACTTCACCGATGATCGCATCGTAGATGGTTTTTTCGATTTCATCCTTGTTGATCCCTACACCGCTCGTCGCATTGGCTTGAGGGTCGAAATCGATGAATAAGGTCTTTTTTTGCGCGGCCGCGAGAGACGCGGCGAGGTTTATGACCGTAGTAGTCTTACCTACCCCGCCTTTTTGATTCGCCACACATATAACCTTTCCCATATCCCTCTCCCCTGGCTGCTTAAAAAAATATTCCCATGCTGATTATTTCGGATATTTCTATAACTAGAATCCTTTTTACAATTTCGAGCGACCCGCGATCCGAGATAAATATTACCATATTATCCATTATCATCTTTAGCCGCAAGCATACGGAATCATAATCGACCGAATGCCGCTTGCCTCGCCCGAGGTATCGGCAATATGTCTAACCCGCCACGAGAACAGCGTTTTTCAAAGTTATAAAAGAAATTAAATACGGGGTTGAATTTACCGGGGAATATATGTATGATTGGAATCCTGTCAATCCGTAACGGACGGCACATTCCGTGCCTGGTAACCCAAGGGTCTGGTTGCCTGACATTTGTAGAGGAGAGGGATATGGATAAGGACCACCTTACTATAATGCTTATTACTCCAGGCAGTAAAGGTCCCAAAGCACTTAATTTAAAAATCTCACATCTGAAAATAGTATCTTTCACTTTTGTATTCTTTACCGTCGTGTCCCTGGTTTCATTCGCATCTACTTACACCTTCTACAAGGCCTCGGAATCAAAGACAAGGTCCGTAAAACACCTCGCCAATACCATCGATACGCTGAGTCAGGATTTGATGGCGAACATGTCTACCGAAGTCAACCTCAGGGGCAGGATGAAAGACATCGAAAACAAGCTCCTTGAAATGCAGGAGATGCTCGACAAGAAAGGCATCAGGAAAGAACTGGCCGTGGGAGGTGAATTCATCCCCGCCGACAGGCTGAGCATTTCTTATGTCGACTTTATGCAGAAGGATATAGAGGAACTATTCAACACCATGAAGAACCTGCCTGTAGGCACACCGATCGAAGGGAAAATAAATTCGGGATTCGGCTACAGGAAAGACCCCTTCCGCTCGAGGATCGGTTTTCATTCGGGCGTGGACATCGATGCGAAATTCGGAGACCCCGTGGTTGCCACCGCGGACGGTACTGTAAAAAAGACGGGTTGGCAGGGAAGCTACGGTAAAACAATCGTGATTCAGCACGAAGAAGGGTTCGAGACCATTTACGGACACCTTTCGAAAATCTCCGTGGAAGAAGGACAGAAAATAAAAGTGGGGGAAGTGATAGGAAAGGCCGGGAATACCGGAAGGTCCACCGGTACGCACCTGCATTACGAAGTTATAAAGGACGGCAAGAGGGTTAACCCCTCGAATTTTCTATCGCTGAAATAATCATGGGCATGTTCGACAAAAAAAGAAGCGCAAAGCCGGTAAAGCCAGATGCGAGCCATTTCACCACATCTATAGGTGAAGAGTGCGTTTTCGAAGGGCACATCTCAACCTCCTCATCGACCAGGATAGACGGGAAGCTCAAGGGGAAAATATCGGGGGAAAATACATTAATCGTAGGCGAGCGCGGAGTAATACTCGGAGAGGTCAAAGCCTCCGAAGTCATTGTCTATGGACGGATCGAAGGTATTATCGACTCGGAGAGACTCGAAATTAAAAGCAGCGGCGCCGTAACGGGTGATATTTTCATAGACAAGCTCGTAGTCGAGGAAGGTGGCGTTTACAACGGCAGATGCGGGATGAGCGAGCACGTCGGGCAATACGTATCGGAGCCCGGCGCAATAGAATCGAAGAAGACCGCTTCAGAGACAATCGAGTTAGAACACCCGCAGATCAGGGCCAAAGAGCTCTAACCTTCCTGCAGGAATCGGGCGGCCCCGCTTCACAAAATCCTTTCTACATCTTTCGCTATTTCCTTCGGGTCCATCTTGCTCTGAGGGTATCTCAAAACTATCCGGCCATCGGGGTTTATCAGATACACGGACGACGTATGCCCCATCAGGTATCCCGGCTCCGAACCGGTCCCTTCTTTCATGTAGAACGCGTGGTAGGAGTCCGAGACATTTTTAATCTCTTCGGGTGTGCCTGTGAGCCCGATAAAGTCTTTGTTAAAAAAAGTAACGTACTTCTTCATCTCCGCCTGAGTGTCCCTTTCGGGGTCTACCGTCACGAAAAGGACCTGCACCTTATCCCTGTCGCTCCCGAGCTCATTGGTAACGCTGTTTAAAGTCGATAACGTGACCGGGCAAATATCCGGGCAGTGCGTGTATCCGAAAAACATGAATACGGCTTTCCCCTTGAAATCACCGAGCGTTACCTTCTCACCGTCCTGATTGGTAAGCGTGAAGTCGGGCGCTTTCATGTCGTAAGAGCTGCCGTAGAAGCTGGACTTGCTCTTGGCCGTGAATATCTGATACAGGATTACCGCCCACACTACGAGCACGAGGGACAGGACCGTAACAGAAGCGATCAGTATCTTTTTCCGTTTCATATCAGTCTGATTTTTTAAGCGGGGTATGACATCCGAAAACGTAAAATATATTACCCGTTATTCAGTCGCCGCGCATGAAAAACAAGTACCGGGCGAAATGAGCGATAAGGTATAGATGTGCGCGGCAGTCAGGATTATTAATTAAAGGGTAGGAATAAATTTAAACAGCGCTTATTAAAACAAAAGGGAATGCCCGGACCTTGTCGCGAGCATTCCCTTTTAAAGGAGGATGGAGGATGACTTGTTAAGCCTTGCGTTTAAGATTAGTAATAAAAATAAAGTATTTTACTTAAGATGTCAAGGGGATATTTGCAAGCAACAAAAAATCGCTGTAACTCCCAATGATCATACAACAATATGACGGACAAAAACCGGCGGTGCCGGGAGTTTTTCCAAGGGAAGCTATTGATTTTATTCACGCCGCTTTATAGTGCGAACCGCCGCTAATCCGCGTAAACCTTGAAAGTTAATCGGCCCGTGATATATTCTTCCACTTTGGTTTGAGCTTCCCGGGGGCGTATTTAACCGGAAATAGCGCGTGATTATTACATAAGTCTCAATCCTGTCATAGCCGGGCGACGTAGCTCAGGGGCAGAGCAGGGCTCTCATAAGGCCCGTGTCGGTGGTTCGATTCCACCCGTCGCCACTCATACAAATCTGTTACTTACCACTAAAGTTTAACCGCGTCCTTCACGGGAAATTAATAATCCTCCGATACCATCATTTATACTCTTCATTGTATTCATGGTGATGGCATGGAATCTCGAAACAAGCACGATAAGGCTCCGGAAATAGATATCGCGACTGAAAGTAATCTCGCCAAATCACAAAAGGAGCTCAAGCGTTTGATCAAGCAGCTCGGCGGGATACGCGAGGAGATGCTGTGCTTCGCCGGGCAGTTAAAAGATTCCTTCCGCGACCTCGACCCCGTATACGAAGAGAGCGCCAAGAACCTGCTTCATTATCTGGCGTTCAGACGCCGCGACCTGAGGGCGCTCCAGTCCGAACTGGCGGAGCTCGGCCTTTCGTCGCTCGGCCGCTCCGAATCGCACGTCCTGGCAACGATTGACGCTGTGCTGCTTACGTTAAACCGGCTCGCCGATTCCCCCGTTCAGATTACAGACGATACGGATAGACTTGATTTTAAATCCGCAAGGCAATTGCTGGACGAGCACACGAAGACGCTCCTCGGCCCGGCTCCGGCGGGGCGGAACGTCCATATAATGGTGACGATGCCGAGCGAAGCCGCTCATGATTACGGACTCGTACTCGGACTCCTTAGTAACGGCATGGACTGTATGCGCATCAATTGCGCTCACGACGATCAGGAGTTATGGTCCCGTATGATAGGGAACCTCCGCCGCGCGAGGGAGGAAACCGGGAAACCATGCATGGTGATTATGGATATACCCGGCCCCAAGCTCCGTACGGGCCCTGTCAGTCCAGGACCCTCGGTAATTAAATACCGCCCGCAAAGGGACGCGTACGGCAACGTAATAAAGCCGGCGAGTGTGCTGCTCGCTGCGGAGGGGACGGATATTTCACGCCCGGCTGTGTACAACGCGGTGCTGCCGTTGCCGCCCGAGGGACTTGAAGGACTTTCAATCGGCGATGAAATAAGGTTCGTCGACGGGCGGGGGGCGAGGCGCTCGATGAAGGTCACGGAACAAACCGAGGGGGGATTCATTGCCGAGGCCGTAAAAACAGCCTACGTTACACCGGACACGGTCCTCCGCTGCAGGAAATACGGCAAATCCCGGAAACACGGCGTCAGGATATGCGGCTTCGCCCCCGCGGAAAATCACATAACCCTCCGCGAAGGGGACTTGATTACGCTCACGCCGGACTTAACCCCCGGCCGTCCCGCGGAATATGACGATAGCGGCAATCAGGTATCGCCCGCAGCGATCGGGTGCACGATACCGGAGATACTCGATGACGTTAAAACGGGCGAGCACGTCTGGTTCGACGACGGAAAAATTGGCGGGATAGTGGAAGGAAGAACGGCGGAGGGACTGCGGATCCGCATCACGCATACGAGCTCGGCTGCGGGCAAACTGACCTCCGACAAAGGGATAAACCTCCCGGAGAGTAAGCTCGGCCTGCCTGCCCTCACACCGAGCGACATTCCGATTCTGGAGTTTATAGCAGAGAACGCCGACATAGCCGCGCTTTCGTTCGCGAATACGCCGGATGACATAAAATCATTATTAGACCACCTGAGGCGCATGGGCAGAGAACGGCTTTCGATAGTGCTCAAGATCGAAACGCGGCGCGGATTCGAGAACCTGCCCGCCATGCTTCTCGAGGCGATGAAGAACCCGAGCTGCGGGGTAATGATAGCGAGGGGGGACCTGGCCGTCGAGCTGGGGTTCGAGCGCCTGGCCGAGGTTCAGGAGGAAATATTATGGCTCTGCGAGGCCGCTCACATCCCCGTTATATGGGCGACCCAGGTGCTCGAAAGCCTCGCAAAACGAGGGATCCCCGACTAGGGCGGAAATCACGGACGCCGCGATGGGGCACCGCGCAGAATGCGTCATGCTGAACAAGGGCCCTCACATCCTGGAGGCCCTAAAAGCGCTCGATAATATATTGAGACGGATGGAAACGCATCAATTCAAAAAGATGTCTATGCTGCGCGAGCTCCGGCTCGCATATAATTTCCCGCACGAATAAACCAATAAACCATAGCAGTGGGACGACTGAGAGTAACGGCTCACTGTCCCGTATTACCGTAATTCCATCAATAAACATTCCCCGGGATCGGGATTATAATTTTCACATCACGGACAAATACTTTTAATAGAGGAGGTGTTAATTGGAGAAAGAATCCTGCAGGATAAATAAACGTCTATATTACGCTCTTTGTGTAATGCTCTCCGTATTTTATTTATTCAGTATCTCCTGTGAAGATGGCTCGGGCTCCGAGACCGGGCGGGAAGCTACTGCAGTGGTCGTCGAGAAGTCGCGGGATATAAACGAAACCAATGATTTCCTGAGAATCGCATTCCTGCCGAGGAACGTCGTGCCGACACAGCTCGGACGTCCGAGCGCCCTCAGGGTCTTTACGGGTGCTTCGGTATTCTACGAGCCCCCTGTGTCCCTCGAAAAGACCGCCGCCTTTTTCGGCATACCCGTCGGACAAAGCGAAAAGGAATTGGACCTTGTGGCCTTCAGATGCATACCGGGCGAGCCTGCCGCGCTCGAGCCGAGCCTGGCGACGTGGCCGAATATATTTGCAAGGCTGGTCGAAGACCTGGGAGGGCAATTCACGTGTCCGCCAAATGAGCCCTCGCCCGAGAACGAGCTCGTTTGTCTCGCCGAAGACTTCACGGACACGCCGAGTGAAATCGTCACCGAAAGCATTGCGAACGCGGTCGGTCTGGGGGCATTTATCATGACCGACCCGGACCTGGCGGGAGTGCTCGGGAATCTCTACGGCGTCTCCCCGGCATTCGGCGGGCTCGGCCTGGCCGTCAACGGCAGCAGCGGCAATGCCCTGACCGCGGAGGAAGCGCTCGTGAGTTCCGTCGTCCCCGAATATATCGTGAGGAACGCAACGCTTATAGAGGCCGGGTGCTTCTGTATCCGGGTCCCGCCTTACGAAGGGCGGGAAGATGACCCTCTCGACATGGAATTTATAATCAAGAAAGGCGGCTTCGGCGAATGCAATTTCGTGGACAGGCTGGGCTTGTAGAATATACCGCAATTATTTATTAGCGTGAAAGAGACCCGGGTTTTGGTGATGACGACTGATGTTCCCCGGTAAGGGGGAGAAGAAAAACAGGGTATAGGAACAAGCTCGCCCAATCTAACCTGCCGATGGCGACGACGTACATTAACGAAACATGAAAAACCACTCCCAGCACCGCCGTCGGTATGCGCGTCGATCTAAACCAGAACCCCGCCGCAAGGGTGTACTCTATCAGAACGGACGAGATAGCGGCGATATAGACCGGGATCTGAAACTGACCGAGATGAAAGTATCCGCTAGACATATCGATCAAAAAATTCGGCATCATAATGGATAAACCTTGAAGCACCTCCCCGCTCAGATAACCGGGAGTCGTCTTTGCAACCGCATTCACCAAATATAGAAGCGACAACTGAATCTGTATAAGACGGACGGGCCAGACAGGGGACAGCACTTTTCCATAATTTTTATTGAAACCGATCAAGCAATATTGAGAGCAGCTGGGGATCAATGAGAATGCCAGTATTGAGAATGTGATCACCTGTCTACTCTTCTCAAAACCCTCCGCAAAAATCAAAGGGAGCAATAGTACGGAGAGAAGCAAACCCGAAATTCGCGGCCTGACCCCTACACAGAAAAGGATCAGCACGATGACTGCGGCAATCGTATATGACGGCGTAAAGAAAACATTCGTGTAGAGCCCGCTTAATGAAAGCGAGTTCCTGATAAATGTTAAAGGTATCGAGATATTCCAGAAAACGACGAAAACCGCGACAGACAGGATTACACGTAAAATAGTTGTATAGTACGGGTCGAGCGGAGTAAATAAAAAATTTCTAAGGACGACGGCCGACGTTCTGCGATTAGAATTTTGAGTCATGATCGAAGCTGATTATCTTCTTCCGTTTCAAATCTGCGGAAGAATATGAGTAGTTGATAGTCCAGTCTATACGTGCTTTGGGTCGTTTATAGAGATAATTGAAATACCACCCCGAAGTTTGCATATATTTATTTATTTTCCCCTCGAGATCCTCCAGCATCTCATCGGGAGAAGATGCCGCTAGCCCGTTTTTCTTGAACCCCACGGGTGTGCGGAGATCCGTGATCGTTCCCTCGGTGGAAGTGTAGACAATTTCAATATCAGTTACGGTGACGTGGTAATACACCCTCAGGAAGTAACTTGTAGATATCAGGAAGATCAGGAATGAAACGATCAGAAGGAGATCCAGCCATACGGATGAAGTCAGAGTCACACGTCTGACGCTTTCTCCTCCGTTAGCTGATGAATAAGCCCGCAACTGCCCTTTGTCCCTCTTTTCAGGCGGTATATTTCCGAACAGCTTCAATTTATTATAAAAGGAGGGGAATTTCAACCGGCTTCTATTGCCGCGAGCCCCGATACGGCGGCTGAGGGCGATGAAAAACAACCGGGCAATAGCCGAATCAATCTTTGTCGTCTTTACCCTTTTCAAAGTCGAGCGCGCAGGAGTTTATACAGTAGCGAAGGCCGGTAGGCCCGGGGCCGTCGGGGAAAACGTGACCCAGGTGCGCGCCGCACTTGCTGCAAACTACCTCTGTCCTCGCCATGCCGTGGCTCCCGTCGACCTCCTCTTTGATCATATCGTCGCCGGCAGGCTTGTAGAAGCTCGGCCATCCGGTGCCCGATTCGAATTTCGTATCGGAGCTGAAAAGATCCTCACCGCAGCACACGCACTTGTACATCCCCTTTTCCTTGTTGTCGTTATACTTTCCCGTAAAAGGCCTCTCCGTGCCCTTCTGCCTCGTGACGTAATACTGTTCTTCCGTGAGGTCCTTCTTCCATTGCTCCTCTGTTTTCTTCATTTTCTCAGTCATATACGCCTCCTCGGGCATATCCATTTTTTGAGCGCCCGGCTATAGCTATAGGATACAGACCGCTCAAAACCTAATCAATACGGACAGCGCGCCGCCCTAGACCGGCTGTATCAAAATATCGAATAAATTGTTATACGGGATAATAAAAAGAAAGGATTCTTAAGGGAGAGGGAAATTAACCAGGCCGCAATTTTTCTATCGTTAGCCAGGCCGTAAGCGCCCCCAGGAATACGAGGCCGGCTGAAATCTTCATCATGCGCCTGAAAGTTCCCAGAAAGGAGTCCGATATGGCACCGCGTATCTCTATTTTAGTCGTTTCCGGAAGGGACTCCGGAATGTCAATTGCGGCGAGCTTGATACGCTGGGAGTCTATAATCTCGATCGTCTCCTCATTCAAATTGAGCATCTTGAGTTCTTTATCGAGATTGTTATTGAACCCGGAGAGCGCAAATACCCCCAGTATGGCTATCGATAGCAGCCCCGCGATCCTTCCGACGGTGTTGTTTATTCCGGAGGCCACACCCGAGTGCTCGAGGTCGATAGAGCTCATCACGGCTGTCGTGAGAGGCGATATGGTTATCGCCATGCCCATGCCGAGTACGACTATGGCGGGGAAGAAGGTCGTCCAGTAGCTTCCCCCGATACCCGGGAGAGTGAACAAGAGAAACCCCGCCCCCGCAAGGAGCGTCCCGATTATGAGCGGAGGCTTTGCCCCGTAATTGATCACAAGCCCGCCGGCCCACCTCGAGAACAGGAACAGCGCAAGGACGAGAGGTATGAAGGCAATACCCACGCCCGCGGCGGAATACCCCTGGAGCTGGATGAGATTGAATGGTATGAAAAATACGCCGCCGACCCAGGCTGCCCAGAACAATGCCGAGATAAAATTCGCGCCGCTGAAGGTCCTTGATTTAAAGAGACCGAGGGGCATCATGGGCGACGGGGCATGCGCCTCGTACCATAAAAACGAGACGAGAGCCAATCCCCCAGCCACGAAGGGCACGATTACCTTGGGGTGTCCGAACCCGGAGTTGCCCGACTCGATCAACGCGTAGACGACGCACCCGAGGCTCATGATCGCGAGAAAAGAACCCAGTACGTCCAACTTTCCCTCACCGTTATTCTTCCTGCTTTCCGGAATCCGCCAGTAGAGGCTCGTGAGAACGACTATACCGATCGGAAGATTAATGAAAAAAACGAGCCGCCAGGAAACATTCTCGGCGAGCCAGCCCCCGAGGATAGGGCCGAGGGCGGTCGTGATTGCAGTGAACGCGGACCAGGTGCCGATGGCCCTCCCGCGCTCAGCCTCGGTAAAAGAGATATTGATAATTGCCAGACTGCCCGGAACGAGGAGAGCGCCCCCTACCCCCTGGAAAGCCCTTGCGACTATCAAGTCCGCCGTGCTTGCGGAAAGACCGCACCAAACGGACGCGCCGGTGAACAGGATTACGCCCAGCGCGAATATGCGCTTCCTTCCGAACTTGTCTCCGAGCGCGCCGCCGAACAGCATGAGCGAGGACATGAACAACGCGTATGCCTCGATTATCCACTGCATCTGGGGGATTGTAGCGTCGAGCTCCATCTGAAGCACGGGCAATACGACGTTCATGGCTGTGCTGTCGATAAATGCCATGCCCGAACCGAGTATCGTTACGAGAAGGACCCATCTTCCGGCGATTTTGCTCACACCGAGGCTTTCCGTAACACTCTTTATAACGGCGCCCTCCGGCGTTCCCCTAGCGGATTCTCTCATTATGATATGAAGCGACTGAATTTGTCATTGAAATTATGACTGCAGGAATAGTATTCTCGGATACGGAGGAATAAAATAATCCCCAAACCAAAGTTCTGCTCCGCGACTCAACCAGATCTGAGATAAGTGAGATCAATTAATATTTACTTATCCGAAAAAATCCTTAGCCGACTTAATTCTACCTGCTGAAGCAGGAATTACATCATTAATCCCTTGTCGATTATTCCCCCGCTTAAGTTACTCAAATCGCGGGAATAAAACTAATCGGGCGCCCCACCAGGGGTTATTTCAATCGGAATACGCATCCGGGTCTTATTTCCGGGCTTCTGGGAAATGAGATGCGAAATTATTGCCGGTCAGACAGCGGCTCCGCGGTCGAGACGGGCCAGGCTCACCAGTTCGGAAGAATTCGATATCAGGGAACTCCACTTATCGGTCCCCATCGCGTCCTTTATTTCCTGCTGGGCCTTCTTCCATAACGGATATGCTTCTTCGAGCTTTGTCTTCCCCGAATCGGTTATGATCACGATACGGGTCCTCCTGTCATCCCCGGGCTCGATTCTTATCAATCCGCTCTTTTCCATTGGGTTGAGATTCCGGGACAGGGTCGTCCTGTCAGCCACAATCTCTTCCGATAGCCTGGTAACGGTAATCGGCCCGTGCACAGAAGCGAGCGCCAGCAGAGTGAATTGAGTCGCCCGCAGGTTTATAGGTCTCATTGCGTTGTCGAATATCTGGGTAACTACCCTCGCCGCCTTCCTCAGGTTAAAGCAGGTGCATTCCCTGCACTCCATAATCGAATCCGGCCCTGGCTTCTCATGCCCTTGGACTTTATATTTATACATTTTGTCCATAATACCTCCGCGGATCAAATGAATAATATACGCTCATTTGACTCCATATATCTGATATGAGCACTTCGGTTATATTTTCCTGCCCCCGGCTGTCCGTCTATTTACTCCCCGGATAATAATATACTCGAAATAGGAGAAAACATGAGAATCCTGAGTGAGCCTGTCGTACGCTCAGGCCGGAAAACACCTGCCGAACGCTCTAAGTAATCTGACAGGCCCCTTAAGCCGGATCTTTCTGAGGAGGAGCGGCATAATAATACCGTGCTCCTTTCTTATAAACCCGAGCCAGGCGCCGCTGTCGGCGGTTACATGCAGGTCCGGGACGCCTACGAGCCCGTTATCGATCTGAACGGATTTATTACGTATTACTATCGTCGCCTGGTGCTTCTCCTCGCCTGTGAAAGTAAAATGATAAGTGGCATCGAGTCCCTCCGATTTATCCCTTTGAAATATAAGCGGCAAGCTATTGAGAAAGTTAGTTATTGATTTAGGGCGTAAGCCGTTCGAAACGGCCTTCGTGGTCTTGTTCGGAAATCTTTTTGCCACGTGCGCTTCCGCATCCGAGTCCGGAACGACGTAAACCGTCTCTTCTTTCTTCTGTAAGGGCTTAACGACGTCATCGAGGTACTGTTTCCGATTCTCGAGGAAAGGCGCGATCACGTCTTCTCCCGCAGGACAGACGGCCATACAGTAAGCAGCCTTATAATTAGCCCCGTACGACAGGCTCTGCCACATCGAGGCAGACTCCGCGTCGCTGAACTTCCCGAGATAATCTTTCGCGTCCCTGCTGTCCGCGATTCCTTCGACCCAGTTTGTAAAGCCGCCCATAAACTCGCGGTAATTATGCGTATAGCAGGCGGAAAAGTTAAAGTACCCGTCTGGCGCGATTGCGCCCACGGGACAGGCGGCGACACAGAGCTTGCACTCGAGGCAGGGGTTGTAGTCGACGGGCCGGGACTCCGATTCTATTTCCGCATCGATAAGCACGGTCCCGAGCAGTATAAAGTTCCCGAACTTCGGGTGTATTACGTTCCGGTGAATGCCCATGTGCCCTAATCCGGCGGCTACAGCCGCGGTCTTGTGAGACACCACCCATGTCTTTCCCGGGAATTTATCCATCTCCATAGGGAAACCCATAGACGGGTTCATAGCCCGGATGCCCCGTTCTTCGAGCACCGAAACTATCCTGCGTGCCGCCTCATTTACTTTGTCGCCTATATGATGGAATTCCAGATTAGACACCGAGCGCGCCGGGCTTCGAATCGGCTCGCGGTTCATCCTGCATACGATGCTTATGAGTGCTTTTGTTCGGGGGAAGTGACCGAGTATCTCGTCTTTATCCTCAGCTAATTCGGGACGGTCGATTCCAACGAACCCCGCGTCGTCGGCACCCGCTTCAAGGCATTTATCACGCAGCCACGCCGGCGTCCAGTTTGCCGGAGGGGCCCAGGATTTTCTTTACAGGTCTGTCAACGCCCCGGTTCCTGTAATAATTTATAACGGTCGGGTGCTCTTCCATTCTCGACATAGCTTTTACCCCCTTTCCGAACGACTGCGTTCGCTTATTAGGTGTATATACACAAACAATCTCAAAATTTTTTATCTCTCTTGCACTTGATTGACCATGCGGGACACCCGGGAGATCATTGCGGACCAATCATCCGGGCCCATCATCTTTTTTATCTCATCCTGTGTTTTCTTCCAGTAGGGAAAAGCCCGGGCAAGCTTCTTCCGGCCGTCATCCGTAATGCTGACGATCCGTGTACGGCGGTCGTCGCCGTCCTCCACCCTGACGAGGCCGTTCTTATCGAGAAGCTCGAGGTTACGGGTGAGCGTCGTACGGTCGGTTGCCATTGCCTCGGCAAGCTTCGATACGGCAATAGGGCCCATCGCATAGGTATGAACGAGCAAAGCAAATTGCGTACACCTCAGACCCGAGAGCCTCATGCCGACGTCGTAAAGCTGCGTTACCACCCGTGAAGCCTTACGCAGGTTAAAGCATGTGCACTCACTGCATTCCGCTATGTTCCCCGGATCCAGGCCCGCTAACGGATTAGTTTCATTCCCTTTATCGCGCTTCGTCATTTCAGGTCCCCGGCAATAGAAAGGAGTATATACACCTAATATCCCCTTGTCAACGGATTTTAGTTCAGGAGAAATAATTTTACTTACCTCAATAGGGGAATATACTATTCGTATGCTCGGAATGGACGGGCTGGTTTTATAAAATACACGAGGTTATTCAGGGAACTATATTATGTCCGTGATTAGCGGCAAAAAGATAATACTGGGCGTAACCGGCGGAATCGCCGCATATAAATCCTGCGAGCTCGTAAGGAGCCTCGTGAAGGAAGGGGCTTCCGTTCAGGTAATCATGACCCAAAACGCCATGGAGTTCGTAACCCCGCTCACCCTGCAGACGCTGTCAGGGAACCGTGTGGCCACGAAGACATTCGACCTCGGATGGGAATCCGAGATAGGCCACATCAGCCTGGCAGACTCCGCCGACCTGGTCGTCGTGGCCCCCGCTACGGCGAGCTTCATAGGAAAAATCGCATCCGGCATCGCCGATACGCTCCTCACGAACGTTATACTGGCGACGCTCTCGCCGGTCATATTGTGTCCGGCCATGAACGTAAATATGTATAAAAACCAGATAGTTCAGGAAAACCTGGAGAGACTCCGGAACCGCGGGTTTATAATCGTCGAGCCTTCGGAGGGAAGCCTCGCTTGCGGCTGGGAGGGTAAGGGACGGCTCCCCGAAATCCCCGATATCGTGCACGAGATCGAAAAGACCCTGTCCCCCAAAGACTACCGCGGCGAAAGGGTGCTCGTCACAGCGGGCGCGACCAGGGAGTTTATAGATTCCGTAAGATTTATCTCGAACCCGTCGAGCGGTAAAATGGGTTATTCGCTCGCAAAAGAGGGTCTCATGCGGGGAGCAGAGGTGGTGCTCGTAACCGGAAAAACTAATCTCGCGCCCCCCCTCGGAGCTAAAGTCATCGACGTAGTGAGCGCCGGCGACATGTATGAATCGGTTATGGAATACCTCGATTGGTCAACGATCGTCATCAAAGCCGCCGCTGTCGGGGACTACACGCCTTCCGAGAAAATAAACGGTAAAATCAAGAAAGACGAAAACTCAATGATCCTCAATCTCAAGCGCACAAAGGACATTTTGAAAGCAGTCGGAGAGAGCAAGAACGGCAGGTTCGTGGTAGGGTTCGCCGCCGAAACCGACAATCTGCTGAAACACGCAAAGGATAAGCTAAAAAGCAAAAACGCGAACCTTTTTATAGCGAACGACGTATCGCTCCCCGGAGCCGGTTTCGAGACCGAGACCAATATAGTTCATTTTGTTTACAGAGACGGTAAAACTGAAGAACTGCCCAGGGCCGCAAAATCGGAGATAGCGAGGAAGATTTTCGACAAGATACTCGAGTTAAAAACCTCTAGTGCACGCTTATAGACTCAATAAGGAAATTTAATCTCTGAACGATCTCTTCTACGGTACTGTCCTTGGTAATGTAGCCCACCGCGCCCATATCGAGACACTCCGTGATTTTTCTCATTTCGGAAAGCGCCGTGAGCATAACGACCGGTATACCCTTGAGCTCGCTATCGTTCTTTAGTATTTTAAGGAACTCCACGCCGTTATAGTGAGGCATCACTATGTCGAGCACTATAACATCCGGCCTGAATGTTTTTAGCACCGAAAGGGCGTCTTCGCCGTCGGCAGCCGCTTCCACGGTATAGTTTTTCGCATTGAGTATTTTAGTATAAAGTTTCCTCAACGATTCTTCATCTTCGATCAATAACACTTTGGGCATCTGTCAGGACCTCATGTCAAATAATTTGCCCGGCCCGCGCCTCGCAGTGAACCGAGACCGCCGGATTAATTCGGCTTGAACCGGGCAAGCTGTCGTCAAGCCGAATTATTTGCCATCTACCCGGAATTATACAGCCAAAAATATTCGAGTGTGATTATCCAATTCAGCAGAAGCAGGATTGGTACCGTCGCAAAGACAAAGCTATCCATCGGCCGCCGCTGCAGATGTCATAGATTTGACAATGACCGCGTACGGTTACGGGTCAAACTCTCAACTGTACGATTGAATGATAAACGCTATTCGCCCAAAACAGCGTCTTTACACGCCTTGGCCACCCTGAATTTCACGACTTTCTTCGCCGGTATCTTGATCTCGGCGCCTGTGGCAGGATTCCTGCCGATTCTCGCCTTGCGTTTGGAAAGTACCAGCTTTCCTATTCCCGGGATCGTAAACTGCTTGCTTCTCTTTGCTTCCTTATAAGCAACGGCTGCCAACTCATCTAATATCTCGTTTGCAGTTTTCTTGGTGATCCCCGCCATCTCGGCTATATGGTTTGACAACTGAGATTTTGTCATTGCGCTTTTCTCGGCCATCTCCCTCTCCTTTCAAACTTGTTTTAGTGTCATCAATACTACAGAAAAGCACAATAAAAATCAATATTTCCAAGAAAAATAAGAGGGATTCCGGCCGGAGCCGCAAAAGGCTCGAAGAGATGCTATCCGGTCCAAATTTTTAAAGCGCCGTATTTCCGAACTCCGCGTGTTCCGATCCGCTCAAACATCCCGATGGAGACCGGGCAATTTTTGTGCGCGGTCCGTTCATTGGACGGAGAATCTGTAGGAATAAACGGCGGGTGCATGTGAACACCGACCGACCCTGAGGACTCCCCGGAGCGAGCCCGGCCGGGAATACGCGCCTCAGAGAGAACGCTTCCACCAGAAGACTATAAGAACAATCGCGACTACGATCGGAATGACGATCATCCAGACGACTTGCTCGACGAACGCCGCGCCGGCAACGCATGCCCCGAGTACTATACCCACGACCATAAACCGCCAGTCGAAATGTACGCCTGCGAGAAATGTCGTGAGCGCCAGGGCGAGCAGTGATATAAGAGCGAGCTGATTATAATCTATCCGCCCCGTACGCTTGAACAAAAAGTAAATAAGGACCAGGGCTGCCAGGAGCCCGATCCAGTGAAGTATCTGGACCCGGATGATCCTCGACATCCCCTCCCCCCTGCGCCTGGCCTTGGACCAGCCCATGTAAATACTGACCGCAGCGAAAACAGGGGCCATCGACGCCCAATACCAGAAGCTCCCGGCCGGCTTAAAATTGGTCACGCCTATGCCGATAGCCGATAGAGCCATAAGGGTAATGAGTATCGCTTCCTCGGTATGTATCTTTTTCGCGAAGCCCTTTTCATCGCCCGAAGCAGCCGGATCAGGTATCGAGCCATACGGTTTATCATCGCTCATCAGTCAGCCCTCCTTACCCATTATATCACCCGGCGCGCCCGTAAACAAAGCCGGGCCCGGGTAGGCCGGAACGGGTTTATGCGAACCGGCTATACGACATTCTCCGGCGTCTTGGCAATTATCGGGATGAATCAGAACAGACGGGGGTTCAGGATAGAACAGGTTCGGTAGAGCGCTGCACAGATTATCGGAACTGGCGGGGCCCTCGCGGATTGGTCTCAACCCTCAAAGGTAAAGCCGGTATCAAAAAGCCGGATGGATAAAGCTGTAGTAGACACCGCCTACGGCGAGGAGCGCTGTCGCGAGGAGCACTGCGAATGCGAGAACGGCAAATATCGCATCGTAAGAATTCCCCGCGCCCGGGTTTCCGGTATCAACATTTTGAGCCATGACATTAACCTCCCGCTCGATATACGGGATAAATATATTAAGCCCTCCGGAATTTATGTCAAGAAGAAGAGTAAGGTACTATATGAAAGGAATCATACCTTTACCAGATACCAAGCACATATGGGGATTAGATGAAAAGGATAATTTTGTATACGGGGAAAGGAGGCGTCGGGAAGACCACCGCCGCCGCGGCAACCGCGCTCCAATCGGCGAAGAGGGGGTACAAAACACTAGTCATATCGACTGACCCGGCGCACAGCCTTCGTGACTCTTTCGATATCGACATCGGGCCCGAGCCGAAGAAAATTGTAAAAAACCTGTACGCTCAGGAAATCGACGTGTTCTATTCCGTCGATAAATACTGGGGCAAGCTTACGGGATACATTCAGTCCCTTTTCAACTGGATGAAGGTGGACGACGTACTGGCCGAAGAATTCAGCATCTTTCCGGGGATGGAAGAGGTCTCGTGCTTCCTCTGGGTCTACAGCCACTTCAAAGAGGGGGAGTACGATGTAATCATCGTGGACAGCGCCCCTACTGGAGAGACGCTCAGGCTCCTCTCCCTGCCTGATGTAGCGAGGTGGTGGATCGTCAAGGTCCTTCCGATAGAGCGGAGGCTGCTCAAGGTGGTAAGGCCCGCGGTGAAGGTCGTATCAGACATGCCGCTGCCCGAAGAAGAGACCTATACCGCAATCGAGGACCTGTTCGAAAAGCTGAACTCGATCCACAAGACGTTCTCGAACCCGGAGATTACGTCGATCAGGCTCGTGCTCAATCTCGAAAAGATGGTCATAAAAGAAACACAGAGGGCTTATACGTACCTTAACCTCTACGGCTACAACGTGGATTCCGTTATAGTCAACAGAGCGATGCCGAAAGAACTCGACCATCCCTATTTTAAGGAATGGAAAGTGTTCCAGGCGAATTACAGGAAAGAAGTCGCAGAGCTTTTCAGCGCAATCCCGATACACGAAGCGCCCTTATTCTCGAAGGAGATCCTGGGGGTTGACGCTCTCCTCGAATTCGGCGACACGCTTTTCTCGAAAAAAGACCCGGTTCAGATCTTTTACAAGGAAAAGCCTTACGAGGTCGTTAAAGAAAAAGGAGTTTACAGCCTTTTACTGAAACTGCCTTTCGTCAGCAAGCAGGAAGTCAAGCTCCATCAGGTGGGGGAAGAGCTCACCATACAGATCGAGAACCAGAGGAGGAATATTTTCCTGCCCGGCTTCCTCGCCAGGCTGAACGTGGAGAAGGCGAATCTCGAGGGAGGGATACTAAAAATAAGCTTCGAGAAAGGCGGAGCCTCAAAAAAATAAGGTTCGGCAGCCGGTTACATGGTATTCCCCGGAGCGCCCATATGATTTATAATTAACTCATGGGGAGCTTCTGAAAATATAATTGATTTAACGGTAAATTAACGTGAAATTCAACACCGCTTAATACATAGCAATTATTATATTAATCATGGGAATAGACCTGAACGATTTAACCATTGTTCTTCCAACCAGAAACGAATCCCGTAATATACGTAATTTTTTAAGATCCCTTCCTGAAAATGTCAGCCTGGTCGTAGTAGACGCGAGCGAAGACACAACAGCGGACATTGTTTCCTCCGTACGTCCCGATTATACTAAAGTGATAAGGCATCCAGGCACCGTCACGGAAGCCCGGCGGATAGGGGCTGATGCCGCAAATACCCGGTGGCTGCTTTTTACCGACGCGGATATTGTATTTTCCCGGGATTACTTCAGGAACGTCGGGAAATTCGAAGAATACGACCTGATATACGGACCCAAGCTATCCATCGACCGCTTTCGCGCCTACTACAAATGGTTCGCATACGGGCAGAGTCTCATACACGCGCTTGGCGTGCCCGCCGCCTCCGGCTCAAACTGCATCATCAGGAGAGAGGCCTATGAGACGTCAGGGGGGTTTGACAGCGGGCTCACCTGTAACGAGGACTCCGAGCTCGCGTGGCGGATAAAACGTATGGGATATAGATCCTTTTTTACTTTCGATTTGGTTGTATATGCGGGAGACCACAGGCGGCTCGAAAGGGGTATGATTAGAAAGACCCTCCACTCGATTACGAGATGCTCGGCTTTATACTTCAATCTGATACCCGACAGGTGTAAGGGCAGCGACTGGGGTTATTGGTCGCATATGGATACGAACCGGGAACTTCAAAATGGGAACTGAAAAAAAACTCTATCAGCAGACATCGGAACCGATTATCATACCGCTCGACTGGCGGGACAAGTCTGCACGCGTAATTTCGAACCTGTTCAGCCCGCCGCTGGCAGCCCTTGCCTGCATAGTCGTAACCGCGCTTGCGACCAAAAGCGAATCCTCTCTGTTCTGGATACTGATATTTATCGCTTTGCTGATCATTCCCCCTACTCTATTCGTCCTCACGCTCGTACACAGGGGAAAGGTAAGCGATTTCCACCTGAACATACGGGAAGAACGCGCCCGGCCCCTGTTCGCAATATTTGCCTATGCGGCCTTAATCTTCCTGGTAATGTACTTCGGAGGGGCGCCGAGGCTAATGCTTATAGTGACGGCAGTGGCCCTCCTTCAGATACTCCTTGTCTTCATCATTACGCTTAAATGGAAAATAAGCGGTCACTGCACATCGGCGGCGGGACTCGCCTTCCTCGCAGTGGCGCTGTATGGAGAAAATGTTCTCCCGCTTACGCTTATCGTGCCCCTTATAGCCTGGTCCCGTATCAGGCTCGGAAGGCATACGATTTCACAGACCCTCGCCGGCAGCTTCCTCGGCGCGGCAACCGTAATAATCATTCTGTACCTGACAAACGTGCTTTGAGCCCGATAGCAGCATACAATCGAAGTACCGGCACGGGAGCAAATTAAAATGAAAATAATGCTCGTCACGGATGCATGGCACCCCCAGGTAAACGGCGTCGTACATACATTGAGCTATATCACGAACCTGATCAGGGGGGACCACGATGTGGCCGTCCTGAATCCTTATGTCGAAGGTACCGAGCACCTGCCTCTCAAGCTTCAGGGAAACATCCCGATACTGAAAAATGCTAATCAGATCGTCAGTAAATATTATGACGAGCACCTCCCCGACAGGGTGCATATCGCGACCGAGGGAAGCCTGGGCCTCGCCATGCGGCAGTTCTGCAGGAAGAACAAAATCAACTACAATACGTCCTATCACACGAGGCTCGCGGATTACGGCTGGGTTCTTTACGGAGTCCCCACGTTCCTCACCTGGTTATACGTGAGGTGGTTCCACGGGTGCAGCAGGAAAGTCCTCGTAACCACAAAAAGCATAGCCAGGCAGCTCGGCCTCAGTAACTGCATCGTGTGGGGGCGCGGTGTGGATACCCGGATATTCAATCCCGGAACCGGGAAAATGACCGCGGGCGAAAAAACCATAATTACCGTATCGAGGGTGAGCAAGGATAAAAATCTCGACGACTTCTGCAGGGTGCCCGGATACAGGAAGATCCTCGTCGGCGACGGGCCTTACCTGAGCACCCTCAAAGCCAGATACCCCGACGTCGAATTCGCCGGATACGTTCCCCATAACCAGCTTAAGAACATATATACGCAGGCGCAGGTGTTCGTGTTCCCGAGCAAGTTCGATACGTTCGGGCTTGTAATTCTCGAGGCCATGGCCTGCGGCTTGCCGGTGGTGGCCTATGACGTCCCGAGCCCGAACGACATAATCCAGGACGGAATCACGGGATGCCTGGGAGAGAGCCTCGAAGAGAACATCGAAAAGGCCTTCAGCAACCTGGACGGCCTGTCGCAGAACGCGATTGCCTACGCCCGAACCCAGAGCTGGGAATCGATCGCCGACCAGTTCGTAAATCACCTCGTGTGATTTCATTTCGCTTCTTCCCACGCACAATCGTTCAAATCCACAATCAAAACAAGGGCATTTCGAATCACAGGTTTAACCATGTCTTAACCGATTAATAAAACTCTCTTAATAAGTTATCGCTACAATACTATCATCTGCTATTTGATTGCCCGCCTCTCTCACCGGGCACTCTAAAAGATTAGGGCGAGTCCCCGCCCGCAGGGACTCGCCCCTTTTTTTCTCCGATAATATTTAGCTGCTCCGGGGCGTTCCGTCCCAGGTTGAAACCCGACACCTTAACACAATCTTCACACGTTCTTAACAATGCACATATAGAATAACCCCATCAATTTCCGGGGAGGGGTGAAAATGGAAACGGATAATCTCGACAGAACTATGTTAGAAGGCAGATTCGAAAGACTCATATCGAAATCGAAAAATTATATCAACTCCAGGAGCGAAGGCGAGCTGGAGTCTCTAAGAAACGACCTCATTCATCTCAAGCTCAAGCTCGAGACCGCGATAGAAAAAAGCAGGAAGAAACAAGAAGCGAATAATGTTACGGCTCTCAGGCTGATGCTCTCCATTATTCAGAAATTCACGTATTCAGTTCATCTGATGGAGAACCTCAAATCGAAAAAGCCCATGTGCACCGATTTCGACACCAAACAGATGCTCGACATACTGCTCCCCCATATCAAGATTCTGGTCGAGAATGAGAATTGGCGTGAAATGCTTGACACGAAGAAGATAGAAGAAGACTACGCATTCATCGAGTCGCTCGAGGATCAGCATAAGAGGGTCATGCTCACATACCTGATCCAGGACTGGCACAACATAGACGAGGTGATAAATCTGCTGAAGATAGGTGAGCTATACAAGAACATTGCGGAGAAACTCGTCAACCTCTCCATCGTTTCGAATATCAGCGAGAAAAAACTGAAAACATCCTAGGACCGCCTGTCAAGGAATCCGCGCGGGGCTCCATAGTCATAAAAGTTACTTCTTTCAATCCGCCCCGCCCGTGCCGTTTTTATTAAAATCCGGCTCCGGAATATAATCATTCAATGCATCCGCTTTGGGGGAGCAGTCGAGTATCCTCTCCACGATTAAAGGGAGGTTGTTCTTGTAGTTCGCGTTATATACGAAATTCGAGTTTAGCCAGTCGCATAATTTATTTTCAAACCCCTGCCCCATATCCCTGACCACAGGTACGCCCAGCCTCTCGAGCGCTTCGGCGTTGCACTGCTGCTCGTACTGTCTCCTCATGGGAACGACCATGAGCTTTTTACCGAGGTAGAGGGTCTCGGCAGGCGTCTCGAACCCGGCATTACACAGTATGCCCTCGCACCCGGACAGGCTCCTCACGAACTCGCCGTTGTCGACGGGGTATACCGTAACGTTCGAGTCCTTATAAGGCTCACCCTTGTGATGCTTTGAGAACACCTCCCACTTAACGTCGATCTTCCTGAAGAGCCCCGACAGGAAGCTGTAATCGTAAGACGGCAGATAGACCGTGTAATGACCCCTGTTCCTGACATCGGCGTCCCTTATCTCCTCCCTGATTATGGGCGTGAAAATAAAATCGTCGTATTCCTGAAAATGAAGACCGATGTGAGCAGGCGACGGCGAGTACCATTTGATTATGAGTTCCTGTATACGGTTCTTTTGCTTCGGCCGCGGGATATTCGGTGAAAGGAAAGACGCCTGGTGGGATAGCGAGACAGACGGGGCGCCCCTCAATTTCGATGACCACGCCGTGATCGGCTCGAAATCGCTTACCACCAAGTCGTATTTGTCTACGGGTATCTGATATATATCCGAGAGTAATTTATACGGGCTGAAGTTTTTAATAGAATTCCAGTAGTCTATTCCGCCCCGCTTGCCGAAAGTGAATCCCAGACCGGGCAGCTTGAATTTCACCTCGAAGCCGAGATCGACTTCGTGATGATAGCCGCTCACGAGCACGTCGACTTCCGCGCGCTTGAGGAGGTACTTGAGCAGCTCCCTGCACCGGGAGATGTGACCGTTACCCGTGCCCTGTATTCCGAATAGTACTTTCATGCTTTATTCAGTAAAGAATACCCTTCTCCATACGGCACCGGAGTGAACCAGCCGCAATCGCAATGGCCCGCACATCCGATGACTCTATTATCTTCCATGTATTCGCTTAGTTATGCGTCTTTTACCTTATCCGGGGGGTGATTTAGCGTCCTCGGCATAACGACACGCCTGCGGCATCCAGATTCCAATTATATTCCATAGTAAGAGTTATTCCAAGCATATGGCGGCGCGATATACGGGCCGAACCGCTCACGCCGTCCTGTCCGCAGTTTACCCACAATCGACGGAGTTTACGATAAGGGTATTGTATTTTTTAAGCATTAAGGGAATATTAAAAACATATTAAATGAACTCTATCGAGCCGAAACGTCCTTCGATCCCTGTTGTACGTCAAATCTGGACTTTATATCCGCATGTTTGATATAATTGTTACATTTCATAAACATAGAATTCATGGGTGCTTAATACGGATTAAACATTGAAGTGATATTAAACAGATAACACATAATGCGGAGATATGCATGCTGGCAAAAAAAGTTATGTCTTTAAAAGACACGGTCACCTCATCGAACGTGCTCAGGAAAGCGTTCCGATGGAAACTAAGGCAGTTCAAGCCGAAGGTGCCGATCTATATCGAAAGCAACAGGTTCCTGATTAAAACTGTCGAAAACAGTTTTGAGCTTGAAAAGGCGCTCAATCTGAGATACGAGGTTTTTTACAGGGAATCTCTTAATAAGGAAAATTTTTCCGGGACCGACATCGACAAGTTCGACCGGGTCTGCGACCATCTAATCATTCTGGACAAGAAATATAACACCGTAGTCGGGACGTACAGGTTCATATCATCGACCTTCTCCGACAAGTTCTACTCCGAGACCGAATTTTCGATCGACCAGATAAAATCAGCCGAGGGGATAAAGCTCGAGCTGGGGAGGGCGTGCGTCCACAAGGATTACAGAAACGGGACCGGCATAGCGCTCCTCTGGAAGGGCTTATCGGAATATTTCAAGAAGATTAACGCCAAGTACCTGTTCGGGTGCTCGAGCATCGCCACCACGAACTTCGTCGAAATCAGCCTTATATACAAATATATCAAAGAACTCTACCTCTCCCCGGAGGACTTCAGGGTCTATCCCAACGAAAAACACCGGATCAAGGAGCTCGATTACTATCTGAGCGCCTTCGACAAATTCGGTATCAAAACGGAATCGATCGAGGATTTCATCCCTCCCCTCCTAAAGAGCTATCTCAAGGCAGGCTCGGTTATTTGCGGCGAGCCGGCGCTCGACAAGAAGTTCAAGTGCGCCGACTTCTTCACCGTCCTCGACCTGGAGGTGCTTTCCAAATCCTTCGAGAAGAGGTATAAGCCGACTAATGATTAGAAAGTATACGAAGCTATTCTTTTTTTTTGCGTAGTCGTATCCTATTTCACGAGTACGACCGTACTTCGGGCTATAGCAAGAGAGAAAAAACGGAAATTAAACTGGTCTACGAGGGCCTTGTCGTTTCATTCGGCCCTCATGAATAAGGCGTTGGGGATCAGGGTAAGTCTGCAAAGCCGGGGAAACGGCATCGACAGCGGTAAAAGCATGCTGATCCTGTCGAACCACCTTTCGTACGTGGATATATTTGTCATATCCTCATTCTTCCCGGTTTCCTTCATCGCGAGCGTCGACGAGGTTAAAAGCGATCTCCTCCTGGGGAAAGCAACCGAGCTGAGGCGGCGGGTACTTCGTTGAGAGGAGGAACAGGTCGGGGCTGCGTACCGAGATAGAATCGATCTCCGAGATTCTCGAATTGGGAATAAATGTCGCCCTCTTTCCCGAAGGAACGACCTCGAACGGGAACCGGGTGCTCCCCTTTAAAACACCGCTGTTAAGCATTGCTCAGAAAGCAGGGGTTGAAATCCTGCCCCTCTGCATTAAATACACGAGTATCGACGGCGAAGCCCTCACCGACAGGAATAAAGACCTGATTTATTACTACGGGGATATGAAATTCTTTGACCACTTATTTAAACTACTGTCCGTCGGATATGTCGAGGCCGAATTAAGCGTGCTGGATAAAATCGACCCGCAAGAGGCGCACTCAAGAAAGGAGATGGCGAGTGCGGTATACGATATGATCAGTTCGGCGTATATGAACGAAGTAATAGCCGGACCGGCGCAGAACGGCTAGCCGCCCGGTTTATAGAAGGGCGGGGCTTATAAACCGTACTAAATATTTGTCCTGTCTGAAATCTGATAACAGCGTCAGGTCCTCGACAGAAGCGAGACTGACTCAATGTGATATGTCTCCGGAAACATATCGAAGGGCTTCACCGTCTTGAGCTGATAGCCCGAATCTCCCAGCATCCTTATGTCCCGCGCCAAAGTAGCAGGGTCGCAGGACACATAAATGACCTTCGCCGGAGACAGCCGGGCTATGCCCGCGATAGCTCCTTTCGCGCCCTCTCTCGGCGGGTCGAGCACCACGATATCCGGGGGACGGGCGTCCGGGTCTTCATCCCGCAGGTATTCCTCACAGGGAGCGACATGAAAAGTGATATTATTAAGGCCGTTCAATGCGGCGCTCTTTTTCGCGAGCGCTGCCGATTTTTTATTCACCTCTACTGATATCACCCGTTTTGACGACATCGCGAGGGGTATGGAAAAATTCCCGGCGCCCGAATAGAGGTCGAGAACCGTTTCCGTGCCTTTCAACCCCGCCAACTCGAGGACGGTCCCGATGAGGGCCTCGTTGACAGGGATATTGGACTGCGTAAATACGGACGGCGCAGTTAGAAACCTGAGCCCGGAAAGAGACAGCTCGAACTCGGCCTCATCCCCGCCCGGCAGAGAGACGTTCTCAGTCTCCTCATGCCTTTTCAGGTGTCTCGCGAGCGCCCCGAGAGAAGCAGGCGCGCTCTTAAACCTGGGCAAGAGGGTTATATAAGCCTTTTCCCCGTCGGAAGACAGATATATTTTTTCAAGCGGATAACCGGGGTCTCCGATAGATGAAAGAACTTTGGATAATCTGGAGACCGCTTTATTTATCACCTCGTCGGCAACCGGACAAGAATCGATTTTTACATTCGTCCTGCTCATCTCCCTGTAATAGCCCACGTGCCAGCCCCCCGAAAGATACCATGCCGAGAGCAGAACGCGCCTCCTGTATCCGTACTCCGACGGGGACGGGAATATGGGCTCCGTCCGGACGTCGCCTAAGCCTCCGATCCTCTGAAGGGTCTCTCTGAGTATGCCCTCCTTCTCCCTGAGCTGTGCCGGATAGCTGAGGTTTTGCAGCTGACACCCGCCGCATATGTGAAACACCCGGCACGGAGGTTCCACCCTCTCCCGGGAAGGCTCCACTATACTCTCGATTACCGCTTCGGCGAATTTGCCCTTATCGTTAGTGACCTTAATATCGACAATATCAGTTGGTAGTCCGCCCTTTACGAAATAGACCTTCCCGTCCTTCCTGGCTATACCGCTCCCGCCGTATGCAAGTCTCTCTATTTCTACACGCAACTCGATCCCCCTCGTATCATTTTATGAACATGGCGTCCCCGTAGCTGAGAAACCTGTAATCCCTGTTTAGGGCCTCGTTATAGGCCCTGAAAATAAATTCCCTGCCTGCGAACGCGGACACGAGCATGAGGAGAGTCGACCGCGGAAGATGAAAGTTCGTGATAAGCGCGTCCGCTGCCCTGAATCCGTAACCGGGCAGTATGAAGAGGCCCGTCTCTCCCTTGCACGGCACGACCTCACCTGATTCGTTTACCGAGGACTCGAGGGTCCTCATCACCGTCGTACCGACCGCTATCACCCTCCCGCCCCGGGACTTCGCGCTGTTAACCGCATCGGCCGTCGCGTGCGGGATCTCACGGAACTCCGGGTGCATATCGTGCTCCCGGACGAGCTCCGTCTTCACGGGCTTGAACGTGCCTATACCGACGTGGAGCGTGACATGGGCTATCCGCACCCCCCCGTGTTCGATCTCTTTCAGGAGTGCCGGTGTGAAGTGGAGTCCCGCCGTGGGGGCGGCTATGGCTCCCAGGTCTTTCCGCATAGACCGTCTGATAAGAAACCCTGTCTTCCGCGTCGGGCTCCCGTTTGATGTAGGGGGGGAGCGGCATGCTCCCCGAATCGTCTATGTACGAATCGGCGTCTCCGCTGAATTCCACGAGCCACACGCCGGCCTCCCCGCTGAAGAGCCTTCCGGAAAGACCGTCCCCGAACTCGATCACGAGCCCCTCTTTCGGATTCCTTACGAGGCATGTCCATGTACGGCTGTCCCGTTTTTCCACCAGGAGTATTTCGGCCCTTTCCCCGGATTTTTTCCTCCCGAAGAGCCTCGCCGGTATCACCCTCGTGTCATTCAGGACGAGCAGGTCCCCCGGCTCGAGCAAACCTGGGAGCTCGAAGAATTTCCTGTGGGTTATTTCCCCTTTTTCCCTGCCGAGGACCATCAGCTTCGAATTTTGCCTTTCAGCCGCCGGACGGTATGCGATCCGCTCCTCCGGGAGATGATAATCGAAGTCTGACGTCTTCATCGAGCCAGGAATTACTTCCCCTTCTTTTCGAGGAGTTTCCGGACTGAAAGCCTGAGCGCATTCAGCTTTATAAACCCGGTCGCGTCCGCCTGGTTATATATGCTGTCCTTCTCGAACGTGGCCAGGTCCTCTTTATACAGCGAATAAGGCGAGCGCCTGCCGGCCAGTATAATATTGCCCTTGTATATCTTGAGTCTTACCGTACCGGTCACGTTCTTCTGAGATTCCTCGACCGAGGCCATGAGCATGTCCATTTCGGGCGAATACCAGAACCCGTAGTATATGAGCTCCGCGATCCTGGGGATGAGCGCGTCCCTCAGGTGCATGACTTCCCTGTCCATGGTCAACGATTCGAGCGCCCTGTGAGCGGTGTGGAGTATCGTGCCGCCGGGGGTTTCGTAGACCCCGCGGGACTTCATGCCGACGAACCTGTTCTCGACCAGATCGACCCTTCCCACTCCGTTCGCCCCGCCTATCTTGTTGAGCGCCGTGAGGAGATCGACCGGGCCGAGCTCCTTCCCGTCGACCTTGACCGGGACCCCCTTTTCAAAATCTACGTCCAGATAAACCGGCTCGTCGGGGGCCCTCTCGGGCGATACCGTCAACTCGAACATATTTTCAGGCGGCTCCGACCACGGGTCTTCGAGTATCCCGCCCTCGTAGCTCGTGTGAAAGAGGTTCCTGTCGCAGCTGTACGGTTTTTGCTGAGTGACAGGGACGGGGATTCCATGTTTCTCCGCGTATTCTATGAGCGAGCTTCTGGAGTTCAGATCCCATTCCCTCCACGGCGCTATGACCTTGATCGACGGGTCGAGGGCGTAAAACGTGAGCTCGAAACGCACCTGGTCGTTCCCCTTTCCCGTCGCGCCGTGTGAGACGGCAAATGCCTTTTCCTTCTTCGCGATCTCTATCTGCTTTTTTGCAATCAACGGCCTGGCCAGAGAGGTCCCGAGTAGATACGACCCCTCGTAAACCGCAGCAGACTTGATCGCCTTAAATACGAAATCTCTTACGAATTCGTCCTTCAAATCCTCTATGTACACCTTGCTTGCGCCGGTACTTAACGCTTTCTCCTTCGCCTCTTCCAGGTCCTCCCCCTGTCCGAGGTCGGCGACGAAGGCGATTATCTCGGCGTCGTATTTCTCGGCCAGCCATTTGAGGATGACCGACGTATCGAGCCCGCCCGAATAGGCCAGGACTATCTTTTCAGCTTTACTCATAATAAGTTATTCCTCCGTTAAACCGAGATTGCCGGGATATTATGAATCAGGATAAGATACCGATGTTGTCCGCTCAGGAATATTTTCCTCCTGATTAACCCCGTCCCGAATTGCAATAACCGATCATGGCTCGATCGCTACGCCCCGGGCTCCGACGGAGGCCTTAAATCGTGGAGGTAGAACTTGGCGCTATGGCTCTCGTAAAATTTTTCGAGCGTAAAACCGATATACTCAATTTTTTCCTGGTCATCGCCCATGTATGAGGCGCGTTTGACTTCATCCGAAATCTTGCACTGTACCGGGACGTCTTTAGTGGGCTCTTCGTGAGAGATGAACCTGAGCGTTATATCGCTGTCCTCCAATTTCAAATTCCCGGGTGTAACGAAGCCTACGGTCATTTTCGCGCTGATAAACTCCACTATGAGGAGCCGCACGACACTCGTGCCGATCCCCTCGGTGCCGCCTTCGACCTCGAATTTATAGCCGTAATAATCCAGGCTCTCATTCGTTTCGTTGAGAGAATGCAGATACCAGTAGTCTTCCGAATCGACCCAGCACATAATCTGAAGCATACTCGCCTCCAAATTTCGATTTATAATTTGATTATTTCCAGTGTGAACCCCCGATTATTATACCCAGTAAAAAATATATCACTTATCAGCGGTACTTTAAACTAGCCCTATAACGCTTAGCTGGCTCCCGACCCCCTTCCCTTCCCGCCTGTAGGAAAAGAAATCCGGATTACATTTCGTGCACACGCCGAGAACTTCGATATTTGCCACACCCGCCTTCACAAGCGCGCCCCTGTTTATCCCCGGAAGGTCGAGCATATATTTACAACCATCCTTCTCTATTAGATATTCACTCGAATCATCGAACCCGTCCCTGAATAGGGACGCGACGTCCTCGCCGACCTCATAGCAGCACTTGCCGACCGAAGGACCTATTACGGCATTGAGGTCTCCAGGTTTGAGACCGTATTCCTCGTCAATCTTCAGAAGCACGGAGTCTAATATCCGCAATACCGTCCCCCGCCATCCCGCGTGTACGGCCCCGGCCACGGTCCCCTCGTGGTCGGTAAGGAGAACAGGCACGCAATCGGCGGTCGAAATGCCGATGCCGATACCCCTTAAGGATGTTACGATCGCGTCCCCGTCCGAAACCTTTCCCGCTCCGATACCGCCCCCGTCCCTGAGCATGAAGACCCCGTTCCCGTGTACCTGATTGAGCCTCGCTATGCCCGAGAACCCGAAGAACCCGGCAGGGTTTCCGTCGGCGTTCCTGTCGGCGAAGCCGTGCGCCACCCCGGGGAGTCGAGAAAGTATCGTTGATCTGATCCAGCCCATGATTCAGAGACTATTTTCCCCGGATTCGGCTAAAATGTTAAGTGCTTCGCTCATATCCAGGGGGAGGGGAGCGGTAAACTCGACAAATTCCTGGGTGTGAGGATGGAAAAAGCCTATATTCGAGGCGTGAAGGGCCTGTCTGCCGATTTTCTTCGCCGCACTGGCGACCGCGGCTGATTTATGCTTTTTGTATCCGTATACGGCGTCCGCCAGTATCGGGTAGCCGTTCTCGGAAAAGTGGACCCTTATCTGGTGCGTCCTGCCTGTTCTGGGCTCGGCTTCGACAAAAGAGGCGTCCTCGAACCTTTTGATCACCTTCCAGTTCGTAAGTGATTCCCTTCCGGACCTGGCCTTTGAAGACATCTTCTTCCTGTCGACGGGGTGTCTGCCTATCTTCGAGGAGAATACGCCCGACTCCTCCCTGATATTACCCTCGACTATGGCCAGGTACTTCTTCCGGACGGCCCTCGTCTTGAACTGATTTACGAGGGAGTTATGGGCAAGGTCGTTTTTGGCGACCACCATTACCCCTGATGTATCCTTGTCGAGACGGTGCACTATGCCGGGCCTGATCTTCCCTCCGATCCCCGAAAGGTTCTTACACCTGAAGAGGAGCGCGTTCACGAGCGTCCCGCTCCCGACACCCGCGCCCGGATGCACTGTCATGCCCGGGGGCTTGTCCACTACGGCGATGTAATCGTCCTCATAGAGAATATCAAGGGGTATGTCCTCGGGCATGACGTCGAGCGGCGTAGGCGCAGGCAGCGTGACCCGCACCAATTCCCCCCCCTCCAGCTTCCTCGAAGGCTTTACAGCCTCTCCCCCGACCAATATAAGCTTCTCCTCTATCAGTCTCTTAATCTGGGACCTTGTGTGTCCCTCCAGAAAATGCGAGAGGGCGATGTCCGCCCTTTTGCCGGACAACTCGGCGGGAACGATAAAGGTTTCCGTTTTATCCTCTTTATTCATGCGGGACGCCGGTGATGGTATACGGGGAAGGGTTTATTTCTTCTCCCTCCTCTCCTGCATTATCTGCTTTACTGCGGTTGAAATTACGCCCGGGAGGTTCTTGTTCCATCTGAGGCTTCTGAGGTCGAACTCCCTCAGCTGTCTAAGTAAATTTATAGACATGTGTGTGGGGGTCTTCGGGTTATTGACGAGTGCCAGCTTGACCTGATAGAGCCTCGCCCATTTCCTGCTCTCGGCTACCTCCCGGAGTATTTCCTCGTTTACGATCTTGGATTGGGAGATGAGCACGATTTCGCTGTCGGTAAGTCTCGGGTTTTTAAGCACGGCTTTGGATACTATCCTGTTCGGGTCTTTTATCAGTATGGTCCGGGCTTCCCTGTTGCCCAGTATGGCGAGCTTAATCTTCTGGCCCACATTCAGCATGCTTATCTTGACCATGACAGTCGGATTGTGGGTATCGGGCGCATGCTCTTCCTCATCATCCGAGTCTTCGATCAGCTCCGCGTCGAGGTCTATAGCGTCGAGGAAGGACTCATTCACTTCATCGAGCAGCGCGGCATAGTCTTCCCGCGGTGTGATATCAGTCCCGGGAAGGGGCTCTGCTTCTTCTTCCGGGAAAACAGGCAATCCCGACGTTTTGCCGAGATAGAGCTTTAAAAACTCGAGCACGCCGTCGAGAGTCGACCTCGTGACGGCGGGGTTCTTGCTGAGGGCCTCTATGATACTGTCCGCTCGCGCGACCCGCTCGTGGTTATTGGCTATTAGCTCAATCAGGGCCTGAGAATGGGTTTTTTCCGCAAGATAAGCGACTGTAGAGTCCGGGGCGGAGTTGTTCAGCAGAATCTGCTGGAGGCGGCTTTCGTCGTCCAGCATGCGCGCGAAATAGTCGAGGAGCCCGGGATGGGTATCGGCATCCGAAAGCACGGTCGAAAAAACATCGGCCGGCATCCCCCCCAGGGTTTTGCGGGCTTCCTCCGCTACGTCCCGGTCATCGTCCATGGTGAGGAAATAGAGGATCAGGGTGAGGTCTTTAGGCGTGGCGGGCACGAGCCCCCGGGCCGCCATTAAGCGGACCTCTTTAGGACGGGTCTTGTCCGTGAATTGTCTCAGGGAATCAGGTAAGTTTTCAGTCATGGGCGTTTATGCCGACGGCGGTTAAAAAGCTACACCACGGTTAAATATACCGTAAATTTAAGTGCCGGGCCTATTGCCGCCGGCCGGGGCATCGAATGATGACCCGACGCGTAGGGGCTTGACGTTTTTCCGTATTCGGCAACATTTCTTAGCGGCACCGGATGTCCGCAATTCGGAGGAGGTATCACGATGGCAGGGGATGAAAAGACAGTCAGGCAGTATGAAGGCAGATGGGCGGCCAAACCCGAACAGGTAAAGGAAGGGGTCCTGTTCAGCTACTACTCGCCAGGCGCGGGAGAGATTTTTTTATCGGGGGATTTTAACGGGTGGAAGCACGGTACGCTGAAACTCGTGAAAGGCCGTGACAACGTCTGGCGCACAATACTCAAGCTCGCGCCCAACAGGTCTTACGATTATAAATACGTGGTCGACGGGAACTGGATCACCGACCCGAATAACCCGGACCTGAATCCGGATATCGCAGGCGGCGCCAATTCGATAATTTATATAGGTGAAAAAGGGAACCTGCTCGCGAAGGACGACCCTGAGAGGCATAAATTTACTCTCGAAGGAAGGGGCATCCAGCACGGCGTATTCTCGTCCGAGAGGTATAAAAGGGACTTCGATCTCTTTTACGTGCTGCCGCCCGGTTATACCGGCGAGCCGCTTCCCGCAGTGATATGCCTTAATAATTACATCAAGTCCCAGGAGATAGACCGATACTGCCGGAAATACGGGTACATCGGCATACTCCCTTCACCCGATATCGGCGGGGATTATATAAGAAAAGGCAAGCTGAATATATTCTCGGAGCTTATTAACGAAGTAAAAGAACGGTTCAGGATCGACGAGGACAGGCTCTATGTCACCGGCATGTCGAACGGAGGGCTCGAGGCCCTTCTCGTTTCCCTCTATTTCCCCGACCTCATAGCCGCGTCCGCTGTCGTGTTCGGGCCCTACAGGCTGAGGTATTATAAAGACAAAATCAGCCATATGAATACGGATGAGGTCAAGAGGTTTTTGGCGAACCTCGAATTCCCCCAGAAGATGCTGCCCAACCTGATCAATACCCCTATTTACATATCCCACGGCGGGGGGGACGAAGCCGTTCCCGCTGACGACGCCATAGTGCTGAACGAGATCATGGAAAAGCTCGGCACACCAGTAAAATTTAATTTTTACCCCAAAGAGGGGCACACATGGCTCATGGTCGACGAAGACCTGCCGAACGTATTCGACTGGTTCGGCAAATTCAAGCGAAATAACTACCCCGAGAGGATCAATTACACCGCCCCTTTCGGATTATTTAAAAATAAAATATTCTGGGCGGAGTTCATGCCCTACGAAGTGACACAGCCGGTCAGAATGCGTGTGGGGGTTACGGCGGATAATGGCATCCGTATCGACTCGGATAACATTAAAAAGATCACCCTGAGCCCCTCCCGGGAGCTTCTGCAAATATCCGAGAAAACGAAAATAGAGACGTTCAATAAAAAGGCCAAAATAGATTTGAATACGGATACGAACGAGGCCGTAATAACCTTTTAGGAGTATGTCCCGGATAGCTATGAACAATGCGGAATTGGTGGAGCAGGAGCTTCTTTCGATACCTTTCGGGCAGAGCAAGATAGACGCCCTCTTCTACAGAAGCCTCTCGAGGCCGGGCGGACAGGCGAAAGAGCCGGTCATCATACACATTCACGGGTTCCTCGGGAATTTCCTCGACGGAAGCCAGCGCTACCTGCCCCCGATCCTGGCCGAGGCCGGATATTCTTCCCTATCGATAAATACCAGAATGGCCACTTTCGGCCTCTTTTTCGGATACGGGATCATCGACGACACAATCCCCCAGATAGATACCGCGATCGTATATCTGAAAAACATGGGCTACACGAGAATAATCCTGTCCGGGTACAGCATCGGGAGCAGCATCGTACTGAGATACGCATCGCTTCGAAACGACCCGTCTCAATACCCGAGCCTGAAGGGCATCATCGCCCTTTCCACACCCTACTCAACAGCCGACACGGTACGGAACAGATGGAACAGGTGGGGAAGCAACCCTTCTTACGACGAGATATACAGGAGGGTGAAAGAGACGCTCAAACCGGACCCGTTCACCTCGACCGAAGACCGTACGGTGATCATTTACAAGGCAAGAGGGGACACGCTCAACCCCGAGCATACGGAGCTATACACGTACAAGACCTGGTGGTACCTGGCCGGGCCGGAAGCGGAGTCCTCGAAGTGCTACAGGCAAATCGCAAGGATCAGAATCCCGATTCTGCTCATTCAGGGCAGGCAGGACGCGGAGCTCGGCCCTGAGGAAGCCAACGACCTCGCAAGGATCGCAAAAAACGCTGGCAATCAGGACGTATCCGCGTTTTACCTGAACGCGGACCACGATTTTAACGGGAAAGAGGAGGAGCTGGGGGACGCAATCAAAAAGTGGCTCGGCAGGAGATTCGGATACAAACAGCCTTCCCCAAAATGATCCAGAGACAGCGCAAACTCATAAACATTAATTCAAAAGACGGTTTCCTCATCCACTCTCTTCTGGTTACGGGTGAATACGAGAAACCCGAAGACCTCTACGAGACACCCATAGTCATCGTGGTGCACGGCGTCCTGGGCCATTTCCTCGCACGCGGCACCCCCCGGCAGCTGCCCCTCCTCCTGACCGGACGGGGGATAAACACTTTCTCTATAAACACCAGGATGGCCCATCTGGGACAGATATTCGGCAAGGCGGTATTCGACTCAGCCGAGTACGACATAGAAGCGGCTGTGGGGTTTCTCAAAAAAGAGGGGTTTGCAAGGATATTCATACTAGGGTTCAGCCTGGGGGCGAACCTGGCCGCTTTCTATGCCGCGAACAAACCGGAGCCCGAGGTCAAGGGCCTCATACTCGAAGGCTGCGCGTATTCCCTCCCGGATTCCCAGAAAAAGCGGTGGGGAAAATGGAACAGCGTGCCAACATACGACGAGGTATATGAAAAAGCCGGGGAGTTACTGGGACCCGATCCGCTCACAAGCCCCCGGGACGAGATATTCCTCGTCAACAGGGCCTGGGGCGATACGCTCAACCCGTTTCACAACGAAATTTACACCTACAAGACCTGGTGGTTTATGAGGAGCCCGGAGGCGCACCATGCAAAAACCTGCACAGTCATGCCAAGGGTGAAGGTTCCGGTGCTGTTTCTTCAGGGCGCGAACGACGACATACTCGAAGAATGGGAGTCGAGGGAGCTTGCGCGGCTCGCGTCGGAGGCGGGCAACAGTTCGGTCGATGTTAGATACATAGAGAATGCGAAACACGACTGCATGGAAAACCCCGACGCCGCTTCAGACTCGATTGCGAGGTGGATCGAAGCGATAGCGGGGAAGAGGGCATAAGACGAGCCTACATGATCCTAACCCGTTTAAATTAACGGCTCGACCGAACACCCGGCCCGGAACGTCCGGGATACGTTAGTATTCACAGAACCATTATTATCAAACACCCTCACCCGCGGCAATTCCATGATTTGGCTTAACTGATGACGAAAATTGTTATAATTTTGAAATAGTTTAAACATATTCGCTGAAATAAGTAAGAAATAGAAGCCGGTTATGTTGCAACCACGTTCTGGCATGGATTTTGCTCCCAATAGTTTCATACGCTTTACAAATTAGCCCCAGGGCCCTCACGGACAATCGCCGCAACCGAAACGATTAACAATGCGTGAGAAGCAGCCTCCCGGATTTGGGAGAAATAGGTGATCAAAAGACAAGTCATAAATTTAGCTGATTCGGATTCCGGCACTGCAAAAATTGTAGCGCTCAAGTGGAGCGAGATTCTCGAAAGCGCATTCGAGTACTACAAGGCCGACTATATACCCGCGTGGGCGCTGAACCAGACCCATCTCAACAACACCGGAGACAAGCTTTTCATATCGAAAAAGAGCAGGGAGTGGGTAAGCTGGGAAAAGATAGACCCGTCGTTAAGACCGGATATAGCCACGCTCTTCGATCTTCTGCCGGACCTCCCGGAAGACGACCAGTACCGGGGGCTTATTAAAGAACTCGCGGACGAAGGGATAAGGGACCCGGAGGACCACTTCTGGGAAAACATGTTCTCGTACAAGTCGGCGAAGGATCTGTTTATAAGAGGCAGGAGATACAGGATCGACTGGGAAGCGTAGATATACCGATCACACCTTACCGCGAAATACATACCGGGAATGTGCCGATAAAGATAATACTTAATCCGTGACAACCCTCACGGAGACCCGTTTCGTGCCGAGAAGCTCTTTCGCGCTCCCTTGATTCACCGAGATCTCAAGAAGCCCGGCGCTCCCGATTATCGCGAGCAGCTCGCCCTTCCCCGCCTCCCCGTATGATCCCGAGATGCGGTCTATCCTGCGGCGGCCGGCATACACAGTCGAGCCGGGCCTAACTATTTCAGCCGGTATGTTCGTAATCAGGTTGCCGAAGGAATCCGCGTACAAAACCACGCCCGATATCTCATTCCCGTTTACAGACGGCTCCGGAATGTCGAGAGAAACCGGCCGGGGCGCATCGGTACCGAGGTCATATATGCCCGCGCCCGATGAGAGGTGCGCCGCAGCGGGGGCGAAAATGTCCCTGCCGTGGAAAGTCCCGCTCACGTCCCCGAGCATGTATGCGGTATTCGTGATCTCGACGACGCGCGGATTATCAGCAGAATCGATCACGGGCGAAAATACGCCGTTATCCGGACCGACAAAAAAATACCCGCCCGCTTCTGCGGCAATGGGACGTCTCTGACCGCCGACGCCGGGATCGACGACGACTACGTGGATTGTTCCCCGCGGAAAGTAGGTGTAATAACTTATGAGCTTGAAGGCGGCTTCAAATATATTGAACTTCTCAATTTCGTGCGTGATGTCGACGATCCGCGCGTTCGGGTTTATCCCCAGGATTACCCCCTTCATGACACCCGCGTAATGGTCTTTTGACCCGAAGTCGGTCATTAGCGTGATTAAGTTTTTCAAGGCCCTCTGCCCTTTTTGAAAATAGCGCTAAATTGGACGATAATTAAAATAACTCAATAATGCGGAATTGAAAATGAAGCTCACCATACTGGGGTCGGGCACCTGCGTGCCTTACACCGAACGCGGGTCATCCGGATACGCCCTTGAAATGCCCGGAGCCAGGCTGCTCCTCGACTGCGGGAGCGGGGCTTCGTGGAAGCTCGTCCGCGCGGAAGTGACCGGGGCCCGCGACCTTCTGGAGATCGAGATTTAATACCCCAGCCTGCAACCTCCGCTTACTCGGTTGACATTAAAAGACGATACTGTTTTAATGTGATCAGGAGGCAACCACAATGGAACTAATGGAAGCGATTGGCACGAGAAGGAGCATCAGATTCTTCAAGCCGTGGAAGGAGGTCGAGGACTGGAAGATACAGCGGATACTCCAGGCGGCGAGGTACGCGTCCTGCCAGGGGAACTGCGGCTCGACCGAGGCGATAGTCATAGACAAGAAGACATATCCCGGCGAGAAGTTCGAGCAGCTCATAGAATGCGCTTCGACATTTAACGAGATACAGTTGAGGACAGCCCCGATAGTAATCGCGTGGCTTGTGAATATGGACGCATGGTATAAAGAGCTCGTGGAATCATTCGCGGTGCTCTTCCCCGCGAGAGCAATCACCGCGGCCCACGGCTGGACCTATAAGATACTTACCGAAACGACCTATCCCCGCCTCATGAGCTTCCCTCGCGACAGGGCCGAGGACCTGCTCAGGATAGAGGCGGGACAGGCGATCGCAAATGCCCTTTTGGCCGCGACAGAGCTCGGCCTCGGATGCTGTCTCCTCGCGACGGGAAGAAAACCGGCCGAGTTTCCAAAGGTGCTCGGGGTCCCCGAGAATATAGTCCCCCTCTGGCTCATGGCCGTGGGTTACTCCGCCGAGACCCCCGGACAGAGGCCGAGGAAGCGGTTCGATAAACTCTATCACTACAACACTTACGGCACCCCGCTTAAGGAAGACCCGGCCGTGAAGGAAATGCTGAGAGAGAGCAAGATGATCCAGCCCATGGACCCGCTGCCGGGAAGGGAAGAGGAGCTCAAGCATGTTTGCAGAATGTTCGGGCTCAGGGAAGACATGCCCGACATGCCCAAAGAAAAAATCAGGGCACTTTACGAGAAGGACTCCATTTATTACGGGGAGGTCCCGCCGGGGCTCGAGGAAAAAGGGGTTTAGCACCGGGAGGGAAATAGCCCGTCGATAATCCTTCATTCCCCGGCGTTCGGGGAACGGGCGAGGAGCCGCATGGCCGACTCCTTTACCTCTTCCACGCTTATCTCTGTCAGGCACCTCACGCCGTAGGGGCACTTCGGCGTATACCCGAATCTGGTACAGGGGCTGCAGGGCTCGTTCTTGTTGATCGCGAAGTGGTCATCCCCCCGAGGGGCCCACTTATTTTGTATGCCCGCCCCGAATAGCGACAGTGTAGGCGTTCCGACCCCGGAGGCTATGTGCATAAGCCCCGTATCGCCCGATATAAAGAGGTCCAGCTCCGATATAACCGCAGCGGTTTCATTCAGTTTCGTTTTCCCGACAAAATCGAGAAGGGAGCCCGCCTCACCGGCCTCTGCAAACTCCCTTATATCACCTTTTTCCGATTCGCCGCCCACGATAACCGACCCGATATTCTCTCTCGACAGTTTTTCCGCAAGCTCGGCGAAATTCTTTGCGCCCCATCTCCTTTCAGGGACTGTAGCGCCCGTAAAGATACCGACAACGGCCCTTTTACCCTTCCTGAATTCAGATATTGCCGAGCTCAGGGCGTCATGCGGACCTGAGATCGGAAGGAAGGGTCTTGCCTTATCAAACTCGTATTTCTCACCGGTCAGGGCCGTTACAAGGTTAAGAAAACTGAAGACCTCATAGTCGTCGTGACTGTAGGGAACGGGATTGCTATAAAGATCCATCCTTTCGTTCGTAGCGAATCCGATGCGCTCGGGGGCGCGCGTTAAATAAGAAAGAGCCGCCGTCATACGGTGCCACTGCTCCGTGTCGATGACGATGTCGTACCCGGCTTTTATCACCCTGTAGAGGGTCTCGTGAGGGAGCCTGTCATAAAGAAGGAGGCCGTCTATATACGGGCATTCGGCGAATACACCCGAGTTCCTCTTCTCCGCAAGCACGTCGATCGTATGGTCTTTATAACGGTTCCTGAGCTCGGAAAGGGCCGGAAAAAGAAGCACGGCGTCCCCAATGCCGCCCGGCCTTATAACGAGTATCCTGCGGCTCTTCCAACCTTCTTTTTTCCTGGGGCTGACTATAAATTTGGATGCGGAGCACACAATCTTCCCTAGTGCGCCGTCCAATCTCTTGATCCATTCTGTCTTCCAGTTCATATCGTTTAATCAGGCGGATTAACCGGCTGGCGTTCAGCCCGCAAGCCCCCCTGCCGACCACTAGTATAAATCTTGCCTGCGGAATAAGGTAGGCCGTAATTATGTATTTAGTCGTGATTGACGGAATTAAGAACCGGGACGGCTTTAACCGGCGCGCGCCTTTGCACCGGAGCCGGCGGTCTCTGCGGTTTTATCTCAGGCTACTGTTATTCCCTCGTCCAGGTAGACGTTCTGTACGGCGTTCAGAATCTGGACGCCCTCTTTCATAGGCTTCTGGAACGATTTGCGGCCCGTGATGAGACCCATGCCGCCCGCCCGCTTGTTGATGACCGCCGTCCTGACCGCCTGCGCGAGGTCGTCCTCTTCCCTGCCCGTCGATGCGCCCCCGGAATTTATCAGTCCGGCGCGGCCCATGTAACAGTTGACCACCTGATACCTGGTCAGGTCGATCGGATGATCGGACGTGAGCTTCGAGTAGACCTTGGGGTCCGTCTTCCCGAACTTGAGCGCAAGGAACCCGCCGTTGTTCTCGGCCTGCTTCTGCTTTACTATGTCGGCCTCTATAGTGGCGGAGATATGGTTCGCCTGCCCCGTGAGGTCCGCAGATAAATGGTAATCCGTTTTTTCGGTGCTGAAGGCCGGGTTTCTGAGGTACGCCCAGAGCACGGTCACAAGCCCGAGCGTGTGGGCATAACTGAACGCCTCCGAAACCTCCTGTATCTGACGGTCACTCCCCTCGGAGCCGAAGTATATCGTAGCCCCTACCGCGACCGCCCCCATCTGAAAGGCCTGATCGACGTTCGCGAACATTATCTCGTCGTATTTGTTCGGGTAAGTGAGGAGCTCGTTATGATTTAGCTTTACCAGAAACGGAATCTTATGCGCGTATTTCCTGGAGACGGCTCCCAGCACACCGAGCGTGGAGGCGACCGCGTTGCAGCCCCCCTCGATCGCGAGCTTCACTATATTCTCCGGATCGAAATAAATGGGGTTGGCGGCGAAGGAGGCCCCGGCCGAGTGCTCTATCCCCTGATCGACGGGGAGTATCGACATATATCCGGTCCCGGCGAGCCTGCCTGTGTTGTACATGAGCTGGAGGTTCCGCAATACGGAATTCGGCCTGTCGGAAGGAGCGAAGACCCTTTCGACGAAATCGGGTCCGGGCAGATGCAGCAGGTTCCTGGAAACGGTTTTGCATTTGTGATCGAGCAGATAACCGGCCTCTTTGCCCAAAAGCCTGACTATGGAATCCTTCCCCTCTTTTACATTTGCCTTCGCCATTTTTTACTCCGTTCTTTGATAAAAGATATGTGATTTTAAAGATAACACGAAATTATTTGGATGGATAGATTTTGAACGCCGCGAACGAGCATAAAATTTCCGGTGTGCGGAAAGAGGGTTAACTCGCGGCCAGAGAGATCTTCTCTTCTCTATCGTTTAATACCGAAATCCCCGGAAGCTCGTCTCCCCCCAGGAATTCGAGAAGCGCGCCGCCGCCCGTGGAGATGTGAGTAATCTCCAGATCGAGTACCTCGGCCTCCCTTATCGCGGCCACGGTTTCACCGCCGCCCACCACGGTCGTTGCTCCCCTCCAGGTGGCCAGCGCAACCGACCTTGCAAGCTGAGTCGTGCCCGCGGAAAAATCCCCTATTTCGAAAACCCCCATAGGACCGCTCCAGAAAATCGAACCCGTGCCCTTTATCAGATGGTTATACTTCGCAGCCGTCTTAGGCCCGATGTCGTACCCTTTCAGATCGTCGGGTATATCCCCGTCGACGACCATGCAATTCTTCCTTCCCTCCAGGTTCCCCGCGACGACGTGATCGACCGGGAGAAAAATCTTATCGCCGTACTTATCGAGCGCTTCCTTCGCCCACCCCACGAATTCGTTCTCCACTATGGAG
Source organism: uncultured delta proteobacterium (assembly GCA_963752995.1). GTDB lineage: Bacteria > Desulfobacterota_D > UBA1144 > Nemesobacterales > UBA2774 > 2-12-FULL-53-21. The sequence goes on from CAVWAZ010000030.1 coordinate 412,768, forward strand.
CTGCCGATGTTCACGCCCTTCGCTTTAAGGAACGTATACGCGGCCCCGCCGCCCAGAAGCACCTTATCCGCTTTTTCTATGAGACTCTGAAGCGCGTGAATTTTATCCTTGATCTTACTCCCCCCGACTATTACAAGGAACGGGCGGTCCGGGTTCTCACGAAGCCTCGTAAGGAATTTCAACTCCCTGCTCACGAGAAACCCCGCGACCCTCAAATCGAACATGGACGCCATACCGTAGGTGGAGGCGTGCTTTCTGTGAGACGTGCCGAACGCGTCGTTCACATATATATCGGCGTATGACGCGAGCTCTTTTGAAAACTCGGCGTCGTTGTCGGTCTCTTCCTTGTGGAACCTCAGGTTCTCGAGGAGCATGACCTCTCCGGGCTCGAGGGCGTCGAGCGCCGCTTTGACCTCAGGCCCTATGACCTTGCCGTTGAACTTGACCGACTTTCCGAGAAGCTCCGAGAGCCTCATGGCTATGGGTTTTAACGACAGCTCCGGGATAGCTATCCCCTTGGGCCTCCCCAGGTGCGACCCGAGTATTACCTTCGCCTTTCTTTCGACGAGATAGTCTATCGTCGGTATAGCCCTTCTTATTCTGTAATCCTCGCTTATCTTTCCGTCCCTTATCGGAACGTTGAAGTCCACTCTTACGAAGACGCGCTTGCCGTTGAATACGGAATCGGGCAGGTCGGATATCACGAGCTTACTCATCACAGTTTTTCTCCTATGAATTCAAGCAGATCGACTACTCTCGATGAGTACCCGTATTCGTTATCATACCAGCCGATCACCTTCACGAGATTCCCGTCGACCACGGACGTCAGCGCCGAATCGAATATAGCCGAATGCGGGTCGCCGATAAAATCCGAGGATACGAGCTCCTCGTCCGTATATCTCAAATACCCCTTCAGCTCTCCGGAAGCGGCCTGTTTGAATTTCTCGTTCACCTCTTCAGGGCTCGTATGCTTTTTGACTTCGCACGTGAAATCGACGACGGATACGTCCGCGGTGGGGACCCTCATCGCGACTGCGCTCAGCTTGCCCTTTAGCTCGGGGAATATGATCTGTATAGCCTTTCCCGCGCCCGTATCGGTCGGAATTATAGACAGCGCCGCCGCCCTCGCCCTCCTCAAGTCCTTGTGCGGGGCGTCGAGTATCCTCTGGTCGTTCGTATAGGAGTGTATTGTCGTCATCTCGCCCCTCACGATGCCGAAGCCCTCATGGAGCACCTTGACGATCATCGCGAAGCAGTTCGTCGTGCAGGACGCATTGGAAATGATGTGGTGTTTTTCATTGTCGTAACTTTTTTGATTGGCCCCGAGCACGGTCGTGAAATCGACTTCCCCCTTCGCAGGCGCCGTAATGACGACCTTCTTCACGGTTTTACCGAGATGGATCGAGGCAGCTTCCTTCGTTCTGAATATTCCGCTCGCCTCAGCCACTATGTCCGCCTTTACATCTTCCCACGGGATATTCTTCGGGTCTTTTTCGGAAAACACCCTGATCGCTTTCCCGTTGACGAGTATATGGCCGTTCTCGGATTTGACCTCTCCCTTATACGGGCCGAATATGGAATCGTATTTGAAAAGATGCGCGAGCGTCTTCGAATCGGATATATCGTTAATCCCGACAAATTCCAGGCCCTTCCGATCGAGGCCTATGCGCAGAATGTGCCTTCCTATTCTTCCGAACCCGTTAATACCGACCTTGATAGACATCTAACAACCCTCCGGAACTCCCGTTTTTTTCGTTTTTACTGAAGAATAAAGCCTAATGAAAGTACCCTTTCAAACAATTAGAGTCAAGGTATGCGAGAGAGTAAAAAACCCCGTATAACTATACCATCGATAAAGGAAAATCTCTAAGAACTTGTATTTGATTCTTTTCCCGGATATTTTCAATCCCTATGAGAAAAAAGAAAGCGGCTATATTGGGCGCGAGCGGGTACACGGGAGGGGAGCTTCTGAGGTTCCTTCTCACCCATCCCCATGTGGAAGCCGCTTATTTAACTGCGGATAAACACGCCGGAAGGAATATATCGGACGTATTCCCTCATCTGGGCGGGTTCCTCGACCGGAGGCTCGAGCCCCTCGACCCGGGCGCCCTGCCTGAGGATATAGACGTCGTTTTTCTGGCCCTCCCCCACGGGGAATCGGCCAGAGTCGTCCGGGAACTCCACAAAAAGGACCTGAAAATTATTGACCTGGGGGCGGATTTCAGGCTCAGCCACGGGGTCTATAAGGACTGGTACGGGGAGCACCCATGCCCGGAGCTGATAGAGGATGCAGTGTACGGGCTCCCCGAGATTAACAGGCCTGCGATCAAAGGGGCTAAATTAATAGCGAATCCGGGCTGCTACCCGACATCGGCGATATTAGGGCTCGCCCCGCTTCTAAAAGAGAATCTGATCGAGCCCGACTCGATCATAGTCGATTCGAAGTCGGGGGTGTCGGGAGCGGGCAGGTCCCCGTCGCTCGATTACCATTTCTGCGAGGTGAACGAGGGCGTCAGGGCGTATAAGATCGGGGAGCACCGCCACATGCCGGAGATCGAGGAAGTACTCTCGGTCTACTCCGGGGTCAAGACGAGCGTCTCGTTTACCCCTCACCTGATACCTATGGACAGGGGTATACTCTCGACCATCTATGTAAGGCTGAAAAAGAAAAGGACGACCGGACAGCTGATCGGCCTCTACGAAGAGCATTACGGCAAAGAGAGGTTCATAAGGATATCCCCCGAGAAGGTCTATCCGTCCACGTCACAGGTCAGGGGTTCGAATTTCTGCGATATAGGCATGAGGGCTGATCCCGAGAATAAAACCGCTATTATAGTCTCGGTCATCGACAACCTCGTTAAAGGCGCTTCCGGAGCCGCTGTTCAGAACATGAACCTCATGATGGGGTTCGAAGAATCCGCCGGCCTTGAAGTACCTCCGATATTCCCGTGACAAGCGCGGATCTCGATTTTCAGAGCGCCCTGGAGCTGCCGCCCCGCGCTTCCCTTATCCTTTCGACTGCTCTCGGTACGATTCCGGCCGCCGCGTCTATTTCCCCGTCCCCTGTAAACCTGCCGAGACTGAACCTCACCGAAGAGGAGGACTCTTCCCTCGAAAGGCCCATGGCCATGAGCACGTGGGAGGGGTCGACCTTACCTTCCGAGCATGCGGAGCCCGTCGATACCGCTATGCCTTCGAGATCGAGGGCCATCGAGAGGGAATCCCCGCTGACCCCGTCTATAAATACATTGAGGGTATTCCAGAGAAGCCTGTCGATATCGCCGTTCAGTCTTATGCCGCGTATATCGGATGAAAACCTCTCCCATAACCTGTCCCGGAGCGGCCTTATCCTCTTTTCGTCTTCCTTCATCTCACGGAGTGCGATCTCAGATGCCATACCCATGCCCGCGATCGCGGGCACGTTCTCGGTGCCGGAACGGCTGCCCCTCTCCTGCCCGCCCCCGTGTATCAGGGGCAGAAGCCCGACCCTCTTATTAATCCCCTCCCGGATATAAAGGGCGCCCGCGCCCTTGGGGCCGTAGAACTTGTGGGCGGATAAGGTCATTAGGTCGGCGGGAATCTCATTCATATCAATATCAATCTTTCCCGCGGCCTGCACGGCGTCCGTATGGAATATGGCCCCCTTCTCCTTTGCGATGCGGGCGATCCCGGCTATGGGCATGACGGTCCCGGTCTCATTGTTGGCGAATATGCACGATACGAGTATCGTCTCGTCGGAAATTGAGTCCCGGAGCTCGTCGAGGTCGATAATGCCCGAGGCGTCCACGCCCAGATACGTGACACGGAACCCTGACCTCTCGAGGGACCTGAAGGCCTCGAGCACGGACTCGTGCTCGACCCTCGTCGTTACCAGATGATTCCCCTTTTTCCCTGCATCCGCCAGGGCGACGCCCTTGACAGCGTAGTTGTTGCTCTCGCTCCCCCCGGACGTGAATACGATCTCCCTCGGGCTGGCATTGATAAGGGCCGCGACCTGCTCCCTTGCGCGGTCGAGCGCGCCCTTCGCCCCCATGCCGAACGAGTGGATGCTCGACGGGTTCCCGAAGCCGTCCTTGAAATAGGGCATCATCGCGTCTAACACGCGAGGGTCGAGAGGGGTGGTAGCGTTGTAATCCAGATATATTTTTTTCATCGGACCGAGGATATTAAGTTTACATCAGGCGGGCGTTATTCGAAATTCGCGATAATCGGTGAAACGTTCCCGGGGCCTTCATAACTCCGGGTTTCGAGGAGGTACGCATACTCGTCTTTCACGATCTGAATGAACTCGGCCGCGAGCTTCGAGAGCTTTCTGTCCCTGTGCCATGCGGCGACTACGGTACGTCTTCGGGGACTGGCCCTTGATAGGCCTGTAAACGCACCTCTTGGAATCGTCAGTCATTACGAGCATCTTGGGCACGAGCGATACCCCGCTCCCGAATGAAACGCAGTGCTGTATGGTCGACAGGTTCCAGGTGCGGCAGACTATATCGGGGTTTATCTGCCTCTCGTAGCAGAAATTATTTATCTGCTCGCCGAGACAGTGCTCTTCATCGAGGGCGATGAACGGAATGCCCCTCAAGTCCTCTATTGCCACGTGCTCCGATTTGGCAAGCTCGTGAACGGGCGATATGGCGAGAACGAGGGGGTCTTCGAAAAGGGGCTCCGTCCTTATGAGTTTATCTTCGATAGGGAGGCTCATCACGGCGAGCTCTATCTCGAGCCCGATGAGGCTTTTGATAAGCCTTTCCGTGAGGTTCTCATTGACGGAGATCTGAGCCCTGGGAAAGGACTCATAAAACCTTTTGAGGACGCCGGGCAATATATAGGGCGCAATCGTGGGTATCAGTCCTACCGACAGCTCGCCGGCGCCCGAACCGAGGTCATCCGAAATACCCGACTTTATGTCTCCGGCCTCTTTCAGTATGAGCCTCGCCCTCGGCAGGAGCGCCCTTCCGGCTTCCGTGAGCACGGAGGTTCTTCCGAGCCTCTCGAAAAGCTTCTGACCGAGCTCCCGCTCGAGTTTTATTATCTGCTGGCTGAGAGAGGGCTGTGCGACAAAGCATATCCTGGCAGCCTTGCTGAAACCGCCTGTCTCGGCGACAGCGACAAAGTATCTCAGCTGATGAAGCTCCATTCAGTCGTGCCCTCCTGCGTAAATCCGTCTCAATGCAAAGTGGACAAGCCCTGCATGACCTGCACTTTTATCATGCGGGATATGATTATAGTTATTTCCTATAGATATTATAGACAATTAATATTTGACGTCTATAGTATTTTAGATAGATAATACTACAAGAGGTAATATTCTACAGGGGGTAATAGAAAATGAGTAAGAAAAAAACGCTTACGACAGCTCATGACAGTACTAAAGGAAATATGAATACTGACGGTGAAAGCAAGTGCCCGTTTACGGGTGGAATGCCAAAGCACAGCGCCGGTGGCGGCGCTTCAAACCGAGACTGGTGGCCAAATCTGTTGAAGTTGAACATCCTGCGCCAACACTCTTCTTTATCCAATCCGATGGGCGACGCGTTCAACTACGCTCGGGAGTTCAAGACCCTCGATCTGGATGCAGTGAAGAAAGACATCTTCGATCTTATGACCACGTCCCAAGACTGGTGGCCGGCCGACTACGGTCACTATGGGCCGCTCTTCATTCGGATGGCGTGGCACAGCGCCGGTACTTACCGCATCACTGACGGCCGTGGCGGCGGGGGCTCCGGCAGCCAGCGCTTTGCGCCGCTCAACAGTTGGCCTGACAATGCAAACCTCGATAAGGCACGCTTGCTGCTCTGGCCGGTCAAACAGAAATACGGCAAGAAAATTTCTTGGGCCGACCTAATGATCCTCGCCGGCAACTGTGCCCTCGAATCAATGGGCCTTAAGACATTCGGTTTCGCTGGCGGACGTGAGGATGTTTGGGAGCCTGAGGAAGATATCTATTGGGGTTCTGAAGCCGAGTGGCTTGGAGACAAGCGTTACACCGGTGACCGGGAACTGGAGAATCCCCTCGGTGCCGTTCAGATGGGCCTGATCTACGTGAACCCCGAAGGTCCAAACGGAAATCCTGATCCTCTCGCGGCAACCCATGACGTTCGCGAGACCTTCGGCCGCATGGCTATGAATGACGAAGAGACTGTCGCGCTTATTGCCGGCGGACACACATTCGGCAAAACCCATGGAGCCGCCGATCCAAACAAGTATGTTGGTCCGGAACCCGCTGCTGCGGGCATTGAGGAGCAAGGACTAGGCTGGAAAAACAAGTTCGGCAGCGGCAATGCAGACGACACTATTACCAGCGGACTTGAGGGCGCATGGACCACAACCCCAACGAAGTGGAGCAACAACTTTTTCGAGAACCTGTTCGGTTTCGAATGGGAGCTAACGAAGAGCCCGGCCGGTGCGCATCAGTGGAAACCGAAGAATGGAGCAGGCGCCGGTACAGTGCCGGATGCGCACGACCCGTCAAAGAGTCACGCGCCATTCATGCTTACGACGGACCTCGCCTTGCGGATGGACCCTGTCTATGAGCCGATTTCAAGACGCTTTTACGAGAATCCGGATCAGTTCGCAGACGCTTTCGCCCGGGCATGGTACAAGCTTACGCACCGCGATATGGGTCCACGCACGCGCTTTCTCGGCCCGGAGGTGCCGGCGGAAGAGCTGATCTGGCAAGACCCTATCCCAACAGTTACGCATGAACTGATTGACGAGAAGGACATCGCTGCACTGAAGGGTAATATCCTTGCCTCAGGACTGTCTGTGTCCCAACTGGTATCAACCGCTTGGGCGTCAGCATCAACGTTCCGCGGCTCCGATAAACGCGGCGGCGCTAATGGTGCACGTATTCGCCTTGCGCCGCAGAAGGATTGGGAAGTCAACAATCCGGCCCAATTAGCGACAGTGCTGGAGACGCTTGAGGGCATCCAAAAAGAGTTCAACGCCGCCCGGACCGGGGGCAAGATGGTTTCACTCGCCGACTTGATCGTTCTCGGCGGATGCGCAGGCATCGAACAGGCGGCGAAGAATGCCGGTCACGAAGTGACGGTGCCCTTTACGCCCGGACGTGCCGATGCGTCGCAAGAGCAAACCGATGTGGAATCCTTCGCCTACCTCGAGCCGGCTGCAGACGGATTCCGCAACTACTTAAAGGCCCAATACGCCGTACCGGCAGAGGAAATGTTGGTTGACCGGGCGCAACTCTTGACGCTGACCGCTCCTGAGATGACGGTTCTCATTGGCGGCATGCGTGTGCTTAACACTAACTTCGGTCAGTCCAAACACGGCGTCTTCACTAAACGTCCGGAGGCGCTGACCAATGACTTCTTCGTCAACCTGCTCGATTTGGGCACGACATGGAAGGCGACTTCGGAGGCCGGAGAAGTGTTTGAAGGCCGTGATCGTACGACAGGCGAACTCAGGTGGACCGGTACCCGAGTCGATCTCATCTTCGGTTCGAACTCAGAGCTCCGGGCTATCGCTGAAGTCTACGGATGTGAGGACTCTCAAGAGCGGTTTACACATGACTTTGTGGCGGCGTGGACTAAGGTGATGAATCTTGACCGCTTCGACCTGGCCTGATTTCAGTTATTAGAAAAAATGGCCACATTTAACCGGGAGAGGCCGAGGAAGGATATGGAAGACTGTTTTCGATAAAAAAAACCGCAGGACAAAAGTAAATAAGACTCTAAGCTTATCATTACCTCCATCTTGTAACTGGAGCAAAGCGGTGATGAAACCCCTACCCGGGGGTTTCATCACCGCTTTTTTACTATATTTCAAATCCATCCTACTTTCCGTCACCCGGGACAAACGCTGAACGAGCTGAAACATGCTGCATTTCAGAAATACGTAGAGTATTGACCCGGCTCTAAGAATATGTAATTATTAAATTTTGGTGGGTCATTCAAATGATAATCACGGTTAACTGGCTAAGGGAATACGTCGACTTCGGGATCACTCCCGAAGAGCTTGCGGACAGGCTCACGATGGCGGGTCTCGAGGTGGAAGGGGTCGAGTACCGGGGAAAGGGTCTGGAGAATGTCGTCGTTGCGCAGATCATAGGGATGAAACCGCACCCGGACGCGACAAAGCTTTCCCTCTGCGACGTCTCGGACGGCGAAAAGAACTACCCTATCGTGTGCGGCGCAAGCAACATGAAATCAGGCGACAAGGTCGCGCTCGCGAAAATCGGCACAACCCTGCCTCCGGGACCGAAATTCCCCGAGGGTATGTCCATCAAGAAAGCCAAAATAAGGGGCGAGGTCTCGGAAGGGATGCTTTGCGCTGAGAACGAGCTCGGCATCGGAGAGGAGAGTGACGGAATAATGATACTCCCCGCTTCGGCCAGGGTCGGAGCGAGGCTCATAGACGAGATAGGACTAAACGACGTCATATTCGAGATCAATGTCACCCCGAACCGCCCGGACTGCCTGAGCGTCGTAGGTATCGCGCGCGAGGTAGCCGCACTACTCGGATTGAAATTAAATTATCCCCCGACGACTGTTACCGAATCAGACGAAGATATACGTCAGTTGGCGAAAGTGGAGCTTCTCGACCGGGAAAAGTGCCCCAGATATTCCTGCCGGGTCATAAAGAACGTGAATATAGGGCCCTCTCCCATGTGGCTCAAGTCGAGGCTCGAGTCCTCAGGGATAAGGTCTATAAACAATGTCGTCGACGTCACGAACTTTGTGCTCCTGGAGTTAGGCCAGCCGCTGCACGCGTTCGACTACGACCTCATCGAGGGAAGAAAGATAATCGTCAGGGCTGCGGGAGAGGGAGAGGTTATAAAGACCCTCGACGGCGTCGAGAGGAAGCTCTCGCCCGAAGACCTGCTCATCTGTGACGGTAAGAGACCTGTCGCGCTCGCGGGCGTGATGGGCGGCTCGAATACAGAGGTATCCGGCGGTACGAAAAACATTCTCCTCGAAAGCGCATACTTCGACCCTTCCGCAATCAGGAAAACATCGAGAAAGACAGGGCTCAAATCCGAATCCTCTTACAGGTTCGAAAGGGGCGTAGACCCGAACGGGATAACGAAGGCGCTCGACAGGGCGGCCGAGCTTATCGGGGAATTATCCGGAGGTCAGGCTGCAAAAGGCAGGATAGACGAGTATCCGGCAACGATCGAACCCTCGCTCGTCAGGCTCTCGCTGAAGCGCGTCAACTCGATACTCGGAACCGCAATAGACGCGGGAGAGATTACACGGATAACGGAGGGGCTCGGCTTCGAAAGGGCTGCGGCCTCAAACGGGGAGATCACTTTCCGCATCCCTACCTGGAGAGTGGACGTTACGAGGGAGATCGACCTGATCGAGGAAATCGCGAGGCTCTACGGTTACGGCAACATTCCCAGCACACTGCCTTCCGTAACGATGAAATCGGAAGGGGCAGATCCCGGCAAAAAAGTTCAGGGGAAATTTAAAGAAATATTCGTTTCAGGGGGGTTCTCGGAAGCGATAAACTTCAGCTTCGAAGACTCCGAGCTTTTAACCCTCTTCGGAAAGACCGAGGCGCTCGGGATACTTAACCCGATTTCGAGCGAGGGAGCGGTAATGAGGACGAGCCTCCTGCCCGGTCTTATCAGAAACAGCGTACTCAACCTTAACAGACAGGAGCAAAACGTAAGATTATTCGAGATCGGAAAGATATTCATACCCGCCGGGAAGGGCGAACTCCCGGTCGAAATAACGAAATTAGCCGCGGCTGCAACCGGAAGAAGACAGCCGGAACTGTGGGACAAGGAGGAATTCGATTTCTTCGACTTTAAAAACCTGCTCGATAAGGGATTCGACGCCCTGTCAATCTCAGGGAGCGTCAAATTCCGCAGCGCAGCGGAAATCGGATTTCTCCACCCGGGCAAATCCGCCGTTATAACCGCCGGGGGCGGGGATTGCGGTTTTATAGGCGAGCTGCACCCGGACTTGAGCGACAAGCTCGAAATCTCGAAAAGGCTTTATGTAATGGAGCTGGATCTGGACAGGATAACCGGGGAATTCAGTGAGACGAGGAAGGCGTTCACCCCTCTTCCCAGATTCCCTGCCGTAAGAAGGGACATAGCTCTAATAATCGACGAGGAAACACCCGTGGGCAGCATTCTCGAAGAGATTCAGAGCCTTCAGTCGAAGCTGATCGAGGATGCAGAGGTATTCGACGTGTTTACGGGGAGCCCCGTGGAGAAGGGGAAGAAGAGCGTTGCGGTTTCGCTCCAGCTGAGGGCCCAGGACAAGACCCTCACCGAGGAAGAAATAAATAAAGTACAGGATAAGACAATTAAAAAGCTACAATTGGCTCTCGGGGCCGATTTGCGTACAATATAACAAACAGGAGAGGTAAGCGACATGACGAAAAAAGAACTCGCGGACGTGATTCACACCAAGATCGGACTCTCCAAGAGGGAGTCTGCGGAAATAGTCGAGTTTTTCTTCGAGGTAGCCAAAGAGAAACTCAGCAGGGGCGAGGGGATAAAGCTTCCAAGGTTCGGCAGCTTCCGTGTACAGAGCCGGAAGGCCAGAAAGGGAAGAAACCCCGCCACGGGCGAAACGATTGAGATCGCAGAGAGACGCGCTGTCGTTTTCAAGCCGAGCAGGTTTCTCCGCGACGCAATCGACAAGCAAACAGCTTGATGAATGAGGCATATCTATAGTTTCTTCAAGCAGAACATACTCGCCGGCGTACTGGTTACAGTACCGTTCGGTCTCACGCTTTTTATATTATTCAAGCTAGGGGCGTGGATCGTATCACTTGTCAGTGCGATTCCCGCTTGGCTCATAGGCAGCCGCCTGACCGAGCTCCCCAAGGGTTTATATGAAGCCGCCCTCTTCCTGATAGGACTCATCGGCACGCTGCTGATCGTCCTCTTTATCGGAGCAGTCGCGAGGAATTTCGTCGGCAGGAAGCTCGTCGATTTCGGCGAGGCGGTTATCTCTAAAATCCCTCTAACGAGAACGATATACATAGCGACGAAGCAGGTAATAAATACGCTCTTCGTCGGAACCGGGATTAAAAATCTGAAGAGGGTCGCTCTTTTAGAGTTTCCGAGAAAAGGGGTTTATTCTATAGGCTTCATAACCGGGACGCTCGAATCGGGCGTCCATCAGAACCAGTCCGGTCAAAAGCTCCTGAGCGTATTCGTACCCACGACCCCGAACCCCACGACCGGGTACTATGTAATGCTCCCCGAAGCGGATATCACGGAGCTTCCGATAACGATCGAGGACGCGTTCAAGATAATAATGTCGGCGGGCCTCGCCACCAACAACATTGAAAATGCTCTCCCGGGTAAAGACAACAATTAAGAAATACGAGATGCTCGAGCCCGGAGTAAGGGTGGTCGTCGGGGTCTCGGGGGGCGCTGATTCCATATGCCTTCTTCACATACTTCTGGAATTACATGAATATAGCGCGAATATCATAGTCGCACATCTGGACCATGGAATAAGGGGTAAAGAGGCGAAGAGAGACGCGTTATTCGCAAAGAGAGCGGCCGAGTCCCTCGGTTTGAAATTCGAACTGGGCGTTGCTGATGTCCCCCGCTTCAAGAAAGAATCGAAGCTGACGCTCGAAGAGGCCGCGAGGGTGCTCAGGTATGAGTTCCTCGAGGAAACGCGTGTGAAATACAGGGCGGACAGGATAGCGACCGCCCACACGCTCGACGACCAGGCCGAGACCGTATTGATGAGGCTCATCAGGGGCAGCGGCAGGAAGGGGCTCTCGGGCATCCCCCCTGTATCAAATGGGGTGATAATAAGACCCCTCATCGAGACCCCGCGCCGGGAGATAGAAAAGTATCTCGTATCGAATGGTATTAGATGGATCGAGGATTCGACGAACAAGCTCAGGACGATACACAGGAACAGGATAAGGCTCGACCTGCTGCCGGAGCTCGAAAAATATAACCCCAGGATCAAGGAGACCCTTTCGAGAACGTCCGATCTCTTGAGGATCGAAGACGATTATATAGACCGGGAGGCGAAAAAAAATTTCAGACGTATCTTTACGCCCGGCGAATCCGAATTGAAGGGGGATTTGAGAAAGTTCAGAGGGCTCCACAGGGCGCTCAGATTGAGCATACTCAGACTCGCAATCGAAGAGCTTAACAAAAGTCTCAAGAACATTACGTTACTCCACATCATGGCAGCTGACGTATTCCTGACGTCGGATACAGCGTCGGGAGAAATAGAGTTTCCGGACGAAATGGTAATCGCCAGGGGATATGATTCATTCCTCGTAACCGCCAGGTCCGGTCTCGAGCGCAGATTCTCCTACGTTATCGCCTCACCGGGGAAATGGAGCTTCCCGGGGTTCGAAGTCGATATCGAGAAGGTATCGGCCGGAGCACTTGAAGAGGAGAGAGAAGACGTAGTTTATCTGGATGCCGGCAAGGTAGAGTTCCCGATCGAAGTAAGGGGCTTCAGGGCCGGGGACAGGTTCATCCCGCTCGGGATGAAGGACGAGAAAAAGCTAAAAAACTTCTTCGTGGACGAGAAAATCCCCCGATTCGAGAGGTACAGGGTCCCGATATTCACGACCGGGGGTGAGATATTCTGGATCGGGGGCATGAGGATCGACGAAAGGTTCAAGGTGAGAAAGAAAGGAACGAAAGCGCTTAAACTGAGCATCCGAATCCCGTAGATCTTCGGGCGAACGGTTTCACAGCTCCTTCCCGGCATTGAGCGCCAGATAGGACGCGCCTATTATCCCCTCGTCGTCCCCGAGCACGCTCTTCATCACCTTTACCCTTTCGGCAGGGGCCCGGAGCGCCCTTCGTTTGAGCTCCGCGAGCGCCTTGCCGATGAACATTTCCCAGGCCTGTGAAACGCCCCCGCCGATTACTATCATTTCGACGTTCAGGATATTTACGAGGCTCGCCATTCCTATGCCGAGCGCGGTGCCGAACTGCTCCCATATGCCGAGCGCGGCCCGATCGCCGTCGAGAGCCGCCTTCATGACGGCTTCCGGCATCCTGCCCGGGTCTTCATCGTTTACCAGCTCCCTGAGCGCGGTTTTTGAATTCGAATCCGAGAGGATTTCTTTTACCATGCGCCTTATCCCTGTCGCCGATGAATAGACTTCGAGGCACCCGTAGTTCCCGCAGTTGCATTTCGCTCCGTCAGGATAGATCGTCATGTGGCCGACCTCTCCGCCAAAGCCGTCCGCGCCCCGCCACAGCTTTCCGTCTAATACTATCCCGCCGCCGACCCCTGTCCCGAGCGTGATTATCACGAGCGACCCGACATCCTTACCGGCCCCCATCCACCACTCCCCTAGGGCGGCGCAGTTGGCGTCGTTTTCTATGATTACCGGAATGGCGTCCCCCAGTCTTGTGCGGAGGTTCTCCCTTATAGGGTAGTTATTGACGTTGCATATATTAGGCGCCTGGGTGATTATTCCGGCCTTGAAGTCGATTATTCCCGGGATACCGAACCCCACCGCGGACACATCTTCACCCCCGCCGATGCTCTTGATCAGTCTGACCAGATTGTCGATAACCGCCTCGATACCCTGATCGGCATCGGAAGCGATCTTCATACGGTTTATTATTTTCCCGTCCGGGCCGACAAGAGCGCCCCTCAGGTTGGTGCCTCCGACGTCTATTCCGATAACCCTCTTTTCCATACCGATCGCCCTTCCGTATAAAAATATTTCAATCCATGCTGTAAAATATCATCCATACCCGGGTTTGTGTAAAGACGGAGAGGAAAAACTAAATGGATTTCGACTTCACGGAAGAACAGAAGATGATAAGAAACGTCGCGAGGGAATTCGCCAGGAAGGAGATCGCGCCTGCCGCAGAATACTACGACAGGAACTCGGAGTTCCCGCATGAAATTCAGTCCAAGGCGCGGAAGCTCGGATTGATAAACGTGGTCATACCCGAGGAGTACGGCGGATCGGGGCTTTCCGCGATCGAGATGATATTGGTTACGGAAGAGCTCGCCTGGGGCTGCGCGGGAATCGCCGTGAGCGGGATCGCTATCAACACGCTGACCGCTCAGCCGATTCTCCTCGCCGGCGACCATGAGCAGAAAAAGAAGTATCTCGGCATTCTCTCCGAAGGATACGGATCATACTGCGTCTCGGAGCCGGACGCGGGCTCAGACGTGGCCTCCATGCTTACGAGCGCGCGGAAGCTCAAGGACATGTACATACTCAACGGCCAGAAGACCTGGATATCGAACGCTAACGAGGCTTCTTTTTTCGTCGTATTCGCCAAGACATCTCCCGGCGACGGGCACAGGGGGATAAGCGCTTTCCTCGTCGACCGGGACGCGCCCGGGGTCGAGGTATCGAAAAAATTCCCGAAGATGGGGCAGAGGGCGAGCGACGCGTGCGAGGTGGTGTTCAAGGACGTCGGGCTTTCGCAGAAGTCGCTTCTCGGCAGCGAAGGCGACGGGTTCAAGCTCGCCATGAAGGTCTTCGATCACACGAGACCCCTTATCGCTGCGCTCGGCGTCGGCGTCTCCCAGCGCGCCCTCGACGAATGCATAAGCTATTCGAGAGAGAGGGAGGCATTCGGGCGGCCCATACTGGACTTTCAGGGCGTGAGCTTCAAGATAGCCGAGATGGGCATGCGTACGCAGGCTGCCAGGCTCCTCGCCTATAACGCGGCGTGGAAGGCGGCGAGGGGAGAGCGGAACACGCTCGAGGCCTCTTACGCCAAGACATTCGCCTCGGACACCGCCATGTGGGCGGCTACCGAAGCGGTCCAGATATACGGGGGTTACGGGTATTCCGAGGAATATCCGCTCGAGAAGCTCATGAGGGACGCGAAGGTGCTCCAGATATACGAGGGCACGAACGAGATACAGCGCGTCGTAATGGCCAAGGAGCTGACAAGGGAATGACGGCAACGAAAGAACCCGTAATCATCGACGCCGTCCGGACGCCCGCGGGCAGGAGCCGGGGGGCGCTCAGGAACATAAGGCCCGACGAGCTATACGCCGGGCTCATCGGCGAGATGCTGAAAAGGACCGGGATCGGAGGAGAAAAGATAGACGACGTCATCACCGGGTGCGTCACGCAATACGGCGAGCAGGGCGCCAATATAGGCAGACTGGCCGTGCTCCTCTCCCCCCTGCCCCCGTCCGTTCCCGCGGTAACGCTCAACCGGATGTGCGGGTCGAGCCAGCAGGCCGTCCACTTCGCGGCCCAGTCTATAGCCGCGGGGGACGCCGGGTACGTACTTGCGGGCGGTGTCGAGTCCATGACCCGCGTCCCGATGTTCTCCGACATCAAAGGCAGCCTCGAAAACCTGAATCCGGATATAGGGTCTAAATACGAGCTCATTCATCAGGGCGAGTCGGCGGAGCGCATCGCTGAAAAATACGGCCTCACGAGGGAGGAGCTCGACCGGTTCAGCTTCGAGAGCCATTCGAAGGCCGCCCGGGCAATAAGGTCGGGTTTCTTCAAGGATCAGATCATGCCCGTCGCGGGCGCGGATGCCGAAGGCAAGCCGTTCATACTCGATTACGACGAAGGCGTGAGGCTCAAGCCGGACCTCGAAAAGATGTCCTCCCTGGCCCCTGCATTCAGGGCGGGGGGCGTAATCACTGCCGCGAACTCTAGCCAGATATCGGACGGCGCGGCGCTCCTACTGATAGCGGACAGGGAAAGGGCGGAGGCGGACGGGCTTAGACCTCGTGCGGGGATACGCGCGCGCGCCGTACTCGGAGGAGACCCCACAATGCAGCTGCTTGAGGTCATACCGGCAACGGCCAAAGTCCTCTCGAAGGCCGGGCTCTCTCTCGCCGATATGGACGTTATAGAGATAAACGAGGCGTTCGCCTCTGTCGTGCTCGCGTGGTCGAGGGAGCTTAAGCCCGACATGGAGAAGGTGAATCCGAACGGCGGCGCGATAGCCCACGGCCATCCCCTGGGCGCAACGGGAGCCCTGCTCATGACCAAGCTGCTTTACGAGCTCGAGCGCACGGACGGCCAGTTCGGGCTCCAGGTCATGTGCATAGGTCACGGTATGGCGACCGCGACTATCATCGAAAGGCTCTGATAAATTTTCAGGAAAGGTGAAATCGGATTGAGTGAACAGATTAAGCGCGGGACATTATGCTCGCTCGATTCGCTCGAAGCAAATGAGGAGATGTACGGGACTGCTACGACGGTCGAGACCTGGCTCGTCCTCGAATACAACGGGCGCTGGTCGGGCGACGCGTTTCGTGACAGCAAAATACCGGAGGCGGTAAAAACCGCTATCAATCGTTATATCGAGGGATTCCCGAATTCCCGACTCCAGCTCGTAAAGAAGGAAAAACGTAGCGGTGACGGCATAAAGCTCTTCATAGCCCATACGAGGGAGAAAGACCCTGTCCTCAGTGAAATCACGCTCGGCGGATACGAAGACCTGCTCGACGAAGACATAGACGAAGTTATCAAAGACAGATCGTCCGGGATCAAAGAGCCGGTCTTTCTCATATGCACTAACGGCGAGCACGACAAGTGCTGCGGGAAGTTCGGCATGCCGGTGTATCTGGAAGCGGCGGAGGGCGCGTACGGCGAACGCACATGGCAGACGACTCACATCGGGGGCCACAGGTTCGCATCCACATTCGTTTGCCTGCCCCACGGCCTTTACTACGGACGCGTCAGGGAAGGAAAAACAGCGGAGGAAATATTCGGTGAATATAAAAACGGCAGGATCGAGCTTGGGAGCTACAGGGGACGCTCCTGCTACAGCGCGCCCGCGCAGGCGGCGGAATATTTTTTGAGGAAGGAAACCGGCATCAGTGAGATATCCGCGTTTTATTTACGAGGTGTGAAGGAAGAAAATGGAGAAATATAGGTGGATTTCCACTCCAGCTCACGATGAAAAGATATTCGACGTCAAATTGAGAAGACTCGATAACGCATTCAAAATATTAAAAAGCTGCGGTGATAAGGAAAGGTCGTTTATTCCGCAATACATATTACTCAGCATAGGCGAAGCATGAAAGGCGAAGCCCCGGCCATGCGGCCGATCCCCATCCCCATCAAAGGAGATCGAACCTCCCCTATTTAATCGCCCTGTTGCCGAACGTATTCAGATGAAACACCTGCTCGGGCGGCTTTCTGTTTTTCGCGGAGCCCGCCTGCCTTTCATCGAAATATCCGAACGGCAGGACAGTAAGGATATTCAAATTTTCCGGTATATTCAGATATTTCATGAGCCCTGCCCTGTCGATATTCCCGATCCAGCATGAGCCGAGCTTATGGCTCCAGGCGGTCAGCACCATGTTCTGTACGGCGCGCGTCCCGTCTATCTCGTGCCACTTCGAAGAGGGGTCTGTCAGCACGACGACTGCGAAATCGACCTCCGAAACGAACCTCCCGCTTATGCAGTATTTCCCGAGCCCTTCGAGCTTTTCCCTGTCCCTCACCAGTATGAATTGCCGGGGCTGGTCGTTATGAGCGCTCGGCGCGAGCCTTCCCGCCTCGATGACCTCCCTCACGATGCTGTCAGGCACAGCCTTTCTTACGTAGCTCCTTATCGAGCTCAGGGTCTTTACACTTTCGAACACGTCCATTTTGTTGTCGCCTCCTGCATATCGTAATTAGTAACCCCTCGTTTACCGATTAATATTATATAGTAGATTATCTTGTGAAAGGATGCCGGGCTGACCATATGCCGAACGAAGAGAGTAGGAGTTAAATTGATGGAATCCGTTAAGATCGGAGACAGGGCCCCCGTTTTCAGCCTGCCTTCGGAAACCGGCGAGAGTGTCGACATCGGTGATTACATCGGGAGGAAGCCCATTGTCATATTTTTCTATCCCAGGGACAATACCGCCGTGTGCACGAGAGAGGCGTGCGCCTTCAGGGACAGCTACGACGAGTTCAGGAATATAGACGGCGCGGAGGTGTTCGGGATCAGCTCGGACCCGGTAGAATCCCATAAACGCTTCTCTTCGGAATACAAGCTCCCCTTCAAATTATTGAGCGACGAGAACGGCGCCGCAAGGGAGCTGTACGGCGTCCCTAAAACCCTCGGAATCCTCCCCGGCAGGGTCACGTATGTAATAGACAGGAAAGGCATAGTGGTACACATAATCTCTTCCCAGCTCGGCTACAAAAAACACGTCGGGGAGGCGATTAAGGCCCTCAAGGCCAGTGACAAAGAGAAGCTCTGAGAATTGGTTCTGCCGGGATCGAGCGGGCTTTAAGCCCTTATAATAAGCCCGCCTCCATGATATAGTTTCTGCACTTAGTTATTCAAAGACGTTTGAAATCACTGTATTATAATGACTTACGGAGGAGAAAAAGCGTGCTGAAAAAACCCTGGGGGGGCAGGTTCAAGAAAGATACCCATAAAATCGCCGAAAAGTTTTCGGCGTCCGTCGACTTCGACAAGAGACTATACAAAGAGGACATAGAGGGCAGCATCGCCCATGTAACGATGCTCGCCGAAAACGGCATCATCCTCAAGAACGAATCCGAAAAGATCACGAAGGGCCTTAAGCAGATCGAGAAGGAAATCGACTCGGGCAAGTTCCCGTTCAGGGAAGAATACGAAGACATTCATCTCAACATCGAAAAGCGCCTCATCGAAAAGATAGGTGATACGGGAGGGAAGATCCACACCGCGAGGAGCAGGAACGACCAGATAGCGCTCGACATGCGGCTTTATCTTAGAAAAGAGATAAACGAGATAATCCTGCTGTTAAAAGATATAGCCGGGCGTCTGATCGAGCTCGCGGAGAAGAACATCGATGCCGTGATGCCCCTCTACACCCACCTCCAGAGGGGGCAGCCGGTGCTCCTTTCACATCACCTGATGGGCCTCTACGAGATGCTGAAGAGAGACAGGGAGAGATACATCGACTGCCTCGAAAGGGTAAACGTGATGCCGCTCGGTGCGGGAGCCGGGGCGGGGACGACGTTTCCGATCGACAGGGAATACGTCGCGAAGCTCCTCGGTTTCCCTAAAGTCACGCAAAACAGCATAGACACGGTGAGCGACAGGGATTTCATAGTCGAGTTCATAGCCGTTTCGGCAAATCTGATGATGCACCTGAGCAGGGTATCGGAAGAATTCGTACTCTGGTCGACAAAGGAATTCGATTTCGTCGATCTCGGGGACGAATTCACCACCGGATCGAGCATCATGCCGCAGAAAAGGAATCCCGACATGGCCGAGCTGATACGCGGGAAGACGGGCAGGGTCTACGGCAGCCTCGTAGCCATCCTGACGATAATGAAAGGCCTCCCTTTCTCCTACAACCGGGACATGCAGGAAGACAAGGAGCCGATGTTCGACACGGGGGACACGGTCAAATCCTCTCTCGAAGTTTTAAGGGCTATGCTAAACAATATCGTATTCAAGCACGAAAACATGAAAAAAGCCCTCACGGAAGGTTTTATTACGGCGACCGACATCGCGGACTATCTTGCGCGTAAAGGTATGCCTTTCAGGAATTCGCACGAGGTAACAGGCAGGATAGTCGGATATGCGGAGGAGAAAGGGAGGGAGCTTACCAACCTCCACATTTCGGAGTACAAGATGTTCTCCAAGCTCTTCGAGGAAGACCTCTTCGACCATATAACCCTAGAGGGGTCGATAAGCGGGAGGAAATCCTACGGCGGGACTGCGAGGCAGAACGTCGTCAGGATGATCGCGCAGGGGAAGAAAGAGACGGGCAAATGGTGAAACCGAATTGAAAGAAATGACCAAAGCCGAATATAGGGAATTCCTCCTCCGGGGAACGAAGACCGGCAAGCTCGCGACCGTAAGGAGGGACGGACGCCCGCACGTTGTTCCCATATGGTACGATCTCGACGGCGATACGCTTGTATTTACGACCGGAGAAGGGTCGGTAAAGTACAAGAGCATGAAACGGGACCCCAGGGTGTCACTTACCGTGGACGACCAGACCCCGCCCTATTCGTATGTCATGATAGAGGGGACGGTCTCTTTTTCAGAGGACCCCGGCGAGCTCCTTCGCTGGGCTACGCGCATTGGCGGCCGTTACATGGGGGAAGACCAGGCGGAAGCGTACGGCAAAAGGAATTCGACGCCCGGCGAAGTCATAGTGCGGATTATCCCGTCAAAGATTTCGGCTTATAAAGACGTTGCGGGTTGGTAGATGCTTGTCCTGACCATTTCCCGTAATGCTCCTGTCGGCCCTTGATAATATAGCCCTCCCCGGAACATGAAGGGTCTTATACGCGAGCCCGCCTCCACCGTGACGCGCAAGATCGAAATTCATATCCCGCCAAATTTCCTATTGCGCAAATATCGGATAAGAAAGATAATTAAATGCGATCCCGGAGAATCGGTATCCCGAATTTCCATATTTCAAGCAAACGCCCGGCACTAACAACACGCTGGAGGGGGAAATGAAGCTCCACTCGGAGAGGAAACCCGCAACAAACATCCAAATCAGCAGAATCATGTCGAGGTTCCTCGCGGCCGAGAAAAAATTCAGCCCGATACTGCTCTGGTCCGTCATCGTGGGCATCCTTACAGGCGCGGTGGCGGCATTATTTCAGATCTCGATAGAAAAGGTGGCGCTGCTGAGAGAGGTCCTGCTGAGAACCCTTCCCCAGGCCACTCCGCTCCTTCTGGCGGCGTCCGTAATATTCTCCGCGGTCCTGGTATTTCTCGCCTTTTTACTCGTCAGAAAGGTTGCGCCCGAGACCGGGGGCAGCGGCGTTCACGAGATAGAAGGCGCGCTCGACGAAGTAAGGCCCATCAGATGGAAGAACGTGCTGCCGGTTAAATTCATCGGGGGGACGCTCGCCCTCGGAAGCGGAATGGTCCTCGGCAGGGAAGGACCCACTATCCACATGGGCGGGAACATAGGTAAAATGGTCGCCGACTTTTTCAAGGCCGGAAAGGAAGACACCCACGCGCTCATAGCCGCGGGGGCAGGCGGCGGTCTGACCGCCGCATTCAACGCCCCCCTCGCGGGCATACTCTTCGTCTTCGAGGAGATGCGCCCCGAATTCAAATACAACTTCCTATCCGTTCAGTCGGTCATCCTGGCTTCGGCCGCTTCCGATATCGCCCTCAGGTCCATTATGGGACAGGGCCCGGAAATAAATATGCAAATGCTCGCTCCCCCGCCGCTTACGTCTCTGTGGTTGTTCCTCATTTTCGGTCTCCTCTTCGGTATACTCGGAGTCGTTTTCAACTTCCTCCTCATAAGGACGCTCGATCTCTTCTCGAGCCTGAAAGGCCCCGCGTTCACGTTTACAGGGCTCTACGTAGGGGGGTTCATAGGACTCGTCGCATGGCTCTATCCCGACATGGCGGGCGGAGGGTACAAGGTCATACCCGACGCCATTTCAGGGGCGATACCTGCAACGATGCTTCTCCTCCTGTTCTTCGCGCGGTTCGGGACGACGATGATAAGCTACGGCTCGGGAGCGCCGGGCGGCATATTCGCGCCGATGCTCGCTCTCGGGACATTGTTCGGCATGTGGTACGGGAACGCCGCGCACGGCTTTCTTCCCGGCGTCGATATAACACCGGAGATGTTCGCGGTAGCCGGCATGGCTGCCCTCTTCTGCGCAACCGTGAGGGCCCCTCTCACCGGCATAGCCATCACGATAGAGATGACGGGGAATTACTTCCTGATACTCCCCCTTATACTTACATGCCTTACGGCCACGCTCGTCGCCGAGGGATTGGGGGGTAAGCCCGTATACACGCTTCTATTGAAACGAGCCCTCGGTCTCGCGAGGAAATAACATATTCTAAAATCAGGGATTATTGCGAACGCGCCGGAGTTAAAGAATAATCGTGTAATGACCGGCCGGCCGTAGATAGACTGAATAGCCCGCGGAATGGTTTAAATCAGAGCACTTCCTCCTTACACCCCCCTTCCCTCAATATCTCCTCTATCTCGTACCCCGCGGCAATGCTCGCGATACACGATACGAGCTCGTGTACCGGGGAATATATCATGCTGCTGTCGCCGTCTCCGGCTTTATTCCCCTCGACGTACATCGGGGAAAACTCCATTCCTCTCGTGTTAAGATTTTCATGGTCGTCTTTACCCTTGTTCACTCTCAGGAAGCCCCCGGCCACCTTGGATTCGATGAGATAGAATACGGGCTCGGCCGAAGCGCCCGATTCCCACTTGAGCGCTGTCGGTATCCCCTCCTGGATCACGATATCCCTTACGGGCTTCCCCCCTTTACTCACCCTCATCCGCTTCCTGCCCTCTGCGTTCAGGCTCCGTATCTCATCGCCGTTCGAGACGCTTATGACCGCCATACCGTAGGTCCCGGAGTTGCTCTTTATGAACAGATAAGGGTCCTGGGGTATGCCCTTCTCGCTATAGACCTTCCTTAGCCCGTCCAGCATCGAGTCCGCGATCATAGCGGCTTTATCCCTGTCCCCGGGATTATCGAAGTCGATGCCCTCGAGCGAAACCGTATCGATGGAGATAATCCAGGGGTCTATGCCGATGAGCCGGGCAGCCTCCCCGGCGAGCTTATTGTAATACTCGAAATGGACGCTCTTTCTTCTCGTGTGCCAGCCTATCTCAACCGGCGGCTCTACGGGCTGTATAATGTCTTTCAGGGTTTTAGGGCATTTCTCCGAGAAATCGTTATTGATGAGCAGCAGGTCGGGAGACATTTTGGACGTGAATATCCTGTGGTTTTCTTTCATTACTTTATACGCGGCGACCTCTTCCCCGCTCTCAGAACGGAAGCTTGCCTCGTCCTGGTTAAAGTCATCGCTCACTATCCCGACTTCCACCTCGTAATCCACTTTTTCAAGGATAGATTTAAGCACGAAGATATTTTCCCAGTAAAAGGGGTTTCTCGTATGGAGCTCAGGGATGATAAGTATGTTTCTGACCTTAGGGTATTTACGGAGGAAATAGTCCTTAAAAAGCCCGGACGCCCTGTCTCTGAAAGGCTGAGACAGGTTATTAAACCCTGCAGGGAAAATATTCGTATCGACGGGAGCGATTTTATGATTGGACACCCTTACGTCGACCGAGGAGTAGAGCGGAATAAATTCCTTTTCGGCCTTACCCCTGACCCAGGATCCTATTTCTTCCCTGTTTTCCAATATTCTGACATTTAATTCATCAAGGTGCTGCATCTTTGCCTCAGTCCTTTACGACGTATGTGCCGGCGATTTTATCATGCCAGGTCTGGCATTCGGAATCGACTAAAAACCATAAAAATCCGGCGAATAAAAAAACTCCCGAAATGTAATACCCGATCCACCTCACAAACGCTTCCCAAAGACCCACTCCTTCACCTTCGTTGTTTATCAATTTTATACCCAATATCGTCTTTCCCGCTGTCTTCCCTCCGTACCCGTGGAGAAATACGAAATAAGTGGATGAGAGCAGGAAAAGGATCAGGTACAGCGGAAGCGTTATGTTCCCCGAACCGTATGCCCCGAAATTAAAACCGTAAACAACAAATAAACCCGCAAATACCGAGAGCAGCGCGATCATGGAGACGATAGCGATATCTATAATCATGGCAAGAGCGCGGGAGATAAACCCGGCAAGGTTATATACATCTGCCTCCCGCTTATAATATCCGGATACCGTTTCCGAACCCTGCTCGTAATGCGCCTCGTCCGGATTGATAAGCGCAAACGGGTCCGGGCGTAAATCCGGGAGGTCCTCTTCCCGGGCCGGCGCTCCGCCCGGAGCTTTGCGGGGCAGACCTTCCTGCTCGCCTTCGCCGTATCCCGCTCTATCAACTCCTTTAGAGACAGGGAACAGCTCATAAGATTCAGGGGGTAAATCACCTGAGCGGGTAGACGTCCGTTTATGCCGGGAACCCGCCCGACTGCCGGTTTCCGCGCTTGATTCAGTATCCACCTCCCGGATCGGTATGTCCAGGAACAGATCGCCTGAGTCGTTTCCCGACCGGCCGCGGGATTTTTTCCGGGCCTTTTTCCCGGGCTCCGGCGCGGGAGGCGGCGCGGCCTCATAGAGCGGGAATCCGCATTTTTTACAGTGTTCGAGATGATCAAAACTGTTGTATCCGCACGACGGGCATTTCATCGGTGTCAGGAACAGAATATATTATGGAAGATAGTTTATATTACGCACAAAAAAAATGCGCCCTAACCCGATCAATCAGACTATTCACGCTGATTTTACACCTCGAATCGGGATAGGGCGCAGTCGGACCTATTACGTAAAGTATTAGGAACCTTCCGAAAGTTGAATTTCTATAGCGGACTTAAGACCCTCCGGGTTAGCACCCGGGACTATCATACCGTTAACGACGAAAGTCGGCGTGGATTGTACCCCTATTTCGACAGCTTCCTTCATCTGAGTATCGACTACAGCCGCTGCTTCTTTTGAATTGAGACACGCGTCGAATTTCTTCGTATCGAGCCCAACCTCTTTCGCATACTGATTGAATTTCTCCTTCGAGTTCTCGAGCGTGATATCCTTCTGGCTGTCGAATAGTTTGTCGTGGAGAGCCCAGAATTTATCATTGCCCTGCTGATACGCGCACACGGAAGCGATAGCGGCCGGCATCGCCCAGTTATGATTCTTCAGAGGCAGCTGCTTGTAGGCTATTTTAACCTTGCCTTTATAATCCTTTAAAATCTGGGGGAGCATGTCCTTTCCTCTCTTACAGAAAGGGCATTGAAAGTCTGAATACTCCACTATAACCACCTTGGCATTATCGGCCCCCTTAACAGGCACGTCCTTTATGGATATCTTTTCCATTATCTCTTTTTGCGGATCGACGGTCGTGTCGTATATCTCCGTACCCAGGACCAGGAACTTACCGTTGCCGCTAATGAAGACTGGTACAGTCTGACGGCCTCCCATGTTAAACGAACCCTCTTTAAACCCGGCAAGCTTCGATTCCTTGAACTTCGAGACGTCTATGATCTCGCTATTGATGATCAGAAACTTTCCGTCGGTCGTCATCAGAACAGGGAATTCGCCCCTTGGTATCGGAATCGAGCCCTGCTTGATGTTCTTTATAGCCGTGACTTTAAAGCCGGTCGTATCCACCATATTGCCCATCAGCAAATATTTTCCGTCCTGGCTCATCACAAAACCGACTTCCTGTGAACCCTGAGAGGTATTTATAACGAACGTACCCTTCTTAAGCCCTTTAATGGAACTATCCTCGACTCCTTTAATCTCTATTACCGTATCGGGCGCCATGTTCGCACCGAAATTTTTCTTGAAGAACGTCTGGAGCCGCGCGTTTTCCTCTTTAGATATTTGCTGCCCGAATGCCTGGCTTCCTACAATTATGAACGCTATTGTAAGTAGTGCCGAAGTCAAAAATTTAAACTTCATACATGCCTCCTTTGGTTTGGTTAGCTAAAACTATACCACTGAATGTTGAGAAAGCAACATAATCTCCACCAGCCGAAAATGCGCGCTAGTATCCAGAAACATTCAATTTTAATTTATGAAAACACCCTTTGGAATATCCTGTCGACATTCTTGAGATCGGCAGTCACATCAAAACATTCAGTAATTTCCTCTTTAGTTAACAATCTGGATACCTCCCGGTCGCCGAGCAGCAGCCCGAGGAAGTCACTCTTCCCCTTCCATGTCTTCATAGCGTTACTCTGAACCAGTTTGTAGGCCTCTTCCCTCGACATGCCTTTTCCAACCAGCTTCAGAAGCACCTTCTGCGAGAACACCAATCCGCGGGTAAGCCATATATTTTTTTCCATGTTTTCCGGATAAACCTGAAGACCCTCTAAGAGGTAAGCAAGCCTTGCGAGCATGAAGTCGAGGAGGATCGTGCTGTCGGGACCGATGACACGCTCAACGGAGGAGTGGCTGATGTCGCGCTCATGCCATAGGGGTATGTTTTCGAGGGCCGGTATGGAATAGGCGCGCACGATCCGGGCAAGCCCGCACAGATTTTCCGAAAGCACGGGGTTTCTTTTATGCGGCATCGCGGACGATCCCTTCTGCCCCTCCGTAAACGGCTCTTCGAGCTCGAGCACCTCGGTCCTCTGAAAATGCCTTATTTCGAGGGCTATTTTTTCGATGGAAGATGCTATGATGGAAAGGGTAAGGAAATATTCAGCGTGTATATCACGCTGTATTATCTGTGTCGATATCGGCGCAGGCTTTAAACGGAGGCGTCTGCAGGCGTCCTCTTCAATTTCCGGAGGGACATTCGCGAAAGTACCCACAGCACCCGATATCTTGCCCACGCTGACGACATCCCGCGCCCGCTTCATACGGTCAATGTTCCTTTTCATTTCGTCGTACCAGAGCGCAAAGACGAGCCCGAGCGTCCTGGGCTCCGCATGGATTCCGTGCGTCCTGCCGATCATTGGCGTCTTCTTGTATTTAAAGGCCTGTTTTTTCAATATTTTGATTACGGCTTCCAAATCCTTGATGATTATTTCCGCGGCGTCCCTTAATTGAAGGGCGAATGCGGTATCGAGAACGTCGGAGGACGTCAGACCGAGATGAATATACCTCGACTCCTTGCCCACATGCTCGGAAACCGACGTCAGGAACGATATAACGTCGTGCTTCAGTTCTTTTTCGAGCTCATTTATCCTTGCGACATCGAAACCCGCCTTCTTTTTGATCGTTTCAACGGCCTTCTTCGGTATCTTCCCGTACTTGGCCCACGCCTCGCATACGGCGATTTCCACCCTGAGCCAGTTAGCGTACTTAGCCTCGTCGGTCCAGATGGAGGACATCTCGGGTCTCGAATATCTCGGAATCAAATCGCCAGCACCTCCCCCAATGTCTTTCTCGGAGCAACTGAAATTTGCACCCCCGTCCCCTCTTCCGTTTTCCTCAATGCGCTCGAGGCGGACTCGAAAGCGACCTCGGGCCTGTTGTTGACCTGGCTCAAGTGGGCGAGAACGACGTGCCTCAACCCGGAATGGACCAGGTCCGAAAGGAGCTCCGAAGCCTGGATATTCGAAAGGTGGCCCAAACGCCCCCTGATCCTCTGTTTTAAGTCCCAGGGATAGTGGCTGTAAAGCAGTATGTCGTTATCGTGGTTAAATTCGATTACGAGAGCGTTCGATCCCCTGAGCCTCTCCCTGACGAGCGCGGTAACCGAGCCTATATCCGTTACGACTCCTATTTTCTTGCCTTGCCCGGACTCTATGGAAAAACCGACCGGGTCCAAAGCATCGTGAGGCACCGAGAAGGGGGTAATCGAGAGGTCCTTTATCGTAAACGAGGTATCGGTATCGAATTCCCTGAGAGCGCTCACCTTACTCGACCATAGATGTACCGTGGCTCTGGCGACGTGTACCGGCACCCCTATGTTCCGGAGGGCGGCCGTGTGGTCGGAATGCTCGTGGGTGACTATAACGGCATCGATGTCGGATAGCTCCATATCCAGTTTTCTCAACTTGAGCCCGATTTGTCTCAGACTTATTCCCGCATCGACGAGTATCTTCGTTTCGCCCGACTCTACATAAAGGCAATTCCCGGAACTGCCGCTTGCAAGTGTACAGATCCTCATACGTTAGCCGCCGATTACATCCGTTTTGGAATTTTAGTATGGATTATAATTTTGCTAAAAGTCAACATTGTGATCCGGCAGATACTGAACAAATGGCTCACTTCCCGGCAGAGAAACAGTTAACGCCCTCTCCCCCGTTTCTATTGTACCCGTGTCGGAGGATTTTGCCGCGTACCGCCCCGTCTCGAATCGTCCGTATTAAAAATCCTTCTCTCTCTGAAGCGCGGGTTCCGGGATGATCGGATTTATGTGTGCAGCCGCGCCCTTTTTGCCTGTACCGTGAAAGATCGAAAGAAGCCCGGTATACAAAAATCCGAACTGGATGAGAAGGAGGAACGGGACCCATCCAAGGTATCCCATATATATGGCGAGAAGGGTCTGTAGAAAAAACATCACGCCGAAAGCGATCTCTATGATTGCCGTCGCTTCTTTCGAGGCCACGTAGCTCCTCGAGCGCCAGTTGTCGTTCCTCGAGGTAACGGCGAATTTCGGAGTACGCCTGAATTCGGAGTTCTTGCCCAAAAGCGCTTCCAGCACGGCCTTGGAATTATTGACCGCCATGCCCGCGCCTATCGATATCGCCAGAGGCACATACTTCAGATAGGCGAGCCAATTTTTTCCGTGAACCTCTCTCACGGTGATTATATAGAAAAGCACGAAGCTGAGCGTGCCCGCCGTGATCGCGAAGACATTTACCAAAATGCCGCTGTCCCAGCCGATCTCACTCCAGAAAAAACCCATCGGGAACATCAGCAGGAAGAGTACGAGCAGGAGTAAATACGAAATATTGCCGAAAAGATGGAAGAAGGCTTCAGACTTGATCTTGAACGAAAGGTCTTTCCTTCTGAAAATTTCGGGGAGAATTTTGATAGCGGTTTGAACCCCTCCCTTCGCCCACCTGTGCTGCTGTGATTTAAAGGCGTTCATGTCCACGGGGAGCTCCGCGTCGGCAACCATATCCCGGAGGTAGACCAGTTTCCATCCCGCGAGCTGGGCCCTGTAACTGAGATCGAGGTCCTCCGTAAGCGTATCGTGCTGCCACCCGCCCGAGGACTCTATGCATTCCTTCC
The DNA here is from genome assembly GCA_963752995.1 of uncultured delta proteobacterium. Lineage (GTDB taxonomy): Bacteria > Desulfobacterota_D > UBA1144 > Nemesobacterales > UBA2774 > 2-12-FULL-53-21. The sequence goes on from CAVWAZ010000030.1 coordinate 441,249, forward strand.
TCAGGACGCCCGCGGTACCGTTAAAGTTAAAGAACATCCCGCCGTTGTACCTCGCAGTCTGCTCTATCATAAAATGCCCGTCGAGGAGTATCGCCTGAGCCTTCGTCAGAGTGGAATAATCAAGGTTCACATGCCCCCACCTTACCTGGACCATGCCTATTCCGGGATCGGAGAAAAAATCCACGGTATTCCTGAGAAATTCGCGCGGGGGAATGAAGTCCGCATCGAATACCGCAAGGAGCTCGCCCTTGGCCTTTTTGAGCCCTTCCCTCAGCGCTCCCGCCTTATAGCCCTCCCGGTTCTCCCTGTGTATATATACAATATCGATCCCCGACTCTTTAAATTGATTCACGCACCTGCTCGCGATCTCCACGGTCTTATCGGTCGAGTCGTCGAGCACCTGAATCTCGAGCAGCTCCCTCGGGTAGTCGATTTTACAGACCGAGGATATGAGCCTCTCGACCACATACATCTCATTATATATAGGGAGCTGTATCGTAACGACCGGCAGGTTCTTATACCTGGAACCGGGGACGGGCTTTTTATGCTTATTCTTCTTATATAGGTATGAAAGGTAATAGCGGTGCAGACCGAATATGCAAAGAAGCATCAGCGTTACGGCATATAGGACTGTTACAATTATCTTAGAAGCTAAAATAAAATATTCCACTTCTCATTTCCCGCTGCCTTTTCCTTCCGGATAGGATCAGAACTTTGCCTCTTTGAGCCTGTCCACAGCCTGAATTATTCTGTCTGTATTGAACGTGGTGGAAACACGCGCATAGCCTTCGCCGTATTTTCCGAATCCTGTACCGGGGGTTACGACGATTCCTGTTTCGGATAAAAGCTTCGCAGAGAAATCCTTGGACGACAACCCCTCGGGGACTTCAAACCATACGTAAAAAGTGGCCATGGGTTTATTGTAGTTTAAACCTACCTCGTCGAGACCCCTGCAAAAAATATCCCTCCGCTCCTGGAATATCTTTATCCTATCCTCGAGGCCGATTTTGTAATTTTTCAATGCTTCTATGCCGGCGACCTGAACCGCCTGAAAAGCGCCCGAATCTATGTTCGTCTTAATCTTCCCGAGCCCCCCGATCGCCTTCTTGTTGCCAACCGCAAAACCAATCCTCCATCCCGTCATGTTAAACGTCTTTGACAGGGAATGGAACTCGATCCCGACTTCCTTGGCGCCGTCGAACTGGAGGAAACTGGACGGCTTATACCCTTCATACGCCATCTCGGTATAGGCGGCGTCGTGACATATAAGGATATTATATTTGACGGCAAAATCCACAAGTTCCTCGTAAAAGTCCCCGCCCGCGACTGCCCCTGTCGGGTTGTTCGGATAGTTCACGAACATTATCTTTGCTTTCTCTGCAATATCCCGGGGGATTGCGCCGAGATCGGGGAGAAATCCGTTCTCCTTGAGAAGCGGGACAGCATACGGAACCCCGCCCGCGAAGCTTATCGATGTCGGGTAAACGGGGTATCCCGGGTCCGTATAGAGACCGATATCCCCGGGGTCGAGAAAGGCAAGAGGAGTGTGCGCTATTCCTTCCTTGGAGCCGATGAGGGCCACGACCTCGGTCTTGGGGTCGAGCACCACACCGAACCGCTCCTTATACCAACCGGCGACCGCCTCCCTGAACGAGAGCATGCCCTCATAGGAGGGGTATCTGTGGTTTTGCGGGTCGTCGGCTGCTGCCTTTAACGCATCGACGATGCGCCGGGGCGTGGGTATATCGGGGTCGCCGACGCTCAGGTCTATTATATCCACCCCCTTCGCCCTCATCTCGCTCTTCTTTGCGTCAATTTCTGCGAACAGATATGGCGGGAGGTCCGCTATTCTCTTCGCCCACTTCAAATCCATGTGAAATTCTCCTTTGTTTTTCACCTTTTGGGATTTTCTATCATAACCAACCTATCGTATTAGAGCAAGAAGGAGCCGGCCTGGTTCCCGGTCAGACAGCGGATAATATAGACACACCGGGGCCCCGGGGACTTTAAGTCCGCGGTTCCGGCCTTATATGCCTTTATATGCCCCGCTTATTCTTTCAAACGCGATTTTAGCCGATTCCTTTCTCGTATAGCCGGGCGGTATTACCTCAAGCTCCGTAAGATCGACGCTTATCGATCTCAGGTTGAGGAGCCTGAAAAAATGCTCGTAGAATGTAATATCGCCGTAAAAATAAACCAGCCGGCCGTTCCGGGCGTCTATATCCTCTCCGTTTATCTTTCTGTACCTGACACAGAGGGGCAGGACGCTGACGCCGCTCCCCGCCTGCGCGTCGAGAAAGGAGGTTTTGAAGGGCTTGACCTCCCCGCCGTCCGACGTCGTCCCCTCCGGGAAGAGGACGACGTTGAATCCCATATTTAGTATATTCTTTATATGCTGCATATCTTGCAGGAGGCGCGACCTGTTCCGCCTCTCCACGAAGACGCCTCCCGAGTACCTGATGATGGTTCCCAGAAGGAATGTATCCTCGAGCTCGGAGTTGGCGATGAACACCGCGGGGACGGTGGAGAAAATCACGAAGATGTCCAGATAAGAAAGGTGGTTCGAGATTACGAGGTAATTCTCCTTACCTCTCACGAGCTTGTTGATATTTCTCAGTCTGACCTTTACGCCGAGCACCATGAGCGCAGCCCGGAGATATAAGGACGATATGCGTGAGAAATACCTGAGCTTTGCCATTTTGTCGTCTACGATCAGGTCGACGCAGAACGATATCGGGAGAAAGGTAACTACCAGAATTACGAAGGCGAGTATCTTAACGGTTTTAATAACCCAGACCATAGATCTCCATCCGAAGCCGGTCCGCCTTTGTCCGAGGCGCTGTGATAAAATTTATACCGGATATAATTTACTCCACAGATTCGTAACATGGAAATGAACCCATTAGCCGAAATAATAAAATCGGAGATCAAAAAAAAAGGCAGGCTGACTTTTTCCGAATACATGGAGGAGGCGCTTTACCACCCCGGGCTCGGATACTATACGTCCGGTGAGACGGGGATCGGGAAGCGCGGGGACTATTACACGAGTCCGAGCGTGGATCCCGCTTTCGGCGAGGTGCTGGCAGGGTTTATCGCGAAATCCGGGCGCCTGATAAACGAGCCCGGTCTCCGCGTTATCGAGTTCGGCGGGGGGACGGGGACACTCGCCGCCGACATACTCGATTCGCTCGCGCGGAATCACCCGGATTGTTACGAGATGACGGAATACCTGCTGATAGAAAAAGGGGGACGGGGGCCTGATGCTAGAGACAAGGCGCTCGACAAGCACGGGGCAAAGATCAAATACGCGACCTCTCTATCCGAAACAGGCCCGGGAGGAACCGCCGGGATTATTTTATCGAACGAGCTCGTGGACGCTCTTCCCTTCCACAGGGTGAGATTCCAGGAAGGCGCTATGAAAGAGGTTTTCGTTACGCTCAGGGAGGGTGAATTCGAAGAAATCACCGGCGAGCCGAGCACACCGGGGCTCGGCGAATACTTTAACGGCTACGAGATTATGTTTCGCGAGGGCCAGGAGGCCGAAGTGAATCTAAACGCCGGCAGATGGCTCGGAGAGGCGCAGAAGGCGCTTGGAAAGGGCTTTCTACTGACAATAGACTATGGGTTCCTTGCGCGAGAGCTATACAGCCCTGAAAGGATGAAGGGCACATACAAGTGCATGTATAAGCATACGATCGGCGAGGACCCATACATCAACATAGGCAGGCAGGACATCACGGCCCATGTGGATTTCAGCAACCTGATAAGGACCGGCGAATCCCTGGGACTGGAGACTATTAAATACACGACCCAGGGTCAGTTCCTAATCGACTGGGGCGTGCTCGATATAATGACAAGACTATCCGGGCGGGACAGCCCGCCTGACCGCGAAGCGCACGGCAGGAACACGGCCATAAAGAACCTGTTCCTTCCCGGCTCCATGGGAAGCAGCTTCAAGGTGCTCCTTCAGGCGAAAAACCTCGATGTAACCGGTCAGGGCTTCTACCCCGAATCACCATTGAAATTAAGCTTCGGCGTAGTATAAATATCCGGATACACTCCAAATTAACTTTACTTGACCCTGATCCTGGTTTATTCCATCCGCTGATCAAACAGGGTTATCGATTCCTGACTAAAAAACCTCTTGACACGGGCAACAATAAAATATATTATTAGGACTAACCAGTCAGTTCTAAACAATGGGGGAGGGCGAAAATTGAATAAAAGCAAAGAAAGAATACTCGCGAGCGCGAAAGAGCTCTTCCACGAATACGGCTTTCAGCAGACATCGGTCGACGAGATACTCAAAAAGAGCGGTGTAACGAAAAGCAATTTCTACTATCACTTCAAGAGCAAAGAAGAATTAGGCCTGATAATACTAGAAAGATTCATAACCATTTACGAATCGGACGTTTTGATAAAAACGCTCGGCAACAAATCCTTGAGCCCGTCCGGGAGGCTCGTCGAATTCTACAATTCAGTCAAGACATTCCACATAAACCTGGAGAATCCGAGGGGATGTCCCTTCGGAAATATGGCGATCGAAATGAGCGGATCAAACGAAAATTTCAGAGAAAAGCTTTCGGCGTTTTTTAACTCCTGGGAGAAGATCATCGAAGAATGCATAAACGAGGGTATGAGAACAGGGGACTTTCGTAGCGACCTTCCCCCGGGAGTAGTCGCCCAGTTAATACTTTCACACCTGGAAGGGGCGATAATGATGGTTAAAACACACAGGTCATTAGAACCGCTTTCTTCGGGGAGCGAGACTATAATGAGGCTTTTAAAGGCTGCCTGATTAAATTCAAGGGAGGTATTATATGTCGGAATACTTATTCAAGAGTGATATATCGAGCGATATGGCGCTCTTCAAAGAATTAAATCCGGACCTCCACGGGGCATGGATGAACCTTCACAACGGGGTATTCAAGGACGGCGCCCTTTCCCAGAAAGAGAAACAGCTGATAGCCGTCGCCGGAGCTCATATTACGCGATGCCCTTACTGTATAAGATCGAGGGTCAGGCAGTCCAAGAACCTTGGCGCCTCGGACCAGGAGATTATTGAGGCGATCTACGTCGCATTCAGATTCGCCATGGGTGGGCCCTATGCCTACTCGAGCATTGCGTTTGAGGCCCATGACGCCCTCGAGCATAACATCCCCCTCACCGAAGGACACTTCTTCAAAAAGGATATAACCAAAGAGATAAACGAATTCAGCAAATGCAGCGGAGACAACTCCGAAGCCTTTAAGGAGTTCACTAAGAAGGTATTCGCGGAGGGGGCGCTGAGTAAAGACTTCAAGAGAGGGTTGATCGGGCTTGCCTGCGGGCACATGACGAAGTGCCCCTACTGCATCAGGGGCTGCGTAAAGGACGCAAGGAGCGCCGGTATCACAAAAGAGCAAATGGCCGAAGCCATCAATGTCGGCATGGTCATGTCGGCGGGCGCCTGTTTCGCCTATACGAGCATTGCTATGGATACACTCGCGGGCATGAATGAAAAAAGTAAGGCCAGGGCCGCTAAATAAAGAGACAGCCGGGTTAATTCCTCAATCCGGCAACCCATCCCGTGCGGGGGAGCTGAGGAGACCGCCTTCAGATCCCCCGGCAAGAACGGATCCAGACACATCCCGTCAAACCTAAGCAACCGGCATCAAAAGACAAATTATTCATAATAGCGCCCCAGGGGCTATTGTGGTAATTTATCCATCGGATGAACCGGTATTTAATAACGAACGAAGACACGATTGCGGCTATCGCCACACCGCCCGGCAGCGGCAGCATAGCCATAATCAGGATCAGCGGGCCAAAATCCTCCGAGATACCGGAGCTCATTTTCAGACCCGGACGGGGAAACATCAGAGGGAGGGCGCTCGAGCCGCACCGCCTGTATCACGGACACATAGTTAATCCCTCAACCGAAGACATTGCAGACGAGGTTCTATGCGTACTAATGAGGTCCCCCAATTCATACACGGGTGAGGACGTCGTAGAAATCCATTCACACGGCGGACACCTGGTTCCGAAAAGGATACTCGGGATACTATTCAGCCTGGGGATAAGACCGGCAAACCCGGGGGAATTCTCACTCAGGGCATTTCTAAACGGCAAAATGGACCTCCCGCAGGCGGAGGCCGTTTCCGACATCATCAATGCCCGCACGGAAGAGGGCTTGAAACAGGCGGAGCTCCAGCTCGAAGGTGTCCTCTCACAAAGGATAGGCGTGTTCAAGGAGCAAACACTCGATATACTGGCCGAAATAGAGGCACAGGTGGACTTTCCCGAAGATGAAATTGACCCGATCGCCAGGGATGGCATGGTCAAGCGTATAAACAGCCTCATATCGGGCATACACACACTGCTTGAAACGTACGAGGAAGGACGCATTCTCAAGCACGGCGTCAAGACCGCCATACTAGGAAAGCCGAACGTAGGGAAATCGAGCCTCTTGAACATGCTTTTGATGAAAGAAAGGGCTATAGTGAGCCCGCTGCCCGGCACGACAAGGGACTTCATTGAAGAGAGCATCGACGTAAGAGGGATACCATTGGTTCTGATCGATACGGCGGGAATCAGAAAGACCTATGACGAGATTGAGCACGAAGGGGTCAGACTCGCAAAAAAAAAGGCGGAAGAGGCGGAGCTGCTGCTCATAGTGCTAGACGGAAGCGAGGCGCTCGACAGCGACGACACGGAAGTACTACAAGGGGCAGCCGGCAGGAGAGCCATCTTCATACTCAACAAGTCCGATATAGGCATCAAGCTTACTCCGGAGGCCCTGCCCTCTCAAATCCATCCGGACAGTATCGTTCATACCTCGGCCAGGCTGGGCACCGGGACAGAAGAGCTGAAGGATTCAATCAGCAGGCTGCTTACCGGCGGGAATGCCCATACGGACGGCGGCGAGATTATTCTGACCGAGCTCAGACATAAGCTCGCCCTCGAAAAGGCCGCGAACGTACTGACCTCTTTCCTTAATCTGCTTGAAAAGGGGGATTCGCCGGAGTTCCTCGCCATCGAGCTCAGAGCCGCTCTGGACTCCCTGGGCGAAATAACGGGCGAGGTCACGACCGAAGATATCCTTGGCAGGATATTCAGCAAATTTTGCATTGGGAAATAGGGTGTTATGGATGTTTCACGTGAAACATCCACAATTGTGGATAAATATCTTCACATTTATTAAGGGCACATTAAGAAGGTTTATTTAGCAATGACAGGTGGTTACGCTTTTATTGTCAGCGCGTCCACAACTTTTATCCACAATTCTTCCACGATTTTTTAATTTTTCTTTATTTTTCAGGAAGTTGAGAATTCGCGGCATTGATTCCCCGTTGTCGGGCCGGAATTCACACCCATCCGAGCCCCGTAAGCAGCAGTTTTTTTATAGTTTCATAGAGCCCGTCATCGAGCGGAAATTCGGCATTGCCCAACTGAGAAATGAGCACGGGCCCCGAAAGCGAATTGGTCAGAAAGGCGAATCGAGCGCCGGTCATGGATTCGGGATAATACCCGCCCTCCTCCACCCCGAGCCCGAGGGCATCGACACAATCTATCAGTATTTCCCTTATGATGCCCGGCAGTATGCCGCACTCAACGGACGGGGTGTAAAGGGTATCTTTCCTGACCCAAAAGATATTGCTTGCAGTGCCTTCGGCGATCTCCCCCCTCTCGTTAAGAAAGACCGCTTCGTCATAGCCATTCAGTCGAGCTTCTCTCCGGGCAATTATATTTTCAAGGTAATTCAGGGACTTAACACCATGTACGGGCGAGTCGGAGCTCCTCCTGAATTCGTTGATACACACCCTTACAGGCCCCGTCCGGGGTTCATAATCCCTTACGACGATCGCTACGTCCCCTCTCGACGCATCGTCATAGTAGTTCAGGGCCCCGCCCGAGAGGAGGCATATCTTCACGTATGCGTCGGAAATCCCGGAATTCGTTACCGCACTTTTCACAATACCGGCAAGATCATCCCTCTCCACAAACGGTATTCTGAGAAGCCGGGCGCCCCGCTCCATGCGGTCATAATGCCTGTCGAAAAATATCGGCATCCGGGATTTATATCGAAATGTCTCAAAAAGCCCTTCCCCAAAGAATAAGGCCCGAAGCGGAATCCGGGAATCGGCCCTCTCGCCGTTTATAAATACCTGTTCCAATTCAACTATTTCCCTTGTTTGCCTTTTGGTTTAGACTGTTCTTACTCGTATAGTCCGAGAGCTTTCTTTATAGCCATGGATTTTAACAGCGTTTCCTCATATTCCCTCGCCGGGTCAGAATCCCATACGATCCCTCCCCCTACCCAGAACGTTGCCTTCCCCGGGTCCGTTATAAGCAGTCTAATACCGACGCTCAGTGTAAAGTCGCCGTCCGGAAAGAATACACCCACCGCCCCGCAGTAAGGACCCCTCCGGTGGGGCTCCAGGCCGTCGATTATCTGGAGGACCCTTCTTTTAGGGGCGCCCGTGACTGAACCCGGCGGAAATATATTCCTAACTATCCCGCTAACCCCGATACCGTTTGCCAGTTTGCCCTCTACCTCGGATACGAGCTGGTGGAGGGTCGCGTACGATTCCACATCAAAGAGCCTCGAGACCTTTACCGAACCCGCCCTGCATACCCTGGAAAGGTCGTTTCTCATCAGATCCACGATCATCAGATTTTCCGCCCTCTCCTTTTCACTGCTGACGAGTTTCGCCTTTTTTATAGTATCGGACTCGGGATTCAAACCCCTTTCCGACGTTCCCTTGATCGGTCCCGTAGTCAGTACCCCGCCGCTCCTCCTCAGGAATAGCTCCATCGATCCGCTGCATAACTGGAAATCCCCGAAATCGATATAACAGCCGAAGGGCACTTGTTGCACGTGAAACATCCGTAAGAAGCATTCGATCGGGGATATCCTCGAACCTATAGTAAAGCGCTGAGAAAGGTTGATCTGATATATATCCCCGTCCTCGATGTATCTTTTTGCCGCCTCGACCATGTTGATATATTCGTCTCTGCTCATATTTGACTTAGGCGTGCTTATGCTGCGATTGGGGGCATCCGGGACGCCGGTTGTCCCGGCCATGCCGCTTTCGGCCTGGAGTCTGAAATCGGCGGTATTTCCCCTGACCATATCGCCTTCACGGTAGAGATGAAATTTCAGATCCGGGTATCTGTCGCCTTCTTTAACTCGTAGAGGGGTAAAAGCCGATTCGGTATATGTCGAGTATTCATATCCTATATATCCCGCAGCAATGTAGCCTTCGCTCAGGAATCCTTCGAGAATCGTTAACGGGTCGCGCCTCGTTTGCACTTTGCCCGAAGCCGTATTAATAGTTGCGATTCCGCCTTCGGCGCAAAATGTCCCCCTTGGCTGTCCGAAACGCATGAAGCCACCCGTTTTTTCATGCTTTCCGGACCACCCGCCGCCCGAGTCGAGGAATAGGCACGAGATTCGGTCCATGACTATCAATCTTAACTATATTGAATGAACTTACAAAGAGATCGGGACAGATTGAGAGAAATTTCAGGCATACGTCCCTGGATTTGACGTATAAAAATATATTTATTTATTTCTTAGTGCCGACTATCTCCTGATTAGGAGCCCCTCGAACACTCTCAAGACTTGTTCTCAGCCTCGACGGATTCCCTCAGTATCACGGATATATCCTTGATCTCTATTTTATCGTTGCCCGCATGCTTTGAGGCGTCTTCGAACATCGTATCGCAGAAGTAACACGCGACAGCCAGGGTATCGGGGTTTTTGGATTCGACTTCCTCGAACCTGTTCCAGTTCACCCTCGGGGCATCTTCCTCCATCCATATCTTCCCCCCGCCCGCCCCGCAGCAGAAACTCTTCTCGCGTCTCCTGTCGAGCTCGATGAGCCTGAGGCCGGGTATGGACTGCAGCAATTCCCTGGGCTCGTCGAATACCCTGTTGTACCTGCCCAAATAGCAGGGGTCATGGTAGGCGACTCCCTGATTTATCTCTTTCGTCGGTTTCAGCTTCCCCTGCTTCACGAGATCGTTCAGCAGCTGGGTATGGTTTATGACCTCGTAATTGCCGCCGAACTGAGGGTATTCGTTTTTTATGGTATTGAAACAATGCGGGCAATTGGCAATGACCTTTTTCACCTTGAGCTCGTTCAGGGTTTCGATGTTCTGTGTGGCGAGCATCTGATAGAGCGCCTCCTCGCCGAGCCTCCTCGCCGGGTCTCCGGTGCACCTTTCCATGGGCCCGAGCACCGCAAAGCTGACCCCCGCCTGGGTCAGGAGGCTTACTATCGATTGGGCGATCTTCTGCCCCCTGGGGTCATACCCTCCGTAACACCCCATCCAGTAGATATAGTCGAAAGCGGATGCGTCCTCGACCCCGTTCTCGCCTATCACGTTCACGCCCTCGTAACCCGATATCCATTTTGCGCGGTCGCCTTCGCTGAATCCCCACGGGTTCCCCTGGGTCTGGAGCTTCTGCAAGGTCTTGACCGCAGTACCCGTCAGCCTCCCCTCGAGCGTGAGGAAACGCCTCATTTCCATGATCTTCCCCATCTGGTCTATAAATAGAGGGCACTGCTCCACGCAGGCGTTGCAGCTCGTGCAGGCCCAGAGCTCCGCTTCGGTTATCCATTCGGGTCCCGGGAATGGTCTCGGCCTCCCTGCCGTTTGAGGAATTGCCGTTCAATAGCGCCTTCCCTTCACTCGAAGCGTAATGCCTGAGCTTCACCACTATCTCCCTCGGCGACAGGGGCTTCTCCGTATGCCATGCGGGACAGTTGTCGGTACACCTTCCGCATTCGGTGCACGTATAGGCATCAAGTATGTCTTTCCACGTGAAATCCTGTATTTTGCCCGCTCCGAAGTGGTCGACGTCCTCGGGGGTGTTTTCGAAATCTATAGGCTTGAGCGCCCCCCTGGGCTCGAGGTTCTGAAAAAAGACGTTCGGAATAGCAGTGAATACATGGCTGTGTTTCGAATACGGCAGGTAGTTCAGGAACCCGAGGACGATAAGGACGTGGAACCACCAGAAAAATTCGTGAGAGTACATGAGTCCGGAATCGCTCATACCCGAAAAGAAAACCCCGGCAATAGTGCTTGAGACCGGAAGCCATGCAGGTTCCGCTTCCCCCATCGCCACGTTTGTGGCCATGGTACCGAGCGCAGTGACCATGAGCCCGAATATGAGCCCCAGTATGACCACGGCGTCGAGACCGCTCACCTCCCTCCTCCTTGCGATCGTGGCCCTGTTAATAATTCCCATTATTATGGCTACCATGACCAGGGTCTCTACTATGTCGAGTATGAATTCGTAGACGTTATGCGCCCCGCCGGGTATCAGCTTGAATCCGGGGAAGACCCCGCCGACGAGTATCTCTATAGTGCCGACCGTGATTATCATGAAGCCCCAGAAGATCATGAAGTGCTCGATGCCGGCGAATTTATAATTTGTGACGAGCCTTTTCTGGCCGAAAACGTAAATGAGCACGCGCTTCACTCTCTCGCCTATGTTATCGAACCTGTTATCGTATTTTCCCAAACGGAGTAACTTGAAAAGGTTATATACGTTATAAAAGAAAAACCCGAAAGCGGCTATTATCAAAATTGCCATTATAATAGGCTTCATAAATTGTCTCCTTAATAAGCGGGCGCCCGGACTGCCAGACCTTCTCTAAGTATCTTAAAAAAAAGCATTGTGATAGTCAAGGAAAAAACGGCTATTCGGCCGGCCGTGGTAAATTATTTCAATAATAAAATGAGGGGAATAAGGGTACGGATACGGGCAATGACCGAATAACTTATATATTATCTATATGGTATATAGAGGCAAGCCCGTCCTTGCGCGCCGGCAATGCCTCCCGCCGGTACGGTTGAACCGGATGCACGTAAAGCCGCGTTGGGCATCGGGATAGGAATCAAGCAATGCTGGAACTATAGAAAGGTCAGTTGAGAGTGACGAGGATGGATTTGACGTCGGGCTCCGCGGTTATAATGTCGTTGCCGTATCTCTTCGCTTCGTCTTCCGTAGTAAACCCGCCCACCTTCACCCTGTACCAGGTCCCCTTGCCGGGCAGGTCCACCGTTTCGATGTAAGCGGGATATGTTTTGGATTTAAGTGACCGCTCCATTTCTTTCGCTATCCGGAGGTCGGGGAACGATGCCAGCTGGACCGTGTATTGGCCCCCGCCCGCGTTCGCAACAGGTTTACTCCGGGATACGTAGGTTTCTCCCTTCCCGGTCGTCTTGACGGGCACATTGTCAACTTTCTCGGCCTTAACGGTCATCACCGGCTTTTTCCGGGAATCCGCGGCCCCGGTCTGCCCGCTGTTCGTGCTCCCCGCGCCGAGGGTCTCGACGTATACGAAAGATTTCTTGGCCGTGTTCTTAGACGAGCCCGCGGCCTTAACCCCGTCCTTTCTGGCGGCGATCATAGAGTCGAAATTTCTTTCCATCGGATGCTTTTTCAGATAATCGTAATGGGCGTAGACCCTGTTCACGTATTCTATCGTTTCCTCGTAAGGGGGAATTTTATAGTCGTACTTTTTGACTGCGTTCTCGCCGGCGTTATACCCGGCTATCGCGAGGGTCGTATTATTATTGAACATGGTCATAAGCATGTTGAAATATTTTACCCCGCCCTCGATGTTTTCGACCGGATCGAACGGGTCGGAGACCCCGATGCGCTCCGCGGTCGCCGGCATCAGCTGCATCACGCCCATCGCCCCCTGGGGTGAAACCGCTTCGGGATTGAAATTAGACTCCACCTTTATCATAGCTTTTATGAGAAGGGGGTCTATCCCGTACCACCCGGCGGTGCTGTTAATATGCTCGTCGAATTTATCGGAATACTTGTATTTGTTGAGGTATCCCCTCTGGCTCTTCGGGGTGCCGCGGAACGTGCCCCACGGGACTGCCGATCTTTTTATATCCGCTGCTTTTCGGGTCTATATTCGTGTAATAAACCACACCGTTTGTATCTTTTTTATAATAATATGAATTTGCGGCGGTATTTTCGGGGGATAACAAGATAAAGAGGGGCAGTGTTAAAAACACCCATATCAGGCGGTAACCGATATTGAGTACCCTGCAGTCTGCTCTTCTCACGCGAGACTCCGGACAGCACATTCTCAAAAAGGCACAACGGGACTGCCTGATTCTCTGAATAGAAGAGCGGAATTTACGAACGACCCATCCTCCATCTCTTCGGCAACCCGCCGCCATAGGCTTATTTTACCCTTAGGCCGTCGGCTTTGCGCCCTATCCTTTCGAATAGTTTGCCCTTTCGACAAGAACATCCTTTCTCCAAACTCCGGAATAATTCTATTACTTTAATTTATTTTTGTCAATGACTTTTGAAGGTTATGTGTATTAATTAATGTATTACAGCATTTAACTTAACACGCGACTAGAGGATTCGGAACCCGTTTACAATATTATCATTTTTGGATAAGATGAAACAGCCGGCCAATGTTGAAGAAATTAAAATACATCCTGATTTTACCGTTCGAGGACTTCCTTTCAGGTCTCGAAAGGGCTATCGGCAAATCGGCCCCTGTCAATATAGCCCTGCTCGTCCTGATATTCGCCGTCACCTGGTGGATATACGTCCCTATTCACGAGCTTTGTCATGCATTCGGCTGTATCCTGGGCGGAGGTACGGTGACCGAGCTTGAGATAAGCCCTAAATACGGAGGCGCGATATTACAAAAGATTTTTCCGTTCGTTTCCTCAGGCTCCGAATACGCGGGGCAGCTCACCGGGTTCGACACGGGGGGTAACGACCTCACGTATTTACTGACCGATTTTTTCCCCTTTCTCCTGACCGTATTCATAGGCGTCCCCCTCCTGAGGTCGGCCTCGCGCTCGACCCCGCTCGGAGCGGGCATCAGGCTCGGGATTTCACTGCCCATAGCCTTCGCGCCTTTCATATCGTTCAGCGGTGATTATTACGAGATGGGGTCGATAATCGTCTCCCGGATTGCGGCGCTCTTTTCGCCCTCGCTCGATATTAACCGCTTCAGGAGTGACGACGTGTTCAAGCTTTCGGATGAGCTCTTCTTTTCGGGCGGACAGTACGGCGCCGGGGATATTGCGGGGGTCTTGATTTCTTTTATTCTGGGAATCGTGCTTATCTACGTGACTTATTATATGGGGGTTCTGTTCAGTAGAGCAATATCCGGCGTCTCGAAGAGACAAATCTTTTCTATGAGAATAATTTTTCATTTCTTCGCTTTTTTCTGCTGTACGGCTTTCACGGACGGCTTCCGGTTCCTGAAGAAGAACAGATAAGCGCCTATCAGAAAGGGCTCGAACCTGACGACCATATTGTTAATAAAACCCCAGAGGAATTCCCAGAATATCTGAGAAGCGGTCCCGCCTTTTGCGTAACCCTGTGTTTCCAGCGCGCCCGAGAGCTTTTCCCCTTCGAGCGAGAATACGAATAGAAAATGAACCGTCACCAGGATTAAAAGCGCCTCCAGATATATCCACTTCCTTTTTAAAAACGGGTAAAAAGCGGCCATGATCGCGAACGTGAGCGGGGCGTTAAAAGTGTAATTCGAAATCGGCACGTCTATGGTCGTCTTTAATATACTCACGCCGAACTTCTGGGGGATGAATCCGACCGAGACTATATCGCCCTGCCTCAGGATAGATACTATATCGACATCTTTGAACAGGGTGATCGCATACGAGGCTATCGTCGTAATCGCCAATCCGTAATAGCCTTTAATGCCCAGCCAGACGAGGAGAAAAATAATATAAGAGACTACGAATATGAGTGAAGCCTTAAGGAGGACGGACCTAAATAACGGCTTCTTGTTTTCCTTGTCCATGGTTCAGGTACGTTAGGTAAAGCACGAAAGTCGCGAGCGCTACCGCTATCATTACGCCCTGCGCTACATATATGTGTATTAAATCGAACAGGTCCTTGTGATACACGCCGGCATAGGCCAGGGCCACGATCCTTATCAGATTCAATACCTGGATGACAAGAAAACCCGCCACAATGCCCAGCAGCCTGTTTTTCCATGAAGCCGGAAACGTCAGGACCGCGACCGAGTATATCATAACCGCCTCGAGCCCGTTACATCCGAACTCGACGTCGAGCGAGATCGAAGGAAGGTGTATAACGGAGCCCTGAACCGTGGAAGTCACTCCTATCAGGCCCAGTATCTTCGCCGTCACATACACTATGGCGTTTGAATATCCGCCGTTGATATCCACCACGTCCTGTACGGGCTTAAGTCCCAGAAGCAGAAAGAACGCTCCCATGAGAAGCACGTACGTCAGCACGAACCTGAGAATGCTGATCGAGCTCGATTGTCCTTTCCCGGGGGTATCCGTATCTTTATCCTTCATCCCAATCCCTTATTGTAATTTTTATTCGGTAACGAAATTGAATATTTTCCGCAGGTTCTAAATATACATAGTGTGTGTGTCATTTTCAAAGGATGAATATTAAAGTGCGGAATGATCGTTAGAGTCACGTAAGCCCGGTCACGTCCCGCAGCAGCCGGCCTTCCCTTCCCTCAAGACCTCATAACCTTCCCTCATCAGGAATACGACTATTACCAGTCCCGCCGCCGGGTCGGCCCACCATATCCCGAACAGGTAGTTTAGACCGAGCCCCGCGAGAAGCGCTACGGACAAGTAACAGCAAACGAGGGTCTGCTTTGAATCGGCGACAAGGCTCCTGCTGCCTATAGACTTCCCTATTCTGTACTTCATAAAGAACAAGACCGGCATGACAACGAGCGAGACGACCGCTATTAAGATCCCGAAGATGCTCGGCTCGGGCGCTTCCTGCAGGATAAGCTTCTTCAGGGACTCATAGAGGACATAGACGCCCAGTATAAAAAAGGTATAAGCCACGAGTTTTGCTGCCTTTGCCTCCATCCTTTCTTCCTCTTCGTGAGAATGAATCCCGAGCCCGCGGAAGCGCCAGATCATTATTCCCCCCGAAAGCGATTCCACGAAACTGTCGAGACCGAATCCGATAAGCGCAATGCTCCCTGAAACCGTCCCCGCGGCCACGGATACGACTCCCTCGAGAAGATTGTATACGACGGTGAATACGGAAAGGCGGAACGCTTTTTTATGCGGCGTATTGTTACGGCGGACGGTATCGGGGTTTAAGATATCCATGTCTCGTTCGATCAATTAAAACTTACCCGATAATCGAATAATACTGAATACATCCGTACATGCGTGATTTGTTGTATGAGCGCGGACTACGTTTTTGCGCCTGATATCAGATCATTCTCCAGGAAACTGAAGTAACCGTCCTTGCCGACGATTATGTGGTCGAGAACCCTTATGTCGAGCGTGATGGCGGCGTCCGCTATGTCTCTCGTGAGGGCCTTGTCCTCTCTCGACGGCATCGGGTTTCCGCTCGGGTGGTTATGGACGAGTATGACCCCTGAAGCGTGCCGGGACAGGGCGGATTCGATTATACGCCGCGGGTAAACGGCAACATTATCGATAGTGCCTTCGTGGAGTATGGAATAGTCGAGAACCTCGTTCTTTACATTCATATATATCACCATGAAGGCCTCATTCGTCATCCCGGAGAGCCTGACCCGGACGAATTTCAGAACCGTTTCGGGCGAGGAAAGAACGTCCCCCCTTTTCATGTTCTCGGCGAGGTATGTGTTGTAGAGCTCTTTTACGAGACGTATCAGGGCAGCCGACATCGATCCGACGCCCTGTAATTCCTCGAGCTTTTTCTGATCCGCGTCGAGGACCCCGGAAAGTCCGCCGAACTCGCTGATAAGTTTTTTGGCTACGGGCTTAACGTCCCTTCGGGGGATCGAGAACGTGAGGAGGAGCTCCAGGAGCTCATAGTCATGCATTCCGTCGGCCCCGGTCTTCCGGAACCTCTCCCTGAGTCTTTTTCTGTGGTTTATATAATGAGGCGTGTCCGGCATGGCTTCCGAAAGTTAAATTGTAACCACAAAACGTGTTTTTTAAAAAAAAGGCGGGCAATTCCAGAAGGGAACGCCCGCCTTTGAGTTTTATATTCTTTTATTCTTCTTTGGATTTATGGATTACATCATGCCGCCCATTCCGGGGTGCATGCCCCCCATTCCGCCTCCGCCGCCTCCGCCGCCCATTTCTTCCTTCGACTGCGGCTTCTCGGCTATCAGCGCTTCCGTCGTGAGCAGCAGGCCCGCAACACTCGATGCGTTCTGCATCGCGCTCCTCGTTACCTTCGCGGGGTCCACTATCCCGGCCTCTATCATGTCGCAGTACTCGAGCTTGGCTGCGTCGAATCCGTTCGCGCCCTTCTCCTCGCTCACCTTCCCCACGACTATAGATCCGTCCCACCCGGCGTTAGCCGCTATCCCTCTCAAAGGCTCCTCGAGCGCTCTCCTCACTATGCTCACACCGGCCTTCTCCTCGTCGTCAGCCCCCTGGAACCCGTCTACTGCCTTTATAGCCCTTATGAGCGCTACTCCGCCCCCGGCCACTATGCCTTCCTCTACTGCAGCCCTCGTGGCGTTAAGCGCGTCCTCGACCCTGGCCTTCTTCTCCTTCATCTCGGCCTCTGTCGCCGCCCCCACTCGTATCACGGCTACTCCACCGGCGAGCTTCGCGAGCCTTTCTTGGAGCTTCTCCCTGTCGTACTCCCCGCTCGCCTCTTCCACCTGCGCCTTTATCTGCTTTATCCGTCCCTCTATCTCCCCCTTCTTCCCAGCCCCGCCTATTATCGTAGTATTGTCCTTGTCTATTACTATCTTCTTTGCCCTTCCAAGGTCCTGGAGCTTCGTGTTCTCGAGCTTCATCCCGGCCTCTTCCGCTACCACCTTGCCCCCGGTGAGCACCGCTATGTCCTCTAACATCGACTTACGCCTGTCCCCGAACCCGGGAGCCTTTACGGCTGCTGCCTTGAGCGTCCCTCTAAGCTTATTCACAACCAGGGTGGCAAGGGCCTCCCCCTCTATATCCTCCGCCATTACCAATAGCGGCTTCGTGCTCCTCGCTACCTCTTCGAGCAATGGAACCATGTCCTTCATATTCGATATCTTCTTGTCGAACATCAGTATCACCGGGTCTTCTAACTCTATGTGCATCTTCTCGGGGTCCGTTATGAAGTACGGGCTCAGGTACCCTCTGTCAAACTGCATACCCTCCACCACGTCGAGCTCCGTCTCGAGACTCTTGCCCTCTTCGACCGTTATTACTCCGTCCTTCCCCACCTTCTCCATTGCGTCCGCTATGATGTTCCCTATCGTAGCGTCCCCGTTCGCCGATACCGTAGCCACCTGCGCTATCTCGGTACGGCTCTTTATCTGCTTACTCTGCTTCTTTATGCTCTCCACCACCACTTCCACGGCCTTGTCTATGCCGCGCTTCAGCTTCATCGGGTCGTGCCCCGCGGCTACGAGCTTTATCCCTTCACGGAATATCGCCTGCGCCAGTATCGTCGCTGTCGTCGTTCCGTCTCCGGCTACGTCGCTCGTACGGGACGCCACTTCCTTCACCATCTGCGCCCCCATGTTCTCGAACCTGTCCTCGAGCTCTATTTCCTTCGCCACCGTGACCCCGTCCTTCGTCACTATCGGCGCCCCGTATGTCTTCTCTATAAGTACGTTCCGGCCCCTCGGCCCGAGCGTCGCCTTTACCGCGTTCGCCAAAGTGTTCACGCCCTTTAGTATCGCGTCCTGCGCCGCCCTCTCAAATTTTATTTCCTTCGCTGCCATTGTTCTTCTTACCTCCGGTTTATTTTATTATTCAACTTTCGCCAGAATTTCACTTTCGTCGAGGATGACATACTCATCGCCCTTAAAATTTATCTCCAGGCCCCCGTACTTCCCGAACAGCACCCTGTCGCCCTTTTTAACATCGAGCGGCCTCGTGGAGCCGTTCTCGAGAACTCTGCCTTTGCCCACCGCAACCACCTCTCCCTCCTGCGGTTTTTCAGTCGCGTTATCGGGAATTATAATGCCGCCCTTGGTCTTTTCAGGCGCATCGACTCTCTTAATCAATACCTTTTCGTTAAGCGGTTTTACACCCATATCAAGAAGCCTCCTGGATAGATATTTATGTCGGGTTATATAACTTAAATCAGATAGAAAACTAGGTATAAAATATGCATCTATTCGGCCGTGTCAAGGGCCGGGTTTAAAAAGCAGGTTTCCCGCATTTATATTAAATGATGAATAATTATCCAATGATTGCGGGATATTGGGGTTAAGAATCGGCCAGGGAGACGGGTCCGTCACATATCCGCGTCAAACGCGTTCTTTATGATCCTGCTCACTAGGCTGACGAGGTCGACGGAAACGACATCGAAGCGCATGGCCCTCGATTTAAGCCCTTTCGATTCGATGTAACTGAACGCGGCCGCCTGGATCTTATTCTGTTTCCGCCGGGTGACGGCTTCCTCCGGGAGGCCGAAGCCCATAGACGACTTGGCCTTAACCTCGACGAAGCAAAGCACCTTGCCCTTGTCTTCGGCTATGATGTCGATCTCGCCCTGCCTGCACCTGTAATTCTTCTCGATAATCTTATACCTGTCCTTTTTAAGCGCCTTGCACGCTATATCCTCGCCTTTTCTGCCGAGTGATTTTCTGTCAGTCATGGCTTCCGGCAACGGAACACACCTCTCAGTTATCCTGACCGCTCTCGAGCTTATTTTTGATCTCGGCCAGTTTTGCCAGGGCGTCGAGAGGGGTCATGGAGTTCGTATCGAGCGCCCTCAACTCGCTTATAACCGGGTGCTCCTCCATAGTTTCTTTCACCGCCTCCCCCCCGAACAGGGATATCTGGCCCCCGGTCATGGAGGTTCTCAGGTCTGTCTGAGATTTCTCCAGCTTTGATAATACCTTCTGCGCGTTCCTGATGACCGCATCCGGCACCCCCGCAAGCCTGGCAACCTGTATGCCGTAGCTGTGGCTGGCCGCCCCCGGGATGAGCTTCCTCAGGAATACGATCCTTTCCCCGTTGTCTTTTACATATACATTATAGTTTTTGGTCCTCCGCTTCGACACCGCGAGCCCGGCAAGCTCGTGGTAGTGCGTCGCAAACAGCGTCATCGTCCCCCTGTCGTGAAGGTACTCGGCGACCGCCCATGCTATGCTCATTCCGTCAAAGGTGCTCGTCCCCCTTCCTATCTCGTCCAGAATGACTAGGCTCCTGGCGGTTGCGTGTCTCAGTATGTAGGCCGTCTCGACCATCTCCACCATGAATGTCGAGTGCCCTTTCGCGAGGTTATCCGAGGCGCCCACCCTGGTGAATATCCTGTCCGTAATCCCGATCCTCGCGTGCGTCACCGGGACGAAGCTCCCCATCTGGGCCATTATCACCGATAGAGCCACCTGCCTGATGAGGGTCGATTTACCCGCCATGTTAGGGCCCGTGATTATAAGGAACTGGTTCTCGTCCGTATCACACCTGATGTCGTTCGGCACGAAACGCTCCCCGAGATCCATTCTCTCGACGACCGGGTGCCTGTTGTTCTTTAGCTCTATGATTCCGGAATCGGCAATCTCGGGTCTCGCATAGGAGTATTTTTCGGCAGCTTCTGACAGCGAGCACAGCACGTCTATATCGGCTATAAGGGATGAGGTCCGCCTGATTCTCTCCGATTCCCGGGCAACCTTTTTTCTAAGGTCCTCAAAGAGCTCCTTTTCGAGTTCGAGTATCCTGTCTTCCGCCCCGAGAATTTTCTCCTCATACCCCTTCAGCTCTTCGGTGATGTACCGTTCGGCGTTTGCGAGCGTCTGCCTCCTGATGTACCGCTCCGGAACGAGGGCGAGGTTCGCCTTTGAAATCTCTATGTAATATCCGAACACCCTGTTATAGCTCACTTTGAGCGAGTTAATTCCGGAGGCGCTTTTCTCCCTCGCCTCGAGCTCCGCGATCCACTTCCTCCCGTCCCGTTTGATTGACCGTAGCTCGTCGAGCTCGCCGCTCACCCCTTCCCTTATAATTCCGCCGTCCCGCGCCGTTAGGGGAGGCTCGCCGACGAGTGTCCTCTCGAGGATGTCCCTGAGATCTCTCAGATCGTCGAGACTCTCTGCGATATTTTTTATTGCCTGAGCGCCCGCACCGCTGAGCACAGTCTTTATCTTCTTTATATATTGAGAGGAGTCGCGAAGCGACCCCAGGTCTCTCGGCCTTGCGGACGAGGTCGCTATCCTTCCTATGAGCCTCTCTATATCGCTTATCTCCTTGAGCGTGCCCCTTACCTCTCCCCTTATCGCCGCTTTCTTCTTCAGCTCTTCCACCGCATCGAGCCTCTCTTCTATCCTGCCTTTATCCAGGAGCGGGTAATTCATCCACTGCTTGAGGAGCCTCCCGCCCATCGCCGTCATCGTTTCATCCAATACCCATAGGAGGGACCCCCGGGTATCGCCCCCCGACGACTTCAGCAGCTCAAGATTCTTCTTCGACGAATCGTCGATAAGCAGAAAATCCGATTTTTCATAGTATAGAGGCGCATCGAGCGGAGGCATATCCTCCATCTGCGTGTCCCTTAAATACTGTATAAGCGCGCCCGAAGCGGATACCGCCTCGGGTTTATTTTCGAGTCCGAACGCCTCTAGCGTCCCTGAGGACAGGTGCTCGAGGAGAAGCCCCCGCGCGCGGTCCGTGTCCCAGACCCATGAATCGAGCAGCGTGAGTAGGGGACTTGACGACTTCCCGAATGAAGCGCTCAGGGCGTGCTTATCGTCCGATACCTCCTGGAGGAGTATCTCCTTGGGCTCTATCTGAAATATTTCGTCCATGAGCTCTTCGATTGTGCCGAAGACGGCAGTCCTGAAGAGCCCCGTCGATATATCCGTATAAGCGAGTCCGTAAGCGGTGTTCCCCGCATAAACGCTCGCCAGATAATTGTTCGACTTGGAATCGAGATTCTCCGAATCGAGCACGGCCCCCGGGGTGAGCACCCTCACGACCTTCCGTTTTACCACCCCCTTCGCGGATCTGGGGTCCTCTATCTGCTCGCAGATCGCGACCTTATGCCCGCTCTTCAGGAGCTTCACCAGGTACGGCTCCGCGCTGTGATGGGGCACGCCGCATAGCGGGACAGGGTTCTTGTCCGATTTGTTCCTAGAGGTGAGTGCGATGCCCAGGATCTTGGAGGCGACCTTCGCGTCTTCATAAAACATCTCGTAAAAGTCCCCGAGCCTGAAAAAGAGGATAGAGTCCGGGTATTCCTTTTTCATCGTCAGATACTGTTTCAGCATGGGGGTTTCAGCGGGCATGGATGAGTAGATTATATCGACTGGACGCCTAACTCTCAATTTGCGCCTTATCTCCTTGAAGGGCGGGGCGGGAAGCAATACAATAATGCATGCGCCGTCCGTCCTTGCCTCATATCGGCGCAGGTGATAGATTAATTCCATTTATTAAGAAATCTGAGCATTCGACTACAGCGTTCTTAAAAGTTCATTGCTCAAAATTAAAGTTCCCGAGGGGACCGAATTGATAAAACCCAATCCATTTGTAAGGGACTTGATACCTTATGTCCCCGGAAAGCCGGTCGAGGAGCTCGAAAGAGAGCTCGGCATCACGGGCGCTATAAAGATCGCGTCTAACGAAAACCCGGTCGGCCCCTCGCCGCTGGCCCTTAACGCGGCCAGAAAGGCGCTCGACAACATTCACCGCTATCCCGACGGGGACGCGTTTTACCTTAAACACAAGCTTGCCGGCCTACTGGATACAACACCCGAAAGGCTTATATTCGGGAACGGCTCGAACGACGTGCTGGACATAGCGGCCAGGACGTTCTTATCCCCGGGGGACGAAGCTGTAATGGGCGAGTTCGCGTTCATCGTATATCCGATAGTCACACAGGCGGTCGGCGCGAAAGCCGTTATCTCCCCTATGCCCGATTACAAGCATGATCTCAGGGACATGTACTCGCGTATCACCCCCCGGACGAGGGTGGTGTTCATCGCGAACCCCAACAATCCGACGGGAACGATGGTAAAAAGGGAAGAGATGGAGTGGTTTCTGGACAATGTCGGCGGGGACGTCCTCGTGGTGATAGACGAAGCCTACTTCGAGTACGTGGAAAACCCGGACTACCCTGATACCCTGCTATATCAAAACAGGGACAAATCCATCCTGACCGTGAGGACGTTCTCCAAGATATACGGCCTCGCGGGTCTGAGGCTCGGCTACGGGGTCGGCGACCGGGAGATTATATCGGCCATGCATAGGGCGAGGCATCCTTTCAATACGAGCTCCGTCGCTCAGGAGGCCGCAATCGCCGCGCTCGACGACCATGAGCACGTGAAGAGGTCGAGGGATGTAAACAGAGAGGGGCTCAGGTATCTAATAGACGAGCTCGGGAAGCTCGGCATCAGCTACACCCCCACATATACGAACTTTATTCTTATAGACCTTGGAAAAGACCCCATGCCGCTATATAACGCGCTCTTGAGGGAAGGGGTGATAGTGAGACCTCTCGGGGGCTACGGGCTTAAAACACACCTCCGTGTAACGGTCGGGCTTCCTGAGGAGAACGAGAGGTTTGTAAAGGCGATGAAAAAGGTAACCGGCAAATGAAAGATAAGGAATTCAAAAAGATCGCAATCGTCGGCCTCGGGCTCATAGGCGGCTCGCTTGCGTGGGCTCTCAAAAAGTCAGGCAGAATCGGGAACGTCACGGGTATAGATTCCGACGGAGATTCCATCGATTTCGCGGTCTCTGAAAAGATAATCGACGAAGGGCATACCGGCCTCCGCGAGGGTATTTCCGATGCCGGCATAATAGTGATTGCGACCAATGTCGGGCAGATCGTCAAAACCGCGAAGGCAATAATACCGCTCGCCGGGAAGGGGGCCGTGATTACGGACGTCGGGAGCGTGAAGGGCAGGATAGTGAGAGGCATAGAAAAGATACTTCCCGCTCATCTCCGCTTCGTAGGGGGCCATCCGATAGCAGGCACCGAGAATTCGGGCGTGAGGTCTGGAGACCCGGGTCTTTTCAAGGGCAAGCGGTTCGTCATTACCCCCACCCCGAAAACCGATCCCAAAGCGGTCAGGAAGGTCGCCTCATTATGGAAAACAGCAGGCGCGGAAATCCACGAAATGGACCCCGAAGCGCACGACCGCATTTTCGGCTTCGTGAGCCATCTCCCTCATATAGTCGCGTATTCCCTGGTCGATACCATACTCTCGGCGCCTGATGCAAAAACCCTCCTCGATTTCGCGGGGGGAGGCTTGAGGGATTTCACCAGGGTCGCCGCAAGCTCGCCCGGGATGTGGGCCGATATATTTACCGTAAACAGGGAGAACACCCTAAAGTCGATTAAGAAATTTAAAAAATCCCTTGAAAAGCTCGAAGCCGTGATCGAAAACAAGGATTCGGAATCACTTAAAAAACTCCTATCACGAAGCTCCCGCGCAAGGCGGGAGTTCTCTAAGTAAGCCCCCGGTCATTTAGTCATACTCTTCAGGTCCAGTTTCCGAATTATATCCTCGGCGATCGATTCCGGGTCCTGCGCGATATCCTCCCTGAGCGCGTCTTCGGGCTCCTCGAGCGCACTGAGCTGACTCTCGAGGATGCTTGCTCCCGCGAAATGCCCCTTTCTCCCCCTTAACCTGTCCTTTATTAATTCCGGGCTGCCCGCGAGATAAATAAAACGTATATCGCCGCCGCTCTCTTCGAGCACTTCCCGGTATGTCTCCTTAAGAGCGGAGCAGGCAATGACAGCAGGCTCATTCATTCCCTCGATGAAATCGCGTATCGCCAGGAGCCAGGGCAGCCTGTCCTCATCCGTCAACGGTATGCCTTTATTAATCTTCTCTATATTTTCTTTCGGGTGGAAGTCGTCGGCGTCATGGAAATTCCAGCCGAGCTTACGGGCAAGGAGCCCCCCGACAGTAGTTTTCCCCGCCCCTGCGACACCCATAATTATCAGAACCATGCGTCCGGGATAATATTGGATTTTTTATATTCGGAGACCTTCACTTTTGCCCTTAACCGATGTCGCATTGGCAGGCTGTAACGAGAAGTGTAACGAGAAGTATCGAAAATAAAGTAAGGTATAAGCGCATTCCAATATCCTCTTTGAGTGTATTTAACGCCTGGAAGGAATTATACAATTAAAACCGGACTCGCAACATAATTAATCCGAAGAAGTGTTTCAGCCGTGCATTAAACGCCGCTCCGCTTCCGCATTAATGAGAGAAGCCCGTTCCGTTTGATGATAAACCGGCTTATGTCCCCTCTTTCGCCAGGGCATGCTTAACCGATGCCGCAGCTGCAGGCGGTTACCAAAAGCGAAACGAAGAGCACGGCAGTCAAAGCGATATACGTGCGCATATGCGGTCCTCGCAAAAATTATTCGTAAAGATTGATAAAATTATACTCGGAATATTAAATTTTTGAACCGGAATTTCTTCTGAAGCACAACTGCCGGACTAGAGCCATACCCTAACAGCGACCGGAGTCTATATCGAGCGCGGATGCGAGACCTTCTCTTATGGGCTCGATCTCCTTCTTGTAGTGCTCCAGGTCCTTATCGTAACCGACCGGATCATTCTGCCAGGACGAGAACCTTTCGAAGATGGATTTAAAGCTCGATGTAATGTCGGGGGAATCAAAGACCCAGCTGAAATCCTCCTTCAGGGGGAAAAACAGCCTGAAAAAGAAAATTTTGCGGGTAAGGTGGTCTTCCAGAATTTCAAAATCATCGAACTCGAGATTTATGAGATCGAACCACCCGGTCCTCACCCAGCTGTAGCCTCCCCCGAAGGCTTTGGCGAGCTCGGATGTAAGTCCGAGCCTCTCTCCGGCCTCCTTCCCCAATTCCGTGAACACATAGGCGGCCTCCCTCGTGAGGTAATCGTATTCAGGAATCTTTTTTTCCATTCCTATGAGATTGCGTATAAGCTGGGGCTCCTTCTCTATGTAGCGGACGAGATCGAACTTGCCTATATTTCCGCAAAGCTCAAGTGATACGGATATATTTTCCCACTCTCTCTTGGCTATCTGATGTACCGATCTTATCTCCATATCGATTAATCCGCTCCGTATCTTATGCCGTTTTTGTAAGAATCCGTGAATCGGTTACCCGACCTTAGACCAATACACTCCAAAAGATAATCCGGAATAATGAAGAACGGATGAACCGTCTGTTAATCTGCAGTTAACCGGGCTCCCGTCCGACACTTGAGCGAATACGAGTCCGTGTCCCCGACACCTGAATCATGCACCGAGGTAAGGTACAATAATTTAGCCGGCCGGTTTGGAATCAAATTATTATTTGCAATAATTCAGTAATCATAGGAGACCGTTAACTAGGGTTTAATGTTCTCTTAACATTTTCTTAACAAACCTCGGTTTTAATGCATCCCAGATTAAAAACCTTAAGGAGGTATTAAAATGAGTAAGAGAGGACTTCTCAAAAGCAGCTTAATAGCTAGCTTAGCGGCATTAGTATTAACGGTGGCTGCAAACGTCGTCACCGCGGCTGAGACCGTTCAGGTCGATCCGGCCATCCCGACGTATACAAAGACGAGCGGGGTTTCCGGCAACATCAACAGCATCGGCTCGGACACGATGAACAACCTTATGACCCTCTGGTGCGAGGGCTTCACAAAGGACTACCCCAACGTTAAATGCCAGATCGAGGGTAAAGGCTCAAGCACAGCGCCCCCCGCTCTTATCGAAGGGACGGCCCAGTTCGGACCCATGTCCCGTGCGATGAAGGATAAGGAGATCGACGAATTCGAAAAGAAATTCGGTTACAAGCCGACGGCCGTCTCGACCTCTATCGACACACTCGCGGTTTTCGTGAGCAAGGATAACCCGATCGAATGTCTGACTATGGAACAGGTGGATGCAATCTTCTCAAAGAACAGGACCTGCGGAGGCACTGAGGATATTGCGACCTGGGGTCAGCTCGGATTGACGGGGGATTGGGCCAACGTGCCGATCAGTATGTACGGCAGAAACTCGGCATCCGGCACGTACGGATTCTTTAAGGAACACACCCTCTGCAAGGGCGACTACAAAGACTCCGTAAAGGAGCAGCCGGGCTCGGCGTCCGTAGTGCAGGGAGTCACGGAGGATAAAGGCGCAATCGGATACAGCGGTATCGGCTACATAACCTCCGGCGTTAAGGCCGTGAAGCTGGGCAAAAAGCCGGGCGAATGTGCGGACCCGAACCTTGCGAATGTAATCAACGGCTCTTATCCTTTAGGCAGGTACCTTTACCTTTATGTGAACAAGAAGCCAAACGAAGCGCTCGACCCTCTGAGATTGGAGTTCCTTAAATATGTTCTCAGTCAGCAGGGTCAGGGGGTTGTAATAAAGGACGGTTACCTCCCTATCCCGGCTAATGTTGAAGCCGAGATGGTGACAGCGATCGGAGCTAACTAAATATTTGTAAGATTTAAAAAATACGGTCTGGACTGGAAGATTTCTCATGTCACCCAAAACCAAGTTGAAAGAGCCAAAGCAGGTTTCCTCCGGGGTTAAGCGGAGGAAACTTGCTGACCGTATTGCAACGGTCATCGTCACTACAGGCGGAATAGCGATAATCCTATGCATAATCGCGATTCTCGTATTCATAGGGATCGAGACTATCCCCCTCTGGCAGGGAGTAAAATCCGAGCTCGTAAGCTCATTTATTCTAAAGGAATCCCCCGACCTCGCCTCATATTCTCTTGACAGTCCCGACCAGAGCCAATTCCCGTTCGTGGCGGCGGGGACCGAGCAATATAAGGAAATAGGCTTCATAGTCACGAACGACGGGATGGTTAATTTCCTGTCCCTTAAAGACGGCAGCACGATCAAGAAACAGCAGCTTCCGGGCCTCGAAGGCACAAAGATAGTTTCGAGCTACGTTTCGGAAAATAATAAGCTCTACAGCTTCGGGACAGAGAACGGAAATATACTTCCCGTGCGTTTTGACTTTAAGATGTCCTTCGACGGCGACAAGAGAAGTATTGCCCCGGCAGTAAACGAAGAAAAACCTTTGAATTTCGGCGCCTCTCCTCTCGCGATTATTGCATATGAAGAAAATGAAGACGGCGAGAGCGCCGGGGCGGCATATACGACCGGGGGAGAACTATTACTAACGGCATCGGTCGAATCGGCGTCATTGCTCGGTGGGGGAGAAAAGAAGCAAATCACGCATAACCTTACCGGCAGTCTCGAGGGCGGCGATGTGACCGCGCTCGAGCTCGACCGCTTCACATGGAACCTCTATGCCGGAACCAGCGGCGGAAAGCTGTACCACTGGGACGTCAGAAACAAGGAAAACCCCGTGCTTCTCGAAGTATTGAATGCCGCTCCCAATTCCAACACGCCGATCACGGCGCTTGCCTACCTGCTAGGAGACCGTTCGTTAATAGTGGGGGACGGCGCAGGCGATGTGTCAGTATGGTTCGAAGTGTCCGAGCCCGATTCGCCGAAGGGCAAGGTCTTAAAAAGGATCCACGACCTTCCTCCCATGGAGCTTCCGGTGGTGGATATACTCCCCTCGGCGAGGGACCGTGGTTTTATCGCCTCCGACAACGGCGGCAATCTAAACCTTTACCATGCGACGTCCGAGCAGAAACTGGCGTCCTTCAAAACAGACGGCCCCCGGGTTGAGAATTTAGTTTATTCACCCAAGGCTGACGGAATAATGGCAATCGATCGGAAAGGCAAGCTTTACGACTGGGATATCGATAATTCTCACCCGGAGACCAGCTTCAAAACACTTTTCGGTAAAGTCTGGTACGAGGGATACAGCAAACCTGAATACGTATGGCAGTCCACGGGCGGAACAGACGACTTCGAGCCGAAATTCAGTCTTACGCCTCTCGCTTACGGAACATTAAAAGGGGCCATCTACGCCCTCCTTTTCGCGATACCCCTCTCCATATTCGCGGCCCTCTGCGTCTCCCAATTCATGCACCCGGCGCTCAGGAACACCATCAAGCCGATAATAGAGGTCATGGCCGCGCTGCCGAGCGTGGTATTAGGGTTCTTCGCGGGCCTCTGGCTTGCGCCTGTCATAGAAAAAATCATCCCTGCAATTTTTACCATGCCCATCGTCCTCACTATATTCACCTTGATAGCCGTTTTCGCCTGGCAGGCCCTCCCGAGAAGGATAAAGGGTAGGTTCAAAGAGGGATCGGAGCTTTTTTTACTGGTGCCGGTGATACTGCTGGGAATAATAGTGACGTTGTGGATCAATTCGCCGGTAGAACAGCTGGTATTCGGCGGAGACTATAAGTCCTGGTTCTATAATGTCCTCGGTCTCCAGTACGACCAGAGAAACTCATTAATCGTCGGTTTCGCCATGGGTTTTGCGGTAATACCGATAATATTCACTATTTCTGAAGACGCCCTGACAAGCGTACCCAAGCACCTGGCGGCGGGATCGCTGGCTCTCGGGGCGAACAAGTGGCAGACCGCTATCAGGGTCATACTTCCGACGGCCAGCCCGGGAATATTCTCGGCAGTCATGATAGGCTTGGGGAGGGCCATAGGCGAAACTATGATTGTGCTGATGGCGACAGGGAATACGCCGATTATGGACTGGAGCATCTTTAACGGCTTCCGCGCCCTATCCGCAAATATCGCGGTGGAAATACCCGAGGCCCCTCACGGGGGGACACTTTACAGGATACTGTTCCTGGCTGCGCTGCTGCTTTTCTTCTTCACTTTCATTATAAACACGGCAGCCGAGCTGGTCAGGCAGAATCTCAGGAAGAAATACGGTCAAATTTAACGGCAAGGCTAATAATTTTATACTCGCTGAGATAACGAGGTCCGGGAATGCATAAATTCTGGAAAAGCGGTGATCCTTTCGTATGGCTGTCGGGCGTTGCCCTTATGTTCAGCCTCCTCATGATAGGCGGTCTCATCTTTCTCATAGCCGCCAAAGGACTAGGGTTCTTCTGGCCTTCCGACGTGGCCGTCCTCGAGCTTAAGGACGGTACGAGCGTTATGGGCGTGATTACGGGCCACGAGAAGGTAAAAGGATATAACGCCGCGGACGATGCCCCTTCAATTTACAGGACTCAGGTCAAGATCGGCAACAGGGACCTCTACGGCCTCGACTTCAAATGGGTGGACGACGACCAGATAGTGAAGACTGATTATCCCAAATTCGCCGTCGTGCTCGAACGAAGGGAATGGGGCAATATGTTCGGCTTCATAAAAGAGGTATCCGAGAGCGGGAGAATTATATGCACCGGCAACGAGGAATGCTGGCCCGTGCTTGCAGGTCTGATTCCCCAATATGCCAGGATCGCCGATGACATTAAATCGATTGAAAAGGGGGCCATCGGCGGAATCAACATGAAGATCGAGGACCTGAGACTCGACATCAAGGGTCTCCGGAGCGAGGGCGCCGGCCAGGAAAAAATCAGTAAAGTCGAAGCCGAGATAAAAGAGCAAGAGGGCCTGTATAAGGAACAGGAAGAGAAACTTTCTTCATTATATCAGGATTTTAACAAAGAAAAGTTTGTGATGACCTCCATAGACGGAAGGGAGAAAGAGATGCCCGTCGGGGCGGTCGTGCAGGCCTACAGACCGAACGCAATGAACTGGCTGCAAAAGAGCGGGCTTTATGCTTCGAATGTCTGGGCTTTCGTCTCGGAAGATCCCCGGGAAGCGAATACCGAGGGCGGCGTCTTTCCGGCGATTTTCGGCACAATCCTCATGGTGTTCTTGATGAGTATCGTGGTGCTTCCGTTCGGCGTTCTGGCAGCTTTATACCTTAGAGAGTACGCGAAGCAAGGCGTGCTCGTAAGGATAGTAAGGATATGCGTGAACAACCTTGCGGGCGTCCCGTCGATCGTATTCGGCGTTTTCGCTGTCGGCTTTTTCATCTACGGCCTGGGGAGCACGATTGACGGCATCTTTTTCAAAGAAGCCCTGCCTAACCCCACTTACGGTACAGGGGGCATTCTCTGGGCGTCTCTCACGCTTGCCCTTCTTACGGTTCCCGTCGTGATCGTGGCGACCGAGGAAGGCCTCGCCGCGGTGCCGAAGGAAATAAGGGACGGATCGCTCGCGCTCGGAGCGACAAAATTCGAAACGACCTGGAAAATCGTCATACCGAGCGCCATGCCCGCGATATTGACGGGCCTCATACTCGCGATAGCGAGGGCCACGGGAGAGGTCGCCCCGCTTATGATAACAGGGGTCGTAAAGCTCGCGCCCCAGCTCCCTATCGACGGTTACTTCCCGTATATGCACCTTGAAAGGAAGTTCATGCACCTGGGATTCCATATATACGACGTCGGCTTCCAGTCCCCCAATGTCGAAGCCGCCAAACCGATGGTATTTACGACCGCGCTTCTTTTAATATTGATCGTAGTAGCTTTAAACATGACTGCAATAATAGTAAGGAATCGTTTGAGAAAAAAATATACTACCTCGGCAGTTTAATCGATGTTATATTAATAGTTACTCCGCGGTGGATAGTTCAGGAGGTTATAAAAAAGTGATTACGGATACGGCAAAGGAAGTGGCAGAGACCGGCATCAGCGAGCAGATTAAGGTTCACGGGGATCCGAAATCGAGCAAGTACCAGGTGCCCGACCCCATAGTAGAGGTAAACGACGCAAACCTGTATTACGGCGAAAAACAGGCTTTAAAGAGCATTTACATGGACATCCCGAAGAATAAGGCCACGGCGTTTATAGGGCCCTCGGGATGCGGCAAATCCACACTTCTCCGCTGTTTTAACCGCCTGAACGACCTTGTTGACTCTGCGCGCGTCGAGGGAGAAATCCTTATAGACGGCGAGGACATATACGACACGAGCGTGGACATCACCCAGCTCAGAAAGAATGTCGGGATGGTCTTTCAGAAATCTAACCCCTTTCCCAAATCCATATATGAAAACGTCGCCTACGGGGCCAGGATAGCGGGTGAAAACAGAAAAGCCGTTCTGGACGAAACAGTGGAGAAGAGCCTGAAAGGCGCCGCGCTCTGGGATGAGGTACACGACAGGCTCCACGAGAGTGCGCTCGGCCTGTCGGGTGGCCAGATGCAGAGACTCTGCATCGCGAGAGCCATAGCGGTCGAGCCCGAGATTCTCCTGATGGACGAGCCCTGTTCGGCGCTCGACCCGATAGCGACCGGAAAGATAGAAGACCTTATTACGGAGCTGAAAACGAAATACACGATAGTTATTGTGACACATAATATGCAGCAGGCTTCCCGCGTGTCGGACTACACCGCTTTCATGTACCTGGGGGAGCTGATTGAGTACGATACGACGGAAACGATATTCCTCAAACCTAAATATAAGCAGACTGAAGACTACGTCTCGGGAAAATTCGGTTAATATCGGACCTTCATACAACAATTGGTTTCTCTCTCCGGATTTATTCATTATCGGGAGAAATAAATGCCTGACGAAGGTAAAATAAGAGTGTTGTTCATCTGCACGCATAATTCCGCGCGGTCGCAGATGGCGGAAGGCATATTGAGGAATCTCTACGGCGGCAGGTTCGATGTATCGAGCGCGGGCACGGAGCCGTCCCGCGTGAACCCGTATGCCGTCCGGGTAATGGACGAGATCGGCATGGATATATCGCATCACACGTCTAAGACCCTCGATATGTATGCCGGAATGCATTTCGACTACGTTGTTACGGTATGCGACCGGGCAAACGAGGCGTGCCCCGTTTTCACAGGCGGCGGCAAAAAATTACATAAGGGGTTCCCGGACCCGGCCGGATTCGGCGGCAAGGACGAGGAGATAATAGCCGGATTCAGAACAGTCAGGGACGAGATAAAATGCTGGATAGAGTCTGAGTTTTGCGGGAATCAGCCGCATTCCTCAAATTATAGCTCTTGAAAGCCTGTCATAACTAAATGATCAGACTAGAAGAAGAAATCAGCAAATTGAAGAAAATGTTGTTCGAGATGGCGACCTCCGTCGAAGAGATGATAGCCAAGAGCATAAAGGCGTTAAAAGACCGTAACATGATCATGGCCGAAGAGGTAATAAAGTCGGACGCCAAGATAAACGAAATGGAGATCGACATAGATAACCAGTGCATCAGGATACTTGCGCTCTACCACCCGGAAGCGGAGGACCTGAGAACCGTCTCCATGATTATGAAGATTAACAACGACCTCGAGAGGATCGGGGATCACGCCGTAAATATCGCGGAAAAAACGATCTACCTCGCCGACAAGCCCCCTGTAAAGCCCCTGATAGATATCCCGAAGATGGCCGACAAGGCCATACAGATGCTGCAGGAAAGCCTCGACGCTTTCGTCAATAAAGACGCTGAGCTCGCAGTTGAGGTATGCAAGAGAGACGACGAGGTCGATTCCCTTGAACCGCAGATCGTGAGGGAGCTCATCACCTACATGATCGGCGACCCGCAAACGATCGACCGGTCGCTGAACCTTATCCTTATAGCCAGGGAAATCGAAAGGGTCGCCGACCTCGCCACAAATATTGCCGAGGACACCTACTACATCGTAAGCGGAAAATCGCTGAAACATCACTCCCTTGAAAAGTCGTAACCCGCGGCATATCCGCCTGTAATCCGTCTAAAACTCAATAGAACATGAAAGCGCCCGTCCCCTGACGCCCAGGCCTCGAAACTGCCGGAATCGAATTTCGGCAAAGAAGGATTATGTATTCGCGAGTATAGTATAATTTCCTTGAAAAGATGCGTTATACGTATAAACTCTTAGGCTCCTGAAGGTGAATGATTAACGTTATGCACTTAAAAGACCTCTACCAATTGGGGAAGGAGAACATGAGGCGAAGCCTCATAGAGAACCCCGCGCTCGAAACGTCCATCCTTCTTTCAAAGACGAGCGCCATAAAGGATATTTCCGAGATCTACGCATATCCCGACAAGGAGCTTGATAATGCCGAGGTAGAGGAATTTTACAGGCTCCTCGAACGGAGGATCAAGAACGAGCCAATTGCATATATCACGGGCGAAAAGGAATTTTACTCGAGGACGTTCTCCGTAAATAGAGACGTCCTGATACCGAGGCCCGAGACTGAGCTGCTCGTCGGGGAAGCACTGAGGACAGTAGACAAAATAGTGAAACCCGCGGTACTGGACGCAGGAACAGGGAGCGGATGCATAGCGGTAACGCTTGCGTGCGAAAAGCCCGGCTCGAGTGTCGTCGCCTCCGACATTTCACGGGGAGCGCTCACGACGGCGCGGGCAAACGCGGAGAGACACTCCGCCCGGGAAGAGATACGCTTTGTCCGGGGAAGCCTGACCGATCCGTTTAAGGACGAAACATTCGACCTGGTGGTCTCGAACCCGCCTTACATAGCGGAAGGCGAGTACGCCCTTCTTCCGCCGGACGTGAGGGATTACGAGCCCCGCTCTTCCCTCGTCGGGGGAGAGGACGGCCTCTATTTCATAAGCAAGATAATATCCGGCGCGGGACGGGTCCTTAAAAACGGCGGGTGGTGCCTGCTCGAAATAGGGGCGGGCCAGTCGTCCGATGTTAAAGAACTTTTTGAAGAAGCGCGCTTTTCGGAGATTTCCTCTATAAAAGATATAAACGATATAGAGAGGGTTGTGAGGGCTCAATGGAAAAAATAGTTGTCGAGGGCGGAAAAAGGCTCGAAGGCGAGATCAAAGTCAGCGGCGCCAAAAACGCGGTTTTACCTCTCATGGCTGCATGCATACTGTCGGAAGGAAAGAACATAATCACGAATGTCCCCGACCTCGCCGACGTGAGGACAATGGCGAAGCTGCTCCAGATACTCGGAGCCGAAGTGGAATACGACAGCGGCACCCTCACGATAGACTCATCGGGCTTAAACAACTGGGAGGCCCCTTATGACCTCGTTAAAACAATGCGGGCATCCGTACTAGTCCTGGGCCCGCTCACCGCCAGGTTCGGGAAGGCCCGTGTTTCGCTTCCGGGCGGCTGCGCCATAGGGGAGCGGCCGATAGACCAGCATCTGAAGGGTCTCTCCATCCTGGGCTCGAAGATCCAGATCGAGGAAGGTTATGTCGAAACGAGCGCGCCCAGGCTCACGGGCGGAATAATACCGTTCGATGTTTCGACTGTGACCGGGACCGAGAACCTTATTCTTTCCTCCGTGCTTGCGGAGGGGGAAACGGTACTCCTTAACGCCGCATGCGAGCCTGAAGTGACCGACCTCGTGACCGCGCTCAACAAAATGGGCGCCGATATCACCGGCATAGGGACCGACATAATAACGATAAGAGGGGTAAAGAAGCTCTCCCCGCTCACGGACTACGAGGTGATGCCCGACAGGATAGAAGCGGGGACCTACATGATAGCCTCAGTGCTCACAAAAGGGGACCTCCTGATCAGGAACTGCCGCTTCGAGAACATGGGCGCCCTCATAGGAAAGCTCATCGAGATCGGGGCGCAAATAACCCGCGAGAACGGCGGGATCAGGGTGAAATCGAACGGGGAATTAAAAAGCACGGACATCACTACCCTCCCCTACCCCGGTTTCCCTACCGACATGCAGGCGCAGATGATGACTCTAATGAGCACGTCGGACGGTCTCAGCGTGCTTACCGAGACGATATTCCCTCAGCGGTTCCTCCACGCCGGGGAGCTGAGAAGGATGGGCGCCGATATCAAGCTCGTCGGAAACAGCGCGGTCGTAAGGGGAGTGAAACACCTGAGCGGCGCGCCGACTATGGCGAGCGATCTCAGGGCGAGCGCATCCCTGGTCCTGGCGGGACTCGCAGCGGTCGGAAGAACAGAGATATCGAGGGTCTACCACCTTGACAGGGGCTACGACAAACTCGACAGCAAACTCGAAACTTTAGGAGCCAGTATCTGGAGGGAGAAAGAATGATAACGCTTGCGATCGCAAGGGGAAGGCTGCTCGGCGAGGAAGTGAATATACTGAAAAAAGCGGGCTATCCCGTCGACAATATATTGAAAGACTCGAGGAAGCTTATTTTCGAATACCCGTCCCTTAAACTGAAGATACTGATAATACGCCCGACCGATATACCGCCCTACGTCGAATACGGCGCAGCCGATTGCGGTATAGTCGGCATGGATACGCTCATGGAAGAAAAACACTACCTGTACGAGCCGCTCGACCTGGCAATTGGAAAATGTAAATTGGTTGTGGCGGCGCCCAAGGGCTTCGAGTATTCATCGGCCGGGTCACTCAGAATAGCGACCAAGTATCCGAGGATCGCCCATGAGCACTTCTCTGCAAAAGGCGTAGGGGCCGAGATCGTGAAGCTCTACGGCTCTGTCGAGCTCGCCCCCATAGTCGGTCTCTCGGACGTCATAGTGGACCTCACGGCAACAGGGGAAACGCTCAAGAAAAATAATCTTATCGAGTTCGAGACTATAGCGGAAATCTCCGCCAGGCTCGTCGTAAACAGGGTGAGCATGAAGGTCAAATCCGAGGAAATAAAAGAGCTGATCAGGAAACTGAAGGAAGTGAGGGGGAGCTGATTTCGTCTTTCGATAAAGTGGAGTCATGCTTTAAAAAACCGTATCGTATCCTGACAACTTTTTAGCCCTATATATCCTCAGGCACCCTTAACGCACCCTTAATAAATTCAAACTTTGATTAAACACAAGATTCGGTAAACTAAATATTTGTATATACTGACGTTGCGCCTTAAACTTGGTAAATCCCCCCTTTCAGTAATGATCCGAAAGGGCGGAATTCCGGGGGATAAAATGGAAGCAAAGACTAAATCCCGAGATAACAATCATCTGAAAGCCAAAGGTGATCATGCGGGTCCAGGCGAGCTCTCGAGGGAATTTTTAAGTCGAAGCTTTAAAGCGGTGAGGGATTTCTCACACACGCTTGCCGAACCCCTCGAAATAGAAGACTACGTCATACAGTCCATGCCGGACGTGAGCCCCACCAAGTGGCACCTCGCGCATACGAGCTGGTTCTTCGAAACATTCGTGCTTTCCAAAGCCGTTAAGGGGTATAAGTCCCTGAGCCCGCAATACGCGTACCTCTTTAACTCTTACTACATTCAGGCGGGAGAAAGACACCTGAGACCCAAGAGGGGCCTCATTTCGAGGCCGACGGTTGAAGAGACCTATAATTACAGGAACTACGTCGATGAGCACATGATCGGGTTCATGGACGACGCGGACGAAGGTGAGTGGAAAGAATTCTCCCCGGTAATCGAGATCGGAATACACCACGAGCAGCAGCATCAGGAATTGATAGTCACGGATATAAAACACGTATTTTCAGAGAATCCGCTCCGTCCCGTTTATGTGACCGACAGCGATAAAAACGGGAAGCCTGCGAAAGGAGCTCCTGCCGTGAAATGGATCGATTTCGAAGGCGGCGTGAATCTCATCGGGCACGAGGGGAAAGGGTTCGGCTACGACAACGAATACCCCCGGCACAAGGTTTACCTTGAGCCGTTCCGCCTTCAATCGCGCCTTGTCACGAACGGCGAATACATTGATTTTATCGAAGACGGCGGTTATGAGACTCCCGAGCTCTGGCTCTCGGAAGGCTGGGCGGCGGTCGAATCGAGGAACTGGAAAGCGCCCTTATACTGGGAGCGGAAGAACGGCAAATGGGCTTGTTTCACCCTGTCCGGCATGAGGAGCGTAAATACCGAAGATCCCGTATGTCACGTGTCCTATTTCGAGGCCGACGCCTACGCGCGCTGGGCAGGCGCCAGGCTTCCGACCGAATCCGAGTGGGAGACCGCCGCGGCGGGGCTGCCCGTCGAAGGGAATTTCGCCGAGAAACTGTCCTTCCACCCCGGGGCGCATGCGTCTGTTAAAGATAAACATTCTCTTGGTCAAATGTACGGCGACGTCTGGGAGTGGACCCAGAGCCCCTACACTTCATACCCGGGATTCAAAACGCTCCCCGGGGCGCTCGGAGAATACAACGGGAAGTTCATGTGCAACCAGTACGTCCTGAGAGGGGGCTCGTGCGCCACATCGAAGTCGCACATCAGAAAAACATACAGGAATTTTTTTCCCCCTGACGCGAGGTGGCAGTTCATGGGCATAAGGCTCGCAAAAGATCGCACATAGATCCTGAACGAGTAAATCCATATAGCCCGCCAAGACGTATAACACATTGTGCGATGAAAAAGAACACCCTGCGATTAGACAAATACGATTCCGAGAGGGAAAGCCTCATAAACGAGGTCATCACGGGATTCGAGAAACCGCAAAAGCGTCTCCCCTGCAAGCTATTTTACGACAAAAGGGGTTCCGCGCTTTTCGACGAGATATGCGGGCTCGATGAATATTATCCGACACGCACCGAAGTCGGAATAATGAAAGAGAATATAGACGAGATTTGCTCCTTTCTCGGCAGTAGCTGTCTCCTTGTGGAGCTCGGCAGCGGCAGCAGCATCAAAATAAGACTCCTGCTCGAGAACCTGAGAAACCCTTCCGGGTACGTACCGATCGATATCTCGGAAGAGCATTTAATTGAGTCCGTGAAATCACTCGCGGCTGATTATCCGGGGCTCAGGATTATGCCCGTCTATGCCGACTACACGCAGCCGTTCAGTCTCCCCAAATTCGACTTCCCATTTTCACACACCGTTTTTTTCTATCCGGGCTCGACCATCGGCAACTTTACGCCCGATTCCGCAAGCAGGTTCCTGGGCAGAATAGCGAAGCACTCAGACCGCGGAAGCGGCCTTCTGATCGGAGTCGACCTGGTTAAAGACGTAAAGACACTCGAAGACGCTTATAACGACAGGAAGGGCGTGACCGCTGAATTCAACCTCAATATTTTAACCAGACTTAACCGCGAGATAGGAACGGATTTCGACGTCGCGAAATGGAAACACAAGGCATTCTTCAATCCCCGGGACAGCAGGATAGAAATGCATCTCGGGAGCGTCATCAACCAGCGGGTTAAGGTCGACGGTACGAGCTTCCGTTTCAGAAAGGACGAAACGATACTGACCGAATACTCCTACAAATACACACTCGAAGGTTTTGAGGCACTCGTATCGGATCATTACAGCGTCGAGAGTGTATGGACGGACAGGGATAAAAAATTCAGCGTCCAGTACCTGAAGATAAGATAGTAATTTACTTGCAGATACAAGATAAGCCAAAGCCGAAATGAACCGCAAACTCATAGTACCCGAACCCGGACAGGAATCGGTCTGGGACTACCCGAGGCCTCCGCGCGTCGAAGATTCGTCAAAGCACGCAGAGGTCTTTTTCAATAATATCCTCATCGCGGATTCGACCGACACAAAGCGGGTACTCGAGACGAGCAGTCCCCCCGTGTATTACATCCCCAGGGAAGATATCGAAATGAAATATCTCATACCGGGCGGTAAGATGACAGTCTGCGAGTGGAAGGGCGTAGCTTCCTATTATACGATTTCAGTGCACGACAAGCGCGCGGAGAACGCGGCCTGGTACTATCCCGACCCCGCGCCCGGCTACGAAGCTATCAGGGACTACATCGCCTTTTATCCGCAGATGATGGACGCATGTTACCTCGACGGAGAGCTTGTAAAAGCCCAGGCCGGAAGATTTTACGGCGGGTGGATAACGGCCGATATCGTGGGCCCCTTCAAGGGCGAGCCCGGAACGGAAGGCTGGTGAATTTACAAGACCGGCTCCGCCATCGGTAATCTTGGACCGGCAACGACCAGTCATCGGGCGGTAACCCTCTTATTAAATATAAAGGCAATCGAATCCCCCTCGCTATAATCTCACCTTGACCGCTCACTCCGACGTGAAATCGAGCGACATGGTGAGACCCCTTATCTTACCCCGGGCCTCCTCGAGCGACTTGCTTTCCTTATTGAATATAAACTCCGTCTCGAACTCGAAGTAATCGGATACGGGTTCGGACGCCCCGTTCTTCAAATAATAGAGGTAGGTGTATTTCGTCGTCTCGTCCTCCTCTTCGATCGAGTACGGCTTGCCCAGCGTATCGACTATGTTCTCGATCCCCGGTATCTCCTCGGGATTACTCCCCCTGAAAATCGAGCTCGCGCTTTTCGACAGCTTGTTTATTTCGGCTTCGCCCATCGAAGAGAACATCTTCTTCAAAAGCGGAATGGATATATATTTCAGGAAACGCTCGGGAAAGATGATTTCCTTGACCATCTCGTTCTGCATCAGCATCAATATCGGTATATCGTACACATGCCCCTCGCCGGCCCCCGTAAGATACTGCTTCTCGAATATATAGGTCCACAGTTCCCCCTGCCCGTTATTCTCCTTCCTGAGAGGGCTGTTTTTCATAAGCCAGACCATATCCCCCGATTGAAGGACCGGATTCAGAAATATAAGGACCAGCCCGCCCTTGTCGCTCAGTTCGAAATTGGTGTCGAAGTCGTTAAGCTGGTTCTGAACCTTATACAGCCTCATGTACACACAGCCGGTTACGAGCAAGATGGAGCACAAGAGCATAGAGCGGACTAATAACCGTTTCGGATTCATTCGTTTACACCACCCCGGCGTTTTACACCACCCGGCGTATTACAACCCAGATCGATTTAGGAAAGTATATCCGGGCGGGATTCACGTTTTACTTTACTCATAACTCAATACATCGACAATAAGGGATTTTTTACAGGGGGTCTTATTAAAGCAAAAACGGGAGTACTTCTCAGTCAAGAAGTACTCCCGTTCTCTTAAAGGAGGATGGAGGATGATTTTTAAGTACTGCGTTTAACTTTATATATAAAAGTAAAGTACGATACTTTAAATGTCAAGGAATTATTTTTTCAGGGCTGGTCAATCAAAGAAAAGAAGCCCGACACGCTCGTATCAACCTGCCGTTATTAGTTTTATTCGAACCGTAAGGACTCCTAAATTTTTTCGGCTTTTACTCGAAAAAGTGGCTTGAAAATTGGCTCTGAAAATACGAGTAAAATTGAGCTGTATTCACAATATGCCGGTCTTTTATGATTTATTGAAAAATTGAACACATCCATTACATTCTACCACGGTAAAACGCTATGAGCTCGATTAAATTACTCTCGCCCGCAAAGGTCAATCTCACGCTCGAGGTTCTCGGGAAGAGGCCCGACGGATACCACGAAATCAGGTCGCTCCTTCAGCCTGTCGATCTCTTCGACGAGGTAATGATCGAAACGACCGAAGTTGACGGGATTCAAATCAGCTCGAGCGGCATCGAGATACCGCAGGGCGAGGATAACCTCGCCTGGAAGGCCGCCGATCTGTTTCTCAAAGAAAGCCGTCTCGACTCGGGCCTGGCTATATCCATAAAGAAGAAAATCCCTCCGGGCTCGGGCCTGGGCGGAGGGAGCGGCAATGCAGCCGCCGTCCTCATGGGGCTCAACAGGCTCACCGATGCGCTGCCCGAAGAGACGCTCTTCGGGATTGCCCCCCGGCTCGGGGCGGACGTCGCCTTCTTCCTCCGGTCAGTCGCGTCGGTATCAGAGGGCATCGGAGAGCGGATAACCGTTATTAAAGACTTCCCGCTTCTCTACTACGTCATACTCTGTCCGAACCTCCATGTATCGACTGCCGACGTTTACGCGAAATGGGACGATCTGAATAAAGAGATCCCCGAAGATAGGCCCTTCCCCGACATTTATGAAATTGTCGAGCGGTTCAAGGACGAGACCGGGGATTTCCCGCTCCGTAACGATCTCGAGAAGCCCGCGTTCGAGCTATACCCGGGGATAAAGGCGTTCAGGCAGATACTCTCATCCCTCGATGTAAAGAACGTCCTCATGACAGGGAGCGGCTCCGCGGTATACGCAGTATTCAGAGACGAATTCGAGGCGTATGAGATTTACGAATATTTGAAAACAAGCCCGACGTTTCAGGTCTTTTTTGCGACAGGCATCAGGGGCTGGCACAGGCTAATTTGACAACCGCGGGCGGGTCGAGTCAGTCACAGGGTTAATATTTTGTAATTTGTGTAAAATAGTTATTCCCGGATTCAACATTACAGGCAGCGCCAAAGGAGGACCCGCTTGAAATACTCGCTCGGAGAATTGAAGGTAGAAATAAAAGGGGACGACTGCTACATCGCGGATAACGCCGTCGTGATCGGCGCCGTGATAATCCACAACAACGTAAGCATATGGTATAACGCCGTCATCAGGGGCGATTACGAGCCCATCACTATACTCGAAGATACCAATATCCAGGACGGCGTCGTGATACACACGGACGCCGGAGTCCCGACCACCATAGGCAGAGGCGTCACGGTCGGCCATCAGGCCATGCTCCACGGGTGCACTATCGGGGATAACAGCCTCATAGGAATTAACGCGGTGCTGCTCAATAACTCCCGTATCGGAAAGAACTGCATCATAGGGGCCAACTGTCTAATTACGCAGGGCAAGGTCATACCCGACAATTCCATGGTGCTCGGCTCCCCGGGGAAGGTCGTAAGGGAAGTGACGCCCGCCGAGATAGAAGATTTGAAATCGTCGGCCGAGCATTACGTAAACAATTTCAAACGGTTTAAAAAAGAGCTCAAGCGGCAGGATTAGTGATACGGCGAAGTCAGGCGGAGAACACGCTCACCCGTAAAGCTCCTCGATCGGCTTATCCCCCTTCCCTTCTTTAGGGGCCCTCGATATTTCCCTGTAGAAATCCTCCCCGTACTCCCTCGTCTTCACCACGACCGGCATCGGGACCGCATGCCCCAGAATGAGGGCCTGCTGCTTCGTATCGAGGCTCGCGAGGACCGACCTCAGGCCAGACGTATTGCTCACCCCCGTGAGCACCGACTGTATATCCTTCTCGTCGTTGAGGAGCGCCGTGATCCTCGTGCCCACCTGCGAAATCACCTCGTCGTCTATCCCCGACGGTCTCTGGTCGACTATCAGCATCGTCACCGAATATTTCCTCAGCTCCCTCGCTATAGTCCCGAATATGGTCTGCTTC
Source organism: uncultured delta proteobacterium (assembly GCA_963752995.1). GTDB lineage: Bacteria > Desulfobacterota_D > UBA1144 > Nemesobacterales > UBA2774 > 2-12-FULL-53-21. The sequence continues at coordinate 483,993 of CAVWAZ010000030.1, forward strand.
GATGCCTGAGAATTCAGGAACTTGTGCGCCTCCTCTATCGTGATCATGAGCTGCCTCGGCTTGTCGGAAGATTCTTTCGTCGCGTGGTATCTCTCCGTCCTGTCTATATAGTTATCGTGGATCCTTCTCGATATGATATTCGCCGCGAGGAGGTATGCGAGCGCGCTGTTGCTCCTCCCGAACTCGAGAACGATACTGATCCCGCGCCCGAGATGGTCTAATATTTTCTTGATCGTCCCCTCGCTCTGAGTGCTGTCTTCGACTATAAACGGAAGCGCCTTGATTCTGTTTAGCTTCCTCCTCATGGCGGAAAGGGACTGCATATGCGTGCCGAGCTCCTTTGACACGTCCGCCAGGTCCTCTTCTTTCCAGGACAGTAGCTCGGAGAGCCACCTGTTCCCGTACCGTCTGTATATAGCGAACGCCGATTCTATAGCCGTCGTATTCAGCTGAAGCTCGTCCTGAAGGAGCGCTATGTCCTCTATGTCGATGTCGTCGAGTGAAATGAACGCCTCGACGTCGGGCTTCCTCCCCCTCTTTCGCGTCGATCCGGGATCGAGGGAGAATATGGCGACCTTCTCGGGGAAGAGCTGCTTCAACCCCTTGACGAACCCCTTCGAATCCTCGCTCTCGGTCTCCCACCCGTACTCGTTGTGCATATCGAATATCAGGTTCACGGCCTTTCCGTATCTGATAACGCCCGCGAGCATCACCCTCGTCAGGAAGGTCTTGCCGGTCCCGCTCTTCCCGAATATTCCGTTACTCCTCTCGACGAACCTGTCGAGGTTTATGCAGACGGGTATGTCCATGTCGAGCGGAGTGCCTATGTTGAAGAACTTCCCCTTCCCGTCCTCACTGCCGAATACGGTGTTCACGTCGGTGCTCGTCGCTTCCGACACGGAGGCGAAATGCGGGGGTATGGTCTTCACCGGCCTTAGCTCCCGGTCCTCGTGCCCTAGCATGAGCATCGGCCTTAGCTCTATAGTCGCGTATGCGCTCGTGCCCGTGAGCACGCTCCTCAGGAGCTCCTCCTCTCTGGTTGGGGGATTGATAAGTATGTTGGGGGACGAAGCGTCGAGCCTGACGTCGGTGATGAGGGAAAAGAACTGATTATATAGTCCGTGGACGACGACGAACTTACCGGCCTTCACCTCTTCGACGCTCCTCTCGGGGCCGAGCTTCATCTGAAGCCCTTCGACGAGCGAGCCGCTCGTTATGAGACCGAGTTCCTTCACGTCCTTTGTCATATTGTCAGCATTCAGAATAGCCAAGCGTCCGGGCTTTAGCAAGGAACCGGCCGGGGCGTGAGGTCAATTACTCTCGGTCGCGAGATCGAACGTCCAGTAGAGGCTCAGAGCGGCCCTGAAAGAGGCCTTCCGCGGCGCCGACGCCGACGTCCTCATAAGACGGGTCCATCAATATCTCGCAGTGGCCGGGGGAATCGAGGAAGCTCTCCACGACCTCCGCTTCGTCATCGATGCCGACGAGTATGGTCTCGCCCCAGGCGCTCGGGTCATACCCTTCGTTCATGAGCCTGTCGCCCGTGTCGGAGCCGTCCGAGCCCTCGTGGCCGAAAAACTGGTTCTCGGCCATGTCTACCGAGTGGCCGAGCGCCGCGGCCTCGACCCTGTCGTCCCAGTCGAGAGGCGGGGCAGCCGGGAAGAATTCGTTCCCGCAGTTCCTCGCCTCCGCCCTCGCCTCGTTTATGAGCTCGAGCATCGTGGCCTCGAAATCATCGGGAGGAGGATTTGTAGGAGGCGGGTTCGTGGGCCCGGGCGAGGTATCGCCCCCGTCCGCCCGCCGTCGCATGCAGCGAAACACCAGCAATAATACTATAAGCATCGCATTTAAAGTCAGTAACTTTCTAACTGTCGTATTCTCCTCATATTTGTCATGCTGAACTATGTTCTGAACATGTGTAAGAACCGGACGCCATGACAAATGCAACATTGCATTATTCCACGGATGTTCCTTGAATAGCCCAAATATTCAGGGCATCCTGCCGCGATCTCTTTCCAATTCCTTCCCCCGAGGCGGGGGAACTGCTGCGAACAAGTGAGCAGTAGGTCAGCCTCACCAACAAAGCCGCCTATCCGACTTTACTTCTATCGGAACGCCGCCTAAACCAAAATAGGTGAGGATGGGGGTCCTTATGCACAAACTAATTATACCCGCCAAACCCCCTTGTCTCTCTTCTTTCAGCCAAAGCCCGATAGCCCATTTCGTTGCTTTTATGTATTCTTATGATAAATTACAAGCCTGCTTTATGAACACGGCCCCTTCGTCTAGCCTGGCCTAGGACGTAGCCCTCTCAAGGCTAAAACACGGGTTCGAATCCCGTAGGGGCTACCAGCTAATTTAAAATCCATCCCGATAGACTCGCCCGACCCTCTTGATGTATATTTAGAGCATCACAAATATGCGAGGATGCAGCGATGAAATACAGCCATTTACTCCTGACTGCCGTTCTTATACTTCTTGCTGGCCCCTTTGACATCCGTCACCGCCGATCCCGCTGATACATCAAGCTCAGGCACATGATGAAGTTATCGTCGGCAAGGAAGGTGCCGACACGATAAATTCCGGCGACGGTAACGATAATATCTCGGGAAAGGGCGGGAACGATTTCATCGATGCGGGCGCGGGGGACGACCTTATTTCGGGCGATGAGGGTGACGATAAGATTCGGGGCGGCGCGGGCGACGACTATATAATGGGGAATGACGGCAGCGATACGGTCGAGGACGGTCCCGGCAGCGATTTTATAAATCTGGGCCCCGGCAACGACACCATGGTTTATTTTCTCGACAACAACAAAGGCTACAAGGATTACGCAGTCGGCGGCGAAGGGGACGATACGTTAATAATTGTGTCGGACAATATCGACGATATGATGAAAAACCAGATTATCAAATATTACGAGCAGCAGAATATGGTAGGCGCCGACGTCGGCCACGTGGGAAAACTCAATATGACCTTAGGGACGAGTGATTTCGAGCACATCATGTTCGCGACAGGTTTTTCGTTCTGAAGAAAGACCGGTAAATCCGAACGCCGCAGTAGGGCGTGTTAGACCATTTCAAAACAAAAAACGCCCGCGCTTCCAGCATGGGTTTCACTTTTCCCCGCGATCACAATCCAAATTATCCGTTAATTCCGCATATCACCATCAATTTCGTGCGCATATCAGATTGACATTCACACGACAAAGAATCTATATATAAGTCAGGGGCTGAGAGTGCATGGACAAAATCCTGATTATCGTTCAGATCGCGGGCGGCATCGGTCTTTTTCTCCTGGGCATGATCGTCATGACGGACGGGCTCCGCGCGCTTGCGGGTCATGCGATGCGGTCAATATTGATGCGTTTTACGAAGAGCCCTCTCTCAGGCGCTCTCACCGGCGCCATAAGCACCGCGATCCTTCAGGCGTCCGGCATTACTACTGTTGCGGCGGTAGGTTTCGTCGGCGCAGGATTAATAACCTTCCCGGAATCCCTCGGCATTATATTCGGGGCCAATATCGGCACCACATTTAAAGGCTGGATCATCACCCTTCTGGGGTTCAAGCTGAACCTCGAGAGCATATTCTTACCGATTGTATTTATTGGAGCGATTCTCCGCCTTCTTTCGAAAGGGCGCCTGGCCACTATCGGATATTCGATTGCGGGTTTCGGCCTCGTTTTCGTAGGTCTTACATTCATGCAGGAATCGATGAGTGAGCTGCACGGTTTTATTTCGTTTGATAATTTACCCGCCGATACGCTGTCGGGCCGGTTGCTGCTAGTCGCTCTGGGATTAGTATTTACAGTCGTAACACAATCGTCGAGCGCGGGCGTCGCGGCAGCCCTGACCGCGCTATACGCGGACCTGATCAATTTTAATCAGGCCGCCGCCCTTATAATCGGAATGGATCTGGGCACGACCTCCACAGCGGCCATAGCGACGATCGGCGGTTCGGTGGGGGTGAAACGAACGGGTTTTTCCCATGTTATCTTCAACCTATTAACAGCTATATTGGCTCTCGTATTAATAAATCCATACACATGGGTCTGGAATTATTTTTCACCGGGCGAGATGATCAAAAACGCGGAAATCGCACTCGTTGGATTTCACACGTGCTTCAATACCCTGGGCGTAATCCTGATACTGCCTTTCACGAGCCAATTCGCCGGATTCATGGAAAGGTTAATCCCGGAGAGAGCCTCCGTTTATACGCGAAAACTGGATGTTGTACTATTGGAAGATACGGACCTTGCGCTGAACGCCGTACAATCCACCATAAGCACCATATCCACCGCGCTGTTCTCGCATGTGAATGCGATACTCGGCGATACGGAAAGGGGCGCGAGGGCCGATCTCGACGAGCTCCAGTCCGCGCTCAATGACACTCATGCCTACGTCGATCGTATAAAACCCAAATCGTCGGAGGGAGCGGAATGGGAGCGGCTATTAAATATGTTTCATGCGCTGGACCACTTGCAGCGGCTTCATGAAAGGTGTGAAGAAGACGAGGAGCGCGCTATTACCGCGAGAGACACGGAGGAGCTTACAGAAGAATGCAGCCTCCTTATAAATAGCATAAGAAGTATCGTTGACGACGTCGAAGACAATAACTGGCTCAAGGCCTCGGAGAAAGCGAATGATACCGCCGCAAAAATACACGTCAAAGTCAGGCCTTACAGAAGCAGCGTGATAGCAGGCATCGCAAACGGCACTTACGACGTATACGCCGGGACCGGCAAGCTCGAAGCGATCAGATGGCTAAGACGCGTGAGCAAGCACATCGCAAGGATAACGGAACACGTTCAATTGTCCGTATTGGCCGGCGGGAAATAATCTAAACAAAACAGACGGTTATGGAGTGAATGGCCCAACCCCGTATGGGCGGCTGTCAGAAATTTCCTTTATTAGCGTAACCCATTGCAAACCTTATCTTTTACAGTTGTACGAGCCCTATTCCTGATGCCTTTCTCACCGGCCTCTCGCGATCTATTGACACTAAAAACTAACGGCATTATAATCGGGATTGCAGAAAGGATAGAAGGGCGATTGGCGAGAGTGAAGGCGGGCGTGAAAAACCTGCAACGCGCGTCGGGGAGGCCGGCGGGCGCTGCCAATTCCGGTGAATTTGAGTTCTATCGCAAAGTCTGGGCCGATTGTGTTAATCGAACCGGCGGGGAATGCGGCGCTTCCCCCTGCCCGCACTAATAAATCATATGCGTAAGTCGGACATCACGAGAAGGGAGTTTTTAATATTGAGCGGCGCCGTTACCGCGGCAGCGCTCGTTACGGTCAGGTGTGACGGCGGCGCGGAGACCGGCGGTGAGGCCACGGCATTTACAAATTATCCCTCAGGGGACGGAGGGGGTCGAACGCCGCGAAGATTCATAATGCCAACTTTCTATTTGCGACTATAGAAGCAGCCGACGCCAACAGGGCTCATCCCGGAGACAACTCGCGTATAGTCCCCGTCATTATCAGCAGGGCGAGGTTCAACCAGCTTTTTAATAATGGCAATACGGCAATAGCCGACCTCAGAGTCTAAATCTATCCCCGCCGAAATCCCGATCGCGGCTTCTCCCCCGAATCTTCAGTCATTCTTTTTAACGTAGCGATACACATCAATGCTGTACCCGTCATTTTCTACCGTGCTGATCTTTGTCAGGTCATACGTTATGGCTAATTTGTCTCTTTCCTTGGCGTTAATGTTGTTTCTATCATAATTAGGATAGGAAATATAATAAAATTCTTCCGGAGCAATTTCGCTAGATATAATTTTATCGGAAAAAGAGAAGAATAGAGATCTAAGCTGGTCTCCGACTATAGCTCGCTTTCCTTCTCGGTATCAAAAGCGCCGAAATCCGGCAGCCAGGTCACACCAGGCGCTATGACGAACACTCTGGCCCACCCGAATCTGTTGATATATCTTTTCCGTTATGTAGTGAAACTGTGTAAATTCGAAGTTATATACGAGGTGGTCCCTCCCGTATCCGCGTTTAGGCTCTTCAAACCTGGCCATCTGCAGCAGTTCGTGAGAGCCGAATTTAAATGTTCCCATAATTTTTTTCGATACCGGGTCGACGGTTCTGAAGGAAGAAACCGTTAATAATGTCAGCAAAACTGTGAGCATAATTGTAATAAGCGACTGTTTCCTCAGCACGCGCACAAGCGATCCGCCAAACAGTATTATGAGTATAGGAAGAGCGGGAAGCATGTATCGCGGATTATTTACGAACGGGATGCGGGTGAGAAAATAGATAACAACAATAAACAAGACGTAAAAATAAGCCCCCTCGTATTTCCTGCTGAAGCCGGTCTCGATTATGTTCTCATATTTGAGCGACTTTAAATAATCCGCGCTTATAATAAGAGCGTTAATTAAAACGAATGCGCTGATTATCCAATTAAAATTGATGACCAGTAAAGATATGAGCTGAGCCAGAATCACCTTGCTCAACAAATAAAATCGAAGCATCTTCATGATGCCTTCTGTCCAGGAATCGCCGATCTGTGTATGAGGGACGAGAATCATATATATAGCAAAGAGCGGAATCGGTATAATCAGCGCGCTTATTTTCCTGACGAACCTGATTTTGTCTTTGAGCAGCGAATGATCGTTGAGAATTATGAGAGGAATAAAAAGAAATACGCTGACACCGTAGAGCATGAAGCCGGATTCTTTGGTGAAGACTAGAAGCAGCCCAACCGCAGAGGCATAAACGAAACGGCCCTTGAAGAGACAAAGTAGAAGCATCACCAAATAGATCGGAAGCGTAAAATCGAGACACGGCTGTATCACGTGCACTAAAAAGACTGGATTAAGTCCGAAACAAAATGTTAGCAAGGTGAGATTGACGGGGGATAAGCGGCCGCCGAAAAGGTACCCCAGGAGCGATCTGAAGCTTACCAGTCCCGCAATCCCGAGCAGTAAATTCAATGCATATATCAGCTGAAAATTCCCCAGATCTATTCTTTGAGTGAGACTGAAGAGAAATGTGTGGAGAAATGCGCTGTGTTTGTAGCAATCTAACGTCTCATTTGTTACCGCTTTCATGTAGCAGCGGGAGAATCCCCATCCGTCCCAGATGGGGACGTAGGAGAAATACAATAACGGGATCCCCGCAAAAACGATCAGCAGCAGCCAGAAGAGCTTATCCGTGCCCCGAATATATTTTAGCAGTCGGGAGAATAGAGTTTGAATTTCTTGATTCATAACGCTTGCTAATCTTTCGGGAAGTATTCCTTGTAATCATTTCTCCCGCGCAAACCGAGTAAGCGGAGAAGAAATTTATAAATCCTCGCGACCCTTTTACCTTTATCCGTCAGTATAATGGCTTCACCCGGATCTTCTATAATATTTTCTTTCCTGCATTCGTCTATTCGTTTTTCGATAAAGCCCTGAGAGTCAAAAAGACGATAGAGTTCCTCCCGGCGGCATTCGGCCCCGGTCTCGTCGGATAGGAATACCAGCAGCTGGCATGCTAATGACCGGTCAGCTGTAGCAGGACCTAAAAACGTATAGAGGCCGCAGGCAAAAATTGCGGCTAACCCGCTCCCCGCAGCCGACACAGCGTATGATTCAGGGCTGGAAAAATGGCCGGAAATAAAAGCATAGCTCAGCAAAGTAACCGATAATACGCTCAGAAAAACCGTGAGTGTCGAAGAATAGAGAATGTTGCTCTTCGCAAAAATTCTTAGAACGATGACGTGCAGAAGAAAGAAAAATAATATTTGAAACAGGAATAGAGAGATAAACAAAACAAGGTCGTTCAGAAGCACCGTATAACCTCCTTGTCATTTGCCGGACGTCAATTCATTCGTATATACAGGTCCGGATACCTGTCCGAAACCCTGTACTTACCACTCTTAATCCTTATGTCATGGAAGCTGTATATACCGGTGTTAGAAATTACTTTGGGCCTCCGAGATCCTATCAGCTCGTAAATGTTATACCGGTAATCCGCAATATGCTGATAGGAGCCGAGACAATTCGGGAAACCCACGCAGAACCAGAAATAATCAATATCGTCACGGAATACGTTGAATACAACGTTCCCGTCATAAACCTCGTCGCCTTCTTCAGTTATTGAAAGCACGTATTCGATCTTATCGAGCTGTGCCCTCTGTTTAGAATTGTTCATATTGAAGAAGCCGTTATTGTGCATGTACACCAGAGGTATCGATATCGCTCCCAGGAGGACGATGAGCCTGCTCAACCTGCTGCTGAAAGTCGAATGAACGGCATAACCGGCTACTATTGCGGCCGGAGGGACCGCGGGCACAAAATACTGCCACCAAAGGCTCTTGAACAATATTATCGGCAGTGCTATCAGGCAGAGCGACAGTACCGCGAATCTCCACTCCCTCCCCGACCTGAGGAGCGCTATCACCCCGACGAAGTAGAGAACGCAGGTAATGCTATTCTCTTTAAAGAGTGGAATAATGCTTTCGGACTTGCTGAGCTGCTGCGGCAAGTAATAATTCACGAGCCAGTTCATCTCGAAGTACCTTTCAAACGACCCGCCGATCACGAGATATATGTAATACGGCAGCAAAGTCGCAATAAACGCCGTCCCATACAACATCGCATCCCTCAGCGGGACACGTTTTTTACATATATCGTAAAGAAGAATGCCGGCTATAGGGGCAATCAATACGACGGCCTTTTGCAGAAAAAGAAACGAGACGGCCAGAAATACCGCACTCGCTATCAGGCTCCTCAATGACTTTCTATCGTAATAGACAAAGAGTAAGTAGACGGCCAGGAGCCCGGTCAGCGCCTGGGGGACATCCGGCCTTATCTCGATCGATTTACTGTAGAACGCAGTGAAAACGGAGGTCAATATGAGACTCAGTAGTGCTACCTCGGGAGTCTTAAAAACCCGGAGGGCCAATAAATATGTCACAGCCAGAATACACGCCGTGAGGAGCAGCATGACGTAACGGCCTGCGAATAACGTATCGGCGGTGCTTCCGTAAATATTTATGATGGGCGTAATCATATAATCGAAGAACGGGTGGTGGTGCTGGAAGAAGTCGACGTAGATTTCCTGCCCCTGAGCGATCTTCCAGGCCGTATGCACGTGCTCTAATTCATCCCGGTCAAAATCCCGGTTCTCTGAATAGAAAAATATAGAGACCAGTATCCCCGCAAACAGTACCCACAGTAGTACCGGCCAGATCCGGTCGCCGAATTTATTTTTCATACGCGTTTCAGATACGGCCATATTTCTACCCCTCGTCGCCGGGAATCAGCATGATAATAATACGAAACATGTGTCCGGCTCAAGTGCTGAGCTCGACGAGTCCGGTCTCCGTGATTAATGCCGACTCCTGATATTCGTAATCCGTATTAATCGCCCACAGGTTATTCCCCGCGCCGTTAACGATGTTCTCGGCAGCCAGAATGCCCATCAATATGCTATGGTCCTGATTGTTATACTTAAACGACCCGTACCGGCCGATGACCGTCAATCCGCTTATTCCGCCGAGGTATTCCTCTATCGGCTTTAGATGCTTCCTGTACCCTGCCCTGTATACCGGATAGCACTTATTTATGCGGCAGACATAACCGTCCGTAACCGCCTCCGGGCGCACAAGCCCCGCGTCCGCCAACTCCTTCTTGCCGAGCTCGATCAGCCTGTTATCCTCCCGCGACCAGAACTCGTCGGCTTCATCGCACCAGTACTCGAGCGCCAGTATCGAGCTCTTTTCCCCGCCGTACAGGCGCGGCGACCAGTTTCTGAAATTAGTGATCCTCCCCACCCTCAGCTGCGGCGAGTGGATATAGATCCAGTTGTCGGGGAACAAATTTTCGCTCTGCACATTCAGGTAGACGAGAATAGTGTTCCGGAACCTCAAAGACTTTGCGGCGGCAATCACGTCCGCGCTAATCCCCTCCAGGCCGAGAACGAGCAGTGTGAGCGGCATTGTGGATACGATGTGGTCATAAGCCTCGGCCTTTCCGTCCATAAGCTCTATCCCTTTAACTTCGCAGTCTGTTTTGATGACCCTTTTCACCGGGGACTTCAGATATATATTGCCGCCACTCTCAGAAACGTAAGAAGCCATGCGCTCATAAACCATCCCCGTGCCTTCGACAGGATAGGCGAACCTGTCGACCAGCGTCTTATGCCTGCCCATCCTATCCGTCGAGAACGCGGCTTTTAGGGCCTCATATAAAGAAAACTTCTTAATCCTCTGGACCGCGAAGTCGGCGTCGAGCTCGCTGCACGGGATACCCCACAGCTTCTCGCTGTAGGTTTTGAAAAATATCTCGTATAACCTCCTGCCGAACCTCCTGACGACCCAGCTCTCGAAGGTCTCCTCCCCCGCTCCGTGAGTTTCGGGGAATATTTTTTCCCGAATGTAGCTCATGAAAGCGCGAGAAGTCTCTACGGCGCCCAGCTTTCCTACGACGTCGACAGGCTTCAGGGGATATTGATAGAGCTTCTTTTTATAAAGGATTCGTGTCAGCCGGTCGACCATCGAATAATCCCGCCCGACGACCTCGAGCCACAATTTATTTACGCGGGGGTCCTTGCTGAAAAAACGGTGGGGGCCGAGATCGACCGTCTGGTTCCATAGCGAGAACGACCTCGCGAGCCCTCCTACGGCGCCGCCTGCTTCGTAAACGTCGGTTTTTACGCCCGCCTTCACAAGCTGATATGCGCACGCCAGTCCTGCCGGGCCTGCGCCTATGACTCCGACCTTCATAGATACACTCTCACTGTTATCAAGATTGTGTCAGTTTAACTTACCCAAGACATCCTGGACAATAGAGTTCCACCACATCGTTTCGAAATAGCGGATAAAAGAGAGCCCAATTAAACGGCCGGGCCGGAATTATTTAACATGATGGATGGAAATGCGCAGAATTAAATCCGAGGAAACTGCCGGCCGTTTCCGGCCGGCAGCAGATTATTCAGATCACTTCATATATCACAGCTCTGTCACCGGACATACAGGGGCCGTGCAGAACACCGGTGTCGGCGGGTTGCTGATCTGACAACTCCCGGCTATGCTCTGCCCAACCGGGCTGAATTTTACGTTCCAGTCGGTGTTATCCGGGAAGCAGCACGGCGCCGGAGGAGCTATAGGCTGAGCCGGAGGATCCTCCGTTAACCAGTGTGAACGAGAACCCGTAGCATCCGCCCTGAGGGCAGTCCGTGGTCCTCACCGCCCAGCTGCATACATTGTTCTTATTGTCCCCGAGCGTTTTCGTGCATTCGGTGTAGAGGCTCGGGGTTGCTGGTCTTTAGCTGATCCGAGCAGCCGCACGAGCCTGTCGCAGCCGAACCGGTCCACGTACAGAAGGTCTCGGGCTTGCACCTGTCCATCTTGGCGTTATCGAACTGTGTTTTGAAATCGCTGAGGTCAACTGTCACCTCCAGGATACCCGAAGCAGGATCGTACTTTCTTACCCACTTTGTCGGCCAATCCGCGGGATTTACGTCGAGCGGCCTGCTGCTCTTGAGAGGGGACCTGAGGGCGCGTACGATCTTTGACGCGTCCGGATCCCGGTCTTTTCCTACGTATAATTGATACGTCTGCTTCGTCGTCTCCTTCGCGAAGATAAGCATCACATAATACTCTTCCCCGCCCTTAAAGACGTTTAAAGACGGCTTTTGTAGAGGCGCGAGGAGAAGACCCGCCCTCTGGTTCGCGTCTGAAACCGTGGTATCTATATAATAGAGACCGTGGTTTGCCGTGAGGTTGCTCCTCTGGAAGAAGTTCATCCCCATCATGCGTATTTCCTGACCTTTCATGTTGCTCGCTTCGTCCTTCGCGAGGAACTGCCTGTAAAGCGGCACTCCGTAGCAGAAAGAGCTCCCGCAGTCGCTGTTCCAGAACGCGTTCGTGTCGTCGCACGAGTTGTCCTGGTTCTGAATAGCCGCGCAATTACCGGTATCGGCGCATGGTTTCTTGTCCACTTTACATACCCCGCCGCAGTTCTTTTTCGCCACACATCCGGGATACACCACGGTCGTCACGTAGTCATAAGGGCTCGTCTTGGCCGTGCCTTCGGATTGGCACTCGATCGTCTCGGTCGGAGCGTTAAAGAACGCGTCCTCGTTTACTGATATCGTCCCCTTGAGCCCCGTGAGCGAGCCGTCGTCGTCGTTGAGTATGGTCTGCCGGTCGATGGCTGAGAAATGAGCCGAACGACCCCCCTAGGCCTTCTGGATTATTAAGAGCGAAGGTACAGTAATTTTTCTTGACCTCTTCGTCGTCGCTCTGGAACGCGAACTTGCCGCCCTGTACGAATAGCGGCTCTATGACGAAGTGACGTATATCCACGCTGTTGCGGAAGTAGAGGTTCGCCGAGTGGAAAGCGGGAGGATAGTAGAATCCGTTTGACTGTTTCCACGCGATTGCGGCGTTCGGAAGGAAACACTCCTTCTTCGTTTTATCGTACGGCATGCCGGGAACGCCGCCGTACATAGAATTCGTGTTATTTACGCAGTTCCCCTGCCCGACGTTACATTTATCGTTTGCAAAAAAGGTCTTTTTTATATCGAAGAAGGCGTTTGAGTCTTCAAAGCTGGGGCCGTCGTAGATATTGAACAAACGCTGATTGTTGGCGAAGTTGCTCAGCTGGATGGTCACGCCCTCGTCTTCCAGTAAACAGTAATTACCGACCGGGGCATTATTGTCTTTTCGTCTTGCACATTTAAGAGACGTACTATCATTTACAGGCCCCGCACTGGACGCTAGCGGGTTATTGGGCTGTGTCTGCCCTACAAATACGTTCTGTCTCGCGAGCTGCCACTGTCCGGGGATAAAATTCGACTCCGTATAGTCGCCTCCTGTCACGAACGTGAGCCCTGCGTTCTGCACGTCGGAAATCACGCTGTTTATGACCAGATACCACTGAGGGCGGAGCCACATGGCGGAGAAGTTCGTCTCGGTCCAGTTAAAAGCCGTCGTAAACCGGTCGAGCACCGCGACCGCGCAATTTGCCCGTTCTCCCGCGGAGCAGGTTTTAACGCTGCTGCAGTCCGTACTATTACAAAAAGTCGGATGGTGCAGATTCCCGAGCCTTGGATAATATCTCTCTTTCGACTTGTCGCTATCCGGTTTCGGGGAAATGTTACCCTCAGTAATAGGCTGGAAGACCGGAGCCTGCGGGTCTAATGGACCTCCGACACCGTTACAGATACTGATATCCCCCGTGGTGTTGAATGCAGTCATCGCCGACGAGCAGTAATTGCCCTTGAAATTCTTGAGCGGAGTGTCTCCCGCCCTGTCCAGATTACTCTGCTGCGAGGCGTAGGACTGCCACGTCTGGTCCTGCGACATACCGCTGATATATCCCGGGAGCCACCAGTAGCATATGCCGCACGCGTTCGCCCCGGCAGCCATATTGTACTCGAAATCGTTCCAGCCATTCATTATCCAGAACACTGCGGGCTGCCTGTAATCGCTGTGGAAGGGGACGACATTGGTAACTTCCTTGTTTCCGGTATACGCCAGGATTCCCGGAACCTTTCGCGGGTTTTGTATGTTGTCTATAGCGGCCCGGGCGAATATGCCTATGTTCGAATATAATTTGTTATCCGTCTCCGTGCCGTCTTCAAGATAATAACCGTGCCCTATGGACTTCCAGCCCACGTTCCTCGCGGCGGTCACGTTCTGCGTGCCGTGGAACGTAATCCACCTGGTCATAGATTCGTTGACCGATGAGTCCTTCACAAACGTAGTAGAGGGTGCTTTACGAAGAAGGTGCAAATGGACCGGGTAACGTCCCTTCCGTCCGCCCTGCCCCAGCTGATAGAACTCGACGCCCTGCACCTGCACCAGCTTGATCCCCTGTCTGAACATCGTCTGACCGCCGTAATAACCCGTTGGGAAGCAGTCGAACTTACACTTTCTGCCGGCTTCAGAGGGAATGGCATCCCCGCCAGACACTATACGTATGCTGCGCGTAAGGAGAGCGACCGCAGCGCGCGTCTCTGCGAGTGACTTCCCGTTGTCGGCCCCGCCGTTGGCTATTTTTACATTCAGCTGAAGCCTCGCGAGATCGCCGCTATTGAAGTTGAAATTATCGTCCGGGTATAGGTCCCCGTTATGCACCCACTTGAGACCGCACGTTGTATCATTAAGCGGCTTCTTATCGCACCCCGCCGGGGGGATGTTCGTTATAGGGTCTATTATCGTAACCACAAGCTTCCTCGGCCCCGCCTTCTCTATTATCTGAAGCTCCTCGGAATGCCCCGGTAGATAGTCCGTGGTGGTGACCACGATCCTGTCGCCGGCCTCCCAGTCCACATCGCGGTCGAGGAAGATAATGGTTTTCGTTGCGTCCTTGTCGTTCTTGAGTCTTACCCAGCTCGTCCCCGAATCGTAGTTTGGAATATTATCCCCGTATTTAGCCCCCTTGTTGCCGTATAGCTTCAGCGTCCCGTTGTAAGAAACCGCGAATACCTTCCTGCCGAAGAACCCCGTCTCGCCCTGCGTGTTATCGTGCTGCACATACTGGTAGAAACGATCCGATACTCCACCCGGGAGTGAAACTGATGATGCTCCCTTCGAATCCCATACGGTCTTATCTATACCGCATGGAGGGGCCTGGGAATTCTGCTGAGGACTCTTGCACGTGATACCCGTCTTGTCACTATCCATTCCGTAGAGGTGAATAGTGAGGACGCCCTTGTTTTTCCCGAAAGGCGTTGTCGTCGTTCCCGCCGACACTTCCCCGCCGCTTTCAACTAGGACCGATTTGGCCCAGAAGTGAATCTCGGCACCGTCGTCCGTGAAGCTCAGCTTCCCGTTATTTATGATGTTTACATTCTGATAGAGATAAACGCCCCCTGCCACTGTGCACGTAGATGAAATTAATAGGTCTTTGGTACCGTCGCCTGGCGTTAGTTTCCCGCCCGCGCACGAATCTGTCTCGGCATCCAGACCGACACCCGGGTCGCTATCATCCCCCGTATCCGTTTCTTCGCTCTTCGTCACGAGCGCCCCGGGAGCGACATTGCTGCCGAAATAGGCGCCTGTCACATCCGCGCCCTCTATGTTAGCCGCTGTGAGGTCGGCTTCAGAGAGGTCGGAGTTTATGAGAACCGCATTCGTTAGATCGGCCCCCGCCAATGTAGCCCCCTTCAGGTTTGCACCCGTGAGGTCAGCGTTCCTGAGCTCGGCCCCGTTCAGGTTCGCCCCGGAGAGGTTCGCACTCGCCAAGATCGCGTCGTTAAGCTTCGCCCCCTCGAGGTCTACACCGCTCAAGTCCGCATTGTAAAGGTTTGCCCCCGATAGATCACACCCCACGCACTTATCCGTGTCGAGGAACGTAGATATATTATTCAATGTCTCGCCGGACGCCGTGCTGAGTGTCGATTTACCGCTCTCCGGGACTATGAATACCGCTACGTTCTTCTCCGTCTCCTGGTCGTGATAGACCCTCATCTCGTAATCCCCGGCCTCTACCACCCCTGTAGCGCACTCCCCGTTCGCGTTCACCTGAAGCGTCTCCACCCCCTCGTCGTTCACGAGAACCATGTAATGCCCAGCGCCCTCGTTCCTGTCCTCCCAGCAGAAGGTCTGCTCCATGGAGGTCTCGTACCTGTATGGAATTATGTCGTAACCCTTTCCCCCCGTATCCTTCTCGAGCACGTTGCAGTCCTGGGACTCGAGCAGTACGGCCACTATGTCCTCGTCGGGCAGGGCTACAAGGCCCGGGTCCGTCACGAAGTCGTTCTCCGTGCGCACGCTCAGTGAGTCAGAGCTCCCTTTGACCGGATTGTTAAATCTGGACGGTCCTAATATTAAAAAGATCGCTATTATCGGAATAATGAAAATAAAAAGAGGGACGTATCTCTTGGATTTTGCCACGGTGAATATCCTCCTTCGGAGATTTCCTCATTTAAAAAACCCCCACAACCCTCACACACAATTGTAAAGCTTATTATAATTCTTTGTCAAAAAAAATTATATAATATTATAAACATGTTATCATGACCGTGTGACAAAGCGCATAATCCTATTGTCCGCATATACCCTGAATCGTCACGACATACTATTCAATATCGTTCTACACTTTGTATAAGCTATTATCTATAATTTCCGTTATTAGCTCCGCATCCTCCTCCGAATCAAAATCCCCGCGGGGATCAGTGAATATACGAGCAGAAGCCCGGCGAGACCGCCTTTGCTGCCCCCGGCCCCTGCAATCGCGCAGTTCCCGCTACCTTCCCCTTCCCGTCCTCCTCCGCTGTCATCGGTAGCGTCGAGCTGATCGGGGGTACCGTCCCCGTCTGAATCTACTATCCCGCACGGCGTGCCCGTTGAAGGATTCACGCTGTCGGCGAGCCCGTCCCCGTTCGCGTCGGCGGAGTTGTCGAGCTCCCCGTCTCCGTTCCCGTCCACGCAGCCCGCCGTTTCATTCGTATCGGTAATCCCGTCGTTGTCTGAATCCGTATCCAGGAAGTCGGGCACCCCGTCCCCGTCCGTATCCGGAAGCGAGAGCGTACCGCCGCCCTGATCCGGGTCATACGCGTCTACGAGTCCGTCCCCGTCGGAATCCGCCGTACTATCCACCTTCCCGTCTACGTTAGCATCCCTGTTACCGCCGGCCTCATAATGGTCGGGAAGCCCGTCCCCGTCCGAATCCAGATCGAGCTCGTTCGGGATGCTGTCCCCGTCGGGGTCGTCCAGTATCGTGAGACGCGTTGAGCTTAAGGAGCTTGTATCGCCCGATGCCGATTCCATACTGTTCGGAATCCCGTCGTTGTCCGCGTCGGCGTCAATATCGTCCTCCACTCCGTCGTTGTCCTTATCCGTATCGCCGGGCGGTGGTGGTGGCGGAGTTGCTTGGGGCGGAGGCTCTTCTCCCGGAGGTGGGAACACAAAATTAGTGCAGAACTTGGGGCCGTCTATCGGCGTAGTCGAGCACGAGCCCGCTACTTCTGCAGACGCGCGCGTCAGCTGAATGTTCCAGGGAGCAGCGTTCGGGAAGCATGTCGGATCAGGTCTGTGCCCGCCCTTACTTTGCACGATGTTCCCCTTGTTGTCCGCTACGAACCCCGGATTCGGGAGCTTAAAGGAAAAACCGGGGCACCCGCTCTTCGGGCAATCTATATCCTTCCCCGCGAATTTGCCGCATATATTGCCCGCCTGGCAAGCCGCAAGCTGGTCACTGGGCAGCGAGTTCGAGCATCCGCATGTATCCCCGGTCAGGGTGCAGAAGCTCGCCGGCTGGCAGAAATCTTTCTTTGTGTCCGCGAATTCCGTAGCGAACGAGCTCATATCGACTGTTACAGTCAATACGCCGTCCTTGTATGTCTTTTCCCACCCAATGCTTTTCCAGTCGGTAGGTCCGTCTGTAAACGTTATCGGAAAACCGGCTATGCTAGCCCGTTTTATCTTTACATCCATCGCATCCGTTGCGTCGCCGAGTTTCAGCCCGTCGCCTACGTAGAATTCGTAGGTCTGTTTGGTATTGGCCTTCGCGTAGAGGAAGAATACGTAATAAGTCTGGCCTGCCTTAAAGACGTTCAGGCTCTGCGCGCTTTTCCTCTGCTCTGCTTCGGATACGGTCGTGTCTATATAGTATTTGGCGTTGTTGAGCGTCAGCATGCTCCGCTGGAACAGGTCCATGCCCGCCATGCGAATCCCCGTAGTGGACAGGTCCGCCTTATCCGCCGAGGTCAAATACTGCCTCTCGAGCGGGATGCCGAAGCAGGTGGCGTTCGTACACGGCCTTCCCCAGTACGAAGTGCCGAGATCACACCCGTTAATGCCGAAATCGCACGTATTGTCCGGATTACTCATATTACAGTCGTTGTTGGTAGTACATGGTTGGTGATCGATTTTGCACGCTCCGATACAGTTGCTGTTATCGAGGCATGCCTTCTTGTCGATCATACACGTGCCGCCGCAGTAGCCATTATCCTTATCCGCCACGCAGCCCGGATACACCGCGGTGGAGACATACTCGTAGGGGCTTGTCTTCGCCGTGTTGAACGACTCGCATTCCCCCGCTTCTATAGGAGCGTTAAAGAAGGGGTCGAGGTTCACTGAAATAGTTTCACCCTTGGCGGGGACAGGGGGACTCAATAGTCCGGTGAGCGACCCGTCGTCGTCGTTTAGCACGGTCTGCCTGTCGACGCTGCTGAAGTTTCCGAACATATTGCTTGCGGGAAAAGTGCAGTAATCCGTCTTGACCTTATCCTCATTCGTTGTATATGTACCGGCATCCCAAAGAGGCTCAAGCACATAATGGCGTATATCCACATTGTGGAAATAAAGCTTCTCCGAATGGAACCCCGGGGGATAGAAAAACCCGTTAGGCTGCTTCCACCCTATTGCCGCGTTCGGAAGGACGCATACGTTCTTGGTCTTGTTTACAGGAATGCCTGGAACCCTGGTATATGTCCATGCGGCCATGCCCGCTCCGGGTCCGAGCTGCGGGCAATTGCTCGCCCCCCCGGGCTTGCATATTGGACTGAGATTAGTCTCCGTTATATCGAGGTAAGCGTTCGAATCCTGGTAATTGGGCCCGTCGTATATGTTGAAGAACCTCTGATTTACCGCAAAGTTGTCGAGCGGAATGCTTATGCCTTCCTTTGCCGACCTGCAGTGGTTTGCGTCCTGGTTATCACAGATAAGACCGGAAATCTTCATATCGGTGCTTTTGAGCGGGTTAAACGGTCCTGCGTCCGACGCGAGAGGGTTATCGGTCTGTGTGTGTCCTACAAACACCGACTTCGTCGCCAACTGCCAGAGCCCCGGTATAACGCTTGAGAGCAAATAGTCCCCGCCGGTGACGAAGCCGAGGCCGCCGTTCTGAGTGTCTGACAGGAAACTGTTGATGACCAGGTACCACTGCGGGCGCAGCCATATAGCGGCGAAATTCTGCTGCGGCCAGTGGAATGACGAGGTGTAACCGTCGAGTACTGTAACCATACACCTGCTCCTGTCTCCGACGCTGCACCTGTTGGGAATTGCGATCCGGCTGCAATCGGTCCCGTCACAGCGCGTGCCGAACCGCCCGCCGCCGCCGTCGACCTTGGGATAGAACGTCTCCATATTGATGTCGCCCTCTGGCGCGGGAGCGTTCGGGTTCGTGGCTGCGCCGAAGTTGCTTACACCCAGACATGCGTCGGTAACACCGACCGTATTAAACGACATCATAGCGGATGTGCAGTAATTGCCCTTGAACGTCATGAGAGGGGTCATCCCCGCGCGGTCAATATTCTGCTGGTAAACCTTACCTCCCTGCGTGATTACCGGGCCCGTCTGCATTGATGCGTAAGACTCCCATATCATCTCCTGGGATGGGCCGCTATTTGTGCCCGGGACGAGCCAGTAGCACACCCCGCACCCGGTCGCGCCGGCTGCCATGTTGTATTCGAAATCGTTCCATCCGTTCATGATCCAGAATACAGTCGGGTTAAACACGTCCGAATTATAGGGGACCCGTGCGGTATTGGGGTTTCCGCTCCAGGCCAGGATTCCCGGGACCTGGCGCGGGTTCTGAGGGTTCTTGACCGCCGCACGCGCAAGAATGCCGATGTTCGAGTAGAACTTGTTGTTTATCTCCGTGCCGTCCTCGAGGTAAAAACCGTGACCTATCGACATGAATCCCGACGTTCCTCGCGAGCGTTACACCTTGAGTTGCGTGTATGGTCATAAACCTTGTCATAGACTCCCATACAGTCGAGTCCTTGACGAAGGTGCCTGCCGGGGTGAGCCTGGCCATGTGGAAGTGGACCGGATAGTGTCCCAGGCGTCCTCCCTGCCCGAGCTGGTAGAACTCCACACCCTGAATCTTGACCTCTTTAAACCCCTGCCTCACGCTTGTATGCCCTCCGAAAAAATAGGTTGCGGGCGAGCTGCTGAGGCAGTCGTACTCGCACGTCGGGTTAGCGGCGTTGAACGTATCTCCTCCGGAGACGATGCGGATACTGCGTGAAAGGAGCGCTACCGCAGCCCTTGTTTCGGCGGCAGGCTGGTTGTTGACCTTTATGTTGATATTCGGAACACCCGTCAGAGAATACGGAGTGCCGCTGTGTCTGTACTGCAAGCCTCCAGCTATGTCCGCCCCTGTGAAAGCATTTATGACCTTGAAGTTAAATGTCGTATTGCTGACGGCAGGCGCTATTATCTCGAGCACCTCCGCGTGGCCGGGCAAATAGTCTGTGGTCGTAATCACGATCCTGTCCCCGACTCCCCAGTCGACGGGGCGGTCCACGGTAAGCTGCGTAACGCCGACATTGACATCACCACTTAAGCGCGCCCAGCTCTTGCCGGAATCCGAAGGTGTTGGGTTAGTGTCCGGATAGAGGGCCCCCTTATTGCCGAATAACCTGAGAGTCCCGTTGTATGAGACTGCGAGCGTCTTGTACCCGAAGTAACCGTGCTCCTCACCCGTATCGACAGGAAGTGTATGGTAGTGGTAGAAAAAGTCGGATACCGGACCCGGCAGCATCTGCTTGGCTGTATGGTCGTTGTTCCAAATGGCGGAATCCACACCGCACATATCGCCCGTTTTGCATGTAACGCCCTTACCTCCGACCCCCTGATCCTCCCCGTATAAATGAATGGTCAGTTTTCCGCCGGCCGTGCCGATCGGCGTCATTTCGGAACCCGCAATCAGGCTCCCGTTATTTTCTACGAGTATGTTGTATGCCCAGAAGTGGATAACTGCGTCGTTAAAAGTGAGCGAACCGCCGTTATATATGTGCACGTTTCGGTAATGGTAAACGCCGTTCAGAACCGTACCGTCGACAGTACACGCTCCGGTAATATCGAGGTCCTCACCGGTCCCCGCCGCGATTGCGCCCGTCGTACATGTTATTGTTGCGACTACATCTTCGTGTACTTTTGTCCCGACCGTTTCGTCCGATTTAACGCTGTTTCGCAGGACTCCTGTGGTAACCGCCCCCGTCATTTGAGCGTTCGTGAGTTGGGCCCCCGTAACATCCGCGCCCTCCATGTTAGCCGCTGTGAGGTCGGCGTCCGAGAGGTCGGAGTTTATGAGAACCGCATTCGTTAGATCGGCCCCCGCCAATGTAGCCCCCTTCAGGTTTGCCCCCGTGAGGTCAGCGTTCTTTAGCTCGGCCCCGTTCAGGTTCGCCCCGGAGAGGTTCGCACTCGCCAGTATCGCGTCGTTAAGCTTCGCCCCCTCGAGGTCTACACCGCTCAAGTCCGCATTGTAAAGGTTTGCCCCGCTGAGATCGCACCCCACACACTTATCCGTGTCGAGGAACGTAGATATATTATTCAATGTCTCGTCGGACGCCGTGCTGAGTGTCGATTTACCGCTCTCCGGGACTATGAACACCGCTACGTTCTTCTCCGTCTCCTGGTCGTGATAGACCCTCATCTCGTAATCCCCGGCCTCTACCACCCCTGTAGCGCACTCCCCGTTCGCATTCACTTGCAGTGTCTCAACCCCTTCGTCGTTCACGAGAACCATGTAATGCCCAGCGCCCTCGTTCCTGTCCTCCCAGCAGAAGGTCTGCTCCATGGAGGTCTCGTACCTGTATGGAATTATGTCGTAACCCTTTCCGCCCGTATCCTTCTCGAGCACGTTGCAGTCCTGGGACTCGAGCAGCACGGCCACTATGTCCTCGTCGGGCAGGGCTACAAGGCCCGGGTCCGTCACGAAGTCGTTCTCCGTGCGCACGCTCAGGGAATCAGAGCTCCCTTTGACCGGATTGTTAAATCTGGACGGCCCTAATATTAAAAAGATCGCTATTATCGGAATAATGAAAATAAAAAGAGGGACGTATCTCTTGAGTTTGGTCACTGACGGTCATCCTCCTTTAGATTAAAGAGAGCTCGGGATATTAACCCCAGCCAAAATTATAATTTTACAGCTCGTGTCTCGTCATTGTCAATTTCAGCACAATAAATTATTAAGCAATATATTACAGGCGCAGTTCTATAATCGATGCCTGATAAATTTCATTAGCGGGAGCAAGCCCGGCGTATCAACACGATACATATTAATTACGAATTTTTAATAATTTATGGATTAAAGTTTAAGAGTCGATGAAGGGCGGAGGTATGAGGGGATGAGGCGGGATTTACTCAGGCACGGACTTCGCTCTCGCCCTTCTTTCCCTCCTCTTCTTCTGCTTCCGAAGCTTCTCCCTCTCGATCTCCCCGGGTGACGGCTTGCCGGACACGCTCTCCTCGATCCTCGAGACCAGCACCCTCCGCGCGAGAAACCGGTTTAGCCCCTGGGAGCGTTCTTTGTCCGCTCTGACCATAATGCCGGTGGGGATATGCTTCAGCCGCACGCATGTGGAAACCTTGTTGACGTTTTGTCCGCCGGGCCCGCCCGACTTGAGAAACGTCTCATCCAGGTCCTTTTCATGTATACCCAGCTCCGCCATCCTGTCTCTCAGGGCTTTTTCCTTCTCCGGTCTCACTCCGAATTTGCTGGTCATTTTATATCAGACTCTTCCGGATCGGGGGTTCCGGCCTGACACGAAGCCGGCCGATGGAACATTAGTAATGTAAAGAAACCCGGAGGGGAGACTTCGGGTGGTAAATCTATTCCTGGTCGAGAAGGGTCTTCTCCTGGTTCCGAATGAGCTCCGACCTCTCTTCCTTGAGCTGCCTCACCTTCTTGGTCGCCTTCACCGTCTCCTCGAGATAGGACGTGGACGATTCCCGTCTGACGCTCAGATGCCCTAAAAGCTTCGATATGCCGAAAACTACCATAATAATAACGATAATACCGACCACGGTCTTCCAGCTCATACTCGAAGTATAGGTTCCTATCCCGGCCTTTTCAACATACCGTCCGGCCGCCCGTTTCTTGAAAGGGGACTAAAAACATTTATACTAACCTCGATGGATCCGAAGGAAATCAAAGCTATGATAGAGGCCGGCATGCCGGGCTCCTCAGTCGATGTGGACGGGGACGGAACACATTTCGAAGCGGTTATCGTTTCAAGCGCATTTGACGGGAAGACGCTGCTCGAGCGCCATCAGCTGGTATATAAAGTCCTTGGCGACGCCATGAAGGAAAGGATTCATGCGCTATCGCTCAAGACCTACACCCCCGAGCAGTGGGAAAAGATTAAATAGAAGTCCGGGGCCCGGATAATCGGGCTTTTGAATTTGTTGCAGCTTTTTAAGGTATCGGGAGGCAGTAAAAATGGAAAACGTGCTTAAGAAAATAGACTCGCAGGTCGCGAATAATAAAGTGATTTTATTTATGAAAGGAACCAGGGAGATGCCGCAGTGCGGATTTTCCGCGAAAGTCGTGCAGATTCTCAATTCCTACGGGGTTGACTACGAAACCGTCGACGTGCTTGCCGACCCGGAAATCAGGCAGGGGATCAAGGAGTATTCCCAGTGGCCCACACTCCCCCAGCTATTCATAGGCGGAAAGTTCATAGGCGGATGCGACATATGCGTCCAGATGAATGAGTCCGGGGAGCTCGAGCCCATACTCAAAGACGCCGTACGGGAATAACCTAGCCGTTATAGAGCTCCGAATAATATTCCGATAGCTTGTCCCTCAGGAAGAGCCTCGCTCTCAGCACCCTCGATTTCACTGCCGGCACGGAAAGCTTCAGTATGCTCGAAATTTCCTTACTCGTGAGTCTTTCAATATCCTTCATGTGAAAGACCACCCTGTATTCCTCGGGCAGCTCGCCTATGGCCCTTTCTATCAGCTCCGTCCCCTCCTTTCCCAGGAGCTGCGAATCCGGCCTGCCGCTCCAATCCCCCTCCTCGACCCCTTCGAGCACGCCGTAGTCGTTATAGGGCTTATAATCGTCCAGGCTCAGCTCCTTATCGCTGCTCCTTCTCGAATTCCTTATATACATGAAGCTCGCGTTCGAAGCGACTCTATAGAGCCAGGTCGAAAACCTGGACTCTTTCCTGAACGTAGACAGTTTTTCCACCAGTATGAGAAAAACCTCCTGAAGTATTTCCTCGGCGTCGTTCTGGCTGCTCGTTATCCTGTAGGCGAGCCTGTAGACCTTGTCCCCGTACCTGTTCACGAGCTCGTTAAACGCCTCCTCATCCCGCCGGGCAACGTACAGGCTCACGAGGTCCTCATCGGTGAGGTCATTTATATTGGGCGCTGTTGCCAGGCTGGTTTCATTCTTGAGACTCAACACCGAAATCATCCTTTCATGATTAGATCTAACAGATTTCATAATTGCATCTCCTGATTCAAAAATATAGTTGACCGGTCTGTTTGCTTTTTAATAAAAAATATATAAACCCATTACCCCACGGAATACGCTTCCGCCGTCTCCTTTCTCGATATACAGAGTTGCAATACCCCTTCGCCGAGCCTTTTTAACATGTATGGGTCGTTAAATGTCTTACCCAGCAATATCATCCCTTCGATATAGGCGACCATGGCCAGCGATGTGGCGGCGGGGTCCGTTTCGGGGGGCAGCACGCCCTCTTCGACGGCTTGAATAATTACCATTTCCAAATACTTGGTCCACTCACAGAATATCACCTCTATTTTCTTCCTTATCTCCTCGTCCTGAGTGCTCAGTTCAAGGGCCAGGTTCCCGAACCCGCAGCCGGTCATACATCCTGTGCAGTCCTTCCTGCTGGACTGGTGTTCATAAGACATCCTGAGCAGCGTCTCAAACTTTTCGAGCGTCGAAGCATCGGAATTAAAAACCGGGTCGAGCGTCTCCT
This sequence comes from uncultured delta proteobacterium, assembly GCA_963752995.1. Taxonomy (GTDB): domain Bacteria; phylum Desulfobacterota_D; class UBA1144; order Nemesobacterales; family UBA2774; genus 2-12-FULL-53-21. Next base: position 508,628 of record CAVWAZ010000030.1, read on the forward strand.
CTTTGAACTTCTTCCATATCAGATCGAGGGCTTCCAGAGTGAGGTCGCGCTTCGAAGGAAAAAAATGATAGAAGCTCCCCTTCTTTACCCCTGCGTGCTCGCAAAGCTCCTGAACACCCACAGCGTTGTAGCTCCGCGTCCCTATGAGCTCTATTGCGCTGTTTATGAGATTTTCCTTTGTGTCGCTCGTGCGTCCCATTTAACTCAACACCTTATAGTTGACCAGTTGGTAAAATATTAGCATGAATAGCCCCGCTGTCAAGGAGCTCCTGTAAATTTACCACTTTAGGCAATCGGAAATGGGGCTCAGAAGATTGCAAGTCCCCGTGACCCAACATTTATTTCGTATTGGCGGAAATCATAAAATTTTACGGCGCAGGGTTGGAAATAAGGACCGGACAATAAATACCCGGCTTGCGAAAGCGTAAATTAATGTTCAATCAGGCTCCTCAGCGCCGGCGCCGAATCGGAATGCCTCAGGGTCGAGAGGGCTTTCTTTTCTATCTGCCTTATCCTTTCCCTCGTCAGACCGAACCTCTTTCCGATCTCGTCCAGGGTGAACGACCCCTGATAGCCTATGCCGAACCTCATCTTTATTATCTCCCTTTCCCTTTCATCCAGCATATGTAAAGCCCGCTCGACGCTTTCGGGTATGGAGACCTCGGCAATGAGCGAGTCCACGGGAACCGTATCCATATCGGGGATATAATCCATAAACGTAGCCCTCTCGCCCGCCCAGACAGGGGAGTCGAGTCCGACCATCCTGATCCCGTTCCCCGATTCCAGTATCTGTTTAACATTCTCCACGCTCATTTCGACTGAGGCCGCGAGCTCGTATGGATGGGGCTCCCTTCCGTTCTCTTCCACGAATTTCCCGCGCTCGGTCCAGACCTTCCCTGCCTTCTCCAGGACATACGCAGGGATCTTCACAGTCCTGGTCTGGTTAAATACCCCCCTTATCATCCCTTGATTGATCCACCAGCAGGCATAGGTTGAAAACCTGAAGCCCCTCGTATGATCGAACCGCTCGACAGCCTTGATAAGGCCGAGGTTCCCCTCCTGTATCAGATCGAGGAAGGGTATTCCCCTCCCTACATATTTCTTTGCCAGGCTCGCGACGAGCCTGAGGTTGGCCCTTATAAACCGGTTCTTTAACCTCTCTTCGGCTCTCATGTAAGCTTCGAGAAGAAAAACGAGCTTTCTCAAACGCCCTCTGTCGCCGCTCTTCATCCCGGGCTTAGCGGTGCATTCGTCGGCGAGGACCTTTAGCTCACCCGCGCATTGCCCGCTGTCGCCGGAGAGCTTTCTGCCAAGTATCCGACTTATCGCCTTCTTAATCCGGAGCGAATGCGCCTCGCATTCCTTCATCTTGGCGGCGATCTCGATCTCCTCCCTCCTCGTCAGTAGGGATTCCGTACCCACCTCTTTGAAGTAAGCGTTTACGAGCCTGAGCTCCTGGTTGAGGTCTCCGGGCCCGAGTGCGCGGCTTTCCGCCGCGGGTCCGCTTTCGGGCACGACGTCCCCTTCCGGGAAATCGTATTCCAGGCTTTCCGACGGGAGCGCCTCCTCCAGGAATTCCTGCGATTCATAGTCTATTCCGTCAAAAGCCGTCTCGTATGAAACCGCCTTCTGCATTCTAACCCCTCCTCGATACTGTTTAGAGGCCCCCCATCCGTCCGGCATATGCGCGTGCCTTCGTTCCGGGGGTATCTAATAAGAAACTACGTCTCAACCGAGAAGGGCGGATTTGCCCATGTAGAAAACGCCTGCGATACAGGCGGTCATAAGACATGCGAGGGTGGCGGCTACGAGCGCCCTGAATCCGACGGAGGCTATATCCCTTTTTTTCGACGGAGCTAGGGCCGCGGCCCCGCCCACGAATATAGCCATCGAGGGGGCCCTCTCCACTTCAGAGACCGGCCGGCAGAAATGGGGTCCTGCGATAGTTCCGATTTGTTTTTTTTATATCGAAATCATATGCGCGGCAGGGGGGGCCGGGCTCTCCGTTAATTCTTTAATTAGAAGAGAGGGGAGATTCCCCGAAAGCGCGCGCTTCATCTAAATAAAGACGGTACTTTAACAAATTACAATATCGTATACAATATAACCCACGAAAAACGGAGGAACGTACTGGTGGCCAGATATTTATATATATGCGTAATCCTAAATTTCCTCTTATTATTCGGGTGTGCCAAAGGCCCGACCAATGTAAATGTGTTCAAAGCGCCTGAGGCCGCATATTCGAGTTACGAAGTCGTCCTGATCCCGGACTTTAGAAAAACGGATCTGGAATGGGTGCCATATGATTCCGGCACGGTAATCGCGGATATGGTGGCTGAGGAGCTTAGGACACAGGACAAGTTTAAGGTTATAAGCCGTACTGACGATTTTGAGCCGTCCGGGGGTCAGAAGACCCTGTTGGTCGACGGAATAGTCAGCGGATATACCCGCGGCTGTAAATACTGTGAATATATTTTTCAGGGTTTTGATGATAAAGGAAAAATGTCCGTTCAGGTCAGGGTTACTTTGGTCGATGAAACTACGGGGGAAATCCTTGCAGACGTCGGTATAGACGGAAGGGCGAAACCCCCGGGCACCGGAAATAGCAAGTATGTAAGAGTTGTGGATGAAATTGTTAAGGTGATAGACGCCGTGAATAGCGGCAAGTCTTGACGGCTTTACTAAAATAAAATAACAATTTCAGCTCCCCTTGCGGATTCCGGAACGAGTAATCGAAAGCACGCCCGGATTTAAGACGGACATCTATTTATTTCATGGTTTAATCGAAGCTCTCTTTCGTAAACTTGTGAAAATTTAGCGATTACTTATACTTAGTCGTATCCGAATCCATACAAGAGGGGCAGGGATTGCGGTGAGGGAGAAATGAAAACAAAGGTTCTATTTTTTATACTAGGTGCCGCAACGGGCTTTTTTATAGCCTATACGCACTACGACATCATTATTGCAGCCGGCGCGGCTGTTCTTTTAGGGGCAGTATCCACGGGTATCGCGCTCGTACTCGAACATAACATCCGGAACTATACACCCAGGTCTTTTCTTGGAGCCGCTGTTGGAATAGCCGCGGCCTCCCTATCCTTTTTTGCAGTCAGGGAGGTTATTTCGGGGTTCGCGCTTCCTGAAGAGATATCGTCGCTAATCTCGGCGGCGTTCTTCCTTTTTCTTTTCCACGCCGGAATTACCATCGGCTACAGAAAGGCAAAGGAAACCGAACAGCAGGCCGCAAGACGGGTTCACACGAGGATGGTGACCGAGACGAAGATACTGGATACGAGTGTTATCATAGACGGCAGAATAGCCGACGTCGCCGAAGCGGGTTTCATAAACGGGACGATGATAATCCCCAAGTTCATTATCAAAGAGCTCCAGCATATCGCGGATTCGTCCGAGCCTATTAAGCGCGTCCGGGGACGGAGGGGCCTCGATGTCCTCAAGAGAATGCAGAAGGACATACCGAACGTCTCCGTAAAAATCACGAACCATGATTTCCCCAACATCAAAGAAGCCGATCTCAAGCTCGTAGAGCTCGCGAGGAGGCTGAAGGGCATAATCATCACCAACGACTTTAACCTCAATAAAGTGGCCAGTCTCCAGAACGTTAAGGTAATGAACCTGAACCAGCTTTCGAACGCGCTCAAGCCCGTGGTCCTTCCCGGAGAAACGATGAGCATTCACGTCGTTAAAGAGGGAAAGGAAGAGAATCAGGGCGTAGGGTACCTGGACGACGGCACTATGGTCGTCGTGGACGAAGCCAAGAGGTACTTGGGAGACCATATAGAGGTATCCGTTACGAGCGTGCTGCAGACCCCGACCGGAAGAATGATATTCTCGAGGGTCAAGGAAGAAGACAGCAAGCACATGGTTTCCGACTACCGTGGCTAATATTCGCGCCTCGGCTGTCATTGCGGCAGCCGGTCAGGGAAAACGGTTCGGGGACGGTTTGCCGAAGCAGTTCCTGCCTCTCAGGGGAAAGCCCGTCCTGGCATATTCGGTGGAAACGTTCTCGAAGTCCGACCTCATCGGCGAGATAATCATAGTCGTCCCGGAAGATTGGGCCCGCGCGGTAAAGACCGATATAGTGGACAGGCTCTCAATCCCCAAGGTAACGAAAATAATTCCCGGGGGCCCTGAAAGACAGGACTCCGTCCTTAACGGTTTCAACTCCCTCTCCGGGACGCCCGACGTCGTGGCTGTCCACGACGGAGCGCGCCCGCTCGTATCGCTCGAGCTCCTGGAAGAGGTAATCAGGCAGGCTTCCGCGTGCGGAGCGGCGTTAGCCGCACTCCCCTCAAACGATACGATCAAGAAATCCTCCCCGGAGATGTACGTAGACAGCACGGTCCCGAGGGAATCCCTATGGTTCGCGCAGACCCCCCAGGCCTTCAGATATGAGGTATTGAAAAATGCGCTCTCGAAGGCGGCGGACGACCGCTTTACGGGCACCGACGAGTCCCTCCTCGTCGAGAGGACGGGTGTAAGGGTGAAGATCGTGAAAGGCTCCCCCTACAACATCAAGATTACGACACCCGAGGACCTTGCGCTCGGAGAGCTCATATTGAATATGAGAGAGGGCGGAGCGGAATAAAAAACTAAACCGTCCCTTCCAAAAAAAATATGCTCATTTATGATTACTCCATTTAAGGGCCGCATCAATGTATAGAATAGGGTTCGGATTCGACGCCCACAGGTTCTCGGAAGGCAGGCAGCTCGTACTGGGCGGCGTGGAGATACCGTTCGAGCGCGGTTTATCCGGGCACTCGGACGCCGATGTGCTGACTCACGCGATATGCGACGCGCTCCTCGGGGCATTGGGGGAGGGAGACATAGGCACCCGGTTCCCTGACACCGATCCCCGGTACAAAGGGGCGTCGAGCCTGTTATTCCTGAGCGAGATTTTGAAACTGGTAACCGGGGAAGGGTACGAAATCGGGAACATCGACAGCGTCATAGTATGCGAAAAACCGAAGATCGCCCCTCACGTTCCCGCCATAAAGAATGCCCTCTCCCAGATCACGGGGCTTTCCGGGAAGGCGCTCGGCTTGAAGGCTACCACCACCGACCGCATGGGATTTACGGGCAGGGGAGAAGGCATAGCGTCTTATGCAGTCGCGTTGATCAGAAAAAGCCCCGTCTGAACCGCGCTGATATTCGGCGGAACCTCCGCGTTAGAGAATTAAATCAAAATTTTATTTGTGAACAATCCCCTCTTCGTCATATAATTGATACTCAAATCTCTCATCGGAAGTCAGACACTTCCGGGGCACATGATTATGCGTATGACAGGCATCTTACGGGGATTCACGGAGAGATATAAAATTATCCTCCCCCTGCTCGGACTATGTGCCGGCATCCTCCTTAACGAATATATAGGAAATCCCTGGCTCGTAATCACAATAACGGCCCCGGCTGCCGGTATTATCGCCCTCCTTCTGCCCCCCCTGAGGTTCCTTTTATTTATCCCCATAGGTCTTCTTTTCAGCGCCGGCCCTTTTTATTCGTCGGGGGTGAGCGTCACTTCGTTTTCGGGATCGAGAATCGACCTCGAAGGCACCGTCTACAGGTCGCCTGAAAAAAAGGAATCGGGATCGAGGCTTTTTCTGGATACCGAATACGCTGTAGCGGACGGGGTTTTCAATCCCGTTTCGGGAAAGGTCATCATATCCACTGCCGAGGAAGCTCCGGGACTATCGTACGGAGACCGGGTTCGTGTAATCGGCGTAAAGCTCAGGCCCATCACCAGCTTCAGAAACCAGGGGGCGTTCGACGTAAGAAAATACTATGAAAGGCAGGGCGTCTACGCGACCGGGTTCGTCGAGGGAGACGAGCACATCATCTCCTTCGGGCGCGATAAATCCTACAGCCCCGTCATATATTCGCTCGACAGGCTCAGGCTCGAGTACGGAAACTTCGTGAGGACGAATTTCCGCTCGCCCGAGAACGAGATCCTGAACGCGCTTACGATAGGCGACGACGGGGGCATCCCGCCCGACGTGCGGGCGGAGTTCTCGAAAGCGGGAGTGGCCCACGTCCTCTCGGTATCCGGTCTTCACGTAGGGGCGATAGCCGTAGTTTTCTTTTTGATAATTAAATGGCTCCTCAAGCGCTCGGAGTACCTGATGCTCCGTTTCAAGGTCGTGAAGATCGCGGCTGTGCTCACGATACTGCCGCTCTTCTTCTATACGGCGGTCGCGGGTTTTAACACGCCCGCGGTCAGGGCTTTTATTATGATATCAGTTTTCTTCCTTGCAATTACGGCCGGGAGGGATGAGAACAAGTTAAATACACTGGGCGCTGCCGCGTTCGTCATACTCCTCTGGCACCCGTGGTCGTTGTTCGAGCTCTCGTTCCAGCTCTCGTTCGCGGCCGTCTTCGGAATCCTGCTTGCGCACAAGTTCTTCCCCTTCAGGTTCGGCACGCTGAAAGACAAAGCCGTGACCCTCATAAAAACCACGTGCGCGGCTACGTTCGCAACCTTCCCTTTAATAATAAATTCATTCGGAATTCTTCCCGTCGTATCCATACCGGCGAACATGATCCTGGTGCCCCTGGTCGAGCTTCTGATTGTGCCACTGGGACTGCTCTCTTTCCTCGCGTTCACGGTCTCCGGGCACATCGCGTGGCCTTTGATATCCGTCAATGTACACTTCATCCGTATGATGGTGTTCGGTATAGGGCTGCTGCTCGAAATCCCCTATTCGTCGGTGACGATCCCTCCCCTGAGCGCGCCAAGCCTGATATTGTTCTTCGCTCTCGGCATATCCATCCTGCTCGCCGGCAGATTCGTGCGGATCAAATTTGTCCTTCCCGTGATAGCACTTGCGTTCTTGCTGAGCGCGGCTTATCCCGTTATCAAGAAGTCCCGTGAGCGCGGACTCACCGCCAATTTCCTCGACGCCGGCAGAAACAAGAGCATAGTTTTTCTCGAGCTCCCCGGGGGCGGAAACGTCCTCATCGACGGGGGTTATTCGAACCTCGACAGGAAGGGATACATAGAAAGAAACGTGGCCGGCAGGTTCCTGCTCCACTCCGGGGTCAATAAAATCGACCTCCTGATCTTAACATCGACCGATAAGGACCACATGAGCGGCGCCGAATACCTGCTTGAGAACTTCGACGTCGGGACCGTCATCACTAACGGAGACAAGCTCTCAGGCGGGCTCTGGGGACTGATCAAAGAGAAAAACATCCCGTGGGAAGACCTTGGCGATACCGATGCGTTCCCTCTGGGCGGGGAAGTCAGGCTCGAGGTGCTCAGGCCCGGCGGGGATTTCGTAATCAAGGATTCTTCTATGCCCCGCCCTCTCGCGCTCAAGATTAATTTCGGGAACGAAAGCATTCTCACGGGCGAGGCCCTCGACGATGCCCGGGCTCTGTCCGCCCTTACCGACACTCACGGGTCCGGGTTGAAGAGCGGCGTCCTCTATATGCCTGTTATCGATACGGAAGACGCTTTCCCTATATTTCTGGAAGCGGTGTCCCCGCGTGTTCTGGTAACGGGAGAGCTCGACCCCTCATCCGCGGCGAATGACCCCGTGCTCCGTAAGGCCCTTGCCCCTGTTACGCTCTTCGATACGTCGGGCGACGGAGAGGTGACGATAAGGACAGACGGCTCCTATTTTCACGCCGAAACCTACGCCGGCGAAAAGGAAGTGAATTTAAAGTAAACTTTCTCCGTGTCGAAATACATACTGCTTCTGATCGCACTTGCAGTAGTGCTAATTTATCTTTTCTTTCCGCGCGGCGACGATGCCCGACAGATAGAGGCCGTATTCAACGAAATCAGGGACGCTGCGGGGAAAAAAGACGCGGAGGGGGTTACAGGGCATTTTTCTCTTCAGTATAAAGACGAATACGGGGCGGGCTACCCGGTCGTAAAGAGCATAATCACGAAGGCCTTGGAGAAGTATGACAGTATTCAAGCGTCGTACTCAGGCCTCTCCGCCGTTTTCAGTGAAAACGAATACGGGGAAAAGGAGGCCGCCGCGAACGCAGACGTCCTCGTCACGGGATTCAAATCGGGGGTTCCCTATAATTTGATCGGCAGCGAAGGATCACCCGACAATATCACGGTCACACTTAAAAAATCCGGGATCAGCGGATGGAAGATTACCGGGGTCGAGGGTCTCGACACCCCGGATGATTACTAGCGGCTCAGGCGTGCTATGACGGCTAAATGATTTACTCGTCCGCCCCGCTCAGCCTGCCGTGTATAAAGTCGCTCAGGACCTCGATATCGGACTTTTCCGCCTCGTCCACAGTCCCGGTAAAAAGAATCTGTCCGTGATGGAGGAACGCGATCCTGTCCGATATTTCGAACGCGCTCTTCACGTCGTGAGTGATAATGACGGCTGTAATCCCGAACTGGGCCTGCATGCTCCTTATAAGCTGGTTGATCCTGCTTATATTGGGCGGGTCGAGGCCCGTAGTAGGCTCGTCGTAAAGAAGGATACGGGGATTTATCGCCATCGCCCTTGCGAGCCCGACCCTCTTTTTCATACCGCCGCTCAGGTCGGACGGCATCTTGTCCTCGATCCCCGGAAGACCTACGAGCTCTAGGTTTTTGGCGACTATATCCCTGATTTCGTTCTCCGGCAGCTTGGTACTCTCCCTCAGCGGATAAGCGATGTTCTCCTCGACCGTCATCGAATCGAAGAGCGCGGCGCCCTGAAAAAGCATCCCCATTTTCTTCCTGACGCTGACGAGATCGGTCTCTTCCATCGGGACTATATTCTCGCCCTCGACTATGACGTCCCCCGATTCAGGCTTCAGGAGCCCCGTTATTTCCTTGAGCAGGACGCTCTTACCCGAGCCGCTCCCGCCGAGCACGGTGATATTTTCCCCTTTTTTGATGGACAGCGTGAGGCCCATGTGGACTTCCTTGGGGCCGAAGGATTTATAAACATCCTTTATATCGATAATTATTTCATCCTGCATCCGGTATCCGCCGTATTAATAGGTGTTGATAAATCAAAAATGGTAATTATATTCTCGGAGAACCATGTGGGATTGTAATTATACTACGATAATTTGTCAAAAGAGTCCGGGCTCCGGCGAAATATGACCAATTCGCTTTAAAAATTGACTTTTTCCGTCAATCGAGGTATAAAGATAGCCTTATAATAACAGTTGCACGACCTTAATAGCCACTCTTGTTACGGCGCTGCAGCGGTGTGGGGCAACACAGTATGAGAAGAGATAACGTCAGCGCCGATACGGAGCTAGAGTACAACCTTAAATTCTTCACCCAGTTTATAATCAATCCCGCAAGGACGGGGGCGATCCTCCCTTCGAGTGACAGGCTCTGTGAATTGATGACGGATATGGCCGGGCTTAACGACGTTTCCACGGTGATAGAGCTCGGTTCGGGGACAGGGGTGATAACAGAGAAAATAATGCGGAAAAAAGCCGGGAGCACTACGTTTTTTGCGCTCGAGATAAACCCCGCCTTCGTCGATGCGACTAAAAGAAAGTGCCCCGATGCCGTCGTCTACCAGTCCTCTGCTGAAAACGTCATGAAGCACCTGGAAACGCACGGAGAAAGCGGCTGCGACAGGGTTATCAGCAGCCTCCCCTGGTCGACTTTCAACGGGGAAACCCAGCAGCTCATACTCGATTCGATCTACGACGTGCTGAAACCGGGAGGCGTATTCTTAACGTACGCATACGTGCTCGGAGTGGTGGCGCCCGCGGCCTGGAGATTTAAAAAGAAGCTCTATGCCAAGTTCGACAAGGTCGAAACCAGCAGGATAGTATGGAGAAACATCCCGCCGGCATTCATTTATATATGTGAAAAGGCGTCCCGGTAATCCGTGTGCCCGCCTTTAAACGCCCCCCGGATTTAACCGCATTATCCCAACCTTTCGGCCCGCCGCATAAAGTGTCTTGACATATTTGTGAAAATCGATAAGAATAGGTGGTGTAGCAGATTGACCTTTCTTCGATTGAATAAAGGAGGATTGGAGGGTGTCAATCTCGTCTAGATGTTTCCTTCCCGTGGTCAAACGTTATTTGCTTAATCTGCCGGTCCGCAAATCAATGGATTGTTGCGCCTCCGGCTTCATTATTAGCCTCCGAATAACCACTTGCAACGGTCAGTCCCCTTATATTATTATTAAGAACAGACGTCAGCAGCCATCTTCATTCATCAAAGGAGATTAGATATGTATAGATTAGCAAAGTTCTGTTCTGTTGCTTTGTTTTTTGCATCGCTGGCCCTCTCCCCTTTGGGGAGTAATTATAAAGTCCATGCGGCCGACGCGGGCAGCCTCCCCGCACCCCAGCTCGTGACGGGCGCGTGGATGTTCATGGCGGCCTACAAGGCCGATCCCGAAACGCTCAAAGCCCTCCTGCCTCCGGGATTGGAGCCCAACCCCGCGGGCCACATCGTTATAAACATGTACACCGTGCCTGACGCGACACAGACCTCGGGCTTCGGGGCCTATACGCTCACGTATCTCGCAGTCGAGCTCAAGGACCAGGACTCCTACGTAATGAATTCCGACGTAACGTATCCCGGAAGATATTTCGTCTATTACTTCAACAGCTCGCCGACTATGCGCGAATACGTGAAGAAGATAGGCATCCCCGCCGAGGAGGGCATGACGACGACCACCGTAAAGGACGGCAAGCTCACGGCGGTCCTCACCGTTGGCGGACAGCCCCTCATCGAGTCGACGGCGGACGTCGGCAGCGAGCTCGGAAATTTCGGCGGAGGACATCTGAATTACTTCGGATTGATGGAGACCGAAAAAGACGGCAAGACCGTGAAGCAGGTAGTCAAGTATCCCGATTCCATGGGTCGGAGGCACTGTCGAGATGAAGAACCCGAAGATTACGTTCAAGGCCCCCGAAGGCCATCCGCTCAATAAAATAAAGCCGCTCGCGGAAGCCCCCGACTGGGCGGTATGGACTAAGGGCAGCTTCGTATATCCGCAGTATGTTGTTTTAGGCGAATAGGCGCCGGACGCTAAATATTAAATTGAACTTGCTTCCCCGCGGCGGATCCCGTCCGCCGCGGGGAGCCTTATTTGCAAATTCAAGATACGAGACTACGCCGACTCCGCTTTCTTTTCCTCATAACCCCTGAAACGGCCGCGAACAGAACCAGTGACAAAATAGCCGCATTAACCCCCGCATCCCTCGGTGAATCCTCCCCGGCGAGCGCGCATCCGCCGCTGTCATTGCCGTCGCTGACTACAACGCGGCAGTCGGCAAAATATACCTCTATGTTCCCGTCAGCGTTTCCCCCTCCAATATCCGAAGCCGAAGTGAATAGTATCCTCGTACCGTCACCACTTATTACGGCATCCGAGAAGCTGCCGCCTACACTATCGGTTATCTGCGTGGTTATGCCCGTATCAGCGTCAAATAAAAACACCTCCTCATTCCCGTCGGGGTTATCTCCGGTCAGATCGGCACGTCGAAGTAAATACGAGACGGCTGCCGTCAGAGCTTATGGAAGGCCCTGAGTTGGTATTCTCACCCGTTGTATCCGTCACCTGTGTAAATTGCATTGTATTAGAGTCGAACTGGAAGATCTCCCTGTTATTATCCGGGTTCCCCCCTGTCGGATCGGTATCGCTATTGAGACCGACAATCGCGCCGTCCGAGCTTAAAGCGGCCGTGGCGCTATTCAGACCATCGCCATCCGTGATTTGTGTAAACGTCATAGAGGCCACATCGAATAGAAACACCTCTAAACTTACGTCAGGGTTGGAGCCGGTTAAGTCCGAGTTGGAATGAAAACCGATAGTTGCCCCGTCGGGGGTTATGTCTGGAACGAGGCTGTTCACGCCCACGGTATTGGTTAGCTGAGTAAATGTCGTCGTATCCGACATCGAACAGAAATATCTCCCTGTTGGCGTCCGGATTACCGCCGGTTAAATCCGCAGAGGAGTCAATTGCGATCAGCGTGCCGTCGCTGTTCAGGGCAGGGACAATATTATCCCCACCAAGAGTATCCGTTATCTGAGTGAATGTCGCCGTTCCCCTGTCGAAGAGGAATATCTCCCTGTTTCCGTCAGGGTTATCCCCGGTCAGGTCTGCTTGTGAGGACAGAGCGACGAGGGTGTCGCCGGCAGATATATCGAACGGAAAACTATCCAATCCCACGCTGTCGGTCAGCTGAGTTATGACAAATGTATCCGTGTCGATCAGATACGCTTCGAAACTGCCATCGGGATTACCTCCGTCTACATCGGAATCGGAATCGAAACCCCCCAATGTCCCGCCCGGGTTCAAAAACCATACTTCGGACTCCCCGCCAACTGTATCGGTAACTTGCGTAATGGTGCAGTCCTCTTGAGCCGAGGAATAATCTTTCAAGATATCACATGAGAAAAAATGGCATAAAGGACATTACTGCAATTCTGATTAAGTTGCTGCCAACAGCATCATCGCAATATTCTGCTTGTTACATCTTGGAATACCCATCACACCCACCCCCTTTTGCCTCATGCTTCACATAATAACCACATGATGCATAGTTTATGTTGTCATGCGTGTAATACCCCCCGCTTATAATAAAATAATCATAGTTTGATTACAATCAGTATTTTTAAATACGCTCAAAACATTCTCACGTCCCTCCACTCCCTTAACCCGGACTCGATCTCGCTTTCGGCTCCATCGGCCCCCACGCTGCCGACGTTAATACCCGCTCCGAAAGCCAGAGCCAGCACAAACCGGGATGCGCAAAATCGATTGATTTACATATACCTATCGTGTATTGTATAAATAGTTTCATAAGGTGAACGGGAGGTTAGAGAATCTCCCCGATATATAAAGTGATCTCTTACATAAAATAGTAAGTAGACCATTCTGAATTTATTCCATTCCTGATTAAACCAGAACGGACCCTACTCGTGAGCTTTAATCAGGAGCCCGATGCGGAAACTCAAGATCGGTATAATCGACTTCATAACAAAATCCCCCAACCACTCGATCTGGGCGCGCGTAATGCACGCCAACTTCATGGGCATAATGCCCCAGGTAATCGCCAAGTGGAGCGAGGACGCCGGGCACGAGGTGCAATATTTCATTTTTACGGGGCTCGAAGATCTGGCCAAGGACGCGCCGAGAGGCGTGGACATGGTCTTCATCAACGCGTTCACCCAATCCGCCATTCAGGCCTACGCGCTCAGCGCCAAATACAGGGGCGAAGGCGTCGTCACAGCCCTTGGCGGCCCGCACGCCCGGTGCTATCCGGAAGACGCCGTCAAGTATTTCGACTACGTGATGGGGATCACGGACGAGGAGCTCTGCCGGGATGTGCTCGAAGACTGCAGGCCGCACAGGCCGGTCGGCGTGAGCCTGTCCGCCAAGAGCTCGCCTAAATACCTCCCGGGTGTCAGGGAGCGCTGGAAATTTATTTCGAAGGCGCACGAGAAGACCACTTTCCTCATCAAGGTCGTTCCCATGATAGGCAGCCTCGGCTGCCCTTACACCTGCAGCTTCTGCATCGACGCGAACGAGCCATATCAGCCGCTCGACTTCGAGCTGATGAAAGACGACCTCAGATTCGTCCTTACGAAGATAAAACGGCCGGTCGTCAGCTGGTACGACCCCAACTTCGGGGTCCGTTTCGAAGATTACATGAACGTTATCGAGGAAGCGGTCCCGATAAACAGCATCGACTTCATAGCGGAGAGCAGCCTCTCCCTCCTTTCCGAGCCGCACCTGAAACGCCTGAGGCAAAACGGCTTCCAGGCTGTGCTCCCGGGCATCGAATCCTGGTTCGACATGGGAAACAAATCGAAGACCGGGGCCAAACAGGGTATAGACAAGGTAAAAGCCGTTTCGGAACACATCAATCAGATATTGAGCTATATTCCGTATGTGCAGACAAACTTCGTAGTCGGGCTTGACAGCGATAACGGGGCCGAGTCCTTCGAGCTGACGAAAAGGTTCGTCGATCTCGCGCCCGCGGCGTTCCCGTCATATCCGCTTATCACGGCGTTCGGCAGGGCCGCGCCCCTGAATCTCGAATACCAGAGCGAGGAAAGGGTTCTTGCGTTCCCGTTCCATTTCCTGAACAACAGCCACGCCTCGAACGTGAAGCCGAAGAACTATTCGTGGCCCGGGTTCTACGACCTCCTCATCGGGCTCGCGGAATACTCGTACTCGTGGCGCTCGATATATAACCGCTTCACGAATACGAGGACTCGTATCCCGAGGTGGATGAACCTCATGCGCGCTGTTTCCACGGAGGGATTCGGGAGGCTCCGGTATTACCGAAAGATAAGGAAGCTCCTCGATGAAGACGTGAAGTTCAGGGCGTTTTTCGAGGGTGAGACGAAAGAGATACCGCAGTTCTATATAGACATGATTAGAAAAGACCTCGGCCCCCTCTGGGAATACCTGCCCGAAGGCGCTATCTACCACGACCCTTACGCCTACCTCAAGTCCGAGATGGCAAAGAGGGAAAAGAAAGTCCAGACCGCGTGAGTTAAACCTGCACCCAGCGACGCGAAGCATAGCGGGGCAACTCGTCTTTATCATTTCCGTCATCCTGAACCATGTCCTGAACTCGTTTCAGGAAATTGACTGCGACGGGATCTAATATATTGATGGTTAGGATGGTTGAGCATCTGGTGTTAGTCTTTCAGCTCACTCCTATGTGAGAAGGCTAGTACGTAGTATTTGTCATTCCCTACGCCTTGAAGGAGAGTAAGGAGTGTTGTATCCTGAACTCGTTCAGGCTCTCATCTTTCAACCCGTTCGTCCTGCTTGTCCGGCGTAGCCTTAGGCGGAGTCGAAAGTTGAAGGACGCAGTTTTAATCCCCTCTCCCTTGAGGGGAGAGGGCCAGGGTGAGGGTGTACCTTAAATCGGTCACCCTGAACTAGTTTCAGGGTCTCGTCTTTGTCTTTCCCTGTCATTGCGAGCGGAGCGAAGCAATCTGCGTCTTTTCTTTCAATTCCCTCCTTAGAAAAAGAGATTACGAATGCGAGCAAGTGAGCATTTGGACGCCATGACAACAAAGGCGCCGACGTAATATGAAATGAAACTTCTGGCTTAATGTCGCTGAAGTCAAAATATGCTAGGGAGGATTTAGTATTTGTCATTCCCGAAACGATTGTAAGCGTATGAATCAGTCGCTGTCGTCTGATTGCAATTATTAAAGTTATCTATGCAGCACGCCGTATTATTCCCGCGAGCGCGGCAATCTCGTCTTTCATTTTATTTCCCTCCCCCTAGAGGGGGGAGGGTTAAGGGTGGGGGTGTCACATTTCATTTATAATTTCAGTAAAACCCGTTCATCCTGAGCCTGTCGAAGGATGTCATCCTGAACAACGATTTCGAGTGAGCTTCATCCCCTTCTTCATCTCATCCCCCGGCACCCCCTTCATCCTCCTGCGGCCGCCCACGCCTCTGCCGAGAAGCCACGCCGGATAAGACATCGAGTTCCCCGCGCCGAGATCGACCCCCTCCAACGCGTCGAGGAAGGTTTCGACAGTCCTGGTAAACGCATCGTGCATCGCCGAATCGTCCGGATATGCCTCGAATGCGACCGTGCAATAGGATTTCCCGCCGACTTCAATATCCGTGAGTTCGAAATTAATACCGCGGTCGATAAAAGCCTTCGGATCGACCTCCTCTGCGCTGCCGTTGTAGGTGTCGAGCCTTATCTTGCGGAGCGCGCGGGTCTTCCCGACACTTACCGTAAATAATCCGTTATTATCCCCGTCAGCAAACAGCCGATGGTAGGACTCCGGCAATTTGGCGTAAGACCACCTGATCCAGCGCTCGACCGACCCCTGAAACCGTCCGCAAAACTCGTGTACGCCGAGCGAAGCAACTCGTCCCTTGATCTGGAAGTTCCCTTCGCGCCACTTGATTCCCATGTCGTCCGCCCCCGGCAAGAGCAGATACACGTCGGGCTTGCCGTCGAGTCTCCCCATCCACTGAGGAGGGCCGAAGTCGCCCTTCTTCCGGACGGGTGAGCTCGATTCGAACCAGCTTCGCAGCGAAGGGTGCAGAATCGACAGTCCCATCGAAAAACCAGCGCACCTCGTGACTGGCGAACGGTACATTCTTCATATTCATTGCCGGATTTACCTCGCATTATTCTTTATTGCTATTGCTTCAGCCATCGTTCTTGCTTCCCTCGCTAAAGAGCGTTTCACGTGCAGTCTGCTGTCGCAACGTGGCCCGACAGTTCCAACAGGTGATCAATGCCGACCGGCTCTTCTCTCAGAAGCGGAACGACCGCATAGCGGTGAGCATGCTGTTTGGCCACGGCATGGATCTCTCTCAGCTCGTTGTGCGCCCGCTGGCGCAGCAGGGGCGAGAGCGGATGGGCGGCTGCAACACTGTTATTGATAATCCATGCCCACGGCTCGATTCCCGCGCGCCGCAGGTCCGCCTGCAGGCCGGCGGCCTCCAGCACCGGCGTGGTTTCCGCCATTGTCACCAACAGTATTTTGGTCCGTTTGTCGTCCTGGAGCCGCATCATGGGCGTGATGACGTGCAACCTCTTATCGGTTATCTGGCGCATGATTTCGCGGTGATAAGCACCTGTCGCATCGAGCAGCAGCAGGGTGTGGCCGGTGGGGGCGGTGTCCATCACCACAAACTTCTGGCTGGCTTCGCGGATGACCCGTGAAAAAGCCTGGAACACGGCGATCTCCTCTGTGCAGGGCGAACGCAGGTCCTCTTCCAGCAGGGCGCGGCCTTCGGCGTCAAGCTTCGCACCTTTCGTATCCAGCACATGCTGTCTGTAGAGCTCGGTTTCGATATGGGGGTCGATCCGGCTCACTGTGAGGTTGGCCAGAGAGCCATTCAGCGTTTCGGAAAGATGGGCAGCCGGGTCTGTCGTCGTGAGGTGTACCGGCAGGCCACGTCGGGCCAGTTCCACGGCCACCGCCGCGGCCAAGGTCGTTTTTCCGACGCCGCCTTTACCCATCAACATCACCAGACCTTGTTTATCGGCCGCGATGACATCGACGAGTGCCGAGAGGCTGGGTGTATTGGGGGCGGCCAGCCGGTCTTCGCCGATGACTTCCCGCGTAACGGTTTCAGTGAGCAATTGCCGCAGAGCTTCCAGACCGACCAGATTAAAAGGCTTGAGCGCCACCTGATCGTAAGGCAATGCCTTGAGCACGTCGGGAAGAGCCGATAAAACGGCTTGCTCGCGCGCACAGATCGCCGCCGCCAGCGGATCGAGCGCAGATTCACTGCGGGGTAACACGCCATTGACGACCAGATACTGCTGCGACAGTCCGATTTTCGCGAGTTCTTCATGCGTGCGGGCGACTTCGCTCAGCGTGGATAGCTGGGCGCGTGCGACCAGAATCAGGCGCGTGCGCTGGGGATCGGCCAAGGCTTCGACCGCATGCCCGTATTGTGCGCGCTGCTTTTCGAGGCCCGCAAGGGGGCCAAGGCACGAGGCGTCACCTTTGCCTTCCTCCAAGAAACCACTCCAGGCGCCCGGCAGTTGCAGCAGCCGGATAGTGTGGCCCGTGGGCGCGGTGTCGAAAATGATGTTATCGTAGTCGGCAGTTAGCGCCGCGTCGGTCAGAAGCGCCGTGAACTCGTCGAAGGCTGCAATCTCGGTGGTACAGGCGCCCGAGAGTTGCTCTTCGATGCCCTTGACCACAGTCTCCGGCAGAACGCCACGCACCGGGCCGACGATGCGGTCACGGTACGCTTGCGCCGCGGCTTCCGGGTCGATTTCCAGTGCAGACAGGCGGGCAACGCCCGGAATGACGGTGATTTGATTGCCAATGCTGACACCGAATACTTGGCCCACGTTGGATGCCGGGTCAGTGCTGACCAGCAGTACGCGCTGTCCGGCCTCGGCAAGCTGAATGGCCGTTGCGCAGGCAATAGATGTTTTTCCCACGCCGCCCTTGCCTGTGAAGAAGAGGAAGCGCGGCGGCTGTTCTAGAAATTTCATGATTCATGTTTCCATGGTTCAGCAGTATTTCCTGCCAGAGCAGCAACTATCGGCAGTTTTCGTTTCATCAGCGGGCTGCGCAATACCCGCCCAGCGGGCTAATTCTGCACGTTGCGGATAACGTCCCGCCAGCACGACTTCGCCGTCAACGAGAACGAGTGGCAGCGATTCCTGTCCCGAACGCTCCAGAAAACCTTTTACGGTAGCATTTTCAGCAAAAGCTATCGGTTGCTGGGCCAAGTTGTAACGCTCGATCTGCGCCCCGTTCAGTTTAGCCCAGGCTACATCAGCCGAGAAGCTGACCAAAGCCTGATCGACATCAACACCGCAAACGCCTGTGCTACAACAGAGTGCCGGATCAAATATTTGGATAGTTTTCATTTTGAGTCTCCTTCAAACTTATAAATATAGATCACGATAAATGCGTGCCGATCCGATCCAATTCCGCTCTGAAGCGCGAAGGGTCGTTTTTTAATTCGGCCAGAGGTAAGGCGAGGAAAGCCTCGATCCGGGAGCGCAAGATGCGATAAGCCGTTATGAAGGCCGCGTCGATTTCGGCGTCCGTGCCGGTTGCGTGTGCCGGGTCTTCTACTCCCCAATGGCTGCGCACCACCCGGCCGAGGTAAGCGGGACAGGTTTCACCCGCTGCGCTTGAACAGACCGTGATGACCACATTGGGGGTCAGCGGGAGGTTGTCCCAGGACTTACTGTGATAGCCCTCGGTCGAGATGCCTTCACGGGCCAGCAGAGCCAGCGAACGCGGATGCACCTGCCCGGTGGGCTGGCTGCCCGCACTCATGGCCGTCCAACCAACCGGGGCGAGGTGATTGAAGATGGCTTCAGCCAATATTGAGCGGCAGGAGTTGCCGGTGCAGAGAAAAAGGACACTATACTTTGTCACGGCGTAAATCTCCTCATTTGCAGCAGACAATTTTCTGCGGCTCGATCGCCTTGTTTCGGGTGCAGCATTCCGCATAGAGGAATCCGAGCAGCTCTTGCAGTGCTTCGGTGTTGGCCGAATACCAGAGGAACGTTCCCTCGCGCCTGACTCGTACCAAATCCTCGTTTTTCAGCTTGTCGAGATGATGTGAAAGCGTGCTGGAGGGTATACCCAGATCGCTTCCGATCTCGCCCACGACCATGCCTTCCGGATGGGCGCTCAACAAAAGGCGTACTATCCGCAAGCGCGGCTCTGTGCCCATGGCCGATAACATTTCCGCGTAACGGGTAATCAGTTCAGCATCTCCTCGTTTTTTCATATCCTGCCCCCTTTCTCCATACTTCTAATATAATCGAAATATAGACCATGTCAATCTCTTTCATGACCGATATCCTTCCTCTTCCTCTGCGCCAGAGATGAGTATGAGCCAGAGCTTATGAGAGCTAGAAATTCCTTATGACGCTTGGCGATAGCGAATGATCGTTCATCAAAGAATTACTCGGACACTTGGACCTGGAAATAAGAATTTAGATACGCTCACCTGAATGAGTCCTTGAGAAATGCCCTAGAATGTCTCTCTTACTTTTCATAACCAGTTACTGACAAATCCACTGACATGGTCAATTTGCAATCAAGGAAAGATGACGTAAGTCTCTAAAATCATTGGTGGAGATGACGGGAATCGAACCCGCGACCTCCGCGTTGCGAACGCGGCGCTCTCCCAAGCTGAGCTACATCCCCACGTGTGTGATTGGTATGGATTTTATATGAATTTTTTGCAACTGGAAAGAAACATCCGAAAAATTACCGGGACGCCTTCACCGCCCTGTTCGAAGCCCAGCGCTCGAGCTTGGAAATCTCCTCCCTCATCGTCGTCGAGAGAGGCACGATAGACGAAGCCGCGATTATAAGCTCCCTGTCGTCAAGCTCCTTCCCCTTGGAAAAAGACTCGAAGAGCGCGGAGATAACTGCCTGCTCTATCTCGGCCCCGCTCAGCCCCTCCGTGTTCTTGGCGAGCGAATCGAGGTCGAAGCTGTCCGGGTTCTTTCCCCGGTTCTGGAGGTGGATCCTGAATATCTCTCGTCTTTCTTTCTGGTTCGGGAGCGTGATAAAGAATATCTCATCGAACCTGCCCTTCCGGAGAATCTCGGGCGGGAGCAAATCTATCTGGTTCGCGGTCGCCGTAACGAAGACCGGATATGCCTTTTCCTGCATCCATGTGAGGAAGTACCCGAATATCCTTGACGTCGGGCTGTCCCCCGACTTCTCCCCGCTCCTCGTGATACCGGCCTCGATCTCGTCTATCCACAGCACGCACGGGGCGGTCGCTTCAACCGTCTTTATCGCTTTCCTGAACGCAGCCTCGGGGCTCCCGAACGCCTCGCTGTAGACCTGGTTCAGGTCTAGCCTCAGCAGGGGCAGGTTCCACGCCGTGGCTATAGCCTTTGCGCAGAGGCTCTTACCGCACCCGCTTATGCCCATCAGCAGTATGCCCTTCGGCGTATCGAGCCCGAACTCCTTGGCCTCGCTCGAAAAGGCGAGCCGCCTTACCGTGAGCCACTCCTTTATATTTTCGAGTCCCCCGACCTTGTCTATATCGACCCTGTTCCTCACGAAATCGAGCGTTCCCGATTTCCTCACGAGCTGCGCCTTCTCCTCGAGAAGCGCATCGACCGCCTCCTCCCCAAGCTCCTCCCTCCCAACGAGAGTCCTCCTCATGGCGAGCTCCATCTCGAGCGCGCCCAGCCCCTGAAGCGCATTGATGGCAGCTTCCTTGAAATAGGGCTTCATCGAATTCTGCACGCTCTCGGGCGTATACGTTTTTATTGTGAAGTCGAAAATCTTCCCGGTCTCCGACCTGTCGGGGAGGTCAATGTCTATTACAGCCACTTCCTTCTCTATCTCGAGCGGTATCGAAACGGAATGAGAAAGAATGAAAATTGTCTTGGGTGATTTCCTTAATCTTTGATATGCATCTTTCAGTTTTCTCAGAATCCTCGGATCGTCGAGAAAATAATTTACATCCTTAAACAAATAGAAGCCCTTTGATTGCTCCTCCACCGCTTTATCGAGGGCTTTAACCAGGTTTTCCGAGCCGTCTCTGAAACCCTCGGTGCAAGACCAAACAGAGAATTTACCGTTATCCCCGTAGATATTTTTGGCAATCGATTTAATGGTATTCTCGACCCTTTCCTCCTCCGACGAGACGAGATAGATGATCGGGTAGCCGGCTTTTACGAAATTCTCGATGGTTTTTGTGGGAAATGCCATAACTCCACGTAAGTATATAGCAAGTCCGTCGAATTAGTTTCGGGAAATCAGATTGTGAGGGATTTTAAGGCTTTACATCCCCTGGGACGTAACCCTCTTCGGATGCTCTTTCCGCCAGCGGAGCTTGTTAAGGGCGTTTACGTATGCCTTCACGCTTGCAACCACTATATCCGTGTTAGATCCCTGGCCCTGGGTGATGACCCCTTCGTCCTCGACCCTTACCGTAACCTCTCCTTGGGCGTCTATACCTTCAGTAATCGCAGTGACTACGTAGCTTTCAAGGGTAGGATTAAGTCCCGTTGCTTTCGACACGGCCTGATACGCCGCGTCCACTGGCCCGTCCCCGCTTTCGGAGATCGTAACTTCCTTTCCGTCGATGAGCAGTTTTACAGTCGCTACGGGCTGCATGTCGGACCCGCCCGAGTAGTTGGCGGAAATGAGCTTGTAAAAATCGGACGAGCGTACGAACTCCTCGCTGATCAGGGCTTCGATGTCCTCGTCGAAAACGTATTTCTTCTTGTCCGCCAGGTCCTTGAACTTCTTAAACGCGCTCTCGAAAGACTTATCGTCGAGGAAATACCCGTAGTCCTCCAGGCGGTCTTTAAAAGCATGCCGTCCCGAGTGCTTTCCGAGGATAAGCTTATTCGAGGGAATTCCTACCTCTTCCGGGTCCATGATTTCATACGTGATCCTATCCTTGAGCACGCCGTCCTGATGGATGCCCGCTTCGTGAGCGAAGGCGTTTGCCCCCACTATCGCCTTATTCGGCTGGACGTTCACACCCGTCACCTGCGAGACAAGCCTGCTCGTCGGGTAGAGCTGCTCCGTGTTGATTCTCGTCTTGTAAGGGTTACGGTCGTTCCTGACCTTGAGCCCCATTACTATCTCTTCGAGCGAAGCGTTCCCCGCCCTCTCTCCGAGACCGTTGATCGTGCACTCGACCTGCCTCGCCCCTTCCCTGATCGCGGCGATGGAGTTCGCCACTGCAAGCCCAAGGTCGTTATGGCAGTGGACGCTGAGAATAATATCGTCGAGGCCGGGCACCTTTTCCTTTAGCGTCCTTATGATGAACGCGAACTCTTCGGGGACGGTATATCCGACCGTGTCCGGGATGTTTATAATCCTGGCCCCGGACCTTACCGCGACATCTACCGCGCGGCAGAGGTAGTCTAATTCAGTCCTGGTCGCGTCTTCACAGGAGAATTCCACGTTTTCCGTATAGTGTCTCGCGTGCTTGACCGCGGTGCTGATGATCTCCAGCACCTCGTCCCTCGATTTCCTGAGCTTATGCTTCAGATGAATATCGGAGGTGGCGATGAAGGTGTGTATCCTCGGGTACTCGGCGTTCCTGACCGCTTCCCAGCCCCTGTCTATGTCGTTGAAGTTAGCCCTGCAGAGACCCGCGATCTCACAGCCGCGTATCTTCTCCGCTATGACCTTCACCGACTCGAAATCGCCCTCGGAAGAAATGGGGAAGCCGGCTTCGATGACATCGACGCCGAGCTTTTCGAGCTGGTGAGCGACCCTAAGCTTCTCTTCCGCGGTCATACCGCAGCCCGGGGCCTGCTCTCCGTCCCTTAAAGTCGTATCGAATATCTTCACCATGTTGTCGCTGCCCATCTCGTACGCCTCCTCAAACTCAAATTAGTCTAAGACTTGGAGCCTGTTTTGTCAATCGAGACGAGGGGATGTGCATGGGGAGGTATACGGGCGAGGAATATCTTATAATCCTGTCGGCAGGTCGATGAAAACCGTCTCTATTTCGAACTTCTTTTGTACAATCCGGGCGAGGGCTCTTAACCCCGGCGTCTCGGTCGCGTGGTGCCCCGCGAATATTACGTTCATTCCGGCGTCTCTGGCAGTATGGTATATCTCGACCGCGTCCCCCGTGATGTACAGATCGACCCCGGCATCGAGGGCGTTATAAAACCCGCTGTAGCTCCCGCCGCCGCTGCATACGGCTATCGTCCTTATTTTTTTCCTGCCGAACGGGAGCACCCTGCACACGGTGTTTAACTCCCGGTTGAGCTTCTCCTCGATCTCCTTGAGCGGAAGCGCCTTTTTGCACTCCCCTATCCAGCCTATATTCTTCCCGTGATAAAGGAAAAACTCGTCCGTTATCTTCGCTCCCAGCAGCTTCAGAAGCTCGGCGTTATGGCCGACCTCTTTATGGCGGTCGAGCGGATTATGACTTACGTAAAGTGAAATATCATTCTCGAATAAAATTTTGACCCTTTCCTTCGCCCAGCCTGTAATGGAGGGGTTACGGAAATCCCAGAAATGGCCGTGATGAACTATGAGCAGGTCCGCCTTTTCTTCGGCTGCCGTCTTGAAGGACTCGACCCCGGCGTCTACGGCGAACGCCGCCTTCTTCACCGTGCCTCTGCCTTCAAACTGGAGGCCGTTCCATGAGGAATCCTTCACGTCGTCGGTTTTGAGATAATCGTCCAGAAACCGGACTATTTTTTCTAACCTTGGCATTGGACTGTTCATACCTCTTATACAAATTGGGGGCTTCGATTATTTCGATTCCCTGAGAGGCTCCGTTCGTCCATGAGCCTGTCGAGAGAACAATTGCGTCATCGAGTGAGCAATTGGTCGCCACTCGTCTCCTTTCACCGAAAGATTATTGATACGGCTATCAGGTATGCCGAAGCAATTCATTCCTTTCTCTTCCCGACATTACAGAATTTGCGTTAAGAAAATCGCGTGTTTAAGCGTGAAAATCTTTCAGCTGTCCATTTGAAAGATTTTAGCTTAAACATAAGATTTTTAGCAAATTATGTAGTCGGATGATTTTTGCTTCTTTGTATCCAGACAAAGAAGAAAATAATATTGTCTTTGTCTTTTCTTAAAACACACACTACAGGAGGACACGCCATGTGTGATTTACGATCCTACCGAATCTCCTCAGCCAAAACCAGCAACCGCGGCAATCTCTTAATCCCGCTCTCGTCACGGCAGTGAGGCCAGTCGAAGGATGGACGGTCCCTCGCCATCCCTTCCCCTTTACAAACCGGTAAACGACCAGCAATATGATCGAGCCGCCTACCGCAAACAAGAAACTCTTTAGGTTGAAACCGGGCTCGACCTGAACCTGCCCGAA
Source organism: uncultured delta proteobacterium (assembly GCA_963752995.1). Classification (GTDB taxonomy): domain Bacteria; phylum Desulfobacterota_D; class UBA1144; order Nemesobacterales; family UBA2774; genus 2-12-FULL-53-21. The sequence continues at coordinate 532,860 of CAVWAZ010000030.1, forward strand.
CATGGGCATTTTACCGATAAGCCCCCCGACGAACGCCCCGACCACGCCGATGACGATAGTCCCGACGAATCCCCCCGGGTCCCTGCCGGGCATCAGCATCTTAGCTACCGCGCCTGCAACGAAACCGAATATAATCCAGGAAATTATCTCCATGAATCCCATAACATTACTCCTTTAGCCTGGCTTAATCAGTCACACACCGGAACTGTAAAGGACATATTACAATTTTTTCCCCGAAAAGCTCAAAGCACACGTCGGAGTGCTGCAATCTCATCTTATATCCAGCCCGTATGAGCGGCTTTCCAGTATCGGGTACGGGACAGGCCAGCCGCGAACAAAAACCTCTCCTCCCTTCCCTAAGCAAACCGGACTCGGGTAGCTGAATTTTACGAAATCTGGTGAACTTCCGGTGAACAAACGGACACTTATCGGTGTACTTTGAACTAATCAGGCTTCATTTTAATTCAATAGGTCCATCTTTATCATCCTGTTCCTGAGCACCTGCCGTGTAACACCTAGCATCTCGGCGGCCTTCGTCTGATTCCAGCTGTTGAGCTCGAGCGCCTTTTTAATGACCATTTCCTCTACGGTCTCGAGTGTCAGCTTGTCCATGTCGAGCTCGAAAAACATTTTATGCTCGTCGCCCTGAATTTTGATTCCCTTTCCATGATCGTCTATTTGCACGTACTTGGGATTGAGCGTATCGCCCTCGCTCAGCAGCACCGCCCTCTCGATGGTGCTCCGGAGCTCGCGGACGTTACCCGGCCACTGGTAGCTCATAAACGCATTTTCGACCTCTTCCGGTACGTGCTTGATGTTCTTGTTAAAATCCACATTGAAGTAACCGATAAAATGCTCCGTGAGAAGCGGGATATCCTCCCTGCGCTCCCTCAAGCTCGGCATTTCGAAATTAATTACATTGAGCCTGTGGTACAGGTCCTCCCTGAACACATTCTTCTCGACGAGGTCCTTCAAGTCCTTGTTCGTCGCGGCGACGACTCTCACGTCTACCTTGATGTCCCTCTTGCCCGCCGATCCTCCTGAATGTCCTCTCCTCGACAGCCTTCACCAGCTTCGCCTGAAGGGAGGGACTCATGTCCCCGATCTCGTCGAGAAAAATAGTCCCGCCGTTCGCGTCCTCGAGTATTCCGGTCTTCATTTTTTTCGCGTCCGTGAACGAGCCCGCCTCGTGTCCGAATAGTTCGCTTTCGAGAAGCGTCTCCGGTATCGCCGCGCAGTTGAGCTCTATTATGGGCTTCTCCGCCCTGACGCCGTTGTGGTGGAGCACCTTGGCCGCAAGCCCCTTGCCCGTCCCGCTCTCGCCGCTTATAAGAATTGTTTTGGGATCGGTCGTAATGAGTTTTTCAAATAACTCGATTATACTCCTCACCGCGGCGCTCTTTCCGATCAGCGAATGGAACCCGTATTGCTTCTGCTCGCTCCTCAGCCTCGTGTCGAGGCTCCTTTTGAGCCCGACATTAACGAGAGCGTTCTTCACGATTATCTTCAGTTTGTCTATAGAAAAGGGTTTCTCTATGAAATCATACGCGCCCTTTTTAATGGCGGAAACCGCCATGTCCACGTTGCCGTGCCCGCTCATGAGTATCGTTACAGGCCTCGGGTCCATATTGTTTATCTGCCCCAGGGCTTCGATCCCGTCCATGTCCGGGAGCCTCAGGTCGAGCAGGATCAGGTCGGGGTTGTCTCTCCTCGCCAGAAGAAGCCCGGTCTCTCCGTCATTGGCGGTGCTTACGAGAAATCCCTCCTCAGAGAGGCTCTCGCTCAATTTTTTACAAAGGAACTCCTCGTCATCGATAATCAAAACAGTCTGGCTCACTATTTACTCCTCAATACGAGACACGTCAGCGCCTTTTTTAATTTTCAATTGCGCCGCTCGAAGCATCAGGCGGACATCTTGACCTTTTCTCCGGCGTTCCTGGGTATGACTACCGTAAAAGTCGATCCCTTACCCTCTTCACTGCAAACGGCGATTCTCCCGTGGTGCGCTTCTACTATTCTTTTGGATATTGCGAGGCCGAGCCCCGTCCCCTGCTTCTTACTGGTATAAAAGGGTTCGAATACCTTTTCGATCTCATTCGGCGGTATGCCGTGTCCGTTATCGCTGACCCTTATATGCAGCTCTCCATCGATGCTTTCGGTCTCGACGGTCACTTTCCCTTCCCCGTACTCGAGAGCGTCTATTCCGTTTATCATAAAATTGATGACGAACTGCTGGCACTTTTCAAAGTCGATATTAAATTCCTCGGTGCAATTGAGTTTCGTTTCTATCGTTACCCCTTTTTCGTCCGCGATAGGAGCGACTATCAAGACCGACCTTTCCACCATATCGTTGGGGTCGGCTCTCCTGAAGTCCATTTCCTTCGGGATCGAAAGCTGAAGCAGCTCCTTCAGGATACGGTCGAGCCTCCTTACCTCTTTCAAGACCTCGGAAATGGACTGCTGCTGGTCATCGTCCTCCGATTTGTTTCTCATTATTTCGAGGGCAACGGTGATCCCCGAAAGCGGGTTCTTAATTTCGTGCGCTATGCGCGCCGCAAATTCTCCGATCGAGGCGAGGCTCTCAGCCTTGATAAGCTCGTTCTGCTGGTCCCTGACCGCGCTTGTCGCCTCGTCCACCCTCTCCTTCAAAGTCTCATTGAACCTCTTTGTCTGCTCAAGCAGCTCGATGTTGCTCCTGTGGGTGTCTTCTATGTTCTGAAGCATATCGTTGAACGAGCCCGCGAGTATGGAGATCTCGTCGGCTTCCCCCACGCTCTTGATCCTGTAGGAGTAATCCCCCTTCTTCACCGTCTTTGTCGCGTTTATCAGCCGTTCTATCGGTTTAGTGATCTTGGCCGGAAATAGTATCGCGATTATTCCGGCGAAAACCGAGAGATACGCCGACAACGATCAAGACATATCTGTAATTGTATTTGAGCTGCTCATCGACGAGTGCTACTGCGCGGTCGACTATCTCTTTACCGAATCCCGGGTCAGGCTCTATCTTATTATCCGGATTCGAGAACAATTTATAGAGGGTTGAATAGCGCCCCTCAATGTTTGAAGCCGCTTCGTTCAGCCTGTAGACGTTGTATATAAACAGGCCCCCTATAATGATCATAAGAATCAGCATGAGGCCGAACCCGAGTCTGATCTGCTTACTGAGCTTCAATTTTATTCACCCCCGACCCAATTCAGTATATAGAATATAGGAAAATGATAATTCTAGCCACATATACTTAGATGAATTATATTTTTTTAAACCCACGAATTAATAATCTCTCGACTTGTGTAAAGAACCGGCATTGTAAGGTTTAAAACAATGTGTCCTGTATCATATGCGACTAATCGAACCTTCTCGAATCTGCGCTCCTAGTTTATTCCAAATGTAATCGAAACGAATCATTGGAAATATGCGGCGCGGGTATAGGTTTGGCATGGCTCTTGCCATATGTATGTAACAACATACGTATGTATCAAAATGCATGCATAAAACTGTATGCATTAAATCCTAATACCAGGGAGGTATTAAGTATGAACCATTTATTAATTGCATCTATATTAACGACAGGGCTCGCTCTCGGCGGAGCGAGCGGGGTTTATGCGGCTGATCAATATGGAAGTTCCGACGTCAGCGATCAGCAGTCGGAGAGTTACCGGCAGGACTCAACCCCGGATAAGTTCAGCGCGGAAGGCGGACAGTACACGGTCAAAGCCGGGGATACGCTCGCAACTATAGCGGAAGCAGAGCTCGGGTCCCAGGACAGATGGCAGGAAATAGCGAGTGCCAACAACATCGAGAACCCGGACCGGATTTTCGAGGGACAGACGCTGACGATACCCGCCGCACAGGACGGGAGCAGCCTGGCGCAGAATGAGCAACCCGCTCAGCAGGAAGATACTGCCGCCGAAACTTCGGCAAGCGGTAGTGAAGATAACGTAAACAATATGGCAGAGAGCGACAGCGCCCAGGATAATAAGCCCATGGACGACGATCAGCCCATGGACCAGGAACAGGAGCTAAAGGGCGAGATTACCGAAATCGGCACTCAGAACGATAGCTTGTCTCTGAAAGACGAGCAGGGAATGACTCATTCCTTCACGAAGTTCGAAGACGAGAAGGTCCTGGAAGGAGTTTCAGTAGGCGATTTTGTTAAGGTCGAAATCGAAGACGGCACCATTATATCTTTAGAAAAAGTCGACAGGCCTGCCTGAACGGAAAATCTCTCACACACCCTAACCTCTATAGCGGCTATATATTAGCCTGCTATTTAAGTTAGTTAATCTGGCGGCAGGGACGTTTGCCCCGTCCCTGCCGCTTCTTTTTATTTATATCGCCCCCCCCGGCCGCCCTGGCATAAAAATAGATATCAGTGATTATTCAGAGGGTTTTGACAATACGTATTTAATGTCAAATAATTCTTTGCTCGGAGCGATAAGCATTTAGCCGGTTAAATCTCTCCGGCAATTGAATAAACCGGGGTCGCGTATGCGGATGTCAATCTACTCTATACTAACCTTCTCATGCCTGCTTTGCGGGTGCGTCGCCGCCCCCGGCTCCATACAGGAGCTCAGCGAGAGACAGGAAAGCCTGGAAAATAAAGTGGCCGTCATGTCGAGCGATTTGAACGACGTTCAGAGAAGACTCGAAATTCAGGGAGCAAGGATAAGAAGCCTCGAGCAGAATTATTCCGACATGTATATGAAAATGGATGACCTGCAAAAGAAGCAGGTCGTATCCCCGTCGGCGGAGCTCGGAACCGGGGAAGTGGTAAAAGACACGCCCCCGACGGTCGGGCTCTACGAACGGGCCGAAGCCCTCTACAATGAGGGGCAGTATCTGAACGCAATCCTGGCTTACCAGGTATTTATCGACACTTATCCCAACGACGGGAAGGTTGCGGACGCATATCTGAAGCAGGGCCTCGCTCTCGTTAAAATCGGAAGGACCGACGGAGCGAAATTCTTTTTCAAAACCCTTATCGACAGGTTCCCCGAATCGGCTGAAGCCGCTATCGCCAAGCGGGAGCTCGAAAGAATTAGTCCCTGATAAAGCCGCGAAACTCGTACATCCCCAAACAATCCGGCTTGTACAAATCCGTACAGGTTGGAGCCGTTAGCATATACAAGCAATTTCCCGGACTCCTAACCCCCTATATATACACAATATTTGAATGATCCCTCCGCACGGCACGGGGATTGCACTTAACATCTCTCAGATATTCAGCTCGATTGACAGGAGGTTCATCGATATGAGTAAAAAATCTAATTTTTGGAATGGATTCTCCAAGTATTTTATGACCGTCGTTATGGGATTATTCATGCTCTATGCCGTCTCCGCCGCTTACATCCGTACAGCTTCGAGCGGGCAGGAACTCGATTCCGGGACATCAGGCGCAGTCTCCGCGTCCGGTCCCGCTGTACCCGACCCCTATAACCCCGAATTGAAGGATATATTCTTCGACCGGGACAGCTATGAATAAGGGGCGATGCAAAACCCGTGCTCGCTGAAAACGCTCAGGCCCTCAAAAGCGAACCCCAAACGTACGTCGTAATAGAGTCATTTTGCGATGCCCGCGAGGAATCACCCTCGAGCCTCGGTATCAAGAGAGGGGATGCCGTTAAGGAATATATCCTGAGCCTGGGCGTGGACGCGGAACAGGTCCTGACAGTGAATAAATGCACTGTATACGATATGCAGCTCGTCGGAGCGAAGCGAAACCGTCAGGCTCGACAGCCGGGTGCATTTCGTAGCGTTAGACCAGTCGACCGACAGGGACCGTCTGGCCTCAGCCAGGTGACGTACAAAGCGAGGACTTGAAAAAAGCGATAGACAGGATAGAACATCCCTCTTACCTCTGATTGCAACAAAGCCGGAGGGCGGCATTATGTCTCCCTTCGGCTTATTAATGTCAGACCGAACCCAAACTCTCAGACGTCCCCATAAGACCTAATCCGTAATCATCAGCCCGGAAATCGTTTCAGGGACAAACGGGTCCCGCCAACAAACAGGGATATAACGGAAACATGGAATGGAATTTTGGCTGGGGCACTAGGATTCGAACCTAGACTGGTGGATCCAGAGTCCACAGTACTACCGTTATACTATGCCCCAACAGGGTCTAAATTATTTATAATTATACCTTTTCCGTCAAGTGTCTTGATAGCGGGCGTCCTTTGGATAAAATAGAACTGTAGAAATATTAGGGAAAGGAGATTTTTCGTATGCCTGCTAAGACTCTGACCGTGAGGGCGAAAAACAAAGAAGATCTCAGAAAAAACGTCGACAAGGTTTTAAAAGACGCATCCAGGAAAGGCATGATCTTCGTGAAACAGGGGTATAAAGAAAGCAGGATAAAAAAATCCAGGGGCGAATACGAAATAGAAATCGAGGTACACTCTTAAAATAATACAAGATGCAAGAGACACCTTCTCAAAAGCTTGAGACTTTCGATAATCAGTACCCCGGAAGGGAATACGAAATCGATATCACGTGTCCTGAATTCACGTGCGTATGTCCCAAAACCGGTCAGCCCGACTTCGCTTCTATCAATATCAAATACGTACCCGACCGGCTGTGCATTGAGCTGAAATCGCTTAAGCTCTACATGTTTTCTTACCGCGGCATCGGCACATTCCACGAGCACGTCACGAATAAGATCCTCGACGACGTAGTCGAGGCGTGCAAGCCGGTGAGAGCCGAGGTAACGGGGGATTTCAACGTAAGGGGCGGGATCAAAACAGTGGTCAGGGCATCCTATCATAAGAGCGAGAGCGGGAAAGCGGGATTCAAACGATAAACGAAGTTAATTAATGCGCATCAAATAGCGTGCGATCGTTTATGATAATCCGGCCGGCCGGATGTCGGCTGGCGGAAATACCAGTATCCCTTCGTATCGAGACAGGCGGCCTATGCTTGTAAAGATCCAGATTATTGTTACCGCCCTGATTATTACAGTGATAATAGGAATAGCCCTCGCTGCCCCCTATATCGCTCCCTATGGATACGACGAAACCGATTTCGGGAACACCCTCGCAAAACCCGGAAGCAAGCACTTGATGGGCACGGATCAGGAGGGCAGAGACCTCCTCAGCAGGATAATATACGGCTCGAGGGTGTCGATAACGGTTGCCGTCGGCACGGCGCTCATAGCCCTGATTATAGGGACGGTCTACGGCGCGGTCTCCGGATACAGGGGCGGGAAGACCGACGAAGTAATGATGAGGCTCGTCGACATCTTCTATTCACTCCCCGACCTCCTTCTCATTGTCCTCATTACGCTCGTCATAGGAAGGGGGGTCCTTGGAATAGTCCTCGCGCTCGGACTCACCGCGTGGATGCGGCTGGCCAGGATAGTGAGGGGGAGCGTGCTCCAGCTGAAAGGGGTCGAATTCGTCCAGTCTGCGAAGAGCCTGGGGGCGTCTCCGGCGAGAATACTGGGTTACCACATAATCCCGAACATACTGAGCCCGCTTATTATAACGCTCACTTTCGCGGTGCCTTACGCAATACTCGCGGAATCCACATTGAGCTTTTTGGGACTCGGTATCGCGCCGCCCGAGTCGAGCTGGGGGACGCTCGCGAGCACGGGCTGGCAGGGCATGAGGACCTTTCCTCACCTCATAGTATTCCCGAGCCTCGCTATTTTCATTACGGCATTTTCATTTAACCTATTCGGTGAGGGCATGAGGGACTACCTCGATCCGCAGAAAAGAGGGAGGTAAATATGCTGAAGACACGTACCGGGAAACGGCCGGGCAGCGGCATCAGGCCATCCGTTCTACTATATGCAGCGCTTTATTCATTCTATGCACTATCAATGATCTTCAGCTTCGAGTTCGTCCGCGCGCGCGCAGATAAACTGCCAGTCCGAAATATACCTCCCCGCGAAAACGGACCCGGAGGACAGATTTAAAAAAGGTTACTGCTTCATACAGCTCGGGCAGTTCCAGGAAGGGGTCACCAGGCTTACCGGCCTCGAGAACGAGCTCCCGCTCATAGCGGACTATGTAATCTATTACCAGGGGGCGGGGTACGAGAACCTGGGCGACCTTGCGAACGCATCTATACAATTTAACAGGGTCATCACCGGATACCCCGACAGCGGAATCAAAAAGAAGACGCTCGCGAGGCTGGGCGGCATATATACGCAGTCAGGCGATTACGCCAATGCCGAGCGCATATTCAGGTCCCTTTACGCCGAGGAAAGCGACAGGGATTTGAAGGCGTCATATCTTGAAGGCCTCGGTCAGGCTCTCGAGAAACAGGGGAAATACACGGACGCGGTGAATACCTATAAACAGGTCTGGGTCGAATTCCCCGAGACGAAGTCCTCTTACAGCGCCCAGAAAGCGGCCCAACAGCTGAGCGCCGCAGGGGGAGCCCCATTCGTGCCGACAGAATCCGACTATCTCCAGAGGGCCGACAAGCTGTACGAGCTCTCCAGGTGGTCGTCCGCCGTACAGAACTACGAGATGGTTTCTTCTCAAAGCACAGAGGCAAGAACGAGAATGGGCATAGCGATGGTCAACGCGGGCAGCCTGAATGAGGCCGAAAGCGTGCTGAGCGGAATCAATTCCCCCGAGTCGCTTTTCTTTAGGGGGAAGCTCAAATCAAAACAGGGCCTGGATGGGGAAGGCGCCACACTCTACTCCCGGATCCATACGTCCTTCCCTACGAGCGAGCTTGCGCCCGAAGGGCTATATAACGCCGGGAGGCTCTACCAGATAAACGACGATTACGACAAGGCAATAAAGACGTACGACCTCCTGATAAGGACTTACCCCAATAACGAGTTCGCCGAAGACGGCGCCTGGAACCTCGGCTGGATTTACTACAAAAGGGGAATGTATACCGAGGCGCTCGCGACATTCTCCGCGTTCACCAACTCGTCCACCCCTTTCAACGCCGCCAACTCAAGGTACTGGAAGGCGAGGACGCTCGAGAAGCAGGGAAGGAGAGACGAGGCCAGGGCTGAGTACATGGAGCTAGCCGGTATGACTACACCGACATACCACTCGTACATGGCCCAAAAGAAGACAGGTTACACCCCTACTTATCCGAGCGTCAGCCCCGAATCGACTGCGATCAACCCGTCGGCCGCGGCGAAAAAGGAAAAGGCCGAGATCCTGATAAGACTCGGCATGCCCGAGGACGCGAGGCTCGAGATAGAAAAGATGGAAGCGCTCGCAAATACACAGGAGGAATTCGTAGTGGTCAGCCTGCTCTATTCGAAGGTGGACGATTACTACAACTCAATCAAAGTGGCTCAGGACATCGGCCTCCCCCAGGCCAACAGCCTTTCTTTTCCGCGAGGCTATAGGGACATAGTCGCCTCATACTCGAAAAAATACGGCGTCGACGAGCTGCTCATCTACTCCGTCATACGGGAAGAGAGCAGGTTCCAGAAAGATGTCGTTTCCCCTGCTGACGCCGTCGGCCTCATGCAGCTCATCCCGCCTACCGCGAGAACGGTTGCCAGTCAGATAGGCATAAGCGGATTTACCACGGAAATGCTGACTATACCGAGGATAAACATCGAGATGGGCATATTCTATCTGAAGCAGGTCCTCGACCAGTTTGACGGGGACGTCGAGCTCGCGCTCGCGAGCTACAATGCCGGGCCGAACAGGGCCGCCGACTGGAAAGTGGATTTCTACGGGCTCGAGAAGGACGAGTTCATAGAAGAGATTCCGTTTAAGGAAACCAGGAACTATATCAGGAGGATATTGAGGAGCTACGGCGCATATAAGGCAATATACGGGAATACCGCCGTGGCGGCGCCCCCGCCCGCTGCCCCCTCTCAGAACGTCCCTCCCGCTCCGAGTACCGGGACGAATAGTCAGGTTAACTAGATAAGTTCCGGTTTTTTGCCTTCTCTCCGCAGAGTAGACCGAAATTCCTGAGGAGCCTCAACCCGTGAGCGCTGCTCTTCTCCGGATGGAACTGGCAGGCGAAGATATTCCCCGTCGCCACGGCAGCGGTGAATTCCAGCCCGTATGTGCAAGTGATGGCTATTATGCCCTCGTCTTCGGGCACGGGGAAGTAAGAGTGGACGAAGTAGAACCAGCTCCCGTCGGGGACCCCTTCGAGAAGCGCCGTTTTCTTTCTTATGCCGATCCTGTTCCAGCCCATATGCGGGACCTTCAGCCGCTCTTTTTTAAAGGAAGGGAACCTCACGACCTTGCCCCCGAGTAAACCCAGCCCGGCGACGCCCGGAGACTCTTCGCTCCCCTCAAAAAGCACCTGCAGGCCGAGACAGATGCCCAGATAAGGCTTCCCCGATTGAATGAATTCTTTTATAGTGTGAAATATTCCGTTTTCTTCGAGATTTTTAACGCAATCCCCGAAAGCCCCCTGGCCCGGAAGCACCAGCCCGCTTGCGTTTCGGATGTCGCCCGGATCCCTCGTCACATTGACGTTGAAGCCCTGGCTCTGGAACGCCTTGCTCACGCTCCTCAGGTTTCCCATTCCGTAATCGACTATCGCGATCATGGATCAGAGTTTCCCTTTAGTGGAAGGAATGCCGCCCGATCTGGGGTCGATCTTCGTAGCGTTGTCGAGCGCACGCCCGACCGCCTTGAATATCGCCTCTATCATGTGGTGAAGGTTTTCCCCGTACTTAAGCTCTATGTGCAGGTTGCACAGGAGCGTATTCGAGAAGGACTTGAAGAATTCCTCCCCGAGCTCGAGGTCGAATTCGCCGACTTTGCTTTTGGGGACTTTTACCCTGTAGACGAGATAAGGTCTCCCGCTCAAATCGACGGACGCGAAGGCCAGCGTCTCGTCAAACGGCACGAAAGCCTCCCCGAACCGTCTTATCGATTTTTTATCGCCTAACGCCTTCAGGACGGCGTCCCCCAGGGCGAGCCCGACGTCCTCCACGGTATGGTGGAAATCCACGTCGAGGTCCCCGGCGGCGCTTATCTTGAGATCGAAATAACCGTGTTTCGCGAACTGGGAGAGCATATGGTCAAAAAACGGGATCCCCGTCTCTATTTCATAATCGCCCTTGCCGTCGAGGTTAATATCGACCTTGACCTTAACTTCGGACGTAACCCTCTCGGTTTTCGCTTTTCTCTGCTTCATAGATGGTTAAGAATCATATCAGAAATTAAGGGACTGTCCAAGTCCTGACCCCGGGCTCGATAAATACGTTTACAGCTTTCACACGCCTTCATGCGCGAGTAAAATATGGATGGTGAAGATTTCAATTTCGGACGAAACAGGCGGGCTCGAAGGGGCGTACAAGAGCCGGCTCAGGAAAATCGCGGGGGCCGTGCTTAAGAATCTGGGTCTGCCCTCCGGAACAGAGCTCTCCCTGTCGTTTGTAAACGACAGGAGAATGAGAGAGCTCAACCGTGAATGGAGGAAAATAGACCGGGCGACGGATGTGCTCTCCTTCCCCCAGGGCGGAGGGCCCGATTACACGCTCCTCGGCGACATAGTAATTTCTATCGACACGGCGAAAAGGCAGAGCGTCAAATACGGAAATACGCTCCACGACGAGATAAAAAAGCTCATCGTCCACGGCATACTGCATCTTCTGGGATACGACCACAAGAAAAAGGGGGAAAAAGAGGTGATGCGGGAAAAGGAATCTCGACTTATGTTCTCTATAAAAGAACTTTGACGCCGGACCTGCCGGAATTACTTTTTCTTCTTGATTACGAGCTTTACTTCATCTATAGACCGCGTCGTTGCCTTGGTGATTGTAAATACGCTGTTCCTGATCTTTATTTTATCGCCGGTTTTCGGTATCGAGCCTGACTCGGACAGCAGGAAACCGCTCAGGGTTTCGTAATCCACGCTCTCCGGTATACCGAGCCCCAGGTCGTCGTTTATCACGTCTATCTCAATTTTCGGATTTACGAGATACTCGCCCTCGGCTATCTTCCTCCAGAGCTTTATACCCTTATCGTACTCGTCCTCTATCTCCCCGACGACTTCTTCGATAATGTCCTCGAGCGCAATCACCCCGACGGCTCCTCCGTACTCGTCCACCACAACGGCCATTCCCGCCCTCCCCTCCTTCATTTCATCCAGCAGCTCGTCCACGAGCTTCGATTCGGGCACATAGAAAGGCACTCGCGAAAAGTTCTTCACCCTTTCGTTCGGGTCGGCTCCGAGCAGATAAAAAGAGTGGAGCATGCCCGTGATGTTATCCACGCGGTGCGTGTATATGGGGATCCTCGAATACCCGGTCTCTTTAATCATGCGCACCGCGTCGCCTACTTTAGCCTCATCGCTGAGCGCCCTCACGTGGACAAGCGGGATCATTATCTCGTCCACAGTGGTTTCGGAGAATCTGAAGATCCTCTTTATAATCCTTTCCCTATAATCCACTTTCGGTATCGACGTGTCGCCTTCGATGACGTCGATGAGCTCTTCCCTCGTGATGAATGTATTTTCCGTGCTGCCTATAAGTGTCAGTAGCTTCTTGGTGAATATATTCACCACGATCAGGATGGGATAAAAGACCTTCGATGCGAACCAGAGTGGGTATATCGACCAGAGTATTATCGTGTTCCTTTTTTTCTGGAATACCGCCTTCGGCACCACCTGCCCGAATATGATGATCAGGGGCGAGAGAATGAGGACCGTATAATACTCCTTTCCGGCCCCGAACCTGTGATGGATATAAAAGGTCATGATTATAGTGCTCGTTATCAGGGACAGGTTGATTCCCACGAGTGTCGTGCTTATGAACCGGTCGATCTCGGAAAACGCGTTCATTACGAGCTTCGCGCTATTGGAGCCGCGGTCGGCGAGCAGCTTCATTTTGACCTTATCGCAGGATATAAGGGCTATCTCGGAGCCCGCAAAAAATCCCTGTATGAGGAGCGATATCACGATTACCACGATCAGGAGCTCAAGCGACAACGGCCACCTCTTCTCTCATTCTCTGAACCTTTATCTCGGTAATTCTTTTGCCGGATACCCGGTTGACGAGAAATACCAGGCTCCCGTAAGAAACGCTGTCCCCTTCGTCGGGGAACTTCCCGAACATATCGAAAATAAATCCCGCGACGGTCTCGTGTTCCTCGGGCGCGGGCAGTATGGACTCCTCGAGGTCCTCTCCGAGGTTTTCGAGGCCGCCGAACCTGAGGACCGTAAAGAGGAAGGTATCGTTAAATTCCTCGATCTTCATGCTGCCCGGTATAATGAGCGACTCGCCCTCCCACCTGACCTGCGGCCTTTTAACCACCCTTCTTTCATCCTCGATCTCGCCGAAGAGCTCCTCCAGTATGTCTTCCATAGTCACTAGACCGTCAAAGCGGCCGTACTCATCGACGACTATCGCAATGTGCGTGCGCTCGTGCTGAAGCTCTTTCAGCAGATCGAACGCCATCTTCGTCCTCGGAATAAAATAAGGCGGCTTCAGTATGCTCTTTAAGACCGTATCGTCCGCGAGATCGTACGTGAGGAGGTCTTTGGCGTAAAGTATCCCGATGATATTGTCCTTATCGCCTTCATAAACCGGAGTCCTCGAAAATCCCCTCTTCTTGATTTCGTATATGGCGTCCCTGCGAGTGAGGTTTGCGGGCAGAAGGAAGCAGTCGATGCTCGGGGTCATTATTTTATAAGCGGGGACCTCTTCGAGCTTGAAGAGACTGCTGACGAGCTTTTTCTCGATGTCGGTAATTACCCCCTCTTCGCTGCCGAGTCCTACAAGGGCCTTTACCTCCTCCGGGGTAAATTCCTTACTGTGCTCGTACTCGATCTTTCCGCCCAATATCCTGGTGAACCCTATAGACAGTATCACGAGAACCCATCTTAGAGGCGTTATCAGCAGGTGAAATAGATGAAGCGGGTATGAAATTATCCCGGCGATAATTCTCGGATACTTTACGCCCAGCGTCTTGGGTCCGATTTCGCCCAGAAGGAGGAGGCTTGGCGAGGCTATCACTATCGATAGGATAGTAACGGACCGCTCCGAATAGCCGTGCAGAAGCTCATTTACAGTAAGGCCTATGACGGCCGTGTACGCGACGTTAACTACTTCGTCGGCAAAAAGGATCGTTATTATGAGCTTATAGGGCTCGTGGAGGAGCTTCTCGATGAGCTTCGAGCTCTTCCTCCCCTCTTTCTTGAGCCTGTCACGCTGGTGCCTGCTTAATGAAAAAAGCGATCCCTCGGCCGTGCTGAAAAATCCCGAGAGCAGGAGCAGCAGGATGATTAATAATAAGTTATAACTTAACGGTACGTCGTCCATTTAATTGCCGAAGTGAATGAACCCCCTCCTGTTTATATCGATTTCATCCCCGCCCGGATCGAGCACCGTGAGGGCGGGTTCCGACACCACCTCGCCTATCTCCGTTATGTCTATATCGAGCGCGCGGGATATTTCCTGAACCTCGTCTCTCCTGGCGGGAGGCGAAGTGAAGAGGAGCTCGTAATCTTCTCCTCCGCTCAATGCCGTTTCAAAAAAATCCTCTGCATACCCGGCGATATGCTCCGAATACTCGCGGGACAAGGGAATTTGACTCAAATGAAGCCTCGCTCCCACTCCCTGCCGTACGGTTATACGCTCGAGGTCGAGGAGGAGTCCGTCGCTCACGTCTATCATGGAAGTAACCGCTCCGCTGAGCGCGAGCCTTCTGCCCAGTGAAAGCCTGGGCCTCGGACATTTGTGTCTCCCGATCAGATACGGGTATTCATCGGGCGTCTTCCCGCCGGAGAGAAGCCTCAATCCGAGGGCTGAGTCCCCGAGCGTCCCGCTCACGTATATCGCATCCCCCGGTAAAGCCCCGCTCCTCCTGACAAGGTTCTCAGGCTCCACCTCGCCGAGCGAGGTGACATCCAAAAAGAGTTTTTCCGACGCGCTCAGGTTCCCTCCTACGAGCTTCACCCCGAACTCCTCCTCGGAAGACTTGAATCCCCTTATCAGGCCCCTCAAGAACCGCTCGTCCTCGTTCACCGAGAAACCCAGTGAGGCGAGGATGAACTTAGGCACCCCGCCCATGGCCCCGACATCACTCACTGACACGGCGACCGACTTTCTCGCAAGCTCTTCCGGAGTTATGCCGGACTTTTGAAAATGCACGTCCTCGACCTGACAGTCCGTTGTCGCGAGCAGCAGTTTCCCGGGGCTCACCCTCAACGCTGCGGCGTCGTCGCCTATCCCCGCCTCAACGCACTCGATTGCGCTCTGAAACTGCTCTTCGATGAGACGAAGAGCGCTGAGTTCGTTTATCATGCGGATTAAATCCCGGAAGCCGACTTATTTAGCTGTATCTCAATATTAAAATCCGGTTTTATGGCGGGGGTTTTTACGAAGACTGAATTATAGCAGCACAAATGAGGGTCGGGTCCTGTCATAACGTATTATCGATTCAATCCTCGGTTTTTCTATGATTTAGTTTAAGTTTAGGATATTCGCTAAAACATGTCAACATAAATCCTCATTGCGCTCTTTCCATACGGGATTCATATACAGGTTCAGGCGAGGCCCCGCATATTTTCACATTAACAAATAGACTCCCTCTGGAATCCCGGACGCGATCGGCTACCGCGACGCGTAATCCTCTCCCGTCCGCTTTCCCCTCAAACGGCCGAGGGATAGTTTGGGGACGTAGCTCTGAAACCTGTCCATATATATATAGAAGACGGGCGTAAGGTAGAGCGTAATGAGCTGGGAGAAAAGGAGACCCCCCACCACGGTCAGTCCCAGCGGGCGGCGCGACTCGGCCCCCGCGCCGTGGCCGAGGGCGAGTGGCAGCGCCCCGAGAAGCGCGGCCATAGTGGTCATCATGATGGGACGAAAACGGATGAGGCAGCCCTGGTATATAGCCTCGACAGGGCTCTTCCCCTCGTTCCTCTGCGCGGCGAGCGCGAAATCGATCTGCATAATGGCGTTCTTTTTTACGATACCTATCAGCATGATCAAGCCCACGAATGCGTATACGTTGAGCTCGACCCCGAAAATCAGCAGCACTATCAGGGCGCCGAACCCCGCCGAGGGCAGACCCGAGAGGATAGTGATCGGATGGATGAAGCTTTCGTAGAGGATGCCCAAGATCAGGTAAATGACCAGAATCGAAAAGACGAGTAGAAGCCCCAGACCGCTGAGCGATTTCTGGAACTCCTCTGCAACGCCCTGATAATTCGTGCTCATGTTGCCGGGCAGGGTCTCGGCGACCAGTTTATCCAGCTTATCGACCGCTTCGCTCAAAGACACGCCCGAAGTCAGGTTGAAAGATATGGTCACTGCCGGGAACTGCCCATAGTGATTGATAGTCTTGGGGCCGACGTTCTCGGTGAATCTCGCAACCGTTTCGAGCGGTATGAGCGTATCGTTCGATGACTTGACGTACAGCCTCGACAGGGCGTTCATATCTTCCTGATACTGCGGCTTAAGCTCCATAATGACCTGGAACTGGTTTGTGGGCGCGTAAATAGTCGACACCCACCTGTTTCCATAGGCATTATAGAGCGTGTTTTCGATCTCGGCGGCTGATACCCCGTGGGTGGAAGCCTTGTCCCTCATTATCTCCACGTTTACCTGGGGGTTCTTGATCTCGAGGTTGCTGGTAACGTCCTTTAACTCGGGCATCTCGCTCATCCTGGCCTCGAGCAGAGGGACGTACTTGTAGAGCTCTTCAATATCGGGGCTCTGTACCGTGAACTGATAGAGGCTCTTCGTAAGCTGCCCGCCGATCCTTATCTCCGGCTGGTCCTGCATAAATGCGCTAACCCCAGGTATCTCGGCGAGCCTGGGGCGAAGCTCGTCTATAATCTCAAACGAGCTCGGCCTTTCCCCGCGGGGCTTTAGATGCATGAACATGCGTCCCTGGTTGGTCCCCGTGGTGCCGGCCCCGCCGCCGCCCACGCTCGAGAAGAAGGCCCTGACGTAAGGGCTATCCCTCAAGACGTCGGCGACCTGCTGCTGATACTCGACCATCTTTTCAAAGGATGTCCCCTGAGGGGCTTCTGTAATCGTGAAAATGGTGCCCTGGTCTTCATTCGACAGAAATCCCTTTGGGATTATCATGAACATATATGCGGTGATTAAAAGTATCGCGGCGTTTATCATAAGAAACGCGAACCGGTGCCTGAGCACCCCCTTAAGGCTCCACTCGTAGGCCTTGAACATACCGTCAAAGAAACGCTCCGTCGCGTTGTAAAACCGCCCGTGTTTTTTACCCGACTCGGGTTTGAGGAACCTGCTGCAGAGCATCGGCGTAAGTGTCAGCGAGACGAAGCCCGATATCAGAATGGCCGCGCAAATGGATACGGCGAACTCCTTGAAGAGCCTGCCGATAACGCCGCCCATCAGAAGCACCGGGATGAAAACAGCGGCCAGAGAGAGCGTCATGGATATGAGCGTAAAGCTTATTTCCTTAGAGCCGTCGAGCGCCGCCTGGAGCGGTTTTTTCCCCATCTCCATGTGCCTGACTATGTTTTCGAGCATGACTATAGCGTCGTCCACAACAAACCCTATAGCCAGGATAAGCGCCATCATGGAGATGTTGTTGAGGCTGAACCCGAATAGATACATTGCGACGAAGGTCCCCACGATTGACAGGGGCAGGGCGAGGCTGGGAATGACCGTTGCGGATACGTTTCTGAGGAACAGGAAAATGACCATGACGACGAGTCCGAGGGTAAGCCCCATGGTAAAGTTCACTTCCGCCATCGACTCCCTTATCGACTGGGAGCGGTCGTATAGCGGGTTCAGGCTTACGGTCGGAGGCAGGTATGATTTAAGTGACGGTATGACTTCCTTTACCGCGTCCGCTACGGCGACCGTATTCGTACCCGGCTGGCGCTGGATCGCGAGAATTACCGCCCGTTCCTGAAAGTCTTTGGTCACGAACCACGCCGCGGTCTTGTCGTCCTCAATACTGTCCACAATGTCGCCGAGCTCGCTCAGCCGGACAGGCGAGCCGTCGCGGTATGCGACTATGACGTCCTTGTATGCCTCTGCGTTATAAAGCTGCCCGGTTGCCAGGATCGTATAGGCTTTATCGGGACCGTAGAGGGCCCCCGTCGGCAGGTTCACGTTAGCGCCGTTCACCGCCTCTTCGACTTCGTTGATTCCGATGCCCTTGCTGCTGAGCGCGTTCGGATCGAGCTGGATCCGGATCGCATACTTCTTCGACCCCGAAGATCTGTACCTGCGCCACTCCGCTGACCATGGAAATACGCTGCGCCATGATAGTGTCGGCATATTCGTTGAGCTCCCAGGGCTGGAGGCTCGGCGACGTTACTGCGTAGTAGAGTATCGGCTGGTCGGCCGGATTAACCTTTCTATACGTCGGCGGCTGGGGCATGTCCTGCGGCAGGAGCCGCGTTGCCCTCGATATCGCGGTCTGAACGTCCTGGGCGGCCGCGTCGAGCTCCCTGCTCAGGTCGAACTGGATAGTAATCTGGGTAGAACCGAGCGCGCTCACCGAGGTCATCGAATCTATGCCCTCGATCGTGGAGAACTGCCGCTCGAGAGGGGTGGCGACGGAGGAGGACATCGTCTCCGGGCTCGCTCCCGGAAGGCTGGCGCTGACGAGGATGGTAGGGAAGTCCACGTTGGGGAGGTCGCTTACCGGAAGCGCCCTGTAACCGACGATCCCGAACAGCAATATGGCGGCCATGATGAGTGACGTCATTACCGGACGCCTGATGAATATTCCGGAAACGTTCAAATGCGGATTCCCCCGTTTTCCTTAATTCTCCGGTTTTGTACTATTTCCTGCTTACGTCCGAGCCGTCTCCGGATATTCTCTGCGAGCTTTCGTTAGTCCTCACTTTAATTCCGGGAGCGAGCCTCAGCTGGCCCTCCGTGACGACGATTTCCCCGGGTTTGAGCCCCTTGGTGATTACGACTTCTCCGTCGAGCCTTGCGCCCGGCACTACCGGACGCGACTCCACCGTAGAATCGGGCTTCACGACGAAGACGTAATCCCCGTCCTGGCCGGTCTGGACCGCGCGGGCAGGTATTACGAGCGCGTCCTCCTGCGTCGAAAGGTTGATCGTCACATTGATAAACTTGCCCGGCCAGAGTGTCTCCGACTCGTTTTGAAATATGGCCTTCATCATGATAGTCCCTGTGGATTCGTTAACCTGGTTGTCCACGAAACTGAGCGTCCCGACCACGGGCTCGTTTTCCGTAGGCAGGTGAGCGGCTTGTTTAACGCCTTCCTCATCCGCATCCTGCCGCTCGGCTGTCCGGCTGCCCTCGGGTACGCTGGCATAGACCTTGAGATCCCCGGCATCCGCCTTATAGCTTCTTATCAGGGCCAGAAATTGCTCGGGCACGGAAAAATTGACATTCACCGGTTTTGTCTGATTTATAACTGCGAGGAGCGTCGAGCGGGATTCTACGGTATTGCCTTCGTGGACGAGTATCTCTCCGATACGCCCGTCGATCGGGGACCTTATAGAGCAGTATTCGAGCTCGAGTTTTGCGCTCTCGACCGCCGCTCTATCCGCCCGGACCGTTGCTCCAAGCGATTCATACTCCGCCCGGACCTGGTCATATTGCTGCGCGGATACCACCCCTTTATTAATGAGGTCTTCATAGCGGAGCGCGTCCTGTTCCGCCTTTTTAAGCATGGCGGTATCCCTCGCCATATTGGCTTCCGCCTGCCTGAGGTCATTTTCATACGGCCTCGTATCTATCAGGAATAGAAGCTCGCCCTTGCTTACGTTCTCGCCCTCTTTGAAATATACCTTCGACAGCTCACCGTCCACCTGCGGCTTAACCTCGACGATCGAATACGCTTCCACGTTGCCTATTGCGTTTAGCTGTACGGGCACGTCCTTTTGCTCGACCGTTGCCACCTTGACCGGTACGCCCGTCCCCTCGCCTTCCCGGCTCGATTTGTCGCTCTCCCCGGAACAAGCCGCGATAACCACGAATAAAGCGGTGATTAAGAAAAAGTAATCCGTACGGCGGCGAGTCATGAAGTCTTTCCTCCCGTACGTATTATTCGAGCAGAGACCCAGGATAAGTTTAGCCACATTCAGAATTCCTCAAACCTCCGCCATGACGGCCATACCGGTTAGTCTATCTTATTTGATAACTATATATAATCCGCATATAATCCGCTTGTTTCAGGCTTTTCATCTCGTCCCGCTTAGGGCTTAAAGCTTTATCAGAAAGTGTAAGTAAGTGCTTACTTCGAACCATATAAATATTCGCAAGAAAGCCCTTTCTGTCAATCAATTTTTCTGTGCGGCTCGAGACATATCAGATGCTGGTTAACAAAATCACTTTGACCGGTTAGATGTAAATCAATAAGGGTCATACCGACTGGCAGGGAATCTCAACTATTTTAGTTCTTAGATTGATTTTTATTTCATATCCCGATATAAAAAAGGCATAGAGGTTATAATAATCCCCGAATACCTATGATCGCAAAGGTTCTTGTCTAGCGCAGTGCTCGGAGTGGACGCATACCTCGTCGAGGTCGAGGTGGACCTCGCGTTCGGACTCCCGCAGTTCAACACCGTGGGGCTCCCGGAAGGTGCGGTCAGGGAAAGCAAGGAGCGCGTGCGCGCGGCCATAAAGAACTGCGGCTACGAATTCCCGGTGAGAAGAGTCACTGTCAACCTCGCCCCGGCGGATATCAGGAAAGAAGGCTCTGCCTTCGACCTCCCGATGTCGCTCGGAATCCTCGCGGCGCTGGGTTACGTCGACCATGAGCCCCTACTGCAATACGTGATTCTCGGAGAGCTCTCTCTCGACGGAAAGGTGAAGCCGATAAAGGGCGCGCTGCCTTCCTCGATATGCGCAAGGGACTCCGGGCTGAAGGGGATCATCCTTCCGCGGGAGAACGCCGAAGAGGCCGCGGTCGTCGATGGCGTGGACGTATTCGCCGTGGAATCGCTCCAGGATATAGTCGAGTTCATAGCGGGCAAGAGGGAAATCCATCCGACAAGGGTAGACATCGGATCGATCTTCACGCACGCTAAGACGTACGACGTCGATTTCCACGAGGTCAAAGGCCAGGAGCATGTGAAACGCGCCCTGGAAGTAGCCGCGAGCGGCGGACACAACGTGCTCATGATAGGCTCCCCGGGCACGGGGAAAACGATGCTCGCCCGGAGGCTCCCGACGATACTCCCCGACATGAGCTTCGAGGAGGCGCTCGAGACGACCAAAATATATTCGGTATCGGGCCTCCTCCCCGACCATTCATCTCTTTATGCAACGAGGCCCTTCCGCTCCCCCCATCACACGATAAGCGACGCGGGTCTCATCGGCGGGGGCGCAATTCCAAAGCCCGGCGAGGTTAGCCTCGCTCATAACGGCGTGCTTTTTCTGGACGAGCTTCCCGAGTTCCGTAAAAACGTGCTGGAAGTCATGCGCCAGCCCCTCGAAGACGGCATGGTTACTATCTCGAGGGCGTCGACCTCGATCACGTACCCCGCCAACTTCATGCTCGTCGCTGCGATGAACCCCTGCCCTTGCGGCTATCACGGGGATCTGCAGAAAGAGTGCACCTGCTCCCCCATACAGATACAGAAGTACAGGGCCAAGGTCTCGGGCCCGCTTCTCGACAGGATAGACATCCATATAGAGGTCCCGCCCGTGAGGTATAAGGAGCTAGCAGACGAAGCGGGCGGGGAAGGCTCAGCCCCGATCAAGAGCCGCGTGAATATGGCGAGGGAGATACAGAAGGCGAGGTTCAAGAGGAGCAAAATCCACTCGAATTCTCAGATGTCCCCGTCGATGGTGAGGAAGGCGTCCAGGCCCGACGAGAAAGGGTATAAAGCTCCTTGAGACCGCGATCGACAGACTCGGCCTGAGCGCAAGGGCATACGACAGGATACTCAAAGTATCAAGAACGATCGCCGACCTCGAAGGCTCTGAATCCGTCCTCGCACATCACATTTCGGAAGCGATCCAGTACCGCTCCCTCGACAGGAGTCAGGTCTAGGGGAGCATAGCGGGCTCAGTACACAACCCAATTACATTATAGACACGAATGCCGTGAAACCATCAATTTGAGTATTTAACCGGACAATCCTCTGGCTTATCCATTGATACTAACCCTTTATTTGTTCTATACTATTGCCTTCACCGAGAAATTTTATGGCGGTTCAATATCCTCCAGCAGCTTTTTATTTTAGGGTTGAATTCGGACTCGATGGAATTCAAGACAATGATTCGAGGTTTCAGGAAGTGTCAGGACTCAGCTCTACAATAGAGGTTGAAGAGATAAGGGAAGATGGAGAGAATCGTTTTGTTCACAGACTGCCAAAGGGCGTAAAACACTCAAATCTGGTTTTCAAAAGAGGTTTAATTTCCGATTCAAAGATCATTGCATGGCTGAACGATACACTGGGAGGCGAGTTATCGAATCCTATAAAGACTGTGGTAATAATTGTAACGCTTCTTAATGAGCAGAATGAGCCGTCGATGAGCTGGAAAGTGGAGAATGCATTGCCGGTTAAATTTGAAGCAGATAATTTTAAATCAAATAGCAATGAGCTGGTAATTGAATCGATTGAATTCTGCATATACTAGAATAACCAGAGAGAACACGTAGCTATATTTACATGCTCCATTTCCTTGTTCCAAGCAGTCCTAAAATAGTCGATATTACAACCGGTTAGCCCGAAGCGCTTATGATCACAAAATGATATCGCGCACTATGCGAATCAGTCCTCGCACATCATATATCGGAAGCCATCCAGTACCGCTCCCTCGACAGGAGTCAGGTCTAGTTGCACTACATGAGGATCGCTTTCCACTCAGAAAAATACACGCAGTAAAAACCCTGAAATTCATATACCTCTTTTAATCATCATCGATCTCATACAATTCTCAACCGTCTCCACTGTTTCCCGAGAGTCTTTATCCTTCGCGCAGATGAATTTTATTCTCGTCTATTCACGTTATGTAAATGCAACAATTGCATGTCATGTCAAGAGAATAATAATGACAATCATTATCATCTAAGAGTTATTTCCATCTAACATTCTCATATTATTGACTATTTCTTGACAGTGGGATTTCGCACGGTTATTATGTTATTGAATGTCAATATCAATATCATAGGGCAGGTGTGTCCCAGATAATTCAAAAGGAGGAATTTGTCATGGTTAGCAAGAAGGGGATTTTAGTAACTATCGTATCGATTCTTTTTGTACTGAGCTGCGGGGGCGGGGGCTCCGATGATTCGGGAGGCGGAGGTGGTGGTACGAACGATGAATTCATTCAGTCAATAATCGACGACTTTGTGGATAACGTAGTCATACCCACCTACGATCTGCTGCGTGAACGGTCAACTTCGCTCAGGGAGGCTTGCGAAGCTCTCGAAGCGGACCCCACTGAAGAAAACCTCGAAGCCGCCCGGGATGCCTGGTTCGCCGCCAGGGTTCCATGGGAGCAGAGTGAAGCCTGGTTATTCGGACCGGTCGATTTCAAGGGCCACGATCCCGCGCTCGACAGCTGGCCCGTTAACAGGACCGACCTGGACGCGGTTCTTGCGAGCGATGATGAGTTGACCGAGGAATTTGTCAGGAATCTGGACCCGACGCTCAAAGGGTTCCACACCGCGGAATATCTCCTCTTCGCCTTTGATGTTGATGAGCTCGGGCCGAGAGAATTCGAATACCTCATTTCCGTGGTGCTAGACATCGAATCCACAGCCGAGGAGCTGTACACGGACTGGGCTGAGGGCGCTGAGCCGTTCGGGGAGATAATGAAGGACGCGGGCAATAATTCGGTATTCCCCTCACAGGTGAGCGCGCTCGAACAGATTATCGAAGGCATGTCCATAATCCTCGACGAAGTCGCGAACGGCAAGATCGCAGAGCCGTTCGACAATCAGGACGTGGAGGCCGTCGAAAGCCAGTTCAGCTTCAATTCGCGCCAGGACTTTGCGAACGATGTTCGCGGCTCGCTAAATGCCTATACCGGAGACCATCCGGGTTTAGGGTTGGTCGGTACGGGGCTTGACGAGCTCGTCGCCGAGACGGACCCGGAATTGGCTCAAAGGATGGAAGACGAGATCAACGGCAGCCATTGCGGCGATTTTAGCAATTCCTCAGCCGTTCCGGGACGCGATTCTGGATCCGGACGCGGCTGACGAGATCGTCGCCGCACAGGAAGCATGCAGACAGGCTTTCGATACTTTGAACGAAGAAGTATTACCGGTGGTTCAGCAATAAATTAACAATCCGGCGCCTGTTCCAAAGAATAATAAATTTGGAACAGGCGCCTGCTTATGTGGTGGGGGAATATGACTCGTACGGATGAGACTGGACAAGGGAAGTTCTATAAATTTTTTGGCTCCTTATTCGTTTCCATAGCAGTAACAGCCTTACTTCTCGCTGCCTGCGACGGGGGAGGATCGGGAGATGAGAATCCTCCGATACGGGCCGGCGGGGATACCAGCGTGGAAAACCGTACTTCCTTCGCGTTCGAAGAGCCGGCCGCGAACCTGTCTGAAGAGGCGGCAATAAAGCATCTGGCAGGCGATAGGGCATTCGGCGACGTCTTTGTAACGCCTCCTGCAGTCGTCAATCCCGGACTCGGCCCGCTTTTCAACAACGTTTCATGCGAGTCGTGTCATATAAAAAACGGCAGGGGGCTCCCGGAGTTCGGGAATACCGGCCTCCGCAGCCTGGCACTTGTAAGGATCTCCGATCCGGACGGCGCTCCGACCGTACCGGGCGGCAATCCTCCTGTCGAGGGCCTCGGGAATCAGATACAGGATCATGCCACGTTCGGGTTCGAGCCCGAAGCTGACGTGACGCTCGAGTGGGAGGAGGTTTCCGGAACATATCCCGACGGAACCCCATACAGCCTCAGACGCCCGCTTCTTACCATAATTCTTCCCGACGGAGAACCCCTCGGAAGCAAATACCTCACATCCGTCAGGGTTCCCCCGCCTGTAATCGGTCTCGGGCTCCTCGAAGCGATACCGGAAGAGGAAATACTCGCTGCGGCCGATCCCGACGATGAAGACGGCGACGGCATATCGGGAAGACCCAACATGGTCTGGAACAATATCACCTCGACGACCGAAATCGGGCGGTTCGGACGCAAGGCTTCGGTCCCTAACCTGAGACAACAGGCGGCGGTGGCGTACTTCGAGGACATGGGCGTTTCCAACCCTGACATACAGGGCGAGGACGCCCTGCCCGAAATAGACGAGGAAACACTCGACCTGACTACTTTTTACACTCAAACCCTCGCCGTTCCGCTGCGTGCGGAAACGGACGACCCGGACGTACCGGAGGGTGAAGGTCTCTTTTTCGATTTGGGATGCAGCCAATGCCACCTTTCCGTACTGGAGACAGGAGACCATGAGCTCCCCGAGGTGAGGAATCAGGTAATCCAGCCGTTTACCGACCTCCTTCTGCACGACATGGGTGAAGGCCTCGCGGATAACCGTCCGGACTTTCAGGCGACGGGCCGGGAGTGGAAGACCCCGCCTCTATGGGGGATAGGTCTCACGGTAACTGTTTTGGGTCTACAGAATTATTTACATGACGGAAGGGCCAGAACGCTTGAAGAAGCGATTCTCTGGCACGACGGCGAAGCGGGAAGCGCAAAGGACGGTTTCATGAACCTGCCCGGAGAAGAGCGCGATAAGCTCATAAAATTTTTATCCTCACTTTAAGGAAGACGACATGAAAAAATATAATTTACTCCTACGTTCATTAGGCATATGTTTGATGGTTTTATTCCTGACGGAGGCCGCTTACCCTCAAGCCGCGCCCGGCAAGGACGATCTCCAGGAATTAAAAGAGATGATACAAGAACTGAAAAAAGAAAACGCGGAAAGGACTGAAGAACTCGAAAAGATGAAGAAAGAGAACGCCGAAAAGATACAGTCCCTTGAAAAACGCATAGATGAGCTCTCGGCGGAACAGCCAAAGACAGCAAGGCCGGCCGGGGAGGAGAAGGGGGGAGAGAAGGGAGAGAAATACGCCGATGAGGACGACGAAAGAGAAATAGGCGAAGAGGATTTTTTTGAAAGGGTAAATAAGGGTGATAAGCCTTATAAAAAGCTTGCAGAAGAAGGCCCGTTCAGCCTGACCTGGGAAGGTTACGCCGATATACTCTTCTCCTGGTACGGCTACGGCCCCGATCAGACCCGCCCCGGCGGTTCCGAATCCGACAGCAGGCTTGTATTCGACCTGTCCAGGTTCGTGCTGGAGCTCGAAGGGGAAATGTTCGCGGGGCTCGGGTTTGAAGCGGAGATCGAATTCGAGCACGGCGGGACGGGATCGTCTCTCGAGATCGAATACGAGGAGTTCGGAGAATTCGAGAACGAGATCGAAAAGGGCGGAGAGGTAAATGTGGAGGAGCTCTATCTGAGCAAGAAATTCGGCAATTGGGGAAAGGCCAAAGCGGGCCGCTTTTACCTCGCTATCGGACTCCTCTCGTTCCTGAACAAGCCGACCGACTATCTCGCAGCGAGACGCCCGGAATCGGAGACGATGGTCATTCCCGCCGTATGGGATGAAATGGGCGTGAGCTTCGAGTATTACATAAACGACAACTGGGACCTCACCCTCCAGCTGGTGAACGGTCTCGATTCGACGGGGTTCGGCTCGCTGAACTGGGTCCGCGGCGGCCATCAGGGCAGGTTCGAGACCATCAACGCAAACGGCCTCGCTTTGGTAGGACGCGTGGATTATAAATTACCCGACTTCGGGCTTCTGCTAGGGACGTCCGCATATTACGGTATCGATACCGCAGCCAACAGGCCCAAAGACGACCTCGAGGACGTGGACGCGCCTTTACTGTTATTGGACGCGCACGCGATATTCGAGCACGGCAGGTGGCGGGGGAGCGGAGACGTTATATGGGGCCATCTATGGAACGCGGATGAAATATCCGAGCGTAACGCCAGGCTGTCGAATAACCTCGACGTGCCGAGGACCGCAGTCGCCGATAACGCCTTCTCGGCATGGGGCGAGATGGGATTCAATATAAACACATACGTCGGCCTCGACCATCTGCACCGCCTCGAGCCCTTCGTGCGGGTAGATTACTACGACACCTTCTTCCAGCCGCGTGAAGATCTATTCGACAACCCGCGTTTTGAAAGGACGGTATTCACGGGGGGGCTTTCCTACACATTTGCCAACGCGGTCTTCGTCAAGCTCGATTATGCCCTTCGCATGCTTGGGTCGTCCGATTTCAACAACGAAAACACGATCGATCTGGCATTCGGATGGGTTTACTGATTATTTGTGATCGAAGATCGGGAACTCTGTCGTAAATAGTCCCTACCCGACATATCTCTGAAATCGGAAGCCGGCCTGTACGGGTCCCTCGACAGGGATGATATATAGCGGCACAATGTATAAGAGGTAGTTGCAATTTCTCTGCCTGTAATCGACCAGAATGTTCGGCAACAAATTTAAAACGGCTAAAATCGAAACCTCGGGCGCTCTGATAAACCTCGTCCACGGGGGGAAGGGCAAGCCCCTCCTTCTGCTCCACGGATACCCGGAGACACACGCGATGTGGCACCTGACCGCACCCAGGCTCGCTGAAAGCTTCCACGTCGTATGCATGGATTTAAGGGGCTACGGGGACAGCTCGAAGCCCGAATCAACACCCGACCATTACACGTATTCAAAACGCGCGATGGCCCAGGACTGCGTATCGAGGTAATGGAGTCCCTGGGGTATAAGAGATTCTTCGCCGCAGGACACGACAGGGGAGGAAGGGTCACGCACAGGATGGCGCTCGATTATCCGGACCGGATAGAAGCCGCCTCCGTCATGGACATCGCGCCCACGCATACGATGTTCAAGCGCGCCGACAAGGCGTTCGCGACAGGCTACTACCACTGGTTCTTTTTAATCCAGCCCGACGGTCTCCCGGAAAAAATGATCGGGTGCGACCCGGAATACTATTTGAGAGAGAAGCTAAGGCGGTGGAGTGCGCCGGGAGCGCGGTTCGATGAGAATGCGGTAAGGGAATACGTGTGGTGCTTCAGCGACCCCGCCGCCATACACGCGAGCTGCGAGGATTACAGGGCCGCAGCGACAATAGACCTCGTACACGACGAGGAAGATTTCGATAAAAAGATCGCCTGCCCGCTGCTCGTGCTCTGGGGAGGCAAGGGATTCATTCACCGGACATACGATGTCATCGAAACGTGGAAGGAAAAAGCTGTGAATGTCCGGGGACGTGCGCTCGACTGCGGCCACTTCCTCCCCGAGGAAAAACCGGATGACGTATCCGACGAGCTCATAAAATTCTTTTCGGCGATTTAACGGAATTCCCAGGCCCGCATTACGATCAGACGAGCGCTTCCCCACCTCAGGCGGTCCGGATCTTAACGGGATTTTAAACGCTTGCGTGACGGTCGCTACGCTGGTCGGGCGTGATCAGCACTCCCGGGCAGCCCGCGGGAACCCGCCCGAACTTCAGCCATTCCAGCGGAACCTGCCACAATTTCTGCTCGAACCGGCTGTTGAAGAAGCCGAAATGTCCGATGAACCGGCTCAGCGATCGATTGGGGCGAAATTCTGAGATGCGTCCTCGGGCTATGGCTGAAATACGCAAGCAGCCGTTCCACCGCAGGAACGGTGCCGAATTCATCGTCCGTCACGCTCACCGCCAGGGTCGGTGCTGTGACGGCGGCGAACTGTTGCACAAGCGCGTGCTTGTCGGGGCAGCGAGCGGATGAACGACCCCGCCAACTGTCTTCGAAACGTTCGCGGCTGAAGACCCAGTCCCGCACGATACCTTTCGGCGTGTCCTCGAGCCATCCCAGTCTCTTGCCGGGAAAATAGCCGAAAAGTATCGTGAGCAGCGGCATGACGACGTGCCATTTCGCAACCATCCGCAGCTTGGCGCCGGCTGCATAGTCGCCCCAGTAGGCGTATTGTGCGCCCATGGTGAAGATACGGCGAATGAGATGATTCGATTTGGCGAAACCGAGGATAAAGCCACCGACACTATGGGCGGCGACATGGATCGGTTGACCGGGAAACGACCGCTCGGCATGCCGCAGCACGGCGTCGAAGTCGAGGCCACCCCAGTCGATCCAGCCGGCGTCGAAGCCGCGCAGCGTCGCCGGGCGTGACTCACCGATGCCGCGATAATCATAGGCGATGACATCGAACCCGTGTTTGAAGAGAAAGACGGCGAAACGGAAATAATAGCGGCAGCGGACCGATGTTGCCGGATTGATGATCACCACGGGGCTTGTGCCCCGGCTGGCTCCCGAATGGCGCCAGAAAAAGCCTTTGATCGTAAATCCGTCCGCCGCCTGCAGGGTGAAAGGCTCCGGCGGAACCGTACTTTCCCTGGGCTTTGGCGGCTCGTTCCGAAGGGGCGGGGTTGTCATGAGCCTTGCCTCGGAGGTGTCCGGGGTGTTGTCGATCTCTGCCACATCAAGTCCCCGGAGATTTTTACAGCTGGGCTACTTTCTGGTTTTGGACTCATGACGGAGAAAAAATATATATTTTTTGTTCAATAAAACAATTTTTTCTTCGTTATCGGAAACCTCATTTCGCTTCGCAAATATTAAACGGCGAAGTGTCCCCCCGGCTCTCGAAGATGGGGCCAAGGAGAAACGGGCGCCATTCTGTCTCGACACCGGCCGCCGAAGTTAGCCCCTCAATCCTCATTGCGGAGAGAAAGGAATATGGACTTGCGAAATCATACCAGAATTGGAATTTAGCCGGCACTGTTACCTTCCGGGTTTACGACAAGGTACAAGCTGGTTTATCGAAGTAATCAGCTCCTATTTTCCAGAGAGGAATCTTTACAGTACGGACCATATAATGTTCGTGTCTCGGAACTAACCCCTCTGTCCAAGCTGACTGTCGAGGAGCAGTATGGCAGAGCTGTTGTCTCCCGCGAATTTGAGCTTATCCAGGATTTCGGTCGCGTTCTTTTCCTCTTCCACCTGCTCCCGAATAAACCAGTGGAGCTCTACGGCCGTTGCGTGGTCGTTCTCGTTTATACTTCCACCTGCTCCTGAATAAACCAGTGGAGCTCTACGGCCGTTGCGTGGTCGTTCTCGTTAATCGCCTTTTCGTAGAGCTTGTTTATCATCCCCGTGACCTCTCTCTCATGGTCGAGGACCTGCTGAAACATATCGGTGAGCGATTTGTATTTCGTCTGCGGCTTTTCTATCGCCTGAAGGACTATCTGGGCGTCCCGGTCAATTACATAATCGAATAGCTTCATCGCGTGCTCATGCTCTTCACTGCTCTGTTTCCGGAGCCATTTCGCAAAACCCCTCAAGTTTATAGACTCGCAGTGGGCAGCCATCGATAGATATGTATATGATGCGAAATACTCGTTTTTTATCTGATTGTTTAGCGCATCCTGAACTTCCTTACTGAGCATGACAACCTCCTTGACCGAATATGATATTAAGCTTGAAACCGCCTCAAAAACCTGAAATATCAAATATCTTGTCATTAAAATTATCTCATAACCTGCGTCTAAATTCAAGTAATTATCATTTGGGAATAATTACCATCTATCATTGCCCGTGTTTAAAATCCACGAATCTCCAGATTTTGTAACATCGACAGGCCCATATGGCGGCGTCCATAGGAGAAAAAATATCAGAAACCTAGTCATGCAAGTCCTTTCTTCACTTTTAAGCCGTTTCCAATGATAATACTCGGCGGAAGCCGGGTCTAAATATAAAGCCTCCCGAAAGGACTCGGTAAAAAGACGTGAACGATAACAAAGGCCCGAATATAAAGAAGAAAGAAGTTCTGAGCTGGTGCCTCTATGACTGGGCGTACTCCTCGTTCGCCACAATCGTCATTTCAGCCGTGCTGCCGGTCTATTACAGTCAGGTCGCGGCCGGAGACCTGCCCGGGAACGCCGCTACCGTGTACTGGGGCTACACGACCGTCCTTGCGCTTATCGTATCCGTGCTGCTGGCCCCGGTGATGGGGGCCGTCGCGGATTTTTCCGGTATCAAAAAACGGCTGCTCCTCATATTCGCGGCGATCGGTATATTCTCGACAGCGCTCCTCTATTACGTAACCAGCGGGGACTGGCTCCTGGCTTCGCTCCTATTCATCTTCGGAAATATAGGCTTTTCGATGTCCGAGGTCTTCTACAACTCGATCCTCCCGAGCGTCGCGGGTCCGGAAGAGATCGACCGTGTTTCCGTCAAGGGGTACGCTCTCGGGTACCTCGGGGGAGGGATACTTCTGGCCCTCGACATCGGACTCATAGAAATCATGTCTGACAAGGCGCTCGCTACCCGCATCTCTTTTATAACGGTATCGATATGGTGGGCCCTGTTCACGATCCCGTTCATTCTGCACGTGAGGGAGCCCGCCGTAACGGATCGGAAAAGAATGGACGGCAACATTCTGACCGCCGGCTTTAAGAGACTGTCTCTCACGTTCGGAGAGCTCAGAAGATACAGGGAGCTCTTCCTCTTCCTCGCGGCCTTCTGGATATACAACGACGGCATTGGGACGATAAGCAAGATGGCCACGATCTACGGGGCCGAGATAGGGATCAGCCAGTCGGCCCTGATAGGCGCGCTGCTGATGACCCAGTTCGTCGGTATCCCTTTCTCGTTCGCGTTCGGAAAACTGGCCAGGCTCATAGGCGCGAAGAATTCGATAATGCTCGGGCTCTTTGTCTATACCGTAATTTCTGTCGGAAGCTATTTCATGGAGACCGCGCTCCACTTCTTCATCCTCGCCTTCCTCGTGGGAACAGTCCAGGGGGGGACGCAGGCGTTAAGCAGGTCCCTCTACGGGTCGATGCTGCCGAAGGAGAAAACGGCCGAGTTCTTCGGATTCTACGGCATGAGTTCCAAGTTCGCGGGCATAGTCGGTCCCCTCGTATTCGCAGTCGTCTCTCAGCTTGCGGGAACGAGCAGGCTCAGTATTTTTTCGCTTATTATCTTCTTTATAGCGGGCGCTCTCATACTGCACCGCGTCGATGTTGAGAAGGGTGTTCGCGCATCGCTCGGCAAAAGCCTTGTTTAAGGGCTCATCCGCGAATCGCACACAAAAATTCCGTTTTTTAAAGAGTCAAAAACTCAATCTTCACAGGATGGTTGCGTCCGTCCGAATACGCTCCCGACTATGTCGAAAAATGCCTTCCGACCTTCAACAATAAATCTTAATCAACTGAAATCCATCGGAAAAAAAATAAAACTTGACAATATATTTTTGCATCTGTTAGGATGTAACCTACGGATTTGGGTGGGGCTTAATTCACATTCTAAAACTGATTAAATAACTATCCACAAGTTGTTGATGGAATGTGGACAAGTTATCTCTTGATTTGGAGGAGCAGAGGACATTGGCCGCTAAAAGAACGCCCCTGAAACATAATCTCAGAACGCTGTTCACAGAAAAAAAAGACGAAGGAAAAGGCCTCGAATTCTTTATCGGACAATCATTCCGGCCTACCAAGCCTCACCTGCCCGGTGAAGACTCGACACATAGGATAATAGTCTGGGACCGGGTTCTCGAAAGGATAAAAAAGAAATCCAACCCGCAAGTCTTTTTCTGGTTCGCGCCGCTCAAGCCCCTTTCCGAAACGGGGGATTCGATTACACTCAGGGCCAACAGCGAGTTCGACAAGGACTGGATCAACAACCACTATCTCGAATTCATCGGGGATACGATAAGGGAAATCTACGGAAAAGCCGTTACCGTAAAAATCGTCACGGAGCAGGACAAGCATCCCGGGGAAGATAAAAGAACCGCTGACGAGACCAGGGAGCCGAAAGACACGGGACCGGGAAAGCTTTTCACCGGATCGCTTAACCCCAACTATTCCTTCGACAGGTTCATAGTCGGCCCGAGCAATCAGTTCGCGCACGCGGCATCGACGGCTGTCGCAAGAAAGCCCGGCGAGGCGTATAACCCGCTCTTTATATATGGCGGCGTGGGTCTCGGAAAAACGCACCTTATAAACGCTATAGGAAACTACATCATTAAATCCACATCAAACATGGCCAGGGTATGCTGCATCTCTGCCGAGCACTTCACTAACCAGGTCATCAACAGCATCAAGTCGAATAAAATGGAAGACTTCAGGAACAGGTACCGGTTCGGCTGCGATGTGCTCCTCATAGACGATATCCAGTTCATCGCCGGGAAAGAGAGCACCCAGGAGGAGTTCTTCCATACGTTCAACACGCTCTATGAATCGAAAAAGCAGATCGTGCTCACGAGCGATAAGTCCCCGAAGGACATGTCGTACCTCGAGGAGAGGCTCAGGTCGAGGTTCGAATGGGGCCTCATTACCGACATACAGCCCCCTGAAACCGAGACCAGGATAGCGATAATCAAGAATAAAGCCGAGTCTGAGGGGATCACGCTTCCGAACGAGGTCGCACTGTATCTCGCCCAAAACACTACTTCCAATATCAGGGAGCTCGAAGGCACGCTAACGAACATTATCGCCCACGCCCAGCTGTTCAAAACCGAAATTACGCTCGATCTCGCAAAGGAAGTGTTGAGGACCTTACTGAAACAGCAGGACAAGAAGTTTTTAAGCATAGAGAGCATACAGAGGGAAGTCGCGAACTTTTACGGGCTAAGGGTTCAGGACCTGAAATCCGACAAGAAACAGAAGAATATTTCACTACCGAGGCAGGTCGCCATGTATCTCGCCAGAAGGTACACCGGGGCTTCCTACCCGGAAATCGGAGAAAAGTTCGGAGGCAAGGATCACTCGACAGTAATTCACGCGGTTAAAAAGATAGAAAACAACCTCGGCAAAGACCCGTCTCTCGAAAGCACGGTCAAAACGCTTTCGAGAAAGATCGAGGGTTTAACGAGTTGATAGGGCGTGAATAACCATGTGGACAGTTTTGTGGAAGAACCGGGATTATGCATTTCAGGACAACACCTGTGTATAGCTGTGGATAGAACACCGAGATTGTCAACAGGTTTATTAACATCAAAATCCTTTTAATTAAGACAAGTTTGAGTACTTTTCAACAATTTAACAGGCCCTACTACTATTACTACTAATATATATATAATATGATTGAATATCGTAGCAGGAGTAGAAACTATGAAGTTTAAAACGCGAGCGGAAGATTTTTCACTCAAACTGGGACTTGTCCAGGGGATTTCGGAAAGGCGCGCCACGATGCCCGTGCTCTCTCACGTCCTCCTGAACGTCAGCAAAAACAGGATAGGGATTTCGGCTACGGACCTGGAAACGACCATGAGCACGTGGTCCCCGGCGGAAGTGTCGAAGCCGGGAAGCATAGCGCTGCCGGCAAGGAAACTATACGAGATAGTGAAGGAGCTCGAGACGGGTGATATAGAGGTCGAGGAAATCGGGAACCACTGGGTGGAAATCAGGGCATCGTCCGCGGTGTTCAAAATAGCCGGGCTTCCGAGCGAGGACTTTCCAATCATTCCGGAGCTCCATTCGGATAACCTTTTTTCGGTTGAGAGCGCGCTTCTCGATGAGATGATATCGAAGACAATTTTTGCCGTCTCTCCGGACGAGCTGAGGAGGAACCTCGCGGGTATTTTCTTCGAGGAAGCGGGCGGCAAGAGCCTGAGGCTCGTGGCCACGGACGGCCACCGTCTGTCGCTCGTCGAAAAGGACATAGACAGCAGGGTAAAGTTCGGCAAGGGCTTCGTAGTGCCGAAGAAAGGGGTGGCGGAGCTGAGGAAGGTACTCAAGCTTTCGGACAAGGTGAGGATAGGGGCGGGCGACAACTTCTTCATGGCCGAAGGGGAGGATATAATACTTATCGCGAGGCTCATTGACGCCGATTTCCCCGACTACCGCCAGGTAACGCCGGAAGTCACGAAGGCCACGCTCGCGCTCGACAGGAACGAGTTTCTCAAGGCGCTTAAAAGGGTCTCGATACTCTCATCCGAGAAAACGAGGAGCGTGAAGTTTATAATCAACAAGGGCGGAATGACGCTCATCTCCATCTCGCCCGAGATAGGCGAGGCGAAAGAAACCGTCCCGCTCGATTATTCGGGCGACCCGATCGAGCTCGGATTCAACGCGAGGTACCTGATGGATGTCCTTGAAGTGATAACCGGGGAAAGGGTTCAGATCGGACTGATCGATGAACTGAGCCCCGCGGTCCTCAGGCCGGAAGGCGACGAGGTTTATTTGTCCGTGATAATGCCGATGAGGGTATAGGGCGTTTTATCATATTCTCAAATGCCGGATAAAGGTCTTATGGCTTATTTCTCAGCGTCCTGTATAATGCTCGATCTTATATTTCCAAGTGTCTGTTCCAGATGCGAAGCCCCGGTCGAGGGTGAGTATCCGGTATGCGATAACTGCCTCTCGGAGATGAAGTTCTTAAGGGAGTTTTCCTCATGCGGCAAGTGCGGGACTCCATTCGGTTTTTTCAGCGATGAAAATTATGACGGCGCCTTAGCCCCTCCACCCCGGAGCGAACCAGGTCATCTTTGCGGAAGGTGTTTGAGGGGGGGCTTCTCTTTCGAAGCGGCCCGCTCCGTCGTTCTTTACGAAGGTAAAATCAGGGACATGATTCATGAGTTCAAATATCAGGGCAGGCTCGGTCTCGAAGGTTTTCTCTCGTCTCTGATGATCGGGAATTTTCTCTTTCCCCAGGGCGGTTTCGACCTCGTTGTCCCCGTTCCGATGCATATAAGCAAACTTAGACTAAGGGAATACAATCAGTCGGCCGTACTGGCATACAACCTGGCGCGGCGGAGCGGAATAGAGTGCGACCTGCTCACGTTTAAGAAAATACGGGACACTCGGCCGCAGATCGAGTTCAGGAACGAGGAGGAGAGGAGGAGGAACGTAAGGGGAGCATTTTCGGTCACCTCCCCCGGGTCTTTCAAGGGAAGGTCCATACTCCTCGTCGACGACGTTTTTACGACCGGCTCCACATCGGATGAGTGCGCCCGGGAGATCCTCAAGGCGGGCGCCTCCAGGGTCTCCGTATTCACGCTCTCGAGGGCGAAGGGCATATAGAATCTATTTGACTTTAAAAGGGCTTTACTTTAGATTTAGAGGACAAGATTAAGTAATTTACTTAAACATGTACGGTAGATTCGCAGGGCTAGATATAGGCAGGAATGATGCAAGGGTCTCCTTGATTAAAAGAGGATTAAGAGACGTCCAGCTTCTGCAGATCATACGGACGAAATCCTCCGAATTCACTCCTGACTCACCGGAAGCATTAAATAATGTATTCAGGGAATACTCACTGCCCAAAGGCGACGTCGCCGTTTCCATCTCGAATGACCCGATCTCGATGAGGGTTATAAAATTCCCGTTCACCGACCCGAAAAAGATAGACCAGGTATACGGTTTCGAGCTCGAGAACATATCCACTTTCGATCCCCGTGAAAAGAGCCACGCCTACCAGCTCGTGAAGGGAGATACCGGAAGCGAGGCGCTCGTATGCGTTTTCGAAAAAGAGGAAGTAGCCGGGGCGATAGGTTATTTCAATAAAGCCGGAATCGACCCGAAGATAATTACCTACACGCCTGTTGCGCTGGGCGCCCTTAACGAGCTGGTCGAGGGTCTGAGGCCCGTTATGCTTCTAGATATGGGTGAGGAGGACCTGAGCTTTGCGCTTTTCGATGAAAACGGGATAAAGCGTGTGAGGTCGTCCAGGAAGCCGGTCGAGTC
Source organism: uncultured delta proteobacterium (assembly GCA_963752995.1). Classification (GTDB taxonomy): domain Bacteria; phylum Desulfobacterota_D; class UBA1144; order Nemesobacterales; family UBA2774; genus 2-12-FULL-53-21. Next base: position 569,387 of record CAVWAZ010000030.1, read on the forward strand.
CTTCATCGAAAGTCTATGCGGATTGAGAGGGGTTCCGGTCGAAGAATTCGGGTTCACGAAGGCGGAGCTTTCGGGGGAAAGCGGCGAGCATTTGAAGCTATGTCTTTCGCCTGTCATAAGCGAGATCAAGAAAACACTTCATTTTTTCGAGACGGAGCTGAAAGAAAAAATAAACACGATTCTGATTTCAGGGGCTTTGTCCCAGGCCCCCGGTTTAACCGAGCTTTTTAAAAAGGAATTCGGGAGGGATGTTAAGAAGCTCTTTATCCCTGATCTCGGCGTCGAGAACTCTCCTTTATACGCGAGGTCATACGCGCTCGCCCTTTACGGGAGCTCTTTTAAGAACGGGTACCTTAACTACAGGAAGGATGAGTTCAAGTACGCGGGCTCCGACCGGGAGCTGAGAAGGGTTTTCATGGCGCCCGCAATTCTATTCGCCCTGCTGTTCGTTCTGCTGCTTTACAACAGCGCATCGCGATATTTCGAGCTTAAAAAGGAAGTCAAAGTCCTCGAAGGGCAGATCGCGCAGGTCGTAAAGGACACATTTCCCGACGTGAAGGTAATTCCGAAGCCGGCCCAGTTCATGGAAGGCGAGGTAACGAAGCAGAGGGATAAGCTCAAATTGATCCGGGGAGTGGAGGGCGCGAGCACGCCGCTCGAGGTGCTGAGGGGTATATCCAGCAGCCTGCCCGCGAGCATGAAGCTCGTGGTAAACGATATTAAATTCGAAAGCGATAACGAAATCAAGATTCAGGGGGTATGCGATTCTTACCAGGAAGTCACGGAAATTGAAGAGGCCCTGTCCAAATCCAACATATTTGAGTCCGTAACGAGAAATCAGACGGGAAACACAGTCGACGGTAAAACGAAGTTCGAGTTATCCCTGGTTGTGAAAACGGAAGCGTGATATGGAACTAGGTTCTGCGATCGAGAGCGTTAAAAGGGTTTTGAGCGAGTTACGCGAGAGGTTTTCCCGTCACTCTTCGTCGGAAAGGGACGTAAGGGCGATGAGGATCGGTGTCGCGGGCCTATGTCTTTTAATCGCGTATATTGTCTTTCACACCTTTTGGTCCGGTACGGAGCGTCTCGAGAAGCAGGTAATACAGCTCGAGACGGAGCTCGGGAGGATAGAGAATTTGAGGAGCGAATACGAAGGCTCGGTGGAAAAAATAACCGAGCTCTCCGGCAAGATAAAAAAAGAGAACGAGCCCCTTATATCCGTCGTGGAACAGATACTCCTTGACGAGAATATAGACAGAAAGAACTTTTCTATAAAGGATGTAAACTTAAGGACGGCCGAGTCCGAGGACTTTTTTGAGGAGAAGAGCATCGATGTCGAGCTGAAAGACCTGTCGCTCAAGGACCTGATCGATATATTGTACAAGCTTCAGAATACGCCGTCATTCCTCAAGGTATCGAACTTGAATATAAGCACGAAATTCAACAAATCTGATTCCATGACCGTCAAGCTTCGCGTGTCGACCTACGAGTTCAGGGAGCTCGGCTGATATGAGAGAAAAGCTCATGAAAATGAGACATATTAAGCCGTTTTCCTATGTTGTTTTCTTCCTGGCGGCGTTTATTGTTTTTATCTTTATTACCTTCCCCGGAGAGCTTATAAAAAAACGCGTTATCGCCGAGATAGAGAGCAGCACCCCCTATAAGGTGGATATAGACGAGGCAAGCGTCTCCCCGCTTCTAAGCATAAAGCTGAGCGGTGTAAAGCTCTACAAAACCAAGGACCGGTTCCTCAAGGTCGATAGTCTCAGCATCAGGCCCTCGGTCTTTGCACTGATACTGGGGACCAAGAAGTTCCCCTTCAAAGCAAAGCTCCTGAACGGAGAAGTCGTAGGGAGCGTGAGCATAGCCGGGTCGCGCACAAGGGAAATAGAGGCTACGGTGAAACACGTCACCATAGATTCTATACCTGCCTTGCTTTCCTCCGACGACGCCAAGCTGTTTTCTCTGGGCGGCGTTATGGACGGCAGCATGCATATCGAGCTCGAGCCTCAGGCCAAGGGGGAATTCCAGTTCGAGATTGACCGGCTCTATATGAAGGACATTAAGGTCAAGGGATTGAGCCTCCCAAGCTTTACCGACCTCAAGTCAGTGGTGAAGGGGAATATCGATGGGAAGAGGACGAACATCCTGGCATTTAACGTGACGGGCAAGGACATCGATTTGGAGATATCCGGGACGACGCCTCTTTTTTGGGAGATACCCAAAGGCGGACTTATCGATTTGGGCTACCGCCTCGAGATGAAGGGCGCTCAGATGGCCAAGTACAAAGGGCTTCTGGCTCCGTACCTGGCGACACAGAGGGACGGGAGCTTGGGCGGTAAAATCCTCGGCACGATAAAAAACCCGAGGTTCGAAAAAGGTACGATAACAAGGTTTTGACACGCATATCCGGTTTCATTCGCGAATCAATCCCGTTAAGCAATAAGCCATGAACGAAAATAGCTATGAGCAAAAGCTCCGCGAGGAAGGGTTTTCCGGGGTTTTCATCCACAGGGACCGCCCGAATGCCCATTACCCGGACCATACTCACCGCGGAACGACCGCCCACGTCGTCATAGAAGGGTTGATCACCGTAACATCCGAGGGAAATACAGTGACATACGGGCCGGGCGAGAGATTCGATGTTCCCGCCGGCGCCGTTCATTCCGCGATAATAGGGCCGGAAGGATGCCTCTATGTCATAGGGGAGAAATAAGCCCCCTTCCGTCGTTTAACATGTGACGTTTAACGCCGCGCTCCCTCAGGCGTCTTTCGCATACTGATTTTTATGAGTATGTGATATTCTAAATCCCGGAGGTACTCATATATGAGCATCAGGTCGGGGTCGATAGGGATGGCATTTTGCGTAATCGTTTTCGTTGCAGTCTCGGTTGCTCCCGGTGTTGAGAAGAAGGACGAGGACAGCCTACAGGAGATGGAAATTGAAGCCCTCGGTTTCGACCGGGTGACCCAGACGCCGATTGTTCTTCTCACGGACAAGAAGAAGGAAACGGTTCTCCCCATATGGATAGGACTCTGCGAGGCCAGGTCTATAGAGATCGGGCTTTCAGGTGTGATACCGCCCCGCCCGCTCACGTACGACCTGGTGGCGGCGATGGTAAGGACGCTGAACGCCGAGGTTAAGAGGGTCGTAATAACGGATCTTCGCGACCAGGTGTTTTACGCCCAGGTGGTCATGTCGGTGAACGGTAAGGTATCGAATATCGACGCCCGCCCGAGTGACGCGATTGCGCTTGCTACGAGGATGAAATCGCCGATCTACGTGAATAAATCCGTGATCAGGAAAGCCGCCCTTTCCGATTCCGGTGCGCTTCAGAGGGAGCTCTGAATGCTGCGGGTATAATAAAAACCGCGCTCCCCCGATGCCGTGCGCGGATATCTCTGATAATTCCACCCGGCTATTTGACATAATTTTCCCCTGTTGCTATCATTGTCCCTAGTTCACCTCGAACAATAAAAATGGGCTCCTCCGATAACCTCGAAAAACTCAGGAAAAAAATAGACGACCTCGACCGCGAGGTACTCGGTTTGCTGAACAGACGCGGCGAGATCGTCCTTAGGATCGGAGAGCTCAAGACCGAGAATAACGTCGGCGTATACGACCCCGTAAGGGAAAGTCAGATTGAAGAAAGGCTCAGGGAAATGAACCCGGGCCCGTTATCGGACGTTTCCGTTTTGAGGGTCTACCGTGAAATTATCTCCGCCTGCCGCGCCCTTCAGCAGCCGCTTAAAGTTGCTTTCCTCGGTCCGGAAGGGAGCTTCTCGCACCAGGCCGCTTTTCACGAGTTCGGCGGCTCCGCCGAACTTTTGCCCGTAACGGGTTTCGGGGACGTATTCGAGGAGGTCGAGAACGGGAGGGCGTCCTACGGAGTCGTGCCGGTCGAAAACTCCATCGAAGGTTCTATAGGTATAGTGCTCGACCTGCTTTCCGGCTCGAACCTCACGATATCGGCTGAGCTTTTCGAGAAAATCAACCTGTACCTCCTCTCGAAATCCGGCTCGCTCAAGGATATCAAGGTAATAGCTTCCCATCCGCAGCCCCTCGCCCAGTGTAGGAAGTGGCTCGGCAAAAACCTGCCGAACAGGAAAATCCGTGAAACCTCCAGCACAGCGGAAGCCGCCAAGCTCGCATCCCGGAGTAAAGGGGTTGCGGCGGTGGCAAGCCGGCATTCGGCATCTATATACAAACTAAAGGTTCTCGAGAAGAACATCGAAGATAATAACTGGAATACGACCAGATTCTTTGTGGTCGGCAGCCGCGTGAGCGCCCCTTCGGGGAACGACAGAACTTCGATCGTATTCACCCTCAGGGATAAGCCCGGCGAGCTCCAGAAATCCTTTTTTCAGCCCTTCGCCGAAGCAGGCGTGAATCTGACCAAAATCGAATCGAGGCCGTCCAAGGAAAGGCCCTGGGAGTATCTGTTTTTTGTGGATTTCAAGGGACACAGGGAGGATAAGGCGATCAAGAGCCTCGTTGATAGAGTGGCTAAACATTGCGTATACCTCAAGGTCCTCGGGTCTTATCCGATCGGCAGGAGTGCCTGATTTATCCGCGGGATGTAGTGTTGAACAAGCCGGGTCTGTTTGCCTGAGTATTTATCCGCCCCGCCCCCGGGCTCCCCTACGCGGGGAGCGTGATGCTGAATTTGCTCCCCTTCCCTTCCTCGCTCTGGACCTCTACCTTGCCTCCGTGCATTATCACTATATGTTTGACGATGCTGAGCCCGAGGCCTGTGCCGCCCAGGTTTCTCGAGCGTGTCTTGTCGACCCTGTAAAAACGCTCGAATATCCTGGGGAGGTGCTCTTTCGGTATGCCTATGCCGTTATCGCTTATCTCGGCCAGAATATGCGAGTCCTCTTTTGAGACCCTGACCTCGACCTTCCCGTTTTCAGGGGTGTACTTCACGGCGTTATCTATTAAATTGATGAACATCTGCTCGAGGAGGAACCTGTTTGCCTTGAGTCTGCAAACGCCCGTGTCGACCCTGAATGACACCTCGATTCCCTTTTCCTGAGCCTTCGATCTGAGCGCGTCGAGCGAGGCCTTTATCAATTCGTTAATGTCGATCTCTTCGAAGTCGTTTGCGGAGTTCTCTTTGGAAAGGGAGTCCCTGCTTTCGACCTCCGACAGGACGAGCAGGTCGGAAACCAGGTTAATCAGCCTGTCCGTGTGGCGCTTGATGATCCTCACAAAGTGTTTTTGGTCTTCAGGGCTCTCGTAGGCTTCTTCCTCGAGCGTCTCTGTGTATCCCTTGATGGCGGTAAGAGGGGTTCTCAGCTCATGGGAGACATTCGCTATGAAATCGGCTTTTATCTTCTCGAGCCTCTTGAAATCGGTTATGTCGAACATTACGACTATGACTTCCTTATCAGGGGAATCGAGGGGTATAACGTTCACGAAGTAGTGTTTTTCGTCCGGGTACAGATAGAATATCTCCCTCGAGTCGGGCATCCATTTCTCAAGCACGCTTTCAACCAGCTTTGTCAGTTCCCTGTTCCGTAAAATCTCCCAGTACTGTTTGCGCGTGGGGTCGTCTTTCAGGTTGAACATCTTTTTTAGAGCGCTGTTGATGATGATGACCCTGCCCTCGTGGGATACGACCATTACCCCCTCGCTCATGGCGCTGAGCACGGCTTCGAGCTGGTTCTTTTCCTTGGACAACTGCTTGAAGAGCTCGTTTAATTTCTGAGCCATCCGGTTGAGCGCGGTCGAGATCTTGGAAATTTCCGATTTTCCGTTGGTTACGGGGATGCTGATGTCGAGGTTCCCCTTTGCGAGTTCTTCGGAAGTGTTGATTATTCCCCGGAGCGAAGAGCTTAACGATTTTGAGAGAGCCATCGAGAGCAGGAGAGCCACTACGGTAAGTATCCCCCCCAGGTATATAATCTTCCTTTCTACGGGGTGGATCGAACTCTGCAGGAAGCTCAGGGGGAGGGATGTCCGTATTACCGCCCTTATTCGGTTCCCGTAAGCCCTGTACGGGATGGCGACGTAGAGCATTTCCCTCTGAAGGGTCTCGCTGTATCGGCTGCTTTCCCCGACGTCGTTCGCGATGGCTTCCTTTACCTCGGGTCTGTCCTTATGGCTACCCATTTCCGCGGGGTTCCTGGCCGAGTCCCCGAGCACAGTGCCGTTTTCGTCTATGACGGTGATCCTGACCCCGGTTTTCTGACCGAGTTCCGATACCAGGTGCTGAATTTCTGCCGGATTCCCATTATCTATGGAGGGTTCGAGGACCTCGCTCACGAGGGTCGCCGCGGTCAGGAGTCTCTCTTTGGTCAGCGATTTATCGTAGTCTTTCAGCTCGCCTATTACGAGGAGAGTGAACAGGAACAATATGAGGAATATTATCAGAAAACTGGAAATGAACTGTTTCCAAAAAATGCTCAACCGGATCCTACTCTTCTAGTTTATACCCTATGCTTCTTACTGTTTTTATCATGTTCCCCGCAGGGCCCAGCTTTTCCCTGAGATTCTTAATGTGTACGTCTATAGTTCTGTCGTATACCAGCTTATCGTCCCCCCAGAGCCTTTTCTTTTTCAGGAGCTGGTCCCTCGTAAATACCCTGCCCTTTCCGTCCGCGAGCACTTCGAGGATCTTAAACTCGGTCGTTGTCAGCAGCACCTTTTCGTTATCGACCGAGACCTCGTACTTTTCGGTGTTTATTATAAGCGGGCCTACCTTGATTATATTATCTTCCGATTCCTTCGTGCCCGTACGCCTTAAAACCGTCTTCACCCTGGCTACGAGCTCCCGGGGACTGAACGGTTTTACGATGTAATCGTCCGCGCCCAGTTCGAGCCCCACCACTACGTCCGCTTCGGAAGCCTTGGCGGTCAGCATGATTATGGGCACGGAAGCGGTCGTGGATTTGTTTTTCAGGATTCTGCAGATCTCGAGCCCGTCTATTCCCGGCAGCATGATGTCGAGCACCGCCAGGTCCGGGACCACGGATTCTATATACGAGAGGAAATCCCTGCCGTTATGGAACTCCTTTACCTTGAACCCCTCCCTCTTCAGGTGGTGGCTTACGAGCTTAACTATGTCTTCTTCGTCTTCGACTATCGTTATAAGTTTTTCAGTCATAATATCTAACCTGTTCTAAGCATACGGGAAACTCTACCCTTAGATTAAACGATAAGTGGGCACTTGCAACTATATGCGGCCCCCTTAACCATATCTTAACACTAATTTCACATCAATTTCATTATACCTCTATAACATCTAGCCAAATCTATTCTGAAGGAGGAGGTCGAGAGATGAAGACGTTACTGAAACTGCTAGTTATTGCAGTTTTAGCCCTGCCGCTTACCGGGATTCCGGCGAAAGCGCAGTCGACTAAACAGCAGATACAGGAATTAAAGCAGCAGATCGAGGCTATTCAGCTCCAGAATCAGCAGCAGATACAACAACTTCAACAGCAGATAGAGTTGATGGAAAATGCGAGGCAGGCTGATCAGGAGAAGATAGCCGAAATAAAGACGAAGCAGGAGACAGTTGACGAGGATGCATGGTATAACAAGTTTATGGCCAAGTATGACAGCGGTTTTGTTTTTGAGTCGACCGATAAGGACGGCATGCCTTTTAAAATGAAATTCAGCATACTGGCTCAGATACTCGGTTCAGTTAACGATACGGACGAAAAGGACGTCGCGACGAACTTCCAGTTGAGGAGGCTCGAGCTGAAGTGGTCCGGTATTGCGTTTGCGCCCTGGTTCTATTATACGTTCATGATAGACCCTGCCAGCAGCTCTCTGATGAAGGACATGTATTTCACAGCGGCATATCAGAAGGAGATCGCACCCAGGATAGGTCAGTGGAAAGTCCCGTTCAACAGGGAAGAGCTCAACTCTTCGTCCGCGCTGCAGTTTATCGAAAGGTCGATAGTGAACTCACAGTTCTCTCTCGAGAGGGACCGCGGTCTCGCACTCGTGGGAGGCATAGGTGCTAATAATAACGTTTCGTACGGCCTCGGTGTATTTAACGGAGACGGTATAAACGGTACGAGCGTTGACTCCAACATGCTCTATGTAGGCAGGATACAGCTGGGCCTGGGAGGAGACGACGATTATAAGTTTGACGCCAACGGTACGTTCCCGACGGCCAAGGCATATGAGCTGGTCCCGAACTTTGCTAAAAAACCAACGTTCACGGCAGGTTTCGGCGCTTCAACGCTGCCGGGACTCGACTGTGCGGTTAAGACGCCCAACGGCGGGGTTTGTGACAGGATCGAGGAGCTGGCTTACCCGTCCAGCGATTTCACGCAGATAACGGCTGACATGAACTTTAAAATGCGCTACTTCAACGTCGAGGGTGAATACGACGCCAGGTGGATCGCGCCTGACACAGGCCCTCAGGATACCGCCTTTGACCAGGGCTTCAGGGTCCAGGCCGGCGTGTTCCTTTTACCGAAGACGGTTGAGATCGCGGCAAGGTATGCCTTGGTGGACTTCGATACGAATTCCGGGGTCGTACCGCCCGACACGAGCGTGACCAGCAGGCAGTGGGAGCTCTCGCCGGGTTTAAATTACTACATGTCGCACAACCACAAGTGGAAGCTAATGGCCAACTATACGTTTCAGAGAAACGAGTTTACCGAAGGCGCCCCCGATGTGGATGCGAACATATTCAGGCTGCAGGTACAGGCCGCTTTCTGATTTGATCGGAGTCGGGGTTACATAAAAAGAATATAAGAAAATAAGATCATCTCCCTTTTTCATTCTGGCTCCAAAACCTCCGAAGCCCGGCACATGAGACGGCCTCATGTGCCGGGCTTCATTTTAATTAACAGGGAATGAAATTAAGCTGATTACGGCCCTGGATTTTTTCTTCGAGTTGTCCTTAATAAGATCATTTCAATAAGAACCCCGCCGCAAAGGGCGGTTTTCCGGCTTTGGAACACATAGGAATTCGGGGATGGGGAAAGGCGTTTGAAGCCGGACGTCGATAATTGGGGAATCCTGCCGAACTGGTTTAATTAATGACCGATGCCGAGACAAGCATGGATATGAGTCTCGTTTTAACGCCGCAAGGCATTCCGCTTCTTGCCAGGTCCTTGACCGTTTTTTCGATGTCGTAGCCCACTCTTCTGATCGAGGCCTCGCCGTTCTCGATTACCCCGTATGAGGCCCTCGGGTCGTGGTCCCGCGGCTGCCCTACGGAACCCGGATTGAGTATCGTGGTATCCCCTATATTTTTCACGAACGGTTTATGAGAATGCCCTGTCAGTATGAATTTTCGTTTCTCATCGCCTATGGATTTATCGTAAGCTTCCGCACAAGGTTCTTCACCCCGGATGACCATATTATAAAATATATAGGAATAGGGGTCCGAGCCGTGCGCGATCTCAAAATCGATCCCGTCCACCGAAAAATCCCTGTCGAGCGGGAGCCTCCTCAGGAACCCGACCTCTTCGCCCGAGAGGAAGCACTCTCCCCATTCCCTCGAGATATTGGAGATCTTCCTGAGCTCTTCCGAACAGTTGCTGCCTGTCCCGAAAGCCAGGGCGTGGTCATGGTCTCCCCTGACCCCCCAGAAGCGCGCTTTCGAGGACTTCATGAGGAAATTGACGCAGTTTTTCGGGTCCGGCCCGAAGTCCACCACATCTCCAAGGAATATAAGCGCGTCATAGCTTTCCTTGGCAAGAACCGCCTGGAGTGCGTGCCAGTTCGCGTGGATATCTGAAATTATTAGGATTTTCATATACTTATAATGTACAGGCCTATTGTTAAGTCGGTATCAATATATTGTTAAGGACATGTTTAGGTTAATTTTTTTTCAGACACCGTATTTCCTACATTAAAAATGGTATATAATTAGGGCATGGAATTTAGAGATTTTTACATTTTTTTCACACAGGAGCTAGATTTTTAAACAAAGTGTGTTAGAATGTGTGAAAGGGAGAGAGAGAAGTGTCGAGAGGGTTGTTATAGTGGGCAAAAAAACCTCTTGACAAAAGATTTTAATTTATATAGAGTAAGCTCAGAACTTTAAAAACTAAATCAAAGGAGGTAAGGAGAGATGAGTAAAGCCAAATGGCTTTTTATGTTTTTATTGGCTCTATGTATGGCCGTGCCAACGTTCGCAGTCGAACTCAGTTTGGGCGGCTTTCCGAGTTACATGCGTACGAGAGCGCGTTACATCGGCAACGCAACCTTTATATCGGCGTTGAGCAATCAGAACGCCATAGATCTCGGTTTTGCCAATAATAAAGACAACATATTTTTCGCGGATACCACTCTGCGCTTAACCCCCCAGCTGGTGCTCAGCGACGCAGTCACGATCAGGGCACAGTTGAACGTGTTTGACAACAACATTTGGGGCGGTTCGACGACAGAGCTTTTGGGAGGACGCAACACTGTTGTCAATTCCAGCCTATCGTTCAGCGACAGGTTCAGGGGTGCAATCCTGACCGGTCCTTTAGCGATAGACGACCCAGGGTTTTTTGATGTCAGGATGTTGCATGCGGACATAGTTCTGCCTCACAACATCGGTTTCGTCAGGGTTGGTCGTCAGCCTTTTGACTGGGGTCTCGGTATTCTTGCGAATGGCGGTTGGGATCCATACAGCGACCTAGGTTTCGTAGTCGACAGGTTCCTGTACCTTAAGTCTTTTGCTGCCGGATCTTCTTCGATAACCTTCGTATTGGTTTCGGACATATTCGCCCAGGGCAACAGCGTAGTTACCGGACAGGGAAATGGTTATGATGTAGCGGCTGCGGCCCTTATCTTCAATAGCCCGAATGTAGCCGGTGGCAACCTGACGATCGGCGGTTATGTATTCCCGTACATACATCAGAACGATTTCAACACATTCCCGACCAGCGGAACGGATCCGGGTGTGCCGCCGAATGCGGGCGCGGGTGTTAGCGGTGTTAACCTCGACCACCTCGTTCTCTATTCGGGTTTGATCGATTATAAGACAGACCTCTGGAGGCTCGTTGGTGAAATGCAGGGAGCCTGGGGTAAGATTAAGGTTGACGGTGTAGGCGATATCGATATAGATGCGTCCAACATCATCTTTGCGGCCCGTGCGGAAGTTTATCCGGGCTGGCCCATGAAGATAATCGCTGCGGAATTCGGCTGGTCGAAGGGTGATGACCTTGCTTCTGATGGTATAGAGGGCGGCGTCATATTCTTTAACCCGGCTTACAACATCGACAACCTTCTCTTCAAGAACATGATTCCGAACATCTATCAGGTTGAGAGCAGCGTTTTCAACGCGTACTATGCCAGAGTTTGGGGTACGGTAAAGCTTATTGATGAGCTTTCCTTCACTCCTCAGGTAATAGTTGCTTTCAACGAAGAGACAAGCAACCCCTACCCGGGTATCGACAGTCTCGATACCTACCTTGGTACGGAAGTTGAAGGCACCTTCACATGGCATATGTATCCCGGCGTTAACCTGGACCTTATCGGCGGTATAGTATTCCCAGGCAGCAGCTTGGATGCACTCCTCGAGGCGCAGGCGGCTAATACGCTCGCTGCTAACGAGGTAGAGTCAGACGGTGTTGACTTCAATGAAACCCCGTTCACGGTACAGGGCAGGTTGATGATATTCATTGACCAGTTTTTTAAATAGAAATTAAGGCATCGTCGCCGGGGGGCTTTAGAGACTTCGGCTTGATGTTAAAAAAATTGAACCCCTTCTCTTGCTCATGCAAGGGAAGGGGTTTTTTGTTTTTGTGGGGGTGGGTGGGGGTTGAATGCGATGTCAGGCTGACCTTTCGATCGCCCTCTTTATCATAAGTCTCAGGGTTTCGAGAGATTGATTACCGTATACCGGAAAATTACCCATGATAAGAGTCGGCACTCCTGTCACCAGGTTTGATTGAGCGGCCTTTTTATTTTCCTCGACTTTATGGAACATCGTCCGGCTTCTGAGGCATTCCTCAAGCCCCGTGCCGTCGAGCCCCGCCGCTGCGCCCGCTTGAAGGACTGTCTCTATGTCCCCGATATTTTTTCTTTCGAGGAAATAAGCTTCATAGATCAGGTTGTGAAAGCTCTTGAAACGGTCCTTTGCTTTTGCGAATTCGGAAGCTTCGAGGCTTAGCCTGGAATTGGTCCTGAAACCGGGGAGAAGAATCTCCATACCGCTCTCTTCTGCCGCGCCTTTAATCGATTGAACTGTTTTTATAGATTTAAGTGATCTGCTGCTCTTTTGGCCTTCTCCCGGATATTCCGGATGGATCTCTATACCCTTCCATTCGATATCCAGATCGAATTCGCTTGAAAGCGTCTCCAGGTTTTTCGATGTTATGTAGCAGAATGGACAAGTGTAATCGTAAAATACAGTCAGTTTCATTTAAAGCTTATTATAGTGCACACGGGAATTACCGTCAAAGCAATATAGTATTATAAGCCGAATGCGGGATTTATTAGTTGGCAAGTAGTTAATGAAAGCGGAAAATACCAGCATCCTCTGCTGATTAAACCTCTCGCCATTCATACGGATGCGGGATTCGGGATGAGCGCTGCCTCCCCTCAATGTTTGAAATGTCTCACGCCTGTAAATACCATCGCCATGCCGTGCTCGTCCGCTGCGGCGATTATTTCCTTGTCCCTTATCGACCCGCCGGGCTGTACTATTGCGGTGATCCCCGCCTTCGCCGCCTCGTCTATACCGTCTCTGAACGGGAAAAAGGCGTCTGAAGCCATAACGGTTCCCGCAGTCGGCATTGCGGCTTTAAACGTGGCGATCTTAACCGAATCGACCCTGCTCATCTGTCCCGCTCCGATACCGACAGTCTGGCCCCTGCGGGCAAAAACTATGGCGTTTGATTTCACGTGCTTGCACACCTTCCACGCGAATTTCAGGGCCTCAAGCTCTTCATCGGTCGGCTGGCGCTTGGTTTCGACCTTCATCTCCCTGAAATCGTCGTTCACTCCCGTGTCCCTGTCCTGAATCAGCGCCCCTCCCGCCACTTTCTTAAAATCAAGTCCCGGCTTGGCGCTGTTATTGAGGGGCGGGGTCTTCATTACACGGAGATTCCCCTTGCTCGACAGCACTTCGAGGGCTTTCTCCGAATACCCCGGGGCGATGACCACTTCGAGGAACATATTCGCGAGCTCTGACGCGGTTACCTCGTCCACTTCTTTGTTAAACGCCACTATTCCGCCGAAAGCGCTTACCGGGTCGCACGCTTTGGCTTTGAGAAACGCATCCACCACGCTCTCGTCCGTCGCGACGCCGCACGGGTTATTATGCTTGACGATAACGCAGGCCGTCTCGATAAAGTCTTTTACCGCCTCGAGCGCGGCGTCCGTATCATATATATTGTTCAAAGAGAGCTCCTTGCCCTGCAGCTGAACGGAATTCGAAATGCACGGCTCGTCAATTTCCGGCAGCACATAGAAAGATCCCTCCTGGTGCGGGTTCTCGCCGTACCTGAGCTTCATCTTCTTTTCGAAGTGCATGGTAATGGCGGCCGGGAATTTATTTCTTCCGCCGTCCTTTTCGAGCCCCCCCAGATAGTTCGATATCGCGGCATCGTAACGCGCTACATATGAGAACGCCTTTACGGCGAGTTTGAAATTCGTTTCCGGGGTTATCGCCCCTTTATTTTTCTTGAGCTCTTTTAACAGGTCCTTATAGTCCTCAGGGTCGGTGACGAGCGTCACATGCTCATAATTCTTCGCGGAGGCCCTCAGAAGGGTGGGGCCGCCTATGTCTATATTTTCGATCGCTTCGCTGAGCTCGACTTTTTCATTTTTAATAACTTCCTCGAACGGGTATAGATTGACGATAACCATGTCTATAGGCTCTATTCCGTTCTCCTTCATCTGCGCTTCATGCGTCTTGTCACCCCTCAGCGCCAGAATTCCCCCGTGTATCTTCGGATGGAGCGTTTTGACCCTCCCCCCCAGTATTTCGGGGGAACCGGTAAACTCCGATATGTCCGTCACGTCTATTCCCCCGTCCCTCAGCCTTTTTGCGGTGCCTCCGGTCGACAGAATCTCTATATCGAATTCCTTGAGGCCCTTGGCGAAATTGCCTATCCCCTCTTTATCGGAAACGCTGATAACGGCTCTGCGTATTTTGTTCATCTTTACACTCCTACAGAAGGTGAGATTTTAGGAACGTCTCTTCCCTGAAGCCATCTGCGATTTTGGCAAGTTAGATACACTCGAGCTCAGGAGAAAGTAATATTGTAGCGGAACGCTTCAAAATTCCAATAGACCCCGGGAAGTCATCTGAAAGAGATTTGGGAATATCCCGGGTCATGGACCGGACGCTTTGAGAATTTTCTGTTTCTGACGTATAATTTTACCGATAAGCCTGATTCGGTTTAAAATTTATTCAATATTACCAGCCTCTTTAATCGGGTTAATTTAGTTCTCGGGAGATCGGGTTCATGAGGAATCAGAGAGTACTGAATTTTAGGGTCGGTCTTTTCGTATTGATAACGCTGAGCTTATTCGTCCTGATATTATTTTTCCTCACGGGCGAGCAGCGTTTCTATGAGAAGAGCTACACCCTCACCACGTCCTTCACGAACACCGCCGGCCTTATAAAGGGCGCGGCCGTCAGGCTGTCGGGAGTAAGGATAGGCGCCGTCACCGACATAGAATTCACCCCGAATCCGGTCGGCGATAAGGTGATAATGGTCAGGATGAAAATCAACAGGGACGGGATGAGCAGAATCAACCCGGATGCAAAGGCTACCATCAGGACGGAAGGCCTCTTGGGCGATAAATTCATCGAAGTGATACCCGGGGTCGAAAAGCCGATGGCCAAGCTCCCTGACTCCCTCGATATCGAGAGCCAGACTCCCATCGAGTTCGCGAGCATAATCGGCCAGTCGGGCGATTTGCTGGCTAACATCATAAGCATCTCGGAGAGCCTCGACAAGATAGTCAAGGCGTTCGGTCAGGAAGAGAATATTAATAATATCAGCAAGACCCTCGCCTCCTTGAGGGCAAGCTCCGAAGCCATTCAAAAGAACCTGGAGGCTATAGAGCATAATGACGGTATCCTGAATACGATGATATACGGGGAGAAGGACAAGTCCGGGAAGTCGGACGAGAACGCGCTTATAAAACTCAATAAGGCTGTTACCAAGCTCGATAACATGCTCAACCAGATCGACAAAGGGGACGGCACGCTGCACGATCTCGTTTATAACAAAGAACTCTCGAGCGACCTGAACGCCACCGTGGCGAACTTGAAAAACGCCACGGCTAATCTAAACGGGGACGAAGGTGTGATTACCGAGCTGAAAGAAACGATGTCCAATTTCAGGGAGATATCCGAAATGCTCCGGGGAGGGGAAGGCACCCTCGGGGCGCTGCTCATCGATCCGAGCGTTTATGACAGCCTGAAGGGGATTTTGGGCGAGGCCGAAAGGAGCAGGTTCGTCCGCGCCGCCATGAAATACTTCATCGAGCAGGAAAAGGCCGATGAATCTGATAACGCCGCCAACTAGTGTTCTATTATCTCAGCGGGTTCGAAACCTTTATTACTATCAGGTAATTGTTTTGAATGGAGCGGGCGACGGGATTCGAACCCGCGACCCTAAGCTTGGGAAGCTTATGCTCTACCAGCTGAGCTACACCCGCTTTCACCTGAAAATCTATTATATGAGCGCTGGATTGTCAATAAATATATCCCCCCGGTGTTAATAATTCGCCCTCTTCGGGATATAATTATCCCCGTGACGAAAAGCCGAAAGACCGGACACCTCCTTACCGAGAAAATAAACCCCCGCACCGCGCGCCTCGACGAATGTTCTCCGGGCGAGATAGTCGGGCTCATTCTGGCCGAAGACAGCTCGATCGCCAATGCCGTTGAAAAGGAGAAGGCGCATATCGCGGCGGCCGTGGAATTGATCGTCGAAAGGATGAGCCGCGGAGGCCGCCTCATATTCATAGGCGCAGGGACGAGCGGGCGGCTGGGCGTGATGGAAGCGGCCGAATGCCCTCCGACTTTCGGAACAGACCCGTCACTCATAAGGGCGATAATAGCGGGGGGCAGAAAAGCGGTGTGGAAATCTGTCGAAGGGGCCGAAGACTCCGCCCGGGAAGCGAAAGCGGAGCTGAAAAAAACAGGCCTCGATGAGGCGGACGTCCTCGTCGGAATAGCCGCGAGCGCGACTACCCCTTTTGTCGAGAGCGCCCTCTCTTATGCGAAAAGAAGGGGAGCGGAAGGATCCTCGTCACGTGTAACAAGGCCGATACCCGTGTCCCCGATATCGTCATCTCTCTCCTTGTGGGACCCGAAGCCATCGTCGGCTCGACGCGTATGAAGGCGGGCACCGCGACTAAAATGGTTTTAAACATGCTCACGACGGGGGCCATGGTCAAGCTCGGAAAGACCTACGGGAATCTGATGGTCGACGTGCTGCCGAGGTCCTCAAAGCTGAGGGACAGGGCGAAGAGGATAGTAATGGAGATCGCGGGCGTGGACGAGCCGGAGGCGGCGGGGCTGCTCAAGAGGTCCGGCTGGGACGTTAAGACGTCGGTCGTGATGGCGAAAAAGGGCCTCAGCTATAAAAAAGCGAAGGATCTGCTGCTGAAAAATAACGGTTTTTTACGAAGGGCGCTTGGTTAATTCTCACTCTGAATAATTGTTCTGAAAATAGTCTCGGGAAGAAACCGGAACGCCGCTCTATATGCCAGACAAACTGAAATCACTCTTCGATAAAAAAGAAAAGCTCGTAGTCGGTCTCATGTCCGGCACGTCGAGGGACGGCATAGACGCGGCCCTCGTTAAAATTCTGGGGAGCGGCGGAGACACGCGGATCGAGTTGATTAAATTCATCTGCGTTCCATATAGTGAGGTTATAAGAAAGGGGCTCGAGGCCTTGACGCCCCGATGCTCCGTGGCTGAAATTTCGAGGCTCAATTTTCTCATAGGCGACGCGTTCGCGAACGCGGCCCTGAGGGTGATCGATGAGTCCGGGACAGACAGGAAACTGGTCGATTTGATAGGCTCCCACGGGCAGACCGTCTATCACAACCCCCCGTCCCGGAATGACGGTATTCCCTCTACGCTCCAGCTGGGGGAGCTCGATGTAATCGCCGAGGCGACGGGCGTGACAACCGTCGGGGACTTCAGGACGCGCGATATAGCCGCCGGGGGCGAGGGGGCCCCGCTCGTGCCCTATGCGGATTACATACTGTTCATGAAGCCCGGCGAGGTGCGCATAGCCCAGAATATAGGCGGGATAGCGAACGCGACCGTAATTACCGAGAGCCTCGAAGATGTGACCGCGTTCGATACGGGTCCCGGAAATATGCTCATGGACAGGGTCATGAGCATCTCTACAAGTGGACGGAAGCAATTCGATAAAGACGGCGAATGCGCATCGCGGGGCAAAGCGGATGAAAAACTCCTTAACGAGCTCCTGGCCGACCCTTATTTCATGAAGCCTCCCCCCAAATCGACCGGAGAGGAGCTCTTCGGAAAAGAACGCGCAGAAGCGCTCGTCACCCGTGTAAAAAAAGGGGAAATTTCGCTCGATGACCTGATGGCGACCCTAATTGAGCTTACGGTAAAATCGATCTCACTTTCTTACGAGAGGTTTATATTCCCCTGCTACCAAATTAGCGAGATAATTTTCAGCGGCGGGGGATGCAGGAACCCCGTCTTGATGGACAGGCTCCGAATTGAATTTAGAAATATCAAATGCTCGGCGACAGATGATTACGGGATCCCATCCGATGCGAAAGAGGCCGTGGCTTTCGCTATACTGGCCAACGAGCTTGTTTCCGGGAACCCGGGGAACCTCACGCGAGTCACAGGGGCTTCGCACAGGGTCCCGATGGGAAAGATAGTGATGGGGAGATTATGATTGCCGGACTTTATATGATAAAGACCGGTTTCCTGATCGTATGAATAATAAACGAGTAAAAATATCTGATCTCGGCACGCCCGAAAAAGTGGGTCAGGTAGTAATGCCAAGGCTCGATTTCAGGGATTCTGATCCGATCCCGCTCGCGAAGATACTCGTGAGCGAATACGGGGCCGGCGGCTTTATCATTTTCGGAGGGGATAAGCGGTCCGTAAAGAACGCGGCGGAAGAACTCAATTCGATTTCCGGGATACCTCTTTTATTCGGCATCGACGCCGAACGCGGGGTAGGGCAGATATTGTCTGACGGGGCGCGCTTTCCTTTTACGATGTCGCTCGGGGCCATAGGGGACGAAGGGCTCGTATACGAGGAAGCGCGGTTCATAGCCGATGAAATGAAAGAGTGCGGATTGAACCTGATATTCGCTCCGGTGCTCGACATGAACACAAACCCTCAAAACCCGATAATCAACGTCCGCGCGTACGGGGATGACCCCGGACTCGTATCCCGCCTGGGAGCGGCTTTTATCCGGGGCGCCCAGGATGCGGGAGTTCTCGCCTGCGGGAAGCACTTTCCCGGGCACGGGGGCACGGGTCTGGATTCTCACGAGGTTATGCCCGTTCAGGATACGACACTCCCGGAGCTCGAGTCAGGCATCCTTGTTCCGTTCAGGAGCGCCGTACAGGCGGACGTCGCCGCGTTCATGACTGCCCACGTAGCCTTCCCCGGAATCGGTAACGGGAATATCCCCGCGACTATCTCCGGAAATATCATAGACGGGATTCTGAGAAAAGATTTGGGGTACACGGGCCTGGTCATAACCGATTCCTTCCATATGTCCGGTATAAACAGGATCGGTGACGAATGGGACAACGCCCACCTCGCTCTCGATGCCGGATGCGACATTATTCTCGACCCCAGGGACCCGATATCGCTCTTGAGCAGGCTCGGCGATATGGCCGCCACGGGAGAGCTGAATATAAACACCCTCGACAGGTCTGTGAGCCGCATAATATCCTCAAAAAACAGGCGCCTGACGACATCGGCCATACGGACAACCGCTCCATCACCGGACGGCCGAGGGCTTATCGACCGCATTGCGGAAGGCTCGATATGCAGACTCAAGGGCGGGAGCCTCCGCTCCCGGAAGGCAATTATCTACGTATTCGACGTAACCCGGTCGGACGAGGACATCGAAGCGGGATTTACCGGGTCCCTCGCCGGCGCGGGTATAGAATTTAAATTGGTCCCCGTTACCTTCACTACAGAGCTCGATAAATTAACTGCTCAACCGGGAGATTACGGCGCCCTCATATGCCTGATCTACACAACTGTCGGGGCCTGGAAAAAACAGTCCTCACTGCCCGAATTCTTCAGGGGCGCATTGAACGAGTTAGCCGCGCTCCCCGGGGAGAAGGCCCTCCTGTCCTTCGGCTCTCCATATGTGGTGAGGGGATTCGACAAATTCGATACGGTCATATGCGCCTTCGATTCCATGGACGCATGCCAGTCCTCTGCCGCCCGCGTGCTTCTCGGCGATATCGACGCGAAAGGGAAAATGCCCGTCGATTTGGGATTTTAGTTTTACTATCCCCTTAAATCCTTATCAGGTAAATTACCCCGCAATGGGATCAGCCCTGACCTCAGCGTTATCCACCTTAAGCCCGCTCGATTGGGCTATTGTCGCGGCATACATGATTGCGTCCCTCGTGCTCGGTGTCTATTTCACGAAGCGGGCGAGCGGCAGTATGTCCTCCTACTTCGTATCCGACAGAAATATGTCCTGGTGGCTTCTCGGCACGTCGATGGTGGCGACGACTTTTGCCGCGGATACCCCGCTCGCCGTAACCGGCTGGATCAGGACCGAGGGAATATGGAAGAACTGGTTCTGGTGGAATTACGTATTCAGCCACGTCTTCATAGTCCTCGTATTCGCGAGGCTCTGGAGAAGGGCGGAAGTGATCACGGACAACGAGCTGAACGAGATCCGCTACAGCGGAAAGCCCGCCGCTTTTTTGAGGGGGTTTAAAGCCTTTTATTATTCCACGCTCTTCAATTTCATTGTGATGGGCTGGGTTATCAGCGCGATGGCTAAGGTGCTGAAAATATTTTTCGGCGTCGATACGACAGTAGCGATCGTGATATGCATATCCATAGCCTTTTTCTACACGATGATGTCGGGCATCTGGGGGGTTGCGCTGACGGACTTCCTGCAATATTTCATAGCGCTTACGGGCACGGTCGTTCTCGCCTACGTGGTTATTCATTCGCCCGAAATCGGAGGGTTCTCAGGGTTCCTCGACAAGCTGAATACCATAGACGCTAAGCATCTATCGTTCATTATGACCCCGTCGGGAGGCGACCCGGTGAGCGAGGGGTTCCTGTCATCCAGCTTTTTTACCTTTCTCGTTTACGTCACCGTCATCTGGTGGTCTTCTCACAATACGGACGGCGGGGGGTATTTCATTCAGAGGATGTGCTCGGCTAAGAACGAGCGCCATTCGGTTGCCGGAACAGCCTGGTTCGCGGTCAACCATTATATCATCCGCTTGTGGCCATGGGTTCTCGTCGCTTTAGCATCGCTGATAATTTATCCGAGCGCCGATGCCGCGAGGGGCGATGACGAGGCAATGTACGTCGTGATTATAAAGAACTTTTTAGGGCCCGGGCTCAAGGGACTTCTATTCGTAACATTCCTGGCGGCTTTTATGTCTACCCTTTCGACCCATCTCAATTGGGGGGCTTCATATGTAATGAACGATATTTACAGGCGCTTCATCTATAAAGATGCGAGCGAGCGGCACTATATACGGGTTTCAAGGATTTGCACCCTCGTATTGACGGTGCTTGCCGGTTATTTTGCATACCATATTGATAATATAGGGAAGGCGTGGATTTTCCTCTGGGCAATGAGCGCCGGCATAGGCTTGGTGATATTATTGAGGTGGTTCTGGTGGAGGATAAACGCATGGTCGGAGATCTCGGCGCTCGCCTCATCTCTTTTGGCTATCCTGGCTCTGGTCATATATACCAAGTCCAAGGGCATACCTCTTGAGCTCAAGCACCAGATATTGGTGATCCCCGTGTCTTTGATCATCTGGGTAGCCGTGACTTTCATTACACGCCCGGAGCCGCTCGAAACCCTCTCGGACTTCTACAAAAGGGTGCGTCCGTGGGGGTGGTGGAAGCCCGTAAGCGATCTGAACCCCGAGATAGAAAGACCCCGGTTCACTCCCGTCGTAATAAATTGGGTATTCGGGGTCTGTTGCATACTCTTCGGGATGACCGGGGTCGGAAAGGTTCTACTGGGTTCATTTTTCTTGGGGGCCGCCATGATCGCCGTCTCGCTCGTATCCGGGTTGATCGTATACTCAAGGCTGAAGAGGGAGCTCGCCGACTGAGAGTGCGCATAAATACCGGGCCCGGCTTTAAAAATCGCCGATTTATGTTATAAGTTATATGTTGTTACAAGCAGGGAGCATTGTATGGCAATAAAGATAAAACTGCTGAAACATCCGGAGCTCACCTGGTATGAGAAGCTCTACCTCCCGCAAATCATCGGCGGTCTCGTTATTACGCTCAGGCATCTGATACATTTCAAGCCCATTACCATTCAGTACCCCGAAGAGGTAAAGGAGCTCCCGCCCAGGTACAGGGGACTCCACATACTGCCCGCCGACGATGACGGCGAGATAAGGTGTGTCGCATGCAAGCTCTGCGAGGTCGCGTGCCCCACTCAGGCTATATCCATTGTGGCCGAGCCCGCTGACGACTACGGTATCGAGCGGAGGCCGAAGGTATACAATATCGACTTCATGAGGTGCGTTTTTTGCGGTTTTTGCGTCGAGGCGTGTCCCTGCGACGCCCTCAGGATGGGCATGAAGTACGAGCTCGCTTCATACAACAGGGCAGGGCTCGTGCACACGAAAGAGGTCTTCTTCGATCCGAACGTGAGGAGCCATGCGCCCCGGGATAACGCGAATTTCCTTTACGAGATGGGCAAGGGAGAGATTCTCGACAAACCCGAAGAGGTCGAGAATGTAAAAAAGCTCACCGGAACGTATACCTCCTCCCGGTCTTAGAATTCAGTCATCATTCATACTATTTTGGAAATCTTCTTTTTAATCCAGCATATTGAGAATGAAACGCCGGAGTAAAGGTAATAAAAGAAGTGCATCGGTATCGCAAGGAGGGTAAATTTGAGACCCCTCTTCCGGATAAAGAATCCGTATACGTCCCTGTTAAGTATTAGCAGCGCCGCGGCTGTTATTAACATAAATAAAGCGATCCTGGCTAATAAGACTACGCGGAAAACCCCAATCAGGTCTAATACGAATATGATCGAGCTTATGAACAGTAACCCGGTGAGGGCGGTGCTGACCCTGTCGTTGATGCGGAGGTTCATGTCGCTCGGCATCAGTCTTGTCTCTAGTATGAGCTTCGACCACGGCAGGGCGCGGTTGAAAATATCGGTCCTTATAACGGAGAGCATGTCCCAATGCTTCAGGTGCTTGACCTGGATGCTTTTATCGAGAGCTATTTCATAGCCCTTCTCCTTCATTCTGTAACCGAGCTCTATGTCCTCGATGGACGGGGCCGGGTATTTATCCCGGTCGAACCCGCCGAGCTCGGAAAAGACCTCTCGCCTCACGGCGCCGCATCCGGCCCAGAACGTGCGCGCATCCACGGATGACCTCTGGTGGACGAAATGGTGGAGCAGGTTTCTGTACTGGGATATGAAATCGGGGGCCCTCGGGCTGTCGTCGTACGACCCGAACGCGGCGGAGATGTCCGGATCGCCGATGAAAATGTCCGCGAACTGCCCGAGCGTATTCTCGGTCACGACTACGTCGGCGTCGATGAAAAGGAGGATTTCCCCCGCGGCCCTCTTCGCCCCTTCGTTTCGCGCCGCCGCCGGACCCGACTGCCGCTCGAGCCCGGTGACCGTAACGCCGAAGCCCCTGCAAATTTCAGCCGTGTTATCCGTGGACGCGTCGTCGACTACGATGGTCTCAAAAGATCTGTAGAGAGAGCTTCCGAGCGCACTCAGACATTCCTCGATATAGCCGCTCCCGTTATACACGGGGATGATTACCGAGATGAAAGGATTCGCTGAATTCATGTCACCCTGCTTCGAATGAGCTTATATCGTCTGCTTACACGGACTTCTGCCTCGCCGGCATAGTCAACCCGTCATTTGCCGGAAGTGGCAAGTTCGTAGTATTCCCCTCTCCGCTCCATAAGCTCCGTTTCTGACCCCGTCTCCGAGACCCTTCCGTCCTTGAGCACAATGAGCTGGTCCGCGTTCTTGATCGTAGAAAGCCTGTGGGCGATTATTATGACCGTCCTGTTTCTGCTGAGCTCGGTGATAGCCCTGTGAATAAGCTCCTCGGTCCTCGTATCGAGTGAGCTCGTCGCTTCATCGAGGATGAGTATCTCCGGGTTTTTCAATATGGCCCGCGCGATGGATATCCTCTGGCGCTCGCCCCCCGAGAGCCTGATACCCCTCTCCCCGAGAATGGTGTCGTATCCCAGAGGCAGCCCGGATATGAATTCGTCCGCGCCCGCCCTTTTCGCGGCGTCCGTGATTACCTCGTCCGACGGCTCGCCTATGAGACCGAAAGCAATGTTGTTCCTGACCGTGTCGTTGAATATAAATGTATCCTGGCTGACAATGCCGATACTACGGCGGTATGATTCGACCGCCATATTCCTGAGAGGCTCGTCGTCGATAAGAATATGCCCTGTCTGCGGATCGTAAAACCTCAGCAGCAGGTTGATTATGGTTGATTTTCCCGCCCCGGATTTGCCTACGATAGCGGTCGTTTTACCCTTGGGAATAAAGAAGCCCGCGTCGGTCAAAGCCGCTCTTTCGCCGCCGCCGTATGAAAAAGTGACGGACTCGAACCCGATGCCGCTCTTTAAACCCGTATACGGCTTATCTCCGTCCCTGAGGACGGGCTTATTATCGAGCCTTATGAGTTCGTAGGCGGCGTCTAATGCGGGGAGCCTGCTTACGATGATCCCCCTCGCCTGGTTTATCTGTTTTATCACCGGGAGCAAGCGCGCGAGTATGTATACGAAGGGGAGCATCTGGGTGAGAACGAGCCTGTAGTCCATATCCGCGCTCTTGATAGCTATCAGGAAAAGGATTCCGATTGCCAGGACCCCTAAAGCCTCGGTGATGACGTGGACCATGAACGTTGAAAAATTGAGATTCAACTGGTTGGCCGCGTGCCTTTCGATTCGGTTCCTCAGCTTGATTGTCTGCTCTCTTTCTTTCGTGAAAGACTTTATAACCTGTATTCCGGATAGAGTCTCGTGAAGGGACGCTGTAAGCTCCCTCCCGCTGTCGATCATTTTGAACCCGTAGAGGGATATCTTTTTGATATATATAGACACTCCGAACGCGATGATCGCCGATAGAACGATCGTTACGGCGGTAAGCTTCCAGGAGAATACGACTAGGAGGGCGAGGAATAGAAGGAAGGACATAATGAGGTTTATCATCTCCGACGACTTCTTGAATATCTCGTCCGTGTGGACGGTGTTATAGATAATGTTTTCAACGAGCTCGCCTGTCTTTTCGTTGTTGTAGAATCCGATACCGACCGCCATGAGCGTATTCACTACGCGTACCCTGAGGTTTTGGATCAATCTTGCTGTGAGCCAGTATGTGAGGTAATAGAACACGGCCAATACGAGATTCTTTAGTACAAGCGCGAGGACGACCAGAATAAGCGACAGGAGTATCTGTTTCTCAATCGGATAACCGGAGAAGATTTTTATGAGCGATTGGAGGACTTCCGGGAGCTGGCTGTAATTTGTTATCTGCTGGATTCCGCCCAGGAGCGGGACCAGCATCCCTATGGAAATACCGTCGAAAGCGGCCGCAAAGAACGACAACACGAATATAAGCGCGATGTACTTTTTATACGGGCTCAGTAAATCGAGCACGAATTTTCTTTTGAGCTTTCTTTCGTCAGTCAAATCTTCATTCCCTGCTTGCGGATATCTTTACTCCGGCGAAATGATATTTTACTCAAATCCTGACATTTGTAACAGTTTTCGGTGGGTTGGCGGCAGGTTGGTCGCGATGGACGATCTGTGTGATACGCCGTTAATACCTCTGCCTCAAAAGAACGATTCGGTTATATATCCAGCCTATCAGGGTGCCGCCTATCGTGCCGACGGCGAATCCGTATATAAACCCGATAATACTTCCCAGAAACGATACCCTGTAACCGATAAAGAACTGACTCAGGAGCTCCAGGTGAGGGCCCAGGACATACTGCCCCGAAGGGCCGGGCTGAGGTCCTTTCAGCACAAGCCAGTTCGTGGCTATGAATATAACCAGCCCGATAATGATGCCGAGTATTAATCCCAGCACCTTCGCGTTCAGTACTACCACTGCCCGAAGGAGTTTCTCTTCTTCTCTATCCCTGTTCATAATCCGGCTCTTTAAATATAATCGATAAAATTCTTAAAAGTCGAGAGCTCTCTTTCCTTGCTGATCCTGAAGACATAAATACCCGTCAGGAGGTTTCTCAAGTACGCGAACAGCCACCCAAAGAGAAACCCCCATAAGAATGAATACCCGAACCCGATGACGGCGCCCTTCAGCGTTACCGAGTACCCGGCGAAGTATTGACCGAGGAGGCCGAGTGTGGGGCCCACGACATGCCCTCCTTTTAATATGAGTACGAGTGTGGCGAGGAAGACCGCAAGGCCGCAAACTGTCCCTACGGAAACGGCGAAAGCGAGCTTGTCCATCCGCGCAAAGGCCTTTATAATCGCCTCGTCCAGTGCCGAGGTCCTTTGCGTCGCCACGGCTTCAGGCACAATCGGCTGTGTCCCGGCGAGGTCTTGAAAGCCGTAAAGGTCTTCTTCTCCGGTCTCTCCGGCCTCCTCGTGGTATTCCGGATCGGCGTTTACCTTCCATAGGTCGTAATCGGCCCCGAGGATGTTCTTCGCAGCGAGCATCGCGGTCAGCATGGAATGGTCCTGATTGTTGTATTTATGCATACCGTTACGGCCCACAAGCTGTAAATTGCGTATACCCCCCAGGTATTCGCGTATGATCCTCAGGGACTCGCGGTAGCCCGAGTCGTAAACGGGATAGGCTTTCGGCATCCTCACCACCGAGCCGTCCTCGACGAGCGACGTGTTGACGAGGTTCATCTTTTCGAGCTCCTTCTTCGCGAACTCTATCAGCTCCGGGTCGCTCATCGACCACAGTCCGTCTCCCTCGAAGCAGAAGTACTCGAGGCCGAGACAGGTTTTTCCGGGGTCGGGCACCATGTCCCCGCTCCAGTTCTTGAAGTTCTGGATCCTCCCCAGTTTTACGCCGGGTTCGTGTATGTATATCCAGTTGTCGGGAAAGACGTCCGGCTGGTCGATAACGAGGGAAACAGTAAGGAAATCCCTGTAATTGAGGCAGGCGGCGGCCTCGAGGACTTCCCCGGGCGGCGCGGGATCGAGCTTCTGTACGAGCTCCCTTATCGGCATTGTGCTTATGTAGTCCGTGCCGTGAACGGACTCGACCGCTTCGTTTCCGCTAATTTCGATCCTTTCCACCCTGCCGTTTCCGACGTGTATTTTTTTCACGTCCGAGTTCAGCAATAACTCGCATCCGACCCGGGTGATTTTATCGGCCACGGCCTCCCACATCATACCGGGCCCGAGCCTCGGATAATCGAAGCTGTCTATCAGGGTTTTAATGGTCTCTTTCTTCTCGGAGCCGTTATCCTTAAGGAGCGCGTTTTTCAGGGCCTGCATAAGGGAGAGCCCCTTTATCCTCTGTGCGGCCCATTCGGCGCTTATCTCGCTGCAGGGTATCCCCCATACCTTCTCCGTATAGGTCTTGAAAAAGAGGCTGTAAAGACGGCTTCCGAAGCGGTTCGAAACCCATCTGTCGAACGTATCCTCAGGCAGCTCCGGGGACAGCTGTGATTTCAGGTAGCTCGCCGCAATAAGGAAGCTGTTCCAGACGCCCAGACCGAAGAGTGCATTAGTCACGCGGAAAGGGTAATAAAAGAACCTGTTATTGTAGTAGATACGCGAGAGTCTTTGTCTCTTGAGAAAATCCTTCCCGAGAACCTCCCGCCACATGTTTTCGACGGCGCGCACCTTGGTGAAAAAGCGGTGCCCCCCTATGTCGAAGCGGTAGCCATGGTAATTGACAGTTCTGGCCAGCCCTCCGACGACGCCGTCTTTCTCGATTACGGTTGATTTTATCCCGGCCTTGGAGAGCTCGTAGGCGGCCGTGAGCCCCGCGGGACCGGCCCCTATTATCACCGCCTTTTTATCGTTATTTCTGTTTTCAGTCTCGGAGTCGCGGTTCATATCTTTATTATGTCGTAAAGGCCGGTATTGTCGCCGGAACGAGGCCTCCGGCCCGAAGCCCCCCGTGTCCTGGTCCGCGCGGCTCAATCGACCGGGGATTGATCTCTTTTCAGCCTGCTGTGCCAGGGTGTGAGCCTCAGCACGCCGGAGATAGATGATTTAAGCTGGCTCCGCTCGGTCACGAGGTGGATGCCGCCCCTTTTCGAGAAGAACTCTGAAGTCATAGTGTTCGGGTCCACCCCTCTTCCGCCGCTCGTCAGCTTTACGACCCTGTCGCCTGCGAATGCGATAGTCGCCTTCTTCTCCGAGATTATGAAATCCCCCTGAACGGCATAGCTCGCGAGCGCGCCGCCTGTGGTGGGGTGGCCGAGGACAGAGATAAAAGGCAGGCCCGCTTCCTTCAATTTCAGGATAGCCGAGATCGTCTTCGCCATCTGATAAAGGGCGACGGTCCCCTCCTGCATCCTGGCCCCTCCCGAAGCGGTTACGCATATTAGAGGCAGGTTCTCCATTATTGCGTAATCTGCTATCAGCTTCATCTTCTCGCCGAAGACAGCCCCCATCGAGCCGCCCATGAACCTGAACTCGCTTACGGCGACCGCGACAGGCAGCTCGAATATTTCGCCATACCCGACTACGAGAGAGTCTTTCGACTCGATACGACCGGCGTTCTTCCTGCGCGTATCGCTATAGTCGTGGAAGCTGAACCTCAAATCGATATCGTCGACGCTCAAATCCGAATGGAGCTCGTGGAAAGAGTCGCTGTTGAGGAGCAGGTCGAGGTAGTCGTGAGACCCTATAGGGTTCGGCTTCTCGCAATATGGGCATGCGTAGTAGTTCTTCTGGAATTCCTCTTTGGCGAAGTGCTTCCGGCATCCCGCCCGCACGATCTTACCGTCCTGGTCCTTCTCGTCGTTGCAGAAGTGGGGCTCGGCTCCGTAGAGCGCGATCTGCATATGGGATACCTCGGGAGTCGTGGTCCTGGAAAAAGAATAGTGGGGGAGCCAGCTCTTGATTCTCTTCGTAATGGCGTGGTAGGTGTGCTCCCGTTTTTCCACCTCCCCGCACTCCTGAATCCTTTTCACGAGGTCATTATGCAGGTACTTCATATCGGACTTCTCCAGTTCGTCCGTCCCGGCCAGAAGCATTTTCTCGATATTTATCAGCACCTTCCTTTTGTAGTCCGAGCTGTCGAGCGCGGGCTCCTTGATGACCTTATCCACGATACCGTATTTCAGCATAAAATCGGAAGTCGGCTGCAGCACCTCGAGGGCCTCCTCGATCTTATCGGCGCTCCTGAAGAGGATTGCCGAGCAGCCTTCTGCGGTTATTACCGAGTATTCTGCGCGGGAAAGCATATATCTCTTGTGCGCGAGCTGTAAAGCTATTGCGCCACCGCTGCCACCGCTGCCAATGACTGTAGATATCGATTTGGTCCCGAGGGAGATCATCTTGGCCTGGCAGTTGGAGATGAGCCACGATTGAAGCTTCCCGGCTGAGTATTCGAACGGGTCCCCGCCTATCGTATCTATATACGTATGGAGCATGAGGCCGTTTTCCTCCGCGTAGCTCATCATATTATATGAGAGCGCGTAACCGTCCGCTTTCACGAGCCCGTAATTGAGCCTCGCCCTCTCGGCGTCGCCCGACGGCATTTGCTGCGCTATAACCGCGACACGTTTATTCGTCTTGTTCAGCACCGCGGTGCCGACAATGACGGCGGGGTCGTCCACGATCTCCATTGCCGTCCCGGAGGGCGCCGTTATATACATGGGAAAATCCGGGATCTCGTAATAAGGCACGAAATCTCTATAGACGTAATCGATTATCTCTTTCGATTTTACCTTGTTATATGATCTCGATTGCTCGTGTATCGAAGTCAGTTTGGAAGGACGGCTCATTTATCTCGTTCTCCGTGGATACTGAAACAATTTACCCGTTATCGCGCTCAAAAGGGAGATATTATAACCATAGACAATCCGGTTGGATATAAGCCGTACCGGAAACGAAAAACGCCCCTCAAAGCTATGGCTTGAGCGTGAGCGGTGCCCCTTGGGACCGGACACGGCGTCAAGAAACGGCCGGCAGCACCTTTTCGACGAACAGCTTCATGGACCTCACCGCTTCTTCGTGGCTTATGCCGGGGAATTTAAAACGGCAGATAAGGTTATTCACGGGCAGCTCGTCCGTGTAGCGCTTAATCGTCTCAATGCATTCTTCGGGCGTGCCTATTATCGATTGCTCTCTCGCTAAATCGTACAGAATAGGGGCGTTCGGGTCGGAAAGCAGGTTCCCCTCACGGTCTACCATGGAGCCCCAGGACGCATACCCCTTGGCCGTATAGGTGACGTTTTCTTTTATTTTTTCCCATATTTTATCGCTCTTCTGATCGGATATGTAGATTTCCCTGACCAGGGGCTTTTCAATGTCTTCAGGGTTCCTGCCGTACTCTTTAAGAAGCGAGCTATGCATATCGAAAAGATATTTCACGATCGGTATTATGCCTATCGCGGGCACATAAAGGGGCGCCCCGATCCTTGCCGCCCTCCTGATCGCGGGCTCCGTAAATGCCCCTATCCAGATTGGTATCGGTTTCTGTACGGGTTTGGGCGTGACGCTGACGTCTTGGAGTTTATAGTATTTGCCATCGAAGCTGAACGGCTCCTCGCCCCAGGCCTTGTTCAATATCTCGATGCTCTCCTCCATCCGCCCCCTTCTTTCTCTGAGTGATCTCCCGAATCCCCCGAATTCCTCCGGGCGATAGCCGAGTCCGATGCCGAGTATCAGCCTCCCTCCGGAAATGAGGTCGACGACTGCAGCGTCCTCCGCGACGCGCACCGGGTCGTGGAGCGGCATGAGAAGCACCCCTGTTCCAATGCGTATGTTTTTAGTCCTGGCGGCGATGGCGGCGGCGGTGACAAGGAGTGACGGACAGTAGCCGTCTTTTAGAAAGTGGTGCTCTGTCAGCCATGCCGAATCGAAGCCCATCTGGTCGGCCATGCTTATTTCGTCGAGCATCTCGGCATATAGCTCCTTGTGGACCCTCGGGCTGAACGGTGGTGACTGAAGGCTGTAATAACCTACTCCGAATTTCATAATGGAATCTCCCTTTATATCTTTCGCAGATTGAATTTATATCGTCCCGCAGGTACGCGCGGTCGGATTATTATAACCTGAAAGGTCTTGTATTGGTAAGATGATTAACAAAGAAAAAAGCCGGATTGACACTCTGTCGGATCCGGCCCCGTGGTTTTATGATTTATTCTCAGGCGTTGAAGGACTGTCCGCAGCCGCAGGACCCTTTTGCGTTCGGATTATTGATCGAAAACCCGGTCCCGTTGAGACCGTCCTTATAATCGAGCACCGAGCCTTCCAGATAAGGTAAACTCAGCTCGTCTATTGCTACCTTGACACCGCCGTTTTCGAACAACTGGTCGGAATCCCCGGTCTCGTCGTCGAATCCCATCTCGTATGAAAAACCGGAACAACCGCCCGGCACTACCCTGACCCTCAAAACTGCGTTCGGAATGTTCTCTTCCGATAAAAGCTTCTTTATCTCTTCAGCAGCTTTTTCAGTTACGCTAAACATTAATAACCGCCTCCCTTTTTAAATTGAAACCTACTCTTCATTAGTATATGCATTGATAAACAATATGGCAATTCCCAATATAAAGACAGCGGAGTTGATTATCGCCGAGCGGGCGTGCAGCTTTCTGAATTTATCCTGTGATGCCGGATAGTTGGGCGATTTTTCGGTAAGACTTCTCATCTCCGCCCTGGCCTCGACCGCTTTGGGCCTCAGGACCTCTCCCGCGTAAACGGCAAGCGCCAGCATGATCAACAGGGCGCCCAGCCTGACCCCGAACAATATGCCCGCCTTATTCTCATAGAATATCCGGATGAGTATTGTGGTAATGATCGCGGCCCCCCCGCATATGTATGCGACGAGGTAGTATTTCGGGAATATATCCGATACGACGTTTCCGGCCGTTTCCCTCGGGAGCACTTTGAAAATGCTCGGGGCGGCGAAAAACGAAAAGAAGAATATGCTCCCTATCCAGAAGCATACCGACAGAATATATATAAATTTAAACGCCGTCTGCATCGTTATTTAAAGCTGCAGTTATGCATTGTTACCTTGCACTGTTCTTCCTCGCTGTCGCTCTGTGAGAAAGATCCCGACATTGACTTGTACGTGCCTGTGACTGTCAGGCTGCTCCCTTGAGGCGTATTTTCGAGGGTGCTTACAGAAGCCGGCGGGTTGCAGTAGCATTCGAGTACCGGCCCGTGCTTCGTAACGATTTCCATTGTAAAGCTCCCTTCGGGGAATCCCGCGCACATTAAAGGAATCTTCCTCACGACCGAGACCTCTGCAGTTGTTTTGACAGTCTTATCCTTATACAACTCGTCCGCCGACATCGGATAGTCGAGATACAGCTCGCAAATCTGGTCGAGAGAGATTGTCTTGGCCTCCCCTCCGTTCTGAGCGAGGGAGACAACCCCGCCCGCGGTTGTTAAACAAATTATCAGTAAAAGAACCTGCAATAAGGCCGTATTTTTGTGGCTCATCATAACCCCTCTTCTATTTTTAATTTATTCCCCTATCGCCGCACATAATTATAACACGCGCCCGGAGGATTATAATAAAGCCCCCGCGATTCATCCGATGAACGATTCTGCGAGGACGGCCTCGCTTACTATTTCACTTGATATGGATTAGCCTTGAGGTATAGTGTCAATTCAATGAAAAAAGATACGTATCTTATTATAGACACGAGCGAGGATAACGCCGATCTATATTACAGGACCGGCTTTTTTGTTCCCGACCCGGTCATCTATATAGAGCATCGGGGGAAGAAAATACTCGTGCTGAGCGACCTCGAAATAGACAGGGGCAGGGTAGAAGCTACAGTCGATCGGGTCCTCTCATTAACCGAATACCAGAAGAGAGTGCTTGCTCAAAAGGTTAAGAAAGTGAAGATCCTTGATGTCGTGGATCTGGTCTTGAGAGATCTGAAAATCAAAAAGGTCATTGTCCCCGGCAGATTTTCGGTAAAATACGCGGACGGGCTCAGGAAAAGGGGGTACATCGTCATACCGAGAGACGAGGAGCCCTTTTTCGAGGAAAGACTCAGGAAGACGCCCCGGGAAATCGGGATGATAAGGGACGCCATGAAAGAAACCGTCAGGGCCATGGACCTGGCGGTAAAAATGATCGCCTCTTCCGAGATTCGCAGGAACAGGCTCTATTTAAAGGGGGGCCTACTCACTTCCGAGAGGGTGAAGGGAGAGATAAACGCCGAGCTCTCGAGGAAGGGTTTGACGGCCTCGCATACGATCGTAGCGTGCGGGGTGCATTCGTCCATGCCCCATCACAGGGGCGAAGGCCCGATCTATGCCGACAAGCCTGTCGTCATAGATATTTTCCCCAGATCTCAGGCGAGCGGATACTTCGGCGATATGACGAGGACGGTAGTCAGGGGCGAGCCCTCACCCGGGCTTGTAAAGATGTACGACACCGTGCTAAGGGGCCAGAAGCTCGCAATAGGAATGGTCAAGGCCGGCGTCAGGGTAAGAGACATCCACTCGGCAGTGGTAGACTATTTCAGAAGCCGGGGGTTCGAGACGGGGGTGATAGGGGGCAAGGCCCAGGGCTTCATACATTCCACGGGCCACGGTCTCGGGCTCGAGATCCACGAGCCGCCGCGGATCAGTCTCGGTGACGAGGTTCTCGAGGCCGGGAATGTGATAACTGTGGAGCCGGGGCTTTATTATGAGAAAACCGGAGGCGTCAGGATCGAAGACGTCGTGGTCGTGGAGAAGAACGGCTGCACTAACCTGACCAGGTATCCGAAGAAACTGTTAGCGAAGATATGACGTTCCACCCGCAATCGCGAATTAGAGACTATTCCCACCACACCTCGAACCTGCATACGTCCGAGTTCTTGTAACGGCAGCCTGTCTGAACGATTTCCGCAGATTTGGCCCCCGCCATTGTCAGCCCCGTTTTGAACCATTCCGGGACCGCGAAATTGCAGACGGCGACGCCGGACGCACTGTTTTCATCCGCTATTTCGTCGAGGTAGAGCACTGAGTATCTTTTCTCCAGATCGAGCAGCTCCAGCTCCATAATTCCGCTGTCGAAATACCTGCTCCATAATGACGGCGCGCTCTTCAGTATCACAGGCGGCTGTTTTTAAATTCACGAGGGACTCCAGCATCGGGCCCAGGTCCTTTCTGGCTATATATTCGGCAACCGGTATGACCGATAAGAAGTCCCCGTTTCCGTGCACCATGTCGTACGTATTGAGCAGTCGGTTAAGCAGCGGCGCGGGGTACCATTCCGTATGTATCAGATCGCTTTCTAATATCTCCGTATCAGAGTCGGGTAGATTGCTTATAATCTTCTTCCACACGTCCTCGCCTTGCGAGCTGATAATATATTCTTTCGCATTGAATAAAATCGAGCCTTTCGCGTTGCCCTGTTCTTTCGGTCATATTAAATTCGCGGTAATGATAAATAATACTCATTATGTATGCTCATTAGGTTGTTCAATTTTAGTGTTATGGCCGATCGTTAATTATTTCACTTTAAATTATGTATGATAAAGGAGAGATTATGAAGAAGTCTTTTGAGGATTTGGTAAATTTATCGATTCACCTGCGGAGCCCCGAGGGCTGCCCCTGGGACAGGGAGCAGACGCTCGACACATTGAAATCATATATAATCGAGGAAGCTTATGAGGTTATCCAGGCGATCGAATCCGGGGACAGGGACGAGCTCGCCGAGGAGCTCGGCGACCTTTTATTCGAGGTGCTTTTCGCGTCCGGGATCGCCGAAGAGGACGGGGGTTTCAGCATATACGACGTCGTCGACAGGCTCCACGACAAGCTCGTGAGGAGGCACCCCCACGTGTTCGGCGAGGAGAAGGCAGCCAACGCTGAAGAGGCGGTAAAGAGATGGCATTCACAGAAGCTCAAGGAGAAATCGAGGAAGAGGAGGCTCCTCCACATCCCCCGCACTATGCCTTCCCTTCTCAGGGCGCAGAGGGTCGGCGAGAAGGCGTCCCAGGTGGGATTCGACTGGAGCGGTGCTGACGAGGTGATAGCCAAGGTGAGAGAAGAGCTGTCGGAGCTTGAGGAAGAAATGAAAAACGCAGACGCTGCCGGGATCGAGAAAGAGTGGGGGGACCTCGTTTTTTCTCTCGTCAATCTCGGGAGGCATTTGAAGATAGACGCGGAGGGCGCCGCCCACAAGGCGATCGACAGCTTCATCGAGAGGTTCGGAAGGATAGAGGACAAGGCGGAAGCCCGCGGCAAAGAGCTCTCCGAGTTATCGCTTGCCGAAATGGACGAGCTATGGGAAGAGGTGAAGCGCGAACACACACGCACATAGTGCGTTTTACGATCCTACCCTGCCTCTTCTGCTCCGGCCAACAACCCAAACAGTTCGTCCTGAGTTAGTCGAAGGATTGAACGGGTTATGCTCCCGCATGTCCGCGGCGACCCGCCGCCCGTTCACTCTAGCGAAACGCCGGTATCACCCTGCTGGCGAACAGCTCCAGGTGCGGCTGCACCCAGCTCGCAGGGAGGCCTGGGGGAACCGTGAAGGAGTAGAAGTGAGTCAGCGGCACCTCTTTCACGTATGCGCGGATCATTGCGATGCAGGTATCGACGTCCACCACGTTAAAAATGCCCAGCTCCCGGAGGTGTTCTGCATCCCGGATATGTGGCAGTAAGGGCATCCCGGCCTTTTCAAACCATGCCGCGTAACCGTTCAGCTGATAAAGCACATGCTCTACGGCTTCGTGCCATGTCTTATCGGGATCGGTCGAAGGGATTAACCAGAAATACCCTCCGCAGAGCCACTGATTGTCTATCGGTTTGCCCAGGTTTTGTAACTCAGCGATGTAGTGGTCGTAGAGTTCTTTAATAGGGCCGGTGCCCAGAAACCCGTCTCCGTATTTCGCCGCGCGCCTGACCCCGGCGGGGCTGAATCCCCCCACCAATAACGGCGGGCGGGGTTTCTGTACGGGCTCGGGGGCGAGTTTGGCGTTATTGACCTGGTAATATTTGCCCTTGAAGGTGAGTGTCTCACCCTCCCAGAGACGACGGATGATTTCCAGCCCTTCATCGGAACGCCCGCCGCGCTCTTTTCTGGGGATTAAGAAGCTCTCGAACTCCTCGACCTTATAACCGTTCCCTACACCGAGCTGGAAGCGGCCCTCCGATATTATGTCGATCGTGGCCCCGTCCTCCGCCACGCGGACAGGATTGTGAAGGGGTAATAGCAGTACAGCGGTACCGATACGAATCGTCTTGGTCCGTGCCGCTATGGCCGCTGCAATCGGCAGCACCGACGATGAGAATCCGTCCTCGTGGAAGTGGTGTTCCTGGAGCCAGACATCGTCGAAGCCATGCTGCTCCGCCCAGACTATCTGATCAAATACCTCACCGTAGATGTCCGTGTAGGGACGTCTCCACTGAGGAGGGTTACGAAAGTCATACCACAAACCGAAGCGCAGCTTTGTATTGGTATTTGCGTTCATATATGTTTTTAAATCTCTTTTCCTACCAGCATCCCGAGGAGCTTCCACCCTTCGTAGATGAATACGGGAGAAGTGCTCGCCGATTTCTCGGTATAGACGAACTTATCATTCTTTACGCTCTCGTCTTCCGAGCTGTATATCGCGAACGGCACAGGCTCGTTCACGTGCGTCCTGAGATCGATCGGCGTCGGATGGTCCGACATGACGAGTATCCTGTAGTCCCCGAACCTCTTTATCCCTTCGAGCACACGTCCCACAACGCGCCCGTCGAAGTCCTCTATCGCCTGAATCTTGAGCTCCGCCTTTCCGACGTGACCCGTCTCGTCCGTGGATTCTATATGTATCATTGTCAGGTCGACTTCTTCTAATGAATTTAGAGCGTAATCGACCTTGCCTTCGTAGTTCGTATCGAGATATCCTGTCGCCCCGGGAACGTCTATCACCTTCAGCTTCGCGTAGTGCCCGATCCCCTTTACAAGGTCGACAGCCGAGATTACCGAGCCCGTGAGACCGTAGAGCTCCTCGAAGGACGGCATATCGGGCGCCACTCCCTGTCCCCAGAGCCATATGCTCGTAGCCGGGTTCTTCCCTTCGGCCACCCTTCTTTTATTCACCGGGTGGTCTTTCAGTATCTCCCTCGACCGCTCGATCAATTCGTTAAGTTTTTCTGTCCCCGCTCCGGACGGTATGAAGGCGTCTATTACTCTGCCCGATATATCGTGCGGAGGTGTCGTATGGATGTCCGCGTTCCCGCCCGCCCATACCAGCAGGTGCCGGTAGCTCACCCCCGGAAAGAACGTCAGGTTTTTCTCGTCGAGCTCCTTTTTCAGGTCGAGTATTAGAGCGCGCGCCTCTTCCGTGGTGATGTGGCCCGAGCTGTAGTCCTCCATAATCAAGCCGCCGTTTTGCGGGGCGAGAGTGACGAGGTTACACCTGAGCGTAACGTCTCCCTCCCTGAGCGGCACGCCTATACTCGCGGCCTCGAGAGGGGACCTGCCCGTGTAATAGAGGTTCGGGTTATATCCGAGGACGGTCAGGTTGCCGACGTCGCTTCCGGGAGGAAGGTTGTCGGGGATTGTCTTCACCATGCCGAATTTTATTGCGGATTTGGCTATCCTGTCGAGGTTTGGAGTCCTCGCCGCCTCGAGCGGCGTCTTCCCGCCTAGCTCAGGCAGAGGGTGGTCCGGCATCCCGTCGCCCTGCAGTATCACGTATTTCATGAGGATAAGATGTTAAATGCTTTTGGGGAATTATCAAGATGAAAACGGGCGGATGGGCACGTCCGGAAGGTTTGCGGCAAGGGGTTGAAGAAGCGTTTCTCAGGAGAGCGAGTGACCGGACATCTTCAGCACCTGCTTCTCGGCATGATAGGAGCTTCTGACGAGGGGGCCTGATTCGACGTGCGGTATGCCGATGATGCTCTCGCCGTAGGTTTTAAGGGATTCGAACTCCATCGGGTGATAGAACTTCGATACGGGCAGGTGCTCGTTCGTGGGCTGGAGGTACTGGCCGATAGTAACTATATCGCACCCGGCTTTCTTCAAATCCCCGAGCGTTTCTATCACTTCGTCCATCTCTTCGCCGAGGCCGACCATGATGCCCGATTTGGTGAGCATGCCTTCATGCCCGAGCTCCTTGCTTTCGACCAGCACCTTGAGCGACCAGTCGTAGTTTGCCTGGGGCCTTACGGACCTTCTTCCCCCCGCGGGGGTGAGCTGCGGGTAACGGTATAGTCTCGGCACGGTTTCGATGTTGTGATTCAGTACGTCGGGTCTCGCGCCTAAAATCTCACCGAGCGCATTCGAGTCACCCTTGAAATCGGGTATGAGCACCTCTATCTTCACGGACGGGTTTTCCGTCCTCACTCTCCTGATGGTCTCGGCGAAAATGCGGGCGCTCTCGTAGTTCTTATCGTCCCTGTTGACCGATGTGATCACTATGTGCGTTAGGTAAGCGTTATTCAGCGTGAGGTCCTTGACGGCCTCCGCCACCCTCCCGGGCTCGTTCCAGTCGAGTTCCCCGCCCTTTCCCGTTTTCACATGGCAGAAGCCGCAGCTCCTGGTGCACGTATCCCCCAGGATCATGAACGTCAGGGTCCCCGCGCCCCAGCACTCCCCTATGTTTGGACACCTGGCCTCTTCGCATACCGTGTGGAGGTTGAGCGTCTTCATCAGGTTTTTAAGATGGGTGTAATTGGGGCCTTTGGGGAGCTGAGCCTTTATCCAGCCTGGTTTTCCTGTGTTTCTCATATCGATAATGTAAATCGCTCGTGACTGCGGCGCTAAGGCCGGCTTCTCGTCCGTCCGGCGGTTTCAGCTGCCGTGAGACGAGCTGTCTATCGCAGACGGCGGGGTAAAGGGAGAAGAATCCGGCTTTCTCAGCTTATCCTCTCTCTGTTTTTCCTCAATGAGCTCCCTGTTCCTCGCTTCGAGCTCCCTGATGCGTCTCGATTTCTCTTTCGATTCCGAGCCGGCGCTGACCGACTGCATCGCGCCGAAAATAACCGCAACAACTGCGCCGAACACGAACGCGGCCAGGATTATCACGACATTCATCGTTATATAGGGTCCTATGTTAAATACCTTGAGGTTGAGTCCGAGCTCAAACTCCTGAGTAAACATAGCCATGTTTTGTGTATACAGGATTGCGAAAAATAGTATTATCAATATTATGAACAGAACTTTTATGAATCTCATATCATCACCTCTCTAATGATTTTAAATGCTTTCTTAGGGTCTCGTATGTCTCTTCGAGGTATTCGGGCATAACCCTGACGTCTCCGATAACAGGCATGAAATTATTGTCTCCGCTCCAACGGGGCACGATGTGGAAATGGAGATGGTCGTCGATGCCGGCCCCGCCCGTCCTGCCGAGGTTCATGCCGATATTAAACCCTTCCGGTTTTATGACTTGAAGTATGTCGAGGCATTTGGCGGTGAGGTTCATCAAGTCGAGCCTTTCATCCTGCGTGAGGTCCGAGAAGCTATTCGTGTGTTTGTATGGGACTGTCATAAGGTGCCCGTTCGAGTAGGGGTAACGGTTCATTATAATGAAGCTAGTCTCACCAGTATATAATATGAGATTCTCTTTGTCATTCCCTTCTTTGGGTTTTTTACAAAATATACAACCCTCTTCTTTATCCCCGGCTATATATTTGATCCTCCAGGGCGCCCAGAGCACTTTCATAATCAGTTAATTATATCAACCAGATAGAAAAGTCCAAAACTGTATTTGGAAGGTATGCCTGTGAGTACCGGTATATCCAGTTTGGATTCCAGGAGTTCGAGGACCTGGGATTTCTTTTTCGGATAGTAGACAAGGCCGGGCTTTCCTTTTATCCCAGCCATTTTCGAAGCGAGATCGATGGCGTCGTTTATAGTGCCTGTCTCGTCTATGAGTTTCAGCCCCTTCGCCTGCTCCCCCGTGAATATCTTTCCGTCGGCGACCTTATCGACTTCCGCCGCCCCGAGTCCCCTCGATTCGGCAACAGCCGATTTGAACTGTGAGTAAACGTTGTCTATCAGACCCTGCATATATTCCCTGTCTTCGGGGGTCATTTCCCTGAACGGGGAGCCGACGTCTTTATATCTTCCGCTCTTCAGCACTTCCACGTCCACCCTGGCCCACTCGAGGAGCTTTTCGTAGCTCGTGAACTCCGCGACCACGCCTATGCTGCCTGTGATCGTCCCGGGGTTAGCGAATATCTTCTCCGCGGCGCACGCGATGTAATAACCCCCCGAAGCGCCGACGTTTCCTATGCTCGCGATCACCGGCATATCCTTTCTAAGTTTCTTCAGCTCGGTGTAGATTTCCTGCGAAGGCCCTACCGCTCCGCCGGGGGAGTCGATCCTGACGACGACCGCCTTTACCTTTTTGTCTTCTTTTATCTTGGATATGCTGTCTATGTATGGCTGGTCGTCGAGGATTATGTCTTCGATCTTGAGCACCGCGACCTTATCCCCGGTCGAAAACGCGTCGTCACCCGACATCAGAAAACCGCAGCCGATCCCCGCTATGAAGGTGAAAAAGAGGAGCACGAGCACCCCCGCTATGACGAAGACGTTCCGCACCCTCAAACACCCTCGTCGTTATTCATCTGCTTTAACTTTTCCTTGAGCACGTCTCCCAGCTTGGCCGTCGGCTCTCCCTGAGACGATATGAAATTCGAGACCCTTTCCTTGTCCTGCCAATCGTCATATTTTCTTTTGCTGAGGTTCACCTGCCGCATCCTCTTGTCGAACCCGGTCACCTGGGCCGTTATTTCGTCTCCGACCTTAAAGTGTTTAATTGCGTCCCTCTGCTCCTTTTCCTGGCTGAGCTCGTTCGCCCTGATATATCCCTCTATCCCTTCATCGAGCTCGATTACTATCCCGCTGTCTTTAATATCCTTGACTTTGCCGGTTACGGACGAACGTCCGGTCTTATACTTCCTCTGCACTTCTTCCCAGGGGTCGGCGGCAAGCTGTTTCAGCCCGAGCCCGATTCTCTGATTCTTGTCGTCGACATTAAGTACGACTACATCGATTTCGCTCCCCTTTTCGAAAGCTTCCTCAGGGTTTACCCTGCCTTTCCAGGAAATGTTGTCCGGTCTTACCAGTCCCACAATATTCTCTTCGACTTCTACGAATAGTCCCTTGTCGGTAACGTTCTTGATTACGCCCTTTATCCTCGAGCCTTGCGGGTTATTCTCCTTGAATAGCTGCCACGGACTCGGCTCTATCTGTTTCAGGCTGAGAGAAATCCGCCTGTTCCCGCTGTCCACGTCGAGGACGACCGCTTCCACCGGGCTTCCGGCCTGCACTATCTCCTTAGGGTGGCGGAACCTTTTCGTCCATGTGATCTCGGAAATATGTACGAGACCCTCGATACCGGGCTCGAGCTCGACAAAAACCCCGAAGTCCGTTATCGACACGGCTTTTCCCTTGATCTGGGTTCCCGGTTTGTATTTTTCTTTCACCGATGTCCAGGGGTCGGGGGTCGTATCCTTGAGGCTCAGGGTTATCTTGCCCCCTTCCTCTATCCTTAGAACTATTGTCTTGATTATCTGGTCTTTTGAAAGGACATCACCGGGGTGCGCGACCCTGCCCCAGGTAAGCTCGCTTATCGGAATGAAGCCCTCGATGCCGCCCAGGTCGACGAATACACCCTGGTTGATGATGTTGACGACCTTTCCCGACATCTCCTTGCCCGCCTCTATCCTGGAAAGGGTCTCCTTTTTAAGGACCTCCCTTTCCTCCTCCAGATACACCCTTCTCGATAGCACGATGTCGTTTCCTGCGAGCTTTATGATCCTGGCCTCGATCGTTTCGCCGACAAGGCTGTCCAAATCCTGCCTAGGCGATATATCGATTTGCGATCCGGGTATAAAAGCCCTTATCTCGATCTTATCCCCTACATCGGCAATGACCCCGCCCTTGACCTTCTGCGTGATTTTTGCTTTAATGAGCTCGCCTTTATCGAAGTGGTCCTGTATTCTCTTGTTTTCCCTGATCTGTTCGGCCTTTATTCTCGATAGTTTCGGCAGACCCTCGTTAGCCCAGTTGTCGAACATAACCTCGACTTCCTCGCCGATATTTACGTCCGGTTCCCCGCTTTTATTGTAGAATTCCTGTATCGGAACGACTCCCTCCGATTTCGAGCCGAAATCTATAAAAACGTCGTCCTGATCTATGCGGACGACGAGTCCCTTAAGGACTTTCCCCTTGTCCGGCACGCTCATGCTCTCATCAACTAATTCCGCGAAATCTTTCTCTTCTGCCATAGACCTTCCTTCTTTTCCTGTATATCTATTAAAATTAACTGTCTGATTTCATTTTGGGAAGTAGGATTAGGTAGTGTTAAAAACTCTTACTAACCTTGAACTTCTTTGATTATCCTGTCTGTAACTTCATCAGACGATAGATTCGTTGTATCTATTATGACCGCATTAATTGCGGGATGCAAGGGAGATTCCGAGCGCTCCATGTCCTGAGCGTCCCTTTTTATTATCTCATTTTTCACGCTTTCGATGTCTGCGTCGTCGCCCGATTGCGAGAGCTGTTCACGCCTCCTGCGAGCCCTTTCGTCGAGAGAGGCGTCCAGGTAAAACTTAAACGCGGCATCGGGGAATACGTAAGTCCCCATGTCCCTCCCTTCGGCCACCATATTGCCGATTTTCCCCATCTCCTGCTGCAGATGAACGAGTTTTATTCTCACGGTCCTCTTCGTCGCCACGTCGGACGACAGCCTTGAGACCTCGGGCGTCCTTATCTTGTCGGTTACGTCTTCGTTGTTGAGCATTATGACGAGATCGCCGTTTTCTTTCCTGCCGAACCCGATTTCAGTAT
This sequence comes from uncultured delta proteobacterium, assembly GCA_963752995.1. Lineage (GTDB taxonomy): Bacteria > Desulfobacterota_D > UBA1144 > Nemesobacterales > UBA2774 > 2-12-FULL-53-21. Next base: position 611,421 of record CAVWAZ010000030.1, read on the forward strand.
GATTCAGGAGTGATTCCAGCCTTTTATCATCATTGATATCGATGGAATCCCGTTTGACCCGGAGCGCAACCGCCCTGTACATAGCCCCGGTATCGAGATACGTGAAGCCCAGTTTTCGAGCGACCGATTTTGAAACGGTGCTTTTCCCGACCCCCGAAGGCCCGTCTATCGTTATAATCATATCATTAGTTACTTTTTACAGGGGCGTTATACCCATATAACTGCCTATAATAACAGCATTTAATAGTTTCCAAGCCGCCTGAGTACGTCGAAGAAGCCGGGGAACGATACGGAAACGCACTCGGCGCCTTCGATCTCGGTTTCTCCGCTCGCCCGCGTGGCGGCTATTGCCGCCGCCATCGCTATCCTGTGGTCGCCCCAGCTCGAGCACCTGGCCCCCTTTAACGGCTCCCCGCCGCTGATCGACATGCCGTCCTCAAACTCGGTTACACGAGCGCCGAGTTTAAAGAGTTCCGCCGTCATCGCCTTTATCCTGTCCGTTTCCTTGACCCTGAGCTCGCGTGCGTCCCTGATTATCGTCTCGCCCTCGGCGAAGCACGCGGCGGCCGCTATCACCGGAAGCTCGTCTATAGCCTTCGGTATCATCTCTCTCTCGATTACGGCTCCGTGTAATTCGCTCGATTTTACGAGTATGTCCCCTACAGGCTCTCCCGAGACATCCCTCTCGTTGGTTATCTCTATATTCCCGCCCATTTTCCTGAGCACGTCGATTACGCCCGTTCTCAGCGGGTTTATGCCGACATTCCTTATCAGAAGCTCGGACCCCGGATGGATAAGCGCCCCCACGATAAAGAACGCGGCTGACGACAGGTCCGCGGGCACCGATATATCGCGCCCCGCGAATTCCTTCTGTCTCGATATCTTAATGCTGTTTCCCTTCTTATGGAGCTTCACTCCGAAGTAAGTAAGCATCCTTTCCGTGTGGTCTCTCGTGGGCTCGGGCTCGATAACCTCCGTTTCCCCTTCGGAGTAGAGTCCGGCGAGAAGGAGCGCCGATTTCACCTGCGCGCTCGCCACGGGGAGTTTATACGAGATGCCCTGCAGACCGCCCCCTTCGATCGCCAGCGGTAATTTATTGCCCCCCTCCCGTCCTGTAATTTTCGCACCCATCAGCCTGAGCGGGTCGACCACCCTTTTCATGGGCCTCGCTCTCAGGTATTTGTCCCCGGTAACGGCCGTAAAAAACCCCTGGGCGCTCAATAGTCCCGCGAGGAGCCTCGTCGTCGTCCCGGAATTCCCGGCGTCGATCACGTCTTCGGGCTCACTCAATCCGGAAAGCCCTTTCCCCTCTATCTTTACGTCGCTGCCGTTGATTTCGATTCCGATACCCAGCTTCCTCATCGCGTTAGCCGTGGAAAGCGTGTCCTCGCAATTAAGGAAACCGCTCACCCCGGTCATCCCCGATGCGATTGACCCTATTATCAGAGACCTGTGTGAAACCGACTTGTCCCCCGGCGGAGTCAACTCGCCCGCGAGCGGTTTCGTGCTTCCTTTAATTATTTCTCTGGCCATAGCTTTATAATAACGAAAACCGGGGTCCGGTGAAAATTTAATTTTGCCTGATATATACCGGAGGTAAAATTGTACATCAATTATCGAGTCCGGGGAGTGAGCGATGATAATTCCATTAACGGCAGGGCGGGCCTTCGGTGCGGGGGTAATGGTTTTTATGTCCGTCATGATTTTAATTTCTGCGCCTGTGAGCCGCGCGGCCCTTTGTAAGCGGTGGAGCGATGGGGAGAAGGCAGGCGCTCTCGACCATCTTCAGATCGACGAGGCGAGCGGGATCGCCGTTTCGCGAAGGTTTCCGGGCAGGCTCTACCACGTAAACGATTCGGGGGGCGGCCCCTATTTTTATGTGAGCGATCTGAACGGCGGGAAGGCCAGGGCCGTCAGGATCGAAGGCTTCGAAGCCTTCAGGTCCGATTTTGAAGACGCGTCTATCGGCGGTTGTTTCTCGGGCAAGTCCTGTTTTTTCATCGCTGACACCGGTGACAACGGTAAAGAAAGGAAGTTCGTCCAAATAATAGCAGTCGAGGAGGTCGATAATTACGGCCGTTCGGCCGTTCCGCTTAAAATATTGAGGCTTGCGTATCCCGACCGCCCTCATAACGCCGAGGGCATGGCTATCCATCCGAACGGCGATATTTACATATTCACGAAAGAAGAAGATATCGATAACACGGAGTCGTTCCCTGCAAAGCTGTTTAAAATAAGAAAAGATAAATGGGAAAACGCAGGCGCCGGGGTGCAAATGCTCGAATACGCCGGGGAGCTCGACCTCCCCGGGCTCAGCGGTTCCGACTCCCCGTTCGGGAGCGTCATTACATCGTTCGATATAGCCCCCGACGGTAAGACATTCCTCGTGCTCACCTATGAGGACGCTTACGAATTCGATATCGACCTCTCGTTATCGGGGCTTAAGCCTTCCGATCAGCTTGTCAGGGATAAGGATTATAAAGTCATCCCGTTAAAGTCTCTCCCTCAGCAGGAAAGCATTTCATACGTCGAAGAGGGCAGGGGCTTCATCTACGATTCGGAATATCACGTTTTCGATGTCCCTATAATGAAGGTCGAGTGTCTCGGCGGAAGATAGCGGATATACGCTCAGTCTAGCAGAAATGCGATAATGACAGGCGTAGTGACGACGGAAATCAGTGTCCCCGCGAGTATGATAGAGGCCACTCTTTCCGAATCCTGATTGTATTTTTCCGCGAGGACAAAATTGAATATCGCGGGCGGCATGGCGGACTGAAGTATCACGACCTTCGACGCGACGCCGTCGAGCTTGAAGATAGAGACTGTCAGCATGCCCAGAATCACCCCGAAGAATATCCTCATCCCCCCCACGAGGAACGATTTGTTCACGTCGGTGAGGGCGACCTCCGATAATTTATATCCGAGCGCGAATATCATCGTCGGGATGCTCGCCTCGCCCAGGAGGTCGAACGCCCTGAACGCCGCGACAGGCATCGTCCACCCCGAGACGCTCAGAAGCACCCCGGCTATGGCTGAATATACGAGCGGGAGCCTGAATATCTCGAACGGGCTTTCGTCGTAGTTGAGTATCAATATGCCGAGCGTGTAATGGAGTATAGTGGTCGAGACCATGTAGAGTATCGCCACGTTGAACCCGGTCTCGCCGAAAGCGAAGAGCACGAGCGGAAGGCCCATGTTCCCGGTATTCGCGAAGAGCGCGGGGGGCAGATAGACCTTGACCGGCAGCTTCAAGGCCCTCAGTATCCCGAGGCAGAGAACGAGTGATACGCCTATGATTATGCATACCGAGATGAACACCTTTCCTGCCAGGTATAGGTCGATAGTATCCCTCGAGAGGGAGGATATTATGAGCGCCGGGGTGGCGAGGTATATCACGAAGTCGTTCAGCGGCGTGAGGTCTATCTTTTTCCATTTCCCGAAAAGATAGCCCGCGAGCGCGATGAGAAATACAGGCAGGACTACGTCAATTATTTCGCTGGTTATGGCTCTACATCTCCCATGGGCAAGGAACGGGCTCGATCAGGCTCTTAATTTTACGCAGGAAAAGCCGAATTAACAAAGACTCACGGAATTGTATTTAATGGCCGGAGGGGTTATTCGAGGTCTCTCCAGGCGCTTACCATCTTATGACGGCCGCGCCCCATGTAAAGCCCGCGCCGAATACGGATATAAGTATCGTGTCCCCTTCCTTGACCCTTCCCGATCTCACCGCTTCGTCCAGTGCAATCGGGACCGATGCCGAGGAGGTGTTGCCGTACCTGTCGAGGTTGCTGAATACCTTCTCTTCGGGAAGCCCTACGCGTTTTCTGACCGCCTCCAGAATCCTTATATTCGCCTGGTGGGGTATGAAGAGGTCTATCTCCTCCGGTGTGATGTCAGCCCTTTTTATCGCTTCGAGGGAGGAGGACTCGAGGGCTTTTACCGCCTCTTTGAAAACCTCATTTCCCTTCATCTTGAGGTAGTGGGATCCGTTCTTTATGCTTTCCTCGCTCGGGGGTATGCGCGAGCCCCCTCCCGGCATATATAATAGCTCCCACTCGTCCCCGTTCGCTCCGAGGCACGTCGATAGGATTCCGGGTGTTTCGGATGCCGATATGACAGCCGCGCCCGCTCCGTCCCCGAAGAGAATGCAGGTGTTTCTGTCCCGGAAGTCCGTGATCTTGGAAAGTGTCTCAGCCCCTATGATAAGGAGCTTCTGCGCGTCTCCGCAGCCTATTATCCCCTTCCCCGCCTGAAGCGCGTATAAGAATCCGGAACAGCCGGCGAGGAGGTCGAACGCAAACGCTTTTTTGGCGCCGAGACGGCTCTGGAGGATGCAGGCTGTCGAGGGAAAGAGATAGTCGGGCGTGACGGTGCCTACGATTATACCGTCCAGGTCCCGTGCATCCACTCCCGAGCTCTCGAGGGCCTTAACTGACGCCTCGTAGGCGATGTCGGAAGTCGCCACGTCCGGACCGGCTATCCTTCGCTCGCGTATCCCCGTCCTCGACTGAATCCACTCGTCCGACGTATCGACGAGCTTTTCGAGGTCCAGATTGGTCAATACTCTATCAGGCGCATATGATCCGGTGCCTAAGAACCTAACAAAACTCAAATTTATCTTTCTCCTTGCCTCGTTGTGGGGAATAGTATCAGGGATGGGGCATATTTGTCAAACTACCGCAGGCCTTCGTCACGAGCGACCTCAATTCGGACGCTTGTCCCTCTGAAATCTCCGCGCGTATAATGAACTCGACCCCGGAATTATATAATATTATGTCGAAGCGCCTGTCGCCGCACATTTTTCCGAGGATGTCAATTTCACCCCCCGACTCCGTGCTGAAGAAATATTCAAAACGGAACCTTCTGCCGCTCCTTCCTTCGAGGTTCATGTAGAACGCCAGCGAAGGGAATTCGGGTCTTTCGATGAGCTCGAAATCGACCGTAATCACCTGAAAATCTTTCATTATTTGGATGTCCTCATCGCCCGCTTTAATCATCAGGGCAATCCCGGTGTCCAAAAGGACGAAAAGGCAGCCCGAATCTATCAGCGACAGAGAGAGCACCGTATCGGGAGGCAGCACCAGTCTGCCGCTATCCCTTTTAGCTCTATTTAAGAACGGTTTTAGGAGAATCGATAACAAAAGAACCCCCGGTTGATCCTCTAATTCTAATATATGCGCGAATATTAGCCAAACATGCGCCGGTTCTCGGGATTCATCTGAATCTTCACCGAAACCGTCCTCTTAACCCCTCCCGGCGAATTTTTTATCTTGACACGGGTATGTGAAATTTATTAGTATCAAGGTAGGGATGATGTGATAAAGCGGAGTAGTTCATAAAACATTCACAAAATTGGGGTATTCAAGTCAGGGGGCGTTTTTGTGATTGCATTTTGAACCCTACATATTTTTACACGGAGGAAAGTCAGAAATGATGTGGACATTGATTGTTATCGGATTGGTTATTCTTATGTGGCGGTTTATACAGCCGCAGGGGAGTCAGGCTGCGGCAGCCAGCGCAGCGCCCCCGCCGCCACCCCCGCCTCCCGCCGCTTCATCCGGCGAAGGTGACGCTTTTAAATCGGCCGCGGCGTCCCCGGGCGGAGGAACTTCTTCGCAGTCCTCGGGGGAAGTCGATCCTTTCAAGGCTCCCGGCACATAATTCGGAAGCAGCAGGGCTGGTATCGCAGTCATGGTGGTAAACGGCCCTGCGCGGTGACGGACCGATTTGTTTAAACGATAACTTCTTTCTTTGATCTGATAAGCAGCCAGAGGAAGAATACCCCCCCCAGGGAAGCTGTAATTATTCCCACCGGTATCTCGACGGGCGATATCAGAGTTCTCGAGACCGTATCGGCGGCCATAAGGAAGCACGCGCCGAGAAGGAACGAGCAGGGTAGTATGATTCTGTTATCGACCCCGAGGATCATCCTCAGAATGTGGGGTATGACGAGTCCGACGAACCCTATCGGTCCGGTGACCGATATTACCGCTCCGGCCGATAGTGAAGTCGCGAAGTAGATCAGGTTTTGCATTCTCTTTACGTTCACCCCGAGCGAAGACGCGACGTCGTCCCCCAGGCCGAAGAGATTCATATCCTTCGTTATCGACAGCAGGATAATACACCCGGGGACTACGAACATGAGCGTCTTCCACACCTCGTCGAATCCCACTATATCGAGGCTCCCCATAATCCACCGCATAGTCTGAAGGGACTCGGTGAAGTTGGAAAAGAACTGGATGAATAGAACAAAGGCGGAATAGAGGAAATTCATCACCACCCCGGCGAGCAGGAGGCGTCCCGTGGCGACCACTCCCCCCACTTTGGAGACCGAGTAGACGAACAGCATGGTCAGGAGTGAAAATATGAATGCCAGAATCGAGACCATCGAGAACCCCAGGATACCGGCCGCGAGGCCGAGCCTTATGCCGATGAGGGCGCCTAAAGAGGCTCCTCCCGATATGCCGAGCGTGAAAGGCGAAGCGAGGGGGTTCCTGAAGAGCGCCTGGAGCGCGGCGCCGCATATGCCGAGCGTCCCGCCCGCGACAGTCGCCATGAGCACCCTCGGTATCCTGATCTTGTAAAAGATCGTCCCCGCGAGCTCGTCCCCCCTGAAGAGCGCTTCGAGTATGCTCATGTCGTACGTTCCCGAAAGTACGCTTACCACGGCTGTAACGGCCCAGAGCAGAAGCAAGACGCTTAACGAGATTATGAATTTTTTCTTCGCTATCATGTGCGTTGCCGGGAAAACCTGATCAGTGAATCCCTTCCCCGATCAATCTCCGGGGTAGATGAAAACCTTTCCGCCTTCCCTCCTGACCGTGACGTCTATTCCGTAGAGCGAGCTCAGGTTCTCCCTGTTTATAACCGTCTCCGAGCTGCCGTTTGCGAAGACGCTCCCGTTTTTAATCATAATTATTTCATCGAAATAAAATAATGCCGTGAATATATCGTGCGTCGCCGCGATAATGAGTATCCCGTGCTCTTCTCTGAGCTTCCGCAGCAGGTTCATGATTTCGTTCCTGTGCTTGATGTCGAGAAAAGTGGCGGGCTCGTCGAGTATCATCACCTCGGGCTCCTGCACGAGCGCCCTCGCTATGGACGCGAGCTGTCTTTCCCCCGACGAGGTCTCGGTGATGAGCCTGTCCCGGAGATGAGAGATTCCGACAGTATCCATCGCCCTCTCGGCGGCCTCAAGGTCTATCTCCCTTTCGAACTCGAACCTGCCTATATACGGGGCCCTGCCCATGAGGATTACTTCCGATACGGTGAACGGGAAAGCGAACACAGGGTCCTGCGGGATGTAAGCGATCCTCTTCGCGATCTCCCTTCTGTCGTAGCTCTGAAGCGGCTTGCCGTTAAACAGAACGCTCCCCTTCTGCGCCTTCAGGATTCCCATGAGTACTTTAAGGAGTGTCGATTTGCCGGCCCCGTTCGCGCCCAGTATCCCGAGCATCCTGCCCTTGCCGAGGGAGAGGTTTATATCTCTCAGTATCTCTCCCGCGCCGTAGGAGAAGTAGACCGTTCTGCACTCAATTATCGTTTGCATGATTATCCTTGAGCTCGGGATGCAGCACTTCCGTCAGTACCTTTGCGCCCTCGACTATAGTCTGGCTCGGATGGAGGACGACGGTGCTCGGCAGGATATATACCTGCCCGTCCCGGACGGCCCTCGACTGGCCGAGCGTGCTCCAGATGCCCAGTATTTCGGCCTCTTTGTCGAACTTTTCGTGGTTTATCTCGATAATAACGTCCGGGTCGAGCGTGAGAACGGCCTCTTTCGTTATCTTTAACGAAAGCCTCGTATTCTCTACCGCGTTTTCCCCTCCGGCAATCTCTATCAGCTCGTTTATGTAGTTATTCCTGCCGATGACATATATGTCCTCGAGGGTCCCCGGGTTCCTTCCGACGACGAGCAGCACCTTTTTCCTGGGCGCCCCGTCGGTACTCCGCCTGATTCTGTCAAGCGTAGATTCGATATCCGAGACTATCCTCTCCGCCTCGGCCCCTTTACCCAGCACCTCTCCCAGGAGCGTGATCGTCTTCAGTATGTCCTTCACGGAATCGTTGCTGTCCGTAACGAGGGTCTTCAAGCCGAGCTCCCTGATTTTTGCCCCGAATATGGTGTCCTGGTCCTTCATGAGAATGACCAGGTCGGGCCTGAGCGCGAGTATCGCCTCGTAGTTGGGGTTGATCCAGCCCCCCACGCTCGGCAGCTCTTTGGCCCTGGGCGGGAAGTCCGAATAGAGGGTCACCCCCACCACCTTATCCAGCTCCCCGAGGGCGTAGATCATGTGTGTCAGGTTGGGGGAAAGGGAAACTATGCGCTCGGGCTTCTCTCCGGCATGAGCGCTCAGAAACGACGCCGACAAGACGGCGAGGATGATAATTCTTAATAAGGTCTTTTTAATCATTTTTATCCCAGGAACAATTCGAACTGCATATAGTTTCTCAGGTTAACGACCGCATCGGGCGGAGGCTCATAGCTCTTCATCGATTCAGGGTGGATGGTTTTTGCCAGTATCTCGAGCCCGTCCACGACCCTCGGCCCGGGCCTGCTGAAATAGGAGTTCGCGTCGAATATGTAGATCTGCCCATTGCTCGTCGATGGGAGTGAAAACCACTCGTCGTGCTTCGTCAGTGTGTCGATCTCGCCCAGGGTTTTTTCTACATCGAAGCCGCACGGCATTATGAATAGCATCTGGGGGGCGAAGTCCGCGATCTCCTTCCAGGATACCTTGAAGGAAGGCTCGCCGGCTTTCCCTATACCGCAGGAGCCGCCGGCTATCTCTACCATCTCCGGCACCCAGTGTCCCGCCACATACGGCGGGTCGAGCCACTCCATGCAGAAGACCCTCGGGCGGTCTCTCGTATCCCCTGTGAGCGACCTCACCCTCTCTATCCTGTGCGCGAGCTTCTCCGTGACTTCCCGCGCTCTTTCCCCGGTACCCGTAGCCTCGCCTATGATGAGTATGGTATCCATTATCTCGCTTAACGTCCTCGGTTCGAGCGAAATGATCTCGGGATTCTTCCCGAGCGCCTCCACCGCCTCCGTGACCTCGTTACCCGATACAGCGCACACCTGGCAGAGCTCCTGCGTAAGTATGAGGTCGGGGTCGGCCTCTTTAAGCGCGTCCTTGTCTATGAGGTACGTGCTTTTGCCCAGGGCGGCGTTCCGGCTCACGAGCTCGTCTATTTCGCGGCTCGACAGTTTCCCTGGGTCTATGAAGCTCATGATGACCCTCTTCTTTTCCCTGGCTTCGGGCGGATAATCGCATTCGTGCGTCACGCCCGTCACGCTCTCCCCCAGGCCGAGGTCGTAAAGAATCTCGGTCGTGCTCGGAAGGAATGAACATATGCGCATCTATAAACGCCTCCCTCGGATGATTACGGGGAGAATATACCGCGCGCTTCTCCCCGTACAATTATCATTAACGGCTTTGGATATATATGCAAACCCGGTTATTCGACTAACCCGAGCGTTGCATCGACCGAGCCCAGCTGCCGGCTTATACCAGTGATAAAGAATATATCCGGCCCCGTGAAATCGACTCCCGGCTCCCCGGGCCTTATCGCCAGCGACTGCACGCCGTCGAAGAGGTCCGATCCGGGATCGAACGCCCTTATACCCGCCGGAAACGGCGCGATATAGGGAAAAGGATTCACTTCGTCAGCGTCAGTGTCGACTACAGCGATCTGGTCAGTGCCAAACAGAGTTGCGAACAGCAGGTCGTCTCTGATTGCTATGTCGGCCGTCAGGTTCAATGAATCGAGATCGGTAATAACGATCGGGTCGTCAGTGCCGTTGATAACCTCACCTGACTGTAAATCTATTTTAAGTAGCGCTCCGACGAGTCCCAGGCCCGTATACCCGAACCTTCCGTCGGGGGTCGCGACGAGCGGGTTCGGAAGGCAGACCGTCGGGTTCTCAGGGCTGAGCGGGATATCGATCGTATCGAATAATACGTTCGTCTGCGTATTTATCAGATCGATCGAGGGCGGGAAATCGAAGTCGCATGTAAATTCATTGGTCTCGGGATCGAAAAGCACCGCTCCGTTATTCATGGCATACAAAATACCGTCGCTCGCCACCATGCTTGTAGTGTTTACGCCGGTGGCCGGGATTATCGTTATGAACTGGTTATTAGTGGCGTTGATTACCGAGATAAATCCGTTTCCCATGGGGTTGAAATTCTCGTCAAGGTTATTGTTGGTCACATAAACCCTTCCGTTAGTCACAGCTACCCCGACAGGCTCCTCAAACGGTATCCCGGCGACCGTGATTACATTCTGACACGGTGCGGTGGTCCCTCCCTGTCCCGCCCTCACGATTAGGGTCTCGCAGACGCGGGTATTGACATTGACTAGCGCGACGCTTTGCCCGATATTGTTGGCCACGTATGCGTGCGTGTCGTCTGAGAATGCCATGTCTATCGGGTTAGAGCTTGGCGGGACTGCGATAGTGCCTATCAGGTCGGGCGGGTCCTGGCTCAGATCGAAAACCTGTATGTTGTCGGAGAACCCGTTCACGACGTAAGCCCTGTTACCCCTTATCTCTATATCCGCCGGGACGCTTCCCAGAGGGGCCAGGTTCCGCTCCACCGCATCCGAGAGGAGAGTAACGCCTATTACGAGGTCTTCGATTATATCACCGTCCTCCGTTACGATCACGTTGAACTGGTCGCCGGTATCACCCGTGAATGTCGGGTCGAAGCTCCCGTCGGAAGCCCCTGTCGTGGTTTTGGTCTCGCCCGTATCGAGATCGGTTACCTCGACTGTGCTCCCCGGCGGCACGGCGCCGGGAAGTCCCCCGACTTTTATCGTTTCTTCGGAGCCCGCTTTCTCGGCTACCGCGAGTATGCTGCCCGTCGGAACGAATCCTCCACCGCCCCCCGTCTCATTGCAAGAAACGAGCGCGAGACAGGCCGAAACGAATAATAAGAATGATAGTAATGTTTTCATGTCTAACTCCTCCTGTGATAAAGGTTCATTTTATTTTTTTTCCGTTCAGAAATTGACTCCGGCCGTCGCAAAGTAAGTCCTCCCCGGCAGAGGGAAATCGAGAGCGTCCCTGACGTCAAGGTTATTGAACAGGTTCTTTATCTCGAACGTGAGGAAGAATTTTTTCCACTCGGCCTTTGCGCCTGCGTCGAATACCGTCCTCGCAGGCGTGGTGACCGAATCCGGGAATGCGGTTAATGGTATCTTGTCGACGTAGTGGGTTTCCCAGAAGAGCGAGAGATAATTAAAATCGAATACCGCCCTGAGATCGAACTTGTTCCGCGGCCTTCCGGGGAGCTGCGCCCCGGTCTCGTTTATCTCACCGTCGAGGAACGTGTATCCGGCGAAAAGTTCGAAATATTTAAACGGCCTCAGAACGAGGCTCGTTTCTATCCCCTGCTCGTTCACGTTCCCCACATTCTGGGGCTCTATGGTCTGCGCGTTTATAAAGACAAATAATATAAGGTCGTCTATGTGGCTCCTGAAGTACGTGACTTCGAGCGCGGCGCGCGGGTGAGACAGGATAAACCCTATATCGAAGTCATAAGCGGTCTCGGGCTTGAGGTCGGGGTTCCCCCTTATGAATCCCTCGTTCGGGAAGAAGAGCTCCCCGAAGCTCGGAGCCCTGTAGGAGCGCCCCGCGTTGGCCTTGAACGACAGGTAGTCGAGGGGCGCGACTATAACTCCCAGTCTGGCCGAGATTCCCGAATCGGTCGTCGTCGATTCCTGTCTCGTGCTCCAGAGGTCGTACCGTATGACGGGGTTTATGACTATCATGTCGTCGAGCAGGTTTATTTCGTCCGCTGCGAACAGGCTGAACGTAAACCTGTCCGGGTTGCCGAAGTCGTTGCTCTCGAGCATCTCTTCCCTGAGCTCTGTCGCGAACGTGAACACCTGGTTGTACGGCCCGAACCACGTTACCTGTGGGTTTATACCGAACGAATAGGTCTTGCTGAGCGTGTCGATAGGCAGCCCGACAGTCGGCTCCGGGTTTGTGAATTTGAGGTCGTCGAACCTGTTGAATATCTGTATGTCGAGGTCGATATCGGGTCTTATGAATTCTTCCTTGGATATATTTATGCCGGTAAGGTTGCGTAGATCTTTCTGCTCTGCGTCGGGCTGCTGGAATTCCCCCAGGCCCGGGACACCCCTGTTGTCGTAGAAGAATTCGTTCAGCATCTCTATCTGCCAGCCGTTCCCCGCGTCATACGCCGCCTTTGGCGAGGAAGCTCTCGGAGTGGAACTGGTTGTTGATCCTCGTCAGTATCAGGTCGTTGACCGATTTGAATTTAAAATCCCCTTTGCTCTGCGCGTGTGTGAATGAGACGAGGTAGCTGAAGTTTCCGAGCTTTTGCGCCCTCGATGCGTTGAATCCGAACGTCTCGTAAGAGCCGTAGGTAACCGAGCCGAAGGTAAACGGCTTATCCGTTTTTTTCGTGACGATGTTGACTACCCCGCCTATCGCGTCCGTGCCCGCGAACGCGGAAGCCCCGCCCCGTATGATTTCGAACCTGTCCACGTAGCCGACGGGTATAGTGGAGAGGTCGACGCCCCCGCCTATGGGGCTGTTGAGCCTCATCCCGTCGAGTAGTATCACCACCTGGTCGTTCGACGAGCCCCTTATAGACATGGTCTTCAATTGTCCGAACCCCCCGAAGTCGCGGACGACGACGCCCGGAGAGAACGAGAGTATCTCGGAGGCGGTGTTGTACTCGCCCTGAAACTCGTCGAGGTCTATGACGGTCGAAAATGCGGACGGGTAATCGAGGGGCGGCTCAATCGGAGTGTCCTCGACGACAATCTCCTCGAGGGTTTCTCCTTCGTCTTCCTGTGCCAGAGCGGATACGGCGAAGATTACTAGAAGAGCCGATAAGAAAACTTTTATCACGGGCACCCCCGGTCAGCCGAGCGGCAGCCGGGAGGCAGGTTGGATTTCAAATCCATTTACTTTCTCCTCCCCGAAGAAAAGTAAATTCACAGTTATAAGGCAGATATTCTGGCTCGTAGCCTCTGGACTCCCCTGCGCCTTCCCGGAACAAATACTCCAGTGGCATCATGCGGGGGACTTTACGGACTACTTACAGCAGCGAGCGGGCTGCACCGGATTCTCACCGGATTTCCCAATTAAGCTGAAAGCACCTTATCCTACAAATTTTCGAAAGAGCTTTAAATCTCAAAAACATCATAACTTTCCGGTTGGCAAAATTCAAGTACGGCAAGTAATGCGTGGTGTAATCGTCGACGGATTCACGGAAGTTGGTGCTTCACACCATCTTTCATTTTACATTCGGAATCACTTTCTTTCCGAACGTCTTGATAAGGCCGGAGATAATTTCATGAGTCGCCTGCGGAAACACCATGCGGCACGCTATGTATTTGATTCCGAGCTCGTCCCTGTACTTTTCTATCTCCCCGATACAGTCTTCAGGGGTCCCGATTATAAACCTGTCTTCCGCGAGGTGCTTGAAGAGCGGGTCGTCGAGCCCCGTGAGCTGCTTCCCGCGGACGAACATCTTCACGCCGAGCGAGAAGTAGAATTTATACATGCTGATTATGTATTTATTCCCCCCTTCGACAGCCTTTTTCCGGCTAGAAGCCACGAACGTCTCCCGCAGCAGTATGTGCTCCACGCCGTCCGGATTCCTCCCCGATTTCCTGGCCTCGTCGTTATAGAACCGTAGCGTGTCTCTCGCCATTTCCACAGTCCTTCCGGGGCCTATGAGCAGCGGGTATCCGAACCTCCCGGCGCGCCTGATAGCGGGCTCCTCGAAAGCGCCCACGTATAAGGGTATGGGGTTCTGCACGGGCTTGGGCGTGAGCTTCGCGTTCTCGAACTTATACCTCCTCCCCTCATAGCTGAATTTCTCCCCCCTGAGCGCGTTTTCGAGCACCTCTATCCCCTCGTCCATCCTCGAAGGGCGCTCCCTCATCGGCACCCCCATCCCTTCATACTCCTCTTTCCTGTATCCGAGCACTACCCCGAGGTTAAACCTCCCGTTCGATATGTTATCGACTACCGCCGCGTCCTCCGCCACCTTCAAGGGGTTATGGAGGGGCAGTATTATGCCCGCCGACCCTATTCTGATCCTCGTCGTCACCGCCGCCATCGCCGCCGCCGTGACCGCAGGGGAAGGGCAGTATCCGTCGTCGAGAAAATGGTGCTCGGATATCCATGCGGATTCGAAATTCACCTTCTCGGCGAGCTTAACCTGCTCGAGCGTGTTTTTGTAGAGCTCCGGGTGTGTGTATGGAAGCTCCTGATGGGTCTGCATCCCGAATAGTCCGACGCCGAATTTCATACAAAGTCCTCCTTGATCAGATGGGTAAGGATCTATTATAACATCCGCCGTTCCTCGAAATCCATCCCGGGCCCGTTTATTTCTCCCCTTGTTCCGACTCACGCAAACGTAGCCTTGTTTTTTTCGTCACGCTTCGGTTTATAATGAGTTGGATAAATCAAATGCGAGGTGCAAAAAATGGCTAAAGAGATAAAATTCGGGCTTTCCGCCCCTATGCCGGGGGCTGATATGGACGGCCTGCTCAAGTTTTCCGTAATGGCGGACAAGCTCGGATTCGATACCGTCTGGTATCCCGACCACGTGGTTTTCGTTTCCCCGACGGAAGCGCACGAGGCCTGGACCATAGCGACCGCGGCCGCGATGATGACGAAGAACATAAAACTCGGCACGGTTTCGGACCCCCACAGGATGCACCCCGCTGTTTTCGCTCAGAGACTGGCCTCTATAGACCACCTCTCGAAAGGGAGGGTCACGCTTACGCTGGGCGTCGGGGAGTCCATGAACCTGGACGCTTACGGCATAAAATGGAACAAGCCGCTCACGAGGCTCAGAGAATCGATGCAGGTGATGCAGAAATTATGGGCCGCGGAAGGCCCGGTCGATTACAAGGGCGAGTTCTACGAGATGAAGGACGCTTTCTTACAGGTAAAGCCCTACAAGAGGAACAGGATTCCTACATATATTGCCACGCATACGCCAAAGGGACTCAAGCTCGTAGGCGAGCTCGGCGACGGGTGGCTGCCTATCGACCTCAACCCGAAGCTCTACGCCGAGTATCTGGGCGTGATAAAGGAGAGCGCGAAGGACGCGGGGCGCAAGATGAAAGATATAGACCCCGCTCTGTGGGTGTTTACATCCGTCGGCAAGAACGAGGACGAGGCCTATAAAACGCTCGAGCCGTTCAAGTACGTCCTCGTGATGCAGGACCAGCTCAAAAAAGCGGGATACGACGTGAAGATCCCCAAGGAATACGAGGGGCTCAATTATTTCAACGTCATACCCCAGGACGAGGCGGGGAGGCAGAAGTTCAGGCAGATAGGGCAGTTCTTCCCGAGGGAAGCGATTCTCGACTTCACGATCACCGGGTCGAAGCAGGACTGCATCAAGAAGATAGAGAAATACATAAGCAAGGGCGTGAGGCACTTCGTGCTGTTCTACAGGTTCAGCCCCGACCCCGAAAAGGCCCTAAAGACCTACGCAAAGGACATCATCCCTTATTTCAAAGGCTGATGCCTTTTTAAAATTTCCCTCTCCCCAGCGCGGGAGAGGGTTAGGGTGAGGGGGTACCTCAAAATAATAAATCAGTTATGATGAACCCTGAACCAAGGTCCGGCCTAGTTCGCCGCTTCCTTTCCGTCCTTCGCCACACCTTCCTCAAAATACACTTCTCTATATATGATATGGTCGAGCGGGTTTGGCTTAAGCCCCTTCACGTAGGGCTTTATCATGTTCTGCTGGTTCGATGTATAGAAGGGCGCGATTGGCGTATCTGCTTCGAGAAGAATCATCTGCGCCTGGTCGTAGATAGCCTTCCTCTTTCCCGGATCGAGCTCCTCGGCAGCCTTCTCGACGAGCGCATCGTACTCCCTGTTGCACCATTTCGTCCTGTTGTTTCCCGATATGCAGGTGAATATCGACATGAAGTTGTGCGGGTCGGGGAAGTCGGCCCCCCATCCCGCCCTGTGGATCTCGGGAGGGTCCGTGTTTATCGTGCTCAGGTAGACCTTCCACTCCTGGTTCATGAGCTCGACCTCGATCCCGAGGTACTGTTTCCACATGCTCTGGAGCGCCTCGGCTACGACCCTGTTGTTGCTCACGTCGGGCCAGAGGAACGTGACAGTCGGGAACCCCTTACCGCCAGGGTACCCGGCCTCCCTGAGCCACGCTTTCGCCTGGTCCGGGTTAAACTCGATCCCTATGTCAGGGTTGTATCCGAGCATATTCTTCGGTATCCACGATGTAGTCGTAATACCCGCGCCCTGTATGAGGCCGACTATGCTCTGCCTGTCTATGGACGCGGCGAACGCCTTCCTCACGAGCGGGTTGTCAAAGGGCGGCTTCTCGACGTTAAACGCGATGTAATTGACCCTGAACTGAAGAGTGGTCGTGAAATCGCCGAGGTCTTTCAGCCTCGGCACCTCGAGCGGAGGTATGCTCTTGCTGTCGGCGTAATCGAGCTCCCCGCTCTCGTACTGTGCTAAAGCCGAAGAAGGGTTTTCGTTCATTATGAGCCTGACCTTCTTTATCCTGGGCTTCTCCCCCCAGTAACCCGGGTTCTCCGTGAGGATTATGTTGTCGTGGTGCCTCCACGACGTGAGCGTATATGGGCCGAGCGTGACGATATTCTCAGGCTCCGTCCACTCGAGGCCGTGCTTCTCGATGACGTCTTTTCTCTGGGGGAACGTGGTGATGAACGCGAGCATGCTCGGGAAGTAGGCAGCGGGCCTTTTCAGCCTCACTTCGAGCGTCGTGTCATCGAGCGCCTTCACGCCGACTTTGCCTGCGTCCTTGATCGCCCCCGTATTGTATTCCTCGGCGTTTTCCACGTCGTAGAGGGAATACGCGTAGTCGCCTCCCGTTTCCGGGTTCAGTATCCTCTTCCAGGAATATTCGAAATCCCCTGCGGTGAGCGGTTTTCCGTCGTTCCATTTGACCCCTTCCCTGATTTTGAACGTATACGTCTTCCCGTCTTCGCTGATCTGCCAGCTTTCGGCGAGGTTGGGTTCGGGCGTGAAGTCCGCTCCGAACTTCGTCAGCCCCTCCATTATGTTATTGATGATATTGACGGACGTGCTGTCCGTGGCGAGCGACCAGTCGAGAGAAGGCGGCTCGTTCCCCAGGTTTACGTTTAGCGTATCCCTCGGAGCGCTGCCGCTCTTATCGTTATTCCCGCATCCGGTTATCAGCAAGAGAGAGAGAATAAGAAAAAATCGTACGCGCATGGGTCTTATCTTAAAGTATGGGTCTCCCGCTGTCCAATCGGCGCTGTCAGGCGATTACGCTCTCCCCCGAGACCTCGTACGCGACGACGCTTTCCGGTCCGTCTATGAGCTCGGGAAATATTTGGGCGAATTTTTCGAAGTGCGGCATCTCGAAATGGAGGTCGAGGTCCTTCCGGCTCCTCCACTTCTCATAAAACGTAAACGAGTCGGGGTCGAACGGGTCCTGGAGGAATTCATAAACTATGCATCCCTCCTCACCCCTCGACGGCTCGAGCATCGCCTTCGACATCTCCATCATCTGCTTCCGGCGCTCCGGTTTGGTCCTGAATTTTGCGATTAGTATGAGCACGTATCCCCCTTTACAAATTCGATGAAAAACCGTAGTATAGGCTTTGTTAATAGGGTTTTCAAGCATATATCGGACGGCAGGCTGGGTTATTGTTACGGGTTTAGGAGAAATGAGATGTCAGATGAAAAATATAAGCGCGGGTTGGAAAAACTCGAAGAGATTTCACCGGGCGCCTCAAAGAGGACAGCCGAGAGTCTAAACGATATAGCGCCCGACATGGTGCGGTACATGATGGAATTCGTCTTCGGCGAGATATCGTCGAGGCCCGGGCTCGACATGAAGTCCCGCGAGATCACGGCCGTCGCCGCGCTTGCCGCGCTCGGGACTGCGCCCAACCAGTTGAAGATTCATATAAAGGGCGCGATCAACTGCGGGTGCTCGAGGGACGAGGTCGTGGAAGTGCTTATTCAGGTCCTGGTCTACGCCGGTTTTCCCGCTACGCTTAACGGTCTCCGGCTGGCCAAAGAAGCGTTTCAGGAGATGGACGGAAAATCCTGACGCTAATTTTTTTTCTGCGGGCAGTTTATATATCGCTCTTATTTTATATTGAAGCTATCACTTTTCGGAGAGGAGTCTCTCCTCTATCTCTTCGAGGCTCATCCCCTTCGTTTCAGGCACGAGGCGCCATACGAATACGAGCCCCAGAAGGCTCACGAGCGCGTATAGCCAGTACGTGAAAGCCGCCCCGGCCGCCTCGAACAGGGGCAGGAACGAGAACGAGACTATGAGGTTCGACCCCCAGCTCGACATCGTTGCGATGCTCACCGCCCGCCCCCTCACGTTGAGCGGGAATATTTCCGTCATTATAATCCAGGGTACGGGGCCCAGTGAGAACGCGAAGCAGGCGATGTAAAACCAGACGGCGATCACAGTCGCCCTCCCGGTCTCGAGCCCCCCGCCCGAATCCCCGAGCGCGAAAACCCCTCCTATCGCGGTGAGCGAGATAAGCATCCCGGCGAGGCCCGCGTAGAGGAGCGGTTTTCTTCCGGCCCTGTCTATCAGCCATACGGCGATGAAGGTCGCGAGCACGTTCACCACGCCCACGCTCACCGTCGCGAGAATTGCGGTATCGGGCGATTTCATGCCCGCTTCCCTGAACAGGGAAGGCGCATAGTACATAATTGTATTTATCCCGACGAACTGCTGTAAAAGGAAAAGTCCTATTCCGGTAACGAACGCGCGGCTTACGGGCGGCCTCAGCATATCCGCTAACCCGCCTTTCGATTCCATGGATATCACTTTCCGTATCTCGTTCAATTCCGCATCAGCGCGAGAGACGCGTCCCCTCCGCTGTTTTTATCAGAGTACGTCTTTCGCTTCCCCGTACCGCCCCATTTTAATGAGCCACCTGGGGCTATGCGGCAGTATGAACATTCCGAAGAGCAATATTAATGCGGGAACCGTGCTCGACCCGAGCATGAGCCTCCACTCGCCCGAGCCTGTGAGTGCCCTGTCGACGAAGTATCCGAGCATTATCCCTATCGTGATCGCGAGCTGGAAGAGCGTTACGAGCCTCCCCCTCCCTGCGGCTGGCGATATCTCCGCTATATAGAGCGGGGCCGACGCGGAAACCGCCCCGAGCGCGAGTCCCAGGACGAACCTCGAGGCGAGAAGCGCTCCCGCCGAAGGGGATAACGCCGACGCGGCCGCCCCTGCTATGAAGATGAGAGCCGCCCCCTGCACCATGAGCTTTCTTCCGAGCCTGTCAGCGACTATGCCGTTTATCAGCGCTCCGAGTATCCCCCCGACCAGCACAATTGAAATGACGCCCCCTTTTCCCACCGTGTCCAGATGAAAGGCGTCCGCGATAAAGCCGAGCGCCCCGCTGATCGACCCCGTGTCATAACCGAGCAAGAGGCCGGCGAGCGCCGCTATGGCTGATGTGAATAATACGATTCGGCTCTTTTTGCCGGGGTTCATGATGATAGGGTAGTTTCAGATTGAATTTGATCGATGCGCTTTGAAGACGAACACATTATATGTAGATTTTGATGTGATTGCCAGAGTACATGATATAATAAAACTCTAGTTATGGATGTCGGTTCAAGTCAATATCGGGCTGATACAAGTTATTATCTGTAATCGATTAATACGGTTTTGTTGTAATCGTAGATAGCCTTTCAATTTAAAAATTTCGGTACGAGGAGATACGTATGAGAACGAGCTTCCTGTTGTTTTCCTCTTCTTTTCACTCTGCTGTCATTTTACGGATGCGCCAAGCCGCAGGGCAACACCCCCGTGTCCCAGAGGGCTTACATACTCCAGTTGAGGGACAATACGCTTGCAGAGATTTACAGCAAGAAGCCCGTATGAGAGGATTTAGTGCGAGCATGCGGCCGGATACGGGGTCTTCAGTAATATCAATACCCAGCTGCTGGTGTTCGGCTCGGGGAACGGTTACGGGGTTATAACCGAGAATGGCAGCGGTAAAACGACATATATGAAGATGGCCGAGGGCGGAGTAGGCCTCGGGATAGCCCTGACTGATTTCAGGGAAGTCATAATTTTCAACAACGCCGCAGTGATGAGACAGTTTATCAGCAAGCGGGTGGGATTTCGGCGTCCAGGGCGACGCCGTTTTGAAGTCTAAAAAGCAGGGCGCCGCCGCGAGCGGCGACTGATACCGTTCGATTCGGACATTATTATTTATCAGCTTACCAAGCAGGGTATTGCGCTGCGTACGAATGTCGGCGCCGAGAAATACTGGATCAACAGCGATTTGAATTATTACTAACGGCCTCCTGACATAACGGGGCTCCCCGGGGCCGTATAGCTTTAATACATGCGCCTTACAGCCGTGATATATGAATTATAGGATCGTCCTGGCCTCTTCCTCGCCGAGACGAAGAGAGCTTCTCGCCACGCTCGGGCTCGGGTTCGATGTAATACACCCGTCTTCCGACGAAACAGTCTTAAAGAACGAGACGCCCGAGGATTTCGCGCTCAGGGTCTCGGCCGAAAAAGCCTCGTCTGTATCGACGACCCTCGGAGATGGCGTTGTCGTCATTGGGGCCGACACCATAGTCGTCGTCGACGGCGAGATACTCGGCAAGCCCGGAGACGGTGGCGAAGCCTGCTCGATGCTGCGGAAGCTTTCCGGAAAGGAGCATCACGTATATACGGCTTTCTCGATCGTCAGGCCGAAAAATGAAATCCTTCACAGCGAGATAGTTGATACGAGGGTCCGGGTTAAAACCCTTGCAGCTTCCGAAATAGAAGGTTACATTAAGACCGGAGAGCCCATGGATAAAGCCGGAGCCTACGGCATACAGGGCATAGGCTCTTTTATGGTCGGGGGTTTCGAAGGCTCGTATTCGAACGTAGTCGGCCTTCCGGTGGAGGAGCTCCTTGCAGCCTTAAAAAAACTCGGAATCGTTTAGTTATACTCACAGGATGGATTTAGCAGGCAGTCTCAGGTCCGTTAAGGAACGGATAGAAAAAGCGGCGGCGAGAGCGGGAAGGGATGCAAATGACGTAAAGCTCGTTGCCGTTACGAAAGGAGTGGAGCCCGGGCGCATAATCGAAGCGGTAAGAGCGGGCCAGCTGACTTTCGGCGAGAATTACGCGCAGGAATTCAGGCTTAAAAAGGAAATAATCGACCGGACGGTAGTCGAGAACGTCGAGTGGCACTTCATAGGACGGCTTCAGCGGAATAAGGTCAAATACCTGATAGGCGAAGCAGCGTTTGATCCATTCCCTGGATTCCCTCACAGTCGCGCGCGAGATCGAGAAGCGGGCCGCGGACGCGGGTATCCGGGTACGGGTGCTGATAGAGGTGGATACGGGCGGGGAAGAGTCGAAGGGGGGAGTGAAGGCGGAAGAGCTTAAGGGTTTACTCGAAGGCCTTAGGGAATTTCCCTCGATCGAGGTCTGCGGGCTCATGACGATGCCCCCTTATTTCGACGAGCCCGAGCGTGCCCGCCCCTATTTCAGGGCGCTCAGGGAGATGCGCGACAAGCTCAGGGCCGCGTATCCGGGGTTGATTGAGCTTTCGATGGGCATGAGCGGTGATTTCGAGGCTGCGGTCGAGGAGGGCGCCACATTGGTCAGGGTCGGCTCCGCTATTTTCGGACCGAGGCTATAATAATCCACTGAACATTGGAAACGATATGGCGAAAATAGGGTTCATAGGCGGCGGGAACATGGCGGAGGCTCTTATCAAGGGTCTTATAACGTCCGGGGTATATAAAAAGGGCGACATCCTTGTAAGCGATAATGTGAAAAAAAGGCTCGACCATCTGAAATCCGCATACGGGGTCGCGGTGACCCACGACAATAAAGACCTCGCCGCTAAATCCGAGCTCATAGTCCTGTCCGTAAAACCGAACACGGTACGGAAGGCGGTAAACGAGATAAGGACCAAAATTACGGCAAAAAAGATACTGATTTCCATTGCGGCCGGCATACCGACGTCTCTTATATCCGGTGTCCTTAAAAAGAAGGCGAAGATAGTGAGGGTCATGCCCAATACCCCGGCCCTCGTTCTCGCGGGAGCCTCGGCGTTATTCTGCGGCCCCGGTTTGAGCGAAGAAGAGCGGGAACAGGTAATGAGGGTCTTCGAATCGGTCGGCATAGCTCACATAGTCGAGGACGAGAGACTCCTCGATGCGGTCACGGGGCTAAGCGGCAGCGGTCCCGCGTTCGTATCCATGTTCATAGAGGCGTTATCTGACGGCGGTGTAAAAATGGGTCTTCCCAGGGACGCCGCGCTCAAGCTCGCGGCCCAGACAGTTTACGGCACCGCAAAAATGATTATCGAGGAAATGTCCCATCCCGCCGTGCTCAAGGACAGGGTCTCGTCTCCCGGAGGCACCACGATAGAGGGCATACACAAGCTCGAAGCGGGCGGGTTCAGGGCGAACGTCATATCCGCCGTAGAGGCGGCCGCCAAACGTTCGAGGCAGTTATCCAAGGAGGATAAATAATGTTTGTCGTCGCGAACCTCGTAATCGGCATAGGGCAGACCCTTCATTACATATTGAACATTTATATATTTATAATCGTAGCGAGGGCCATCATCTCATGGGTGAGCCCTGATCCGTATAATCCTATCGTGAGGTTCCTGTATATGGCTACCGAGCCCGTGCTGAGGTACGTGAGAAGGGTGATGCCTGTAGTGAGCGGCATAGATTTTTCACCGATAATAGTAATGGTCGCCCTGTTTTTCATCGACCAGGTCCTGGTCCAGTCCATAATCGATTACGGGCTTCGTTTGAAAGCGGGTATGCCGTAAACTGCCTGATGAAACGACCCCCTCTAACGATAACGGTTCAGGTTCAGCCGAGATCGTCGCGCGACGAGATTGTCGGCATCCACGAAGGCAGGCTGAAAATACGGATATCGGCTCCCCCGGTCGACGGCAAGGCTAACGAGCGCCTGACCGAGGTTATAGCGAAGGCGTTCGGGGTCTCGAAATCGAGCGTCGAGATAGTAAAGGGTCACCACTCAAGGGTAAAAACAATTACAATATCGGGTATCGGCAGAGATGAATACGACACGCTCATTTCGAAATTCGGCGACGCATAGAATCTCCTGAACGGGTACCGGAGCGAACGACATGCCTGAAATTACTGTCAGCGGAAACAGGATAAATTATATAGAAGGCGATTCGACCGACCCCGCCCGCCCGACCGTCCTGATGATACACGGCGCGGGGCAGAGGGTCGCCACATGGAAGCGTCAGCTGGAGCTTCTGAAAAACCACCCGAAGTATAATTTGATAATCCCCGACCTTCCCGGCCACGGCGCGTCGGAAGGCGAAGGCCTGAGGGACATAGCCGGGTATGAAGGCTTTATCGAAGAGTTCGCCGACGCGCTCGGCTTGACCGGCATTATTCCGGTCGGTCACTCGATGGGCGGCGCCGTGGCGATGGTTTATGCCCTCGACCATCCTGAGAAGGTAAAAGCCTCTGTCCTCGTCGGCACGGGCGCCCGGATGCGCGTAGCCGGTGAAACGCTCAAGACCGTAAAAAACAACTATCAGTTATTCTGCGACATAGCGCCTTCGAGAATGATCGCCCCGGGCTCGCCCGAAGAGATAAGGAAGGAGTTCAGAGAGGACCTGCTCGATACGTCCCCGGAAGTATGCTACTGGGACTTGGTCGCGTGCGACGAGTTCGATCTCATGGACAGGGTGCATGAGATAAAGTCGCCTACATGCATCATCTCGGCCGATCTGGATATTCTGACCCCGCCAAAATACGGCGAGCATCTCAGGGACTCTATCGCAGGCTCGTCCTTTCACCTCATCAACGGCTCCGGGCATTTCATGATGCTTGAACAGCCCCTCGAATTCAACAGGATATTGTCCGGTTTCCTAATGTCGCTGGAGTCTTAGCCTCATTCGGAATCCTTAGCCCTCCTAAATTCATCTATTGAAAATAGGCCACTCTATATTTATATTAAATTATTAAGGGGGCGGCTGGGTTAAAAGTCCCTTTTGCATTAAAATATCAGGGATTGAGGTAAGTTAGGGTGAGGCTCTCAATTTCATTAATAGCGGCACTGATGGTTTTCGGGTCCGTAGCCGGCTCTCGATAGCGCCGATTACAGCATTGAAAATGCCGATAATTTTTCCGGTTTAAGGGCCGAACAGTCTTGCTACGATTACACCTTCATCGATAGTAATTCAATACGGGGCACCTTGCTCGAGAAAGAGCGGATGGACTCTTCTCCGGACAAACCGGACTCTGTCTCGTACGACACCGTTTCAAACCTCTGCATGCCCAAAAACACGCTGCTGGCTGTAATTGATAATGACGACGCTCCCGTCGCCGAACCCGGTGATGGGGAGATTTCGAGCGACGAAACTCCGCTTCTGCCCGATCCTCAAATAGCGTTTATTGAAGACGGCAAATTGAATTTCGAGCAGTTTCAATCGAAAGAAACAATTTTTTACGGCGGCCTCGTTCCTTTCGTCGCCATCCACGACGCCGATCTGGAGACCGAAGACCATTTTTTCAACCCGGAAAGCTTTTCCCTCTTCCTGTATTTCAAAAAGAAGTTCTGACCGCTTCGATATACCCGTTTTGCCGGCCCCTCTTTGCCGAGTTGTCTAAAGAAAAACAAGCTCTCCCCCGCTCCCTTTACTAGAAACGCTATTTTGTTAAAATAAAGGCAGCCTTACAAACGGGAGATGAAAATGAAAATAGCACTTTTAGGCGGGACAGGCGATATCGCCGAGGGGCTCGTGCTCAGGTGGTCTAAAGCCGGACACGAGATCTTCATAGGTTCGAGGAGCGATGAAAAGGCGAAGGGCATCGCCGCAGAGTATATAGAGAAATTAAAAGCCCTCGGGATCGAGCCAAGGATACATGGTATGCCGAACGCGGACGCGGCGAAACATGCGGAGGTCGTAATAATAAGCATTCCGCCCGAGCACGCGGCCGCGACCGTGAGTCAGATACGGGACAGCTTCACTGACCAGGTCGTCGTTACGCCGGTCGTTTCGATGAAGAGGGAGGGAAAGACGTTTCTGTTCAACCCCCCGGCCCAGGGGTCCTCGGCTCTCGAGATAAAGGCGGCGCTGCCGGAAACGGCGAAACTCGTTTCCGCATATCACAACCTGCCGGCGGCGGAGTTAAGCGAAATAGACAAGACCCTCGATTATGACGTGGTCATATGCGGAGACGACGAGGGGGCGAAGGAAGTCGTAAAGAAAATAACGGAGGATATCCCCAACCTCCGTGTTCTGGACGCGGGGTCATTGGAGGTGTCCGCGATGATCGAGTCGATGACTCCCCTTATAGTCAATCTCAATGTGAGATATAAACCGCAGCATTTTTCAGTAAAGTTCGTGTAAGCCCTCTGGAGGCGGCCCCCCGGGGGCCGTCTCTACTCCCCGATGATCTGCAAAATGACGTCCCTCGTGCGCGGACGGTTGTCGAAATCGACCACTATGATCTGCTGCCAGGTCCCGAGGAGGAGCTCGGAAGACGAAAAGGGCACCGTCAGGGAAGCCCCCTGGAGAGCAGCCCTCACGTGGGAATAACCGTTCCCGTCCCCCCACCTCGCGTCGTGGTGATAACGGATGCCCCTGGGCGCTATCCTGTCGATAGCCTCCCTGAAATCCTGTATTGCTCCGCTCTCGTATTCTATAGTGGTAACCCCGGCTGTAGAGCCCGGTATGAACACAGTGACTATGCCGGAAGATATCCCCGAATCCCTCACGCTCTCCCCGACCTCGGCCGTTATATCGACGAGGTCCGTTTCCCCCTTCGTGCGGAGCCTTATGCTGGTTGTTATCACGGCCATGTTGCGCCTCCTAAAACAATCTTAACTGAGTCGGCTTTTCGAGCGGGACCGCTTCAAACCCCTTTTTTCGCAGCGCGTGCGCGAAACCGCCGCTATGAGCGCCTGTGAGGAACACCTTTTCCGGGGCCGCAGACTCGACGAATTTAATGAGGTCCCTGAAACCCGCCCGGTTGCTGAGCGGAAAGACCTCGTCCGCCCCGTACAGGGTTTTAATATGGGATTTTTCGTCAGGCGCGGATTCGATTACCGCACCGACTTTTTTATCGCGTATATCCCCGATGCCTTTCAATCCCTTAAGCAGGGGAAACACGAGGACCCTGCCCTCTATCTCCTTCCGTTTGTACAATTCGCAGCCCTTAAATCCGATACCGAATTCCTCAAATATCTTTATGACTCCGAATATGGATTTGTGGACGCCGAGCCTGTATCCCGCGTCCCCCAGCCGCTTGACCAGCTCCCCGGCCAGGCCGTAGGCCTCGGCCAGCAGTACGGGGACCGAGCCCGATGAGAGCGAGCTGTCTATGAATTCCGAGAGCGAGTCTATCACCTCTTCTGACGGCGGGAATTCGTATTTCGGTGAACCGTAGGTGCACTTCATGATTAGCATCGGACACCTTTTTACCCGCGCGGGCTCCGAAATGAGCGATTGCCTGAGATTTATGTCACCCGTGTATATGATGGTCCTGCCGGCTTTCTGTATCTCTATCTGGGCCGAGCCCGGCATATATCCCGACGGTATCAGCTCGGCCTGGACGCTTCCGATCGTGAACGGCCTGTTATAAGGGCAGGCGAGCGCCACCGATTTCCCGATCCTCTTTTCGATTAGCCTCAGCGTCTCCGGTGTGGCGATAACCTTTTCGGAAGGGACGAATCTTCCGATATTGGCGTTAGATATGAAAGAAAATTTCGCCTTCTTTTCGGAATCGAACCAAAGGCTTGTTCCCCTTAAATGAATCCCCTTGTCGAACTCTATCATTAAACTGAAAATCAAGTGTACTTTCAAAGGGGTGATTTGCAAGCTCGGAATGCGCTCCGGTTGACAGGGGATAACCGGAACGGTGATAATTCTTATTATCCGTCCTTAAATCATTAAACTATTAGGAAAAATCTCACAAGGGAGCGACGCGAATGGATAATACCGAATTACTTCTTAAGGAATTGACCGAATCCCACGGAGTCCCGGGCTATGAAGCCGACGTGCGCGAGGTTATAAGGAAATACATGAAACCCCTGGGCGCCATAAGCAAGGACAACATGGGGAGCCTCATTTGTAAAAAGCCCGGGAAGTCGGCCGAGCCAAAGGTGATGCTGGCGGGCCACATGGACGAGATAGGCTTCATGGTGAAGCACATATCGTCTGACGGTTTTATACGGTTTACGACTCTCGGCGGGTGGTGGGACCACGTCCTCCTCGGTCAGCGTGTTCTCTTGAAAACACATAAAGGTGACGTCATAGGGGTTATAGGGGCCAAGCCTCCTCACCTCCTGTCTCAGGAGGAGCGAACGAAACTTCTTCAGAGGAAGAATATGTATATAGACATAGGCTCGAGTTCCCAGAAGGAGGTCGAGAAAGCGGGCGTGCGCGTGGGGGACCCGGTCGTTCCCGTAAGTGAGTTCTCGGTGCTCGCCAATCCGAAGACCTACATGTCGAAGGCGTTCGACGACCGCGTGGGGTGCGCCGTCGTCATTAAGGCGCTCGAGACCCTCCCCGCAAGCAGCCATCCGAATACGCTATTCGGAGTAGCCACGGTTCAGGAAGAGGTCGGGGTCAGGGGAGCGAGCACGAGCGTCGAGATGGTTAGCCCGGACATCGCGATAATACTCGAGTCGGATATAGCGGGCGACGTGCCCGGTATAAAGCCGGACGAGTCGTCGACCAAGCTCAACGGCGGGCCATCGCTTCTACTCTACGACGCGCGCATGATACCCAATTTGAAACTCAGAGACCTTGTCGTGGATACGGCAAAAAAATCGAAGATACCGCTCCAGTTCACCACCATGGAAGGGGGAGCGACGGACGGCTCCGTCATACACCTCCATAAACACGGCGTGCCCACCGTAGTGCTGGGCGTTCCAACGCGTCACATACACAGCCATAACGCGATAATCCACAGAAACGACTTCGATAACACGGTCAAGCTGCTGAAGGCGGTCGTACAGAGGCTCGATAAGAAAAAGGTGGATGAGATAAAATCGTTCGTGTAGTTGGTTACGGCGTGCAGTCGGGGTCTCCGATTCGCTTTGAATGAGCGATAAATGCCCCGACCCGGGCGTATCTCGTATTCACAAATAACTGGTAAACTTAGAACCACTTTGGACTCCATAAAAATCACAGGCGCGAGGGAGCACAACCTCAAAGACGTTTCCCTCAGGCTTCCCAGGAGGAAACTGGTCGTCATAACGGGGATCAGCGGGTCGGGGAAGTCGTCCCTCGCATTCGACACCCTCTTCGCCGAGGGGCAGCGGAGGTACATGGAGTCCCTCTCCGCCTATGCGCGGCAGTTCGTCGAGCAGATCGGGAAGCCCGATGTTGATTCCATAGAAGGCCTTTCCCCGTCTATTTCGGTCGACCAGAAGACGTTTCAGAGGAATCCGCGCTCCACGGTCGGCACGATAACGGAGATATACGATTTTCTGAGACTCCTCTACGCGCGCCTCGGCAAGCCCTACTGCAGCAACTGCGGGATAGAGATATCCGCGCAGAGCCTCGAGAGGATGACCGAGCGGGTGGCCGGTCTGGGGGCGGGAGAGAAGGTCTCGATTTTCTCGCCGATAGTACAGGGGAGGAAGGGGGAGTATAGAAAAGAGCTCGAAGAGCTCGGGAGAGAGGGGTTCTTAAAGGTCAGGATCGACGGAAAGCTCCGCGACCTCGACGAAGAGATCAAGCTCAACAAGCAGAAAAAGCACACTATAGAATTACTCGTGGACGTAATCGTCATCCGCCCCGGCGAGGTGCACGGGAGGATAAACGAGTCTTTGAAACTGGCGCTCAAGCGTTCGGGCGGGGTGGCGAAGGCGGAGACTGCCTCGGGCATCGTTCTCAGCCTGAGCGACAAGTTCGCGTGTCCCGAATGCGGAATGAGCTACCCCGAGATTTCCCCCCGCCTATTTTCGTTCAACAGTCCTTACGGCTCCTGCCCGACGTGCCAGGGCCTGGGGGAGACCTGGTTCTGCGACCCGGAGCTCCTCATCGACGAAGAGCTTTCGATCGACGACGGGGCGATCATACCGTGGCGGAACTCGAGCTACTTCAGACAATTAACGGAGAGCGTCGCCGAATATTACGGCATCGATACCTCTGTCCCGTTCAAGAAACTCTCCGCGAAGTTAAAAAAGACCATTATTCACGGCTCGGGCGATGAGGAGATAACGCTCAGGAGGGAAAGAAGGGGGCGCTCGCTCAGATATAAAGACACCTACGCGGGCGTAGCCGGGATAATCGCCGAATGGTATAAGGAGACGGATTCCCCTCCGGTGCGCGAGAAGCTCTCTCAGTTCATGCGGACGACCGAGTGCCCGGAATGCGGGGGCGCGAGGCTCAAAAAAGAGGCCCTTTCCATACTCTTCGGCGAAAAATCCATATACGACGTAGTAACCATGTCGTCCGAAAGCTGTCTCGAATTCTTCGGCACGCTGGACCTGACCCCGAGGGAGAGGGAAATCGGGGACCGTATCATAAAGGAGATTAATTCACGCCTCACGTTCTTAACCGACGTGGGCCTCGGATACCTCACCCTCGACCGCTCCGCCCCGACGCTCTCGGGCGGCGAGGCTCAGCGGATAAGGCTCGCGACGCAGGTGGGCTCGAAGCTCACCGGCATAACCTATGTCCTCGACGAGCCGACGATCGGTCTCCACCCGAGAGACAACGGCAGGCTTATCGAGACGCTCAAGTCGCTCCGCGACGGGGGCAATACGATAATAGTCGTGGAGCACGACGAGGAGACGATAAGGAACGCCGATTTTATAGTCGATATAGGACCGGGCGCCGGGGAGAAGGGCGGATGGATAGTGGCCGAGGGAAATGTAAACGAGCTGATAAGCCACCGTGAGTCCCTCACCGGGAGTTATCTCTCGGGAAGGATCACTATACCGGTACCGCAAGCGCGGAGAAAGCCGAGAGGATATATTACGATAGAGGGCGCGTCCGAGCACAATTTGAAATATATAGAAGCCTCGTTCCCTCTCGGCGTATTCACATGCGTCACAGGCGTGTCCGGCTCCGGCAAGAGCACGCTCGTTATAGATACCCTCTACAATGCCCTTGGGCGGAAGCTCTACAGGAGCAAGGATAAAGTCGGTAAATACGAAAGGCTCTCAGGCGTCGGGGAAATCGATAAAGTGATAAACGTGGAGCAGTCCCCGATAGGCAGGACCCCCAGGTCGAACCCCGCCACGTACACGGGGATCTTCGCTCCGATCAGGGATCTGTACTCGATGCTGCCCCAGGCCAACATCAGGGGGTATAAGCCGGGCAGGTTCAGCTTCAACGTCAGGGAAGGGAGGTGCAGCGTCTGTCTCGGCCACGGCGTGGTGAAAATCGAGATGCACTTCCTGCCGGATGTGTACGTGACATGCGAGAGGTGCGGGGGCAGCAGGTACAACCCCGAAACCCTCGAGGTCAAGTACAACGATAAGAGCATAGCCGAGGTGCTGGACATGACCGTCAATGAAGCAGCGGAATTTTTCGCTAACGTCCCGCACATAAAATCGAGACTCGACGTGCTGGTCGCGGTCGGACTCGAATACATACGGCTCGGACAGCCGGCGACGACGCTTTCGGGTGGCGAGGCCCAGCGTATCAAGCTGTCGAAGGAGCTTGCGCGCCGCTCAACCGGCAGGACCCTCTACATACTCGACGAGCCCACTATCGGACTTCATTTCGACGATGTAAGGAAGCTCCTCGAAGTCCTCGAGCGGCTCACGGACATGGGGAATTCAGTGATAGTGATCGAGCACAACCTCGATGTGATTAAATGCGCCGATCATGTGATAGATATGGGGCCCGAAGGCGGTGAGAACGGCGGGCGTATCGTGGCCCGGGGCACGCCGGAAGAGGTCTCGGCGGCGGAGGGGTCGTACACGGGTCTCTACCTGAGAGAAGTGCTCGGCAGGAAGAAGCCCCGGAGAAGGGGGATTAATTAAATTGGATCTGATACAGTCGATAATACTCGGGGCGATACAGGGGATAACGGAGTTCTTCCCTATAAGCAGCACGGCACACCTCGTCCTGCTCCCGTGGTTCTTTTCGTGGAAAGACCAGGGCCTGCCCTTCAACGTGGCGCTCCACGTGGGGAGCCTCATCGCGATTATTTTTTATTTCTGGCGGGACTGGATTCTGATAGGAAGAGATTTTCTAAAGAGCGTCGCCGAAAGGAGCTTCGAGGGCCGTCCGAGCGGTAAAATAGGCATGTTTTTGCTCATTGCGACCGTTCCGGGGGCTTTATCGGGATTCCTTTTCGAAGAACAGGCGGCCGGGTTTCTCAGGAATCCGCTCTCTATCGCCTTTGCGCTTTCCGCTTTCGGGGTGCTCCTCTATATCTCCGACAGGTTTTCGCGAAGGGATAAATCAGTCGAGGACATGAACCTGACGGACTGCATAATCATCGGTCTCGCCCAGGCGCTCGCGATCATTCCGGGCGTCTCCCGGTCGGGGATTACTATCACGGGCGCTATGTTCAGGAACTTCAAGCGCGACGAGGCGGCCAGGTTCTCATTCCTCCTGGCGGCTCCTCTCATAGCGGGCGCGGGAATATTCGAATCCCGTCACCTCGCGTACTCGGACGTCGTAAGCGTTCCGTTTATTGCGGGTTTTATCGCGTCCGCCGTTTTTGCGTTTCTCGCCATTAAATACCTTCTCAGGTTCGTCAGGAAGTCGAGCTACACGCTTTTCGTGATATACCGTTTAATACTCGCCGTGCTTATAGTTTTCATGTACATGAAATAGATTATTCCCGCTCTAGAGCCTTAATATTTTCGAGCTTTCCCAGTCGTCCGGGGGATGTGAGCATGCATCGTCCGTCCATTCTATTCTCACTCTTTATTCTTTACATCCCTGCTTATCGTGGCTAATCTTTTTATATGGGTAGAATTCAAAAGACGCGCGGTTTCATACCGATTCTCTTTCTTCTATTGATGGTCACTCCGACATTAATGGCAGCGGCCGGGTCCGGCGACCCGCAAGTTGAGCGGGGTGACATGGCCGTGCTCACCGCCATGCAGGACGAGCTCGAGCGGTCGCAGAAGAAGCTCAAGCTCAAGGGCTTCGAAGACCCCTATTTCATCAGCTATCAGATCAAGGACAACACTTTTTACACCATCGACGGCAAGTACGGCGCGATCGTCTCATCGGACAAGAGCAGGATAAGGCGTCTTTTCGTCGATGTGCGCGTCGGGGACTACCGCTTCGATAATTCCATGAGAGGCAGGTCGGGCGGCGGCGTTCCATTCGACGGGGCATCGTCCGTCCCCCTCGATAACGATCCCGCCGCTATAAGGACAGTCCTCTGGCAGGTGACGGATTATGCATACAAAGAGGCGCTCGCACAGTATCTCAACAAAAAAGCCGTAAGCGTGCAGGAGGTTAAGACGGAGGACTTCGGGAGCTTTACGAAAGAGAAGACACATGTTTTTTACGGCCCCGAGCTTACCCTGCCGTTCGACCCCGGGAAGTGGGAGGAGACCGTCAGGGAGGTCTCTTCGATCTATAAGGATTATAAAGAGCTCCTTAAATGCGGACCTCTCGGTCACAGCTCAGAAGGAGACGGTCTATTTCATCAACACCGAGGGCACGCGCTATGTAAGGGACGAAATCCTCTACTCCATAGACGCCGAGGTTACGGCGAGGGCCGACGACGGCAAGGTCGTCGAGAACTACAGGAACCTCTACTACGTGGCGCCCGGAGATATCCCCCCGGTGGAAGAGCTCAAGAAGACGATACGTGAAATGGTCGAAGAGACCGTCAGGATGAGAAAGGCGGAGGCCCTCCCCCCGCTGAGCGTCCCCGCGCTCCTCGAGCCCGAGGCCGCGGGCGTGGTGTTCCACGAGGCCGTGGGGCACAGGCTCGAAGGCGAGAGACAGATCGACGACGACGAGGGGCAGACGTTCAAGGAGAAGGTGGGGAAGAAGATAATCCCCGATTTCCTTTCAATCATAGACGACCCGTCGAAGAAGAGTTTTAACGGGACCTACCTCATGGGTTACTATCCGTTCGACGACCAGGGCGTGCCGGGCGAAAGGACCGTGCTCGTCGAGAACGGCGTGCTCAGGAGCTTCCTCATGTCCCGGACCCCTGTCGAAGGGTTCCGGAAATCAAACGGCCACGGGAGGGCGTCCTACGGGCAGGCGCCCGTCGCGAGGATGAGCAATACCATTATCGAGTCCTCGAACGAATACCCGAAGGACAAGTTGAAGGCGCTTCTGATCGAAGAGGTAAAGCGTCAGAATAAACCCTTCGGCCTGATCATAAAGAGCATGAGGGGCGGAGAGACCAATACCTCCTCGTATAACTTCCAGGCCTTCAGGGGCACGCCGCTCGTGCTGTATAAGGTCGACCCCGAGACCGGCCGGGAGACCCCGGTGAGGGACATCGAGATCGTCGGGACGCCTATAGTCACGGTCAATAAAATCATCGCGACCGGTGACGACTACGCGGTCTTCAACGGGTTCTGCGGGGCCGAGTCGGGCTACATACCCGTCTCGACAGTCGCGCCCAGCATACTCGTCTCCGAGATGGAGTTCCAGCGCGAGTCGTCGCAGAAAGAAAAGCCGCCGCTCCTTCCGCCGCCCGCCTTCGACACTGTGAAATAGGCAAATGTCGTATCTCACCTTAATTGTCCTGCCACTCTTCCTTCTAAGGGGTTATTATTCGTGAGTGGGAATTTCTTTAAAGTTAAACAACAAATCTTTTTTTCAGCCCAAAATAAGAACTCATTTGATCGGTGTAGATAGTGATTCGGATGACATCTGAGAAGAACAGGAAATGGTGGGCGCTCTCCGGGCTGAGTATGGCGTGCCTCATCGGCTATCTCGACTTCGCGATAGTCAATACCGCCCTCCCCGAGATTCAGAAAGAGCTTGGGGTTAGCTTCGTCGTGCTCCAGTGGGTCATGAACGTGTTCGTGCTCGCACTCAGCATATTCATGGTAAATATGGGCAGGTTCGGCGATACCTTCGGCAGGAGGCCGATGCTCTATATCGGTCTGGTCCTTTTCGGTATAGCTTCCCTTTTTTCAGGGCTGGCATCAAACGGCCTCGTCCTCATAACTTTCCGGGCGCTCCAGGGCCTGGGTCTCGCCATGATAATCCCCTCGTCCCTCGCGCTGATTTCGGACACCTTTCCCGAAAGCGAGCGGGGGCGGGCGATCGGTATCTGGACGAGTATTACGGGACTGGGCGTGGCGCTCGGACCCGTTCTGGGCGGTATCATAACGAGCGCACTCAGCTGGAGGTGGATATTTTTCGTTAACATACCCATATTGACGGTCGCGGCGGCTATTTGTCTTATCAGTGTAAAAGAATCGGTCCGGGGGGCAGGGGAGAAAACTATAGACTGGTACGGATTCTTCCTTATGATGATAGGAATAGGGACGCTGGTTTCCGCAATTATACAGGGCCCCGAATGGGGCTGGGATTCGGCTATGACTATATTGTTTTTTCTCATATCCGTAATTTCCCTGGTATTGCTGTACATTGTCGAAAGCAGGGTGAAATCCCCGATCATTGATTTCAAACTGTTTATGTCGCGCGGCTTCCTCTCGGGGGCTTTTGCCAATTTCACCCTCGTGGCTTTTGCTTATTCCGCGTTTTTTCTCATGCCTCTTTACCTGGGGAACATTCTGAGAAAAGAGGCTTTCGAGATAGGCTTGCTGCTGCTGCCGATAACCGTGTTGGTAATCATGGTAGCGCCTCTTGCCGGGAAGGTCGTCGATTCGAGGGGCGCCAAGCTCCCGATCCTGGCAGGTTTGTCCGCCCTGGCTCTCAAGGCCCTGATACAGTCCACCTATAAGCCCGACAGCTCATTAATTTACATAGTCTTCGGATTCCTGTTCATGGGGTTAGGATGGGGATCCGATATTCGGCTCGGGGGCGTTCGCAGCTATCTCCTCGTTACCGAAGGAGCTCGCCGGAACGGCGACAGGGGCGCTCTGGACCTTTCAGAACCTGGGCGGCTCCATAGGGCTTGCGGTCGCGGGGGTGATATTAGGGACCGGGAAAGGGCCTCTCTCGATAGCGGGTTAACCGGAGCCGGCATCGAGCTTGCCCCGGAGCAGAAAGACCTCATACGGGGCATTCTGTCTGACCCCGAAAACGCGAGGCACGTCCTGAGCCAGTTCACGGACGCGATGTCCGGACGGATACTCCCTATATTCGAGAACGCTTTCATGAAAGGGTACTCTTCCACGTTTATATTCCTACTCTGCCTCTCCGCCGGGGCCTTTATCCTTATCGCTTTAATTATGAAGGACGTTAAGAGAGCGAAGCCGGGGAATTAAGAAAAGCCTCGCAGCCCGCCATAAAAAATCTTGTTCAAATCCCCGGTGAATTTTGTTAGTATAGAGTATCTTGCTGCTGATGTATTTCTCCCAAGGGGGTCAATATGGCTGACGTCGAAAAAACTATCGAGGACTTGCTTACCGAAGGCCGCACCTTTACACCCGGCAAAAAACTGAGAAAGAACGCCAACATAAAGAATGAGTCTATATATAAAAAAGCAGCCCGGGACAGGGAAAAATTCTGGGCGAACTTCGCAAAAGAGCTCGACTGGTTCAAGAAATGGAGAAAAGTGCTCAAGTGGAAGGTCCCTCATTCCAAGTGGTTCATCGGCGGGAAGCTGAACGTCTCATACAACTGTCTCGACAGGCACATAAATACGGCGAGGAAGAATAAGGCTGCGATAATCTGGGAGGCGGAATCGGGGGAGAGTGTCACTCTTACATACGGGCAGCTCTACAGGGAGGTAAACAAGTTCGCTAACGTGCTCAAGGCGCTCGGCGTCAACAGGGGTGACAGGATTACGATATACCTGCCGATGATCCCCGAGCTCGCAATCGCCATGCTCGCTTGCGCGAGGATAGGTGCCCCCCACAGCATCGTATTCGGAGGGTTCAGCGCGGAGAGCCTCAGGGACAGGATAAACGATTCCAAGGCGAGGGTGCTCATTACGTCTGACGGCGGTTATAGAAGGGGAGGGATAGTACCCCTCAAAAAGAATTCGGACGATGCGCTTACGGACACGCCGAGCATCGAAAAGGTCGTCGTCGTGAAAAGGGTCGGCGACAAAGCGGAAATCAAGATGAAAAAAGGAAGGGACGTCTGGTGGCACGAGCTTATGGAGAAGGCTCACTCTTACTGCGAGCCCGAGAGGATGGACAGCGAGGACATGCTCTTCATGCTCTATACGAGCGGGACTACAGGTAAGCCCAAAGGGATCGTACATACGACTGGAGGGTATCTCGTAGGCGTTTATGCGACTATGAAATGGGTGTTCGACTTGAAGGAGGAGGACACGTACTGGTGCACCGCGGACATCGGGTGGGTGACCGGCCACAGCTATATTATCTACGGCCCTCTTGCTAACGGCGCCACGTCGCTCATGTACGAAGGCGCGCCCGACTATCCGGATATCGGCAGGTTCTGGGCTATTGTGGAAAAATACCGCGTGAATATCTTTTACACCGCCCCTACGGCGATAAGGACGTTCATGAGATGGGGCGAGGAGTATCCGAAGAAACACGACCTCAGCTCGCTCCGCCTTCTGGGTTCTGTCGGGGAGCCGATAAACCCTGAGGCCTGGATGTGGTACTACATCAACATCGGCAACAGCAAGTGTCCTGTAGTCGATACCTGGTGGCAGACCGAGACGGGGTCGATACTCATTACGCCCCTGCCCGGCATCACCAAATTAAAACCGGGCTCGGCCACAAAGGCCTTTCCCGGCATACAGGCCGATATAGTCGATGAAAACGGGAAGACGATTAAGGAAGGCGCGGGATACCTCGTTTTGAGGAACCCCTGGCCCTCCATGCTGAGGACGATATACGGCGATCCGAAACGTTATGTCGATCAGTACTGGAGCAGGTTCCCCGGTCTCTATTTCACGGGGGATGGGGCAAAGAGGGACAAGGACGGATACTTCTGGCTCCTCGGACGCGTGGACGACGTGATGAACGTGGCAGGGCACAGGATAAGCACTATGGAAGTGGAGAGCGCCCTCGTCGATCACCATTCGGTCGCGGAGGCCGCCGTAATCGGCAGGCAGGACGAGATCAAGGGACAGGCCATAGTCGCGTTCACCACGCTTAAGAAGAGCGCCAGGCACGATAAGGATATGATTGAAGAACTGAGGAACCATGTGGCCAAAAAAATAGGCGCGATTGCGAAGCCGGACGAGATAATCTTTACGGCTGAGCTCCCGAAGACGAGGAGCGGGAAGATTATGAGGAGGCTCCTCAGGAACATCGCCGAAGGGTCTGTCCTGGGTGATACGACGACACTTGCCGACGCTACAGTCGTTCAGAGCCTCAAAGACCAGTACGAGCACCTTGAGGGCTGAATAATCGCCGTAACTGATTACGCAGGGATTAATCCAGGGTGTCCGGATGTGCTGTGCCGGTCTTATGGTTCCTGAATTTCGCAATATCGTTTTTCGCCGAGGCCAATACGAAACCTATCACGCTTGCGTCATCGAGAAGCCCGGCCGCGGGCAATATGTCGGGTATCGCGTCGAAAGGGTTTACGAAGTAAATGACGGCCCCTGTCCCGAGGAGTAAAGTACTCCATGGTACTTCCCTGTACTCGCCGCTTATCCAGGCTTTGAGAATCTCGACAAGCGTTGCTGCATCGTTCTTTATTGACGCAATCCTATTGCTGCCGGATTCTATTTTGGCGGATGCCGAGCCTATGAGGCCGATTAAGGCCCTTCTGTCGTTTAACAGAGTCCCGGCCTTCGTAACCGCTTCGGACAATATAACGGTTCAGCCTGATTTGTGAATTAATCTGCATTGAGATTAAATATAATCAGAACCGGTGTGAATTCCAGTATTGATTGATATGGATTTAAAGCAGGTCCTTTATGGTAAGCCCGTTGTCCTTGAGGAATGCGGAAAGTCCCTTCTTGTTAATCGTCCGGAGCGCACGCGTCGAAACCCTGATCCTGACATTCCGGTCGAGCTCGGGAACATAGACGTGCTTCCACTGGAGGTTCGGGTTCTGGCGGCGTTTCACCTTGTTGTTGGCGTGTGAAACGTTGTTCCCCACGAGAGGGCTTTTTCCGGTTATCATGCATTTCTGAGACATCTCTATCACCTCATCTTTTCTTTCAGAAGAACATTAATTATTCCACAGCAATAAATTTTGTAAACCCATGCCGGTTTTTTAGGTGCGGATTCGGGCTCGACCCGGAGTTCTATATTATTAATGATAAAGAGGGGTTCCGCGAATATATGCCCTCAATCCGGTATCTGGCGGCGTGCCGATTTTCTTCCTCGGAAATGTGGATATTTATACGACAGCCTCGAAACGTCTCATCATCTGACGACGCTGATATCCCGCTCAGTATTGTTGAACGCGCCTTCGACGACGTTCCCGTCTTTATCCAGGAGCTCGAGCTTTACTGCGTAATCCCCCGTCGTAAGCCCGGTCACGTAAGCGGGTGTCCAGTCCGTAAGGATGATCGACGTGACTTCGCCCGTCGAATCCTTCTTCCTGATCGTGTATTTCGCTTTATAGCCGTCCGGGCCGAGCTCGACGTTGTTTAAATAAAAGTCGAGCATTATCCTATCGGCGCCGGGTCCGTCATATTTACCCTTGGGCCTGCTGTAGATAATGGTCGGCTTCGATTTGTCGAGCATGAACTCCCCTTCTTTCTTCCCGACATAGAAATTGACGATGTCCGCAGCCTCGGGGGATTTCACGCTCTCGTGATAGGAGCGGCTCGGAAATACCACGAGCGTATGGGGGCCTTCGCTGAGCGTCCCTATTTCGAACGGTTTCCCCGATTCGTAATCGGCTAAATAAGGATCGTTATCCAGTATTATATGGGCATGCTGTCCCTGGGCGGAATTCATTATCTCCTTCGCCCTTTCGGTATTGGTCTCGACCCCGAGCTCGAAGTTCTCCACATTTACAACGACGGAGACATTGGGGTCTTTGAGCACGTCTCCGTCTTTGAGTGATGCGAATCTCGCTCTTGCCCCGGGGAAAGCCGGGGAGTTCGCGACGGCTTCGATCTTTACTTCGTCACCGCCCGCACCGGACGCTGCGGTTGTTTTGACTGCGGAGCCGATCAGAATAGCTGCAAAAAACAGCAAAATCAGGGGAATTTTATTCATGTTTTAATACTCCTTTTGCATTTGATCTCTATATATGTATTCTAATGAATCGGACGCTCGATACTAGTAAAATTTTCTTTTAACCGCATCTGACTGTCCGGAGTGACTATGATCGATAAGGAATTACTTGATATAATCGCCTGCCCGAAACGAAGCAGGACCTGGTCCTTGCAGAGCCCGGGCTGATTGAAAGAATTAATCTGCTCATCGAGAAGGGAGAGCTGATGAACAGGCAGAAGCAGAAGGTATCCGAAAAGATCGACGGCGGGCTAATACAAAAAGAAAGCCGTAAATACCTTTATCCGATAAGGGATCATATCCCCATACTCCTGATCGACGAGTCTATTCCTCTCGAAGCCCTCAATAACTCTTAACGACCTCGACCCCGTCGGCCGTCATCGAGTATATTCCGCCCACGAGGTTTTCATTAACTACCTCAAGCCTGCCCGTGACCCTGAGCGGTATGTCCGTCAGGTATTTCGTGCTCTTTCCTTCCGGCATCTCCACGTATATGAATTCGTTTACCCTGGGCATTACGCCGAAGCAGCACCCCATCTGGTTATTGAGGAGCATGAAGCTCTTGACTACGCCCGAATCGAAATCGATAGGGAGCATGAACCCGGTAATATTCACGGTTTTCCCGTTGAGCTCCTTTACCTTTTCGGGGATCCTCTCGTCCCTTTCGTAGTCGAAGCCTCCGAGAAAATCGAAGTCGACTTTTATCGCCCCGTTTTCTGCCTCTAAAGCGTTGACCGCGGAATAATCGAAGCTGGGTTTAGGCCTGTAATGGATACCGAGTATGGGCACGAACAAAATACAGCAGACGACGAGCGCCTTGGTTATTATCCTGTTCCAGTTTAACTTTCTCATGTCGTTCAACCGACCGCTCCTCTATAAGAATACATATAGTTATATGTATCAACAAGAATTATCCCGACTATTCATTCCCTTCCGGGAACCGGAAACCGACATTCCTGAAAGCCCGTCCTTTAATTTCTATGGCTGAAATAACCGCGTCGAATTTCCGCACTCCCTTTAACCTGTCCGATCGAATCGCGAATTCGGAAGTGTCCCCCGCCGTCTCGCCCGTGAGAACATTCGATACGGCTTTCAATATCAGGACATAGCCGGATCTATCCGATCCCCCTCCCGGCGGGAGCGAATCGTTAATTTTGATTTCTATACCCTCCTGCCCGATACGCACAGCGTTCTCGGCTTCTCCGTCGAGAATATATCCGGTCAGTGATCCCGCTCCGGGATCGAGAACTAGCTCCAGGTGTGCGAATTCCTCTCCAAGCACGACAAGCGTCCCACCGTGAGGCGCCGTATGTTCGTGCTGATGCCCGTGGTCATGCGCGTCCAGAGCTTGATCCGCCGCGCGAAGAGCGGGAACCGAGAGAACCAGCGCTAAAAATGCGGCAATGATAATTTTCATATTAAACCTCCCCCGATCAGCCGTTACATTTGATGATCTTGTTTCTCTTCATGACATGGGCGCTAAGTTAGTCGCCACATCCGTGGAGTAGGCCTTCAGGGCGGGGATTACCCCCGCGAGTGCCCCGAGAAGAATCATGACGACGGGTGTAATGACAAGCACCCACTGAAACCTGAACACGTCGAGCACTACGCCCGTCTCCGCCCTTACGATCACGGCGGCCGAGCTCATGATAGCGGCATAGACAAGGTAACCCGAGATCGTCCCGATTGCGGCTATCACCGCCGACTCAAGGACTATCGCCGTGAATACCGTGCTCCTCCTCGCTCCGAGCGCCCTGAGAATCGCGAATTCCCGTCTCCGCTCGTTCATGGTGTTATATATGCTTGCCAGTATCGACCCCGCGGCGACTACGACGACCAGATATGCGACCAGTGTGAGAATACTGTTCACCCACCCGATCTTTCCGAATAGCTCCGCCATGACCCTTCCGATGGGCCATGCGAGTGTGGCGACCTTGCCCTGCCTGTTTATCGTCTGATCGAGCATGAATCCCGATTGCGGATTTTTCAGCTTCAGCATAACGGCGCTCACTTCCTTATGCTTATCAGGGATTTCCTCCCCTGCGGCGGGCTCGTACGTTTCTCCCGCTCCCCGGAGCACGTGACCCGACATGCGGTAGAACTCCTCTATGGGTATCCATATGACCCTGTCCGAAGGCGTATTCGTGGGTTCGAGGACCCCGACCACGGTGTATTCCTCTGCGTGCCTCATCCCTTCGTCGAATACGAGGCCGTGGAACGGGTTGAATTTCGATCCCGCCTTCAGGCCCGTCTTATCGGCGGCGAAGCTTCCGACGACCGCCTCCCGTTTAAGCGGGTCGAAGAACCTCCCGCCGGGAAGGACTCTGAACTTATCCCCCTTCCTGTACTCGAGGTCCGTAAATAATTGTCTTTCCGTCCCCACTATTCTAAAGCCCCTGTAGTTGTCCCCGACAGCATACGGGACGGCGAGCGCTACGTTCGGGTTTCGCTTGACGGCCTGGTACATATCCCACGGGATATTCCCAGGGGAGGTCTCGAGGTGGAACACCGCGTTCAAAACGAGCTGCAGCTGACTCCCTCGCGCTCCGAGAACTGCGTCGAATCCCACCGGGCCGCCCGTGAATGCGTCGTATGTCTCGTTCCTTATGGAGAATACGGACATGACAAGACCGGCTGCGAGGGCTAACGATACGACCGTCACCGCCGTCGATAATTTGTGCTGAGCCAGGCTCTTCCTCACGATGAGAAATATTCCGCTTACGTTTTTCGTGCTCATTTCTGTTTATACCTCAATTATTAAGTGCCCGGTTAATAACGCTCAAATTCTCGACCTTCTCGAATTTGTCGAGCACATTCCGGTCGTGGCTGACGAGTAAAAGCGCAGCGCCGCTCTCGCCGCAAATCTCGCGTATAAGGTCCACCGCGACTCCCGCGTTCCTTATGTCGAGATTGCCCGTTGGCTCGTCCGCGAGCACTAATTTGGGGCGGTTCGCAAGCGCCCTCGCGAGAGCGACCCTCTGCTGCTGCCCGACCGATAGCTGAGCCGGCTTGTGGTCTACCCGGTCCTCGAGACCCACGCGCCCGAGTATCGAGAGGGCGAAGTCCTTATCCGCGCCGGCGCCGAACATCATCCCGAGCATTACGTTCTCGAGCGCGGTATAGCCCTGGAGCAAATTAAAGGTTTGAAAAATGTATCCGATGTTCCCGGCCCTGAGCCTGTCTCTCTCTGACTCCGGAAGGGACGACATATCCTTCCCCTCGATGAGTACATGCCCGCTGTCGGCTTTCAGAATGCCCGCGATGAGGTTAAGGAGCGTGGTCTTTCCGGAGCCGCTCTCTCCGCGGAGGGCCAGCTGCGCCCCTCTTTGCAGGGAGAAATGAGGCATGTCTATCACTAACGAGCTTTCCCCTCCGGGGGATACATAACTTTTTTTGAGATCGTGAATTTCAAGTATCGGCATGTGCGCTTCGTTACCTCAGCCAGGGCTGTTTCTCTTCTTCTATGACTTCGATTTCTTCGGGCGTTTCCTTTTTCTCCGCTCCGACAAATAGACTCATATATTTTTCATTGATCTCCGTTTTTACGGGCTCGGCGTAACCCTTCTCCAGAAGGAGGACATTCAGCATCTTCCCGCCGGGTACGAACACGTAGGCCGGTATATCCGCGATGTCTTTTTTCTGCCACCTTGCCGGGCTCGATCTTCACGAGCGTCCCTCTCCTCAGTATCGATTCGCAGTATTTTTTCGCTTCCTTTTCGCTCTCCGCCGGTACGCTGATCCCTATCAGCCTGATTTTTTCCATGTCCAGATCGGGCGGCTGGCAAAAGAAGCTTTCTCCGTCCGCGACCCTCACGACGCCGCACGTGAAATATTCGTATTTGAGGAAATCCAGGTTGTCCGCGGCCTTTTCATACTTGCCGCATGCCGAAAGAAAAAGGAATGCGGATATCAGGAGCGTCTTTTTGATTGAGGGATATTTCCCTCTGCTCTGTGTAAATTTTTTCATGTTTTTATTCCGCTTCATTTTTAGAGCCTGACCTTTACCTCACGCCATAAGAGTCCCAGTATAAAAAATACGGAAGCGGAGACCGCCATTGACGCGCCTGTAGGGATCGATAATACGAATGAAAAGAAATATCCGAGCGTCGCCGATAGAGCGCCTATTATTACCGAAAGGGCGAAAACCAGCTTGAGCCTTTCCGTCAAAAAGAGGGACGTGAGCGGCGGGAGGGCCAGAAACGCAAAGACGGGAAGAGCGCCCAAAGCCCTTGTCGCCACTGCGACCACGACTGCGATAGTAACCAGTATAGCGGTGTTAAGCGTCCTTACCGGATACTTGAATAACCGCGCCGTTTCTTCGTCGAATGAAACGAAAACGAAGTCTTTAAAGAATATGATATGGATGATGACAGCCGCCAGCGCGACAGCCGGAATGATGTACACGTCTTTCGGATCGACGACGACTGCGCTCCCGAAAAGTATATTGGCAATATCATGAGCGCCCTTGGTAATCCGGTCTCCCAGGATTATTACCGCCCCCGAAGCGATTAAAAATCCGAACCCGATCACCCCTTCCTGGCTGATGCGGGAAAAGTCCCTCTTCATGGCGAAAAAGACGGCGGCCAGCGACGTAAGGACGGTCGAGAGGATGAAGGGGTGTACGAAAGACGACATCGCGCCCATACTGAACCCTTCCAGATAGAAGGAAAGGGCCACTCCGAAGCTCGATATTTGAGTGAGCGCTGCGCTTACGAATATTATTCTCCTGAGCACGACGTACACGCCCAGGAATCCGCAAACCGCTCCCGACACGGCCCCTACGATCATCGGGTCGCGCCAGAGGAAATAGCTGCTTATAAATTCTGACAAGATCCCCATTTACGCTCCTTACATGAATAACAGGCAACTAAAATTTCATATAATCACTGACCCTGTGCCGAGGCCGAAAAACTTGCTCAAATTCTGGTCTGTCAGTATCTCGGACTTGCCCCCGGC
Source organism: uncultured delta proteobacterium (assembly GCA_963752995.1). Classification (GTDB taxonomy): domain Bacteria; phylum Desulfobacterota_D; class UBA1144; order Nemesobacterales; family UBA2774; genus 2-12-FULL-53-21. Next base: position 655,574 of record CAVWAZ010000030.1, read on the forward strand.
CTCGAAATATCCGCTGTCCTTGTCGATCAGGATTATCCTGTCGGCATATCTGGTGACCGTATTTAAGAAGTGGCTCACCATAAGCACCGTCAGACCGTCATCGGATTTGATCCCCCCCACAAGCTCCATGATCTGAGCCTCCCCTTTGATGTCGACCGACGCTGTGGGCTCGTCGAGGACGAGTATATCGGGTTCCCCCGATATCGCCCGCGCGAGGAGGGCTCTCTGCTTCTCTCCGCCGGAAAGTGACCTGAACGTACGGTCTTTCAGGTGGAGGACCCCCGTTTTGTCGAGCGACCTTGTTATATGATCCGTGTCGGACGGGGTAAGGCTCTTTCCCGGCCGCACCCTCACGTATCTCCCCATGGAAACGATCTCGCCGACGGAGACGGGGAATATGGGGTCGAACTTCTCACTCTGGGGTACGTATCCGAAGACGATCCCGTCCGGGTTCTGACTGAGCCCGAGACCGCCGGCAGGAGTCCGAGAAGGGTTTTGAGCAGTGTGGACTTCCCGCTTCCGTTGGGACCGAGTATCCCCCAGTACTGGCCCTTCTCTATAGCGAGGTTTAACGGGCCGAGTATCCCTTTATTCTCATATCCGATCGTTACGTCCTCGAGTTCTATTAGTTTCGGCATACTGTTTCCCATGATAAGACTCATATGATAATTACGCAGCCCCCCGTGTTTCGGTAAGGAGCATCACGGGGGACTGCGCTTGAATGATTGAAGCTATCCATCCGTGCTTAAGGACGAGTGATTCGCCGCTCCCGTTTTGGTCCTTCAGCGCCGCAGTGATCTCGCCCACGATCGCATCGAACAGGTCGATGTACGTATTAATCCCATCCTGCCCTTCTACCTGCGTGGGAATCGAAAGAAACGCAGCGCCCGTCTTCTCGGCAATGAGCGAAGGGGTCTTCTGCGGATAATAGTTGGATGCTATGACGAGCTTCACGTCCGTCTGCTCCATTTTTTTTATCAGGGCGGCAACGTGAGAAGGCGTACGGCGGTATACCAGGCTTCGGCTCTATGAAGCCTATTTCCTTAAATCCGGCCCAATCTGAGAGATATTCGAGGTTTTTGTGATAGGAAACGATCTCCGTTCCTTTATACGGAGCCAGCTCCTTGTCCCATTCCTTTATTTTCAGGTCGAGGAGTCTAGCGAATTTCTCGTAATTCTCCTCATAATATGAGGCGTTCTCAGTGTCTATCTCCGACAATTTTTCGGCTATGCCCTTAGCGACGGGGATGCCATTCCTCGGATCTAGCATGTAGTGCGGGTTTCCTCTTGGATGGACGTCCCCCATTGACCTGTCGATCGGACCCGTAGGGACTTCCAGGATATTGGGAACAAATATAGAAGCGTCGAGGTTCCCGGGAGAATCCAGGGTTGAGATATTCGAATTCCTCGCACCGGTTACCAACAGAGGCAGCCAGCCCGATCTCGAGGTCGAGCCCGTTGTAGATGAGAAGGTCCGCCTTGTTAAGCTTGGTTAGTATGTAGGCTTCGCGTCCACAAAGTGCGGGTCCTGGTATCCCTTAGCCAGAGTAACCACGTTGACTTTGTCTCCCCCGATTTCCCGCGCGATTGCCCCGAGATCAGGTAGCGAAGCGACTATCTGTACTTTTGCCGACGCATCCCCTGCTGAGAAGAAGATGGAGATGAGTACAAAAGTGCGATGAATACCGTGAAGCTTTGAAGAAGGTTATAACGTTTCATATTCATTTCCTCCTGAACAAATTTGATTAATAAGGGTGCGCCCCGTGAGCTCCGATCGCGTATAAGAACTGAAGAAAGACGGCGTGCTGATCGGCCCGTAGCTCTGGTTCAGATAATCATATTCGAGCTTTATCCTCGAGAACTCACTCGGACTGAATGTCAGCATGGGAGAAATCCGGTACGCCCTTCCCAGGAGACCGAGCGTATCCTCTTCCTCTTCTGCCTCCGCGTTCTGCTTTACGATGTCGGAAAGCCCCGCCTGCTCTATATCTTCCCCGCCGTCATCCTCTTCGGTAATGGGCGTATTCGTGTCCGTCAGGTCGAACCTCACTCCCGTGTTCCACCTCTTCGCGAACCTGTATATAGCTTCCGCGTAGAACCCGTAATCCTCGAGCTCTTCCTCGGGCGTTTCCGCCTGCCTCCACATAAACTCCGACTGCACCGAGACCTCCTGGTACGGGTTGTTCTCGAGCGGGCGGTATTTCGCGAAGAAGTCGACGCCGTAGAGGTTCGATCTTTCGTCGGGCCCCGAGGCGTTACTGCCGGTGGCGAACGAAGCGCCGAGGTTCACTCCGAGAGAATCGCTCGCTTCAAAGAAGTTGGCCATGTGGAATATGTAAAGCAGGTTCCCTACGTTGTTCGCATCCGGGCTCCTCTGAAAGGTTGGGGTCTCCACGTCGGGGCTCCCGCCCGAAGCGCTCAGCTCCATGTACCAGGGGACGGGGACGAGGAAATTCGCCTCTACGCTCGTCGGGTTCAGGTGCTCGCCGAGGAATTCCGCGTTCACTATCGGGAGCGTCACGAAGTTCTGAGCGTGCCTGTGTATCTGGTTGATCCTCCCGAACTTGGCCCTCGCGCGGCCGATCCTGAACTGAGAGTTGAGGGGTATGCTGAAAAGGGTCGTCGCGTAGGCCTCTTCGAGCTCGACCCCTTCTGTGCGGAAGGAAAAGAACGAGTCGAACCTGAAATAGGGATCGACTACGCTCTGGAACCCGACCTCGATTTCCTGCATGTTCACGCCTGTGTTCTCAGGGTCGTTCTCTGCGAATACGACCGGGTTATTTAACGAATAATACGCTGGCGTAATAAGAGCTATAACACTTATTTCCGGGTTAAGGGCCTGCGCCACCCTGCCTAAAAAGCCTTGAGGCTCCTGCGGTGCTGTCGCCGGAATTACCCCGGTTTCCTCTTCTACGACGACCGTCTCTTTCACTTCCTCTTTCTCTTGCGCCCGCTGCTCGAGGGCCCTGTTCTTTTCCTCGAGGTCGGTGATTCTTTGCTGCATCTTCTCCATCATCTGTTTAAGCTCTTGTATCTCTTTTTTAACGTCGTCGCCCTCCTGGCCGAATGAGTAACTCTGAACACAAAGAGAGGCCGCGGCGACAACTATCAATATCGTAATAGTCCTTACAACGTTCATATCTCACCTCCGAAAATGTAATAGTGATCGAAGCGGATCCGGTATCGCCGTTCCGCGGGAGGCGCGTTTGAGTCCTGTAGTGATTGATGTCCTTGATCTATCGGACCGGACGTTCCATAGGCCGGGTCTATGGATTATGTCCATGAACCGGGTCTATAGATTTTAATATGCTGGGGATGCGTCCCGCGGATACGGAATAACGACTATCGGCTCAGACCGCCGGAGGGGAGCGGGAAGGCTTGTTCTGTAATAAAAAAGAATAAGGCGTTAAGTATATGGTTTCTTTATATGAAATTGATCGCCCGGGGGCTATGAGGCTGGACACGGCGACTGCGGCGGAGAATTTGATGTTGCCGTGGAGACGACATGCGGAGCACCCTTCGACGGAATGACCGGCTTCCTGCGACGTGCCCGTAATCTTTACGAGGGCGTCGGAGCTAAAGCTTATCCTGTGGCTGTGTACGCTGACCGAGAAAACGAAGAGCACGCCCAGGAGCGGCATGAGAAATCTTGATGCGCTGGTTTTATAGATAGCTCTTACCTGTTTCATCCGAGACTCGTCTTGTTTTTCGATAATACCATTGCGTTCGCTATAGTACAAGCCGCTTCATCGACTGTGAGCGATATATCCATTTCGACCCCCTGCTTCTTGAGCGCCGAGAATAACTCACCCAGTATCGGGGGTTCGATATGGCATTTGGAAAGGGTCTCTACCTGGGAGAAAATTTCCTTGGGCGTCCCTTTCCCCGCGATATTGCCCCCTTCCGCAATTAAATATACCGTGTCCGCGATGAGCGGGACCGTATTCATATTGTGAGTGGATAGAATTATAGCCGTGCCGTTCTCTTTGTTCACCCTGTTCAAGAGCTTGATAAGCTCTGTCCTGCAGGCGGGGTCGATGTGCTCGAAGGGCTCGTCCAGTATGAGGAGCTCCGGTTTGATAACGAGCGCCCCGGCAAGCCCGACCTTCGTTTTTTCACCCCCGCTCAGATAATGCGGGACCTTATCTTTCAAATGCTCAATTTCGAGCTTTTTCAGAATATCTTCGACCAGTCTTGCGGTTTCTTCTTCTTTATAGCCGTAATTCCTCGGTGAGAACGATACGTCGTCCCACACCCTGGGAGCTATTATCTGAAGGTCTACGTTCTGGAGCAGAGCCCCTATCCTTTCCCTTATCTTCTCGTATTCTTTCGAAGGGTTTACTCCCAGCACCTCTATCTCGCCCCCGGAGGGCTTGAGCAAGCCCCAGGAGCAGGGACAGCAGTGTTGATTTCCCGCTCCCGTTCGGGCCGAGCATGACGACGCGCTCCCCTCTGCCCACGGTAAAGTCCTGCCCGTCGAATTTCAGGGTCGTCCCGTCCGGGTATTTAAATCCCAGATTTTTTATTTTTACTATCTCTTCCAAGCTCTCCCCCACGTGTTCGGAAGAACGACGTATGCGGCCGAAAGAATGAGCGCGGCCAGGGATATGGCGAGCATGCAGCCGTCATATACCGATAGTTCTCCGTTCTTCTTTATCACGAGCGCGGCTCCGAAAATTAGAACGCCGATGACGACGGCAGCAAAATCGTTCACGCCCGTTTTTTCATGCCTCCCTCCGCCCGATATCCTTCCGCTGTATCCCCTCACGTTCAACACGCCGTAGAACCTTTCCGAGAGATCGAGCCCCCTCACGAGCAAGAGGCCGATCCCGGACGAGAAATTTACGACGTTCTTGATATATCTGCCGTGCGTGAGCCCGCCCCTGACCCGGAGCCCCTTGACGAGGTTATCCGTAAGCTCGAGGAGTACGAATAATGACCTGTATGTCAGGAAGAGCCCCTCTGTGATGATTCTGGGCAGTACGGGCTCGATCGATGAGAAGACGTCCGGATAGGGCGTAGTGACGATCAATATGACCATAGCGAGAGATGCCGAGAGCGCCTTAAGCACTATCACCCCCGCGCTTACCCAGCTCCCGTTCCAGCTCGCGGCCGCGAAAATGAGAGCGAATATTGCGGGGTATGCGGCGATCGTGACTATCTTCAAAACGGGGAGCCTCGTCCATATAGCGATTGTCAAAAGAGAAAAATAAACCGCAAGCAGCAGATAGAAGCTGTTCGAGATTACCACCGATGCGATAACGAGTCCGGCGAAAGTGATTTTTGAGAGGGCGCGTGCCCCGTGGAGGAAGCTCCTACCGTGGTTTGCATAATAATCGATTGCCGAAACGTCCATTATATGGCTCCTACGCCCGCTCTGGCAGGATCAGGTCCGGCCTGACCCGGTATACATATTTGACGACGAGGCCCGTTATAACCGATTCGAGGATCCATCCCAGGGGGCTCAATATGAAGACCGTTTTCGCGAACCTGGAAAAATTAATCCCGTCTTCCAGTAACCGCAGACCGTTCGTACCGCTGCCCGTTCCCGAGATAAAATGACCGATACTCCCCGATCTTTTCCGGGCTGATCTGAGAGATATACACGACTCCCAGCATTATCGAAGTGCTTAGAAAGAGGCTCAGGAACGCTGCGAGCGAGGACTCCCAAAACATGGATTTATTCCCCATAACTTCCTTGAACAATTGAAATAAATAATAACCCAGCACTGCTTCCGCCCCTATGATAATTGTGTTTAGACCGACGACGGTTACGCCGCCGTGCCCGAACATGGAGATCAGGAGGTCCACGATAAAAACTGAAATGAAGGCCAGCGCGGGGCCGAGTACGATCCCGGCCAGGACCGTCAGGTTGATATGATATGCGATCGGCACGATCTCGAGCGTCATGCCGACTATCATGAGGGCCGAGATTATGCCGATTAACGGGATCTTTCTCTTAAGCTCTATGGAGCTCACCCTCCTGATGCAGAACGCCAGTATCAGGGCTGTCACTACCCAGCCCGCCGTTACGATCCAGACGGGGAGCACCCCGTCGGGTATATGCATGTGAGACATATGATTATTCCTTTTCTCAGGCCTGGCATTCCCTGCATTTCCCGAAGAGCTGAAGGAAATGGTTTTGAATCACGATGCCTGTATCCTGCGTTAATTTTTCTGACAGCTCACCGAGCGGGCATTCCGCGAAATCGATGACCTTGTTGCACTCCGTGCAGACTATCGGGTGCCTGTGCCCCTCGGGGGCGACGGCGTAGCTGTGGCACCCGTCCTCGAGGTGCACCTTGACGACGAGGCCCAGCTCTTCGAGCGTCTCTAGAGCCCTGTATACGGTCGCGAGCCCCGTTCCCGGAAGCATCTCCTTCACCTTTTTGTCGAGCATGTTTATCGACAAATAGGCCCCGCTTTCCTTGAGCACTTTCAGCACTGCCAGCCTCTGGGGGGTGCATTTGAGCCTTTTTGCGTGAAAAATGGCCCTGAGGTCTTCCGAATTTTGAGTCCCGGCTGATTTTATTTTCATTATTATCGCCCTTGACTATATTTTATCGCAATTGAGAAAGATTCTCAATTATAAGCGCGTAAGTCTAAACTGTCAAATTGAGCTTCTGAATAATCAGCGTGTGTTTTGAGTTACGCAATAAAATAAATTAGGGTATTAGTGCAACTTATGTTTTTAGGGTATAATAATCGCATCTACTAACGCGAGAAAAAACTTAGTCAATTATTCAACAATTCCAGAAACAATTCTTGATGCTTGATTGGGTCTTATTCCCTAATAGGAGAAATGTATAATAATAAAGAGGATAATTGTATGAAATCATTTGAAAGTTTTGGTTTGTCGGAAAGGACGCTCGACGTCCTTACCAAAAAGGGCTATGAAATGCCGACCAAGATCCAGGAGCTGGTTATTCCGGTCGTAATGGAGGGGGACGACGACATAGTCGCCCAGGCCCAGACCGGTACGGGCAAGACGGCTGCGTTCGGGATTCCGCTTATAGAGCTGCTTCCGGAAAAGTCGAGGACGGTCCAGGCGCTGATACTGACGCCTACGAGAGAGCTCGCGATCCAGGTGGCCGAAGAGATCAATTCGCTGAAAGGGTGGAAGGAGCTCACCATCATACCGGTTTACGGCGGCCAGTCGATGAGCTTGCAGTTAAGGAGCCTTCGTAAGGGCGTTGATGTCGTCGTGGGCACGCCGGGCAGGATACTCGACCACCTCCGGAGCGGGACGCTCAAGCTCGACAGCATCTCTTACCTCGTTCTCGACGAGGCCGACGAGATGCTTGATATGGGGTTCATCGACGACGTGCAGGAGATAATCGGGTACTCCGGGCCTAACAAGCGCACGATGCTTTTTTCGGCGACCATGCCTCACGAGGTTATTCAGATCGCCAAGAAACACATGCGCACGTACGAGACGCTCAAGGTCGAGCAGGAACAGCTTACCGTAAGCCAGACGGACCAGATATATTTTGAGGTCTCGGCTTCAGATAAATTCGAGGCCCTTTGCAGGATCATAGACGTGGAAGAAGATTTCTACGCTCTCATTTTCTGCAGAACGAAAGTGGACGCCGACAAGGTAGCCGGAAAGCTGATGAAGCGCGGTTACGACGCGGACGCGCTCCACGGCGACATGTCGCAGAACCAGAGGGAGAGGACGCTTAACAAGTTTAAAAAGCGCCAGGTCAACATTCTCGTGGCTACGGACGTGGCCGCGCGCGGCATAGACGTTCAGAACCTTACCCACGTAATAAATTACGCCCTTCCTCAGGACTCGAAGTCTTACGTGCACAGGGTAGGCCGCACGGGACGCGCAGGCAAGGAAGGCAACGCAATAACGTTCATTACCCCCGAAGAATACAGGAAGCTGAAATTCATAAGCAGGGAAACGAAGACGGATATCAGGAAAGCGAAGCTCCCTCAGGTCAAGGACGTCATAGAGACCAGGAAGAAGCGGGTCAAGACGGAGATCGAAAATTTAATCAACTCCCGGCCGGGGCCGGAGTATTACGAGCTGTCGAAGGAGCTCGTGGAAAATAGGGACCCTCTGGAAATAATTGCTTCCCTCCTTCAACACACTTTCAGGGAAGAGCTCGACCAGAAGAATTACACGGAGATCGGAGACGGGGTCGTCGACCTGAAGGGTAAAACGAGGCTCTTCGTTACGAAAGGCAAACAGGACAGGCTCACGCCGAAGAAGCTGGTGGATTTCATACGGAACAAATGCAGCATAAACAGCGACAAAATAAACGATATCAAGATCCACGATAAATTCTCTTTCGTGACACTGCCGTTCCATGAAGCCGAGCAGCTTTTGTCATTCTTCAAGGAAAGGAAAAAGGGTTCCGAGCCTTTTATTATGAAGGCTAAAGAGACGCGGGATCATCACGCTTAACCTTATTTGATAAGGAAGTTCAATGCCGGTCCCGGCTAACAGACGTCCTTAACCATTAGGAGCGCGTAGCCGGTATAGTGAATGAGCTCATGCGGGACTACCTTCTCCCGCATTATTTCATAAAACCCGTGACGCTCGTAGAGTCTTTTCGCTCCCTCGTTTTGCTCGAACACGATGAGGCTTAGCTGGGGGAGTCCGTATTCAAGGGCTTTTCCTGCGGCGAGCTCCAGAAACCTCGTCCCTATCCCTCTGCCCCTGAATTCCGGGAAGACCGCGACCCCCATGATGTAGTAGCTCTGGTCTTTCTCAAAATTGGTATAGGGCTGCTAGGACAGGGTCTATCTCGGCAGCAGGGCCCGGATTCCCGGGCAGATGCATCGGGAATGCGACGAGCATCCCTATGATCTCGCCCTCATGCTCGGCGACCAGGCAGTTCTTGTAGCTGAAAAGAAGGTCTTCGTTTGAGTACCGTTTTTCACCCACATCGAGAATGTCCTCCCCCGGCCCGGCGAGCGTCGTCCATATGTAGTCCGAGAGTCCGTCGGACGATATGCTGTAGAGCCTTGCGATCGTCCTGCACTCTTCCTTCCTAGCGGGACGAAATAGCACACTGCCTAAACGATTTTGCATTATTTATTCCGGGAGGTGCGTCTTAATTCTTTATGCCTGAAACACCCGACCGTGTGGTCGTTCACCATGCCGGCGGCCTGCATATATGCGTAGCATATCGTGGAGCCGACGAAGTTGAAACCCCTTTTCTTCATATCCTTGCTCATCATGTCCGACTCGGACGTCTTCGCGGGAAGTTCTTTCAGGGATTTCCACGTGTTGTGTATGGTGCTATGGTCCACGAACTGCCATATGTACTTATCGAACGTCCCGAATTCCTTTCTGATCTCGAGGAACGCGTTTGCGTTCTTTATCGCGGAGCTCACTTTCAACCGGTTTCTGATTATCCCCGGGTTATTTAGAAGCTCCTTAATTTTTTTGTCGTCGTAACGCGCTACTTTCCGGAAATCAAAATTGTCGAACGCTTCCCGGTAGGCCTCCCTTTTTTTGAGGACCGTCTGCCAGCTTAGCCCAGCCTGCGCCCCGTCGAGCACTATCATCTCGAAATGCTTAATGTCGTCGTGAACCGGCACGCCCCATTCATTGTCGTGATAATCGATCATCAAGGGGTCTGAAATTGACCACCCGCATCTGTTTGTCATTCAAGTTCTCCTGATTCTTATTCCGGGTCGCGGTTCACGGTCCCGGGCGAGAATGCGGGTATGCAAACGGCAATGTATCTTGCCCCGCCGGGCCGGGGTGTGCTGTATCTCACCCATTCGCCGGGATTGGCGACGACGGCCTGTCCCGCTTTGACTTCCAAAACGCCCCCTTCGTGCTCGACTAAAAGGGTCCCTTCCAGAACGAGGGTCACTTCCTGAAAGAGAGGGCGCTGTCCCGGCTCCTTCCAGCCCTCGGGTGACGTCATGCGCGCCACGCTCAAGCCTGTTTGACCGGAGTTCACCCTTCCGGCGAATTCCTCGATCTTTTTTGGCTTATTCCCCGCGGCCTCGATGATAGTCGGCTCTTCGATCAATATAGGCATCAGACGCGTTCTCCTTAATCTTCTCCTTCACGCAATCCCAGAAGCATGCTCCACTCATCAGTACCCGCAAACCTCTCCACTGAATATAAATAAGATAGCCTTTCATGGCAAGAATAGGTGTTAATTTTCAGTTAGTAGAATTATGGTTGTATAAATTCAGTACAAAATTTACACTTTAAACTGCGACCGGATAATTAATAATAGGTGAATGAGCCGCTGGTTCGCGGAGGTTTTTCATGTCGGGAAAAATCGTTTCCTTAGTGTTTGCGTTGTTGATTTCCGGTTCTATGAATATTGTGACTGCAAATTCGAACGGCTCTCCGCAGTGGGTGACAGGCGAAGTCGTGTCTATCGTCGAGAAACAGGACGAAGGGCTCATTAGCCTGAAGCTGGCCGATGGCGGGCTCTACAGCGTTTCCTCCAAGGCTTCGCTCCTGGAAGGGGTCGAGATCGGGGACGTCGTAACAGTACAGGTGATCGAGGGTTGGGCGCAAATTATCACTATCGCGAAGGACCGGACGCCGGAGACGCCCCAGCCCGAGAAAAAAGATAGCGGCGTACAGTGGGTCCCGGGCGAGGTCGTATCCATTCAGGGGGGCACTTACGACAGCCTTATCAGTGTCAGGATGTCGGACAAGACAATCTTCAACATCTCATCTCCAAATGATCTATTAAAGGGAATAAAGGTCGGCGACCATGTGATCGTAAAGGTCTTCCGGGGCTGGGCGCAGTCTGTCACGAAGAAATAGATATTAATGCAAGGCATTGGCAGGCCGGCATATTTAAGCGAAACGGGAATATTTCTGAATCCATTTCATTCTAAACTCTATCAAAAGTAGTAGTTAAGGTTGCACATCCTATACCATCCTCCACCAGGAAAAGAGGCCCTTAGATTTTATAAGGGCTTCTTTTTATTGAATTTCTTTTAGAGTTTCCCTCGCAATCACGTTCCTTTGAATTTCCGAGGTCCCCTCGTAGATCTCGGTTATCTTCGCGTCCCTGAAAAATCTTTCGACCGGATAATCCACCGTGTATCCGTATCCGCCGTGTATCTGTATGGCCTTTGTAGTTACCCACATTGCGGTCTCGGAAGAGAAGAGCTTCGCCATCGCGGATTTTTTTAAATAATCCTCCTTTCTATCCTTCATGACCGCAGACTGCCAGGTAAGGAGTCTCGATGCCTCGATTTTCGTGGCCATGTCGGCGATCATGAACTGGAGGCCCTGGAAGTTCGATATAGGCTTGCCGAACGCCTTCCTCTCCTTCGAATACCTGACCGCCTCCTCGAGAGCCGCCCGGGCGATACCCACTGCCTGCGCCGCGACCCCTATCCTGCCCCCGTCGAGCGTGGCCATCGCGATCTTGAAGCCGTCCCCTTCCTCGCCGAGGAGCGCGGTGTCGGGCACCTTGCAGTCCTCGAAATATATCTGGGCCGTGCTCGACGCCTTTATGCCGAGCTTGTGCTCGAGCTTCCCGATTTTCACCCCCGGCGTATCCATGTCGATTATGAACGCCGAGATGCCGTGGTGCTTCTTCGAGTGGTCGGTAGCGGCGAAGAGTATCCCTGTGTCCGCTTCCGCTCCGTTCGTTATCCAGGACTTAGACCCGTTTATGATATAGGACTTCCCCTTCCTCACGGCCGAGGTTCTCATGCTCGCCGGGTCCGAACCCGCTTCGGGCTCGCTCAGCGCGAAGCATCCGAGCCTCCTCCCGGCCGCTAGCTCCGGCAGGTACGAACGCTTCTGCTTCTCCGAGCCGAATGCGAGTATGGGGTCGCAGACGAGGGAGTTATTGACGGACATGATGATTGCTGTAGAAGCGCAGGATACGGCTATTTCCTCAAGCGCAATGACGTAGGTGAGGCAGTCGAACCCGCTCCCGCCGTATCCCTCGGGCACCATGATTCCCAGGAAGCCAAGCTCCCCGAGCTTATCGATTATTTCCTTGGGGAACCTGCCCTCCCTGTCGTACATAGCGGCAACGGGCTTGATCTTGTTGACCGAAAAGTCCCGTGCCGTCTTTTGGATCAGCTCCTGTTCTTCCGTAAGCTTGACTATCGACATTCCGATTGTACCTCCCCGTTCTTGATTACCAACCGAGCGCTCGCTCGGTATAATTCTAAGAACATTCAAAGTCTATGTCAAGGGGTTTTATGTGAGCGACTTTAGAATGAGCTCTGTCTGGATTTTGATGTAGTTTTTGAGGGAGTAGTTCTTTTGGATCGACCAGCGCCTGAACGCCCACATCTGCCCCTGAACCATTATGTTTTCAGCAACTATTCTTGCGGTGCTCCTGTCTATTTTAAATATCTTTTCCCTTATCCCGTGTGTAATAATGTCCTCGAATATCGCGACCAGCTCTTTTTCGGCCGAGAGTATGTAGTTCCTGTCCGTGCGGTTAAGCGATTTCGTTTCCTGATAGAGGAGGAGCGAGTAATCCTGTATCTCGTCTATTATCGTGAAGTAGTCCCGGATAGCGTTTTTAAGGTTCTCCCTGGCGTCCTTTTTACCGACGAGAGAGCCCTGGAGCTTATCGCTTACGCTTTTGTGGATATGGTCGCAGACGAGGAACAGGATGTCCTCTTTCGTCCTGATGTAATCGTAGAGCGCCCCCATGCTCATACCGAACTCTTTCGCTATCTCCCGGACAGTGGTTTTGTGAAACCCCTTCTTCACGAAAAGCTCGACGGCAGCGTTCACCAGCTCCTGCCTCCTGACGTTTATCAGGTCTTTATCTTTTATGTTGGACGCTATCCGGGTCTTCGAATCGTTCATCCTGTCTATTCCTTCCGCAAGTGTATGATTATACGCAGGTATTGATGAATCCCAAATAAAATTTCACGATGTGTTATTTTACTTTATTATGATAGATATATTTAGAGCCCCCGTTCATTCCGCTTATTGAAATGAATCCCCTGAGATTTATACCGCGTATATTATTACAAGGCGGATTCTATAAGGTGGTAAGTGATCATGATTAGAAAAAAAGCCCAACTGTGTTTCATCTCCGCGCTCACTATCTTCATGCTGGCGGGCGCGGCCTGGGTCTCATTTGCGGCAACCTCTTTGAAGCTCAACCCCGCTCTCGATTACACGAGCGATTCGAACGACGGCCCTCTCATCACGGGTGAAGGCCTCTCGGACGGGTCGGTGAGGAAGGGGACGCCCGCCTATATTATCTTTTATCACCGCGAATGCTATAACTCCAAGCGGCAGGCCAGGCGGACGGTCGAGCTCTATGAGAAATATATGGGCAAGGCGGATTTTATAATAGTCGATCTCGATATGGAGTTGTCGAAGGAGCAGGATGGGCTGAGAAGCAGGTTCTACAGGAATTATATCCCCCATGTAACTGTCATAGACGCCGATGGCAAGGTCGTATACGACAAGAGCGGGGAAGTAGGCACGGACGTGATATCGGTTATGCTCGACCGCGCGCTTTGATCCGTAGCTGAAATTGTCAACGGTCCGCGGGCGGGCGTCATTTCCCGGTCTCGGTTATTTAAACGGATTGAGTGTATTCAGGTCGGTCAGGGTTTCGATCAGTTTCGGCTTCTCGACGAAGAGCCTGTACTGCATCAATCTCAATATGGAAGACAGGTCTTTCCACTCCGACATGAGGGATTCGTGTCCGGTCACGACCTCTTTGGCCTCCCGGATACTTTCGTGGAGGTAATCCGAAAATGTTATTTTCGATATTTCGTCTTCGAGGGACTCTATGATTTTGGGCAGCTCGTCCTTTTCGAGCCATATCCCCCGGCAGCCCGGGCAGTAGTTTATTTCGACCCCCGTGTGCCCGTACTCGATACTGATCGTGTTCGAGGCACATGAAGGACATTTGAGGTCCGGTTTCCTTCGATTTGAATTTCTCCGGGTGCTTCCATATCTCGAAATCGAGCCAGTTGATGTTGGGATCGGCGGCTTCCTCGGCTTTGCCCAGTTCTCCAACGTCTAGCCAGACTCCCTTACACGACTCGCACTCATCGACATCTATCGACCCCAGCACCTTCGTTTTAAGCTCTTTGCCGCACTTTGGGCATTTTTTCATGTTCGCTCCCGTTGCCTAGAAAGTTTCTACGTCCACGACGCGGTTTGCCATGAAGTAGAGATATACGCAGTCGTACGTCATTCCCTCTTCTGTTTCACAGCTATATATCCACTTTTCGTCGTACCTGCCCTTCACTCCCGTTGTATCTTTCTGCCAGGGCTTTCCGTATGAGTCTATAATCTCCTGTTTGGTCTTGCCTAGATTGTCCACACCGCTCTTAAGCTCCTTAAGCATTTCATTTCCGCTCGATTTGCTTCCGCCCTGGGCGGTTACGATCGGGCTTTCGGCGGAAAATGATATTGTGCTGCATAGGGACAAACATAAAAAGAATACAAAGACCGCCGCGGGTCCGTTTTTCCTGAAAAGTGAGTACGAGAATGACATTGGTTCTAATCTCCTCAGTTTAGTTTGGGATGAAACGCCGCTTTGGATTCACTAATAATTATAAGCCTGATATCGAATGAAGTCTGTTATTTCTTTATCCGAACTCGAACCCCAGCTTGTCTTCGTTCACTACTATCCTGACGCTACCGCCGCCCGAGGAAAGCTGCCCGAACAATATCTCGTGAGTGAGGTTCTGTGTTATCTCGCTGTCTATGAGCCGCTGTATGGGCCTCGCTCCGAGCTGCTTGTTGTAACCCTTCTCCGCAATATAAGCCCTCGCTTCGGGTGTGAGCTCGATCGAGACCTTCTTGACCTTGAGCCTCTCCGCGAGCTGCCCCACCATCTTGTCCACTATCTTTTCGACTACTTCTTTGGATAGCGAGCTGAAGTGGAGCACCGCGTTAAGCCTGTTCCTGAACTCGGGGCTGAAGTACCTCTCTATGGCCTGGACGCTCTTGTCCTCGTATTCATCCTTCTCGAACCCGACCGTACGCTGGCTGCTCTCCCTCGACCCCGTGTTCGTAGTCAAAATTAGTACTATCTGCCTGAAGTCCACCTTCCTCCCGTTCGAGTCGGTGAGTGTAGCATGGTCCATCACCTGCAAGAGCACGTTGAATATGTCCTCGTGTGCTTTCTCTATCTCGTCCAGCAGCAGCACCGCATGGGGCTTCTGATGGACGGCTTCCGTGAGCTGCCCGCCCTCTTCGTATCCGACGTATCCCGGAGGCGACCCGATGAGCCGGGAAACCGTGTGCTTCTCCATATACTCGCTCATATCGAAACGGATGAACTCGATGCCTAGCGCCTCCGCGAGCTGCTTCGCGAGCTCCGTCTTGCCGACCCCCGTGGGCCCGGCGAACATGAAGCTCCCGACCGGTTTCATCGGCTCGCTCAGCCCGGAGCGCGACATCTGTATCGCCGTGACGAGCTTGTCGACGGCCTCGTCCTGACCGTATATGACCTTCTTCAAGTCGTCCGCGAGGGTCATGAGCCTGTTCCGGTCGTCGACCTTTACTGTACGTGTCGGAATCTTGGCTATCTTCGAAACGAGCGTTTCTATATCCTTGACGGTGACCTGCCTTACAGCGCCCCCGGCGCTTCTGAGCTTTACCTCTGCCCCCGCTTCGTCTATCAGGTCTATGGCCTTGTCGGGGAGCCTCCTGTCGTTCATGTATTTCGCCGAAAGCTCCACTGCGGCTTTAAGAGCGGGCGTGGAATATTTCACCTTATGGAATTCCTCGTAGTATTTCTTGAGACCGAGGAGTATTTTGACGCATTCGTCCTGGCTCGGCTCGTAGACGTCTATCCTCTGGAACCTCCGCGCGAGCGCGTGGTCCTTCTCGAACACGCTCCTGTATTCCTTGAGCGTCGTCGTCCCGATGCACCGAATCTCTCCGTTCGACAGCGCGGGCTTGAGCATATTGGACGCGTCGAGAGTGCCACCCGAGACGGCTCCCGCGCCTATCACGGTGTGTATCTCGTCGATGAACAGGACCTTCTTCTCGTCCCCCCTTACGGAGTCGATAATGGCCTTGAGCCTCTCTTCGAAATCCCCTCTATACCGCGTGCCCGCCGTGAGCGACCCCATGTCGAGCGCATAGATCGCCGTCTTCTCGAGCGCCATCGGAACCTCGCCCCTGGCTATCCTGTGCGCGAGGCCTTCGGCGATGGCTGTCTTCCCCACGCCCGCATCGCCCACGAATATCGGGTTGTTCTTTCTCCTTCTCGCGAGTATGTGTACGGTGCGGTCTATTTCCGATTCACGTCCGATCAGCGGGTCGAGCTTCCCGTCCCGTGCCTTCTGGACCAGGTCGGTGCAGAATTCGCCGAGCGGGTCCTTGGGTTTTTGCTGGGTCTCCGTATCTGTTTTCGCGATGCTCGTCGATTTTTCCTTGCCTGAATATTTGGAGCCGCCGTGAGAAATATATTGGACGATGTCGTAGCGGTTTATACCCTGCTCGGTCAGAAGATAAACGGCGTGGGACTCGTCCACCCTGAACATCGCTACGAGGATGTTCCCTCCGTTGATCTGTGATTTCTCCGCCGATTCCGCATGCATAGCCGCCAACCTCAGCACGAACTGGCTGCCCGCCGAATACTGAGGGTCCGGCAGGTACTCTGAATCGACGGGCGGCATGTTCTCGTCGAAGAAATCCTCGAGCCTCGACCTCAGATCGTCGAGGTCGACCCCGCAGCCGGCAAGCACATCGCCTGCGTCCGGGTCGTATGTGAGCTCGAGCAGTATGTGCTCGAGCGTGATAAACTCGTGCCTCCTCCGCTTGGCCTGCTCATAAGCCCTTTTGAGCGTCTCTTCGAGGTCTCTCGAAAGCGTCATTCTTCCTCACCGCCGGTTTCGACTTCAAGTATGCATTTCAAAGGATGTTCGTATTGCTTGGCCAGCTTATCCACCTGTATGATTTTCGTAGTCGCTACGTCGTATGTATATACGCCGACCATGCTCTGCCCCGAAGTATGCGCTTCCAGCATTATTCTCGTGGATTCGTCCTGACCCTTATAGAAGACCCTCATTAAAATCCAGACTACGAACTCCCTCGGAGTGTAGTCGTCGTTAAGGAGCATAATTCTGTACATGTCGGGCCTTTTCAGCTTGGCCCTTTCTTCTGTGAGGAGGTCTCCTTCCCAATCCCCGGATTTTATTTTCCCGTCTTCCATGACGCCCTTTCTCGGGTTGTATACTGCTTGTTGTATACTGCTTATTGTAACTAATTTTTACGGCCGAGGCCCGGATTCTTTTTCTCCGGCGTTTCCGCCGCCCGGATAAATATAAGCCTTATTTATTTTCTGTCTGCTCGCCGTGCAGGTATTTGAGGGGGGATTGTTTATTGTAGTGCGCGATCAGGCCCTCCGTGTAAGCCCTCTCCCTCTTCAGATACTTGCCTATTGCGCTCCGCGCGCCTTCGTGCATTATGAGATGCGAGCTGTACGTGGGCGCCGCCGCAAAACCCCTTAAAAATTTATGCTCCCCCTGCGCTCCTGCTTCGAAAATGTCGATCCCGTTTCTTATAGAATAATCTATTAATTTGTAGAAACAACACTCGAAATGGAGATTCTTGTAGTTGTAAACAGTCCCCCAGTAGCGTCCGAAGAGCCTGTTATTCTTTACGATGTTGAAGGTCCCGCCCACACACCTTTCGCCGTTATTCGCCATGACGAGCACGAGGCGGTTTTTGAAATTTTCGAGCATGAGGTCGAAGAATTCCCTGTTCAGGTATGCGCTCCCCCATTTCCTCGAGTGTGTGTCCGTGTAGAATTCCCATATCGCGTCTATATGCCCGCTGTTTATAGCGTCCTTCTCGATGATCCGGATGTCGAGCCCTTCGTCCTCGAGTGATTTCCTCTCCTTCCTTATCTGCTTTTTCCTGCCGGAGCGAATGTCTGAAAGAAAATCCTCGAAGGTATTGTACCCCCTGTTTCTCCAGTGGTACTGGTGCGTAAGCCTTGAGAGGAATCCCTTCTTCTCGAGAAATATACGCTCTTCGTCCGTCAGGTATAGAAAATGTATGGAAGAGCACCCCTCTTCGATAGAGAGCTCTATCAACCGGTCGACCATGATCCCCGCGCATTCTTCAAACGCGTAGCCGGGATGAACCGAAATTCGCGTTCCGTTCGCGGGAGTGAAAGGGATTGCCGCCACCAGCTTCGGGTAGTAACGGAGCCTCGCGTTCTCGAACGCCCTTGCCCACTCCCAGTCGAAAATATATTCGCCGTATGAGTCGGACTTTATATAGGCGGTGACCGCTCCTATAATCCTATCGGCGTCATAGAGGACTATATGCCTGGGGTTCCATGAGGTGTGGCGGCCTGTACAGCCGGATTTCTCCATCGCTTCGAGGAACTCGTATTCGAGGAAGGGGTTTTCCCCGTCTATTATCTCGTTATACCGGTCTCTGTCGATACCGGTTATGGACTCGTATACGGTCAATCGGTAGTCATTGCTCATTCGGTCATACCGCTTCGTTTAAATGCGTAACTGGCACCCGTGGAGTACCGGAAATTAGTATAACACCTCCGCCAAATGCGGCTCCTCGAGCCCTCGATGACGTGTCCCGGGCCGGTTCATCCTTCTTATTGACAACGGATTGATTAAAGTGAGATAATGGTGAATAGCAATACAGCTGTTCCTATTCCATAACTGGTCCAGCCGAGGCGGAGGATGGGTAGAAAATATAATTCGAATGGCGGCAGGCTATGCCTCGTTCCGGTTCCTGTTCTGATAATTTCATGCCTGATCGTCCTGGGAATGGATCCGGACCGCATGGTCCCGGACGCGTCGGCTCAGGATGCGCCGGGCGCGACAATAGTCTTCTTTAACCCGAACGAGCACGGCGTTCGTCCTGACGACGAATCCGGCCTGAACGAATCCGTAACGCTACTGAAAAACGACCCCGGTCTCGTCGTCGTTATAGACGGGTATTCGGACATTACGGGCGAGGAGCAATATAATCTCAATCTGTCGAGATTGAGGGCAGACGCTGTCAGGGAGTTTTACGTCGGCCGCGGGATAGATCCCGAAAGGATAAAAGTCCGGGGCAACGGGAAGACCGATAAATTCGACAGCGGCATAGACGAGGAATCCTTGAAGAGGAACAGGAGGGTCCAGGTTAAAGTCGAATCCGCCCCGTCCCGAAAGACCCCGTCTCCCGCACCACCGGCCTCGGGCGTTTCGGAGAAACCGGCCGCGCCCGCACCGGAACCCGAGCCCCGGGCAGAAGAAAATGGGGAAGCGGCCGCAGTCGAGGATGCATCAAAGACCGAGCCCGGCGAGGAGCCCGCGGCGCCTGCAATAACCGAGCCGTCCGCGCCCCCGCCCGATCTGGAAAAGGCAATAGGCCTCTCCATGAGAAAGCACGCGCCGGGGCTCGTGGTATTCGATGCCCCCAGGGAAATGAATATCGGAGAGACGTACGAGGTCGAGGTCGATTTGCCGTATTTATTTTTAAAGGGGGTCTCCGACAGCCTTCACGGCATGAGCGGAGAGGGATTCGCAAATGTCAGGCTCGGTCAGAACATCGGTTTGAGCCTAAACGGCAGGGGATTCGATATACGCCCTGTCACCGAAACGGGGGATGTGGAGGAGGTGTTTCCGGCGGAGGATACGGGGGTCACGAAGCTCGTAACTGAAAACTCGACACCCAGCTGGAAATGGAAGGTGACCCCTATGACAAGCGGCTACAAGTCGCTCCTTTTGTCTGTAGAGGTGCTGGCGGAGGACTCCGATTACAACGAAATGGTGAATGAATATCAGCTCTTCCAGAAGGTCGTAGAGGTGAAGCCCAGTTTTATTTATACTCTATCGAGAAGCTACTGGATAATGACTATATTTATCGTAATCGTGGTAGCCGTCGTGGGATGGGTCTTAATAAAGAAGATAAGGGTCGGTTGAGATGGCCGACCGAAGGGGGGTGCGGTAGATGAGTTGGTTAAGCAATATAACCCGCGGCAAGACGCTGATAAGAGGGCTCGACCACGTCGCCGTAGTCGTGAGCGATATGGACCGGTCTATAGAATTTTATACCGCTATTCTGGGAATGAAGCTGATCAAAGACGGGCGGGCCGAAGGCGGGCTGAAAAAATCGTTCATAGGGACCGACAAGAAAGCCGTCCTCGCCTTAACGGAAGAAAAGGACGGGTCCGGACATGAGGGCGGAGGCGCCCGGGGCGTTAATCACATCGCATTTTTTGTGGACGATATAGAAAGGGCGGGCGGCCTGCTCAGGGAAAGGGGGGTAGGGTTTATTGAGGAAAAAGTCGGCCAGGACGGCGGGACAAAGGCTTACCATTTCCTCGACCCGGACGGCCTCGAGCTCGAGATCTGCGTGGAAACGGGAAAGGAAGCGCCTCAGTATTAATCGATATTAAGGAAAATATCCGGCTGATTACATATTCCGTTAATCTTATTGACTTATCTTAATATTCATCTGGTATACTAAGATTCCGTAAAGGATTTTGCTATTTCATTGTTGTTGATATATTTTTTACTATGCTGCGGATAATATCCGGTGCCAAAAATGAAGAAATCGGATTCGGGAACATATAGCCTGCCTGTACGTTACGGCCCTGAGATGCGTGTGCTTATCGTCGGGGGCGGTATATCGGGATTGACGCTTGCGGGTCTCCTCCAGCAGAGGGGGTTCCGGCCCACTGTGGCGGAGCGGGCCCCTGAATACGGGAGCGTAGGGTACATCATCGTCCTCTGGCCGTCGGGCAGCCGCATATTAAAAGGGCTCGGTCTTTACCGGAAGCTTCTGGATGCCGGACTTCCGTTCTCCACATACAACGTTTGGAATGAGAAAGGAGAGATGCTCCGCTCCTATTCCGTCGAGTCCGTAACCGAGAAGTACGGCCCTATGATAAGCATATACAGGCCCGAGCTCATCAACATCCTGAGAGAAGCCGTAGACCCCGAAACGATACGCATGAACACCACCGTCGAAAAGATCCGCCAGAGCAGGGACGAGGTGTTCGTTACATTCAGCGACGGGCGTGAGGAAGTATATGACCTCGTAGTCGGGTGTGACGGAGTGCGCTCGAAGACGCGCAGCATGGTTTTCGGTCATGTCCCCCTGACTTACAGCGGCATGAAGGGCTGGAGTTTCTGGGTAAAATCAAACCTGCATAAAACGGCTCATATCGCCGAGTACTGGGGGACAGGAAAATTTTTGGGCGTCTGGCCGACGAAAGGCCGGCTCTCGGTCTTTACAAGCATTAGATGCCCCGAAGGCGTGCCGGAACCGGTCGAGGGGAGGGTGGGCCGGATTGAAGAGCATTTCAAGGATTTCGGCGGGATAGTGCCTGACATTCTGGCCGGGCTCGACGATGAATCCCAGATATATTGCGATGATTATAACGATCTCCGGATGGACAAATGGTACAAGGGGAGGGTGGTTCTTTCGGGGGACTCGGCGCACGCCGTATTACCGACTGCTGGCGGCGGGGTGTCCATGGCAATCGAGTCTGCCGCGGTTCTGGCGGACGAGCTGTCGAGGGCGGACTCAAAATATATTGCTCAAGCCCTTGAGAGTTACGAGTCGAGAAGGCGCCCGCGCGTCATCAAGATCCAGGACCAGTCGAGGATGATGGGAAAAGTTGCGTTTGCCGACAGCCGGATCCTGTCCTACCTGCGGAACTACGTCATGCGTTTTTACTCGAACAAGCTCCATATTAAATACTGGGACTCGATGCTGAAAGAACCTATATAGATTGTCTTAACTGTCCTTCCCCGTTCGGTTTATCCGATCTTCACAGCCATAATTGTGACTGCACAAAAGCGAATCCTAGGTTATAATTTATCTTTATTTCACACAAATAGGCGAATAACTATTTATACTTTACGCATACGGGGTTTCTTCTTAAAAGTTTTGTTGACTCAACACTGAAATCTATTGTTAAATTCGGAGGTAGGTACATGGTAAGGCTGGCACGGATATCGTTATTTTCCTTAATTCTCTCGATCGTCTTTACTTCGTTTTTTCAGGCTGCTCAGGCCCAGCAGTATGGTTATAACTCCCTTTCCCCGCTCGTGAAACAATTGAGCCCGTCGGTCGTAAACATAAGCACGACGAGCGTATCCAAGGGAAGGAATTTTTCGTACGAGTCCCCGTTTGAGGGCAGAGAGGGCGATCCCTTCAATGACTTCTTCGATAAGTTCTTCGGTGAAATGCCCGAAAGGGAATTCAAGGGCAGGGGGCTCGGGTCCGGGTTCATATTCAGCGAAGACGGTTACATTATTACGAACAACCACGTAGTCGAAAGGGCTACCGATATAAAGGTCATTCTCGAGAACGGAGAAATTTATCACGCCGATGTGATCGGGACCGACCCCAAGAGCGATCTCGCCCTGCTTAAGATAGAGCCCAAGAGGAGGCTGCCGGCCGTAAAGTTCGGTAATTCGGACGGGCTCGAGATAGGCGACTGGGTCCTTGCTATAGGAAACCCGTTCGGGCTCGGGCATACGGTCACTGCCGGGATTATAAGCGCAAAGGGCAGGTCTCTCGGACTTGGCTCGTACGACGACTTCATTCAGACAGACGCGGCCATTAACCCGGGCAACAGCGGCGGCCCGCTGTTCAATTTCAAGGGTGAAATAATCGGCGTTAATACTGCGATCATAGCGGGGGGGCAGGGGATAGGCTTCGCTATACCCATCAATATGGCCAAGAACGTAGTCGCGCAGCTGCGCGACAGCGGGAAGGTGGTTCGCGGGTGGATCGGTGTGTACGTACAGCAGATAACGCCCGAGATAGCGGAAAGTATCAACCTCCAGGAGCCGCGGGGAGCCCTCGTCGCCGATCTCACTCCCGGGGGCCCGGCCGAGGAAGCCGGCGTCGAGAGGGGCGATATAATAGTCGAGTTCAACGGAAAGCCGATAGAGGATATGCCCGAACTGCCCAAATCCGTCGCATCTTATGCGCCCGGGACGAAGACGCAGCTGAAGGTCCTGAGGAACGGCGAGCCCAGGACCCTCAATATACAGCTCGGTGAGCTGCCTGAAGAGGTCGCCCAGGAGTCGAGAAAATTGACGGGTAAAGCCGTTGAAGAGGGGCTCGGACTGGTCGTCCAGGAAATTACCCCGGAGGTACGGAATACTTTCGAGACGGATATTTCGAAGGGCGTAATAATTACCAATGTCGCGCCCGGAAGCACCGCGGCTAACGCAGGGCTCGAGCCGGGCGACGTGATACTCGAAATAAACAAAAATAAAGTCTCGAACCTCGACAATTATAAGAAAACCATGGACTCGGTAAGCGAAGGACAGAATGTCCTTTTCCTGATACGTCGGGGATCGACCACCATCTATGTCGCGCTTAAGTTCGAAGGGGATAAAGGCGACGATGGGAAAGGTTGAAGAGAGGCTGAGCGAGCTCGGCATTAAAATCCCCGATATACCGGCGCCGCTCGGTTCATACAAGCCCGCTTCGATAACCGGAAACCTTCTTTTTATTTCGGGTCAGCTCCCGTTATCGGAAGGACGGCTCTTATTTCAGGGGAAAGTCGGCTCCGACATAACTGTCGAGGAAGGTATGCAGGCGGCAAGGGCCTCGGCGGTAAATGCGCTCGCGGTGATGAGTAAAGAGTTAGGCGCGCTCGGCAGGATCAAAAAGATCGTGAAGGTCACGGGATACGTCGCGAGCGCGCCCGGCTTTCATAATCAGGCGAATGTGATAAACGGCGCATCCGACTTATTGTATCAGGTCTTCGGAGAGGACGGGCGTCACGCGCGCGCCGCGGTCGGGGTGGCCGAGCTGCCCATGAACGCCCCCGTGGAAGTCGAGCTCATAGCCGAAATTATTACTTGAAAGACTTGATCGGAATGACTATCCCAGCTTAAGTTGTTTCCCATATGGGCCGAAGCTTAACTGTATTTATATATACCGATTATCCATCCGAGTCACTAGATACCGATGTTATAACCGAACGCCTGGGCGGGTTCGGTATTTCAGCCCAATCTCGGGGAGACCTATTCGAATTTCTGGGAAATTCGGACATCCGGTTCCGAATCGCCGATATCCTGGCCCGGTCCAGGATTACCGATATTGAAAATCCGCTCGATGTGCTCCCCGCGGATAATGAGGCGCAAGCGGATTCGGAGCTGAGGAAAATGTCCGGGCTCGAGAGCGTGAGGGGGGAATTCTACGACGGTCTCTGGATGCAGAGGATTCTGCACGGGGCTCTTTCCGGCAGGAACCCCGGAGAGACAGGCAGGGGATATATCCACATGATATTCACGGGACGGCTCTTCGGAACGTATGACGGCAGGCGGTACCATGCGAGGGTAATTCTTGCCGGAAGTCCCGCTCTCATATCGACTTCGGGGCTCGTCGAGGCGCCGGCAAAGCCGAAAGAATACTATTTTATCAAGGGCGGCCTCGTCCGGAGCGGTCAGGATGTATCGGAGCTCGACATTATGTATAAGGGCAGATACGTCGAATACGACGACCCTAAGATATCACCTATCTTGAGCTCTTACGCGCTTCAGGCGGTGTATTACGAGCTGACCGGCGGGGAATTCTGCGGGGACAAGGGGTGCTGTTTATATAACTCGCACTGGCAGGAAGAAGTGCTTAAGGTTCAGTATGAAGGGAGTATCTGCGAAAAGTGCCTGGAAGCGTTGAGGGAAGCCGGGTGATGGGATAAAGGAGGGGGGAAGAGTTTTATCTTCCCCTTTATATGCAATATCTCGATTACGCCCTTGCCTGTTCCTGTTTCTGGAGTATGTCGATCGCGACCTGAGCCGCCTTCTTACCCGAAAGAAGCATCCCGCCGAACGTGGGTCCCATCCTCGGCAGGCCGTATACGGAACTGACCGACATCCCGCATGCGATGAGTCCCGGATGCACTTCGCCGGTGTACTCCACCAAGGCGTCCTCGGACTTTTCCACCCACATGGAGCCGTGTCCGGGCAGCTTCTTAAAGAGCCCCTGCTGGGCGAGCCTCGATACGCAGTAGGCGTCGTGGCCCGTCGCGTCTATTACGAGCTTCGATTCGATGGCGATCGGGTCGAGGCATGTAATTTCCTTTGGCATGTTGGCTATCGGGGTCCAGTTGATAACGATTCCGGCCACCCTCCCGTTCTCCCTGAACACGAGGTCGTCGAACATGGTCATATTCCTTATTTTGGCCCCCGCTTCGCACGTCATGGCAATCAGCTTGGAGCACGCGTACGGTCCGTCCGCCACGAAAAGCCCCTTCTGTACCTCTTCGTAAGGCACTTCTATTTCGTCCAGCACCTGGTTCCCCGGCTCTCTGACTGTGACTTTATTCATCAGGTAGCCCCCTATCCAGAACCCGCCGCCCAGGTAGTTCATCCTCTCGACGAGAAGGACTTTATACTTCTGTTTCGCGATGTCCTTGGCCGCCACCAGGCCGCTCGGACCGGCGCCGACTACGATAACGTCACTCGATATGTATTCGTTGAACTCGTTCGCGAAACCCTCGACTATAGCCCTCGTAACCTCTTTCTCGCCGATGGGCGCGAATTTAACTTTAAAATCAGCCATAAAATTTATACCTCCCGGATATTTCAGCGGCTCTTTAGACCCGTTTTACTCTATCACAGAAACGGGGAGCGTCAATACAATTTATTATACACAATCCGCCGCCCGAAACGCAGCCGGCGCAGGGTTTCTGTGGCTATTGACAGATTTATTGGTTATCTTATATTTCCTTGTGCAGGGGCTGAATATATTAGAATTTTACCGGAGGTAGTCTGAATGCATGCGCGGGTGAAGGTTATTTTTACGCTGGCGGTACTTTTCGTTTTTGCGGGTTTTGAGAACAATGCCTATTCGGGCCTCATAATGGAGCAGGTCGGTTATCAGCAGGGCTCAAACGATAAGCAGAAAGTTACTATTTACATTCAGGGTGATAAATTCAAGCAGGTGGAGAACGGCGGACCATTTTCACCGGCAGTGATATTCGACCTTAACTCCGGGGATATCATGTTTGTGAACGACGAGAAAAAACTCTATATAATCCTCAACAGAGACGAGTATCTCAAATATATAGAGTCCGTAATTTCAGAAAACAAGGACGTATCCATAGCCAGCCGGAACATCACCCTAAAGAAGACTGACGAAACGGCCGCCATAGCGGGCTATAGTTCCAGGAAGTATGAAATCTTCGACAACGACAAGCTGCAGTCCGAGTACTGGGTCAGCAGCGATGCCGGGTTTAGCGAAGAGCTCGATATGAAAAAAATGTCGAAGCTCATGAATGAGGTAAAAAGGATAAGTCAGAATGTCGGCGGCTCCGCCTCGATATCGGATAACGAGTATAAGATATTTCAGGAAATCTATGAAGACGGTTATCCCATGAAAACCGTTTACCATTCACCGGACAGCGATAAGGTCTTCGTTGAAGAGATCGTTACTGTGAAGAAGCAGGATATACCCCCGAGCGAATTTCAGCCCCCAGCCGGTTACGAAAAGATAACTTACCAGGACATTTTAAAGCAGCAGTGAGCTTGGGCCGGATTGAAACGTTTAGCCCGAACACATCTCGACGACGCCGTCGGCTATGCCCGTTGTAATGCCGCACCATGGCCGCGGTACCGGATTTAAGCCCCGCTCTACTGGCCTTCTTCGACGACTTCCACTTTGATGACCGCGGTTACGTCGTGATGGAGCTTTACGGACACATCGTGCGTTCCGAGTGTTTTTATCGGGCCCGCCAGGTCAATTTGCTTCCTCGAAACCTCGTACCCGAGCTCTCCTAGCGCGTCTGAAATGCTCTGGGAAGTCACCGAGCCGAATATTTTTTCTTCTTCGCCGACTTTGACCGGAATCTTGATCGCAACTCCGTCCAGCTTGGACGCGAATTTCTCCGCTTCCCCTTTGACCTTGTCTTCCTTTTTCCTTATGGCGCCGCTTTTTTGCTCCCAGATTTTGATATTCCCCGGGGTTGCCGTTATAGCGAGCTTTCTCGGCAGGAGGAAGTTTCTGGCAAGGCCGTCCTTGACGTCCTTGATCTCTCCCAGTCTGCCTATGGACTCAACATCGGAAATAAAAATCACTTTCATAGTTGTGTGCACCTCCGAAACTTCCCGCCGGAGACCGGCGGTATCGAATATGTAAACTGTGTCCCCCCCGGGACTATTAATGGAGGACTGTGTAAGGCAGAAGCGCCATGAAGCGCGCTCTTTTTATCGCGGCCGCAAGCTCTCTCTGGCATCCTGCGCACAGGCCCGAGTTCCTTCTGGGGACGATCTTCTTCCTGTCCGATATATACCTCGACAGCATGTCGACGTTTTTATAATCCATCTCAATCGACTCGGTGCAGAATCTGCATACCTTCTTTTTAGCAAAATATTTTTTATCTCGCGGTGATTCCATTAGCTCTCTCCTTCTGTCCGGGCAGGGGCTTCGGCAGGCTCGCTTTGACTTTTGCTCTCGGCAGGGGCTTCGGCAGGCTCGCTTTGGCTTTTGCTCTCGGCAGGGGCTTCGGCAGGCTCGCTTTGGCTTTTGCTCTCGGCAGGGGCTTCGGCAGGCTCGCTTTGGCTTTTGCTCTCGGCAGGGGCTTCGGCAGGCTCGCTTTGACTTTTGCTCTCGGCAGCGGCTTTCTCTCTCTTGGCGGCGTTATCGCTTATCGCCACGGTAATGAACCTGAGTACATCCGTATTATAGAACCGGAGATGTCTCTCGAGCTCCGCAATCGCCCCCGGAAGCGCCGTGAAAATAATTATGTAATACACGCCCCTCGAGTAATCCTTTATCTCGTATGCGAGCTCCCTCTGCGCCCACTTGTCGGACTTGATGATCTCCGCTTCGTGGGCCGAAAGCGCCTCGTTCAGCTTCTGCTGTATTTTTGAAAGCTCCTCTTCCTTTATATCGGGTCTAACGACATAAAGGGTCTCGTAATACTTTGGCTTGATAGCCATATATGATTAACCTCCTGTCTCGGTCTATGCGGCCCCGGGACCATTGCTCTGTCCCCGGACGACAGTGTATTTTTGAAACGGTATATTCTACCTGTAATATTCGATTTGTGAATTATCTCTTAAACTGCCTGGTATAATTCATAAATTTATGCGACACGGTCCCCCGTTAAATAAGAAGAGGCGCTATTACGACCGCGACTATGGACATGAGCTTTATAAGGATATTCATGGCAGGCCCCGATGTGTCCTTGAAAGGATCGCCCACCGTATCTCCCACCACCGCGGCCTTGTGGGCTTCGGAACCCTTTCCTCCCAGGTTGCCTTCCTCGATATATTTCTTGGCATTGTCCCAGGCGCCTCCCGAATTGGCCATCATCAGCGCGAGGACTACTCCAGTGACTATGGACCCGGCGAGGAAACCCCCGAGCCCCTCCGCTCCCAGTATGAGTCCTATGACTATCGGTGCGAGTATGGCGATAACTCCCGGGACGATCATCTCCTTTAGCGCGGCATCGGTGCTGATCCCCACGCATGTGGCGTAATCAGCCTTTGTCTGCCCCTCCAGAAGGCCCGATATCTCCCGGAACTGCCTCCTCACCTCTTCGACCATCTTTTGAGCCGTCCTCCCGACCGCTCCCATCGTAAGCGCCGCGAGCAGGAAGGGGACAGCGCCGCCGAGCATCAGTCCCGTGACCACGTGGCTCCTTGTCAGGTCTATCGACTCGAGTCCGACTGCCTTCGTGAATGCCGCGAACAGCGCGAGAGCGGCGAGTGCGGCCGAGCCGATCGCGAACCCTTTTCCGATAGCGGCCGTCGTGTTCCCGAGCGAATCGAGCTTGTCCGTAATTTTTCTTACCTCGTGTCCGAGCCCCGACATCTCCGTTATACCGCCGGCGTTGTCTGCTACGGGACCGTAAGCGTCTACGGACATGGTGATCCCGATCGTGGCAAGCATGCTTACCGAGGCTATGCCGATGCCGTAGAGTCCCGCGAACGAATACGAAAGCCCAATAGCGACCGCGATTGCGATCACGGGAAGAACAGTGCTGATCATGCCGACTGACAATCCTTGAATAATATTCGTTGCGGCGCCCGTCTGGGAGGCCTCGGCGATCTTTATGACAGGGGCTCCCGACGTGTAGTACTCCGTAAGCAATCCGATGGCGATACCGGCCAGGAGACCGAGCACACATGCGAGCCAGATCCATAATATGTTGTTTATGCCGTCGACCAGGCCTACTATAAGCAGGACGATTAGCGAGGCCGCAAGATAAATACCCCCCGTGTAGAAGGTCGCCCTCCTCAGGACCAGCTGGGGTTCGAGGTCCTTCATCCACTCTACGCTCTTGGCCCCTATTATCGACGAGAAGCTCCCTGTTGCGATGAGAATGATCGGCAGGGCCATGAGCGCGATTTCGTTTTTTCCGCTGCTCGCCGCGATTACTATCGTCGCGACTACGGCGCCGACGTAGGATTCGAACAGGTCTGCTCCCATGCCCGCTACGTCCCCCACATTGTCTCCTACGTTGTCGGCGATTGTGGCGGGGTTCCTCGGGTCGTCTTCCGGGATGCCGGCTTCGACTTTGCCGACCAGGTCTGCGCCTACATCGGCTCCTTTGGTAAATATTCCTCCCCCTATTCTGGCGAAGAGGGCGACGGAGCTTGCGCCCATCGCGAAGCCGCCGATCATCGATCCGAACCTTTGGGCGAACATAGCGAGGCCCTGAGCGTCTTCCGGGTTCGAGGGAAGCCCGATACCCAGCGTGAAAGCTATCGAAAGGCCGAGGAGCCCTATGCCCGCGACCGAAAGCCCCATAACGTTCCCGCCCTTGAAGGCGACCATGAGGGCTTTCCCCTGTCCTTCGGTCGCAGCCGCGTGGGCTGTCCTTACGTTGGCTTTCGTAGCCGCCTTCATTCCGAAAAACCCGGCTGTCAGCGAGCAGACCGCCCCTCCGACGTATGCTATCGCGGTATTCAGGCCGATAAAAATGGCGAGGAGTGCGAATACGATAATTACGAATATGCCGATAATCCGGTACTCACGGCTTAAAAACACCATCGCGCCTTCGGAAATCGCCTGGGCGATTTCCTTCATCTTGTCGTTACCTTCGGGAAGGGACTTTATCTCCCGGTACACCAAAAAGGCATATAGCAGTACCGCCAATCCCAGTGCGACCCCGAAGACTGCTGCTATGAATTCTCCCATTTTATCGTGGCTCCTTTCGACTATTCCTGGTTCGGTTGACCGGCGCTCTCTTCACTCTCGGGCCTGACGTTGTATTTGTTCATTGCTTTTTGGAGTCCGTGCCGAATGATTTCCAAAACCGCGTCAGCCGCTCTTAATAAGGATTCGCGTACGAGTTCGCTTTCTTCTTTGTTGAATTTGGTCAGGACGTGAGAAACTGTGCCTTTTTTTTCCCTGGGTTTACCTATGCCTATCCTGATCCTAATGAAATCCCCGCTTCCCAGCTCTCCCATTACCGACTTTAATCCTTTGTGTCCGGCGCTGCCCCCTCCCGCCTTAATCCTTACAGTACCCGTCGGGAGGTCGAGCTCGTCGTGTATGATGATAATATTTTCTGCCGGGATGTGATAGAAGCTGGCTGCGGATGAAACCGATTCTCCGCTCCGGTTCATATAAGTTTCCGGTTTCAGCAGAATCAGTTTGTCGTTGTTAAAAGTCCCTTCCCCGTATACGCCGCTGAATTTTTTCTTTTTTAAATCGATTCCGGCCCTTTTCCCTATTTCGTCCACGGTCAGAAAGCCGAGGTTATGCTTGGTGGAAGCGTATTCGCTTCCGGGATTTCCGAGGCCGGCCACCAATATCATGTCGCGTTACTTCTCTTCGCCGCCCTCCGCCTTCACCTCGCCTTCGGCGGCTTTTTCAGGAGCTCCTTCCACTACGGCTGCCGGGGCCTCTACTTCCAGCTTCGGCGCCAATATCGTCACGATTGTCTCATCGTCGTCTTTTAATATGTGAAAGTCCTCTGAAACCCTGAGCGCGCTCACGTGGATGGAATGCCCTATATCCAGGTCGGTCACGTCTATTTCAAACGAATTCGGGATATCCTTCGGCAGGCATTCGACCGGGATATCGCGCAGTATCTCTTCCAGTATTCCCCCTTCCTTGATCCCCTTGGCCTTGCCCACTATCTTTACCGGGACGTTCACCGTTATCTTTTTATTGATGTCGAGGGCCTGGAAATCGAAATGTATAGGCTTACTCGTCAGGAAATCGTATTGGATTTCGCGCAGCAGCGACAGCTTCTTCACTTCACTCGAATCGTCTTTATATCTGATTTCGAGAAGAGTGTTCTCACCCGCTTCTGTCGACAGGGCTTGCTTGAGCGCTGCCGGGTTCACCGCTAACATTGTCGGCTCTGTGCCTTTTCCGTAAAGTACCGCAGGGATGTTCCCCCCTTTCCTGACTTCTCTCGCCCCGCTTTTTCCGGGTCTCTTCCTGATCGATACTTCCAAAGTATTCTGTGCCATTACTCGAGCTCCTTCTGTAGTTTAACTAAACAGGCTGCTGATCGATTCGCCTGTCGCAATTCTTTTTATCGCCTCTCCGAGGAGGTTGGACATGCTTATTACCTTTATTTTACTACACCCGGCAGCTTCCTCTGACGGGGCGATCGTATCTGTAATTATGACTTCTTCAAGATCGGAATTCTTTATCCTTTCTATCGCACTGCCCGAGAGAACTCCGTGCGTGCTGCAGAGCGCCACGCTTTTAGCCCCTTCCCTGATGAGGGCCTTGCCCGCCTGTATAGCGGTCCCCGCCGTGTCCACGAGGTCGTCGACCAGGAGCACGGCTTTCCCCTCGACGTCCCCTATTACGTTCATAATCTCTGCTTCGTTCGGATTGGGGCGTCTCTTGTCCGTCATCGCGAGGCCGGAGTCGAGGATTTTCGCATAAGACCTCGCCCTCTCCATTCCTCCCGCGTCCGGGGAAACGATGACCATGTCTTCACCGCTAAATTTCTCTTTAATGTAACCGATGAAAACGGGCGCTGCATATATATGGTCGACCGGGATGTTAAAAAACCCCTGTATCTGTCCGGCGTGCAGGTCTACCGTAACCACCCTGCTTATGCCGGCGGTCGTTATCAGGTCCGCAACGAGCTTAGCGGAAATGGGGGCGCGCGGCTGTACCTTGCGGTCCTGCCTGGCGTAGCCGTAGTAAGGGATGACCGCGGTTATCGCCCTTGCGGACGCCCTCTTAAGCGCATCCGTGATTATCAGCAGCTCCATGATATGCTCGTTCGTCGGGGGACATGTAGACTGTATAACGAATACATGGGAGCCGCGTACGCTTTCCGATATTTCGACGAACACCTCCCCGTCGCTGAAACGCCTGACCTCGGACTTGCCGAGGGGGACATCGAGGTACTTACAAACAGCTTTTGCGAGCGGGACGTTGGAAGTCCCGCAAAAAATCTTTGCGTTGTCCATTTGATCTCACATGAATGTGATAGAGCACAATGCCCGAAATAAAAACAAGGTATTATAAAATAGATAACCGATAATTCAAGTTTAGGCCCCGGGCCGGGACACGCCGGTTTGATAACGATACCGAACGACCAGGAAAGGGAGATATTGCTCTCGAAGCGAGTTGCCAGGATGGCGACGGCGGACGGTTCCGGGAGACCGCATGTGGTGCCCGTCTGTTTCGCATACGACGGATATAATATATTCACCCCGCTCGATAAAAAGCGGAAGACCGTCCCGGCCGGGGAATTGAGACGGGTTAAAAATATACTGTCAAACCCGCGGGTATCCCTCGTTGTCGACGGCTATTATGAGGACTGGAAAAGGCTATATTACGTTTTAGTTTACGGGTTTGCCAGCGTGATTGAGAGCGGAGAGGAGTACAGGAATTCCCTTATTCTTCTGTCCCGAAAATACCCGCAATATAGAAAAATGGGACTCGAGGAGGCGGGCCTCCCTGTCATCAAAATCGTTCCGGAGAGCATTGTCTCCTGGAGGAACCCCTGACCTCATTACGCGCCGCGGTATGAATACCGTACAAATGAGACAAATCCGACGGGTCTTTGATATTCTGAAAAAAGTAATAATAGAGGGTGAGTGCGGGAATTTTTTATCTGAAAACCACTAGCGTGTGATGATTATCTGTGATAATATTACGGATTAAGGGTCAAGGGTCATTCAAATTCTAAATCGCCGAAGTGGCGGAACTTGGTAGACGCGCTGGATTCAGGATCCAGTGGGTGCAAGCTCGTGGGGGTTCAAATCCCCCCTTCGGCATGGACTGAGCGGTATAAATTATGAGAGAGCTTAAGCCTAAACTGATGATTGCCAACTCGGGAAGAAGGAGGCGGAGCCTGGGAGGGGGGTTCTGGTCCTTCCTGACATTCCTTATAGTATTCCTGGTGGGCGTATACGCAGGCACCAAGCTCGACGATTTTTATATTGACGGCACCGAGGCCCCGCTGGTAAAAAAGGAAAGCCCGGCCGAGAAGCCCACTACGAAATATGAAACCACTACGGAACCCATAATCGGTAAGGACGAGATCCCTCCCGGGGGAATAAACGCATCCACTGACGAAGCGTCCTTATTGATCGACGAAAAAAAGATTTCTGATGAATTGATTGCCGCCGAGCCTGTCTTGTCCGTAAACATCAATAATAAAGAAGGGTTAACAGATGCCGGAATTACATCGATCGACCCCGCGCAGATCTCGGGAGAGACGAAAACGGCAGAGGATGCGGCGCTTGCCAAGCCCGGGGACACAGCTCAGGATACGACAAAAACCGATATGACCCAACCCGAGAAAACGTCCAAAAGGGGATACACCCTCCAGGTAGGGGCATACGCCGACAAGGCTCAAGCGGAGAAAGTGGTTAGTAATTATAGAAGCAAAGGGTTTAGCGCATATACCGTTCAGGTGGAGAATACTAAGGGTGAGAAGTGGAACCTCGTCAAAATAGGCAAATACGGCAGTATCGAGCAGGCATGGAGTCAATCGTCGGCTTTTAAAAGAAGTGTTGGAAAGGATGCTTATGTCGAATCCCTCGGCACCAAGACCGTCTTCAATGAATCCTGGGGGAAAAATGAATAGCCATGGGGATTTCCGGGGGTATTCACACCCGGCTTGATTTTCTGTTAGCTTCTGCGTATACTCAATCTATAAACATATTGTTATAGCCTGAAATTATTAACGATTATATGTCAATTCCGGAATTTTGCATATGCGAAGAATTTGCTTGACAAGGATTCTTCACAGCCGTATATTAATATAGTTAGGGAATGTCAGCTTTAAAAAGCAATACTATTTAAAAATACTTATAAAGGGTCTGGAAAGGTGTGAGAATGAAATCTGCGAAATTCAGAGACGTGGAACGTGTGGCTCCGGAAATGGAAACTATGGAAAACTATAACGAGCAGGATGAGGAATCTTATTCTTCACTGGGCTTCAGGGACGACGTATCGATCGAGGGCGAAGAGTCCGATTTCGGGTTCGAGATCGAGGATAATACCGCTTCTGAAGACCATGAGGAAGCGGAATGGACCCCTGATGAGCAGTTCAGGCTTCTTTACGTGTACTTCAAGGATATGGCGGTAGAATCCCTTTTGACCGCGAAAGAGGAAATAGAGGTCTCCGCTCAAATCAAGAAGTGCGAATTCAAATCGAGGGAGCTCACATCTCATATCCAGAAACTCTCAAAGAAAAGAGAGAGTTTTACGGGAAAGAAAAAGGTTGCAAATACCGCAATTACCGAAAAAGTGCTTACGAAGAGGATCGATAGCCTCATGGCGTTCGTAAAAGTTTATTCCGAGCGCGCAAACGAATTGAAGGAAAGGTTCGTAAAGGCCAACCTCAGGCTCGTCGTAAGCATATCAAAGAGATACATGGGACGCGGACTCCCGCTCACCGACCTCATTCAGGAAGGCAATGTCGGTTTGATGAGGGCGGTTGAAAGGTTCGACCATACCAAGGGTTATAAATTCTCCACTTACGCATCCTGGTGGATACACCAGGCTATTTCAAGGGCACTGCTCGATCAAACGAGAACGATAAGGGTCCCTGTATATGTACTCGAGCAGGCGAGCAAGGTCTACAGGATTAGCTCCATGCTCCATAAGGAGCTTGGAAGGAAGCCTCTGCCCGCCGAAGTGGCCGAAGTAGCGGGCATATCGGTCGAGGGTGTAAAGAGGATACTCGAATCGACCAACGACGCTGCGCGCCTCGATACCCCGATACTGGACGGGGAGAAGACGACTCTTCTCGATTTTATTTCCGACGATAACTCTCCCGCTCCCGATTCGGTCATGGCCAACACGGCGCTGACCCATGAGATCAGGGACGCTCTTAACATCCTCACTTCGCGGGAGGAAGAAATTATCAGGCTCAGGTTCGGGATCGACCAGGACTCCACGTACACGCTTGACGAGATCGGAAGAAGGTTCGATCTTACCCGCGAGAGGATCAGGCAAATAGAGAAAAGGGCTCTCGAGAAGCTCGCCTCATCGGAGATGGGTGAGATTCTGAGAAGCTTCCTCGCCCGTTAGTTAGTCCCCATATTCAGTCCCGGGCACGCAATCGCTTATGGTTTTACGGACAAGGCGGCGCTCTATCCGTCTTCAAATCCTTTACCGGCGATAGTTGCGGCAGCGGGCAT
The DNA here is from genome assembly GCA_963752995.1 of uncultured delta proteobacterium. Taxonomy (GTDB): domain Bacteria; phylum Desulfobacterota_D; class UBA1144; order Nemesobacterales; family UBA2774; genus 2-12-FULL-53-21. Next base: position 691,052 of record CAVWAZ010000030.1, read on the forward strand.
TGTTATTCCGTCACATATAGTATAATTTCAGGTTGAAATGAGCGCCCCCCGCCCCCCGGTAATCATAATTGGAATGAGCCGTTCAGGTACGAGCATGCTTACACGCATGCTCGACGATCTCGGCCTCTTCGTCGGGAGCCGGGTTACCGACAACCACGAGGCGATATTCTTCCGCGATTTGAACGACTGGCTTGCTGACGCAGTGCAGCGGCGGTCTCGAGAACCCCGGTATGATCAAATACCTTCTCGTGGACGATGAGGCGAGAGCGCTCTACGGCGATTTCATAAAATTTTCGATGAAGACGCCGCGCGCTGTATCGTTTCTCGGGCTCGGCAAGTATTTCCGCTACGGGACGCCCGCCCGCCTCGATATCCCCTGGGGATGGAAGGACCCCCGAAACACGTTCACGCTCTCTTTCTGGCTCGATATATTCCCCGAGGCGAAGGTCATACACATATACCGCCACCCTCTCGACATTATAAGCAGCCTTCGGACAAGGAGGAAAAGGGGGCTTGCAAGGCTCAGTGACAGACACTCCGGGTTCCTTCTAAAACCCCTTTACCTGCTTTACCTGGTCCGTAAATTCATAGGCGGAAGGCGCGTGTTCGTCGATTTGAGGGGCGCTTCCCTCGAGGATGGGTTTATTCTCTGGGAAGAATACATGAAGGAGGCGCGGGAGCACGTGGCGCGGATGGGGGAGCGTGCGATAGAAGTAAAGTACGAATATTTTCTCGATAATCCTTCAGATGTGTTAAAGACACTGGCCGAGTTCTGTGGTCTCGGAGCGGGTAATGGGGATATTGAGAAAGCGGCTGCCGGGGTTAATAAATCGCGGGGCTATGCATTTCTTAAGGACCCCGAGCTCAAATCCTATTCGCTGGATATAGCCGCAAGGCTAGAGGATTACGGTTATTGACCCGGGCTGCGCAGATCACCTCTTCAGCAGCTCCGCGAACCTGAGGGCAAGGAGCACGTTCCCCGTGAGCTTGATCTTGCCCGAGAGGAGCGCGCTCTCCGGGGGCAGCTTCCCCGTGAAGAGGTCTACGAAATTATCGTCCAGTATCTCGACCGTACACTCCGCATCTTCATCCGCCTCCCTTACGCCGAGGGTCTCTTTTCTAAGGTCGATAATCCATGTCCCCCCTTCGGGGCCCTTGATGACGAATTTGTAAACTGCCCCGACTTCCGTAAAATCGTCGGGCTTTTCTTTGAGCTTCCGCTCCACTCTTTCGAATATCTCTATTGTCCTCGACACCTGGGCGTAACTCCTTCCGGGGATGGGGAACCATTTTACCATCAGCGCCGTTATAATCCAAAGGGCAGGCCCGAAATTGACGCTTACTGATTAACTATTTAGTATTCCTATGGAATTTGAACGGGAGATACTGCCATGAGCATCAATCATCCTACGAATTACGATGTTATCGTCATAGGGGCCGGGCACGCCGGATGCGAGGCTGCGCTCGCTTCCTCCAGGATGGGGTGCCGAACGCTCGTGCTCACGGCGAATATCGACACCATAGGGCTCATGTCGTGCAACCCATCGATCGGGGGCGTCGGCAAGGGACACCTTGTGAAGGAAATAGACGCCCTCGGAGGCGAAATGGGGAAAGCGGCCGACCATGCCGCGATCCAGTGGAGGAGGCTCAACACCAGAAAAGGGGCCGCCGTTCAGGCGACGAGGATACAGGCCGACAGGCAGGCGTACAGGGCGTATATGAAAAGCGCGCTCGAGTCGGAGAGGAATATAGACATAAAGCAGAGGATGGCCGAAGGCTTTCTCGTTTCGAACGGCAGGGTGGCAGGCGTAAAAACTACGCTCGGCGAGCATTTCTTATCAGATGCGGTCGTCGTCACGCCGGGGACGTTCCCAAACGGACTCATACACATAGGCACGACGAAGATACCTTCGGGACGCGCGGGTGAGGCGGCGGCGATCGGCATCTCGGATTCTTTCGGAAGCCTCGGGTTCAGGGTGGGCAGGCTCAAGACCGGGACGCCCCCGAGACTCGACGGGAGGACCATCGACTGGGGAATGCTCGAGCCTCAGCCGGGGGACGAGAACCCCAAGCCCTTTTCTTTCTCTAACAGCACTATCAGTAGAGAGCAGATGCCCTGTTATATCACTTATACGAATGAAAACACGCACAGGGTAATAACGAACAACCTCCACAAGTCGCCGCTCTACTCAGGCGAGATAAAGGGCATCGGGCCGAGATACTGTCCTTCCATAGAAGACAAGGTCGTGAAGTTCCGGGACAAGGAGAGGCACCAGATATTTCTCGAACCGGAGGGGACCCACACATACGAGATATATCCGAACGGCATCTCGACGAGCCTTCCTCTGGAGGTCCAGTACGAGCTCGTAAGGACTATCGACGGCCTTTCCCGCGTGGAAATCATGAGGCCGGGCTACGCCGTGGAGTACGACTTCGTCGATCCGGTGCAGTTAAAACCGACTCTCGAAACGAAGCTCGTCGATAACCTCTACTTTGCGGGTCAGATAAACGGGACAACCGGTTACGAGGAAGCGGCGAGCCAGGGGCTCATGGCCGGCATAAACGCCGCACTGCGCGTAAAAGGACGGGACCCCCTTATACTCGACCGCTCCCAGGCGTATATAGGAATAATGATCGACGATCTTGTAACGAAAGGTGTGGACGAGCCTTACAGGATGTTTACGTCGAGGGCCGAGTACCGTCTCGTCCTGAGGGAGGACAACGCCGATATAAGGCTCGGTGAAATCGGCTACAGGACCGGACTGCTGAACGAAAAGATGTACGAAAGGTTTTACAACAAGAAAAAGTCTATATCCGACGAGCTCCACAGGCTCGAGAACATCAAGATCATGCCGAGCCCCGGGGTCAATAATATACTTGCGGGACTGGGCTCCTCTCCCCTCAAAAAACCGCAGTCGCTCAAGGAAATTTTGAGAAGACCCGAGATATCCTACAGAGAGCTCGACTTGATCGGCGGCGGCGGATACGAGGCTCCTCCGGGCGAGGATTACGTCACTCAGATTGAAATGGAAGTCAAATATGAGGGGTATATCAGGATGCAGGTCGAGCAGATCAATAAATTCAAGAAGCTCGAAAACATGCCGATACCCGGGGACTTTTCTTACCATGGCATCCCGGGGTTGTCGAAAGAGATCGTGCAAAAACTGTCGAATGTTCGTCCGGGTTCTTTAGGACAGGCGAGCAGGATATCGGGCATGACGCCCGCCGCGATTTCTGTGATTATGGTTTATTTGAAAAAGGGTGAATTTGAAAGAGGAGCAGGCCCTCATTCCTTTTCTTCCTGATTTTCCTCTTCTTCCGATTCGGCTAATTCCTGTTCGAGCAGGTCCATCATGTCCTCGTAGTCTCCACCTATGTAGCCTGAATTTTCAGGGTCTTCAAGCATATCGACGAGGTCTTTTATTTTTCTCTTACCTCTCTTCCCGGCTTTTTTCTGCTCCATTGCATTCACCTCGCTATAATGAACTCAGTTAATACTATAACACAGACTCTTTTCGATGGTTAAAGCGCGAATCAAAAATATTTTTTCCCGCGTCGCGTCTGGATGTTAACAAAAGAAAATAAAATTTTGATAACCGGCCGATTGCATGTCGCGTTTGCTTTTTCGAATAATATTTATACCAGTAAATCGGGAAAATCAACAATTTTACACCTGCTAATATTTAACGTACGACGTTGATGTGCTTAGTTGGCGAGGAGCTCCAGTGCTTTGTTCAAATCTGTGGTGGGCAGGTTGCAGACATGATCGAGGCAGACGTAAGCCGTGGCTTTTCCGTCGATCGAAGATTGCCCTTTCGTGAATTCGGCGATAGCCGTGACGCCCGGGACGTCGCCTGGTCCTTTGAATAGCAGCACTTTATTGGGACTGTATCTTTTTCTTATCGCCGACAGCATTTCTTTTGTATCAGGCGATGCGGGGTCTCCCACCACCACAACTTCGTAGGAAGGCCCAATCGCGAAGTCGAGGCTCGAAAGGAGCTGTGTATAAGCCACCGGGGCCTGCTCCACGGTCCCGGAAAACGCTTTCGCGAGCTTTGACGCCATCTCGTCATAAGCGGCGTCGCCCGTTATCCTCCCGATCCTGAGGAGATTTAGCATCGCAACCGAGTTGCCGGAGGGGATTGCGCCGTCGTATATCTCCTTATGCCTCGTTATAAGCTCTTCCGCATCGTGCGATGTGAAATAAAACCCGCCGTTTTTATCGTCCCAGAATAGTCCGGTCATTTCGGTTTGCAGGTCGAGGGCCGCCTTTAAATACTTTATATCGAAGGTGCTCTCATATAGTTCGAGCAGGCCCCATATAAAAAATGAATAGTCGTCGATGCTCCCGCCTATCCCCGCATCCCCGTCCCTCCAGCGGTGGAGCAGTCGCCCTTTGCCGTCCGTCATTTTACCGAGCAGGAAGTCTGCCGCGCGTTTAGCGGCATCACTATAGAGCGGATCGCTGAATGCGCTCGCGCCCTTTGAGAGAGCGGCTATCATCAGCCCGTTCCAGTCGGTCAGAATCTTATCGTCTTTATGGGGATGCACCCTCTTCTCTCTCACGTCGAAAAGCTTCTTTCTCGACTTATCGATTCTGCCCTCGAACTCATCCGCGCTTATGCCGAAAGACCGGGCGAGCTCCGGAAGCGGCTTTTTGAGATATAGTATATTCGAACCCGTCTTCTCACCCGAAGCTTCTTCACTGAAGTTCCCCGACTCCCCGACGTTATACGTTTTTATAATCAATTCTGCGTCGTCTTTTCCCAGGACGCCGGTAATTTCATCTTCGGTCCAGACATAGAACTTGCCCTCCTCGCCTTCGCTGTCGGCGTCCTCGGCCGAATAGAATCCCCCTTCGGGCGAGGTCATGTCCCTCATGACGTATGTGAAAATCTGACGCGCCGTATCTTCATACTCTTTTTTCCCTGTGGCCTGGTAGGCTTCGGTAAAAACGAGGGCGAGCATCGCCTGGTCGTAGAGCATCTTTTCGAAGTGAGGGAGGAACCACCTCGGGTCCGTGGAGTACCGGTGAAACCCGTATCCCACATGGTCGTAGACACCGCCCTTCCGCATGCCGCCCAGGGTTGCTTCCACCATCGACAGCGCCTGTTCGTCCCCCGTCCTTTTCCAGTACCTGAGTAGGAACAGGAGGTTGTGCGGGGTGGGGAATTTGGGCGCCGTCCCGAACCCGCCGTTCGTCTCGTCGAACCTGCCGAGGAGCTGGTTGTACCCCAGCGTGAGAGCGGCCGGGGTGAGGTCTCTGCCGCTTGAGCCCTCGGTCAGTCCCGTCGCCTTCTTCACGGCTTCAGTGATGCTGTCGGCCGATTTCAGCACTTCTTCCCGCTTGTCCTTCCAGACTTCTTTTATCCTCGGTACGAGCTCGACCATGCCTATGCGCCCGAAGCGCGATTCCTTCGGAATGTATGTACCTGCAAAGAAGGGCTTCTTGTCGGGGGTCATGATTATATTGAGGGGCCACCCGCACCCGCCTTTCGACAGGAGCTGACACACCGTCATGTAGACGTTGTCTATATCGGGCCTTTCTTCACGGTCGACCTTTATCGAAACGAACGTTTCGTTCATCATCTTCGCGACTTCGGGGTCTTCGAACGATTCGTGCTCCATAACGTGGCACCAGTGACAGGTCGAGTATCCTATCGACAGGAGAATGGGTTTGTCCTCCCTGGCCGCTTTTTCAAAGGCCTCTTCCCCCCATGGGTACCAGTCCACGGGGTTGTCCGCGTGCTGAAGCAGGTAAGGACTCTTTTCGTTCTTGAGTCTGTTCTGGTTAGGCATATTTTTGTTGTCGGCCGGCTCGGCTTCCCGGCTCCCGCCTAAACATAAGATAAAAAGCACCGCTGATATATATACAATACCAGCAATAAAGAATAAGGTCTTATTTCTTGGTTTTTTTGTATCCAATTTCTCTCTTTTTATGACAGGAGCCGCACCATGTAGTCAGTTTACAGCCCGCAGGGCCTATTACAACTTGTATAGGTTGTACGTGTAATAATGACCGCTAGGATGTATCTTAATGCTTTCAAATACTCATAATCGACTTTCTTGGTTATAATTCAAGTACTCCTAAAAGTATGCAAATACTGGACGAAAAGTACTCAAAGGTCGTACTCGAAGAGAAACTCCTCCTGCAGTCGCTCCTCGCCGAGATAAAGGAGCTCTCTAACAGCGAGCTCGAAACCAGGCTGAGGTCTGTCGAGGAGGGCCTCGACAACCTGTTCTCCCTGGTCTTCATAGGCGAATTCAGCACGGGCAAGTCATCGGTGATAAACGCGCTTCTGGGACAGGAGGTACTCCCCAAGGGCATTACGCCTACGACGGACGAGATAACTGTCATAAAATACGGCGACCGGAGAGAGGAGAGCGTGGAAAACGGGTGCCGGGTGATATCCGTCCCCCAGGACAGGCTCAAAGGGCTTTTTATCGTCGACACGCCCGGTACTAACGTGACCATAGCGCAGCACGAGCGGCTCACGCAGGAATACATACCCAAGGCCGACATCGTTTTTTTTACGATCGGGGCCGAGCGCGCGGTAACGGGCAGTGAGGCGAAGCTCATCAAGTTTATAAAAGAGAGCTGGCTGAAAAATATCGTTTTTCTCCTGAATAAAATCGATATCACGACAGACGATCGGGAGCTAGAGACCCTGATACGGCACACGCAGGGCGAGCTCGAGCGCTCGTTCGGCATAAAGCCGCACTTGATACCTGTTTCCGCCAAACTCGCGTGGGAGGGGAAGACCGCTTCCGACGCCGGGTTGTTTTCGCGAAGCGGCTTCGAGACGCTCGAGAAATATATATTCGACACCCTTAACGAGGAAGAGCGTATCAGGATGAAGATAAAGGCGGCGTCCGGATTTGCCGTTAACCTCTGCGCGGAGACGGAACAGGCGCTCGACGGACATATCGACAGGATATCCGAAGATATGCAGAGGCTCGGGGAGTTCGAGAAAAAACTCGACTCAATGAAGGAAGAGATAGTGGAGAACTCCTCTCAGTTTACGGAAAGGATCAGGAGCAGGCTCCTCGAATTCAAGACGAGGGGAATAGAGTATATAGATGAGCTGATGAGATTCACCAATATCTTTAAGCTGATGAGCAAACAGAAAATCGCCAAAGAGTTCGAGTACAAGGTCTCGCGTCAGACCGTGTCCGAGCTCGAGAAGGACCTGGACGCGATGGTGACGTGGACGGAAAAATCGGCGCGGACACTGCTCGACAGCACGATCGAGTTTTATAACAAGTCGATCAGGGCGGATACCTCGAATGTCACGACAGGGTTTATTTACGACAGGACGAGGCTCGTGGATACGGTGAGGAACGAGCTCGAATCGAAGAGGAGGGCGATTGACCCGGCCACCCTCGGCGGGAATCTTGTCGATTCCGCAAGGGGGGCAGTGGCTTCCGTTCTGGGTGTTCAGGTGGGTTCGCTCGCGCTCGGAGCCGCCGTCGTATCCGCATTTTCGTCGCTCCTCGTCGATATCACCGGTATCCTGGCGACAGTCGCGGTGATGGCGACAGCTTTCGCTATTCTCCCCAAAAAGAGAAGGGACGCCATGAAGGAGTTCAGCGGGAAGGTGGACGCGCTCATAGAAGAGATGATATCCGGCGTAAGCTCGCAGCTCGAGAGGGACTTCGGCGGGATTAAAATTCAGGTGAGCGACTCCCTATCGCCGCTCAGGAATTTCTATAAGATGGAGAGGCAAAAATTATCCGAATCCAAAGTCCGGGTGAGCGGGATCAAGTCTAAATTCGGGGAAATAAATGAGAGAGCGGTATTGAGAAGTTAAAGTGCTTCTGATTTATATATCATTGAAACTACAGACCGAACTCAGTCGTCTCTGAAAGAATCGAATAGATCTCCTGTAACTCATCCTTCCGGCTCGAGACCTCTATCCCCATATACCATTTCTCTGAATTCGAGTGATAGAGCCATTTAATCGTACCTTCGAAATTTATCGTTTTTTCCCCGGTGAACAGGCTCGCCTCTATTTTGAAATTGGGGGGGAACCCTTTCGTGCCTTCCATCCCGATCCCGTGTTCGGATATATTAAACGTAGACCCGTTGAAAATGAGCTCTGCATCGCTATCCCTGCTTTTACCGTTAAGAAGGCCGTATTTGAGCTTCTTATAATAAGGGACCCTGGTAGAGCGCCTCAACACATTGATTGAAGCTTCCGGACTTTGCGTTAGCTGGCCCAGCTTGATTTCTTTACCGTTCGAATGTCCGTTGTCCATCCGATAAAGATATCCGGGACTAAACGGTATTACTATCGGACTTTAGTCGGTAAATGGCATAGGACTTTCGTCCGGTCGTTGTGAAATGGGAAGAAAACCGGACTATCTTCACAATATTGAGATCCACGACCTTCGGGGAGTTTGTGTATTACACGGTTACTCACAGCCTTCAGCCGTTTAGGGGCCTAATCGCCTCTGTCGCATTCCGGGAAATCGTCGGGCGTTATCCCTATTTTTCAGGAGCTTGATTTGCCCAGCTCGCTGAGTGCGTATCTGACTTCATTTGCCGCCTCTTTATCGAAGAACGGGTTTGTCGCCAGCACAAGGTCGAAATATTTTGTGGCCTCCTCCTTTTTGCCGAGCTTGTGGTAGATCACTCCTGCGTGATAATAGAGAAGGGCGTCCTTGGTCCCGAGTCTCAGTGCCTTATTTATAGCATCCATTGCCTTATCTAAATTCCCCGTTTTATAATAAGCCCAGGCCAAGGTGTCATAGGCATAAATATCCTCCGTATCCTCCGAATCCCCCTTTGCCAGCTCCAGCGCTCGATCCAAATTGACGTTCTTGTCCGCATAAAAAAGCACGAGTTCTCTCGAATGCCCCTTGATACCGCTTTCTGCGTATTCCTTATATCTCGCTTCGGCTTTGCCGTATAGCTCTTTAGACTTCGCGGGTCTCCCGAGCTTTTCGTATACCTCTCCGAGCTTGAGGTAATAATGCGGCTTCGGGTTTAACTCCAAAGCCCTTTCATACAGAGCCGCGGCCTTTTCATAATCCCCTCTAGCTGTGTATACCTCGGCGAGATGCTCCATTGCAAGATAGTGATTATTAAAAGATTGGAGGGCTTCTTCATATGATTTTTCGGCTTTTTCCAGGTCCCCTGTCTTGAAATAAAATGAACCCAGCATCACTTTAGCCCAGGCAATATTTTCCGCAGGAAGATTCTGTCCGGAGGCAAGCTGTATGGAATTATTCATCAGCTCGATCGCTCCCTTCGTATCGCCTTTCAAATCTTTGATCTGAGCGATGCGGGTGCCTGAAAAAAAACCGGGTGCTATCATTGACGCCGTTAAGTATGCTCTTTCGGCCTCGTCGTACATTCCGAGCTCGATGTAGGCGTCGCCCAGTACGCCGTATGGAATGCTCTTTTCAGGTTTTAACTCTATCGCTTTCCTGGCGTATTGAATGGTTTTGTGAAAATTATGCTTGTAGGAGCTCACTTGACCCAAATATACATATGCCGCGTATCCGTCCGGATAGAGCTCAATTGATTTCTTCAGAACTTCTTCGGCTTGTAGATACGGCCCGATACCTCCGACTTCCCTTCCCTTCTGGATGTAGCTCGCGCCGAGCTTGGTATAATTGTAATAATCGTCCGGATCTTCCTTTATCTTGGATATATATAACTCGATGAGACTGTCCGCAGGGCTCTCCCTGGCTTCTTTACTAATTTGTTCATGATGATGACCGTCTTCGTGTCCCCATGAATTAATGGTTCCACACAGAGCTGAAAGTAATAAAGCGGTAACTAATAACTGAAGCCTGTTCATTTTGTCCCTCATTCTCATGCCGTGTTTTCTTTAACTTCAAATGGGTATGACAGAAGTAACGGCAAGAGGGTTTTTCCCCCCCTCTCGCCGTCTTATTTATTATTGTTAATCGACCGGACAGCGTTTCGTATCCGTCCCCCTGCATCCCCTCTCGCTTGGATCTACGTGGCGGCTGTTCCGTCCGTCGTGAGCAAAATTCAAGTAAGGAAATGAAGTAAGGTAAGGCTGTATGTCGTTTACGTTCACGCCGTCACCTATCCTGTTGTGCGGGAAGTTATTGAATTCCGGAACAAGCACCCCCGCAACGACACGCGCCGCTATATCGGTTACATCATCGACGACGCGCCGCCCGTTCGGAAAGCCCGCGGGGTCATCGTTTGACGGGTCATCATCGAGGAGGGTCAGGAAACCAAGTCTGCTCTGCTTATCAGGCGGCGTGGGAGGAATACCGGTGTTCAGTCTCAGGACATCCGCTATCGGACCTGTCGGTGTCCCCTCCGAAGCCACAGGCGGAACATATTGGACGAGGGGTAACAGGTCGAGTCTCGGAACATCCGGTATTGGTAGAACATCGGGGCCGAACAGGGCCTCGTATACTGCGTTCAGCACTCTCGCGAGCACGGGATCGAGGAAGAAATCCGAGTACTCGGCGTCGTTCTCGGGCTGGGCCATGCTGAATTTGTCTTTGAACCCAGTGCCGATAACGAGTTCGTTGATGAGCGGGTTGCCCATTCTCTGTATCTGAGTGAACTTCTTTGAGAGCTTCGGATCTTCTCCCGGCCCCCTGAATTTTTTCTCTTTAGGTCTCGAACTCGTTCCCCACATCCCAATAGTGGCCTCTGGGTCGGATGCCGGGTGCTTTTCTCCGTCGCTCGTTAACAGCTCTATCGGTACTTCGATGGCAATTGTATTTACGTTATAGCCGGAGAAGTCATCGGCGGCGTAGTTATTCGAATCGTCCGCGTCCTGCTCGTCGGTAAGGACCCCCTGAACGACGAAACCCTGGGTCCTGAAGTTGAGCGAGTCGAACGCAGCGCCGAGATCGAGCCAGAAGGGGTCGTCTACCGTGCCTGCAAAAACGTTGATACCGTTATCGAGTTCGTATATGCCCTGTTCGAAAAGCGATGGATAATCGGGCATGGTCCTGGGACCTACGTTAGTAGGGACTGCAAATAGCGGATTCCCCGTCGAGTTGGCGAGCTCTGTCCGTTTATTGTCCTTGACCATCGTTACCGTGTATGACTGTCTCAGGCTCAATCCTTCTGAGCCCGCACCGTCGAGCGCGGTAATGGCGGGTGGCACGACCGGCTGACCGACCGTTGGGTTGCCATCCAGGTCCGGAGGGGAATTGTCGGGCGCATTGATTCCGCCCAGAGCTCCCACAGCTCCTGTGAACACGTTCGGAAGCCTTATCTCGGTCGTGAAACGAAGCTCGAAAACCACGTCCTCCAGGGCGTCGTGATCGTTATCGACCCTGATTGCGTAAAGTATTTCTGAGTCGAACGGGAAGTAGTTGGGACCGTTTGCGGGTTCCAGGAAAGGGTCGTAGTTAACGATCATTGTAACCTTGTCCGAAGCGTCAGCCTCATCCGGATCGTAGCTCACGAAAGCGAAAACGTCCGTGATGTCCGCCTCATCGTCGATTGCCGTGATCGGGGCCTCTCTGTGGTTGGCTGCTTCGGCGATCGGGTAAAAAGAAATAAAGGACAAAATTAAAGCTGCGGCCAAAATAGTAAAAGCATTAAACGTTCTTGGAAACTTCATGACAAATACCTCCTTTTTTTTATTGCCATTTGTTTATACGGAAGGGAAAAATTTTTGGATCTCAAATAAAACAAAAAAGATTTTGGATATCATTAATCCAAATTTTCCTTGCAGTTGCAAAGCTGCTACTGCTCATAGTTCGAACGTCATATGCTTCGGATTGAAATGAGACTCCAAGGACGGTATAGCGGAGGAGGCGCTTATGATTCTAAGTGAAAGATAATGACTATTCCTCGACGAACTCGAGCGCTGCAGAGTTTATACAATATCTGAGTCCAGTGGGTTCAGGACCGTCGTTAAAGACGTGTCCCAGATGCTCGCCGCATTTACTCAGAACCTCCATACGCTCGAACCCCAGATCGTTGTCGGGTCTCAGGATCACGGCGTCTTCCGAAATCGGTTTCCAGAAACTCGGCCATCCGGTCCCTGAATCGAATTTATTCTCGGAACTGAAAACGGGGAGCTTGCAGCCGGCCGTAACATAAACCCCTTTTTTCTTATTATTCAGTAATTCGCCCGAAAATGCCTTTTCTGTTCCCTTCTCCCATAGTATGTAATATTGATGAGGTGTGAGCTTGTTCCTCCATTCTTCCTTAGTCAAACCTAAAGCTCCCTCGGATTGTTTGTTATCTGACATTGTATCGGAAAGGACTTTGGAGGATTGAACGTCCGGTGTAGAACCGGTTTTCTGCGAAAGAAAATAGATAACACCCGCTGTAATGAGGGTCAATATAATTATTGCTGTTAATAATTTGTTCTTCATGTTTAGCCTCTCTTCAATGGGAAGGGGGCGCTCTAATCGTCTATCGGAGCGCCCTCTTATCTGCGATGGTATCAGTTTAGTTCGGCAGTAGAACTGTATCTATAACCTGGATAACCCCGTTTGACTGAATTACATCATAAGTGGATATCTCCGCTATATCGCCCTTCTCGTCCTGAATAAGGATGTTGTGGGGACCGTTCATCCATACTGTCAGCATACCGCCGCTTACAGTCTTCAACTGAGCCTTTCCGTTGCCCGCCTTGATCTGCTCTGCGAGCGCATCGAAGGTCAGACGGCCCGGTACGACGTGATAGGTAAGGACTTTCGTCAGCGCGTCCTTGTTCTCCGGCTTGAGAAGCATCTCGACCGTCCCGTCGGGAAGGTTTTCGAAAGCGTCGTTTGTCGGGGCGAACACGGTAAACGGGCCCGGTCCTTTAAGCGTCTCGACCAGCCCCGCTGCCTTTACCGCCGCCACGAGCGTCGTGTGATCGGTCGAATTAACCGCGTTGTCTACTATATCCTTCGTGGGATACATAGCCTCTCCGCCGACCATAACCGTCGTGTCGGCGAACGCCGACAATCCTGCAACCGAAAAAATAACCGCCGCTACGGGCAGCATTAAGTACTTTTTTATTACCTTGTGCATTTCTGCACCTCCTTGAAATTTTGAATTTGAATATTTATACGGGGGCCGATTTTTTTTGGATCTCTTTTAATCAGGAAATATATATTTCGAAAAAAAGAGATAATACGGGTACGCCATATTATAAAGATATATGTTATATGTAATCAGTATATAATATAAATCGCACGCGGAGTTGAGGCCGGATGACGCGGCCGTGCGGACGGCATTCGATCGTCAGGTTTGTAATTACGCTCGTTAAGTTATACGGGAAAAACCGGAATGCGGATCACATTTAATTTGTTATCCCGGAGTCGATTTTGCCGTCGGCGTTTTTAAGTCGAACGGCGGCAGTAAATCGCTCGAGCGCAATATTATATGGTATGCCTAATGATTAATGGAGGAATTAAACGAGCATCTCGTTTTCTTCCGAAGCGGCTATCAATAAGAAGCAGCCGTTTTCAGTAGATATGCTTTCGTGAGTGCTGTGCGCTTCAGCGCGGATATAATCGCCTTTCCCGAAAACCCGTCCGCCCATTTTCAGGTCACCTTCGATGACATAACATTCTTCGGTATCGGTATGGACGTGGTCGGGGAACGTAGCCCCGGGATCCATCCTTACGAGAAGGGTCGCATAATTCCTCTCGGGGTTACGGTGCAGGTTCTTGATCTTTACTCCATTCATTATCTCGACCCATTCCCCCTCGTCGTTCCGGACGTATAAAAACCCCTCACCGGTATTCTTCTCGCGTTTCTCCTTCTTAATCTTGGCAAAAAGACGCCCTTCGAGCCCCGCGGGCGCTTCCAGTGGAGCGGCATCGTAGAGGAGGTATTCGACCACTTCGGTAAAAGTTTTAAGCTCTTTTTCAATAGAACCGTCCCTATCCCGGAGCAGCTCCTCGAATTCCTTCTTTTCAGCGCCGCTAAGGTTCCCGAGCGCGTAAGATGCCGCGAGGGCCCTGATTTCGTCCTTAGTGTATTTTCGGGCCATGGTCGTATTTCCTTTTAACCGTTTTTATTATATTCCTCAGCTTTACCATTGCAACCCTTATCGTGCTCTTGACCGATCCTACGGGCATATCCATGTGTTCGGCGATCTCGCTGTGGCTCATCTGGTAATAGTAGGAGAACTCGATGACGCGTCTCTGTTTCTGCGTAAGCTGATCGAGGGCGTTCCGGACGATTTCCCTTTTCTGTCCGGCGATATAGGAAAGCTCGGCGCTCTCCTCCGTGCCCGCCGTGTTCTCGTCAAATACTTCCTCGGTCATCAATTTTTTCGAAATATTCCTCTTCCTGTCCAGAGCCCGCCTCTTTGTGATCATAAGAAGCCAGGTCAGCGGCTCGCTGAGCTCGGAATTATAATTTGAAGCGTTCCTCCAGACCTGCATAAACACCTCGAGCGCCACCTCCTCGGCTTCGTGGGTATTCGAAATGACCCTGTAAGCCATACCGTAAACAAGGTTGACCGTCCGCTTATAAAATGTTCTCATTGCGTCCTCATCGCCCTTTGAGATCCGGGTAATCAGATCCCTGAGTTCATGCTGTTCTTTTGCGGCATGAGGAACTACATTTGGAGCTGAAGGACTCATATATCGTATCGGCTGTACGGATCGAAAAATGTCATTTGTTCAGTGTTATTAATGAATTATATCACAATTAACACTAAACATTAGACAAAGCCGTAATACAAGTCAATACGCTGATAAGAACCCGCTCATTTACTTATTCGCCGCTTCGAACGGATTAGAGCACAGTATTGTTTTATAAGTAGCCCGAACATTATTCAGGCCTGCTTTTCATGGGAGCATAAATATACCTAAAGGACCCGGTATTGAATAAACCGCCCGGCATGGTTAAATTAATTAAAAGGGTTAGCGGCTGACTGTTTTAAATTCCAGTAAAAGCTAGAATTGAGCAACTCTCTTTCGGGACGGCGGATTTTCCGGATTTCCTGCATATCTCTCACGGTAGTGTATATTTAACATCTGCATTTATATATGAATATTCGTTAAGTACTGAGGAGACTGAATAAATCTATATGAGAAACGAAAATATCAGAAATATTGCGATCATAGCGCACGTCGATCACGGTAAAACGACCCTCGTCGATGCGATGCTCAAGCAGAGCGGCGTATTCCGGGAGAACCAGGTCGTTGCGGAAAGGGTTATGGATTCGATGGACCTCGAGAGGGAGCGCGGAATTACAATAATGGCTAAAAACACCGCGGTCCTCTACAAAGGCATAAAGATAAATATAGTGGACACCCCCGGGCACGCCGACTTCGGCGGAGAGGTGGAGAGGAGCCTCAACATGGTGGACGGCGCGCTTCTTCTCGTCGATGCGAGCGAAGGGCCGCTTCCCCAGACGCGTTTCGTCGTAAAGAAGGCGCTCCAGAAAAAACTCCCCATAATACTGGTCATCAACAAGATTGACAGGAGCGACGCCCGCCCCGCCGAGGTGATTAACGAGGTCTACGACCTCTTTATCGAGCTCGACGCGGACGAGGAGCAGATCGAATTCCCGATTATTTACACCAATGCCAAGATAGGCTCCGCCCGGCATGACCTGGGAGAGGATTCTACTAACCTGCTCCCGCTCTTCGATACTATAATTTCGGCGATACCCGGTCCCGAGATCGGGGACGGCAGCGTTACGCAGTTCCTGGTTACGAACCTCGACTACGACAATTACGTGGGAAGGATAGCGATAGGGAGGCTTGTGAACGGGCTGCTCGAATCCAACAAGAGCTACACCCTCTGCGGCGAAGGGGGCGCAAACACCTCTATCAAGATTTCTGTCCTCTATACCTTCTCCGGGCTCCAGAAGACCCAGGTGGAGCGGGTCGAAGCGGGCGATATTGCGTCCATTGCGGGCGAGGATGACGTCAAGATCGGCGATACTATATCCGACCTCGAGAACCCCGTGCCGCTCGAGCGTATAAAGGTGGACGAGCCCACCATATCGATGATCTTCTACGTCAACAACGCTCCCTTCGCGGGCAAAGAGGGGAAGTTCCTCACCTCCCGCCATCTGCGGGACAGGCTCCTGAGAGAGAAGCTCGGGAACGTCGCCATCGAAGTCAAGGAGACGGAAAGGGCCGACGCATTTGAAGTATCCGGGCGCGGCGAGCTTCAGATGGTCGTCCTCATAGAAATGATGAGGCGGGAAGGATACGAATTCATGGTTTCGAAGCCCAGGGTGTTGACCAGGATGGAGAACGGAAAGGTAACCGAGCCCGTCGAGCGTATATTCGTCGACGTCCCGGAGGCATTCGTGGGGGCGATTACGGAGGCAATCTCGTCGAGGAAGGGGCGCATGGAGAACTTGCGCAATAACGGGAACGGGAGGGTGGATATCGAGTTCCTGATCCCGTCGAGAGGGCTCATCGGTTTCAGGAGCCAGTTCCAGATACTAACAAAGGGCTCGGGCGTCATCAATACGCTCTTCGAAGGGTATGAGCCGTGGTATGGCCCCATACCCCAGAGGTCTACGGGCGCGCTCGTGTCCGATAGAAACGGAAAGGTGACCACTTACGCGTGCCTCTCGATGGCCGACAGGGGCGAGCTGTTCGTCGACGTCGGGACCGATGTCTACGAAGGGATGATCGTCGGGGAGAGGAACAGGAGCGGAGACCTGAACGTGAATATTACGAAAGAAAAGAAGCTCACGAACATGAGGAGCTCGACTGCCGAGACTACGGTGGTCCTAAGGCCCCCGAGGCCGTTATCACTCGACCAGGCGATAGAGTTCATCGCCGAGGACGAGCTCGTCGAGATCACGCCACTGAGCCAGAGGCTCCGCAAATTCGAGCTCGCCGCTACGAAGAGGGAGATCGAGCTCAAGCGTGAGAAGAAATACAGCCAGTGATAGTTGTGCTAAGAACTGAATCCTTCTGTTTGTGTGTGAATCTATAAATCCAGATGGAAAAGCCCTTCAGCCAGTCCTGTGAAAATAATAAAGAGCCCATACTCAGCGTCTTAAAGGAAGCGTTCAGCAAGGCCGCGCTCGTATTGGAGATCGGGAGCGGGACCGGCCAGCACGCCGTACACTTCGCGCGCAATCTCCCCCATCTGATATGGCAGCCCTCCGACCTGCCGGAAAACATACCGGGCATGAAGCTCTGGTTCGATGAAGCGAAGCTCCCTAACATCAAAGAGCCCGTCGTTCTGAACGTCTCTGACGCAATGTGGCCCGTGGGGGAAGCGGATGCAATTTTTTCCGCGAACACGCTTCACATAATGGCCAGGTCGAAGGTCGAGTGCATGTTCGACGGCATGGAGCCCGTGCTCAAGGCCGGGGGGACCCTATGCATCTACGGGCCATTCAATTACGAGGGGAAATATACGAGCGAGAGTAACGAAAAATTCGACGCCTGGCTCCGCGGGCAAAACCCCCAGAGCGCCATACGCGATTTCGAGTGGGTAAATTCGCTCGCGGAAAAAATTGGCCTTAAGCTCGTAAAAGACCACGAGATGCCCGCCAATAACCGGCTCCTTGAGTGGCGCAAATCCGTCTGATCCCGCCCGCCTTTATTTTTGTGCGAACTGCGTTATGATTCTGACATAAACCCGGTTGATTATCTGCCGGGTCGCGAACATCGATATGGCCAGAGACATTATCACCCTCGTCGTCGGGAATTATTTCCTGACATTGCTGATCATAGGCCTGATCGCGGGATTCCTGTCGATCATAAATAAACCGAAGCCCCGCTCCATGAACTTGATTGCCGAGGCTCTCCTGTCTTATTACATGCTTTTCGCGATAGGCATCAACAACCTGGTCAATTTTATTTTTCACGTTTTTTTCGGAGAGATGGCTGCGAGCTTTATCGGCTGGGCCGACAGCCCGTTTCAGGCGGAGGTGGGTTTTGCGAGTCTCGGCATAGGGATAGTCGGCGTCTTGGCATTCCGGGGTGGTTTACCCTTCCGCGTCGCAACATACATCCCTCCGGCCGTTTTCTCATTGGGCGCCGCCGGGGGCCATATATATCAAATGATAGCCGCGCATAATTTCTCGCCCGGCAATGTTGGGCTCGTCCTGCCGACAGACATCATACTCCCCGCCGTCGGTTTCATATTGTTATACCTTTCCTATAAACACCCGAAGACTAATCGGTAAATTGAAGGGGTATATTCTCTCACGGGGAGAATTAACTTAGGTTTCCTCAATAACGAGAGATGATCTAGTCAACGGTCTCTCGAATATAGAAAATAAAATCAGCAGCCAACGCCCCGCACATCAAAACGGCGCCCCATTTTCAAAGTTTATTACGTTCTTCTTTTATGTTACATTTCAGAAAAATTTGTTACTTATCGGTCTCAAATTGGGAGATGAAACAATGGGAAAGGTGAAGAAAGATACAGGCTCAAAGTATGAACCGTTTTCGCCGGACAAGGTTTTCTCCGCTGAAGTAAGCAGTAATAAGATCATTCCCAATGTTCTGAATTCTCCGCAAAAGTACATCCAGGGAGACGGGGTTCTGAACGATCTCGGACTATACCTCGGGCTAATCCACAGCAAGCACGCAGCCGTTCTGGTTACAGAGGGAGGACAAAAAAGGTTCGGCGGATTGATAGCCGAAAGTCTCAACCGCTCAGGCATTGCCGGGACCCTCGTCACATTTTCGGGGGAGAGTTCTTTCGAGGAAATCGAGCGCGTGACGGAGTTATTGAGGAAAGGGAAAACGCCGGTCGATTCGGTTGTCGCGATCGGCGGAGGGAAGTGCCTCGATACGGGGAGGGGCGTAGCTGCCCGCTTATCCGTTCCTGTAGTCATCTGCCCAACGACGGCGTCTACAGACGCCCCGTGCGCGGGCTTGTCGGCAATATATTTTTCTGACGGTAAATTTCGTGGTGTCGAGCTCTATCCGCTCAACCCGGCGCTCGTGATTGTCGACACGAGAATCGCCGCTCAGGCCCCGGTGCGTTTCATCGTATCCGGCATGGGCGACGCGATGGCTACATGGTATGAGGCGCGCACCTGTTTCCAGAACCCGAAGGGGAAAGCAATGCTGGGCACGCGTCCCACCATAGCCTCTGTCGCAATAGCCGAGCTATGTGCAAATACGCTCTACGATCACGGCGTTAAAGCCGTCGAGGCCGTGAGGGATTCACAGGTAAATGAATCTGTCGAGCGTGTCGTCGAGGCTAACACGCTAATGAGCGGAATAGGGTTCGAAAGCTGCGGGTTGGCTACCGCCCACTGTGTCGCTCAGGGCCTTACCGTAATTCCTTCTCTCCACAAAAACTACCTCCACGGCGAGATGGTTGCGATCGGACTAATGACGCATCTAGTTCTTGAGGGAAAGGACGACGAGGCCCATAAAGTCGGCTCTTTCTTTTCCAGTGTGGGCCTGCCGGCACATCTGGGTCAGATGTCGTTAAATCCGGAACACGATATGGAAACACTCCGTAAGATCGCCCGCGCCTCTGTTGACTTACCGTTCATTCACAACGAACCCTTCGACGTTACAGAGGACTCGTTGCTCGATGCAATGTTGAAGGCGCACAAGCTCGGCCTTGAGATTACTGAGTCATTCGGGGACGCCGCGTACATCGCTGTGCATGGCAAGTAATTGCGGTCGCATTTAACAACCCCGGCTCATGTGAATTCCTCAAAGACTCCATATCCTGGGAATTGGATATGTTTTTATGTGTTAAAGCGCTAAATATCGTCGGATCCCCTCTTTGCAACCAATTCATAACCATGGTAATGTAAACCTCATTAATGGCAGCTGATCCGAAGTTTTCACACCCTAAATACCTCCTTGTCCCCGTTATTGCTATATTTTTTATACTCTTTTCTGTCTCCCGGGACGAGTCCGGAAGATATAGAATTCGTGAACGTCCCCTGCTCGAGCGCCATAATCATCGCCAAAGACTTCGGAACGTCCTCGCTTTCGACCGGAACGAGCGCCCCCGAAAAGCAGTCGATGTTCAGCCTCGGTCAGACCGCAATTTTCAGTAAAAACAGTCAGCTGGCAGGCCTTAACTGCCATAATCTTTTTTCATACAATGCCGAAATAGATTTCCTTCGTATCCAAGAAGAGAAAATAAAGTACGATTTAATCATCTCAAGCAACACCAACCGTTCCCCTCCTTCAAGCATTTCTTAATCACACATCATTATTTCACGTAAAAAAATCAGGCAGCGGCGGGATACCGTCTCTCCACTGCCGCACTTCATGCATAAAGGAGGATTCCCATGTCGATCATGACATATAAACTTATATTCCGGAATTTTATATTAGCTGTGGCTCTGGCATCCGCAGGAGCGTTACAGACATTCGCGCACGAAGACCACGCGCACCCGGACGGTCTCCATTTCTCGCACCCCCTCATCACGGAGTCGCCCTCGCCCGATACGAAGATCAGGCTCGACTACTTCTTCCTCAACGTCGACGGGGAGGTCGAGGACGAGGAGCTCGGCGAGGAAGGGGAAGGGCCGTCTAAATTCAAGGAGAGCACCGTAAACCTCGAGCTCGAGTATGCGTTTACGAGAAACATAAGCATCGAGGCCGACATCCCCTACACGTTCATCAACCCCGACGAGGGCAAGGACGTGAACCACTTCAACAACAATAGACATCGGCGTCAAGCTCGCGACGTTCATTCTCGAGGAATACGGGATCCTCCTCGGCGGGGGGCTCGAGTTCGGCCTGCCGACCGGGGACGACGACAAGGGCATAGGGAGCGATAATATTTGGGAGATCGAGCCTTTCCTGTCGTTCGGCTGGAAGTACAAGATACTCGAAGTCGTTTCATTCCTTCACATCGGTTTCCCGGTGAATCAGAAGGGGGACCAGAACGAGGGTGACGAGCTCGGTTACAATCTCTCGACGCTCGTGCACGCGACTGAGTGGCTCGAGGTCCTGCTCGAGTTCGACGGAGTGACTGTGCTGAATGGCGAGGAGGAAGGGGAATCAGTCCTCAACATCGACCCGGGGGTGAAGTTCAAGCCGTTCAAGAGCCAGGATCTCCAGGTGGGATTCGGCGCCGGTTTCCCGGTCACGAATGACGAGGAATTCGAGTACAGGCTGATAGCGTCTGTCTTTTACCATTTCCCGTATAAATAAGGTCATAGTGATATACTTGATAAGATCGGGAGACCGGGGATAGAACGCCCGGCTTCCCGAGGTAATGATTGGAAGAACATCGATAAGAAAAGGAGATTAAAATGAAAAAGTATCTTTTTTCACTTGCGGTTTTATTTGTTTTGACAGGTTTGTCGTTCGCGGAGAGCAAGGTCGTGGTCGAAGGCGCATGGGTGGGTGAAGTGCCCCCGTCGTCCCCTGTGGCGGCGGCTTACATGACCATCAAGAATGAAGGCGACGGCCGACGACAAGCTGCTCAGCGTTACGAGCAGCATTGCAGGAAGCACAATGATACATCAGACCACGATCGACGAGCAGAGCGTCGCGAGGATGGAGATGGTCGATGCGCTCGTTATCCCCGCGGGGAAGAGTGTCGTGCTCAAGCCGGGCGGCACTCACATCATGCTCATGGACCTGAAAGAGCCCGTCACAGGGAAGGAAAAGATCGAGCTCGACCTCAAGTTCGAGAACGCGGGGGATATGAAAGTCGAAGCCCCGGTTAAGAAGCTGAGCGAGTAAGGGTCCGCAAAGCCCCGGTATGCTATACTGCATATCAATACGTATATGCAAGTGACGGAGGTCTACGATGGCGTCAACAGGCCGTTCAAAGAGAAGCGTAAAAACCGAGGCGTGGCCGAGCCTGCCGCTTGAGGAGTGGAAGGACACGTATGCGACGCTCCATATGTGGACTCAGGTAGTCGGCAAGATCAGGTTCGCCCAGACCCCCTGGGTCAACCACTCGTGGCACGTGACCCTGTATGTGACCTCCCGCGGGCTCACGACCTCGCCCATTCCCTACGGTGAGAGAACATTCGAGATCGGATTCGATTTTATAGACCACAGGCTCGTGATAGAGACGAGCGGCGGAGATGTTCGTTTTATCGAATTACGTCCGCGCTCGGTCGCCGATTTTTACAGTGAGGTTATGTCTACACTCCATGACCTCGGTCTCGACATACGCATTCACACGCTGCCGAACGAGGTCGCCGATCCTGTACCGTTCGAGAAAGACTTGCAGCACGCTTCTTACGACCCTGACTATGCCAACCGTTTCTGGCGCATACTCGTCCAGACGGACCGCGTGTTTAAGGAATTCCGCGCGCGGTTCATCGGAAAGTGCAGCCCCGTGCATTTCTTCTGGGGGAGCTTCGACATGGCGGTGACGCGGTTCTCAGGACGGACCGCCCCTCCGCATCCGGGCGGCGTGCCGCACCTCCCCGACGTAGTTGCGCGGGAGGCCTACTCCCACGAGGTAAGCAGCTGCGGGTTCTGGCCGGGAGGAGGCCCCTTGCCGTATCCTGTCTTCTACTCATATGCGTACCCCGCGCCCGAAGGGTTTAAAGACGCCCCCGTGAAACCGTCTGGCGCTTTCTACAGCGCGGACCTCGGGGAGTTCATCCTTCCGTACGACGAGGTAAGAAAGGCCGGACAGCCCGGCGAAATGCTTCTCGATTTCCTCCAGAGTACCTACGAGGCTGCCGCGAATCTCGCGAAGTGGGACCGCCGTGCGCTCGAGCGCGACAAGCTCCCGTAACGGTTAAGACAGACGACGACGGATAGCCTACGTTCCTGCTTGCCGGGTTATAAAATGCTCATGCCCTTTTCTCTACGGAGGGTTTCCATAACATCGGCAGAAATACGATTGCAAAAATAAGGAAAGACAGAATCCACAAAATTTGCGAGATAGCGATCCATATAAGATAATTGCCGCTGTCTATTATCGGAAGGAATACCCTTACGATAGCCCCGGCGAGCAGGACTGTAAAGATCCAGAACACTATCCTGGGCGGGGCGAATACGTTCCTGCCGGTATGCCCGAGGGTCACTCGGGTCATGAATCCGACCGTCATGATTCCGATACCGCCGTATGTGAAGCTGTGAAGAGCCGGCAGGTCCGGGATGTTGAAATAGAGGGAGAGGAATTTAAGGCCGAAACCGATCGCGATCCAGGCATAAGCGACGAACAGGACCCAGAGCATGGGTTTCTTCCAAATCCTGCTTGAGTACCACCCGTACAACCTGACCGAATAAATTAGAGCGAGTATTCCTGAGATTATTGAAACGAGTTTTCCGCTCGTAAAAAAGAGCTCCGAGAAAAAAAACGAAACGAAGAAGAAAATGCTCAGTATATCGATGACCCTCCAATTCCTGGGCTCGAACTTGAAGTCGAGCCCGTTCCTGATAAATAGGGGTATCATCTTCCGGCCCATGAGCAGGATTGTGGATACGACAAGGAATAAGGCTGAATATACGCCCCACCGCTGGCCGTCCGGCAATAACCCCAGCACGCCGAGATAAAATACGACGTTGCTTATTGTGATAAGCGCCATGTGAGCGGCGAGCCCTGTTTTTTCCCGGTCCTTACCCCTTATTACCGGGTACGATATTCTTATTGTAAGAATCAAAATAAACAGGCAATCGAGGACTGCCCCGGTCTTCCAGGATATGTCTGTAATCAGGGTGAGCGAGATAAATACCCTTGCGAGTATCCAGAGAATTATCAATATAATGAGCGCGGATTTTTTACTTATGAGGGCCCCGAACCTGTACTTCTCGATCGTCAGCATAAAACCGGTTATTACCGCTATTGCATAGCCGAACAGCATCTCGTGGGCATGCCACATAGTCGGGGATATATTTTCAAAATTCAGCCTGAGCTTGAATGTATAGAAAGCCGTCCATAAGGTCATATAGAACAACGATGACACCGTCGCCAAGATGAAAAACGGCCTGTAGGCGGATTCGAAAATCGAGAAGTTGTCGTCAGCGTTCGTGATTATCCGTTTCAATTTAAACCCGTGTAGATTGAGTGAGTGCTCACTCAATATCTTACGCGTCCGGCTCCGGTTGTAAAGCTTATATAATGCGATAGTCACCCGTTTTAATTTGACCGGTCAATATATCGCCGCCGGCCCTTCCACGGTTAACCCGGGATCGTACTTTCCGGGTGGGAATCCTGAGCCTCAACTGGTAAGCTAGAAATATAATTCTTGCAAAGCTTCCTGATTAAATACTCTAAGAATAGGGGGAACAATGAAACGAAATGCTTCGGCAGTCTGGAAAGGAGATTTAAAAAGCGGAAAAGGCACGATCTCGACCGATAGCGGGGTGCTCTCGGACACTCAGTACTCGTTCAAGACACGTTTTGAGGATGGCAAGGGTACTAATCCCGAAGAGCTGATTGCTGCCGCTCATGCGGGCTGCTTCTCGATGGCGCTATCCGCCGAATTGGGGAAGCTGGACTTAACAGCGGAAAGTATCAGGACAACTGCTTCAGTCTCGCTCGAAAAAACGGACGCGGGGTTTACGATTACGTCCGTACATCTGGATTTAAAGGCGAAGATACCGGGCGCGGACAAAGAGACGTTCGAGAAGGCAGCGAATAACGCGAAGAAAGGCTGCCCCGTTTCCAGGGTGCTAAACGCCGAAATTACGCTCGACGCGGCGCTCGAAGGCTGAGCGTGCTTTCGCGTATTTGTTGCGGCGCTCATTTTGTTTTCACGAATATTGATTGAGAGCGCACTTTGACTCCCGGGCACAGCGGAGTCAAAGTGCGTTTTATAATTCCCGGGATTTACCAAAGCCCTTGTATTGCGACACCGTTGTGCGCGGTTACAACCTTGCACTTCCCCGCCCATTCTACCAATGCGCCTATGTCTGTCCACTCTTTCGGCGCCCTCTTCCAATGATCGTCGAGGCCAGCCTGTTTCTCGTACAACTCGTCCAAAACGAACATAGTGTTGCCCGTCGGCGCCGAGGTCGGATCCAAAGGATTCGCCAGTTCCGGCCCTTTGATGATGTTATAGCGAAGCATGGCTAATTCGCCCGTCCTGTGATGCGTCGCCTCCATCCATTTAGCGTGGCTTGCGAAAATTCTCTCTCCCTCGGCTACATGCTCCTTGGGGCATATAAACGTAATGGTAATCTGTGTTTTGCCTATGGTAGACATATACACACCTCCTTAACAGGTATTTTATTTGTTCTTATATATACGGTGAGAATTGGCATATGGTTCACACGATTTTATCAATGTATGTATATACAACACAAATCGTGACTATTTGTCAATGAACGGCTCGTATGAATCGGGAATCGAAATTATTACAAGCGGATGGTAGAAATATCAGGGTGTCTTATTATCGAGACTACCGGCAAGCCAATCGATTACGTCGCGGGCGACTCGAGTGCACGATTTCCCCGGTATTTAGAATGGAGGTGCGAAGCTATAATCCGCCAAACTAACCTTCTCTGCTAGAACTGTTTCTTGAAATATAGAAATGGCGGAATTACGACACTCATAGTTCTCTTATCCGCGCTCGACATAACGAGAGGAAGGTCTTCAGCCTTAAGAGAGGGTGATTCGTAGATCAGGTCGGGGTTACTTTTCCGCTTTCAGCTCATTTTTGACCAGCAAAGAAATATCGCTCGGGCTTTCTCCGTCCGTAAAAATATTCCGGTCAGCCGAATTCTCTATCTCGGCTTTTGCTACAAGCACGGAATCCGTTTCTTCATTGCTTTGAGCAATCGAAAAGGACGTCGTCACGAGCGTTATTAATATTAATGAGATTAATGTCTTCACTTTTTTCTCCTGTTGCATATTTAGACTCCCAAAGTCGGCATTTGGATGCAAACAGATCAATTTAATATGCGGCACGATATAACCTCTGACGGGTGAGCATATTGTAGATTTCATGTCGTCGTAGGTAACCTGTTGATATGACAGGATATTGTCGAGTATCCGGACGTTCGGTCCTTCAATGAGCGGAGTCTGTATCATTGGATTAATGACGAATGGGTAAGTAAACAGAACCTGTAATCGCCGCGACTTTTTATGCGCCGCCGCCCCATCACTATATGAAAATAGACGTTGTACATCATTGGTATGAGGCGTCTGTACGGCGTGATGAATAGGTTGAAGATTTTCCGGTTTGCAGGTGATTTGCCAATCCCTTACAATATATCGGTCGATAATATTTCATTCAACGAGATTCTTCCGGATTGAAGGTGCAGGTCAGTATTTTAAAGACGCGCTATTGGCATTTGCGCCCGTAGATTTTTCAACAAGATGTTAAAGCTTCGAAAGCTAGACAATGCCGAGAGAATATTATCCCAAAAGAGATATGCGTCCTGGATATTAAAGCGATGAAGGAAGCAGCTCCTCCGTTTACCGCAGCATCATTCCTGGACAGCATAGGTATAAATACACACTGGACATACCCGGATACACCATATGTGCATGCGTATGAAGGCGTGCTCAAACTGCTCGCCGAGTCGGGAATTCGTCACGTCCGGGACGGTTTTTCGGACAGGATCATCGAACTCGGCAAATGCGGGATAGCCACCACAGTCATTGCCGATCTGGAAGGAAACTCGAACGGCGGAAAGGGAACCGTTCGAAAAATAGTCGAGCGGATTAAAGCTATCAACACCACCGGGATATATATCGATGCGGTTGAAGGCCCGAACGAACCCGATAATTTTTGGCCAAAGCATAAAAAGGTCTACATGGGGTACGGTTATATGCACGGAGGGCGCGGCTTTATTATGGGGGCAATCGAATTTCAGAAGGACCTGTATAGAGCTGTCAAAAGCGATCCTTCCACGGCGGGGCTCTGTGTAATCGGCTTTGCCCTCTGCCCCGTATACGACCCTCTCGGCTTGTCGCCCAATCCCCTGGCGGAACGCGAGCTTACCCCCCATGCGGATTGGGGAAACCTCCACTCCTATCCCGGCAATAACCCCTATAATGTCCCCTTCCCGTATGCGGGACTCGACAGGTATTACTGGCAGAGCAACTTCCCTTCGATAAACCTCGACGAATATCCCTGGGCATTGGAGGTATACGCGCCACCCTATGCGCCCAAGCCCATGGCGGCTACGGAAACCGGCTATCCCACACACGGTGGAGGGGTGTCGGAAGGGGTTCAGGCCAGGTATATACCGAGGCTTTGCTGTGAGTATTTTAGGCTGGGCATAAAAAGGACATATATATATGAGCTGGTTGACGAGTTTAAGGAAGAAAATAAAGAGGACCCCGAGGCGCATTACGGGCTGGTCCGCCGGGACCTAACCCCGAAACCCGCGTATACGGCGTTAAAAAGCCTGCTCGACTTACTCAAAGACACCCGGGAAGAGTTTGTTCCGCGTTTCCTTGATTATGAATTATCCGTTACCAGCTCTAAGGGTTATTTCAGAACTGATTTTCTCCATCACCTGGTCCTGCAAAAAAGAGCCGGGGACTTTTATTTTCTCTTATGGCACGAGATTTCCTGCGAGGACGTATCGGTGGTTCCTCATAAAGAATTGTTCCACCCCGAAATGAATGTGAATCTGGTCATAAAAAGGCCGATTAAACAGGCAGTTCAATATTGCTATGACAATTCCTGGAATATGATACCGCGGGAGTTGCCGGCTGAGGTTAACACTCTCCATTTTGAGGTCTCCGACAGAGTTACGGTTCTACGTATTACCCTTGGCAACTAATAATCTATTGAATGTGAGTTTTGGGCTGAAAAGGGGTACCGTTGTATAATCTAGCATTATGGCGGAGGATTCCGCCGAGCAGCGATAGTAAAGCATTTACCGCATGCCGTTTATTTATGAGTTCGGGACTCGATCCTATGCAAACGCTTTTTTATATCAATCTCGTGAGCTCGATTTTGAAGGGCGACTCACACCGGGCAGAAGAGGTCCTGAGAACGGAGCCCCCGGACTTTGATGATTTTTATCGGTTCGTATGGTCCAATCACATAGCGGGGACAGTGTATTCGATCCTATCCTCTTCGAAATTCCGGGCCCTTTTTCCCGAAGGGCTGATCGAGCGATTGAAAACTTCGTATTTGGAGCAGTGGGCCAAGAACGAGAAGCTGTTGAAAGAGACCGAGGCGCTGTCGGAATTATTTGGGCGGGCTTCAGAGGAGGTAATATTTTTAAAGGGGGCGTTTCTTGCAGAGCGGTATTACGGCAATATCGACAGGAGAGCCATCTCCGATATAGACCTGCTGATAAAAAAGGACGGGTTGGAGAGGTCGGACCGTATGCTCAAGGGCTCGGGCTATATCAGAAAATCGCGCACCTTTCCGAGTGAAGCGGCAGCCTCGCTGTTCACTCACCACTTTGAATACGGGAAAAACGGCATCGATTTGGACCTTCATTGGAATTTATCCAGCCATTTTACGTTTAAAATCGACTATCGGCGTCTGTGGCGGGACAGCAGGCAATTCGAGTTCCGGGGTAAGAGCTACCGGGTCTTATCGGACGAATATGAGCTCGTCTTCCAGATACTATCGATCTTCAAGGACATCGAGCTGGGCACGATCAAGCTTAAATCGTTCGCCGACGCATACATGATCCTGCGCCTTGCCTACGGGAGGATGCGCTGGGCGTCATTTTTTGAACAGCGAAGGAGCGAGGGGATATTCAAGATCACACTTAACATACTCGATCTTTTTCTCACCCTGTTTAACTCACGTGAAGAATTCCCGGAAATTTCCGCGTACATTGACGATAACGCGGATTGCATCGGGTTAATCAAGTTGGAAGAAAAACTGAGTTTGATAACGCGCGCAGGGTTTACACTAAGGAATAAGCGGTGGGCTCTGGGTTTATATTCGGCCAATCCCCTTAATTCTCTTCTCTGGTGGCTGATATCGTTACCGTTTAAACTCCAGGTCTACCGTCAGGGCGGCCCCGGGATTTTCAGAGGACGGAGGGATTAGCCGGGTTTGGTTTTCCCCGTATCGATTCTCAGACGCTCGCTGTGGGTCTGGGGAGCGTATACGCGTTTTTCGAATATACTAATACCGGAAAATAAATCTCGGGAGCGGATAACTGATTAATATGGAACTCGATGTCGGAGCACTCAAGGAGGAGGCGCTCGGAGCGGAATATAAACACACCGGGTTTCTTCCGCTCGGCAGCTGGGGATTAAACGTTTACGCGACCAGAAAATATTATACGGACGTGCTGGGACACCACTTCAAACGGAACATAGAAGTGAGTCCGCCCGCGGCTGATCAAAGCGCGAATCTCTACATGATCGGGTCCTCCAGGGATTCGGACATTTTCAAAGGACAGGCGGCACTGCCTGACGACAGCACCGCGGAATGGAAGTACACCGGGAAGGGGACCGCGTCCCTTGCGACCGGCAGGTTCCAGGTGCTCGTGTTCAGGGATGACAAGCCGCCCGACATATTGATTTACGTGAGGGAGCCGCAATACAGCCATGAGGCTTTCCACGGGCACGTGTTCGAGATCATCCACAAGATTTTATTTATGTTCCGTATGTTCTATATGCATGCGGCGGCGATAGAGTGGAACGGCAGGGTCTCCGCATTCATCGGGGACAGGGGGAGCGGAAAATCCACTGTCTGCCTGAGACTGGCGAAAGCGGGGGCCGCAATAATCTCGGACGATCATATCGTATTCAAAAAAAATAGGGGGAGATTCCTCGTCAGCGGGTGCGAGGAAATAGGCAGGGTGACCCGGAAGACGGAAGACGCCATATTCGGGAAAAGATTAAATACGAAAGCCGGGCGGTACGGCGGGGTAATGAAGAAGGAAATCTTGCTCGCGGACTATTTTGAATGCGCTCATTTTAAGGACTTTTCGATAAACGACATATTTTTTACCCATATAGGCGATAAATTCGGCATCGTCCCCGTGTCCAAAAGCGAAGCGGTCCTCAGATTAATTGAGAACACCAGGCCTTTTTTCAGATTTAACCGGACCGAGGACTATGCCGACTATTTAACCTACTTCTCCGAATTGGCGGGGAAGACGCACACGTACGATCTGACGCTGACCGGGGACCTGAACGATTTAAACAAACTCATAGCCTTCCTCGAGAGAATATGAAGCCTGATTACAACTACATACTTTTTCAGGGGAACCTGGAGAAGCTCTCGAGCTTCTCGATAGTAAACAGGATATTGATCGGGGGATTGAAGAGTCTCGGATACAACGTGAAAGAGGTTCCGACCGATTCAAACAAGAGAAAGGATTTACCGGGAGAGATACCCGACCTTTATATATTTCACGGGCATCCGTATGATTACGTGAACGCGCCCGGAAGATTCAATATATTCATCCTGAATTACGAATATTTCGAGATCAAGAAAGAGGACAGGGTGCTCATCGACAGGCTAAACAACTATTTCGACCTGGTGCTCGTATCGACAAATTTCGTAAGGGAAATATTAATAAAAAACGGATTAACTACACCCGTCGAGCTATTGCCATGGGGGGTCGACAGATCGGAATTTAACCCTGATGTGAAACCTCGGGAAATAAAGGGGTTGAAGGGGTTCAATTTCATCTACGCGGGGGTTTTCACTGAAAGGAAGGGCATCGATATACTCGTAGAGGCTTTTATAAATGAGTTCAGTGCGGACGAAGACGTATCGCTCGTCCTCAAGGAAGCCATGAGGTGGAGGCATTTCGAGCCCTGGATTGAAAAAGTAATGATGAGGGCGAAAAATAAATCCGCTCCGAAAATAATACACATCAACAAAGCCGACAGATCCATTGCGGGCTATTTCACGGCTTGCGACGCGGGAGTTTTTCCGTTCAGGGGCGAAGGATTCGGGCTGCCCATCCTCGAGTGTATAGCATCAGGCAGGAGGGTGCTGGTGACGAAAGGCACGGGGCCGGTCGATTTCTGCAATGAGGAGAATTCGCTCTTTATAAAGGCGCATAAACACTCATCGCGCGGGAAGATGCAGCTTCGGCCTGACGTAAGACATTTGAGCCGATTGATGAGAGAGGCATTTAATAAAGGCAGGCTCACGGCCCGTGAGCGAAGAAAGATCGTGAGCACCGTATCGGGGTTCACGTGGCAGGGGACGATCAGCCGTTTGAGATCTATAATAGACAGGGAATTGAAGCCGCTTAATGAGAGAAAGGAGAGAGAGCGCCTGGGTTCAGATAAAAAGCGCGTAAAGGGCGCCTCTCCTGATGTCTGCTACACATTTTTCGAGAAGGGGCTCACGAGCTGGAGGAAAACGAGCGCCAGGATAGACGCCGCCCTGGGGAAATCCTTTAAAAATTATAGTCCCGTAGGTTTCAGGGCAAAACCCGTCATGCGGAAGACGGATGTGGTTATCGGTCAATCTGGTTTTTCATTGGAGCAGTTCATGAGGGCGGTCAAATATAATCCGGGCGTGCTCAAGGTCCTTTACCGTGAAAGCGGGCCTCTTGAAAACATGCTCGGGATAGGGAACCGCGAGAGAAGGATATGCGGCGTTGAAGAAAGGGAGCGTACCCGCAATGGAGCTCTGGAGGCAGAGGGCGGAGCTCGAAACGGCGGACCGTCTGATCTTGTTCAGTGACATTTCAAAAAAACTATTTATAAAATCGGGCTATCCCGGAGAAAAGACAGAAGTTCTCCGTCTCGGGATAAATGTGCATAAACCGGTCTTCAGAAAGGGAAGGAAAGATATCAGGTTTTTATTCGTCGGTACGGACTCGTACAGGAAAGGGATCAGAATTTTATTGGAGGCCTGGGATCAGCTGAAGCTGAAGAGGGCGGAGCTCATATGTATTACCGACGATTTGCTGCAATCCCGACTCCTGCTCGGTTACCTGGTCAGGAACGATAATATCAAGATCAAACCGCTTATGCCCTACAGGAAATTTTTAGCCGAATATGAAAATGCAGACTCCCTGATACTCCCTTCCTTCGAGGACGTTTTTCCGTTCGTTATAGGGGAGGGAATGGGATACGGCAAACCCGCCATACTGTCGGCGGATACCGGCACTTCCGAGATAGTGACCCACAAGCATGACGGGCTCGTGGTGGAGACGGGCTCCGTCGAAAGCCTCAAGGAAGCGATACTTTATATGTGCGATAACAGTGCTAATATTAAACTCATGGGCGAAGCCGCCTACGAGACGGCGGTTAAATTCAGCTGGAACCGTTTTGAGAAGAGCTTTTGCGATCTCATCTCCAGACTTTATGACGAACGCAGATGATTAAATTAAGACCCATAAAAACGGACGAAAAAATAGCAATAGCTATACCGACAAAAAACCGTCCTTCCTACCTTGCCGTTTTACTGGCCTCTCTGCTTAATCAGACTTACACGAACTTTATGATCGTAATTAACGACCAGAGCGATTCGCCGGTCGAGCGTGACGATGCGCTCAGGGATCTTTTTACGCTCGCTAAGACCATCGGGCATGAGATTAAAATCATCCGTACTGAAGGCGGCTGGAAAAGGCACCAGCAGGCGATGGAAGCGGTGCCGGAATCGATAGAGTTTATTCTGAGGATAGACGACGATATGCTGCCGGACGCCGGTTTCCTTGAAAACATACTGAAGCCGTTCCGCCTTTTCCCCGATAGACCTCTGGCGGCTGTGGGCGGATGCAATCCCGAAACTAAAATGAAACCGGTGAACCTGGACGTGAACCTGACGGATAGCTAATGGACGCCGACGCTTGAGGAGCCGACATGGAGATTGCAGGGCCACTGCTATTATAACGATCCGCAGGTCCTCGAGGTCGAGAGTCTCAACGGAGGGGCGATATGTTACCGCCGCGGGGCGGTCGAGCACGCGGGAGGCTGGGCCGTGGAGGGATACTCCGACCACGCGTTTAGGGAGGAGAACGACCTCTGCGCGAGGCTCCTCGAAAAAGATTACACTCTTATGGTTACGACGGAGGCCCTGGTGTGGCATCTTCTGGCTCCCGGAGGGGGCGCAAGGGAGTTCATTAAAACCCCCCGGGGAAATTTCCTCATATCGGACAAGAGCGGTATAGAGTCCGACAACAGGCTCTTCCACGAGAGAATGAATGCCATTCTCGCAAAGAGGGGTCCGGCCGCCGGGGAGCCGAGGCGTTACAAAATCAGCGATCTCGAGAAAAATGTGTATAAGGGCTCCCCTCTTCGAACTTTAAAGGGGAGAACGCTCAAGATTATCGAAGGCGTGTTGTTAAGGAAAGTTAGAGGGCTATACTGGTATTTCACAAAATAATTGCATCGCGGAAGTGGCCCCTTTGCGGAATAAAAGAATCCTGATCGCGGCCCCGTTATTCCTTGAATGGGACCTCGGAAGTTACCTGCTGTCCATATTCAGGTCGAAGGATATCGAATGCGATACGTTCGCCTACCAGCCTTTTAAATCGGTCTCGGAATCGGAGAGAGCGCTGCTGAAAAAAGTGGAGGAATCGAAGCCCGACATAGTTATAGGGCTGAAACTCGACAGGATAGGCGCAGGTGCGTTGAGAGCCATAAAGAGTATGGGCGTATTCGTCGCGTTGTGGTATGTTGACTGTGTTGACGACAAGGTCCCTGACTGGATTAAACCATTGCATAAGGAAGCCGATGTCTTTTTTACCACCGCCCGGGGGATGCTAAGCAAGTATCGGGAAGTCTCCGATACTCCCTCATACTGGCTTTACGAGGGGGCCCATCTGAGCGCGTTTCCCCTGAGCGGGCACGAGCGGAAATCCGAAGAGGATATACAGGAGCGAAGTCGCTTTCGTAGGGAGCATTTATTATTACGATGAGTACGGCGGAGTCGTCACGCGGAGGGAGAGGTTCCTGAAGGAAGTGAGCGAGCGGTTCGATCTCAAGATATGGGGTCCCCAGGGAGTTAGGGACGCTAAGGAGAGGTGGGGTGCGGATTACCCCGCAGTCGAGTGGCCCGCGTATAACGGTGAGCTCGTGAAGGTATGCGGGGGAGCCGGTATCGTATTGGGGACGAACACGACGAATTCCGTCGAGCGATATTTTTCTAACCGGACTTTTATTACCTTGGCCGCGGGCGGGTTCCATTTGACTCACTACGTGCCGGGCCTCGAAACCATGTTCGAAAACCGGAAGCACCTGGTCTGGTACGACACGGAAGAAGAGTGCTTCAGGCTGATCGACTATTATCTGAAGAGGCCGGGTTTAAGAAGAAAAATTGCACTCGAGGGGCGCAGTTGGGTCAGGAGGCGTTACAGCATGAAAAGACAGGTGAACAAGATGCTCCGGATTATCGAAGGACATTATGGGAGTTAATTCCGAGCCTTTGATAACACTCTGCGTAAGCGGATTTCCCGGCACAAACAGATCGCTGATGAATCTGGAAAAAACGACGGGCCTCAGCAGACATTTTGTCCTGAAGGGCTCGGATACGAAAGCCGTAGAGGTTAAATTTTACGTCGAATATATAAAGGAAAGGAATCCGAAGTGCGTTCTATTCGGGGGATGGTCTCCGGTTTACGATTTTTTTTTGAAAAAGCTGGGGAATAAGAAAATAGAGTTCGGCGTTTACTGGACAAGCAGCCCCGGACAGGTCGATATTTCAGAAGAAATAAAATATATGGATTTTCTGCTTAACTCCGAAAAAGTGAAGCATAGGCTCTTCGCCAATAGAGAATTAGCCTCGGCCTTATCTGGATACTCGGGCAATGTGAGACATCTACCCGATACGGTTTTGTTCCCGGATGAGAAAAGAGAGAAGAAACGGGAGGGCAAGGACAGGGTATCCGTAATCAGCCTTTTCTGCTCTCCCTTCGAATACAGGAGAAAGAACATCCTCAATTCGCTACTGGCCCTGTCCATGCTGAAGAACAGGTACATTCTTTACGTGAACGGGTTATCCGGAAACGAGTACTACTGGGGGTGTTTTAAAGGCCCTCGGGATCAGATATAGAGATTTCGGCTGGATGACCGACGAAAAATATCAAAGCGTGCTGAGCGGGGTTGACCTGGGGCTGCAGATTTCATTTGCCGAGACCTTTAATTTCGTTGCGGCTGAGCACATTGTAAAAAGAGTGCCGGTTATAACTTCCCGGATGGTTCCGGTAATGGACTGTATGCCCGGATATATAAAAAAGAGGCTGGTCGTGGACGATCCCGACAGCGCTTCCGAGATTCGGGATAAAATCGGGTATCTCTTGGAGAACCCGGTTCTATTAAAAGACCTCGGGGAAAAGATGCATAAATATCTCAAAAGCGAAAATGAAAAAAGGATAGAAGCCGCTAAGAACGTCTTGAACTCCATAATCGAACGGAACAAGGGTTGAAGATATGAAAGACGATGACCTGGATCGGATATACACGATAAACGGTGAGATTGCCCACAGGGAGATCGAGGGGCAGATCCTCATATTGAGGCCCGATGACAATTTTCTATATACGTTAAACGGCTCGGGCAGGCACATATGGCTCGGGATCGCAAAGAAGAAGAAGTTGTCGTCGATAATAAAAAGCGTTTCGAAGGAATTCGGGATTCCGGAGGATTCGGCCCGGCGGGATGTAATGGAATTTGTAAAAGACCTGGAAGCAAAGGGAATCCTTAGTAAGAAGGGGTAAAAATGAGGGTTCTTTGGACTACGGATAAAGGCTACCCCGTCATGGGCGGGGCGCAGATAACCAATCTCGCGTTTTTAAAGAACCTTTCAGAAAAATTCGCTCACGATTGCCATATATTCTGCAGCTACCCCCGGAAGAAAAGAATTCGTTTCGGTCGGGTAAAACTCGCCACTTTCAGGGACATACATGAGTTAAAGGGTATGGTCCTCGGGTTAAGGCCGGATGTTATTATCTCCTCACCGGATGTCGGTGTTCATGTTCAGAGGATCGCCAATCTTTACAATATCCCGACCGTCCACTACCTGCAGAGCTACGAATACGCGCCGCCTGACCGTGCGGAGAGGGAATCCTGGAAGGTCTCCCTGTCGAGGGATTATTCAGATAAAAGCGAAGCGGATTTTATCTTTCGCGAGTCAGATGCATGCGTGGTGAATTCCCTTTACATGAAAAGAAGGTTCGAGAAAAAATACGGAAGGAAGTTCCTCGTTATTTACCCGGAATTGATCGAAGAAGATTTTCTTGTCGGCGGCAGCACGGAAAGGAAGGAGAAATATATCACCGGGATCTGCGGGTTCCCCTACAAGGGCGCCGATATATTTTACGAGCTTGCGAAGAGGATGATCCATGAAAAATTCCTCCTGGCCGGCAACTCCTTATACGAATATCTCCGGAAGTTTAAGAAGCTCGAAAATGTAAGAATTCTTCCCTATACACGTACGAAGAAGTTCCTCGGAATGAGTAAAGCGGTGTTGGTGCCCTCGCAATGGCCCGAGCCGTTCGGGCGCATCGTTGTTGAGGCTGCTGCAAACGGCATTCCGACGTTTGCTAGCCTGACGGGGGGCATAACCGAGATAGTCCGGGGCACGCCGCTGGGGGTCAAAAATTATAAAAATCCCGGAAGCTGGGAAAAAAAGCTGAGGAACATTCTCGAATCCGAAACCGCCAGGAGCCGGAATTCCTCTGAAGGAACAAGGGCTTCCCGGAGGTTCCTGAAGGGACGCTCCAGCCGTGAGCTAGACGGGCTTATTAAAAAGCTCGTTCGCAGAAAGAAGCCCGATTATGATGTGAAGAGCGTGGTCGCGCTCTCCGGGCGTAAAAAGGAAAAAACGGCTTACTCGTCGGTAAATTCAACGTGGCTCAGCCTGTTCGAAAATAAATCGAATTATATTACGCTCGATCTCGAAAGCCCGTCCGATTTCAGGGACATACCCGTCGATATTTTCATTCACCACGATTACCAGCAGGATTTCGGGAGTGTTTCAGTTCCCCGGGAGGGGAAATTCATCGCGGTGAGGACATGGGACTTCGGCATGTTCCCCGGGAAATGGGTCGGGAAGATCGACGAGTGCGACCAGCTGTGGGTCCATAGCGGATGGGTTAAACGGAATGCTATGAAGAGCGGGATCGATAAAAAAAGGATTAGGGTTATACCACACGGGATCGACGAAAAAATATTCAAGCCGGCCGGCGAAAAATACGGCCTGTCGACGGACAAGTCGTTTAAATTCCTATTCGTCGGGGCGACCGTTTTCAGGAAAGGGATCGACATACTGCTCAAGGCATTCGGGATGGCGTTCGACGCTCGCGACGACGTATGCCTTGTAATCAAGGATAATCCGAGGGACGTTTTCTATTCGGGAATAAAATATAAAGACGAGATATCGGCTCTTAAGAAGGATAAAAATTATCCCGAGCTGATCTACATCGATGAGTATTTATCCCCCCGGGAGCTGGCTTCGCTCTACAGGGTATGCGATGTCGGTGTTTTTCCCTACAGGGCGGAGGGCTTCTGCCTTCCGATACTGGAAGCCATGGCCTCTGGCCTGCCCTCGATAGTCCCTCGTTTCGGGGCGTGCCTCGATTTCTGCGCTGATTCGAATTCTTTCTTAATGCCGGTTAAAAGGTTCAACATGCCCGTCCTGGGCAGCTTCGCGATTAACACCCTCGGATTCAGCGAGGAAGTCGAGGAAGTGGATTTTTGTGAAGTCTCTCCCGAGACCCTCGCCGGCTTCATGAAGAAAATTTATAATACGGACAGAAGGATCATAGAGAAAAAATCACTGGGCGGCATTGCTACAGCTCACGATCGCTTTAGATGGTCTCACGTTCTATCTCTGATGAAAACCTGCCTGGGAGAGCTCGAATCCCGGGATATACCGCGAAGACTCAAGCGGACGAGGGCAGAAAATTTCAAATCGAGGAGAAAGTTCGAAACGGCTAAGGAAATCTTTTTAAACTTAAAGCCGCGGAATTAATCTCATGGACAAGAATAAAATCACGCTTGCGGCAAAAGAGCTCCGGCTTCAGAAAAGCGCGGCACTGGGCCCGGTATTCTTTCACGGTAACAGCATGCTCCCGTTTCTCGCGGACGGAGACGAGCTTATCTCCATACCTGTCGTCTGGGGGGATATTAAAACGGGAGACATCATCACCTACAGGCTCGAAGACAAATTCCCCACCTACAGGGTGATTCAGAAACATCGGGACAAATTAATACTGAAGGCAGACGACTGGCCCGAGCTCATCGAAGTCGGGGCGGGCGACGTGCTCGGCAAGGTTATAGAAAGGCGGAGGGGCGGAAAAGCGCTCCGGTCAGGGGATCTCTCTTGGATTTTATACTCCGGGTATATAGTCTGGAGGTTCAGGACGGACAAGCTCACGGCAAGGGTCAGGTACTTCTCCAGGGTGATCAGGGGAATTTTTAAAAAGGGCTGATACTTTTTCAACCGGCGTCTGTGGCTTTACATACCCCGGCCTGAATACCCGCGGACGGGGCGCGGACGCAAAAAGGACGTTCCTGAATCCGGCGCCTATTCGCCGCTTACGATCAATTTTTCCAGTTTATCGAACTTGACCAGTTTCGGCGGTTCGTATTTTGCGGATTGGGATTTTTTCGCCGGTTTATTTTTTGTTTTGCTTTTTTCAGACTTATTATCCGGTTTTTTCTTTTCCACGCTCACTTCCCCTCTACAAGCTTTTCTTTATATAGATTGTCCAGTATGGCTGTTATATCTTCCCTGATCTCTTCCCCGTTCGAGTCCGTATTCGGAGCTGACGTTTTCGACTATCTCGTCCACGCTCATCTCATCGTCTATAAGCAGGCTCCATATATATGTACCCGTTTTATTCAGGCTGTAGTAATAGCTCGTTTCATTGTTGATAATTACGGCCTCGCCGTCCAGCACCCTCCACGTCGCTATGTCGGAGTTAACCCTGTACTTCATCGGGAGTAAATTTATCATAACCTATCCGATTCACAATATTATGAATTATTGATACGAAAGCCGGAGTGCGTGTGCCGGGTCATAAGACTTGGCTTTCTTGTCCGATTTTATCCGGGAAGGTATCTCGACGCTTCGGAGATGATATTTAATAGACCCGTGCTTCAGTTGCGTAAATGAATCACATTCTGCGTTTGAGG
Source organism: uncultured delta proteobacterium (assembly GCA_963752995.1). Classification (GTDB taxonomy): domain Bacteria; phylum Desulfobacterota_D; class UBA1144; order Nemesobacterales; family UBA2774; genus 2-12-FULL-53-21. The sequence continues at coordinate 729,829 of CAVWAZ010000030.1, forward strand.
ATTTAACTCATATTAAACGTTGATAAAGTTATGGCGGGCGATGGGGGACTCGAACCCCCGGCCTCAGGATGAAGACACTGTGTCGACAATATGCACTATCGCAACGCGTGACCGTATAACGCTCCGCTTCGGCCTGTCGATGTGCGCTTTCCTCCCGGGAGCTCGCAGCTCCTGACGAACACGATCCCGCTCGACTTCATTCCCGGGAATACATTGTATAGATCCATATCTAGTAAAAAATGAGCGCCACGCCGAACATGACGAACATCAGCCCGAAATACGCGAGTGGAAACGCCCATCGACAAGCGCGATCGATGCGGTCTCCGAGCTCGAATTTTCCCTGCTTGTCCAGCCCACCCACCACGAGGTTGATCACGACGGTCGCGCACATGGTCAGGAAGCTGAGGTTCAGAAACCCGTGCATCAGCGTGACGTACGAGATGTGGGGCAGCTGATCGCTCGTCACGAGTATGTAGGCGACGCCGGTCAGGATACCGATGAACGAGACGCTGATCCGGTCGCCGAGCGACGACCGATCCATCCAGAACACTGTGAAAGATAGCAGGACGATAACAATCAGGGGGAAGGTGACCAGTCGCATTACAAAGAAGGGCATACGCAGCACATCCACGCTCACGACAAACGTTGACGAAACCCCCAGGCGTCCTGCGTAGTTTGCAGGAGCGGTCCCGGACAGACTCACTGACTCCCGTGACGATCCATTGAGGCACCCGAGTTTCTCCGGCCGAGGGACCTGGTCGCATCCGATTGCACCTGCATCAAGACCTCGTCCTTGTCGAAGCCCAGCACTTCAAAGACGGCTTTCAGGCGGTGCTTGTCGAACGGGGTATCTGCTCATGTTGAATTCCACCTCCGCGGCGGCGTTGAGTGTCTGGATCAGGGTCGAGGTTCCGTCCGGCTCTACACGCAGCATGACTCCATTCATCTCGAACGAGCCCGCTTCGTTGACGAGAATTACCTGCGGATACCAGCCGGTCGCGAGCTCGTTGAACTGGTAGTCGCCCTGGAAGATTTTTTCATCCACTCCCTCAACAGCCGGATCGAAAGCCATGCGCGGGTCATTCCATTTGAGCGTGAGTACGCCCGTGAACTCGAACGTTTCCGCCCCGTCGTTTATCTCATTGATGTCATAAAAGTCAAAGTGGGCTTCTACCACGACGGGACCCGCTTGCTTCGGGGGCCCGAGCAGGAAGGGCTCGCTCGGTTCCGTCAGGGGAGGGTCGCTCTCGGAGCCGGTAGTGGGATCCGCGGGAGCCATCCGCGTGAGGCACAAAAGCGTCACAACCAGAGCCATGAAAGTTAAAATGAGCCTGCTCATTCCTTAGCTATCTCCCGACTGAACCGCGTTCTCCATCGAGTCCGAGGTACTCTTACCTGGAGCATGCAGCAAACCCGACTCCTGCGAGGTGATGGTGTTGCTGGCGACAACAAAACCCGCACCAGCAGGAGACTCCCATCACCTGTTACAGGATTCGCACCTGCTGTGCCGACTATTAATTATGCGGCAAAAAATGAACCATAGTATCACATATTAGGGTGTTATACTGCAAACCGTTGCCTTACAAACACAATCTGCAATAGAATAAACCAATTTTATATGACCTATTTGGACACTAAGCCCGGCATTGAGTCCCTGCAGGCAACAGTGACACCGGTTTAACTAACAGTGAAGAATAAATAAAACAATGGCGGGCGATGGGGGACTCGAACCCCCGGCCTCAGGCTTCGGAGGAATCAGCGACATGTCGTATCATTTAGCAATGTATGATTTCATGGTGTGCATCATCGCATCCAACATTGATTGGTATATCATATGATAGATCCATCGGCGTGATCTGCCAGGACAGATCGGCCATTTGTCCTTACACCAGTTGCACGCACTCTTCTCGTCCTGCATGATTTGCGTCTCCAGTAACGATCCGTTTAGCTCTGGTCAACAGTTGCGACCTTTAGGAGATGAGAACGCTTTCGTTGGGCTTAATGCGGATCCGCAATTGAGCCCGAGGCAAGGAATCCCCATAACGGTATGATGCAACACGTCCCTTGCTCCCCCTACGGTAAAATCTCCCGGTGCGCGGAGTGACACGCGTCTAGAGATGAATGGGGAAGGTCTTGGCGTTTTCAAAAACTCTTGCGCACCATTGTACCAAAGGCAAATCGTGTTCATGCTATGCAATTCAACATGTCAAACTTCTCTATACATTCGTTAGTGAGCCACCCTAAACCGGAGTCAACGATGTGCTCGCAATCGAAGGGCATTGGCTCGGCAAACATTTTCGCGTCAAAGTATACGGCAAGATTCGTATCATTCCGGCGCTGCTTCACTGTGCTTCGCGCAGTCGGGATAACTACTAATTAGGCTGTAAATATGCAATATAGTATCCCATATAGGGTGTTATACTGCAAACCGGCGAAATTTAAAAAACACGGGTTATCCGCTCCCAACTGTTGCAAAAAGGAGCGTTAATGCAACGATTCTGATAGCTATTAATTAGAAGTAGACACCTGTTTGGACACTACGCACGATCTACATACTAAATCCAACTTCTGTATATTGGTTTAATCTATACTTATCATAGTTTATTTTATTGCGGGCGATGGGGGACTCGAACCCCCGGCCTCAGGCTTCGGAGGCCTGCGCTCTATCCACTGAGCTAATCGCCCGGTTTTGAGATTCCAAGCTCTTTCATCACTACCTGCATATCTTCCCAGAGCGGCTTCTTGAAATTCGGGTTCCTGAGAAGGGCCGCAGGATGATAAGTTACCATAAGTTTCGCCCTACCGTATTGATGGAACTTCCCCCGGAGGCTCCCGAGGCTCTGCTTCGTTTTAAGTATGGATTGCGCGGCCGTGCTCCCGAGGCACACTACTACCCCGGGCTCTATCGACCTTATCTGCTTGAAGAGGAACTGCTCGCAGGTCGCCATCTCGTCGGGCTCGGGCGTCCTGTTCTCGGGCGGGCGGCACTTCACGACGTTACATATATAGACGTCCTCCCTCTTTAGCCCCATCGCCTCTATGATCTTGGTGAGAAGCTGTCCTGACCTCCCCACAAACGGCTTGCCCTGAAGGTCCTCGTCCCTCCCCGGCCCTTCCCCCACGAATACGAGCCTCGCCTTCGGGTTCCCTTCCCCGAACACCAGATTCGTCCTCCCCTCGTGGAGCTTGCACCGGGTGCAGTCGCCTATCTCCGCCCTTATTTCTTCGAGCGTCATCTTTTTAGCGGAGGCGTCGAATATGCCGATCTGCTCTTCTATTCTTATAACGTCGTCCTTTTTTTCGGGTGATGTCTGAGCTTTTGGTTGTGTCTTCACGGGTTCTTTCCCGGGCGCCTTCGGGACGGTCTCTTCCTTAGCCTTTTTTTCTATCGGCACCCTCGCGACCCCCATGGATTTCTGAAATTCGAGGTGCCTCTTTAAGTCCCCGATGATCCCTTTAAGCTCTGATTGACGTTTCATATCGGCTGATACCTACTATAATTAACACTGTTTAGACCGAAAAATCCATATCCCGGAAATATACGTATTCTTTGTCCAATGCCTCCGGTTATGGTAAATATTTCTATCCTTATTATAAACGACCGGAGCCTGAGAGCGCGAGATGAAAGAGAGCTACAGACCTGAAGAAATAGAAAAAAAGTGGCGGGACATATGGGACGAGAGGAAATTGTACGAGGTCCGGGCGGAGAAGGACAGGGAGAAGTACTACGTGCTCGAGATGTTCCCTTACCCCTCGGGCCGCATACACATGGGCCACGTCAGGAACTACACGATCGGGGACGTCGTCGCCCGGTATAAGCGTACGCGCGGGTATAACGTGCTCCATCCTATCGGGTGGGACGCGTTCGGGCTCCCTGCGGAGAACGCGGCGATCGCCCGCGGCGTGCACCCCGCCGTATGGACATACGACAACATCGAGCAGATGAAGGCCCAGCTTAAACAGCTCGGCTTCAGCTACGACTGGACCAGGGAGATCGCCACCTGCGACCCGTCCTACTACAAGTGGGAGCAGATGGTATTCACCAGGATGTACGCGAAGGGTCTCGCCTACCGGAGATCGACGACCGTCAACTGGTGCCCTTCGTGCGAGACCGTGCTCGCGAACGAGCAGGTGGAGGACGGGCTCTGCTGGCGCTGCGGCTCGGTGGTCGAATTGAAGATCATGGACGGGTGGTTTTTCAAGACGACTGAATATACCGAGGAGCTCCTCGAATGGACCGAAAAGCTCAAAGACGGCTGGCCCGAAAGGGTCCTCGCCATGCAGAAGAACTGGATCGGGAAGAGCACAGGAGCCGAAATAGATTTTCCGCTCGAAGAAACCGTCGGCGGTGAGAGCGGCCTCCGGATATTCACGACGCGCCCCGACACCGTGTTCGGCGTCACGTATATGAGCATCGCGCCCGAGCACCCTCTCGCGGCGGAATTGATAAAAGGGAAACCGGAGGAAAAGGCGGCGCTCAAATTTATAAAACGGGTCACGAAGCAGAGCAGCCTCGAAAGGATTTCGGAAGGGGCTAAGAAAGAGGGGTCTTCACGGGCGCTTTCGCCGTAAATCCCTTCACGGCGGGCGCGTCCCGATATACATAGCCAACTTTGTTCTTATAGAATACGGGACCGGAATAATCATGTGCGTCCCCGCGCACGACCAGAGGGACTTCGAGTTCGCGAAGGAGTACGGGCTTCCCATCGTTCCCGTGATAGAGCCCGAAGGGACTAAGCTCGTTGCGGAAGATATGACCGAAGCATACGAAGAGCCGGGAGTTATGGTGAATTCAGGACAATTCTCGGGTCTGCCTTCAGAATCCGGCAAAGAAAAAATAATCGAGTATATAGAGAAAAAGAAGATAGGCAAAAGAAGGGTCAATTACAGGCTCAGGGACTGGGGCATTTCGCGCCAGACGTTACTGGGGCGCGCCCATACCGATCGTCTATTGCGATACGTGCGGCATCGTCCCCGTTCCCGACGAAGATCTCCCGGTCGAGCTTCCGCTCGATATAGAATTCACGGGTAAGGGCGGCTCGCCGCTCGCGAAGGCGGAGAGCTTCGTCAACACCGTATGCCCCAAGTGCGGCGGCAAGGCGAAGCGCGAGACAGACACTATGGATACGTTCGTCGAGTCCTCCTGGTACTTCCTCAGATACGCGTCCCCTCATTACGATGAAGGCATGTTCGATAAAAAGGAGGTCGGGTACTGGCTCCCCGTGGACAGGTACATAGGCGGTATCGAGCACGCAATACTGCACCTCCTTTACGCGAGGTTCTACACGAAGGTGCTCCGGGACTTGGGCATGTGCGGTCTCGACGAGCCCTTCACTAACCTCCTCACCCAGGGGATGGTCATAAAGGACGGTGCCAAGATGTCGAAGTCCGTCGGCAACATCGTAGACCCGGACGACATGATAAAGAAATACGGGGCCGACACGGTGAGGCTCTTCATGCTGTTCGCAGCCCCCGTGCAGAAGGACCTCGACTGGAGCGACGAAGGGATAGAAGGGGCATTCAGGTTTCTTAACAGGCTCTGGCGTCTCATCTCCGACAGGTTCTCAAAGATCGAGCCGCTCAAGGGCAAGACCCCGGACGTGGATAAAATATCCGCCTCGGGCAAAGACCTGCTGACAAAGGTGCACAAGACTATAAAGAAGGTTTCGGACGACCTCGAAAAGTTTCAGTTCAATACTGCTATCGCCGCGGTCATGGAGCTTCTCAACGATACGTCCCGCTTCGACCCTGCCGGCGACGAGGATGTAAAGGTGGTGAGAGAGTCGGTCGAGGCCATGGTGAGGCTCCTTTACCCGATAGCCCCGCACGTGTCGGAGGAGCTCTGGAGTGAGCTCGGATATAAGGACTCGCTCGTGGATGCGCCCTGGCCCGAATGGAATAAGGGGCTTGTAGCCGGAGCCGCTATAACCGTGGTCGTACAGGTGAACGGGAAGGTTAGGGCCCAGCTCTCGATGGATGCGGACGTAAGCGACGAAGGGATGAAAGAGGCCGCGTTCGCCGACGAAAAGGTCAGGGGCTATCTCGCCGGAAAAGAGCCCAGAAAGGTGTTTCGTAGTCCCCAAGAAGATCGTAAATATTGTTGTATAGAAAATTCCCCGGATATTAATCTCTCTTTTTCAAATGCCTTTCAGCGATTGTGGCAAGCTCCCGCGCGGCTTTCTCGGGATCTCCCGAGCCGAATACGGCAGTGATGACGGCGATGCCGTCGACGCCCGTTTCGAGGACCGAATCGGCGTTTTCAGGGGTTATGCCCCCGATCGCGAATACCGGAATGCTCTTTATCCTTGAAACCGCCTCTCTCAGCACATCGAACGGTGTCGGGGTTCTTTCGGGTTTCGTCGGTGTGAAGAACGGGGTCCCGAAGGCGACGTAGTCCGCCCCGTCCCGCTCGGCATCGATCCCCCTTTCGAGCCTCCCATAGCAGGAGACCCCTATTATCTTATCCCCCCCGAGTGCCTCCCTCGCGCGACTAACCATCGGGTCATCCTCACCGAGATGCACCCCGTCGGCCCCTATCTTCATTGCCAACTCTATTGAATCATTGATAATTAATGGCACTCCGTATTTTCCGGTCACTTTGAGGAGCGCCTTGCCGAGACTCACGATCTCGTCCCCCGGCGTGTCTTTTTCCCTGAGCTGAACGACACTCGCTCCCCCTCGAACGGCCTTTTCCACAGTCGCCGCGAAGCTGTCCCGTGAAATGAGCTTCTTATCCGTTATCACATAGAGCCCTCTCAGCATCCGCTTCATGGTTTTAGAAACTTATCGGGGCTTTTTAATTAGCGCAAATTCAGCGAAGGCGGCTACTCATACTCAATGTCACGTGATTCCATCCCCTGCGCCTCGGACATCGAGCCAATTTGTAATATTCCCCTCCTCATAATAAAATCTTATCCAATCAAGAGGAGGCAAAGGTTAGATGAGGGCGAATAAAATCTATTTCATTCCGTTCATCATATTCTTAGCCGTGTTTTCTACCGTTATAGCACCTTTGAATAAGGCGGAGCGCTGCGGGCGGCAGCGTCCCATACTCGTTTTTCCTCGAACACCCCTACAGCTCGACGGGCGTGAGGGGGAACCTCGAGCTCGTTTCCGTGGACGGAGGGGGGACGCTCATCATGAATCAGCTGCGGGCCGACCTCAACCTAAGTGAGCATATCTTCGGAATTTACGCGAAGTTCCCCTTTTCAGGCGTGACGGACGGGGTCTTCGGGAGCGGGGACTACGACTTCGGGAATATCGGGGTCGGGACGAAGTACGCGCTCCTGAGTTCTGCCAGCTCTGCGCTGACCCTGGGCTTCGAGGTCCTGTTCCCGACGACGGGAAATAACTCCGGTGCGCTTGGCGCGCGCTCTTACTTCCGCGATTTCGCGTACTTTACAAACGACGCATACACATTCGTGCCATACGGCGTATTCGCCATCGGCGGCGACGTCCTCGCGTTCCAGGCTAATCTGGATTTCGATATCATGACAAACGCGGAGGACGCGAACGAGAGCCCGTTCAGCACGGGCGGCGATAACACAGAGCTCATTATTAAATACGGCGCGGCCGCAAGCGTTACGCCTCAATTCAACCTCCCGTTTTCGACCTCCTTTCTCCTCGAGCTCCTCCTCGCGTCGTCCACCTCGTTCGATCAGAACGTCACCGGGGCGTACGTCACCCCGGGCGTAAGGCTGGGCGGCATCAAGTACAGCTTCGGGGCGGGCGTGCAGATACCTTTCGGGAGCGACGAGATAAGCGATTTCGCGAACGTGGACTTCCTGATGGATTTTCTGATCAGGTTCGGCGGGTGATACGGGGCTCCGCAGGCACGACTGATGTAGCAGCGCCTGATGCCCGGGCCTATTCGGCCGGTTAATGCCCGATGGCCTTGAATATCGCGTCCGTCACCGCGCCGTAGTCGGGCGGCAGCTCGACCGGCTTGTTCGCGTATTTCGAGAATACGCCATCGAGCTCGCCCTTGTGATAGCCGATCTTGAACTCGACGAACTTTAACCCGTGCGCAGTCGATATTATCACGATTCTGTCGGACGGCTTGAAGATTTTTCTTTCCTGCAGTTTGAGGAACGCCGCCAGAGCGACGCCCGTGTGCGGGCAGTTGAACGTCCCTGTCCTGTCGACCAGCGCGCAGGCGTTCGAAAGCTCCTCTTCGCTCGCCTGCTCGACGATGCCGTCGAATTCCTTGAGTATCTTGATAGCCTTGTTTACGCTCACCGGGTTTCCGATCTGTATCGCGTTCGCGAGCGTCGTCTTTGCTTTGACGGGATGGAATTCTTCGAAATTTTTCAGGTAGCTCAGGTATAGGGGGTTCGCGTGCTCCGCCTGCGCGCAGACGAGGCGCGGTAGTTTGTCTATCAGCCCGAGCTCCTTCATGATAAGGAACCCCTTGCCGAGCGCCGATATGTTGCCGAGGTTGCCGCCGGGGATGATGATCCAGTCGGGCACCTCCCAGTCGAACTGCTGGCAGAGCTCGATGCTTATCGTTTTCTGCCCCTCTATGCGGAGCGAGTTTATTGAATTCGCCAGGTATATGTTGTTTTCGGTGCATACCCTCTGCACCATCTCCATGCAGCCGTCGAAGTCCGTATCGAGCGACAGCACGAGCGCGCCGTTCGATATGGGCTGTACCAGCTGGGCTATCGAAACCTTGTCTTTAGGGAGGAAGACTATCGCCGGGATGCCCGCGGAGGCGCAATACGCCGCGAGCGCGGCCGACGTGTCGCCGGTAGACGCGCAGGCCACCGCCGGTATGTCCTTCCCCTCGGATTTCATCTGATTGACGACCGATACGAGCACGGTCATACCCAGGTCCTTGAAAGACCCCGTGTGGCTGTTGCCGCACATTTTTAGCCATATGTCTTCCATCCCGATCTGTTTGCCGAACCTCTCCGCCCAGAAGAGGTTGGTCGCCCCTTCGTACATCGATACTATGTTATCGTCTTCGACGTACGGGCACACCCATTCTTTCTTGCCCCAGACGGAGCTCCCGTAGGGCCAGCTCTGTCTCCGGTAGCGGTTATCGAAGATGTCTTTCCATTCCTGCGCGGATTTTTCCTTGAGCGTATCGATATCGTGGGTTACTTCCAGGAGGTTTCCGCATTTCCTGCAGCGGTAAATTATCTCATTGAGGGGGTAGGTTTCTCCGCAATTTTCATCGATACAGCTGAACCAGGCCCTGTAATTACTCATAGTTAAACAAAATACCCCCTCGTATTTTGACTGTCAATCAAAGCCGGCCCGGCGCCGCCGTTACCGACGGATAAAATCCTTCTACAATTTGCACGCATGTCCCTACTGGTAATTTTTACAAAAATGATGTAGTGTGTATTATTAAAGGAAATTCTAACAATTATATCATAAGTATATGAGGATTAGTGATAATTGGATTTAGCGTTGCCGCTTCCTTGAAACAAAATAGTCGCTTTGGTATCTGAGCTTGTCGAATGTCGAATAGTAGAGTGCATCTCAGGATTCATGGAAGGGTTCAAGGTGTATTTTTCAGAGCGTCTACGATGGATAAAGCGAAGGAGCTCGGGCTGAAAGGCTGGGTCAGGAATAATCCGGACGGTTCTGTGGAGGTCGTTGCGGAAGGACCCGGCGAAGAGGTCGAAAAGCTCGTCGCATGGTCCCATGGGGGCCCGAGACACGCAGTCGTCAATAGAGTGGAAATTGATTGGGAGCCGTATCTGGACGAATACACGGAATTCACTATCGTATAGATGCGGCGGAGACTCGATAAAAAATGATAATTAAATGCATACCGGGCGGTATTTTTCTTACCAACTGCTATATAATCGGAGACGAAGCGACAAGCGAAGCCATACTCGTTGACCCGGGCGAACAGATCGACGATATACTGGCGGGGGTTGAAGAGTCGGGTCTCGAGATTAAAAAGATCGTAAATACGCACACTCATATAGACCATGTAGCGGGTGCGGTCGAGGCGAAAAAAGCCCTGGGCGTGGGATTTTATATTCATCCGGAAGAGGAGCCCGTGCTTCAGGCGCTTCCCGAGTCCGCGATGAGGTTCCCCCAGTTCGGCGAAGTAAGCGTTCCGGAGATAGAGGGTTATATCGAGGAAGGGGACGAGATAGAGATCGGCAATCTCAGGGCAAAGGTGCTTCACACCCCCGGACACACCTGGGGGAGTATTTGTCTTGTCATAGACGATCACGTTATTTCGGGGGATACGCTCTTTGCCGGGAGCGTAGGACGAGTGGACCTCACCGGCGGGACGTCCATGAGGGAGCTCGTCCGCTCTATCAAGACGAAGCTCATGGTCCTTCCGGATTCCTATAAAGTGCACCCCGGCCACGGGCCCTCGACGACAATCGGGATAGAAAGGAGATCGAATCCGTTCCTGACGGGCGATTTGATTATCTTATAAATTGGAAAGATTAATATTCAGAGTCATCTTGATACTGGCGGTAGCCTCGTTCCTGGTGTATATGTTCGCCAGGGAAATATCTCAGGTATATGCCCTCCACCGGGAGAACGATAAAGTTAAGCTGGAGGGGAAGGAATTGGAAATGGATAATAACGAGCTCAAGAAGAAAATAGAACTGATAAAGACGGATAAGGTCTATATGGAAAAAATTATAAGAGAAGAGCTGGGGATGATCAAAACAGGTGAAAAAATATACAGATTTAAAGAATAAAATTACGTATTCGAATTTTTTACTCGGAAAGGTATTAATTCTTTTACTCTCCGCGCTCATTTTCGTTCTCATATATCAAAACAGTTTTCATTCGCTTAATTTTTACTCTGCTCTGGCTACATTGCTTCTGCTTGCTACGGCCGGTTACAGGACGTTTCAGTTTGTAAGGACGGGTTCCCGGGATATCCCGCTCCTGGAAAGGCTCGAGCTCTCTATTCTCTATACCCTTGTTTTTGAAATCTTTTTAGAGATTTTCGGGAACGATATCTTTCCGCTCTCCTTTCTGCTTGTCCCCGTCCTGATTTACGGTTTCGGCTGGGCAGGCGGAATAATATCATTCCTGGTTATATCGATTCTCCACGTCAGCATGCATTTTGGAGCGGGCACGCTGGTCGAGCTCTCCCTGCTCATGATAACTACAGTGGTGATAGGATTTTTATTGAGGGGCAACAAGGAGCGGCTCGGTTCTTATATGTTCCAGAGGAGCAGCGGGAAGAATATCATCCTGCCTGCAATGATATCGGGAGGGGCCGAGAGAAACGACAGCGTCGAGCCCGTCGGCGTAAAGGCGCTAAAGAGCGAGATAAGGAACACGCTCGGCATACTTTGCGATCTCGTACCGAATCACAGCATCGTGCTGTATATGAAGATGGACGACGGGCTTTACGCCATAACGGATTTCATATCCAAGAGCAAGGATTACATAGACAGGGGACAGAGGCTCAACTTCCGCGGAGGGTATCTGGGCTGGGTTTTAAAGACGAAGACTCAGGTCCTTATTACGAGTATAAAGAATGTGAGGAAGAACCTCATATACTATAATAAGAACGTACCGATCAAGGCTCTCCTTGCGACGCCTCTTTTTTTTAAAGGCGATAGAGAAAAATCCGAAGGCGAAGAGAGAATATTCGGCATGCTCATAGTCGATAGCTTCCAGCAGGACGCTTTCGGCGAAAAGGAAAAACTGATCGTTTCGCTCATATCGGACAGAATAGTCGAGATAATCGACAGGTTCCTCTTGTCGGAGAAGGTCTATCTCAGCTCGCAGGAGCTGAATTCGTTTTACGATTTTACTCAAAAGCTTAATTCCACGAGTGACGTGGACGTAATTCTGGATCACATAATCGATACCCTGACGAGGTTATTCGAGGCTGACTTCGTGGGCATATCGCTCGTGGATAAAGAGGGCGGTTACAGTAACCTCAAAAGGGTTAGCGAAGGGATGAAGGGGCATCTCGGAGGATAAGGAGATTCCGCACGACGACACCCTTATAGGGTTCGTCGCGGAGAGCGGAAAGCACTTTCACTTCGATGACATATCGGCGAGGTCTCAATACAGGAGCGTTTTCGGGAAGGAAATCGATTTCGCCCTGGGTATCAAGAATATTAAGTCCGTTCTCATATACCCGTTCCACGAGACTTTTCAGGACGTTGAAAACGTGGATCAGGTCGTTTTAGGCTGTGTCGTTATAGGCCGGAGGACGAAGAACCCTTTTAACGCGGGCGAGATAAGTCTCGCGAAGATTATTTGCCGGGAATCCGCCAAGTCCATGACGTCTTCCCTCAACTTCCAGAAGGTAAAAGAGCTCGCGATAAGGGACGGGCTCACGGGTTTATATAATCACAGGCATTTTCAGGAGATGCTCTCCTACACCATCGTTCACTCGGACAGGTACTCGGCCCAGGCTTCGCTCCTCATGATCGACGTGGACGATTTAAAGGTTATAAACGATACTTACGGCCATCAGGCGGGCGATACGGTCTTGTCTTCCATAGGGAATGTATTGAGCGAGACATTGAGGAAGGTCGATATACCCGCCAGGTACGGCGGAGACGAATTCGCCGTAATACTCCCGAATACGAATAAGCCGGGGTCGATCGCCGTCGCGGAGAAGATTAGGAGCAGGCTGAAAAGGGTCTCCCTGAGGTCGGATTCGCGGGAGATACCGGTCACTTTCAGCATGGGCATTGCGACCTATCCCCAGTGTGCCGCCAGTAAGGAATTGCTCATTGAGAAATCGGACCGCGCCCTCTACGAATCGAAGAATCATGGTAAAAACAAGATAACGCACTATGAGGATATATCGCTCGAGGAGCTGGGGAGCTAAACCCGGGCGAGCGGCGTTCTTCAGGCAAGCGCCATTCTTCAATGGACGTATTCGGTTCTGATTGTATATGCGGTCCCCGAAGTTAATAGTTATACTTCCTCATATTCGCTTTTCCCGGTAATACATGACTGACGGACGAAAAAAAGAGCTCAATCCCAGGGAATTTTTCTACGGCGGGAAAACATTCCCGAGAAAGAGCCTCGGTCAGAATTTTATTACTGACAGGAGGGTGATAGACAGGATCGTCGAGACGGCGGAGATTTCGGGTGAGGACGAGGTGCTCGAAATCGGGCCCGGCATGGGAGCGCTTACTCCACGCGCTCGCCGAGGCGGCCGGGAGAGTCGTGGCGGTCGAGAAAGACGAACGGGTGATAAGCCATTTGCGTGAGCTCCTGGACGGATATCCCGGTACCGAGGTCATCGAGGGCGACTGTCTCAAGCTCGATTACAGGGATTTCTATCGGGGCAGGAAGATGAAAGTAGTTTCTAACCTCCCCTACAGCATATCGACGCCCGTCCTTATAAAGCTGCTCAGAGACCGCGGCATGTTCTCGTCCCTTACACTGATGCTTCAGCTCGAAGTGGGGGAGAGGATTACAGCCGCGCCCGGCGGCAGGAAGTACGGCTCATTGTCCGTTCTCATTCAAACGTACATGGATGTTAAGATAGTGTTCCGCGTTCCGCCCTCCTCATTCTGGCCGAAGCCAAAGGTCGATTCGGCCGTCCTCAAGTTCGTTCCCCTCGCCCGGCCGAGGGTCCCGGTGTCGGACGAGCGGCTTCACGAAATGGTGCTGAGGGCCGCGTTCTCATCGAGGAGGAAGATGCTCGGTAATTCACTCCGGTCGTTATTACCGAAGGAAGCCGTGGAGAGCGTTCTTGACTCGTGCGGTATAGACAGGTCGAGACGCGCCGAGACCCTGACCATAGAAGAATTCGGCATGCTGGCGGAAGAGGTAATACGCGGTCATAAAACCGGGACGGTTCCGGACTCTACCCCGGGCATTGAATGAGTCACCGGAAAGTAATATAATTCCTTCTGTTTAATAATTCACATTAGCGGAGGATTAATATTATGCGTAACGTGATAGTGTTATCGCTGGTATTCCTTGCGGTCTTATTATTAACGCCCGGTATATCGTCTTCCCAGGATTTCGGAATCAGCGGAATCTGGTACCACAATAGTATGCAGACCCATATAAACGTGAAGGACTTCACAAATGTAGTATTGATAAACGAAAGCGGCGACAAGGCGGTAGGCCATTTCGTGAATCCCTGGCAGATAAAGGTCCCCGGCTGGAACGTGGTCGGCAATATCCAGAACGGGGGTACTCAGATCTCATGGTCGAACAACACTACCTGGACCAGGTACCCGAGCGGCAAAACCCATATAAGCGGCACCTGGTATCACAACAACAGCCCGACCTCCATACAGGTCTATGACAACGGGTGGAGGTTCAGCATCACGAACGAGAGCGGTCAGACGAGCGACGGTTATGCGAAGAGCAGCCGCGAGCTGTACATACCGTCCCTCGGCATATCCGGAAACGTGAATAACGACGCCACCAGGATAAGGTGGAGTAACGGAACTGTCTGGACAAGAAACCCGGGCGGCTCGGGGCCTCTGTCCTCTCCAGAAGAGTAAGAGGGGGGATTTGAGCGAGGGGTGAGGGCTCGTTTCGTCGCCGGTGTATTTTTGGACGGGTAATAAAAAGGGTTTATTCGGAGGAGACCACGAGGAGCACTGTCCCCGATTCGACTGCGTCTCCTTCCTTGACCATCACGCTCTTGACCTTTCCCGCGATCGGGGATTTGAGCTCGCTCTCCATCTTCATGGCTTCGACCACGATAAGGCCCTCGTCGGGCGCGACTTCGTCGCCTTCGCCCTTCAGTATCTTTACGACCCTGCTCGGCATCGGCGACTTTATCTCCTGGATGCCCGAGACGATGTGCGAGGTCTTGCGCTGCTCCCTCTCGGATACGGCTTCGAGCTCGTAGAGCTCGCCTTCTATGAAGACCTGCACCTTCTTGCCTTTTCTGAAGACCCCTATGCTCACGGACTTTCCGTCTATCAGCACCGAATAAAGGTCGTCCTCGATTTTCTCGAAGTCCACCGGGATGCTCCTGCCTTCGATCTCCGCCTGCAGCTGGCCGTCTTCATTCTCGAGGGTGATCTTATAGATTTGGTCTCGGATTTTAAAGGTGTATGTCATGCAAGGGGGCTCCTGGATAATCCGGATCTTCTGCCGAAGAGCTTCCAGTTCGAAGCCGGCTTCTGCGCCGGCTGACCGGCGCTATCGGCGCTGCTCATCGAGAGCGCTGCTGCTATCAACGCCGGCTCTATTTGCAGCACCGGCGGTTTTAATAGTTCCGGGTGCCTTTCTATAAACCCGGTATCGATCTTTCCTTTCCGGAATTCGTCGTTGTTCATAACACGGATGAGGAACCCGATGTTCGTTTTCACGCCGAGCACTATGTATTCCCTGAGCGCCGATTCCATCTTCCTGATCGCGGCTTCTCTCGAGTCCGCCCAGACTATGAGCTTGGACAGCATAGGGTCATAATAGGGCGTGATTTCGCAGCCGTTATATATGGAGGAATCGTTCCTTATGCCGGGACCGCTCGGAGTCCTCAGGTATTCGATTACTCCCGGGGACGGGAGGAAATTCGTTTCCGGGTTCTCGGCGTAGACCCTGCACTCGAGCGCGTGTCCCTTCATGACGATGTTTTTCTGTTTGAACGGGAGCTTCTCACCGGCGGCGATCCTTATCATCCATTTCACTATATCGAAGCCCGTTATCATCTCGGTCACGGGATGCTCTACCTGGACCCTGGTGTTCATCTCGAGGAAGTAGAAATTCTGGCCCTGGTCCATGATGAACTCGATCGTTCCCGCCCCCTGGTATTTCACCGCCTTCGCGATCCTCACCGCGACCTCTCCCATCTTCTTCCGCGTCCTCGAGCTGATGGCGGGGGACGGGGCTTCTTCGATGACCTTCTGGTGTCTCCTCTGGATCGAGCATTCACGCTCGAATAAATAGAGGGTATTGCCCTCTGAGTCGGCGATGAGCTGTATCTCTATGTGTCTCGGGCGCTCGATAAACCTCTCGACGAATACCGAATCGTCTCCAAAGGCTGAACGCGCCTCGCTCCTCGCCATGCGGAGAGAGCTTTCGAAATCGTCCTTGCTCCTCACGAGCCTCATTCCTTTTCCGCCGCCTCCGGCGGACGCCTTGATCATTACCGGATAACCGATCTCGGCGGCGACCACGGATGCCTCGACATCGCTCACAGCCCCGTCCGAGCCCGGTACGAGCGGCACTTTGACGTCGTGGGCGATTTTTCGTGCCGTTATTTTATCCCCCATCAGGCGTATCGCCTCGGGCGAGGGCCCGATGAACACGATGCCCGATTTCTCACACATGTCGGCGAACGACTCGTTCTCGGAGAGGAATCCGAACCCCGGGTGTATGGCTTCGGCGCCTGACTTTTTTGCGGCGTCTATTATTTTCTCTTTATTCAGATAGCTCTCTCCCGGGGCCGAGCCCCCGATGTGGCGGGCTTCGTCCGCGAGAGCGACATGAAGGGAGCGCCTGTCGGCGTCGGAATATACGGCGACGGTGCTTATGCCCATGTCCCTGCACGCCCGGATTATCCTGACTGCGATTTCCCCTCTGTTGGCTATAAGAACTTTTTTAAACATTCGATAATCCTTTGGTATTAGAGTGGTATGTTCCCGTGCTTTTTCGGGGGGTTCGACTGTCTTTTGCCGTCCAGCATCTCGAACGCCGAGATTACCCTCGGCCTCGTATCCTCCGGCCTTATGACCTCATCGACGAATCCCAGGTCTGCGGCCCTGTAAGGGTTTGCGAACTGTTCCTTGTATTCCTCGATGAGTCTCGCCCTCTCCGCCTCCGGGTCCTCGGCCTGCATTATCTGGGCGCGCGATATGATATTGACGGCCCCGTCGGAGCCCATGACCGCGATCTCCGCGGTCGGGTACGCCATCACGATATCGCCCCTGACGTGTTTGGACGACATGACGTCGTACGCCCCGCCGTAGGCCTTCCTCGTAATGACGGTGACCCTCGGGACAGTCGCTTCACTGTAAGCGTAGAGGAGCTTGGCCCCGTGCTTTATAATACCGCCCCATTCCTGCGATGTGCCCGGCAGGAAGCCCGGCACGTCCTCGAAGGTTAGTATGGGGATATTAAAGCAGTCGCAGAATCTCACGAACCTCCCGGCTTTTACGGAGGCGTCTATGTCGAGACAGCCGGCGAGTATATTGGGCTGGTTCCCGACTATACCTATAACCCTGCCCGCCATCCGGGCGAATCCTATCACTATGTTTTGAGCGTAATGCTCTTGGACTTCGAAAAAGTAGCCTTCGTCTACTACCGCGTTGATAACGTCTTTAACGTCGTATGGTTTGTTAGGGTTTTCGGGGACTATGGCTCTAAGCGCCGTCGCCCTCCTGTCGGAAGGGTCGTCCGTCGGGGTTCTCGGAGGGTCTTCCATATTATTCGAGGGGAGGAAGCTCAGGAGCTCTTTTATAAGCATTATGCATTCCTTGTCGTCCTCGACCGCGAAATGCGCGACACCGCTCCTCGCGTTGTGCACCATGGCGCCGCCGAGCTCCTCGGAGTTCACTTCCTCGTGCGTCACCGCCTTAATCACGTCGGGCCCGGTGATGAACATGTAGCTCGTATTCCTGACCATGACCGTGAAATCGGTTATCGCGGGGGAATATACCGCTCCCCCTGCGCAGGGGCCCATCACGGCCGATATCTGCGGTACGACGCCCGATGCGAGCACGTTCCTCAAGAATATCTCCCCGTATCCGCCGAGGCTCTCCACACCTTCCTGTATCCTGGCCCCTCCGGAGTCGTTCAAGCCGACTATCGGGGAGCCTACCTGCATGGCGAGGTCCATCACCTTGCATATCTTCTTTCCGTGGACCATCCCGAGCGAGCCGCCGAATACCGTAAAGTCCTGGGCATAGACGAAGGCCTGCCGGCCGTCTATTTTCCCGTACCCGGTGACGACGCCGTCCCCGAGGAACTTTTTACTGTCCATACCGAAATCCGTGCATCTGTGAACGACGAATTTGTCGAGCTCTACGAAGGTGTTCTTATCCAGGAGCAGGTCAATTCTTTCTCTCGCGGTGAGTTTGCCGATTTCGTGTTGTTTCTCTATCCTCGCTTCGCCGCCCCCGGCTTCAGCCTCCCTTTCCTTTTCTTCGAGTACGGCAATTTTGTCCTTCATTATCGGCTCCTTCGAAGGTTCTTGAGAATCCAAAAAAATACTATGTAAATACCTAATTGGCAAGTTTACGGGGCGTCAGCGGGGTTTGCATATGTAGCCTGAAAATATTAGAAATTTGTCAGGCGCTTCCGCGGGGAATGCGAGCACGAGCGGGGCGGGGCACGAAGCGGGAGAGTTCCGGTAACACCTTATTCACACATGTGCGCGGCCCCGGTCCTAAAAGCCGATCGCCTCCGATAGGGCCTTTACACGGGCGCGCGTATTCTCGAGGGACCCCGAGTTATCTATAATATAGTCTCCGTGCATCATCTTCTCCCGGGCAGGCATCTGCGCTCTGAGCCTCGAGACAGCTTCTTCCCTCGAATACCCCTTCCCCTCCATGAGCCTCCTGATCTGAGTCTCTTCGTCCGCCGTGACGACTATAAGCGTATCTATCAAGCCCTTGAGCCCCCCCTTCTCCACTATCAGGGCGGCTTCGATCATCACGACGGGCGCTCCTTCCTTCTCGTACCCACGGACGAGCCCCCTAATCTTCTCCATTATCCTCGGGTGCGTGATCTCGTTCAGCCTCTTCCTTCCGGCTTCGTCGCTGAAGACGATATCCGCGAGCCTTTTCCTGTTTATCGCGCCGTCGGGATCGAGAATGTCCTTCCCGAACTCACCGGCGATCTCCTTCCACGCCGGCTCGCCGGGCTCGACCACTATTCGCGCGATCTCATCGGCGTCGATTATCCTCGCGCCGAGCGCTTCGAACATGCGTGCGACGGTGCTCTTGCCGGAGGCTATGTTCCCCGTGATGCCGATGACCTTCATCGGGGTATTTTAATTTGGCAGCGATGCACTTTCAAATCGGCTGTCTTCACGTATTCGGGCGGGTCAAAAACGGGAAACTTGATAAAATTATCAGTCGGGTATAATAAATTCCTGGATTTCGCAACTGCGAATAGAAAAGGAGGGGTTCCATGTCTAAAAAAGCCGAGGATATAAAGATAGTAGGGGTCGTAGGGGCGGGAACGATGGGTTCGGGGATAGCCCAGGTAGTCGCTTCGAGCGGCCGTCAGGTCGTGCTTGTGGATGTAACGGACGCCGCGATTGCAAGGGGAATGAAGGCCATAGAGGGCAGTCTCGGGAGGCTGGTGAAGAAAGAGACTATAAGCGAAGAAGAGAGCAAATCCATAGCATCCAGAATAAAAACAACCACAAAATATGAGGATTTTAAGGACGTTGACCTCGTCATAGAGGCCGCTTTCGAGGATATGAAGGTTAAGAAGGAGATCTACAAGAAGCTCGACGAGTCAACCAAACCCGACGTGGTGCTTGCGACCAACACCTCGTCCCTGCCGATCGTGGAGATCGCGGTCGGAACCGGGAGGCCCGACAAGGTAGTCGGAATGCACTTCTTTAATCCCGCGCCCGTTATGAAGCTCGTCGAGGTGATCAAGACGCTCGCCACGTCCGACGAGACCGCGGAGTTCGCCTTTAATTTTGCAACTGCTCTCGGAAAGGAGCCCGTCAGGACGAAGGACATCCCCGGTTTCATAGTGAACAGGATTCTCATACCGATGTTGAACGAGGCCGTATTCGCATATTCAGACGGCGTCGGGACGGCTGAGGACATAGACAAGGCCATGAAGCTCGGCACGAACCAGCCGATAGGCCCGCTCGCCCTCATAGACTTGATAGGTCTCGACGTCACGATAGACGTGATGGACGTATTCTATAAGGAGTTCCAGGATTCGAAGTACAGGGCCGCGCCGCTGCTACGACAAATGGTCAGGGCCGGGTGGCTCGGGCGTAAATCCGGAAAGGGCTTCTTCCAGTACTGATATATGCCGGCATGCCCGGCGTGATGGACCCGACTACTTTCGTTCGGATTGAGAAACTGAGGGCTGAGTCAATATTCTCAGGCGGGCTTCACGGCGGATATATATTCGACAGCTTTATCGAGCCTTCTTATTACTTCGTCCTTCCCCAGTATCTCCATCACCTCGAATATGCCCGGGCTCACGGTTCCCCCGGTGAGCGCTACCCTTACAGGCTGGGCTATAGTTCCGAGCTTAAGTCCCTTCTCCTCCATTATGCCCTCGAACACCTTCTGTATTTCCTCTGCAGTGAACGATTCCGGCAGGGAAAGCCTTTCGGTCAGTTCTTTCAGAACGTCGGTCATCTCTGGCGTGAGGAATTTGCCCGCCGCCTTCTCTTCGTATTCGATCTCCCGAGCGTAAAAGTAGCCGAGGGAGCCGGTTATATCGAGGAGCGTCTTCGCCCTCTGACTCAGCTCCTTCACGATCATCACGAGCTTGTCGTCGAGCTCAGCCTTTATACCCTTATCGAGAAGGATCGGGAGCACGAGCTTCGCGACCTCTTCGGGCGGCTTGTTACGTATGTACCAGCCGTTTAACCACTGGAGCTTTTCGGGATTGAATACGGCGGCGGATTTCCCTACGCTATCGAGAGTGAATTTTTCAACAAGCTCATTTATCGTAAATATCTCCTGGTCGCCGTAAGACCACCCGAGCCGCGTGAGATAATTTACGAGGGCCTCGGGGAGGTAACCCTCCTCCCTGTAGGCGACGACGGAAGTTGCGCCGTGCCTCTTGCTGAGCCTCTTTCCGTCGGGCCCCAGTATCATCGAGACGTGCGCCAGTTGCGGCACTTCGAGCGAAAGCCCCTCGTATATGAGCACCTGCCTCGGCGTATTTATCAGATGGTCGTCCCCTCTTATCACGTGTGTTATTTCCATGAGCGCGTCGTCCGCGACGACGGCGAAATTGTACGTGGGGAATCCGTCCGTCTTGAGTATGACGAAATCGTCAATCTCCCCAGCGTCGAATACCACCTTCCCCCGCAGTATGTCATGCACCTCGATAGTCCCGTGGTCGGGCGTGAGCAGCCTGACCGCGAAGGGCTTGTCCGGGCCTGCGTTCCTGTCCGCCCATTCGCGTTTGTAATGGAACATCCCGCCCCTTTCCTGGGCCTCTTTTCTCTTCTCCTCGAGCTCCTCCGGCGTAACGTAACACCTGTATGCGTGTCCCGAGGCGATGAGCTTGTCCGCGAGGTCTTTGTATATGCCGAGCCTGTCCGATTGTCTGAAAGGGCCCTCGTCCCAATCGAGCCCGAGCCATTCCATGGCGTCTCTGATTTCCAGTATGGATTCCTCGGTCGAGCGTGAGCGGTCGGTATCCTCGATCCGCAGTATGAATTCCCCGCCGTTATGTCTCGCGAAGAGCCAGTTGAATATGGCTGTCCGTCGCCCCGCCTATGTGGAGGGACCCTGTCGGGCTCGGGGCGAATCTGGTTCTTACTGTCATGGGGGTTAAATGTTAATTTAGAGTCATTGGTGAGTCAAATAACCGCGCGTGCCGGAGAGGCGGGTTGACAACCGGTCTCAATCGTCATTATTATTGCGATATATCAGGGGCAGTGCGGTTGTAGCTTGCGTGTAAAATTATCTTGCTCGTTTTATTTCCCGCAAAGAGGGGATAAAATTATTTAAGGTTTTAATATGCTTGGTTTTTTCAGGGATTCGAGTATTATTGAAACCCGCCGGCCTATAGAACGGCCCGCCCGAGTCAGGTACGGACAATCCTGATACAAATTTCGTCATCCAATGAATAAATGCCTGGTTATTCTATTATCGGCGTCTGTCTTTCTGGGTTCCTGTTCTATCGCTAAATTCGTGGGCTACTATGCCTCTTCAGGCTCGGGCGACAAAGGGAAGCTCAAGGGCCAGATATATACGTCCGACTCAACGTCGTACCGGATAGGCTCTCTTCCCGACGGGTGGAAACGTATAGACATCGAGGGCGGCGACCTCGCTTTCAGCAACAGCCCTGACGATTCCACGATAACCGTGAATTCGACATGCGATGAGCGCAAAATGAAATACAGCCTGAAGGCCCTTTCGGAGTCGTTGATAGTAGGCATGAAGGACAAGAAGGCGGCTTCCCGGCAGGAGACTCAAATCGACGGGCAGCCGGCCCTGAGCACCGTATACACGGGGAGCCTGGATAATGAGCCCGTCATGATAGAGACGCGTGTATTTAAAAAGAACGATTGCGTGTATGATTTTACATACGCCTCGTCTCCCGATAAGTTCGGTTCGGGGGCTGAGGTGTTTAACGAATTTATTTCTCAGTTCAGGGTCCTATGATTATCTATAACTATATATCGCGCCTCGGGTCATCCTGCGTATCTATCATCGAGCAGATGGGGGATGTCTGGCTCTTCCTCTACAGGTCTGTCTACGCGTGCTTCACGCGCCCTTTTAATTACAGGCTCGTGCTCGAGCAGCTCGACGAGATCGGCTTCAAGTCCATACCCATAGTTGTAGCTTCCGCAATGGCCATAGGAATGGTCATGGTCGTCCAGCTCGCATGGGGTTTCGCGTGGTTCGGGGCAAAGGGCGTCGTCGGACCCGTCGTCTCGCTGTCTTTCGTCAGGGAGCTCGGGCCGGTCGTGACGTCGCTCCTCGTAGGCGGAAGGGTCGGCTCCGGTATTACCGCTGAAATAGGGTCGATGAAGGTAACCGAGCAGATAGACGCCATAAGGACGCTCGGCGCCGACCCCCTGAGGAAGCTCGTCGTTCCGAGGCTCGTGGCCGCCGTCATTTCCTTCCCGTTCCTGGCCGTAATATCCGATTTCACGGGAATTCTCGGCGCGATGATCATGTCGAACATAGACCTCGACGTAAAGCCGAGGCTCTTTATTTCCAGCATACTCGAGTGGGTGACGATAAACGATTTCGTGAGCGGGATCTCCAAGACGTTCTTCTTCGGGATTATAGTGGCTATCACCGGATGCTATATAGGGATGAGGGCAGAAGGCGGGACGCAGGGTGTCGGAAGAGCGACGACATCCACCGTCGTGGTCGCTCTCCTGCTGATAATAATCGGGGATTTTTTCCTTACAAAACTTTTCCTACTATTGTAATCGGGGTTTTTGAGTCACAGCCGGGAGGGGCAATTTTTTTTCCGCCGACGTTTCCCGGCATCCCCTGCCTCGTCTATCGATCCGAGGATTGTTTTATGCCGAGCGCTTTTGTATATTCGGAATAATTGCGGAACGCTTTGTCGGCGCTTTCCCGGTTTCCCGTTTTGACCGACCTGTAGTATTGATTGTTCCAATAGTCGATGTTCTCGATGATTGAATCCGTGGAGTTGCTTTGGGCGAGCTCCCTGGCCCTTTCCTCACTCCTCAGAGACGAAGCCGGGTGTGCGTCGTAGCCCTGTCCCCAGATGGGCTTTACGTCGCTCCGTTCCCCGGGTTCGTCGTTTACCTCGCTCTCCTCCGCGTAAATTACACTCTCCCTCTTTCTGTATGAAGCGACAGTGTGCAAATCGGCTGGTTTTTCCTGTGGCTTCGTGTCCGATGTGTAGACCACGGCGGGTTTGTCGAGGTAAGATGGCACTATGTTCGAATCAATGAGGTAAACCGTCGCAGCCGCCGAGCCGAAGATCGTGAGCAGGGTGATGCTCAGAACTTTTCCGATTGTTTCCATCTTGCCCCGTCCGTTACTGTCACGTACTTAACGGCTCCGGCCTCGTTCGGTTGCTAGCTTTTTTATCGGGAAACGGAATTCAGAAGGTCGGTAAAATTCGAGAGAGAGTCTATGTTTTTCCGTTTCGGCGGCATGGCAGCCGTGGGATTTAATCCCTTTAGGCCCTTTGCTTTGCGTCCCATCCTTTCGAGTGGTTTGCCATTTCGTACGGAACATGACAACAATTGCCAAATCATTGCCCGTAGCGCGCTTTTGTTACAAATATTATAAGAAATATCGCAGATTGTCAACAAAATAAACATTGCGGCAGGCTATTCCGAGAATTGTAACATTTCCGTTAAATTAGCCCTTCCAATTTTCATCGAGTGCCGAATGCCCGATTGGACCCTTATTGTTGACTTGGGGTTAAAAAAAATCTATACATTAATGAACGGTTATCGAATTCCAGCGAAGACCGTAAGATTCCCGCTTAAAAATAATAATCCATGGTCCGGGTTTCAAAATGGATAACAGAATAGCCGAAGGGATACTCTTTACCGACCAGTACCAGCTTACGATGGCCCAGCTCTATTTTAGATTCGGGCTTCATGAGACACACGCGCAGTTCGACCACTTCTTTAGAAACTACCCCGATTACGGTTCCCACAAGGCGGGTTATTGCGTGAATGCGGGGCTCGAATGGCTCGCCGGATGGATGAAGGACGTCTCGTTCGGGGACGAGGAGATAAGCTGCCTCAAAACGCAGACCGGTCAGCTCGGTGAGCCGCTATTCGCCGATGATTTTCTCAGCTGGCTGAGGAAGGAGGGGAATTTCGGCGGGATTACAATGTTATCTGTTCCTGAGGGGAGGGTCGTCCATCCCAACGTTCCCGTTACCGTGGTTCAGGGGCCGCTGCCCATGGCGCAGATTCTCGAGTCGGCTCTCCTCAACAAGCTCAACTACCAGATACTGATTGCCACGAAGGCCGCTCGTATAAGGGAAGCGGGCCGGGGCCAGCCGATACTCGAATTCGGAATGAGGAGAGGGCCCGATCTCGGTGTCAACGCCGGCATAAGGGCGGCGCTGATAGGAGGGGCCGATTTCTCTTCGACCGTAGGTATCTCGCACATGCTCGGTTTTCCGCCCAAGGGCACTCACGCGCACAGCATGGTGCAGGTGTTCATGGCGCTCGGCGAGGGCGAGCTCGGGGCCTTCAGGGCCTATGCCGGGGTGTATCCCGACGACTGCCTGCTACTCGTGGATACGATTAACACGCTCGAGAGCGGGGTCCCGAACGCGATCAGGGTTTTCGAGGAGCTCAAGAGAAAAGGGCATAAGCCCTTGGGCATCAGGCTCGATTCGGGCGACCTCGCGTATCTCGCCATACAGTCGGCGAAGATGCTCGACAGCGCGGGTTTTCCTGATACGAGGATAGTGCTCTCGAATCAGCTCGACGAGCTCGTCATATGGCAGGTTATAACGCAGATCGAAGAGGAAGCGCCCCGTTACGGGCTCGACCCCGAAAGCCTCATAAAGAGGCTCGTCTACGGCGTGGGGACGAAACTCATAACCTCAAAAGGCGATTCCGCGCTCGACGGCGTGTATAAGCTCGTAGCCGTAAGGGAAAAGGGGAGGTGGACGCCGGCGATCAAATTATCGGAAACCCCGACAAAGACCCTCAACCCCGGTAATAAAATGGCCTGGCGCATATATGACAAGAGGGGGTTTGCGACCGCGGACCTGCTGACCATAGACGAAGGCGACCCGGGTGAGAAGGAGGTGTTAAAGATGCGCCATCCTTCCGACCATAGCAAATACAGGATTATGAAGGGTAATGAGATAAGCAGGACCGAGCCCCTGCTCGTGAAGGTGCTCGACGAAGGCAGGCTCGTTTACGATTTTCCTTCCATAGAAGAGATCAGGGTCAGGCGTATAGAGGACATAGAAAAGCTCGATTCAGGCGTCAGGCGAATCATGAACCCCCATTTCTATCACGTCTCGCTCTCGGAGAACCTCTGGAACTTGAAGCATGACCTCATCCGGTCGATAGAGAATGAAAGCGTCTGAATATCCGTATCGGCAATTCGGCTCAATTTCGGAAACGATAACGTTTTAATTTCCGGACGGCGCTCTCCCTTTTTCCGCCCCGGAAGATTTCACTGATTTTTTTTGTCTCCGGTTGCCCGGCCGTTCGTCTTCTTTTTATGGGGATCGTACCCCTTTATCTCGAGGGTCAGTATGTCGGGCCTCGAAAAATGTCCGACGCCGTCGATTACGGCCTTCGAGCGAATAATCATATCCAAATCTATATCCGCATAGACTATGTCTTCCTTGCCGTAGACGGGCCCTGCAAGGTATTCACCCCGCGGGCTTATGATCCCGGTCCCGCCGGGGTAGTCCCACATCGTATGTTTTTTAAGCGGGAAGCTGTCGGGGACCATGTCCTCTGTTATGTGCCCCGATGACGCGACGACGAACACCTGCCCCTCGAACGCGTACTCGCGGCTCGCGAAATCCATCGTCGGTTTCACGAATCCGTGCCCGGCCCAGAGCCCCGCGTGTATCTGCTCTCCCTTCATGAACATCGCGTATTTCGCGAGCGTCATGTGGTGCTCGTAACAGAAAAAACCGCCGACCTTGCCGACTTCCGTATCGAACACGTTCAGGTCCTCAGCACCCCCATTCCCCCATATGCATTTCTCGCTGTCTATGGACATGAGCTTCCTGTGCTTTCCCAGGATTCCGCCCTGCTTATCGATGTAAAGGATAGTGTTGTAAAGCGTCCCGCCGTCCCGCTCGTTTACCCCTATGACGACATACGCCCCCGCTTTTTTTGCGGCCTCGCAGAGCTTCTGCGTATCGCTCCCCGGTATATCGACGGAGTTCTTATGGAGCTCTATATATGCGTCTAAAACGAGCTTTCTTCCTTCTGCCGGTGCCGATGTCCTTGGGCCAGTAGGGGTAGCAGGGGACGATCGCCTCGGGGAATACTATAAGGCTCGCCCCGTTACCGGCCGCTTCCTCGATCAAGCTCGCGATCTTCCCGATTGTTTCGACCTTGTTGAGAAATACGGGAGCCGCCTGGACCGCCGCAGCCGTAAATTTCCTGCTTTCGTTATCCATTTGCGATTCTCCCCGTTTTTTTATTCAGTATTTTCAATTTTCACGAATCCCATTATCCCATGAACCGAAAGCCCCTGTCAACGGAATAAAAGCCGGGTCCTGCACGGAGCGTCCAATCGGCCGTCGAAACCATTCTGATCTAATACACCCGGGAATTATTCGAAGGCAGGCCTTATCTCCTCTGCAAAAACCCTGAGGGTATTCAGAACCCCCTTATAATCCCCCGCCAGTATATATAGTACGAGGTGCGTCCACGCCCGCGTCCCCGTATTCCCTTATCCCCTTCGTTATTTTTTCTCTCCCGCCCCGGAGCGTGTCGTCCGCGCTGAATTCTCTGCCGTCATTTATTTCGATGTTCCTTCTGAGTGATAAGACGAAGCCGTCTTTCTTTTCGGAAGGCAGGAGGGTTTTCAGATATTCCGCCTTCTCACGGAACGCCCCGGGCGTGAGCCCCACCGGGTGCCACCCGTCGCCGTATTTAACCGCGCGTTTCATAGCCCCTGCGCTCTCTCCCCCGACCCATATAGGGGGGTAAGGCTTCCTCTCCGGTTTCGGGAGGAATTTGATATTCGAGAATTCGAGGTATTTCCCTTTATATTCAGGGTTCTCGCTCGTCCAGAGCTCTTTCATTATCTCTATGTACTCGTCCGTTACCTTTCCGCGCTCCTTAAAATTGACGCCCAGCGCCTCGAACTCGTCCTCGAGCCACCCGGTGCCTACCCCCAGGATCACCCTGCCCTGAGAGAGCGTATCGAGCGTGGAGACCATCTTCGCGAGAACCAGGGGGTTTCTGTAGGGGAGTATTATTACGCTCGTCCCGAGCTCAATCCTGTCCGTGCCGGCCGCTATGTACGCGAGGGTGACGAGCGGGTCGTGAAAGGTATCGCCGAACACCTTATGCGAGGCGGGGATTACTACGTGGTCGCTTACCCAGAGGGAGTCGTAACGGAGCTCTTCGGCGAGCGCCGAGATCTCGAGTATTTGCTCCCTCTTTGCATAAGCGCCGAAATTGGGGACCGCTATTCCGAATTTCATTCGACATAGATACTAACATTACTGCGCGGGATTTAAATCAAATGATTCAGCTGTTCTTGGCGAAAGCATTTTAGCAGGGAGCCCTCAGCTATTCTTAGCTAATAAGAGGCTTTCCTCTTCGAGATAGTTTTTAAAATTAAGCACCTTTTTCACATATCTCGACTGTTTCCCGTCCGTATCCGAGCTCTGCGCCTTTTCGAAGTTCGCGGGGCCGTAATTATATGCGTCGAGCGCATTCTCCGTGGAGTCGTATCTCTCGGTCAGCGAGGAAAGATAATGAATGCCGAGCCTGACGTTAACAAACGGGTCGTATAGCGTTTTTTTGCCGTTATAATTGATGCCCATTTCCCTTGCGATGTACTCCCCGGTTCCCGGCATGACCTGCATCAGGCCGATTGCGCCCCTCTGGGATTTCGCCTTCGGCGAGAATTCGCTCTCTATCTGAATCACGGCGAGTATAAGGAATGGGTCCAGGTTCTCGTAATTTTCGCATTCCTCGACGATCAGTTTCGCGAGCTTCCGGGCGTTTGACTGATTCATCGAGTCCGACAGCCTCAGGATGAAGAAGTATATCTCCGCTTCCTCGGCGGTCATCTCTTCTATCTTCGGCTCGGCCGCCTCTGTCCATTTGGGTTCTCCGACCGCTGAGCCGGCCATAAAATACTCACGGCCCCCCAAATACTCACGCCCCCCCGGATTCACCAGCAGACCCGCGAATGCCGGTTTTTCATCCATGGCCAGGTCGTTTGATTTACTCAGGAATAAGACTGAAACACAGAAGAAAAGAAGGAACAAGGTGACTTTGAAGAGTCCAAAAAGGGAAATCATGAAGAAATCATAAACGTTTCGTATCATAGTTATCTCCTGGCTGTGGGGGATTAGACATTAAAGACGCTATGCGGCTGAATGTCTGTTATTTGGATTGTGTGGATTTAAAGGTGTTTTCAGACCCCGTTTTAAATGAGCTTTCCCGCTTGAAGGGTTTGAACGAATCGAAATCCGCTATGTATATCTCATTTACGGTCATGACTGCGTCAATCGGCTCGTCGTACAAATCTTTCACTTCAAACGGTGTATTTTCTTTAAAACGATTTTTTCTAAGTATTCCCATTAAGATTGGCGTTTTCCATAACTTTTTTCTTTTCCGGTCAATAACTATAAGTGCCGGGCCCCCGTTGTCAAGAAATAATTACGCAATTGCGAAGTGCCGTAAGCCCGAATTCCGGCGTATTTTGAAGTAATATTGCCACTTTATATTGCAATAGCGTACAAATATGCTAATTTTATACCTTGAAGCAGCGGGGGTTCCCGCGGGCGGCCCCGGGTGCGGGGACAGGGGAATCCGTCCCGGGAATCAGGGGCTTTTGTTTCTTGACCGTAAAAACATTTCGTGTTAGTTTTTAGGGCGCGTTATGAAAAGAACTTATCAACCTCACGAAAAAAAGAAATTAAGGGTGCATGGGTTTCGCGAAAGGATGAGCACGACGGGCGGAAGGCGCACTCTCAAGAGACGGATAGCGAAGGGCAGGTACAGCCTCACGGTAAAGCGCTGGAAGAAATGAACCTTGCAGTGAGTTTATCTTTCCCAAAAGAGTTAAAAATCCGTACGAACTCTGAATACGAAGAGATTTTTGGGAAGAGCAAGAGGCTCAGTACAGACCATTTTAATATACTATTCGCTCCCAATTCGCTCGGATATCCCCGAGTGGGTCTCGTGGTCGGTAAAAAGGCAGTGCCCGGGGCCGTTGAGAGGAACCGTGTAAAGAGGGTCCTTAGGGAAGTTTTCAGGCTGAATAAATCCCTCTTCGGATCGATGGACGTTGTGTTTGTCGCCAAGAAAGGCAGCGAAAAGCTCGATTACTCCCTCGCGAAGAAAGAGATCGAAGAAATAGTCAGGTCTAAATTATCATGATTTCGAATTTATTTGTGTATCTGGCTACCTCGCTGATCAAGGTCTACAAATATGCGGTTTCACCTATTTTGCCCTCTTCTTGCAGATTCTATCCCAGCTGTTCAGAGTACGCGATAGACGCCCTCAAGAAGTACGGACTACTCAGGGGTTCGTGGCTTACTCTCAAAAGGATCGCGAGATGTCACCCGTTGAGCGCCGGCGGACATGATCCGGTTCGGTAAAGGACGAGTGGATGACTGACAACAAAATCAACACAATCATATTCTTTGTACTCTCGATATTAATTTTCCTGGGATATACCTATTTCTTTTCCACACCCGACAAGAATCAGGCGAAGAAGCCGCCGGGGGCGGAGGTATTCGAGCAGTCCTCTCCCGCTCCGGGCACTGGTCAACCCGGCCAGTCCGAGGACTTTCAGGAGCAGTCCGACTCCGACGACATGCATTTTGCCCCGGAGGGCAGGCTTATATCGATCGACACTCCGCTGTATCACGGCGTTATAGATACTGCGGGAGGAAGGATATATAAGTGGGAGCTAAAGAAATTTAAAGAGAGCACCAACGGCGGCGCCCCCATAAATCTTTTTAAGGACACCCCGCCCGGGTTCAGCACACTCTTAAAAATGAAGGGCTATGACGTGCCCGATCTCATTCCCTTCGAGTACTCGGGAAAAGACAATATAACGGTCACGGACGGGACCGCGGAATTGGCTCTCTACTGGCAGTCCCCCGAAGGCATGGCCGTTAAGAAGATATACTCCATCGATTCCGCGAGCTACGTATTAAAACAAAGGTTCGAAGTGACCAATCCGGGGACGGCTCCCCTTCAGCAGAAGCTCGATATCAAGTGGTTCGGCAAGGTGGAGGAGCACGGCAGGGGCGGGAACACGATGAGTTTCGTCGCGCTCGTATCCGGCGACATCGAGATGGTGCAGAAGAAACCCAAAGAAGCACGCAGCTACAGCGGTGTCATCGATTGGTTCGGTTACTCCCAGAAGTACTTCATATCGAGCTTCCTTCCCGAAACGGGGGCGGATACGACGGTCACACTGAGCCCGGTCGGGGATAAAACTCTCGTGAAGGTGCTCTACAGCTATCCGGGAGACACGGTCCCGGCGGGAAAGACCTCCGTAAAGAACTGGGAGGTTTATCTCGGGCCGCTCGAATACGATACGGTAAAAGCCGTCGGCTACAATCTCCAGGAATCGATTAATTACGGCTGGGTCGAGTTCCTTGCAAAACCCCTCCTCGATTTCCTCAAGTGGCTCAACAGTTATTTCCATAATTACGGGATTTCCATCATCGTGATCACGGTGATAATGAGGCTGATTTTCCTTCCCCTCACCATCAAGAGCATGGTTTCCATGAAGAAGATGCAGGTCAAGATGGAAAAAATCAAGCCCAAGATGGACGCGCTCAAAGAGAAATTCAAGGACGACAAAGCCAAGCAGAATTCGGAGCTCATGAAGCTTTATTCGAGTAACGGCATCAACCCGCTCAGCAGTCTGGGAGGCTGTCTCCCGCTGCTCATACAGCTGCCCGTATTCGTTGCGCTTTATGACGTGTTCCTGCATTCGATAGACCTCAGGCACAGCTCCTTTCTCTGGATCAATGACCTCTCGGAGCCTGAGCATCTATTCGACATACCCGGCATAGGGATCCCCTTCAGGATTCTACCCCTGATCATGGGCGTTTCGTGGTTCATATCCCAGAAGATGACGCCGATGACGCCCAGCGCCGGAAATGAAAGTATGCAGATGCAGATGAAAATGATGCAATTTATGCCTATAATTTTCACTGTGATGTTTTGGGGACTGCCTTCGGGCTTGATATTATACTGGACGGTTAGCAATATACTTTCGATAGGACAGCAGATTTACGTTAACCGTCTGGTAAACACTCCTAAAGGAGGCTGATGATGGCGATTGTAATAGAACGTGCGGCAAAGACGGTATCGGAGGCGGCCATAAGCGCTTGCGAGGAGCTCGGCATACCCAGGAGCGAAGTCGATATAGAGGTGCTACAGGAGGCTTCCAAGGGGGTTCTGGGGATTGGGAGCAGGAACGCCAAGATCAGGGTCACGGTAAAGAACGAGAACCTGAGCGAGAAGGGACTAAGGTCGAAAAAAGCCCTCGAATCGATTCTCAACTATCTCATCCCCACTTTCTCCGTCGAGCTTAAGGAGGGCCCTGAAAAAATCAGGCTCGATATCAAGGATACCAACGACAAGGGGCTACTAATCGGGAAAAGGGGGGAGATGATTAAATCCCTCGAGTACGTCGTAGGCAAGATCGCCGGGCGGGATTGCGAGGACGGCCGGGATAAGAGGGTCGCTATAGACGTGGACGGGTATAAGAGGCGGAAAGAGGACAACATTTCCAAGCTCGTCAAGGAAACGGCACAGAGAGTTAGGAGAATGAAGAAGCCCGTTTCACTAGAGCCGATGTCGGCATCCGAGAGGAGAATCGCTTACCTGACCCTCAAGCGGGAAGGCGGGGTGAGCTATGAGACTAAAATCGAGCAGGAAGAGAAGAGGATAATAATAACCCCCCTGACCAAGGGTTGAGCCGTACGCGGGTGAGTCAAATCGGGAGCTGCTGTACAATATTGCTTATGTTTACGGCTTGTAATCCAAACCGTATAGACAGGAGAATAAAATGACGAAAGAGAAGCCTTCTAAGACGGAAGATGAGTATTTCGCCAAAGAGGAAGCGGAGAAATCGAAGAGACTCAAAGAAAAGCTCAAGCATGAGACCGAGGAGGAGGAGAGGGAGAGGATTAAGACCACGTGCTACATGAGATGCCCTAAGTGCGGCGGTAATCTCCATGAAGTGGCGTTCAGGGGGATAAGGATCGACAGGTGCAGCAACTGCGGAGGGGTATGGCTCGATAACGGAGAGCTCGAAAAGCTCGCCGGGACGGAGGACAAGAGCGTTATATCCGATGTTCTCAGCTTTTTCAGCGGGAAGAAATAAGCCAGCTTTAATTATTTCCTGAGTGTCTTGAAGAAGTCCTTCAATAGGCTTGAGCATTCTTCCATACAAACACCTTCTGTAACTTCGACCGTATGGTTCAGCCTGCGGTCGTTCCCTATAGTCGTAAACCGAAAAAACCGCCCCTGCTTTAGGGTCCCGCGCGCCGAACACGAGCCTGCCTATCCTGGCGAGTATGATGGCGCCCATGCACATGAGGCAGGGCTCGATCGTAACGTATATGGCCGCCCCTTCGAGCCTCCAGCTGCCGAATGCTTCGCCTGCTTTCCTGATAGCTATTACTTCGGCATGGGCCGTGGGGTCGTTTCCGGCTTCGCGGAGGTTGTAACCGCTCGATACGATATTGCCTCCGCCGTCGGTTATGACGGCGCCGATAGGGACTTCGCCCATACGCCCGGCTATTTGAGCTTGTTCGATAGCCAGGCGCATGAATTTTTCGTCGTCGTTATTTGTCATTAAAAGGCGAAGCGGAATTTCTGAATCCGTAACGCGCTACTTCCTTGCGCTGAATTTAAGTCCCGTCTTGCTCCTGTCCCAGGTCTTATCCGTTATTTCCTTAATCTCCGCGACTTTAATTTTCTGGGTGGCGGTCACGGGGAAGCCGTCCTCGTAGACCTCGATAAACCTCGGGACCATGGCGACCATGACCCTTTCGGCCATCCACTTCGAGAACTCTATCGGGTCGAACTCCGCCCCCTGCCTGATCGTGACATTGAGCTTTATCTCGTCGTCGGACACGTTCGGCAGTCTAATGCCCACGGCCACCGCCTCCTGTATGGCGGGGTACTGCATCGCGAAGTCCTGAACGGCTATCGGGTCCACGTTCTCCCCCGATACCCTTATCCTGCTGAACCTCCCCACGAAGTAGTACCTCCCGTCAATCCCCCTCGCAAAAAGGTCGTCCGAGTTGAAGAACCCGTCGTCGTCGAACGCTTCCCTGGTCCTCCTCTCGTCCTTGAAGTATTCGTTAAGCGTCGTGTGCGGGACGAGCGGTTTGACGTACAGTAATCCCTTCGCTTCGTCGGGCGGCGTCGGGTCTTCGTACGGGTCCCAGAACGGTCTCATCACCTTGCTCTGGTCCTGCGGGTCCCTGAGCTCTACGTAATATCCCTCCATGGAAAAACCCGATGAGCCGGGGCGGTGGTCCTCAGGGTCCTTCCAGAGCACCATTCCCATTTCCGTAGAGCCGTAACCGTCGATTACCCTTACCCCGAACCTCTCCTGAAACTCCGGAAGGTTCCGGGGGGCCGGTGAGCCCAGCATGATCCTTACTTTGTGCTTCTTGTCCCATTCGCCGGGTTCCGCCGCCCACAGGTACTCCGCGACAGCCCCGAGCATGTTAATGCAGTTAGCGCCGCACCCCGCGGCCCATTTCCAGAAGCTCGACGCGGAGAAGCGGGGGAAGAACACGGCAGTAGCGCCAGCGCCCATGGCGCTGAATAAACACATGACCTGCGCGTTCGCGTGGCCGAGCGAAAGTATGCTCATGAGCACGTCGTCGCTCCTCACGCCCTGCTGCTGGAGGTATGCGCGGACTGTCAATACGACTCCCCCGTGGTCCCTCGCGACGCCTTTCGGCATCCCCGTCGTGCCAGAGGTGAACATGCACCTTTCCATATCGTTGGTCGTTACCTTCACACCGGGATTCTTAACGGGGAACTTATCGAAGGTCGAGAACGGGAGTGTCTTTATGCCTCCGATCTCGGCCGGGACCTTTGCCGGGTCGCCCGTCATGAATATGACCCGGAGGTTCTTTACATCCTTGGCGATTTCTTCAATAAATGGGAGGCTTCCGGGGTCGAGTATGAGCACTACCATCTCGGAATAATTAATTACGTAGGCGAGCCTCTCCCCCTTTTCGTCCTTATTTATCGGGACCTGCACGGCCCCTGTCTTATGAACGGCGACTATCGATGCGACGTACTCGGAGCAGTTGATCATATACATTCCGACCTTATCGCCTTTCTTGACGCCGAATTCGTCTTTGAGGCCGTTCGCGACACGGTTAGCCCATTCATTCGTTTGCTTGTACGAATAACTCTCGATTATCTCCCCCTCTCCGTTCCCGACCCGAAACATAGTTTTGTCCGGGAACTGTTCGGCGCCTTTCTCGAGACATTTAGTGATAGGGTTCCATTCTGCGGTATTGTCGAATGTCCCGAACGGCAGCTTCCCGCTGCCCAGATATTTTGCGTCACGGGGTTTAAATAATAAAAGCATAACAACCCTCCTTGTGGTGGCTTAATAGATTTCCAAGAGTTTCAGAAATTGAACCTTATTACAATAAGAAAACAGGAGAAATTTGTCAACCTGAAAATGAGCTTGAACCCTGCGGCGGGCGCTAATTAATAATTCAACTAAATGATTATAATTGCCGGATACATACCGGATGCCCGGACTCGAATGATTTTGACGGCCCGCCCGTACTTGACGGGCCCGATTATGGTCTATAAAAGAGAGGGCTCACGTTTAACGTACGCGGAACTTGAGGCCAGTTTTATTCCTGTCCCAGGTCTTCCCGGTGATCTCTTTAATTTCCGCGACCCTGATCTTCTGCGTGGCGGTTACGGGGAACCCTCCCTCGTAGACCTCGATGAACCTCGGGACCATAAAGACGGGCGCCTTTTCGGCCATCCACTTCGAGAACTCCACGGGGTCGAAGGCTTCGCCTTTTTTTAACGTTATATTCAACTTTATCTCATCGTCCGAAACCTCGGGGAGCCTGACCCCTACGACGACCGCTTCCCGGACCGACGGGTACTGGGCGGCTATGTCCTGAACGGCTATGGGGTCGACGTTCTCACCGGACACCCTGATCCTGCTGAACCTCCCCTGAAAATAGTATCTTCCGTCGATCCCAATTGCGAAGAGGTCGTCCGAATTAAAAAAGCCGTCGTCGTCAAACGCTTCCCTCGTCCGTCTCTCGTCCTTGAAGTACTCGTTAAGGGTAGTGTGCGGTATGAGCGGCTTTATAAAAAGAAGACCTTTAGCCTCGTCGGGCGGCTTCGGGCTCTCGGACGGGTCCCAGAACGGGCGCATAACCTTTGACGTATCCCGGGGGTCCCTGACCTCCACGTAATAGCCCTCCATCGGCCGGCCGGCCGAACCGGGGCGAAGGTCTTCGGGATCGTTCCAGAGGACCATCCCCATCTCGGTCGAGCCGTACCCGTCTATCGTGCGCGTGTTGAAGCGCTCCTGGAATTCCTTCAAGTTCCGTGGCGCGGGCCCCGAGAGCACCAGCCTTACCCCGTGCTTCCTGTCCCATTCGTCAGGCTCGGCTGACCACAGGTACTCGGCGACGGCGCCCAGCATGTTCACGCATGTCGCCCCGCATTCGGCGGCCCACTTCCAGAAGCTCGACGCTGAAAACCGCGGGTAGAATACCGCGGTCGCTCCCGCGCCTATTGAAGCGAAAAGGCACATTACCTGCGAGTTCGCGTGCCCGAGCGTGAGTACGCTCATGAGGACGTCCCCGCTCCTCACCCCCTGCTGCTGAATGTACCCCCGCACGGTCAGTATTACGCCGCCGTGGTTCCTCGACACCCCTTTCGGCATGCCTGTCGTGCCCGAGGTGAACATGCACCGCTCTACGTCCGAGGACTTAACGTCTATTCCGGGATTCTCCGGAGAAAACTCGT
Organism: uncultured delta proteobacterium; assembly: GCA_963752995.1. GTDB lineage: Bacteria > Desulfobacterota_D > UBA1144 > Nemesobacterales > UBA2774 > 2-12-FULL-53-21. Next base: position 766,061 of record CAVWAZ010000030.1, read on the forward strand.
CGAAGCTTTTGAACGGAAGGGTTTTGATGCCTCCGATTTTACCGGGGATATCATTTCCGGGGCCGGTGACGAAGACGTGCTTAAGGAATTTTAATTCGCCCGCGACCTGCTCGACCATCGGTATGCTTTCCCGGTCGATAACAATCGACTTCATCTCGGAATAATTGATTATGTATGCGAGCCTCTCTCCTTTCTCGTCCTTGTTTATGGGGACCTGCACCGCGCCCGTCTTATGGATGGCGAGAATAGAGATTACGTATTCAGAGGAATTCAGCATATAGATGCCGACCCTGTCCCCCTTCCGTACCTTATATTCGTTTATGAAGCCGTTCGCGACGCGGTTCGCCCATATATTGGTTTCATTGTAATTGTAGCTTTCAGTCAGGTTCCCTTCCCTGTCCGCGACCCTGAACATCGTTTTATCGGGAAACGAAACTGCGCCTTCTTCGAGGTATTTCGTTATCGGCTGCCATTTCGATGTGTCGTCGAAGCTCCCGAACGGAAGGCTCCCTTTTCCGATGTATTGCTTATCGCGGGGCTTGAAAAGAAGGATCATATCTCGTCTCCTGGTCTCTTATCGAACGTCTAGGACTATAAAGAATCAGGTGTTTATTTGTCAACCGGCCGGGTTGTATAGGCAAGTATGCTGGTAATATTAATCAGGGTTTACTTCGGGCAGATTGCTAAGCGGGTTTTTGACCCCGGGCGATAGAAATAAAATTCCTGAGGATGTCCTTTCCGTATTTCGTAAGTATGGACTCGGGGTGGAACTGGACCCCCTCCATCCGGTGCTCCTTATGCCTTATCCCCATTATCTCCCCCTCGTCCGTCCACGCGGATACCTCGAAGCAGCCGGGGAGCGTCTCTCTGTCGACCAGTAACGAATGGTACCTCGTGGCTTCGAACGGGTCCGGGATACCTTCGAATATCCCCTTTCCGTCATGGTGTATCTGCGAGGTCTTCCCGTGAAGGAGCCTTCCGGCCCTCACTATGTCGGCGCCGTAGGCATAGGCCATAGACTGGTGGCCGAGGCAGACCCCGAGTATAGGCGTGCGACCGGCGAATTCCCTGATAACGTCGACCGAGATGCCCGCTTCTTTCGGGGTGCAGGGGCCCGGGGATACTACGATCATATCCGGGTTCAGCTTTCCCACGTCCTCGAGTGTGATTTTGTCGTTCCGGTGGACAACGACCTCCTCGCCGAGCTCGGAGAGGTAATGGACGAGGTTATATGTAAATGAATCGTAATTATCTATCATTAATATCATATATGGACCTGGTTTTATACCGTAATAATCCGGTCTCCGGATTCAGAGCCCCGACTTTGCTACCTCTATAGCCCTCACGAGGGCTTTCACCTTATTTACGGACTCCTGATATTCCCGCTCGGGGTCGGAGTCCGCTACTATTCCCGCCCCCGCCTGTATGAATATTTCTCCCCCTTTGATTACGAACGTCCTTATGGTTATGCACGTATCCATATTGCCCGAGAAGCTGAAATACCCGACGGCCCCTCCGTACGCCCCCCTCCTGCTGGGCTCCATCTCCTCGATTATCTCCATGGCCCTCACCTTGGGCGCGCCCGAGAGCGTGCCTGCCGGAAAAGTCGCCTTGAGCACGTCGAAGGCGTCCTTGTCGGGTCTCAGTCTCGATATAACGTTCGATACGATGTGCATGACGTGCGAATACTTCTCTATCACCATCAGCTCATCGACTTTTACCGAGCCCGTCTCCGATATTCTTCCCAGGTCGTTTCTCGCGAGGTCGACGAGCATTATGTGCTCGGCGCATTCTTTAGGGTCTGAAAGGAGCTCCTTTTCGAGCTCGCTGTCTTCGCTCTCCGTCTTTCCCCTGGGCCTCGTCCCGGCGATCGGCCGGCTTTCGACCTCTCCGTCCTCCACCCTCACCATTACCTCGGGCGAAGATCCGACCAGGGTTTCGGTATCCGTCTTCAGATAAAACATATACGGCGACGGATTCAGCACCCTGAGCGCCCTGTAGAGGTCGAACGGGTCGACACTCAGCTCCGTTTTCCATCTCTGGGAAATGACCGCCTGGATTATGTCCCCCGCCGTGATGTACTCCTTCGTTTTCTTCACGGCTTCCTTGTAATCCCCGGGTTTGAAATTCGATACGAGCTTCGGCTCCCCGTTCTTCGCCGCCCCCTCGTTATCATAGAGGCTGAGCGGTTTTCTAAGCTTCTTTATTATGTCTTCTATCTTTTCTACAGCCCCGCTATAGGCGTCCTCGGCCTTCTCCGGATGAGAGACGTATGCGTTGCAGATTATCTTGATCTTATGGTTGACGTTGTCGAAAACTAGCACGGAATCGGTAATCATGAACAGCGAGTCCCAGAGCCCGAGCTCGTCTTTTTTCAAATCGGGCAGGTCTTCCACGAACCTCACTATGTCATAGCTGAAGTAGCCCACCGCTCCCCCGTGAAACCTCGGAAGCTCGTCCGTGTGCACCGGCTTATACCTCGACATGAGGTCCCTCAGGCAGTCTATAGGGTTCCCCTTTATCTTTTTCGATTTTCCGTCCTCGATTATCTCTATGTCCTTGCCCTTCGACCGGAATATAATGGAGGGCTCGGTTCCGAGAAAGCTGTACCTTCCCCATTTTTCCCCTCCCTCGACGCTCTCGAGGAGGAATGCGTAGTCGCCCGACTCTATCTTCCTGAACGCCGAGACGGGCGTGTCGAAATCGGCCAGCACCTCTTTCCATACGGGTATGAGGTTGCCCTTTTTTAATTTTTTTCTGAATTCGCCGAGAGACGGAAAAATCATGGGAACAAAGAATAAAAGCCGCAGTATCAATGTCAAGCAGCGCCTTTCAATGTTCTCTCTTTGTTGTATCATCTATCTCTTAATTTTTTGGAGTAAGACGGGAAGTAAAAATAGGCGTTAATGCGTTATCATTAATTGATTTCACGTATCATGGTTAATTCAAAGGATTGGAGGTTGGCAATATGGCTCACATAAACCCCCAGATATTCAGGGAATACGATATAAGAGGGATCGTCGATATAGACCTTAATGAGGATGTCCTCGAAAGGATAGGCAGGGCATACGGCACATATATAAAGGACTTCGGGGCCGGAGTCGTTTCGATAGGCAGGGACTGCAGGCTGAGCTCGCCAGATTATTCGAAAGCCATGACGAGAGGCATCAACTCCACAGGCGTCGACGTAATCGATATAGGCATGGTCTCGACGCCGATGCTCTACTTCTCTCTTTACAACCTGGACGTCGGGGGAGGCGTCATGATAACGGCGAGCCATAACCCGGGCGAATATAACGGCATAAAGCTCTGCCGCGGCAAGGACTCCGTATTCGGCGGGCAGATACAGAAGATAAGGGAGATAGCCGAAGCCGGTGAGTTCGCTTCAGGGAAGGGCTCTTCGAGTGAGAGGGATATAGAGGAGCTCTACGTCAGTTTCCTTAAGGAGAATATAGATATGAGGCCCGGTCTCAGGGCCGTTGTCGACTACGGGAACGGGATGGTAGGTGCGATCGGGCCCCGCGTGTTCAGGGAATTCGGCTGCGACGTTACGGAGCTTTACGTGACCCCGGACGGGACATTCCCTAATCACCATCCTGACCCGACCGTGGAAGAGAACCTCGCTCAATTGATAAAAACCGTGAGGAGCGGGAAGTTCGAGCTGGGCATCGGATTTGACGGGGACGGGGACAGGATAGGTGTAGTCGACGAGAAGGGCAATATCGTCTGGGGGGACATGCTCGTGCTCGTCTTCGCCAGGGACGTCATATCCCGGAAGCCCGGGGCAAAGATCATAGGCGACGTAAAGTGCTCGAACCGCCTCTTCAGCGGCATAAACGAGGCCGGCGGGGAGGCGATAATGTGGAAGACCGGACATTCCCTGATAAAAGATAAAATGAAAGTGGAGAAGGCTTCCCTTGCAGGGGAGATGAGCGGGCACATCTTTTTCGCAGATAAATTTTTCGGATACGACGACGCGCTCTATGCCTCGCTCCGCATACTGGAAATAATATCCAGGACCGGGAAGAGCCTGTCTCAATTGCTCGAAGGCATTCCGCCCGCCATATCCACGCCTGAGATCAGGGTGGATTGTCCGGAGGCTATCAAGTTTCGGGTCGTGGACATGGTGAAAGAGCGGCTCGGAAGGTCATACAGGATTATCGATATAGACGGCGTGAGGATAGAGTTTCCCGACGGATGGGGACTGATCCGGGCCTCGAATACGCAGCCTGCGCTTGTATTGAGGTTCGAGGCTCAGACCGAGGCCAGGCTCAGCGAAATAAGGGCGCTCATAGAGGGAGAACTCCATGCGGTAATGGCTGAATTGTCCAATTAATGCAGGGTATTATATAACATTCTCTCTTGATTTACTGCCGTTATTTTCGTGGTTCTTGAGGGAAAAGTAAATCCGCTCGAACTCGTTTTTCGGAATTATGCCCTTTTCAAAGAGGGCGCCTACGAGTGTCCAGGTAAAACTCTTATCGTCTATCTCGATCCCGCTATTCTTAAGGATAACCAGTATGGCATCCACTGCTTCCTGAGCCGAGTACTCCCCATACTCCACCCTGAAGTTCATCATCCGTTCCTCCTTTAAGACACTGGAAGCCAACACCTTCAGTTCCTACTCGTTTATATAACTTATTTGAATCCGTGTCAAGGGATTATGATAAAGCGGCAGTCGAAAAAGCAGGCAGAATTTTCTTTAGGGCTGAAATGCTTACGACGGGGGAGACAGGGCTTTCAGCCTGTCATGACCCCCGATTCTAGTGCCGGTTGTCAGTTTCTTCTCAGTCTTCCGGCTTCACTCAGGATAGATTCCAGGTTCTCGACGCTGATCTCGTATTTCTCCGAGATTCGTTTGAGCTCGCTTGCGGGGAGGTCGGGGTCCTGTGTGTGCGGGCCGCCCGCCATAACCTCGGGCTCCCAGGGTCCCTCCCTTAGCGAGAGCTGAGCTATGTCCCAGCGCGAGTAATGCCCCAGCGAATCGAATACCGCCTTTACGGCCTTTATCTGGTTAGCAAAGCATTCGGCGTAGAGTATGGCGTCCTTTTCGAAATTGGGCTCGGCCAGATACCTGCCCGCGGGGTTGACTATCGAGCTTCCGCCGCGCGCCCAGTCGTAGTTTATGTGGTCTCCGTCCCTTAGATAATGCCACTTCTCGGGAAAATCGTCCGAGTCCAGGTACCCGCATCCGCTCAGCACGAAGGCTCCAGCTTCGAATGCGTGCACCTTTATTAAAGACTGCAAATTACAGAGCGCTCCGCCGGGGCTCGTGTCCGCGTCGAGCAGGTGTTTTTCACCCCTCTTCCAGTTTCCAGGCCATACCGCTATATGGAACTCTTCCCCCCTGTGAATCATCGCGGCCCTTATGAGGGTCATGTGATTTTCCCAGCAAATGAGCCCTCCGATGCGCCCTATGTCGGTATCGAAGACCCTTATGTCGGAAGCGTCTCCCATGCCCCAGTATAATTCTCTCGGTGTACGTGGGCATGGTCTTCCTGTGCCTTCCCATGACCTCGCCGTTCTTGTCTATAAAGAGGAGTGTGTTATAGACGGTCTGGCTCCCGGGCCTGTCGTCGAGCTCGTTGCACCCTATAACGACGTACGCCCCGGCGTCTTTGGCCGCCTCCCCCAGTATGCGCGTATCCTCGCTCGGTATGACGAGCGAGTTCTCCTGGAGCGCTATCATGTAGTCGGTCCATTCGTGGGGAGGGGTTTCGTAGCCGACCGTATAATATGCCGGGTAGGCCGGGATGAAGGCCTCTGAGAACGTGATCAGCTCGGCGTGGTTCCTTCCCGCCTCCCTTATGAGGGCGCACGCCTTTTCGATAGTCCTTCCCTTGTCCATGAACACGGGTGAGGCCTGAACGACCGCCGCCTTTACCTTCTCTCTTCCTCCGAGGATTTTCTTGCTCATATCTTGTACTGACAGTTACGGGGTTATTATGCTTCCCCCGGGGTTACTTTGAGAGGACATCTGCTGCTGTGTTTTGACGGCCCTCATTTCTACTAAATCCAGGAGTCTGTTCTTGAACTCCTCGTCGTACGCGCATACGGATGGAATTATGTATCCGAGGAGGGCGATCTGGAGGAAATATTCGGTATTTGCCCTCAGGAAATCGTCCTGGAACCGGTTCCCGTATACCTGAGCGAGGTTCGTATAAATCGTGGTCCCAAGCTCCTCGACGGCCTCGGTAACGCTCTTTATCCCTCCCGTCTGCTGGTTATACGAAACCCCCAGGTTAAACGCCATTAGTATCGAGTTCCCGATATTGCCTAACTCGCCCTGTTGTCCGCCGCCCGGCGGTTGTCCCTGATCTGTCATCTCTCTACCTCCCAATTTTTAGACGGTCTATTCTAACACAAATTGACTTTAATGCCGAAACCCGGCCCCCCCGTATAATTTTACATGCACTTGCGGATTTAGTTGATTTGGAAATCTAAAAGTGTAAAAGTATTTAGAACAGAAAGACGGGAGGACCGGTATGGCGACTGCGGAGGGGGGACGGCTTGTAGCGAAGACCCTTTACGAGCTCGGCGTCGGGGAGATATTCTCCCTGGGCGGCGGGCATATCAACCCGATATACAAGGCCTGCGCCGAATTCGGCATAAGGATAATCGACACCCATCACGAACAAGGGGCTTCCATGGCCGCCGACGCGTACGGCAGAATCAGGAGGAAGCCCGGCGTATGCCTCGTTACAGCCGGCCCGGGGTTTACGAATACGATTACCGGCATAGCGGGCGCTTACCTCGCGAACTCCCCTCTCATGGTCATCTCGGGGCGCTCGGGCGTGGAAGAGAACGACAGGCTGTCCCTTCAGGAAATAGATCAGCAGGGGATGGCGGCGCCGATTACCAAGTGGGCGAGGACGGTATTCGATACGAAGCGCATACCCGAATACATAGCGTCGGCATATAAAAAGGCGGTCACCGGGAGGCCGGGGCCCGTTTACCTGGGCATGTCCTACGAGGTCCTCTACCCCGAATGCGAGGAAAGCGGGGTTTCGGCTTATGACACCGGGATTCCCTACCATAAAGCGGGGGCTTCGAAAGAGGCGCTCGCGAAATTGGCGGAGTTATTGATGCGTTCGAAGAAGCCCGTCGCCGTCGCGGGGAGCGGGGCCTGGTATTCGGGGGCGGATAAAGAATTATCGAGGTTTATTGAAAGGGCGGGAATGCCCGTATACACGCTCAACTTCGGGCGCGGTATCATCCCGGACGACCATCCGCTATGTTTCGGCGCCGCGAGCCCCTCGGCCCCGAACGCGTTTAGGGAAATCACGCGTGAGGCCGACCTTATACTCCTTTTCGGCGTAAGGCTCAGCATATACATAGGCTTCGGGAGGACGTTCAATCCCGATGCGAAGATTGTCCAGGTCGACATCGATCCGGGGGAGATAGGCAGGAACAGGCCGGCTGATCTGGGCATTGCGGGGGATCTGACGACCGTCCTGTCGGAGCTTTCGGATTATCTGGAAGAGCACACTATCGGGCCCGATTACTCGGCCTGGCTGAAAAAGGCTCAAGCGCTCCGCCGTGATAGGTGGAAGGAGGCCGATAAACTCAGGAAGTCCTCCGGGGTCCCGATACATCCGGTCAGGGTGGCTAAGGCGGTCGAAGACGTCATCGGCGAAGAGGGCATACTCGTCATAGACGGGGGTGACACGCAGGCCTGGACGGACGGTCATTACAGGGTCAGGAGGCCCGGGCATTATGTGAAGGGCGGGCCGCTCGGGTGCATGGGTGTGGGCGTGCCGTTCGCGATAGGGGCAAAAGTCGCGAGCCCTCGGAAGCAGGTGGCGCTCATCACGGGCGACGGCGCCATCGGAATGAACTTCATGGAGTTCGAGACGGCGTTAAGGCACAAGCTGCCCTTCGTCGCCGTCGTGTGTAACGACAGCGCCTGGGGGATGACCAAACATCAGATAGAGATAACATACGGGAAGGGCTCTAAGGCAGAGGGTGTAGATCTGGGCTTCATTCCTTTTCACGAGGTGCTAAGGGCGTTAGGCGGCTACGGCGAGCTTATAGACGATCCCCGCGAGCTTGAGCCCGCGATCGGGAGGGCCTTTTCTTCAGGCGTCCCGGCAATCATTAACGTCGTCACCGATCCCGGAGCGGTGAGCGGAGCGACCTACGCGATTACGGAGATGATGATGTCTGCGAATAAGAGGTAAAACATGCGGGTGTGGTGCCCCTGGATACGTCTCTCTAGGTCTTGAGCACGGCGAGGAACGCTTCCTGGGGTATTTCGATCTTGCCGATTTGTTTTAAGCGTTTCTTGCCTTTCTTCTGTTTTTCGAGGAGCTTCCTCTTCCTCGTCACGTCTCCGCCGTAGCATTTGGCGGTTACGTCTTTTCTTAACGCCTTGACCGACTCGCGCGCTATTATCCTGTTCCCTATGGCTGCCTGGATCACTACTTCATAGAGCTGGCGGGGGATAAGCGACCTGAGCTTCGCTATCAGGTCTCTCGCCCTTTCGTACACTTTTTCCTTGTGCACGATGATCGAAAGCGCGTCGACGGCGTCGCCGTTTACGAGTACGTCCAGTTTTATAAGGTCCGCTTCCTTATATCCAATGGGGTCATAGTCCATCGAGGCGTATCCCCTCGAAATGGATTTCAGCTTGTCATAGAAGTCGAACACTATCTCCGAGAGCGGTATCTCGTATTCCACGATGACCCTGTCCTGGGTTACGTATCTTATATCGCGCTGAATACCCCGCTTTTTTATGCACAGGTCGAAAATCGCCCCCAGGTATTTACCGGGCGTATGGAGTGAGACCAGGACGTAAGGCTCTTCGACCATCTCCAGCCTGTCGGGCGTCGGAAGCTCGCTCGGATTATTTACGTAAAATACCTCTCTCTTCATGTCGGTTGCCCTGTATATCACTGTCGGCGCGGTCGTTATAAGCTCGAGCTCGAACTCGCGCTCGAGCCTCTCCTTCACGATCTCCATGTGCAGGAGCCCAAGGAAACCGCAGCGGAAACCGAAGCCCAGCGCTATCGATGTTTCCGGTTCGTATACCAGGGACGAGTCGTTCAATCCCAGTTTTTCGAGCGCCTCCCTGAGCCTGTCATAGTCACTCGGTTCAATCGGGTAAAGACCGCTGAATACCATGGGCTTCATAACACGGAAGCCGGTGAGTGGTCTCTCGGTCGGATTCAAATCGCTCGTAATCGTATCCCCTACCTTCGCCTCGCTTATGTCTTTTATAGATGCCGATACGAATCCCACCTCTCCGGTTCCGAGTTCCTCCACTTCGATAGCCCGCGGTGAGAAGACGCCGATTTTTTTTATCTCGAACGGTCTGCCGGTGGACACAAACCTGATTCGCTCACCGAGCTTGATCTTTCCCTCGAATACCCTTATCAGCATTACCACGCCCTGGTATGAGTCGAACCAGCTGTCGAATATCAGGGCGTTGAGGGGCAGATGCGACTTGTCGGGGGGCGGGGGGATGTTTTTTACGATCGATTCGAGAATCTCCTTCGTGCCGATCCCTTCCTTGGCGCTTGCGAGTATTGCGCTCTTCGGCGCTTATGCCGATTACTTCCTCGATTTCCGTCCTCACCCTCTCAGGGTCCGCTGCCGGCAGGTCTATCTTGTTTATCACGGGTATGAGCTCGAGTCCCGAATCGGAAGCAAGGTACGCGTTCGCCACCGTCTGGGCTTCAACCCCCTGCGAGGCGTCGACTACGAGGAGCGCCCCCTCGCAAGCCATCAGGCTCCTCGAGACTTCGTAGCTGAAATCCACGTGCCCCGGGGTGTCTATAAGGTTGAATTCGTATCTGATCCCGTCGTCGGCGTTGTAGTAAATCCTCACGGCCTGGGCCTTTATCGTTATGCCCCTTTCCTTCTCGATCTCCATGTTGTCGAGAAACTGCTCTGTCCTGTCCCTTTCGGTGAGGGTCCCCGTGAATTCGAGCAGCCTGTCCGCAAGCGTGGATTTGCCGTGGTCCACGTGCGCGATGATAGAAAAATTCCTTATATATTTGGATTCCATATGATTGTGCTGAAATACAGCCCGAAATTGCGGGAAAGAACGTAGTATATAGGAAAAGTGGTTATATTCAACTCGGACTCGGAAATTCGCGGCCCGGGCGGCCAGCCGGTTCCGGCAGCGGAAACTTCGAATTAAATCAAATTTTTACTGTGATTCCGCCGCGTTTTTGTTGATGAATTTAATATTTCCCGTATCGTTCAGGACACTGTGGATGACTTTGCTCAGGAGCTCGATGTTGTAAGGTTTCGTTACCACGCCCCTGAACCCGTATTCTTCATATTTTGACATCACCGGGTCGTTTGAGTAACCGCTCGACACTATCGACCTGACCGCCGGATCTATTTCCATCAGCTTCTTTTGAGCCTCCTCTCCCCCCATCCCGCCCGGCACGGTGAGATCGACCATTACCGCGTCGAAGGGGTTTCCCGCTTCCATGGCCCTGGTATACCTATCCACGGCTTCGCGCCCGTCAGACGCGTACTCGACCTCGTACCCCATCTGTATGATCATTTCCCCGGCTACGTCCCGCACCATCTGTTCGTCGTCCATTACAAGTATTTTCCCGCTCCCGGTCTCGATATTTTGTTCGCCGATAATATTTCTCACCTTGACCTTTGCGGCCGGAATGTAGAGATCGAACCTCGTGCCCGCCCCTATTTTTGACGAAACCTCTATGTGACCCTCGTGGTTTCTGACGATCGAATATACGGTAGCCAGTCCGAGACCGCTCCCCCTCTGTTTGGTCGTGAAATAAGGGTCGAATATCTTGTCCATAAGCTCTTTTGCCATGCCTATTCCCGTATCTTCGATCGTAATATTCAGGTATCTGCCCTCTTTGAGACGGGGCTCGTTGTTTGCGCCGAGCTCGACGTTCCCGGCGCCCACCTTGATGATGCCTCCGTCGGGCATGGCCTGGTCCGAATTGATTATGAGGTTATGAATGACCTGACTTATCTGACCCTCGTCCACTTCCACCGGCCACAGGTCTTCGTCGATTTCGAATTCACATTTGACTTTTGATCCGCTGACCACGAAATTGGCGGTATCGACGATCAAATCGCCCAGTGATTGCAGGAATTCCTTCACCGGGGCTCCGCCCTTTGAGAATGTCAGCAGCTGTGAAGTCAGGTCCCTGGCCCTGAAAGACGCGTTTTCCGCATCCACTAACCTGCCGTGTATTTTGTCCTTCGGGTCGAGTTTCATTTTCGATACCGAAATATTCCCGAGTATAACGGTGAGCAGGTTGTTGAAGTCGTGCGCTATGCCTCCGGCCAGTACCCCGAGTGACTCGAGCTTTTCCGCTTTGAAAAGCTCCTCTTCGAATCTCTTCCTGTCTGTAATGTCCCGTGATACGATGACGCACCTTATCTCTCCGCTCACGGTATCGACGGTCTGGCCCGTACTTTCAAACCATCTCCAGTTGCCGTTCTTGTGCCTGTATCTGAAAACCGCTTTGCCCGGGGTCTGGCTCCCTATTACCCTGCTGAATTCTTTCAAGGCGATCGGGAGTATCGTCCGGATGAATGTTCTCGAAAATATTTCTGCCCATGAGCTCTTCAGGTTTATATCCGAGGATTTCTTCATGTTTCGGGCTCAAATAAATGAACCTGCCGTCCGCGCTGGTTTCTACGATCAGGTCGTTTATATTTTCAACCAGGGTCCGGTACCTGTTCGCGCTCTCTTTCAGCTTCATCTCGGCGTGCTTCAGGTCCGTGATGTCGATCATCAGACCTCTCAGACCCGCTGCCTGATCGTGCTCGACGATAACGGACACTATGTCTCTCAGCCATACCGTCCGCCCGTCGGCCGCGATCATTCTATATTCGATGACATGGTCCTTTTTTTTGGTCGTCTCCGTCGTGCAAAACTCGACCACCCAGTCTCTGTCTTCGGGGTGGACCTTCTCAACCCAGATCTGGTTTTGGTTTACCCATTCTTCCCAAGGGTAGCCGAGTATATGCTCCGCTTGTTTGCTGACAAAGGTGAAGTTGATCGGATTGATATCCGCCTCCCAGACTATCCCTTCCACGGTATTGACCAGCGCCTCGTAGTTTTGCTTCGACAGGCTAAGCTCTTCTTCCGCTTTCTTGCGTTCGGTTATGTCTTCCACTACCGACATTCCGCCGACGATATTGCCCTGGGCGTCCCGGAGCGGTGCGCAATACACGTGAAGATAGGGCACTGCGGCTCCGGTCGTCGACCGGTAGTAGCCCTCATGTCTCGATCCGTATCCCAGGACCGCCCTTTCGTGAATGTAATTAAATGACTTATCCTTGAGATCGTTTATATCGAGGCCGATTATTTTTTCGCGTGAGGACTGCATGATTTCCGCGTGCCTCACATTGGCGTTTGTAATTATCAGGTTCTTATCGTACGTGTAGATGCCTAAAGGGGTCTGTTCGAAGAGCGTCCTGTACCGAGCTTCGGATTCCTTGAGGGCCTCTGCCTGCCGGGCGTTATTGACCGCGATCTCTATCTGGGCGGCGATCATCTCGAGGAGGTCGAGTTCCTCTTTATTGAACGCGTTCTTTCTGAATGAATTTATATTTATACATCCGATTATATTACCGTCATATTTTATCGGCATCGAGGCGTAGCTCTTCGTTCCCACGTCCCTTCCGGCCTGTCCTATGACAGTATCCGTTTCTATATCAGGACTGTAGATCAACCTCCCGTCTATTATCGTTTTCCAGGTAAAGCCTTTCGGATAAGGTATCCGTTTCACTTTATCAATGAACCATTCGGGATACCCGCGGTGGGCTTTTATCACCGCTTCTGTGCCTTCGACGAAATAAATCGAGACGTTGTCTGACCCGTCAATATTTTTGTTCATGGCGTCCATCGCATTTTCAAGGACGTCCTGAATATCTATCGAGCTGTGAACGCTCCTTGTGATCGTACCGATAATTTCTTCGTATCTTTTTTTCTTGGACAGTTCCCCTAATTTTTGTTTAATGTCCTCCTCGGACTTCTTCAGCGCCTCGGCTTGTCTTGCGTTCTTAATGGCCGATTCCAGCTGCCTGGCCACGATCTGGAGCATGTCGAGGTCTTCTGAGCAGAACCGGTTCTTTTCCTCAGAATGAATATGTATGCAGCCGACGGTTATGTCATCGGACTGGATGGGCATGGACAAATAGCTCTTCGTTCCGAACTCTTTTCCCGCGGGGCCTAATGCGTTGTCTTCGTCAGTGTCAGGTACATACCTGGGTTTTCCTTCCAGGATCGTTTTCCACGTCGCGCCTTTGGGATAGGGAATTCTTCTTACGCGCTCTATGTACCAGTCGGAGTGTCCCCTGTCCGCCATTAATACCGCATCATTCCCCTCGACGACGAAAATAACTACATTGCTGGCCCCTTCCACGTTTTTGTTCAGCGCATCCACTGCGTTATCGAAAACTTCCTGCAAATCGAGCGATTGATGAACATTCTCAGATACTGCTCTTATAATCGATTCGTATCTGTTCTTTTTGGACAGCTGCTCGACGTGCTCCCTTAGCTCTTCTTCCCTTTTTTTCGACTCGGTTATATCGATAACGTCGGCTATGAATGCCTTCCTGCCTTTGAAGCCTGATACCTGCAGATATGTTTCGACCGGATACAGCGTGCCGTCCTTTCGCCGGTGCACGCCTTCGGCCCTTATTTTTTTACGGTCGCCGGAAATCAGGGGTTCGACTTTGCCGAAGAAGTCCGGCGTGAGGTCGGGGTTTATATCGATTGGGTCGAGATCGAGAAATTCATCGGATGTATATCCGAGGTTGAGTCTGGCGCCCTTATTCACCTGGAGGAACTTGTACGATTCCGCATCGAAAATATAAATCTCATTCAGGGATTCTTCGAGGATTTCACCGAAACTCTTGGCGAGTTCCTGCGTTTTCATCCGCTCGATTGCAATCCGGGCCAGGTTCGTCGCCGTTTCTATGATCTTTTTTTCACGAGAGCTCGGGGAATTGGTGTGGTCGTAGTACATGGCGAAGGTGCCGAGGACATTCTTATCGGTAGATATTATGGGGGTGGACCAGCAGGCTTTGAGATCGTGCTTTAATGCCAGGTGTTTGTAATCCGCCCACAGCGGATCAGTTTCAATGTCGCTTACGATTACGGGCTTTTTCATGTAAGCCGCGGTGCCGCACGAGCCGATAGAGGGCCCTATCTGCAGGCCGTCTATGGCTTTTATGTATTCTTTCGGCAGGCTCGGCGCGGCGCCGTGCCTGAGATGTTTTCCCTTCTCGTCCACGAGGAGGAAGGAACAGAGCATTCCGGGCGACTGTATCTCTATTTCCCGGCATAAATAATCGAGGGTGCGGCTTAATGACGAGTTCCGCGTGATCATCTCGAGCACTTTATTTTCCGTATTCAGCAAGAACTCCGCGTTCTTCATTTCCGTGATGTCTTCGCATAATATATTTATGCAGGTTTTTCTATTGCCGATGAGCGTCGCGTTGGCGTTTTCACGGACCCAGATCATGCTGCCGTCTTTTTTAACCTTGCGGATCTCCCACGTGTGTACCTTGTTCGGGTTGTTCAGGCATTTTTTCATCTGAGCGAGAACGCTTTTTCTATCCTCGGGATAAAACACATTAAGGACAGGCTGCCCTATAAGTTCCCCCGCGGAGTAACCGAGGTGCTCCGCGCCGATTGAATTCACGGCTCTGACTATTCCTTCTCTGTCGATCGTGAAGTTCATGAGCGGGCTGAATTCATAAAATGATTTATATAGAGATTGCTGGTCGGAATGCGGTTGGGAGGTTGACCCGGCGCTGTGTGGCGCACCGCCGTCTGCGCCGGACCGTTTTTTTATTTCCTTAGGTTCTTCTGTTAGCCCGCTTCTTGTTTTGGATTTGTCTCGCATTCTCCTGCTTCCTGTTAAGTGTGCTTAAGAGAAATATGAAACGGTGCTGAGTTTTCGCGAATACATGCCGCCAAGACTCATTCACGCCTCGTGTCGCGTCCTGAATTAACTGTCTGAGATGAATTCAGGAGCGTACCCGTCAAACGAATTCACTTAGTATGGCTGCCCCTTATATCGCCGTCAGCAATCGGCCCCCCCATCAACGGCAAAAAGCAATTCGCCGCCGAATCTGATAACCGAAACACCGCTAACAAATTATAATCCCATTCCGGTTAAAAATGGGATAATCTTTGCAGGTACATATTATTAATGATGACGGTTGATTACTATTATGTCGGAGTATTCTCCGGCTGGACGGATAAAGACCCGTATGGATCGGGAAACCTTGTTATATGTGTAGATCGGGGCGTCGTATTATCCTGCCTCTCCGGAGCCCGGGAGCAATTACCATGACCCGCCTCCCCCTCCGCCGAACCCGCCTCCGCTCGACCCGCCGCCTCCCAATCCGCTCCCGCCCGACTTCCTCGGTGTTGAGGAGAGGGAGCTGTTCATAACGCCCAGGCTCCTTCCGAGATCGGAGACGAACGTGTTCGGCGTAAAAGAGTTTCTATAATTGGGCGAGGAATACCAGGACGGCGGTTCCCTGTACATGTCCCGGAACGCGTCGGCCCACTTGTCCTCGAGTCCGAATACGAGCGCGAACGGAAGGACCCTGTCGAAGAGCGTCGGGTCGTCCTTTGCCAGGGCTTCGATCCTGTTCTTTTCCGCCCTGTCGATGAATTCCCTGAACCCCAGAAGCTCTTCGTTGAGGAGTGTCCCCTCCCTGGTTTTTCTCGGCATGTATCTCGACGATATGAGTATTATCAGCCCCGAAAGCGCGATAGAGACTTTCAGAAGGAAGTTGCTGAATAGCACAAATGCCAAAATCAGTATTATTATTCCTATCCATTTATAAATGCCCTTCACCTTCTCCGGGTCAGCCGGGAAATATTTTTTACCGACGAGCTCTCCGTATAGCGCCTTTTTAATGGGCGGCAGCTCGGTGTAGAATTTGTCTCTCAGGTCTGAAACCAGAACTTTCTCCCTGCCCTTGAAGATTCCCGAAAAGATCTTCTCTTCGTGGGGTTTTAATTCACCCGGGCCCGGCTCCTTTGTTTTTAAGAGCCTGTAATCCCTGTCGGTGAAGAAATAGAATTTCGTGCTTTCGGTTTCTTCGATCTTGAGATACCCCCTCACCGCGAGGTCGACTATGGTGGACGTGATGTCGAGGATGTCGGCCCTTTCATCGACGAGAGTCCCCGCTTCGGCGGGGGTCAGGTCCTTGGGCGGCTCATACCGGACAGTGATCACCCCCCTTCCCTCGGGGTCTCTCCCCCGGCTGCTCCATATGTACGTTATGACGAAGAATGTGAGAAACGGCAGGCCGAAATACCAGTTATCGGTAAGGAACCATAGCGCTTTAGTCGTTGGCGAGGGTTCCTCGATCGAGCCTTTGGGCAGTCCGACCACGATGGTGAGTCCCTGACCCGCCCAGAGCGAGCTCGTAGCCAGAAAGTTTACCTTTCCCGCGGTAATTTTATGATTGCATTCCTTATCGGTCGAGCCCCGCACCCCCGTATAGCATTCGGCCTCCACACCATCACTCGTCTCTACGTCGAAAGAGACCCCGGCGCTCGCTCTCATTATCGAGACTCTCCATTCGTCACCCGTTACGTTCCAGTATAGCTCGTCGTGGTCTTCAAAAAACGCAATCGCCCCCCTGACCGTATATTCGATGCTGTAGCCGTGCACCCCTGTCACTGTCGTATCCGGATCGCCGATCCTGATGTGGATATTTCCTCCGGAGCTGCTTACTTCGTATTTGTACGGATCTCCGTTAAAATCGGTAACGCTTTTCACGTCGAGCCTGATGCTGTACCTCTTATATCCGAAGTCGTATTTGTACGGGATGTCCCTGTAGATTCCGTGCCTCTCGGCGTACTGGAAATCGTATTCTATGTCTTCACGGACATTTAGCGTCCCGTCCCGGCTTATGGATATTTCCGAGTGAAAGTTCTTTATTTCCTCTGCCCGCGCCCCTGCCGAAAATGAAAAGCTCAGGAAGGCGAGGACCAATAATATCAGGGTTGTTAATCTGCTCATTCGGGAGAATGTCCGTTTCAGGCGTGTACGTTTCTAGCTGAAGCTCACCTGCGGGGCCTTTCTTTCCTCGGCGGATTCGAGCTCGAAATACTCTCTCTTCTGGAAATTGAACATGCTTGCGACGAAGTTGCTCGGCACCGACTCTATCTTCGTGTTCAGGTCCCTCACTACCGCATTATAATAGCGGCGTGCGAGCTGGATCTGCTCTTCTATATTGGCGAGCTCCGTCTGGAGCTGTATGAAGTTCTGGTTTGCCTTGAGGTCCGGGTACGCTTCGGCAATAGCGAAGAGGCTCTTTAGACGTCGATTGCAGAATATTCTCTGCCTGGGCCTTGTCGGCCGGGGAAGTGGCCTGCATCGCCTGGCTTCTCGCCTGCACGACCTTCTCGAACGTTTCTTTTTCGTGCGAAGCGTAGCCCTTCACGGTTTCTACGAGGTTTGGAATGAGGTCGTACCTTCTTTTAAGCTGTACATCTATATCGGACCACGCCTGCTCGCACATGTTGCGCAGTCTTACGAGCCCGTTATAGATCCCTACGAATGCCAGGACGACAAGAGCGATTATTACCAGCAGTATCAGAAAAGCCGACATATCTTTCTCCCTCCGAAATAACCGGATCGTTTTGTAAAAATTACCTGTTAATTTTTAATGCCGGATAAATTATAAATCAATTTGGGGCCGGAGGCGAAGTAATTTAACGAAAATGGCATTTTGGCCGGTATAGCACCGTTTCACACGGCGTGGAGCTTTGAATACACAGAGCGGTACGGTTTACCAGAGGGGATTAAACGTAAGGCCCGAGAGTATCTTCGGGTAAAAATATGTAGTCTTATGAGGCATCCTCTCGCCTGTCGTCACGACCTCGAATATGTCGCTTGCCCTGAGTTCGGGGAGAATGAAAGCGAGCTTGTACCCGCCGTCCCTCACAAGCCCGAGCGCCTCGTCCAGATACTTCGTATAGAAAATGCCGGATTCTTCTTCGTTCAGGATCTTTTTAAACACTATGTTGTGAAGAAGCATGACCCCCAATCTTGCGTATTCCGGCTGTGCGGCTTTAGGCGAGGATATTCTGTATGTGGATTCCGCGGTCGCTCGTAACAACGGTAAATTCTTCGTAGCCGATGTCTTCGATCCCCTTCCTGAAGGGCATTTTTTCGACCTCGAATTCCTGAGCGAGTCTTTCGAGAAACCCGTCTGCCGTGTATTGGCCGAGGTTTTTAACGATCCTGTGTGTGGGGTTGATGATGAGACCTTCTCCTTCCCCCCTCGCTATATACATCATCACGTAATCGAAGGGCTCTTCCCCGGACCCGTCCTTTATTCCCCTCTGTATATTCCTGTATTCGAGAGCGGTCTCGTACCTGTGATGGCCGTCTGCGATAAGGAAGCTTATGTCGGCCATCTTACCGGTTATGAACGAGATGGTCCCGGCGTCCGAAATCTTCCATAGCCTGTTTCTTATGCCGTCCTTATATACTATGTCGAATATGGGCTTTTCCGGAAGCCTCTCGTCTATCATCTTCTCTATGGACCCCTCGGGGTCGGAGTAAACCGAGAATACCGGGCTCATATTGGCCCTGCACGCGGTATTCAGTTTGAGTCTGTCGAGCTTATGTTTGGGGAAAGTCATTTCGTGAGGCAGGATCTTTTTCGTCGAGAAGTCTTCGAGCTTCACCCTGGCGATGAAACCCTTGCGCGTATATCTTTTTCCGTTTTCCTCGAAGTCCTGATAATAGGGATAGATGCTCGGTTCCCTGTCCTGGATGAGCGTGTCGTCGAGAAACCAATCCCTGAAAACTTTGGCCGACCGTTCGTATTTCGAATCCCCCTCTCCCTTGGGGAGGATGAGGCGTATTACGTTCAGGGGATCGGCTTCGTGGAATTCTTCCTGCTCGCGGGGGCTGATAACGTCATAAGGGGGGGCCAGGACGCTGCCAAAGTCTTCAATTTTGTCGGGATTATATCTTATTCCCTTGAATCCTCTCACCGTCGGCATTAAAAAAACTCCTTTAATTCACGGAAGGTTATGTCTCCCTCCCTTATTATTTCGGGGGGTGTTGTCGTCACGTCCACAACCGTTGACCCTTTCGAGGGCGGAATGTTACCAGAATCTATTATAAGTTCAACTTTACCGTTGAATGTATCATAAATTTCGTAGAATTCGAGCAGGTTGTCACCGCCGCTCAGGTTAGCGCTCGTCGATGTAACAGGGCAGTCCAATTCATTAAACAGCCTTATTACGAAAAGGTGGGCGGAGACCCTCACAGCCGCTTTTCCCGTGCCCGCCGTTATGAGCGCAGGGAGCTTCCCCCTTTCCCTTAATACGAGTGTAAGGGGTCCCGGCCAGAACTTCTCCGCAAGGGAAGCGGCCGTTTCATTGAATTCGACCAGGTCCTCCAGCATTTTAATATCCCTTCCCAGTATCGGGATAGGGCTGCCGTGGGGCCGTCCTTTGATATCGAAGACCCTCCCCGCTGATTTTTCGCTCGACGCCAGGCCCCCTATCCCGTAAAGGGTCTCCGTCGGGTATATGATCAGTCCGCCGCTTTCGACAACGGAGGCTGCCCTCCGGGGCGCTTCCGGGTCGGAAGCCTTGATCACTTCGGTCGGAATTATTGGTTTATCTATAGTGCTCTATCCCTCTGCCCTCAATTATATTCCCCGTAATTTCGGTGCCGCCGAGGGCTTCTCAAAGAATGCCGGTTTTGCGGTTTCCGGCGTAAGGACTTAACATATCGTTTTTACGTTTAATTTTCAAGAATCCGTAAGGCGTCTTTAATTTATGATTTTCTTTCGGTACAATATACCGTTTAAACTTGACAAAACAGTCGAGATGGTTATTTTAATTCGCGGCACGAAAGCTTATTAGGGTAAACACACTAATTCCAGCCAGTTATAAATATCATATAATAACCTTGTAAGGAGGAAGTTTGCAATGAAGGTAAGGCCACTGCACGATAAAGTTTTAATAGAGATACTCGATACCGAAGAAAAGACCAAGGGCGGTATTATCATTCCCGATACAGCAAAAGAGAAGCCGCAGGAAGGGAAGGTGGTAGCAGTCGGGACGGGGAGAATACTCGAAGACGGTACGAAAAAACCGCTCGATGTTAAGAAGGGCGACAAAGTACTCTTCAACAAGTATGGGGCAATCGAGATAAGCATAGAAGGAGAGGATTACCTTATACTCAGGGAAGAAGACATATTAGCCATAATCGATTGAATAAATAGTAGTCCATAGAAAACATTCAGGAGGTCACACAAGCAATGGCAGCGAAGGAAATAAAATTTGAGAGGGCGGCGCAGGACGCGATACTAAAGGGCGTGAACACTTTGGCGAACGCGGTAAAGGCGACGCTCGGGCCGAGGGGCCGGAACGTACTTATAGAGAAGACATACGGGGCGCCGATAGTGACGAAGGACGGGGTCACGGTGGCGAAGGAAATAGAGCTCGAGGACAGGTTCGAGAACATGGGGGCGCAGATGGTGAAGGAAGTGGCGTCCCGTACGAGCGACGTAGCCGGAGACGGAACGACGACAGCGACGATACTGGCGCAGGCGATATTCCGTGAAGGGATAAAGCTCGTAGCCGCGGGGCACGACCCGATGAAGCTGAAGCGCGGCATAGACAAGGCCGTGGAAGTGGTGGTGGAGAGCATAAAGAAGCAGAGTAAGCAGATAAAGAGCCGTACCGAGATAGCGCAGGTGGCTACGGTATCGGCGAACGGGGACGCTACGATAGGGAACATCATAGCGGACGCAATGGAGAAGGTGGGGAAGGACGGAGTAATAACGGTCGAAGAGGGGAAGAGCCTCGAGACCGAGCTCGACGTGGTGGAGGGTATGCAGTTTGACAGAGGGTACCTGAGCCCGTACTTCATAACGGACCCCGAGAAGATGCACATAGAGCTGGAAGACCCGGTGATACTGATGTTCGACAAGAAGATATCGAATATGAAGGACATGGTTCCATTGCTCGAAGAGGTAGCGAGGAGCACGAAGCCGCTATTGGTAATGGCGGAGGATATAGAGGGGGAGGCCCTTGCCACCCTGGTTGTGAATAAGCTTAGAGGGACGCTCAAGGCAGCAGCCGTAAAGGCTCCCGGGTTCGGGGACAGGCGTAAGTCGATGTTAGAGGACATAGCGGTGCTCACCGGGGGCAAGGTGGTAGCGGAAGAGGCCGGGATGAAGCTCGAGAACACGAAGCTCCAGGACCTTGGAAGGGCAAAGAAGATAGTGATAGACAAGGACAATACTACGATAATAGGCGGAGCTGGGAAGAAGGGGGAGATAGAGGGACGTATAAAGCAGATAAAGGCGCAGGTGGAAGAGGCGAGCGGGGAGTACGACAGGGAGAAGCTCCAGGAAAGGCTCGCGAAGCTCGCCGGAGGAGTAGCCGTGATACGAGTGGGGGCGGCGACAGAGGCCGAGATGAAGGAGAAGAAGGCCAGGGTCGAGGACGCGCTTAACGCCACGAGGGCTGCAGTAGAGGAAGGCATAGTGGCCGGGGGCGGAGTAGCGCTCATAAGGGCTATAAAGGCAGTAGACGGGTTCCAGGGGGCTGACGACGAGGAGAAGGCCGGTGTGAGCATAGTGAGGAGAGCGCTCGAGGAGCCTTTGAGAGGGATAGCGGCTAACGCCGGGTGGGACGGATCTATAGTCGTGGGGAAGGTGAGCGAGGAGAAGGGTGCGAACGGATTCGACGCAGCCAAGCTCGAGTACTGCGACATGATAGAGGCCGGGATAGTGGACCCCGCGAAGGTAACGAGGAGCGCGATGCAGAACGCATCGAGTGTTGCGGGCCTGCTGCTCACGACGGAAGCGCTGATAGCCGAGAAGCCGCAGTCCAAGGAAGAAATGGGCGGCGGAGGCGGCGGAGGCGGAATGGGGGGCATGCACCCCGGAATGGGCGGCATGATGTAATCCATAAATCCAAAGAAGAATAAAAGAATATAAAACTCAAAGGCGGGCGTTCCCTTCTGGAATTGCCCGCCTTTTTTTATTTAGGGAGCGGGGGCGCCCGCCCTTGATTTATAACGCCTGTAAAGTGTGTTATCTTTTCCTCAAGCGTGCTCAACTTCCACCTTGTAAAATCACAAATTGATTCGATGATAAGGGAGCGGAAGGACTTCGCCTGTGAGCTTTCGGATAGGATAAGGCTCGCCGAAGAGGAGTTGAGACTTAAATCGGACAACTGGGAGGAGCTCTCCCGGAAGGTCGAGGAGAGCAGGACCTCCTGGCTCGTAGCCGGAATTTCCTCGCCGCTCGCGAGTGCCCACCCGCTTCCCGAGCGCCCTCGTAACTACACGGCCTTTTCTTCCGACGGCTCTCAGATATTCCCCGACAGGCACGAAGCGCTGCCCTGCTACCTGATCAATATAAGCTCTATAGCCCTCACCTACGGTGATAAGGCCGGTGCCAGGCTCGGCTCGGGGCCGTCGCTCTTCTACAGGGACGAGGACAGGTTCACGGCATGGGGAGGGAAAAGGATTCCCGCCGACAGCGAGGTCATTTCGCTCAAGAGGACGCTAATGGAATTCGAGAGGATTCTCGAGCTTGTCAAAGGCAACGAAGCGGAGGGAAACACGATCGCCCTTTCCGACGGGACGCTCATTCTCTGGAGACTCGAGGCGGCTCCCGTCAGACTTCAGGAGCGGCATCATGGTCCCTTTCCTCCGCATATTGGAAGAATTCAGGACCCTCCGGGTCCCTGTAGCGGGATACATAAGCTATCCCGGGAGCACCGACGTGATAAACGCGCTCAGGGTGGGTCTATGTCCCGAGAAAGTGAGCTTCTGTAACCAGTGTCCTTATACGGAGCTCCCCGAGCTTCCGTGTTCTCCGATCGAAGGGCTTACCGACAGGTTCCTCTTCTCGACCGTGCTCGATACGGGCGAGGCTTCCGCTGTTTTCAAAAGCTCGTCGAGGATTCTGGAGATGTACGGAGAGCACCATATTTATTTCTTCTATATAAATATCGGCGAGGAAATAGCCAGGGTCGAGGTCCCGAAATGGGTCGCTGAGGACGGCAGGCTGCTTTCGCTCGTACACACCCTCATATTCGATCAGGCGAAAAAAGGGAAGGGTTATCCGGTGTCGATCGCCGAGGCGCACGAGCAGGCGGTGGTGAAGGCGAAGGACAGGGATTTCTTCTTCTCGCTTATAAGGGAGGCGATGGTCAAATCGGATTTCGCGGTTACAGTATCGAGGAAAGGATTGTCCAAAAGGATTCCGGGCGTATGAGCGATTATATAGGGGAGGTCGTAGAATCGGGGACGAAGGGTTTCATCGCACGGGCCCCCAGGGTAGGGGAAGCCCCTCCTTTCGGGAGCTTCGTAAGGACCGGTGCCGGCTCTCCCGTTTACGGGCTCGTCTACGAAATAATCACGGGGAGCAGGGAGCCCGGGAGAAAGCCCGACGCCTACGATATGAGCATGGAGGAGCTGAGAAGGGAGCAGCCCCAGATATTCGAGCTCTTGAAGACCGAGTTCCACGTGCTCACGCTGGGATATCTCGACCGGGGGAAAATAAGGTTCGCCCTCTCGCCGCTCCCCCCGCCCATACATTCCTTCGTTTTTGAGTGCACTGACGATGAGAAAGAGGCGCTCTCCTCCGAGGACTTTTTTCTCAGGGCTATTATCACATCTCCGAACGTACCCGCCGACGACCTCATCATATCCTCGCTCCTGGGTGCGCAGAGGGCGAGGAAAAACGATAAGGACTTCATGGTCAGGATGGGAAAGAGCCTGTCGAGGTTCCTGAAGGACGATTACGAAAGGCTTGCCTCTATTCTGAGGCGCTTGTTGTAGACCCGCACTATCAATCGAATATTCTTATCACATTTTCATAATCCGCCAAGTGCTCGAAGAGGTAGTCCGGACGGTGCTCCATAAGCTCCGTTAACGAATATCTCCCCGTGGCTACCGCTACCGTTACCGCCCCCGCCGCACGCCCGTGAACGATGTCGTGGGGCGTGTCGCCGATCACGTATACTTTCTCGAAATCCTCCGAATCCTGTAAATGATCCTCTGGCCCGCTCTATGGCGACCCTGATGAGCGCTTCCCTGCTGCCCGAGTCGGAGCCGAAGCCGCCGACGCTGAAGTGGGAGTCGAGCCCCGATTTTCTCAGTTTAATACGCGCGCCGTGCTCTATGTTTCCGGTTGCAATCCCGAGCATTACATCGGTTCTCGACGAAAGGCTCTCGAGCAGATACGGGATCCCGGGCATTACCTCGATCCGGCAATTTTCGACCTCCTCTTCGAGAAATATCACGTATTCCCTGTATAACTCCTCGGCCTCTTCCTGCGTGTAATCCCTCGCAAGCCCGTTCGCGAACATCTCCCTCATTATCAGCGGGTCTGTTTTGCCCGCCGCGTCTATGCCCTTCATGGCGTCTCCGAGACCGTGGACCTTCTCGAACGCGCGGTTTGCGGCCCTCGTCCCCGCGCCGTCCGTAAGGAGTATCGTGCCGTCGATGTCGAAGAGAAGGAGTTTCATGGATTTGTTCATTCAGACTTTTTCTATGACTGTCTTGTAAAAATCGAGCTCGAGGGCCCAGAGCTCGTCCGCCCTTGCCGAGGCGTCCCGGAGTAGCCCCTCGTCAGGACGCTCCTTTTCGCTGATATCCTTGAGCACGGCCCCGACGACGCTCCACTTGTTCCCTATATGGTTCATCCTCGCCGGGAGTCCGAGCCCGCGGAGCCCGGGGACGATGTCCTCGGCCTCCTTAAGAAAATCCCTGTAAATCCACCTGAATCCCGCCCCCGCGACCCCCCTTTTCTTTATCACCTGATACCCGAAGCGCGCGCACCACTTCCAGTCGGCGGCGTCCTTCCAGTTAGGGAGGTCGTTCGACCATTCCCTGATCATCCGGACGCCCGATTCTCCCCTCACCCCTTTTACCCCTTCGAGCATCTTAAATGCGTTAAGACGTATCGCTTCCGGGATGATCTCGGCGAGCGGCCTCACCTTATTCTCCGGATCTATATCCATGTAGTTATAGTCGAGGGGGTTAGCGGGGTCTTTAGAGCCCATCCCCTCGAGGAAGTCTGCGTAGGGCACGGAATGGAGACCCTCGAACTGTGTATCCGCGACATACATCGCCCCTTCGCCGTCGTCATAACCCCATACGGACACTATGTGCCCGGGGAAATGTGTGGAGGAGTTGTAGTAAGCGAGATTATAGATATCCGTCTGTATTATTACGGGCGTGTCTTTATCGATTGAACTTTTTATGGTTTCGAGCGTGTCATTGTTCGCGTGCTTCCAGGATGCCGGGCCTGCGGCTATGCTGAAAAACGTAGGCTCCATCTCGGGCCCCCTTACGAATATCATCCTCGTCGGGCTTATGTCGTCTTTAACCGAATAATAGAACCCGAGCCCGGCTCCGATACCGAAGCACATCGCTTCCGACCACGGGTATCCGTAGTACGTCATCACGTCCCTCAAGGTCACGGAGCCGCAGTGTATGCCGGGTATATGGACCCAGTTGTCGATAATTTTTTTCACAGGGATATAAAATTACCATAAGATGTGACAGAGCGCCCTGACTGCACCCGGACCGCGATTGCCCGTGCGTACCCTGCAGGCGGGATTGTCAGGGTCTCTATTGCGCCCGTCCCCGGCCTGGGGTGTATTTACGACTATGGCCTTAATACGAAAGTATTACCACCGAGCAAATATATGAAAAAAGGAGTACTTAAAATCAGTACTATCGTCCTCTGTTTTCTCGATTTAATCGGGTTTATATTATATTTTAGTTGTCCGGTGGTGGTTGGGTAGTTTGGATTATTACTAATTTCCTGTAGCATGGAGAAGAATCCGCGGATTCTTCATATTAACCAGCCATCATCCTCCATAGGGTGAGCCGGTGAAACTCGTTTTCGCTGGCTTACCCTTGTTTTTTTTAAGCCCTTATTATCCTTCCCCGGATTCTCCCGATACTGAATGCATGAAACGGGCAGGCTTATAGATATCCCTTGCGATAGATAATGCTCTTATCCGCCGGGATATAATCCCGGATCGAATCCGCAGGTCCGGTTATGAGATTCGGAACGTCCCTGTACCGTGCGTGCGGTTTGGACGATTCGAGCTTGTAAAGAAAAATAAAGCGGCCCCGCCGGGAGGCCGCTCTTTTATCTTCAGTTGATTTCTACTTTAATCTCTTTGGGCTTCGCTTCCTCTTTCTTGGGGAGTGTGACCTCGAGCACGCCGTCCTTGTAGGCGGCTTTGATGTTTCCGCTGTCCACCTTGTCCGAGAGTGCGAACGTCCGCGTGAAGCTTCCGTAGCTCCGCTCGATTCTTAGATAATTGTCTTTTTCAGTCTTTTCCTCGAACTTCTTCTCGCCTTTGAGCGTGAGGACATTGTCGTTGATATCGATCTTGATGTCCTCTTTGCTGACACCGGGAAGCTCGGCTTTCAACACATAACTTCCCTCCGTTTCATATACATCGACATTCGGATGCCAGGCCCCGTTTTCCGGGGTTTTTACAGGGGAGTAAGCGTTTGCAGCCTCGTCGAACCACTTGTCGAAGTCCCCATACAATGGCCTAAAGCTCCTGAAAGGTTCCCAAACTTTTATTCTCATTTTAATGCCTCCGTTAAAATCGGTTTTAAACTCATACTCTAAAAATATTCACGTTTCCCCGGTATTCAAGGAGGGTTTTATTAAAGATAAAAAATACGGTTAAGATATTGGCCCGTACCCGAGGAGGAAAAAGAATGCTGACTGCCGAAAGGATAATCAAACTCTACAATATGAAACCGCTCCCAGGGGAAGGGGGTTATTACGTCGAGACCTACCGTTCCGCCGAGAACATAGAAAGAACGTCCCTTCCGGAGCGCTATGACTCGGATAAATCTCACAGCACGGCTATATTCTACCTCCTGACCCCCGGTACCCGGTCCAGGATGCACAGGCTTAAAAGCGACGAGGTCTACCATTTTTATATGGGCGACCCTGTAAAGCTCGTGCTCATACACCCGAGCGGGACGATCAAGGTGTTATTTTTAGGACACGACATAAGGGCGGGGCAGTTCGTGCAGGCGGTCGTCCCGGCCGGAATATGGCAGGGCGCGCATCTCCTCGAGGGGGGTCAGTTCGCGCTCATGGGAGCCACCGTCGCCCCGGGGTTCGATTTCTCTGACAGGGAGCTCGGAACACGCAAGGAACTTCTTGAACTATACCCTCAGCACAACGACATCATAACGAGTCTTACTGAGGACTAGAGCTTCACCTCTATGTAGGCGTCTTCCTTGATCTTGTCGAGCCATGTTTTTAGCTGAGCTTCAGCTTTTTGTTTGTAAAGTATGTCCGTGATTTCCTTTCTGGTCTCTTCGTCTATCGCGAGCACCTTGCCCGATTCCGCATCAGAGTCCGAATCCTTCTCCACCTTCTCCACCTTTTCCGACTCGGTCCTTTCGAGGACTTTGATAATGTGGTATCCGGCCGGTGACTCGACGGGTCCGGTTATCCCTCCGACAGGCGTAGAGTCTACAGCTACCTCCAGGGTCTCGATGAGGTCTCCCTTCTTGAAGTAACCGAGGTCCCCGCCTTTGTCCGAGGAAAGGTTGTCTTCCGAGTATTCCTTCGCGAGAGCCCCGAAGTCCTGCCCGGATTTGGCGAGCTCCGCGACTTTGCTTGCCTTCTCTTCCGCGTCGGGCGTCCTCGACGATATGAGTATGTGCGCGATCTTTACCTCGCCCGCCTTTGTCTCGGTGACTACTGTGCCGGTGCTCTCGGGGGCGCTCGTCCCGTACTTCTCTACGTAGTAATTGTTTACTTCTTCTTCCGTGACCACTATTTTATTCTTTAGCTGCGATTCCAGCAGCTTGTTCCCGAGGGTCTGGAGCCTCCACTGTTCCCTGAAGCTCTCCGGTGTCAGGTTCTGTTTCTTAAGCACCTCCACCATCTGCTCGTCGTTCAGGCCGAATTTCTGCTGTACCTGCTTGATGCTGGCGTCGAGCTCGGCTTCGGTGACTTTTATGCCGAGCTTTTCCGCTTCCTGCTCGAAAAGCTTCTGCTCGATCATCTGCTGAAGCACCGAATTCTCGTCTATGGCTTCCGTCGATGTGGGGTTTATGCTGAGCGCCAGCTCCCTTACCTCGGACAGGGTTATTACGTCGTCATTGACTATCGCGACCACCCGGTCGACCGTCTCTCTCGAATTTCCAGCGCCGGCGAAGGCCGTGAGCGCGGCTATTATGCATAGAACCGTCATTAACCTCATTCTTTGTCTATTCACTTTTCATGCTCTCCTCTAATCTGTCTCTGTAAACCTCGACCCCCGACTCTTCCCTGAGGCCGTAAACGTACTCGACCAGCTTTTCGTTGATCAGTATGGATTCTATTTTGCGCCGTACCTGACCCTCCGGGAGGGACGCCGCCCCCTCGTTTATCTTAATTATAAAGTATCCGCCATCAACTTCCAGCGGATTCGTGATTTCCCCCTCTTTCATCCGGAAAAGCTGTCATCGATGGCGGGGCTGAACCTGCCCCTTTGTATGTACACTGTCTCCCCGTCTTTTTTCTTCGAAGCCCCGTCGTCCGAGAATCGCCTGACGAGCTCTTTCCAGTCCTCGCCCGCTTTAGCCCTCTCCGACACCTCCCCGGCTTTTGCCAGCGCCCCATCCTTCGTTCCCCCGCTCACGGGGCCGGTCTTTATGAAGATTTCGCTTATTCCGAGCTGCTCGTAATCCTTCCGGTGCTGCCGGTAATAGTTTTCTATCTCGACGTCGCTCACTTTAATGTCCTTCAAAATTTCCTGTCCGAACGTCTGACCGATGAGCTGTTTCCTGAAATTCTCGGTCTTCTCGATTACGTCCCGCCTCTCGTCGATCCCCTTCCTGACGGCCTCCGTGTAAATGACCTTCTGGTTGATGTATATGTCCAGGAACTCGCTCATCTTCTGAGGCGAGGACTGATAGAGCTTTCTTTTCTTAAACGGCATCCTCTCGAGCGCGCGCGAGAGGTCCTCCATCGTTACCTCGTCCGGGCCGACGACCGCGACGACGCCGGGCCCGGCCCCTTTTTCTCTCCGCCCCTCCCGACCGGACTCGTAGAAATTGTTAAAATCGCTGCAGCCTGTGAGTAATGCGATCGCGGTAAAAACGACCATGTATCTCATGCGCACCTATCTCCCCTTGATCATTTCGTCCCGTTTTTTTTCACCGGGCCCGGGGCCCCTCAGCTTCTCAAGCACCTTTCTCGTTTCTCCGAGCGGGTCGGGCTTCTCGAAATAAACTTCCAGTTTGCCGGCCGGGGAAAACCTCCGGTATAGATCCGATTTGCCGGCAAAAACCAGGGCTGCCCTCTTCTGCCCGATGTCCGCTTTCTCTACACCCAGTTTTTTCATCAATATCTTGAGGCGTATAACCTCTATGAGCGAAGACGCGGGTGCGGGTATCTCTCCGAACCTGTCCCGGAGTTCCCCCGTTATCTCCTTTATACCCTCCTCGGTCGTTATGTAGGAAAGCCTCTTGTAGGTAAGCAGTCTCTCGGAATCGTTTGAAATATAGTCGTCCGGAATGAAAGCCGGGGTGCTTACGGATATGTCGGGCTCGGGCTCCTCCTCCGGCGCCTGGCCTTCGAGCCTCCTTACGGCCCCTTCCAGCATGTCGAGGTAGAGCTCGAGCCCCACGTCGGCGATGTGCCCCGATTGCTCGACCCCGAAGAGCTGGCCGGCCCCCCTTATCTCGAGGTCCGAGAGCGCGAGTTTAAAACCGGAGCCGAGCTCCCTGAATTCGGAAATCGCCTTCAGCCTCCTCCTCGCGTCGAGCGTGAGCGCGGCTGTGCCCGGAACGAGGAAGTATGCATAAGCCTTTCTCTCCGACCTCCCGACCCTTCCCCTCAGCTGGTAGAGGTCCGCGAGACCGAACGTGTGGGCGTCGTCGATTATTATCGTGTTGGCTCTCGGAATATCCAGCCCCGATTCCACTATAGCCGTCGTGACGAGTATGTCCACTTTGCCGTCTATGAAATTCGAAATCGCCTTTTCGAGGTCCCTTTCCCTCATCCTCCCGTGCGTGACCTCGATACTGGCCCCGGGGAAGAGTTTCCTGATTTTGTCCGCGACCCGGTAGATGTCCTCTATCCTGTTGTGGATGAAGAACACGCACCCCCCGCGCCCGAGCTCTCTCGTCACCGCTTCCTCGATGATCGACGGGCTCGATTGATGTATGTAGGTCTCTATGGTCTGCCTGCCTTCGGGGGGCGTGTTGATGAGACTGATGTCGCGTATCTTCGCGAGTGAGAGCTGGAGTGTCCGGGGTATCGGGGTCGCGCTCAGCGAAATCGTATCGACCCCCTCTTTGATCTTTCTCAGTTTTTCCTTTTGAGCCACTCCGAACCTTTGCTCCTCGTCGATTATGACGAGCCCGAGGTCCTTGAATTTTATCTTGTCGCTCAGAAGCTTGTGCGTGCCGATGATAATATCTATCTTCCCCTCCCCGAGCTTCGACTTTATCCCGCTCTCCTCCCTGCCGGTTTTGAACCTGGACAGCGATTCTATCGTGACGGGATAGCCCTTGAGCCTCGCGAGGGCCGTCTTGTGGTGCTGCTCGGCCAGGAGCGTGGTGGGCACGAGGAATGCGACCTGCTTGCCGTCGGTGACGGCCCTGAAGGCCGCCCTTAGCGCCACCTCGGTTTTCCCGAACCCGACGTCCCCGCAGATTAGTCTGTCCATGGGCCTCGGCGTCTCCATGTCGTTCATCACTTCCTCGATCGCCGCTTCCTGGTCGGGCGTTTCTTCGTACGAGAACCCTAGCTCGAACTCCCTGAACATCTCGCCCCGAGGGGAGTAGCCGTATCCCTTGAGCGCCCTCCTCCGGGCGTAGAGCTCGAGGAGCTCCTTCGCCACGTTTTCCACCGCGGCCCTTACCCTCCTTACGCGCCTCTTCCAGCCCTCCTGCCCGAGCCTGTCTATCTTCGGGGGCTTCCCTTCCCCTATATATCTCTGTACCAGCTTCAGCCGGTCGATGGGCACGTATACCTTGTCGCCGCCCGAGTACTCGCATTGTATGAAGTCTCCTTCCGAATCCCCGATCCTGAGCCTCTTGAGGCTCCTGAATATCCCTATGCCGAAATCCACGTGCACGATATAGTCTCCGGGCTTGAGCTCGCTGAAGGACGTGATGAACGCGGACGGCACGTCCGAGCCCCTCCTGCGGGACGCCCTCTCTCGCTTCTCCCCGAATACGTCCCCTTCCGTTATGATTTCGACCTTCGCCTCGGCCAGCCTGAAGCCGTGTGAGAGCTCGCCCGTATACGCGTTTATTTTCGTTATGCCCCTGTCTCTCAGGAGGATGAGCAGTTTCTCGAGCTCCATCTGCGTCCTGAAAACGAACTGGAGCGAATAGCCTTTCTGTCTCGCCTCGTAAATCCGCTCGTCTATGGCGTCGAGCGGGGATTCGGATTCCCTTCTCACCTCTATAGAGGCCGGTTCTCCGGCGAAGCGGATTGTTTTCCTCTGTTCGCCCGCGAATTCGAGGTCGTGTATCAGGATGTTCTGGAACCTGGCCGCCGCTTCCCTGACTTCGTTCTCAGAGAAGAAGAGCTCGTCCATGCCGGGCGCGATCTTGAGATTCTTCATTAAAAAATTCTTCGTCAGGGAAAGCGACTCCCCGAACACGCGAATGGATTTCAAATTGTCCTCGGGGTCGTCTGTGATGATGAGGGTGTCTCCGGGAAGGTATTCGAGCACCGAGCCGGGCTCGGGGTAGAATGCCGGGAGCAGCCACTCGACGTTCTGTACCCTTATCCCCCTCTCGATATCCTCTATGACCGGGAGCTTCTCCCTCGCCGTGACCCCGCTCTCTCCGGCCCTGTTTTTAAGGTATTCGACGGCGCGCTCGAGCGGTTCCCTGTCCAGTATGATTTCGGAAGCGGGCAGGACCTCGGCGCTCTCGATCTTGTCCATGGATTTCTGGCTCTCCAGGCTGAAATGCCTGATCGAGCCGATTTCGTCCCCGATGAATTCGAGCCTCACGGGGTATTCGTATCCCGGGGAAAAGATGTCTACTATCGAGCCCCTTCCGCTCATATCCCCTTCGTTCTCTACGAAATCGGTGAGCACGTAGCCCGATTTTATGAGCCTGGATATCAGCGCGTCCCTGTACAACACCCCTCCCTTTTCAATACGTATGATAGAGTCGGTGAAGGTTTTTCTGGGGATTGTCTTATCGAAGAGGGCGGGTGTCTCGGCGACGAGCACCCCTCCGCTGATCGCCGAATTGAGCCATGCCATACGGTCCGAGCCCGACTTCGCCGCGGCCGTCGAGAATATCGGCTTTCCCGTCCCTATCTCCTTTTTTAAAAGGACGGGTGGTTTCTTCCCCAGAAAGAACGACAGGTCTTGAGAGGCGGATTCCGCCCGCTTCGCCGTCGGGGAAATTATAAGGAGCGGTCTTTTAGCGGTCTCTTTCAGCGCATTAATGAGAAAGAATCTGGACGACCCGCCGAGACCCGAGAGTGAAATCTCCCTCTCTCCGGCCTCGATCCTTCTGGAGAGGTCCCTGAACTTCCCGCTCTCGCTTAGTGTTTTCTTTATGCCCTCAAACTTGCTGTGCGGTATGTCTTTCACCCTGAATAGTATATACGGGACGTGTTCATCCTTTGAGCGCGCGGGCTATGAGGCTGCCCATCTCCCTGCACCCGACCCTCTTCGTCCCTTCCTGGTATATGTCGGCGGTCCTGTACCCTTTCTCCAGGACCGATTTGACGGCGTTTTCGACGTCGTTTGAAGCCCCGTCCATGTCGAACGAGTATTTGAGCATCATAGCGCATGTGAGGAGCGAGGCTATCGGGTTCGCTATGTCCTGCCCCGCTATATCGGGAGCGCTCCCGTGCACGGGCTCGTATATCGCCCCCGCGCCGATGCTCGCCGACGGCAGCATGCCGAGGGACCCCGTGAGCTGCGCAGCCTCATCGCTGATGATGTCTCCGAACAAATTCCCCGCGAGCATGACGTCGAAGCTCCTTGGCCTCCTTATAAGCTGCATCGCGGCGTTGTCCACGTACAGGTGCTCGAGCTCGACATCCGGATATTCGGCATCGCGGACCCTCGTTACCACTGTCCTCCAGAGCTGCATCACTTCGAGCACGTTCGCCTTGTCGATGGACGTCACCTTGTTTCTTCTCTTCCTCGCTATATCGAATGCCACCCTCGCTATCCTCTCGATCTCCCCGGTCGTATATACGAGCGTGTTGAATCCCCTCTCCTCGCCGTTCGGGAGCTTTTCGATCCCCCGCGGGGTGCCGAAGTATATCCCCCCCGTGAGCTCCCTCACTACCATTATATCGACCCCCTCCACGACTTCCCTCTTCAGGGTCGAAGCGTCTGCGAGAGCGGGGTAGACCACGGCCGGTCTCAGGTTTGCGAACGCGTCGAGCTCCTTTCTCAATGCGAGCAGGCCGCTTTCGGGCTTCTTCGAATGCTCGAGGTTCTCCCATTTCGGTCCCCCTACCGCCCCCATCAGCACAGCGTCCGAGGCTTTGGCTTTTTTAAGCACCTCTTTCGTTATCGGGACTCCGTGCTCGTCAATAGAGCTTCCCCCGAAGAGGTCCGTTTCGAACTCGAATCCGATATTGTGCATATCTGCCAGGATTTTCAGTATCTCGAGACTCACGTTCGTGACTTCAACGCCTATGCCGTCACCGGGCAATACGAGTACCTTAGGCAATCTGATTCTCCTTTCCAGCTCTTTTTAAGACACCGTATTTTACCCACCTTAGTATTCAAGAGGAAGCCCTCACCGCCTGAGTCCCGGCGATTGAAATTAAATGCCCAAAGCGTAGAATTGTTTTTCATTATCCGGTTCCGGTGATTATCCCGTCTGAGGGGAGGTATTCCGTTTCGTGAGGCCTGACAAGTGAGATTTCTTCAGAAAACGTGGCTGGTTTCACTTCTTCTTTTCCTGGTTTCCCTCGGGGTCTATTTGCCCTCCCTCCGGAACAGCTTCGTATGGGACGACGTGGAGACGATCGAGCAGAGCTACTACATGTACAAAGCCTCGAGCATAGGCTACATGTTCATGCCTCCCGAGAAAGAGGCAAAGGAAGCCCTTTATTACCGCCCGCTGATATATGCGTCGATGGTGCTCGACAAAGCCCTCTGGGGCGTTTCCGCTTTCGGTTTCCACCTGAGCAATATCGTATTCAACGCGCTCTCGGCGGTTCTTATGTATTTGTTCGTCCTGCTGCTGCTGGGTGTGTTTAAGTATGAGGGAAAGTACCAGGCGGCATTCATCTCGGGGGTACTCTTCGTTTTATATCCCATGCACGTGGAGTCGGTCTCGTGGATCTCCGGGAGGTCGGACGTACTCTGCGCGCTCTTTTTTTTCCTCGCCCTCGTCTCCCATATCCTTTCCTTGAGGAAGACGGGCTTCCTGCTCCTCACGGCGGCCGGCTTCTTTTTGTCTCTCTTGTCAAAAGAGACTGCGGTGATATTCCCCGTTACGGTGCTCGCTTTCGATCTGCTTAACAGGAGTCCGGGGAGGAGGGCGAATATCCTGAGATACGCCGCGTACGCCTGCGTGCTGGTTCTTTTCTTTTATTTAAGGGGGAGGACCTATATCAATATCCCGGAGCTTTCGAGCGTGCGTGTATCGGGCGGGATGACCGCGCCTGAAGGCGTGAGCCGGATAGCCGGGGCACTCGGGGTTGTTAAGGTCCTGCTGGCTTCCTATATCTATTATTACGCGAAGCTCGTATTCCCTTTCACGTTCAACGCCTTCACGGAGTCGGCGCCCGGCGGACTGCGATATATATTTGCCGCGGTTATGGTATTCGGGATGACGGCGCTCGGGGCGGCATATTCGATAAAGAAACGAAAGAACGCAGCGGCCTTCGCTCTCCTCTGGATGCCCGTCACGCTTTTCCCCTCGGTGCTGATTTCTCTAACCGATATCCCGTCCGCTTCCGTCGCGGAAAGGTACTTATATATACCCTCGGCCGGTTTCTGTCTTCTCCTGGGATGCATATTTTCTCGTCCGCGGAGTCCCGTCAGGAATAAAAATGCAGTCCTCACGGCGGCATTTCTTTTGTCGGCTTCCTATTTATTTTTTACCGTCGACAGGCAGATGGTTTGGAGAGACGGGATAACTTTGTGGGAAGATACGACGAGGAAATCCCCTCGGAGCGCTATTCCGCGTATAAATTACGGAATTGCCCTTCTCGATGCGGGGAAAGAAGACGAAGCCCTGAACGAGCTCCTCAGGAATTTCGAAAAGGGTGTAAGGATAAATGACAAGGGGCGGTCGGTGACTGCCAACAATATCGGCGTCGTGTATATTAACAAAAAGGATATCCGTAACGCCGAAAAATGGTTTCTCAAGGCCTATGGATATGACCCCGGATATTACAAGTCGAGCTACCACCTGGGGCTTGTCAATTATCTGAAGGGGAAATCGGGCGGATCGAGGGAGGACTTCCTGGCTTCCGAAGGGCACACGAAGAACGCGCTCCGGATGAAGCCTTATTACGGGAAGGCGTATCTGCTGCTGGCGATGGTCTATGCCGAGCTGGGGGACGGGGAGAAGTCGAGGGAGAACGCGGAGCTCGCCATCGAGAGCGGTCTTACTGATTCGCTTGCGGAAAAAGCCCGGAAAATAATGAGGACGCCTGACTGAATATCGTCACGGTCGAGTCCGGAAATAATGTTTCAAAAAATTTTCGTCAGATAACTTTATGGCAGCAAAAAAAAGAAAAAAATTAAGACAGGAGATAATTGAAAAGCCGTCCGGTGATTCTCCCGTGACTCAACAGGCGGCGGACGGCTGGATTCCGAGAATAATAAAGCACAGGGCATTCGCCGCGGCTCTGCTGTTTCTGGTCTCCTTTTCTGTATTTATCCCATCGCTTCGGAACGGACTCGTCTGGGACGATGTCTCTCATGTCGAAAGGTGGGCGCCTAATCTGGAGTCCGCCAAACTCGATTACAAATTATTCGTCCCGTCGAGGACGAAGGAGGCGATGGAGCATAAATATTTCAGACCCGTTTACTATGCTTCGCTCATCGTGGACAACAGGGTCTGGGGCGTCTCGCCGTTCGGATTCCATATGACCAATATACTCCTGCATTCGGTCACGACGGTGCTGCTTTACTTCCTGATACTTATGCTGTTTAAGGAATTCAACAGGGGGCCGGGAGAGAGCGAAGCCTTTCTCTCCTCGATGCTCTTCGCGCTCTTTCCCCTCCATGTCGAATCCGTTTCGTTCATTGCTGCGAGGGGAGACATACTGGCCGGGATGTTCTTCCTGATGTGTCTCATATTCTACATATTGTCCTACAGAAAGTTTTTCTTCATTATATTGGCCGGCGTCGTCGTTCTATCTTTCATTTCTATCGAAAGAGGTGGCGTTTTCCTTCCCCATTATAATACTCGGCTTCGATCTGATCAGCAGGAGAATGTTTCACCGCGCTAACGTTATCAAATACCTCGTAATCGGTTCTTTGGTCCTCGTCTATTTCTATCTGAGGGCCGGTTCCTTCATGAGTTCAATGAGCCTTCTGCAGGGAATTAGTTTCCGCGATACTGGAACAACTCCCGGAACGGGCGAATTCGTCATCATTTTTCTCAACACATATCTCTTCTATGCCTGGAAGCTGCTCTTCCCGTACGATCTGAACCATTTCATCGGGAGCATCGCGGGCGGGGACGCGCTCCACGCAATCTTTGCGGTTTTGTTCATAGCGGCGGTCATTGCGGTTTTCATAATCTCGGTTATGAAGAAAGAGAACATCACCGCCTTCTCTCTGTTGTGGATTTTCGCCGTGCTCGGCCCCGCGGTAATGATCGCGATTTATCCGCTCGCGATAACGCGCTTTGCCGAGAGGTTCGTTTACATACCCTCCGCGGGCTACTGTCTGCTCGCGGGGTATTTGATCGTGAGGGGCGGGAGGCTGACCGGGAAAAGGTGGGCGGGCTTTGCCGCAGGCGGATTGTTGTGCGCCTCGTATCTGATAGTGACGGTGAAGGGGCAGGAGGCATGGACGGACGAGGTGACGTTCTGGGAGACCGCGGTCAGGAGGTCCCCCGATCAGATCATTCCCAGGATCAACTATGGCGAGGCGCTCAGGAAATCCGGCAGGGTCGACGAGGCGATAAGCCAGCATTTGACAGCGGTAGGTCCCGGTTTCGAAAGTACGGACCGCGGAAAGGCCATGGCCGCGAGCTCCCTTGCGGCCGACTATATCCAGAGGGGCGATTTTCAGAACGCGGAAAAATATTTGAAGACAGCTCTCGAGTATAACCCCAAAACCGAGGGCCAATATAATTACCATATGGGTCTTATTTATCTAAGAAAGAATGATCCCGTAACCGCCGGAAACTATCTCAGAAAGGCAGTCGAGGTTACCCCGAAATTTGCGAAGGCCCATTATCTTCTGGGCATGGCGTATTTCATGGAAGCGGATATGTATAAATCCGCCGATAAATACGCGCTTGCTGTGAGCTCGCTCAAGGCTGCGATCGAATACGACCCGCATGACATGAACGCGAATATCCTTCTCGCGCAGGTTTATCTGGCGCTCGGGGACAGGGAGAATGCGAGGAGGGAGGCGGAGTACGCGCTCCGTAACGCGTTTGATCCCGCTGTCGTCAGGAATGCGGAATCGGTCCTTAATGCGGTCAATGCGAGCCCCTGATGTTCGTGTTCGGTTCTTTGCCCCATGGTCAGTCCACGTAATTCGTGAGGATCCCTATGCCCTCTATCTCGACTTCCACCTTATCGCCTCGCTTCATCGGCCCCACGCCCGCCGGCGTGCCCGTCGAAACGATGTCCCCCGGCAGAAGCGTCATGACCTTCGATATAAAACTTACGAGCCTCGGCACGCTGAAGAGCAGGTTCCTGGTGCTCGAATGCTGCTTCCTCTCGCCGTTCAGATACGTCGATATCTCGAGGTCGCCCGGGTCGAGCTCGGTCTCGACGACCGGGCCCACGGGGGCGAATGTGTCGAAGCCCTTTGCCCTCGTGAACTGTATGTCCTTCGCCTGGAGGTCACGCGCGGTGACGTCGTTCAAGCAGGTATATCCGAGCACGTAATCGAGAGCCTCTCTCTCCTCCACGTGCTTCGCCTCCTTCCCTATGACGAGTGCGAGCTCTCCTTCGTAATCGACGTGCGATGACATATGGTTCGGATAGATTATTTTATCCCCGTGCGCAATTAGCGAAGTGCTGGGTTTTATGAAAAGCCTGGGCTCCTCCGGCAGTTCCCTGCCCATTTCGATTGCGTGGTCCTTGTAGTTGAGCCCGACTGCGACAATCTTGGTCGGGGTTACGGGGGGGAGCAGTCTTACCTCCTCGGGATCGAACGTGTGCTCGGTAATTCTGAATTTCCCGAATACGTCCCCTTCGAGCTCCCTTATCCTGCCGTAGGCCGGAGTTCCGTATCTCGCTTTCTTATCGGGTGTTTCGAATCTCAGAAATTTCATATGCGTCGCTTCTCCTGAGCGGATATTTTTTTGCCTGTGTATACGCGCGCGGGATTATACACGAATCAATACTTTACCTCCTTTAAATATAACCCGCGTGCGGGGGCCGCGTGGACGAACTTTGTTTTCTCGCCGGATTCCAGAATCCCCCGGAACTCCCCCGGCGAAATTCTTTCCTTGCCGACCTGAACGAGCGTCCCGACTATAAGCCTTACCATTCTTTTCATGAACCCGTCGGCCTCGATGCTGAACTCCAGAATGTCTTTACGTTTTGTGACGCCGGCTCGGAGCACGGTCCTCACGGTCGATTTTACAGTCGCGCCTGATTGCGCGAAAGACCTGAAGTCGTGTTTCCCTATGAGAGTGCGCGCGGCTTCGTTCATCAATCGCGCCTTCAGCGGGTATGGTACGAACCAGGCCCTGTCCCTCAGTAAGGCGGACGGGAAAGGGCGGTTCAATATCTTATATATGTAAGTTTTGTTCTTCGCCGACAGCTGGGCGTGGAACCCCGGCTCCGCGTCTTCCGCATCCGTTATCACTATATCCTTTGGAAGAAGCGAGTTGAGCCCCTTCTGCAGCTCGGTCAGGCTTAGCGCGCTTCCGGTCCTGAAGCTTGCGACTTGTCCCAGGGCGTGCACGCCCGAATCCGTTCTGCCCGAGCCCAATAGCTTTATATCCTCACCCGTTATCGTCATGAGGGAGGTCTCTATGGTTTCCTGTATAGTCGGCCCTGACGGCTGTCTCTGCCAGCCCACGTAACCTGACCCGTCGTATTCGATTGTAAGCTTGATGTTCCTCACGTCTATATCCCGCCCTTGTCGAACTTTATCCGCGGGTCGAGCACGACGTAGAGGATATCGACGATCAGGTTCGCGAGGACGAGGATTATCGTATACACGATCGTTATCCCCATCACAAGCGGGTAGTCCCTGTTTGAGACGGCCATTACGAAGAACCTTCCGGTCCCCGGTATGGCGAAAATATGCTCGACCACGAAAGAACCGGTTACGAGAAACGCCGTTATCGGGCCCAGCACCGTAACGACCGGGATGAGCGCGTTTCTGAGAATATGTTTTGTGATTACCCGGAAGTCGCTGAGCCCCTTCGCCCGCGCGGTCCTTATGAATAGCGCTTTAGAGGTATCGAGCATGCTCGCCCGTATGAGCCGCGCGATGTAGGCCGCGGGCCCCGCCGCTAGCGTCAGCGCCGGAAGCACTACCTGCGCCGGGCTTCCCCAGAGCGCCGCCGGAAGCCAGCCCAGCTTCACCGAGAATATATAAATGAGCAGGGCGCCCGTTACGAAGCTCGGGACGGATACGAAGGCCGTGGCGATGGATACGGAGGCGAAATCGACCGCTCCCCCCGGTTTAGTCGCCGACGCGATGCCGATAGCGCTTCCGAGGGCGACGGCTATAGTCAGGCTGATGAGCCCGAGCTCGACCGAAACCGGCAGTGTTTCGCCGATTATTTCATTCACGGACCTGTCGATATATTTATACGACGGGCCGAAGTCGCCCGATGCCAGGTTCTTCAGGTAAAAAAGGTACTGTTTCCAGACGGGCTCGTCGAGGTGATACTTGGCCTCTATATTCTTCTTGATCTGAGGGGGGAGCTTCTTCTCGGCATCGAACGGTCCGCCCGGGAGGGTCCTCAGAAGAAAGAAGGTTATCGTCGCCACCGCGAAAATTACGAAGATACCGGTCAGAGTTCGGCTGAGGACGAATTTCCCGATCAAGCCGGCTATCCTTGCTGGTCTTCTTTTCTCACTACGAATGTTTGCCTTGAGAGGAGCCCGGTCGAGTCCTTGGCAATTATCGTAATCAGGTTCACTTCGTTTTCCAGCTCCAGCTTCACGGACACGGGCACGTCCGTCTTTGTCGACGGCAGGAGCGCGACCTTGTCGTCCCCGATGAAGACGGATACGAGCTCTATGCCGTCCCCGTCGTTAACGTCTCCGTTAAGCGTGATCATCCGTGAATTGGTGGATACCGGGACCCCGGTCACGGTTATGACCGGAGGGGCTTCGAAAACTTCCTTCAGCATCGGGCTTCCCTGGGGCTGCGACGGCGGGGCGGTCTCTGAAATGACCACCTTCTCTTTATTGACCCAGCCCGCCGAATTCTCGTTGATTTTTATCTTGACCCAGCCGTCGTTTTGCCCGAGACCGCTGAAAGTAGTCCCTTGCCCGGCCAGGGCTATTATAGGGGCTTCGTTATAGCCCCCGCCTCTGATCGGCGTATCGGCCGCGGCCACGGTCACCGTCGAATCCTTTTTCTGAAAGACTGCGCCTTCGGTATTTCCGGGTATTACCGCTTTCCCTATAAGACCTTCCTTGAAGACGTCGTCCACTATCTGCAGCTCCAGATCGATCGGGGTGTCCGTATTCTTTACGTCGAATGCAAAAGCCGCTTCCCTTGTCTCTCCGGGCGCCAGGTTCTCGAACTCCGCCCTCCCCTTTTCGAGGAAGATTTTATCTCCCGAGTTGTTTTTAAGCGTAAGAATCGTTTTTTCCGACCCCCCCCGGCCTATGTTCTTCACCTTCACGAGGAACGCGATTATCTCCCCCGGTTCCGGTGTCCCGTTCCCGTTGCCGCGCGATCCGTACCTGCCGTCGTCCACGATCTCGTAGTTAAACGCATAGAGCGGCCTCTCGAGTCCGTACGTACCTGCCGTGAAATTGTAATCGGGTATCTTCGAATCGTTCCCGTCTTCGAATTCCAGGGTTACCTTATCCTCTCTGGTAAGGGTCCATTTAGGGATTTCGAACAATGTCTTCCATGATCTTTTTTCGCCGGGATTTAACTTTCCGAAAATGAGCTCTTTGCCCTCAAAGACAGGGTTTTCCGATTTTGTCGTCGCCATGAGCCTGTACAGGGGCGTCTTTCCGGCGTTCTCCACTTCGACATTCATTTCGAGATCGCCGCCGGCGTCTCCTTTCGGTATTTCGGGTGTAATCCTGACCGCAAGAGAAGGTTTCACGCCCTTCGTCTTCTCGTTCGACCAGTCGATCCCCATGAGCTTCCATTTCTCGACGATTTTGCCTTCTTCGCTTTTCGAGATTTTGGTGATGCCTCCCTGTATCTCGCCGAGCGATTCTTTCCTGGACGGGACGGATGAGGAATTGATTATTTCCCTGGCGAGAGTTACGTAGAAGTCTTCCTCCAGCTTCTTCCTCTTCTCTTCGCGGCTGAGCGCCTCTTCGGGCGTGGGCTCTTCCTCCTCACTGGTTTTCACTGCCGCATTATTGTCGAGGTATGTGATCGAATAAACGGGTTTTTCGAGGACCCTGTCCACGGTCTTCTTCTTCAGTCCGGGCTTTTCGGGAATTCTATTGTCCGAGTTAGGGTGGAATATGACTGTGTCGTCCGTAATAACCGTCGGATGGAGTATTATGTCCGGGGTAACGCCCACGTCCTGTATGGATATGTCTCCCGGGGTCAGGTACTGAGCTATCGTAAGCTTCAGCGCCGAGCCGTCGTTCAGGTCGAATATTTGCTGGACCGACCCCTTTCCGAAGGTCCTTTCCCCGATGATGATCGCCCTTTCGTTGTTCTTCAAGGCCCCCGCCACGATCTCGGAAGCGCTCGCGCTCCCCGCGTCGACGAGCACCACGATGTTGCCGTTGTACTGCTGGTCCTTGTCGTTCGCGTGATAGCGTTTGGAGGAATTGCCTATTTTGGTCGTAACAATCACGCCGTCGGTCAGGAAGAGGTCCGAGATTCTTTCCGCCTGGTCCAGAAGCCCGCCGGGGTTTCCCCTCAGGTCGAGTATTATGCCCTTAGGGTTTCCGGTGCCGTTGCTGTCGAGGTTTTGGACGATGCTGTCGAGCGTGTTCTTCTGAAAGTCCCTTATCCTCACGTACTCGATCCCGCCCTCGAGCTCGAAGGCCTCGACGCTCTCTATTACTATCGTATCCCGCATCATTTTGAATTCCTTCGGCGACGGGAACCCTTCTCTCATAACGTGTATCGAGACCTCCGTATCCTTGGGCCCCCTCAACTTGCTGACGGCTTCGATGAGCGACATGTTGACTGTCGATTCGCTCGCTATCTGTACGATCCTGTCGTTGGGCTTGATGCCGGCCCTGTAGGCGGGCGTGCCCTCGATTGGAGAAATCACCGTGAGGTCCCCGTCCCTTACCCCGATAACTATGCCGAGCCCGCCGAAGCTGCCTTCCGTCTCTATCATGAATTCCTTATAGACCTGCGGGGTTATTATTCCCGAATGGGGGTCGAGGGAATTGAGCATCTGGTCGAGGATCGAGTATTCTATATCGTTCAGCTTGAGGCCGCTCGGGGTCAGATGCGGAGAGATGAACTGGAATACTTGTTCGAGCCTGTCCGTGACGTCGTTGAGGCTCACGACGCCGCTCATGTCGAACACCGCTTTTTCTCCCCCGGCCTGGACTTGGAAGCTCGCGCTCTGCTCCCCCTCGGGGAAATCGACCAGCACGTTATCCACGATCTGCTCCATCCTTCCGAGCCCCAGAATAAGCATGTTTTTCGGGTCGATGAGGGACTTGTCGACGTAGTAGCGGTTTATGTACTGCATGACGGCGTCTGTTATGCCGAGGTTGTCCGCTTCCGCCCTTTGATCGAGCATGGTAGCGCCCGGAGAAAAAAACAGGACATACGTCAGGGATGCTAGAACGGCTGTTAGTACGAATAGTCTTTTGGCTCTGTCCGGAAATTTATTCAAATTTCGTTCTCCTCGATTATTTATCTTGGCTGTCTGTTCGATATTATCACATCATGCAGCGCGGCAATCAAATTTGCCGCGGCCGGGCGTTCCCGGTTTTTTACAGGGCGGCGGGTCCCCGGCCGGTGTTCGAAAAGCCCGGGCCGCCGCGTGCGTCC
Organism: uncultured delta proteobacterium; assembly: GCA_963752995.1. Taxonomy (GTDB): domain Bacteria; phylum Desulfobacterota_D; class UBA1144; order Nemesobacterales; family UBA2774; genus 2-12-FULL-53-21. Next base: position 809,349 of record CAVWAZ010000030.1, read on the forward strand.
GCAGATGAATAATTTTAACAGATTTTTAGTGCGGCGTTCATTTTACTCCTTGCCGCGCCCGGCAGCCGCCATATGAGATATGTAATATATATAGCCTATAAATGATATATCTATTCCCCCCGGCCGGGCGGGGCTCGCGCGGGTGTTGGGGGGGTCGGGAGGGGGCAGGGCGGCTGGGTTCCGGGTGCGCCGCCCGGGTCCAGGGAGGTGGGGGCGCGGGCAGGCCTGCCTTTGCCGGGGTCAGTCCTTCTCATCCCCGCGTGTGGGCGGCCCCCCCCGGCCGCTTTGATATCCGCGCCCTCCCGACGGAGCCCCGGCTTAGGTATAAGGGACGCCGCCCGGGGCCGCTTCCGGGCGCCGGGGGGGTCTGCCGGGGAGGGGGCGGCTGCGCTTATCCCTGATCCTGACAAAGTTATTTTGGATTGATAGCGGGCTGATGTAGAGTAAAAGCGTGAGTTAAAGGCATCTTAGCTTGGCCGCGTACCCCCGGGCGCGGGTTTCTGTCCCGCCTCGCCCCGGGGTGCTGTTGTAATACGGCGCCTGAATTTATTGTCGGGCCAAAATATCTTGACAAGGGGTATAATTTGTGATGTAATTGCTTTAATTTTAAAGGAGGTAGGAGCCTAGTGTCATATCTCCGGGATGTTCATATTTCTGTGGGAGAAAAGGACTTGACAACAACTTCATTCTATGTTGTAATTCTGAGCAGTTGTGAGTTTTACCGGGTTTTTGTTTGTAGTAAGGAGATGGAGGTTGCCTGAATAAACCGATTCCCGTACTTTATTGCTATCTTGAAAATTAATAAGGAGGATGTCTATGACTAGAAATTTGAATGACAATACCAAAACAAGGAGGAAAGGTTCAATGCTACAGGATAGTTTATCCAAGATTAAGTACTTAATAGTGCTTGCTTTTCTTTTAGTAATTCCGATGCAGGCAAAAGCTGGTGACGGCTTCGGTTTCGATCCCATAGATCAGACGGATACCGGCGTTGACAGGCTCATCTACTACTATGACACGGTCGGTAGAGAGACCTACATACAGGTTACCAACACGTCCGACGAGTTCGTCGGGATTCACGTGCAGGCTTTCGAGGCTGAGGATAACTGCAGAGAGACTGACTTCAGCTTTTGCCTCACCCCCGGGGATACGCAAATCTGGAACGTCGAGGATCTTCCGTCACTCGCGGACCTGTCCGAGAGCAACGGCTTCATCGCCATATCGCTTGATTCGGAAGTCGATTGCGGTTTCGTGAACAACGCCCTTATAGGGATGTTCAGGATACTCGACGACAGCGGCTATGAATACAGGACGAACGCGGCTTCAAGCGAAGACTTCACGGCTTTTTCCGCTGATTACAACGTCCTCAACTTCAACGACGTGAGCGGGAATAACCTGTCGGACGTTGTGGGCATCACCTATGTCGACGTCGATACCGACCAGGTGTTCGCTTCGCCGCTTATCGGCACGGTGTTCGGGATTCTTTGACGATTCGCAGATTCTCATATTCGACGACGACGAGAATCCCACCTCGTGCAGCCCGACATGTATTCACCTGCAGCAATAACCCTGGGCGGAAATCAACAAGGGTATAGACAATTCGATTCCGAACTCTCAGGACTTCACTGAAATATGCAACACGAGCAAGCTCGATGGTCCGGTGATCGGCGCGATTGACTCCGGCATGGCTCTTCCTTCCGTTTGATAGGTTACGTATGTTTCGAAGCGGATGGAATCCTGAGCAGTGCGGCGAGTGCCCGGCTGAGTCCGTTCTTCGTAGGCTTCCTTGGTATTAACAACGGCGACGGCACCGGCTCGATGGATTCCTGGCTTTCTCACAGCTTCGGAGACATTATTGAACCGACTGGTACAGCTTAGTGTAGCTTCGGAATAAGTCGGAAAATGCGGAGTGAATGACTATGAATATCGGATGCATAACAAATTTAAGAAAGGAGGATAAATAAATGATAAGCAAGTTAAGGTTTTCATTGATCGCTGTAATATTGCTTGTCCTCTTGGGTTTCGGTTTCCAGAACCAGGCTAACGGACAGGTTGGAGAGAATGGGCAGTTCTGTCCATTCGTCGAAGTGCCGGACGGATGGCTCGAAGTATCGGATATAACCCCCCTCAGCGACCTCGATTTCACGGCCGGCTTGATCGGCACGATTGAGGGTGTTAACGGTGGGGTGTTCGGAGGCATGGATTGGATGCACGTGGATTTTACGAGCTTCAATCAGCCGACCCCGACGAACGAAGATGGTTCCCAGATCGTAACCTGGTGGACCCAGAAGAACGGAAGGAACACCTACGTTCAGCTGACCAATGACGAAGATTTCAGTACATGGGTGCATGCTCGTATACTGAATGAAAACTGCGTGGAGATCAGGGACTTCTGCGATTTCTACACAGGCGGCGATACCCATGTTTATGACTTCGGCGACCTTATTACGAACGAAGGCGAAACGCCTGGCGATGCGGGTCTGCAGGGTCATGAGGGTTTCCTGACCATAACCGCGGTTGACGATTGTCCTTCGCCCGATCAGGCGATTGAGCATAATGCCCTCGCGGCGACTGTTCAGATACAAAGTGATATCGACGAATACGGCTTTAACGCCTATCACAGATATGGAGTCTGCTTCGACGAAGAGATGTTTTTTGATGTCAACCTCGTCCTGAACGGCAGCTTCCAGGACGGATCGCTTCCCCCTTGGGCGCAGCAGCAGGGCGGTGCTTCAGGTGTGATACAGTCGACCGGGATTCAGCCCCCTGTCGCTGTTCCTCCATGTCAGGGACCTGACTGCGACGATACGGACGCCGATCTCTTCATGTCCTATATTCTTTCGGACGCGACGGTTCCGACAGGATATTATGGTCAGAACTCGCCTGGCGGATCGTTTGCGTCTCAGTTATCTATTGCTCTCGGTGTTGCTACTGCCCAGAATTTGATCGGTGTTGGGCCGGTTGATACCAACGTCACGATCGTTCAGAGCAATGTCTTCACGCCGCTTTCGACCCCGGGTGCAGTTTCGAACACGAATACGGTTCAGTACGACCTCACCTTCCTCGCTCCCGAAGATATTGCTATTCTCGACTTGTGAAAACTATGCCGCGGTCTGCGTTATCAATGTAACGCCGACATCTGCAGATGGTTCCCGGTCCCCCGACTGTTGAGGACTGTAACTGCTATCAGCAGAATACTACGGCCAACGTGGGCAATATCCTGGGCTTCGGTCCTTGTCAGATATTAGGGAACGATAACGCCACTTATGCAATTGGGCCGTTCGAGTTCCAGGGCGGCACAGGGCCGTTCGTTTCTGACACCTTGAGTGCGCCTGCGGATGGAAGCTCCTATGTGGTCCAGTACATAACCGCGCAAAAGGATGGGCTTTGTGAGACGAACCCGACAAATTTTACTCGCGCTACGACTGGCGCCTTGGTCGATAACTTCAGGAACATTGATACTGTTCTCGAACTTCATCGAGTGCAACGGGATATTAACCGGCGAGTTCAACGCGTTCCTGAGCCAGCACCTGCCTCAAGTTTTGGCCGGTCAGTTCAATACGATAGTTGACGATGCGGCGGCCGCTGACGCGGTAATTATCAACTTCGCTGACGAGTATCAGCCTGAATACAGGACGCTCGCTGCGTTCGTATCCTCTGAAATCGGTATCTTCGACGAGTTTGAGGATTTCCAGAGCTGCGGCGATGCTGAGTATTGCTTCGTTAGGCTCGGAATAGACGCCGATCTGCCGGTTAGCGAAGAATTCAATACGCCGACTCCGATTGTTTCACCGACAACGCCTCCGCCGTCGACGACTCCGCCGACGACTGGACCGACGCCTCCGCCTTCCGGTAACAACAGGTGGTGGAAGCTGCGCGATTGCCGGCAGCCCGGTTCAGCTCGGAACAGCGTTTGCTAACGTGCTTATACCTCTGGTACCGGTAGCCTTCGCGTTCGGTGTTAGGGCTGTAAGAAGAAGAAAGAAATAAGAGAATTCAAACTGCGGGGAGGCGGGCTTAACGTCCGCCCCCTTGCTTTATTCATGAAAGAAGATTTATAAGCCGGGAGAGCTGGGAAACTAGCTCTCCCGGCTTTTTATTTGATTGTCCGCCTCTTCTAACTTCGTAGGAGCGGCTTCCAGCCGCGACCCCGTTTGCGGCACGTCGCCCGAAGGCTTTGAGCCGTAGGGTGATCCGGCGTCTCGTCCGGCGTAGCCTTTTGGCGAAGCCGGGAAGCCGGAAGCTCATGGACGGAGTGTTGTCATTGCGAGCAACACGAAGCAATCTCGTTTTTTTTCCTTCCCCGACATTACAGAATTTGCGGCGGGCAAGCACACCCGCACATTAATTTCCCTCTCCCCAGCGTGGGAGAGGGTGAAGGGTGAGGGGGTACATTAAAAATCTTTCAGTGGATTTGGAGGAATTGAAAGATTTTAGCCTCAACATGAGATTTTTAGCAAATTATGTAGAGATCTTTTCATGGAAAACACACTACGTGTGTGATTTTTGCTTCTTTTCATCCCTGTCCTGAATTCATTTCAGGAAAGGAAAAGAAGGATAAAAAAACAGCTTTTCTCCTTTCTGCATATGCATCTTGCATCCTGTATCATGTATCATGTATGGCGATGACGGAAAAAAAATGCGCCTTGATACATTACGGCGAGTTGTCCCTTAAGGGCAGGAACAGGGCCGATTTCGAATTCAAGCTTAACGAGAATATCGAAAAGATAGCTGGCGGAGCGGTCAGAAGGCACGGGGATATTTCGTTATGGACGAGGGCGATTCCGGCCTCCTCGGCAAAGTGCCGGGCATATCCTGGTACGCCGAGGCCCTTGTCGTCGATAACGATCCGGATTCGATTATAGGGCTGGTGAGGGATGAGGTCGGCCGCGTGTTTTCGGGCCCCGCTCTAAGCTTCGGTGTTTTTGCCCGGAGGCCTAATAAGAGATTCCCATACACGTCGATGGAGCTTGCCGGGATGGTTGGAGACATGATTACAAAAAGTTATGGCTTCACGGCTAAACTGCGCTCCCCGGACATTAGCGTTTTTATCGAGATTGCCGATAAAACTTACATATTCTTTGAAAAAAAGGAAGGACTGAGGGGGTTCCCCACTGACGTCAGCGGACGAGTCCTGTCTCTGATATCCGGGGGAATAGACTCGCCGGTTTCTTCATACCTGATGATGAAGAGGGGCTGCAGGGTCGATCTCGTTCATTTCCATGTTTACGCCGACAACAGCTTTGTAGAACGTACTAAAATGGACGGGATTTTCAGACGGTTAAACGAATACCAGCTCGGTACGCGCGTATTTCTAGTCCCGTATTACCCCTTTGAGTCCTCGCTTCTGAGGTTAACGGACATAGCGGGCCATGAGCTCGTCCTGTTCAGAAGGTTTATGGTAAGCGTGTCGGAAAAAATCGCGGCCGGGAACGGATGTCTGGCCCTCGTAACCGGAGACAGCCTCGGGCAGGTCGCTTCTCAAACAATCGAAAACATGGCCCTTGTGAGGCAGGCTGTTTCGCTTCCGATATTCCAGCCGCTGATAACATATGACAAGCAGGAGATTGTGGATTACGCGAAAAAGATGGGTACGTATGAATTATCCATAGAGCCTTATAAGGACTGCTGCTCGATCGTTTCCGCGAACCCGAAAACCAGAGCGCGGAGAGACCGTATTTTAGAAATAGAAAAAAGCATGAGTATTCAGAAGGTTATCGATGAAACGCTTGAGCTGGTCACACTCTGTCAGTTATAATGCGGCGAGTGGAGGTTTGATAATCTATCCGGCTATTTTTTGGTAAGCTTGGGAGGTTCGGAGTAATCCATAAACCCCCTGGGTTGTGGCGGACCGTCGTAAGAGAGAGTTTTCCATACCTTCGGGTCGGTATAGTAAAATTGAACTACCAGCTTTTTAAAGCTTACAAAGAACGCCCTGTTATTAAAGCTTATATATTTGACAATTATATCCGTGTCCTTCTTGTTTTCGAGTGAATAAAAAGGGACTTTGAATTTTTTCCTGCATACGGCGTCCACGTTCCAGAATCCGGCATCGAAAAAGCTGGCTGTGCCTCTGCTGCTATAGAGATATCCCATCAGCTTGTCCTTCATCCCGAGTTTGCCGCATCCGGGTATTATGGTCTCCGCTAGCTTCATCATATTCTTCTGCGTGGTTTCCCCGAATACCTTAAAGCCCTTTTTGACTTCGAACCCGCCCGCGTACGGGACGGGTTTAGCGAGGACCGAGGCCGGTGACCCGGAAACTATTTCCCCCCCGATCACACCGGCTGCTATTGTCTTTAAAAACTTTCTTCTCGAGCTCTTCATATCCGTTTCAGTTGCGGCTGGTCTTCTCTACTATCTCCACGATAAATCCGTTTTCTTTCGCTATTTCCTTGGCGGATTGGTTGTAAACCGCTCCCGTCCGCTTGGCTTCGATATTGTATTTGATTGCATTCTTGACGCTGTTGTAGGGTATTTCCTTGCTCTCCAGTATCTTCAGCACGCTGTATGCCCCGTCCTGCTTGCGGATGACCCCCGATATAGAGCCGGTTTCTTTTTCATGGAAGTAAATATTCAGCTTTTTGTTGAATCCCAGGTCCTTTACCGTTACCTGGGAGTTGGCATTTGACAGATCCTTCGCGATGTCCTGGAAGCTTTTCCCTTCCTTTGCCATCTTTATTATTTGCTCGCCCAGCTTCTCGTCCTGAAAATTTATTTCCTCGATACGGTAGTTCGTGTAATTTAAGTCTTTGTTGGAATTGTAATAATCGAGCAGGTCTTTCTCCGTTATTTCCCTTTCCGGGGGCGTTTTGTCGGTTATCTCGCCCTTGAGTTCCCTTACCACCAGGCTCATCTGGTATTCTCTTATTTTATCCTGGTATTTCTTCTCAAGACCCTCTTTAAGCCCCTTCTGGTAAAGGATTTCATCTGTGATGAGCGAATCCACGGACCTTCCGTTGAGTTCGTCCTCGTAGATCGGAACGCCGTTCACCCGTGCGACCACTTTTGTGCTCTTTTCGGGTTTGTAGCTTGCGGGTTCCTGATTTGTATTGCCGGATTTATCCGCCGACTCCTTCGTCCCCGATTGACCGCAAGCCGATAACAACAATAGAACCGTCAGCAGAACCGGTATGGCATTCTTCATTCTTTTCTCCTTTTTTCAATACGGCGGGTAAACAAAATGTATAACTTATAAATTGACATAAAGCAATAGTTTCATTATATTATCAACCGCTTACTGCCATGCCTTCTAAAAAAGAAAAATACGATTGCCTGGTCATAGGGTCGGGTCCCGGTGGGGCGCCGTTCGCATGGAAACTGGCATCGAAAGGCATGAGCGTGCTTATGCTCGAAGCCGGCCCCCGTTACGATCCCTACAAGAGCTATGCGCTCGACGACGAAGACTGGGAAATTAAGGGATTCCCCGAAATTAAACGGATTAAGTATACCACCGGCAAAAAACAGCCCCTCAATACGGCATATGGGAATCTGAAGTCCTGGAACAAGGCCTCCGGGAAGTTGAATCCCACCAAGGAAAGGAAATATTTGAAGTACCATCAGATCTCGGGAATAGGCGGCACTACGCTCCACTTCCAGGGCGAAGCTCACAGGCTTAATGAGAATGCGTTCCGCATGAAGAGCCTTTACGGCGTGGCTGTGGACTGGCCGATTGAGTACAAAGACCTTGAACCGTACTACACCGAGGCAGAAGACATTTTGGGGGTTGCGGGTCCTGAAAAAGTTCCCGGACGCCCCAGAAGCAAGCCGTACCCATTGAAGCCGCATAAGTTGAGTTATGCGAGCGGGATAATTGCGAAAGCCTGCGGTAAGCAGGGGATCGACCTTATACCGAATTCTGTCGCCATACTGTCTGAGCCTTACCGTGACGCGCCCCCGTGTAATTACTGTAACGGCTGCGTCTGGGGTTGTCCCCGAAAGGACAAAGGCAGTGTAGACGTAACTTTTATCCCCCTGGCTGAGAAGACCGGCACCTGTGAGATACTCGATAACGTCTACGTTACCCGTATAAAAATCGATAAAAAGGGCGGCAAAAAAAGGGCGACGGGAGTCGCGTATTACGACAAGAGCGGGAAAGAGCAATTCGTTAGCGGCGATTATATAGCGGTAGCCTGCGGAGCCGTGGAGACTCCGAGGCTTTTGCTGAATTCCGAGATCAACGATAACGGGCTTGTCGGGAAGAATTTTATGGAGACGACATTTTCCGAGATCGTGGCGATGCATCCCGAACGGACGGATTCTTACCGCGGTATACCGATGGACAGCATTGTCTGGAAATGGAACACCCCCGACCCCAAGAGGGGTTTCTCCGGCGGACTCAGATTGTTCCCTACGGCAGGCAGCGCTTTGGGGCCCGTGAATTATTCCCTGCGCTATTTCGAGGGCTGGGGCGAAGATTACGTCAAGGAGATCGAAAAGTGGTTCGGGCACGCGATCTGCGTGGGCGGGATCGCTGAATTCTTCCCTAACAAGGATACCTTCGTAACCCTGGACCCTAAAGTACATGATCAATTCGGTTTTCCCGTAGCTCAAATTCAATCGTTTCTGGGAGAGCCGGAATTAAAGACGCTCGAATTTATTTCAAATAAGTCCAAAGAGATTTTAGAAGCCAGCGGCGCTAAAGAGATAGTCGAAGTAGTCTCGTCCTACGATTTCTTTTCAGCCACCCACGTCTTCGGAACCTGTCGTATGGGAAATGACGATGAGACCTCCGTCGTGAATTCTTCCCAGAGGGTCCACGGCATTCCCAATCTATTAGTAACCGATGCCAGCGTATTCCCCACGTCGGGTGGAGGGGAAGCCCCCTCTCTCACGATAGAGGCTTTAAGTTTACGGGCAGCCGACCTGCTGTTGAAAGAGCTCAAGAAAGGTTGAATATCTTTTGATTCGATTCGGATCCAGTCTATATTTCACCATACTCCTTGGCATAACGGTTCTGGTCCCGCTCAATCCCGGGGCTCTTGGCGACGACATTCCAAAGTTCGTCGATTTACGGAAAGAATCGGGAATATATATCGGGAGCAAGCTCGGCCATGTGGCGGTCTGGGGGGACTATAACGGCGACGGCTGGCAGGATATCCTTCTCTCCAGCATGAACATGAGGGGCTGGGCGAAATCCAGGGGGAATAAAAAGAGCGGGAGCGCTGCGGACAAGGTGAAGGGGGAGTCGAATCGGGACTTATTATTATTCACGAGCGCGGAGGGTAAGTCGTTTAACGAAACCTCGGAAAAAGCGGGTCTCCCGGATCTGAAAGGGAAAGCAGCTTCCTGGGCGGATTTCGATAACGACGGGTATCTGGACCTTGCCACTTATAACGATTGCCGCGGGTAAACCCCCTATACTTTTCAAGAATTCAAAGAAGTTTTCATTCACGGATGTCTCGCAAAAGGCAGGGCTGACCATACAAGGCACGAACCCGAATCAGGTGTTATGGGTCGATTTCGATAATGACGGGTCCGTCGACCTGTTCCAGGCCGGCACAGGGGGGTCTCTCCTCTACCGTAATCAGGGCGATGGAAGTTTTAAGGAAGTGTCGGGCCCGGCCGGACTCGACGCTAAGTTCAAAACGAATGGGGCCCTATGGTTCGACTCCAATAACGACGGCCGACAAGACCTCTTTCTGACTAATACGGGTTACAATGCATTATATTTAAACGATGGTGACGGTACTTTTACGGATTACACGGAGAAATCCGGACTGTCGGGTGAACCTTCGTGGAGAACTACCTCGGCCTGCACGGGTGATTATAACGGTGACGGATTTTTCGACCTCTATGTTACGAATATGGGACGCTTGAACAGGAACGCCCTTTACAGGAACAATGGAGACGGCACTTTTACAGACGTTACTGATGAATCGGGGACAGCGGACGAGGGGGACGGCAGGACCTGCGCCTGGGTCGACTTCGACGCGGACGGCAATCTGGACCTCTTCACCACTAACCATGTCCGTCCTAACAAGCTGTTCCGGAATACGGGCAAGGGGTCCTTTATAGATACTGCGCCCAAGGCCGGTCTCGATTCACCTATAGACGTATTTTCCGCGACGTGGGCGGATTACGACCGTGACGGGTATATTGACGTATTTCTTAACGGCCACATGGGTGCGGCTCTTATGAAAAATAACGGCAATTCCAATAACTCTATTACGCTAAAGCTGGAAGGCGACGGTAAAAAAACCAACAGGTCGGCGATCGGAGCCCGGGTGGAGGTCTCAAGCCCGGGTGGAGGTCAGACCCGAGAGGTATCAGGCGGCAGGGGATGCTGTGAGCAGGACATGCTGCCCCTCTATTTCGGTCTGGGCAAAAGCGAATCCGCTGATATCGAAATTACATGGCCGAGCGGTAAGGTTTGTTCGTTCAAGGGGATCGCCGTCGACAAGGTCAGAGAGTATACGATCAGTGAAATAAAATGCGGAATTAACCCGTCGAGCTAAAGAGCGGCCCGGCGTTAATTTGCACATATGAATAAAGGGACGAAAGCAGGATTTTCCGTTACGGTGGTGCTTCCCGCTCATAACGAGGAGGGCAACATCAAGAATACGGTGGACAAGTGCGTTTCTTACCTCGAAAAGAATACAGGCGATTATGAAATCGTAGTGGTGAATGACGGTTCGTCGGACAGGACCAGTGAGATTGTAACAGAGATCTCTTCGGCTAATCCCAATGTCGTGCTCGTCAGTCACGAAACCAACAAGGGATACGGATCCGCGCTCAGGAGCGGTTTTGACAAGGCGTCAAAAGAATATATTTTCTTCATGGACAGCGACGGGCAGTTCGATATTAACGACCTCGACAGGCTGACCCCGCATGCGGGGGCGGATACGGCGGTAATCGGTTATCGGGAAGACAGGGCTGATTCTTATATAAGGTCACTGAATGCCTGGTTGTATAGCCTGTATATTTATATTATCTTCGGCTTGAGGGTCAAGGATATGGATTGTGCCTTCAAGATTTTTCCCTCGAGCGCATACAGGGACGTGAAACCGATCAAATCCGAGGGTGCGCTTTTCAGCGCCGAATTCCTGATAAAGTTAAAGCGCAAAGGTTTCTCGTTCAAAGAAGTGCCCGTTAGACATTTCCCCCGAATTTTCGGCTCTCAAACCGGAGCGAATATGCGGGTAATAATGAAAATGTTCAAGGAATCGTGGAAACTAAGAAATGAACTCAAGGACAGTTGAAGAGCGGGGGTACTTGAGGGATCCGTACGTTCGTTTCTCCCTGATTCTCGTTTCGGGACTCATACTCAGAATTTTCCTTTCCCAGTTCCTCACGTACAGTCCTGATTTTAGCGCATGGACCGGGTGGGGGAGCCAGATTTCATCGGCGGGGTTCGGTCATTTCTATGAAAGACACTGGTGCGATTACATGCCCGGCTACCTCTACGTGCTGTGGACGCTCGACAATATTCACCGGGTTCTCCCCGGGCTCTCGGTCGATATTCTTTTCAAGCTGCCAGCGAATCTTGCCGACTTCGGTATCTCGATACTCATATTCTATTCTCTCAAGCTGATCACCTCCGATAAAAACGCGATGATAGCATCGGTTGCGTATTTTTTTAACCCGGCTTCGCTTGCGAATTCGACCTTTTGGGGACAGGTAGACTCATTTCACGCCCTGCCGATATTGCTCTCGGTTTATCTCGGGCTGAGGCAAAGATTCATACTCTCAGGCGTGTTTGCCTCGCTCGCGTTCATGATCAAGCCTCAGAGCCTGGTCATATTCCCGCTGATCGGCTTCCTTGCGCTGATACCGATAATTAAATCATGGCATAAGCTCACGATAAGGTCCTTGTTGCCGTCCTTCGAGCTCGCCTTAACAATTGTGATTACAGCCGTTACCGTCACTCTTCCGTTCATTTGGGACAGTATTTATTCGGTTTCTTATTTGATTACGGGGCCCGCTGATCTGATAATTGAGCGGTTCAATGTGTCGTACGGGCAATACACGGCATCATCCCTGAACGCTTTTAATTTCTGGGGCGCCGTTGCGATGTGGCAGAACGACGACACGAAGTTCCTGGGTATTTCATTCAGGAGTATCGGGACAATGATGTTCGGGACGGTTTATGCGGTTATATTGGGACTTCTGATCAGATACACCGCCGCCGTGAAGAATAATGGAATCGGAGACTACGGTTATTACGTATTCGAGGCGATTATGCTTGTTCTTTTCACCCTCTTTCTCTTCGTGACCCGCGCTCATGAGAGGCATCTCCTGCCCATGATCGTGTTCTTCACATTAATTACCTTTCGCACTTGGATATTTTGGTATTTATATGCTATTGTGTCCGGTGTTTATGTGTTTAACATGGTATATTCCTACATCCAGCTCACAACTTTATATAAAGGGATACCCCGGGATTATACGACCTATTTCATTCCGGGGATGTTTATCATGTACCTCATTGCGTATATCATTGTACTCTTGAGTTTTGTTGTAAGCACGTCGAAATATAAAAATACATTCGATACTCTGTCCCCCCGGACCCCTTAAGAGATGACGATATGACGCAGCAATCTTTTATACTGAGATATAAAGCAGAGTTCCTCCTCGCGCTTATACTTGTATTCTGCTTCGGCATAAGACTCTACCGTCTGGAAATCCCGGAGAGTTACTACTTCGACGAAGTCTATTTCGCCTTCACTGCGCAGGAAATGGCAAAAGGGAACAGGGCCGCCTGGGAGAGCTATCACGAGGCCCCGGAAGACCTCGCTTACGAGTGGACTCATCCGCCTCTCGGGAAAGAGATAACCGCGATAGGGATTCTTATTTTCGGCGACAACACTTTCGGGTGGAGGTTTTTTCAATCCGTGTTCGGTGCGCTCGGGGCTTTGTTTATCTACTTCCTCGGGAAAGAGCTCTTCAACAGTAAATCTGCCGGTCTCATCGCCTCCCTTCTATACAGCTTCGAATCTTTCGTATTCGTATTGAGCCGGATTACGATGGTCGATATCTTCATTGCAGACTTCCTGATCCTTGCGTCTCTCTTTCTAGTCAAATATGCTAAGACCAGGCGGAGCTCATACCTTATCCTGACGGGGATCTTCTGCGGGGCGGGAGTGTCGGTCAAGTGGAGCGGCGTCTATATCACCGAGTTCCTCGCGGGTGTAGCGCTCTTTCTGATCTATTATTTCGAGGTATATACCACGGCCGCCCGTGATAAGGCTTTTATCGCCTCGCTTTTAAAAATAATCCCGCGAATGGTGCTCGCCTTTATCGTCATTCCGTTCCTCGTATACCTGGTTTCGTATATACCCTATTTCTATCACGGTAATTCGTTCCAGGATTTCCTTACTCTCCAGGGTAATATGTACGGGTATCACGGCGGGGTAACTGCCGACCACCCTTACCAGTCGCCGTGGTGGAAATGGCCTCTGATGCTGAGGCCTGTTTACCTCCATTTCGAGGATATGGGGGAGGGATGGAGAGCACACATTTATTTATTGGGGAATCCATTCATATGGTATACGGGCATATTGTTTTTCATCCTGGGAATAATCCAGGCTGTGAGAAAGGAAACCCCCCCTCTGCTTTTCACAGTGTTGAGCGTTTTTGCGTACTGGCTCCCCTGGGCGTTTTCTCCAAGAAAGGTCGTATTCCTGTATCATTTCCTTCCCTCGCTGGTATTTCTACTTTTGACAAGCACTTATTTTCTGAACGAGTTGTGGAATAGCTCCCGAAAAGGGAAAATGCTCGTACTCTTGTATTTTTGTATCGCGGGAGGAGTGTTCTTCTATTTTTATCCCGTCCTCGCCGCATGGCCGATGAAGGAAACAGAGATCGACCGCTTCATGTGGCTCGGCACATGGAGGTAATATAATCGGATTTTATACGGCGGATGCGGTTTCCCTGAGCAGAACGGCGGCTATCGGCACCCGGAGATCCAAGGCGTAATATGAAAAAATCGGATATAGCTGTTTCCATAGTACTCGGTGTGATAATTTCGGCATTCATTATCGCGATATTGAGCACTCTCAGGGACGAGCTCCATATCCGGTATTTGCCCTACTATCTGATCTGGCCCGCTTTTTTGATAGCTATCCCGGCTCTTGTGATACTTTGGGTATATGCTTCCTCTCACCTGGGATCCAAGTTCAATGTTCTTTTTCAATTCGGGAAATTCATACCGATAGGGGTCTCGAATACCGCGATCGATTTCGGAATATTGAACTTTCTGATGTATCTCTCGGGTATTCACAAGGGATACCTGTTCTCTGTTTTCAAGGGCGTCTCGTTTCTATTTGCGGTGGCTAACAGTTACGTCTGGAATAAGTTCTGGGCGTTCGAGAGCATGGAGAGGGACGGCATGGGGAAGCAGTTTGTCAAATTTATTACCGTGTCGGCCATAGGGTTCGCGATCAATGTCCTGGTCGCTTCATTCATGGTAAACGTGATCGGCCCCGTGGGCGGCGTTTCACCCGTTATATGGGCGAACATAGCGACACTCGCATCTATAGTCCTGGTTATTCTATGGAATTTCTTCGGTTATAAGTTCCTGGTTTTTAAGAAGTAACTCAGTAGCTGACCCATCCGAATTTATTTATCCAGAGCACGCCCCAGAGATTGACGAGTATGCCGATACTAATAAGTACCTTATGGTGCCACCTGATGTCGCTGCCGATGCCTCTTACCGTCAGCAGAAACAGGAATGGATAAAAGTCCATCGCGAATCTGTATCCGAACTGGGAGAACCCCCACGTGCCGTGGCAGAAGTTCGCCGTTGCCACGAGTAAAACGGATAGCCAGCACCCTATTGCCAGCTTGTTTCGTATACCCGCGAAAAATGCGTAAATGAACGCAGGCGTGGTAATCCAGATCGCCATACCGCTCCATGAGGGGGTCACATACGGGAATTCGTCTGTAATTATGGGAAAGCCGCCGAATATGACCTTCAGGTTTCTCGGTATGTATGTGATGTCGAATATTCCTTTCTGAAACCATGGCTCGTCGAGTATCCCTGGTATCAGGTAATAGGAGATATCGAACGGCGTATTGAATCTGAGCATGTTATAGCCGGCATTCAATAGTATGAAAATCCCTGTCCCCGCCCCGAGCCATATAAGCGGTCTCAGGTTTACTCTCTTGTATAGACTCAGGTCCCCGCCCCGCCTGTACCATTCGCCTGAGTACATTGCGGCAAAGAACGGGAGAGAAAGAATAGTCGGAAGGCGTGTCCAGTAAGATGCCCCCAGGGCGGCTCCCGTATAAAAAGGGCGGGATTTATAAAGGGTCAGAAGGATCGCTACAAAGAGAAGGGTCGCGGATACGGTATGTGAGAATGTCCAAACCCCGCCCGTAGTCGCGACCCACCAGTGTATCGTCCCGAAACCGAACATCGCGGTCGTCCAGAGCTGAACGCTTCTGCTTTTAGATAGCGCCCGCGCGCACAGGAAAGCGAGTGAGACGTTCAGGCTCCCGAAGAAGATCGATATGAGCGTCTGATTAGTCGAAAGGCCGAAAACGGCGACGACGGGCAATATCAAAAATGCCGGGAGCGGCGGAGGCACGATATAGTATTTCCCGTCAAGGGGGACAATCTCGAGCCACGATACGTCTTCCGTAAGATATAGCCTTCCATGGAGAATTGCATCGGCAAGCCTGACGAAATTGTTAAACGGCGTGGGACTGCCTTCCCGGGTAAAAAAGTAGACTGCAAAGGACAGAGCGAATACCGCCAGAAAAAGGAATAAAGCCGTCCTGCTGCTGTCTCTGTCCGTTTCTCTCTGTTCCATGTAAAAATCGCCCTGTTTACGATCCGATTATCTTATACGTGTATAGTTTCATTATTTGGCAGAGATAATCGAGGATTACGCCGCTGTTTAGCTTGGTCTCCCCGTAAATCCTGTCCTGGAAGATTATGGGTACTTCAACCACTTTGTCGTATTTTCCCCTCACCAGGATTTCAAGCGCTATCTTGAACCCCTTCGGGCTTAATTGAACATTTTTTATCACTCCACGCTTCAGGAAGAAAAATCCGGACATCGGGTCTTTGACACTCGTGAGCCCTATTACTGCAAGGCTCGCAACCCGCGAGGAAATCTTTCTCCGCAGTGCCCAATCCCCGATCCCACCCCTCTCTACATAACGGCTCCCGATAACCATATCCGCCTCACCTTTTAGTATAGGCGCCAGCAGTTCCGGAATTTTTTCCGGAGGATGGCTCAGATCGGCGTCCATCACGCCCAGTATTGCACTCCCCGACATATCGAAGCCGTCTAAAACGGCTGAAGATAACCCCCTCTTATTAACCCGTCTGAGCACTTCAAGCCCGGGATACTTCCCCTTGAGTCCCTCCGCCGTCTTCCATGTCCCGTCAGGCGAGTCGTCGTCCACAACGATTACTTTGCCGCCGATACCGGAGTCCCTGAAAGCGCCGTATACCCTCTCAAGCAGTATGGGCAGATTATCAGACTCGTTATATGTCGGTATTACAAGTGTGATGTCCATTTCGCGCAGTAAATTATACTATCGTTAATATGATTCTATAAATAACCGTGTGATTCTCTTAAATATAAAGGGCGGGGTGCGCTATCCCGGCTAATCGCGGCCATGCCGCCTCACCCTAAAAGGCCCAGCCGAACCTTATATATTGTATCAGGAGCAGTGCGTAGAGTGTAAGTGATACGAATATGATCAGATAATTGACGGTCCTCCGTCCGCCCAAAAGCGACAAGGCTATGAAAACCGGGAACATCGAGAGCGTATAGCGCGGTATGCTCAGCCAGAACGAGGTCGAAGTCACGATAAGCCAGGTCGCAAGGGCGTATAGACTGTATGACAGGCGTATCCTGAAAAACGAATAGATAATGAGCGCGAGACCGAGTACGGCGAATATCGGCTCCGCCAATCCGGCTGTCACCACACCTTGGGGATCTCTCCAAAACGCGCTCCCGAGCGAGTACAAAAATCCCTTGTAGGGGAAATCGAGGTGCTTATTCCAGTGCTGATTCTGAATTTCCAGAAACTTGAGCGGGTCCCCGAACGTAGCGTAATTTACCGCAAGGTAATACGCGAGTCCGAGCGCGATTACGGCCAGCCATAGTATGTTTTTCCTGACTTCCTTTATTTTAAATCCTTTTTGGTGCAGGTACTCGATGACGAGGACGGGGAGCAGTATTATTCCGGTAACTCTTGTAGCGGCGGCCAGCATGCCGAATATCCCCGCAAGCGCCCAGTTCTCCCTTCTCGCGTAGTAAAAGCATGCGATCGAGAGGGCAAGGAAAAGACTCTCGGTATAGCCCGCGTGGAGGAAAATAGCGGTCGGGAAGACGGATATATATATTACCGACCTGAACGCTTCATCGCTCTCATAATCGAGTCTTACAAGCTTGAAGAGGTAGAATGCCAGGGCCGCGTAAGCGAGGTTCGATACGAGAAGCGCGGACAGAAGATAGTTCTTGAAAATCAGGGAGAATATCTTGATCATGTACGGATATAACGGAAAGAACACGATTTGCAGGTTTCTTTCGTCGAAAGTCGAGCTTGTATATCCGTACTGCGCGATATCGAGATAGTGCTGGGTGTCCCATACGTTCCAGATAGAAATGATGGAATCAGGGTATATGTTTTCGAGAAGTATGTAGGCTACGTATGCGAAGCCGAACGTCCAGACTATCGATATCAGGACGATAATGGATAAATCTCTCTCTGGAGGGCTCAATTTCATATAGTGCCGGATCTATCGGACTTCGAGTCGCTCATCTTGTTTGTTTTTACCGGGATTCGATTATCGTATATTATGTTAATCTAATATTGCGAAATATTGAATATTCCATTCAAAAGATCTATGAACACCCCTTTTCAGATGAATAAGAAATTTTCACTTCTCGCCGCCCCGGCTTTGTTTTTCGTAATCGGTTTTATCGTTTACTATATCACACAGCCGCGCGTTACGGACCCCTTTAACTATTTCAATTATCTCGCAGACGCATTTCTCCACGGCAGGCTCCACGTAACGGATACCCCGTTCTATTTCGAAGAGCTAATTCACAGGGGAGGTAAATCATACACGATCTACCCCCCGTTCCCCGCGGTCCTTCTTATGCCGTTTATCGCCGTCTTTGGGGTCTCCTTTAAGCAGGTACTCCTGTCATTTTTTCTGGGCGGGATCAATATCTCGCTCGTATACCTGATGTTGAGCAGGCTCACCGCCGCGAGGGAGCTCCGGATCTGGGTAACCGTCCTCTTCGGGTTCGGCACCGTCCATTGGTTCACGGCCACAGTGGGCTCCGTCTGGTATTTCGCCCAAATAACCTCTATGACTTTGATGCTGCTGGCTGTCTACTGCACCTTAAGCGCCCGGAACCCCCTCATGATCGGTCTCCTCCTCGGGGCTTCATACTGGTCGAGGCTGCCGACGATCCTCACTCTGCCCTTTTTTATAATAATGCTTTCATATACAGAGCTTCCGGATCGGGAAAGCGGGCTGCATATATGGAGGTTCAGGTTAAAGCCGGTCCTGCTGGTTTGCGCCGGTGCGGGCTTGTTCGTCCTCCTCAACTTTCTCTATAACTACGTCCGGTTCGGCACGGTGCTCGATACTGCATACGTCATACATTCAATTTCGCCCGCCAAGGAAAAGATCTCGCCCTGGTTTAACAAGGGCCTGTTCGACCTCTCGTACATCCGCTACCACCTATACATTTTATTTCTTCAGCCCCCGGTTTTCATCGATAAATGGCCGTATATCATCCCTTCAAAGGTTGGCCTGTCTATACTCATTACAACGCCCGCCTTCATTTTCGCGCTGTTTGCGGGAATAAGAGAGAGGCTCTCTCTCGCCTGCTGGTCGGCTATCATACCGACCGCGTTCCTGATATTCATTAAAAGCGGTACGGGATGGACGCAGTTCGGCTACAGGTATGCGCTCGACTTTTATCCGTTCCTCCTCATCCTGACTCTAAAGGGTATCGGCGCGGAGCTGAAATGGTATCACAAGGCGTTGATTATACTGAGCGTGCTCGTGAACCTCTGGGGCGTGCTGTTCCTGAATATATTCGAGTGGTACAATCTTTATTGACCTCATATCCGGCTTTATGTATTTTACAAATTAAAATTTCATCCGGCTCCCCTAAATGGATAGACCCCAGAAGCTATATAACTACCTGATACCATTAATTATTTATATCGCGTTAATATCCCTTATTTTCCTGATGAAGTATTTAATATCCTGGTCTCTCGCCGCGACCGTATCGGCTTTCCTCATGCTGTCGGTCCCTTTTATTCTTAAGAACGATATGAGGGACCTCAGGTGGGACCCGAGGGGCGTGCTCTGGGGTATCGCGGTTACAATAGTAATACTCCTTATTTATATCGCCGTCCTCGCCGGATACGGTCTATATGCGGGAAAGTCGCTCACGTTCAACAAGCTCTCGTATTCCTTCGTCCTCATTCAACTTTTACTCGTGGCGCTGCCGGAAGAGGTTTTTTTCAGGGGCTATCTGCAGCAGAAACTCGGAAATACCGTCAAAGGCGTAATAGCCGTAAGCCTGCTCTTTGCGCTCGCGCATTTCGTGACCCTTTGCCTCGGGGGCGGGCACGGGTTATCGGTCTGCTCTCAGGCGGTCCTGACGTTTTTCCCCTCCCTGGTTATGGGCTATCTGTATATGTCTACGGGAACGCTCTGGGCGAGCATCATTTTTCACTTCCTCGCAAATATAGTCCATATATCGGCGGGCTTTTCTTAATAGCGCCCGGGAGGCGGATGCATTTTCAAGGTCAAGGACACACCCGGGGGTATTTCCTCGCCTTTATATTCCCTGTCGGGCCGGATTCGGTTAAAATACTGTAATTATTTTATTTCTTAGAGTGTTATAATTATTAGACGGGTTGCCGAATGGATACAGTAAGATTGGGTCTCGCTCAGATAAACGTCCGCGTAGGAGATGTGGAAGGGAATCTCCGCAAGATTCTCGGATACATTAAGGACGCGAGGGCAAAGGGAGTGGATATTCTATGCTTCCCGGAGCTCGCGGTTACGGGTTACCCGCCCGAGGACCTTCTTTTGAAGCCCCGGTTTATCAACGACAACTTGAAAGCGCTCGACAAGGTGAGAAAGGCAGCCGACGGCATCACCGTTGTTCTGGGTTTTGCCGACCGCGGGGAGGACATCTACAACGCGGCTGCGATCCTCCATAATAAACAGCTCGCGGATGTATACCACAAGCACTATCTCCCGAACTACGGCGTTTTCGATGAGAACCGGTACTTCCAGTCAGGGCTCAGGGCGCCCGTTTATAAACTTGGGGACGTGGTCTTCGGGGTTAACATCTGTGAGGATATATGGTATCCCGGGGACCCCACGAGGAGACAGTCGATTCTGGGAGGGGCGCATATAATTATCAATATTTCCTCATCTCCGTATTATTCGTCGAAGGTGAAGCCGCGCGAGCAGATGCTCGTTACAAGGGCCAAGGACTACTCGACCGTCGTCGCCTACTGCAACCTTGTAGGAGGGCAGGACGAGCTCGTATTCGACGGCCACAGCGTGATCATCGGGGAGCGGGGGGAGATACTGGCGAGAGCCAGGGGATTCGAGGAAGACCTCCTCGTCTCCGACATCAACATAGACCGGGTGTTCAGATCGCGCATGCACGACCCCAGGAGGAGACAAGAGCAGCTGACGATGAAGGCTCACTCGGATAACGCGGAGGTAATCGTATTGGATGCAAAAGACAGGGCCGCCCGGAAGCCTGCTGTTAAGTCGAGGGTGGAAAACTTTTTGCCGGTCGATGATGAAATTCTCCAGGCGCTCGTGCTCGGGACAAGGGACTACGTGACCAAAAACGGGTTCAGGAAGGCGGTGATCGGCCTGAGCGGAGGCATAGATTCCGCCCTGGTGGCCGTCATCGCCGTCGAGGCGCTCGGGAAGAAGAATGTAGTCGCGGTCACGATGCCCTCCGGATACAGCTCGAAGGGGAGCGTCGGGGACTCGGAAAAATTATCGAAGAATCTGGGGATCGAGCTCCTCAACATACCGATTGAAAAGGCTTTCAGGACTTACGGCGAAATGTTCTCGGGGGTTTTCGCCGGGCTCAAGGAAAACACGGCCGAAGAGAACCTTCAGGCCCGTATAAGGGGGAACATACTCATGGCACTCTCGAACAAGCTCGGATGGCTCGTCCTCACCACCGGCAACAAGAGCGAGATGAGCGTCGGCTACTGTACGATATACGGAGACATGGCGGGAGGATTCGCCGTTATCAAGGACGTGCCCAAGACGATAGTTTACAGGGTTGCGAACTACTACAATTCATGGAGAAAGAAAGAGGTTATACCTGCCGCGATTTTGACCAAACCCCCTTCAGCCGAGCTCAGGCCGGATCAGCTGGACACCGATACGCTTCCGCCCTACGATATCCTGGACCCGATCCTTAAAGCCTATGTCGAGGACGACCTCAGCATTGAAGACATCGTGTCCCTCGGCTATAGCGAATCCGTGGTCAAAAAGGTAACCCGTCTGGTGGATACGAACGAATATAAGCGGAGGCAAGCCCCCCCGGGCATCAAAATCACGGCGAGGGCTTTCGGTAAAGACCGCCGGTTCCCTATCACGAACCTCTACAGGGAGTGAAAAGCGGCTTCGTTTCGGGCCCGCGCGGATTGCCCGGACGAGATTATTTTTAAGACTTTCCCCCGGCCTGCTTCTTGTTGACTTGTCTTAATTTTCATCTAACATTAACATAGGGTTATCTGGCTGAAATTGCAGCCGCTTATTTTTAGCTTCAGATTATTTAGAACTCTCGGGAAGGTGTTTTTATGAAGCCCATGGGATATCCGAAGAAACAGGGTCTCTATGATCCGCAGTTCGAGCACGATTCATGCGGTATAGGGTTTGTTGTAAATATTAAGGGTAAAAAATCCCATACCATTGTAAAAAATGCTCTGACTATTCTCCGGAACCTCCAGCACAGGGGGGCGTGCGGGTGCGAGGCCAACACCGGCGACGGAGCCGGGATTCTCATTCAAACACCCCACAAGTTTTTTAAGAAGATTGCGGGAGAGGCCGGAATTACGCTCCCTCCGTATCAGTCTTACGCCTCAGGGGCTGTGTTCCTCACCCCGGTTGCCTCGGAGAGAAAGGAGTGCATCAAGGCGTTCGAGAGAATAATAACCGAGGAGGGCCTGACCGTTCTCGGATGGCGGGACATACCGACCGACAATTCTTCTCTGGGCTTCACCGCCGTCAAGGGCGAGCCCTTCATGAAGCAGATATTCATCGCCCGCAATTCCGACATTACTGACGACGCGGCTTTCGAGCGCAAGCTCTACATCCTGAGGAAGCGCGGAGAAAACGATATCAGGTTTTCCGGCATGCAGGGGGGGGAGTACTTCTACGTGCCGAGCCTCTCCTACAAGACGTTCGTGTACAAGGGCATGCTCACCACGTGGCAGCTCGAGCAATATTATCCGGACCTGAGCGACCCCGACATGGAGTCGGCCATAGCGCTCGTCCATTCCCGTTTCAGCACCAATACGTTCCCGAGCTGGGACCGCGCGCACCCGTACCGCTATATTATCCATAACGGTGAGATCAACACCCTCAGGGGGAACATCAACTGGATGCACGCCCGGGAGGCTGTGCTTTCTTCAAGCGTGTTCGGCGACGAGCTGGAAAAGTTATTCCCTATCATACAGCCCGACGGAAGCGATTCCGCCAATTTCGATAATTGCGTAGAATTTTTGACGCTCGCGGGGCGCCCGATCGAGCATTCGATCATGATGATGATACCGGAGCCCTGGTCCAATCATGAAACGATGAGCGACGAGAAAAAGGCGTTCTACGAATACCACAGCTGTCTGATGGAGCCCTGGGACGGGCCTGCATCGATCGCCTTTACGGACGGTTTCAAAGTGGGGGCGGTACTCGACAGGAACGGGCTCAGACCGTCGCGCTATTACGTTACCAAAGACGACACTGTAATCATGGGTTCCGAGGTCGGAGTTCTGGATGTCCCGGCCGACATGATATTAAAAAAAGGAAGGCTCCAGCCCGGCAGGATGTTCCTGATCGACACGGTCGAAGGGCGCATAGTGGGCGATGACGAGATAAAAGACAGGCTCGCGAAAGAAAGGCCTTACCGGGAATGGCTCAATCAGAATCTCGTAAACCTCTCCGATATACCGCTTTCGGAAGGGTTGGAAGACAGGGAGAACTTCGACCACGAAGCCATGGTCGAGAGGCAGAGGGTATTCGGCTACACGTACGAGGATTTGAAGGTGATCATGGGGCCAATGGCCGAAAACGGCGTCGAGCCCGTCGGCTCAATGGGCAAGGACACCCCGGTGGCGGTTCTCTCGAACAAGCCGAGGCTCCTTTTCGAATATTTCAAGCAGCTCTTCGCTCAGGTAACCAACCCCCCGATCGACGCTATACGCGAGGAGCTGATTACCGCTACCGAAGTTACGATAGGTCCCGAGAGCAATATTCTCGACCCGCAGGCCCGAGAGCTGCCGCCTGATTAAACTCGACAGCCCTATCCTTACGAACGAGCAGCTGGAGCGTATAAGGGGTCTCGATAACCCCACGTTCAAATCCGTCACGCTCCCGATAGTATTTGAGATCTCGGGCGGCAGCGACGGTCTTGAGGACGCGCTAAAAGACCTGTTCACGAAGGCCGATAAGGCGATCGAGGAAGGGGCCAACCTCCTGATACTGTCCGACAGGGGTTTTGACAGGGAGCACGCACCGATCCCCTCACTGCTCGCGTCTTCAGGGCTCCATCACCACCTTATAAGGAACGGGAAGAGGCTGAAAGTCGCATTGATACTCGAGTCGGGCGAGCCGAGGGAAGTACACCATTTCGCGCTCCTTATAGGCTACGGCGTGAGCGCTGTGAACCCCTATCTCGCTTACGAATCGATAGAGGACATGATCGAGCAGGATTTGCTGAAGAACATAGATAAAAAAACCGCACTAAAGAACTACATAAAGAGCGTTGTGAAGGGCGTCGTGAAGACGATGTCCAAGATCGGCATATCGGCCGTTCAGAGTTATCACGGCGCCCAGATCTTCGAGGCCATAGGCCTCAACCACGAGTTCGTGGATAAATACTTCACCTGGACCCCGACCAGGATCAAGGGCGCGGGAATTGAAGTAATCACGGATGAAATCAGGATGCGTCACGAGAAGGCCTTCCCCGACCGGGAGGTCGAGCCCGAGACGCTCGACGCGGGCGGGATCTATCAGTGGCGTCCGGACGGGGAGCACCACGCGTATAACCCGCGGACCGTGCACCTGCTTCAGAACGCCTGCCGCACGGGGAGCTACGATAACTTCAAGAAGTTTTCGGGCCTCGTCAACGACCAGTTGAAGCAGCTCCACACCTTAAGGGGGCTCCTCGAACTCAAGGTCGATCCCGATCCTATAGATTTGGACGAAGTCGAATCCGTGGAATCGATTTGCAAAAGGTTTAAGACCGGGGCCATGTCCTACGGCGCGATAAGCCTCGAGGCGCACGAAAGCCTCGCCATCGCCATGAACAGGATAGGGGGAAAGAGCAATACCGGCGAGGGCGGGGAAGACCCGCTCCGCTACGTCCCCGATCCTAACGGCGATTCGAGGAAGAGCGCGATAAAGCAGGTGGCTTCGGGAAGGTTCGGAGTGACGAGCGAGTACCTCGTTAACTCCGATGAGCTTCAGATAAAGATAGCTCAGGGCGCCAAGCCCGGCGAGGGCGGCCAGCTGCCGGGGAAGAAGGTCTATCCATGGATAGCGAAGGTAAGGCTGTCGACACCGGGCGTAGGGCTTATATCCCCGCCGCCCCATCACGACATCTATTCAATCGAAGACCTCGCGGAGCTCATACACGATCTGAAGAACGCGAACCAGAGGGCGCGGATTAACGTGAAGCTCGTGTCCGAGGTAGGCGTCGGCACTATCGCCGCGGGCGTCGCCAAGGGGCATGCGGACGTTATTCTCGTAAGCGGATACGACGGCGGCACGGGCGCGTCGCCCCAGTCGAGCATTCAGCACGCGGGTCTCCCGTGGGAGCTGGGTCTCGCCGAGACCCACCAGACGCTTCTGGTCAATAACCTGAGGAGCAGGGTGGTCCTCGAAACGGACGGTCAGATGAAGACCGGACGCGACGTTGTCATAGCCGCCCTTCTCGGAGCCGAAGAGTTCGGTTTCTCGACGGCCCCTCTCATAGTCCTCGGATGCATCATGATGAGGGTCTGCCATCTCGACACGTGTCCCGTCGGAGTGGCCACGCAGAACCCGGAGCTCCGTAAAAAATTCGCGGGCGACCCCGCTCACGTCGTAAATTTCATGCGCTTCATCGCCGAGGAAGTGAGAGAGATCATGGCTCAGCTCGGGTTCAGGACGGTTAGCGAAATGATTGGAAGGACGGACAAGCTCGAAATGAAGAGGGCCGCGGACCATTGGAAGGCAAGGGGCGTAGACCTTTCGGAGATACTCTTTCAGCCTGACGTGCCCTCCGATTGGGGGAAATACTGTCAGATCGAGCAGGACCACGGGCTTAAAGACGCTCTCGACAATAGAGTGCTTCTCGAGATATGCAAGCCCGCCATCGAAACGGGTACTCCCGTCGAGGCGATTTTACCGATCAGGAACGTGAACAGGACTGTGGGGACCATACTGGGGAGCGAGATCACCAGGCGCTACGGTAAGGACGGCCTTCCAGCCGACACAGTCAGGCTTCATTTCAACGGCTCCGCGGGTCAGAGCTTCGGGGCCTTCATCCCCAACTCCATGACCCTTATCCTCGAGGGCGATTCGAACGATTACATCGGAAAGGGTCTTTCTGGGGGCAAAATCATCGTTTATCCGCCCAAGGGATCGACCTTCAAACCCGAAGAAAACATCATAATAGGCAACGTGGCCTTTTACGGCGCTACAGGCGGGGAGGCCTACGTCAGGGGGATGGCGGGGGAGCGTTTCTGTGTCAGAAACAGCGGAGTCCACGCCGTCGTGGAGGGCGTCGGCGATCACGCCTGCGAATACATGACCGGCGGGCGCGTCCTGGTGTTAGGCTCGACAGGCAGGAATTTCGCCGCGGGCATGTCGGGAGGGACGGCGTATGTTCTCGACGAAACCGGGGACTTCCCTGTCAGGTGCAATAAGGACATGGTAAGCCTCGATAAACCGGATGGGGAAGATTTAGAAGAGATACAAGGCATGATAAAACGGCACGTCGAATACACACATAGCGAAAGGGGAAGGGACATACTTGCGCGCTTCACCGACTTATCGGAGAAATTCGTCAAGGTCATGCCGAAGGATTACAAGAGAATGCTCGAAGCGATAAAGAAAGTCCAAAAAACCGGCCTCAGCGGGGAAGAAGCCCTTATGGCCGCGTTTGAAGAAAATAAAAGAGACCTGGCCCGCGTAAGCGGCAATTAATTCTCTCTCTATCTCTTACAAGTAAATCAATATCCGGTATAATCGTATCGAATTTAAGCTGGAGGAAGTTAATGGGTGACCCTACTGGTTTTATGGAGCATGAGAGAGAGCTTGAGCCCGACCGCTCGCCCGGAGAGCGCATTAAGGACTGGAAGGAATTCCATAAGCATCTCCCCGAGGCGAAGCTCAGGGTCCAGGGGTCGAGGTGCATGGACTGCGGCATCCCTTTCTGCCAGACGGGGTCTATCATAAACGGATTGACCGCGGGCTGCCCGGTAAATAACCTCATACCCGAGTGGAACGACCTCATTTACAAGGGGCTCTGGAAAGAAGCGCTCGAGCGTCTCCATAAGACGAACAATTTCCCGGAATTCACCGGGAGGATTTGCCCCGCGCCGTGCGAGGGGTCGTGCGTCCTCGGCATCAACGAAACGCCGGTAACGATAAAGACAATCGAATGCACGATAATAGACAAGGGTTTTGAAGAGGGGTGGGTCGTCCCGGAGATACCCGAGACCCGGACCGGTAAAAAAGTCGCGGTCATAGGGTCGGGGCCCGCCGGGCTTGCCTGCGCCGCGCAGCTGAATAAGGCGGGGCATCTGGTTACCGTGTTCGAAAGGGACGACAGGGTGGGAGGGCTCCTCATGTACGGCATCCCCAACCCCCACCTGGACAAGCGCGTGGTCGATAGAAGGGTGAAGCTGCTCGCGGAAGAGGGGGTCAGGTTCGTCACGAATACGGAGATAGGCAAAGACTACCCGGCCGAGAACCTCCTCAAGGAATACGACGCGGCAGTTATCTGCACAGGCGCCACCAGGCCCCGCGACCTCCCGGTCGAAGGCAGGGGGCTCAAGGGCATTCATTTCGCCATGGAGTTTCTGAAGGCCAATACCAAGAGCCTCCTCGACAGCAATCTGAAGGATAAGAAATTCATATCCGCGAAGGGTAAAGACGTTATAGTGCTCGGCGGAGGCGATACGGGGACCGACTGCGTCGCCACCTCGATGCGGCACGGGTGCAGGAGCCTGCTGCAGTTCGAGATATTGCCGAAGCCCCCGTTCGAGCGCGCTCCCGAGAACCCCTGGCCCCAATGGCCGAAGGTCTATACGATCAGCTACGGCCAGGAAGAGGCGATGTCGGTATTCGGCGAGGACCCCCGGAGGTACCAGGTCCTGACGACGAGATTCGAGGGGGATAAGAAGGGCAGCGTCAAAGAGCTGCATACCATCCAGATAGAGTGGCACACGGGGGAAAACGGCCGCACTTCTTTCCGGGAAATACCGGGCACCGAAAAGGTCTGGCCGGCACAGCTTATCTTTTTGGCTCTAGGGTTTCTGGGGCCGGAAGACAGCCTCCTCAATCAGCTCAAGATAGAGCGCGATGACCGCTCCAATGCAAAGGCCGAGTACGGAAAGTATAAGACCAACGTCGAAGGCATATTCGCCGCCGGGGACGCGAGACGGGGCCAGAGTCTGGTAGTATGGGCGATAAACGAAGGGCGCCAGGCCGCGCGTGAATGCGACAGGTATCTTATGGGCTCTACCGATCTTCCTTAGTATCTTTCGGGATATTCAGGTTTTCCGAACCGCCGATTACGATATTACGACCCGACTCGTTATTGTTTAGTGCGCGCATATGGTGGGCGGATGCCGTTCATCCCTTGTACCATGCCGGTATCTTATCGCCTGTGTATATATTTACAGCCTTCGTTTCGAGGTACATATCCAGACCCTCCGTGCCGAGCTCTTTCCCTATCCCGCTCTGCTTGAACCCGCCGTAAGGCGTCTCCGGCACTATGCCTCCGTATGTATTTATCCACAAATATCCGGCTTTAAGGGCTTTCGCCACCCTGAGGGCCTTCTTTATGTCCCGCGTCCATATCCCTCCGGCGAGACCGTAAACGGTGTCGTTCGCGATCCTGACGGCCTCTTCCTCGGTCTTGAACGGTATGACCGCTACTATCGGACCGAATATCTCCTCGCATGCGACCGTTGAATCCGGCTCGACATCGGCAAGGACCGTCGGCTCGAAGAAATACCCCTTCTTCATGTTTTTGGGCCTGCCTCCGCCGTGGAGCGCCTGCCCCCCTTCGTTTATTCCCTTCTCGAAGTACGATTTCACGTTGTCGAAATGTTCTTTTGAGATGAGAGAGCCTAGCTCGGTGTCCTCGCTCTGCGGGTCTCCCTGCCTTATCTGCTTTACCCTGTCTATGAACGGCGGGAGGAATTTATCGTATATATCCTCGTGCAGCAGGAGACGCGTTATGGCCGTGCAGTTCTCGCCCTGGTTGAAGAAACCCCCTCTCAGCGCGGCTTCGATCGTATTCTCTATGTCGGCGTCCTCGAAAACGACGCACGGCGCCTTCCCCCCGAGCTCGAGGGATATTCGTTTAATGGTCTCGGCCGCGGTCCTCATCACGATCTTTCCGACTTCCGTCGATCCGGTGAACGCCACCTTCGCCACTTCCGGGTGTTCTACGAGGGACTGCCCCGCGACCTCCCCCATACCGGGCACGACGTTCAGCACCCCGTCGGGCAGCCCGGCCTCTGAGCAGAGCCTTGCCACTTCGAGTATCCCGCAAGGGGTGTAGTTCCGCGGGCTTGAGCACGATAGTGCATCCGGCCACAAGCGCAGGGGCTATTTTCCACAGGGAAAGGAGGAGGGGGAAATTCCAGGGGATTATCTGCCCTACGATGCCTAACGGCTCCTTGAGCGTGACCGTGAGCTGGTTTTCCGATACCGATATACTCTCGCCGTTTAACCTCGTGGCCGCCCCCGAATAGTATTCGAGGGTCTTGACGGCGCCCCCTATCTCCACGAGACGGCTCTCCCTTATCGGCTTTCCGGTTTCGAGCGTATTGGTGAGGGCGATCGTTTCCTTATTTTGGTCTATGAGTTCGGCGATCCTGTGAACGAGCTTTACCCGCCCTGCGACCGGGACCTTCGACCACGTTTCAAACGCTCTCCCCGCGGCTTTTACCGCGCTGTCTACGTCTTCCTTCTGGGCCTCGGCAATCTCGGCGAACGGCTCCTCGGTCGCCGGGTTTTCTCTTATATAGGTTTTCCCCGAGACAGAATCCGTCTCCTGTCCGTTTATAAACAGTCCGTATTTCCTTATCTTGGCAGACAAAATTGCATACCTCCCGTAACTATTCTTAGAGAATTCTATACAATTTTTAGGATATAAGCCAAAAAGAGGGGTTCTTGACCGGGTACAAGCCCTCCGCCATTCACAATGCGGACGTCTCCGTATACGTGGCCCTGATTGGTTTATACAGGGCCTTTTCTGTGCTGCGATTCTTTAAGGTCGGGGGAATTAACAACCCGGCGCTTCGTCTCCGCGATAAACGGCCCTACTGCCTGGTCTTCGATCTCCCGGCGCCCGTCGAAGGGGCAAGCAGGATCTTCAGCAGGTCGCGTATCTGCTCCCTGCTGAACGGTTTTTTGAGTACCGAGATCGGCCCCAGCTCCAGGGCCTGGTTCATAATCTCACTGTCCGGGTAGCCTGTAATTATCACGACCGGCAGGCCGCTTTTTGCTTTCTTGATCTCTTTCAGGACCTCTACTCCGTTCATATCCGGGAGGACCAGGTCGAGGAATACGAGATCGATGTTCGAATCCTCTATTGCCCTTGACGCCTCGATACCGCTTTGGGTCGTAATTACATCGTGGCCCTCGGAGGTAACGATCTTCTTGATATCCATGGCTATCAGTTTTTCGTCATCCACGACCAGAACGTTCTTTTTCTTGGGAAGCTGGTCCCAGAGCCACTTGTCTATGAGCTCTTTCGTGAACCTCCACTGGTTCCCAACCTTGAATGCAGGAATCTTTCCGTCTTCTAGCAGTCTGTAGAGTGTGGGTTTGGCGACTTTGAGGTATTGAGCGGCCTCTTCGAGAGTCAGTACTTGCTCCATTTGTGTGATTCCTCCTGTTTGTCAGTCTCGGGTGAGTTAGTTATCAAATTTGATCCTGCACCTTACTTATATCACCGTCCTGTATATGTACGAAATATATACAGACATAGTTTTTATTCGGCCCTGCCGGGCGGGATTGAACTAAATAATTCGAATATCCACCCATTCTTAAAGCATATATTTTATACCATTGACGGTGGATTGTCTGTATCCCATTTAATTGTCCCCGCCGTTACGGACAATCTTCCATAAATAATTATATAATACGTTTCCTGAAAAAGGCTAGTGTTGTTGACAATAAATACCCTTCCAGTAATCTAAGTGCAATTCCAGATGGAGAGACGGGAGAGCCGGTATTTCAGTCCTCGATATCGTTACCGAGAAGCTGCTTGTCAATGAGGAGCCCATAAGTTTCGAAGAGGCGCTGGCGCTCCACGGGCTCGAAAAGCCGGAAGTTCCCGACCTGATTTCCCTAGCCAGAAAAGTCACTTTAAAATATAAGGGCGACGGCGTTTTTTTAAGGTCGATCATCAGCGCCCAGACCGGCAACTGCCCGGAAGATTGTTCCTTCTGCTCCCAATCGGCGCATTACGATACCGAAGTCAGCGCGCATCCGCTCATGGCCGCGGAGAAGATATTATTAGCGGCCAAACAGTCGGAGAAGCTCGGGGCGATGGATTTCTGCATAGTCATAAGCGCGAAGGGGCCGACGCCCAGGATTTTCAAAAAGGTGCTCGAAGCCGTGGACCTGCTTCGCGCCGAAACGAGCCTGAAGATAGGCTGCTCCCTCGGTGACCTCCGGGAAGATCAGGCTTACGAGCTCAAGGAGCACGGGGTCTGGCGGTACAACCATAACCTCGAGACGTGCAGGAGCTATTTCCCCAGCATCTGCACCACGCATACGTACGATGACAGGCTCAGGACGGCGGAGCTCGTTAAGAAAGCGGGCATGCACCTCTGCTCCGGAGGGATACTCGGAATGGGGGAATCGCCGAGACAGAGGCTCGAGCTCGCTTTCGAGCTGAGAGAGCTCGGCCCGAGCTGGGTGCCTATCAACTTCCTTAATCCGAGGCCCGGGACCCCGTTCGAAAAGCTCCAGGCGATCCAGCCTTTCGAAGCGGTGAGAACGATAGCTATATTCAGGCTGATACTGCCGGATAAAATACTCATGACAGCCGGGGGAAGGGAAGTTACGCTCAGGGACCTGCAGTCGATGGGGCTCATTGCCGGCGCGAACGCGATGATTCTGGGAAATTACCTTACCACTCCGGGCAGGTCTCCGGAGGAGGACCTGAGGATGCTGAGCGACCTCGAAATGCCGGTCAGAAAAGATGTTAACTGATCTGACGCCCGGCCGGTCAATTCCGGTCTAAGCCCCTATCCCCAATATCCGCAGCAACCACAGAGATGTCAGATAGAAAGAAAAATTCGGGTGCTTACGATAAGGAATTCATATGGCACCCCTTCACCCAGATGAGGGAATACGAGGGGAAAGACCCCGTTGTCATCGAGCGGGGCGAAGGGGCTTACCTCATCGATTCCGATGGGAGGAGGTATATCGACGGGGTTTCGTCGCTCTGGGTGAATATACACGGCCACGGCGTGCCCGAGATAGACAACGCAATTAAAAAGCAGGTGGACCTGCTAAGCCACAGCACGCTGCTCGGGGTTACGAACGCACCTGCCGCGCTTCTTGCGAAAGAGCTCATAGACATATGCCCGCCCGGGCTTAAGAAGGTGTTTTATTCGGGGGACGGCGCAAGCGCCGTCGAGGTCGCGCTCAAGATGGCTTTCCAGTACTGGCAGCACAGAGGGAAGCCCGGTAAGACCAAGTTCGTCTCGCTCCGGAACGCCTACCACGGCGATACACTCGGGGCTGTTTCAGTCGGCGGGATCGATCTTTTCCATGCGGCTTTCAAACCGTTACTGTTCGAGACCTTTCAGGCCCCTTCGTATTACTGCTACAGGTGCGAGCTCGGAAAAACCTATCCCTCCTGCGGCTTGGCGTGCGCGGGCGAGCTCGGGAATATTCTCGAAGCCCATCATGAAGAAATCGCGGGGGTCATAATGGAGCCTTACGTACAGGCCGCGGGGGGCATGATAGTTTCCCCACCCGGATACCTCGGACGCGTGCGCGAGTACTGCGACAGGTACGGAGTCCTCCTCATACTGGACGAGGTCGCTACGGGCTTCGGCAGGACCGGCAGGATGTTCGCCTGCGAGCACGAGGGCGTAACCCCCGATATACTCGTCCTAGGAAAGGGCATGACCGGGGGCTATCTCCCGCTCTCGGCCACGATAACTACCGGGGACGTGTACGATGCGTTCCTCGGCGAATACGAGGAGTTCAAGACCTTCTTCCACGGCCACAGCTACGCCGGAAACCCCCTTGCCTGCGCGGCCTCGCTCGGCAACCTCGAAGCCTTCAGAAATTACGATACGCTCAGGAACCTCAGGGAGAAGATCGACTACCTCGAAGAAGAGCTCAAAGAATTTAACGGTCTCAGGCACGTGGGCGATGTGAGGAGCAAGGGGCTCATGGCCGGCATAGAGCTCGTCCTCGATAAAGAATCCAGGGAGCCCTATCCCGCCGGGATGAAGATGGGATGGAGGGTCGCCGAAGAGGCGATGAACGAGGAGGTGCTGATCCGCCCTCTCGGAAACGTCGTTGTCCTCATGCCTCCTCTCGGGATACCGATGGAGGATTTGAAAAAACTCGTGCGCGCGACGTATAACTCGATCAAAAGGGCGACCGAAGCCGCGTGATAAAATATAACTATCCGCATCTCATGTATGTGTAATGTAAGCAGAAGCATTTCTCATTATGAATAACCCGCTCGGCTGGATAGAAAAGGATTTAGCTCATATCAGGGATAAAAAACTCTACCGGGCGCTTACGGAGCTCGGTACGGGACAGTCCCCCGAAATAACCATAGACGGGAAGCGGTACATACTTCTGGCCTCGAACAGCTATCTCGGGTTGTCGGTCGACCCGAGGGTCGTCGAGGCAGCCGGGCGGGCGCTCGGGAAATACGGGACGGGCTCGGGCGGCTCACGTCTCGTGAGCGGGAGCACCGACCTCCACAGGGAGCTCGAGGAGCGCATAGCGTCATTTAAAAGCGCCGATGCCGCGATCTTATTCAGCTCCGGCTACCTGGCTAATATAGGGACCATCTCCTCTCTCGTAGGCGAGGGGGACATGGTATACAGCGACGAGCTCAACCACGCATCCATCATAGACGGGTGCAGGCTTTCCCGCGCGGACATCCGTATTTACAGGCATCTCGATTCCGGGCACCTGGAATCGCTGCTTTCATCCGACAGGGCAAGGAAAGGAAAGAGGCTCATAGTCACGGATACGGTCTTCAGCATGGACGGAGACCTCGCCCCTCTCCCCCGGCTGGTCGAGCTCTCGGACAGATTCGGCTGCATGCTCATGGTCGACGAGGCTCATGCGACGGGGGTGCTCGGGGAAAGGGGCAGCGGGGCTACGGAGCACTTCGGCGTGGAGGATGAAGTGCCCATAGTGATGGGCACGCTTTCAAAGGCGATAGGCTCTCTCGGCGGTTACATCGCCGGGAGTCAGGATCTGATCGATTTCATCAGGAACCGCGTCAGGAGCTATATTTTCGACACCTCGCTTCCGGCCGCGTCGCTTGCCGCATCGATAGCCGCGATCGATATAATCGAGAACGAGCCCGGGAGGAGGGAGCACCTCTGGCGTCTGATAAAAATGTTCAAAAGCGGTCTCATGGACATCGGCCTCACGGTCCTCCCTTCCGATTCCGCTATAGTGCCGGTTTTGGCGGGTGAGGCTGGCCCAGCTCTCGACTTCGCGGCTGCCCTCAGGGAGAACGGGGTCTATACCCCCGCCGTCAGGCCGCCCTCGGTCCCGGAAGGAATGTGCAGGATCAGGGCTACGCTCATGGCGGGGCATACGGAAGAGCACGTCGAAATCGCTCTCCGCGCTTTTAAGTCCGCGTTCGAAACATGTATGAAGTGAGTCTGGGAAATATCGGCGGCGGGAGACAGCGGTAATAGAGGATTAATTCTTTAATGCGCTGCCGTTCTTGCCATAGCGGCCGGAAAGTAAGGTCACGATTCTTTCCCACCATCCGGAATTCTCCCCGCTCCCGGCGGGCGTATTGTTTTTCGCGTCAACCTCGTCGAGAAAACCCATAACGGTATCGTTGAATTCGTCCGACCTCTCGATAAAGAGCAGGTGTCCCGACCCCTCGATCTCTATGTACCTCGAATCCGGAATACTCCCGGCAAGCTCCCGGGCGCTCTCCGGCGTGACTATCCTGTCCTCGGTCCCGTTCAGGATGAGGGTCGGGGCGTGAATGTTTTCCGCGCGCCCTGAGGAATCGAAATTCATCCCCGCCATCAGCTGACGCGTCCACGCGTAACCGGGCTGCGGGTTCTCGAGTCTCCATCTGACGATACGTTCGATCTCCTCCGGATGCTGCCTGTAGTACTCGGGCGTGAACGCGAGAGAGAGGCCGTAGCGTATCCTGTCCTCTTTTGTGATTCCGTATTCGAACCCCAAAGGCACGCTCGCCTTTCCACCCATCTCGAACGTCCCGGGCAGGATGCCCCAGAGCTTAAATAGGCCGTTCACGTGCTGTGAATTCCTCATTGCCCGTTTTCCGGGGCCCGAGTTAGTCGATACGAGGGAGAGGCTCTTCACGAGGTCGGGGTGTCTAAGGGCGAGCTCCTGTGCTATGAACCCCCCGAGGGAGATTCCGAGGGCGTGGACCGGTCCGATGCCGAGCGTTCTCAAGAGCCCTGATGCGTCGTCGGCCATTATCTCTATCGAATATTCGGAATCCGGCTTGTCGGTGTTTCCGGCCCCCCTGTTATCGAACAATATGACCTGATACCTCTTGGAGAAAACCGGAATCTGCTTATACCACATCCATGCCGAGTATCCGAGCCCCTCTATCATTAAAAGGGGCTCGCCCGAGCCGTGGATTTCATAATACAGGTCTATACCGTTTACTTTTACGGTTCCGGAATGCGGCGCTGTCGGTGTCATATGGATGCAAGCTTCTTCCTTTCGGGCTTCACGCCGCCGTCGTTCGTGTTTATTTTATTGGCTTCGATCTCGTCGAATACTTCTCTTGCAGCCTGCATCGCGTTGATGGCCGCGGGGAAGCCCGCGTATAGGGCCATCTGGAGAATGATTTCGACGATCTCTACCTTCGTCACCCCGACGTTCAAAGCCGACTGTATGTGGACTTTAAGCTGTGCGGTGTGACCCATAGCCGCAAGGGCGGCGACTGTCGCGATCTCCCTCGACCTCATATTGAGTTCGGGCCTTCCGTAAATATCGTTGAACGCGAACTCCATAATCAGCTTCTCGAGGTCAGGGTGTAATGACTTCAAGCGCTCGATAGACTTATCCGCCCCGGTGCCCTTGATTTCCTTGAATCTCTCTATACCCTGTTCATATCTGTTCATGGTTTTCTCCATACATATAAATTTAAGGTCAAATAGGATTGAGTCAAGCATATATTTTGCAAGTGCGCATAGGCAAGTATTCATAACATTCTGTAATTACAAGAATATATAATACCTAAACTATAATTATGTGCAGATGCAAAAATCGCGAATTTCTGTTCCCTCCGATAGCTTCCCTCCGGGAATCCCGAATGTTTCCTCGTCCGCTTCTCAGTATAAACGGTCAATATAAAGGAAATTTGAATCGTCTGTTAATTTCATAACAGCCCGCCTGCGCTGGGTATTTTCAGTTAATAACCGGGATTGATTGACAACAGGCCTCCATTACTTTAAAGTTTTGTGATAAATTCCAACAAATGAGAGGTGTTACGGTTATGGACTGGGGCATGAAAAATAGAATGGCCAGGATAATCAACCCCGGGACGGGGAGGGCGGTAATGGTCGCGTTCGACCACGGGTACTTCCTCGGCCCCACGCACAAGCTCGAGGATCCCCGGCAGACGATAACGCCCCTTCTGCCCTATGCCGATACCATAATGCTCACGAGAGGCGTGCTCCGAAGCTCCGTCGATCCGGCATCCCGCGCCAACGTGGTACTGAGGGTCTCGGGAGGCTCTAGCATCGTCGGGCCCGACCTTTCGGACGAAGGCCTCACGACTTCATTCAAGGACGCTATAAGGCTTAACGTGGCAGGCGTCGGCATATCCGTATTCGTCGGCAGCGAGCACGAGCGGCAGACGCTCCTCAATCTGGCGGAGCTCGTCGATAAGGGCGAGGAATACGGCATCCCGGTCCTGGGCATCACCGCGGTCGGGAAGGAGCTTGAGAAGAGGGACGCGAGGTATCTCTCCCTTTGCTGCCGTATTTGCGCCGAGCTCGGCACCCATATAGTCAAGACCTATTACTGCGAGGATTTCGAAAAGGTCACGGCGAGCTGCCCCGCGCCGATTGTGATCGCCGGAGGGCCCAAGCTCGAGACCGAGATGGACGTCTTCGACATGACGTACAACGCTATTCAGCAGGGCGCAGTCGGTGTGGATATGGGGAGGAACATCTGGCAGAACGATCACCCCGTAGCCGTAATAAGGGCCATCAGGTCGATTGTCCATGAAAACTTCAAGCCCAAACAGGCCCACGACCTCTTCCTCGGCCTGAAAAACGAAGAATCCAAAAAGGTAGCCGGCGTATAAAAACCAGACCAGGCAGGAAATCCGTAAAACCGGCACCCGGAGCGCTCGGAAAAAGTATGCGAGTAGCGATGTATTACAACAACAGGGATATCAGGCTCGAGGAAATGCCCGTTCCCGATATAGGTCCCGGCGAGATACTCATGCGCGTCCATGCGAGCGGCGTATGCGGGAGCGATCTAATGGAATGGTACCGCCTCCCGAAGGCCCCGCTCGTCCTCGGTCACGAGGTCGCGGGCGAGGTAGTCAGAACGGGCGCGGGTGTGGAGAGATTCAAGCCGGGCGACCGCGTCATCGCGACCCACCACGTCCCCTGCAACACATGTTATTACTGCTTGAGGGGCAATCACTCTGCATGCAGGACCCTGAGGACGACCCATTTCGACCCGGGCGGCTTCTCGGAGTACATACGCATACCCGCTATAAACGCGGACAGGGGCGTGCTCAGGCTCCCTGACGAGGTCTCGTACGACGAAGCTTCTTTCGTCGAGCCCCTGGGGTGCGTCGTCCGCGGTCAGAGGCTCGCCGGATTTCAGGTCTCGGACAGCGTGCTCGTGATGGGGAGCGGTATAACGGGGATACTCCACATTCAGCTCGCTCGCGCCGAGGGGGCCGGCCGTATAATCGCGTCCGACATAAGCGATTTCAGGCTTAAGGCCGCTTCCGATTTCGGCGCCGATCACGCGGTCGACGCACGCGGCGACGTCGCTTCATATATCCGCGGCGTCAGCGAAGGCCGTCTCGCCGACATGGTTATCGTATGCACGGGCGCAGAGTCCGCGATAGAGGGCGCATTCAAGCTCGTCGAGCCGGGCGGGACTATACTCTTTTTCGCGCCTTCCGGGCCCGAAGCGGAAATTACTATCCCGTACAACGAATTCTGGTGGTCGGGCATAAAGACCGTGAGCTCCTACGCGGCCTCTCCTTCCGACCTCTCCATTGCGCTTGAATTAATCAGGGCCAAAAGGGTGAACGTCGGAGGCATGGTGACCCACAGGCTCCCGCTTTCGGAGACCCAGGACGGGTTCCGCATGGTCGAAGAGGCGCGGGATTCGATCAAGGTCATTATCCGGCCGCACGGCTGACCGCTCACTTTTCTCCAAGCAAGTGTCGCAGTATCATGCTGACTATCGCCATCACGGCGGCCCCGAAGAATGCCGTCCAGAACCCGCTCACGTGGAAGCCCGGAGATAATATCGACGAGGCCAGCATCAGCATTAGTGCGTTGATTACGAGGAGGAATATGCCGAACGTGAGTATCGAGAGCGGGATAGTGATTATCTTGAGGAATAACCCGATCGTTGCGTTTATCAGGCCTATTATCACCGCGGCCAGGAGGGCTGTCCCTATCCCTTCCACGACGAAGCCCGGAATGATGTACGACACTATCAAGAGACTGGCCGCGCTTATTATCCACTGAATCAATATATATTTCATATGGTCCCCCCTTCTGCTGTTCTTTCTCTAAGGACGACGATGCAGAGCTCTCAGATATTATTCACGATTTATATTAAATATAAAGTGACGTCCCGGATAGAAGCGCTGCGGACGCTCTCCTTTTTGACACGCATCCCTTTAAAACCTAAACTGTACCGTTATGGAAAAACCCGTGTTATATCTCATCGACGGCAGCTCCTACATATTCAGGGCCTATTACGCGATAAGGCGTTTAAGCACGTCGAAGGGGTTTCCGACGAACGCCGTTTACGGGTTCGCGTCCATGATTTTCAAGTTCCTGAAGGACTATAAGCCCGCGTACCTGGGGATCGTTTTCGATGCCAAGGGGGATACGTTCAGGAACGAGATGTACCCGCTCTATAAGGCCAATAGAGGCGCGCCGCCCGACGACCTCGTCCCGCAGTTCGATAAGATCTTCGAGGTCGTGGACGCGTTTAATATCCCGCAGTTCCGCATGGAGGGCTTCGAGGCCGACGACATTATGGGCACGATCGCGAGGGACTATGAGCGGCGGGGCATAGACGTCGTTCTCGTCACCGGGGATAAGGACTTTACCCAGCTCGTCTCGGACAAGGTCACTCTCCTCGATACTATGAAGAATAAGGAAACCCTTACCAGGGATGTAATTGAAAAATACGGCGTGCCCCCCGACAGGGTGACCGACGTGTTCGCCCTTATGGGCGACCAGGTGGACAACATCCCCGGCGTAAAAGGCATAGGCGAGAAGACGGCTATAGGGCTTATCAAGTCGTTCGGCTCCCTCGACAACCTTCTTCAGAACCTGGACGACCTGGCAGAAAAGCAGCGTAACCTGATCACTGAAAAAAAGGGGGACGCGCTCCTCAGTAAAGAGCTCGTTACGATCAAGACCGACATCGACCTCGACATGGAGCTCGATAAATTCAGGTACGAAGGCTTCGATAAGGCCAGGCTCAGGGCGTTATTCGATGAGCTCGAGTTCAAGAACCTTCTCCGGGAGCTCGGCGACGGAGGCGGCCCGGTAGAGAAACCGGATGAGAACCGTGCCGTCCCCTACGACAACTATTCGCTCATATTGACCGAAGACGGCCTCGACCGCGTGATCGGAAGGATTAAGGAGACGGGCGAGGTCTCGATCGATCTCGAGACGACCTCCACGGATCCCATGCTCGCGGAGATCGTGGGCATAGCGCTCTGTCCCGCCCCTCACGAGGCATACTACGTCCCCGTCGCGCACAGGTCGCTTGCCGACTCCTCTACGAGGCAGCTCGGCCTCCCGGCCGTGCTCGGGAAATTGAAGCCCCTCATCGAGGATAAAGGTCTCCGGAAAATAGGCCAGAACCTCAAATACGAGTTCGTGCTCTTCGAGATGTACGGGGTCAGGCTTAACGGCATCTCTTTCGATACTATGATAGCGGCGCACATGCTCGATTCCTCGAGGATAAGCTACAGCCTGGACGAGCTCTGCCGTCTCTATCTCGGGCACAGCATGATCTCCTACAGGGACGTGACCGGGACGGGGAAATCCAAAATCAACTTCGAGGAAGTGGAGCTTGAAGCCGCGAAGGTTTATTCCTGCGAAGACGCGGACGTCGCGATGCTGCTCTCAGAGAAGCTCGCAGGGGAGCTCGATGAGCTCAATCTGCTCCGGGTCTACAGGGACATAGAGCTTAAGTTTATAGAGGTCCTCGCGCGTATCGAGATAAACGGGGTGAAGGTCGACGCCGCCAGGCTCAGGGAATTATCGAAGGAGTTCGAGGCGGGACTCAAAGATATAGAAAAAGCGATCTTCGAGGAAGTCGGGTACGAATTCAATCTGAATTCCCCCATACAGCTGAGGCAGGTCCTGTTCGAGACGCTCCGCCTGCCCCAGAAAAAGCTCACGAAAACCGGGGAGTCTTCGACGGACGTCGAGGTGCTGAACGACCTCAGCAAATTCCATCCCGTCCCCGAGAAGGTGCTCGAGCACAGGACGCTTTCCAAGTTGAAATCCACCTACGTGGACGCGCTCCCCAGGCTCATCAATCCAAGGACCGGGAGACTGCACACGTCTTTTAACCCCGTGGGATCCTCTACGGGGAGGCTCAGCTCGAGCGACCCGAACCTCCAGAATATACCTATAAAGACCGCTCAGGGCAGGCGCATAAGGGAGGCGTTTATCCCCGAAGAGGGCTGTATAATGCTCTCGGCCGATTACTCCCAGATAGAGCTCAGGCTGCTCGCCCATTTCTCCGGGGACGAGAGCCTGGTCGAGGCGTTCATGACAGGGAGCGACATCCACCAGAGGACTGCCGCCGAGATATTCGGCGTAACCCCCGACCTCGTAACCCCCGATATGAGGAGGCTCGCGAAGAGTATCAATTTCGGGATTATCTACGGAATAAGCGCATTCGGCCTCGCAAAACAGCTCGGCACGTCCGTCTCCATAGCCAAGAGCTACATCGACGAGTACTTCAAGCGCTATGGGAAGGTCAGGGACTACATAGAGAAATCGATAGGCGATGCTAAGAGCAAAGGTTATGCCGAGACGCTGCTCGGCAGGAGACGCCCGATACCCGAGCTCGCTTCGGACGACAGGAACAGGAAGGGCTTCGGCGAGCGCACGGCCATGAATACCCCGATCCAGGGCTCTGCGGCGGACATCATAAACATCGCGATGATCAGGATACACGAGAGGCTCGCGTCCGGTTTCAAGACCCGCATGATACTCCAGGTCCACGACGAGCTCCTCTTCGAAGTCCCCGGGGACGAGCTCGACGAGATATCCCGAATGGTTAAAGAAGAAATGGAAAGGGCGTGGACTCTCAGGGTCCCGATCGTGGCCGAGATAGGCACGGGAAGGAACTGGGCGGAAGCTCACTGATCCCGCCCGGTCTAATATCTGAATTGAGCTTATACCGAATAACTTGTTACGGCATTACCCGTCGACTAGGGTGCATCCGTCCGGGTCGACGGACGATGTCCCGCTCTGGTCGATCGCCGACTTGGCTCCGCTTATCGAACAGTCGTTTTGAGGGTCTATTTCGACCTCGGAGGCGCCCGCTGACTTTATTCCGTGCTCCTTGAGCGATGTGATGAATATATTGTTATCGACCGGCGTGACAGTCTGCGTGACCCTGACGAACGAATCGTTGCTGGTCTTTATAGCGTCCTTGTTGGCGCTTATGGTTATATCGAGGTCGGCTTCGAGCACGACGAAGCCCGAGCCCTGTGTATCTATCCCAATACCGCAGTCGACGAGGGTTATGCTCCTCGCCGTTATCTCTACTACGCTTTCACCGTGCGATCTGATGCATGTGTTCCCGTCTCCGTCTATCTCGAAGTCGGCTTCGAGCGAGTTGAATGTCAGCTCATCTGAGCCGTCGGTGCGGACCTGGTCCTGAAATACAGTCCAGTCGTTGACGATGATCTCACCGGGCCCTTCCACCAGCAGTGATACGTTGAATATCACATCGCTGTTCCGCGTAACTGCTATAAACCTCGAGAGCGTGAAGGAATCCCCTTCGAACTGTATCTTGACAGTATCGGAGTTAGGCTTGAATCTCAGCGTGAATTGGCCGAGATTGTTTGTTTTTGTATTGTCAATCTTTTTATCATTACTGTTAAAGACGGTGACCTTGATACCTGAAACGGAGCCGCTGACTACCTCTAGTACCGTTCCGTTGATCCTCGTGTTGTCGCCGCCGCCCCCGCCGCCCCCGCTGTCGCATCCCCACATGCTCGACGACATGAATGAAACCATAATAAGCAATATCAATAGAAACGAATGTCTGTTCAGTAATTTAACCATGATCCTATCCTCCATAGTAGTTGGTTAATGGTTAAAAATAATCCGTAAAACCAAACTTTGTTCTATAATAACTGAAAATACTTGATTTTTACATAGGCATTGTAAAGGCGGATAGAAATAGATGCTGTCTTGAGACTTGTTTTTTAATTACACTACTCCTTTGCCGTGATTTTGGGTTAACTGCAGGCGGGACATGTTGATATGGGCATAAAAGCGGGCATTCTCGGAGCTACAGGCTACACCGGTGCGGAGCTGCTGAGGCTTCTGTCGGGCCATCCCGGCGTAAGCCTGGAATGGCTTACATCGGAGAAGTTCGCGGGCAGGAAAATAGACGAGGTGTTCCCTCACCTCAGGGGTTTTTCGGATATCGAATGCAGGAGCATATCGGGATTGAAAGACCTGGGCAGGGTGGATGTGGCTTTCTCCTGCCTCCCTCACGGCTCTTCCATGCACTTCACGGCGAGGCTCCTCGAGGCGGGAGTCCGCGTCATAGATTTCAGCGCCGATTTCAGGTTCAGGAATCCCGCAATATACGAAAGGCTCTTCGGCGGCACGCATAAATATAAGACCCTGACCGATGAAGCCGTCTACGGGATACCCGAGATCTTCAGGGACGAAATAAGAAACTCGCGGCTCGTGGCGAATCCCGGATGTTTCGCGACGGGAGTAATACTCGGATTGTACCCCCTTATATCGGAGGGCCTCATAGACGCAAGCTCCATAGCAGCCGACGCCAAGGCGGGGGCGTCCGGCGGGGGACGCGCCCCATCGCTTCAGCACCATTTCCCGGAATCGAATGAAAACGTAAGGGTCAACATATCCGCCTCAGACAGCCAGGGGCCCGAGATGGAAGAGGTGCTCTCACTTTTCTCCCCCGGAGAGGTCGGCATCGCCTTCATGTCCCATACGCTTTCCATCAACAGGGGCATATTAACGACGATCTATTCACAGCTTAAGGAAACGGTCAAGCCCGAATTTATTTCCGGTATATACGAGAAGCATTACGGCGGCGAGCCGTTCGTCAGGTTATACGCGCCGGATAAATACCCCGAGATCAAGGACGTAAGGTATACGAACGTATGCGGGATCGGCTTCCGCCTGAAGCAAGACAGGCTCATAGCCGTCTCAGCCCTCGACAACCTCGTGAAAGGGGCCTCGGGGCAGGCTGTGCAGAATATGAACATAATGTTCGGTTTTGAGGAAACCCAATCGCTCGGCGGTTCGGGAATCTATCCATAGCGGGGTTTACCCTATATGAATACGCTGTCGGGCCTCTTTTTAGAAGCGGCCGGAAAATTCTCCTCCCGCACTGCCGTCGTTGAAGACGGCATAAGCGTCACGTATGGTGAGCTTGCCCGCAGCGCCCTGGGTTTCGCGTCATATCTCTACTCCCGCGGGGTCAGGAAGGGGGACAGGGTCGCTATATTCCTCCCCAATTCCATCGAGTTTATAGTGGCGGTGTTCGGGGTGTCGTTGTCGGGTGCTGTGTCCGTGCCTGTCAACAGCTCGTTCAAGACGGACGAGGTCGGTTTTTATCTGGAGCATTCGGGCGCGAGGCTCCTCGTAACCGGGGACGAATTGATAAACACGGCCGGGGAGGCATCGTCCGGGAGAGGGATAGAAGCCGTCTCGATAAAAGGTGACAAGGCCGCCTGGAAATTCCCCGGGGAATACTCAGGCGAGTCCCCGACCGCCGGTGTTGCGCCCGGGGACGAGGCGATCTATCTCTACTCGACCGGGTCCACCGGTAAACCAAAAAGGGTGGCAAGGACTCACTATAACCTCTCCGCCTTGGCGGACAACCACACGCAAACCGTGGGCTGGACCGAGGAGGACCGGATACTCTTCGTCGTCCCTATTTCCCACACATACGGCTTCGGAAACTTTATCAGCGCCGTCAAATCGGGGGCTGCTGTGGTCGTTTGCGGCGAATTTAACCGGAACGGGGTCCTCGATTTACTGGAGAAGGAGCGCATAACGGCCTTCCCGGCGGTCCCGGTCATGCTCGACGTGCTCTCGAAGACCTATATGGACGGGCCTAAGGATCTATCTTCCCTGAAACTCGTTATCTCTGCCGGAGCCCCGCTCCAGGAACACACCTTTCTCAAGTTCCACGAGAGTTTTCCGTCTATCCGAGACAGCTCTACGGATCGACCGAGACGGGCGTAATATCGATTAACCTCTGCGCCGACGATGAAATAGAGAAGCGGTTTAATTCGGTAGGGAGGCCGGTGAAGAACGTATCGGTGAAGGTCTTCGGCGAAGACGGCCGGGAGTCGGGCGCGGGCGAGCCGGGCGAGCTTGCGGTCAGGAGCCCCTCCATGGCGGCCGGGTATTACGGGCTTCCGGAAGAAACGGCGAGGGTGTTCAGGGACGGGTACTACTTCACGGGCGATTTGGGGATGATAGACGAGGCGGGGTATATATACATAAAGGGCCGTAAGAAGCTTCTCATCAACGTGGGCGGGTTCAAGGTCGACCCCGGAGAGGTGGAAAACCTCCTCTCGCAGCACCCGGACATCGCAGAGGCGGCGGTATTGGGGGTAACGGACGGCCGCGGTAACGAGCGGGTGAAGGCGGTCATAGTCGCACGGCGGCCGATGGATGTAAAGGAAGTCATCGGCTACTGCAGGGAGAGGATAGCCGAATACAAGGTCCCCGCTCTCGTCGAATTCCGCCGCGAGCTCCCCAGGAGCCCGACTGGTAAAATACTGAGGGAGCGGCTAAAGTGAATTTATAAA
Source organism: uncultured delta proteobacterium (assembly GCA_963752995.1). Classification (GTDB taxonomy): domain Bacteria; phylum Desulfobacterota_D; class UBA1144; order Nemesobacterales; family UBA2774; genus 2-12-FULL-53-21. The sequence continues at coordinate 854,267 of CAVWAZ010000030.1, forward strand.
GGGAAGCCCTGAATGAGCGATACGATAAAGTCGAGGGTGAAAAAAATTCTGTCCGTGAATATGCTTAAAGATATCGACTTACAGGAATTAGGGGACGGCACGCCTCTCCTCGACTACGGGGTCGGCATCGATTCCGTATCCAGGCTCGAGTTCCTGGTCGCGCTCGAAGAAGAGTTCGGCGTCAGGCTCGACGAAGGCGAGATAACCCCTGATTTTTTCGAGACCGTCGATAGTATCTCCGATTACATCTCACGGAGGATTCCGTGAGATCATGACGCCTAGTTAGTCAGGCCCTTTTCCTTCAGATATCTCTCGAACGAGTTTATGAATTCTCTTCTGACCCGCTCGCTCGCCCTCCCGATGGGCTCGATCACCGTTTTTTCGTAAAGCTCGAAAGCCGTCTCTTCGAGCTTCGTATCGGCTGTCGTCCTCGCGAGCCTCAGTATCGCGATCGAGTTATAGAATATCGCCTTGAACAGCGACCTCCTCGCGTCGTTGAACTTGAATTCCTCGAGCGACTTCTGGGCTTCGAGCAGTGCGTAATACCCCACTCCGAAGAATAGAGTAAGGAGCTTTTTGGCCTCTTCGGGAGACATCCCCTCTATCAGGTAGACGAGGGGGGCCTCTACGATAGATTCGAGCTCCTTCTCGCTGCTGATTATGTTGGCGAGCTCTTTAACCTTCTCGTCATCGGCGTTGTTTAAAAGGTCCTTTAACGCCCCCTGGACGTATTCGAGCGCGAAGCTGTCCTTGATTTCCTCGAGCGTGAGTCCTTCGGATTTCATGGCTTTAATATGAGCGAGCTTGTCGAGAGTGGATTCGGGGAACATCAGGCGTGTCTTCGTCATCCCCGCTTCCGTGTATTTCTTCCTTTTGGGTTTCGGTATGAGTCCCAGTCTCGAGCATGACTTGATCGTCTTCTCGGGGTCGGCTCCGAGGTCGATTTTTCTTTTTTTCGCTTCCCTTATGATTTCTTCGAGTGAAATTTCAGCCATACCATGATATTAAGCAGTATCTAAAGCCTTTGTCAATCGGTTTTTTATTGACTTTCGGTCAGTTATGCCGGGATTTCCCGGTAACCCGCGGCTCATATTTATCAATTATCCCTCCGTATTCCGCCGGCGAATAGAATACTGACTCATCACCCGGCCGCCGGCCCCTTTGATTGATTTTGCGCGGGATTTGGTTTATTACTTTCCTATGGCCAGGAGCACCCTCGTTTTATATGAGCCCTTAAACGCCCTCATGGATAAAAGTTATTACTGGAACGAATACGTACGGTTCTACGAGCAGTATTGGGGAGGCCCGACTTCCCCCTTCGGGGTATGGTTCGGGAACGAGTACGAGTCCTTTATTAACGCGCTGTCGGAGAACCTCGGCATGGCTAAAGAAGAGATCGAGCACTGCTTCTTTACGAAGGACGAAGAAGGGAAGTATTACGTCGCTCCCTTCGGGTCGAAGGCGAATTTATTTTTCTGCGAGAACTTCATCCCCGTCGAATGGTTCGTGCCGTTCAGCGAGGAGGACAGGCAGACGCTCTACACGCACTGGGGCTTCAACGCGCTTCACTACGACACGCGCCTCCATACCGCAGCCGGGAGACTGGACGAAGCCGAGCTGAGATCGTCTCCGGTTTAGTGAACCTGCGTCCCCCGGACCTGGACGTTTCAAGCTATGCGTATCTAGCCGATGATTTATCCAACGGCCTGGCCGAGATTAAAACATGGCTCTCGGGTTTCGACCCGAGCGGTTTCCTCGTTTTAAACTACGGCGAGATATGCTCGGTCATCAACCCCTACAGCCTCGAGCGCGAGCGCTCCGTCGAAGAGACCTGGAAGTTCCTCCGTTCTCTGAAAGAGGGGAATTACGGCGAGGCGGACGGCTCTCTCAAGACCCTCAGGGGGAAGTGGATTTCACTCGATATAAGGCACTACCCTTCCGGCGGCCTCGATGATTCCACTCTCCAGTGATTTCACGCCCCTCGCAAACGAACCGTTGTATAGGAATCCGCCTCGCAAAGCCGGCTCTATCAACGATCGAAAGCATTCCTTCCGGTCCTCTCTGATCTTTCCCTCCGAATGGTATCTCGGCCTTTGTTCGTATAAATAAATACGAGCGAAAACGGGCAAAACCGGAAAATCCCCGAAATTTCGGCGGCAGGGCGTCTCATAATTGATCTTTTATCCAATGATTTATTTGAGTTATAGCATATGATTTGAATCTGAAACCAAATGCCGTTCGTAATGGTTTATAGATACAAGATCGAACGAATGGAGATGCATCCGTCATCCGCCCAAGGGCATCTTAAATAGAAGGAGGCTCAAAATGTTCAAAAAGCCCGAATTTGCAGACGTATTCGACGATTTCTCGGTCAGTCACGCGGAATCTTCCATAGCGGAGAGCTTCGACCAGGATGAATTGGAAGACATCGAGGTGTTTTTCGATGAAGAGGCCCAGCTTACCGAGGCGCCCGTAGAGGCTATTGCCGATACCGAAAAAACAGTCGGGGAAGAGGAGATAAGTCAGGACTTAAGGCTCGTAAACGCTTATTTCAAAGAGGTGAGCACAGAGGCCCTGCTGGCGCCGCACGAAGAGGCGCATGTGGCTGCGAAAATAAAGTGCTGCGAGGACAGAGCAAGAGCTGCGCGCAAAAAGATTGAAAAGGTTCTCGGGAAAAGGCTCGGTGATGATATCGCCGCGATTCATTCAGAGGTTAAAAACTTCATCGAGACGAAGAACGAAAAAATCACTGCTGAAAATAAGATTAAACGTGCGGCGGCTGAGAGCGGTCTCATGCTCCTCGTCAAGCTCTATGACGCTTACGTGACGAAGGGGTTTCAGCTGAGGAACAGGTTTATTAAAGCCAACCTGAGACTCGTCGCCAGCATGGCGAAGAGGTACGTCGGCAGGGGCGTCCCGTTTCTCGATCTGATTCAGGAGGGGAACCTCGGATTGATAAAAGCCGTCGAACGCTTCGATCACACGAAGGGTTACAGGTTCTCCACTTACGCCTGCTGGTGGATCAATCAGGCGATGACGAGGGGGATTTTTAACCAGACGAGGACTGTGAAGATGCCTGCGTATCTCCTGGAGAAGGCAGGCAAGGTAAGGCACGTGAAGCGGCTCCTGACGAAGGATTACGAGAGAGAGCCCTATGCCGAGGAAATAGCCGAGAAAGCGCAGATGAGCGTCGAGAATGTGAAGAGGATCCTCGATTCGAGCGCGAACAAGGTAGTGAGGCTCGATACGCCCGTGTGGAACGGGGAGAAAGTGACGTACATGGACTTTATGGAAGATTCGAACTCGCTCGAAGTCGATAGCGTGATCGCGGAGATATCCATACCCGGCAATATAAACGACGCCCTCCTGATGCTTTCCCTGAGGGAGAGGGAGGTCGTAAAAATGAGGTTCGGTATCGGGTTCGACGGCCCTTATACGCTCGACGAGATAGGCCGGAAATTCCGCCTCACGAGAGAAAGGATAAGGCAGATAGAAAAAAAGGCCCTCGACAGGATAAGGAGATCGAAATCCGCCCCGGTTCTGAGGAGCCTGATGGAAGTATATAACTGACAGTAACGAGGCCGGCCCGGAGACCGCGAGGCCTGCCTGTAAAAAAATCGAAGATAGGTCGATCGGGGTGCGCCCGGACAATCGGGGCCGCACCCCTTTTTTTCTTTCCTTCCGGTCTGGATTCCCCGTCTTATCCTGTGTATTATCGACTTAATCACCCCCCGATGAAAGCCGAAAATATTTCGAAGGTCATACGCATATTGAAGAAAGAGTCCCCCGGGTGGGGCGTCCCCGCGGTAACGCTCGAGGCCGGGACCTCGCACGACCCCTTCAGGGTCCTCATTTCTACGGTGCTGAGCCTGAGGACGAAGGACGAGACCACGGCGGAGGCGTCCGGGAAGTTGTTCGCCCTGGCCGATAATCCCGGGGACATGCTCGGACTGAGCGAGCGAGAGATTGCCGAAGCGATATATCCGGTCGGGTTTTACAGGACAAAGGCGAAGAACATCCTCGGCATATGCCGTGAGCTGATAGATAAATACCGCTCGCGGGTCCCCGACGATCTGGAAGAGCTCCTTCATCTGAAAGGCGTGGGCAGAAAGACCGCGAACCTCGTGCTCACTCTCGGCTACGGGAAGGACGGCATATGCGTCGATACCCACGTTCATAGGATTTCGAACAGGCTCGGATACGTCCGTACCCGGAATCCTTTTGAGACCGAAATGGCGCTCAGAAAAAAACTCCCGAAGAGATACTGGATAGATTACAACAGCCTGCTCGTGGCGTTCGGCCAGTACCTCTGCCGCCCCGTGTCGCCCAAATGCAGTGTCTGCCCTGTCATAATGTACTGCGACAGGGTCGGGGTCGGAAAGAGCCGCTGAAACCGGCCGCTTTACCCGGACAATATATTCCCCTCAAGTTTGACTATCCCGCTATCTCAAATATAATTCATTCACCTCTTAAACAGCTCATTTGTCTTTATATCCGGGAGGTTTTTACGGTTTGGAAACAGTCGTATTTTATATCTTCGCGGCCCTCTCTGTAGCCGGGGCCCTTCTGGTCATTACGCACAAAAACCCGGTATCGAGCGCCGTCTCCCTGGTGCTGACCCTCTTCTCGACGGCGGTGCTCTTCGTCCTGCTCCTCGCCCATTTCGTCGCGGCCATACAGATACTGGTCTATGCGGGCGCTATAATGATTTTATTCCTTTTTACGGTAATGTTTCTCAACCTGCATCCGGAAGCCCTCAGGTTCGACGCCCGGAACATGGCGTTCAAAGTGAGCGTCTTCCTCGTCGTTCTTCTTTTCACGGGTTATTTTGCCGGCATGGGATTCAATAAAGCCTTTCCCGGAGGCGCCGCGTCGTCCCCGCCCCCCGAAGGGTTCGGCACCGTCGAGGGCGTAGGCAAGGTGCTCTTCACCGATTATCTCCTGCCCTTCGAGCTCACGTCGGTACTCATACTGGCCGCCATAATCGGCGTCGTCGCCATAGCGAAAAGGAGGGAAAGCTGAGTTGAGCGTTTCCGTAGAACATTATTTCGTATTGAGCGCCGTATTGTTCGTCATCGGGGCCTATGGAGTGATTGCGAGGAGGAACCTCATAGTGGTCCTCATGTCTCTCGAACTGATGCTCAATTCCGCAAACCTCGCTTTCGTCGCGTTCTCCAGGGCTCACAACGACATGACGGGCCAGGTGTTCATGATTATGTCCATAACCGTAGCCGCTGCGGAAGTGGCGGTCGGGCTTGCCCTCGTGGTGGCCGTATATTCGCACAGGGGCACCCTCGACGTCGATATATTAAAAATACTTAAAGGTTAGATACTGCATGATACTCTGGATTATTCTCATACCACTTATCGGTGCCGCCCTGAACGGGCTCGTTTTTGCTTCGGGGTTCTGGAAGAAATGCCTCCGCGGCGACGAGCACACCGAAAAAAAGATCGTAAGCATAGTCGGGTGCGGCGTCGTTCTCGTATCCGCCCTCATTTCGTCGGCGCTCTTTTTCAAGCTCCTGTCCATGGAGCCCCAGCGGCGGGAGATAATACAGAACCTTTTCGAATGGATCCCCTCGGGCAGCTTTACCGTAAGCTTCGAGCTCCTGTTCGATACGCTCTCGTGCGTAATGGCGCTCATCATCACGTGGGTGGGCTTTCTCATACACGTCTATTCCGTCGGATACATGCACCACGACAAGGCATATTCGAAGTATTTCACGTACCTTAATATATTTATCTTTTTCATGCTCACCCTCGTGCTGGGCAACAGCTTCCCTCTCATGTTCGTCGGCTGGGAAGGCGTCGGTCTCGCGTCCTACCTCCTCATCGGCTTCTGGTACGAGAATCCGGAGAACGCCGATGCCGGCAGAAAGGCGTTTATCGTGAACAGGATAGGAGATTTTGGATTTATTCTCGGAATATTCCTCATATTCTTCGTATTCGGCTCGGTGAATTACCAGGAGGTGTTCGGCAGGGCCTCCGATCCCGCGTTCATGAGCGCGGTCCCCGCCGCGGTCATCACCGTAATCGCGCTGCTCCTATTCGTGGGGGCGGTCGGCAAATCAGCGCAAATACCTCTATATGTCTGGCTCCCGGACGCCATGGCGGGCCCCACCCCCGTGAGCGCGCTCATACATGCGGCCACGATGGTCACTGCCGGGGCCTACATGATAGCCAGGTGTAACGTAATTTATTCACAATCGCCCACGGCCCAGATGGTAGTCGTCACAGTCGCGGCATTGACTTCTTTCCTCGCGGCCACTATAGCGATAACCCAGAACGACATAAAAAAAGTGCTCGCTTACTCCACAATCAGCCAGCTCGGCTATATGTTCATGGCCATAGGGGTCGGGGCGTATACGGCCGGCATATTCCATCTCGTAACCCATGCATTCTTTAAAGCCCTCTTGTTCCTGGGGTCTGGAAGCGTCATACACGCGCTCTCGGGCGAGCAGGACATTAGACACATGGGCGGGCTCAGAAAATTCATCCCGACCACGGCGATTACATTCTTTATAGGCACGCTCGCCATAGCCGGTGTCCCTTTTTTCTCGGGTTTTTTCAGTAAGGACGGTATACTCGGCGCCGTCTACGACCGCGGGTATTCGATCCACTGGATGATCGGCCTTATTACCGTCATACTGACGGCGCTCTATATGGGCAGGCTTTACCTCCTCACGTTCGAAGGCAAATCCAGGGTCGCCGATAAGGTCAGAGACCATATACACGAGTCTCCCCTGACCATGACCATCCCTCTTATGATTCTGGCGTTTCTTTCGATTGCGGGCGGGTACATGGGCGTTCCGGAATTCATCGGGGAGCTCGCAGGGATACACGAATCGAACCTCTTCGACAGGTTCGTTTCCTCCTCGATTACCATGGACAACTTCGTCTCGGCGGGGCATCATTTGTTCAGCCATACGACGCTGCTGATATTCTCGATTACGGCTGCCGCCCTGGGCATCGCCGCGGCGTGCTATTTTTTCTACTTCAGGCCCGCGCTCCCCGAAAAGATTGCTTCCGACAAGACTATAGAGCCCCTCTACGAGGGCTCCCTCCACAAATGGTACGTGGATGAGCTCTACGACTATATATTCGTTCAGCCTTTCAGATACCTGTCCGAGCAGTCCTCGAAATTCGATCTCAGGTTTATAGACGGGGCGGTAAACGGCGTCGCCGCGGTCCTGAAAGACATGGCCTTGACCCTTCAGGCCGCGCAGAGCGGCGTGCTCCGCAGCTACGCCACGCTCATGGCTATAGGGGCCTTCGCGATTCTCGTGTTCATAATTGTCTGGCAGAGCTTTTAAAGCGAACCTGAATTCTCTACGGACAAACTTTGTAATAAAACGTCGGTCGGAGCTGTAAATGTTTAGTAATTCCGGGCTGACATACTCCGGGAAAACATGGAATGAAGCGGGATTTATATTTCCCGACATTCACAAACGATTCCGAGCTAGCAACGGTTGTGAGCGGGCAACAATTGCGAACAAGTAACGGAATCGAACGTGTGAGAATCCGGTCTATTCCTGCTGAATACTCAGACGTTTATGTGCTTGTGATGCTCCATTGAAACCAATATAAATTGGTCGCCCTCGGCTGATTGCAAGTATGTTCCTTGAGTAGGTTCCCGGAGTCACACAACCTATATTGCGCAACGCGGCGATCCCATCCCTACACTGTCATTTCGAGGCAACGCCGAGAAATCTATCTTTGCTTTTCTCTTCCCGACATTACAGAATTTGCGACGGGTGAGCACCCGCGGGCGTGCGATCTCCAAGTTCCTCCTCTACCCAGTCAACAATAGAAGCCCATCCCGTTCGTCCTGAGCTTGTCGAAGGATTGAGCGGGCCCATTTTCAGCAAATTATGTACAGCCTTTTCATAACGCACACTACGTGTAGTGTAAAAATTTTTGCTTCTTTTCATCAAGGAAAAGATTTTAGGATAAAAAAACAGCCTTTCTCGCTTACTATGTAGTCGGATAATCCACACTACGTGTGTTCATCAAGGAAAAGAAGAATGTTTATTTTTGCTTCTTTATGTATTCCAAGTCCTTCGGAAAGCTCTGGGTAAACTCAGTGAAACGAATCGTGTCTCGGGAACAAGGCGTGAGATTTTGCCGCTTCAGGCATAAAAAAAGGCGGCGGCCCTTCTCGGAGCCGCCGCCTTTTGATCTTTGATACGCCGTTACGGCGTTTTTGTTTACACGTCGAAGTAAAGCTTGAACTCGTATGGAACTGGTCTCAGCTTAACCGGGTTTACTTCTTTATCTATCTTATATTCGATCCAGGTTTCTATAACGTCTTCCGTGAAGACATCGCCCTTCATCAGGAACTCGTGGTCGGCCTCGAGCGCCTTGAGTGCGTCTTCGAGGGATCCGGGAACGTTCGGTATTCCGGCCAATTCCTCCGGGCCGAGCGAGTAAATGTCCTTATCGAGCGGTTCGCCGGGGCTCAATTTCTTCTCTATACCGTCGAGTCCCGCCATCAGCATCGCCGAGAACGCGAGATAACCGTTACACGAAGGGTCGGGGAACCTGCACTCGAGCCTCTTCGCCTTGGGGCTCGGGGAATACATGGGGATCCTTATCGCTGCGCTCCTGTTCCTTGCCGAATAGGCCAGGTTTACCGGGGCCTCGAATCCCGGGACGAGCCTCCTGTAGGAGTTCGTGATCGGGTTCGTGAACGCGCATAATGCCCTCGCGTGCTTCAAGATACCGCCTATGTAGTTCATCGCGAGGTCGCTCATGCCCGCATAGCCGTTTCCGGCGAAAAGCGGTTTATCCTTTTTCCATATCGACTGGTGTACGTGCATACCGGAGCCGTTGTCCTCGAAAAGGGGCTTGGGCATGAACGTGACTGTCCGTCCGAATTTCTTCGCTACGTTTTTGAGTACGTACTTATACCACATCATCTGGTCCCCCATCTGTACGAGCGGGGAGAACCTCATGTCGATTTCGCACTGGCCGGCCGTGGCTACTTCGTGATGGTGGGCTTCGATCTCGATTCCCAGCTTCTCGAGCACTACCACCATTTCCGAACGCATGTCCTGGAACGTGTCTGACGGCGGCGTGGGGAAGTATCCTTCCTTATGCCTCGGCTTGTAGCCCAGGTTCGGGTTCTCGTCTCTTCCCGAATTCCATATGCCCTCGATCGAATCCACGAAATAGTAACCCGTGTTCGAGGTCTGGTCGTATCTGACGTCGTCGAAAATAAAGAACTCGAGCTCCGGTCCGAAAAACGCGGTATCCCCGATGCCCGTGCTCCTCAAATAGGCGGCTGCCTTTTTCGCTATGTTGCGCGGATCGCGTGAATAGGGCTCGCGTGTAATCGGGTCTACTATGTCACATATTATCGCCAGGGTCGGGTGAGACATAAAAGGATCGATTCTGGCCGTCTCCGGGTCCGGGATAACGAGCATGTCGCTTGCATGTATGGACTGCCATCCCCTGATGCTCGACCCGTCGAATCCGAGACCGTCATCAAAAGTGCCTAGCTCGAACACGTGCGCGGGAACGCTGAAGTGCTGCCACATCCCCACGAAATCGAGAAACCGCAGGTCTACGAATTCTATGCTGTTATCCTTAATTATTTTTAATACATCAGAGGGCTTTTTGGGAAACATCGCCTCTGGTCCTCCCTTGCTTTTAGACTTTATTGCTGTGGGCATACTTTTACGGCTCCTCCTGTGGTTTAAAATTCAAAGAATTATAAGGCATCCTCGCCCCTCTCGCCAGTTCTTATCCTGATGACTTCTTCCATCGGAATAATGAATATCTTTCCGTCGCCGATCTTGCCTGTTTTCGCGCTGTCCATTATCGCATCAATGACCTTGGTTACCATGTCATCGGATACGACAATCTCGAGCTTTATCTTAGGCAGGAAATCTATGACGTATTCGGCCCCTCTGTAGAGTTCGGTGTGTCCTTTCTGTCTTCCGAAGCCTTTTACTTCGGTAACGGTCAGGCCCTGGACACCTACTTCCTTAAGGGATTCTTTTACATCGTCCAGCTTGAAAGGCTTAATGATGGCTTCTACTTTTTTCATGGGATTTTCCTCCTTCCCATTCAATGATTGCAAACAACATACCACTTATCTAAAAGCTTTTCAATCAATAATAATAGGGGTTTATAATAGGCGTCTCCCATTATAAGTGCCTAAAACTTAAGCAAAGCATTCTAAAAATTAAACATTCTGCGAGCATGTTCGGGGACCTCGCCGGTAATAGCGTATAAATTAACGGGCGGTCCTGAAAATATGAATCCGCTCCTTATATTTGAGATTGCGTGGGTATGGCATTCAAGTGGAGCTCTTGGGCGCAGTGTGGAATATCCATAATCCGTGAATGGAAGTATTTGCCTGCCGGGGGATATTTTGTCCGGGTGGTTTCAGCCGGGCGCATCGGCTATCACCCCAACTGCGCATTGATTTCATATTGTTGACGTTTTTTGTCAGATTCCCCCGTGCTTATACGACGGGGTTACTGGCAATATATTCTAATGATAATAGCCGGTTATGCGCCATTGCCGGATTTTTGCGCAGTGGCATGATTATTGCTCATTCTAACTTTTATGAAAATGCATCTGGCAAAATTGCTGGTCAGGGAAGGTCTGGTCAGCGTTGAGCAGATAAGGGAATCCATAGAATACGGCGATGGATCCGGATTCGGTCTGGGTGAGTCCCTCGCCGCTCTCGGCTATGTTACGGAACAGCAGCTGGTCGAGTTCCTGAGCAGGCATTACGGGGTTCCGTCCATGGATATAGACGCCTGCGAGACGGATGAAAGCGTGCTCAGACTCATTCCCATGGATACGGCTCTCGAGAAATTCCTGGTTCCTATAAGTGTCGAAGGCCCGGACTTGACTATCGCCGTCTCCGACCCCTCGAATATTCTAATGCTGGACGACCTCGGTTTCATCACGGGTAAGAATATCAAGCCCGTTGTCGCCTCCGAGAGGTCAATCAGGAATAAATTAAACACATACTATGGAAAGAACGATGCCTCCCGGGCCGCGTTGCATGAAGAAGGATCCGGAGAGCCCGGGATTGAGGTACTCGATGTAAATACGGAGCTTCATAAAAAGAACGAAGAGGACCTTGTTTTCGACTTTACGGACGGAAACGTAAGACGTGATGAAATTCCCTCAGCCGAATCCGGCGGCGGGCCGGATTTAAATGAAACGGATATCGATACGAGCCACGAGATGAGCGTGAGCGCCGCTCAAGATAGTGATCCGGGGCCTGAAGACCCCGCACCTCAGGACGGGAATGGAATCCTAATTCACGGCGTGGCCGAAGACGCTGACGATAATGAGCTCGGCGCGGCATCCGCGACCGGCCGGGACACTGAGCCGGGAGCGTATGATAAGGACACGCAATCAAATGAATCTCATGAAGAAAAGGCCGGTGAGACTATTTCTTCCGAACACATCACGGGTGCTGCATTCGAAACCCCTCGGGAATCGGATTCACCCTCGAACGGGGACGGTAATTCCCCTTCGGCTGAAGAAACCTCCGCGGCCGCGCCTGTAATAAACGGCCCCGCTTCACCGGAGCGGAATGAAAAGATGCATGAAGAAAGAGGGTCGGTCCTTATCGTGGACTTCAGTCCGACCGTCAGAAAGATAATGAGAATCAGCCTTGAAAGGGCGGGGTATAAAGTAGTTTCGGCGGGTGACGGCATGCAGGCCCTCGCCAGCATCAATGAATCGATACCCGATCTGATTTTCGTCGATATAAAGCTTCCCCACATGGACGGTTATCAGCTCTGCAAGGTCATCAAGAGCCACGGCCTCACGAAGGAAGTACCCGTTGTCATGCTCTCGGGGAAAGTCGGGGTCCTCGATAAGATGAAGATAAAGATGGCCGGGGCGAGCGACTTTATAACCAAGCCGTTCGGATCGGAGGCTCTGGTCGGGGCTGCGGAGAAGTACGCTGGATAAAGGCATCTGACATAATCTGCAGTAGAATGGTGTCGTATAGGGATACGCCAATATGGTACGTAAATTTTTCGTTGTCGACAGGGAAGGAGATAACAAGGACTACGGTCAGGCTTTCGAGCCCGTCTCCGGGCAGGTATCGGAGGACGAGGTCAGGCTCGAAACAGGGCTTTTGCTATTGTTTTCGGAGCTGGCGCTCCTGATGGAAGAGTTAAGCGAGGTAAAGGATAAGGAGCCCGTTCAGTCTCTTAAAATTCTTTCCGATACAGTGAACAACGTGGCGGACTTTGCCGAACAGTCGCTCGGCGAGGCGCTCCGGGAGGGGTTTCTGCTTGACGCTCTCCTCGATGCGTCGGGGAGCTTCTCGCATCTGAAGCTCCTTCATGCGGATCATAACCGGCTCTCGGCCCAGACGGCGATCAACCTCTACGGCGGCTGGACGGGTGACGCGAACGGCAAGAATCAGGCGTTCCGGCAGATATCGCTCGGAATGGTCCGTGTACTGGAGTCCTATTTAAATTACATCACGGAATTTTTCAGCACGCCGTATCTGGCTCAGGAATGGAAGGAGACCCTGGAGATTTACATAAACGAGCTTAGTGGGCTGGTGAAGAGCGTCGTTTACAGGTAATTCTTTAACGCGCCCGGCTGCGGCACGCCTCCGCACCCCTTACAGGGCCGCAAACCCGGCCCGCCTAAATGCTTTCCCGGAGAATATTATATTTACCCGGATTCATTGTGCATGCATGATTCCAAATTGCGCCGAACCTAGTTATATTATCCCTATCTAAAAACAGAGCACGCTCGGCGTTTCTCATTGGAAGGAGACCTATATGCGGAAAGAAAAGAACGTATTCGGCGAAGAGCTCGAGTCATGCTCGGTATCCCCGATGACCGGTTTTTACCGTGACGGCTGCTGCAGGACCGGACCTCAGGATCTCGGCATGCACGTAGTATGCACCGAGGTCACGAAGGAGTTTCTCGAATTCTCCAAAGCCCAGGGCAACGACCTTTCCACGCCCAATCCGGAATTCGAGTTCCCGGGCTTGAAACCCGGGGACAGGTGGTGTCTCTGCGCGCTCAGATGGAAGGAAGCGTACGACAGCGGGTTCGCCCCTCCCGTCATACTCGCATCCACACACGAGTCCGTGCTCGAGGTCGTTTCAATCGGAGACCTGAAAAAATATGCGATCGACCTGGCATGAACGGGTCCGCTTAAATAATTACACCTTATTACTTCTCTTCTTTGGGCGCAGTATTGTCGATTCTGACCAGGACCCTCCTGGGCTCTATGTTTTCGAGGGAGATGTCCTTCGGGAACTTGAGGCTCGACTCCGATATGTTCACGGTCTTTATCCCTTTCCTCGCCTCCGGAATCTTGAGGAATAGCTCGACCTCCTTCTCGTTGAAGAAGTAAAACGCCCTCCTCGGGCCGAGGAACGTGACTTTGACCGTCTCGGGCTTGATGTCCTCGACCTTCAGCTCCGACGGCAGCGTCGTGTATTTGACCGGGACGTTGTAGGTCCTGTACACGAGCTTCGATTCGTGGACGAATACGAACCAGAGGGCGACCGCCATGAATACGGCAATCGCTTTTTCCCGGTAGTTCTTCGTAAAGAATGTAAACCAGTGCTTTCTTTTTTTTATGGGGTTGACTTCACTGTAGAATTTTTCGAGGATCAGGTTTAGCTGTTCGCTGCCTATCCCTCTCAGCTCCCCGTTCCTCGCAACCGATATAGTCCCTTTCTCTTCCGATACCACCAGGCACAGCGCGTCGCTCTGCTCCGACAGCCCGAGTCCTGCCGCGTGTCTCGTGCCCCTGTTCATAAGCATGGCGAAGTTCTTGGATAACGGCAGGTGGCATGAAAATTTAACGACGTTCCCGTTATCGATGATTATGGCCCCGTCATGCCCTATCGAGTGCGGGTCGAGCAGGCTTTTAAGCAGGGGCTCGCTCAATTTCCCGTTCAGCGTCTTTCCGCCTTCGATCGCCCTCTCGATAGTGGTTTTCCCCGGGAGGATTATAAGCGCCCCGATTCTCTCCTCGGCCAGGTCCGTAATTGTATTTACCAGCACTTCGATCTCTTCACGGGACGAGCCCCGGGATTTTTCGAGAGCGAGCTGAGGGTTCAGGCTCCAGAGCGCGATCTGCTCCAGGAACTGCCTTATCTCCTCCTGGAATATGATTATGAGGGCGATGAATATTACCGCGAAAAAGGTCTGGAGCACCGAGGTCGTCAGCACCAGATTGAACTGACGCGCCAGGAGATAGACCAGGCTGACTATTATCACTCCGGTGAGCACGAAACGCGCCTTCGTCCTATTGAACAATACGAGCAGCGCGTAGATAAGGAGGGACATAAATGCTATATCGAACAGGCCGGGTATGCCTATTTCTTTTATTATATCGGTCACAAATTGGACGGGATTCAATTACTCTAGCCCTTTAGTTTAGTTTTGTAAGTATATCAGAAGAGTCTCCGGTCTTACAGTTTTTTGTACGGGACAGCCCCTCTTCGTCACTGTGTATATCGATATATTACTAAGCGCTTATTAGAATTTATCGGATTTTCGAAACTAAAACGACCCTCAGGTCCATAACGTTCGTGTTCGTCGGACCGGTAATAAGTAGATCGCCGAGGGGCTTAAAAAAGTTATAGGAGTCGTTTTCCCGGAGATGCCTGTTTGCGTCGAGACCGAGCTTCCGGGCCCTCTCCACGGTGCTCCCGTCAGCCATGGCCCCTGCCGCGTCGGTAGGGCCGTCCGTGCCGTCCGTCCCTCCGCTCAGCACGAGGACGTTTTCGAGTCCGTCTATATCGACCGCCGTGGCGAGCGCGAATTCCTGATTCCTTCCCCCCGTCCCTTTCCCCCTGATCGTGACCGTCGTTTCCCCGCCCGATATGATGCACGCGGGCGCGTCTACGGGGTTCCCCGACGAGACGACCTCCCTCGCTATCGCCGCATGCAGCTTCGCGGCGCCCGCGGTTTCGCCCCCGATGAAAGTCGAGAGTATGAGGGAATTATATCCGAGCGACGAGGCTTTCTCCTTTGCAGCACGGGCCGCCGCAATATTGCTCCCGACAATCACGTTCTCTGTACGTTCGAATGCGGGGTCTCCCGGCTTGGGGGTCTCCTCCTCTCCGCCCTTCTCGCCCCTTTCTATGTATTTAACGACCTCGGCGGGCAGCTTCCCTTCGAGCCCGTACTTGCCGATGATCTCTCTGCAGTCCCCGAACGTGCTCCTGTCCGGCACTGTCGGCCCCGATGCGATGGAGTCGAGGTCGTCCCCGATCACGTCCGACAGTACGAGGGAGATAAGCGTCGAAGGGTAGGCGAGTCTCGCGAGCCTCCCGCCTTTTACCCGCGACACGTGTTTTCTCAGCACATTTATCTCGTGTATCGTCGCGCCGCACTCGAGGAGCCTCTCAGTGAGTTCCCGCTTATCATCGAGCGTAAGCCCTTCGGCGGGCAGCGGCAGGAGGGCGGACCCTCCTCCAGATATGAGGAATACCACGAGGTCGCGCTCTCCCGTCTTTCCGAGGAGCGCAGCGATCGCATCTTCCGCCTTTAAGACCCGCCTCGTCGGGCACCGGATGGGCCGCTTCGTTTATTTTTACCTTTTTTAGCGCTGCCGTGTGCCCGTATTTCACGTTTATTATCCCCGCCCTGATCCGGTCTCCGAGTATATCCTCGACCGCGCGCGCCATGGGTGCGGCAGCTTTCCCCATCCCGATAACGTAGATATTATCAAACCCCGAAAGCGCGTATCTGCTGCCGTTTACCCGGAGGACGCCGTTTCCGAGCCTCAGGTGTCTTTTTACTGCGTTTTCAGGATCGACCGCCCTTACGCCGGCCTCGAAAATGGAAATCGCGTCCTTTCTGAGCCTCTCCCTTTCCCTGTTCATGGCCTCAAATTATAACGAGAGCGCGCCAATGTAACAACAAACCGCATTACCCCTATCGGTGTCCCTATATTCCTCCGACGCGTGCTTCTCAGTTTTATAATCCGTAAAATCACAGGTAGATTCTTTTCATGGGATTAATGCCGGACAACACCATTAATGGAGCCCTACGAGCGCTTATATTGCTGCCCCTCCTTCCGTTTGTGCTTTATATAGGCTTTGCCCGCGGGGCCGGCGGCGCGGACGATTCCCCTCAGGTTACGTGTCCCGACAGCTGTGATAACTCCCGGAAGAACTGCGAGCTCTCCTGCTCCCAAATCGTGGGCGGAGGGGTCGAGAGCGGGAAAAAGAGGGAGTGCTATGAAGCGTGCGCGAACGAGGAAGTCGGATGCGACGAGAGGTGCCTTAATCCGACACCCCGTCCCTCGCTCGAGCCCGAGCCCTATAGCGACGAGACCTGCGACGGGGCGTGCAAGTTCAGGTCGAGGGACTGCGCCGAGGCCTGCACGAGGTTTATCGGCGGGGGTGCTGCGAGCGTGGAAAGGGCGAACTGTGAAAATGACTGCCGGGAGGAGCTCGATAAGTGCAGCGGTCTCTGTGCCAATCCGAATGCCGCTCCTACGTTCGACCCTGAAGTCTTCGAGAATAACCCCTGCGCCGGGACCTGTGCGGAGAAGCTCGGGGAATGCGAAGGGACATGCTCTATGTTCTCCCGGGAAGGGGAGGACGGCGGGAAGCGCGGTGAGTGTATGAGGGGATGTAAAGACGTCGAGTATAATTGCCTTTCTTCGTGCCCGCGGTAAGCGGTAAATCTGTAAATATTTCTCCGTCTGTTTTTCCTGCCGAACTAATTTTATCTATTCAGGGTCCTGCAGCCGGCCGAGCTGCGGCAGGTTCCCGAGCGCCTCCAGAATCTCGCCTTTTATGCTGTCCCTGCTCTCGAGGCTCATTCTAAAGAGCCGTACGTCTTCCCTTTCTTTTATCTTCCCCTTTATCCCCCCGTCCGTATGGGCTATTGTCGCGATAACGATATTTTTCGAGTCCAGCAGCTCCTGTATCGTCCGCACGAATTTTACGGAAAGGCATTCCATCTTGCCGATCTCGTCGATAATGATAATGCCCTCCCCGGATTCCGGTAAGCCGAGAGAATCGAGGAACGAATCGAAAGCGGTGACGTCGACCCTGTACTTCCCGATCTGATACGGGCTGTCGATGAATACGTGCGCCAGTATCGATTTTCTCCCGTCCAGGCTCACGAGCTGGAACCCCTTCCTCTCCCCCTTGTATCGTATCTCCTCGGTGTAAAACCCCCGGAGGCTATACCTCGACAGCTCATAGACGAGCTGCTTTATGAGTGTGGTTTTCCCTATTCCCGGGAGCCCCGTAACAAGAATGTTCTTTCTTTCCCTGTCCATGTCGTTTTGTTGCGTGATTGTTTTCGGGGAGGACCGCGGATGCGGGGCGCCGGTCACGGCTCCGGGTTGAATGCGGTTCGGAAAGCAGGCGGTTTTTACACCCTTAGCCGGTCACAGATATCCCTTATCAGATGAACGGCCTTGTCTACTTCATCAAAAGTATTCTCTACTGAAAAACTGAACCGGATGCTTGAATACGCCTCGGATTCCGATAGCCCCATCGAGCACAGCACGTACGAGGGCGAGACCTCGAAGTTGGTGCATGCGGAGCTCTGGGAGCACCTCACTCCCGCCCCGTCCAGCTCCCTTACGAGCTTCCTCCCGTCTATTCCTCCGAACATAATATTCGTGGTGTTGCATACCCTGTTCTTTGCATCGCCGTTTACCCTCGTCCCCGGGACGAAATCGAGCACCATGGCTTCGAACCTGTCCCTCAATTCCTTCATGTAGGCGGCGAGGCGTGTCAAATCGTTCTTTCTGAGCTCCGAGGCTTTACCGAGCCCGACGATCCCCGGCAGGTTCTCGGTCCCCGGTCTGAATCCGTCCTCCTGAAACCCGCCGAACAATATCGGCGCGAGATGGAATTTGTCCTTCGTGTAAATGACCCCTGTTCCCTGGGGCCCGTGGAACTTGTGCCCCGTAAAAGTAAGGAAATCGAAGGGGAGTTTTTCTACGCTCATTTCGAGCTTGCCTACGGCCTGCGCAGCGTCCGTGTGGAAAGGCACCCCCCTCTCTCGGCACATCTCCCCCACTTCGACGACAGGCTGTATGACGCCGGTTTCGTTGTTGACCCACTGCACCGAGACGAGCGAAGTATCCTCGTTTATCATTTTCCTGAGCTCGTCCAGGTCGATTATGCCCTTCGGGTCGACCTTTATCAGCTTTATCTCGACGCCGTTTATACAGAGGTAGCTGCACATCTTCCTTATGGACGAGTGCTCCACGGTTGTCGTGATCACGCGGCATTTCTTTCCCTTGCCCCTCGTCGAGGAATAGAACGCCATATTGTTCGACTCCGTCCCCGAGCTTGTGAACGTGATCTTGGAGGGGGTAGTGTCTATAAGCGCCGCGACCTTTTCCCTGGCGTTTGCGAGGTGTCTCCTCGCCCTCTCGCCCCTCGAGTGGGCGCTCGAGGGGTTCCCGAATTCGTCGCCCAGTATCTTATAGACCTCTTCCCTCACTTCGGGAAGCGGCTTCGTCGTTGCGTTGTTATCGAGGTAGATTTCCCTGTGTTCCATAACCCGGCCCGATCTCAGGATATTATACATTATTTGGAGTTATTTGTTTGTTTGGAGCACAGGCGGTCTGCATAGAGCTAATCGTTTTCGCCTTTTAAAAGTGCGGGTTTATATGTATCAGGGGGGGGTATTTATCAGGGCCCTTTTTCGAGGTCGTATTCTTCAGGGGTCATTATCGTGATGCAGGGCCTGTGATCCGCTCTTTCGAGGGGGCCCAGGTGTGACATCAGCTGCACGTTTTCCTCTTTCCCCGCCCTCGTAAGGGGCACGGGGAAGTATATCAGGTTGGATTTATTGTTCAGGCGGTGGACTCTTATGAAATAGAGGAGCTTATCCAGTATGCTTCTTAACCTTCTTTTCTCATCTTCCTCCGTCTTCGAGCCCGCGCCGTCGCCCGTAATCCAGCTGTCCCAGACCGTCGAAGTAATAAAGACGGGGACAAGCAGGCCCGCTTCCTTCGCCGTCTCGGAGATGTCCCTCTGCTTCCCTTCCTCGATCGCCTGTTTTCTCGTTTGAATTCCGGTTTTCATACTAATATTTTACCCGCTCAATTCGTTTCAGGGACAAGCGCCACGATCCTGAGAGGCCCTCCGCTCCCGCCTTTTATTTTCATCGGGAGCGCGATTACGAAAGCGCCCTTCGGCGGCAGCCTGTCCAGGTTCGCGACGTTCTCGAAAGCCGGTATGTTCTCGCTGAACAATATCCTGTGGCTTTCGAACAGCTGCGACTGCCCGTAATCTATGCTCGGGGTGTCGAGGCCTATAGCGCTTATATTGCGGTTTTCCGTCAGCCACTTCGCGGCCGCGGGGTCGAGGCCCGGGAAATGAAGCTCCTTGACCGCCTCCTGTCCCTTTTTATCCGTCCCCATATATTTCACCTTGTCCGGCCAATACTTCGCATAGCCCGTATTGAGGAGGACTATGGAATCGCCGGGGATCCTTCCGTTGACGCCCTCCCATTCCGTAAAGTCTTCTATGCCGATCTGGTAATCGGGGTCGGACGCGGCTTTCTTCGATACGTCGATAACTACAGCGTTGCCTGTGAGACTTTCTATAGGTATTTCGTCGAGGGTCTGCTTGCCCTCGGCAAAGTGCCGGGGCGCGTCTATGTGTGTCCCCCCGTGCTCCTCGGCCGTATATTTATTCGCGGCGTAATAGTAGCCCTTGTCCGTAGTCCCGTCGAATACGGTCTCGAGCTTGAACCCTTCTCCCGTCGGCCAGTAGACCGTATCGCTCGAGAAATCGTGCGTGAGGTCGATCCATTTCCCCTGAGGGAATTGCGCCGGAGCCTGCTGAGAGAACCCCCGCTCCGCGCATACTGTGGAAATAACAAAAGCAAGACTGAGTGCGATTGTCTTAATATCGATTTTCATCCCTCACCTTTTTTATGCCCGTCATTTTTTTTCGTATTCCACATCCTTTACCTCGCCCCCGCTAATTGTACTCAAATCCGCGTTATAAAAATCGCTCGTTTCCGGAAGCGATACGTCGAGCCCTCTCGAATAATCGATCTCTATTTTCACGTCGCTTATAGTGCAGTCGAGCACGTGCCCCCCCGATTCTTTATCTTCAGAAATAAAATGCAGGTGGAATCCCGCCGCGTTTATATCCTTCATGTATTCCGGCAGCCAGAAACCCGCCATGGTCCCCCTTACATTTTTCAGATCGAAGTACGATTGGTGCTTGACCGCTTCCGTAAGCGGCGGGAACGGTTTTTTCTGTCTCGGCACGCTTCTCGTCTTTACATTATCGAACGATCCTTCCACTTTTAGCGCATAGAATATGTTTTTCGAAGGTAAGAGGGTTTCGATATAGCTTTCGAGCTCCCTGCAGCCGAGCGGCTTCGTGAGCGTGAGGCTCTTGTCCGGCTCGAAAAACGTGACCGCCGCAAACGGCGTCCTTGCCGTATCGGGCACCACGAAAACCTTCCCGTCCGATCTCACCTGATAGAAAACCCCGTCGAGCCCTATCATCTCTCCGTCGAGGTCGTTGAGGGTGCCGAGGCCGAAGTCCCCGCGCTTCTTCAATTCGCCGAATGTGTAGTCCCCGTCGTACACCCCCTCCATGAGCGCGTCTATCGTCGAGGTCTGGAATATAGAATCGCTCTCGTCCCCCGCTCGCGCGGGCGATGCGCAAACGAGGGCCAGGGTTATAACTATCGAATATTTCAGAATGGACATCTTCATCTCCCTATTCTTCCGATTCTCTCTGTAAGAGCTTGATGTATTCCCTTTCCGTAATAATATCCCTGTTCGATTCGAGACGGTCGAGGAAGAGGACTCCGTTCAGGTGGTCGTACTCGTGCTGGAATATCCTGGCTATGAAGTCCGAGAGCTCCCTCTCTTCAACCTTTCCGTCCCTCGAAATGTATTTGACGCGCACGTAGCTGTGGCGCGGGACGAGTCCCCTTATGCCCGGTATGCTGAGGCACCCCTCCCAGCCTTTCACCGTTTCGTCGGAGTATGAAATTATTTCTGGGTTGATTACCGCCTCAGGCTCCATCAGGGGCGCATCGGGGTATCGTACGTTCGGGCGTGAGGAGATTATGAATATGCGTTTCGGCACGTCTACCTGAGGGGCGGCGATCCCGACGCCGTTCGCGTTGATCCCTGTCGCTATAAGGTCGTCTATAAAGCTCTGCACCCCGGGGTCGTGTATGTTATCGACCTCGCGTGCCCTCTCCCTGAGTATGGGGTTCCCCATCTCCGCGATTTCCAGAATTTTTCCAGGCTCCATTTTATCCCGAACGATTAACTCCGCTGCGAATATCCGCTAAGTTTACCAAATAATAGCGGCAAATTATAATAAGAGGCCGGGTTATGTCACCTGGGCAAAGACAGTAAGGTCATTTTTATGAATCGAATAGCGCTGATCGAAATGCTGGCTTCCTATAGCGATAGAGTCGCAATAACCGATTCCAGGGGGTCTTACTCCTATGAAGACCTGCTCGCTTCCTCGTGCTCGGTTGCGTCGAGCCTTCTCTCGAAGGAAAACGATTTGAAAGAAAAACGGGTCGCGTTCATGATACCTTCCTCATTCGAGTACGCTGCCGTCATGCTGGGAGCCTGGCTCGCGGGCGGCATAGCCGTGCCTCTTTGCGTCTCGCATCCCGACCCCGAGCTCGATTACGTAATAGAAAACTCGGGCGCCGGATACGTCATTGCCTCGCCCGAATTCGAAGAGAGACTCTCTCGGCTCGCTGCGCTCAGGGGCGCCGTGTTTATACGGTCCGGGGACGCGCTCCATCCTCAGAGCCGGCCTTTGCCGGGTCGTGAGCGGGAAAAGGAGGGCGATGATTATATACACGAGCGGGACCACGAGCAGGCCCAAGGGCGTCGTAACGACGCACGAAAACATTAAGGCCCAGATCGGGTCTCTCGCCCTGGCGTGGGAGTGGTCACGGAGCGATTTTATACTCAACGTGCTCCCCCTCCACCACCTCCACGGCATCATGAACGTGCTCCTCTGCGCGCTCTTCTCGGGCGCGCACTCGGAGCTCATGCAGGGATTCGATTCCCGGCGTGTGTGGGAGAAATTCATGGGGCGGGACTACACCCTTTTTATGGCCGTACCGACCATCTATTCGAGGCTCATACGCTCGTGGGACGAAGCGGGTGACGAAGAGAAGAAAATGATGAGCGCGGCCTGCCGGGGGATGCGCCTCATGGTCTCGGGCTCGGCCGCGCTGCCGGTGAGCACGCTCGAGAGATGGAGGGAGATAAGCGGCCATGTGCTCCTTGAACGCTACGGTATGACCGAGATAGGCATGGCGCTCTCGAACCCCCTCCGTGGGGAGAGAATGCCCGGCCGCGTGGGGAAGCCCCTTCCGGGCGTCGATGTGGGGCTGATCGACGAGGGCGGGGGCGTGATCGATGGAGAAGGGTTGGGAGAGATAATAGTTAGGGGAAAAAACGTGTTCCTCGAGTATTGGAACGACCCCGAAGCCACGCGAGGGTCTTTTACAGAGGCGGGATGGTTCAAAACCGGCGATCTCGCCGAAAGGAGCGGAGACGGCGTCTACAGGATTCTCGGCAGAAAATCTGTCGATATTATCAAGAGCGGCGGTTACAAGATTTCGGCGCTCGAGATCGAGGAGGTCCTGAGGGGACACCCTGATATAGAAGATTGCGCGGTCGTCGGTCTCGGGGACGACGAGTGGGGTGAGAGGGTGTGCGCCGCCCTCGTTCTCAAGGGAGAAAAAAATGTAAGTCCCGAATCCGTGAGGGAATGGTGCAGGGAGCGGCTCGCCCCGTACAAGGTCCCTTCGAGGATTTTAGTGGTCAAAGAGCTTCCCCGTAACCGGATGGGCAAGGTAACAAAGCCCGAAGTCATTCAATTATTCAAGTCTGTTTAAACTACAAAACGGCGTCGAATCATCTGACTTTAAAAATAAAAATACATTAAAACTAGATCTGAATATGTATACTATACGTATGGTGTTAAGAGGCGCGAACGGGGTGAGATAATGAATATTAATCTAATTTCCTCAATAGTCCTGGCGTTAACGGTAATTTCCTTCCCCTTATGGGCCGGGGGACAGAATTTAGGCTCGAAGAGCGGAAATCTCGGTCAAAAAGCGGGGCAGTCGAAACAGGTTACGAATAACAAAACCCAACCCAATAATATTGCCGGAAAAAACGTCGGCCGTAACCCCGGTCGGGATCAGGGGTTCAATAGCAATTTCAACAAAAACCATAATAACGGGCATGATTTTTCTGACAA
This sequence comes from uncultured delta proteobacterium, assembly GCA_963752995.1. Taxonomy (GTDB): domain Bacteria; phylum Desulfobacterota_D; class UBA1144; order Nemesobacterales; family UBA2774; genus 2-12-FULL-53-21. The sequence goes on from CAVWAZ010000030.1 coordinate 877,486, forward strand.
TAAAGACCATTCGCACGACGGTCATGATAAATGGCATGGTCATAATCAGCACCACAAGCGCCCTCATAAATTTAATCCCCTCTATGCCCCGTACTACTATTTTGGGTATAACGGCTATGCGCCTTACACGAACTATTATGCTTATGCGGACCCTGACTATCCGCTCGGTTACGGAACTACGCTCGGCACCACTCTCGAAAGGCCGAGCAACCTGGAGGTAAATCAGTTCGGTCAGGACTCACCTGCCCCCGCGGAATACCAGCAGGATAATCCGGATGCCGGGTATGTGAATACGGATTCTCCCGAGCAGGACGCTGCCGACTACTACAACCCTCCGCCGGCGGAAGAGCAAACCATTTATGTATGGGTCGACGAGAGCGGGGTCAGGAATTATGCGAATGACCTGGATCTTGTACCGCTCGGGTATAGGGATATAGTCACGACCCTCGGCGCCGAGTAACGGCATCTTAGCAATAAACCCGAAATTCTTAAGTTTTTCTCCTTCCCGATAATTTATTTCTGTAATCCTTCAGGAAATAAATAATTCCAATCGACGGGTTCCCCGGGCGCGCTCCGGGGGGCTCCGGGCGGGGTCTCCCGAATATTTGCGCCCCGCATTATTGACAATCCCATCCTGAGTTGTTAAACAATTAGTGTGAAATTGAAGAGAACGGCGATGTTTCCCATCCACCTGCAGCTGGGAGCGAGGATAGTCGAATTTGCGGGATGGGAGATGCCCGTTCAGTACGAGGGACTGAGGGAGGAGCATCTCGCCGTCAGACGCGCTGCGGGGCTGTTCGATGTGAGCCATATGGGAGAGATAGAGATAAGTGGAAAGGAAGCCGCGCTATTCTGTCAGCGTATAACGACGAACGATATACACGGCGTAAAGGACTTTCAGGCCCAGTACACGCTCTTATGCAATCATAGAGGCGGTGTCGTGGACGACGTTATTCTATACAAGCTCCCGGACGAGAATTATCTCTTCTGCGTAAACGCGTCCAATACCGCTAAAGACTATGCATGGATAATCGGGGCCAAAGAAAATTTTCAGGTGGAGATCGAAGACAGGAGCGGCAAATACTCCCAGATCGCCCTCCAGGGCCCGCGCTCGGAGGAAATTTTATCGGAATGCCTGTCGTCGGATATGAGTACGCTCCGGAGGTTCTATTTCCTTCCGTTTACGTGGAACGGGATGGAGATGCTCATAGCCAGGACGGGATATACGGGGGAAGACGGGTTCGAGATATTTCTACCCTGGGATGGGGGTCCCCTGCTCTGGACGGGCTTAATGGAGTCCGGGCGGGCCCATGGTATCGAGCCCTGCGGATTGGGGGCGCGCGACACGCTCAGGCTCGACATGGGTTACTCGCTCTACGGGCATGAGATAAACGATGACATAAACCCTTTCGAAGCCGGTCTCGGCAGGTACGTGAAGATGGACGCCGGGGATTTTATAGGCAGAGACGCGTTAACTAAAGTTCTTGCGGACGGCGTAAAACACCGCATATACGGTTTTGAAATGATAGACCGCGGTATCCCGAGAGAGGGTTACGGGGTATTTAAAGACGGTTCCCGGATCGGCAGCGTTACGAGCGGGACTTTATCCCCCAGCCTTGAAAAATCGATAGGGATGGGTTATCTAACAAGTGATGTCGCCTTAGGCGACAGGATACAAATCGAAATAAGGAACACGTTCAGGGAAGCTCGGGTAGTAAATATTCCCTTTTATAAAAAGGATGTTAATTAAGGAGATCTGACGATGGTACAAATTCCTGACGAACTCAAATACACCGGTGATCACGAATGGGCGATGGAAGAGGGTGATTTGCTCGTGATCGGTATTACGGATTACGCGCAGGACGCTCTCGGCGAGATCGTTTATATCGAGCTCCCCAGCGAAGGGGACGAGATAACCAAGGGCGACCCTTTCGGAGCGGTGGAATCGACAAAGGCAGTGTCCGATCTCTATGCACCTGTGAGCGGCGATGTCGTGGAAGTCAACGAGGTCCTTCTGGACGCTCCGGAAACTATCAACGGAGACCCTTACGGGGAAGGGTGGATGATAAAGGTAAGGCCTTACGATCCGAGCGAGCTGAAAGATTTGATGGACTTCGAGGACTACGCGGAATATGTAGAGAAGGAGATGGAATAATAGATTTGACAGACGGGCACTTTCTGGGCTTCGCATTCAGTGATTACGCCCTTATCTATCCGGGCGGATAATTTTTCCTTCGGTAAATAATTATAAAATCCCGGTGTTATATATAGCCAAATGAAAACAGATCAGGACGGATACCGTACATTTGCGAGGAGGCACATAGGCCCGGGTCATTCGGAGCTCGATGCCATGCTCGGAGTAGTCGGCGCCGGGTCCCTCGACGAGCTCATAGACGAGACTGTCCCGTCGTCGATCAGGCTTAAAAAACAATTGAACCTCCCTCCGGGCATAAGCGAGCATGAGCTCCTGGAGGAGCTCCGCGCAAAGGCCGCCATGAACAGGGTCTGTAAGTCCTATATCGGGCTCGGCTATTACGACTGCGTCACGCCGGGCGTCATACAGAGGAACGTCCTCGAAAACCCCGGCTGGTATACGCAGTACACTCCTTATCAGGCCGAGATATCGCAGGGGCGTCTCGAAGCGCTCCTCAATTTCCAGACAATGGTCGTCGACCTCACCGGGATGGATATCTCAAACGCGTCCCTCCTCGACGAAGGCACCGCCGCGGCTGAGGCCATGACGATGCTTCACCGCGTCGCCGACAAGAAAAAAGGCGGCGGCGGCCAGGACGTCTTTTTTGTTTCCGAGAAATGCTTCCCCCAGACTATCGATGTATTGAGGACCCGCGCCGAGCCCCTGGGAATAAGTCTCGAGGTCGGAGACCATACCCGGTTCGAATTCGCGGGCGGCGTGTTCGGCGCGCTCCTCCAGTACCCGGATTCGGACGGAGAGGTTTCCGGATATTCCGAATTCATAAACAGGGCCCACGAGCGGGGCGCGCTCGTGGCTGTCGCCGCCGATCTGCTCTCCCTTACGCTCCTTACACCGCCCGGCGAATTCGGGGCCGACGCAGTCCTCGGCTCGGCGCAGAGGTTCGGCGTACCGCTCGGGTTCGGGGGACCGCACGCGGCATACTTCGCCACGCGGGAGGATTTCGCGCGCCAGATACCGGGCAGGATAATCGGGGTATCGATAGACTCTCACGGAAACCCCGCCTACAGAATGGCGCTGCAGACGAGGGAGCAGCACATAAGAAGGGAGAAAGCGACCTCGAACATATGCACCGCGCAGGCGCTCCTCGCCATAATGGCCTCGATGTATGCCGTCTATCACGGCCCCGCCGGGCTCAAGGCGATAGCCCGGAAAATCCACCGGTCGGCCGCCGTACTCGAAAACGAGCTCCTCAAGCTGGGAATTACCCAGACGAACAGGCATTACTTCGATACATTGAAAATAGACCTCGGAGAAGGCTCCGGGGATCTCATGGACAAAATCAGATCGAACGCGGAAAAGGCCCGTCTCAATTTCAACTACCGGGGCGGACGTCATATATGCATATCCCTCGACGAGACGACCGGGCCCGGGGACGTCCTCGATATCGTAAAGGTCTTTTCACTCTCCCTGGGGATTAAATCAACGGCTGAAAGTATAGATACGAATCTCGGGGAAGCCGGTTCGAGACTCCCGTCCGGGCTCGAGCGTAAAAGCGAGTACCTGAAACACCCGGTATTCAACAGCTTCCACTCCGAGACCCTCATGCTCCGGTATATAAAGAAACTTGAGAGTAAAGACCTTTCTCTCACCACCTCGATGATACCGCTCGGGTCCTGCACTATGAAGCTGAATGCGACTACCGAGATGGTCCCCGTAACGTGGCCCGAATTCTCCAGGCTCCATCCCTTCGCTCCCGCCGGTCAAACGCGGGGTTATTTGCGGATATTCAGGGAGCTCGAAAGGTATTTGTCCGCCATTACGGGGTTCCCGGCGGTCTCACTCCAGCCCAACTCGGGGGCCCAGGGCGAATACACGGGGCTCATGGTCATAAGGGCTTATTACAGGGACAGGGGCGAGAGCCGGAGGAACGTGGCGCTCATACCCTCGTCGGCGCACGGCACGAACCCCGCGAGCGCGGCCCTGGCGGGAATGAAGGTCGTCGTAGTCGACTGCGACGAGCGCGGGAACATCGACCTCGGCTCGCTCAGGGAAAAAGGCCCGGGAGCACAGGGACGAGCTAGCCGCGCTCATGGTCACTTACCCGTCGACGCACGGCGTCTTCGAGGAAAAGATTAAGGAGATATGCTCCGTCGTCCACAAAAACGGCGGGCAGGTATACATGGACGGGGCCAATATGAACGCCCAGGTGGGTTTGACGAACCCGTCTATAATAGGCGCCGATATATGCCACATCAACCTGCATAAAACTTTCAGCATACCGCACGGCGGCGGCGGCCCCGGAATGGGCCCTATCTGCGCGCGGAAGCATCTGGCGCCTTACCTTCCCGGCCACGCGCTCGTAAAGACCGGAGGGGAGAAACCGATTCACGCCGTGGCCTCGGCCCCATGGGGGAGCGCGAGCATATTACTCGTCTCCTATGCCTATATCAGGATGCTCGGCAGGGACGGCGTTACGGACGCGACGAAATACGCCATACTGAACGCCAATTACATAAAATCGAGACTCGAAAAAATTTATGACGTGCTTTATACGGGCTCGCGCGGAAGGGTGGCCCACGAATTCATACTCGATATGAGGCGTTTTAAGAAGGACGCCGGTATCGAGGTCGATGACGTGGCCAAGAGGCTCATGGATTACGGCTTCCACGCGCCTACGGTCTCATGGCCTGTAGCCGGGACCGTCATGATAGAGCCGACGGAGAGCGAAGCGAAAGAAGAGCTCGACCGTTTCTGCGACGCGCTCGTTTCCATAAACGAAGAGGTAAGGGAGATTTCCGAAGGTACGGCCGACAGAGAAGACAACGTGCTCAAGAACGCCCCCCTCACGGCCCGCGAGGCGGCGGGGGATGCATGGACTCATCACTATTCGAGGCATGAGGCCGCCTACCCGCTCCCCTATCTCGAAGAGAATAAATTCTGGCCGCCGGTCGGGAGGATAAATAACCCTTACGGCGACAGGAACCTCATCTGCACCTGCCCGGATATAAAGTCCTACGAGGAATAACGCCCCCCAGCCGTTATTCCCTGCGCTTGGGAAACTCCCCCTCACTGCTTATCGTTAATAACCGAGTTGATGTCGATGAACGGAATCGCCTCTCCCCCCGTGAACTTAGGCAGGGTGCCGTCCCATTTTTCCGACAGCCGGAGCTGTATCAGCTCGGGATTGTTTTTGAGCGCCTTCGCTTCCCTCTCTATAGCGTCGGCCTTCGCCCTCGAGCGGGCTTCGATATCGTACGCGGCGGCGTCCGCGGCGAGCTTTTGTTCCTGGTACCCGGCTTCCGCCTGCGTGACCCTCTTCGTCTTTTCGTTCTTGGCCTGAAGGGCCTCCTGCTCCGCCCTGACCTTGAGCTCGATCGCCTTGTTGAACTCTTCGGAGAATTCGAAATCGGTGATAGCGACGTTTGAGATCTTGAGGGCCGCCGGGACGTTCTTGTCCTTTAAGGTCACGTCGATGAAGTTGTCTATGGCTTCCTGTATCTGGAGCTTGACCTCCGCCCTCTTCGTTACGAGCTGCTCGGCCGTGTACTGAGCGGTTATCGCCTTCACGGATTCCTGGATCGCGGGCTCGATTACCGTCGCCGCAACCACGTCGCGGTTACCTATCTTCTGATACGTCTCCGGAGCCGAGGGACCCAGGAGCGAGTACTGCACGGTGACCTGAGTCTGTACTGTCTGTAAATCTTTAGACGCGGCCGCGGATTTCGACTGCGCCTTGTTGAGCCTTACGTCGATCTGCTCGATCTTGTCGATGAACGGTTTCTTGAGATGAAAACCTTCCGAAAGCGGTACGGGCTGTACGGCCCCGAGCGTCCTTATGACGCCCACGTGGCCGCTTTCCACGATGACGAACGAGCTCGTGGCAAGAATTATTATCACGATGATCAATATCGGGTACAGAAAATTAATATTTTGCAAACCCGGTCTTATCGACATTACGAAACCCCCCTTTGCTTCTTTGTTATGAGCTTATTAATATAGCTGGTAATAGCTTACATTATGAGCGGGATATTGCATGAAGGGCTACCAGATTCCGTCGAGCACCCTGAGCCTTATATCTTTTTTACCGTTCCACTTGTTGAACTCCGGCGTGAAAGCGAGATCGATTCTGTCCGGCAGCTCCGTGACTCCCCCGGCATTGAACCATATCGCGTCGAGGGACTTCGTCCCCTGTTTCAGCTTGAGGCCGAGGTGCTTGTCTTTGAATATCCGCTGGGAGAGCACTTCGACCGACCGGGCGATCAAGACGGGCTCCGGGTTCCCTATACCGAAGGGCTCGAGCATGCCGAACTCGGTTAGGAGCGCGTCCGTGAGCTCCTGGAATTCCACTTCGCCGTCTATATCGAGCCTGGGCGCGTAGGCGTGACCCGAACCCGCGATAGCTTTCTCGAACATCGCCCTGAACTCCTCTATCTTTTCCGCTTTGATGGATAGCCCCGCCGCCTGCTCGTGCCCGCCGAACTGCTCGAACAGCTCCCGGCATTCGGAGAGCGCGCTGTATATATTTATTCCCTCGACGCTCCTTCCGGAGCCCTTTCCCAGGCCGTTCCCGTCGATCGCGATGAGTATCGCGGGCTTCTCGTATCGCTCCACTATCCTCGAGGCCACGATTCCTATTATTCCCGGATGCCAGTCGGGCGACGCGAGCACGATCGAATTGGCCTTCAGGATCCCGGGCTCTGATTCGATCTGCCTCACTGCCCCCTCCAATATTTCCCCCTCGATGCCCTGCCTTTCCGAATTCTCGCGGCTTAGCGCTTTCGCGATGTCCCTCGCGCTCCGGATATCGTCCGAGATAAATAGCTCGACCGCCTTTCCCGCCGTGCTCATCCTTCCGGAAGCGTTTATCCTCGGACCGAGCTTGAATCCGAGGTCGAACGTGTTTACCGCTCCCGTGATGCTGCTCGCTTCCTTGAGCGCGAGCAGTCCCGTCCTCTTCGGGTTCTCCATCCTCTTTATTCCTTCTTTCACGAATATGCGGTTCACGTCCATGAGCGGCGCGCAGTCGGCCACCGTCCCTAATGCGACCAGGTCCAGGTAATCGGCCAGGTTCGGCTCGCCCTGCTTGAAGAAGCCGTCCTCTCGGAGCGCGCGGCGCAATGCTACGGCCAGATTGAACATCACTCCGACGCCCGCGATGGTTTTCCCGGGATATTTGCAGTCCGAGAGCTGAGGGTTCAGAATGGACACGGCGTCCGGAAGCTCCTCGGGCGGCTTGTGGTGGTCGGTCACTATGAAATCGGCCCCGAGCCTCTTCGCTTCCCCGACTTCTTTTACTGCGGTTATTCCGCAGTCCCCCGAGATAAAGAGAGTCACCCCTCCTTCGGCGAGCCTTTTTACCGCCTCGATATTGACGCCGTACCCCTCCTTCATCCTGTCCGGGTTATAGAAGATCACGTCCGCTCCGAGGCCCTTTAGAAATGTATAGAATAGTGCGGTGGACGTGACGCCGTCCACGTCATAGTCCCCGTATATCGCTATTTTTTCCTTGCCCGCGATCGCACGCTTGATCCTTTCCACGGCCTTGTCCATTCCCTTCATGAGGTAGGGCGAAGGGAGGTCGAAGAGCGTGCTGTTTAAGAACAGGTTCGCTTCGGCTTCGTTCCCGATCCCCCTGTTGATGAGGATCTGAGCCGTGAGGGGCGAGATACCGAGGTGTTTCGAAATCCTCTCTCTCAGCTTCGGGTTTTCCTTTTTTATTGTCCAGTTCTTCTTCATGGGAGCGGAAATAAAAGCTGCACGATGAATTCTATCCGGGGCATAGGGCCGCGGTTTTTCATCCGGCCGGCTATCGATAAATTTGTTTTATACCCGTGGACTCACTGCGAATCGCGGCCCCTCAGGTAGTTCACGAGCCCGTTCAGCCCCAGAATATAGCTGTCCGATCCGAACCCGGATATGACCCCGACAGAGACCCCCGAGATAAACGACTTCTGTCTGAAGTCCTCCCTCTTGTAAATATTGGAGATGTGGACTTCGACCACGGGCAGCCCGGCCGAGAGTATTGCGTCCCTGATGGCGATACTCGTGTGCGTGTACGCCCCGGGGTTGATGAGGATTCCGTCCGATTTTTTCATCGCGTCCTGGATCCTGTCCACGATTTCCCCTTCCGAGTTCGACTGGAAAACTTCGGTCTTTACGTCGAGCCTCCTCGACTCCTCCTTGAGGATCCTGTTAATTTCCTGGAGCGTGCCCGCGCCGTATATAGAGGGCTCCCGCTTGCCGAGCATGTTGAGATTCGGTCCGTGTATGATGAGTATCTTCATCTATGCGTTCACTCTCCCCGAAGGAACCCGGCGCTTTTATTTACCAGGTACAGCCTCGACTGCGCGAGCTTCTTCCTGACGGCGTCGTTTCCGGGATCGCTCTCGAACACCTTCTCAAGTATTACGCAGGCCTTCTCATAGAGGCCCTGTGCGATGTAGATGTCGGCGATCGTCTCCGTATAGAGCTCCTTCTCGTATTTTCCCACGCTCGATTCGAGCTCTTCTGAGCTCTTCGATTCGAGCGCCGTCTTTATGCTCTCTCTCGCGAACTGAAATTCCTTCTCCTTGTTCTTTGCCCGCGACAGCGAATCCTCGATCTCCCTCAACTCGGACATTATCGACGCGTCGTGCGTATGGTATGCCGACGCCGTCCTCAGGAGCTCGAGCGCCTTGTCGTAGGCTTCCTCGCTCTTCAGTATCTGCACCAGCATCTTGCATGCGGCGAGGTTGTCCGGAGCGAGCTCTACGACGGTCCGGAATTCCCTCTTGGCCTGTTCGATGAGCCACCTGTCGTAGTAGATTTTCCCTAATAGAAACCTGCCCGTAACGCTCTTCTTATTATACTTCAAACCGTTTATCAATACATTAATGGCCTTGTCGATTTTTCCCTGCTTGTAGAGGACCTGCGCGAGGAAAATAAACGCTACGGACGAGGGGTCCTGCGTCAGGATTCTTGCGTACTTTTCTTCGAACTTGACGAGATCGTCTTCGGTCGAGTAATTATCTCCGGGCATGGTCGCTCTGATATTACTTCATACTTCAAATCGGAATCAAGAAAGTCTTCTGCCTGAGTTAAAAGCTAAACGGACCGCGAGCATTATCGATCTGTCCGGGTTAGGCAATTATAAATCATAACATAAGACAAATAATTGAAATATAGTCCTTCATCGTCCTCTGCGCGTAGCTCCGTCAATTTCGGATTCTGCGCCAACCGGTAGAAGTTTTGAAATCTTCCGTGGGGAGCGGGGCTATTCAGTCTTCCTTCCCCCCGATATTTTTCTCCTTATCAGGTCGAGGAGAAACCCCGCCTCCTCGATCTTCAAAATTCTCGTAAGAATAATAAATAACGCGCCGGACACGCAAATAGACAGGGCCAGCACGGCTATTTTTTTCACCGAGAATTCGGACCCCGTCCAGTCGGCGTAAGTCGAGATCGTCCAGGCCGCTCCCGCCATCACCCCGGAGACTGCGATCATCTTGAGGCAGAAGAGGAAGATCGTCCTCGCTTTTAAATCCCCCGTCCTCCTTTCGAGAAGGTATATGAGCGCGAGGAAGTTGAATACGGAAGACGCCGAGTTCGCGAGCGCGAGTCCGGTGTGCTCGAGCCTGAGCGTGAACCCGAGCACGTATCCCAGCGCGGCGTTGAGTAAGAATGCGAAAAACGCTACCACTACCGGCGTCTTCGTATCCTGCATCGCGTAAAATGCCGGGGCCGTAACCCTCAGCCCCCCTACCGCCCATAGCCCGAGACAGTATCCGGAAAGTGTCTGGGCGGTGGCGAGGGTCGCTTCGTAAGTGAATTCCCCCCTCTGGTAGAGGAGGTTGCATATCGGGATGCGGAGCGCTATAAGCCCGGCGAGCGCCGGGATAAGAATGAAGAGCAGGAGCTTGAGCGTGAACGAATAGGTCTCGTGGAACTTATCGTAGTCCCCCCTGCTTATGTAGCTCGAAAGGCTCGGCAGGAGCACGGTCGCTATGGATACGGCGATTATCCCGAGAGGGAATTCGGTCAGCCTCTCCGCGAAATATAGATAGGATATCGTACCCTCGGGCATGAATGACGCGTACTGGGAGCTTACTATGAGATTAAGGTTATAGACCGCGAGTCCGAAGAGCTGGGGCACGAGGAGGAGCCCTATACGCTTGACCGCGGGGTTTCTCAGGTTCACCGTGAAGCTGAACAGGAACCCGCTCGCCCGTAAGAACGGGATCTGTATCAGGAGCTGCAATACCCCGCCCAGGATTACTCCCGCAGCGGCCGAATAGATCGGCAGTCCGAATTTATTAAAAAGTGCGAATATGGCAATTATCATGGATATGTTCAGGAGCACCGGAGAAAAAGCGGGGGCGAAAAAATGCCTGAGCGAGTTCAGCACCCCCATGGATAGGGCGGTCAGGGAAATGAAGAATATGTATGGGAACATTATCCTGTTGAGCGCGACCGAGAGTTCGAACGTCTCCCTGTCGAAGCCGTATGCGAAGAGCTTTACTATGTAGGGAGAGAAAATAACCCCGAGGATTGAAACGATTATCGTTATCGTGAAGAGCAGGCTGAAGACTATGTCCGAAACCTTCTTGGCTTCCTCCTTGTCCCTCTTCTCCAGCATCTCGGTGAAGATGGGAATGAAGGAGATCGTAAGGGACCCCTCGGCGAAGAGCCTCCTAAGCAGGTTCGGTATCCTGAAAGCGATCCAGAATGCGTCCGTGAACGCGGTCGCCCCGAAGAAGTAGGCCATTACCATATCCCGTATGTACCCGGTGATTCGGCTGAGGAGCGTGAGAAAACCTATCATTCCCGCTGAACGGGCTATTTCGTGTTTATCGCTCATAACGGATGGGGGCGGGCGCTGTAAATCACTGCCCGGCTGAGCCCACCTCCTCGAACTCTATCTCTTTTCTTAATCTTTCCAAGATGTTACGGGTCTCCTGGAGGAGGTCTTCAGTAGTTATCACCTGAATGATCCCCGATTCCGGGTCATCCGTCCTTACCCATGCGATGTGCGAATAAGTGCCTATGATTGATTGGAAGTATACGCTTTCACTGTTATTTTTAAGCTTTATCGATATAGTGGGCATAGGGCCGGCTTCGGTATTTTAAAGTAGAGATTATATACAACTTTATGCCCTTTTCCGATTCCTTCCAGCTAATATTCACGGATTAAATCGACGGCGGAAATGACTTTAGTTATACGGTGGTACGAAGTGGCATTATTGTATTTTTATGCCCCCGGAACTGAAGAATATTATATGTCGTGATTGTAATATGTTACAGGGCATTATTAAAGCAAGCACCTTCCGTTATGCCTTAAACAGCCTTCTTTTCGAGCCAAGACGTAAGTTAATTACGTATGTTTTTATTTCAAACCCCCGATCAGACTAAAAAATTGAAAAATAACACAAACTTACTTGACAAACTTAATATGCAGTTATATAGTGGTTGAGAGTGGCATAGAGTGGCATAAGATGGTATGATATGTTCCGAGGACGATACGAACATACAATGACGGATAAAGGACGCGTGAGTATCCCTGCGAAGTTTCGTGAGGTGTGCAGGGAAAAGTACGCGGATGAGACTCTGATCATTACGAATTTCGATAAATGTCTCGTGGCGTATCCCCTAAAGGAATGGAACGAGATAGAAAGGAAAGTGTCCTCCTTACCCCAGTTCAAGCAGGAGGTAATCTCATTCCTCAGATACCTGATGGGAGGGGCCGTAGACTGCCCCCTCGACGGTCAGGGGAGGGTGCTTATACCCCAGCCCCTCAGGAGCCATGCCCGTATCGATAAGGAGCTTGTCATGATCGGCATGCTCACGAGGATCGAGATCTGGGCGAAGGAAGTGTGGGAGGAGGAAGAGCAGGGCCGCGCATACGAAGAATTCAAAAAGAGCAGGGAGATTCTTGCGGGACAAGGACTATAAGGAGATGGAAAACGCGGTCGTGGAAATTTCAAAGCCGGTTCACCGATCGGTGCTGAGCGAAGAGGTTGTCGGTTACCTCATCACCCGGCCGGAGGGCGTATACGTGGACGCCACCCTGGGCATGGGCGGCCATACCAAATCGATACTCGACTATACACATTCAAGGTGCCTCGTCATTGGGCTCGACGTCGACGAGGAAGCGATCTCGATATCGCGCGGGAGGCTCTCCGCATATAACGGCCACGTTATTTACCGCAATAGTAATTTTTCGGATATAGATAAGGTCCTCGACAGCCTCGACATAAGAGAGGTCGACGGGATCATTGCCGACCTCGGTATGTCCTCGTTTCAGATCGAGTCGAGCGAAAGGGGATTCAGCTTCATGAGAGAGGAGCCTCTCGACATGAGGATGGACCCGAGGCTCCGGTTTACGGCCTACGACCTCGTAAACGAAATGACCATGGACGAGATATCGAGGGTTCTCAAGATGTACGGGGAGGAGAAGTGGTCGAGGAGGATTGCGAAGAGGATCGTGGAGACGAGGAGCGAGAATCCCATCAAGACCTCCGCCGAGCTTGCCAGGGTCGTGTCCCTCGCCATTCCGAGAAAATTTCACCCGGCGAAGATACACCCCGCGACGAAGACCTTCCAGGCGCTCCGTATAGCCGTTAATAACGAGCTTGAAAATATAAATGAGTTCATCGGGAAAGCCGTTTCCCGCCTGAGGGTGGGAGGCAGGCTTGTAATCATATCCTTTCACTCGCTCGAGGACAGGCTCGTGAAAACGAGCTTCCTCCGCATGGCGTCCCCCTGTATCTGTCCCCCGGGAATGCCCGAATGCGGCTGCGGTAAAAAGAGTGTCCTCAAAATAATCACGCGCACACCCATCGTTCCGGGTGAAGAAGAGATATTGAACAACCCCAGGGCGCGAAGCGCCAAAATGAGGGTTGGGGAAAGGGTTTAGACATGGCTCACGTAAAAGCCCTCGGGTCGAGAGAGAAGGAAAAATCGGAGGATGGAAAGATCGGAAAGAACTGGTCTCTCCACGGGGTTTGTGATACTCGTCCTGGTCGCTCTGGCGCTCGCCCTTTTCTATGTCAGGTTTAAGGTCGAAGAGCTGCGGGTGGGCTATGAGATTTCACGGAACAACAAGCAGACGAACGAGCTCCTGAAGCAGAAACGGATACTCCAGTCCGAATTTATGAGCGCGAAGTCTCCCGACAGGCTCGAACAGTCCGCTCTCGAGATGGGGTTCAAGTACCCGACTCAGGAAGACATAATTTACGTTGAAGAGACGACGGTCGCCGACGGTGAACGATGAAGCCCAAGAAGAGCTCGAAAAGGATATCCCTGGGAAGGGAGCTCGACAGACCGAAATGGAAGGTTATGATCGTCGGGACTTTTATGCTTCTTCTTTTCACCTCTGTATGTATTAAAGCCCTCGACCTGCAGGTATTGGATCGTGAGCGCGCCTTCACGATTGCCAGACAACAGCACCATGGGAGCTCGACCCTCCTCCCCCGCCGCGGAAAAATCCTCGACAGGAATATGAAGGAGCTCGCCGTGAACGTCGAGATAAAATCCGTCTTTGCCAACCCGTATGCGGTAAAGAATCCTGCGGAGCTCTCGAAGATACTTTCGTCCAAGCTCGGGCTGCCTGAAAAGGGCGTTCTTCAGAAGCTGACCTCCAAGTCCTCGTTCGTGTGGCTCGCCAGACTCGTCGATCCCGCCGTTACGGCGGAGCTCGAAAAAATGAACATCGACGGGATCGGATTCATCGAAGAGCCCAAGCGCGTATACCCGAACGGCCCCCTCATGGGTCAGCTGCTCGGGTTCACCAATATAGATTCGACCGGCATCGAGGGCATCGAATACCGTTATGACGGACTCTTGATCGGGAAGCCCGGGAAGATCACTTTAAAAAGAGACGCGCGCGGAAGAAAGATAATAAATAACCCCGGCATAGTAGAAGACTTCGGCGAGGAGAAGACCGCGGGTCACGACATAATACTGACCATAGACTCACAGATTCAGCACATAGTAGAGAGGGAGCTCAAGGACGGCATAGAGAAAATGAACGGCGAGAAGGGCATGGCGATACTGCTCGACCCGGAAACCGGTGAAGTGCTCGCCATGGCTTCCTATCCCTTTCTCGACCCGAACAAATACGGCGACTTCCCGCTCGATTACAGGAGGAACCTCCCTGTCTGGTACACGTTCGAGCCCGGCTCCACCATGAAGACGTTTCTCGCGTCGAGCGCGCTTCAGGAGAAGGTGGCGAACCCGTCGACGGAATTTTACTGCGAGAACGGCAGGAGACAGGTGGGAGCGAAGATAATAAAGGACGTTCATCCCTACGGGACACTCACGTTTGCGGACGTGATAAGGGTTTCGAGCAATATCTGCGCATCCAAGATCGGGGAGCTCCTGGGCAAGGAGAAATACTATAGCTACTTGAAGAAGTTCGGCTTCGGAGACAAGACAGGCATAGACGTCCCCGGCGAATCGAGCGGCAGGCTCACGAGCCCGAAATCGTGGGGCAGGATCGAGCTCGCCACTATCTCGTTCGGACAGGGGGTGTCGGTCACTGCGCTCCAGCTTGCGTCCGCGCTGTCGGCGATAGCCAACGGCGGATACCTCATGAAGCCGCACATGGTAAAGAAGATAATCGGCCCCGACGGGAACGTGATCAGGGACAACGTCTCCGAGGTCGAAAGCCGTGTAATATCTTATGACACCGCTCAGGAGATGACCCGTATATTGGAAAGGGTCGTGGAAGAGGGTACGGGAAAGAAGGCGGCTATCCCGGGTTATAAAGTCGCGGGGAAGACCGGGACCGCGCAGATACCGGACCCCGTCAACGGCGGTTATTATCACGACCGTTACATAGCTTCATTCATAGGGTTCGCGCCGTCCGACGACCCCCGGATAACCCTGGTCGTAGTAGTGGAGGCGCCTAAGAAAATGACCCACGGGGGTTCGGTTTCCGCCCCGATTTTCAAACAGATAACGGAGAAGGTGCTTTTTCATATGGGCATATCGCCCAGGAAAGACCTCGTCGGGGCGAAGATAATGCCCGACCTCAGCGGGAAAAGCGTGAGGGATATCCTCAAGTGGTCCGAGCAGGAGGGCATCAAGGTTCAGGTCAAGGGCAGCGGCTATGTGACGGGGCAGAGCCCGTCTCCGGGGGATATGATAAAGGAAGGTATGGTATGTTCTATAGAGCTTAAACAGAATATATGATTCTCAGGGAAATAATTCGAGGAATAAAAATAAAAAAGTTCGATGGAGACGACGGGTTAGAGATTTCAGGCATATCGATCGATTCGAATAAAGTAAAAGAGGGGTACTTGTTCGCCGCTCTCAAGGGAGAGAAGACGGACGGACACAGGTACATTGAATCTGCGCTCGGGAACGGCGCAAAGGCTCTGCTGGTCGAGGATGCGCCTGAGAGGTCTTATCCCGGAATTTCCGTGGTCCGGGCAGGGGATTCGAGGGAATCGCTTGCAAAGGCTTCCGCCAATTTTTACGGCAATCCCTCAAAAGAGCTCTGCCTCGCGGGTGTTACCGGAACGAACGGAAAAACGACGGTTACTTACCTTCTCGAATCCATATGGAAAGAGGAGCAGAGGAATCCGGGCGTCATAGGCACGATCGAATACAGGTACGGCGGTAAGAGGGTCGAGGCGCCGATGACAACCCCGGAATCTCTTGATCTTATGAAGATGCTGAGAGAAATGAGGGATTCGGGAGTCGACACTGCGGCGATGGAGGTTTCTTCACATGCCATCGACAGGAAGAGGGTGCAGGAGTGCCACTTCGACGCCGCTCTCTACACGAACCTGACGCAGGACCATCTCGATTATCACGGGACAATAGAGAATTACTACAACGCCAAGAAGAGGCTCTTCACCGAGCTCCTCCGGGCGAGCGATAAGAAGGACAAATTTTCGATAATAAACATAGACGACCCTTATGGGATAGAGATTGCAAAAGAGGCTCCCGGAACGGTCATCACATATTCACTAAGGGACAAGAGCGCCTCCGTCTTCGCCGAAAGCTTCAGGGTCTCCGAAGAAGGCATAACCGCACGCGTCCACACCCCCTACGGGAAAATCGAGATAAAATCGCCCCTCTTCGGGGAGCACAACCTGTCGAATATACTGGCTGCCGTATCGGCGGCTCTCTCACTGGGTTCTTCCGCCGGGGCCGTGGAAAATGCCGTGGCGGGTTTCCGGACGGTGCCGGGGAGGCTCGAAAGGGTCGAGAATCCCCTGGGTTTTCAAATACTGGTCGATTATGCGCATACCCCGGATGCGCTTAAGAACGTGCTTCTCGCGGTAAGGCCGCTGACCGGGGGCAAGGTCATACTGGTGTTCGGCTGCGGCGGGGACAGGGACAGGACGAAGAGGCCTAAAATGGGGGCCATCGGAAGCGAGCTTTCGGATATTCTGATAGTCACGTCCGACAACCCGAGGACCGAGCAGCCTGAAGCGATAATAGACGAAATCGAGCGCGGCGTCCTCGAATCAGGCGCCCCGGATAAACCCTATTTCAGGGTATCCGACAGGAAAGAGGCCATCAGAAAGGCCCTCGGCATGGCCCGGGAGAAGGATACGGTCCTCATAGCGGGCAAGGGGCACGAGGATTATCAGATCATAGGCACTGAGAAGTTCCCTTTCGACGACAGGACGGCCGCGAGGGATATACTAAAGGAGAAGCTGAATTAGTTTTTCGATACGAAAATGCTCGGATTGGATTTCGTTCTCAATTCAACCAAGGGGAAGCTCGTTTCAGGCCGGAAGCAAGGGGGCTTCTCGGGCGTCAGCACCGATTCGAGGAATATATCCGCCGGAGAAATATTCTTTGCCCTTAAAGGCGACAATTACGACGGTCACGAGTATGTAAACGAGGCCTTAAAAAAAGGCGCGGGCGGCGCGGTGATTGAAGACGGCTCTCTCGCGCGGAACAACGGGAAATTATTAATCCGGGTCCCTTCCACGCTCAAGGCGCTCGGCGACCTCGCTTCCGGGTGGAGAAAGAGCTTCCCGGAACTCGAAGCTCGCGGCCATAACGGGCTCAAACGGCAAGACCACTACGAAGGAGATGGCCTGGAGCATCGTCTCCCGGAGGTTCAAGACCCTCAGGAACACGGGGAACTTCAATAACCTCGTAGGGCTCCCCCTCACGCTCTTCAGGCTCGACGAGAGCTACAAGGCGGCCGTCGTGGAGCTCGGTATGAACGATTTCGGTGAAATAAAGAGGCTCGCCGAAATAGCCCTCCCCGATACGGGCGCAATTACAAATATAGGGAGAGCGCACCTGGAAAAGTTGGGCGGTATAGAAGGTGTTGCGAGGGCCAAGGGCGAGCTCGTCGAAGGGTTCAGCGGCGAGAGGGTATTCGTCGTGAACGCGGACGACCCGAGGATAGCCGAAATCGCGCGGAAAACCGAATGCAGGAAGATAACCTACGGCATAAAATCGGGAGAAGCCGACGTCACCGCCGGGAACATCAGGCAGGACGGTTTCTCGGGTATAAATTTTCGTATGACGGCTCAGGGCGAGGAATTCCCGGTCCGCATTAAAGGCATAGGGATGCACAACGTGATGAACGCCCTCTGCGCTTCAGGTATAGCGCTTTCCTTCGGGTGCGGAAAAGACGAGATAACCGAGGGCTTAGGCGGTTTCACTCTTCCCCATATGAGACTCGAGGTCGTGGAAAGCCCGGCCGGATTCAGGGTAATAAACGATGCGTATAACGCGAACCCCGACTCCATGCGGAGCGCGGTGAACGAGCTTATGGGTTTGAGAGGCAAGGGCAGGGCCATTGCCGTCCTCGGCGATATGCTCGAGCTCGGGGAAAAGAGCGCGGCCGAGCACTTCGGTCTCGGGGAGTATCTATCGGCATCAGGCGTGGACTACATAATCGCCTTCGGGAATTTCGGGCGGGCCGTGCTCGAAGGGGCCGGCAGTAAGACGCACGGTTTCTATGCGGGGTCGCACGAAGAGGCTGCCGGGACGGTAAAGGAAATCGCGAGACCCGGCGACCTGGTGCTCGTCAAGGGCTCCCGCGGGATGAGGATGGAAGAGGTCACAAAGAGGCTCGTATAAGGAGTATATAAATGTTTTACCTTCTTTATCTGATGAAGGACGACTTCATTCTTTTCAATGTATTCAGGTACATCACGTTCCGCTCGTTCGGCGCGGGCGTAACGGCGTTTCTCATAAGCATTATACTGGGCGGGGCGTTTATCAAATTCCTCAGGAAAAGGCAGTTCAGTGAGAATGTAAGGGACGACGGTCCGGCTTCGCACAAGACCAAGGCCGGGACCCCGACCATGGGCGGGGCGTTTATAATACTTGCGATACTCTTTTCTTCGCTTTTATGGCTCAACCTCACGAGCGAAATAGTATGGGTCGTGCTTCTCTTCACGCTCAGCTACGCGCTTATCGGGTTTCTCGACGACTGGCTCAAATATTCGAGAAAGAAGGGGATGAAGGCAAGGCTGAAGTTCTCACTCCAGATCCTTTTCGGGGTACTCTTCGTGCTCCTGATAATGAGCGACCTCGACGGTTTTACGATGTCGCTCAGCGCGAACCAGGTAGCCGATTACTCCTTTACTTCGGTCGTATTCCCGTTTTTCAAAAAAGCCGTGATAAACCTCGGCTGGCTCTATATACCTTTCGCGTTAATTGTAGTCGTTGGCGCTTCAAACGGGGTGAACCTTACGGACGGTCTCGACGGTCTCGCGATCGGCTCCATAGCCGTGGCGGCTGCGACCTATATAATCTTCGCCTATCTTTCGGGCCATGCCGAGTTCTCGAGATACCTCCAGATACCCTATATCCCGGAGGGCGGAGAGCTCGCGGTCTATCTTGCAGCCGTGGGCGGGGCCTGTCTCGGTTTCCTCTGGTACAACTCTCACCCGGCGGAGGTCTTCATGGGGGATGTCGGCTCGCTGTCGCTCGGCGCCGCGATCGGCTCCGTAGCGCTGATACTGAAGCAGGAGATACTGTTGATCATCGTGGGCGGGATCTTCGTCGCCGAGGCGATGTCCGTCATCATACAGGTGGCGTCGTTCAAGCTCACGGGGAAGAGGGTCTTCAAGATGGCCCCCCTCCACCATCATTTCGAGCTCTCCGGCTGGTCGGAGTCCAAAGTGGTTATAAGGTTCTGGATAATATCGCTCGTTCTTTCTCTGTTCGCCCTCTCGACGCTGAAGCTCAGATAAAATGCGGCGAACGGTTTATTTTATGAGCGTTAAAGGCGGTGCAATAAATTCTGATGGAGTTAGGTGACAGGAAAATGCTCGTTGTGGGAGTCGGCAAGACAGGCATCGAGACCGTTAAATTCTTGCTCAGAAGAGGGGCGCGCGTGTCCGTGAGCGACAGCTCTCCCGTGGAGAAGATAGCGGAGCAGGCAGGGATGCTCGAATCCTGGGGAGTGAAGCTCGAGACGGGCGGGCATACGAGAGAGACTTTCCTCGCGGCCGATACGATAGTATTGAGCCCGGGCGTCCCGTTCGGCATAGCCCCCGTCCGGGAGGCGATTGAGAACGGAGTCGAAGTGATAAGCGAGGTCGAGCTCGCGTCGAGGTTCATAAATAAGGATAAGCCCGTGATCGCCGTTACAGGCTCGAACGGCAAAACGACCACATCGACCCTCATCGCCCGCATACTCGAGAAGAACGGCAGGAAGGTGTTCCTGGGGGCCAACATCGGGACGCCGCTCATTCAAATCGCCGACGACTGCGACCGCTACGATATACTCGTCCTCGAGCTCAGCAGCTTTCAGCTCCAGGGCATAGAAACGTTCCGTCCCGACGTATCCGTCATACTTAACGTCACGCCTAACCACCTGGACCACCACTCGAGCTTCGACGAGTACGCGGAGTCCAAGATGAAGATTTTTTCAAACCAGACCGAGCGGGACTGGTGCATATACAAAGCCGATGACGAAGTGATAGGGAAATACGTCCCCCGCATCAGGCCTAAGAAGATTCCGTTCGGCTCAGGCCCGGACGGGGACGGTATCTCCTACGACGGGCGGGGGATAAAGTACGGAAACGATTACTACGGGCTCAAAGGAGTGAAGCTCCCGGGCTACCACAACGTCGAGAACATAATGGCCGCGATCGCGGCCTCGACCGTGATGGGGTGCGACCCTCGTCTCATACACGAGGCCGTGATCGGGTTCGATCCTCTTCCGCACAGGATCGAGTACATAGGGGAGATAAAGGGTGCAAAGTTTTATAACGATTCGAAATCGACGAGTCCCGACGCCGCGCTCCGCGCTCTGGAGAGCCTGCCTCCCCCGATAATCCTCATAGCCGGGGGGAAGGACAAGGGCGTCGGCTTCGAGCCGCTCAGGGGGACGATAGAAAGTAAAGTCAAGCTAATGGTGCTGATGGGCGAATCAAGATTCAGAATGGAGAGGGATTTGGGCGGGAAGGTAGGTACCCTGCTCGCCCGGTCCCTGGAAGAAGCTGTAGAGAAGACACTCGAGAACCTCGCTCCCGGGGATAAAGTCCTCTTCTCACCCGCATGCTCGAGTTTCGATATGTTCCGGTCGTACGAAGAACGAGGAAGGAGATATAAAGAACTTGTTAGAAATATTCAGCTCATCCAAAGCTAAGGCCTATGATATAGGCGTTATCGTCTCGGCCGTTTTCCTGACGGCTGTAGGCGTGTTGATGGTCTACAGCACGAGCTCCATATATTCCCTCGAGATGTACGGGAACGCCAATTACTTCCTCATACGCCACGCCATATACCTGGCGATCGGCCTCGCGTCGATGATAGTGCTCATGAGGATCGATTACAGGCTCCTGAGAAAATTCGTATATCCGGCCTACCTGCTCGGCCTCGTTATGCTCATAGCGGTGCTCGTCCCCGGCATAGGCAAGCAAGTGGGCGGCGCCAGGAGGTGGATCGACCTCGGTCTGCTCACCTTCCAGCCGTCCGAGTTCGCAAAATACATACTCGTCCTCTACCTGGCTCATTCGCTCACGAAAAAAAGGGACAAGCTCGATAACTTCATCGTCGGCTTCGCTTCCCATATATTGATAGCGGGCGTTTTCGTGATACTCGTTTTACTCGAGCCCGATTTCGGCACCGCGACGATCATGCTCGTCACCCTTTTCTGTATGCTGTTCATAGGCGAGGTCAAGATGAAATACCTCCTGCCTGTGGGTATCGTTTCTGTCATATTCCTCTGCCTGGCGATTATTACGAAGGGCTACAGGATGAACCGCGTAATGTCTTTCCTCGATCCCTGGCAGGACCCCCTCGGTTCGGGCTACCAGGCCATTCAGTCGTTCATAGCTTTCGCCTTGGGGGGGGTCTCGGGCACGGGGCTCGGCGACAGCTCCCAGAAGCTCTTCTTCCTGCCCCAGGCGCACACGGACTTCATATTCTCCATAATAGGCGAGGAGCTCGGGTTTATCGGAATTGTGCTCGTGCTTGTTGGGTTTGGCGTCCTCCTTGTGAGGAGCCTCAAGGTCTCGCTCAGGGCCCCTGATCTCTTCGGCTGCTATCTCGTTTTCGGATGCGTCATACTCATCGCTCTACAGGCCGGGATCAACATGGCCGTAGCGGTGGGCCTGTTCCCGACCAAGGGGCTCACGCTCCCCTTCATCAGCTACGGGGGCACCTCTCTGATTGCGACTCTCTCCGCGGTAGGTGTGATCCTGAACGTCTCGAGATCAGGTTTAAAATGAAGGTCATCATCGCCGGGGGGGGAACCGGGGGGCACATATTCCCGGCAATCTCGGTTGCCGAAGAAATATTAAAGCGAAGCGCGGCGAACGAAGTCCTCTTCGCGGGTACGAAAAAAGGGCTGGAAAACGAATTGCTCTCAAAAAAGGGATACAGAGTCGAACATATAAGCGCTCAGGGGATAAAGGGCAAGGGCGTCAAAAAAAGCATGTCTGCGCTCTTGTCCGCCTGTAAGGGGGTCTCCGATTCGATGGCCCTTATAAAAAGGTTCCGCCCCGATGTCGTTTTGGGCGTCGGTGGATACGTTTCGGGCCCCATGGTGCTCGCGGCGGCTCTCAGGGGCGTACCGACGGCGATCTGCGAGCAGAACAGTTATCCCGGCCTGACTAACCGCATCCTCGGAAGGTTCGTAAAGAAGGTGTTCGCGACATTCGAGGAGAGCGTGAGGTTTTTCCCCCGCGGAAAGGTCGTAATAACCGGAAACCCCGTGCGGAGCGATATCCTGAACGCCATGAATCCGAAAGAGGGCTCCGATTCGATGACGATCCTCGTATTCGGCGGGAGCCAGGGCGCACATAAGCTGAACGAGTCGGTCCCGGAGGCGCTTTCGAAGCTCGGGAGGGCTGATATCAGGGTCATACATCAGACGGGCGACAAGGATTACGAGCCCGTTAAAAATGCCTACGCAGGGCACCGTATCGAAGCCCGGGTGCTCAGGTTCATAGACGATATGGCCGGAGCCTACGGGGAGGCCGACTTCATAATCGGAAGGTCGGGCGCGGGGACGGTCGCCGAGATTACGGCGCTCGGTAAACCCTCTCTCCTCGTCCCCTACCCGTTTGCAGCCAACAACCATCAGCTCGAGAACGCAAGGGTGCTTGAGCGCGCGGGGGCCGCGGTGATCGTCGAGGACAGGGACGCAGGCCCCGGGAATCTCTATTCGGCATTGACCAAACTGCTCCGGAAGGACAAACTAACTACGATGGCGTCTAATGCGCGGAGCCTCGGCAAGCCCGACGCCGCGGCTGTCATAGTAAATGAAATTTCGAGACTTGCCGGAGAGAATTAGTGTACGGAAAAATCAAGAGGATACATTTCGTAGGGATAGGCGGGATAGGGATGAGCGGTATAGCGGAGGTCCTGCTGAATATGGGTTATACGGTTTCGGGCTCGGACTTAAAAGAGTCGGAGACGGTTAAGAGGCTTAGGGACCTGGGGGCTGCAATTTCCATAGGACACAGCGGGGAAAACGTCCACGGCTCCGGTGTGATCGTCATATCGTCCGCGGTGAACGAAAGGAACCCGGAGGTCGTGGAGGCGAGGAAGCACAACATCCCCGTTATCCCGCGCGCCCAGATGCTCGCCGAGCTCATGAGGTTGAGATACGGCATAGCAGTCGCCGGAAGCCACGGTAAAACGACCACCACTTCTATGATTGCGAGCGTGCTGTCGCACGGGGGCTTCGACCCGACTATTGTCGTCGGGGGCAAGGTCAAATCTCTCGGAACGAACGCCCGGCTCGGCAAGGGCAGCTTCATGGTGGTTGAGGCCGACGAGTCGGACGGCTCTTTTCTCCTTCTCTCCCCCGTTATTTCGGTCCTGACCAACATCGACGAGGAGCATCTCGATCATTACAAGGGCCTCCGGGAGCTCGAGGAGGCGTTCGCAAGCTTCGCCTCTAAGATTCCCTTTTACGGCCTTTCGGTCTTCTGCGCCGACTGTCCGAGGGTAAGGGAAATAGCTAAAAACTTTGAAAAAAGATCGGTCACATACGGATTTCACCCTGAAGCTGAATTGAGGGCCGAGGAAGTCGGCATATCAGGGTTCAATACCGAATTCCTGGCCGTGCTCAACGGTTCCCCGCTCGGCAAGATCGGCTTGAATGTCCCGGGCAGGCATAACGCAGAGAACGCCCTGGCCGCGGTCGCCGTCGGACTTGAGCTCGGGATGAGCTTCGGGGACATCAGGGACGGTCTCGGCGAGTTCAGGGGCATCGACAGGAGGCTTCAGATAAAGGGCAGGGGCAGGGACGTGCTCGTGCTCGACGATTACGCCCATCATCCGAACGAGATAAGGGCGACCATAAATGCGGTCAGGGATTCGGGGCTCGGCAGGATAGTCGCGATATTCCAGCCCCACCGTTATTCGAGGACGAAGCTCCTTTTCGACGATTTCGCGAACGTGCTCCACGACATAGACGTGCTCTTCCTGATGGATATCTACCCCGCGGGGGAGGACCCGATAGAAGGGGTCACGTCAAAATCGCTCTACCAGTCCGTAAAGGAGAAGGGCCACAGGAACGTGTTCTATTCGAACGGGAGCGATAACCTCGTATCCTCCGTGCTTAACACGGTCAGGCCCGGCGACGTCGTAATCACCCTCGGGGCGGGCAACGTATGGGCGGTGGGCGAAAAGATAGCGGAGGAGATCGCATGAGCCTCTTGCATGAGATTGGGCTTATAGGCTCTGAAATCGACCAGATGTACCCCATGAGCAAGTACACCTCATTACGTGTAGGCGGTCTCGCGGATATCCTGGTTACTCCGAATAACCTCGAAGAATTCAAAAAGCTCCTCGATCTGCTCACCCGGTCAGGCGAGCCCTGGGTTGTGCTCGGGGCGGGCTCCAACACGGTCGTTTACGATACCGGTATCGAAGGGGTAGTCGTCTCGACGAGGAAGCTGAAAAAAATAGAAATTACCGACGAAGACAAAGTATATGCGGAAACAGGCGCCGTCCTCGGTACGATACTCAACAAGACGATTAAAGCGGGGCTCACCGGTTTCGAGTTCGCGGCCGGGATCCCGGGGACCGTCGGGGGCGGGATCTTCATGAACGCGGGCGCTAACGGCGGCGAGATAAAAGACGTGCTCGAGACGGTATGGGTCTGGCTCGGCGGCGAGGAAATCGCGATCGACAGAAAAGACTTGAAATTCGAGTACCGTAAGAGCTACCTCCCCGAGGGGAGCGTAATCACGAGGGCGAGCTTCGGATTAAAGCAGGGCAGCCCGCAGGAGATCGAGCGGAGCGTTAAGGAATACATGGATAAAAGGAACCGCACCCAGCCCATAAAAATGTCTAACACGGGCTCTATATTCAAGAACCCGCCGGAAATTCCCGCCGGAAAGCTCCTCGACGAGCTCGGCTTCAAGGGCCTCTCCATCGGGGGCGCAAAGTTCTCCGAAATGCATGCCAATTTCATCGTCAACGCCGGGTGCGCCAGCGCGAGCGACGTGCTCGGGCTCATCGAAAAGGCGAAAAAGGAAGCGCTCGACAAGAGGGGGATAACCCTCGAAACAGAGGTCAGGGTAATAGGGAAGGATAAAGTTGGAAGATAACAAAAAGTTCCCATACCGTAAAGCGATACTGATCTTCTCGGCCCTGTTCGTGGTAGCCGTTCTTGCGGTTTCTTCTTACGTGACGCTTCACCTCGGGATGTTCACCGTGGAAGAGGTGGATATAAAAGGCAACAAGAGAATAGTCGGCAGGGAAATTCTCAAGAGGTCGGGATTGAGAGAAGGCGAAAGCAGCATATTCTTTTTCGAGAAGCAGGTCGAGGACGAGATTAAGAAAAATCCCTGGATAAAAAAAGTCTCTGTCCAAAAAGAGTTTCCCAAGAAGGTCACCGTAACGGTCGAGGAAGAGGACGTTTACTGCATCATGCTTTCCGAGAGCGGAAAGCCCCTCTATATGAGCAGGACCGGCAGGATGCTCGGCACCGGAAATTTTGATCTGGGGCTTGATTTTCCGGTTCTGATAGGCGATGGTATAAGGGACCCGAAGCTTTTGGAAGAGGCCCTCGAGATCTTGGAGTTATCTAAAAACAGCGCCGTGCTGAAATGGGACGATATTTCAGAGGTCCAGCTGAGTTCGGTATACGGAATCACCGTATTCACGAACGATAACCGCCGCATTGAATTCGACAGAAACGACATAGTTGTAAAGTGGGACAAGGTGGAAAGGATTATTAAATATTCGAACTCCCTCGGCCTGGAGGAATCCTACATCAACGTATCCTCGGGCAGCATGGGAATCGTGGATTTCAAAGGGCCTGCGGCGAAAGCGGGAGCACAGGATGGGTAAAGAGCAGAATTTGATTATAGGGCTCGACATCGGGACGACAAAAATATGCGCAATTGTGGGTGAAATAAATTCAAAAACAGGGGAAGTCGAAATAATAGGCGTAGGTACATACCCCTCTTACGGACTTAAGAGGGGGGTCGTCGTAAATATAGAGAATACGATTCAGTCGGTTAAGCACGCGGTCGAAGAAGCCGAACACATGGCCGGATGCGAGATACGGACAGTCTTCGTGGGCATTGCGGGGGGCCATATAAAGGGCATGAGCGGGCACGGGATGATAACGATCAGGGACCGCGAGGTCGCGAAACGGGACGTAGAAAGGGTGATAGAGTCGGCGAACGCCGTGCTGATACCCGCGGACAGGGAAATAATTCATGTAATTCCCCAGGAATACGCAATCGACGGTCAGAGCGGTATAAAGGACCCGGTAGGCATCTACGGAATCAAGCTCGAGACCAAAGTACATATCGTCACGGGGCAGGTCACAGCGGCCCAGAACCTCGTAAAATGCATACACGGCGCCGGTATGGACGTGGCCGACATCGTGCTCGAGCAGCTCGCTTCGAGCGAAGCGGTGCTTACCGAGGACGAAAAGGAAATAGGCGTCGTCCTGATAGACTGCGGCGGCGGGACAACCGATATAGCCATATTTGTCGGCGGCAGCATACGCTACACCGAAAACGTTACCCTCGGCGGCGATAATATAGACAGGGACATAGCCCTCGGGCTCTCCACTCCGCTTGCGGAAGCGAGACGGATAAAAGAGAAATACGGCTCCGCCCTCACCGAGCTCGTCTCGCCCGATGAGACCATAGAAGTGCCGAGCGTGGGCGGAAAGCATTTCAGAAAAATATCCAGAAGGGACCTCGCTATGATTATCGAGCCCCGCATGGAAGAAATTTTCGCCCTCGCGAAAAGAGAGATAAAGAAGTCGGGATTAGAAGACCTCGTCCCCGCGGGAGTGGTCATAACGGGCGGGAGCGTGATAATGAACGGGACTGTCGAGCTCGCCGAGCACGTTCTGGAAATGCCCGTAAGGATGGGCATTCCGACCGATGTCGGAGGGCTTACCGATATAATTGCCAACCCCGTTTACTCCACGGGAGTCGGTCTCGTCCTATACGGCTGCGGATACAAGGGCGACAAAAAATTACGGATACGCGATGAAAATGTTTTCAAAAAAATATTTGACAGTATGAAAAACTGGTTTCAGGAGTTTTTTTAGGTTAAAATGAGATAACTATACTGGAGGAGGGTGTTATATATGGCAAACTTTGAGCTCGAAGACACAGGTATAGAACAAAAGGCGAAAATAAAAGTCATCGGCGCCGGCGGTGCCGGCGGCAACGCTATAAACGCAATGATAGAAAAGGGCCTCCACGGTGTCGAGTTTATCGTGACTAACACCGACGCGCAGGACCTGAGGAAATCCCTCGCATCCGCAAAGATCCAGATCGGCAGCAGGACCACCAAAGGGCTCGGCTCCGGCGGTAACCCCGTGCTCGGCAGGGAAGCCGCGATCGAAGACCAGGTCAAGATCGCTGAAGCGATCGAAGGCGCGGACATGGTATTTATAACAGCGGGCATGGGAGGAGGCACCGGCACCGGGGCATCGCCCATCATCGCGCAGGTATCGAAAGAATGCGGCGCCCTCACTGTCGGCGTAGTCACGAGGCCGTTCGGCTTCGAAGGTCCCAAGAGAAACAAGCAGGCTCTCCTCGGCATAGAGAGCCTCGAAAAAGAAGTCGACACGCTGATCGTTATCCCGAACGACCGCCTGACGGAAGTGCACAAGATTACGATACTCGACGCGTTCAAGAGAGCCGACGAAGTGCTCCACCAGGCAGTGCGCGGTATCTCGGACATAATCACGGGTACGGGCTATATCAATGTGGACTTTGCCGACGTCAAGAGCATCATGGGCGAGAACGGCGGAAAGGCCCTCATGGGTACGGGCTACGCCGAGGGCAGCAACAGGGCGGTCGAAGCCGCCGAAGCCGCGATTACGAGCCCCTTACTCGAAGACATATCGATCGACGGCGCGACGGGCATTCTCCTCAATGTAACCGCCTCTCCTGACTTTGGAATCGAAGAGCTCAACGAGGCCTGTAATTATATAAAGGACCGGGCTCACGAGGAAGTAAACCTCATTTTCGGCCTGGTATTCAATCCCGAATTCAAGGAATCCGTTCAGATTACGGTCATAGCGACCGGAATACAGAGCATCAGGAACCAGAATATAAAAAAGCTGGTGACAAAGCTCCCAACGGACATCGGTGAGGACGAATTCGAAATCCCCGCTTTCATCCGGAGGCGCGGGTTTAAAGAAGGGCAGTAAGCAGAGGCTGATACGCGGAATATAACATCCGGGCTTACCCAGGTGAGGCTATGGGTTCACTTGGGGTCTTTATTAATTACCTCGATTCACAATTACCGAAATATTCTTATCTCTAGCGGATTTAGCCGGTTACCGAACGGTTCATTCGGCGGCCTGCATTTCCTGAAGCACGCCGGGTTTTTTCTTGATTTCGTCTTTGAAAGATGTTTTTACACGGGGGGCGTCGATCCAGAGGCTCTCTATATCGTAGAATTTTCTGCTTGGCTCATAAAAGACGTGCGCGACAACGTCGGCGGAATCGATAAGCACCCAGTTCCCGTCCGAATACCCCTCGATCCCGATTACCTTTTCCCCAGCTTCTTCGAGCGTCTTTTCTATATTATCCACTATGGTCTTTACGCCCCTTGTCGAGTTCGCGCTGCAGACTAGGAAATAATCGGTTACGTCGCTCGTGGAGCCGACGTCGAGAAGCACGGGGTTGTCCGCCTTTTTCTCCCATGCCGCCTGGGCCATTGCGAGAGCCTTCTTTTTTGAGTTTATAGTTATTCCTCCCTGCTGTAGATGTTGTTACGCAGTATGTACTCCTCAACGGACGCCGGGACGAGGTACTTGATGGACCTCCCTGAATTCACGCAGCGCCTTATTTCTGTAGAAGATATCTCGAGGCCCCTTATCCTGGAAAAAGCAATTAGTTTGAAGTTCTTATCTATGTAGAATTTCACGTCGTCTTTTTCTTTATAATAACTAAAATCGTTTTCGAGGGCAAGCGGTAGTTTCGCTTCGTTCGCGTCCGGATAGCCGGGCCTCGTGATAACCGCGAAATTGCTGAGCCTGAAGAGCTCCCTCCATTCCTTCCAGGTCTCTATTTCCCCGAACAGCTCGTTCCCTACCATGAAATAATAGTCAGAATCCGGATTAAGCCCGTTCAGGTGTCTTAGCGTCTCCACGGTATAAGAGGCAGTACTTTTCCCGAGCTCGTAATCGCATATGTCGAAGCGCGGGTTTTCTCCGACCGCGAGCCTCAGCATATCGAGCCTCTGTGCAGGCGGTGTGGTATGTGTCGTGTTCTTATGAGGGGGGATGGCGGCGGGTATGAAGTACACCATGTCTAAAGAGAGCTGCTCCCTTATTTCCTCCGCTGCCCGCAGATGGCCCAGATGCACGGGATCGAACGTACCGCCAAAAAGACCCGCTCTCTCTTTTTTCTTCTTATCCATCGCCTGGGTAAATCATATCATTTCTTTTGCCGGTTTGGTTTAGCCACATAGCCTTCGACCATTATCTCGTCGCCGAATTTCCTTATTTTCACCCTTTCTATGCCGAGGGAGTCTTTTATGCGGGAGACGCCCAGTTCCCCGACCATGCTCAAACCTTCGGCGCCTATCACCCTGGGCGCGTAAAAAAACACGACCTTGTCCACGATCCCGCTCTTTAGAGCCAGGGCCGCGGTCGCGCTCCCCCCTTCTATGAGGAGGCTCGTAATTTCATTCTTCCCGAGCTTGCGTGCGAGTTCCCTGAGACCCAGGTGCCCGTCCCTCCCGAGCCCGACCTCGATAATCCTCGCGCCCGCCCCTTCGAGCTTCTTTCGCTTGACCCGGTCGTGCGATTTCCCCGTTACTATTATCACGCTCTCATGGACGGAGAATATTTTCGAATTTACCGGAGTCTTTAGCGCTCTATCGAGCACGACGGGCACGGGCTGTCTTTCGTTCCCCGCGTTCTTGTAGAGCCTTACGTTCAGGCGCGGATCGTCTTTCAAGATCGTCCCTGTTCCGACCATGACCGCGTCCGCAAGGTTCCTCAATCTGTGTCCCATCTTTCTCTGCCTCTCGCTCCCTATCCATTTGGAGTCCCCCGTATGCGTCGCGATCTTCCCGTCGAGTGTGGCCGCGAGCTTGAGCGTCACGAACGGGGTGCCCGTGGTTATGTATTTGTTAAAGGCCTCGTTGAGCCGACTGGCCTTTTCCTCGAGCACACCTGTCGTTACGCGTATGCCCGCGTCCCTGAGCGTTTTTACCCCTTTCCCGCTCACCTTCGGGTTCGGGTCGAGCGCGCCGACTATCACTTCCCCGACGCCCTTCTCTATAACCGCGTCCGTGCAGGGCGGGGTCTTCTTCTCCCTGTGGCAGCAGGGCTCGAGCGATACGTAGAGGGTCCCGCCCCCGACGTCCCGTCCCTTCCTCCCGGCGTCGATGAATGCCTCGATCTCGGCGTGCGGGAGCCCCGCCTTCCTGTGGTAACCCTTCCCTATGATCTTCCCACTCTTCACGAGGACCGCCCCCACGAGCGGGTTCGGGCTCGTCATGCCCTTCCCCCTTTCTGGCGAGGCTTATTGCGAGAGACATATATTTTTCGTGCGGTTCCTTTTTCATACGTTTCATTAATACATATTCATATTATAGAGCGACCCGGTATGTCAATGCACGGATTCTTCACCGGAGTAAAACAGGGCTTCGACGAATTCATCGGCGCTGAACTCCCGGAGGTCGCTCAGGCTCTCGCCTATACCTATATATTTGACGGGAATATTAAGCTCGTCGGCGATAGCCACTATCACTCCCCCCTTCGCCGTCCCGTCTAGCTTCGTGAGCACAATGCCCGTTACGTCGAGGGCCTCGTTGAACATCTTCGCCTGCTGGATTGCGTTCTGCCCGGTGGTCGCGTCGAGCACCAGCAGGGTTTCGTTAGGCGCCTCGGCGAGCTCACGGGATATCACCCTCTTCATCTTCTTTATCTCTTCCATGAGGTTCCCTTTCGTGTGGAGCCTCCCCGCGGTGTCTATGATAAGCACGTCGGTCCCGCGGGCCGAGGCCGCTTTCACGGCGTCGAACGCGACCGCGGACGGGTCTGCCCCGCTCTGCCCCTTGATGAAATCCGATCCCACACGCTTCGACCATATCTCGAGCTGCTCCGTGGCGGCCGCCCTGAACGTGTCCCCCGCCGCGACCATCACGCTCAGGTTCTCCTTTTTAAGCCTGTTCGCGAGCTTGCCTATCGTAGTCGTTTTTCCGACCCCGTTCACCCCGGCTACCATTATCACGTAGGGCTTTGTGCTGATGCGTATCGGGCTGCCCTCCGCCGTTTTCAGTATCCTCAGTATCTCTTCCTTGAGCGCCCCGGTTATAGCGTCCGCGTCCCGGAGCGATTTTTTCTGTATGCTCGCCCCTATCCTTTCCCTGAGCTTCATCGTAGTCCCTACGCCAATATCGGCCATAATAAGCGTTTCTTCGAAGTCGTCCCATACGCTTTCGTCTATCTCTTTTTTGGAGAGCACTTCACCGAGCCTGCCGAATAGCCCGGTATGGGTCTTGGACAGGCCCTTCCTCAACCTCGCGAAAAGCCCTTCCTTGGTTTCTTCGGGCTCTTCTACCGCCGCCGCTGCCTCTTCCCCCGGGGCGGGTGCCTCAACTGTCGGCTCTTCGGGCTCTGACGGCTGCTCGATAGTCTCTGCCGCTTCGATTTCTGCAATTATTGAGGCTTCGGGAGCGGCCTTTTCGGGCTCTCTCGCCTGCCTTGTCTCCAGGTGGTTCTGCCGGGGTTTCAGGGACTCCGGGAATCGCCTCTCCTGCGGGCGGCGCTTTAAATACGTCGAGATCAGGCGCCGCTAAAACTTTTTCAGTTTCCTTATAGGCTTCCTTCCCGGGTTCCGGTTTTACGGCTTCCTTTTTCGGTTTCTGCTCGAAGAGGAAGGCGATTATGAGTGACAACAGAAGTAGTATTAAGAAGATTACGCCTACGGCGACGAGGTCCGAATACGGGCTCGGTATAGTATTCAAAACTGATAAAATCTGTTCCATTATTTTAAAAGCCTCCTTGATAGCGCCTTATATTAGCAACCGGACATCGTTCGGAACATTATGCGGTAATCAAAAGATTTTTCAGCCGATTCTCTATATATGCTTACCGTTAATATACTTTTCAGGGAATTCTTTTCAATACGGGGCCCGTCCCGCTTTTTTTCGGCTCGAAGGCGTTAGTTTTACATCCATTGTAACCCGTATGAAACAAATGATGTTTTACAGGCCCTTGAACTGCCCGAGCCTTCGCGGATATAATAAAAACTGATGTCTAACGGTTTTGTCCACCTTCACCTCCACTCCCAATATTCACTACTGGACGGCGCGATAAAGTTTGAAGACCTCTTCCCGCTTGCCAAGGAATTCGGAATGGAGGCAGTCGCTCTCACCGACCACGGGAACCTGTTCGGCGCATACGATTTCTATAAAAAAGCAAAGGAATCGGGCATTAAGCCCATCATAGGTTGCGAGCTCTACGTCACGCCAAAGATTAACCCCGATAACGCTTCCGAGGGCAAGACCCATCACCTGACCGTCTTATCCATGAACTGGGCCGGTTATCAGAACCTTTCGAGGCTCGTGACCAAGGCCTATTTTCACGGTTTTTACAGGAGGCCGAGGGTGGATCACGAGCTCCTCGGCACGCATAACGAAGGGCTCATAGTCTTAAGCGGCTGTCTCAACAGCGAGCTTGCCAAGGCGATATTCAACAAGGACATGAAGGCTGCGCTCAACGTCGCCGCCATGTACAGGGAAATGTTCGGCGACAGGTATTACCTGGAGGTCCAGGCAACTGGCCTGCCGGAGCAGAAGAGGGTTAACAAGAAGGTAAGAGAGATAGGCGAAAAACTCGGTATACCCATAGTAGCCACAAACGATTGCCATTTCCTGAGGCGCGAGGACTCGCGTCCCCACGACGCGCTCCTCTGCATTCAGACCGGATCGTCGCTCCAGGACGAGAACAGGTTCAGGTTTCAGGGAGACCAGTATTATCTGAAATCCGAAGGCGAGATGATTAAAGACCTCGAAGGCTTCGAGGACGCAATCAAGATGACCTCGGAGGTCGCGAAAAGGTGCAACCTGGAGTTCGAGAGGAGCGGGTACAAGCTGCCCGTATTCGAAGCCGAAGGGGGCAAAACGCTCGACGAATATCTCGCGTCGCTCGCACGGGAAAAGCTCGAGGAAAGATTGAGCGAGAACGCAATTCCGCTTGAGAAACAGGCGGATTATAAGAGCAGGCTCGAGAACGAAATCGAGATTATACAGAAGATGGGTTTCTCGGGCTACTTCCTCGTCGTCGCCGATTTCATAAACTACGCGAAAGTCAAGCGGTATTCCCGTCGGCCCCGGCAGGGGGAGCGCAGCGGGCAGCCTCGTAGCGTATGCGCTCGGTATCACCGAAATCGACCCCATACCGTATAACCTAATTTTCGAGAGGTTCCTGAACCCCGAGCGCGTCAGCATGCCTGATATAGACATAGACTTCTGCGCCGAGGGCAGGGACGAGGTAATACGATACGTAACGGAAAAATACGGGGCCGACAAAGTCGCCCAGATAGGCACTTTCGGGACCATGTCCGCGAAAGCTGTTGTCAAGGACGTCGGCAGGGTGCTCGGCATCCCGTACGCTGACGTCGACAGGGTTACGAAGCTCATACCGTCCTTCAGGGGAAAGGTATTCAGCATAGACAAGGCTATAGAAAGCGTCTCCGAGCTAAAGAAGCTCATAGAGGGCTCCCCGCAGCTTAAGGAGATGATAGAGCTCGCCAGGCCGCTCGAAGACATGGTCAGGCACTCTTCCACGCACGCGGCCGGCATCGTTATAGCGAACGAGCCTCTAGCGGACCACATACCCCTCTGCAAAGGCTCGAAGAACGAAGTCGTGACCCAGTTCGATATGAACTCTATAGAAGAGCTCGGGTTCGTCAAATTCGATTTCCTGGGCTTGAGGACACTCACGGTCATAAGCAAGGCGCTCGATCTTATCAAGGAGAACTACGGGAACGGAGAGGAATTCAAGCTCGACATCAACAAGATACCGCTTGACGACCCGAAGGTTTACGAGCTCCTTTCGAGCGGCAGGACGCGCGGTATCTTCCAGATCGAATCCTCGGGCATGAAGGAGCTCATGATCAACCTTGAGCCTTCCGGTTTCGAGGACATCATCGCCGTGCTCGCCCTGTACAGGCCTGGACCGCTCGACAGCGGCATGGTCGACGAATACATAGAGCGCAAGCACGGGAAGAGAAAGACCCAGTACCCGCTCCCCGAGCTCCAGGACATACTGCGCGACACTTACGGGCTCTTCGTATACCAGGAGCAGATAATGAGCACCGCGAGCGTCGTCGCCGATTACAGCCTCGGCGAGGCCGACCTCCTCAGGCGCGCGATGGGGAAGAAAAAACCCGAAGAGATGAAAGCCCAGAGGGAGAGGTTCCTCGAAGGGGCGAAGCGAAAGGATATAAAGGATAAAAAGGCTAAAGAGATATTCGATGCGATGGAGAAGTTCGCCGAATACTCTTTCAACAAGAGCCACAGCGCCGCGTATGCGCTCATAACTTACCAAACGGCGTATCTCAAGACCCACTACCCGGCCGAATTCATGGCGGCGCTCATGTCCGTCGAATCGAGCAATACTGATAAAGTCATATCGAGCATCACGGAGTGCAAGCAGATGGGCATCCCGGTGCTCGCGCCCGATGTGAACGAGAGCCTGGCGGGCTTCACCGCGTCTAACGGCACCATCAGGTTCGGACTCGCGGCGATAAAGAACGTGGGCGAGGGCACTGTCGAAGCGATTATAAAGGCCAGGCGTGAGAAGGGGAAATTCGATTCGATCTTCAGCTTCTGCGAGCAGGTCGAAGCGAGGAAGCTCAACAGGAGGACTTTCGAGAGCCTGATCAAGAGCGGCGCTTTCGATTCCCTCTCGGTCGGCAGGGCGGCCCTTATGGAGTCCCTCGACACGCTCCTCAGCTACACGTCGCTCAAGCAGAAGAGCTCGGTCGAAGGTCAGCATTCCCTCTTCGCTTTAAACGATTCGGTCTCATTGCCGCGTCTCTCCGGGACGGACGAGTGGGGCGAGAAGGAGATGCTGAGGTTCGAGATGGAGGTCCTCGGTTTCTACGTCACGAGCCACCCGATGTCTAAATACGCTTCAGAAATCTCGAGGTCGACCGAGAATACGGATACGGAGGCCCTCTCCGAGTTGAAGGAGAGGCGCGACGTCTCTGTAGCGGGCGTCGTGCGCTCGCTCACCGTGAAGCACACCAAGAACGGCTCGGGAATATTCGGCAACATGGTGCTCGAGGATTTAAAAGGCTCGATCGAGGTCGTAATTTTTAATGACCTCCTCAGGAAATCGCTCCCTCTCCTCGAGGACAAGGTAGAGCCCGTTGTCGTTAAGGGGGTGCTCGAGCCCGGAGAAGACAGGGTCAAGATGAGGGCCACAGACATACAGCCCATTAAGGCGCTCAGGAACGGCTCGACAGTGCACATCAGTCTCGACAGCGAGAAATCCGGAAGGGACAACTTCATTCATCTGAGGGAGATTTTCACAAGCTACCCCGGGGATTCGCTCGTGCACATACACATAGCGACAGGCGAAGGGGAGGCCGTTATAGAGGTCGGCGATGCGAGGGTCGACGTGCACGACGATTTCATCCATGACATAGAAAGGCTTTTGGGCAGGAATTGCCTCAGGCTCCTCTGACCCTCAGTCCCTCTGCGAGTCTTCGATTACCCCTTTGAGTCCTTCGGGGTCGCTCGTTACCACAAACACTTCCTGTACGGACGTCCCGCTCCTGGCGATGAGCTTGGCGCCGCTCACGGTGCTGTACTTGTAACGGACTTTGAGGTTCTCTCCGGGTTTTTTACCGACATTTATCTCGCCCGGGATAATCGATTCTACGAACGCGAGCGGGGAAATGTAGGTTTCGAGAAAGCTCCCGAGCCCTTTAATAATGCTGTGCTGACGCTTTATTTTATTCTTCCTGTGCTTCATAGAACCTTTAGGCATGGCGGCATCTCGCCGGCAGGTCATGCATGGGCCGGCTTGAATATACGATGATCGACTTACTGTTTCTTTATCCCTATAATACACGTATTTCCGGTACTGTACTGCATTATGCGCAAATTGAACGAGCTCGAGTTCGATAATACATACAGACGGCTGCCCGGGGATTTTTACGACCTCGTGCGTCCGACCCCTTTCGAGAACCCCCACCTCGCCGCTTTCAACCCCGACGCCGCCGGGCTCATAGGGCTCGATCCTGACGAGGCTCACAACCCCGATTTCGTCGAATACTTTTCCGGCAGGAAGCTCCTCCCCGGCTCAGAGCCCCTCGCAATGTACTACACCGGTCATCAGTTCGGCGTTTACAACCCCGATATCGGGGACGGGAGGGCGATACTCCTGGGCGAGGTCAGGAACGGGCAGGGGCGGAAATACGACCTCCACCTCAAGGGAGCGGGGCGCACGAAATACGCGCGCGTCTTCGACGGCAGGGCGGTGCTGAGATCGGCGATAAGGGAGTACCTTTGCAGCGAGGCGATGCACGGATTCCGCATCCCCACTACCCGCGCCCTCTCGATTGTCGGGAGCGACGAGACAGTCGAGCGCGAAACCCCTGAGAAAGGGGCTATGATGCTGAGGCTCGCCGAGACCCACGTGCGCTTCGGGTCCTTCGAGGCTTTCCATTACACGGGCCGGCCGGATTACGTGAAGCTCCTCAGTGACTATGTTATAGAAAACCATTTCCCGCATTTGACGGATGCGGACGATAAATACGGGGAGTTCCTCGGAGAGGTCGCCCGGAGAACGGCAAGCCTCATTGCCCTCTGGCAGGCCTCGGGATTTACTCACGGCGTGATGAATACGGACAATATGTCCATAACGGGGCTTACGATCGATTACGGGCCTTACGGCTTCATGGAGGCGTACGATCCGGATTACACACCTAACCACTCCGACCATTTCGGCAGGTATTCGTATTCAAATCAGCCTCCGATCGCGCTCTGGAACCTCCGGAAGCTCGCCCTCGCTCTCGGGCCCCTCGTAAGCTCCGCGAGGTCGGAGGAGATTTTCTCCGGGTTCAGGGATACCTACGCCGGGTTCTATACGGACGTCATGCGGAAGAAGCTCGGCCTCCGGGAAAGCATGCCCGGCGACGGCGCGCTCATACGCGGCCTCCTCGAAATCATGAGAGAAAGCAAGACGGACTATACCGCCTTCTTCAGGGGCCTCGGAAATTTCACTACGTCCGCCCCCTGCGGCGAGACGAATGCATCTACATCATTTCCTGACGCGCTTCAGTCAGGCGGATGGGCGGATCAGTACAGGAATAGATTGAGAATGGAAAGCAGCATAGACCATGAGAGGAAAGCGGTGATGGATTCCGTGAATCCCAAATACGTGCTCCGGAGCTATATAGCCGAGGGCGCTATAAGGAAAGCGGTCGATGAGAACGATTACTCGGAGATTGAGCGCGTCCGCATGCTCCTTAAAGATCCCTTCTCGGAGCAGCCCGGATCGGAAGGCTACGCGGCCCCCGCCCCCGACTGGGCGCGGAGCCTCGTCATAAGCTGCTCGTCGTAATTTCATTCCCTCCTTAGAAAAGAACGAATACAAGCATGCGCACATTCGGTCACCCAATAACAAAGGCACTAAGCATCTATTATGCTCCATGGCAATATTACTTAATTAAAGCAGGGCTAGGGTATACATTAATCTTCCTTGTCATTTCGAGCACGGTTCTGAGCAAGCGTAAGAACCGGACGCCCTCGCTAATCAAACACGGAGTTTATTGAGCCTGGCAATACGCGAACAAATTCGCAGGCGAGAAATCTATTTTTTGCTTTTGTCTTTATTCTTCTCCGACATTACAGAATTTGCGTTAAGAAAATCGCGTGTTTAAGCGTAAAAAATATTTCAGCTTTCTAATTGAAAGATTTTAGCTTCAACGGAAGATTTTTAGCAAATTCTGTAGTCGGATGATTTTTGCTTCTTTGTCATCAAGGACAAAGAAGAAATAATATTGTCTTTGTCTTTTCATAAAACCACACTGTGTGTCATTTCACAGAATAGACGATTGCATAGCAATGTGTCGTACGATTCTTCCGTGCCTCCACAACACAATCCGGCAACCTCGGCAATTTCATACGTCCGCGACGACCCCGATCCTTACCCCTCCAAATAGCTCGCGATTATCTTCTTGGTTCCGTACCGGGGAAACGATACGGTGACCTTGGCGTTCTCACCCGTCCCTTCCACGCTCTTTATAGTCCCCTGTCCGAATGACGGGTGCTCTATCCTCTGCCCCACCTTGTACCTCCCGCCGTTCCCTGCGCTTCTGCTCTGTCTCGGTTCTTCCGCGCGCGCTCTTTTTTCCACGGGGTAATCGCGCGCTCCGAATCCCCCGTACGACGCCCCGTAATAGCTTTTCAATTCTATGAGCTCCTTCGGCAGGTCGCTTATGAATCTCGAGGGCACGGGTCTTTCCTCTTTCCCGAACACCCTCCTCCTCGCGGCGCTCGTGAGGTGTATCATCTCCTTCGCCCTCGTCAGGCCCACGTAAAAGAGCCTCCGCTCTTCCTCCACCTGCCCGTCCCTGGCGGAGTTGAAGTGCGGGATGAGGTTCTCTTCGAGCCCTATTATGAACGCCAGCGGAAACTCGAGCCCCTTTGCCGAGTGAAGCGTCATGAGCGCCACCCTGTCGTCCTTTTCGTCGTAGCTGTCGACGTCGCTCGCGAGCGTCAGGGTATCGAGGAAGTCGCGGAGCCATGCCTTGTCCGACTCCTTCTCGAATTCCGCGGCGAGGTTCAGTATCTCGCCCACGTTCTCCCTCTTCTCCTCTTCCCTCTCCAGTATGTCCAGGTACCTGGTCTCCTCTAGCACGAGGTCGAGGAGCTTCCCTATCTCGTACTTCTCCCCGTAGCCTATGAGCCGTTTCATCAGGTCGAGGAATTTCCCGAGGTTGAGCGCCGCCCTCGCGGGCAGTACGTTGTCCTCTACGGCCTTTTGCATGGCGTCCATGAGCGATATGCCCTCGTTCCTCGAGATCTCGCCGAGCCTCTCCATCGTTCCCCTGCCGATCCCCCGCGGGGGGACGTTCGCGATTCGCCTCAGGCTCAGGTCGTCGAGCGGGTTCGCGATTACCCTCAGGTACGCCATGATGTCTTTTATCTCGGCGCGCTGGTAAAACCCGATCCCCCCGACTATCGCATAGGGGATCCCCTTCCTGACGAGCTCTTCTTCCATGATCCTCGACTGGTTGTTGGTCCTGTAAAAAACCGCCGCGTCTTTGTAAGAGCAGGCGCGCTTCAGCACGAGCGACTCGATCTCGGATACTACGTACCTGGCCTCGTCCCTTTCGTCGTGCGCCGCGTAGTACTGGAGCTTCTCCCCTTCCGGGTTCTCCGTCCAGAGGTTCTTATCGTGCCTGTTCGTGTTCTTGCGTATCAGTCCGTTTGCGGCGCTGAGTATCGTTTTAGTCGACCTGTAGTTCTTTTCGAGCTTTATCACCCTGGAGTCGGGGAAATCCCTTTCGAAGTTGAGTATGTTCGTTATATCCGCCCCCCGCCATCCGTAGATCGACTGGTTGTCGTCCCCGACGACGAATATATCCCTGTGCTTCCTCGAAAGGAGCTCGACGATCTTATACTGCATGTGGTTCGTGTCCTGGTATTCGTCGACGAGTATGTGGCGGAACGTCTCCTGGTAATGACGCAGGACGTCCGGTTTCTCCCTGAAGAGCCTGACGGTCACGTACAGGAGGTCCCCGAAATCAAGCGCGTTCAGCTTCCTGAGCTCCTGTTCGTAGAGGGCGTATATTTTCGAAACCCTCTCGTCGTATATGTCTCTCCCCGCCTCTCCGGGATCGAGCCCTTTATTCTTCGCGCCGTCGATCTTCGACCTCACGGACCTCGGGTCGAGCTCCTTATCCCCGATATTGAGCCGCTCCATGCATTCCTTGATGAGTTTCAGCTGGTCCCCGTCGTCGTAAATGATGAAGTCCTGTCTGAACCCGCTCAGATATTTTATATCCCGCTTCAGTATCCTGAGGCATATCGAGTGGAACGTCCCGAGCCAGAGGCTTTTCGTCGCGGGCCCTATAAGGCGGTTAAGCCTTTCCTTCATTTCGTTCGCCGCTTTGTTCGTAAACGTGACGGCCAGTATGCCCGCAGGGTGTTCGCCTTTCTTCTCGATGAGATAAGCGATCCTCTCCGTGATTATCCTCGTCTTCCCCGATCCCGCGCCGGCCAGTACGAGCACGGGCCCGCCCGCGTGGGATACGGCTTCCGCCTGGGACGGATTTAGTTTGTCTTTAATGCCTGATGTCATATGAGTACGCGGTTAGAAATTAATACAAGGAACGATTGCGCTTTCACTGGCTGGGGCGGGTGGACTCGAACCACCACAGCAGGCTCCAAAGGCCTGAGTCCTACCGTTAGACGACGCCCCAACGGCTACCCGTAATGTTACCAAGACTTTGCTCTTATATCAATGAAACGGAGCCCGCCGGTACTCCGCGAAAAAAGCGCTCCGCAGTGAATGCCGCAGTTAGCGAGCTGCGAAAGCTTAATTATGTAAGGGGAAGGTGCGAAAGTATCTGTGGACATTATAAACTGCATCCCCTAGAATAATAAATGCGGGTAAAGAAAGCCATCGTGAAGAAGCCGAAAATCATACTCGTTTACAATCCTATGTGGCATGATCCTCTCGTTTATCCGGCGCATGAGTTGCCGGAGCACTACGTCATTACTACCGAGAGGCGTTTCATGGACGAGGCCGCAGCGGTCGTATTCCATCTGCCTACACTCGAGCCCGGCCTGTTTACGGGAGGGGAAATCGATAAAAAGAGCGGACAGGTTTGGGTCGCCTGGTATGTGGAATGCGAAGCGCATTACCCTTATTTGTCGGACCCTCTGTTCATGAGCCGCTTCGACCTGACAATGTCGCATCGTCAGGAGGCGGATATTTTTTCCCCGTATCTTCCGCCTGACTTCGGGGAGCTTTCACGCAAGCCGGTCCCGGAAAAGGAGCCCGGGAAAATCGTGAATGCCTTCATCTCGAGTCATATTAATAAAAGCGGAAGGGTGCAGTATTTGATGAGAATGATGAGTGTCCTCGATATCCATTCGTACGGGAGGCTCATTCCGAACATGCCGACCGGCGACGATTACGGGCACCAGTTCAAATTGGATACGATTTCGAGCTACAAATTTACGATCGCTTTTGAGAACGCAATCGCGCGGGACTATGTGACCGAAAAATTCTACGACCCGCTGATCGCGGGTTCCGTGCCCGTTTATCTGGGCGCTCCCAACATCCGCGACTTCGCCCCCGGTGAGAACTGCTTTATCGACGCCTCCGATTGGGACGACCCGGAGTCGCTTGCCCGGCACCTTCTCGATGTGTCCGGGGACGAAGCTTTATATCAGAGCTATTTCGAATGGAAGAAAAAGCCGTTCCCGCCGAAATTCCGGGAGCTGCTCGAGGTTAAAAAGGTCCATCATTTCGTCAGGCTATGCCGGAAGTTGGGCGAGCTGACCTAGTCTCCCGACATTCGCCGGAGAACCCCGCCCGTCTTTCGCCGCCGGCCGGGA
This sequence comes from uncultured delta proteobacterium, assembly GCA_963752995.1. Taxonomy (GTDB): domain Bacteria; phylum Desulfobacterota_D; class UBA1144; order Nemesobacterales; family UBA2774; genus 2-12-FULL-53-21. The sequence continues at coordinate 919,103 of CAVWAZ010000030.1, forward strand.
TAATTCGCGGTATCATAGGTCGTCTTCCGGGAAAAATTTATCCGTTACGGTATAATATGGTCATTCCGAATCTTGACAGCTATTGTTTTATATTAGAAAATTAAGGGTTCTGATAATTTTTTGAGCGCGTAGCTCAGGGGGAGAGCGCTTGCCTGACACGCAAGAGGTCGCAGGTTCAAATCCTGCCGTGCTCACCACGTGTAATTGGAAAATATGAAAGAAGTTCACATAAACCTTCCAGACGGGGCGGAAAGAACCTTTCCTGAAGGCACGACCGTAGGGGAGATAATCAATACAATCGGAATTCAGAACGGGACCATAGGGGCCAGGGTAAACGGCGCGCTCGTCGACTTCTGGCACGAGATATACTCCGACTCCGAACTGGAACCTGTGAAGACCGGCTCCGAGGCGGGGCTCGCCCTCATAAGGCACACCGCCGCTCACATAATGGCGGAAGCCGTTCAGTCCCTTTTCCCCGAAGCAAAGGTCACGATAGGCCCCGTCATAGAGAACGGGTTTTACTACGACTTCGAATACCCGCGCGGGTTCACTCCCGAAGACCTCGAAAAGATAGAGGAGAAGATGAGGGAGATAACGGAGCAGAAGAAACCGCTCGTCAGGAAGAAGGTCTCGAGGGAAAAAGCCATCGATATCTTCAGCTCGGAAGGCGAGAATTACAAGGTCGAGATTGTGAACGGCCTCCCTCCCGACCAGCAGATTACCATCTACGAGCAGGGCGGCTGGCACGACCTCTGCAGGGGGCCGCACGCGCCCTCGACAGGCTACGTCAAGGCTTTCAAGCTCTTGAGCATTGCCGGCGCTTACTGGAGGGGGGACGAGAAAAACCCCATGCTCCAGAGGATATACGGCACGGCGTTCTGGGACAGAAAAGAGCTGAAGGCGTATCTCGACAGGCTCGAAGAGGCGAAAAAACGCGACCACAGGAAGGTCGGCAGGGAGCTCGACCTCTTCTCCATACAGGAAGAGACCGGGGCCGGTCTCGTGCTCTGGCATCCGAAGGGCTCCCGCATAAGGCGCGTTATCGAGGATTTCTGGCGCGACCAGCACGAGCGTTACGATTACGAGCTGCTCTATACCCCGCACATAGCCAAAATAGACCTCTGGAAAACCAGCGGCCACCTCGAATTCTACAGCGAAAACATGTACCCCCGTATGGAAGTCGAAAATACGGAATTCCAGATAAAGCCTATGAACTGCCCCTTTCATATCATGATTTATAAAACGGGCATAAGGAGTTACAGGGATCTTCCCCTCAGATGGGCCGAGATAGGGACCGTTTACCGCTACGAGCGTTCCGGGGTGCTCCACGGGCTCCTGAGGGTAAGGGGGTTTTCCCAGGACGACGCCCACATATTCTGCAGGCCCGATCAGATGGAAGACGAGGTCCTGGGGGTCCTCGACCTGACTATATTGTTCCTGAAGACGTTCGGATTCGACGATTACGAGGTATACCTCTCTACCAGGCCCGAGAAATTCGTAGGCCGCGTGGAGGGATGGGACAGGGCGACAGAGGCGCTCAGGAGCGCTCTCGACAAGAAGGGGCTCAAATACGAGGTTGACGAGGGCGGGGGGGCCTTCTACGGGCCCAAGATAGACCTCAAGATAAAGGACGTTTTAGGCAGAGCTTGGCAGTGCTCTACAGTTCAGGTAGATTTTAACCTTCCCGAAAGGTTCGATATGAGCTACGTCGGGGAAGATAACGCGCGGCATCAGCCTATTATGATACACCGCGCCATCTTCGGCTCTATGGAAAGGTTCTTCGGCGTGTTGATTGAGCATTACGGAGGGGCTTTCCCTCTATGGCTCAGTCCCGTGCAGGTTCGTATCGCGACTGTAGGCGACGAGCAGGCCTCGTACGCGGACGAGATTTACAGAACGCTCCGGTCGAGGAAGATCAGGGTCGAGAACGATAAGAGGAACGAGAAACTGGGACTCAAGGTAAGGGAAGCGCAGCTCGCGAAGATTCCTTATCTCCTGGTCGTGGGAAAAAACGAAGCCGAAACCGGGACTGTTGCCCCGAGGAAGCTCGGAGGAAAGAACTTGCCTCCGACGACGATAGACGAGTTCTTGCACGATATAGCGGTAGAGCTGGATCCTCATACATGGAGGGAGGTTGAACGGCAATAGCTAAAGGGTTTAAAACTAAAGAGGCCGAGGTCCGGATAAATCAGAGGATCAAGGCGCGTGAAGTCAGGTTAATTTCCGAAGCCGGTGAGCAGCTCGGCGTGGTTCCTATCCGGGAGGCGCTTACGATGTCCGAGGAAAAGGGCGTCGACCTGGTCGAGATCGCACCTAATGCGAACCCGCCCGTATGCAGGCTGATGGATTACGGGAAATATAAGTACGAATTAAAAAAACAGGCGAACGCAAAGAGACAGAAAACGCAGACAATAAAAGAATTAAAATTTCGCCCCAATATAGGCGATCATGACCTTGATGTTAAGATAGGCCGCATCAGGGAGTTTTTGGAGGACGACAATAAAACGAAGATACGGATATTCTTCAGGGGCAGGGAAATAGTACATCCGGAGCTGGGAAGGGTGCTCGCTAACAGGATTATCGAGCGGGTGGCCGATATAGGCGGTATAGATATGCCGCCCAAGCTCGAGGGGAAAAATCTCATTATGGTCATATCGCCCAAGAAGAGTGCACAGGCCGGGAGGGAAAATGCCAAAACAGAAGGTTAAGACGAACAGGAGCGCGGCTAAAAGGTTCAGGGTAACCGCGAGCGGCAAGATAAAGCGATCGAGCGGCGGCAAAAGCCATTCAAACGAAAAGAAGGGAAGGAAGCGCATGAGGAGACTGGTTTCCTCGAAGATTGAAGAGGGCGCGGCGGCCAGGAGAATCAGGTCGTACGTTCCATATAAATAATCAATACTTGTCAGCAGGGTCTGGCTGCTTTAAGCGTCGCCTCGCCGGTGACGATATAAAAGACGGGAGATAAAGATGAGAATAAAAAGAGGGGTAGCTTCGAGAAAGAGGAGAAAGCGGGTTCTCAAGCTCGCAAAGGGTTTCTGGGGCAGAAGGAAGAACAATATAAGAAGGGCCAAAGAGACCGTTCTCCGCGGCATGGCCTTTGCCTTCAGGCACAGGCGGCTCAAGAAGAGGGATTTCAGAAAGCTCTGGATCGTGAGGATAAACGCCGCCGTCAGGCCGTACGGTCTTTCCTACAGCGCGTTCATGGGTTCATTGAAAAAGGCGGGTATCGAGCTCGACAGAAAAACCCTTTCCGAAATGGCGATAAGGGAGCCCGAGAGCTTCAAGGCCGTAGTCGACGCCGCAAAGACCGGGCTGAATTAACCGGGGAATTTTGTTTCCGCACCATCTAACTCAAACAGGGCATTAAGACCGGGCCCGCATTCACACCGAATGCGGGTCGTATTCGAGCGCACGCGAGGAATCTGTTTTTAAGCAGTCATGCTGAATTTATTTCAGCATCTCATTTTTTAATTCTGTAGGAGCGGCTTCCAGCCGCGATAATACCGTTCGTCCTACTTGTCATGGCGAAGCCTTTTATCCCCCGGAGCTTTAGCATAGGAGGATGGCGAAGCCTGAAGCCTGTCGAAGGACGTATTTCTTACTTCCCTCTCCCTTGAGGGGAGAGGGCAAGGGTGAGGGTGTACCGCAATATTCTGTCATTCCCGACTCGATCGGGAATCTAAAAATCTTGTCATGCTGAACTACGCTTCTGAGCAACGATTCCGAGCAAGCAAGGAATTGGTCACTCATGGTTGAGGGCACGAACTCAAATATCACTCCGTACCGTTGTTACAGAAGCCAAATTAAGAAGAAACGGACGCCGTTGGCTGAATCCAACAACTAATATTCCCGCTTATTCGTCTGCAAACCCAAAAAATCAGCATCTCATTCTTCAAATCCGTAGGAGCGGCTTCCAGCCGCGATTCCTTTAATTCCCTCCTTTGAAAAAGAACGAATGCGAACGAGCGAGCATTCGGACGCCATGACAACAAAGGCACTGAAGTAAATTAACCTTCAAATAGAGGGTACTAAAGCCAAAATAGGTTAGGGTGGATTTTATTTTTCTTTTCCAACAACATTCACAGAATCAGCGTCAAGAAAATTGTAGCTAAGCGCCGCATTCACACCGAATGCGGGTCGAATTCGAGCAGGGCAATCCTCCCATTTGTCTAAATATGTATTAAACCTGTACGTCACATTGACACAAGTGCTCGTTTCGTAATATAATCTTGGAAGCTGCCTTAATTAAAGGAGGAAAAAAGGATGGATAGTGCAACTAAATATTTGCCATTAATGATTTTTCTATTGGTGACACTTACCTTCTGGCACAATGAAGCAAAAGCTCAAACCTACTTGCCTGTCGGGCCGCAGACGAATGTGTCCGTAGACACGGTAACCGATGGCGGTTGGACCGAGTGTTACCGGGATACTTATAATATCGGAATGAATGCCGACATAGTGCTTTCGCAATGTCCTGGTGGTCTGTTGATGCTGGCCTGCCGGCCTACCGGAAGTGATACACTGACGCTGCTTGCCCAGGGCCTGCGAAGCGATGTCACTTTTGATACGGGTGTTAATAGTAACCTTGTACACGATGCTAACGGTGTTGGCTGGTATTTTAACAACACTGGCGATGGTAATTTCGGAGATTCATGGGGATTTATCAGAGAAGGGGATAGCATAAATAAAAACAACTGCGATGTCGCTAACGTTGACGCAAACGATGAAAGGTTGTGCTGGCACTTGAATGGTGATAATGGATATCGATGCGGAGCGACACAAAACATTTTTGATGATTCCTATGAGCGCATTGTCTATATAGGGAGAGGGGAGAGGGCCATCCCAACACTTTCCGAATGGGGCTTAATAGCTATGGCAGGATTAATGGGAATAGTTGGATTTATTGTTATACGCAGAAGGAAAGTAGCTGCTTAAAGTCTAACGATATTACAATTTAAATACTTCAAGGGAGCTTCGGCTCCCTTTTTTGTTTGGTTTGCATAGTCACGACTCCAATCACCCTGCTTGTCCGGCGTAGCCTTTTGGTGAAGCCGGAAGCACAGCGCGGCAATCCCGCTTTTTCCGTCATCCTGAACTTGTTTCAGGATCTCATCTTTATCTTTCCTGTCATTACCGACTCAACTGGAATTCTTGCTTTTGCCTTTCCCCTGACATACGCAGAATCGGAGCCGAGAAAATCACAACTAAGCGCACGCACTCACACACTATGCGGATCATACTCAAGCGGGCACCCCGAGCACACCGGGTCACGTTTCTTACAATGCTCCTTCGCTAGCCTCACTAAAAGAGCATGATATTCATTGAACATGCCCGCGTCTTCCGGGAGCGAATCCGTAAAAATCTCCTGAATTTCATCGTATGAAGTCACCTCGGGCACGAGTCCGTGCCTGTATAGCACCCTCCACGTATATGCGTCCACGACGAACACGGGCATTCCCCCCGCGTAGAGCATGATGCTGTCCGCCGTCTCGGGGCCGATGCCCTTTATGGAGAGGAGCTTCTTTCTAAGTTGTGACCTTTCCGTCGCGAACATATTCTCGAGGCTGCCCGAGAATTCATCCACGAGGAAGGATATAAAGTTCTTTATTTTGATCGCCTTCTGATTGTAGTAACCCGAGGGGCGTATGAGCAGGGCGAGCTCGTCTGCGTTTATTAAATTCAGTCTTTCGATGGAAATTAAGTTTTCCCTTTTCAGGTTGTCGATTGCCTTTTCCACGTTCTTCCACGACGTGCTCTGCGTCAGTACAGCGCCCAGAATGCATTCGAGGGCCGTCTCCGCGGGCCACCAGCCCTGAGGGCCGAATTTTTTATGCAGCGCTTGGTAAAACTTTCTTATCCGCTCGCTATTCGTCATTGTTTTATCGGGATCATGATATGCCGCAGTCTAATAATATACACCGGGCGTATCCGGCGGGAGACTACTTCGTTATGGCGTTATTAGGGGCTTTCTGGGATTGCTCGTAATAGGGCAGCGCCTGGGGCAGCCATTTTTTGAGGTTGTTTATCCTGGTCCCGTAGCCCGGGTGCGTGGAAAGGAATTCAGGGGGCTGGGGTTTCCCCTTCACGGCGGCGTCCATCCTCTCCCAGAACACTATCGCCTCCCTCGGGTCGTACCCCGCCTTGGCCATGTATATGAGCCCGATCTGGTCTGCTTCGGCCTCCTGCGTCCTGCTGAAGGGCAGTATGCCCCCGACGGTCACCCCTATGCCGTACGCCTGCATTACCGCCTCCGACACCCAGGGGTCGCTCCCGCCTAGCGCCGCGCTCACGCCTACTGCGCCTATCTGTGCGAGCACGTCCGTGGAGACGCGCTCCCCGCCGTGGCGCGCGGCGACGTGCGCGACTTCGTGGGCCATTACCGTCGCGAGTCCCGCATCGTTTACAGCGACAGGCAGAATGCCGGTATACACCCCGACCTTCCCGCCCGGAAGCGCGAAGGCGTTTATCTGCTCGTCGTCCTTAAGCACCTTGAAGTCCCATTTGTATTGGGGCGTGTCGGCTACCCCCACGATCCGCGTGCCTACCCTCGTCACGGCTTCGTTGTATTGCGCGTTACCCGAAACCTGCTCGGTCTTGAGGACCTCCTGAAACGCCGCTACACCCATCTGGTTCTCTTCCGACTGGGAGAGGATTATGAACTGGGACCTCCCCGTCACGGGCGCCTTGTAGCAGGCGATCACGGCTGCGCCCGATACGATAAATACGAATAGGATTAAAAAGGATTTAACCAGCCGGTTCTTCGCGGGTTTTCCGGGAGTCGATTTCATATTAATGTAGTTTTATCAATTTGACAGTGATTTGCAATAATAATTTGTGATTGCGGTGAATTAAAATAAAGAAGGAGACAAGCTTTTATCCCCCGCGCCCAAAGGCGTCTCGATATAGCGGGAGATTAAAGCCCGTCTCCGTTGATTTTGAGTTAAGCGGATTTTTTCTTCAGGTCCGCTTGTTTTATCCTTCTTATGCCTTCGTCTATATCCTCGTCCGCGCATGCGTAGGTGACCCTCACATAACCTTCACCCTGGCTCCCGAACGCGGTCCCCGCGACTACTGCCACGCCGGCCGTCTCGACGAGCCTGTCGGTGAATTCCTGCGAGGTCAATCCCGTTCCCGTTATATCGGGAAACGCGTAGAACGCCCCGTCGGGGGTGTCGCACTGGATGCCGGGTATGGAGTTCAGCCCCGCGACCATCCTGTTCCTCTTCTTCTTGAGGAGCTCTCTCTTCTCGATAGTCCAGTCCTGCGGGCCCGCCATCGCGGCGTATGCGGCCTTCTGTATGAACGCGGCGACGTTCGTGATCGAATCCTGGAGGAATATCGACAGCTTGTCTATAACCGGCACGGGGGCGACTGCCCAGCCTATCCTCCAGCCTGTCATGGCGTATGTCTTGGAGAACGTATCGATTACGATCGTCCTCTCGGCCATTCCGGGTACGGCGGATATCGTCTTGTGCGGTTTGTCGTACGTCACGTGCGAAAAGATCTCATCCGATATGACCATCAAATTCGGGAATTTAAAGCAAAGCTCGGCAATCTCTTCGGGGTTCTCAACAAGGTGTCCGTTCGGTCTCTGCGGGGTATTAATAATGAGAAGCTTCGTTTTCGGCGTGATCATGGCTTCGAGCTTTTCCATGTCGAACTGCCAGTCCGGTTTGGTAAGCGGCGTATGGTTGATTTTCGCCCTTACGTACTTAGCCCACACTTCGTCGGGCGGATAACCGGGGTTCGGAAATATCACCTCGTCCCCCTCTTCCAGGAACGTGAGCAGCGACATGGTGAGGGCGTGCTTGGCGCCGGCGGTCACAATCACTTCTTCCGGTTTTGTCTTTCTCCCCTCCCTCGTCATCTCGGCAGCTATGGCTTCCCTGAGCTCCGGAAGGCCGGGTCCCGGATCGTACCTGACATAACCGTCCTTGAGCGCCTGCACGGTAGCTTGCAGAACGTGATCCGGCGTGTAGAAATCCGGCCCCTGATAATCCCCTTTCTCGAAATGGATTATCTTCTGCCCGGTCGTTTTCTCCAGCTCCCGGGCGACCCTCATGCTGGCCCATTGCTTCGGTGGAACGAAATGGCTGATCTTAGAGCTGAATGGATATGAGACTGCCATTTGTAATACCTCCTTGTTGATGAATGATTTGTGAATGCTTACTCCTACATCCTCGCGGCTTCGGCCTTTTCGTAACCGGGGGCCAGGATTCCCTCGGAAATCATAGAAAATACCTCTTCCGCGATACTTTCCGCGCTTTTTTCGCTCTTGTAATAAAACATTACCGACCTGACGAGCCCGAAGATAATGAGGGCCGTTAGCTCGGTTTTGAAGGGCCTGAAAGACCCTTCGTTTATTCCCTTCTCGAGTATCTTCTCATAGAGCTTGATCCTTCTGAGCCGCCAGTGCTCGGTAAACTCGTAGTGCTCTCTGATGAGGTGAGTCTCGTCCCTGCTCAGAATACGGAGTACGTCCAGGTTCTGCAGGTAGAATTTAAAGATGAGTCCCAAGACCTTCTTGAGCTTCACCGGAGCCGGGTCGCTCTTGGCCGTTTCCCTCTCCAGTATCGATTCGATTTCTTCGTAAGTCTCTTCCATTATTTCGAGATATAGGTTTTCCTTGGAGTCGAAATAGAGGTATATCGTTCCCTTCGCGACGCCCACTTTCTCGGCGATATCGTCCATCGTTACGTCGTGATAGCTCTTCTGTGAAAAGAGTTTGGCGGCGGCTTTTATGATTTCGTCCTTGCGGGCGCCTTTCGGTATCTGGCCCCTGTGCGCGTGAGCCTGCTCTTTGATCGATTTACGTGTTTTTGCCATATTTAACCCATCACCCGGGCCATGTTTAACCCGTCACCCAGTGCTGAACTGACTAGTCAGTCATTGAGATATTAGTATATCTCAAAATTTTTGTCAAGTGGTTTTTTTTCAGGGGTTTCCGGTATCGGTTTACCGGCGGCAAAACGGCAAATCCGGTGTACTTCCGGTGCGCTTTCGGACTCATTCCGGTCCCGTCCGGCTAATCCCGGTCCGGGGGATCGGGGTTTATTCCCTCCCCTCTCTGCCGGAGGATTAATTTTGGATTTTTCAAACTCATGGTGATAGAATTATCACTCAAAAAAGAACGGAGGATTTCATGAGGGTTTCGAATTTGCTTTTAGTACTGCTTTTCGCTTTTGGCTTAATCTATGCCGGGTGCGAAAAATCCGAAGATAAATCCGATACCGGAAACGAAACTGCGACAACTGAGCAGACGGAGAGTACGGGGGAGAAGGCCGAGGAGGCCGTAGAAGGTGTGGTTGAAGAGAGCAAGGAATTACACTCGTCTCAGGTCGAGGAGCTTAACAAGAAGGCCCCGGCCGAGATAGCGACCGAGCTATGGAACCTGATTCAGACCGAACAATATCAACAGTGGAAAGAGATGCCCGGTCCCGGCACTTTTAACAAGGATGCCGATAAAAAGAACATGTATATGAAAACTTATGCAAACGATATCGCCTACGAGACAATTGAGAAAAAATCCGGGTCCCTTCCTCCGGGCTCGATTATTGTAAAAGAAAAATACGACGACCAGGACCAGCTTCAATCCATATCCGCTATGATAAACCTGGGCGGGAGCGATCCGAAGGATATAAACTGGTTCTGGGCACAGTATTCTCCGGACGGGAAGCTTTTGAAGTCGGGTCAGACGGGGCCGGGCGTCAAGTCGGCGCAATAACGGGCCGGCTTTCCCGAATCAGCGGAATTCTAGAGCGTCTATCCATGCGCGCGGGCGACTGCGCTTATGTGAAGGTCTGACCCCTGCGTTCCATTAGACGGGCGGCGTGGTCGTTCGGAAACAGACGATTTCGGCCGCACCCCGGGCGGCGGACCTTCTCCGGAATCTCTTGAGAGTCCGGGGTTCCCCGTCAGGTATACTAAGTTCTTCAGGGGGCTTGCATTTAACTATATTCCGTGTCCCGTGCACGATCTCGATGAATGAAAAAGAAGACCCTTTTTTCTCTGCTCCGGAAATATAAATATTCCTTTCTCGCGGGTCTCCTGGCGCTTTCCCTCGTGGACCTATGCCAGCTTTCCATACCCTTGATCATCGAAAAAGTTGTCGATGCCCTGACCGTCGAAGGCGCGGGAATGGGCGATATGTCGAAATACGGCCTGATCTTGCTCTTCATAGCCGTCGCCATGTCCGTTTTCAGGTTCTTCTGGAGATATTTCATAATGGGCGCAGCGCGCAGGATAGAGCAGTCGCTCAGGAACGAGTTCTTCTCACACCTCCAGAGCCTGCACTTCGATTTCTTCTCGCAGAGGAAGGTGGGGGACCTGATGGCGCATACGGTAAACGACATCGAGACGCTGAAGTTCGCCTGCGGGCTCGGGGTTCTCATAGCTTACGACGGAATCTTTCTCCTCGTTTTTATCTTCGGCGCGATGCTGTACATATCCCCGCAGCTCACCCTGTATGCGTTTATTCCTTTCCCCATACTGGGCTTTCTGATTCTAAGGTTCGGCAGGATGATAGAGCAGAGGTTCCAGAAGGTGCAGGACTCGTTCTCCGGGCTTACGGAGAGCGCAAGGGCATCGATATCCGGGATAAAGGTCGTGAAGGCTTACGTGCGGGAAGGCGAGGAGGTAAAAGACTTCGAGTCTTCGAGCGCGGCTTATCTCGACAAGAACCTCCGCCTGATAAAGATATGGGGCGTGTATCAGCCGGTAATAACATACCTCGCCGCCCTCGCGACCGTGATTTTTCTATGGCTCGGGGGCATAGACACCATTACACTGAATATCACCCTCGGGGATTTCGCCGCGGTGCTGCTCTACCTGACTATGCTCGCATGGCCCATGATGGCCATGGGCTGGGCGGTCGATATAATCAAGAGGGGGAACGCTTCCCTCAACAGGATAAACGACATACTGCTCGTCAGGCCGCAGTCCCCGGCCGAGCCGGGCGCAGTCGACCTGAATATCGAGGGCACGATCGAGTTGAAAGACCTGAGTTTTTCTTATAACGGCAAGAGGGCACTCAAAAACGTATCGCTTAAGATACCGGCTGGCAGGGCCGTCGGGTTCACGGGCGCCACGGGCTCCGGTAAAAGCACGGTCTTCCAGCTCCTCACAAGGGTGGAAGAGCCGCCCGAGAATACCATGTTCGTCGACGGCGTCGATGTCAGAAAGATAAAGAGGGACTCCCTCAGGGAAGGCATAGTCTACGTCCCCCAGGAGACGACTGTTTTCAGCGGCACCGTGAGAGACAACATCTCGTTCATGAATCCGGATTTGACCGAATCGGATATAGAGAACGCGGCCAGGGTCGCGGAATTATACGATGAGATAATGGAATTCCCCGGGGGGTTCGACGCGCGTGTCGGCGAGAGGGGCCTCAGTCTTTCGGGAGGACAGAGGCAGAGGATCGCGCTCGCGAGGGCGGTACTGCTTAAGCCGCGCGTCCTGATACTGGACGACGTATTCTCGTCGCTCGACCTCAAGACCGAGAGCATGGTGCTCAAGAATCTGAGGAAAGAGATGAAGGGAAGGACGCTGCTCGCCATATCGAGCAGGGTGCCGTCGATAAGCGGTTTCGACTCCATCGCCGTGTTCGATAACGGCAGGCTCGTCGAATATGGGACCCACGCCGAGCTGATATCTAAAAACGGGATATACGCGGGTCTTTATAAAATTCAGACCTTCGAGTAGCTAAATCCGCTCTCAGGCGCCGAGTTTGTCCGCGAGGTCGAGGAAATCCTGTGCGGTAATGTCAAACGGCATACTGTCAGTTTCTTCCGCCCTGCCCGTAGGGCCGAATTCGAGCGGTCTCGATACGAAGGCGGTTTTGAAGCCGAGCGCCTGCGCCGCCAGGAGATCGTCCGTGTGCGCCGCTACCATCATGACGCTCCCCGGCTCCAGTCCGAGCAGCCCCGCGGCAGTCAGATAGACCTCCCTGTCGGGCTTGTAATGCCCCGACAGCTCCGAGGAGAGAACGCAGTCCCATGTTATGCCCGAGTGCTTCGCCATATCGACCAGGAGCGACACATTGCCGTTTGAAAGCGTGGCCGCGATGAACCGTTTCCGGATTCGTTCGATACCCACTATGGAATCGGGCCAGGGCTCGAGCCTGTGCCATGCCCTGTTGAGGTAGTCTTTCTCGCTCTCCGAAAGCCCTTCGATGCCGTGCTCAATGAGCAGCCTTTCGAGCACCATTCTGTGAAGGGAATCTATGCTCATCCAGGGGATCTCCCCGGTGCGCACCATGTTCATGGCCGGGGCGTATCCTCCGCGCCACGAGTCGGCGAACTTCTCCCAGTCGGCTTCGATGCCCTTTGATTTCCCGAGCACGCTGCATTCCCGGATTATAGAGGACCTCCAGTCGACGACCGTGCCGAAGACATCGAATGTGAGCGCCCTGACCGCTGATATGTCCCGTCCGGGACTTGTTTTGCCTGCTTTATTCATCTGCTGGCTTATGCGGGGCTTGCCTTTTTTTCGACTCTGGCTATAAACCTTTCGGCATCCACTATGAACCTCTGGTGGGTCCCTTCCGAGATCAGGTCGATGCCGTCGTGGGCGACAATGGAAAACGTGAGCTTCCGGCCTTCGACTTCTGTAAGCTCGCCCTTCACGTTCACCGTGAGACCGGGCGGTGTCGCGGCTGTGTGGTTGAGCCTTACGTCTATGCCGACCGACTGCTCCCTCGGCCAGTCGATATGGCCGTTCACGAACCTCACGCACGCCCATTCGATCAAGCCTATCATGAACCCGGTGGAGAAGACCTTGGGCATCAACTGGAACTCCTCTGATTCGGGATATATGTAGGGGACTGTTTTAGACTCGGGTATTTTGAAATCAAACTCGAATTTCATTCCGGGCTTTAACGAATCGCTCATTTAAAAAGTCTCCTGTCGATTTCTCCAGATTATTCCGGGCTAATATTTTGAAACCTGAGCCTTCGAAGCCTCAGCCCGGTTTTTTTATTATAGCTCAGATGCTATGAGAAACAATTAGTCCCAAATTGGAATACGGGTTTGTTCATGGATTAGCGTGCGATTCATAAATAACAGGATTGGATCCGAACAATTTACCGACATTGCCAAGCTTGCGCCAAATCGATAATCAAGGAGTTAAATTAGGTATACTGCTATATAATTGAAGCTGGGGGTGAAGCATGGCTGAAGATGTAAAAAAATTACACAGGTCGAGGACGGACAGGATGATAGCCGGTATCTGCGGGGGGCTGGGCGAAATGTTTTCCATCGATCCCACACTCGTCAGGCTCGTATTCGCGCTTGTCGCGCTGTTCACGGTCGGAACCGCGGCGCTCGTTTATATACTGGGCTGGATAATAATCCCCGAAGCCCCGGCTGAATGATCTTACGCTCGGGCCTGTCATACATACTTCAACAATGTCTATGCCGGAGCGGGGATGTTATGACTGCATGCCGGGTTCCGGGTACTGTTCTTACCGGACGCCCCTCGTCAGGAGTTTATCTTGTTATATATAAATGTCGCTGAAAAGGCCGCGAGAGAAGCGGGAGAGGTATTGAGGGCGAATCTGGGGAAGGTTAAAGAAATTACGTTCAAGGGTAAAAACAGCCTCGTGACCGAAGTCGACAAGCTGTCCGAGGACATCATAATCGACTCTATAAAGAGGACCTTCCCTTCCCATGACGTTTTCGCCGAAGAGTCGGGCAGGCGTTCGACGAGCTCGGAATACGTCTGGATAATAGACCCGCTCGACGGCACTACGAATTACGCGCACGGTTATCCCTTTTTTTCCATATCGATAGCGCTCGAAATTGAGGGCGCGGTTAAGGCGGGTCTCGTTTATGACCCTGTAAAGGACGAGATGTTCTCGGCGGAATTGGGGAAAGGGGCATTTATGAACGGAGAAGCTATAAGCGTGACCGGTTCGTCCCGGCTCGACGAGAGTCACCTGGTCACGGGCTTTGTTCACGACGACGCCCGAATGGTCGAGGAAAATCTCAGGCACTTCGGCGACTTCATCTGGAGGGCCAGGGCGGTAAGGAGGGACGGTTCGGCGGCGCTCGACCTGTGCTATGTAGCGTGCGGCAGGTTCGACGGCTTCTGGGAGCTGGGTCTCAACCCCTGGGATACGGCGGCGGGCGCACTGATCGTCGAAGAGGCGGGGGGCAGGGTGACGAACTTCACCGGGGACGAATACAGTATCTACGTCAAGGAGATACTGGCCTCCAATAACGGCATCCACTCGGAAATGATCGATGTCCTCTCAATGAACCGGTCGGGATAAAGGTTCCTTCCTGACAATCTATGCCTGTTTGGCAAAAAATAAGGGTGAATCCTGAATTTCTTCAAAGATTCACCCTTTAGAGGATGGGGAATATGTTATGGCCGTCTTCAGGTAAATCTACTAACGTTTCTTAAAAGTCATTTACAACATTTCAACTCGTACCGGAACTGCTCCCGTTCAATGACTCTTAATTTCATATATGCTTATTGAGATTATTATGCAATGTGCGTGCCAAATGTCTCTATTGGCGTAATATGCACTTATGATTGCATATTCTAGATTATGGCGTTGTGTGGGAATTTTGCTGACCTGGAGACAGGGCAAATATTTTGCATTTATTTGACAAAAGTTGTCAAAAGCCGATGTGACGGATTCCGATAATTGTCGGACAATTGGGGGTTAACCCCGCCGGAATCAAATAAAGTACTTTTGTTGTAAGATTATTACAGTATTGAAATAATACTTTGTGATTCAATTCGGGGGCGATGTATGATCAAAATTACTCTCCAAAATGCCGCTTTTCTTATCTTAATTGTTGCATTTTGTAATGTGAATGAGTACTTATGCGCGCAGGCTCAGGATAATGCCGGCAAGGAATCCCGATACTATTATGTCGGCACCATTGGGGATAATTTTCCGGTCCAGATGGAGCTGGTGATCGATTCCGGGGATGTCTCGGGTTCGTATATGTATGACAAAGTCGGCATACCGATCCCCCTTACCGGTGAATTCGATCTCAAATCTTCTGCTCTGAATATGGTGGAGCAGGATGAGAAGGGGCAGAAAACGGGGACATTTAAAGGAACCGTCCGAAGCGAGGGCAAGAGCTTCGGAATGTACGTAGAAGGCGAATGGTCGAAGGCAAACGGGCTCTCCACTCTGCCGTTTAAGCTCACGAAGGTCGCCGACTTCGTTTCGACTGATGTAAACGTAAATTCTAAATATGAGGCATCATATATGTACCCTTCTTTTATTACGGACACCAAAGCTAACCGGGAAATAACGGAGAGGCTCGAAAAAGAAGCCGCCTCCGAGAAGAAAAAATTCACCGGCGAGGCAGAGGAGTATTTCGGTTCTCAGGAATCGGCGGGGGAGTGGCAGGAAGACTACAGTTACTCCATTGAATACTATTCACCCGAATTGATAAGCCTCTCGGGAGAGGTCTTTTCCTATACGGGCGGGGCGCACGGAAATACCTTCTATATGTCGTCGAATTACTGGATCAAGGACGGAAAGGCGCTCCTTCTCGGCTTGTCCGACCTGTTTACGCCCAGGTCGAATCATATCAAAGTCCTGTCCGATTACTGCATCAGAGACTTGAGAAAACAGCAGGCGGGGTGGGTATTGAACGGAGAGCTGAAGGAGCTCAAAGCCGATGATCTGCAGCGCGTTCGCGATATCGCCGAGGGGCATAACGTTCGCGTTCGCCCCTTATGCCGCCGGGCCCTACGTCGAAGGGTCCTATTTCGTTACCGTCGGTTATGCCGAGCTCAAAGGGATTATAAACCCGGGCGGACCCCTGAAGCAGTTTCTCAAGTAAGTGGATGGGCTCAAAATATATTTCCGCAATGGGCATCGGCCGATTTTGCATTAAAATTATGATGGGTCATTGTTTCAATAACGATAAAATCATACGTACAACTGGAGTTTGCCATGACTGCTTCGGATAATTCACGTGCGGATGTATTGGTAGTAGGCGCAGGCCCTACAGGACTCACGATGGCGTGCGAGCTCGCGAGGCACGGGATCACGCCCAGGATAATCGACAAGGCCCCGGCCCCTTCGGACAAGTCGAAGGCCTTCGGAATTCACGCGCGGACTCTCGAGCTTTTTGAGAGCATGGGCATAGTGGAAACCGTGCTCGGGCAGGGGAATATCTGTAACGGCTTCGACATGTACAATCACGGAAAGCCCCTGGTGAGCGTGGTTTTCGACAGCCTCCCGACCAAATACCCCTATTTCCTGATTATCGCGCAGAGCGACACGGAAAAGATACTTAACGCTCATCTGGAATCGTACGGCATCAGAGTCGAGCGTGAGAAGGAGCTCGTCGGCATCGAGCAGCAAGCAAGACTCCCTTCGTGCCCGCATAAGATTGAATGACGGCTCCGAAGAATTCATCGATTGTTCTTATATAGCCGGGTGCGACGGGGCCCACAGCTCGGTAAGGCACATTCTCGACCTGGAATTCAAAGGCGCCCCATATCCCTATTACTGGCTCCTCGCCGACTGCGACCTCGACTGGAAGTACCCGCTCCACCATATGTCGGTCTTTATTCACCCATCCGGCGTGACGGCCTATTTCCCTCTCTACAGCGACAGGGGGAGGCTGATGTTCGAGCTCCCGGACGCTCCGGTTGACGAAGAAATGCCGGAACCGACGATCGAAGATGTGAGGAGGCTCATGGGGGAGAGGGGAATCGATTACAGGAGTGTCGGCAATCCCAACTGGCTCGCCTATTTCAAGCTCCATCACCGTATGGTCGATAAATACGGCGACGGCAGGGTGTTTTTGTGCGGAGACGCTGCGCACATACACAGTCCCATCGGCGGACAGGGAATGAATACCGGTATACAGGATTCGTACAACCTCGCATGGAAGCTCGCGCTCGTGCTCAAGGGGGAGTCTCCCGGGAGCCTCCTCGATAGCTACAATACGGAAAGACACCGCGTGGGCAAGGGCGTAGTCGGCTTGACGGATATGGCTACGAAGATGATAGGATTACACAACCCGGTCCTGGCCGCCATTCGGAATAAGCTTATAGGCACCCTATCGGCTTTAGATCCGGTCGAGGAGAAGCTGCTGCTGACCCTTTCTCAGATAGAGATAAACTACAGGGAAAGTCCTATAGTCGAAGAGAGGTGGTATCAGCCGGACGCGGTCGAGGGATACCACAATTACATGCACGACCTTCAAGCCGGAGAGCGTGTAAAGGATTACTCTCTCATGAGCCTCGACGGAAATGGCAGCATTCAGCTTTATGATCTACTCAAAGACATCAGGCACAATCTGCTGCTTTTCACAGGCGCACTGCCCGAGGATATGGAATTCGATGAATTGAGAAAAATACAACACTCCCTGGAATCGGAATATGGAGGCCTGATTGCCGTTCATATGATCGCGGGTACAAACGGGCTCCCGCCCGATTTCACAAAGATGAGTTCGGTATGGCGGGATAAGGATCTGCTGATGCACCGCGATTTCGGGGCCGCGAAATCGAGCCTCTATCTCCTCCGCCCCGACGGTTATATAGGCTTCAGGAACCAGCCCGCGAGCCTGAGCGACTTACTCGAATACCTCCCGATTATATTCCTTTGAGAGCGTTAGCTATACTCTCTGATATAAATATCGGGAATATTAGACCGGGTTCAGCCGATGCCTGAAAACAGGGCGCTTTTTCATTTCTATCACGAGCTTCGTGATTTCTTCACCGACCCCGGCGCCGCTATCTCTCTAAAATACGATTTCGACGGAAAGCCTTCCGTCAAAGACGCGATCGAAGCGATAGGGGTCCCTCATACGGAAGTGGATTCGATCGTCGTGAACGGGACCTCGGTCGGCTTCGGCTGCCACCTGAAGGACGGGGACGCTGTGTCCGTTTATCCTGCATCATTCAGCCCGGAGATTCCTGAAAAAGTGGCGCTCCGAGGAGAGCCGCGACCCTCGTTTGTCGTGGACGTCAATCTCGGTAAGCTTGCGAGGCGTCTCAGGATGCTCGGCTTCGATGCGGCATACAGGAACGACTACGCCGACCATGAAATAGCGGGGCTTGCCGCGAGCGAGGGCCGCATCGTGCTCACCCGCGACAGGAGGCTCCTCAGATTCAGGATAATAACGCACGGCTACTGGCTCAGGTCGGACGACCCCCGAATGCAGGTGAAGGAGGTGCTCGGTAGGTTCGGTTACTACCCGCTCGTCAAACCCTTCAACAGATGCCTCGAATGCAACGGCGTTATCGTACCCGTGGAAAAAGCGGAGGTCCTCGACAGGCTCGAGCCCAAGACCAAACTTTATTACGACGAATTCTTTATTTGCACGGACTGCGGCAAGGTTTACTGGAAAGGGTCTCATTACGACCGCATGAAGGAGACGCTGGACGATTTAATAATCCATAAGCGAACCGCCGAATAAACTCGACGCTATACGCGACCTCGATTAATTCCCGGCAGACTCGTTTACAATTCGGCAGATGTAAATTATTATAAGATCAGAGCAGATGGAGAGGAGGCTTTTATGAGTAATGAACTGACTCTGGAACAGCGAGAAGATGGTGGAAATCTGGGATAAGCACACGACGTGCGAGTTCGAGTCGAAGGATACGGATGAAACCATGCGGACTATGACCGGCGACCCTCACGTCAATCACGTCCCCGTAATGACCGGGGGCACCGGCCGGGAGAATGTCCGTGATTTTTATTCGAAGCACTTTATTCCGCTGCCAGCCTGATGACGTCGAGCTCGTCCTCGTGTCCCGCACCGTCGGGAGCGATACGATTGTTGACGAGCTTATATTTAAATTTACTCATAAAATAGACATGCCCTGGATGCTGCCCGGCATACCCCCGACCGGAAAAAAGGTCGAGCTTCCGCTCGTCGTCCTGGTCGGGTTTAAGGACGGTAAAATTTCAAGCGAGCATATTTATTGGGACCAGGCATCGGTACTCGTTCAAATAGGCGTGCTCGATCCGGGGAGCTTGCCGGTAGCCGGGGTGGAAACGGCGCGCAAGGTTCTCGACCCCGGTCTGCCGTCCAATCAATTGATGAGCAGATAAAATTACTATAAATCGAGATCGGGTAATAGCTCTTTTATCGACTTTCTCAGGAACTCTCTCTCATAGACTTCCTCATCGACGACCTCTCCGTTCCAGACGAGGATGTCGAGGTCTATAGTCCTCGGCCCGTACCTGTTGTCCGTGTTTACCCTCCCCAGCTTCGATTCCAGCTCCTTCAACCACGATTTTAAGCTGCCGGCGTCCGATTCCGTCTCGATCGAGGAGTGCCCCGTTTATGAATCTGTCCTGCTCCTTAAACCCGACGGGCTCCGTCTCGACGAACGAGGAGGATTTTATCAGCGTGAATTCCCCCGCGATCGCTTCTTTGGCCCTGCGTATGTTTTCTTCGGCATTGATATTGGAGCCGAGCCCTATCACTGCCCTGTTAACGTTCATCTTTCAAGTACCGGAGTCTCATTTCGATTCCGAGTGTATGACGGAAACGGTATCGGCGAAGCGGAGCGCCCCGGGCTTATCGACCTTGGCGGTCGCTTTACTCACCCTCCCGTCCTCGAGGATTATTCTCACTACGTCGCCGGCGATCCTTTCTATGAGGTTGAATTCTCTGCCCTCGACTTCGCTTATGATTCTTTTCGTTAAGGACTTATAATCGACGGTGAACGAAATATCGTCCTTTTCCACGGCCTCCCTGCCGTCGAATTCGATCTCGATGTTTATGACGATATCCTGCTTTACCTTTTTCTCCCACTCGAAGATGCCGACCACGGTCCTCAGTCTCAGGTTCTCGATCTTTATTATCACCTTATTCTCCCTTTAGCCCAGGTGCTGCCCCCCGTCGACGAACAGGCACTCTCCGGTCACATAACTGTTTTCAAGTATATATTTCAATGCCGTTATCACGTAGTCGGGATGCCCCGGCTTTCCGAGCGGTATATGCCCCGATATGCGTTTCAGGTATTTCAGGTCCTTGCCCGGAGGCGGGAGTATGGGTCCCGGGCATATCCCGTTTACGCGTATTCTGGGTCCGAGGGCGCGGGCCGCCATGAGCGTGAAGTCGCGGAGCGCTTTCTTGCTCAGGTTGTAGACGAAATGGCCGGGCTCGATCGTGGAAACCCTCGCATCGAGCATGTTGACTATTATTTCCGCCGATTTCCGCCTGCTGAATTCCTGGGACAGGAAGAAAGGCGCCTTGAAATTGAGTGTGAATTCCCTGTCGAACGATTCCTCTGTAACTTCCATAAAGTCCGTGTCTTCAAAGACAGACGCGTTATTGATGAGAAGGGAGCAGTTTGGAAACGCGCGGAATACCCGCACCGTCAAGTGTTTAATGTCCTTGGTATTAGACAGGTCGGCTTTGAATATCTCACACTTTCTTCCTATGGCTTTTATCTCTTCCGCTGCCCTCCCGGCCCCTTTCTCCGAGCTGTTATAGTGTAGGGCGATGTCGTAACCCATGCCGGCAAGGGCGAGCGCCATGGCTTTGCCCAGTCTCTCCCCCGCTCCCGTTATTAAAGCCGCTTTTTTCATTACCGTTTATGTCCCGAGCCTGCCTAAGCCCTTATTTTAAACACGGACAGTATAGCACACCGGGCGCTAGCGGCTAAGCCGCCTGATCCCGCGGCAGGAAGGGGTTCCGGTCCGTGATGATGTCTTCGATCCCCCCGTCCGCCCGGAGTGCGGGAACGACTTCAGTTCTGTCTGAAATTATCGTACTAAGTTTCATATCTCCCGCCGAATTGGTGTAGAATTAAATGAATTTCATTAATCCTGGCAGAGGCGGATACATGGCGAAAAAACCGGTTAATTCGAAAACCCGCGTACTTGGAATAGATATAGGAGGGACGGGTATCAAGTCCGCCCCGGTCGATATTGAGAAAGGAGTTCTCTTGGGTGAAAGATACCGCGTCGATACGCCGCACCCCGCTACCCCAAAGAGCATGCTGGCCGCGATAGGGGGAATCATCGAGCACTGGAACTGGAAAGGGCCCCTCGGGTGCGGTTTCCCGGGAGTCATGAAGAGCGGGGAGGTCTATACGGCGGCGAACCTGTCCAAAAAATGGATAGGGGTCAATATCATGGACGAGATCGAGAAGATTTCCCCCTGTAAAGCAGTAGTAATAAACGATGCGGACTCGGCGGGTCTCGCCGAGATGAAGTTCGGAGCCGGGGAAAAATTTAACCGGCACGGCGGCGGGGTCGTTCTCATGGTCACGCTCGGTACGGGCGTCGGTACGGCGCTCTTCGTCGACGGGCACCTGGTCAGGAACACCGAATTGGGGCACATAGAGATAGACGGCGAAGACGCTGAAAAACGGACGGCGGAGATTCACAGGGAGATCGAGGGCCTCAGCTGGAAGAAGTGGGGGAAGAGGGTGAATAAGTATTTACTGCACGTCGAAAAACTTCTTTCCCCCGACCTTATTATTATCGGGGGCGGAATAAGCAAAAAGTCGGACAAGTTTTTCCCGTATATAAAAATCAGAGCCGCGATCGTGCCGGCGAAGATGCTGAACGACGCCGGTATCGTCGGGGCCGCGCTCGCCACTGAGCTTTAAAATCAAGGCTTTTCTTGCTTTCTCGGGTTCGATGTGTGATAATGGCAGATGTCGAAATCTTTGTTTCCTAAAATCATGACTCCGCGTTTCTGAGGTCGCAATTTGTTTCACAGTGGAGCTCGCAGGCACTTGATAAGAGGGATTTTTCAGGATGTCCCTCGTATAAAACACTCCCCCCGCGCCGGCGGAGCCGGCGCATTGTCCGGACCGGGAGCCGGTGTAATCCCCGATGATCCGATATCTTCGCAAATCGCGTTATCTGTTTCCTTTTTATCCGTCTTAATACGGTATTCACAATAGTTCTCAAAATAATAAGTGAGGAGAATCTTTATGGAGTTGAAACCCAAGATGAGCAGAGACAAACTGGAGCAGCTGATAATAAACACGATAAGGACCCTGTCCATGGACGCGGTGCAGAAGGCGAACTCCGGTCATCCGGGCACGCCGATGGCGCTCGCCCCCGTTGCGTTCACCATCTGGGATAAGTTCATGAAATTCAATCCGGGGAACCCCGACTGGCCCAACCGCGACAGGTTCGTTCTGTCAAACGGCCACGCGTCGATGCTCCTCTACAGCCTCCTTCACCTTACCGGTTACGATTTGTCTTTGGACGACATTAAGACCTTCAGGCAGCTCCACAGCAAGTGCGCGGGCCACCCGGAATACGGCCTCACGCCGGGGGTCGAGACTACGACGGGTCCGCTCGGTCAGGGCGTCGCGACATCGGTGGGCATGGCGATCGCAGAGAAATGGCTCGCCTCATATTTCAACAGGCCCGGCCATGAGATTATCAATTACAATATCTACGCTATAGACGGCGACGGCTGCATGATGGAGGGTATATCGGGCGAGGCGGCTTCTCTCGCGGGTCATCTGGGCCTGAATAACCTCATCTGGTTCTACGACAACAACCACATAACCATAGAAGGGCACACCGCGCTCGCTTTCAGTGAAGACGTGGCGGCCAGGTTTATGGGATATAACTGGCACGTGCAGCGGGTGGGGGACGCGAACGACCTCGAAATGCTTGCGGAGGCGATCGAGAGGGCGTTCAAGGAGAACGAACAGCCGTCTTTGATAATCGTCGACAGCCACATCGGGTACGGGAGCCCTAACAAGCAGGACACGTCAGCGGCTCACGGAGAGCCCCTCGGCGACGAGGAGATACGCAAGACCAAGATCAATTACGGCTGGGACCCCGACAAGAAATTCTACGTCCCCGAAGAGGTGAAGGGGTACAGGGAGACCGTTATCAGGAAGGGCGCCGTTTCCGAAGACGAATGGAATAAGAAATTCAGCGCTTACGAGCGCGTATACCCCGACCTGGCCAAACAGTTCAGGCAGCTGCAGGAGCGGGAAATGCCCGAGGATTGGGAGAAGTCCCTTCCGGTATTCCCCGCTAACCCGAAGGGCCCGGCGACACGCTCCGCCAACAGCAAGATACTGAATTCCATAGTCCACGTGTATCCGTTCCTCCTGGGCGGGGCCGCCGACGTGGGCTCTTCTACGAAGACGTACATCGACGGCGCAAACAGCTTCGAGAAAGGTATATACGACGGCAGGAACTTCCACTTCGGGATAAGGGAGAACGCGATGGCCGCCGCCGCAAACGGCATGGCGCTTAGCAAGCTCCGGCCTTATACCGCCACTTATTTCGTGTTTTCGGATTATATGAGGGCTCCCCTCAGGCTGGCATGCCTTATGCAGATTCCCGTAATCTTTATTTTTACTCACGACAGCATAGGTCTCGGAGAAGACGGGCCCACACACCAGCCTGTCGAGCACCTTGCATCGCTCAGGGCCATTCCCAACCTCGAAGTTATAAGGCCCGCGGACGCCAATGAATTGAGCGTCCTCTGGAAACATATTATGAATTTGAAGGACCATCCCGTCGCCCTGATCCTGACGAGACAGGATGTGCCGACGTTCGACAGGAGCGTATACGCCCCGGCGGACGGCGCTCTCAAAGGCGCCTATATTCTCGCTGACAGCAAGCCCGGGCCCGACGTCATATTGATCGGTACGGGCTCCGAAGTCCAGCTTTGCCTGGGCGCCTACGAGATACTAAAAAAGCAGGGGATCAAGGCGCGCGTCGTCAGCATGCCCTCATGGTCTCTCTACGAAAGGCAGACGCCCGATTACAAGGAGGAGGTCCTGCCGTCGTCCGTAAAGGCCAGGGTATCGGTGGAGATGGGCTCCACGTTCGGCTGGTGCAGGTATGCCGGGTCAGGCGACCAGAGCGGTATGATAGGAATCAGCACCTTCGGCGAGTCCGCCCCGATAGGCGATCTCCTTCCCGAGTTCGGGTTCACCGTCGATCACGTCGTCTCAAAGGCGAATGAAGTCCTTAATCTGAATGACAAAAAAGTTAAAAAGCCGTCAAAAAAATGATGTAGATTTGATGTAGATTAAAGGTTCGCTGTCACGCTCCGTTTTTATGGAATAAATAGTTTGGAATAAATAAATTGACGAACGGGAGATAGACGATGTCCAGAATAATGGATTTATCCAAGCTCGGCCAGTCGATATGGTATGACTATATAAGGAGATCTTTCCTGACCTCGGGGGAGTTGAAGGCCCTGATAGACGAAGGCCTGAGGGGCGAAACCTCGAACCCCTCTATACTCGAAAAAGCCATAGCCGGAAGCTCCGATTACGACGAAGAGCTCAAGGCCCTGGTGGAGCAGAATAAATCCGTAAACGAGATATACGAGGCGCTCGCCTTGAAGGACATCGCGATTGCCGCCGACCTGTTCAGGCCGCTATACGATAAGACGAACGGCGGCGACGGGTTCATAAGCCTCGAGGTGAGCCCGACGCTGGCTAACGATACGAACGGGACTATCAGGGAGGCCAGGAGGTATTTCGTCACTCTCGGGCGTCCGAACGTCATGATCAAGGTCCCCGCGACCAAAGCCGGCATCCCTGCGATCACGGAGCTCATAGGCGCCGGTATCAATATTAACGTAACCCTGATGTTCAGCCTCGATCAGTATAAGGCCGTGGCCGAAGCGTATATAAAGGGTCTCGAGAAACTTGCGGCCGAAGGCCCCTCCGTATTCAAGGGACACCGGGTGGACAGGGTGGCCTCCGTGGCCTCATTTTTCGTAAGCCGGGTGGATACCGCCATCGACCCCGAGCTTGAGAAGATCGGGAACACCGCGCTTCAGGGGAAGATCGCGGTAGCGAATGCGAAGCTCGCGTACGACGAATTCAGGAGGATATTCAAAGGCAAGCGCTGGAAGAAGCTCTCCGACGCGGGCGCAAGGGTGCAGAGATGCCTCTGGGCGAGCACCAGCACGAAAAACCCGGCTTATTCCGATACGCTCTACGTCGACGAGCTCATAGGGCCGGATACCGTAAATACCGTACCGCCGGCTACATACAAGAACTTCAGGGATCACGGGAAGGTCGCCCTCACAATCACGAGGGGTGTAGATCAGGCGAGGCAGGACGTAGAGAAGCTGGGGAAGCTCGGAATAAATTTAAAGTCGGTGACGAACAAGCTGCTCAGGGACGGGGTCGACCAGTTCGCCGATTCCTTCAAGACGCTCATGGCGAGCATAGAGCAAAAAAAGGAGCAGATACAGTCCAAGAAAAAACCCTATTCCGCCTCTCTCGGGAAGTACCAGGCAGCGGTCGACAAGGCGCTCGAGAGCATGCGGGACAACAATATCATACAGAAGATCTGGAATTTCGATTACATGGTCTGGGAAGACGACCCGACCGAGATAAGCAACCGTCTCGGGTGGCTCCACATACCCGAAGTCATGGTGGACGCCCTTCCGGGGATCAGAAAAGTAGTCGCCGGTGTAAAGGCCGACGGCTATAAGAACGTGCTTCTCATGGGCATGGGCGGTTCGAGTCTCGCCCCTCTGGTCATACGCGAAACCTACGGCGTCAAAAAAGGCTATCTCGACGTGGCGGTGCTCGACAGCACGGACCCCGGGGCCGTGCTCGAGCAGAGGGACCGCCTCGATATGTCGAAGACGCTCTTTATCGTCTCCACCAAATCGGGGGGCACGGCGGAGACCATGTCGTTCATGAAATACTTCTACAACGAGGTTTTGAAGGAAGTCGGCAAGAAGGACGCGGGACGGCACTTCATAGCCATTACGGACCCCGGGAGCGGTCTCCAGAAGATCGCAGCGGGGCTTAAATTCAGAAAGACGTTCTTAAACGACCCCAATATCGGCGGACGATACTCCGCCCTCTCGTTCGTCGGGATACCCCCCGCCGCCTTCCAGGGGGTGGACCTCGACACGCTGCTCGCCCGCGCCGTCACCATGCTCCACAACTGCGAAAGCTGCAACTGTGCGGTAGACGGGGACAATTCGGGCGCGTGGCTGGGCGCGATACTCGGAGAGCTTGCCAAGGCAGGGCGCGATAAAGTCACGCTCGTCGCCTCCCCGCCGATAGCGGGCTTCGGCTCCTGGGTCGAGCAGCTGATAGCCGAGAGCACCGGTAAGGACGGGAAGGGCATCCTCCCCGTCGACAGGGAGCCTCTGGCGCAGCCGGAATTCTATGCGAACGACAGGCTCTTCGTTTACCTCCGCCTCGCTAATGACGACACCTACGACAGGCAGGTGGGTGCCCTCGAGAAGGCGGACTATCCGGTGGTGCGTATCAATCTCAAGGATATTTACGATTTGGGGGGCGAGTTCTTCAGATGGGAGATGGCTATCGCCGTCGCAGGCATGATCATAGGTATTCATCCCTTTCAACCAGCCGAACGTGGAGGCCGCCAAGGTGCTCGCGCGCAACATGATAGCCGAATACCAGAAAAAAGGTAAGCTGCCGGTCCTAAAGCCGACCCTCAAGGAGTCGGGAATAACTGTATATTCCGACTTTAAAGCCGGGAGCCTCGAGCAGGCGCTAACGAAGTTCCTCTCCTACGCCAAACCCGGCAGGGACGAATCGAAGGGAAGGAGCTACGTCGCGTTCCAGGCCTATGTCAAACCCTCGGACGAGACGTACAGCGCCCTCCAGAAGCTCCGGACCAAGGTGGAGAGGCAGTACCGTCTGGCCACGACGGTAGGGTTCGGGCCGAGGTTCCTCCATTCGACGGGGCAGCTCCATAAGGGAGACGCGGGGCACGGTCTCTTCATTCAGTTCACGTCCGATATGCCCGTCGATATCCCGATCCCCGACGAGCCGGGCAAGAAGGCCTCGTCCATAAGTTTCGGCGTGTTTAAAAACGCCGAGGCGCTCGGCGACCGCCAGGCGCTGCTCGACCGTAAGCGCAAGGTCATTACGTTCCACCTGGGTGAAAACGTTGTAAGCGGTATTAACAGGCTGGCGAAACTACTTTGACGGAAGGGAATGTGATTAAAGCGCTTATATTCGATCTCGACGGCACGCTCGTGCAGACCGAGGTACTGAAGGCGGAGTCTTACGCCAGGGCTGCGGTCGAGCTCGATAATTCGCTGACCGAAGACGAGGTCATAGACGGTTTCAAGGACTACGTCGGGCTGACACGTAAAGAGGTCGCGGAAGGGCTGCTCAAGAGGTTTAATCTCGAAAACTCGGCACGGGCGAGGATGAAGGAATTCCGCGTCCACACCCCCTGGCAGGCCTACGTGGACATGAGGCTCGACACGTATTTTAAGATGATATCCGACCCCGAAATACTCAAGTCGCACCTGTGTCCGTATAATCTGGGACTCCTCAAATGGGCGCGCGGTGAGGGCTATCCGACGGGTCTCGGGACTATGTCCCACCGAAAGGAGGCGTTCCGGGTCCTGGACGTGCTTGGTATCAGGTCCGAGTTCGATTTCATAGCCACGATACAGGACGTCGAGCACGGAAAGCCCGACCCCGAAATATATAACCTTCTGGCGGACGAGCTCAGGGTGCCTCATGCCGAATGCCTCGTCGTCGAGGATTCCGCGTCGGGCGTCGAGGCCGCTCTCGCCGCGAGTATGAACTGTATAGCGGTGACGACCGATTTTACGAGGGAAGGGGTCCATAAAATCCCCCCGGCAGGGAACCTGCGCGTGATCGATACCCCTCCCGTGCTGCTTGAGACCGCGAAGGGTTTTATAAGCGAGCTTAATTCCGAAAAGGAGAAAACAGGTTGAGCGGCGCGCCGTCCCCCGATCAGAAGAAGCTTCAGGACAGGCTGAAAAAAGAAGCCGGAATAAGCGCTGTCGACCTGGTGCGTCCGGGGATGGTGCTCGGACTCGGCACGGGGAGCACGGCCAAATACGCGCTCGAAGAGATAGCCCTGAGACTCAGGGACGGGAGGCTCAGCGACATCGCGGGCATACCGAGCTCGCTCGAGACGGAAAGAACGGCGAGAGAGCTCGGCATACCTGTGATCACGTTCGACGACAAACAGGAAATAGACCTGACCATAGACGGCGCGGACGAGGTCGATCCCGAACTCAACCTCATAAAGGGCGGCGGGGGAGCGCTCTTGAGAGAGAAGGTCCTCGCCCAGTCGAGCAGGCGGAATGTCATGATCGTCGACGAAAGCAAGCTCTCGCCGATGCTCGGCACTCACTGCCCGGTGCCGGTCGAAGTGATACCTTTCGCGTGGAAACCGGTAGCGAATTATCTCCGGTCCCTCGGGGGCGAGCCTGTTCTGCGTATGAAAGAGGACGGAACGCCGTACGCCACGGACCAGAATAACTATATAATTGACTGCAGGTTCGGTCCCATCCCCGACCTCGGGGATTTGGCTGTAAAGTTAGGGCAGAAGGCGGGGATAGCGGGATACGGTCTATTCATAGGCACGGCAAGCGAGATTATAGTCGCGACTTCGCACGGCATACGCTACCAGAAGCGTAAGGACTCATAACGTCGGTCGGCACCGGCATAAACGAATATCATGGTTATAATCGAACCTTCAATATTATCCGCCGACTTTACGAAACTCGGCGACGCCGTGAGAGAGGCAGAGGGCGCGGGCGTGTCCTGGATACAGATAGACGTGATGGACGGACGCTTCGTCCCGAACATCAACTTCGGTCCGGGCGTCGTGGCGGCTATAAGGCCGCTCGTGAAGCTGAAGCTCGACGTCCACCTCATGATCGTCGAGCCCGAGAAATATATAAAGTTATTCGCCGAGTCGGGGGCTGACCGCATCATCGTCCATCAGGAGGTTTGCTACCACCTCCACCGCGTGCTCGAGTCTATCAGGGAGCTGGGCATACAGTCAGGCGTTACCTTAAATCCCGGAACCCCTCCATCCGCGATAGGCGAGGTCCTGGAGCTTGCCGACTTCGTACAGGTAATGGGCGTAAATCCCGGCTTCGGCGGACAGAAATTCATATGGAGCCAGTTGGACAAGATACGCGCAATAAAAGAGATGCTCGACAGGAAAGGGCTCGACGTCCCGATAGGGCTCGACGGCGGTATCGACACCGAGACAGCCCCTGAAGTTGTGCGGGCGGGGGCGACCGTGCTCGTAGCCGGCTCCAGCGTATACAATGATAAAGGTACTGTGCGGGATAACATCAAAGCCCTTCTCGACAGTATACGGTGAGACGCTATGATGTTACGATTTGAGCATCGGAGCTAATATAACGAACGGCTAATACAAATAAGATCGAGGGGTAAATAAGATGGCACAGGACAACAGTTGTATAATCGCGATATTCGGGGCCTCCGGGGATTTGACCAAACGGAAGCTCATGCCCGCGCTCTATGCGTTATTCCGGCAGGGGCTCCTTCCCAAAAATTTCGCAATACTGGGCACGAGCCGTTCGCCGTTCACTGACGACGCGTACAGGAAAAAGATTATAGAAGACGTAGTCATGTATGCGGGAATCAAAAAATCCGAGCAGAAACAGCTTGAGCCGTTCTCGAAGCACGTTTACTATCTCGCCATGGACGCGACGGACGTAAGCCACTACGACGACCTCAAGGATAAGCTTTCCAAGATCGACAGTGCGGAGAAAACGGGCGGCAATTATATTTTCTACCTGTCCACTTCGCCGAGCTTATACACCGCTATCGGAAAGAATCTCGGCAAGAAAGGGTTAGCGAAGGAGGGGAAGGACTCCTCCTGGCGGCGCATCATCATAGAGAAGCCGTTCGGCAGGGACCTCGAGTCCGCTCAGGAATTAAACCGCGACCTCCAGAGGATCTTTAAAGAAGACCAGATATACAGGATAGACCATTATCTAGGCAAGGAGACGGTGCAGGACATCTTCGCGCTCAGGTTCTCGAACGGTATCTTCGAGCCCCTCTGGAACAGGAATTACGTGAGCCGCGTCGAGATCACGGCCGCCGAAACAATAGGGGTCGAGGAGCGGGGCGGATACTACGACCACTACGGCGCGCTCAGGGACATGATCCAGAACCACCTGCTTCAAGTCCTTGGCACGGTTACCATTGAGCCTCCGTCTTTCTTCGACGCGACTGACGTCCGCAATGAATCCATCAAAATATTCCAGTCTCTCAGGCCAATTAAGCCCGGGGACGTGGACAAGTGCGCCGTTCGGGGCCAGTACACGGAGTCCGTAATAAACGGCAAAAAGATACTCGGATACAGGCAGGAGAAAGACGTCGCGCACGATTCGATGACCGAGACCTTCGTCGCGCTCAAGCTATATATAGACAACTGGAGGTGGGGCGGCGTGCCCTTTTACCTCCGCACCGGGAAATGCCTCCCGTCCCGCGTGAGCGAGGTCGTCATTGAATTCAAGAAGACCCCGCATCACCTTTTTACGCAGGAGGAGCTATGCTCCGCAAAGCCTAACCAGCTCATCATACGCATACAGCCCGACGAGGGGATACTGCTCAGGTTCGGGATGAAGAAGCCGGGGGCCGGGTTCGATATCGAGGAGGTCGGAATGGACTTCCATTATTCCGAGCTCGCGGACACCTACATCCCCGAGGCGTACGAGCGCCTGCTGCTCGACTGCATTACGGGCGACGCCACTCACTACGCCCGCGCCGACGCAGTGGAAGCATGCTGGAAGTTCGTCGACCCTATTCTCAAGGCGTGGGAAGACGACCCCGAGGTCAAGCTCTACGGTTACCCCGCAGGCACGTGGGGCCCCCCCGAAGCGAGGCACATCTTCGATTCTCCTGAGGAGGACTGGAGGTATCCGAGCGATCATCTGACGACGGACGGGGATTTTTACGAGCTTAAATAACAGGTCCGGGAATTTCTCGGGTTACGAGCCGCAGGAGACGAAATGAAAAAGGAAATTTACCTCTTCGACGATATTGAGGGGCTGGCAAGCCGCCTTGCCGGGGATTTCAGGAAAGCCCTCGACGAGAAGGCGGCATCGGGTGAGTCCCTGATCGTTGCGCTTTCCGGAGGGCACACGCCGAAGGCCCTTTTCGAGGTGCTCGCTTCGCCGCCCTACGGTGACGGTCTTACCCTGGGACAAGGTCGTTTTTTACTGGGGCGACGAGCGATGCGTCCCGCCTGATAACGACGAGAGCAATTTTAAGATGACGGACCTCTCGCTCCTGTCCCGTATAAAAATTCCCGGGGCAAATATACGCCGTGTATTGGGCGAGAACCCCCCCGAGAAAGAGGCGGTACGATACGCGAAGGAGATAAAAGACAATGTCCCGCCCGGCGGGAACGGCTTCCCGCGTTTTGACTGGATCCTCCTCGGAATGGGCGAGGACGGGCACACGGCTTCATTATTCCCGGGAGCCCCGACATTGAAAGAGAGAGAGAAGATTTGCGTAGTCGCCACTCATCCCCAGACGGGGCAAAAGAGGGTGAGCATCACTTTCCCGGTGATCGACAACGCGGACAGGGTCTCGTTCCTGGTCGCAGGCAGTGAAAAAGCGCCCGTTCTGAAGGAGATATTGAATAAGGGATCACGACCCCTGCCTTACCCCGCCTCCATGGTCCACCCTACGGACGGCGTCCTCGAATGGTATGTAGATAAGGCCGCAGCCCCCTGGCTTTAGGACACTGGCGCGGACAGTTCCCGACAAACGCGTCCCGATATCAGAACATCTTTGCGAAGCTTCTGGGTTTCCTCTGCTTCCATTTCCCGGTCTGGTAGGCGTTGGCTATTATTAACGGAACCACCGTCGTAGCTTCCGCGTAGACCATCTGCTCGTATACCGTGCTGACCTTGCCCCAGGATGAGGCTTCCTTGAGCGTGGAAGAGCTGCACGCGCCGTCTCTCACGTCCGCGACCGTGATCTGCACGGCGTATTTATGCACCGGCACGTCGAAGCCGAGCACCTCCGCCGCGACGACGGTGTCCTGGGCAAAGTTCTTGGGCACGCCTCCGCCGATCATGAACAGGCCGCTCTCCTTGGACGAGATCTTTATCTTCGTGAGCTCGAGGAAATCCTTTGCGCTGTCTATCGACACGTGCGAGTCGGGGTTGTTCCATTGGTGGAACACCATGCCGAACCCGGCCGATGAGTCCGTAAACGCAGGGCAGAATATAGGGACGTTCTGCTCAAAAGCCGCCTGTACGAGGGAATCTTTCTTCTTCGCGTGCTTCGTCAGCCATTTCCCCATCTCCCATATGAATTCACGGGACGAATAGGGCCTCCGCTCGAGCGTGTCCGCTATTTTGGCTACGGCCCTGTCGCATGCCTGGAGGTCTTCTTCGTCGATGAACGTATCGTAAATGCGGTCGATGTAGAGGGACCTGAGCATGCCGTCGTCGATGTGAGGGGTCCCCGCGTAGTGCTTGTATCCGAGGGCCTCGAAAAAGTCCATGTCCACGATGGAAGCCCCCGTGGCCACGATGACGTCCACCATGTTGTGCTTCACCATGTCCACGTACACCTGCATGCAGCCCCCGGCCGAGGTGGAGCCTGCGAGCGTCAGCCACACGGAGGCGTTCTTGTCGGCGAGGTTCATGTTGAATATGTCGGCCGCCCTCGCCGTGTCTCTCGAAGAGAAGGACATGCCGCGGTAGGCGTCGATAATCTGCTTGCCGTCGATCTTCTTGATATCTATGTGCTTGATCGATTGTTTGAGCAGCTCTTTCTTTGTCGTTTTTGTCTTTGCCATTTGCGGTTTCTCCTCTACCGTCCCGAACCGAGATGGATATCCCTCATATTTATTCATCTATAAGGGATTATCAAGCAGCTCGGGATGGAAAATATATTTTTTCTGCGCTGATAAATTTTTATCGTTCCAATTCTGATGACCCGTGAATATTTTATAGCCCCGTATATCCTTGTCAAAATTCATACCTAGTTTAATTTGTACAGAATCAAAATTCATACCTGGTCTAATTTATACCTAGTCTAATTCATACAGAATCAAAGCTCATACCGGCTGCTGCTGCGTCATGCAGTGGAGAGCGCCGCCCCCGTAAATTATATCGCTGCAGTCGATACCCTCGACTTCGCGTCCCGGGAAAGAGTCTCTCAGGATTCCGAGGGCCTCTCCGTCGTTCACATCATTGAAAGTAGCCGCTAGGACGACCGTGTTGCCCACGTAAAAGTTGGTGTAGGAAACGGGGGCCTTCCGCCCGTCGTCGTAGCGCACGTGGGGCATGGGCAGCTTGACGACCTCAAACGGTTTTCCATCGGCGTCGGCCGCCTCGGTTAAGGCTTTATAATTAGCCTGGAGTATCCTGTAATTCTCATCGCCGGGGTTGTCTTCGTAGGCGCAGACGATCTTTCCGGGGGCGACGAAACGGGCGAGCTCGTCGATGTGCCCGTCCGTGTGGTCGTTGACGAGGCCTTCCTTGAGCCAGACTGTTTTTCTTATACCGAGGTATTCTCCGAGATACTTTTCTATGTCCGCTTTGGTCTTCCCCGGGTTCCGGTTCTCGTTCAGCAGGCACTGCTCGGTCGTGAGGCACACCCCCACGCCGTTTACGTCGATTGCGCCACCTTCGATAATAATTTGGGGCTTTTCTACGCGTAATTTTTTCCACTTGCCTATCTTATCCGGGATAGCGGAGTCCTTCAGTAATTCAGGAAACTTGTTGCCCCACGCGTTAAAGAGCCATTTCGTGATTATGGTCTTTCCCGAGCCGTCTTTGACGAATATCGGCCCCGTGTCCCTCAACCACACGTCGGCGTAATCCGTGACGTGGAAATGAATCCTTCTCATATCGATGCCCGCCGCGGCCAGCATCCCGTATGCCCTTTCCTTCATATCCTCGTCCAGCACGAGGAGCTCCGCCGGCTCGCTCATGTGTATCGCGTTTAGCATCTTTACGAACGCGGCTTCCGCCTTTTCCACCCTGCCGGGAAAGGTGATCTCGTCGTAAGGCCATGCGAGCCATATGGCCGAGTGCGGCTCCCATTCGGCGGGCATTCTGTATGACTGCTTGTTTTCGCTTTTCATAAACTGCGGACTATTTCTGACGGAGCGCTTTCTTCATAGCTTTATAATGCCCTACGTCTTTTAATTTTTTGGATTTCTCGACCAGCCTGGAGGAGGCGAGCTTTTTGTAGGTATCCGGCCTCCGGTTGCGGAGGAACCCCCATCCTTCCGAATAAAATTCGTTTCGCTCGAGGTCGAGCGTCAATATTATGGCTTCTTCCTTGGTAGCGGAAGCGCGTTTAAGCACCTTTCCGAACGGATCGCATATGAAGGACTGCCCCCAGAATTCCATCCTGCCTTCGCGCCCGACACTGTTCACGGCAGCCACGTAGAGGCTGTTCGAGATCGCGTGCCCCCTCTGCACCGTCTCCCAGGCGTCGTGCCAGTCCCCCTCGGCGTCGTAACCGACCACGCTGCCTATGGCGGTCGGATAGAAGATTATCTCCGCCCCCTTCAGGCGCGCCATGCGGGCGGCCTCCGGGAACCACTGGTCGTAGCATATGAGGACGGCGAATTTTACGTCCCCGGCCTTAAACACCGTGTACCCCGAGCGGCCCTCATCGAAATATTCCTTTTCGTAGAATCCGGGGTCCTCAGGGATGTGGATTTTGTTGTACCGGCCGAGTAGCTTACCGTCTTTCCCTATCACGACGGCCGTATTGAAATATTTGCCGCCCTTTTTCTCGTAAAACGGCACCACGAGCGTCACGCCGAATTTTTTAGCCGCTTTCCTCATCTCGCTCACGGTATGGCCCGTAACCTTTTCCGCGTAATCGTCTTTTTTCTTCTTTTCCCACTGGGGGAAGTAAGGCGTCTGGAAGAGCTCCTGAAGGGCAATGATCCCGGCCCCTTTCCCGGCCGCCTGTCCTATCCTCTCGATCGTCCTTGCGACGTTCGACCGGACGTCTCCCGAGACCTTGCTTTGTATTAGGGCTATCGTAACGTTTTTCATGGAATTTACATTACATTTTACTCTGAATATCGGAAATAAAAACCGGCTTCATACGGTATTAACAATTCAGGAGGGGGGCTCATTTAAGCCATATATAACGGGCGACGAAGAGCACGGCGAACAAATAAAGGAGCCAGTGCACCCTCTTTCCCCGGCCGCTTACGACTTTCAGGAGCACGTACGAGATGACGCCGAACGATATTCCTTCCGTAATGCTGAATGCGAGCGGCATCATCACGAGCGTGAGAAAAGCCGGTATCGACTCCGTGTAATCCTCCCACTCTATGTGAGTGATATTTTTAAACATCATGCTCCCGACTATAATCAGGGCGGGGGCGATTACTGGATAGAGCGTTACGTTTCCGCCGATCTCGTACCCGGCCCCGATCATGTGTACGAGGGGGCTGAAGAAAATGGAGAGCAGGAAGAGCACCGCCACTACTATTCCGGTGAGCCCCGTCCTTCCTCCCGCCGAGATGCCGGCCGCGCTCTCTATGTAGCTCGTAACGGTGGACGTGCCGAGCACGGCCCCGCCGCATATGGCTATGGCGTCCGACAGCAGGGCCTGCCTCGCCCTCGGCAGCTTCCCGTCCCTCATGAGCCCGCCCTGCTGGCTCACCCCCGTGAGCGTCCCCACCGTGTCGAAAAGGCCGAGGAAGAGGAAAACGAATATCACGGTGATAAGATGGGGGTCCTTGAATATATTCGGGATACTGAGCTTGAGGAGCGTAGGGGCTATAGACGGGGGCGCCGATAGGACTCCCTTGAATTCCACGATGCCCGAGATGAGCCCCGCCGCGGCAGCGGCGAGTATGCCTATCAGTATCGCTCCCCTGACCTTAAGCGCCAAAAGCACGGCCATTACGACGAGACCGAGTATTGCGACGAGTGTCGGCGTGGACGTAAGGTCCCCGAGCGTCACGTACGTTACGGGGTGCGGGGCCACGATCCCCGACCATTCCAGGCCCACGAGCGCTATAAGGAGCCCGATGCCTACCGGAATACCGCTCTTGAGGCAGCCCGGCAGCACGTTCATTAGTGTTTCCCTGAGTCCCACCGTGGAGAGCAGAATAAAAACGAGCCCGGCGATAAATACCGCGCCGAGCGCGTTCTGCCAGGAGTAACCGAGCGTGAGCACGACTATGTACGTGAAGTAAAAGTTGTGCCCCATTGCCGGAGCGATGGCTATGGGGTAGTTGGCCAGGAGCGCCATGAGCACGGTGCCGAAGGCGCTCGCTATGCACGTCGCGACCATTACAGCGCCCGGGTCCATCCCCGCAGCGCCCATGACTGCGGGCTGGACGAAGATGATGTAC
The DNA here is from genome assembly GCA_963752995.1 of uncultured delta proteobacterium. Lineage (GTDB taxonomy): Bacteria > Desulfobacterota_D > UBA1144 > Nemesobacterales > UBA2774 > 2-12-FULL-53-21. The sequence continues at coordinate 955,155 of CAVWAZ010000030.1, forward strand.
GACATCGTCATGAACGTCGTTATGCCCGCGACCGTTTCGCGGCCGGGGTTCGTACCCTGCTCTTTCAGATCGAACAGTCTTTCAAGCATGCGGACTGGCATGGGCAATGAAAATTCCAGTTGTCATTATCACACGATGACGAGTATTATGTCAATCATGGATGGCGGGGGAAGGGATTACGATTAATCCCGGTGGACAGGTCAATATTCTACTCGCCCCATAAGGCTCGGCTGCGCGGATATCATGCCTGAATACCTCGAAATTCTGATTCTCTTCTTTGTGGGGCTGCTGGCGGGCGTAATCAACGTGATGGCCGGGGGCGGCTCGAGCCTTACCCTTCCCGCCCTTATTTTTATGGGACTCGACAGCGCCGCCGCAAACGGGACTAACCGTATCGGGATTCTGCTGCAAGGCATGTTCTCCACCCTCTCTTACCGGAAAGAAAAGCTTTCCGAGATCGAAAAGAGCGTCAAGCTCTCGCTGCTCACGCTCCCGGGCGCCGTGCTCGGGGCGCTGCTCGCCCTCAAGATAAGCAACGAGTGGTTCGACAGGATACTGGGTATCGTCATGATCGGGGTAATCATATCCATGCTGATTCCCCAATCTAAACTGCGAAATCTCGACCGGCGATGAAAGAAAATCATGGCTCATATACCCGGTCATGTTCGCCATAGGCTTCTACGGCGGGTTCATACAGGTCGGGGTCGGGTTTCTGATAATGGCGGCCCTCTATCATTTGTTAAGGATCGATCTCATTCGTGTGAACATGCACAAGGTCTTCATAACTATGATCTACACGGTTCCCACGCTGCTGATCTTTATCTGGTCGGGCAATGTGGACTGGCTCCTCGGGTTGAGTCTCGCGGCCGGGACCAGCATTGGCGGATGGTGGGCGGTGCGCTTCTCTATCAAGGGCGGCGAGAGGGTTATCCGCTACGTCATGGTCCTCGCGATCTTTATTATAGCGTTAAAGTTGCTCGGGATAATCTAAGAGGTATATAGTTTGGTTTATGGATTTCGGAGAAATCGCCCGGGAGATTCGCGCGCGCGCGAAAACCTCCCCTTATATCATAGCCATCGACGGGACTATAGGGAGCGGGAAGAGCTACAGGGGAGAAGTTGAACGAAGCTCTTGGATCGGATTCGTATTCTTATGACAATGGATTTATTCGTTTGCGTCACCCGGTCGGAGTGGGTTAACTGGCTAAATAAAGGGGAAATATACGTCTCCGCGACTGGTACGATATCGACAAAGTCAAGAGAAATCGCTGCTAGTCGGTAAGGACGAAGGAAGTCGTCGAGAGTATCGGGTCTTTACGATGTCAAAGCGGCTACATGGTAACCGGATTACGATCGACACTGGAGGTTACCGCTATTTCATCCTGGAGGGGCTATTTTCCCTCGACGATGAGCTCGACGAGCTCGTTGATTTAGGGATTTTCGTGGAGTACGCCCGTGGGCGTAGCGCTCGCCAGGGCCGAATCGAGAGACGAATCGACGCGTAATCTCGATCACTCAAGGGTGGCTTAAAAAGAAAGAGATATTCTACGACGGTTACCTTCCTTACATCGATAAGCACAGAAAGAAAGCCGATCTGATTATCGACGGGGGAAGAACTCTCACGCCCTGAAGTCGGGCTCCCCTTTCCCCAGATAGACCGACATCGCCCCGCCTTCGACGAATATCGTCTGTCCCGTTATATAAGACGCCTCGTCCGTCGCGAACATCACGGCGGGCGGCACTATGTCTTCCGGTTTTCCTCTCCTCCCCTCGGGGATTCCCCTCGTCATGTAATCATCGTATTCGGGATTCTTGGACGCGGACAGGGGCGTGATCGTGGAGCCCGGGCCTATGCAGTTAACCGTTATGTCGTATTGAGCGAGGTCGACCGCCATGACCTTCGTCACGTTGATCAACGCCCCCTTCGCCGCATGATAGGCGATTGAAACCGGGTGCATGTCCATCGCGCCCGCAACTGAGCCGATATTAATTATCCTTCCGGGGGTCCCCTGCCTGATGACCTGCTTCGCGAAGCTCTGAGAGAGAAAAAAGGCGCTCTTCAAATTTATATCCATCATCTTGTCCCAGTCCTCTGGCGTCACGTCGAATACCGCCCTCGCGCCTTGCGTACCCGGCGTCGTTCACCAGTATGTCCGCTTTACCGAACGTATTTACGGCGGTGTCCAGCAATTCCCGGTGCTTGCCGAGGTCGGAAACGTCGAGCGTAAAATATACGGCCTGCCCGCCCAAATCCTCCACCTCTCTTACCGTTTCCCTGCATGGGTCCTCGTGGAGGGCGGCGATCACGACTTTAGCCCCTTCTTTGACGTATCCGAGGGTTATGGCGCGCCCGATCCCGGACGACCCCCCCGTGATAATGGCGACCTTGTCTTTTAACCTCATCCTTTTACCCTCATCTTCTGATTTTCACTGCCTATAACAAACAAAATTAAATTTAAATCCGGCACACGATTACTAAGATTCATACTATAATTGTTTACATAATGGAAGGGATATTCTATGCCGGGGAACGGGTCACCGTTGGCTGTCGTCATAATTAAACCGGAGGGACGAGCATGAAAGCGGAATTTGTGAACTTGATGGGTCATGATATTTTCGTCAGGTACAGGATAAAGGAAAACGGTAAGCCCCCACTCCTGTTCATACACGGGGTGGGTGAATCCGGGAGATGTTTTTTCGACGCTTACGGGCTCATGCCTGATAACTCCGTCATCGTTCCCGACCTGCTCGGGTACGGAAAGAGTGAAAAGCTCAAAACCGACCCTGATTATTCTTTCACGAAGCAGCTCGGGATTCTCCGTGAGATGATCGAGCATTTCGGACTGAAAGATATCATAATTGTCGGCCATTCTTACGGCGGCGTGCTGGGGACGTTCCTGTGCGGGGACGATGGTAAGGGCAGGATTAGAAAATTCGTGAATGTCGAAGGGTGCATAACGCGGGACACCTTGGTCTTATCGACGAATGCTGTGACGGCGCTCGGGCAATTCAATCACGGCATGTCGGAATTCGGCAAATGGCTCCATGAAGGAGGTTTCAAAAAGATTTTACTTGAGGATAATGAGAGCGCTTCGACAATAAAGTATTTCGATTCCGTGATCGAGTGTGACCCGGCGGCCTTTGCTCAAACGGCGGAAGGAATTGGTAAGGAGGACCGAAGGCGAGGACGAGTCGGGCAATAATGAAATTTCACTGCGCATAAAGGGCTCGAATATACCCAGGATCTTTTGTGCGGGAGCGCGTCCGGTTATGGATTCGACCAAGGGCTTTTTATCCGGAAATAATCTTGAATGGAAGGAGTTTAACGTGGTCTCCCATTGGCTGATGCTCGACAGGCGGGAGGAATTTTATTCGTTTCTGGACGGTTACATAAGGGCATAGGCTGTGAAGAGCTTCCGGAATCGAGTATCATTATGCGAAGAGGTCGTTTATGCGTGTAATAGTTGCCAAACCGAGGGGTTTTTGCGCGGGCGTGGACCGAGCGATAGAGATAGTCGAGCGGGCGCTCGAGATGTACGGGCCCCCGATATACGTCCGCCATGCGATTGTCCATAATAAGCGCGTGGTGGAGTCCCTCAAGAATAAAGGGGTCAGGTTCGTCGAAGAGCTCGCGGAGATCGACCGCAAAGGGGCGAAGGTGATATTCAGCGCCCACGGCATCAGTCCCGCAGTCCGCGAGGAAGCGGAGAGCAGGAAGCTCGACGTCGTCGATGCGGTTTGCCCCCTCGTGACGAAGGTCCATAACGAAGTCAAGCATTACGCCGACATGGGGTACACGATTATCCTTATCGGGCATAGGAACCACGTCGAGGTCATAGGGACGAGCGGAGAGGCCCCCGAGAGGGTCGTAGTCGTGGAGTCGGTCGCCGAAGCCGAAGAGGTCGTCTTGGAAGACCCCGACAGGGTCGCCTACGTCACACAGACGACATTGAGCGTCGACGACACGAAAGAGATACTGGAAGTGTTAAAGAGAAGGTTCCCGAAAATAATGAGCCCGTCCAAGCTCGACATCTGCTACGCCACTCAGAACAGGCAGGACGCGGTGAAGGCCCTTGCGGGGCAGGCGGATATTATTTTCATAATGGGCTCGCCCGAAAGCTCCAATTCGAACCGTCTCGTCGAGGTCGCGAAATCGAGCGGAGTCAAGAATGCGTATCTTATCGAGGGGGCTGACAATCTCAGAAGAGAGATGTTCCGGGGGGACATGGTCGTGGGGCTCAGCTCGGGCGCTTCGACACCCGAGACAGTCGTGCTCGAGGTGCTTTCACGTCTCAGGGAATTCGGGGCCGACGAAGTAGAGGAGTTAGACGGCAAGGAAGAGCATACGAGGTTCCCTTTCCCGGATACGATCCGGTTCAAAACGGCGTCTGAGGCCTTGTGAAAGGTTTTATGTCACCTTTATCCTCTAATGAATTTACTTCCGGCGGGTGCGCCTAATTCAAAAATTCCCTCAGAACTCCGCTCCGCTCGGAGCCGGCCAGCTTGGTCAGCGCGTCCTTTTCAATCTGCCTGATCCTCTCCCGGCTCAGGCCGTATTTGTCCGCAATCTGTTCGAGCTTATGGTCGTTTTCATAATCGATCCCGAACCTCATCATGAGCACGTCTTTCTCTCTCTCGGATAATAGTTCAAGCGAGTCCCTGATCTCGTCGTTGATCGACTGGAGTGTCAGATAATATTCGGGCCTCTTGGCGTTGGGGTCGGACGTGATATCGAGATACGACTTGGAGTCCTCGTTTCCCGGAAGAAGCTCGAGCGGTACTACGAGATCGTTTCCCTTGAGTATCGTGCTTACGGCATCGAGGGGGATATTCGTTTCTTTAGCGATCTGCTCCGGCATCGCGTTCTTGTCGGTATTGTGTTCGAGCTTCGCTTTTGCCCTGAATACCTTTGCCGCCAGCTCCTGCAGATAGACCGGGATGAGTATTACATGCGTCTGCTCCATTACGGCCCTGGATAAAGCCTGGTGTATCCACCATGATGCGTACGTGGAGAACTTGAATCCCTTCGTATGGTCGAATTTCGTCACCGCCTTCATGAGCCCTATATTCCCTTCCTGGATCAAGTCCGTGAGAGGCAGCCCTCTCCCCGTGTATTTGTTTGCGAGCTCGATTACGAGCCTCAGGTTGGACTTGATGAACTTATCCTGGAACTGTTTGGACTTTGAGGTATAGGACCTGCCGAGGGCGTCGAGTATGCTCTCATCCCTGGGCGGGATTCCATTCCCCCGCTTAGGTTTATTATATAATCGCCCTGTGATTTTTTTCGCCCTGTTTTCACAAAACTTTATCTTTGCCGCGAGAACCGCTTCATCCCGCTTGCTGAGCAGGGTCTCATCGTTGAGCTCTTTAAAATAAGCGTAGAGCAGCCTGAAATTGGGGTCGGTAATATCCCTCCCGTTTTTGAAAAACTTGCCCCGGGGTTTTTCCTCTTCCGGCTCCTCTTCTTCATAGCCGGAAGAATCCTCTTCATCCGAAACGCCGTCCGTATCGAGGTCCGGGTTCTCGAGGTCGCTGTCGTCTTCTATGTATTCCAGCTGCTTTAGCTTCATGGCAGTTAAGCTTCCTGTACGAATGCAATGCTTAGTATACCTAATATTTAGGCTGCCTAATTAATAATACTAAAAAAATTTATAATATCAATTGAGGGTTTTTTTGAAGTGAGGGCATTCTTTGCAGATTTCTTCTTCGTTCAGGAGTATGTGAAGGTTGTCACAATAGTGGGGTTTAAGCTCTCCTAAGTACCTGTTTCTCTTGAAGAAACAGCATTCTGTACAAATATCGCCCGAGAATATCAATCCCTTTTGCATGAGCTTTTCGGAGATTGCGAGTAAAAGCCTTTCAAGGATCTCCTGTTCCCGGGGTTCGAATTCCCTGACTATTTCTTCGATCTCATAACCTATATCTTCTATATCCCCGACTACCCGTTCTCCCTCCGCCGTGAGGGATATGTGCACCCTCCTCCTGTCCTCGGTGTCCCTCGACCTCAATATGAGGTTTTTCCTTTCAAGTGAGTCGATTACGCCGCTCGCGGTTGCCGGAGTGCAGGTCAGGTACCTCGCTAGATTCCCTATCGTGATTGCGTCCTTTCTGGTGTAATTGATGAAGAGGAGTGCCTTTACCTGCGCGGGCGTAAGGTGTTCGAGCCTGCTTTTATCCCAGAAGAGATTCTTTACCGCCTGTCCGATATGGAACAGGGTTCTCGTTATCTGACCGCCTATATTCTTCTGTCTGTATACAGGATCGAAAATGGACATGAACTCGCCTTACATTTAGCATACCTAAACATTTATAGAATTCACAAAAGCCAATAACTATAATCTTCCGCGGGTTTTGGAAAGGAGACTTTGGGCCGCGGTCAACCTTTATATATGACGGGTTCCCCGGATAACATTTTTTTCGCCCTCTCATAGGATTCAATCGTTCCAATGTCGATCGCCTCACCCTCGGCGCGAATTGCATATATATCGTCATGTTCGGCCAGATACGAAATGAAGTATCCGATCTCGTCTCCGGCATCCGGTGACGAAAGGTATTCATGAATAAGATTGAGCGCCCGGGGTTTAAGAAAGTAAAGGGCGGGGCAGGCAAAATTCGACGGGGGTGCCTCCGGCTTTTCATGGAACGCCAGAACGCGGCCCTCCTCATCTAGTTCGAGCACGCCCGTTTTTCTCAACTTCTGCATGTCCCGGGTCTCGAGCGCGAGGACGTAGCTCTTGTCGCCGCTCAGGAATTTTTCCCAATAGGGCCCGAGCGGGAAGCGGAAGATATTGTCTCCCGCCGCGACGACCGTTCCATTGCTCTCGCTGATTTGGCTAATCGCGAATCCGAGGTCTCCGGCCGCCCCCAGCCTGTCCTCGGCATGCAGGGCTCCGTCGTTAAGTATATTGAGGCTTATTCCCCGCTCCGCTATCGCTCCGCAATTCTCTTCGCCCCACTCGAGAAAGTGACCGAAGAAGCGGTCGTTCGTTACGATTGCAATGGAATCAAGCCCTCTGAAATCGATGATTTGTCCGATCAGGTGGTCGATGACGGGCCTGCCCCCGACATCGAGGAGGGCTTTCGGCATATCTTTCGTGAGCGGCTCCATCCTGGTCGCGAAGCCCGCGCAAAGCAGGACCGCGTTCATATGAGCCTTATCCCGTCGTCCGGTTCGGCAAAATATACCGCGGCGCCCAGACCCGGCTCCGGATGCAGCTTCTTGTATCGTTCCAGGATACCGTCGGCAGAATCACCCGGGAAGTCTCTTCTCACAAACGCTGTAAGGGACCCGCCGTATCCTCCTCCGTTAAGCCTGCTCCCGTAAACACCCCCGGTCGAGCTTATGATCTCCTGGAGCGATTCGAGCTCGGGGCTGCCGACTCCGTAATTTACGAACGAGCTCTCGCAGGATTCGTTCATGAGACGCCCGAAAGCAATCATGTCGCCCCTGTTCCACGCGGCGACCCCCATCGTCACGCGCTCCGATTCGGTGAAGAAATGCTCCGCCCTCCTCCTGAGCTCCTCCGGGAGCTTCGGCGATTTTTCACGAAACACGGTTTCGGGAATATAAGAGAGCGTCTTCGCCGACCTCAGTCCCCCCATTATCCCGAGGAGCCCCGCCGCCTTTCTGCATTCCTCGACTCGCGTGTTGAACCCCGACGACGTGAGCTCGCGCGGGATGCCTGAATATACGATCAGTATTTTAAAGTCTTCCCAGTTTTTGGGCCTCGGATAAGCGGCGGTATGTCCGGTAACCGTATCTATGTATAAGAGGCTGTCTTTTTTACCGTAAACAATCGACGACTGGTCGAGTATGCCGTTTGAGAGCTTGAGATAATCGTTCTCGATCCTCCTGTCGAGCTCGACATACTCCTCCGGCCCGAGCTCCAGATCGTTCGCGTAAGCGAGCGCTTTAAGGTACGCGAGCCCCGCGGATGCGGACGAGCTCAAGCCGGACGAGGGGAGCGTCCCCGAGAGAGCGCCCGTGAACCCTCTCCGTATGCCGCGGTACTCGCCTAGCGCTTTCGCAGCCCCCATCGCGTATCTGCCCCAGTCGTCCCTGCCGGGGGATTTGATGTTGTCGATGTCGAATTCGGTTACCCCCGGGTAGTTCATACTGTAGAGCCTCACCCTTTTCTCGTCGATCGGGGTGAACGCGAGCACGGTCCGGGCGTCTATCGTCATCCCGAGCACGGGGCCCCCCTGGTGGTCGATGTGCGCGCCCAGAGGGGAAATGCGGTAAGGGGATACCACTATCTTCAGGAGGGGCTCGTTAAAGCTTTCTCTTCTCTTTAAATATGCTGCGGCCTCTTCCGTTTGTTTTTCGAGCGCTATGAATTCCATTGTGCGTATCCGGCGTCGTGACGGTCAGTCCGTCAGCAGTGAAAAGCGGTGTATCTCGTTCTGAAGCCTGTAGAGGTTGTAGTATATCCCCTTCCTCTCCAGCAGCCCCGCATGCGTGCCTATCTCCGATATCTCGCCCCTGTGGATGACCATGATCCTGTCGGCGTGCCTTACGTTGGATAACCTGTGGGCGATTATTAGCGTCGTCTGGTCGCGGGACTCGTTCCTGAGCGCCCTCTGAATGTTTCTTTCGATCCGCGCGTCGATATTCGAGGTCGCTTCGTCGAGTATCAGGAACCTGGCGTTTTTGGAAAACGCCTGTCCCAGCGAGACGAGCTGCTTTTCTCCCGAAGAGATGGTATTCCCGTTCGATTTTATCCGGTCTACCTTTATCGCCTTCGAGAATTCGTCGTGTTCGGTATCGGAAATATTCTTCCCGTAGAGAAACAGGTCCTGGAATACCGCCGAGATGTTCCCCCTCAGGAACTCGGGGCTGAGCTCCTTTATATCCCTCCCGCCGAAGAGAATCTGCCCTCTCTCCACGTCGTAGAACCTGAGTATCAGATTGACTATGGTCGTCTTGCCGGACCCCGTAAGTCCGACCAGCGCTACCGTCTCTCCGGGTTCTATCGTGAACGATACGTCCCTGAGGACCCAGTCTTTGTCGTTGTACGAGAACCACACGTTTTTAAATTCGAGCTTCCCGCTTACGAACCCGTCCCTTGCCCCCTCGCGCTGCTCCGGCTCCACGTTTACGAGCTCGTAGAGGTTCTCGCTCGCCGCTGCAGCGGACTGGAATATGTTGTACCTTTCCGCGAGCTCCATGATGGGTCGGAAAAGCATTCTCACGTAGTAGAGATAAGCGAGGAGGGCGCCGATCGTGAGTTCGAGTCTGAGTACGCCTTGCCCCCCGTACCAGAGTATAAAAGCGACTGTGAATACGCTCATGAATTCGATGAACGGCCTGAACGTCGCGTAGACCCACAGCTGGTCCATGTTCGCCTTGAAGTTCTCTTTGTTGGTCTCCTTGAACTTCTCGAAGTTTTCCATTTCCCTGTTATACAGCTTTATAAGCACGATCCCCCTTACGCTCTCCTGGACGAACGCGTTCAGCTTCGCGATCGACCTCCTTACGTCCCTGTAGACTGTCTTGAGCTTCATTCTGAAGAGGCCCGCGAAGAAGACCATCACCACCGTAAAAACCGCGACGAAGAGTGTGAGCTCCCTGTTCATATAAAACATGACTATAAAGACACCCACGACCACGAGGACGTCTTTAATAAACTGTACGGCGACGGATGTGTACATTTCGTTAATTGCGTTGACGTCGTTAGTCACCCTGGTAGTCAGCCTCCCGACCGGATTCTTGTCGAAGAATGTCTGTGGAAGGCTCAGTATGTGGGAGAATACCTCCGTCCTCATCCTGTGCATTATCCTGTGGCCTGAATAGTTAAGGAGATAAGTGAAGAGCGAGCTCAAGATAAATATCCCGGTGAGACACGCGAACACGACGGTCGATAAAACAATCACCTCCCTTATATCCTCGCTTCTCAGCAAGAGGAGGTCGTCCCTGCCGAGCCCCTTGAGAGACGTGTAGCTTATGTAGTGGACGCCGCCGGCCCGTTTAAAGAGAGCGCTATTCTCTTTAATGATTTCATTCGCGCGGGTGAGCTTGTCCTTATCGAAACGGGCGGGGTCTATAACGAGGTATCTCTCTTCCGGGACGGTTCCGAGTTTTTCGAGGTCGTTCCTGTCGGCGTTGTCGATCCCCGACATGTCGATGAGGTAGGAATTCGCTCCCATGGGTATAACCAGGCCCGGGTATCTGTCCCTGACGGATTTCTCGAATTCCCTGTCCTTCCCGCTGTCCTTGAACCGGGCGATACCCCACGCCGGGTAGATATACTTATCTACGGCGATCTTGGTTATGTAGGGGACTGAGAGCTCGAGGAGAGCGGTCAGGATCATCAGCGCGAGGGCGGCCGCCATCAGAACCCTGTGGGGTCTCGTGAAGCCGTAAAGCCACCTGATTATGCTGAGGTCCTGTGTCTTCTTCCCCCTTTTTGATTCCTCGCTTTCCGTCACTGCCAACGTATTTTCTCCCCGTACGCGTACCGGGACGTTAATTTACGATATAGTTTAACCGGCGCTCATATTGCTTCGGGATTCAAGCGGTCTGCCTTCATCGCCTTTGTAAAGAAAACTTCTCTTCAGTAGTATAATTCTATTCGCTCAGTACGGAAAATCAAAACTGTCACTGACAGTATGCCGATTGCTGTCGGACAGTATCAATTATGCCGGAGGCATCCATGATTAAGCACATAGTGATGTGGAGGCTCAAGGATTTCGCTGCCGGGGCTTCTAAAGAGGAGAACGCGAGGAAGCTGAAGGAATCCCTCGAGGCGTTAGACGGGGTCATAGACGAGATTGCGGCGATAGAGGTCGGGATAAATTTTAACGCCTCTCCCGCGGCTTTCGACGTCGTTTTATATTCGGAGTTCGAGGACCGGGAAGGGCTCGAAGCTTATCAGAACCATCCCGAGCATCTCAAGATCGTAGATTTTGTGGGCGAGATACGCTCCGACAGGGCAGTGGTCGATTACGAATACTGACTTGCGGAAGACTCATAAGCCTGAGACCATTCCCTTTCCCCTTAAGTACCTGGGTCTCGATGTGGAATAGGGGTTTATGCTCAGCCCCGAGGTCTCTCCCTGCCTGAGCTTTGCCGCACCGAGCGCGCCTATCATTGCGGCGTTGTCGGTGCAGAGCGCCGGAGACGGTATGCGGAGGGTTATCCCCTCCTCCCCGAACCTCTCTTTAGCAAGCGCCCTCAAGCGGGAATTACACGCCACCCCTCCCGCGATGACCACTGACCCGACGCCGGATTCCTTTGCGGCGAGGAGCGTTTTCTCGGTCAGGGTCTCCGCGATCGCCTCCTGGTAGCAGGCGCATATGTCCCTTAGCCGCTCATCGTCGGGGTCGGGGTTTTTCCGCAGGTAATATACGAGAGATGTCTTGAGCCCGCTGAAGCTGAAGTCGAGGGTCTTCGCACCCTTGAAAGGCCTCGGAAAGTGTATCGCCTCCGGGTTTCCCTCTTTCGCGAGCCTGTCTATAGCCACCCCTCCCGGGTATTCGAGCCCGAGCACCTTGGCCGCCTTGTCGAAAGCTTCCCCGGCCGCGTCGTCCCTCGTCTTTCCGATGAGCTCGAACTCCGTATAGCCCTTCACGAGATAAAGGCTCGTATGCCCGCCCGAGACGACCAGGCCGACGAACGGGAACTCCGCGTCGTGCTCGAGGTGCACAGCGGACAGGTGCGCCTCCAGGTGGTTCACGCCGATGAGGGGGACGCCGAGTCCGTACGCGAACGCCTTCGCCGTCGAAAGCCCTACCATGAGGGAGCCGATGAGCCCCGGCCCGTTCGTAACCGCGATGCCATCGATCTCCTCCCTTCCCTTGCCGGCTCCGCTGAGCGCCTTCTCGATTACCGCGAGAATCAGCTCGACGTGCTTTCTCGACGCGATCTCCGGCACTACGCCGCCGTATTCCTTATGAATATCGATCTGGGACGCGACTACGTTCGAAAGGGCTTTCTTTCCGCCCTCGATAACGGCGGCTGCCGTCTCGTCGCACGATGTCTCTATGCCCAGTATTAAATCATGCATGCCCATTAGTTTACAGGACGCCCGGACGTTCACAAATTCGGGCTTTCATTGCGCTTTCCCGCCGTTACTTTTATACTATATTTCAGCGGTCTGGTTGTGCTGTATTGCGTTTTTATAATGAATTAAGGGAGTTTTTGTTAAATGGGAACATCCACGAAGCGGGAAAGGATACCTGACCGGGCGCTCATATCGCGCGACCCCTTTCCGAAATCGGGAAAGGTCTACGTGGAGGGGACGCTCCACGACATAAGAGTGGCGATGCGTGAGATCGAGCTCGAAGATTCGTTCCCGGCGGCGGGCGCAGGAAAAAAGCCGCACGAAAGAAAGGCTTTCATTACGGTTTACGATACGAGCGGGCCCTACACCGACCCGGATGCGGACATAGACGTCCATAGGGGGCTATTCCCGCTGAGAGAGAAATGGGTGCTCGGCCGGGGGGACGTCGAAACCCTCCCCGATTTTTCCTCGAAATTCGCAAGGGGAGCCGCGGGCGGGGCAAAAATACTGGGCATCAAATTCAAGAACGCGAGGAAACCCCTCAGGGCGAAGGCAGGCGCGAATGTGACGCAGATGCATTACGCGAGGAAGGGGATCATAACCCCGGAGATGGAATATATAGCTATAAGGGAAAACCAGAGGATTGAAGAGCAGCGGGAGATGCTGGGGCCGCTCGCGAAATTCCACAGTGGAGAGAGCTTCGGAGCCGCTATGCCCCGGACGTACATCACCCCCGAATTCGTACGACAGGAGGTCGCCCTCGGAAGGGCGATAATACCCTCCAACATCAACCACCCCGAAACAGAGCCGATGATAATAGGGAGGAATTTCCTGGTCAAGATAAATGCGAACATAGGGAATTCCGCCGTGACATCGAGCATCGAGGAAGAGGTCGAGAAGGCCGTCTGGGCGTGCAGGTGGGGTGCCGACACAATCATGGACCTGTCCACCGGAAAAAATATTCATGAGACGAGGGAGTGGATCGTGCGGAATTCCCCCGTACCCGTAGGCACCGTCCCCATATACCAGGCCCTCGAGAAGGTCGAGGGGAAGGCCGAGGACCTCACGTGGGATTTATTCAGGGATACGTTGATAGAGCAGGCGGAGCAGGGCGTGGATTATTTTACGATCCACGCGGGCGTGCTGCTCGGATACATACCGCTCACGGCCGGGAGGGTGACGGGGATAGTTTCGAGGGGCGGCTCTATTATGGCCAAGTGGTGCCTCTCCCACCATAAGGAGAGCTTCCTCTATACGAACTTCGAAGAGATGTGCGAGATCATGAAGGCCTACGACGTCGCGTTCTCCCTCGGAGACGGACTCAGGCCCGGCTCGATCGCCGACGCCAACGACGAGGCCCAGTTCGCGGAATTAAGGACGATAGGCGAGCTCACGGACGTCGCGTGGAAGCACGACGTACAGGTGATGATCGAGGGCCCGGGACACGTCCCCATGCACATGATAAAGGAGAACATGGACAAGCAGCTCGAGTACTGCCGCGAGGCCCCTTTCTATACGCTCGGTCCCCTTACGACGGACATAGCGCCCGGATACGACCATATAACTTCGGCTATAGGCGCGGCGATGATAGGGTGGTACGGTACGGCCATGCTCTGCTACGTCACCCCGAAGGAACACCTCGGGCTCCCGAACAAGACAGACGTTAAAGAGGGCGTGATCGCCTACAAGATAGCCGCCCATGCCGCGGACCTCGCGAAGGGGCATCCCACGGCCCAGATAAGGGACAACGCTCTCAGCAAGGCGAGATTCGAGTTCAGGTGGAACGACCAGTTCAACCTTTCTCTCGACCCCGATACCGCCCGTGAATTCCACGACGAGACCCTTCCTGCAGAAGGCGCCAAGGTGGCGCACTTCTGCTCGATGTGCGGGCCCAAGTTCTGCTCCATGAAGATTACTCAGGAAGTAAGGGAGTATGCGGAAAAGCACGGCTTTTCGGAGACGGAAGCTGTGAAGAAGGGTATGGAGCAAAAGTCAAAAGAGTTCGGTGACGCGGGCGGCAAGATCTATATCCCTGCCGATGAATGATACACTCTCCGGGTCTCACGCTGAATATGAATTCCCGATTTGCGGATTAAGCTCTTTAAACTGCCGGATATGGAATCATAGCCCACACCCGTTTATATCCAGCATATTGCGTACAGTCAGTTCGCCAATCTCAGTTTCCGGTTAGCGGTAATAGACCCTTCTTACCAGGAAAACGGGAAAAAGAACCCGCCCCCACCGCCTCCGAAACCGCCGAAACCCCCCGAGCTTCGCTTGATCGTTTGGGTCACACGGTTCGTAATCTTGCAGGATGACGAGCTCTCCACCCTCGATTGTACGTAAATTGTCCTTCCCCCAAGACTCCGTGACAGACTGACGTTTAACGTGGCTTTCCCGGTCGAATCCGCGACTGCGGAGCCGAGTGAGACCGGAGATCTCATGCTGAGGACTTTCCCCCTGCATACGCCGGATGAAATAGTCGTCGTCCCGTTGGTTCTCGAATAGTAGAACCTCACAATCGATCCTCTTTGGGCCCCTGTAACTGTCAGTGAATTCCTGACCCCGGCCGTTCCCGGGCTGAACTTGGAAAGGGTGGCGTTTGCTGAAGGAGGCGGCGTAGGTACCGGTGTCGCCACGGGCGTCGGCACCGGAGTCGGCACGGGTGTGGGTTGAGGCAGTGAGCTCTTATCCACAATCTTGAATATCTCCCCGTCCCTGTCGACTATGTAAATCTCCCCTTTATCGTCTTCGCCGAACGATGAGACGTTATTAATTGTTTCCCCGGTGATCGGCCGGAGCTCGAGACGGTACGGTCCGTGAATTGCGAAACCGTGTTACCGCTCCTGACGAAGGACCATATCTTGCCCGTGCAGAAATCGGCGAAGAAATACGTCCCGTCAAGATCGGGTATAGCAGTTCCTCTGTAGACGTACCCTCCCGTTACCGAGCAGTTCCCGCCCGTATGACCGTAATCGTGGATCGGTATGGTAAGACCGGGTGCATTGCACGTACATCCGGAAAGGCCCGTACACTCCTTTCCCTCCATGCAGCGCCAGCCGTAATTCTCACCGCCCAGACTGCTCCCCGGCTGGATGCTTATTTCCTCCTTCGCCCCCTGTCCCACGTCCCCGATGTAGAGGTCGCCGTTCAACCTGTCGAAGCTGTACCTCCATGGGTTCCTGAAACCCAGCGCCCAAATCGTGTCGAGGAAATCGGGGTCGTCGTTGAAGGGATTGTTCGCAGCGGCTGTGAACGTCTCCCCGTTACCGACGTTGATTCTCAGCATCTTTCCCAGTTCCGTATTCCCGTCCTGAGCCCTGTTGCCCGGGTCAAATGATGACCCTCCGTCCCCGAGGCCGATATACAGGTAGTCGTCGTTCGGGCTGAACACCAGCATGCCGCCGTTGTGATTGCTGAAGGGCTGGTCGACGGTCATCATGATCAGCTCGCTCGACGGGTCCGCTACGTCCGGGTTAGAGGAGACCTTGTAGCGGGCAACGACCGTATCTCCGGAGTTGTCGGTGTAGTTGACGTAGAAAAAACCGTTACTCGCATAATTCGGGTGAAATGCGAGTCCGAGGAGGCCGCCTTCGCCGCCGCTTCCAACCTTGGGGTCGATATTTAAAAATGGCGTGGCAAGCACGATTCCGTTCTTTATTATCTTTATTGACGCCGAGCTTTGTTCGACTATGAAGAGGCGGTTCAAATCACCGGCCGGGGCTGTCAGGTAGAGGGGCTGAGAGAACCCCCCCGCTACTTTAACGGTGGTCAGTTCCGCGCCCGGAGAATTATATGCGAAGAAGATTGTGAATACGGAAATTACCAGGAATTTCAGATACGTGCCCATGTCATAAAACCCCCTGTTTCAGTCCCTTTATCCGAGGGTAAAAAGGTGCTGCGACGTATCCGCAGGCTCGTCCTTATTTCGGTAACCAGTCTACCTTAGGCCCTTTCAAGCCCTTAGGTCTCGGGTTTTGCGTCCCACCTTTTCAGATGGTTTGCCTTTTCGGATGAGGACCTATTTTGTATATGCAATAATAACACCATAGTATATCGTAATCAACAAAAATTTATTGTGTGTTCAGGGACTAATCCCTCCGGTTGCCCTTGCGGAATATTCGGTCATATTGTTATATTGACACGTGCGGCGGAGCCGTGATACGGCCCGGCCTGTTAAACGAACCATACCAGGGAGGACGTCGATGAGCGTCAGGAAGTTCAGAGCACTCGTAGTCGAGGAGACGGGGGAGAATAAATTCGAGAGGTCGATCAAGGATAGGTCTACGGACGAGCTTCCGGGCGGGGAGGTGCTGATCCGGGTTCATTACTCTTCGCTTAACTATAAAGACGCCCTTTCCGCGACCGGCAACAAGGGCGTAACGAAGAATTACCCCCACACGCCGGGTATCGACGCGTCGGGTGTCGTGGCTGAGAGCTCTGCGGGTGATTTTACGCCCGGGGAAAATGTACTGGTCACGGGTTACGATCTGGGCGCCAATACTTCCGGCGGTTATGGGGAATATATACGCGTGCCTGCCGGGTGGGTGGTAAAGCTCCCCGAGGGGCTTTCATTGAGAGACAGCATGATTTACGGTACGGCGGGGTTCACGGCCGCCCTCTCTGTTTACAAAATGGAGGAGCACGGGGTCGATCCGGGTTTGGGAGAGGTTCTCGTTACGGGCGCAACAGGCGGAGTCGGGAGTATAGCTTCGGGCATTCTCGCGAAAGCGGGTTACGACGTCGTCGCTTCCACGGGGAAGACCGACCAGAAGCAGCTCCTGCTCGATCTCGGCGTGAAAGAGGTGATTAGCAGGGAGGACGCGACGGATAAATCGGGTCGGGCCCTGCTCAAGGCCAGGTGGGCGGGGGCGGTGGATACGGTCGGGGGAGACATACTCGCTACGGCCATTAAATCCGCGAAGCAGCACGGGGTCGTCACCTGCTGCGGGAACGTGGCTTCCGCGGACCTGCCCATAAACGTCTATCCGTTCATATTGAGAGGGGTCTCTCTCGTAGGCATCGATTCCGCATATTGTCCGATGGACATAAGAAAAAAGGTCTGGGCCAAGATCGCGGGCGAATGGAAAATAGACAGGCTCGACGTTATCGCCACCGAGATCACCCTCGCCGAACTGGATAAGAATATAGAGCTGATTCTCCGGGGCGGGCAGAAGGGGCGGGTTGTCATTAATATGGCGGGTTGTCATTAATATGATGAAGTAGTGTCCGGGAGTTCATGATTGCGGCCGCCCTTTGAGCGACTTTCTACGGAAAGGCAGGCGTATACATTACAAATGCCGTCGCCCCGTATCTGTCTCGTCTCGATATGACGTTCCCGATGCAAAATAGGCCTCTCTCCCTTTTGGTCGGTTTTTATCGGTATTAATCACTACCGCGGATGAATTCTTTAGCGGAAGGATAGGAGATCAAAGCTCCCTGTATAACTCGTTTTTCCTCTTTTCGCCCCGGGAATCTTATTGTCCGGTCGTCTGACAGGCCCTGGCGTCTCGTTCCGTTGTTATGAATTCCCCCGGGTTTCCGGTCCGCACTTCTGTTCAAACCGCAGTGTTCAATTTTTAGAATACCTTGCTTAAGTTTTAGGCACTAATCTCCCCAGGATTTTACGTAACCCCTTAATCTCATTGAAAGATAATCGAATTTCTTGTTGGTATGCTGTTTGCATTTACCTATGAGAGATTGTATGGATGGGAAAGATGTAAATCCCGAGAATATGGGGGAGATCGAATTAGGGGATTGAATTAAAGGGGGGATTAAGACGGGCTGTTTCGAACAATAACAGATTCTCGGCGCTGTACGGTTTCAATTAAATGCATCATTGCTGCACAAAGGAGGATTTAATATGAGAAAGGTAGGTTTGAAGTTCAATTGGATGGTTACGCTGCTGTCCCTGTTTTTGTTTATGTTGTTTTTATCTCTGCCTGACTTGTCCCTCGCCCAGGAAGGGCCCGCAATCGACACGGGGGATACGGCCTGGATGCTTACGTCCTCGCTTCTTGTTCTGATGATGACAATTCCCGGACTTTTCCTTTTCTACGGCGGCTTGGTACGTTCCAAAAACGCCCTCGGGACTTTCATGCACAGTTTCTTCATAACCGCGCTTGTGTCCATACAGTGGGTACTTATCGGCTACACTCTTTCGTTCGGCCCCGATATTTCGCATATGATCGGAGGTCTTGAATGGCTGGGATTGAACGGGGTGGGTGCTGCGCCGTCCGACGTGTGGGCCACGACCATACCGCATAACCTTTTCATGGTGTATCAGCTGACATTCGCCGTGATAACCGTAGCTCTTATCACGGGCTCGTTCGCGGAACGCGCAAAATTCAGCACGTTTATTATCTTCGTCCTCCTCTGGACGACTATCATATACGACCCGCTGGCCCACTGGGTGTGGGGAGGCGGATGGATAGGGGCGATGGGCGCCCTCGATTTCGCGGGCGGAACCGTAGTGCACATCAGCTCCGGTGCAGCAGCCTTAGCCGCAGCGATCATGTTCGGAAAGAGGATCGGATACGGGCGCGAGCCTATGGCGCCTCATTTCCTGCCGTATAGCGTGATTGGCGCATCCCTTCTCTGGGTAGGCTGGTTCGGGTTTAACGCCGGAAGCGCCGTCGCCGCAAACGGCCTCGCCAGCACGGCCTTTGTTACCACCAACACTGCAACCGCAGCGGCGGTGCTCGGCTGGGTATTTATCGAATGGATAGTGAGAGGCAAGCCCACGGTACTCGGCGCTGCCTCGGGCGCGGTTGCGGGACTCGTAGCCATAACGCCGGCTGCAGGGTTCGTGACCCCGATGGCTGCGATAATTGTCGGGCTCGGCGGCGGGATCTTCTGCTTCTTCGCCGTAAACCTGAGACCGAAGCTCGGTTATGACGATTCCCTGGATGTTGTTGGCGTACACGGCGTAGGCGGGACCTGGGGCGCTTTGGCGACAGGATTATTCGCAACCACAGCCGTTAATTCCGCGGGACGCGACGGGCTCTTTTACGGTAATCCGGAGCAATTGTGGATACAGTTTATCGCCGTCGCAGCCACATGGGCATTCTCTTTCGTGGGTACGATGATAATACTGACTGTCCTGAAGGCGATCATGGGGCTGAGAGTCTCTCCCGAAAAAGAAGTCGAAGGTCTCGACCTCGGCGAGCATGGAGAGGAAGCCTATTCAGGATTCCAGATGGCTCATGGGTATGGTACTCCCGAGCATGGAGTCAAACTTACAGACGAATAATAGTTAATACGAAAACGCGAGCGGCGGGATGCAACATCCCGCCGCTTATTTTTTGTAAATTCATATCATTAGTTACCCCGGTTACCCCCCGGTTTTTTTCTTTCTGCTAAATAACCCCCTGAGAGTGATTTGTCTGGATCTATAATCTGATACGGATTCCCCGGGTGAGCTTCACGGCATATCGGGGATCACAGTCAAGGATTGCCTCCATCCTTGAATAATCGGGCCGGAGCACTTAGATTTTAAACATGATTCGTATTACACCCCGCATATCCGTTCCCGAGAGCGAAATCACGCTGGAATTCGTCCGTTCTTCCGGACCGGGCGGACAGAACGTCAACAAAGTAGCGACGGCGGTGGAGCTCAGGTTCGATGCGGCGAATTCCCCGAGCCTCCCTCCCGAAGTGAGGGGCCGGCTGATAAAGATCGCCGGCAGAAGGGTCACGAGCGAGGGGGTTCTTATAATCGAAGCCCGGAGGTTCAGGACCCAGGATAAGAACCGCAGTGACGCCGTAGACCGCCTGACCGTTTTGATAAGGAAAGCCGCCGTCGAACCCGTTAAAAGGCGTAAGACAAGGCCCACCTTTCAATCGAAGGAAGAGAGAATAAAGAGAAAGAAGCGCCGGAGCCGGGTCAAGGAATTAAGAAAACCCTTGAGCCCCGCCGCGGATTAATTTTCTCCCTGTCTCCTTGAATGATGGCGGGAAAGAACTTCAGGAATAATCTTTACGCGTGCGGCAGCCCCGGGATTTGATAAGACGCGTAATCCCGTTACAATAAACCCGTAACAAGACTCGATATGAGTACCAACGATACTGATCAAAAGAAATGCAGATGCGGCTACGAGAGGAGCCACCCGTGGATCGTGCCCAAACCGAGCTATTCGATATGGGGATGGATACTGGTCGGGTTCGGTATAAGTCATCCTCCGGTAGCGGTAAGGTTTGTGTGTGACAAGTGCGGCGAGGTATTCGAGACTATTACCGACCGTGATTCACTAAAACACCATCTTTACCGCTAGATATCGGGGAATAGTCTCGACGCGCGGGAAATAGTTCCCGCCTCTATAAGAATTAAGCTGTCGCGTCCGGTATAAGGGTTCATCGCAGAGTGGCATAATATGATCAAACGGTTGTCCGGCCGGTTTGCATGCCTTGGCTGCTCTCTCGCAGCCGTGGCGGCTCTTGCGCTCTGCCTGGCGCTTCTCCCCTCGTGCGATTCGGCGTGCGTGACGGTCCCTCCGGGGGAGCTCGAGAAGATCGGGTCTCTCATATTCAGGAACGAGTGCGGGGGGAAGACGGAGAACCTGACCGCCTGGAACGAAGGTGAAGAATTCGCTTCGCTGGGTATAGGACATTTTCTCTGGTATCCGGAGGGGAAAGAATACCCCTTCCACGAATCGTTCCCCTCCCTCTTCGAATTCATCAAATCGAAAGGCGCCCCGGTCCCGGAATGGATGGACGGGCTCGCTTCGTTCGACCTGCCGTGGGGCTCGAGGAGGGAGTTTTACGACGACTTCGATTCCCCCCGAATGGTATCTCTCAGAAAATTCATGCTCGACACTGTAGCGCTTCAGTCACTGTTCATAGCGGAGCGGATGGAGAATAGCCTGCCGATGATGCTGGAGTCGGCTCCCGCGGGGTCGAGGGACAATATCAGAAAACAGTTCTACCGTGTCTCGGGCTCTCCGATGGGTTTTTACGTGCTTGTGGATTATGTAAATTTCAAGGGTGAAGGCACGTCGCTCAGGGAACGGTACAACGGGCAGGGGTGGGGTTTACTCCAGGTGCTTGATAATATGAAGGGGTCCGAGGCGGGGCCCGCGGCCCTGAGAGAGTTCGCCCAATCCGCGGAGGCGGTGCTCGAGAGGCGTGTACGGAATTCCCCTCCCGAAAGGAACGAGAAAAAATTCCTCCCCGGATGGAAGAACAGGATCAAGACATACGGGCCCGAGAATATCGAATCCTACACCG
The DNA here is from genome assembly GCA_963752995.1 of uncultured delta proteobacterium. GTDB lineage: Bacteria > Desulfobacterota_D > UBA1144 > Nemesobacterales > UBA2774 > 2-12-FULL-53-21. The sequence goes on from CAVWAZ010000030.1 coordinate 976,382, forward strand.
GGAGCGGCGCATATGAGCCTGGCGCGCTTGAATCGCCGGCCGGCCGCGTACTGGGGATATACAGGAAGCTTGTTTGCGGGCTGATGTGATATTGCGGACGGGAGTCTGTCACTCTCCTTTTATTTGTTAATCAAACAATACATAATAATCCAGATTCGTAACTAAGCGGCGGCAGCGTTACAGTTCTTTGCAATACGCGGACACCACATGCGGATATTAGCCCTCGACGTAGGTACCAGGACAATAGGCGTTGCCGTGAGCGACGAGCTCGGCATAACGGCGAACGGGGTCGCTACGATAAGGAGAAAGGATATAGAGTACGATAAAGCGGAGCTCGGAAAGATTATCGAGCGGTATGCGCCCACAGAGATACTCGTCGGCATTCCGTACAGGAGCGACGGGGGCGTGGGCAAAAGGGGACAGGAGATAATGAAATTCGCCGATATTTTAAAGGGCGCCTTTGACCTCCCCGTCATTTACTGGGACGAAAGCTTTTCAACCGCCGACGCCGAGCGGTTTCTCATAAGCGCGGACGTCGGGCGGAAGAAGAGAAAACAGGTAATAGACAAAATGGCCGCCGTATATATACTAGCCGAATATCTTGAGTCCAAGAGGCCTGTGAAGTAGGGGGACCTGCGAACGATGCCATACACCGTCGCTAACGGTATGAATATTTATTACGAGGTTCACGGTGAGGGGTTCCCTGTCGTTCTCATCGGGGGTCTCGGAAGCCAGATCGAGAGCTGGGCGACGCAGGTGCCTGTTTATTCGAAGCACTTCAAGGTGGTCGTATTCGATAACAGGGGGGCCGGGCGGTCCCAGAAGCCCGAACCCGGGTATACGACCGAAGACCTGGCCGACGATGCCGCGGCGCTTATGGACGCGCTCGGCATTGAGACCGCGCACATAGTCGGGAAATCCATGGGCGGTATGATAGGCCAGTGGCTCGCGATAAAGCATCCCGAAAAGGTCCGTAAGCTCGTCATGGGCTGCTCATCGGCTTCGAGAGACGAAGTCGGAAACGTGATACTCAGGATGGGGAGGGAGATCGCGTCCAAGGTCGGCATGAAGGCCGTCTGGATAATGGCCCTGTACCTGGGCTACACGAGGGACTACATAGAGAAGAACCTGGGCTCGCTCGGCGGCTCCATCGACGCCATACCCGAGAACCCGGACGCGCTCAGGGGATATATCGGCCAGAGTTATGCGGTAGAAGGGCACAATACGACTGACCTCTTGCATAAGATAAAAGCCCCGACGCTCGTTATGTTGGGCGAGTCCGACATGACCACTTCACCGAAACGCACCAGGGAACTCGCTTCGCTTATACCGGGCTCGAAACTAAAGGGGTTTGAAGGAGTGGGCCACGGTTTCTGGAGGGAAAGACAGGAGGAGGCCGACAGGCTCGTCCTCGGGTTTTTGCTGGGTGATTAACCTCAGTTGAGGTTCCTCTTTTCCAGTATCTCGTGCCTTTTTCTCGATGTTACCGAAATTATATCGATTCTCGTCTGCAGGTCCTTAATGATTGTCTCCGCTCTCTTCTTCACGTCGGGCTCCTCGAGCAGCGACTGCTTGTCGAAGACGTTTGAGAAAATGAGGGTCGCCAGGGCGTCCGTCAGGCTGTCCAGAGGGAGCCTGGTATTGATGTTGATCCGGTGGGCCTTCTGTTTCTCGTCGAGCACGAAATTCCATTTCGTTATAAGCTCCTCGATTTTGCTCCTGTACGTCTCCTCGCTCGGGCAGCGCGTGTTCTCAACCAGCTCGACCCGGGCGACCCTGTAGGGGCTCTCTTTCATGACCTCGATAATTTTTACCCGTTTCAGCCCGTAGAGAACTATGTTGATCCTGCCGTCCCCGAAGACTTCCGAGCTCACAATCCTCCCCATCCCCACAACGTCGAACACTTCCGGATTGCCGTAGTAGTTTGCCTCCCAGCCCGGTTTAAGAAGCGCCATGCCTATGATCCCTTCCGAGTTGCTGACGTCGTGAACCATCTGCTTGTATCTGGGCTCGAACACGTGGAGCGGGAGGAGGGTATTGGGAAAGAATACGACTGTGGATAACGGGAAAAGCGGTATGGTGCCGGAGAAGTCATTGAGGTTGCATACCTCTTTGATGTCGAGGGAGAATAGATCCATTTCAGTTCATTCCGGGCGCATCAGCATCACTTCTTATTTAGTATAGCATATGCTTCTTCGTTTTATTCGGTGCATATTACACGGGTCATTGGCTCTGGAACGGGATTTTGCCCCTTCCGGGCGCTGAATCCTTTCTCCAACGCGTATATCTAATATCCTGTAGCGGTAAATTTACGAAAGGAGGTTCGGTTATGCATAAAACGGTCCATATCACCGACGACAATTTCGAGGAAGAGGTGCTTAAGTCGGAGCTTCCCGTGCTCGTTGATTTTTGGGCGGAATGGTGCGGTCCGTGCCGGGCTCTCGGCCCGACGCTTGAAGAGATCGCCGCCGATTACGAGGGCCGGGTGAAGATCGCCAAGCTAAACGTCGACGAAAATCCGAAACACGCGCAGACTTTCGGAATAAGAGCCATCCCTACTATGATAATGTTCAAGGACGGGAGTCCGGGGGACAGGATCATGGGCGCTCTCCCCAAGAAACATATCACGGACGTTATCGAAGGGGCGCTCTAGGCTGCGCCCGGGCGTCCGATACGCTGATAATAAGGGAATTATACGAATATAGCCCGGGTGCGTTTGACGGGATTTTCACCCGGGGCCGGTCTGTCTATTTTTCATTCCCCCCCGTTCTTAAATAAATGACTTCCACTAATTGAATCCTCCCGGTTTGAACCGTAATGACCGTTCGGTTAATATTTCAACGTGGCGAAAAAGAGAATCACGAGGGTCTATACCAAAACCGGGGACGAAGGGCTGACCTCGCTCGTGGGCGGTATGAGGGTGAGCAAGGCCTCCACGAGGGTGGACGCGTACGGGGACGTGGACGAGCTTAACGCGGCGCTCGGGCTTGCCCGTACCGACGTGGCTCACAAGAGGCTCGGCGATATTCTCGAAACCGTGCAGAAGGACCTGTTCATCGTGGGCGCCGACCTCGCGAGCCCTCCCGGTCTCGACGTACCCAGGATAGACGAGGGCAGGATCAAGGCGCTTGAGTCTCTGATCGACGAGCTGCTGCTCGAGCTTGAGCCGCTTAAGGAATTTATACTCCCGGGCGGGAACCCCGGCGGGGCTCATCTCCATTTCGCGAGGACCGTGGCGAGAAGGGCGGAAAGGAAGGTCGTCAAGCTGATCGAAGAGGAAGGAGCGGATGCGGGGAAGAAGGTGCTGGTTTACCTGAACAGGCTCTCTGACCTGCTGTTTGTTATGGCGAGGATAGAAAACAAGGATAGCGATTTCAGCGAAACGTATGCAGAGTTCAGGAGAAAATGAAACGGGCATCGCATTCGGATGTATATATACTCAACCCTGATATAGAAGATTACATGGAGTCCCTGACGCCTGCCGGGGATTCGATCCTGAAAGAGATGGAGGAGCACGCGAGGGTGAGCGAATTCCCTATCGTCGGCCCACTGGTCGGGAGGCTTCTCTTTCAGCTGGCGTTGATGATCAATGCGAAACGCGTGCTCGAGTTGGGCTCGGGTTTCGGCTATTCGGCGTATTGGTTCGCAAAAGCCGTAGGCGAAGACGGCTCGGTCGTATATACGGACATTTCGGACGAGAACGCGCGCGCGGCCGGGGATTTCTTCAGCAGGGCCGGGCTCGGGCAAAGGCTCGATATCCGGACGGGGGACGCGGTTAAAATCCTCGAAGGGTCACCGGGCGGGTTCGACATTATCTTCAACGATATAGACAAGGAGTATTATCCTCTTGTCGTTGACGCCGCCTATGAAAAATTACGGAAGGGCGGTATTTTCATAACGGACAACGTGCTCTGGTCGGGCAGGGTGCTGACGCAGGACGACTCCCCGAGCACGGAAGGCGTGAGAGAGTTCACGCGGCTCCTCTTTTCCAACGAGGGCTTTTTTACCACGATTATGCCGCTCAGGGACGGGGTTTCGGTGAGCGTGAAATTGTAATAAATCTCGGAAATATAAATAAGCATGTAATATAAAGACTAGAGAGAACTCCATGAGCAAAGCCGCTGACATCGTTATGGAAAAAGGTGAACTGGTCAGGGTCCTTAAAGAAAGGCTCGACAGAAAAAACATGGAGCTTATGGCGTACCATGAGAGCAAGGCGAAGCACAGTAAAGCGCTCTCGGGGAGCATGCTTGCTAAAAAGAGATCGGAAATTGTAGACAAGCTGATAAAGCAGGCGCTCGCCGAGCAGGGGTTCAATGACCTTAAAAATGTCTGCGTCATTGCGCTCGGGGGTTACGGCAGGAACGAGCTCTGTCCGTATTCCGATGTGGACATCATGTTCCTCTATAAGCCCCGCAACAAGACACTGGCGAAAGAGGCTACGGAGAAGCTCCTCTACCTGCTCTGGGACCTCGGTCTCGACGTCGGCCATTCGGTGAGAACGATCGACGAATGCATGGAGCTCTCTCAGGAAGACGACACGACGATACTCACTTCACTTCTTGACAGCAGGTTTGTATGCGGCGGCGAGCAGCTCTACGCCGACCTGGAAAAAAAAATCTACTACCAGCTCCTCCCCACCTTCTCGCATAAGTTCATCCAGAGCAAGATCAGGGAGAACGAGCAGAGGATAAACAAGTTCGGCAGGTCGGTATACCTCCTCGAGCCCAATGTAAAGGAAGGCGAGGGCGGTCTCCGGGATATCCATTACGCCCTCTGGATCGCACAGGCCAAGTTCAAGGTCAAATACTTTTCCGACCTCCTCCCAAAAGGGATACTTATGGAGAACGAAATCAGGATATTCGAAAAGAGCCTGAATTTCCTCCTTCTGGTCAGGTCGGAGCTTCATTACCTCGCCGGCAGGAGAGAGGACAGGCTCGGCTTCGAATTTCAGGAAAAGGTCGCCAGGTTCCTCGGCTTCAAGGACGGCGAGCTCCCTGCCGTCGAGAGGTTCATGAGGATCTATTATCTCCGCGGGAACGAGCTGAGGGAGCAGTCGAAGAGACTCATAGAAAAATGTATCATGGGACATAAGTCCGGCGTCAGGAGCGCAAAAACGGTGCCCCTCGACAACGGCTTTATCATACAGGGCGGGATGCTGTCAGCCTCCAATATCAATATCTTCAGGGATAACCCCGCAAACCTGATGCGGGCCTTCGAATACTCCGACAAGTATCACGCGAGGATGAGCAATTACCTGCTCGACCTCATAAGGGAAAACGTGAGCGTCACGAGCATGGACGAGAGCGTGAGGTCGAACCCCGAGCTCAACGCTTCGTTCCTCAGGCTTCTCAAGAAGGGAAAGAACGTCGCCGACATCCTCTTCGAGATGAACCGGCTCCGTTTTCTGGGTCATTATATCCCGGAGTTCGGAAAAATAGTCTGCATGGTCCAGCACGACGCTTATCACGTTTACACGGTAGACGTCCATTCCATATTCATGGTGAGGGAGATAGAGAACCTCCTCAACTATAAATACGAAAAAGAGCACCCGCTCCTGACAAAGACAGCCGAATCCCTCGTCAGCAGGCACGTGCTCTATCTCGCGTGCCTCTTTCACGATATGGGCAAGGGGGAGGGGAAGGATCACGCGGATAAAGGGGCGGCGATGATCCCGAGGATCGCGCAAAGGCTGGGGCTTAATTCTACCGAGACTCAGCAGCTCGAATTCCTGGTTAAAAACCACCTGTTGATGTCCCATTTCTCGCAGAGAAGAGACATACACGATTACAGCCTCATAGTGAGGTTTGCCAAGGCCGTCAAGACACTCGAGACCCTTTCGCTCCTTTATCTGCTGACGTTCGCGGATATAAAGTCGGTCGGTCCGGACGTGTGGACGAATTGGAAGGGGATGCTCCTGAAGGAGATATTCATAAGGACAGCCAAAGTCCTCGAAAGGGGAAGCTTCAAAGCGGAAAACCCGCACGCGAGGCAGAAGAGGGTGATAGACGAAGTTATGGGGATTCTCGGCAGCAGGGTCTCCAGGAAGAACGTCGCGGCTATACTCGAGACCATGCCCGAATCCTATTTCCTCGGATTCTCGCCGAGAAAGATCGCCTACCATCTGGGCCTCATCGAGAAATCCAAAGACGCCGTGGGCATGGACGTGCTTTTTTATCCGCACGAGGAGTATAACGAATTTACTTTCTGGGGTTTCGATGAACCCGGGATCTTCGCCAAGCTCTGCGGTGTCGTGAGGGCATCGGGTCTGAACGTCCTCGGAGCGCGTATCACGACACGGAAAGACGGCAGGATCCTCGACGTCTTCTACGTGAACAAGCTCGGCCAGTCTGTGAAAGAAGGGGAAGAGGTGTGGGAAAAGCTGAAGGATAATCTGAACCAGGTGCTCACGGGAAAGACGGACGTTGAGAATCTCGTCGCGAGGAGGAGGCAGGAAAGGTCCCTTTACAGCAAGGCGATACCCCAGTACCCGACGAGAATCATGATTGACAACGAATCTTCGGACGCCGCTACCGTGATCGACGTAATCACGTACGACAGGGCGGGGCTTCTCTACGACATCACGAAGACAATGAAGAATCTCGGTCTGTCGATCGAATATGCGAAGATTTCGACGAAGGTCGATCAGGTGGTCGACGCCTTTTACGTCGTCGACATGAACCGTAAAAAAATTACCGACCCGGACAAGATTGAAGAGATAAAAACCGCATTGCTGGAATCCATAACTTCCGGGTAACGTTCTATTCATATATCAGTTCAGAAGGGATAAGGGTCGAATATGAGCAAATCTCGAGCAAGCGCTTCGGACATCAGGGAAATACATTCTGATTTTCTCATAATCGGAAGCGGTCTGGCGGGACTATACGCGGCACTTTACGCCTCGGGGTTCGGGAGCGTCACCCTCCTCACGAAATCGACGGTCGAGGAGAGCAATTCCTACTGGGCGCAAGGGGGTATAGCGGCCGTCGTTGATCCTGAGGACTCGACGTGGTTCCACATAGAAGACACGCTCAGGGCGGGGAGGGGGCTCAACGATACCGAAGCCGTTACGGTCCTGGTCAACGAGGGGAAGGAGCGTGTAGCCGATCTCATCAGGCTGGGAATGAAGTTCGATACCGGGGAGAAAGGTCTCGAGCTCGGGCTCGAGGGCGGGCATACGAAGAGACGAGTCCTCCACGCGGGGGGCAGCTCCACGGGGAGGGAGATGGTCAAGTTCCTGATCGCCGCGGTCGAGAACAATAAATCGATAACAAAGTTCGAAAGCACGGGTGTAATCGGATTCTTCTCGGACGGGACACTGTGCTCGGGGGCGCTCGCCGCCGACGGGAACCTCAGCCCCGTTGCGTTTGTATCGAAATCCACGATACTCGCGACAGGGGGGGCGTGCGCCCTTTACGAAAGAACGACCAACCCCGAGGGCGCGACCGGCGAGGGTATCGCGCTTGCGTACTATGCCGGGGCGGAGATAGCGGATATGGAGTTCGTGCAGTTCCACCCGACGGCATTTTATAATGAAAACGGTGCGAGCTTCCTCATATCGGAAGCCGTGCGGGGGGAGGGCGCGCACCTTCTCGACAGCGGGGGAAAGCGTTTCATGCATAACTACAGCGAGCTCGGGGAGCTCGCGCCCAGGGACCTTGTATCCCGCGCTATATACATGGAGATGAAAAAGTCGGGCAGGGATTATGTCCATCTGGACATGAGGCACCTCGATCCGGCCTATATAAAAACCCGGTTTTCGAATATCTATCAGGCCTGCCTGGCCTACGGTGTGGACATGACCGGGGGCCTGGTCCCCGTCGCTCCCGCGGCTCACTATACGATCGGGGGGGTGAAGACCGGCCTTTCGGGAGAGACGAACATTAAAGGTCTCTTCGCATGCGGCGAGGTCGCGTGCACCGGCGTACACGGCGCAAACAGGCTCGCGAGCAATTCGCTGCTCGAGTGCGTGGTCTTCGCCAGGCGCGCGGTCGACGGGGCCAGGGCAATGTCTCAAGACCAATACCGTGTGCCCGTTGCCGAATTCGACCCCGCCCTCTTTCAATCATCGGTGTCCCAGAAAAAATTGTTCAGGGAATTGAAGACTGACGCTTCCCGTATAATGAACAGACGCGTCGGGATAGTGAGGAGCAGGGAGGGCCTGGAGGAAGCCCTGACGGAGCTTGCTGACATGACTTCTTCTTTGGAGAGACTTTCAGGTTATCATAGATTAAAGCTAAAGATGGTTCTCGATGTCTCCGCCATCATCACCCGTTTCTCCCTCCTGAGGGAGGAATCGAGGGGCGTGCACATAAGAGAGGACTTCCCCGAAGAGGATCCCGGGTGGCGGAAGCACATTATTCTGAAAAAGGGCGAGGAGCCTGCCGCTCTGCCCGTATGAAAGGTATAGTATTTGAGCGGGGCCGATTATTCGGCGTGACCGGTTAACGTATGAAAAAAATAGAGCTCGATTTTAACCGCGTGGACCGCATCATAGAATACGCCCTCAGGGAAGACCTGGGCGACGGCGACATCACCACGAACCCGCTCGCCACGGAAAAGCGGGACAGCAAGGCGGTCATTCGCGCCAAGGCCAAAGGGGTGATAGCCGGTCTCCCGATAGTGAAGCGTGTCTTTCAGAAACTCGACCCGACCGTGGTGTGCGTCGACAATATAAGCGACGGCGAGAATATAAAGCCGGGCGATATCATTTCCGAGATCAACGGGGGCACGAGGGCTCTCCTCTCGGGCGAGCGCCTCGCCCTCAATATCCTTCAGAGGCTCTCCGGCATAGCCACACTCACATCCAAATACGTTAAGGCGGTCGAGGGGTTGCCGGTGAAGATTCTCGACACGCGGAAGACGGCCCCGGGACTCCGCATACTGGATAAATACGCGGTTTCCGTAGGCGGGGGGTATAACCACCGCTTCGGGCTCTTCGACGGGGTCCTGATAAAGGATAATCATATCGGGATTGCGGGCGGTATAGCGGAAGCGGTCGCGGTCATACGCAAGAAGTACAGGCAGAAATACAAGATAGAGGTCGAGACGTCCGGCCTTGAGCAGGTGAAGGAGGCGCTCATAGCCGGGGCCGATATCATAATGCTCGACAACATGAGTCCCGAACAAATGAGGAAAGCGGTGCGTCTCATAGACAGAAATGCGCTCGTAGAGGCCTCGGGCGGCATCAATATCAAAAATGTGAGGGAAGTCGCTGAAACAGGGGTGGATTTCATATCGGTAGGAGCCCTTACCCACTCGGCCCCGGCTTTAGATATAGGGCTCTATGTGGTATAATAATTTTATTAATGATGTTAGTAAGTTGAGGAATGAATGGAAGACTATTCTCTCATATATGACGAGATAAAAAGGCTTAAAGAAGAGAAAAACGCCGTTATTCTCGCGCATAATTACCAGCTGCCCGAGGTGCAGGACGCGGCTGATTTTACGGCCGATTCGCTCGCGCTTTCGCAGATGGCAGCGAAAACGGAAGCGGATATCATCGTATTTTGCGGCGTGCATTTTATGGCTGAAACCGCCTCCATCATCTCCCCGAAGAAGAAAGTGCTCCTGCCCGATCTCGGCGCGGGCTGCTCACTCGCCGATACGATCGATGCCGGCCAGCTGCGTGAGTGGAAAAAGGAGCACCCGGGCGCTGTGGTGGTCTCGTATGTAAATACGACGGCCGAAGTAAAGGCCGAGAGCGATTACTGCTGCACGTCCTCAAACGCGGTCAAGGTCGTGAGCGCCGTACCCGAGGATAAGGAGATCCTTTTCCTCCCCGACATGTTTCTCGGGGCTTATGCGGCCAAGGTTACTGGGAGGAAGATCCACGTCTGGCCCGGTGAGTGCCACGTTCATGCCGGTATAAAGACAGAGGATTTAAAGGAAATGAAACACGCGCATCCGGGCGCAGAGCTCGTCGTCCATCCCGAATGCGGCTGTACGACGAACCTCCTCTATCAGGGCCTGAACGGCGGGACGGCCAATGGAAACGGCCACATCAAATTTTTATCGACCGGCGGCATGACCAAGTTCGCGAGGGATTCCGAAGCGAAGGAGTTCATCATCGCGACCGAAACAGGAATGCTCTACAAGCTGAGGAAAGACAATCCGGATAAGACGTTCTATCCTGCGAGGGAGAACGCGGTCTGTAAGTACATGAAGATGATAACACTCGAAAAGGTGCTGAAATCCCTCAGGGAAGAAGTCTTTGAGGTGAAGGTGCCCGAGCATATAGCGGTCAGGGCCAAGAGGTCGATAGACAGGATGCTCGAGATCACGGCTTAATACCCTTCGGCAAGCCCCCCCGGCCTCCTCGGGTCGGTCACTCCGTATATGTAATCCCCGATTTTTACGATGCTCTGGGCGCTCCCCATCGTATCCCCCGTAACTACGCTGTAACCCATATCTGAAAGCAGCTTTACCGTATCGGCGCTTAGGCCCCTCTCGGTCAGGAGCTCGTCGGGGAGCCACTGGTGGTGCATCCTCACCGCGTACGTCGCCTCGGCTACGTTCATCCCGAAATCGATTACGTTCGTCAAGACCTGGAGCACGGTTGTTATGATGAGGCTCCCGCCCACGCTCCCAGTGATTAGAAACGGCTTTCCGTCCCTGAGCACTATAGTGGGCGTCATGGAGCTCAGCATTCTCTTACCGGGAGCGAGCGCGTTATATTCCCCGCCCGTGAGTCCGTACGCGTTAGGGACGCCCGGCGTAATGGAGAAATCGTCCATTTCGTTATTGAGCAGTACCCCTGTTCCCGGGACCGTGAGGCCCGAGCCGTAATTGAAGTTGAGCGTGTACGTGTTAGAGACCGCGTTCCCCCATTTGTCTATCACGGAGAAGTGCGTGGTGTTTCCGCCCTCACGGGGGGCCTTCCCGCCGGGGGGAATCATCTCGCTCGGCGTCGCTCTTTCGGGATCGATCCCTGCGCTCAAGCCCCGTGCGTATTCTTTCGATATAAGGCGCGAGACCGGTACGTCGACAAAGTCGGGGTCCCCCAGATACATAGAGCGGTCGGCGTAGGCGAGCTTCATGCATTCCGCCATGACGTGTATAGTCCGGGCGGAATTGTGCCCGTAGGATGCGAGAGGGAACCTTTCGAGAATGTTCAGCATTTCTATCAGGAGCACCCCGCCCGAGCTCGGGGGCGGCATGGAATAAATGTCGTATCCCCTGTAACTCCCGCGGACGGGTTTTCTGACGATAGCCTCGTAGGACGCGAGGTCCTCTTTTGTTATTAGGCCGCCTTTTTCTTTCATAAAGCCGGTTATCTTTTCCGAAACCGCCCCTTCGTAAAACGCTCCCGGGCCCGATTCCGCTATCTGCCTGAGTGTCCATGCCAGGTCTTTCTGTATCAGCGGCTCCCCCGCGGCATAGCTCTCCCCGCCGTCCTTAAAAAATATTTTCATGCTTCCGGGAGACGCCTCCATCCTTTCCTTGACCTTGGAAAGCGATCTGATTAATTCTTCATCCGCCGGAAACCCGTTCTGGGCGAGGTCTATCGCGGGTCTGAGGGCCCTTTCGAGGGTAATCGTGCCGTACTTGTCGAGCGCGAGCGCGAGTCCCGCCACTGTGCCCGGCACGCCCGCGGCTATTATGTGGTGAAGGGATTTCTCCCCGTCGGCTTCGCCTTTATCGTTCAGGTACATACTGCTTCTCGCGGCCCCGGGCGCCTTCTCCCTGTAATCTATCGCGGCCGCTTCCTTCGTTCCCGGGAGGTAAATCAGCATGAAGCCTCCCCCTCCGAGGTTCCCCGCCCGGGGATACGTGACGGCCATCGTAAACCCGGCCGTAACGGCTGCGTCTACCGCGTTCCCCCCATCCCTCAGCACCTCGAGCCCGGCCCTGGTCGCGTATGCACTCTCGGACACGACCATCCCGTGCTCTGCGTATACAGGATGAAAACGGGCTTCGGGATCGAACACGGGACGTTCCTTCCCCTCTGCCGCCGTGACGGTCAGGAAAAGTAATATCGGGAATAGAAGTCCCAGCTTCATTGCGAGACGGGATAAATACGGCTTCATTATTACGCGGCTATTCAAGTTCGGTCCTAATTATAAAGGAATTCATCCGGGCAGCACAATACGGCGGATCAATTGCGTGTCCAGTAGATTTATTCAGCCGGGATTTTTAAATGTGAATTTGAGGACTTATCGGGGCCGGGTCCGGTTCAGGAATTCATCATGTTGAAGAATTCCTTGTTCGACTTCGTTCCGCTCATCTTGTCGAGGAGGAATTCCATCGCTTCAACTGTGTTCATCGGGCTAAGCACCTTTCTCAGGAGCCACACCTTGTTGAGTACTTCCGGGGAAAGGAGGAGTTCTTCCTTCCTCGTGCCTGAACGCTGCAGGTCGAGCGCGGGGAATACCCTCTTGTCGGCGAGCCTCCTGTCGAGGTAGGCCTCCATGTTGCCCGTTCCCTTGAATTCTTCGAAAATAACCTCGTCCATCCTGCTGCCCGTATCTATGAGCGCCGTGGCGATTATGGTCAGACTTCCGCCCTCTTCCGTGTTCCTGGCCGCGCCGAAGAACCTCTTCGGTCTCTGGAGCGCGTTTGCCTCCATACCTCCCGAAAGCACCCTTCCGCTCGCCGGCGTAACCGTATTGCTTGCGCGGGCCAGCCTCGTGAGACTGTCGAGAAGGATTACTACGTCCTTGCCGTGCTCTACGAGCCTCTTCGCCTTCTCCAGCACCATATCGGCTACCTGGATGTGTCTCTGGGGCGGCTCGTCGAAGGTCGAGCTCACCACTTCCCCGTTGACCGACCGTTCCATATCCGTTACTTCCTCCGGTCGCTCATCGATCAGCAGCACTATAAGGGCCACATCGGGGTGGTTCCTGGTTATCGCATTCGCGATCCTCTGGAGCAGTATCGTTTTACCTGTTCTCGGCTGAGCCACGATCAATCCCCTCTGGCCCATACCGATGGGGATGAATAAGTCGAGCACCCTGGTGCAGAAGTCGTTCGGGTCGTATTCGAGCAGTAATTTCTTATCCGGGTGAAGAGGGACGCGGTTCTCGAAAGCCACCCTCTCCCTGCACACTTCGGGGGATTCGAAATTCACCTCTTCTATCTTCAGGAGAGCCAGGTTCTTCTCGCCTTCTCTGGGCAGCCTTACCTGCCCCCCTACCGTATCTCCGGTTTTCAAATTGAATGAACGGATCTGTGATTTCGAAACGTAGATGTCATCGGGTCCGGGCAGATAGCTGTATTTAGGAGACCTGAGGAACCCGTATCCCTCGGATAGTATTTCGAGCACGCCTTCGGCGTAAATTACCCCTTCTTTCTCGCTCTGAGCCTTCAGTATTGCGTATATGATGTCCTGCTTCGTCATGCGCGAAGTCTCTTCGATCTCGAGATCCCTCGCCATTTTCATGAGCTCTGCGCTCTTCTGGTTTCTGATGTCGTTCAAGTGGAGGAAATGAGATTCTTCCGACAAAACTTCCTTGTCTTCGGGTTTTTCCCGTAATTTGGTCGCTCTAGCCATGTGTTATAAGTCCTTGACTCATTATTTTTTGGAATTTACTGCAATTGTCACTTTACGAATTTATGGAAATGAGTGTCAGTTCTCTTTGAGTTGCTATAAAAGTTTAGACAACATTATTATGCATGTAAAGCGTGTAATTTGTCAAGTGAGATTTTTCGGTAATAATAAAAGCCCGCGGTTTTCTTCGCGCGGCAGAGGATGGTAAACAAACACGGCTCCTTATGCTATAATCAAATTTTGACGGGGCGGGGCCGTATACCGCACGACGAGCAAATATTGTTTTAAACCGAGGGTGTTATGACACGCGTACCTAATTTTTTAGTATTATTGGCGCTGGCTCTGTTAGCGGCGTATTTCGTTCATCCGGACGCTGTTTCGGCTCCGGGCCGCACGTCTGTAACGCCTTCCGGCGAAGTGGGCGAAACGCTTCTCGCCCAGGCGGACGACGACGGCCGGGACACCCGGTCTTCCTCACCGCCCAGGTACACGGAAGTGGAGCTAACATCGCTCGACGGAGAGATATTCATCAACCCTCTCTATACCGGAAAGGTTTCTACCGTCAGAACAATAGACAAGAACGGACTCATAGGACAGAAGGTGGATATAGAGGTCAGGATTATGACCGACGGCTGGCGGAAATTCAGCCTCCCTCAGGCTGCCGGAGGGGCTTACGGTGTCATCGTATCGGGAGACGAGGGCATATTGAAGATTTCGAAACCCGCCGAAACGGCGGCGCCGTCGGGAGGGGTATTGAAATCAATCAGGAAGCTCGTCATAGAGTTCGGGTACCTGAGCACCGTTTTTTCGTTTCCAAGCATGAACATCTTCGAGCCGAGCAAGGTCGAGCTGGGCGTTCTCAACAATGCGGATAACAAGTTCATAAACGGGAGCATCGTCGCGATGAAGCCCGACCAGGCTGCGGTCGAGTTCCAGGACCTCCCGGCGACGGTAGTCAACAAAGAAGGGATGATGAGGGTGAGCCTGAAGGAGCCGGGCGGCACATTTATCAATTCCGATATTCAGGCCTGGGGTTATAACATCATCGTATCCGAAACGGATATCGATACCCCCGCCCCTATTACGGCCGAGGTCTTCGGCCTCCCCGATAACGCCGAAATAAGGTTCGATTTCAGCTCCCTGACCGGTCAGGTTATAAGCCCGTCTACCAAGATATTGACTGTCGGAGAGATCAATAAAGGGACTCCGGTCTCGACGATAACGACCAAAATCGGGGGCGCTCAGCCCCTCACGGTTACTGTGAAGAGGGTCAGATAAAGGGCAGCGATACGGCTTGCCAATCATTCCCTAATGTCTTAGAATTCTTATATAGCATGTTTCAATATTCGGTAGCGAGGTGATATAACCATGTCAGGCCATTCGAAATGGGCTAATATCAAGCATAGAAAGGCGGCGGTAGACGCGAAGAGGGGTAAGGCCTTCACGAAGCTTATACGGGAGCTGACCGTTGCGGCTAAACACGGCGGCGGCGAACCGGAATCCAATCCGCGCCTCAGGACTGCGATCGCGGCCGCGAAAAACCAGAACATGGCGAACGATACAATCGACCGCGCGATAAAACGGGGTACCGGAGAAATGGGCGGGGAAGAGTATCATGAACTGTCCTACGAGGGGTACGGGCCCGGCGGAAGCGCCGTGCTGGTCAAGACGCTCACCGACAACAAGAACAGGACGGTGTCCGACATAAGAAGGATATTCACCAAGTTCGGCGGCAGCCTCGGGGAATCCGGATGCGTCTCCTGGATGTTCCACATGAAGGGAAGGATCGCGTTTGAGAAGAGCAAGGTCGACGAGGACAAGGTCTTCGAAATCGCTCTCGACGCGGGGGCCGACGACGTGACTACGGAAGAAAGCGAGCTCGTCGTGATCACGCCGCCCGAGTCGTTCGAAGCGGTCAAGTCCGCCATACAGGGCGCGGGTCTTGGCTACGAGAATGCTGAGGTCACGATGATCCCTCAAAACAGCATAAAGATCGAAGGCAGGGAAGCTGAGAACATGATCCGGCTCATGGAGGCGCTCGAGGACAGCGACGACGTCCAGAACGTATATTCGAACTTCGACGTATCCGAGGACCTCATGCTGAGCCTGGCGTCCTGAAATGAAGGTCATCGGAATAGACCCCGGCTCCCGGGTTTGCGGTTACGGGGTCCTCGAGTCCCGCGACGG
Source organism: uncultured delta proteobacterium (assembly GCA_963752995.1). GTDB lineage: Bacteria > Desulfobacterota_D > UBA1144 > Nemesobacterales > UBA2774 > 2-12-FULL-53-21. The sequence goes on from CAVWAZ010000030.1 coordinate 992,058, forward strand.
GGATGTCGAGCACCTGGCGAGCGGGAGCATAGCGCCGGGACAGGGCCTTCCGCTCTATCAAAGGTTAAAAATAATATACGAGTCTCTCATAAATGTGATCGGCGAACACTCGCCCGAGGTGATGTCCGTCGAGGATATATTCTTTGCGAAGAACGCGAAGAGCGCGATAAAGCTCGGGGAAGCGAGAGGGGTAGCTCTGCTGGCGGCCTCCAATTCGGGTATCCCGGTATTCGAATACCCTCCTACCAAGGTCAAGCTCGCGCTCACGGGGAGCGGGAGGGCGGGCAAGTCCGATGTTCAGCGGATGCTCTCGATGATACTCGGGGTATCCGGGTTCGAAACGGAAGACGCTTCGGACGCCGTAGCGATTGCGCTCTGCCACATAAATCTCTCCCGCATCGAGTCGAGACTGGGCAAGGAATTCACCGAGCCGCGGAAGAGGAGGAGGCGCTTCACTCTAAATGATCTCCCTTCTAAGGGGTAAGGTTGCACATAAATCGCTCGGGAAGGTGGTAGTCGACGTAAACGGCGTCGGCTATGGAGTCACCGTTCCCCTTTCTACATATTACAGGCTCCCCGAGACGGGGGGCGAGACCGAATTAAAAATACATACGAGCATGAAGGACTCGTCGATCGAGCTCTTCGGATTTCACTCGGAGGACGAGCGCGAGGTTTTCACGCTCCTTATAAGCGTTGCGGGGGTCGGTCCCAGGCTCGCGACCAATATACTTTCCTACATATCTCCCGCCGAATTCGCATCCGCCCTGTCGTCGGGCGGCCTCGACAAAAAGAAAATACCGGGCATAGGACCCAAGCTCGCTTCGAGACTGACTATGGAGTTAAAGGACAAGATCTCCGGGCTCAGCATGCCGGGAGAAGCTGTAAAGAAAGCGGGCATCCTCGAGGACGTCGTGTCGGCGCTCCTCAACCTCGGATATAAAAGGGCTGAGATCGACGAGCATATTTCCGAGATCGAGCGAATCTCGGCCGGCGAAAGCGATATAGAGACTGCTCTCAGGGAATCGCTCAAGGCGATGAGGAGGGTGTGAGCTTCTTTCCGGGGTGGCGGATTTCTATCGGGGTTCTATTCATTTATAATTAGGATTACTCATATTAGAGGGAGCATGAAATGGCGGAAAGGCTGCTGAGCCCCAAAGACGGGGAAGAAGAGTCGCTCCTCGATATCAACCTCAGGCCCGACCGGCTTAAGGACTATCTTGGTCAGGTCAAGGTAAAGGAAAAGGTAGGAATTTTCATCGAAGCCGCGAGGAGGCGGGGGGAAGCCCTCGACCACGTGCTCCTCTACGGCCCTCCCGGTCTCGGCAAGACCACACTCGCGCACGTCGTCTCTAACGAGCTCCGCGTGAGGATCCACGCCACATCCGGGCCCGTTATAGAGAGGGTGGGCGACCTCGCTTCCATACTTACCAACCTCGAAGACAGGGACGTGCTCTTCATAGACGAGATACACCGTCTAAACCGCATAGTGGAGGAGTACCTCTATTCGGCGATGGAGGACTATAAGATAGACATTATGATAGGCGACGGGCCGACCGCGAAGTCGATGAAGGTTTCGGTGAACAGGTTTACGTTGATCGGGGCCACCACGAGGACGGGCCTGCTGACGTCTCCGCTGAGGTCCAGGTTCGGCGTGGACCTCAGGCTCGATTACTATACCTCCGGGGAGATCGAGGAGATACTGAAGAGGTCAGCCGGTATACTGGGGGTGGAGATCACCCCCGACGGGGTCGTCGAGCTCGCCTGCCGCGCGCGCGGCACGCCCCGTATAGCGAACAGGCTCTTGAAGAGGGTGAGGGATTTCGCGGAGGTCAGGGCGGACGGCGTGATAGATACCGGAGTCGCGGCCTCTGCCCTGGAGATGCTCGAGGTGGATCCGCTCGGGCTCGATAACCTCGACAGGGCGATTCTCGAGACTATAATCGGGAAGTTCGGCGGAGGGCCCGTGGGTATAGATTCGATAGCGGCCGCGGTGAGCGAGGACAGGGACACAATCGAAGACGTATACGAGCCCTTTTTGATAAGACAGGGGCTCCTTGCAAAGACCCCCAGGGGAAGGGTAGTCACCCAGCTTGCGTATTCCCACCTCAACATGCCCGTGCCCCGCGTGCAGAAAGGCCTCTTCGGGGATTAATTCTTCTTGTTAAGCGGGATTTCCTTTATGAACTCGTCCCAGTGGTCTTCCGTAATGAGGTCGAGCTCCTTCCTCGGCTTTTCATACCCGCCGCCTTCGGGAAAGAGCTTGTTATAGACCTCGTCCCTGAGATCGAGCCACCTGTCTATAGACTCGTAGTTCTTGAATTTAACGACCGTCTTATATGTCCAGAGCGGCTCGAGCGTATGCACCCGCTGCGTGAAGAGCTTGTACTCGTCGACTATGATCCCGCGCTTCTGCATCTCGCTCCAGAAGGGGTAGAGCTTCTCCCTGTAAATCTCGAGGAACTTTTCCCTGTTCTCGGGCTTTACCACGTAAAAGCTCTCCTCGATGACTATCCTGTACCTGTCCTCGACGGCCCCTGCGAATGAAGCCGTAATTATCAGCAGCGCCGCTGTCAAACCTGTGAACCTTGCTCCCCTGATCATTCTATTACCCGGCCTCCCTTTGAATTTCGGGAATTTCTTCCCCTCTTTACCGAAATGACAATTATACACCTTGGGCGGACGAACCGACAAACTCGCGGAATTGAGTGTTTTATTACGAATTTTATTTGATTTTAGTTTTTAAGTATGGAAAACTTAATATGGAATCTTAAATGCGGCTCATTCGTATGTAACAATCAAAAGCGTTGATTTTCATTCAAACCCTAAATCCAACTTATCAGCGGGTCAACACAGATGACAAACTGGATATATCTACTCTTAGAGGCGCAGGCGAATAACGGAGCCGGCCAGATAAAAATCACGAACCTCATTACCGATGCGGGCCCGGTCGTGAAGGTCGTGCTGCTCATCCTTTTAATTATGTCCGTGATATCGTGGACGATAATTTTTTCGAAGGCCTTCGTCCTGAAAAGGGCGACCAAGAGATCGGAGAAATTCCTCGAGCTCTATAACGCGAGCGGCAACTTCGGGAACCTATACTCCTCGACAAAGCACATCGGGGGACCGATCGCCGAGGTGTTCAGGGCCGGGTACACGGAGATCCTGAAGCTGAGGCGGGCGAGCAGCGCGGCCCAGAGCGCCGAATCGAAGACGAATTCGGAAGTGATAGTGAACGAGCTCGGTGTGGTTGAGCTCGTCGAAAGGGCGCTCAAAAGGACCATGGCGTCAGAGACCGCCAAGCTCGAAGGCTCTCTGATATTTCTCGCGACCACGGGGAGCGCGGCGCCTTTTATCGGTCTCTTCGGCACGGTCTGGGGGATCATGACCTCGTTCATCGGACTCGCGGGGAGCCAGGGCGTGCCCACGCTGCAGGCCGTGGCCCCGGGTATCGCCGAGGCCCTCGTCGCCACCGCTATAGGTCTCGCAGCCGCTATACCGGCAGTTATCGCGTATAACTATTTCGTCAGCAGGGTGAAGAGGATAGACATAGAAATGGAAAACTTTTCCTCGGAATTCCTCAACATCGTGGACAGATACATCAAGAAGGTATAAGAAAAATGGGAATGCAGACCGGTAAGAATAACGGACGCTCCGTGATGTCCGAGATCAACGTCACCCCTTTCGTGGACGTGATGCTCGTTCTCCTGGTTATTTTCATGGTCACGACCCCTATACTCTATCAGGGGGTGGACGTGAACCTGCCGAATACGGAGTCCCGTCCCATGCCGTCGCTCGACCAGGAGAGGAAGGTCGTCGTCACGCTTAATAAAGACGGGGAAATATTCATCGAGAAGGAGCGGTACACATTGAACGAGCTCCGTATCGAGATAAGGAAGGCTATGGTGGGTAGGGGCAAAAATTTAACGGATGAGGACGTATTCCTGAGGGCCGATTCAAGCGTTCCGTACGGCACGGTCGTCGAAGTCATGTCGGAGATAAGAAATGCGGGGGTACAGAAGATCGGGCTCATCACGGAGCCTGTTCCGAATGACGGCCAGAGGTGAGCGGGGAAATGAAACCGGAAGATAAAGATACATCCAAGGGCACATCTTTTTGGGGAATGTTTTTTTCGGTCGCTCTCCACGCGGCCGTGCTGATGCTTGTGCTGTTCTGGGGGTTCAGCGGCACTTCAAACCATTCGAGCTCGGGCGGACCGATACAGGTATCGCTCTCCGGCATTGGACCCGGAGGCGGACAGGACTCGAGTCAACCGTCCCGTCCGAAGGCGCCTAAGAAAGCGGAGCCCGTCAAGGAAGAGCCTCCGAAAGTCGAAGAGAAGGAGGAGGTCAAAGCTCCGCCTCCCGAACCCGAAAAAAAGGAACCCCCTAAAGAGCCTGAGAAGGAAGAGGTTAAAAAGGAAGAGCCCAAAGAAGAACCGGTGAAGGAAGAGAAACCCAAAGAGGTCGTGAAAGAGGAGCCCGAGAAAAAGGAAGTCATACCCCTTGAGACGGAGAAAAAAAAGGAAGTAAAGAAAGAAGAAAAGAAGGAAGAGCCGAAAAAAGAAGAGAAAAAAGAAGTAGCGGAAAAACCCAAGCCGACGGAAAAACCGAAAACGGAATCCAAGAAAACCACTGCAAGCAGCAAAAAAAATCTGGAGAGCGAAAAGAACAAGGTCCTTCAGGATATCAAGAGACAGAGGGTCCTCGAGGAGTTAAAGGGCGGGTCCGAGGAGAGCGCGGAGCCCGAGGAGGAGATGGGGGAGGAGCAGAAGCTCGCGATGGCCGATTCCGGGGAGACGCCGGGGGAATCGGAGTCCGGTCCCGGCGATTCGTCCGAGGGGTCCTCGGAAAGCATGGAGGGTTCCGGCAGCGGGTCTTCCGTGAATCCGGTCTTACTGCAGTTATATACGGATAAAGTCCATCAGAGGATAAGCAGGAACTGGAGGATACCGCCCGGCGTGCCGACCGACGGCAACATGCAGGCTATGATATTTTTTAAGGTCGATCAGAGCGGAAGGGTGTTCGACGTGAGGGTAAACCAGTCTTCCGGAAACGCCGCGTTCGACGAGTACTGTGTCAGCGCTGTACGCAAGTCCGCCCCCCTTCCCCCGCCGCCATCCGAGTTCGCCAAGGAAGCGGAGACAAGCGGGGTGCTCGTCCCGTTCAAGAACAAGACCTACTGACACGGGGCGAAACCGTTACAGCCGTATAAATATGTTTTAGACCTACGTTTGGGAGTCCGACATTGAACCTTATCCTCATACGTCACGGCGAAACCGATTGGAACAGGACCGGCAGGTGTCAGGGTGTGGCGGATATCGACCTCAACGACACCGGGCGGAGGCAGATAGAGGAGCTCGCCCATTCGTTAAGAGACGCAGATATCAGCGCCGTATATTCGAGCGACCTCCTGAGGGCGTTGCGCACGGCCAAGCAGATAGCGTCCCATCACGACCTCGATGTCAATATAGATAAGGACCTCCGGGAAATGGACCAGGGGGACCTCGAAGGACTCCTCTTCGAAGAGATCAGAGACAGGTACGCGGACGTCTTGAAGGAATGGAGAGAGAGTCCGGAAACCCTCATGCTCCCGGGAGGGGAATCGCTCCTCCAGGTGCAGGAGAGGGCGTGGAACGTATTTGAAAAACTGAGCAGCCTCCACGCGGGCGAGACGGTAGTTGCCGTCAGTCATAACCTCACGATCACGGCGCTCCTCTGCAAGATTACCGGGGTCGGTCTCAGGGGCTTCCGTAATTTCAACCTCCGGGCCGCCTCGAAGAATTTGATCGTATCCGTGAACGGGAACGTAGAGGTAAGGCTACTGAACGATGTCTCCCATCTATCCCCGGCCGAGCTGCTCCCTCAGTTCTAATCGCCCCGGTCTTTTGCCCGGGTACGCGTTCAGGCATATGGGGTTTTCTTGTAACTCCCCGCGATATATGGTGTAATTTCCTCATAACGATATGAAAGAAGATATAGAGAGAGTAGTTTTACAGTCGGTCGAGAGCATAGGAAAGAAAATCAACATGACCGGTCTCCCTTCCGAGGTCGAGGTCAGCATCCCGAAACGGAAAGAATTCGGCGATTTTTCGATAAATACGGCCATGATCCTCGCCAAAAAAATGGGTAAGAACCCGCGGCAGGTAGCGGAGCTCATTATCGAAAACCTCCCCGGCGAGAGAGAGACCCTCTTCAGAAAGGTCGAGATCGCGGGGGCCGGCTTCATTAACTTCTTCGTAAGGGAAGAAGCTATTGTAAGCAAGCTCGCCGAGATTACGAGGCTCGGTGAGAAGTTCGGGACTTCCAACGTCGGCAATGGTCTCAGCGTCCTTGTCGAATTCGTAAGCGCAAACCCCACCGGTTACCTCCACATGGGACACGCGAGGAACGCGGTCGTGGGTGATACGGTAGCGAACATACTCTCGGCGTCGGGCTACAAGGTCACCACGGGAATTCTATATAAACGATGCGGGAAGACAGATGGAGCTTCTCGGGGAATCCGTATTTGCGAGGTACAGGGAGCTCTTCGGAGAGGCAGCGGAAATCCCCGAAGACGGATACAAGGGCGATTATGTAAAGGAAACAGCGTCTGAAATCAGGGGGCTCAAAGGCGATTCCCTGCTCCGTGGAGAGAGCAAACGAAGCCCTCGCGTTCTCGAGAGAATTCGCGCGGGAGAAGCTGCTCGGTTTCATAGGGAAGGACCTCGGGGAGATAGGCATACATTTCGATGTGTGGTACAGCGAAAAGGAAAATATCCACTGGGTCGGGCGGCGGCGGGAAGCTCGGCGAAATAAAAAAGCGTCTCGCTGAAAAAGGAGCGCTCGAGGAAAGGGAAGGCGCCCTCTGGTTCGCCGGGACCAGATACGGGGATACCCAGGACTGGGTGCTGGTGAAGAGCGACGGAAGCCCCACGTACTTCCTCTCGGACATAGCGTACCATGCCGACAAGCTTGAGAGGGGTTTTGAAAGTCTCATCAACGTCTGGGGGGCTGACCATCACGGCCATATCTCCAGGCTGAAAGCCGCGTTGAGCGCCCTCGGGTTCGACGATTCGAGGCTGAGCGTCGTCCTCATCCAGTTTGTCCGTCTCATGAGGAAAGGCGAAGAGGTCTCGATGTCGAAGAGGTCAGGCAGCTATGTTACGATGCGCGACGTGGTGAATGAAGTCGGAGCCGACGTCATGCGTTTCTTCCTCCTCATGCGGAGCTCCGAGAGTCATCTCGACTTCGACCTCGACCTGGCTAAGAAGGAATCGAGCGAGAACCCCGTCTATTATATCCAGTACGCTTATGCGCGCATCAAGAGCCTCTTCAGAAAGGCCGGGGAAGAGGGCGTTCCGGAATCCGGTTCCTCGCTTCACCTGCTTTCTCAGCCCGAGGAGGTGGACCTCGTCAAAAAGCTGCTGCTCTATCCGGATATTGTGGAAGATTCCGCCGAGTCGCTTGCTCCGCACAAGATCGCTTACTACCTCCTGGAGGTAGCCTCCGACTTCCATGCTTACTATAATAAATCCAGGATCGTCGTCGACGACCTCGAGTTGAGCGGTGCAAGGCTTTATCTCGTGAGGTGCGTGCAGACGGTCCTCAGCAACGGACTGAAGCTGCTGGGAATATCAGCGCCGGAGAGGATGTGACATATGCAGAGGGATAGTTCATCGGGAAGCGGCAGGGTATTTTCGTTCCTCATCGCGTTTACGGTGCTGTTCGTGGTCGTTTTCGGCCTCGGCGTGTTCGTCGGCAAAAGGCTCAGCCAGCAGGAGCTCAAGATAACTAAAAGGTTCGACGAAGCGCCGCCCGAGCCGTCTCTAGCCCCGGTCGAGGAGGCTCCCGAGACAGAGGCTGAGCAAATATCCGAGAGCCCTCCTCCGGTCACTGAGGAAGCGGCGATAGAGAGCCCGCCCCCTGCCGCCGAAGATGAAAAGGAGGAAATTCAAAAGAAGAACGTCGAGAAAGGATCGGACGCCGTGAAAGAGGTAAAAGAGGCGGCAGCTCCCGAAAGGACCGATACGGCCGCTCCCGTGAAGCCCGACGAACGGTTGGCCGAGATCACCCGTGAAATAGAACGCGAGCTGGATAAAAAAACGGCCGGGAAGAAGAAAGAGGCGGAGACAGCCAAATCGACTCTACCCCAGGTCGATCCGGACGGCGTATATACGGTCCAAATAGGGTCTTTTCAGGATCAGAAGCAGGCGAACGACCTCGCGAGCGCCCTCCAGTCGAAGGGATACCCCGTGTTTATAAAATCCATGGCCTCTCCTGATAATAAGAACTGGTACAGGGTCAGGGTAGGGACCTTCGGCAATATCGAATCCGCCAAGGCCTACGGAGAATCGCTCAAAAAATCGGAGCCGAGCGTGAAATTGGTTTTTATTACTGTTAATAACTAACACCGCTATGAACAAGTCCCTACCGGGAATAAAGGTCGCGATGACAGGACACACAGCAGGCCGGTTCATAAACCTTCTAGCTCCCCTGCTCGTCTATCTCGTCCTCGTCCATACCGCTCCGTCATTCGCTCAAGATACGGTGAAGGGCCTGCACATAGTCGAATTAAAATCGAAGGCGGGGCTCGTAAAGGTATTCCTTCCGGACGACATAGCCGCCGGCGACACCGTTTCGGCCTCGATAGCGCTCTTCCCCGGAGGGGTCACCCGTGAGGTTATGGATAGCAACCTCGGGATACTGAGCGGCTACATTATCGAAACGAGCTTTTTCAAGGTCCCCGCCGGTCAAAAATCTATAAAAATTGCCGTCCCGAGGAACGCGGCCGGGACTGAGATGAAGTTCACTCTGAGAGATGCCTCGATGAAAACAATCGACAGCGCTTCTGTGCCCATAAGCCTGTCCTCTTCCGGGCACGGGAGTGAGGAGATGCCGACGCCCTATGATTACCAGTGCCCGCTCGTAGGCCAGGCCGGGAGAGTCGTTGAGATAAAAGGCCCCTTCGACGGGGATTTCGCGACGACTGATTTCAAGATAGGGAGTAAAAAGGCGAACGTCATCGCCGAGTCCCCGAGGAAACTCGTTTTTGAGAGTCCCTCTGACGTAATAGGCTCTGTTGAGGTTGTGCTCGTCGAGCGGAATGTAGAGGTAAGAAGACCTTTCACATGCCTTCAGGTCTTGAAGATAGGCGAGGGGGACGCGGTCCGTGTCGGCAGCGCTCCCGGTAACGCTCCCCCGACCGGCCCGATAGATTCGGCCAAGAGGAAAGAGCGGTCATCCGAGACGGGAATTACGGAAAGGGAGCTCCCTCCCGCCACTCAGTCTCTCGAATTCAGGAGCATTAAGGCTGAGGAGAATCTACCCCCTGCGGAACGCACGGCGGAGCCGCCTGCAGGGGCCTCTGTCCCGGTCCGGAGCGACGAAGAGATCAGGATAATACTGGCAAGCCAGATGGACTCCCGGGTCTCTCTCGAGGGCTCGATAAACGCAGCCCCCGCTTCATCCGAATCGAATGCCCCGGTCGGGGAGCAGGAAAGCACCCCACCTGCGAGGACAGGCGAATATCTGGAAGAAACTACGATCGAAACAGGGTCGGAAAAAATCGCGGAACAAGAATCTCCGACCCTACCCGCTCCCGGAAATGGTGATGAAAACGTCCCCGGCATCCTGCCGGGAGGCTCGACGGCGGCAGTGCTCGAAGGTCAGCTCCTTGCCTCATTCACCGGCTCGTCAAACGACGGAGTCTCGGATGCCGTAAATGATACGGGTGTGCGGAGTCCTGCAGGGCCGGTACCCGGCGGGAAGTTCACTGTACAGGTGGCATCCTACAGGGAAAAGGGGGATGCCCGGGAATTGGCTGACAGGCTTACGCGAAAGGGTTATCAGGCTTTCGTGGCCGAGGCCGAGGTTCCGGGAAAGGGCACGTGGTACAGGGTCAGGGTAGGCCGGTTCGGAACGAGGAAGGAAGCGGCCTCGTTTGGAGAAAGCTTAAAAAGAAAGGAGCGAAATATAAAGACCGTTTACGTCGCCGAGGACGACTGATTCCGGGTTTTTATATGCTTTCCGGGGGACTTTCCTTTCGGACATCGGCCCTTCTTGCTTGAAAAAGCCAAAACGGATATTGTTATTCCCGTAATAGCTGTATCATTTTATTTTTGGAACGGAGTGTTATGACCCATCCTGAAGAGATAACGGAAAGGTCTAAAAACAAAAAAAGGCCGGAGTCTACAATGCTGGTCGGAAGCGGCATTAAGACATGGTGGCTCCTGCTTATGCTGCCGATCGAGGATTATCTGCTCAAGATCAGGGTCCATCCTAACGTCCTTACCGTCTCCACTCTCGTAGTCGCGATAATCACCGGTCTCTTCTACCACTACGGGTGGATTTTCGCGGGCGGGGTACTGGTGCTGGCCGGATCGACGTTCGACATATTCGACGGGCGGGTCGCGAGGGCTCAGGGTCTCAGCAGCGAGCACGGGGCTTTCTTCGATTCCTGTCTCGACAGGTTCTCTGAAGCCTTCATCTATCTCGGACTGCTCAGTCTCTTCCGGGATACCATTTTTTCATATGTCGTTTTCCTCATACTCGTTTCGACCACCATGGTTAGCTATACCCGCGCGAGGGCGGAAGGTCTCGGCGTGAAGTGCGAAGTCGGCGTAATGCAGAGGACAGAGAGGGTCGTTTACCTGGGGGTGCTGTCGGTCTTCAATTTCCTGGGCAACATGGTTGCCGGGGCGTTCGGCTTCGGACCTGACGATTATCTGCTCAAGCTCGCGCTGATATTAATGCTCGTCTTTTCTTCTTACACCGCCGTCCAGCGCATGTTCCACGTGATGACCGAGCTCAAAAAGAGGGACGAGCAAAGGAAGATCGAGCATGGAACGATTCCCTAGAGCGGCCCGGTGCATTCTTCTCGGCGCTCACTTCCTGTAACACATTAAACTTTATTTGTTTTCCCGATGGACCCCGGGGCCCGGTCGTTATTGGCTATTATCTTATAATCCCGGGGCTGTCCTATTTGCTAGATTCTGAATTCGCAGGTATAAATCAAGTGCTTCACAGTCGGGGGCTCAGGCGTTACACGTACCCCCCCGATTTTCTGGTTTAATCATATATTGACTCTTATTCCTATTTGATAATATGCCTAAACGGAAAGACATAAAAACCATACTGCTGGTAGGGTCGGGTCCGATAGTCATAGGTCAGGCCTGCGAGTTCGACTATTCCGGCACCCAGGCTTGTAAAGCGCTCAAGGAAGAGGGCTTCAGGATCGTGCTCGTGAACTCGAACCCGGCCACTATAATGACCGACCCCACGTTCGCCGACAGGACTTACATTGAGCCCCTCGTGCCGGCGGTAGTTGAAAAGATAATCGAAAAGGAGAGGCCCGACGCGCTCCTCCCGACGTTGGGCGGACAGACGGCTCTCAATATCGCCGTCGATCTCGCCGAGTCGGGCGTGCTCGACAAGTACGGTGTGGAGCTGATCGGGGCCAGGCTGCCGGCGATTAAAAAGGCCGAGAACAGGGAGCTCTTCAAGCAGGCCATGCTGAAAATAGGGCTCGAAGTCCCCAGGAGCGGCGTCGCTCATTCAATGCCGGAGGCCTGGAATGTTATTGAAGATCTCGGATTCCCCGTGATAATCCGCCCGTCCTTCACCCTCGGGGGCTCCGGCGGAAGCGTCGCCTACAACATAGAGGAATTCGAGGAGTTCGCCAAGTCGGGACTCGACCTGAGCCCCGTGAGCGAGATTTTGATAGAGGAATCGGTCCTCGGATGGAAGGAATACGAGCTCGAAGTCATGCGCGACGTTATGGATAACGTGGTGATAATATGCTCGATCGAGAACTTCGACCCGATGGGCGTACATACCGGGGACAGCATAACGGTCGCGCCCGCCCAGACGCTCACGGATAAGGAATACCAGAGGATGCGCGATGCGTCGATCGCGATAATCAGGGAGATAGGAGTCGACACCGGGGGCTCCAATATTCAGTTCGGGCTCAACCCGGACGACGGGCGCATGGTGGTTATAGAGATGAACCCCAGGGTTTCCAGGAGCTCTGCGCTCGCGTCGAAGGCGACGGGCTTCCCCATAGCGAAGATCGCGGCCAAGCTCGCGGTCGGTTACACGCTCGACGAGATATCGAACGACATCACGCGATACACGCCGGCTTCATTCGAGCCTTCCATAGACTACGTCGTAGTCAAGATACCCAGGTTTACGTTCGAGAAATTCCCCCAGACCGACTCCTCCCTCACGACGCAGATGAAGTCCGTGGGCGAGGTCATGGCGATAGGAAGGACATTCAAGGAATCGCTCCAGAAGGCTATCAGGTCCCTCGAGATTGATTCCTCGGGATTCGAGCCCAGGTCCGCTGATACCGGGCTCGTAAGCGATAAATTGCGGACCCCGAACGCGGACAGGCTCTGGTATATCGCCGACGCTTTCAGGTGCGGGATGGGCATCGAGGAAATTTTCGGCCTCACGTATATAGACAGGTGGTTCCTCCGGAATATAGAGCAAATAGTTCAAATGGAGGAGAGGCTCAAGTCCTCCGCGCGGAAGATGAACGGGAACCTCCTGAGGAAGGCCAAGGAGTACGGGTTCTCCGACATAAGGATCGCCGAGCTTACGGGCAAGTCGCAGGACGACGTGCGAAAATCGAGGCTCGGGAATAATATCGCCTCCGTATACAAGATGGTCGACACGTGCGCCGCGGAGTTCGAGGCGTACACGCCTTACCTCTATTCGACCTACGAAACGGAAGACGAGGCCCCGCCGACGGACAGGCCCAAAGTAGTGATTCTGGGCGGCGGCCCTAACAGGATCGGGCAGGGCATCGAATTCGATTACTGCTGCGTACATGCCTCATTCTCCTTGAGGGAGGAAGGGTACGAAGCCATAATGGTGAACTGCAACCCCGAGACGGTGAGCACCGATTACGATACCTCGGACAGGCTCTATTTCGAGCCCCTCACCCTCGAGGATACCCTCTCCATAATCGCGAGGGAAAAACCGGAAGGTGTGATAGTGCATCTCGGCGGCCAGACCCCCCTCAAGCTCGCTATACCGCTCGAGGAGAGGGGTGTGAAAATTATCGGCACGTCGCCCGACAGCATCGACCTCGCGGAGGACAGGGAGAGGTTCAGGGACCTCGTCGAGGAGCTCGGGCTCAGGCAGCCCGAGAGCGGCATAGCGAGGAGCCAGGAGGAGGCTATCAGGATCGCGAACGATATAGGCTATCCGATCATCGTCAGGCCCTCCTACGTCCTGGGAGGCCGCGCCATGGAGATCGTATACACCGAGGATTCGCTCAGGCGCTACATAAGAGAGGCGGTAAAGGTCTCCCCCAACCGGCCCGTTCTCATAGACAAGTTTTTAAAAGACGCCAAGGAAGTCGACGTCGATGCCCTGTCCGACGGCAGGACCGTCGTCATCGGAGGGGTGCTCGAGCACATTGAAGAGGCCGGGGTCCACTCCGGGGACAGCGCCATGGTCCTTCCCCCTTTCTCGATCGAAGCCCGTGTGATAAAGGAGATAAAGCGTCAGACAAAAGAGCTCGCCCTCGCGTTAAAGGTCATAGGACTCGTCAACATTCAGTTCGCCGTAAAGGACAATATCGTTTACATACTCGAAGTGAACCCCCGCGCGAGCAGGACTGTCCCGTTCGTGAGTAAAGCCATAGGCGTCCCGCTCGCCAAGCTCGGGACCAAGGTCATGATAGGGAAAACGCTCAGGCAGCTCGGATATACGAAGGAGATCGTCCCCGGGCACTACTGCGTCAAGGAGTCCGTTTTTCCGTTCATCAAGTTTCAGGGCGTGGACACGATCCTCGGCCCCGAGATGAAATCCACGGGAGAAGTGATGGGCATCGATAACGATATCAGCATGGCGTTCGCGAAGGCGCAGATTGCAGCGGGAAGCGACCTCCCTCTCGCCGGGACGGCGTTCATTAGCGTCCAGGACGAGGATAAGCCCAAGCTCTCGGAGTTTGTAAAGGACCTCGAAGGGCTCGGCTTTAATATTATGGCTACGGCCGGTACGGCCGCGTTTCTCCGGGGCATCGGCGTCAAATGCGCCGTCGTGAAGAAGGTGATGGAAGGCCGCCCGCACGTGGTCGATCATATTAAGAACGGGGAGGTCCATCTCGTCGTGAACACGACATTCGGACAGAAAGAGGTGGAACAGTCCTACTCTATCAGGCGGACGGCGCTCGTCCACAGGGTCCCGTATTTTACGACTATTTCGGCGGCCAGGGCCGCCGTAGGCGCGATAGAGGTGCTTATCAGGAAGGGCCTCGACGTTAAGGCTATTCAGGACTATTATTAAGTGTTGTATAATTGAATGCAATGCTTATGTTATCCAAATATGATTTAATCCGCTCGAGACGATTTCCTTTCCCGCTTCCTTAACAGCCCCAGGAGGATTTTAATATGACCGTAGAAAGAGTGCCGATGACTCCCAATGGATATAAAAAGCTTCAGGAAGAGCTCCGCAGGCTGAAGACCGTCGAAAGATATGAAGTGATAAAGCTTATCGCATACGCGAGGTCCCTCGGGGACCTTTCGGAGAACGCAGAGTATGAAACGGCGAAACAAAGGCAGTCGTTCGTCGAGGGGAGGATACAGGAGCTCGACAGCAAAATCAGCAGGGCGGAAATTATCGACCCCGCCGAGCTCAAAAATAAGGACAGGGTAACGTTCGGTGTCAGGGTCAAGCTCGAAAACGTCGAGACGGGGGAAACGGTGACGTATCAGCTGGTAGGCCCCGATGAGTCCGATCCCGATGACGGTCTCATCTCGATTAGCTCGCCTATAGGAAGGGCGCTCATAGGAAAACGTGTGGACGACGACGTCCAGGTCCAAGCCCCGGGCGGCGTAAGGGAGTTCGTCGTTCTGGAGATAAGCTGACAGCTTCCGGGGCCTTCTCCCGGGCGGTTCAGTCAATTACAACGCTCGATTCCACTTTGCCCGTTTCCGGATCGTATATGTATTCTTCGCCCAGCGGATGGGCCGGGAAATCCGCCGTCGTCTCGAGCTCTATGAATTTTCTGAGCTCATCCAGGCTCCTCGGATAATCTCCGTATAGTTTTTTATATCTGGCGGACTTTGCGTTTAGAAAAGATATGTCCTCCTGGATTTTCCGCTTCGAGAGCTCGGAGCTTTTAATCGCTTCTATCTTGGGCGCGAGGATAAATTTGCCTCCCACCGGGGCCTCCGGGATTCCTCTGACTACGCCTGACCGAGCCAAATCTTCAGGCGACGACGGCAGCCTTCCGTAGCGCTTTACGTACTCCTTTAGGGATTCCGTCAGCCTGTCCTCGAGGGCCATCGTGTCTATCTCGTTTATGTTCCTGAGCGCGAATTCCCTCCTCCCGCCGCTCGGGCTCGTTTCGTAAATGATTTCCCATATCTTCCTCGATAGCTCGTTGTTCCCGCCCCTCGCGTGAGCGGATGCCGCCATGCCGGTCATCGAGGCCTTTCTCAGCGGGGAGATGCCCGGTTTTTCGGAGGCTTCCCTGAACAGCTCGGCGGCTTTTTCGTAGTCTTTCGGGTAAAAATAGTAGATGAAAGCCTCTTCGAGCGGCAGCTTGTAATTTTCAGGGTTGTTCCTTCTCCCTTTATCGAGGAGCTCGATTCCCTTCCTCGTTTCGCCGAGTCCGAAAGGCGGGGGTTCAGCCAGGAATGTGCCCCCGTACCTGTATGCGTTCACGAACTTCGGGTCGAGGTCCGTGATAATATCGAAGTAGTGATAAAGCAGGTCGGGATTCTGCTCATTAGATTTCTTACTGCCGAAGTATTGGAGCGCCCTTATCCAGTATATGTCCGCGAGGAGATCGTTATAGCCGAGAGACAGCTTCTTCAAGGACGAAGACGATATGTAAAGGCTCCCTTCGACGGACCGGAACCTGCCCCTTATATCGTCGATCCTGATCTGAAACGGGATCGATACCGCAACAAGAGCGGCCAGTATGACGAGGGCGATCAAAGGTTTTATCGCGGTTCTGACTGACATCTGCTATTTGAACTCTTTCCTCTCGAAAATAATGGTCGCGAGTATGAGCAGGGCGAGCGTATACAGGACCGCGTATACCGTCGTGTATAAAATCAGATCGGGGTTGACGACCCCTCCGTATACGGCTTCGCTCCTCACGTCGAATTTCTCGAGGTTGGGGATTATTCTGTAAACCGCCTCGGAAAACAGGGCGGTCAATGGGCTCTTTACTTCCTCGGCGAATAGTCTGATATCGCTCGAGAAACGCCCTATCGCGATGACGAAGAAAGTGAATAATGCGCTCATAATGGGGGTCGTGAAGCTCGAGAATACGAGCGCAATGCCTATTACGACGAGGAATTCGAGGTATTCGAAATACACCGCGTTAAAAAATTCCGCATAGTAATGTCCCCCGTAATAAAAGCTAATAAGCCCCTCGTATCTGATTTCAATGAACAGGACGAGCAGGAATAGAATAAGCGCCATGCCGAGCGTGATTACGAATAGAGTGATCCCAAGGCCCAGGTATTTCCCGAATATGAATTCATATCTCTTGATAGGTTTCGAGAAAATGTTGTAGACGGTTTTTCTCTCCACCTCTTTGTATACGAGGCCGATGCCCAGAAAAACGGATATGAGGATTCCGATTATGGATATGGCGGTGAGCCCCAGGTCCTTGACTATCTTGTTGTACTGCTCCGCCGATATGCTCGCGAAGACGAGCGAGCTCAGGATCATTATAATCGCGAATAAAATAAGACTGTAGAGGACCCTGTCCCTGATTGCCTCGATGAACGTATTGTGCGCGACGCTCAGTATTCTTCTCATCTTATGTTATTCGCGTGACTGACACAGGAGCTTCTATTGTTCCTTTTGCGGGTTCCCCTTTTTGGCTTCCTCTACGAAGAGCCCTTCGAGGGACTTCCTCAGCGGGTGGATAGATACGATCTCGGCCGACGTGCGCGTAACGGCTTCGAGGACCATACGCTTGATGTCTTCGTCGAACTTGAGCACTATGTATCCGGCCCTGCTGTCCATCTCCACCCTCAGGTCTTTTACGCACTGCTTTACTTCGTCGCCGGGCCCTTCGAGATGCATTTCGTAGTCCGTGTGAATCTCTTTAAGCAGCTCCCCGATATTTCCGATTTTTATGACTGTGCCTTCCATAATTATCCCGACCCTGTCGCAGAGCGCTTCCACGTCCGAGAGCATGTGGGAGCTGAGGAGTATCGTCTTTCCTTTCCGTTTCTCTTCTAGTATCAGGTCTTTAATTTCTCTCCTGCCTATGGGGTCGAGCCCGCTCATCGGCTCGTCGAGTATTATGAATTCCGGATCGTTTATGAGGGCCTGGGCGATGCCGATACGCTGGAGCATGCCCTTCGAGTATTTTCTCATCTGCACCTTTTTCGCGTGCTCCATGCTGACTTTCCGTAGCAGCTCGTCTACTTTCTCATGGAGGTATTTTCGCTTCAGGCCGTGGAGCTCGCCCATGTAGTAAAGGAGCTCCTCCCCGGTGAGGTAATCGTAGAAGTAAGGGTTCTCCGGCAGGTAGCCTATCCTGCTCTTGGCCCCTGAGTCCGAGTGCTCTTTGCCGAGGAGCTCTATCTTCCCCTCGGTCGGAGTGACGAACCCCAGGATCGATTTGAACGTCGTGGTCTTCCCCGCGCCGTTAGGCCCGACGAAGCCGAACACCTCTCCCTTATAAACGTCGAAGGTTACGTTCTTCAGGACGCGCGTCTTCTTGCCCGTGAATCCGGTTTTATAGTCCTTAACGAGGTTCGTGATATTGAGTATTGCTTCTGACATGATCGGACATCTAAATATATGTTAATCGATGCCGGGAGGCAATACATCAAATGGAGTGTTTGGGGTAGTATCGATTAGATTTTATCCGTCGCAGGCCGGGTCATCGACTGCCCGACTCGAACGTGCCGTGTTGTTCCCGATGCTTGTGACGTCACTGTACATTTCGATGACCTTGTCTGTGAAGGCCGAAAAGTCTTTCCTGCCGTTAACCCTTGCGCTCGTCATCGAGGCCTCCCATCCGAAGTCTCCTTTGAGCGACTGAGCGTCGGTGCCGGCGTCGTCGCTCCATGACAGACAGTATCCGGCTTTCGGGATCGACGCAATCGGCGGAGCTCGAAGGGCTGCCGTCGCTTGATAACCGCATCTTCGAAATGTGGAATCTATGAGCGCAGTCCTCCGGGTCACTTGTTCCGCACGGGTCTCTGAGTGTTCCCGCGATCCGAGCGACTCCTATTAAGTTTGTAAAGTCCCTGTCGCCGTTATCGTCCAGGTCCTGTTCGAAATACTCATACTCGGCGTCTTTAAGTGTCTGGAGCGCCTTACGCGCATTAGCCTCGTTCGAGGAGATACGGGCTTTCAGAAGGTTAGGTATAGCGATTGCGAGCAGGATGCCGATAATAGCCGCCACTATAAGCAACTCGATGAGGGTAAAGCCGTTTTCAGTACTTGCTTTACTTTCCGTGATCATGTAAATGCTCTCTCACTAGTAATTAATAGCAATATACATACCAGAACAGCATTGATTTCATTCAATTGTATAGCATTGTAACTTATGCTGCATCATTATATAAATGAATGCTGAAATCAGACGTTGAAGGCAATAATATTCATAAGATACATTTCTTCAGAAAATGACTTGACAATATTTGTCATGGCGATGCAATTTCTGTTATCCGGGTAGGTCGAAGATGAAATGGGTATATAGCATCCTTCTTGAAAACGCAGCGGCAAGTATGATTGCTATAGGGAATAATGAACCAATCAAATGAACAATTGTTATCGATTGGAGTAACAGTATATTGTCTCGGAAATAAAAAACGGCGGGTTTATTACAAACCCGCCGTTTTAAGTTTTTTCTTTGGATTAAACTTATCAGAGTTAGTCGCAGCCCGGTGTTACGTACGGACAGCCTCGAATTGTCCCGGCGGCCGCCTGTTGCGGACGTGCTTAATGTGCATCTTATATGCACCGTCGCCGTAAACCGAGAAGTCCCTTCTGCCGGTCTTGTTGAAGCTCGTCATACTGTTCTGCCAGCCGAAATCGTCAAAATCGCCGTACCATTTGCGGTGATTTCGGCGGAATCACCTGGTTAAACAGTAACCGGCCTTCGGGTCGGCACAGCAGCTACCGTCGGTCGCGCGGCTGCACGCACAGCAGCCTCGAAGCTGCTGTCAACAAGAGCGTCCACCTCAAGCACCAGTATCCTTCCGGGATCACGAAGACGAGCAGTTCCAATGCACCTATTGCATCGGTGAAATCTCTTCTCTCCGTCGTCGTCCAGGTCCTGCTCGAAGTACTCGCCTTCAGCGTCCCTGAGCGTCTGCATGGACTTCCTGGCATTGGCTTCGTTCGCCGACATTCTCGCCTTTATAAGGTTAGGTATCGCGATCGCAAGCAGTATGCCGATGATTGCCGCTACTACAAGAAGTTCGATAAGAGTGAAACCCTTCTCTCCCTTTTTTACCTTCTTTAATGTGCTTAACATGAAAATAACCTCCTTTTCGGTAATGAGTCTTGATGATTATGGATGCAAAGGCCGTGCCATGTGTGGCGATTTTAAAATCTCGAAAGCGTAAGATCCTGTGATCTAATGGAAAACCGTCAATCAAGTTTGTGGGCAAGCCGATGCCGGCTGCATCGGCCATACTCCCGAATTTGAGTAGATGCGACACTTTTTGGTCGCCATCTCGGAAATGTGACAATTTTTGTCAGTATATCTGTTTTGGTGACCGTCGGCACGGTTCTAATGAATCAATATTTATCAATTAGAGGAAGTATGCTATTTTATACTACCTATTTCAGAAGGAGGCGGTTTAAACCATGTGTAGACATAAGCATTTAGTTTTCCCCTTGATGATTTGCCTCACGGTATTCGCCCTGCTCGTTTCAGGATGCACGAATATAAAAACTACTTCCTACTTTACGCCGACAAAGACAAAGCTCCGTGACTTTCAGGCTTTACAGGTCGAGACCTTCGAGACCGAGATCGAGTACTTCCCGAAGGACGCCCTTACGAAGCTGCCGGATAAAACGGCCGCCCTCATCGAAGCCGAGAATAAGTTCAAGGCGGTCAAATACGGCGAAATTGAAAATATCCCCGCCGAGGATACTATAGTATTGTTAGGCGAGGTGAGTGAATACAGGCCGAGCTCCGATGTCTCGTACGAGGGCGGGGCGCTTAAATTCGGCGAAGTATCGATTGCCATTAAGCTCGCGCTGGTGAATAAAGCGACGGGGGACGAAATCGCGACCGGAGAGGTGAACGGTTTCAGCTCCACCGGATTTATGGCGAAGGATATTTTCGAAAGTATGGCCGAGGAAATAGTCAAGTATATAAACGAGACCTATTGAGCAGGCCGAAAAATTCTATTTAAAATTTGGATTGGGAGGATGATATGAGAAAGTTTATTTTTTGTCTTTTACTTCTGCCTGTAACCATAGGTGCATTCTATCTGGCCGAGTCTGCGGCATACGCACAGAATGCGGGGGGCGCTGCGGGTCTTTATAAACAGGGCAGAGAATCGTTTATGAAATTTACACCCGAGGGTTTCGACCAGGCGATATCCCTCTACAATCAGGCTATAAAAGCCGATCCGAATTACGCGCAGGCATACGCGGGCCTGGCGGAAGTATATTCCTTCATGGGGTTTTACAGGTATCAGGTAAGGGAGGAATACGAGAACTACTATAACCAGTCGTACACGAACATGACGAAGGCGCTTCAGATAAATCCGAACCTCGAAGAGGTGCAGATTGCGCTCGCATACAGCTATCTTCAGCTGAGCAGAGAGAAAGACGCGAAGACAGCCGCACAGAAGATACTGGCCAAAAACCCGAACAACCCGGAAGCCATTTACATTCTTTGGTCGGCCAGCGGAGAGAATCCCGACTCGCCCGAGATAAGAAAGGTGCTCGAGCTCAGTCCGAAGTTCGTACCGGGGTATGTAGGTCTTGGGAACGCGCTTGTTCTTCAAGAAAAGGGCTTACGGTCAGGCGACCGAGAACTTCAGAAAGGCCGCGGAAATAGCCCCTTCTGCGCAGATTCATAACCTGTTCGGCACCGCTCTCAGGACGCAGGGACACTACAACGAAGCGATCGACGAATACGAGAAGGCTATAAAAGAGAACCCGAATTATGCGCCCGCATACATGAACCTCGGCATTACATATTATTACCTCAACAAATTCAACCAGAACATCGACAACCAGAAGAAAGCGATATCGCTTAACCCGAATTACCCCGATGCATACTTTTTTATAGCGCAGGGCTACGAGAAGGCTAACAACCCTCAGCAGGCAGTCGTTTACTACAAGAAATTCCTCGAAGTGTCGCTCGAGCAGGAGATGTATGCGGGTTACGCCGCGCAGGCCAAGCAGAGAATTTCGGCCCTCGGCGGCGGCGGCAAGTAAGGGATACAAGCAGGTTCAGCTTATACAGGCAGCAAATAGAGTCGGCTTGTTCCGGTGATCAGATAGGCTCGGCCGGGGGCGGAATAAAGAATACGGGGCGGGCTCGGTAATATGCCGCGGGCTAAGGACGGACATGAGTTAATAGCGTTGACCTTCGGCATGGAATCGAGTGCGAGCCTCTGGAACGTTATATTCGAGGGTTTCGATCAGGAGGTCGTGCTGGTTTCGAAGTTTTCCGGAAGTGACGACCGTGTCGTGAACACCCTCTACGAGTTCGGCGATATAATCGTAAGGAAATATAAAGACTGCAAAGTGAAAGCGACACGCACCGGCATCGAGATAAAAAAACCGTTCCCGAGGAACGACGTCTCACTCGTGAACGAATGGACGGGTCTCATGGAAAGCATTCGGGAGGAAATGACCAAATTTATACCTGATGCATTTGAGGCCCGGCCAGGGCGTTAGATAACGGTAACATCCCCCGTTATTATCTCGACTACGCTCTCGTCCTCTTTCTTCAGAAGCAGGTGACCCTCACTGTTTATTCCGGTCGCGGTACCTTCGATCACCTTTCCGTCTTCCGTGCTGATCCTGACGCGTTTATTATATCCGCCCCACCTCTCTGTCCATTCCTTGATTATAGAAGACTTTCCCCGCCTGTTAAACGCTTGATACCACGTTTCGAGCTCCAGCAGAAGGTCTCCGGCGAATTTAGCCCTGTCGACGTCTCCGCCGAGATTCTCTCTGAGAGACGTTGCGAATTTCGCTGTCTCTCCCAGGTCGCGCCTCATTTGCTCTCTGGTCATGTTTATATTAACCCCGATTCCGACCACTATATATTCGACCCTGTCGCCCTTGGGCTCCATTTCGGTGAGCACGCCCGCTGCCTTTTTGCCCTCGATCTGCACGTCGTTCGGCCATTTTATAGACGTGTTCCGTATGCCTGTCTTCTTAATCGTCTCTGTGATCGCTATGGAAGCAAGGAGTGTGAGGAGCGGCGATTCCCAGGCCGGTATAGACGGCCTGAAGAGGACCGACATGTACAGGTTCATACCGGGCGGGGAGATCCATCTCCGTCCGAGCCTCCCCTTTCCGCTCGTCTGCTTGTCCGCGATGACCGTAGTACCTTCGGAGGCGCCGTTACTGGCGAGTCTCGATAAAACGGTGTTCGTGGACCCGGTCTCATCGAAGTAATGTATGACTTTGCCGAACGTCTCGGTTTTGAGGAGACCGTTTAATTTACGTATCATCGGCGATGTCATTATTAACTCTCCCCCCGAGGCTGTCAGGTACGTATTCTAACTGTTTTATTGCCTGTGTAGAATCTCTCGCATCGCGTCGCGCTAAACGGGACCCGGACATTCCCGGACGGCAGGCGGTGGAAAATCACCGGAATGTACTTATAATATTTATATCTGACGTCTATCCGGATTATGCTAATGATCAATATTTTAAAGATGTGCGGGTTCCTGGCGGTGTTGACTCTCTTCATATCCCCTATCGGCACCCTTGCCGTGGCGGCGGAGACGCCCGTCCCGAAAGAGAGTCCGGTGCTCGAAGTCCAAATAAAGGACGTGGTCTCGAACCCCGGTGAATATAACGGCAAGAAGGTCGCTCTAGAGGGCAAGGTCGCCAAGGTCGACTACAGGAATTCCACTAAAGGGGAGCCGTTCACTATATTCAAGCTGAAGGATTCCGAGAACAACGAAGTGGGGGTCTATTTCGAGGATCAGCGCCTGCCGATCTCGAAGGGCGATAGGGTAAAGATCATGGGCAGGTTCTGGAAGGAGAAGAGTTACTTCCTCTATAAAATAAAAAACGTGATCAAAGCCAGAACAGTAGACATCATTTAGGCTCCAACGCGAGTTGGAATCACTTCTCGGGCGATATGTTTTCCACAGACGACCTGTCTTAGTGAAATTTCGCTTTCAAACGGACAATTCGTCATATAATATCTTTTCATGACCCTGCTCAGGAACGGGTTAGCCAGAGCGCTCTTTTTTATATTCCTCGTCAGTTGTGCCGTCCTTGTTTTTCTCAACATTTACTTGAGCGGGAAATTAAGACAGCTCGCGCCCGGATACATCGATCAATTCTCGAAACTGAGCGGCTTCAATATCCATATGGATGGGGCAAGTCTCGATCCCCTTTTCAGGATAAGGCTCGACGGGGTTAAGGCGGCCGGTCCGGACCCCGCTCAAAAAGGTCTTGCCGAAATCAGGACACTGACGATCGCTCCCAGCCTTCTATCCTCGCTCATGTCCCGGAGGGTGACGATCGGGGAGATCATAGTCGACCGTCCCGTTATCGGCTATGACCGCGTGAGCGCGGACAGGGCCCTCGATCTGATTAGAGGGGGAGGGGGAGAGGGCGGAGGTACATCTTTCGAGATAAAAAGAATAAGACTGAACGACGCGCGGATCGAGATCGGCCCGGATACGGCTATTACATCCGATGCGCTGGATATCCGAATTACGAGGAAAAGGCAGCGGAACGAATCCGGGGTCAGCGTCGACGGAGACATCGCAGTCTTCGGAAACGGCATGGATGTTTCGGGGACCGTGAATCTAAAGCCCGGTGAAACGAGCGGTCGAATAAATATCATTGCGGACGGATCCCGGCCGGGTTCGTCTCCGGACTCTCTCGTTTCTTCCCGGAATCTAAAGGGGGTTTCGGAGATCACGTTCAGGGCCGCCGCTAACATCGATTCACAGGGCGAAATATCCATCTTCTCTCTCGATAAACAGAGCGGCGTTTCCGGGGGAGCGCTTGCGCACCTCAAATACGAGCTCGTGTATGACAAGAATAAAGACGCGGCTCATGTAAGCACCCTGGCGTTCGACGTAGTGAACGTAATTAGCGGCGCTCTCACGGGGGATCTGAAAGATATCACAGGCGGCCTCGGGTTCGACTTGAAAGGGTCTCTGGCTTCAGGCGATTTGACGGAGCTCTCGAAGCGGGTTCCCGAGATCGATCCGGAAACCGTCACCGGAAATATCAGGTCCGATAATTTGAGGATAGACGGCTCGCTCGGCAAAAACGACATCAGGCTGACCGGAAATGTTATTCTCGACGACATCGGCTTCGCCTTTGCGGATGAAAGTCTCCGGGTTTCCGGACTCGGATGCACTATGGACGTAAAGCAGTATTTAAGCGGCGGGTCCGGCTTCTCTTTCTCGTCGCGGGGACCGTGCTCCGCAGCTGAATTTGCCCGGAATGATATAGGCGCTATAAAGGACCTGACTGCGGGGGTGGATATAAATGTCGGCGGCCTCTGGAGGAGCAAAGAGCTCTTGTTCTCCGGCCTGAGCGGCCAATTCATGGACGGCGCGGTATCGGGCTCGCTCCGGCTCTCCTCGGCAAACGGTAAGAGTGAGATCGCCGGCAGCCTCGATGGGGCGGACCTTAATCTCGAGAAAGCCCCGAAATCAATAGCGCCTTTTGACCTGACGGGAACCGCGCTGTCCGTATCTGCTGATATCCAGGGGAATCCGGGCGCGTACAGGGCGGGAATTACATTCGCTATAAACGATTTTACGGTAAGGTCGAAAACCGGCAGGGAGTTTAAGGTGTCAGGGGCCAGGTCCACGGGGCCGCTCGATCTGGAGTACCTCGAGAACACACCTGCCGGGGGTACGGAGGCCGAAAGGAAAATCGTAATAAAAGGCAAAGGGCTTTCTTACGAGAACCTGTCGTTCGGCGAGTATTTCATCAAAGGCGGGAAGATCGACGACCTCTTGTTTTCCCTCGATCTCGGCGGTGACTGGACGCTCGGCATGGCGTCCCGGGGGGCGGGATTTCAAGTGCTCGGCATGGACGTCCACATGGAGGAGTTTAGAGAGCACATCGAAATTGAAGAAAGCGGAAGAAGGGGTTTCAGCGGGACGATCGAAGGGACGGGGGGCAGGTTCAAGAGCGTGACCTTTCCCGCGCTCTCGGCCGATTACATGTTCGGCGGGGATTTTATCGATATCCGGAAATTAAGCGCCGGGGTGAGTACGGTAGGCGAGCTCAGGACGGATGATTTCAGAGTCGAATTCGGCGCCGGGAAGGGCGGCTATCCTTACACAATTAAACTAAAGAACGGGGTTTTCTCCGGATATGAAGATAAATTGAAATCAGAAGGCATATCGGGAACCTTTGTCGTCAATAGTCCCGAAACGGGTAAAACCGAATGGGAGGGTACCGCGTCGGCCGGGAAAACCGACATATTCTCCCAGGTTGTCGAGGGGTTGAAACTGACGCTAAGCCCTTCTCCTGACGGCATTATTATAAATGACGTCTCGGGTAAATTTATGAACGGGGATTTAAACGGCAGGATAGATATAATTACCTCGGGCCCGGCAGCCCGCATAGTAACCGACCTCGGACTACTAAACGCGTCGGTTAAGTCGGGCGACCTCGACATCACTCTCGGCAGGGCTGATTTCGATTTCTCGGGCGCCCTACCCGATAATTTCCTTCCCGAAGGTACGGGAAAACTGGGGTTCGATAATCTCAATTTGAAACGACAAGGTCTCGACGCCCTTTACAGCGGTGCCGTAAATGCCCGGACCTCCGGTGAAACATTATTCATCGATGACGGGTTTATAAGAAATAAGGATAATAGTGAGTTGAAATTCTCGGGAGAGATGACTAATTCCCTGAACGGGGCGAGGAGGCTTGCAATAAACTTCCCTGAATTCGCCCTGAAAAGCGCCGTTAATTTCCTGTCCCCCCTCATGCCCGTGACGGTCAAGGAAGGGCAGATCGCCGGCACAACTAGTTTTAACATCCAATTTAACAATCTATTTGATGCCGGAAGCTCATGGAGCGGCAGCCTTTCGTTTATGGGGGCCTCGTTCGCCGCATTCATAGGCGGGGCAGACCTGTCTCTGAGAGGCATCAACGGGACCATAACCGTGAAAGACGAGGGCAAGGGAGGAAACGCTCTGGCGTCCCACCTGAATGGTGCGTTGACGCTAGATAGGGAGGTCTATAAGAATTACCTCCATACTTTCAAGGAATCTGACCCCGATCCCGAAGCCGACCGTATCAACATCGAGGAGATAGAATACGGCATACTGAAATTCGAGAACGTCGAATGCGCGCTCGAAGCCGACCGGAGCAAGCTCGGCATACTAAAGCTCGCAGCCGGTATCTTCGGCGGGAAGCTCTACGCGAGCGGCGCGCTTGATTTTGACAAAGCGGGCGGCGTTTATAATTTCTCGTTCCTCTTTAACGACATCAGTCTCAACGCAATTTCGACACGGCTTTCGCCGACTCAGGAATATATAACGGGCAGGGTCAACGGTCTCGTTTGGCTCAGCGGCGGGGGCGGCGACCTCGGCACGATAGACGGCCCTTTCGAGTTCTGGTCCGTGAGCTCAGACAAGGAGCCGAGGTCTATCGGCAAGGCGCTACTCGACAAGCTCGGCGCAAAAGAGAGGCTCATACTCGGCTCCTCGCGCAGCTATGATAACGGTGAAATTTCAGGTTATATTAATGACGGCGTAATAACGTTCAAAAAATTTATTATATCTAACTCGATCCTGGGTATTAAGAACTTATCGATTCAGGCGGACCCGGTGAAGAATTCGATTTCCATAGCGCATCTGGTATCCGTGATAAGGGAAATAGCCAGGAGGTCGCAGTCGGGCGGTCCGACGATAGAAACTCAATAAACGAGGTGAACTTATGACTGGAAATTTATTCAGGGCCCTGCAATCCTCTCTTTTCATTTTGGTGTTCTATTCCGTGTCCTGCGCAACTATCACCGTCAACGTGTATTTCCCGGCGGAAGAGGTAAGGGAGGCTTATTCCAACCTCGAGGAAGAGTTTCTGAAGCAGGGTGAAAACGGTAATTCCGGCACCGAGAAAAAGGCGCCCGACGCTAATAAACCCGCTGCCACGCCCCCGCCGCAGAGCATGAGGGAGTACCCGGATCAGCCGACTCTTTCTTCCGAGAAGAAATATTTAGTTATAAAAAAGGAAATTTCCCTCGACTTCAGCGAATATGCCTGGGCTCAGGGAAACATAGCCCAGCAGATCACTCAGAAAATACGCAGCATGCCCGATGTCATCCAGGCTTATCAACGGAGGTCCCAGCGGCTGGACGAAATAAACCAGATGCTGTCTCAGGGCCTCGTCGCGGAAGGCAACCAGGGGCTGCTTATACAGAAAGGGAGCCTCACCCCGGGTCAGACCCAGGCATTCAGCGCGGAGAACGCCGACCGTCAGGTGATTATCAGAGGGATGGCCAAAGCGATAGTCGAGATCAACAACATAGAACCCACGCCCGAGAATATCGAAAAGGTGCTTCCTGAGGCTGCCAGACAGTTCGCGAGCGTAAGGCAGAGCGAGAGGTAAGGGAATCTCGATAATTCGGAGTCGATACCCCGCCCGCGGCCCGGGTCCTCCTGCACCGGACCCCTCATTAGAGATTTGTCCGCACGGGAAGGGGCATATATCCCCTTCCCGACCCCGCATTTTAATATCCTTCCATCTTGAAGTTGCCCGGCAATTGATGTCTAATTATAAGTACCAAGGCCGCCCGTACCCATTGGAAATGTCGCACGGAGGATGAGACATGAACCCGAGAATAATTCTACTATCGTTAATAGCGGTATTCACCGCCTTTATGCCCCTCACGGCGGATGCGAAGAAATTATTTATCGCCGATATAGAGGTCGACGACGAAGTCGAATTCGAAGGCACCGACAGCTTATTCAAGGTAGTCGATTTTTTTGACAATAAATCGCTTAAGGAATTCTTCCCGGATTACACGCCCGATTCCGCCGTACTGGCGCGGGTCGATCTGAGGGGGGTCGGATCTCGAAGTGGAGTACCATCAGAATTCGTCGGTGCTTATAGTCAGGATACCTTCCAAGAATTTTGAGGTCACATTTGACGGGGGCAACCGCAACGAGAGCCAGGAGCAGTTCGAGGACTGGCTCAAAGGCGATTTCGAATCTCCGGCGGCTCCGAGCCGGAAGCTTACGACGCTCCTGCACATAGTCGTCGCCAACTCCCCGGTCGAGCCCGTTGCCGGGAACCCGAACAGCCTCTTGACGAGGATGTTCCTGTCCGATTTCAATGCGGGCATAACGGGGCCCTTTATCAGCTCCCGAAAACGCGTGGAGGGGAATAAGAACTTTCTCACGCTCGGCGGAGAGTTCGGATTCTTCAATGCGGGTCCCTACGACGGTCAGGTGATGAATTTCCCGATAAATTACAAATGGAATTTCAAGGGGTGGCCGAAGCTCTCATGGATATTCGACCTCCCCATAACGCTTACGAGGGACGAGACGGGGTGGGCCTACATGGCTTCATTCGGCACGGGCTTTCAGTTCAGGCCCTATAAATGGTGGAGTATCACCCCGATGGGCCGCGTAGGAGGGGTCGGTTCTTTCGACGTGGGGGCGCTCGCGGTTCTCGTTTCGGGGAGCCTGACGAATTATTTCCAGGGCAGTATCGGCTCCACGAACCTCGGTTTCGGCACGATGACGGGCATTTCGACCACGATAGACGGGATCAAGGTGGGCGGCTACGACCTCAGCTACGAGCTCACGAATTACGTGCTCCGAAACGGCGGCAACCTGACGCAGAAGCTTGATTTTAATTTCCTCGGAAACCCGGCGGCGTTCAAGCTCTTCCTGAACCACACGAAATTCTGGGGAAACGAGCTCTACCTGAATTCCTTTTTCGATATGGGTTTGGCATTCGTAACGATAAATAAAGTCGCGGATTCCTTCGTTGAGGCGCTCGACCTTTCGTTCACTTTCTCCGCGGGCGTTGATAACGACTATAACAATTACAGCATTCAATTGACTTACCGCTTCTGACCCGCACGCACACACATAGTGCGGCGCACAATCTGTGCACACACAATGTGTGTTTTATGATTCCATCCAACTCTTCTGCTTCCGCCGCTCTCCCCTATCGCTTCTCTCCAAAATCCTCTATTATTTGGTTATGATTTATCCCGATTATTCCGCCGGAGGTCATTAGAATGTCTGGGACCGTCAGACCGGGCTTCTTTGCCCTGATGTTCAGCTCGACACAATACAAGATGTTCAATTTTATGGTCTCGATATTGCTCCTGCTTATCCTCTCGGCGGTGCTCGAAGGTACCGAATACGGATTTATCGTAATTAATACGATGAGCAGCATCGTTTTCTTCCTCGGGGTCTATGCCGTGGGCAGGAGCAGGCGCACCCTGATTACCCTGATAATACTGGGACTCCCGTGGTTTCTCTCCGAGTGGGCTTTCACGAAATCGAGCAGGACTATATTCACGAGCATGCTCTTTTTCATTTTCGTGACCGCCACTATATTCGAGCATATTTTAAAAACGGAGGAGGTGACGACTGATACGTTATACGGCGCCGTCTGTGTTTATCTCCTCCTCGGGATAATGTGGGCCTCTATTTACGGTTTCCTCGAATATATTACGCCCGGGGCGGTCTTCAGGGGGTCCGACGTGGGTGCTGATACGAAGCTCAGCACGAACGAGCTCATATATTACAGCTATACCACGCTCGCGACTATTGGCTACGGGGATATCACATCCGTGACGCCTGTCGGGAGGATATTGTCCGTGCTCGAGGCCGTGTTCGGCCAGCTCTACATCGCGTTCCTCGTCGCGAGACTGATAAGCATATACACGACGAACGCGCTCAGGAGGAAAGGCTGAGCTGTCGTTTTAGTTAGCGATAGTCAAATCGGTTATAAGCTTCATCCCCATCACGACTACGCCCATCCTGATCCACCAGCCGAGGAACACTATAGGAATAAAGAGGACCGCCGGGTAACGCATCATCCCGCACGCGGCGTACATCGGGTGGACAGGTATCGGCGACATGGCGCCCCCAAACAGCATCAGGCTAACGACCCTGAGCGAACGGCCCTTCGTCCATCTGTGGTTTTGAACCTCCGGGAATTTTCTCCTCACGAATGGCGTATCCCCGAAGCACCTGCCCAGGATGTAGGATACGGATGAGCCGGTCACAGCCCCGAGCGCTATGAGCGTTATGAGCCTCCCGGGCTCGTAGCCCAGCAGGGTTCCGAGCACCGCGTAGGCCGTGACGGGAAAGGTCAGGGGAGAGCTGCTGACGGCTGTAATCAGGTACAGCATGATGTCGGTGTTCCTCTGGCCGTAGCTCGTGAGGAGGCTTTCACCGAAATCGAGCAGCCTTTCACCGTAGAATAACGAGACCGCGGTGCTTGCCAGAACCATCCCGAATGTGACCAGCAGGGCCAGCTTTATGGAATTTGGGACAGCATGAAGCCTGAAATGGATCATCACGTGTAATAAGTAAAACATGACCATCTTTGATTTCGGTTAAGGAGTTGTGAACCTGCGGTGAAGTTCAAAGTGTGTGCGGCGGGCATAATTTACGGATTTTTCATCACCGGGAATTGATAAGCTCCTTAAATCAGGGTTCAATATTCGGCATGAGCAAGCGTGAGATCGTAATAATCCCGGGGGACGGCATCGGTCCCGAGATAACGGCGGCGGTAATAAAAGTAATCGAGGCATCCGGCGCTGAAATCACATGGATCGAGCACGTGGCCGGCCTTGCCGCGCTCGAGAAGGGTCTGGACGTCCTGCCGGACGAGACCCTCGAAGCTATAAAGGAACACAAGGTCGCATTGAAGGGCCCCTGCACCACTCCGATAGGCGAAGGTTTTACGTCGGTGAACGTGAAGCTCAGGAAGACGCTCGACCTCTACGCGGCCGTGAGGCCCGTAAGGAACCTTCCGGGAGTGATAACGCGTTTCAGGAACGTGGACATAGTGATAATACGCGAGAACACGGAAGGCCTTTACAGCGGGGTTGAGAACATCATTACCCCGGGCGTCGTGATGAGCATGAAGGTGGCGACCGAGAAGGCGTGTACCCGAATTTCGCACTGGGCGTTCGAATACGCCCGCCACCGTCAAAGGAAAAAGATTACTGTTCTCCACAAAGCTAACATCATGAAATTAACGGACGGACTCTTTATCAGAAAATCGAAGGAAGCGAGCAGGGAATACGGCGATATCCAATACGAGGAGATGATAATCGACGCGGGGTGTATGAAGCTCGTACAGGACCCGGCCCTTTTCGATATGCTTCTTCTCGAGAACCTCTACGGGGATTTGATCAGCGACCTCTGCGCGGGCCTGGTCGGCGGGTTAGGGGTCGTACCCGGGGCCAACATAGGCGACAGGGAAGCCGTCTTCGAGGCCGTGCACGGCTCGGCTCCCGATATTGCGGGCAAGGGCGTCGCGAACCCGCTCGCGCTCCTCATGTCCGGGGTTATGATGCTCAACCACCTGGCGGATACGGAGGGGCGGGAAGACTTCCGCGCCTGCGCCGTGAGGATAAAAAACGCGTATGACAGCGCCCTTCAGGAGGGCGACAGGACGCGCGACCTGGGCGGAAAGCTCGGCACCATGGAATTCGCCGACGCGCTGATCAGAAGAATTTAAAGCGGGCTCGTGTGATTCTATAGACAATGCGGGTGAAGCACGGATTAAGCGGCCGGCTAAATGTTTTCCTCAATCACCCTCAGGAAGTTCCCGCCCATTATCTTTCTCACCCTTTCCTCGGAGTATCCTTTCTCCAGGAAATAACCGGCTATCTTCGGCAGGTCCGCGATCTTTCTCAGGTCTTCGGGGAAGTCCTCGATCCTGGCTCCGTCCATGTCGCTCCCTATACCGACGTGGTCCTCACCGCAAAGATTGACTATGTAGTCCGTATGTTTGAACACGTCTTCCACCGTGGGTGTTTTATCCCCCGTCTTAAGGAATTGGTTATAGAGCACTATACCGATGACGCCCCCTCTCTCCGAGATGGCGAGGAGCTGGTCGTCTTTCAGGTTACGCGGGTGGTCCGTGAGCGACCTCGCGTTCGAGTGCGAGGCTATAGGTATGAGAGTCGTTAGCCCGACCGCTTCCCAGAAACCCTTTTCGTTTATGTGAGAGAGGTCGAGCGTGATACGGAGCTCGTTCATTCTCTTAATCAGCTCCCTCCCCTCGTCCGTGAGTCCTTCTTCGGTCTCGTTCCCCGAGGCGAATCGGTTCTTATCGTTCCATGTAAGCCCTATGAGCCTCACTCCCCGCTCATAGAACTCCCCGAGCTTGCCGGGGCCCTCTATCGGGTCAGCACCCTCCATGAGCGTAAGGAAGCCGATCCTCCCGTCCTTGCCTATACGTCCGAGGTCATTTCTTGTTTTTATCCGGAAAACTTTGTCGCTATGCTCTCTATAAATCCTGTCGTATGTATCGAATTGTCCGAGCGCCGATTCGAGCGTCTTTTCGGGCTTGTGTTTCGGGTGTACGAATACGGTGTTGAATACGAGGCCGATGCCGGCTTCCCTAAGCCAGGGAAGGGTTATCATACAGGGGACGGCGGGGCTTACGAAGTCCCTGTCGTAGTAGTTTAAATGGAACGCGATGTCCTCGTGCGCATCGAGAATGAATAAATCCCTGAGCATTTTTTCCCGCGCTTTCCCTGCCCCTGTATCCGTATCCAATTTTCAACCGTCCCTGCTAAATTTATTTTCTTTGCGTCTTTGTGTATTCCCTTCTAGATATAAAACCCCATGCTCGCGTAGCTGACAACCGATCCGGTGTCCGGTTCGAGCGCCTGTCCGTAATCGAGCAGCTTTCCCCGCTCCGCATCGATCGCCGCGAGTGTCGCGTATATCGGGGAAAGCCCGCAGACCTTCCGCCAGTCCTTCTCCTCCTCGACCGACCTGTAAAACCCCTCGGCGTCCATCTTCTCGCCGAAGGAGAGGCTCAGCAGGTCCCTCTCCTTAATCTTGCCGAGCGTGAGGTCGTTTACGGGTTCTTTATCCCCGAACTTAAGCCCTACGTGGGCCATATCCGCCCCCGCGATAATAAAAATATTATCGCCCATGTCCCTTACGATCCCCGCAGCCGCTTCGAGAAAACCCGAGATCTTGTCATCCTCCGCCGGGGACCTGCCTTCCCTGACCAGTCTGTAAAATGAGTTGCAGAGTACAGGCACGATCCTGAATTTCTTTTTTCCGTTCATAATGTGCTGGAGGAAGGCGACCTGGAACTCTATCGAATGCTCGGTGCGGTGCGAGATCTCGCCTTCATACAAATCCCATCCGCACTCGGTTTCAAGCTTCTCGATTATATTTCTGTCCGTTTCGGCTTCTCCGAGAGGGGTCCTGAAGTTCTTTCTGGTTACGATAAACGGGTTTTCCACTTCAGCATAATGAGAGGTGCCGAAGATGATAAACGTATCCGCTTCGTTTTCCCGGAGCAATTCCCTGTATGCGAGGGCGTACGATACGCCGCCCCTCCCGTAGTCGATATGAGGGGATATCAGCCCCCTTAATTTGCCGGGTGCTTCTCCATGAGGCCTGGACTCCTCCGCCTTGCTGAAAAATGCCTGGAACCACCTTTCGAGCTCCTTCGGGTCGCCGGGGTAAGAGAGACCCGCATGGCTCGGTTCCCTCGTCCCCGATTCGCGGAAACCGGATTCAAGCCGGTTCTTATAGTCCCTGAAATTGTCGCTTTCGAGAAAGAGGGCCTCGTCGAGCTGCTTTATTAAATTCTCTATTTCGTCCGATAGCACCAGCTCCCCGAACCTCTCCATGCAGAGCGACTGAATATCGCGGACTGTCTTCGTCCCGTCGAAGAGGCTCAATATCCTGAGTGTCTCGATCGAGACGGCGAGGATCTTATCCGACAGGTTCTGCGGGTCCTTGAGGCATATGATCCTTTCTCCTTCAACCTCGGCGGGGATTACTTCGATGTACCTCAGTTTGGGGTATTCAGTAGTTTTATTCGTCATGGGTTTTTTGGTCTTCCCCACCCGCCCCCGCCGGGTGTCCTGATTTCGAGCACGTCGCCTTTCCTTACCGTGAACGTGGACTTGGGAGGTATAACGGATGATTTCCCCTTTCTCAAGAGGGTATTCCTGCCTTTCTTTCCCCGCTCTCCGCCGTTGATGCCGTAGGGCGCCGATTTTCTCCGCTCGGTTATCAGAGAGACGGTCGCCTCCGTCAGAAACCTGTACTTCCTGACTATACCGTCTCCCCCCTTGAACCTGCCCCCGCCTCCGCTCCCCCTCCGCACGGAATATGAATCGATCATAACCGGAAGCTCCCTCTCGAGCGCCTCGATCGGGGTGTTGAGCGTATTGGTCATGTGGGTTTGAACCGCGCTCACGCCGTCCTTCCCGAACCTCCCTCCCATGCCCCCTGCGATTGTCTCATAGTAGGCGAAGTTCTTCCCGGTCCCGGGGTTCACCCCTCCGAACGTGGTATTGCTCATCGTGCCCGCGCTCGCGGCCGGGACCTTCTCGGGGACCGCTTTGGAGAGCGCCCCGAATACTATATCGACGACGCGCTGTGAGGTCTCGACATTCCCCCCGACCACAGCCGCCGGGAATTCGGCATTGAGTATGGAGCCCTTCTCGGCCTTTATGTCTATTACCCTCAGGGGTCCCGAGTTGAGCGGCATTCCTTCCGGCGCCAGGCACTGAAATACATAAATAGTAGCAGCGGTGGTCACGCTGAAGGGCGTGTTTAAACAACCTTTCACCCTCCCGGACGACCCCCTGAAATCCACAACCGCTTTATCCCCCTTTATCGTTATCGACACCCTGAGGGGTATATTTCTCGTGCCCGCCCCGTCGTCGTCGAGGACGTCTTCGAACGTATAAACCCCGTCGGGGATATTCCTTATCACCCCTCTCATTAGTTTTTCACTATACCGGAGGAGCTCGTCGCCCGCCTCTTTGACCTTTTTTAACGAGTACTTTGCGGTCACCTCTTTTAACCTTTTTATGCCGAGCTCGAGAGAGCCCAGCTGCGCCCTCAGGTCTCCTTCCCTCTCTTCCGGGTCGCGCGTGGCGGACAGGATGCCTTCAAAGAGAGACCTGTTGAGCCTCCCTTTCTTGTATAGTCTCGACGGGGGGATCAATATCCCTTCTTCGTGTATCGATGTGGATAGCGGCATCGAGCCGGGCGTAAGGCCCCCCATGTCCGCGTGGTGGGCGCGGGAGGCGACGAAGAATTCGAGCCCGCCGTCCGCGAATACCGGGGCTATGCAGGTGACGTCAG
The DNA here is from genome assembly GCA_963752995.1 of uncultured delta proteobacterium. Taxonomy (GTDB): domain Bacteria; phylum Desulfobacterota_D; class UBA1144; order Nemesobacterales; family UBA2774; genus 2-12-FULL-53-21. Next base: position 1,027,501 of record CAVWAZ010000030.1, read on the forward strand.
GGAGGTGTGTCCCCCCTCTGAAAGGGTCGTTAAGTATGAAGACGTCGCCCTCCGATATTCCCGGCTCCCCGATTATCGCTTTCACGGCGAAGCTCATGGAACCCAGGTGTACGGGAATGTGTGCCGCCTGTGCGATCATTTCGCCGGAGGCTTTGAATATTGCGCAGGACAGGTCTCTCCGCTCCTTTATATTGGGCGAGAACCCCGCGCGTATGAGGACGACCCCCATTTCCTCGGCGATCGAGCTGAGCGCGTTCTGAAATATTTCGAGTTCGAATGGGCTAAGGGGCATCGGATAAGCTCAACACTGCGTTTCCCGGCAGTGATTCGGGTCTATAGCTGAAGAGCCGATTATTATTCCGGCTCGGGCGCGGAAGGCGTCAGGGTTTCCAGTTTCGAGTATCTGCAGAGCCCGGAGTCGTAGTACCTGACCTGGGTGTTTTCCTTGAGATCGGCCTTCGGGCTTCCCGGAATGATGTGACTGCCGTTCTTGCAGTCCTCGACTACCTTTAAAAACGGTACCGGGGCCTGGTCCCCAAGCCCGTATTTACCCTTAATATTCTTGTCGACTTTCACTGTTGCAGTACATTTCGATACCATCTCTGGCATAAAACCTGCGGAGCCTTCGTCAGCGGGCCTGCATTCTTCGGAATCGTAAGGCTTGCCGCATTCGATTTTAATGACCGTACCTTGGACGGCGTAATCCGAGCTATTGAGGAGCTCCTCTTCCGAGCAAGGGGGCGGGATAGCGTAGGCGCTTACCGCTCCAATCGTGAATAGAGTAAAAATGAGTGGTACTATTAATTTGTTTTTCACCCTGATTATACTAATGTATTGTGCATTTATTCGTTGTCAAACGGAATCTTCAATGCGGAGAAATTAAGTACGCGAGGGGATAATAGATAGAATGAAAATTTTGGTCACCGGCGCTGCCGGGTTTATAGGCTCACACCTTGCCGAGAGACTCTTGAAAGAAGGTTATACGGTCGTGGGGGTAGACTCGTTTCTCGACTACTATCCCCGCAGGATTAAAGAGCACAACGTCGAGGGTCTCAACGGGAAAAAGGGGTTCGAGTTCGTCGAAGGAGACATACTCGAACTGAATCTCGATAAGCTCTTAGGCGGCGTGGACGCGGTGTTCCACCAGGCCGCGATCGCGGGTGTGAGGTCGAGCTGGGGGGCCGGGTTCGACGAATACGTCCGGAACAACATACTCGGGACGCAGCTCTTGCTTGAGGCCTGCAGGGACAGGCAGCTTAAAAAGTTCGTATACGCATCCTCCTCGTCTGTTTACGGCGATTCCGACGAGCTCCCGATAAAGGAGACCTCCCCCGTGAGGCCGGTCTCGCCTTACGGCGTTACGAAGCTTTCAGGCGAGCAGCTCGCCTATCTCTATTTCAAGGGCTACGGCGTTCCGGTCGTGTCCCTCAGATATTTCACCGTATACGGACCGAGGCAGCGTCCGGACATGGCTTTCCACAAGTTCCTGAAGGCGGTCATCACAGGCGGGGAGATAGAGGTCTACGGCACAGGGGAACAGACGAGGGACTTCACTTTCATCGGTGACGCCGTCAGTGCCAACCTCGCCGCATTCTCAAGCGGCGTCGGCGGGGAGTCTTACAACATAGGCGGCGGCAGCAGGATAAAGCTCATCGAATGCATAAGGATAATCGAGGAAATATCCGGGAAGAAGGCCAATCTCAGGTTCGGGGACTCACAGAGGGGGGACGCCCGGCACACGTACGCCGACGTCACGAAGGCTAAAAAGGATTTTCGGTATTCCCCATCGGTCGATATAAGGGAAGGTCTCACTGAACACTACAACTGGCTAAAAAAGAATTTAGAGCTATACCTCTGAGTCAGCCGATTGCTTCTTTAAGGGTTTCCCCCATCTCGGCGGGGCTTGGGCATACCCTGACTCCCGCTCTTTCGAGAGCCGCTACCTTGTCCTTGGCGCTTCCCGAGCTTCCCGATATGATTGCCCCCGCGTGGCCCATCCTCTTCCCTTTAGGAGCAGTCGCCCCGGCTATAAACGCGACTACGGGTTTAGACATGTGGCTCTTTATGAATTCGGCCGCTTCCTCTTCCGCGCTCCCGCCGATCTCGCCTATCATCACTACCGCGTCCGTATCCTTGTCCTTTTCAAAAAGCTTGAGTATGTCGATGAACGTCGAGCCGATTATAGGGTCTCCGCCAATCCCGACGCTTGTGGACTGCCCTATGCCGAGGTTGGACAGCTGCCATACGGCCTCATAAGTGAGCGTGCCGCTGCGGGAGATAATGCCTATTCTTCCGGGCGTGTGTATGTATCCAGGCATGATTCCGACTTTCGCTTCGCCGGGCGTCATCACCCCCGGGCAGTTGGGCCCCACGAGACGCGCTTTCTTACCCTTCATGTACTCCTTTACCTTTATCATGTCCTGGGTCGGGACGCCTTCAGTAATGCATATTACGAGATCGATCCCCGCGTCTATCGCCTCCACCATGGAATCCATCGCGAACGGGGCGGGTACGAATATTAAAGTCGTATTGGCCCCCGTCTTCTTGACTGCGGCCGCCACGGTGTCGAAAACCGGGAACCCTTCGACCTCGGTCCCGCCTTTCCCCGGCGTGACCCCTCCCACGACCTTTGTGCCGTATTCCCGGCACTGGGTCGCGTGGAATATGCCTGCGCTCCCGGTAATTCCCTGAACTAGAACCTTTGTATTTTTATTGACTAAGATACTCATGCTTCAGTACTCCTTTTCGGCAACCCTGTATTCAAAGCAGTGACGGCGGAGAGGAATCATAACACAGTGTTTTACCGCATGCAAACCCCTGAGCCAGTCATCTGATCCGGGTCTTATCGCTGATTTTATCGGGGATTTTTTCGAACCGCGCCGCGGATTATATGGTCTTTACTCATATTACTGCAGGCGTCCGAACGGGTTATTCGATATTCTGAAGCTGTTCCCTGATTTTTTCGAGCTCGGACCTGAGCTCTATGGTGAAATGGGAGATTTCGGCGTCCTTGGCCTTCGCCGCTACTGTGCCTGCCTCGCGGTTCATCTCCTGGAGCAGGAAATCGAGCTCCTTTCCGATCGACCCCTTCTGCCTGAGGGTCTCCCTGAATTTTCCTATGTGCGCTTTTAGCCTGACTAATTCTTCGGTAATATCGCTTCTTTCGGTGAGGAACGCCGCTTCCTGATAGAGCCTGGCTTCGTCTATCTGGTTGTCTTCAAGGATCTTGGATATCCTCTCCTTTAGCTTGGCCGAGGCTGTCGCCATGAAATCCTTTCGCTTTACGGCTATCGTACGTGTCAGGTCCTCTATTTTGTCGAGCCTCTCCCTGAAGTCCTTCTCGAGTTTCTTTCCCTCGCTTTTTCTGGCCTCATCCAGCTTTTGAATCGCCTTCGACAGGATTTTCTCGATGTCCATGACATCGCTTCCGGTGAGCGGGTCTGCGGTTTTCGTCGTGAAGATATCCTTAATCGCCAGGAAGTGCTCGATCCGCAAATCTTCTTTGATGCCGAACTCCTTTTTCAGGGACTCGATGCTCTTCTTTAACTGCTTGGCGACTTCGACATTCAGAACTGGGGGTGCCGCTTTTGTTCCTTCGATTGCGATGGTGATCCTTAATTTCCCCCGGAGTATCAGTTTCTTCACCGCTTCAGTGAGCTCTGGCTCGATCGATGAAATTGATTCCGGAAGCAGGAACTTCAGGTCGAGGAACCTGTGGTTCTCCGACCTCGTCTCCACAATCACCCTGCCGTGCCTCGTTTCGCCTTCGCTCTTTCCGAATCCGGTCATGCTTTTCATCTTTTCGTCACCTCTTTCAGCTGGCCTGCGTACCCATGCCTGAGTTTCCTGAACAGTTCCATCATCTCGTCGCTCCCGTAATCGGGGTACGTCCATTCGAGCTTTCTGAAATCGTCTTTTACGTACAGCAGCGTAAGGTCGGCATACACGCCCCTTCCGAGGTAGGGGCGGTGGGAATAACCTTTTCCTGTGGCGAGGATTATGTGCTCCTGTGCAATGTATCCCGGGTCGATGTTTATCGTCCTCTTATTTTCATATGAAAATACCTTTTCCAGTTTATTTGTAAATATCTTCATTTCTACGATCTCTTCCCTCCGTATAAGCTCTCTGAAGGTGATTATGACACGCCTCAGGGCGGGCCCCATTTCCTCTTCGTAGTATCTGGTGCGATCGAAGGGCATATCGCCGCTCATTATCTCTATTTCTCCGATCCCCTCCCCGAGGCTCCTCAAGCATTCATCGATCGGGGAGGACGGCCCGTAGATAACCCCAGTAAAGAGTTTCACCGGCGCGGGTTCCATTAGTTGGCTCATATGGTCTAGAGTCCGAAGGATATTCGAATCACGCCGCAGTTTCAAGATTATTTGAGGCTTATCACACGCAATGGTAAAATCCGTTGACAGGGCGGAGGGATCTCTGGAGCTGCCTCTTTATCGTCGGCGTGCGCCCAATTCTGTTCTCTGGATTATCAAAAGCCTATATTACTGGATAACCGGCTCTATATGACGATAAGGAAAACGATAATACTGCTGACTCTGCTCGTCGTAGCCTCGGTCACGTTGAGCCTGGGGTTCCCGAGGAACTTACGTAAGGAGATGGGGTTCTTGAACGATTACGGGGATAAATTGGTCTACGCGGTCAGGGGCTCCTGGTATCCGTATTCCAAAACTCCCTATACCGGCGTCCCTAGCGAATATCCTCAGGTCGCGACCTATTTCTTTGCCCTCCCCTATATTATAATGGGCTTCCCGGGCCCTCTCGATACCCGCCTTATCGGAGAGCTCGAAGCCTACGTCGTGAGCGTTCCCCCGACAAACCCCAACTTGCCTTCGGCTCCGCATCTCGGGAACAAGCTCTTCATGCGCTATGCCTTCGTCTTTTCGCTGCTCATGGTCCCGTTCCTCTTTTTTTCCATATTGATCGTCTATAGATTGAGGCCCGACCGGAAATACCTCGCGTTCCTCATGCTCCTTCCCGGGGGACTTTATTTTACTCATAACAGGTTCGATATTATTCCTGCGTTCCTCGGACTCCTGGCTATATATCTTCTTTCGAGAAACAGGGACAAGATTTCGGCGTTCGTAATAGCGCTCGGGTTTCTCACGAAATGGTACCTCGCGCTGCTCCTCCCCGTTTTTCTCTCCTACTATTACACCCGGAGGAGAAAAATAAACTGGCAGATGGTCCTCGTGTTCGTGATGACCTGTCTCGCCCTGTTACTGCCTACTATCTTATCGGGCGGACTTAAAGGGCTTCTCGCTCCCTATGTCACGCAGCTCTCCCGCGGCTTTGACCAGCCCTCCTTGTTCTTTCTCGCATCCCTTTTTCTCGACCGGGGTTTCGGTCTGGATATTAATAATGTCTATTTCGCGGGGGCGTCGCTTCTGCTCCAGTTCTCCATGATACCGCTATGCGTGACGAGCAGGGTCGATACTGTGGACAAGGTGATCAGATGGACACTGTTGTCCGTCCTGGTCTTCATCATATTCGCCAGGATAAATTCGCCGCAGTGGATCTTATGGGTAAGTCCGCTCCTGATATTGACCGCTTCCGGGAGGATGTTCGTCGCGGGAATTATCCTCCTCGACCTGCTGACCTATCTCCAGTTCCCCGTCCTCTTTCATCTCCGCGAATACGGCGGCCCGTACTACGATCTCTTCCTCCTGGTATTTTCAGTCAAGCTCGCCTTACAGATATTGTTCGCGGTATCCATATTCCGGGGCCTGATAGGCGACAATCTGGTCTTTATCCGCCTGAGCGGCCGGAAGGAGAGCGGGGCCTGAAGCGGGGGCGGCATTATCCGGAAGTGTAATATTCCTTGATATATCCTCTCCGACTACTTATTCTAATTGCTTGATGCCGCGGGGTATTTTAGAGAAACGTATGAGAAAAACATATTATGCAGTAATTGCCGCGATAATGTTGACCGCAATATTTTCCTGCATGGGGAAACCCGAGCCTGAAATTCCCGAAAGGAAGGTTTTAGACCCTTCCCCGACAAAAGTAGTCGAGGAATTGCTCAAGGCCTGGCAGAAGCAGGATTTCAAAAGGGCGTTCAAATATGTCTATGCGCCTTATACTGACGAAGAGGGCTACGTAATTCAGATGCAGAACTATTTCAAGGATTATCAGATGTCCATTATCGATTTTCACGTACTGGGGACCCAGATATACGACAGGACGTCTATAGTCATTGTGGAGCTTAAAACAAAAGTTAAATCTTCGAAGACCGGTCTTATCACTGAGATGACTCAAAGAAGCCAGTATGACCTGGGAATTTTTGAGGACGAATGGAAAGTTACCGCGGGGAATTGTTTCGAGAACTGTATCGAGATGGAGAAGAAATTAAAGGTGAACGAGTAGCAGATGATAAGGGTATCCGTGATGGGCGCCGCGGGGAGGATGGGGCAGAGGATAATTTATTACCTCTCCAGGGACCAGGGTATAAAGATAGTCGGAGCCAAGGAGGCCGAGAGGCACCATTCGCTCGGTATTGACGCCGGGATTATCGCGGGCGTGGGGGAGATCGGCGTCCCCATAACGAGCGATATCGCCGAATCCTCTTTCGGGGCCGATGTGATAGTCGATTTCTCGTCCCCTAAATCGACCCTCCTCAACGCCTCGTACGCCTCGGGCGAAGGCAAGTCCATGGTAATAGGGACGACGGGCTTCACGGAAAAAGAGGAGAGCGAGCTGAGGCATCTTTGCCGGGGCTTTCCCTGTGTCGTTTCGGCTAATATGAGCATCGGCGTAAACGTGATGATAGAAGCGACCAGGATACTCGCGCGCACGCTGGGGGACGAATACGACGTCGAGATCTTCGAGGCCCACCACAAGCATAAAGTCGACTCCCCGAGCGGCACGGCGTTAATGATCGGGCAGGCGGCCTCGGAGGGCCTGGGCAGGGATTTTCAGGAAGTCGCCAGATTCGAGCGGCACGGGAGGGTAGGTGAGCGGAAACAGCATGAGATCGGCATACAGTCGCTCAGGGGCGGCGACGTGGTCGGGGAGCACACCGTCATGTTCCTGGGCGAGGGGGAGAGGATCGAGCTCACCCACAGGGCGTTCAGCAGGGACAATTTCGCAAAGGGGGTCCTCCGCGCCGTTAAGTGGATCTACGGTAAGCCGCCCGGGGTCTATACGATGAAGGACGTCCTTGACCTTTGACCGGACATTGCGCACTTTCTTGCTAACTCCCGTGAAGTGATCCGAAGTCAGCCCCGATATGTTCAGATTCGAAATCCTAAAACATGATACAGGAACAGGCGCCAGGCTGGGCAGAATCCATACCGCCCACGGCACTGTCGATACGCCCGCGTTCATGCCCGTGGCGACGCAGGCTTCGGTCAAGGCGCTCAGCCCCGAAGAGGTCGAGTCGCTCGGCTTCGAGATGGTCATTGTGAACGCCTACCATATGTACCTCCGCCCCGGCCACAAGATAATAGAAAAATTGGGGGGTCTTCACAGGTTCATGTCGTGGCCCCACCCGATTACGACCGACAGCGGCGGGTTCCAGGTCCTGAGCCTCTCCAAAACGAGAAAGGTCAAGGAGGAGGGGATAGTGTTCCAGTCCCATCTCGACGGCAGCAGTCACGTGCTTACCCCTGAAAAATGCATCGAGATACAGGAGTCTCTCGGGGTCGATATAATGATGTGCCTCGACGAATGCCCTCCCTACCCCTCGACGCCCGAATACATGAAAAAATCGGTCGGTCTGACTACCCGCTGGGCGAAGCTCTGCAAAGAGGCGAAAAAAAGGCATGATAACGCCCTTTTCGGAATAGTTCAGGGAGGCGTCTACCCGGACCTGAGGCGTGAATCCGCGGAGGGGCTCACCGGGATCGGGTTCGACGGATATTCCCTGGGCGGGCTCGGGATCGGAGAGGAATCCGCCAGAACCTGCGAGATCACGGAATCCACGCTGGAGCACCTTCCCCCTGAAAAACCGCGTTATCTCATGGGCATAGGGAAGCCCGAGGACATAGCAGAGGCGGTTTCAGCAGGGATAGATCTCTTCGATTGCGTCATACCCACGCGCAACGCGCGTAACGGCACTCTCTTTACAAGTCACGGAAAACTGGTTATAAAAAATGCCCGGTACGCGGAGGATGAGGGTCCGATTGACGAAAATTGCGGGTGTTACACATGCGGGAATTTCTCGAGAGCTTATCTGAGACACCTCTACATGTCGAAGGAAATACTGGTACTGCGTCTTCTCACTCTTCATAACCTCAGCTACTACGGCAAATTAATGACCGATATCAGAGAAAGCATTGCCCGCGGAGATTCCTCGGTATTATTAAATAGGGTAAAATCCCCTGGAGGTATAGATTAGTGTATAAAAATGTAATAGCGATAATATCCATAGCTTTAATGGCGATGGGCGGGTGCATGGCGCCCGGAGGTGGAGGCGGGGCGGGCGGTTCTCCTCTCGCTTTCCTGCCGTTCGTACTGATATTCGTCCTGTTTTATTTCCTCATTCTCAGGCCCCAGCAGAAGCAGAGCAGGAAGAAGGAAGATATGCTCAAGAGCCTGAAGCGCGGGGACAACGTCATCACCGCCGGCGGTATCTACGGCAGGATTATGAACATCTCGGAAGACGACATAGTGACGCTCGAGATATCGAAGGGCGTAAGCGTCCGTATCGCACGCTCCGGCATCACCGGCCTCGAGGGCCAGGCGAAGGAAGAGCCCAAGGATAAGGAGGATAAATCCAAGAAATGAGAGCTTCCAGAGGATGGATTATCACGATTCTCGTAGTTACGGCGCTGTCGGTGCTTCTTTTGATTCCGACGATCGCCGGCGACTCTCTTCCGGGCTGGTGGGGAAAAATCTTCCCCGACAAGGGGATAAACCTGGGGCTCGATTTAAGGGGCGGGATTTTCCTTCTCGTGGGCGTGGATAGCGAAAAGGCCGTGGAGCATGAGCTAAACAGTATCAATGAATATATGAATCAGGAATTGAAAAGTGAAAAAGTGCTTCCGAAGGGTTTTCAGATTGCGGGGCAGGATTTAACGATTCAATTCTTCTCCAAGGAAGACCTCGTTAAGGCGAAGAAAATCGCGGATGAAAACTTTAATGACAGGACTGATATAGACGAAAAAGACCTGTCGCTGGAATTCGTTCTTAAGAGCGGATATCTCGACGATATACGTGTCCGGGCCATTGACCAGGTCAAGCAGGTTCTGGAAAACCGAATTCAGGAGATGGGACTAGTCGAGCCTTCGGTCCAGAAATCGGGGGCAAACAGGATATTGATTCAGGTCCCGGGGGCGTCCGAGAGGGACAGACAGAGGATCATCGATATCATAAAACGCTCGGCAGTCCTGCAGTTCAAGATCGTCAAGGATACGGGAGTGGACCGGGACGTCCTGCTTGCTAAATACGGGGTTAAGACGCCCGATGAGCTTACTGCCCAGGGCATGATGCTGATCCCCGGCGCTACGGGCGCCGAGAACGAGAAATTTTTTATCGCTACCGCCGATTCGCCTGTAACCGGCGCGTCTCTTTCGGACGCAAGGCTTATATTCGACGAATTCGGCAGGCCGGCGGTGGGTTTCAGCTTTAAAGGAGAGGGAGCGAGTAAATTCGGCACGCTTACGGAAAAAAATATCGGGCAAAGGCTTGCCATAGTCCTCGACGGCACGATTAAGTCGGCGCCGACTATCCAGGAAAGAATATCCGCCCAGGGAAGGATCACGGGGAGCTTTACGACCGAGGAAGCGAAAGACCTCGCGCTCGTGCTCCGTTCGGGCGCGCTGCCCGTACCGGTGAATGTCGAGCAGGAAAAGACCGTGGGTCCCGTCGCTCGGTAAAGATTCCATAGACAGCGGAAAACTTTCTATGATTGTTGGCGGTGCGCTCGTAATAATCTTTATGATCATTTTCTACAGGCTTCAGGGCGTAGTCGCGGATATTGCGCTTGCGCTCAACATGCTCTTTATTATGGGGTTCCTTTCAGCCTTCGGCGTCACGCTGACGCTTCCCGGTATCGCGGGACTCGTTCTTACGATGGGTATGGCGGTTGACGGAAACATTATTATCTTCGAGAGGATTAAAGAAGAGCTCAGAACCGGGAAATCCCCGTTCGCCGCGATCGAGGCTGGGTATCAGAGGTCGTTCCCTGACTGTTCTTGACGCGAACGCCACCACGCTGATAACGGGGCTTATATTATTCTGGTTCGGCACCGGACCGATCAAGGGTTTTGCCGCAACCCTCTGCATCGGTATTCTGACGACCTTCTTCAGCAACGTGATTATAGCTCATGTTATCACCAGCTATATATATCAGGATAAAAAAGTCGCGGCTTTAAGCATCTGATGTTCGATCAGGAGGATCACTCAACTTGGATTTAATTAAACCTAATACAAAAATAGATTTTGTGGGGAAGATGAACAAAGCGGTGGCTTTCTCGTCGGTTTTGACCCTACTGGCGATCGGTTCGCTAATCTATCACAAGGGGCCGAATTGGGGCGTCGAGTTCAGGGGCGGCTCGGAGATTCATATAAAATTCGTCAAGGACCTGGGTCCTGAGCAGATAAAAAGCTCGAATGAGAGCGGTTATCACCCGGAAGCCGTCCAGAGGCTGGGTTTTGAGGGTGACAAGGAATATTTGCTCAGGTTTTCCCCCGATGTCGTGAAATTCGATCAGATTCAGCCTTTCCGGGTTGAGCTCGAGAAATTGATAAAGGAAAAGCCCGAGCTCCAGGGCGCCTCGATACTGAGGATCGATTACATTGGCCCGAACGTCGGCGAAGAGCTCGTCGGAAAGGCCATAATATCCGTCCTGCTCGGATGTGTAGGAATAATGATATACGTCATGCTCAGGTTCGAATTCGTATATGCGGTCGGTGCCGTGGTCGCGCTCGCACACGATACGATTATGACCATGGGAGCCATATCTATAACGAATAAAGAGTTTACTCTCACGATTATCGCCGCCCTCTTAACGATTATCGGTTTCTCAGTTCACGATACTATCATCATATTCGATAGAATCAGGGAGAATTTGAAGAGGGCGGAGGGGCGAAGGGGTTCACGCAGGTCGTGAACGAGTCCGTCAATCAAACTCTGTCGAGAACGATTCTAACGAGCTTCACCGTGTTCCTCGTTCTCCTGTGCCTTTATCTGCTTGGAGGGACCGTTATACACGACTTTGCCTTTACGATGATTTTCGGAGTTTTGTTCGGCACGTATTCTTCGATTTTCGTCGCGAGCGCGATCGTGATATACTGGAAAAAGTGGAGAGGGACGCTGACTTACGAAGCCTTCGATTTCTTTCAAGCTCTGATAGCTCGTTTGCCGGGGGGACACTGCCCTTTCCCACCATTTTCCCGTTAACGATTACGGCAGGCACCGGATACCAGAGCAATAACGTTCTCAGGGAAGAAATAAAAGGCCCGCGACGTTTTAATATGTCTTTAATCAGCCCGGGCACGACGTATATATAGTCTTTCGGCTCGATCTGTATTATCTCGACTTCGTCTTCCCCGTACCTCTCGCGTATCTCCCTGTGGAGCCTCCCGCATTCCCCCGCCGATTCCCTTATGTCATGGTATGAGGGTTCCTTCTTCGCATGCTCCCCCATGCCTCCCGAGCAGCATATGCATCCGCTCCCCGAATCGCTCTCCCTCACTATGATAACGGTCGAATCGCTAATCGTGAGCCGCCTCCTTTTGTGGGAGCGGGCCCTCTTTCTTTACTTCAGGGAGCGCTTTAGTCCATACCCTGATGGAATCAATGATGATTATTATCGCGCAGAGCATTATAACGGCCGTGAAAATTATATTCACGTACCCCTGGACCTCGAAGCCTTCCTTCCTGGTGAGCGGTATATAGTTATTCGTAATATTTAACCACGCGGCCGTGAGCGTCGTCGCCATAACGAAGGTCATCGGCACGATTGTAACCCAGGCGTATTTCGCCCTGCCGAGCTTGATGATGAACGTAGTCCCGACACAGAGCGCGATCCCCGCAAGGAGCTGGTTTGCCGTTCCGAACATCGGCCAGATCGTGCTTATGCTCCCGGTGAGGACGAAGTACCCCCAGGCGCAGGATATGAGCGCGCTCGAAATCACCGCCGACGGCAGGTGGTCGACCCTCTCGAAAGGCTTGTAAAACCTTCCGCCGAATTCCTGTATCATGAACCTCGCGACCCTGGTTCCGGTATCGATCGTCGTCAGTATGAAGAGCGCCTCGAACATTATCGCGAAGTGGTACCAGTAGTCCATCAGGCGGCTCATTCCCGGAAGCGCCGTGAATATTTGCGCCATCCCCACTGCGAGCGAAACCGCCCCCCCCGTTCTACCGTTGAGTGTCTCCCCGACCTGAGCCGAGAGATGGTCGAGGTTCACCGTGCTCAGCCCGAGCGTCTCGAATATGGGGCCCGGGACGTTTATGGCGAAGTAGTCGCCCGGGAAGAGCGCGGTCGCGGCGATAAGCGCGAGAATGGCGATGAATCCCTCTATCAGCATCGCGACGAACCCTATCGTTTTTATATCCGATTCCTTGGAGACCATCTTGGGGGAGGTGCCCGAGGCGACGAGCGCGTGGAACCCCGAGATCGCGCCGCAGGCGATTGTTATAAACGTAAACGGGAACATAGCGCCGGGAATTATAGGCCCGCCGCCCTTTATAAACTCGGTCACGGCGGGCATCTTGAGCTCAGGGTCGACGATGATTATCCCGACAGCGAGGAAGATTATTGTGCCTATTTTCATGAAAGAACTAAGATAGTCCCTCGGACAGAGGAGGAGCCAGACGGGCAGTATCGAGGCCGTAAAGCCGTAGATGAGAATGAACAAGGTGATCTTGGCTTTGGGGAGGGTGAAATAGGGCGCGAGCTGGGAGTGGGCTATGTCCTTCCCGAAATAGACGGCCAGTAATAGCAGGATTACGCCTATGACCGTGGCCTCCGCTATCCTTCCTTTCCTGAACCTGTACATGTAAAGACCCATGAAGAAGGCGATCGGGATCGTGCACCCTATAGTGAACACCCCCCACGAGCTTTCCGCGAGCGCGTTCACTACCGCGAGCCCGAGGCCCGCCAACGCAATGACGAGTATGAATAGCACCGCGATCGAGGCTATGATCCCCGATAGGGGGCTAATTTCCGTCTTCGCTATCTCCGCGAGAGACTTCCCCCCGTGTCTTACCGATGCGAAGAATATGATGAAATCGTGCACCGCCCCTGCCAGCACTACGCCTATTAATATCCACAGATAGCCGGGCAGCACGCCGAACTGGGCTGCGAGGACGGGTCCTATCAGGGGTCCCGCTCCGGTGATAGCGGCGAAGTGATGTCCAAAGAGCACCCACTTGTTAGTCGGGAAGTAGTTCTGGCCGTCGTACATGGTGTAGGCGGGGGTTTTCCGTGAATCGTCGAGCACCGCGACCTTCGCGGCGATAAACCCGTGGTAATACCTGTAGAAAATCACCATGACGCAGAGTGCGCCCACGACGAGCGGCATGGCGTGTATGGTCATCCGGCCGACCTCGTCCCGGGGCTGATACAGGGTGAGAAAAACATAATCGCGGTATATGTTTGCATGCCGTGCTTTTTATCTATCTTATCTGTCTTTGAGCATTAAAACGCGCATCGCCGGGTAACAAGATACAGCAAATGAATTATAAACTCAAAATCACGGCCGGATTATAGACCGCGGGTATCTATTTACTCGCCCGCGCTCATTTCCCTTGACTTTATTGCGTATTCTGATATGTTTTCCGCATCTTTGGGAGGAATGAGGTTATAGATTGCTTCGATTGAGGTACGGAAACATTAGTAAGAGTACCTGCCGGGAATGTGTGTTCCGCTCATTTTTATTTTTAAATTCAGGCAGTTCCAGCATAGCTAGAAAGACCCCCGGTTTGCTTTCCACCTCCCGCAAACAATAATCTGAAAATTATAAAATGTTATCAATAAAACAAAGGAGAATTTGATATGGAGATAAGCAGCCACACATTAATTTTGCTTGTTTTAGGCATAAGCGTGCTTTCTCTGGCTTTCGCGGGATATCTTGCGAAGTTTGTGCTCAGTTCCGATATGGGCACGACCGCGATGCAGGAGATAAGTAACGCGATTAAAGAAGGAGCCGAGGCGTTTCTCAAGAGACAGTACTCGACCATCATCATGATGAGTCTCGCTCTCGCGGCCCTTATGTTCCTGGTTTACTGGTTCCTTGCCGGCGATAAGGATACGGCCTGGCGTACTACTGTAGCGTTTCTTTTCGGAGCGGGCTGCTCGGCTCTTGCAGGCTATATAGGTATGTGGATATCGATAAGGACTAACATACGTACCGCAAGCGCCGTAAGGTCGAGTCTCGACAGGGCGCTCAGGATTTCGTTCAGGGGCGGGGCGGTATCGGGTATAACGATCGTCGCCATGAGTCTCTTGGGCGTAGGTATTCTCTTCGTACTCTACGGCGGATATAGCGAAGATGCCGAAGTCCTGAAGAGGGTCCCGTATCTTATAGTCGGGTACGGGTTCGGCGCGAGCTTCGTCGCGCTTTTCGCCCAGCTGGGCGGCGGTATTTACACCAAGGCGGCCGACGTCGGTGCCGACCTCGTGGGTAAGGTCGAGGCAGGAATACCCGAAGACGACCCCAGGAACCCCGCAGTTATAGCGGACCTCGTGGGAGATAACGTCGGCGACTGCGCCGGCCGTGGAGCGGACCTCTTCGAGTCGACGGCAGCCGAGAACATAGGCGCCATGATTTTGGGCGTCGCTCTCTTCCCGCACTTCGGAATCAAGGGGATACTCTTCCCGCTCGTCGCCCGCGCCTTCGGTCTCATAGCGAGTATGATTGGAATAACATTGGTTAAGTTAAAAAATGAAAATGAAGACCCCATGGAGTCGCTCAACCGCGGATACTACATCACCTGCATCCTTGCGGCCGCCGGGTTTTTCCTGGCGACGTATCTCCTCCTCGACGGCAACCTCTTTCTGTTCCTCTCGGGCGTGATCGGGATCGCGACGAGCATCGCATTCGTGTACATCACACAGTATTACACCGAATACAAGTACCGTCCGGTGCAGTTCATCGCCGAGGCGTCTCAAACGGGTCCCGCTACGAACATCATAGCCGGTCTCGCGGTAGGCCTCGAATGCACCGCCCTTCCCGTGCTCGCGATTTCCGCGGCGCTTATAAGCTCATATTACTGCGGGATTTACGGTCTGCAGGAGTTTGCGGATATTTCCCGGAACGCCGCGGGTCTATACGGTACTGCAATCGCCTGTATGGGTATGCTTGGTACTGCGGCGTACATCCTTGCCATGGATACCTTCGGGCCTATTACGGACAACGCGGGCGGCATAGTTGAAATGAGCAAACAGCCTGAAGAAATCAGGGCCAAGACGGACAGGCTCGATGCGGTCGGAAACACGACGAAGGCCCTCACGAAGGGATACGCTATAGGCTCGGCTGCTCTCGCGGCTTTCCTTCTATTCTCGGCTTACATGGACGAGGTCTCACACCTCACCGGAAAGCTTTTCGATACCGTTGACATTGCCCAGGTCCAGGTCTTCGTAGGCGGACTCCTGGGCGCGATGCTGGTCTTCCTCTTCAGCTCGCTCGCGATAAGGGCCGTAGCCAGGGCGGCGTACTATGTAATCAGCGACGTACGCGCTCAGTTCAAGGAAAACCCCGGCATACTCCAGGGCACTTCCAAGCCCGACTACGCGAGGTGCGTCGATATCGTCACGAAAGGCGCTCTCAAGGAAATGATCCCTCCCGGCCTTCTCGCGGTCTGCATGCCTATTGCGGTAGGACTCGTATTCAAGCAGTTCGGTCTCGGGGCCGAGGCTGTGGCCGCGTTCCTGATGGTGGGAACGATAGCCGGCATCCTGCTCGCAACGTTTATGAATAACGGCGGCGGCGCTTGGGACAACGCGAAGAAATTCGTGGAGATGGGGAATTACGGCGGTAAGAAGTCGGAGACGCATAAAGCTACGGTAGTGGGCGACACGGTCGGCGATCCGTTCAAGGATACGGCAGGCCCGTCTATACACGTGCTCATTAAGCTGCTCTCGACGATTACGCTCGTGCTTGCGCCGTTGTTTATCTAGTTTTTAGAGAGTAATATTCAGGAGGCCCTGTTGATGTTGAAACAACTCCTGAAACGAAAAAATATAAGCCAGATAGCGCTTGAAGCGGACGACGAGCAACACGGTTTAAAACGTGTGCTCGGTCCGCTCGATCTGGTGAGCCTCGGCATCGGGATAATTATCGGCGCCGGGATTTTTGTCGTCACGGGCCAGGCCGCAGCCCAGTACGCTGGACCTGCGATATCCCTCTCTTTCGTTCTATCCGGTTTCGGCTGTGTATTAGCCGGCTTGTGCTACGCCGAAATGGCCTCGATGATCCCCGTTTCCGGAAGCGCATATACGTATGCGTATGCCACGCTCGGGCAGTTTATCGCCTGGGTCATAGGATGGGACCTCGTTCTCGAGTACCTCTTCGCAAGCTCGACTGTTTCCGTAGGCTGGTCCGGGTACGTCGTCAGCTTCCTTAACGACTTCGGCATAATCATTCCCGAGGTTTTATCTAAAGCGCCTTTGGCGCATGACCCTCGTATGGGCTGGGCGCTCACCGGCGCCGTAATCAATCTGCCCGCGATCTTCATAGTGCTCTCGATGATGACGCTCCTGGTCATAGGTATAAGGGAATCCGCCGCGGCAAACAGCGTTATCGTAATAATCAAACTCACCGTTCTTCTGGTCTTTGTCGGAATAGGATTTTTTTATATTAACCGGGAGAACTGGCAGCCTTTCATCCCCCCTAACGAGGGAGCGTTCGGTCATTTCGGCTGGAGCGGTGTGCTCAGGGGGGCGGGCGTGATATTCTTCGCGTACATAGGCTTCGACGCGGTTTCCACGGCCGCTCAGGAGACCCGAAACCCCCAGCGGAACGTCCCAATCGGCATTCTCGGCTCTCTCGTGGTCGCGACTGTTTTGTATATCGTAGTAGCGCTTGTTCTGACCGGCGTCGTGAAGTACTCGCTTCTGAACGTGCCTGATCCGATCGCGGTTGCCGTCAATTTTATGGGAGAGAAGCTCTACTGGCTCCGTCCGCTGATAAAAATAGGCGCGATCGCGGGCCTCACGTCCGTGATCCTCGTTCTCCTTTTCGGACAGACGAGGATATTCTATTCCATGGCGCGCGACAAAATGCTGCCCGGACGGTTCGCGGCCCTGCATCCCGTATACAGGACCCCGATATTTACTACGATCCTGACGGGTATCGCCGCTTCATTTTTCGCGGGGATATTCCCCCTGAGTGTTTTAGGGGAGCTTGTCTCTATAGGCACACTGTTCGCCTTCGTTATTGTCTGTGTCGGCGTGCTCGTGTTGCGCTATACGGACCCTGAGCTTCCGAGGCCGTTTAAGGTCCCTTTCTTTCCCGTTATCCCGGCGCTTGGCGCGGTAGTGAGCTTCCTTCAGATGGCGGCGCTTCCTATGGATACATGGCTAAGGCTCATTATCTGGATGCTTATCGGGTTCGCAATCTATTTCTTATATTCCCGCAAACGGGCTGTGAGCTGATTTGGGGCGGTAGAAGGGCCTGGTATTTACTTGGCGGGATGCGTGACGCCGAATTACTAAATTGTCAGTTGGAAAAAAGGGTTTTACGGGTAAATCTATTCAAGTGATGGATTACGTCCTACTTGCCTTATACATTCTCGTTTCGCTCGCGGGTCTCGTTTCCCTCATATTCGGACTCCCGGGTACTTTCATCATTCTAGGGGCCTCCGTCCTCTACGGCTGGTACGGCGGTTTCAGCGATATAACTGTCAGGGTAATTATCATTCTGGTCGTTCTCGCCCTCGCCGGGGAGCTGATAGAGTTCCTTCTCGGCATACTGGGGTCGAAAAAGTACGAGTCCAGTAACAGGGCCATTGTGGGCTCCATAATCTTCGGCATTATCGGCGCCGTGATGGGGGCGCCCTTCTTTTTCGGCATAGGGGCTGTAATCGGCGCGTTCGCGGGGGCGTTTGCAGGGGCTATACTGATGGAGCTCTCACAGGGAAAAAAGATGGACGAGGCCATAAAATCGGGTTGGGGGGCGTTCCTGGGCAGGGTCGCCGGTACTATTTCGAAGGGCGCCGTCGGAATAGCGATGATCGCGATAACCGTGCTGGCCGTGCTCAACAATTAAAATCTTTCCCAATAGCCCGTAAACGGCGTATTTCACCCCTTTCGCCGCTCCCCCTGACTTTTCGTAATTCATGCGCGGGAGTAGATGTAAATTCTCGTTATGGTAGATTATTGTCCGGATTTCGATGATTTTGCCGGAGTGTATCGATGATAGACATGCTCGAAGACGTTAAAAAGCAGGCGGAAGCCGAGCTCAGTTCCGTACAAGACGAGATATCTCTCCAGAACCTCAAGGCGAAGTTCGTCGGCAGGAAAGGTGTTATCACCGAGATATTAAAGGGCATGAAGGATATCCCTGACTCCGACCGGCCGCGCATGGGTAAGCTCATAAACGAGACCAAGACCTTCGTCGAGGACCTCATCGACAGCAGGCTTAACGAGATCAGGGACGAGAAGAAGAGGCGCTCCCTCTATGAAGAGAAGATAGACGTCACCCTTCCGGGAAGGGGTATGCCCGTAGGCGCGAGACACCCCATCACGCAGGTGATGGACGAGGTAACGGCAATCTTCGAGAGAATGGGTTTCGAAGTCGCCGAGGGTCCCGAAGTCGAGACCGACTACTATAACTTCGAGGCGCTCAATATCCCCAAGAACCACCCGGCGAGGGACATGCAGGATACGTTCTACGTCTCCGACGAAATCGTCCTCAGGACCCATACGTCCCCCGTTCAGATACGCGTCATGGAAAAACGACAGCCCCCGGTGAAAGTTATCGCCCCCGGGAAGGTTTACAGGTGCGACAGCGATATATCCCACACCCCGATGTTCCACCAGATAGAGGGGCTCCTCGTCGACGAGGGCGTCACTTTCGGGGACCTGAAGGGGGTGCTGACCGAATTCGTCAGGCTCGTTTTCGGAGAGGGCGTGGGGGTCAGGTTCAGGCCGAGCTTCTTCCCGTTCACCGAGCCGAGCGCCGAAGTCGACATAGCGTGCCTGATCTGCGGGGGGAAGGGGTGCAGGGTGTGCAAGGACACGGGCTGGCTCGAGATACTCGGGTGCGGCATGGTCGACCCCGAGGTCTTCAGGAGCGTGGGTTACGACCCCGATAAATACTCGGGCTTCGCTTTCGGCATGGGGATCGAGAGGATAACCATGCTCAAATTCGGCATAAACGACATAAGGCTCTTCTTCGAGAACGACATCCGCTTCCTAAAACAATTCACCTGATCAACCTCTATACCCCCCGATTGAGTAAAATCCCCGTCTGTGGTAGTATGCTTTTCCCTAAGCGGCATAACCCAAATCATCAGGAGTAAAGACAATGGGAGTTAAACCCGACCACTGGATCAGAAAGATGGCCCTAGAGCATAAAATGATAGACCCTTTCGTAGACGGACAAGTGAGAGAAGGCACTATATCATACGGACTTTCCGCTTACGGCTACGACATCAGGGTGAGCGACGAATTCAAGGTATTCACGAACGTATATAACACGGTAGTCGACCCCAAGGGGTTCGATGAAAGATCGTTCGTCGAAATTAATTCCGACGTATGCATGATCCCGCCCAATTCCTTCGCGCTTGCAAGGACGGTGGAGTACTTCAGGATACCCAGGAGCACTATCACCCTGTGTGTCGGCAAGTCCACATACGCGAGGTGCGGGATAATAGTCAACGTCACCCCGTTCGAGCCCGAGTGGGAAGGGTTTGTTACTCTCGAGATATCAAATACGACCCCGCTCCCGGCGAAAATATACGCAAACGAGGGCATAGCGCAGGTACTATTCTTCGAGGCTGACGAGATGTGCGAGATCTCCTACGCCGATAAGAAGGGCAAATATCAGAAGCAGGTAGGGATCACCCCCCCGAAGGTATGAAACCGGAGGCCGGAATCCCCCGTCCTGACTGGAAAAATTAGCATTCGCGGTCCTCTCGTCCGCGCTTCAGGAATTACTTCGATAAATGTATTAAAACCCCTTGATTTTATTTCCATTTTTTGCCTGTCATGGTATAATATTATCTCAGAAATTTCCCCCCTGCAGGCATGTTCGGAGGTAGTGCATTTTGGATGTAAAAACAGACCTGGATAAAGAGTCTCAGACCAAAGAAGACAGCTCGTATACAGCAGAAAAAATTAAAGTCCTGCCCGGCCTGGAAGCCGTCAGGAAACGCCCTGATATGTACATCGGGGACACGAGCACCCGCGGATTCCACCACCTCGTTTTCGAGGTGCTGGATAACAGCGTGGACGAAGCCCTCGCCGGCTATTGCGACAGGATAAGCGTCACGATCCATGTGGACGAGAGCGTCACGATAGAGGACAACGGGAGGGGCATACCCGTCGATAAGCACGAGGAGACAGGCAAGTCGGCGGCTGAAGTCGTTATGACTATGCTCCATGCCGGCGGCAAGTTCGAAGGGAAGGTTTACCAGGTCTCGGGAGGACTGCACGGGGTCGGCGTCACCGTCGTCAACGCCCTTTCGGAGTACCTGAACCTCGAAATCAGGAGGGACGGCAAGGTCTGGTTCCAGAAATACGAGCGCGGCAACGCCGTTTCCGAGCTCAAGGAGACCGGAAAGACCGACAGGAGGGGCACCAAGATAAGGTTCAAGCCCGACCCCCAGATCTTCGAGATTTACGAGTTCAGCTACGATACGCTCGCGCACAGGATAAGGGAGCTCGCGTTCCTCAACAGGGGTCTCGTCATCCAGCTCACCGACGAGAGGACCGGGAAGGGCCAGGAATTCTACTATAAGGGCGGTATCGTCGCCTTCGTCGAGGAGCTCAATAAGAACAAGAAGCCGCTCCATCCCGACCCGATATACGTATCGGGGGAGAAGGACGACATCATCGTGGAAGTGGCCCTCCAGTATAACGACGGCTACACCGAGACGGTTTTCTGTTACGCAAACAACATCAACAACATCGAAGGCGGCACCCACCTCACCGGGTTCAGGGGCGCGCTTACGAGGACGGTTAACAAGTACGCGGAAGATAAAGGCCTGCTGAAAAATGCCAAAGTCACTCTCAGCGGCGACGACACGAGGGAAGGGCTTACGGGCGTTATAAGCGTAAAGCTCCCCGACCCCAAGTTCGAGGGACAGACCAAGACCAAGCTCGGCAATACGGACGTAAAGGGCATCGTAGAGACGCTCCTCAACGACAAGCTCGGGACATTCTTCGAGGAAAACCCATCCGTCGCGAGAAAGATAATCGAAAAAACCGTCGATGCCGCACGGGCGAGAGAGGCCGCGAGGAAGGCAAGGGAGCTGACGAGGCGAAAGAGCGCGCTCGAATCGGGCTCTCTTCCCGGGAAGCTCGCCGACTGCCAGGAGCGCGACCCCGGGCTCTGCGAGCTGTTCATAGTCGAGGGCGAGTCCGCCGGAGGCTCCGCGAAGCAGGCGAGGTCCCGGTACAATCAGGCCGTCCTGCCGCTCCGCGGAAAGATACTTAACGTGGAGAAAGCCAGGTTCGACAAGATGCTCGGCAACGAGGAGATAAGGACCCTCATCACTGTCCTCGGCACGGGCATAGGGAGCGATGACTTCGATATCACGAAGCTCAGGTACCACAAGATCATACTTATGACCGACGCCGACGTGGACGGCTCTCATATCAGGACACTCCTTCTCACATTCTTCTTCAGGCAGTTCGCCGAGGTTATAGACAGAGGCCACCTCTACGTCGCCCAGCCCCCGCTCTACAGGGTGAAGCGCGGAAAGGAAGAGAAATATTTAAAAGACGACCACGTGTACGAAGATTATTTCCTCGACCACGGTACCAACGGAATAGTATTGAACGTCTCCGCGAACGGGAACGGCACGAAGGAGATAAAAGGGGCGAAGCTTACCGACATTATTAGGAAATCGATTTCCTACGCCAAAGCCCTTGAGAGGATAGGGAAATGGGGCAGGGACATGAGGATAGTGGACGCCTTCGCCAGCAGGGAAGGGATCAGAAAGGGGCATCTCAAGACGGACAAGTCGGTCGAGCTCGACGCTCATCTCCAGGGGATAAAGGACTGGATCGAGGCGAGGCACCCGGAAATTACGGGTCTTGACTGGCAGATTCACGACGACCCCGAGCACGAGGCGTCTAAAATTTCATACAGCTTCAAGGAAAGCGGCAGACAGAGGACCACGTTGATCGATTTCGACTTCCTCAGCTCGCCCGAGTTTGGCGAGATAAGGAACCTCCGCGAGTCGATAAAGGCTGTCGGCGACCCTCCCTACGGCATCCTCGACGACGAGACCGCCGTCGAGCTCCCGAGTCTTCCGGCCGTGACGGAGCACATTCTCACGCGCGGCAAGAAGGGCATGACTATACAGAGGTATAAGGGTCTCGGCGAGATGAACCCGGAGCAGCTCTGGGAGACCACGATGAACCCTGAAACCCGCGTGCTCAAGAAAGTAATGATAGAGGACGTAGTGGGGTCGGACGAGATATTCACGATCCTGATGGGTGATGAGGTGGAGCCGAGGAAGGAGTTCATCGAGACTAACGCCTTAAACGTCGTCAACCTCGACGTGTGAAACTTTAAATCCGCCGGTCTGGAACAAATAAGATGCCCGAGTCCGTAAAGCACGTAAATCAAATCCCCGTAGAAAAGGTAAGCGCCGGGAGCTCCACGTACCGCCAGGTGCTGATAGGGCCCGACGAAGGGCCCAACTTCGCGATGAGGCGCTTTATTATGGAGCCGGGCGGCGGTATCCCCGCTCACACAAACACAGTCGAGCACGAGCAGTACGTGCTCCGCGGCCGCGCGAGGATAGGGATAGGCGATAGTGTGTACGAGGTGAAAGCCGAAGACGTCCTCTACATCCCCGCCGGGGTCCCCCACTGGTACGAGGTCCTGGGCGGTGAGAATTTCGAGTTCCTCTGCATGGTCCCCAACCGTGACGATCAGATAAAGTTAGTCGGAAGCGACTAATCTTCTCATCGATTCCGCAATAATTCATTTACAATCAATAGTGATAAATGAGGACCGGCGGCGTATTTAAGCCTTTAAATAGCCGTAGTTCTGGAGGACCAGGATAGCGATGCTTACGATTATCAGGTTCGCGACGGCTATCGGGAAAAGCACCTTCCATCCGAGGTTCATCACCTGGTCGTACCTGAACCGGGGGAGCGTAAACCTCACCCATATGAAGAAGAACAGGAACGCCAGCACCTTCCCTATGAAAACGATAGGAGGGAGGAACCAATATTTGTCTATATCGATCCCGAACCAGCCGCCGAAGGGGAGCGGGTACCACCCGCCGAAGAATAGCGCCACCACGAGGCACGAGACGACTATCATGTGCGTGTACTCGGCCATGAAGAACATCGCGAATTTCATGCTGCTGTACTCCGTGTGATAACCGGCGACTATCTCGGGCTCGGCTTCCGGCATGTCGAACGGGAGCCGGTTCGTCTCGGCGAACGCCGCGGCCAGGAATACGATGCATCCGAGTATCTGCGGGATTGCGAACCAGCACCTCGACTGTGCTTCGATAATGTCTTCCAGCCGGAGCGACCCCGTCCACGCGATCACGCCTATAATCGACAACCCCATGGCGAGCTCGTAGCTGATCATCTGGGCCGCGCCCCGGAGTCCGCCCAGGAAAGAGTACTTGCTGTTTGACGCCCATCCGCCGAGCACCACTCCGTAAACGCTGAGAGACCCTATAGCGAGCACGTACAGTATGCCGACGTTCAGGTCCGCTATCTGGAGCTTGACGAATATTGGAGCGCCGAGGAGGCCGAAGAGGGTCGTATCGAATCCCTTGCCTATCGGTACGACGGCGAGCGCGATCAGCGCCGTGATGAGCGCGAAAGCGGGCGCCGCGATAAAAAAGGGCTTATTGACGTGACTCGGTATCAGGTCTTCCTTGAATATGAACTTGACGCCGTCCGCCAGCGGCTGGAGTAACCCGAACGGCCCGACGCGGTTGGGTCCGAGCCTGTCCTGCATGAAAGCGCTCACCCTCCGCTCGGCCAGCGTAAGGTATGCGACGAGCGTGAGCACGACGAAGAACATGAGGGCTATTTTTACGAGTGTAATTCCGAGTTCGACCCAAACCATGTTTATTCTCTGGCGGCTGACTGCCGGGTTCTTTCCGTCCCGAGCATGCCGATATTCTCGTAGTTTATTCCGCTATAGGCAGAAACGTGCCCGGCTATTTCGAGCATTATTTCGGAAGGCGCGCCGCATTCGAAGCTATGAGGCTCGATAGCGCCGCCCACGAGCGAGAGTATTTCCCAATCGGGTTTCGCGGTCCCGGGAGGCGGTATCGTCTGTCTCACCCTCTGTACCCTTCCCCTGTCGTTCGTGAAAGTGCCTTCTTTCTCATAAGGGCTCGCTCCGGGCAGGATTACATGGGCGAGTCTTACCGTTTCGGTGATCTTGTAATCCTCCGCAATAAGGAGCGAGAGCCCGGCGAGCGCCTCTTTCAGCCTCGGGTGCTGTTCCGCGGTCGCGAATTTAAAGAGGTCCTCGCCGACCGCGTATAATACCTTCACGCCGCCGTTTAAAATCGCTTTTATCAGTTCTTCTATGCTTTCGGGGCCCGACGGGATACCCATGTCCTTCACCCCGGCGCTGTTCGGATACGGGTCCGAGCTTATAAGACCGAAAAGCTTCGTATCGCCCGTGTCGCCTATGTTCGAGCCTATCCTCTCCGTTTTAAGGACACCGCTAATTTTTTTAATCAGATATAGCTCTTCGTTCGTAAGAGTCGGGGATGCCAGAACCGCGACCGAATCCGGAGATGTCTCCCTCGCCTTCATAAGTCCCGACGAAGCGATAGCTATAGCATCCGTCCAATCTGAAATCTCGAAGCCCTCTCCTTTTCTGACGATGGGGTCTTTGAGACGGACCCCGCCTTTCTGGACGTCCCTGAATCCGTATCTTCCCCTGTCGCAGATCCAGTATTCGTTTACGTCCATGTTCATGCGCGGCCTTACCCTCGACACCTGCCCCTTCCTGGGGTCGACGCCGACCGTGATGTTGCATCCGGTGCTGCAGAGCGTGCAAACGCTTTCAGTGAATTTCCAGTACCAGACCCGCTCCTCGTGGAGGTTGTCCTTGTTGAGGAGCGCGCCCACGGGACAGAGGTCCGTAACGTTCCCTGAAAGCTCGTTGTCGAGGTTCTTCCCCGGGAATACGACTATCTTTTTTCTGAACCCTCTCCCGTCGAACCCCAGCTCCCCGGTCTTAGTGACTTCGTCCGTGAACCTCACGCACCTCGTGCACATTATGCAGCGGTTCGGGTCGTAGAGTATCCTGTCGCTGAGGTAGTATTTTCTTCTGACTTTCTTCTGTTCGGGCCCTTCGAACCTGCTGTGTCCCGGGCCGTGCTTGACAGTCGTAAGCTGGAGCGGGCATTCCCCGCCCTTATCGCAAATGGGACAGTCGAGCGGGTGGTTTATGAGCGTGAATTCTACCGTCGCTTTCCTGGCTTTTATCGCCTTATCGGTATTGGTCTTGACTATGAGGCCTTCCCTCACGAAGGTATTGCACGCGGGCATTACCTTGGGGACTCCCTCCACCTCCACCAGGCATTGCCTGCATTGGGCGACCACGCTCAGGGCCGGGTGGTAACAGAAATGAGGGACGTCTATACCGACGCGGGAAGCCGCCTGTATAAGATTGAGGCCGTCTTCGACCTCTATTTCGATTCCGTCTATCGTGAGTTTAGGCATAGGAAATTCGGTTAAGCGAGAGTCGGGAAAATATTATCTGACAGGAGGGGCCTTAGCAAGTTATGCGGGGATTTTGGAGGAATTTCAGCGCGGATGAGACGGTTTATGCGGGCTAATCCGGGGGCTCAGATCGCCCGTAAGCATGCCGCTCATACGGGGTGTGCTCATATCTTCGGTATCCCGCCTATGAGGGCGTGTGTTATAATTCACTGGATAGGCTATGCGTTCGAAAGTCCTTAAACCTATATTTGTGTTCCTTCTGCTACTCTTATTATTATCGGTATTAGTCATTCTTATAATCCAGACCCACTATTTCAGGCAGTTCGTCAAAATCACGACTAACGCCATCGTAAGCACCCTTACGGCGCAGAATTTCAAGATCGGGGGCATCGAAGGCAACTTCCTTAAAGGGATAACCCTTAAAAACGTATCGCTTGACATCGGGGACAAAAAATTTATCGACTGTGACGAGATATATATCGATTACTCCCTCCCCGTTATTCTCGACGGCTCGATGCTGTTCAGCAAGGTAATCCCGCTCCACGTAGTGAGAGTAAAGGGAATCCGTATAAATCTGATCCATTACAGGGACGATTCCTGGAATTTCCAGGAGCTTCAGAAATTAATGATTAAAGAAAAAAAGCCCAATCCCGATTGGAATATCTTTATACAGAACGGCTCCATCCGGGACGCCAGAATGACGATCGAGGACGAGGCCAGGGGGGAGAGCTCGGTCTTCGAGTTATCGGATGCGGAGCTATCGTTGAACCTGATCAAAATAGCCGATAAGGCGGAGATCGATCTGAAAGACGCCCATCTGACCGTCGCCTATGAAAGCATGGACTTCGAAAAGCTGCATTTTGAGAATATAAAAGGGAAAGCGGTTTATTCGAATAAAGAGCTTCCGGACAGGTTCGAGGTTATGAACGTCGTATTTAATTACAGGGGGGCGGGGGTCAGCGGAAAGGGCGCCATAATCGATATGATGGATCCGCGGTTCAGCCTGAACGGGCTGATAAGCGGGATAGATATCCCCGGCCTGGGCGTCCTCAATGCGGAAGTCGACGCGCGCGGGAATTCCGTCAAATGGAAGGACCTGCACGCGACGGGGAAGATAAAGCTCACGGACTCGTCGCTCATGGAGGGCCGTCTCTCAGGCGGGATCGAATCCGTTCTGGTCGAGAACAAGCATATAACCATAAAAAAAGGCAATTTGGGCGCTGACCTCGGGGACGTTTCTTTCGAGGGCACGATAGACCTGCTCGAGATACACGACAGGGGGAAAAATAACACGGCGGATTTTGATCTCGACCTCCGGTCTCTCAAGGTCCCGCGCATCATCGAGATGCTGGAGAAGAAAAACGGGCCGTTCGAAGCGGGCATCAACCGTAACATCGATGCCGTAATCAATTCGAAATTAAAAGTTACCGCCGGATGGAGCAGGTCCCGCGAAACGACGGCGGGTCTCGATATAAAGGAGATGAGCCTGATCAGGCGGCGGCGCGGGAGAAATCAAGCTCAAGGGCCCTCTCGCCATTGCAGGCTCGAAGATTGATTACGATCTCGACGCCGGTTTTCTGAAAACGAATTTTGCGCCGATATTAAACGATCAGAGGTACGCGAGCGACTTCAACTCGAGCCTCAAGATTAAGGGGTCGATGAGCACGGCCGAGGCTTTTCCGAAGGGGTTCGAGGTTGCCCTCAGGGGTGAGGCCGCCCCTTCGAAGATGTTCGACATCAACCTCCGGAGGGGGGTCATAGACGCTTCGTATAACGGGGCCTCCGTCGGGATTAAATCACTCGTCCTCGAATCGGAGCCTTTCAGCGTGAACGCGTCGGGCGAGTTAGGGGGCGGCGGGGAGAACGGCATTAAATATAATGTCGATATCAAAAACCTGAACTTCGTCGCGAAACTCGCGCCCGACTATCATCTCGGCGGCAGCCTCGGTCTCGACGGTTACATCAAGGGTGATCTTCAGAAACCGAGAATCATAGTTAACGCCAGGGGCTCGGACATAACGTACGAGGAAAAACGTTTAAGAATGAAGAAGATTGAGCTGACCGCTGACAGCTATCTCGATATCAACGACCTCAGGCTCACGGCAGGGGGGGAGGCGAAGGGAATAGATATCCAGGGCAGGGAAATCCAGGTCGTCGGATTCAAGGCCGCAAGCCAGGGGAGCGGGATAGACGGTAAGATCGAGATGCAGGAGACCGTGAAGAGAAAGTATTCACTGGATTTCAAGCTCGGGGAGCTCGGAGGCGGCGGAGCGCGGCTCGACATCGGTAACGTCCAAATGAATTTTGAAAACGCGGTGTTTAAAAACCGCAGGCCTATCTTAATATCGCTGTCGAAGGATAGAGTGAGGGTGGACTCTTTTAATCTCTATCACAAGGAGAATTTCGTGGTAGGGGAGCTTACTTTCGGTTTCGACGAAAGCATCGACGGATCGATAAAGCTCGAGAAGCTGAGCCTCCTCGACGCCTCGGAGCTCATGGGCGTCAAATTCCCCGTGAAAGGCGAGATGTCCGGGGAAATAAAATTAGGGTCGTCTCTCAAGCGTCCCGACCTGAGGGCCGATATAACGGCAAAGGACCTCGAGTATATGAAATTCAAGAGCGACCGGCTCACCCTTTCGCTTCTATACTCGGGCGACAAACTGGGGCTCGATCTGAAAATTATCGACAAGAATGAGGAAATACTCTCCGCGGTCGCCGACGCGACAATCAAGTTCGACCCTGAGAATATGGACAAGAGCATCGGGCAGGCTCAGTATAGGGTGACTGTAAAGTCGAAAGGGGTCGACATCAGCCCGATAAGCGTATTCAACGAAGAGATACAGGAGTTAGAAGGTAAACTGTCGGCAGACCTAATAGCCGAGGGGACCGGGGAGGACCCGAACGTTTCGGGCAGACTCGAGCTCAGGGATATGACTATGAAGATACTGGCGATGAGGAATAAAATCCGGATAGAAAACGCGGTCATGGATATGTCGGGTAAATACGGCACTCTCCGCCCCGCTACGATCGATACCGGCGAGGGGAAAGGTGTATTCGAGGGCAGGGTGGATTTCAGGGACCTTTCGTACACCGGCAAAGGCACGATGTCCGACATGCTCATGAAAACTTATCCTGCGGACGTGACCGCCAACCTCGACGGCGATGTGGAGGTCGAGGGGAAATTCCTGAACGCATTCATCAAGGGGGATATCACGGCCAGGAATATTGAAATCATGGTCCCCGAAAAGCCCCTCAAGGAGATCGAGAGCATAAAGTTCATTGACGAGCAGGAGCAGGATAAGGAAGAGTTCATTTTCACGGGCGAGAAAAAAGAGGATTTTGTCGAAGAGTTTATAGCGCTCGACCTCGACGTGGATATACCCAGGGACTCATGGGTGAAGGGGGGCGGGGCGAACATCGAGGTCGAAGGGAAGCTCGATGTCAACAAGAACTACAAAGAGCCCTACTTGATAACCGGGAACATAGACGTCTTAAGGGGTGATTACCAGTTCATGGGCAGGCTCTTCAAGATCGAAAACGGCACTGTGAGCTTCAGCGGCAAGAAGATTACGGACCCGTTCCTCGACTTGAGGGCGACGTACGAAGTGTCGAGCGTCGAGGTGTACATCAACATCACGGGGACGGCGGAGAAACCGAAGATACAGCTTTCGAGCGACCCCCCGCTCGACGAGAACGAGATAGTCTCGTATCTCGTATTCGGCACGTCTTCGGATAAGCTCGGTACGGACGAGAGGGTGGAGTTCCAGGAGAAAGCCGGAGAGGTCCTGGGAACGATGGCGGTCGGCGAGCTGAGAGAGGCGCTCGGCGAAGATTTCGCGATAGACGTGATGACAATCAAAGGCGGCCAGACCGGGTTCAGGGACACGCACCTGGAGATAGGCAAGTATCTGACCGACGACCTCTACGTAGGGTACGAACGGCTGTCTTATGAAAGGTATTTCTACGAGCGGTATTTCTTCAGTCCCGGCCTCCCTTCGTCCACGGTAACCGCCAACAGGGCGGTGATCGAATACAGGGTATTCGATTTCCTGACCCTCGAGAGCGAGATAGGGGATGAAGCCGGTGCGGACGTCTTTTTCAATTTCGACTACTGATAGTTATCTGTCCGGCTGTTTCCGGATTCAAACCGCGGTGCGGATAAATATTGTTTGTCAGTAGCTATGAAGCAACTTCCTTATCCCTCTCACTGCCTGCATGATCCTTTTTTCGTTCTCCACCAGCGCGAGCCTCAGGTGTCCTTCACCGTAGTTTCCGAATCCTACGCCGGGAGAGACGGCCACCTTGGCCTTCTCTATAAGCAGTTTCGAGAATTCGAGAGACCCCATGCTCTTGAACGGCTCCGGTATCTCGGCCCAGACGAACATAGTCCCCTTGGGCTTCGGTATCTCCCATCCCGACTTCGACAACCCCTCCACGAGCTTGTCCCTTCTCGATTTATACAGTTTCCTTATGTCCTCGACGCAGTCCTGAGGACCGCTCAGCGCCGCGATCGCGGCTACCTGAATGGGAGTGAATATGCCGTAATCCATATAGCTCTTGATACGCTTGAGCGCCGACACTATCTTCGGGTTCCCTACCATGAAACCCACCCTCCATCCGGGCATATTGTAGCTCTTGGATAAGGAGTAAAACTCGACGCCTATTTCCTTGGCGCCGGGGATCTGCAGGAAGCTCGGGGCCTTGTACCCGTCGAAACAGAGCTCGGCGTATGCGAAGTCGTGGACGACTATAAGCCCGGCCTCTTTCGCGAGCTCATATATGTCCTTGAAGAATCCGAGGTCCACGACGGCCGCCGTCGGGTTGTTAGGGAACGAGATCATGAGCACCTTCGGCTTGGGCCAGGTCTCTTTAACCGCTTTCTCGATCCCCTCCAGTATGTTCGAGTCCCTCGTGAACGGGACGCTGTGTACGTCCCCTCTCGAAATAATGACGGAGTAGATGTGTATGGGGTATGCGGGGTTGGGCACTATGACCGTATCTCCCGGAGACAGAATTGAGAGCATCAGGTGGCATATCCCTTCCTTCGATCCTATGGTGGTAACGACTTCCGTATCGGGGTCGAGATCGACGTCGTAATTCTTTTTATACCAGCCGGCGACTGCTCTGCGGAGCTTAGGTATGCCCGCCGACGCGGAATACCTGTGGGCTCTCGGGTCTTTTGAAGCCTCTATTAATTTCTTTACTATGTGGTCGGGCGTCGGCTGGTCCGGGTTCCCCATTCCCAGGTCGATTATATCGTCCCCCCTGGCCCTGGCTTTCGATTTAAGCTCGTTTACGATACTGAATACGTACGGCGGAAGCCGCCTGATTAAAGAGAATTCTTCGGGTATATGCTGCATCTAAGGTCCTTTTTCATTTTCAGTTATTTTATTCGAATCCTTGACAATCTCAAGAAAATTAAGCGAAACTAGTAAAAATAGAGGTTATGGGTCATGAATAAAAATATAGGCTTATTGTTAATCTTGCTACTTGTAGTATTCGCCGTGCCCCTGGTTTTCGCAGAGGAGGTTCGCCAGTACGGAAACGCTTCCTGGTACTCGAGCTCCCTCCACGGCAGGAAGACTGCAAGCGGCGAGTGTTACGACAAGGACGAGCTTACGGGCGCCCATAGGGAGCTCCCGTTCGGGACATTGGTAAAGGTTAAGAACTTATATAACGGTAAAGAGGTAATAGTGAGGGTGAATGACAGAGGGCCGTTTATTAAGAGTCGTATAATCGACCTCTCTCGGGCGGCGGCTATTACGCTTGGGATCCTTAACCTGGGCACTGCGAGAGTCAGTATCGAAGTGATCTCGCT
The DNA here is from genome assembly GCA_963752995.1 of uncultured delta proteobacterium. Lineage (GTDB taxonomy): Bacteria > Desulfobacterota_D > UBA1144 > Nemesobacterales > UBA2774 > 2-12-FULL-53-21. Next base: position 1,059,115 of record CAVWAZ010000030.1, read on the forward strand.
GCCCGTAATCGCTGATCCGGGCTCCGCATCGTAGGCGGGTTCCTGTTTCAGTCCGTCCTCTGTCATCCGTTTTCGAGAGCATGAATAATAGATTACTTCTATTATTGTTGATTCTCCCGGTCGTTTTCTCATGCGCAAAAAAAAGTGTCGAGTCTACCCGTCCACCCGGGGAAGAGGCCCCTCCGGGCGGTTATATCGAGGAGGGCTCCACACAGGTCGGCATCGCCTCATGGTACGGGATCGAAGAGCATAACAATCACGCCGCCAGCGGCGAGCGCTTCAGCAAGCACGCATATACCGCGGCCCATAAGAGCCTCCCGTTGGGCACGGTCGTCAGGGTCACGAATATGGAGAACGGAAGGGACGTGATCGTAGAGATAAACGACAGGGGCCCCTTCGTGAAGGGCCGCATAATCGATCTTTCATATGCTCCGGCCAAGTCGATAGGCATGATCCAGCAGGGCACCGTAGAGGTCAAGGTCGAGGTCATATCGACCCCTTCCACGAGAGGGGGCAGCTATTTTCAACCCCTCTACACAGTGCAGGTTGCGTCGTTCTCGGAGAAGGGCAAGGCGCTATCCCTTAAACGCGCGCTCGACGGCGAGTACGATGACGTCAGGGTTGAGTCGATAGAGCTGAGCGGGGATAATTACTGGAGGGTTAGGGTCGGGCGGTACGAGGAAAAACAGGACGCCGATCAAACCGCTTCGAAGCTCCGGACGGACGGGCATTACGTAAGGGTAATCATGGAATAATGCCGCACCTCCCGCCTCGTGCCTGTTAGGGGTTCGGATGAGGACTGACTCACCATACGTTGTGGTGTATCATAATGAGCGCTATTTAGTTGTCGGGCATGGAGACACCTGCGCATATGAACGGATTTGTAAAATCTCACGGGCTCGGTAACGACTATTTTGTCCTGGACGGCTCCCGCATATCCTTCGGGCTCACGCCCGCGGCCATAAGGCTCCTCTGCGACCGAAACTACGGTATAGGCTCCGACGGTATTTTGCTCCTCGTCCCCTCGGCCAGGGCGGACTTCGGCTTGAGGATACTCAATCCCGACGGGAGCGAGGCCGAAAAGAGCGGGAACGGGCTCAGGATATTCGCCAAGTATCTCTACGAGCACGGCCACACCGATAAGAAGGAATTCAAAATCGATACCCCGGGCGGCGTAGTCACGGCCGAGCTCGAGGTAAGTGACGGCAGGGTCCCGTTCGTTACTGTCGAGATGGGGACTGCGACATTCGACAGCCGCCTGATACCTGTAACGGGTGACGAGAGAGAGGTAGTGAACGAAGAGATGAGGATAGAAGGCGAGGTGCTCAGGTTCACGGCCGTCTCGGTCGGAAACCCTCACTGTGTCGTGTTTACGGAGAAGCTCGACGAGGGGTACACGAAGCTCCTCGGGCCTTTGATCGAGACAGCAGCACTCTTCCCCAACCGTACGAACGTCCAGTTCGCAAGGGTCCTATCGAGAGACGCGGTCGAGATAATGATATGGGAGCGGGGGGCCGGCTACACGCTCGCTTCGGGGAGCAGCTCCTGCGCCGTAGCGGCGGCGTGCGTAAAGAACGGATTTACCGACAGAACCGTCACCGTATCCATGCCGGGCGGCGAGCTCGGCATAGAAATAAGGGAGGACTGGTCTATAAAAATGAGGGGAGCGGTGGAAGAGGTCGCCTACGGCACGCTGAGCGGCGATTTGATTGAGAGGATAAAATCCCTCGGTGCGGAATGATAGAAAGAGTTCCGGTATAAGGATATTCCGTACGCTCTGAATAATTGATTCCGGCACGTTCGAACTTACTATGGGAAAGCTGATACTGACAGCCGAAACGGTCCTTCCTGTTTCCTCGAAACCTTTGAAGAACGCATCCGTATTGATCTCCGACGGAAAGATCAGGGAGATCGGTAAGTCGGCCGCGCTCAGGAGACGTTATAAGGGCGTGAGCGAAACGGATCTCGGACATGGGATACTCCTGCCGGGCTTCGTCAATGCCCATACACACCTCGAGCTCGGATGGATGTTCAAGAGGCTCCGCAGCTTCAGGGGCTTCACGGGCTGGCTCGCGCAGATAATAAAGGAAAAAAGGTTGGGTGTCGCAGACGGCGAGATAACCGAGTCTGTGGAGGAAGGGATCGAGGCGAACGTCCGTTCGGGGGTTACGACAGTGGGGGAGATATCCTCATACGGCGGCATAGATATACCGCTCCTTAAATCCTCGGGGCTGAGGATTGTGCTCTTCAGAGAAATCCTCGACAGCAACGAAGGCAAGGCGGGTTTCTCGTCCCTCGAAAAGGGGGCGCTCTTCGAGGAGAGGCTCTTCCCTCATTCGCTTTATTCGTGCAGTCCCGGGGTGCTGAAAAAAGCGCTCAGGTCTCACGGGAAGAACGGCGTTCCACTCGGTATCCACCTCGCGGAGAGCGCGGATGAGATAAAGTTCGTGAGGGGCGAAGAAAACAATTTAGAAAACAAGATATTTCCGCTTATAAATAAGACCCCCTTTAAAAAGCGCCCGGCGGACTCGCCTGTCTCATATTTAAGGAGAGCGGGCCTCTTAGACGGCGTGAGGATTACACTCGTTCACATGGTGCAGGTGAGCGGGGAAGAGGCGCGGAGCCTGCGAGAGCTCGACGCGGCTATCGTCCTTTGTCCGAGGAGCAATTTTTTTCTTCAGGTCGGAGCCCCGCCCGTAAGGGAATATGCGAAGTTCAACAGGATCGGCATCGGTACGGACGGTCTCTCCAGCAACTACAACCTCGACTATTTCGAAGAGATGAGGTTCCTCCATCTCCTCATGTCGCAGTCCGAGGGGCGGCGTGCCGCTTATCTAACCGTCTATGCGGCGACACTCGGGGGGGCCGGGGCGCTATATCTCGAGGATAAGACCGGCAGCATAGAACCGGACAAAGAGGCCGACCTGATATTCCTCAAAAACGTCGGCGGGTCGGGCGACCCGTACCTCTCGGTCATTTCATCTGACGCGAGGGACGTCGGGATGGTCATGGTCCGCGGTGAGATTATCCGCACCGGAAAAGATACGCATCCGAATATATAGAGATGTCCGGCATAATCGATAAAATCTTCGTTTACGGGACGCTCCAGCGCGGGGAAGAGAGGAGCTGCTACATGCGGGGCTGCAGGCTCTCCGAGATTCTCGAAGTTCCCGGAAGGCTTTACGATACGGGACGGGGTTACCCGGCCGCTCTATTCGACGACGAATCGGACCGTGCGGTATCGGGCGAGCTCTATACCATGGAGGACCCGTCTTCCAGGATCGAAGAGCTCGACAGGGTCGAGGGGACTCTAACCGGTCTCTTCAGAAGATCGACGATCAAATACACCAATTCGGAATTTTATTGCTACGAGGCGGGACCATTACTGAATGAGGCAGCGACCGACGAGAACAGGATCATGAGCGGGAGCTGGAGGACGCACTCCTCGCTCGCATTCACCGACCCGGCGGATTTCGCGCTCAGGTTCGAGACGCATTTGAAAGATAGTTACAAGGAGCGTCCGGGCGGAGACTCGGACGGAATACATTATATAAGGGGACACATACCCGTCCTCGTCACTGCGCCCCACGCGACGGCGCACGTGCGAATGGGCAAATTGAAGAGGCAGGAGTTCTACACGGGCGCGCTCGCCGTCCTCCTTCATTCGGTGACGGGGTGTCATGCGCTCTACACCGGCCGGCTGTCTTCACTCGACCCAAATTACACGGACGAATCCCCGTTTAAAGCAAAGCTGTCCGAAATAGCCGGGAGATGCGGGCTCGAATTCCTGATCGACATTCACGGGACCGGCTCGGAAAGACCCGGGGACGTCTTTCCGGGCGTCGGCATCAACAGTGAGTTCCTGAACGGTAGACCCGGATCACTCGGTGAGCTCGGTCAGGCAGCCCGATCGAACGGCATCTCGCTCGGCTCGTTGGACGTCTTCCCTGCGGCGAAGCAGATGACAGTTACCAGGTTCTCGGCGACCAGATTGGGCGTGCCCTCGATGCAGCTCGAAATAAACCGGGATCTGAGGCGGCCCGAGAGTGCGCCCGCGGATTTCGTGAAGCTCGTAAATTTTCTGAAGGATTTTATCGGTCGCCTTTGTTGATTCTGCTTGCCAGTATCTCCGCCAGGTGTTTTACGTTCCTGCCCGTGAAGTGCTCGATCTGATGCCTGCAGGATACGCCCGAGACCGCGATGACTGTCTCGGGAGATGCTTTTCTCACAGTTGGGAATAAGCGTTCATCGCCTATGGTCTTCGATATCCCGTAGTGCTCTCTCTCGTAACCGAAGCTGCCCGCCATCCCGCAGCACCCGGCCCCGCTCTCTTCGGCCTTGCATCCGGAAGCGGCGAGTATGCCGAGCGGGGCCTCGATTCCCGCGAGCGCCCTCTCGTGGCAGTGTGGGTGATAGAGGATTTGAGGGGCGTCATCCTTCCATTCGATTCCGAGCCCTCTCTCCTGGTCCACGCGGTGCAGGAACTCGCCGATAATAAATGAATTCCCGGCGAGTATCCGGGCGTCTTCGTTTCCGGGCAGGAGGTCCATGTACTCGTCCCTGAACGTGAGTATGCAGCTCGGCTCCGTGCCGATTACGGGAATGCCCTCTCTTACGTAAGGCGAGAGTAACGCGACGTTCTTTCGCGCCGTCTCCCTCGCGGGCTCGATAACGCCCTTACTCAACATGGGCCGCCCGCAGCAGGCCCTCCGCCGTTCAAGCATGACCTCATACCCGGCTGCCTCCAGGAGCTCGACGGCCGACTTCCCGACCTCCGGATGATAGTACGTTACCCACGTGTCGTGAAAAAAGACTACTTTTTTGTCGGATGTTTTGCGGTGTGTTTTCCTTCCGTCGAACCATTCCGTGAAATTTTTCCCCGCCAGCTTCGGCAGCGTGCGCCCGGGGTGAATCCCGATGCGCGAGAGGAGGAGTTTCGTAACGGGGTTCGCGGTCAGGGCATTCGAGAGCCGTGGGGCGAGCGAAGCGATGCGGCTCGCCTCGTGGACGTCCGAGAAGAAACCGGTCCCTCACGCTCATGCCGCGCTCTTCGTGATAATGGGAGAGGAATTCGGTCTTCATCTTGGCCGCGTCCACCTTCGACGGGCACTCAGTCTTGCATGCCTTGCACGATATGCACAGGTCGAATACCCCGTACATCTCGCTGCCGGTGAGCGAATCCCTGTCGAGGGCGCCCGAGAGCACCGCTCTCAATGCGTTGGCGCGCGCCCTCGTCGTGTCCCTCTCGTCGCGGGTGGCCATGTATGAAGGGCACATTGTCCCTTCGCCTAACTTCCTGCAGACCCCCTGGCCGTTACACATCCCGACCGCCCGTGAAAAGTTGCTATCTGAAGACCAGTCGAGCTTGGTCCTGATTTCATAGGGGCCGGACCTGTCTCCGTGCCTGAGGTTTTCGAGAGGGCTTTCGGGATCTACGACCTTCCCCGGGTTGAATACGCCCTCGGGATCGAACGCCGCTTTGAGCTCTCGCATGGCGCCGTAGAGCTCGGGTCCGAAGAGCCTTTCGTTCAAATAGCTCCGCTGTCTCCCGTCCCCGTGCTCGCCGCTCATCACGCCCCCATACCTGACGGCAAGCTCGAAGGCTCCGTCCATGAGCTCCTTCATCATGAGCACGCCTTTTCCTGATTTCAGGTTCACGAGGGGCCTTATGTGCAGGCAGCCCGCGCTCGCGTGCCCGTAAAATCCCGCTGTCGTCCCGAGGCGCTTGATTAAGTCCGAAACGTCGCGCACATATTCCGGCAGCCTGCCGACTGGTACGGACACGTCCTCTATGCACGGTATGGGCTTGTGTTCGTCCCTCCTGCTCATCATTATCCCGAGCCCCGCCCTCCTCACCCCCCATACGTTTGACTGCTCCTCTCCGCCGAGGGCGAAATTAATGCTGCACCCGGCCCCTCTTTCCCTTAACGACGAAGCGAGGCTTTCGGTTTTTCCTTTTACCTCGGCTTCGCTCCTTCCGTAGAATTCCACTACGAGAAGGGCTTCGGGCTCGCCTTCGACGAAGGAGAGCATCCTGCTATATCCCGCGTGGGCCCTCGTCAGGCCGACGAGCATCGAGTCTATAAGCTCTATCGCCGAGGGACCGTGCTCGAGAATCATAGGGACCGTCTCCATCGCCTGAATTATGCTCCCGAACTGGAGTATGACGAGACCCGTGTAAGCGGGCCTCGGCACGAGCGTCAAAGTGAATTCGGTAACGGTACCGAGAGTGCCCTCCGATCCCGCTAGCAGCTTTGCCGGATTGAATGGGGATTCGAGAAAATAGTTGAGACTGTATCCGGAAGCCCTCCTCCAGTGCTTCGGGAAATCACGCTTTATCGCCTCCGAATATTTTTTGCGGAGCGCAGCGAGATTATTAAACAGACGCCCTGCGGGCCCGCCCTCCTTCGCCCGTGCTCGGAGCGCGTCTTCACCGAGAGCGCCGAGCTCGATCGTGCTTCCGTTTAGCAGAATTTTCGCGGCCTCGACGTTATCACCCGCCATGCCGTAGAGGATCGAATGCGCCCCCGTGGCGTTATTGCCGACGACCCCTCCCGCGGTCGCGATCCTCACCGTGGACGGGTCGGGTCCGAACATCAGCCCCGAGGGCTTAAGCCTTCGGTTGAGCTGCTCTATATATATTCCCGGCTGTACCCGGGCTGTTTTGGATTCGGGATTTATTTCAGTGACGTCGTTCAGGTACTTCGAGAAATCTATGACAAGGGCATGGCCCACCGCCTGCCCCGCAAGGCTCGTGCCCCCGCCCCTCGGCAGTATCGCGGCGCCGAGGCTCCGGGCGGTTTCGACGGCGATAGATACGTCCTCCTCCGTCCGGGGAATGACGACGCCTACGGGTTCTATCTCGTAATTGCTCGCGTCCGTGCTGTAGAGCGCCCTGCTCAGTTTATCGAAGCGGACTTCGCCCTTTATGGTCTTCTTGAGCGAGGCTTCGAGCTCTTCTCGTAAACCGTTCCCGGCGGTTTTAGGCATAGGCCCGATTAGTATAACTTGCCGGCTGGTGAAATATACAACTCCCGGCTCCTCCGGTCTCTCTCGCGCGGCCCGGGGTTCCGAATACTACAGACTTTAAAAAAATACTGGTATCATAAACTGATTTTTACGGGCGCAGAGTTATGGCGCGCCCCGTTTATATCCGAGCGCGAAAAGACCTCATATGAAATTTGCGATCGTTCCCGTAAAAGACCTGTCGAAAGCGAAGGAAAGGCTGTCCTCAGTCCTGCCTCAGGACGTTAGGACCGACCTTGCCTACGCTATGCTCGAGGACGTGCTCACCGCGCTCAAGGGCTCGAGGCTCCTCGACAGGATCTTAGTCGTAACCATGGACAGGAACGCTATACGGATAGCCGGGGACATGGGTATCGAAATACTGGAAGAGACGGAGCAGAAGGGCGAAAGCGACTCCGTCGACCGTGCGTCCCGTATCTGTAAAGATATGGGAGCGGAATCCGTGCTCGTTATTCCGGGCGACGCCCCGCTCATAACGCCCGAGGACATCGATTTCATCGCGGGGAAGGAAATGGGCCCCCCTTCGGTGATACTCGTCCCGGCGAGGGATAAAATGGGCACGAACGCAATACTCCGGAACCCGCCCGACGCTATACCGTCCCGGTTCGGCCACGACAGCTTCAGGAAGCACATCGAAGAGGCGGAGAAGAAGGGCATACGTATAGAGTATTACGAGAACGAAAGGGTAGGGCTCGATATCGACCACCCGGACGATCTGAAAATATTCGCTTCGGAAAAGAGCGATACGAGGACCTACGAATTACTGTTGAGTAAGAATATCCTCGGCAAGATAAGCGGATAATACGCCGCGGCTCCGTTCCGTCCGTCTAGTAATTCAGGTTGACTACCATGAGTTTAAGCTCGGTCATCTCCTCGATCGCGTACCGGACCCCTTCCTTCCCGACGCCCGAGTCCTTCACCCCGCCGTAAGGCATGTTCTCGACCCTGAAGCTCGGGTAGTCGTTAACGACCACTCCCCCCACATCGAGCGCGCCGTAGGCCTTGAATGCCTTCTTAATGTCCTTCGTGAACACCCCGGCCTGGAGCCCGTAGCGTGAGTCGTTCACGGCTCTCAAGGCCTCGTCGAAATCCCTGTATCTCTCCACATGAACCACGGGCCCGAACACCTCGCTCTTGCTGACGTCGCAACCGGGGGGCACATCCGTCAGTATCGTGGGCTCGATGAGCGAGCCGTCCCTGTTCCCGCCCGTAAGGAGCGTCGCTCCCCCGCCGACGGCGTCCTCTATCCATTTCATGATCCTGTCCGCAGACTGAGTGTCTATTACCGGGCCCACGTCCGTGTCTTCGAGCATCGGGTCGCCCAGCCTGAGCTTTCTGGTCTCTTCGACGAATTTACTTATGAACCTGTCGAACGTCTTTTCATGCACGTACATCCTTTGCACGGATATGCAGCTTTGACCGGCCTGGTAAAACGCCCCCCACGCGTTCCTGCTCGCGGCGAAATCGAGGTCGGGCGGGTCCTCGTCTATTATGGTCGCCGCGTTCCCGCCTAACTCGAGCGTGACCTTCTTCTTCGGGTACTTCCTTTTGAGCTCCCACCCTATGGCGTCGCTGCCCGTGAACGAGACCTTCTTCACCCTGTCGTCCTCTATCACGGCCTCTATCTCCGACCCCGGCACGGGCAAAATATTCAGCAGTCCGTCGGGCAGCCCGGCCTCGCAGACGACCTCACCCAGCAGAAGCGCGGAGAGCGGCGTCTGGGACGCGGGCTTAAGTATCATTGCGTTCCCCGACGCTATCGACGGCGCGACTTTATGGGCGACGAGGTTGAGCGGAAAGTTGAAAGGGGATATGCCGATAACTACGCCCAAGGGGAACCGTCTCGCGATTCCGAACATCCCATCGCTCCCGGGCGCGATGTCTATGGGGATGAGCTCTCCCTCGGAGAACCTGTTCGCCTCTTCCGCAGCCACTGAGAACGTGGTCACGGCGCGGCCCACCTCGACCCTGGCAGTTTTCAGAGGCTTTCCCCCTTCGAGCACGAGGGTCCTGGCGAATTCCTCTTTCCTTGCGGCGATGCCCTCCGCAATCTTTCTCAATATGCGGCTCCGCTCGTGGCTCGGGCTCTCTCTCCATTTCACGTACGCGCTCTCGGCCGAGCCTACTGAGCCTATTGCGGTCTCACGGTCGGGGACGCTCACTATTCCGGCGGTCTCTCCGTTATAAGGGCTTCTTATCTCCCTCTTCTTCCCGCCGGTCAGCCACTTGCCGTTTATGAGGAATCCGTATTCTTTGGGCATTACATCTCTCCTGTCTACTGTGTTGCGCGTTATCGATTATTATAAGGCTTAATGAAGCCTTACTCTATCTCGGTAAGAATATTTGACGTGGGTTGGTATGAGGGGGGATTCCGTATCTGAAATCTAGATTTCGAGTATATCGAGCCTGGGCTTTTCTTTTATAATCCCTTTATCGTAGGCCCTGTCGAAGAGATACTCGAGCGCGGCCTTTCCTGTTTCCCCGAGGTCCTGAGTGTATTTATTGACGTACATCAGGACGAATTTCTCCCCCACGTCCTCGCCGATGCCCCTGCCGTACTTCATCGCATATTCGAGGGCTTCTTTTTTGTGGGCGAGTCCGTACTCGATGCTCTCCTTATGGACCCTCAGTACCTCTTTCTGGAGCTCCTCTCCGATGTCCCTCTTCACGACGTTAAGCCCGAGAGGGAGCGGCAGCGGGGTTTCTTTCGCCCAGAGCTCGCCGATGTCGAAGAGCATACGGAGCCCGGCGTCCTTATACGTGAGCTGCCCCTCGTGTATGAGGAGTCCCGTCTCTATATCACCCCTCGCGGCGGCAGGCATGATCTCGTCGAAAGGCATCTCGACCGGGATAAAGCCGTCCGCGTAAATGCAGAGGAGGAGGAACGCGGTCGTGAGCTTCCCGGGGACCCCTATCTCCTTCCCTTCGAGGCTCGTCACGGGCTCTTTCGAAACGACGATCGGGCCGTATCCCTCTCCCATGCTCGCGCCGCAGGACATGATTCTGTAATCGTCCTGTACTTTCAGATATCCGTGCGCGGAAATTGCGGTAGTTTCGAGTTCTTTATTGAGCGCGCGCTTGTTGAGGGATTGAATGTCCTCTATGACGTGCTCGAAATCGATTTTGTCCGAAGTCACTTTCCCGGCAGCTATGCCGTAAAACATGAAAGCGTCGTCGGGGTCGGGGCTGTGTCCGAGTCTCATCTTTATCTTCGTCAATCTGCGTCCTCCCGTTTCTTCAAGCTATTGTGAATATAATTTCATGCGGGAAATTTTTTCAGTCTCGCCCAGACGGGAGAGATATTCGCTGTATCTGCTTATCGCTTCGATCTCTTTTTCGCCGAGGCCGTACTTTATCCTTTCTGTTAAATATTTATAGCATATGCCCTCATCGATTCCAGTCCTCGCCGATTCGGTCTTCGCTATTTCGTCTCTGATGCCGAGTCCGTAGTCCCTGGATTTATAGAGCGCGTCGAGGTTCCGTCCAAGCTCCACGCCCTCGTTTACGGCGAAGACGGCGTATACGAAAGGAAGCCCCGTTTCCCCGGTCCAGATCTCCCCGAGGTCATGAACGTCATAGCCCGCGGGAGGGGAATAGGTTATCTCGAGACCGGTGTCGCCGATTATCATCCCCGCATCGACATCTTCCAGGAAACCGCCGTCCGCGGCCCTCGGCAGATAGACCGGCGAAAGGTTATGGAACGTTTCGAGTATTATCCTTAAGAGCGCAGTCGAGCTCTGGGACCTCCTGTCGACCGCGACCCTTTTAATATCCGGGAGAGCGCCCTTCGTGAGGAGCACGACGCTGTCCACCTTTCCGTATGACGATATCGAGATGCCGGGTACGGCGGAGTACGTGTTTCTCCTGAGGAATTCAGCGACAGGAATCAGCCCTATGTCTATCTATCTTCCGGAGAGCATCAGTGAGAGATCGGAGGGGGGCGTGAGCTTGATATCGAAGCCGTGCTCGACGAGACCGTTCTCGAGCGCGAACGTCAGCGGTTTTGCATTCATAAACGATACCGAGCCCAGCTTTATCAATCTTTGCACCTTATTCTATGTCATGTTAATCAATGCAAGGGGTTGATTTTGAGGAGTTACGGTCTAATTTACAAGGCCTATAATCTTACCTGAACCGGGGAATATTAAAATGTGCTCAAATCCCCCTGCCATCTCCGGGGGAGGAATATACTTTCATACATGCTGATTGCATAGGAATCGGTCATACCGGCGATGAAGTCGCAGACAGTGCGCTCAATGGTTTCCCCTTCCCTCACGCCCTTATTATAGTGCTTCCGCAGCTCGGTCTCGTTTTCGCAGAAATACTGGTATAGCTCTCTGATTACCTTATTAGCCTTAAGAAAGTTGTTCTTTATCTTTTCGTTCATATAGACGGTATTGAAGAGATAGCCCCTCAGCTCCACCATCGCCTGCTCGACCTCCGCGCTCGCCGCAACCTTCTCGCCTTCGAACTTTAGTGTTTCCGTGATTATGTCGGTGACCATTCTGTTGATCCTTTCGGAATTCGTCCTGCCGAGGGCGTCAACGCATTCTTTCGGTACATCGTCTATGGTAATGATCCCCGCCCTTATCGCGTCGTCGAGGTCGTGGTTCGCGTAGGCAACGAGGTCCGATACCCTTACGACCTGGCCTTCAAGTGTCTCCGGGCGGTATTTGGGGTTATCGACCGCTCCCATGCCCTTCGAATGCTTGGCTATGCCGTCCCTCACCTCGTACGTGAGGTTCAAGCCTTTCCCGCCCTTCTCCAGCACGTCCACGACCCGGAGGCTGTGTATCACGTGCTTGAACCCTCCGGGGTATATCTCGTTCAGCGCCGCCTCCCCCGCGTGTCCGAACGGGGTGTGGCCGAGGTCGTGCCCGAGCGCTATAGCCTCCGTCAGGTCTTCGTTTAATCTGAGCGCCTTCGATATCGTCCTCGCGATCTGGGACACCTCGATAACGTGCGTGAGCCTCGTCCTGTAATGGTCGTCCGTCGGGGATAAAAAGACCTGCGTCTTGTGCTTCATCCTCCTGAACGATTTCGAATGTATTATCCTGTCCCTGTCCCTCTGGTAATCCGTCCTTATGGAGCAGGGCTCCTCCGGGACCATCCTGCCCTTCGTCTCCGCGCTCAAAGCCGCGTAGGGGGAAAGGATTTGCCTCTCGATCTCTTCCGACTGTTCTCTGATGTTCATTTATTTCCCCCGCCTCACATGCCCGCGACATCGCCCCTCAGAGCCTCACCGATATTCCCTTCGAGCTCATGAACTCCTTCGCGTCCCTTATTGTATGCTCCCCGTAGTGGAATATCGATGCGACGAGCACCGCATCCGCCTCACCGTCACTCACCCCGTCGCAGAGGTGGTCGAGGCTGCCGGCGCCTCCGGAAGCGATGACCGGTACGGATACTGTCCGCGAGACGGCCCTCGTGAGCGGGATGTCGTATCCCGACTTCGTCCCGTCCTTGTCCATGCTCGTAAGCAGTATTTCGCCCGCGCCGTATTCCTCCATCTTCTTCGCCCATTCGAGCGCGTCTATTCCCGTCGGGTTTCTTCCGCCGTGCGTGTAGACCTCCCATTTCCCTTCGGAAACGCGCCTCGCGTCTATCGCCACCACTATGCACTGGCTCCCGAACCTCTCGGACGCCCTTTTCACGAAATCCGGATCATTCACGGCGGCCGTGTTTATCGATACCTTGTCGGCCCCCGCCAGCAGCATCTGCCTCACGTCTTCGATCGTCCTCACCCCTCCTCCGACCGTGAGCGGAACGAATACCTCGGCTGCGGTCCTTTCAACGACGTCTATCATCGTTTTCCTCTCCTCGTGCGAGGCCGTTATGTCGAGGAAGCAGATTTCGTCGGCCCCCTCGTCGCTGTATTTCCTGGCTATCTCGACCGGGTCGCCCGCGTCTCTCAGATTGACGAAGTTCACCCCCTTTACGACCCTCCCGTCCTTGACGTCGAGGCATGGGATTATTCTCTTTGACAGCATTACGAGTACCTTTCTATAGCTTCTTTAAGATTGATAGCGCCTGTATAGATCGACTTCCCGAGTATAACGCCGTATAGGCCTATTTGTTCGAGCGGTTTCAATTTATCGAGGTCGTCAGTAGTGGCGATACCCCCCGACGCAATGACAGGAAGCGGGGACGATGCGATGAATTCCTTTGCAGCGTCAATATTGATCCCCTCCATGGTGCCGTCCCTGTCCACGTTGGTGTTGAGTATCACGGACACCCCTGCCTGGTCGAGCTTGCGGAGCACTTCCTCCGTACCCGCCTCTATGACCTCTGTCCATCCCTTGACCGCTATTTTCCCCTTTTTGGTGTCTATGCCCACGGCGATCCCCCCCGGGAATTCCCCGCAAGCCTGTCTCAGGAATTCGTCGTCAGAGAAGGCGGCTGTCCCCAGTATCACTCTTTTTACCCCCAGGCCGAAATATTTCCTTACCGTATCTAGATTCCTGATGCCTCCACCCGCCTGCACCGGGCAAGAGACACGTGCTGCAATATCCCTGATAACGTCCATGTTCCGGGGCTCGCCCGTGAACGCGCCGTCCAGGTCGACGACGTGTATCCATTCTGCCCCGCAATCTTCCCACCTCCGGGCTATCTCTCCGGGGTGCTCGGAAAACACTGTCTCCGTCCCCTCTTCCCCCTTATAGAGTCTCACGCATTTTCCGCCCTTGAGGTCTATCGCGGGTATGATGTGCATTTAATTTCCCTGGAGGTATTCGTTAAAATCGAGGACGGTCTTCCTCGCCCCTTCTTTGGCAAGCTCGTCTGAAGTGATCCATTTAGCCCCCCTCTTGAAGAACTTCTCGATCTCGTAGACGTTCTCGAGGAGCGGCTTCTGCGTCTCTTTAAAATACGTTTCCCATAGCGTATGTCCGTCCCGCGTATCGAGCACCTCGACGCTGAACGTGACCGCGGCGGGGGATTCCACCCCTATGGCCGACCCTTCTCTCTCCGTGTATTCGGAGATTACACCGATCATGACTGCATCCACGCCGAGGCTTTTGCCAGCGGCCACGGCCTGCTCCCTGTAAAACGATTTCGGTTTTTCGGCTTTTATACGGAGGAATTCCGTTTCGGATTTTTGAAGCGGGGTTATTTCGATCCTCAGCAGCTCTGCAGTGAGGGCCTCGTATAGAGTTATGGTAAGATACCGCTCCTTCTCCTCTACTGTTTCTTCGGGTATCCCATCCGAGAACGAGGGCTTCGATGTGAACGGTATCAGGGCGAGAGACTCGATTCTCTCCCTGAAGAGGGTTTTGGTCTCCTCCGTCTCCTCCGTCTGTCCGTATGCCTTAAAGTTTGTTAAAAGGCAGTAATTACCGAAAATTACGAATAGAAATACCAGAGCGGAAAGGCAGCGGCGTATTTTTGAATGTCTCATCCGTTAATAAATATACAGGAATATAAAATTAGTGAAAGCATATTGAGCGCAGCCGCGTCCCGTGATTTGAATTATCCGCGCTTTTAAACATAATTAACCCTATGAACTATTGGCTCGTTAAATCGGAGCCCTCGGCGTATTCATGGGACGACCTGGTTAAAGACGGGGGTACGCGCTGGGACGGGGTCAGGAATTATCAGGCGCGGAATAATCTTATTGCAATGAAAAAAGGCGACCCCGTGCTTTATTACCACAGCGGCGCTCTGCCCGAAGTCGTCGGAACGGCTAAAGTCGCGAAGGGGTCGTATCAGGACCCGACGACGGACGACGAAAGATGGGTCGCTGTCGACCTCGCGCCTGTAAAGCCTCTTAAAAGAAGCCGGTCACGTTAGGCGAAATTAAAAAAGAAAAACGGCTTAAAGACATCTCCCTAATCAAACAGGGCCGCCTTTCCGTCATGCCCGTTACGAAAGAGGAGTACGACGTCATTCTCGGTATGGGGTCCGGTTAGCAGCGGCAGCTTTGACAATCAGCACCCCCCGAATTAATGTATCTCCAGATGCCGCTATCCGATTACGAATCCGGACTCATAGACAAGATGCTCGACGGAGACCGCGCGTCTCTCGCCCGCCTGATATCGATCGCCGAGAGCAGGCACAAATCCCTCCCCGAGATACTGAGGCGCCTCGTCCCTGTCATGCGCGACCCTTATATATTAGGAATAACCGGCCCCCCCGGGGCGGGTAAAAGCACGATTACGAACGAGCTCATCCGGTTCTACAGGGATATGGATAAAAAGGTAGGCGTGCTCGCGGTCGACCCGTCGAGCCCCTTCACCGGCGGGGCCATACTCGGGGACCGGATACGCATGCACGACCACGCCATGGACGACGGCGTATTCATCAGGAGTATCAGCACCAGGGGTACGCACGGCGGGCTTTCGAGGGCAACTGTCGAGATAACGAAGCTCTACGGGGCTTACGGTATGGATTACGTGATCATAGAGACGGTCGGAGTGGGCCAGACCGAGCTCGACATCGTGGGGGTTGCGGATACGGTCCTCGTGGTGCTCGTCCCCGAGGCCGGAGACTCGGTTCAGACGATGAAGGCGGGACTCATGGAGATAGCCGACATATTCATCGTAAACAAAGCCGACAGGGAAGGGGCGGCGCTTATTTCTTCGGAGATCAAGCAGGTGTTATCCCTCAAGAGGGCAGCCAGCGGCTGGACCCCGCCCGTCCTCCTCACGAGCGCGCTCAGGGGCGAAGGGATCGAAGGCGTCATCGAAGGCATCGAAAAGCATCGAGCCTTTCAAACGGGGAGCGGGATGCTCAGGAATAAAAAGGAAAAGAGGATCGAAGGAGAATTCTCCGAGATAATCAGGGAGCTCATCGATGAGAAGATAGCCAGGAAGCTCGGGGGCAAGGAAGTAAAGAAGATTTACGCGCGCGTAAAGAGCGGGGAAATAGACCCCTACGAGGGCGCCCTGCTCGTCATCTCTAAAATCATCTGAGCCGCATGTATTGGAATCCGGACTTCCCGGTTAACCCGTCTGTTTCTAATCCCCGGAAAATTTATTCTTAATACTATCCCCCTTCACGGAATGGTATCCTAATCACCATGATAGAGGTTCTGATCCCCGTATCCTTATTTCTATTTGTTTTTCTTCTTGCTTCGGCAGGCGACCGCTATGCCGCAAAGCGCTGGGAGATGGTCGAGAGCCAGATCATAGCCCGCGGTATAAGGAACACCGCGGTCATTCAGGCGATGCTCAATGTCCCGCGTCACGAATTCGTACCGGAGGAATCGAGGGACGAGGCGTACGACGACAACCCGATACCGGTTGGGTTGGGGCAGACTATCTCGCAGCCCTATATAGTCGCGCTTATGACGGAGCTTCTGAACCCCGCGCGCGGCAGGAAGATACTCGAGGTGGGCACGGGCTCCGGTTATCAGTCCGCGGTGCTCGCCGAGACGGGGTGCGATCTCTACACGATAGAGATCGTGGAGAACCTCGCCGAGAGGGCGCGGCTGATTCTCGAGAATCTCGGCTATTCCAACATTACTTACAGGATAGGGGACGGATACCAGGGGTGGGAAGAGCACGCCCCCTTTGACGGGATTATCGTGACTGCGGCCCCGGGCCACGTGCCGGCCAGGCTCCTGGAGCAGCTCAGGGTAAACGGGAAGATGGTAATTCCGGTGGGCGACGAGAGCCAGGAGCTTCAGCTGGTAGAAAAGACTGATACGGGTATTACAAAAAAGAGGATAACCGCAGTCCGTTTCGTCCCCATGACGGGAGAGTCCGAATCGTGACCGTTACGCCGGGCCGTTTAAACGCGGCGAAAGAGATAGCTCATATATCCAGGCTGACGTAGTCCCCGAGCTCGATCTGCCTCGAGCTTTCCGTGATGATCCCGGTCGAACTCTTCTCCTTGACCTCGAGCACCACTATTTTCCCGATGAGAGTGCCGGGGATTATTACGTCTTTATGGGCGTCCGGGTCGTGTGCCTTTCTGGGCTGCGTGTAGATTGAAAACACGTTGCCCGGCACGACGTTATTTGCTTCCCCGGCGTCTATATAAACGATATCCCCCCTGCCGCTGAGCTCGGTATTGTTCTTGGCCTCGACTATGAACCCGTCGACCCTCTGTGTCCCCTTTCTCAGTATCACCTCTTTTACGAACGGCTCCTGGGGCCTTATCTTCGCCCCGCGCGTTATCTCCAGGTATGAAGAGGTGATGACCGCTGTCGATTTTCTTTTGCCGAGTATTTCTAAAATTTCGAGCTCACCCTCGATCTGCACCTTGTACCCGATCTTCTGTCCGGTAACGGGATGGAGGACGGGTTTGGATGTGCGGAATATCGTAAACTTGTCGCCTGTGCCCGCGCCGTTTTTAGAGCCTACGTTCGTAAATACGATATCCCCCGTACCGAGGAGGATCTTCGGCGGCTCCGACGTGAGTATGGTGCCCATGTGCTCCCACTCGCCGGGTGTTATAAACCCCTCGGTCCCCCCTCGCGAGTAATAATAGACGGGCGGCGGCGGTTCGATGTCCTCAAACGACACCTTCTGCGATTTGGGCTCGACCTTTACTACCGGGATGTCGGGCTGCCCGGGTTTAAGCGCTATAACGTCCCCGGGGTATATACGGTTCGGGTTGTCTATATACGGATTAATTTCCCAAAGCCTCGGCCAGAAGAGCGGGTTGCCGAAGAACCTTCCCGAGATTTTCCAGAGGGAATCCCCCGGCTCCACTACATATATTGTCGTCCCGTCCTTGGGGGGCGGCAGGCTGCCCTGGGCAAGGGCGATGCCGGTCAATAGAAAAATGGCTAAGAGTGTTCTTAGATACATCCCGTCTATCCTCCGTTAAGAGCCGAAATCCGTCTGTCCCGGTCGGGCCCCTAATGCGTTATTTCAATTTTACACCCATTTGAGATAAAATGAAAGTATTATTATATTCTTTTAGGCTTTCATATAGAGAGCTTATAGACTATACTTAAGAACGCTTGTAAAGTATGGATTAATTCGGTTCATGTCTCGTTTATGGACAAGAGGATACTTTTAAATATTACGTTCAACGAAACAAGGGCAGCCGTCATGGAAAACGGCGTCGTTGCGGAGCTTTATATAGAAAGACAGTCTGCGCCGCGCATAGTCGGGGATATATTCAAGGGCATTGTAGGGAAGGTGGTTCCCGGAATGCAGGCTGCCTTTATCGACATCGGTCTCGGGAAGTCGGGATTCATTTCCGTCGAGGACGTGCATGAGGATTCGCTCTACGAATACTTTCTCGACGGCGGTACAGAATCACAGCAATCGAAAAAACACGACAGGGGACTGATACAGGACATCCTCCGGGAAGGGCAGCACGTTCTTGTCCAGGTGCTGAAGGAATCTGTCGGTGGAAAAGGAGCGAAGCTGTCCTCCAATATCGGGATACCGGGCAAGTACTCGGTCCTTCTCGGTACGACCGATATAGTCGGGATATCGAGAAAGATAGAGGACCCCGCGGAGAGGGAAAGGCTCGCGGAGATTATAAGAAGAATAAAACCCGAGGGTAAAGGGATTATCGCGAGGACGGCGAGCGTGGGGGTCAGCGCGGAGGAGCTGGAGCAGGATGTAAAGGACCTGCTCCGCCTCTGGGAGGACATAAGGAAGAAGAGCGACGAGCAGAAAGCCCCAAGTCTCCTTTACGAAGAGCCCAGGCTCTATATCAAGGCTGTACGGGATTTCGTCTCGAGCGAATACAACAAGATCGTGGTCGATTCCGAGCCTGTTTATCAGGAGGTTACGGCTTACCTGAGGCGCAATTTCCCCGATGCCTCCGTGAGCGTGGAGCTCTATCAGGACCCGGAGCCCCTCTTCTCGAGGTATGGCGTCGAGAGCGAGATAAGAAAGATATTCAATAAAAAGGTATGGCTTAAATCGGGCGGCCACATAATAATCGAAGAGGCCGAGGGGCTCACGGTCGTTGACGTGAATACAGGCAGATACCAGAGCGGCAAGAGCCAGGAAGAAACCATATATACGCTTAACCTCGAAGCGGCAACCGAGATAGTGAGGCAGATACGGCTCAGGAACCTTGTTGGCATAGTAGTGGTCGATTTCATAGACATCAAAAACCGTCAGCTGCGGGACCAGATATACGATGCGTTCGTCGAGGCCCTTAAGCAGGACAGGGCGAGGTCGGCAGTCCTCGAGATGTCTCCTTTCGGCGTTATTCAGATGACGCGCCAGCGCGTGAGAGAGAGCTTGCTGACCGAGCTCGCGGAACCTTGTCCCTACTGCGAGGGCTCCGGCTATCTCAAATCCAAGGACACCATCAGTTACGAAATTATAAGGGAAATAAAGAGCAGGATCGTAAAGCCTTTCGTAAAGAGAATAGAGGTTCAGGCGAGCGCGAAGGTCATACACAGGCTGAAAGAGTTCGAGCATGAGAACCTGAAACACCTGGAGAAGGAACACGGCGTCGAGATCGCATATAAACCCGTCGAGGGACGCATAGGCAGGTTCGAGGTCATAGCGGACTGACAGGCGGCGTACATTCCGGGTTCACGATTATCACAATTCTCAAATACGGCATTATTATTAGGTAAGCGTTGGAATTACGTACGGCACGGGTTCGCTAATGACGAGCGCTATTAAATACCTGCTTCTGATAACCCTGCTCCTTCTCCCGGGCTGTAAGGGGGAAAACGGGGACGGATCCGTGACGGACCAGCCGGCTCCGGAGCTTACGGAGGGGCCCGTCATGGAGACGGAAGACGTCCCGGAGGAGGAATCGCCGGATACCGGATACTCCGAGCCGTCGGTGCCCTCCCTCGAGGAAATCAAATCCGTGAAAATCCATATGCTGTCGGATGACCCGAGGGAGGGGTTTCGGGCGGAGATAGAGTATAGCGGCAGCCCGGACGAGAGTACGTCTTTTATTTACGAATGGAAGCAGAACGGCAGCGATCTGACTGGGGCCAGCGAAGAAAAGCTCGAATGGCGGGAAGGCTTTAAAAAAGGCGACGCGATATCCGTCGCCGTCACCCCGTACAGCGACCTCGGCCAGGGCGTAATGTCGGCAGAGGGGAGTTTCAAAATACCGAATTCGCCCCCTGTCATAACCTCCGAGCCGGGTACGTCCTTCGAGGAAGGAAGGTTCAGCTACATCGTAGAGGCCCTCGACCCTGACGGGGATCCCATCGATTTCAGACTCAGGAATGCCCCCAGGGGCATGACGATCGAGCCAGCGGCGGGCCTCATCATCTGGGAATACGGCGAAAAGGACGCTGGTGATTACAAGGTGACTGTAATAGTCACCGACTCCGAAGGGGCGGAGTCTATGCAGGAGCTGACATTATCCATACACCCGCAGGATTCGGCCGCCGGAGACGCGGAATAACCCGTCGTTACGTCCCTTGATTTCCGTTGTTTTCCGCAAATCATGAAATTGTTATACAGCTTTATAAAAGACAGGTATATTTTACTTTATGACCGGTCGTCATGTGTCCCGGTCAAATAATTCAAGTCGGATAGGTACTTATATCGGGTGATGCGATGAGAAGGTCGTTTCAGGCAGGAATGTTCATGGAAAAGAAGATAGAGACGAAGCCCGAAATGGCGGCTTCCCGTTTCCACGAAAATTCGCCCCGCGTGCTCTCGAGCCCGTCCCTCATAACGTTCATGCAGACTATTTGCGCCGACCTCATGGCTCCTTTCCTTGACCCGGCCGAGATGGTCGTGAGCGTGAGGATGGAGATGAGCCATTTAGCCTCGACCCCGATCGGGTCTACAATAACCGTGCGGGCCGAAATCGACAGGATAGAGGGCAACAAGGTTTATTTCAAGATAGATGCCTATGACGAAGTGGAGAAAATCGCCACGGGTTATAACGATATGTTTATAATCAACGAAGAGAGGTTCGAAAGGGGCATCAAAAGGAAGCTGGAAGCTGATTCGCAAAAGGCACAGTCCATGTAGCGGCTCTCTGTCGCTTACATCCGGTTTCGGCGGCTTGTTCTCAAATAATCGCGGCATACATAAAATCCACCCCCCATATCACAAAGACACGAAGGGAGCGTTTATCATGGGTAATGGCGTATTGGAGAATTTATATCACGTGGCGATCGCGGTCAGGAATATCGATGAAGTCGAGAAAATTATACGAGACGGCGCTCGGCCTGAGGGTCGAGCACAGGGAAGTGGTGGAGGATCAGGGCGTAAGGACGTCCATGCTCGTCCCCGAAAAGGGCGGTACTGCGTTAGAGCTCCTGGAGCCGCTGAGCGGGGAGTCCCCGATCTCGAAGTTCCTCGACAAGAGGGGGGAGGGCATTCACCATATCTGTTTTCTCGTGGACGATATTGAAGCCGCTCTCGAAAGGCTTAAAAGGGATGGCGTGAAGCTGATAGACGAGTCTCCCCGCCCCGGCGCATATCATTCGAGGGTCGCTTTCATACACCCCAAAGCCATGAACGGGGTATTGATAGAGCTCGCCGAGCTAGATAAGGACGTTTGAAGTCCGTCACTGTTGAATACCCGTGGAATTCATCTGAAGAAGAAATAACTCACCAGCGTGATCACTATTCCGCACGCTATGTCCAGGCAGAGCCCTGCTTTTATCATGCTCCTCTGACGTACCCTTTCGGTCCCGAATACGAGGGCGTTAGGCGGCGTGCCCACCGGCAGCATGAACCCGCACGAAGCCGCTATCCCGACGCTGAGCGCGATCGCCTCGGGCGAGTGCTGCATCGTCTCCTGACCGAGGACGAGGAATATAGGCACCATTATCGCCGCGGTCGCCGTGTTGCTTGCGAACTCGGAAAGCAGGATCACGAACATCACCGACCCCAGGATGAGCGGGAACGGGCCGTGTATCGAAAGATGGTCCCTCACCAGATCGGCGAGGAACTTGCTCGCGCCTGTCTCCGACAGGACCGCGCTCAATACGATGCCCCCGCCGAATAGCAGGAGCACGCCCCAGTCCGTGAATCTTTCTATCTCTTTCCATTTTATCGTGCCCGATACTACCAGCATGAATATCGCCAGTATGGCTACTATGGAGTCGAATTCCTTCTCGATGCCGAGACGTGAAGATATCGGGCTGCTGAATATCCAGAGTACGACCGTTACGCCGAATATCGCCGCAAGCTTGTATGTGTTTTTATCTATGGCGATCTGCCCGAGCCCGCCGTCAGCCGCGACCCCTCCTTTGGGCAGCTTCGGCCTGAGCACGAGATATAGTACGAGGACCATTATAGGCATCAGGATAATCACGAAGGGTACGCCCACTGAAAGCCAGTCCCTGAAATCCATCCCGAGGTTGGCGGCCGTGATCGCGTTGGGCGGGCTTCCCACGATGGTCCCGATGCCCCCTATGCTCGCCGCGTACGCGACACCCAGGAGTATGAATTCCTCTGTCGAAGTCGAGCTGTCTTTAATATTGGCGATGAGGCCGAGCGCGACCGGCAGCATTATAGCCGTCGTAGCCGTATTGCTTATCCACATGCTTATCAAGGCGGTCGAGGCGAATAAACCGAGCACGGAGAGAAGGGAGTTCGCTCCCGCGGCCCTCATTATATAACCTGCGATGAGCCGGTCGAGGCCGTGCTTGTGGAGGGCCGCGGCGAGGGCGAAGCCTCCGAGAAAGAGAAATATCACGGGGTTCGCGAAGTGGCTAAGCGCGTCTTTAACGTCGAATATTCCCGTAAGCACGGCAAGTATGGGGACGAGGAGTGCGGTTACGGTTATAGGCAGCGCCTCTGTAAACCATAGCACCGCTACGAATATAAGAATCGCCAGGCCTTTCAGTATGCCTTTATCGACGGGCAGCAGAAAATAAACGGCGAGAGAAACTATAGCGCTTATCAGGATGATAAGATTTTTATTCATCGCCGGATCGGTGTTAAGTGCGGGTGAATCGTGCCTCGGCTGCCTGATAATTTGCCGATCGATGAGACATAGCTAAATGTACTTCAATCTGCGTATTAACAATAGACCTTTCCTTCTTTATTTTTATTCCCTCTCCCCAGCGGGAAACGATTCCGATGGATAAGAGGAATCGGTCGCTCTTACGACAATGGCAGAAAGGGTGCTAAATTCCGGCTTAACTATGCTTGAGCCAAAATAGGTAGGGTGAGGGGGTACCTTAAAAATTAGTCAATGATTTTAAAATTGTCTCGTTGTCCTGAACAGGCAAGCCGAGATTCCCTCCAAGCCGTAAAAAAGCTACACCTCCCTTATTTTCTCCAGGACCCAAAGCCTTTTCCCGGTCCATCTCCCCCAGCCCGGCACCAGGAGCAAATACCTGCCCCTGAACTTCTCGCCCGCGGCTTTAATAACGAGTCTTATACTGTTGGATGCTTCGGTCTCGAATACGCCCCTGTCCCATATCTCCCACTGTCCGCCGCCCCAGCTGTCTTCGGCCCTGTCCCCGATACCGCCGTTCAGCCGAATGCCCGCCGTGTCCTTTTCTTCTATGGCGATTCTTTTCTCCCTGTATTTTTTGGGGATATTTCTGGGGATAATCCAGTGCCTCACCTCTCCTTTATTCTCGAGAATGAGGTCGTAGTGTCTGTTTGAGCACCTGTGTCTGCCGATTACGAAGCTAGAGGTTTCTTTCATGGATGAGCTTCAGCCCGCGGAGCGTGAGGAATTCGTCGACTTCCTCAATCGTCCTGGTCTCGGGCGCGATAAGGCTTGCAACCCCGCCCGTGGCGATAACCCGCGGCTCTGTTTTCATTTCTGATTTTATCTTCACGACGACGCCGTCCACGAGGCCCGCATATCCGTGTATGAGCCCCGACTGTATGCTCTCGACAGTAGTCTTGCCGATAATGTTCTCGGGCTTCGCGATCTCGACCCTCGGGAGCTTGGAGGCTTCCCGGTAGAGGGCCTCTGCAGAAATCATAAGACCCGGCGTGATGACCCCCCCCATGTATTCCCCCTTGTCCGAGACGCAGTCGAACGTCGTAGCCGTTCCGAAATCGACAACTATGACCGCGCTCCTGTATTTATCGTAGGCCGCCACCCCGTTTACTATCCTGTCCGCGCCTACTTCCTTGGGGTTGTGATAGAGTATGGGCATTCCTGTCTTTACACCGGGGCCCACGACGACACTGTTCACGTTGAAATAACTTTTAACCGCGTTCGATACGGTCGACTGTATGGTCGGCACCACGCAGGAGATTACCGCCCCGTCTATAGAGTTCGGATCGATATCCCTTATCTTCATTAATTCCCTGAACAGGATGCCGTATTCGTCGGAGGTCTTGGATTTGTCGGTGCCGATGCGCCAGTGACACTTTATACTGCTGCCGTCGAAAACGCCGAAGACTATATTGGTATTCCCTATATCGACCGCGAGGACCATTCTTTTCTCCGAATCCCTATAAGTAAATCCTTATAATCCATTATTTCAAGCGGGAGAGCGGACTAACGGAGTGCTTGTCTACTTGAGCCCCCACCTTCTTCTGAGCGACCACTCGGAGAATAATAACCCTAATATGAGTAAAAGGAAGAAGGGGTTGTCCCAGAGGAGGACTGTTTTATACCCGGTTATCGTCTTCTTGCGGACGTTTTCGATATTGAGTGCCTCCGGATTGTCCCGGGTCGAAATATAGCTCCCCCCGGTCGCACCGGCTATGTACTTCAGCAGCTTCAGGTTCGACGTGACCCCCCTTAATTCGTCCCCGGGCGGCTCGACTATAAAAGACGCTTCGGATGTCTCCGGATCAGAAAAATCAGCACCGCCGTCCCCGGGGCGGGCTTTTATCTTGTAAACGCCCGGCTGTGAGAGCATGATTTTGGCGGTGAGCCTCTGACGCGAATCCCTTTCAGGCTCTATATCGGCTATGGTCCCGTCGGGCAGTGTAAGCTGCGCTTTTACAGGTTTATCCCCTGCTTCGTCCCCGCTCAGGTCCCAGATGCCGACTCCGGCACTCTCTCCCGGGCTGTATACGGCCTTATCGGTCTCGATCCTTACGTCATTCAATTCCGGGTCGTTGACGAACCAGAGGAAGAGCCTGTTCCAGAATTTTTCATAGAGGGGTGAAACGTCCCCTTCGCTTCCGTAAATGAAATTCCATCTCCAGGAGGAGTCGGAGAGGAATGTGGCGGCCTTGCCGGACCCGGCCTTGGTCAGAGCCAGTATCGGCTCCCCTTCCGGCGAGACCAGGAGAGGCACCGCGTCCGGGTTCAGTCCCTCGACCATGTTGAACCCTTCTAGCTCGGGCATGCCGTTCCACTGCTTCTCGTTCTCATCCCTGTCCGGGACTATCCTCATGATCGGGTGGTTCTTGCCCGCGGCGGTCAGTTTAGGCCGGAACGCCTCGCCGCTGATCGTATCGGCGGCCGGGCGCGCCGTGTAGTCGAGCTCCACGGGCAGTATTTCGGAAATCGGGGTCCTTCCGTAATTACCGCTGTCGAAGCTCTTGTTCCCGCCGATCATTAGAAACGCTCCGCCGTCGTTCATAACGTAGTCCCTGATGCTCCTCAGATGGAAGCCGAAGATTCCGTAGGGCTGAAAATTGAAATTCTGAAATATCACTATGTCGAACGTCGGCAGCTCGTTTCCGAATATTTCATTGACGGGGAACGGTATAAGGCTGAGCTCGTTCTCCGTTGCGAATACGAGGTCGGACGGGTCTCGCAAAATGAAAAACGATACGAGGTCGATGTTCGGGTTCCTCTTGAGCGCTTTTCTCAGGAACCTCACGTCCCATGAAGGACTGCCCGCCACGTGGAGGACCCGTATTTTATTTATAATGACGTCGGTGTAAAAGGACTTCTGATTATTCTCGGGTACGAGCTCGTCGGATAAAACCGGTACGGATACAGTGTAGATCTTTCTCCCGAGGGTTACGGGATTAATTTCGAACTCGGCTTCCCCTTCCTTCGTGCGGGGATCGATGTAGACCTCTTTTATGGAAATCAGCTTGTCGCCCTCGTAGAGTGACGCGGGGATTCTCATCCCGGCGGGCCCGCCCGACTTCACGACGGCCCTTACGGAATAGGGGTATCTCAGGAAAGAGACTTCGTTCGAATCGATCCTGTCTATCCATATATCCTCGGTCGCGTCTGACGCGAGGGCGCCTGCGGCGTTGATCCTGAAGCCCGCATTTTTCAGCGCTTCATCGGAGCCTCGGTCCAGGGACTGCCAGCTCCCCGCGCCGTCCGATATCAGGAGCGCCTCGTCGAGCTCTCCCCTCCCGTGTTTCCGGATGAGCTCGCCCAGCAGCTTGCCCAGCTCGGTGTGTTTGCCCGAGGGCTTCTGCTTCAGTATGGAATCCTGCGAGGACGGCTTCAGGGCCTCGTCGAAGGTGTAGTAATCGAGGATGAAATTCTGCCCGAGCCGTGTAAAGAAAGCGGCGTTATCCCCGAAGAATCCCCTCACCGCTTCTATCCTGTCCCCGCCTGAGGCCCCCCCGGCCAGGTTCATGCTCCAGGACCCGTCGACTATTACGGCGAGGGTCTTCTTTTCTTCCCTGAAGCTCTCTTCCTTGATGGCGGGGTTAGTCAGGATGAAAAGGACGGTAATAAAAGCGAGCGCGTGGAGCGAGGTCAGGACGATTCTCCTTCTCGCGCTCTGAAGAGTTCTCGTGCTTCTGAGCGAGCCGTAGATTACGATAGCGAATAAAATGAGGAATAAGGCGCTTTCCGCAAGCCCGGGCGGGTTAAGGAAAACGAATTTGCTTACCGCTGACTCCATTACATTAAATTTACCACACGACTCCCCCGTTTTCAGAGCGGCTTAGAATATAAGGAGCCTTCCCTCCTTCATGATAAGCTCCCCGTCGACCGCGACCGTGGGCTTCATTACGACCCCGTCCAGGTGGCTCGCCACCCTCACCGTCCCCCCCATGCTCTTGTTGTCGCCGAACGCGATGTGTATCGTCCCTATCGCCTTTTCGTCCTCGAGCACGCTCCCTGTTATGAGCGCCTTGTCGTGTGTCCCTATGCCGAGCTCCGCCAGGTTGAAAGCGAGCTTCCCGAACGGGGTCATTATCGAGTGCAGCTTCTCCGCCCCCCGCCCGCCCGTGATCTCCGTCGCGAAACCCTCCTCCACCCTGACCCTTATCACTTCGTCATTGAGCTTCCCGACCCCGGCCATCGAGCCGTCGAATACGACGACCCCGCTCGACTTCCCCTCCATAGGCGCGACGTAAGCCTCGCCCGCCGGGAGGTTGCTGAAGTCCCCGGGATTATGGTTGAGCCCCGTATCCGCGCTCCCCTCCCTTCCCTCTATCACGAGGTTGATGTCGGTACCCTTCTCAGTCGTAACCCTCACGTTCGACCCCCGGCTTATTATTTCGGCGAGCTTTTTGCTCCTCTCAGCGATTTTCTCGTAGTCGGCGTTGAGTGTCCTCACCATCGTGTCTTCCGTAATTCCCGGGAGTGTCGCAATCCTCACCCCGGCCTTGCTCGCGTTCCTTCTCGATTCCGTGTGGCTGAGCGATTTCTCAGTGGGTATGAGCACCGCGTCGAAGAGCTTCATGAATTCTCCCACCGTCCCGGGCGGCTCCTCCCCGTTCGATTTGCGGGGTATTATCTCCGTGATAACCGCCTCCGCGCCCAGGCTCCCGGCAGCTTCCCAGAGCGCATAACCGATCTTTCTGAGCGGCTCGTCCGTGATGATGAGGACGTTCTCGCCCTCCTTAACCGCCATACAGTCTCTTACCGCGATCATTGCCGCGCTCATCAATTTATCCATTCCTTGAGTCTCCTCTGAATCTTCGTTTATTGTGCATAAAAAATCCGATATTATAATATGCCCAATACCTGAGCGCCCTGTAAATGCGCGCGCGGGACGGAGCCTCTCGGTCAATCTTCTATTCCGCCTCGCGCTGTTGCTTCAATACACTGATACACAGGAGTGAGAATGTCTGACATCGGTTTGGTGGCGCCTTACTGGAGCGACCTGAAAACAGAAGAGCTCGTCGAGACGGCGAGGCTCGCCGAGGAGCTCGGATACCATTCGATCTGGGTGCCCGAGATGTGGGGGCGCGACGCGTTCTCGATCCTGGGTCTGATCGCGGTCAGCACGAAGAGGATCAGGCTCGCGACGGGGATAATCCCTGTTTTCAGCAGGAGCCCTGCGGTCATCGCCCAGACTATCGCGACGCTCGACGAGATTTCGGGCGGGCGCATGATGCTGGGCCTGGGAACGAGCGGTCCCGCCGTGATCGAGAACTGGCACGGCGTCCGATTCGAAAAGCCACTCCGGAGGACGAGGGAATACGTGGAGATAATTAAGATGATCCTGAGTGGGGCGCGTGTGGATTACGAGGGCGAGATTTTCTCGCTCAAGGGGTTCAGGCTCCAGTTCAAGCCGCTAAGGAGCGATATACCCGTTCTAGTGGCGGCGATAGGCCCCCGGAACATACGCCTCGCGGGCGAGACGGCAGACGGCTGGATACCGTTCATGATACCGAAGGAGGGATTGAGAGACGCCGGGAAAGGGCTCCGGGAAGGGGCGCTCTCCGCAGGCAGAGAGGCGGATAGGATCATGGTCTGTCCCTATATCACTGCTTCCGTTTCGGAGCGCGGCGATTCCGCAAAAAGTGCCGTAAGGGAGCACATCGCCTATTATATCGGGGGGATGGGGGCTTTTTATTACAATACCGTCAGCAGGTACGGGTTCGCGGACGAAGCGGAAGCGATAAAAAGTGCATGGGAAGGCGGAAAGAAGGGCGCGGCTCTGGAGGCCGTGAGCGACAGGATGCTCGATTCGCTTTCGGTCTCGGGATCGCCTGAGCACGGCAGGTCTATAATTGCGGATTACTACAAAGAAGGCGTCGACGTGCCGGTGCTTGTTTTCCCGCCGAAAGCCTCAAGGGACCTCGTGAGGGAGACCATCATAAGCCTCGCACCCTCAGGAAATGGGTAAATATCCCGATGCCGTCTGAGTTGCTTTATTTTCAGGCAGCGCTTCTCAGCAGGTTATGAAGTCTTTCAGCACGCTGCCGTTACTGAGCTGTCTCAGCTTCTTCAGCGCGCGCCTCTCTATCTGCCTGATGCGCTCTCTCGTGAGGCTGTACCTGTTACCGATCTCGTCGAGCGTATAGGACTCGTCGTATCCGATGCCGAACCTCATCCTGAGAATGTCCTCCTCCCTGTCCGTAAGGCTGGAGAGCGCCTCTTCTATCTTTTCAGACATGGAGACTGTGGCAAGGAGCATGTCGGTCGTCGGCCTCGTGTCGGGAATAAAATCTATGAAGCTCGACTTCGCCTCTCCGTTATGCGGGTTCACGGCGTCGAGATAGACGATGTTGGTGGAGGTGGCTTTGATTACCTTGTTGACCTTCTTTACGCTGAGACCCGCTTCCTGAGCAATGTTCTCTATATCCGGGTTCTCACCGTTCTCGTGCCTGAGCATGTTCGTAGTCCTCGTGATCTTATTCGCCTGCTCGAGCACGCGCACGGGTATTCTTATTACCCTCGTCTGGTCGAAGAGCGAGCGCGTTATGCTCTGGATAATCCACCACGAGGCGTAAGTCGAAAACCTGTATCCCTTCGACGGGTCGAATTTTTCCACTGCCTTTATCAACCCTATGTTCCCTTCCTGTATTATGTCCGCGAGCGGGAGCCCTCTCCCCATATAGTTCTTCGCTATGCTTATTACGAGTCTGAGGTTCGATTTGATGAATTTGTCCTTGTTGAGGATCTCTCTGCTCTTGTATGCCCTCAGGAGCGCGGTCAGTCTGTTGAGAGTCACTTTTAATTGCTGTTCAACCTTTTTATTATCGTGCGCTGCTGTGCTCTTACTCTTCCGGCGGCATTCACAGGCCTTCTGTACTTTGACTCGCGCCGCTCCGCTTTTCCGTGAGGTCGTGAATGAAAGCTTCGAGCTTGCGGGCCGTCGCGTTATATTTTTTTATCTTGGTTGCTATTCGGAGTTCATCGGCCGCCGTGAGAAGCGATTCTGTCCCCACTTCCCGGAAATACGACTGAAGCAGCTTGTAATCCTCGTCGGGGATCACCCTTTGTTTTCCGTTGCCCCTGCCTGTGGTAGCGACGCTCATGATGTTCTGCTCGTGGCCATAATCACCGTGCATGGACTTATGCTTGCCGAAATCATGGTTGCCCATTAGACCGCCTGTCATTGAAGCGTGCGATGATTCTTTGAAGTTGTTCCGACCCATTTGATGTATCCTCCGGTTTTTTAATCCTCGGATAGTTTCAGATGCAATGTTCATGCCATAAAACAAATGTTCTCTCCAAATACCTGATAACATTGACTAATATGCATCGCGGCGGCTTGCCTGTTTTGCCCCTCCCGGTATAGGCTTGTGACAAAAAATGTCATTGTCGGGGTTATAGGCCAGAATTTGAAAACGAAAATTGTTCAGAGTGCTAACCAAAAATATCATCCCGGTGACTGGATACGGTCTTCCGGCGGCTATTCAACGCGCCTGATCGCGCCCTCGGCATATACCCCTTGCCGATAAGCTCGAAGCGCAAATCCCGGATGTCCCGGTATACGGAAACCGGCATATGCATTGTTGACAACCCATTCGAATATAGTAAATATTAGCGGGGGTCGGTAGAACGTCGGCCGGGAATTTATCTATCGAAATAATCATTACACGAGGGCGCATCTAATGAAGATTCTAGTAACGGGCGGCGCCGGGTTCATCGGCTCCTGGGTTGCTGAAGCATATATAAAGGAAGGTCATGAGGTCCTCGTGCTCGACGACCTGTCGACCGGAAAGATGGAGAATGTTCCCGAGGGCGCGCGCTTCGTAAAGTGCGATATCAGGGACGAGGACGCCGTGCGCGGCGCATTCGCCGGATTCCGCCCCGATGTGGTGAACCACCACGCGGCCCAGATAGACGTGAGGAAATCTGTCGAAGACCCGGCGTTCGATGCGTCCGTGAACATTATCGGGACTATCCGGCTCC
Organism: uncultured delta proteobacterium; assembly: GCA_963752995.1. GTDB lineage: Bacteria > Desulfobacterota_D > UBA1144 > Nemesobacterales > UBA2774 > 2-12-FULL-53-21. The sequence goes on from CAVWAZ010000030.1 coordinate 1,089,931, forward strand.
TCGAGTCCTCCGTCAGGAGCGGCGTAAAGAAGTTCATATTCGCATCGACCGGAGGTGCGATTTACGGGGAGCCCCCGAATATACCCGCCGATGAAAAAACCCCGCCCATGCCCATCTCACCGTACGGCACATCGAAATACGCGGTCGAGAAATACCTCGAATACTACAGGTACATATATTCCCTCGACTACGTCGCGCTCAGGTATGCGAACGTGTACGGTCCGAGACAGAACCCGCACGGCGAAGCCGGGGTTATCGCGATATTCTGCAGCCGGATACTCTCGGGAGAAACATGCACCGTATTCGGGGACGGCAGTCAGACGAGGGACTATGTCTATCGCGGGCGATGTCGCGAGCGCGAACCTCTGCGCGCTCGGGTCTCCGTCAGGGAGCTACAACATCGGCACTCAGATAGAGACTTCCGTGAACGGTCTCATCACGGAGCTCGAAGCGGCCTCCGGAATAGATTTCCCGGTGAAGCACGCGGAAGCGCGCGCGGGCGAGGTCGGCAGGATCAGCCTCGACGTAAGGCTCGCGGGCAAGGTGCTGGGCTGGGCGCCGAGCGTCTTTCTTGCGAAGGGCATAAAAACTACATGGGAATGGTTTAAGGCCGGTTACTCCGGCGCGAAGAGGGGTTAGCAGCCTCTGGCCGCCGTACGGCATCCGTGCGCAGTGAAGTCTGTGTGCGCCCCCCCTCTGCGGTCGATTGCGAATCCGGGCCGTTAGGGTATCCTTAATCACCTCGGAGGTTCAATTCATGAAGAAGAAAGAAGATTTTCTTTACGATGTGAGAATTGCCAACAGGAATATTAGAGAAGGTTTGATTACGAAAAAGGAATACGACAAGCATATAAGCGGCCTTCCCGACGTCGAGGGCAATAGCGAGCCTATCGTGATCGAGGATGAGAATGAAAAGGGCCGGCCCCAGGCCGGGCATGGAGAGGAATGAACTCGATGAGATGGGACTATAAGGTTATTTCCATAGACAAACTGTTTCAAGGCGGCGAAGACCACGATATTGCGGTGTCCAAGGATGCCGCTACGGCCAGAAGGAGTAAGGTGGGGCAGGGGATGGAGAATACGCTTAACGAGCTCGGCGAGGAGTCCTGGGAGCTCGTTTCTTTGGCCGGTGATTTCGGAATTTTCAAAAAACCTAAAAATTAATATACCCGGCCGATCCGGTGCGCGGCCGGCTCATTCCCATTCGATTGTGCTTGGGGGCTTGGTCGATATATCGTAGACTACCCGGTTTACGCCTCTGACCTCGTTGATGATGCGTACCGAGATTTTCTCGAGAAGGTCGTAGGGTATGCGCGCCCATTTGGCCGTCATCCCGTCGAGGCTTGTTACGGCTCTGAGCGCAATAACGTTCTCGTACGTCCTTTCGTCCCCCATCACCCCTACAGTTTTTACAGGCACGAATACGCAAAACGCCTGCCATATATCGTCGTAGACCCCGCCCTTTTTTATCTCTTCAATGAATATCCTGTCGGCCTGCCTCAGTATCCCGATCCGCTCTTCGTCGATCTCGCCTATTATCCTGATTGCCAGGCCCGGGCCCGGGAACGGATGGCGGCCGAGTATCTCGTCCGGCACCCCGAGCTCGCGGCCCACCTCCCTTACCTCGTCCTTGAAGAGCTCTCTCAGGGGCTCGATGAGCTTGAGGTTCATCTTTTCGGGGAGTCCGCCCACGTTGTGATGCGATTTGATGGTCGCCGACGGGCCCTTGACGCTCACGCTTTCTATAACGTCCGGGTAGAGGGTCCCCTGGGCGAGGAAACGCGCGTCCTTGATCTTGGACGCCTCCGCTTCGAACACGTTCACGAATTCCTCTCCTATGATCTTCCTTTTTCTCTCAGGGTCGGTAACGCCGCGGAGCTTGTTTAAGAACCGCTCTTTCGCATCCACGTGCACCAGGTTGAGACCCATGTCCCTGAATGATTCGACGACTTCCTCCGCTTCGTTCAGCCTAAGGAGTCCCGTATCCACGAATATGCAGCGGAGCTTGTCCCATATGGCGCGCTGTATGATGACTGCGGCGACAGCCGAGTCCACGCCGCCCGACAGGCCGCATATGACGGTCGCGTTCCCCGCTCTTTGCCTTATGTCCTTTATTGCGGTTTCGACGAAGGACTTGGGGGTCCACATGCCTTCGCATCCCGCGATTTTGAACAGGAAGTTCGATAGAATCTCCCTGCCGAATTTCGTATGGACGACCTCCGGATGAAACTGGGTTCCATAGATCCTCATCTCACGGTTCTTCATCGCGGCCCTCGGGGAGTTCTCGCTCTCCGCTATCGATTCGAAGCCCGGGGGCAGCTCGAGCACCCGGTCGCCGTGAGACATCCAGATGTCGCTCTTGTCGGGGATTCCGCTGAGCAGGTCGAAACCGTTCGTTATCCTGAGGGTCGCGGGTCCGAACTCGCGCACCCTGGACCGCTCGACGATCCCTCCCAGGAGCTGAGCCGTGAGCTGCATTCCGTAGCATATGCCGAGGATCGGCATGCCGAGCTCGAATACCTCTCTGTCCACGGTCGGGGCATCATCGTCCCAGACGCTCGCGGGACCGCCCGACAGTATTAACGCCTTCGGTTCCGTTATCTTTATTTCGTCGACCGGGGTGTTGTAGGGTTTTATTTCCGAGTACACGCCCAGCTCCCTTATCCTGCGTGCGATGAGCTGCGTATACTGGGAGCCGAAATCTAGCACTAATATAGTTTCACGCATATTGCCTGTTGAAGTACCTGGTGGTTGCCGGCATTGATGGGACAGAAATTAATAAGCTCCGGACCGGATGAATTATTCGATCCTGTAATTGGGGGCCTCTTTCGTAATGATTACGTCGTGGACATGGCCCTCTCTCAGCCCCGCGTTCGTGACTTTAATAAACTTTCCGTTACTCCTGAGTTCGTCTATCGTTGCGCACCCGGTATACCCCATGCCGGCCCTGAGCCCCCCGATGAGCTGATAGACGGTGCTGCCTATCGGGCCCCTGTACGGTATCCTCCCCTCGATACCCTCGGGCACGAGCTTCGAATCGATCATATCGTCCCCCAGGTTCTGGGCGTATCTGTCCCTGCTCCCCTTCTTCATGGCCTCGATCGATCCCATTCCCCTGTACACCTTGTACGTCCTGCCCTGAAACAGTATGACTTCGCCCGGGGCCTCGTCGGTCCCGGCGAAGAGGTTTCCTATCATCACCGTATGGGCGCCGGCCGCGATCGCTTTTACTATATCGCCCGAGTACTTTATGCCGCCGTCTGCAATGACCGGGATACCGTGCTGCTCGGAGACCCTCGTTACGTCCTGTATGGCGGAGACCTGGGGCACCCCGATGCCGGCTATTACGCGGGTCGTGCATATGGAGCCCGGCCCGACGCCGACCTTCACGCCGTCCGCCCCTGCCTTGATAACCGCGTCAGCGCCTTCGCCGGTCCCGATGTTCCCCGCGATCAGTTCGACTTTGGGGAAATTCGATTTTGTGGATTTTACCGCGTCTATGACCTTCTTCGAATGGCCGTGGGCCGTGTCTATAATTATCACGTCGCATCCGACCCCGATAAGGGCTTCTATCCTTTCTTCCCTGTCGGGCCCGACGCCTACGGCCGCGCCGCACCGGAGCCTCCCCATGCGGTCCTTGGACGCCGTAGGATATTTCTCTATCTTCTCTATGTCCTTCATCGTAATAAGTCCGCGGAGTCTGAATTCCTTATCGACAACCGGGAGCTTTTCGATCCTGTACTTGTGGAGGAGTTCCTTCGCTTCTTCGAGCGTGGTCCCTTCGCCCACCGTTATGAGCTTCTTCTTCGGGGTCATGATCTGCTCGACGTTGAAGTCGAGGTTCTTCTCGAAACGCAGGTCCCTGAAAGTCACTATTCCCAAGAGGGTGTCGTCTTCCTTCGTGACCGGGAGGCCCGTGATGTTCTGCTTGAGCATGATTTCGAGAGCGTCCGCGACCTTGTGTTTGGGTCTTACGGTGAGAGGGTTCACTATCATTCCGCTCTCGTACTTTTTTACCCTTTTCACTTCGGATGTCTGATCCCGAATCTCCAGGTTCCTGTGTATGATTCCGATGCCGCCTTCCTGGGCCATGGCTATCGCCGTGCTCGATTCAGTGACGGTATCCATGGCGGCGCTGATAAGGGGTATGTTGAGCTTGATATTCCGGGTCAGGCGGGTGGATACGTCGACATCGTTCGGCAGTATCTCGGAATAGGCGGGCACTAAAAGAACGTCATCGAAAGTTAGACATTCTTCCACATTTTCAACACGCATAAAAATTTCCCTTTTTACCTCTTGGATGTGGTTCTTCTGGGGGCGGCCTTTACCGGGGCTTTCTTTCTCTTGGTCGCTGCAGCCGGGGGTTTCTTATCTTCCGCGACGGATATCAGCCTTGCCGGGGTTTTAACTATTTCTATTATCTTCTTCCTCATTTCCGGCAGCGTCACGCCCAGTTCTATCTCGATTTCCTGGTCCTTCTCTCCGAGGTTTATGAATACGGGCAGCACGCCTACGTAGGTCCTGGCATCGACCCTCTCGAACCCGAGGGCCTTCAGTAATTTCTTAGGAAGGGCGGGGAATTCGAGAGTCGCGATTTCCGCCGTTTCCTGAGGCAGCAGGCCGTCCTGGCTTACACTGATCTTTAGACGGGTCGATTTCATATATTCCCTCACCTTGCGGAGATGATGTACATCCCCGCCATATTTGGTAAATATTTAATTCTACGGCCAAAATGATTAACTGTTTGTCCCCGAAATCAGATTGAAAGGAAAAGCTTTGTTTCTCTGCTATTAAGAAGATTATTGTAATTGATTATACGAGATTTATCAAGCGGAGTTCGCCGCCGGGCCGGATTGCTTTGTTAAATCCGCGCCGCCTCGCCCGGGAGCCCGTTACTCATAACCCGCGACCTCGAGGTCATATTTGAGACCGAGCATCCTGCCCTGGGCCGGGTATACGGTATAAAACGGTATGGACTCGCCGGGCTGTATGTTCGAATTAAGCCCGGCCAGCTTTTCAGGGTTATAAAAATCTATATCGCCTGACCTTTTTTTGAGCTTGAGGAGCGTGTCCCGGAGCGGAGACACCCTGAGCTCGTTCTCGCTGAAAGTATTTCCTGCATATACAACGTTATCATAAACGACCTGCCCTTCCGATACGAATTCACTCTTGATCTTGATGTAATTGACCGGGCGGCCGGATTCATTGGTAACGGTGCCCGATACGACGTACATGGGCCCGTTCCTCGTATCGATCCATTTGCCCTGGTGCGCGGTTATCGCGACTTCGTTTTTCAGAGACCCGGTTATGCTGACGGGAATCACCGACCTGACCAGCTTCACTATGTCCTCGGCGCTTTCCCTGGGTATTATCCCGGTGTTGGAGAGAATGACGAAGGAAGCGCCGATGATCACGGCGAAGACGATCATTATCAATAAGGTGTATGCGGCTTTCGTAAATACGCCGCCATTTGATCTGTATCTCGTCGGATGGACCCTGAACGAGTCGCGGTACGAGGGCCCCGGTCCGCTCTTGTAGCTTGCGGCGGTTTGCGGGCTGCGCGCGAGGACGTCCATGTCCACGCTCAGATTCTCGGGCGAATGTCTCACGTCTTCCCGTCCCTTCGGCTTTGATTCCCCGGGACCGATATTTAGTCCGGCCCCTTCGGGTATCCCCTCGTCCCTCATTATTATCAGGTCGTCGTCCGTCCCCTCGTCCTCGAACATCCTGGGGGTCCTCCCCACGGCGTCAACCGGATCGTCGTTTATCCTGAGACCCTCCCAGTTGAAGTCGGATTCCTGTCTTTTCGTGTCCCGGTTACCTTTTATCCTGAAGTCGTCTATGTCCCTTTCGGTCTTGCTTATGCTCACGAACTCCTCCCAGTTTCCTCCGTCGTCCGGCACGGATTTGGCGTCATGGGCCACCGCAGATCCGCCGCTCCGGCCGCCGGGCGCGTCTTCTCCCGGTGCGTTATCCGCCTCATTTCTTATCGGATACCTGAATGTAAAACCCTCTACTGTTTCCGTATCCCCCTCTTCGATCGCTTCCCCGGTTATTTCGGTATCAGTCTGGCCGGGCGCCTGGAATGACGGCGTCTGATGGGGGTCTTGCGTTAACAGTACCGCGCCGCCCCCCTCATCGGGTACGTCTTTTTTCTCGATAAACGAGACGTGACCGCATTTGGAGCATCTGACCTTGCTCCCGGGAGGCATAATCCTGGAATCGTCTATTTTGAATTTTCTCCCGCATTTTTCGCACTGAATTATCACAGCCTGCCCTATGCCCGATATATTTCTAATGATATGAACTCGTTACATTGTAAAAATTAATGCTATCTTTAACTCAAGTCAATACCTGGAAATATCGGCAGGTTTGTTCCATGCCCGGATATCCCCGGCTCCCCGTATAAGTACGCCTGCTCATCGCCGATTATGCTATCCTCTAAAGTTGTATCATGCCTCTTGCAGTATCGCGTTACCGGTTCGTTATGATGCGTTCATGCCTTCTGGGCATTCTGGCATTCTCATTAATAACTATTTCGGCTGCGGGTTCCTCTCCTGAAGCGGTCATAGAAAGGGTTCAGTTCCACATGGGCACGTACGCCCGTGTGCTCATTTACGGCGGCACCAGCGCGGACGCGGACGCCGCTTTCCTCAAGATAAAAGAGCTCGACGGCCTGCTGTCCGACTATGACCCCGGAAGCGAGGTATCGGAGATAAGCAGGATGGCTGGAATCCGTCCCGTCAAGGCGAGCCCGGACGTTCTGGAAGTGCTTAAGGAGGCGTTATACGTTTCCGGGGAAACCGGAGGCGCGTTTGACCCAACGATAGGCGCCCTTACGATAGGCGTTTACAGGTTCGGGAGGGGCGGGGACCGGGTACCCGGTGACGAGGAGATCAGGAAAGCGAAGTCTCTCGTCAATTTCAGGGAGCTTCGTATTCAAGGGGATGAGGCCTACCTCGAAAGGGAAGGCATGATGATCGACCTGGGAGGGATAGGCAAGGGTTACGCGGTCGAGAAGGCCGTCCGGGTTCTTAAACGAAGAGGGGTAAAAAAAGGCATGGTCTCTCTCTCGGGGGACATAAAGGTCTTCGGCAGCGACATAGAAATAGGGGTGCGCGATCCGGGCGGGGAGGGGGCGATAGCCTCTTTTCATACCGGTACGGGAGAGCTCGCCATATCGACGAGCGGGGGATATGAGAGGGTCATTGACCCCACGGGAAAGGCCTATCATCATCTGCTGGTTCCCGCTACCGGAAAGCCCGGCCGGGATTTCCTGAGCGTCACGGTGATCCTCGACGGGGACAGCGCCCTTGCAGATGCATACGCGACCTCGCTCTTCGTCATGGGGAAAGACAGGTCCATTGAATTTCTCAACAAAACACCCGGAGATCGGGGTCTTCGCGGTCCTGCCCGACGGTGAGATTTACTATAACGAAGGACTGAAAAGCCTGGTCACCGGATTTAAGGTACTATGATGGTTGAAGAATGGGTCCATCACGGCGTTTCGTTTCACTCGTTTCTCCGCAGCGGATTTCTCAGCGATAACAGGGTGTTCCGACTCGATTTTATACTTGCCGGACGTGTGAGTCCGCTTATTTGACAAAACAGGACTGTCGCTTATATTGTAAGTCGGATAGCCTATATAAAATATAAGCATTCTCAATTTTTAGGCTCGAGGAAGAAGATAAGATGCCTATCAGTTCCATAGAAGAAGCCCTTTCGGATATCAGAAGCGGCAAGATGGTCATACTCGTCGACGATAAGGACAGGGAGAATGAGGGCGACCTGGTCGTCGCGGCCGAGTACGCTACTCCGGAGACCATCAATTTTATGGCCAAGAACGGAAGGGGCCTTATCTGTCTCGCCTTCACCAAGGAGAATGCGGACCGCATTGGCCTCCAGCCCATAAAGCCCGAATATAACCCCGTCCCCCAGTATACGGCCTTTACCATCTCGATCGACGCCAGCCACGGTATAACGACGGGTATCTCGGCATACGACAGGGCTTCTACAATCCGCCTCGTAATATCCGATGATTCGAAAGCGGAGGATTTCATACGCCCCGGTCACGTATTTCCCCTTATATGCAGGAAGGGCGGCGTGCTCGTAAGGGCCGGACATACGGAAGGGTCTGTCGACATTGCCCGTCTGGCCGGGCTTAAGCCGGCTGCCGTAATTTGCGAAATAATGAATGATGACGGAGATATGGCACGACTTCCCGATCTCGAGAAGTTCGCCGAGACCCACGATATAAAGATCGCCTCCATTGCCGATCTGATAAGCTACCGCCTCAGGGCGGAGAGCCTCGTCAGGAGGGCGGCTTCCGCAATGATCCCGACCGAAAACGGTGAGTTTCAAATCATAGTCTACGAGAGCGATATAGACCCCCAGCATCACGTCGCGTTCGTCAAGGGTGAGATAAAACCCGAAAATGACGTGCTCGTCAGGGTCCATTCCGAATGTCTCACAAGCGATGTCTTCGGCTCACTCAGGTGCGACTGCGGGTCTCAGATAAAGCAGGCGATGAAGATTATCAATGACGAGGGTACGGGTGTTATACTTTACATGAGACAGGAAGGGCGGGGCATCGGCCTAATTAACAAAATTAAGGCATACGCTCTCCAGGACGACGGATTCGACACGGTCGAAGCGAACGAGGTCCTGGGTTTTAAGCCCGATCTCAGGGACTACGGCATCGGCGCGCAGATCCTGCTCGACTTGGGCGTAAGGAACATGAAGCTCCTTACCAACAACCCGACGAAGATAAAGGGGCTCGAAGGGTTCGGACTCCAGATCGTCGAGCGCGTGCCTATCGAGATACCGCCCAACGGAAGGAATTCCAGTTATTTGAAGGTCAAGAAGGACAAGCTCGGACACCTTCTTTCAATGGTCGACTGAAGAGGAGATTACAATGCCTAAAAAATTCGAGGGGAACCTCGACGCCAAAGGGCTCAGGTTTGCGGTGGTGGTCAGCAGGTTCAACGATTTCATAACCGAGAGGCTCGTGAGCGGCGCTGTAGACGTGCTCCTCAGGCATAACGTTTCGGATGATGATATCGACCTCATCAGGGTTCCCGGATCGTACGAGCTTCTTTTTGCCGTAAAAAAGGCCGCCGAGAGGAAAAAGTACAACGCCATAATCGTTCTTGGTGCGATAATAAGGGGTGAAACCCCGCATTTCAATTATCTGTCGTCCGCGGTTATATCGACAATAGCCTCTATAAGCCTCGAAATGGACGTCCCCGTAGCCTCGGGCATATTGACGACCGAAACGGTTCAGCAAGCCATTGAAAGAGCCGGTTCCAAGGCCGGGAACCGCGGCGCGGAGGCGGCGTACTCGGCAATCGAAATGGCTAATCTCACTAAAATTCTTTCCCGAAAAGGGTAGATGCCTTCCAGATGGGTATAAGGAGACGCGCGAGGGAACTAGCGCTCCAGTTCCTCTATCAATACGATGCAATGGCCGAGTCTTCAGGGGAATCCTCCTGTCCGGAAGCCGAGCTCTCGCTATTCTGGGAGAGGAGCGATACCCCGGTGCCGGAGGACATGAAAGAATTTTCCACAGTCCTTATACTCGGCGCTTGTAAAAATCTCACACACATAGACGATATCATTGTCAGGTTCTCCGAGCACTGGAGGCTTTCGAGGATGCCGAAAATAGACAGGAATATACTGCGTCTTTCTATATACGAGCTCATTTACCTGAGCAGCATCCCCGCCGCCGTTACCATCAACGAAGCCGTCGAGCTCGGCAAACGGTTCGGCACGGAGGAATCGGGCTCTTTTATAAACGGAATACTCGATAAGATCAGGATCGCACGGGACAAAGGTGAGCTGTAAATGATAAAGGAAGCGATAGCGAAAGTCGTTGAGAGGATCGACCTCGAAGAGCATGAGATGTCTGACGTCGTCGAGATGATGATGGATGGGGAAGCTACCCCCGGGCAGATATCTTCATTCCTGGTCGCCCTAAGGATGAAGGGCGAGTCGGTGTCCGAGATAACGGGCGCCGCGAAGGTGATGCTGGACAAGGCGATCAGGATTCATTCCAGACACGAGGTCATAGTCGATCTCTGCGGGACCGGAGGGGACAGGCAGGGGACGTTCAATGTCTCGACCGCGGCCGCTTTTGTCGTTGCGGGCGCGGGCGTTCCGGTCGCCAAGCACGGGAACCGCTCGGTATCGAGCTACGTGGGCAGCGCCGACGTGCTCGAGGCCCTCGGAATCGATATCACACATTCGGCGGAGGTCGCGGAGAAGTGCCTCGACGAAGCCGGTATCGTGTTCCTCTTCGCCCCTAATTATCACCCCGCCATGAAGAACGTCGCCGGACCGAGGAAAGAGATAGGCGTAAGAACGATATTCAACATCCTGGGCCCTATCGTGAACCCTGCGGGCGTGAAGCACCAGGTCGTTGGCGTCTATTCCGAGGTGCTTCTCGACCCCGTCGTAAAGGTGCTCCGGAATCTCGGCCACAAGAGCGCCATGGTGGTCCACGGCGCGGACTCGATGGACGAGATCACGGTGACGGGCAAGACTGTCGTGGCCGAGCTCAAGGACGGCATGGTTAAGAAGTATCAGCTCGATCCCCTGGACCTCGGCATAAAAAGAAGGAACATAAGCGAGCTCAAGGGCGGCCGCACTGCGAAGGAGAACGCGCGTATTTTCAGATCGATACTGAGAGGCGAAGAGAAAGAGGCCAAGCGGGACATCGTTTTGATAAACGCGGCCGCGGCGATTTACGTTTCCGAGACGAGCCCCGATCTCAGGGAAGCGCTCGAGAGGGCGGTGGAGTCCCTCGACTCCGGGAAGGCTCTCTCGAAGCTCGAAGAGCTCGCGAAGATTACGAAGGCTAAATAAATTACCGATTGTTTCAGCAAAATGATTCTCGACACGATAATAGAAAATAAAAAAATAGAAGTTGAGGAGTCAAAGGTCAGCCTCCCCCTCGAATCCCTCATCAGCGGAATCGCTAATATTCGTCCGCCCCGCGATTTTTATAAGGCTATCGACCACGGGGGGCAGCTCAGGATAATAGCCGAGATAAAAAAGGCCTCTCCGTCGAAGGGGGTCTTGAGGGGGGATTTCGATCCGGTGAAAATCGCCCTCGGCTATGCAAGGTCGGGCGCCTCCGCACTCTCGGTCCTCACGGACGAGAAATTTTTTATGGGAAGCCTCACGTACCTGAGGGCCGTGAAAGAGGCCGTGGATATTCCCCTCTTGCGGAAGGACTTCATTATCGATCCCTATCAGGTCTACGAGTCGAGGCTCTACGGAGCGGACGCGCTCCTGCTCATCGTATCGGCGCTCGGTCAGGACGCGCTCAGGGGGCTTCTTGCACTCACCCGCTCGCTCGGCATGGACGCCGTGGTAGAGGTCCACGACGAAGAGGAGCTCGGGAGGGCGCTCGACGCCGGGGGCAGGATAATCGGAATCAACAACAGGGACCTCAGGACGTTCGAGGTCGACCTGGGCGTATCGGCGAGGCTCGCACGGATGATCCCGGGCGGGGTAATTGCGATCGCCGAAAGCGGGATAAGCTCGGGCGCGGATATAAAGAGACTGAGGGACCAGGGCGTGCATGTGTTCCTTATCGGCGAGACGTTCATGAAGGCACCCGACCCCGGCGCTGAATTGAAAAACCTCATATCGTCATCTATATCTGCCTCGTAAATATTTAAAGTTTTACATTCTTTCATCTCCGGCTATTGCCGATATCGACAAACGGGAAACAAATAAGAAAAAAAACTATAACTACCCGCGTTCCGATATATAGTTTATAAAATGACAGATAACATAAAAAGGAAAAACCCGATCCTTGCTCTCGTGCTGTCAGGGTTATTGCCCGGCTTGGGACAGATATACAACAATCAGATACTGAAGGGGCTTCTCTTCTTCGCGTTCAACATCGCGCTCAGCTATCTTTCTTATGAGCCTTTTGCCTACTTTCTAAAATCCTGGAACACGTTTCAGGACACGCCTCCCGATATGTCTCAGCTCACGAAGCTGCTTATATATTCTTCAGCGGCAACCGTAATCCTGGTAGCGGCCATGATCGATGCCAAGAAGAGTGCTGACAGGATTAACGAGAAAAGGGGAGTGACGTGACCGGTTTTTTTCTTCATCTTACGCCCTCCACGTCTTGACAATCATTCTCTTACGAGATTATTATTTCGTGTAGCTTCTTTGGGCATTTTCAACACGAGGCGGGGGCTTACACCGTCTTTAACCTTTATCCTTCTGATCTGATGTGGAGATTCGATTTGCAAAGCTCGAAAAATGTAATCCTGTATGCTTTGATCGCTTTATCGTCTCTGGTTCTGTCCTGCGCTCACGGCCTTCCCGAATTGAACCCCTATAAAGAAGCGTCCTCAGCCCCCGGCGTGGAATGGAAGCCTTCCGGGAAGGAGCTGATCGAATCGTTTCAGCTCGAGGAATTGCCCGCGATCCCTGAAGACCTCAAATCCGAATCCGGGAGCCTTGCGCTTTCCCAGCTCGTCGACGTCGCGCTCGTAAACAACCCGACCACTCAGGTGGCCTGGGAGGACGCAAGGGCAGCCGCAGCGGCCTGGGCTGAAGCGAGGGGGCTCTACTATCCCCAGATCGCGGGTACGGCCAGATACGCCTATGCCAAAGGGGGCGGGACTTCACAGGGCACGTCTCCTTATCAGGAGCAGTACGGAGATGTGGGTCTTACTCTGAATTACCTGTTATTCGATTTCGGGGGACGCGAGGCGCAAATAGATGCCGCCCGTCTCGCGCTTATAAACGCGAACTGGAACCAGAACCAGGCGATTCAGAACGTGCTCCAGGCCGTAGCCGTATCCTTTTACAATTACATAGGCAGTAAAGCGCTCGTGGTTGCTGACGAAGCGAGTCTCGAGGACGCACAGACGAGTCTCGACGCCGCCAAGCTCAGGCTCGAAGCCGGTGTGGGCACTCTCCCCGACGTGCTCCAGGCCCAGGCGCAGCTGGCCCAGATCGAGCTCGATCTCGTCGACGCCAGGGGGAATGTTGAAATAGACCGGGGTTTGCTGGCTACATCCGTGGGATGGCCCGCCAACGCTCCTTTCGATGTGAACGGGGATTTAAACGAGCTGCCTGTAACGGCTATCAGTGATAACGTTGATAATCTTATTGCGCTTTCGATGAAGAACAGGCCCGACCTGGCCGCTGTCCAGGCGACGGTCAGGCGGAGGGAGGCGCTCTTATGGCAAGCCAAATCGCAGTTTTTTCCCGAGATATCCGCCACGGCGCAGTTACTCAGGTGGTGGGTAAACCCTCAGGGGGACGGTAACGAGTACTTTACGAATTACCTCGTGGGCCTTCAGCTTCAGGTGCCCATCTTTCAGGGCTTCCAGATCATAAACTCTGTCCGCAAAGCGAGCGCGCAGCTGGAGTCGGCCCGCGCCGCGCTCGAGCTCCAGGAACAGATCGTCATTAACCAGGTGTGGAACTCGTACTACAATTTCACTACCGCGGTCCAGTCGCTAGATGCCGCCAACTCTCTCGTCGCGAGCGCCCGGGAATCATATAACGCTTCCCTCGCCCGTTTTAAGGCGGGGGTAGGCGACATCGTCGAGCTTCTCAACGCCCAGGCCACGCTCGCCCAGGCCAGGGCCGAACAGGTACAGGCAAAGACCGACATCTTCACGTCGTACGCAGACCTTGTAAATGCGATCGGTACGGATCTTCCGACCCCGGGCATGCCTCAGGACCTGAGTCCGGCAGAAGAAGGAGGAATGAATCAGGATGATAAAACGAACTAGGTTCAAAACGAGCTGTCTTAATATCCTAAAAGCCGCTTCAGTTTTCGCGCTTCTCGTTCTCACTGTGACGGGCTGCGGCAAGGACGAAAAGGAAGCCCCTCCCGCACTCCCGGTTACGGTAGCCGGAGTAACGACGGAGACGGTCCCCATCTACCTCGAATACGTCGGGACTACGCAATCCATACAGACTGTCGACATCAACGCCAGGGTCGAGGGTTTTCTGGTCAAGAGGGCCTTCAGGGACGGGGCGGATGTCGAGGACGGGGCGCTGCTATTCGTAATAGACCCGAGGCCTTTCGAGGCGGACCTCCAGGCGGCCGAGGCCGATCTCGCCGAGAACAGGGCGGCTTTGGCTTACGCGCAGGAGCAGGTGAGGCGTTATAAGCCGATCGTGGAGAAGGAATATATCACCCAGGACACCTACGACGGATACGTGACTGAAGCAGCCGAGCGGCAGGCGGCGGTCGAAGCCGCCCAGGCAAATGTTACCCAGGCCAAGCTCAACCTGAGCTACTGCACTATGTATGCCCCGTTCGCAGGCCGCATCGGGAGGAGGTATGTGGACGTCGGCAACCTGGTCGGCGCCGCTGGGGACCCTACGAAGCTCGCTACGATGGTCCAGCTCGACCCGATGTACGTATATTTCAGCGTCGCCGAGCGCGACATACCGCAGATATTCGAGGAGCACAGCAAGAACGACCTGGCCGTCAGCATAGTCCTCCCCGACGAAACCACCCTTCCGGAAGACGGTAAGATCGACTTCATCAACAACGAAGTCGATGTCAACACCGGTACTATGGAGATGAGGGCGGTCGTCCCGAACAGCGCCAAAACCATGCTTCCCGGGCAGTTCGTAAAGGTCAAGCTCCTCTTGAAAGTGCAGCCCGACGCCCTGCTGGTGCCTCAGGAGGCTGTAAGCGATTTTCAGGGACAGCAATTCGTATATATCGTGGGAGCTGATAACAAGGCCGAATACAGGAACGTTACTACCGGCTCTAACTACAACGAGCTCGTTGTTATTCAGGACGGAGTCAAATCGGGGGAAAAAGTCATTACGGAGGGACTGCAGAAGGTTAAGCCCGGCATGACCGTGGTCCCCGAGGCCGCCTCCCAAAAATCACAGAAATCCACGCCTCAACCGTCGCCGTCGGGGGAAAAAGCTAAATAGTATAACGCTCTTCATAATCAGTTAAGGAGAACCGGTTTGGTTGATTTTTTTATACAGCGTCCCGTTCTGGCCACAGTAGTCGCGATCTTGATAACACTTGTCGGCGCTATCTCCATACCCATACTGCCTATCGCGCAGTTCCCTGACATCGCGCCCCCGACCGTCAACGTTTCGGCGACTTACACGGGCGCGAGCGCCGAGGTCGTGGAGACAACGGTCACCGACCCGATCGAAGAGCAGATAAACGGCGTCGAGGGCATGACTTACATGGAGTCCTACAGCTCGAACGACGGGACGATGAATATAAACGTCACGTTCGATGTCGGCTATGACCTCGATATAGCGAACGTGGACGTGACGAACCAGGTCCAGCTCGCCACCCCCCTCGTTCCCGAGGAGGTGGGCAAGTACGGCATATCGGTCGAAAAGCAGTCCCCGAGCCTTATCCTGGCCGTGCACCTCATATCTCCCGACGGGAGCCGCGACGAGCTTTTCCTGAGCAACTATATAGGCATCCAGATTTACCAGACCCTCCAGCGAATCCCCGGAGTGGGCAACCTAACCATATGGGGTGAGAGGGAATACTCGATGCGCATCTGGCTCAACCCGGACAAGCTCGCGAGCCTCGGTCTCACCACTAACGACGTCGCGCTCGCCATATCCGAGCAGAACCTCCAGGTGGCCGCGGGCTCGATAGGGGAGCCGCCCGTTCCCGACGGACAGCAGTTCCAGTACACGATTACAACGCTCGGCAGGCTCGAGACCGTGGAGGAATTCGGGGACATAATCATACGCGCCGAGTCTGACGGCACGGTCGTCCGTATAGAGGACGTGGCCCGCATCGAATTGGGCGCGCAGAGCTACGACCAGGACAGCCTCCTCGACGGCAAACCGGCCATCGGTATCGGCATTTATCAGCTCCCGGGCGCGAACGCGCTCGACGTCGACAAACAGGTCAGGGTGACGATGGAGCAGCTTAAAAAGAACTTTCCCTCGGGCGTAGACTACAAGATCGTCTACGATACGACGGAATTCGTAACCGCGTCCATCGTCGAGGTGGTCAAGACGCTCTTCGAGGCGTTTATACTGGTATTCATCGTCGTATTCGTGTTCCTGCAGAATTTCAGGGCTACGCTCATACCCGCAATAACCATTCCCGTTTCTCTTATCGGCACGTTCGCTCTCATCAACGCTTTCGGCTTTTCAATAAATACGCTCAGTCTTTTCGGGCTCGTCCTCGCTATCGGCCTCGTCGTGGACGACGCGATAGTTGTCGTCGAAAACGTCTCCCGGCTGCTTCAGGAAAAAGATATTTCCCCGAAGGAAGCGACCAGCGCGGCCATGAAGGAGGTGACGGGACCAATTGTTGCGACCTCTCTCGTGCTCATGGCCGTCTTCATTCCCGTGTCCTTCATGCCGGGAATCTCCGGGCAGATGTACAGGCAGTTCGCCCTGACGATCGCCTTCTCGGTCGGTATCTCGGCAATCAACGCCCTCACCCTGAGCCCTGCCCTCTGCGCGCTCTTTCTCCGTAAGGAGACCGGGCCGACGTGGTGGTTCTACAGGAAATTCAACGAAAGTTTCGAGCGGTTCAAGAACGGGTATCAGGGCTGGGTAAAGGAGTTAACCGCACGGTGGAAGCTCGTGGTGATAGTGTTCGCCGTGCTCATGGCTTTGACGGTCTACATGTTCAAGATCGTGCCCACCGGCTTCGTACCCGAGGAAGACCAGGGCTACTTCATTGTGAATATACAGGGGCCCGAGGGCTCTTCTCTCGAGCGTACGAACGCCACCATGAAAGAGATATACGAAATACTGATAAATACGCCGGGCGTCGCGCACGTGGTATCCATATCGGGTCTTAATTTCCTGACCTCGAGCTCCGACTCGAACTCGGGGGCCATGTTCCCGGTGCTCGCGCCCTGGAGCGAGAGGAAATCCAAGGAAACACAGATCGATTCCATTCTGGCAAGCGTGCGGAAGAAGTTTGCCGGGATCCAGGGCGCCCAGGTGGTCGCGTTCAACGCCCCCGCCATACAGGGCCTGAGCTCTACAGGCGGTTTTCAGTTCGAGCTCGAGGACAGGACCAACCTCGGTCTCGATACCCTCCAGAAGGTTATGGGAGAGATAATCGGAGCAGGTCAGAAGCGGCCCGAGCTCGTGGGCCTCTTCGCCTATTTTTCGGTGAACACACCCGGCCTCTATATAGAGCTCGACCGTACAAAAACTAAAACGCAGGGGGTATCGATTTCGGACGTATTCCAGACCCTGCAGGGATATCTCGGCTCCCTTTACGTAAACGACTTCAACCTCTACGGTCAGGTCTACAAGGTCTTCATGCAGGCTGATGCACAGTACCGCAATACTATGGACGACATATCCCGTCTCTATGTGCGCACAGACAGGGGGGACCTCGTCCCGCTCGATACGCTGATAGACGTGAGTAAGATCGTGGGTCCCGAGACCATCACGCACTATAACCTTTACCGCTCAGCCGAGATCGACGGCGATAACGCCCCGGGCTACAGCTCGGGTCAGGCCATGGATACCATGCAGGAGCTCGCGGATCAGTATATGCCGGAAGGCATGGGGTTCGAGTGGTCCGGTATCTCGTATCAGGAGATAAAGGCGGGGAACCTGGCCCCCCTCATATTCGGCCTGTCTCTCGTATTCGTATTCTTATTCCTCGCCGCACTCTACGAGAGCTGGGCCATGCCCTTCATGGTCATGCTCGCCGTCCCGCTCGCGCTCCTGGGCGCTATGACGGCCCAATGGCTCCGCGGCCTCTCGGACGATATCTACTGCCAGATCGGGCTCGTCATGCTTATAGGCCTCGCGAGCAAGAACGCGATCCTGATCGTCGAGTTCGCGAAGCAGCGCCGCGAGGAGGGCATGCCTGTACAGGAAGCGGCAATGACCGCTGCCCTCATTAGACTCAGGCCCATCCTGATGACTGCGTTCGCATTTATTCTCGGCGTGTTCCCGCTCGTCGTCGCTTCGGGGGCGGGCGCAAACAGCAGACATTCATTAGGAACGGCGGTATTCGGCGGTATGATAGTCTCGACACTCCTCAGTCTCATCATCGTGCCCGTATTCTACGTGATAATCGAGAACCTGAGGGAGCGCGGACCGCAGAAGCCCGCTTAATGCGCAGAACCTGCGGCACACAATGTGTGCTGATATACGATCCTGTTGTATCTCTTCTGCCTAAGCCGGTAATGAGGCCCTCCCCGTTTATCCTGGTTGTCCGGCGTAGCTTCAGCGAAGACGGAAGCTTGTCGAAGGGTTGAACGGCTATCACTCCCGTATGTCCGCGGCGACTCGCCGCCCCCTACTTCAAAATCTCCCCCGTCTTCTCGCTCCAGAGTAAAAGGTCGAGCTCGTCCATGGGGATGCCTATTTCATCCGCAAATTGCCTGAGGCTGTTTTCTATAGAGATATACCTGTCCCTCGTGCCGGGCGGCTTCGGGCTCTCGATCACCCCGAGCTCGAATAACGTATTGAGTATGTGCTTGTCGAGAATTGCGTAACCCTGATACCCTATGTTCCTCAGAAAGTGGCTCGACTCCTTGTACCCGATCCCCTTTATGTCCCTGTTCGTCGCGAAGAAGTCCCTCCTCTCGTGCGGGTCCGGAAATGACTCGATGAGGTCCCTCAGCCTGAGCCCGTGCTCGCGCCTGAGATACTCCCTCGTGTGAATTATGTAATCCGGTCTGTAGTTGGGGAACCTGTGGACACCTTTTAGTCTACTCTTGAATTTCCTGAGACTCCCTTCGAGGAGTATATCCCTGAGAGCGTCGATCGATCTGAGCCCCATCCTGGCGCTCGCCCCCGCCGTGCAGATACAGAACGCCAGCTCCTCGAATATCCTTCCGTCGTCCCCCTGCCTGTAAACGTCCCGGAACTCCTCGAGCCTCGCCCCGATAATCCCCCTCTTTGTGTTATAGGACATCCTGAGCTTTTCGCGAAGTTCGTTTTTCATTTACTGATATGCCTGGGGGAAGTGTGGATACCGCTGTTAGTATGCTTGATGGTTCTATTTGTAGATAGTGAGGCTGGCTCCGGGAGTCAGCTCCGCCGAACTCAGGTTATTCCATTTCTGTATGCTCGCCACCGATACGTTATGCCTGCTCGCGATATCCCAGAGCGTATCGCCTTTCTTGACCCTGTAGCTGATTACGTCGCTGCTGCTCGCCGTCGTTTTCGCCGAGGCGTATGTGCCGCTCGGTATTACGAGCACCTGTCCCGACCTAATTGTGGAGCCGCTCAGATTGTTGGCGTTCTTCAGATGAGGACACACCGACGCCGTGCTTTGCCGCTATGCTGCCCAGAGTGTCGCCGGGCTCTACTTTGTACCTGCTCGTGCCGGAGCTTACAGTCTCCGTAGCCGGGCTCTCGTAAGACGCGCTCGAAGTTCCGGGGATAGTCAGCACCTGCCCGTACTTGATTACAGAACCGTTCAGATTGTTGGCGTTCTGTATGGATGCGACCGATACGCCGAACTTCCGTGATATGCTGCCTAAACTGTCCCCGCGCACGACTGTGTATCTGCTTCCGGCGCCGCTATAACTGGTTGTCTCCGGGACCTCGGCTCTGGTAACGGCCGTCGAGGAAGTTCCGGGTATGGTCAATACCTCTCCGCGTTTAACGACGGTGCCTCTCATGTTATTTGCGCTCTGTACGGATGCGGCCGATACGCCGTGCCTGGCTGCTATCTTTCCCAGCGTGTCTCCCGATTTGACTGTGTATCGCGTTGACGCGCGCGCGGCGGAAGCCCGCGATGTCGCCCTGGCCGTCGTTACAGTTGTTGCCGACGTGTCCGCGTACGCAACTTCGGAGCTCGCCACATAAGTGCTTCCGTTCGCTATGTAGGGTATGTCCAGCTCCTGCCCCGACATAATTGTCGAGCCCTTAATGCCGTTAGCCCGTTTTATAGTCGTTATGCTGACGTTATATTTCGCCGCTATGCCGCCCAGTGTCTCGCCCGGCTGCACCCTGTGCCTGGCTACTTTGGTGGCACTGACCGTCTCGACTTCCGTATCGTAGTACCGGCCGGTAGATCCGGGGATTGTGAGCACTTGTCCCGACCTTATCATGGAGCTCCTCATGCTGTTGGCGTCCTTTATTGAAGCGATGCTTACCCTGTGCCGGGCCGCTATAGCCCCCAGCGTATCACCGCGCCTTACCCTGTACCTAACCGTCGCCGAACCGCTGTCCTCCGAAGCGTACGAACTCGAAGGGCCCGAGAGGCCCGGGATAGTGAGCACCTGTCCCGATCTGATCGTCGAGCTTCTCATGCCGTTTGCCCTTTTGATGCTCGACACGCTGACTCCGTATCGCGAGGCTATCCTGCCGAGGGTCTCGCCGCGTCTTACCCTGTGGGTGCCTCCGACGCTCCTCTGTGCGATCATCGGGTTTATGTCCTTGAGCGCATAAAGCTCCTTGCTTTTCTGAGAAGTGACGGTTGCGTAACCCTGAGGGACGTTTATCTGGTAAGGCCCACCGGGAGGGGTCGCATTGAGCAGTATTGCCGGATTCAGCTCGACGAGCGTGTAATGGCTTACGCCTATAACTCCCGCAATATCGTTGAGACTCTTTTGGGGAGGGACCATGACGGTTTCATAGAACGCAGCTTCATGATAATCGATTCCGACGAACCCGTATTTTTCAGGGCTCCGGGCGATTATGAGAGCGGCCATGAGCTTGGGGACGTAGTTCTTGGTTTCGGTCGGAAGGGTGTATTCCGATATCTGCCAGAAGTCGTTGATCTGATATTTGTCTATGGCGGCCTGGACCCGGTCTTCCCCGCAGTTATAGCCGGCGGCGGCGAGCTCCCAGGACTGAAACATGGCGTACAGGTCGCTCAGATAATCCGCGGCGGCTACCGTGGACTTCTTCGGGTCCATTCTCTCGTCCACCCACACGTCGACCCTGAGCCCGTAGCGAGTGGCGGTCGGTTTTATGAACTGCCACGGTCCTACGGCGGCGGCATGGGATTCGGCCTTGACGTTGAACCCGCTTTCTATCATTGCGAGGTAGACGAGGTCAGTAGGCATACCCCTCTGCGAAAGGATATTCTTCATAAGGGGAATATATTTGCCCGAACGCTCGAGCCATATGCTGAAAGACCTCCGCCCTTCGTTCTGGAAATAGACCATGTAGTGGATGACCTTATCGTTCAGAACGACCGGTATTTCTTTTTCCGTCTCGGGGGCCACGTCGGGGAACTGGTCGAATATGTTCTCAATGTAATAGTAGGTTCTCCAGCCCTGCACCTGAGGATTGAGAATGAAGAAGCTCGACCTTACGTCTTCGACGGTCTCGCCTCCCGTATCTTCGTCGACTATCTTAATCTCGGAGTCGATTTCGGTATCCTCGAGATGGATTCCCGAAATGGCGGGACCTGACGTGCTGCTAGTGGGGGACTTGGCTCCGCAACCGATTAGAAGGAGAGTCATAGTACCGGCAAGTGGTAGTAAATACCTGTAAAACATTGGCTTTTTTTTATCATAATTTGATATGAATGTCAATGTTTTGATATGCAAAATTAAGTGCTCTTCTTAAAAAAACCAAACATCACGCTGAATAATATCGAATTTCCGACTGTACTCTAATTAATTTTTACGGTGTCTTTACGGGTCCGAATCTTATTGTGAAAATTTTATTTACGTGATTCTCTACTCATACCACGCCTGAAAAATATCTCTTGAAGTCTCCGGGCTTCATGTTCGCGGTTTTAGCGAGCGCCCTCAATTTCTTCTTGTCGGTGAGGTCGTCTTGACTGAGCTTGATCATATACTTTTGAGCTACTTCATATGATTCGGTGTTGATATCGACATACCTTATTCTGGGCTGATTCAGCGCCGGGTCTATGATTTCATCGAAATAAATCGGGATCATTCTTCCAGTCTGTATCGATATTACCGCTCCCGAGCCGCCGCTGAGAAGATATTTCACGGCACTGTAACCGAGGTCGCGCGTGTATTTTGCGTCGAAGGGTATGGGCGGCGCCGACCTGAGTTCATAACCGATCGTCTTTTCTATCACTCTAACGTTGATACCTTTTTCAGCGAGCGACCTCATCGTTTCATGCTTCAGCAGCTCGCCGAGATCGACCTCGGAGAGCCTGATGCGTCCGAACTCGTCCCTGCTCAGGTCTTTCAGATGCTTAAGCTCCTCCTCGTCGAGCATCTCGGTGAGTCCCTCGGCGAGAATGGCTACCCCGTCCTCTCTTCCGGCGGCGAGGCGTTTTATTATGGAGCCTTCGAGGATTGCGGTGATATTCCTGAGGGATATCTTGCCTTCGCCGAACTGCTCGGGAATTAATGTGATAGTGGTTCCCGCCGCTTTACCTATTCCGAGAGCGAGGTGCCCGGTCTTTCTCCCCATCGTTACGACGAAGAACCACCTGTTCGTCGTCTTTGCGTCCTCCATTAGGTAATGGACGAGTTCGGTGCCTATGTGCCGGGCTGTCTCGAACCCGAATGTCGGTATGTAGCCCGGCAGCGGGATGTTGTTGTCTATAGTCTTCGGGACGTGCGCCACCTTTATCCTGCCCCTGCCGGCTTTCTCTACCTCGCTTGCGAGGAACATCGTCCCGTCTCCGCCTACCGTTATGAGGTACCTCACGCCGAGCTTCGCGAGGCTGCGGATCGTGTTCTTCATCCTTTCCGCGCTCGACGTGGGGTTAGCCCTCGATATGCCTATTATGGAGCCGCCAGTGTTGTGTATGCGCGACGTGTTCTGTATGGTCAGCTTCTCGATATGGCTCGTGTCGCCTTCTGCCAGCCACCTGAACCCTTCCCTGATCCCTATCACATCGATGCCCCTGTTAACGGCTTCGATAGTCGATGCGCTGATGACGCCGTTTATACCCGGCGCAGGACCGCCCCCTACGAGTATGGCGAGTTTATTCCTTTTAAGTCCTTTCGTCCCGGGCATAGCCTTTTCCCCGCTGCGTGCGATGTGGTATTCGTCTCATTATATAATATGTATTAGTTGAAGGAAAATTAAACGGCCGTTTTGGTTTAATGAAGATACCTCCCCGTCGGCGCCCCCCGGGCGTAAGGCCTCCGGTCGAAGAAGCGCGCAAGCATGAGGCCCGCGACGAAGCCCCCTATGTGGGCCCAGAACGCGACTCCTCCCGTTTCCTTCGGAACGTTTAGAGTGCCGAGCCCGCTCAGGAATTGAATCAGGAACCATACGAATATGAATACCGCGGCGGGGATGTGTATGAACTGTATGAAGAAAAAAATCGGCACGAGCGTCAGGATTTTGGACCTGGGATAGAATGTCATATAGGCCCCGAGCACGCCCGAGATCGCCCCGCTCGCCCCGACCATCGGTATTATCGAATGTATATTCGTGACGAATTGAAAGAGGGCAGCGATGAGTCCGCACACGATATAAAAGACGAGGTACCTGAAATGCCCCATCCTGCCTTCGACGTTGTCACCGAATATGTAGAGGAAGAGCATGTTGCCGATAAGGTGGAGCCACCCGCCGTGAAGGAACATCGAGGTCAGGAAGGGGTAGATACGGCCGGCGAGATCCGTACCGGGGGATGCTGAAAATACATTGGCCGGTATGAGCCCGTAACGGAATATAAAAACGTTTACATATTCGCCGATTGAATACCCGTACAGGAATATCAGGACGTTGACTACTATGAGTATAATGTTCACATAAGGGAATCCGGGTGATTTGGTGGTGTCTCGAAGAGGGATCATCGATCTTATGATTATACATAGGGGGTCTCGCCCTCACCACTTGTATTATGAGGCCGATAACATAAAATTGAGGGCGTGTTATTATTAAACGGGTCAGGGACGCATGTTTCAAAAACTTAGAACAGACCTTGTAAAAAAGCTCGCCGGCATAAAGCTCGTGCTGGTCAACGCGGACGGCTTTATATCGGACGGCGCTCCGGTTCATGGGGCGCACGGCCCGAACGGCTTTCATGTCCGGGCGCTCAAGGGTAATGACGTGGAATTCGTAGCGTTTTCAAAATCCAGGGACGAGCTTGTTTCGTCAGCGGCGGAGCGGCTTGGAATAACGCTCCACCAGGGGATTTCTGAAAATTCCCGGTTCTATTCCGGGATAAAAGACGATTACGCGGTCTCCGACGATCAGATTGCGTTCATATGCAGGGACCATGCGGACATCCCGGTAATGAAAAGGGTTATCTTCACCGCGGTCGCACAGGACGCCCCGCTCGAGGTTAAAGCGGAATCATATTTCGCGGCCTATTCCGCGGGCAGCGGGGTGGTGAGCGAGATCGCGGCTTTGATACTTGTAGCTAAAAAATATCCCGGCGGCTGGTCCGAGTAGCCGCAATACCGTTTCGCAGCATTCTTCGAATTCCCTTCCGGCATGACTTATGTGATAAAATTAGATCCCATGGGGATCAAGGAGATCACTGACTCCGTAAAGTCGAAGGCGTACGAGATCGGGTTCGATCTGGTCGGTATCTCTCCTGCCGGAATCTTTCCTGAAAACCAGTTCTATAAAGTATGGCTGTCGAGGGGGTACGCGGGGGAGATGAAATACATGGAGAGAAACCCCGAGAAGAGAGAGGACCCAGGCCAAATAGTCCCCGGCGCGAAATCCGTGATTACGTGCGGGCTCAATTACAATACGGGTTTCCCCTATTCGACCGAGGCGGGTGACGGGAGCAGGGGATGGATCGCGCGTTATGCGTGGGGGGAGGACTACCACGCGGTCATGGACGATAGGCTCAGGGCGCTCGAGGACTTCATCTCCGGGGAAGCCCCTCACGGATCGAGCTCGCGTCGTTACGTCGATACCGGCCCCGTTCTCGAAAGGGTCTACGGAAAGTACGGAGGCATCGGCTGGACAGGGAAGAACACCTGTCTCATTAATCAGAGAATCGGTTCCTGGATTTTTCTCGGCGAGATTATCACCAGCATGGAGCTCGACTACGACAGCCCCGCCCCCGACAGGTGCGGTACGTGCACCCGGTGCATAGACGCCTGTCCGACAGGCGCTATCACGGAGCCCTACGTGCTCGATTCGAGACTCTGTATCTCCTATCTGACAATAGAGTTAAAAGACGGCATACCGAAAGAATTAAGGGACGGGATTGACAATAATATATTCGGCTGCGATATATGCCAGGACGTCTGTCCCTGGAATAGAAAGGCGGAGGAGACAGCCGAACCGGCCTTTCAGCCGAGGGAAGGGCTTTACAACCCCGGGCTCGGTTCGTTCTCCGGGCTCGGTCCCGATGAGTTCGGCGCGCGGTTCAGGGGGAGTCCTGTCAGGAGGACCAAAAGAAAGGGGTTATTGCGTAACGTCCTCGTCGCTATGGGCAATTCGGGGGATACGAGCCTCATCCCCGCGATCGAAGAATACCTTTCTGACGGGGAGCCCCTCGTCAGGGCTCACGCGGCCTGGGCGCTCTGGAAACTGGAAGGCGAGGGATCGAAGAACACCCTGCTCGACCATATCGAGCTGGAGAATGACCCAATGGTGCTTGAGGAAATAGATGCGCTTCTCAGGGATATACAGGGCTGAAAGGCCCGCTGTGGTTCAAGGGCCGTTAAATAGGTATGCTAGATTGCGGAATGCCGGATGTAGAAACCGGATCACACGGGAGAGACTCATGGGAGTAAACGGCAAGGAAGGGGTGTTAAAGGCGAATTTGAGATTCTATCAGGCGCTTCGCGACGGGGATCCGGATTCGATGCAGGAAGTGTGGCTTAACGAGCCCAGGGCCAAGTGCGTTCATCCCGGCTGGCCGATGCTATACGGATGGGAAGCCATAAAAGAGAGCTGGAAGAATATATTTCAGGCGGGCCCGCCCGCGCATATCGAAATTTCTGATATAAAGGCTTATGTCGCGGGAGAGCTGGCGTGGGTAATCTGCATAGAGAAGATAAGCCAAACGGCAGGGGACCAAACCCGGCTCGGTTACGCACAGTCGACGAACGTGTTCGAGCTCTCAGGCCCTTCCTGGCGTCTCGTGATACACCATGCGTCCCCGGTGCCTGTTCCCGCAGGTGAGGCCGCATCGAATCAGAATCTACAATAAACAGTCCGCCCGGGATTAATAATTAAAGTTATAGAATACGTCGGCGCCGGGGTTTTCCCCTCCGACGTCGCCGTTTATCGTGACGTTCTTAAAGATCGTGTATTCGAGCAGCACCTTGTTTTCTGTAATGGTGGTCGAATCGAATAGGGACTGCGTGGTCTCCCTCTCGAAACCTATGTAAAGGTCCTGCGTGAGATATTTTCCCAATTCGACCTGTGCTCCGCTGGTACCTCCCCCGACGCTTATGACGTCGAGCGACAGCTTGCTCCCGAGGAGCTTCTCGAGCTGTGCCGCGGCTATCCCTCCTGCCACGCCGGTAGCCACTCCCTGAATAGACGCCCTGTCCCCGGAGCCGATCTGGTCGGAAGGCGCGCCGAACACGATATAAGATATGATATCGGTTTCCGACATCACCGGGTCGCTCGATAGCTTCAACACCGGTTTTTCTGCTGTCCCGCTTATATTCACGTAAATCTCGACTCCGGAGACTCGGTAAAGCGCTGTTACGTCGAGGAACGGGTTGATTTTCTCCGTGCCGGAAAAGCTGACGTGCCCTTCCTGAATCCTGAAGAGCTTGCCCAGGGTTTCGTAAGTGCCTCTGACCGTGTTGATTGTGCCCGCGATTCTAACGTCATGACCGAACGCCTTATCGATGTCGAGGTCCCCCTTAAGCTCGATGTTCGCGCCCCTTCCCTTAACCCAGTTGTTTTTTCGCATCTTGATTGCGAGGTTCAGCGCTACGCTCTCTTTAAAATAATCCGTCTTAGCGCCTTTACCGACGACGAACTCGTCATTATCGTCATCTACGAATTTAATCTCCTCAATCTCTTTTTCCTGCTTCTCGGGGATAGTGATCCTGGCCTTGGCGACTGTTACCTTTCCTCCGACCTCTATCTTTTCTCCCTCGCCCTTGAGACTCAGATTTCCGGTTAGATAGGCCGTGATTCCCTTCGGTCTCACGAGGAAGTTCTGCAGGTTCCCCTGCAGATCATAGGTCATGGTAGGCACGTCGATCTGCCCTTCGAAAGTCCCTTTACCCTTGCCTGATATGATATCGGTCTGCCTGAGGAAACCTTTCTGTCCCTCAAGCTCGATCAGCGCGTTTGAGACGTTGAACTCGTTCCTGAGGGATTTGATTTTAAACAGGGCATCCTTGAGCATGATTTGTCCTGTAGCGGACGGGTTGTCGAAGGAGCCAGAGGCTTTTACGTCGAGTATGAGCAGTCCCGATGACTTATCTATCTCGCTGCTTATGCTCGTTAACGGGCTCAGGTCGACCCCGCTCGAACTGACCGTCAGATTGAAACTCGCCTGCTTGACGTTCTTTCCCAAGTTGTTGAGATCCAGGTCCGCGTCCGCCCTCCCGTCGGCCTGCAATATCACACCCGAGTCGCCCGTTACGAGGAATTTCATGTCCAAGTTGCGGTCGAGGTAGCTGAGGTCGAGCGATATATCGTCTTTGAAATCCTTATAGGCGAGTCCGCTCGTGTCGAGCTTCGCGCTGAACTGAGGCCGGGCCATCGTTCCCCTCACATCCGCGTTCGCGGACAGCTCCCCCTCCACATCGGCTTTCGGGTTTATCGCCTTAACGATGTCGTTCAGGCTGAGGTTGCTGAGCCTTACCCGCCCATCGACGTTGCCGTCATAATAGATACTGGCGTCCGCAAGCGCCGAAGAATCTTTATAGTAGAGGTTGAACGAATCCACTATCAGCTTGCCGGGTGAAACGGTCAGAAGAATATCGTCCCTGTTCACAAGCTCGGTGTCTTCCATCTCGAGCCTGATCTTGCTGATTTCTATGTGTTTTTCGCTCTTCCCGAGGTCCCTGAGCGTCGTAGCGATCTCGTACTCGAACCGGTCGTTCTCCTTAATCACCGCGTTTACGTCGATTCCGTTTCCTTCGCTTTCGGCGTCGATCTCGATGCTCTCTATCTCCCTGTCCTTGAGTTTGGCGTTCTCCGTCCGGACCTCCGCGCGCAGGTCGGGTTTATCCAGGTCTATCGAGCCGTCTCCTTTTATTTTTACGGACTCCGCGGCGAAGACATCGTCGAGTTTGAAACCCCCGGCTTCGGCGTCGATGGTTATATTCGGGTTCCTGATGTCCCCTTCGACCCTCCCCGCGGCCTTGAGCGTTCCGGCGAGCTCGGTCCCCGGGGCGAATCTGGAGACGAGGCCCAGGTCCCCGACCTCGAGGTCGTAACCGAGGCTCATCCCCTTCCTGCTTGCGCTGCCGTCCTTTACGCTTAGACTGAACGAGTCCCCGTCGAGCGACAACGCCCTCACGGTCAGCTTCTCTTTGTCGTATGATGCGTCGACGTTCCCTTTTTTTAAATTTAAATTGAAGATGCCGGACGGTCCTATATGCCCCTTGACGGACGCGTTCAATTTTTGCAGCACGTCCCCTTCGAGGGGTATTAGCCCTTTTACCGCCAGTTCGGAATTTATCCTGCTGCGGAGATTCTTTTTACCGAGGATCGTCCCGAGGTCGACGTTCTTGAAAACGGTTTTGACGTCCACCCTTACTCCGGAGGGCGAATAGCCCGCGGTCCCGGTCAATTTCAAATCACCCGCCTGTTTCCCATTTATGTCGAGACGCTCGATCTTTCCGTTGACGGTCATATCCCGGAATTCTGTCCAGCTGCCATCCGCACGGAGGTCGGCATTGAGTATCGCCCCCAGCTTCGTATTGACCGCCTCTGTCTTCTTCTCGGTTTTCTCTTCGATGAGTGAAAATATCTCGGTCGTCTTCACGTCTTTAAGAGAGACCTTTACGTCGAAGCTGTTTTTCCCCTCCCCGGCAATTAATCGGGCGAGGTCTCCCTTCCCGCTTAGAACGAGCCCGCCTAGGTCGGATTTTATATCCCCCTCGCCCAAATCCACCCCTGTGCCGGAGATGGAGATTTTGTCGAGCGAGCCTGAGATTTTCTTCCCGAATACGTCCGATTCGGGGATTTTTATATTTATCCGGGCATCGATGTTTTTCGGGTCTTTGAACACGCCCTCTCCCTCGGATTCCAGGTTGAAAGTGCCGACGTTCTCGAGACTGTAGTTCCGGACCGACACCGAGTAGGAGATTTTCGGGTTTCCTTTCAGGTCGCCGGCCTCGCCGTCGAGCTTGATCTCGGCCCCGTTCAGTGTGACCTCCAGGCCGCTGACCTCGGCCTTGTCGCCCGTGTAGAGAGCCCTGGCTCTCAGGTTCTTGACGTTCAATCCCAGTGACGGCGCATCGAGATCCGCGTTTTTGAGGTCGACGTGTATCTCCTTTATGATATTAATGAGCTTTGCAGAAAGTTCC
This sequence comes from uncultured delta proteobacterium, assembly GCA_963752995.1. Taxonomy (GTDB): domain Bacteria; phylum Desulfobacterota_D; class UBA1144; order Nemesobacterales; family UBA2774; genus 2-12-FULL-53-21. The sequence goes on from CAVWAZ010000030.1 coordinate 1,119,219, forward strand.
GTATCGTCGATGCCGTACTTCGAGACCCTGCCGGTCCCTCTGTCTTCTACCGTGAGGGCGCTTTCATCCAGCAGAAGGTCCGAGACTATGATGCTCCACTCGGGCGGGCCTTTTTTCTCTTTATCCTTCTCCTTTTCTTTCTTACCGCCGCTCCCGATCTTGCTGAAGTTCCAGGTGCCGTCCCCGTATTTTATGAGTCTTACCTGCGCCCCGTTTACGGTCAGCCCGTCGACGGGAACCACTTTGCTGAACAGTACCGCTGTGTTGAGCATCCGGGGGATGGAGTACGTGACGGAGAGTTCTTTTACGGAGACGAAGCTTTCGTTCCCGACATCGAATGAGACGTCTTTCAGCTTAATGTTGTAAAAGAAATTGCCCTCTACCTCTCCGATTTTAAAGGACTGGCCGGTTGACGAGCTGACGATTCGTTCGGCGGTGTTTTTAACGAGCCTCCTGAAATACCCCGTCTGGGTAAAGAAGTAGGCGGCTAACGCGATGAATACAATCAGGCTGATTATAATTCCGGAAGTGATTAGAATCTTATGACGCATATCGTGACTTTCCCGGGGTAGAGGTGCTGTCGGTTCTTGTCATCATAAATCTGTCATTTGAAAATTCACGCCGCCGGGCTTTGACACTATTATACCCCAACGGGCTTTTAAAATGAACCTGCGAAACTGTCTTCAGAGCATGAATCATTTCCTTGATACCATATAAATTCCCGCGAGGATAAGCGCACCTCCCGTTACCGTCCCCCAGTCGAGCCCGTTCCCCAGCAAGAGCCAGTCGAAGAAGAGGCCGAAAACCGGTACGAGCATGGAGGAAAAGGTCGTGATGTTGATATCCAGCTTCTTTATTAGATAGAACCATATGGTGAAGTCGACGGCTGAAGCGATGAGCCCTGTAAAGAGCAATATGTATACCGAGTTCAATGTCCATTCGACGTTCAATACGCCGTGGGTGGGTATGGCTATGATGAGAAGACCGATTGTGCCGAACGAGAGCTGGAGCGCGCTCAACCTGTAAATATCCTCGCCCGCCATCCTTGTCTTTACCCAGATATTCGATACCGCCCACGATATGGCCGCGATGATGATGAGTATCTCCCCGATGAATATATAGAGGTTCTGTTTTGAGATTATGTCCCAGCCGAGGATCGACAATATCCCCGCCGAGCCCAGTAAAACGCCTGACCACTGCCGCGTGTTTATCTTCTCCTTGAGGTAGAAGTGGACGAGGAGTATCGTCCAGACGGGCATGGTATAGAGGAGCACGGAAGTCTTTCCCGCCGTGATGCGCTTCATCCCCAGGAGCATGAATCCGAAGAGGAGCGTGGTCTGGAATAAACCGACGGCCATAAAATCGGGCCACCTGCGCGGATGGGGCAGTTTAATCGACCTCGATTTCACGTAAATCAGCAATATCACCGCCGCTATTCCGCACCTCCACACGGCAAGGGTGAGGGGCTCCATATAGCCGAGGCCCATTTTCATAAGCACCCAGGAGTACCCCCAGGTGAGTATTACGAAAACGAGGAGCAGTATATTTATCGCGGTTCGGTTCATTATTGTATATTCATTCGGAACCCGGTGCCGGGGATTCTACCGGAGAGGTGTTCCGACGAATGGAAATAGCGCATGCACGCTTTATCCTAGACGGTTTTACCGTCTTGACAAGGAATGGTCAATATTTATAATTACACAGCTTTTAACTACCGGATAAAATAATACTTTATTCCGTTAAATTCATTAGTTATTTTGCATATCCGGCCCGGGTTGAAAAGAGCTAGAGGGGTGCTAAACTAAGTTGGTTTCAAGAAACCCCGTGAATTATATTTCCGTGGATAATTGAGCCGGACCGGGTTAGAAAATCTATAATAAGTCGGAGGTGGGCTAAAGGTGAAGATTCTCGTAATAGTAAGCCAGACACAGGATACGGAGGCGAAGATAAAGGTCTCCGCAGCCGGCAACTCGATCGATACCGAAGGCATGAAATGGATCATGAACCCATATGACGAATTCGCCGTCGAGGAAGCGATCCAGACTAAGGAAAAGCACGGGGGCGAGGTCGTTGTAGTCTCCATGGGCCCAGCGAGAGTGGTCGAAACCATCAGGCAGGCGCTCGCAATGGGGGCCGACAGCGCTCTCCACATTTTAGACGAAGGGTCTCCCGATATGGATTCGTTCGCAATGGGGAAGATCATCGCGGGCGAGATCAGGAAGCTCGGCGGCTTCGATATAGTATTTACAGGCATGAAGATAATCGACGAAGAGTCGGGCCAGGTCGGCGTCCAGATAGCCGAGGAGCTCGGGATTCCACATGTTTCTCTCGTAAGCAAGGTGATAGAGATAAATCCGGCAGCTAATAAAGCCGTGTGCCAGAAGGAAATAGACGGAGGGCATATGGTCGTAGAGGTCCCGCTCCCCTGTCTTATCACATGCCCTGACGCCATGAACGAGCCCAGGTACGCCTCGCTGCCCGGGATCATGAAAGCCAAGAAGAAACCGCTCACCGAAGTGAAGGTCTCCGATACTAACCTCGACGGCCTCGCACGCGTGAAAACAGTGGAGATCAAGGTCCCTCAGATCGAGAGGAAGCTCCGGATAATAAAGGGACAGGACGGGCCGATGGTCAAGGGGGCCGAGGTCGAAAAATCGGCCGAAGAGCTTATAAAGCTCCTCAGGGAAGAGGCCAAGGTTATTTAGCACCCAAGTTCATAGACATTCGAGGAGGAATAATATGAGTAACGAAGTCTGGGTAGTAGCGGATCTTAAAATCGACGGCAGCGTAAGGCAGGTGACCTATGAGGCGTTATCCGAAGCGAGGAACAAGATCGCGGGAAAGCTCGGGGGAGAGCTCTGCGGAGTGCTGATAGGGTCGGGGGTGTCGGGACACGCCGCTGAACTTGGCAAGTACGGGGCCGGGAAGGTTTACGTCGTCGATAACGAGCTCTTAAAGAACTTTAACACCGAGGGTTATACGATCGCTCTCAGCGAATTGATAAAGAAACACAGTCCCGCCGTTGTAATAGCGGGGAACACGGTTTTCGGCCAGGACTATTTCCCGGCAGTCGCCGCCCGCGTCGGGGCGGGCGTTACGATGGACGCGATAGAGATCGATTTAACCGACGATAAGAAATTAAAGATTAAGCGCTTTTCCCATTCGAGTAAGGCAATACCGACCCAGGTTTTTCTCGACCATCACCCGATGATGACCACTGTCAGGCCGAACTCGTTTAAAGCCGTGGAGGACCCGAAGACCCCCGAGGTGGTAGACGGCGCCGTGACGATTAATTCCGGGGATATAAAATCGAAGTTGATAGAGATAAAGACGAAAGGGTCGGACAGGCCTGAGCTCACGGAAGCAGAGAGGGTGGTTTCAGGAGGGAGGGGGCTCGGGAGCGAGGAGAATTTCAAATATATCTATCAGCTCGCCGATATGCTCGGGGCGGCCGCCGGCGCCACGCGCGCAGCTGTGGACGCGGGCTATTGTCCGTACGATATGCAGGTCGGCCAGACGGGTAAGGCCGTATCGCCTAATCTCTATATAGCGATCGCGATCTCGGGCTCGGTACAACACTTCGCGGGGATGGGCTCCTCGAAGGTTATAGTCGCAATAAATAAAGACCCCGAAGCCCCTATTTTCCAGAAGTGCGATTACGGTATTGTAGGCGACCTGTTTGACGTGCTTCCGCCTTTCACGGAGAAGGTCAGGGCGCTCGTGTCCCAAAGCTAGATTCCAGGTCCGGGGGCGGTTAAAGTGCCGTCCCCGTTATATCAACCATTTCTATATTTTCTATCTTTTCCCCGAGGAACCTTCCGGCGACGGAGACGAACGTATCGGATACGTCCGTAAGGTAGTATGCCCTTGAGGGCGCTCCGGAGCCGTTATTAAGAAGGCCTCTCTCAATGAGCACTCTTTCGATTTCCTTCGCCGTCTCTTCGGCTGAATCGACGAGCGTTATCCCTCCGCCCATTACCTTCTGAATAGTTGGTTTGAGGAGGGGGTAATGAGTGCATCCGAGAACGAGCACGTCTATATCGTATTCCTTAAACGGCGCGAGGTACTTTTTCGCGATTAGCTCGGATATCTCTCCCTCCGTCCACCCCTCATCAGCCAGGGGAACGAAGAGAGGGCATGCCCTTGAAAATACCTCTATGTCGGGGGATATGGCTTCGAGCGCCTTCTTGTACGCGCTGCTTTTAACCGTCGACGGCGTGCCTATGACTCCCACCCTCCCGGATTTGGTGACCTCCCCGGCTTTTTTTGCGCCGGGCCCTATCACCCCTATTACAGGTATCTCCAGCTCGCTGCTCAGGCTGGGGAGTGAGACTGCGGAGGAGGTATTGCAGGCGACGACGAGCATTTTTATCCCCTTCGATAAAAGGAACCGGGCATTGTGATGGGAGTACGCAATTACGGTCCTGCTCGATTTCGTCCCGTAAGGGACCCTCGCCGTGTCGCCGAGGTAGATAATGTTCTCCCCGGGGAGCCTTCTGATTATCTCCCTTACGACTGTAAGCCCCCCGATGCCCGAATCGAATACGCCGATTGGCGCTGTCTTCATATCTTTCGTCATTTGCAGCCTTTCCCGGACAGGATATTCGGCCCCGGATCAGAAGAACGCTTCTATAGCCTTTTCAACGGAATCGACGCCGATAAGGGCAATAGAATTATCCCCGGACTTCAATCTGTCAAGGTTGATCCTGGGGAGCACGCACCTGGTAAAGCCGAGCTTCATCGCTTCGTTGAGCCTCAGGTCCGCCTGCGACACCCCCCTTATCTCCCCCGCGAGCCCTACCTCGCCAAAAACGACGGTGTCAGGCGCAACCGGTCGATTGAGGAAGCTCGATACGAGTGCGATGGAGATCGCGAGGTCTATCGCCGGCTCTTCTATCTTAACCCCTCCCGCGACGTTCATGAATACGTCCTGGCCCAGTATCTGGAGCCCCGCCCTCTTCTCGAGGACTGCGAGAAGGAGCGAGACCCTGTTGTTGTCGAGCCCTATCGTCGTCCTCCTCGGTACGCCGAAGCCGCACGGGGAGACGAGGGCCTGTATCTCGACCAGTATCGGTCTCGTCCCCTCTATGCTCGGGGTCACGACCGAGCCCGAGGCATTTACCGGGCGTTCGGAAAGGAATATTTCGGAAGGGTTCTTTACCTCCTTGAGCCCGCTGTCGAGCATCTCGAACACCCCGATTTCGTTGGTTGAGCCGAACCTGTTCTTGAACGCCCTCAGAATCCTGTAGGGATGGTCTTTCCCCCCTTCGAAATAGAGGACCGTATCGACCAGGTGCTCCAATACCTTGGGACCCGCTATGGTCCCTTCCTTGGTCACGTGTCCTATCAGGAATACGGCCGTACCCCTCGTCTTCGCGTACTGCATGAGCTTGGCCGTGCATTCCCTTATCTGACCCACGCTCCCCGGGGCCGACCCGAAATCCTCCGTAAACATAGTCTGTATGGAATCGATCACCGCGATCTCGGGGGAGAGCTTCTCAATCTCTTCGAGTATCGTCTCGACCGATGTCTCTGTGAGCACGAACACGTTTTCCGACGAGACACCTGTCCTCGCGGCCCTCATCTTTACCTGCATCGGCGATTCCTCGCCCGTTACGTAGAGGAATCTCGATCCGGACAAGCCGCGTTTTTCCTTCTGCTTCCCGATGTCGTTTAACATCTGGAGCGCGAGTGTGGACTTGCCTATCCCGGGGTCCCCTCCCACGAGTACGACCGAGCCCGGGACGAATCCTCCGCCGAGCACCCTGTCGAGCTCCTTATTCCCCGTGGGTATTCTTTCCTCGCTCCCGCTGCCGATCTCCGTTAAGGCGACGGGCTCTGAAACATCGGCCCTTTTCGCGGTCTTTTTCTGTCTTTCTACCTTTTCCTCGACGTACGAGTTCCAGCTCCCGCATTCCGGGCACTTGCCGAGCCACCTGGTGGAGTTGTTCCCGCAATTCTGGCATACGAACTGGGAGAGGCTTTTTGTTTTCTTCATAGCGTTGTCCGGGAAATCAATCGAAAGGACATTATACAATATTATGAATATGTATTAGAATTGAAGGTACAGAAGCCGTTACGGAATATGCACAACAACTAGAACGGAGGCGATACAAGATGAATAATGATTCTGCGTTGTCGAGACGGAAATTTCATAAAGTTGAGCGGGGCGGGGGTATTGGGGCTGGAGTTAATGAAATCAGGCGGGGGTTTATTGAGCACGCCCGATGCCAGGGCGGCCGACGTAACATCGCCCATGACAAGCGATGAAGCACTCAGGGAGCTCATGGCGGGTAATAAACGGTTTATAAACACTATGAATGAGAGCTGCATGCAAAGTACGCTCGAGCACCGGATGAAGGTTGCGGAGGGGCAGAACCCCTTCGCCATTATCCTCGCGTGCGCGGACTCCCGTGTTCCCCCCGAGATTATATTCGACCAGTGGATAGGCGACCTGTTCGTCGTGAGGGTCGCGGGGAATATAGTCACTCCTCAAAACTACGGCATCCTTGGGAGCATAGAGTACGGTGTCAATGTCCTCGGGGTGAATCTGATAATGGTTCTCGGGCACAGCAGGTGCGGGGCCGTGGAGGGAGCCATCAAGGCTCTGAAAGCCGGAACCACCTTTCCGGGCTCAATTGGAACCATAGTTCAGGCTATCCAACCCTCTGTTGAAAGGGCGAAAAGTGAGCCGGGCGACCTGCTCCAGAATGCCATCCTCGACAATGTCAGGCTTGGTGTAAGCAGGATAAGCGGCGCCGATCCGGTTATTGCGCCTATGGTCAGGGAAGGGAAGGTCAAGGTCGTAGGCGGGAACTACGATCTCGTGACCGGCGAAGTTACATTAGTGCCATAGACTGTTCGTCTTCCCTGCGGCCTATACGCTGCGGACGGAAATTAAACCCGCGGTTGATTTGAGAGGACTGTTCGGTCTCTTGAAATTTTCCTCCCGATGAATATTTTTCATACGGTAGAATAGCCGTTCGGCATATTTAGTGCCGAAACATGCTCCCGGAGGTTTCTATCTAAAATGGCAGAGAAGTCTTTAAAAAAACACGAATTCCAGGCGGAGGTAAAGCAGGTCCTGGACATCGTTATACACTCCCTTTATACGGACAAACAGGTATTTATACGGGAGCTCGTTTCGAATGCCTCTGACGCACTCGAAAAACTCAGATACCTTCAGCTCACCGAAAAGGATATATACGACGAGAGTCTTCCTTTGGAGATAAATATCCGGACGGATGACAAGGAAAATACCGTTACTATCGAGGACCACGGTGTGGGGATGACGGAGGAAGAGCTCGTGGAGAACCTCGGCACTATAGCCCATTCGGGCTCAAAAGCGTTCCTCAGAGCGGTCGAGGAATCGGGCGGGGTAAGCGAGAACCTCATAGGCCAGTTCGGCGTAGGTTTTTACAGCGTTTTCATGGCCGCGGAGTCGGTGGAGGTATACACGCATAACTGGGAGAAGGACGGAAAGAGTCTACTCTGGAAGAGCGACGGCGGGGGCGGATATGAAATCGAGGCCGTCCGAGGCGAAAGGCGCGGTACAAAAATTATCGTCCGCCTGAAGGAGGACGCGAAGGAGTTTTCAGATGCCGAACGTGTGAAAGAAGTTCTCACCCAATATTCGAGCTTCGTGCAGTTCCCGATAATGCTGAACGGGGAGCAGATCAATAAGATCCAGCCGATATGGATGAGAAGCAGGGGGGAAATATCGGACGAGGAATATAACGAGTTCTATAAATTCCAGGCCGACGCGTTCGACGACCCTCTCTACAGGCTGCATTTCAGCTCTGAAGCCCCTCTCGAGATTAACGCCCTCGTATTCGTTCCCGGGGAAAACCCGGAGAGGTGGGGGTTCGGCAAAACCGATCCCGGGGTCAGCCTGTATTGCAAAAAGATACTGATCGATTCGAAGCCCGAGGGCTTACTGCCCGACTGGCTCAGGTTCCTGAAAGGTGTCGTGGACAGCGCCGACCTGCCTCTCAATATCTCCCGCGAGACGATGCAGGACTCGGCACTCGCAAAGAAGATCGGGCAGGTCATAACGGGCCGGTTTATCAAGATGCTCGAAGACGAATCGAAAAAGGACCCCGGCAAGTACGAAGAGTTCTACAAGCAGTTTGCCATATACGTCAAGGAGGGTGTCGCATCGGATTTCAAGAACGGCGCCCAGCTCGCAAAACTGCTCCGTTTCGAGTCCTCCGCGACGGAAAAGGGCGCTCTCACGACGCTCGATGACTACGTTTCCCGTATGAAGGAGGGCCAGGATGAGGTTTATTACCTCTACTCCCCGGGGAGGGACATAATCGAGGCGGGCCCTCACCTGGAGGCTTTCAGGGCGCGCGGGCTCGAAGTGCTTTATCTGTATGAGCCCGTCGACGAATTCGTCATGACGAGCCTCGGGAAGTTCGAGGGCAAGACCCTCGTCTCCGCGGATAATGCCGACATAGAGCTTGGGGCCGGGACCGCCCGACCCGGCGAAGACGCTTTGGCGGAGGCCGATGCGAAGGATCTCTGCCAGTGGATCAAGGAAACTCTCGGGGATAGCGTGAATGAAGTGGGCGTCAGCGGGCGTCTCGTCGATAGTCCCGCCATAGCGCTCAATGCGGATAAATTCATGACCCCTTCGATGAGGCGCATGATGAAGGCCGTGAAGAAGGACGCCGATCTCAAATATTCCGTCAATCTCGAGATCAACACCGGCCATAAGCTTATTAAGAATCTCCAGGCGCTCAAGGGCAAAGACCCCGAGACAGCGCGTCTCGTCGTCGAGCAGATATTCGACAACGCCCTTATCGCTGCCGGGTATCTCGAAGACCCGAGGTCGATGGTCGACCGTCTTTACCGCATACTCGAGCGCGTCGCGGAGAAATAAATTGCCGTCTCGGGAAATCCCGTTCGATGAGATGTGACGAATTAACTGCGGCCCTCTATCCGCGTATGTGATCAGCAGTGCTTAATAGGAAAGCGGACGTCCGCTTCTCTCTTTATTTGATAATACCTTCCGTAAAAAGTATAATTTTTATAGTTGCTGCAGGATAAAACAGGCCTCAGAACCGTTATTCTTACAGGCGGGTCAAATACGAAATCTAAATAGTTACGGGGTTTAACAGATGAAATTCGAAGGCACTGACAGTTATATTTCAACCAGGGATTTGAATCTCGCGGTGAACGCGTCGATTACGCTCCAGAGGCCGCTCCTCATAAAAGGCGAGCCCGGGACGGGCAAGACGATGCTCGCGTTCGAGGTGGCTGAAGCCCTCGGCAAGGAGCTCATTACCTGGCATGTGAAGTCGACCACGACCGCGCAGCAGGGTCTCTACGAATACGACGCCGTGTCCAGGCTCCGCGATTCCCAGCTCGGGGACACACGGGTTAACGACATTTCCCATTATATAAAAAAGGGCAAGCTCTGGGAGGCTTTCGAATCCGACGAGAAGGTAGTGCTCCTCATAGACGAGATAGACAAAGCCGATATAGAATTTCCGAACGACCTGCTCCTGGAGCTCGACAGGATGGAATTCTACTGTTACGAGCTAAAGAAAACTATAAGCGCGAAAGAGCGTCCCATTATAATTATCACGTCCAATAACGAGAAGGAGCTGCCGGACGCATTTCTCAGGAGATGCTTCTTCCACTACATCAGCTTCCCGGACAGGGAGACGCTTAAGGCCATAGTGAAGGTCCATTACCCGAAGCTCGAAGGCAAGCTCGTTGAAAACGCGATGAGCGTTTTTTACGACCTCCGGGAAATAGACGGACTCAAGAAAAAACCCTCCACGAGCGAGCTCATAGACTGGCTCAAGCTCCTCATCGTGGGAAAGGTCACTGAATCCGAGCTGGGCACGATGGATCTCTCGGAGAAGCTCCCTCCGTTCGCGGGCGCGCTCCTCAAGAACGAGCAGGACCATGAGCTCCTTACCCGGATCAGGCTCAGGTTCAGGCGTTGAGGCCTGTGCTTCCGGCTGGGCTGAAATACCCGGAAGGGGTTGAATAAAGGGGCGGATATGTTTCTCGACTTTTTTTTATTGCTAAAGAACGACGGCATCCCGGTGACGATAAGGGAATACCTCACGTTCCTCGAAGCGCTCGACGAGGGGATAGCCGAATACAGCGTTGACGATTTCTATTACCTCTCCCGCACGTCTCTCATCAAGCACGAGCACCATCTCGACAGGTTCGACCTCCTGTTCAAATATTACTTCGAAGGGGTCGAGAAGATCGATACTGAAGAGTTCATGAAGATACCGGAAGACTGGCTCAGGAAGAGCTTCGTCAACGCCCTGACCGACGAAGAGAAGGGTCTTATAAAGTCTATGGGCGGCCTCGACAAGCTGCTCGAACGTTTAAGGGAGCTGATGAAGGAGCAGAAGAATAGACACCAGGGCGGGAATAAGTGGATAGGGACGGGGGGCACTTCACCCTTCGGGGCTTACGGCTTCAATCCGGAGGGCATCAGGATAGGGCAGGAGGAGAGCAGGCACAGGAGGGCCGTCAAGGTTTGGGACAAGCGCGAGTTCAGGGACCTCGACGACGGGGTAGAGCTCCAGACGCGGAATATGAAAATGGCGCTCAGGAGGCTGCGGGTGTTGACGCGGGAGGGGGTGGACGAAGAGCTCGATCTCGACAGGACCATCGACAGGACGTCCAGGAACGCAGGGTTCCTCGAGCTCGAGATGGTCCCGGCAAAAAAGAACAACGTGAAGGTGCTTCTCTTCCTCGACATCGGAGGGTCGATGGACGACCACATCGAGCTCTGCTCGAGGTTGTTCTCGGCTGCAAAATATGAGTTCAAACATTTAGAGCATTACTATTTTCACAACTGCCTTTACGAATCAGTCTGGAAAAATAACAGGAGGAGGTGGCAGGAAGCGATCCCCACGTTCCAGGTCCTCCACACCTACAACAGCGACTACAAGGTCATAGTGGTGGGCGACGCCTCCATGTCTCCATACGAGCTCCTCTATCAGAACGGGAGCGTCGAGCACAATAACGACGAGCCGGGCTTCACATGGCTCGAACGGCTGAAGAACCATTATCCCGACATAGTCTGGCTCAATCCCGTGCCCGTCAAGCAGTGGAAATACACGGAGTCTATAGGCATGGTGAAGGAATTTATGAAAGACCGCATGTTCCCGATGACCCTCTCGGGCCTTCAACAGGCTATCAAGGCCCTTAAAGACAAGAAAGTGAAGTTCGAGGGGCATTGAGCCGCACGATATCCCGATTCGTATAAATAATAAACGCATGCCCCTCTCTATAGACCACATCAACATCGTTGTTTCCGACCTCGAAAGATCCGTCAGGTTCTACACGGAGCTGCTTGGTTTTATCGAATCGAAGAGGGCGCATCTCGAAGGCGACTGGATAGAGTCTATCGTCGGGCTAAAGGGCGTTGTAGCCGACGTCGCGTTTATTGTCGCACCGGCGGGCGAGCCGAGGATAGAGCTCCTCTGCTATAAGACGCCCGGGGGCGAAGCCGTTCCCGCGAATTCTTTCGCGAACACAGTCGGTCTCAGGCACATCGCATTCAGGGTGGACGACGTATACGCGGCCGCGGAGAGGCTGAAGAATGCAGGGGTTAAATTACTCGGCGAACCCGTAGTCGTCCCGGAGACCGTAGTCACGCACGACGCGGGTCACAAGATGCTGTGCTACTTCCACGACCCCGACGGGGTGCTCCTCGAAATTACCGAGTACAAATGATTTCCCGCATATAAAAATTTTGCAGCTTCAGGTAGAAATTTGGTGGATGCGCTCAGTCGGGGCTTGAGATTTCTTTCATTATTTCATTGGAGATGCCGGGCCCGCGTTCGGCGAATTCCCCGTCGGGGCCGTAGATAATAAAGTACGGTATCGAAGTGAGGCCGTAATATCTGACGAGGGGGTTCTCCCAGTTTATGATGTCTATCTCTCTCAAAGCAAGCTTGTCGCCGTTCTGGGCGAAATCCTCGAGCCTGGGTTTCAGTATTTTGCAGGGCCCGCACCAGTCCGCATAAAAGAGGAAGGCCGTGTACTTCCCGGGTTCCACGTATTCGACAAGGTCGATCAGCGTCCCCCTGCTTATGACCTCTACATTTCCATGCCCCTTTTGAGTCCCGGTAAGCTCGTAGTCATACGATTCGCCGTAAGCGGAATGAGAGAGCAGCAATATCATAATTCCGGTAAGGACGATCCGGTTTAATTTGAATGTCATATTCGATGTACCCGTTGGCTTGATTATAAGTATACGCTTATCCCGGTGCGGGACAATCGTTCCGGTATAATCAATCGAAAATCAGGGTGCGGTTCCCGTAGACGAGGATTTTCCGCTTGAGGTGGTACCAGATTGCCTGCGAGAGGACGACCTTCTCGAGGTCCCTCCCTTTCCTTATCAAATCCTCGACGCTGTCCTTGTGGGTTATGCGTACGACGTTCTGCTCGATTATGGGCCCTGAGTCGAGGTCGGCCGTAACGTAGTGGCTCGTCGCGCCGATGATCTTCACGCCCCTCTCGTACGCCGAGTGGTAGGGCCTCGCCCCCGGGAACGCCGGGAGGAACGAGTGGTGGATATTGATTATCCTGTTCGGGTAATGGGACACGAAATCTTCGCTCAGTATCTGCATGTATCTCGCAAGCACGATGAAATCGATATCGTACTGTTTCAGTATGTCGAGCTGATTTTGCTCGGACGCCCTCTTGTCCGCTTTGACGTCGGGCGTGACGCGGTAATCGATGCCGTGAGTGGCGGCAACGGATTCGAGGTCGCCGTGGTTGCTGATTATGACCGGTATCCGGACGTTCCACTGCTCTGACTGCCAGCGGGACAGGATATCGTGGAGGCAGTGGGGCAGCTTCGAGACGAAGACGGCCATGCGGGGCGTATAATCGGAGAAATAGAGACTCCACTTCATGCCGAATTTCTCGGCTATCAGCGTCTGGAAATACTCTCCGATCTTCCCGGCGGGGATGGTGAAGTTCTTAAGGTCCCATTCGACGCGCATGAAGAAGACCTTCTCCTGAGTGTCTACGTGCTGGTCGAGGTATATGATATTCCCTTCGTTCTTGAAGATGAACTCTGTAATGGCCGCGACGAGGCCCTTTCGGTCCGGGCAGTGCACGAGAAGTATCGCCGAGCGGCTCTCGTCGTTCTCTTTTTTATTATTCATACGGGTCAGTCCCTTCCCATAAGCTCGTAAATCTCGTCGTCCGAGAGCCCGAAGTAGTGCCCGAGCTCGTGCTGAAGCACTTCGTTTATCCTCTCCTCGATCTCCCGGTCGTTCCTGCAAACCTGTTCGATGTCTTTTTGGTAGAGCACTATTTCGTCGGGCATCCTGATGCCCTGCCACACGCTCCGCAAATGGAGAGGGGTCCCCCTGTATAGACCGAGCAGGAGCCCTTCGCCCCTTATTTCAAGTTTCTCCTTGTCATCGGCGGAGGGGTAATCCTCGACCTTTATCACCACGTTATCGATTTTATTCCTGAACTGTTCCGGGATCTTCTGATATGCCCTGTCCACCAGTTCTTCAAACTTTCTTCTGTTCAAACCGTCTAGTCTGCAATTTTAATGGGATTTAATACATTAATCATATTATAGTATGATGCGCACGCTTTCAATCGCCGCGGACAATTAGCCCGATTCGTTTTTCGGCTTCTCTGTATCGCTGTCGTTCCTCTCCTCTGGCGCTGTAATTTCTTCAAGCACGTCCGCGACTACCAGGTGAAAAGGGTCTTTCTTTCCCTGCGATATCTCGAAGAGCGTCTCCTTGAGAATGCCTTCCAGCTTTTTGCCTGTTCGAGGGGTTTTGTCCATAATGAATTATGAAAAAATTGAATCTACAGGGAAGTATAATGCCGTAATTGTAGAAGGGGTACACTACTATTTTGGCTGTATTTGAATCGGTCCCGGCTTGCCGCTTGAGGCAGGTGGAGATGCCGGGGTAGGCTTTATCAGGCTTAATGTTATCTGCGGAGCATGCTCGTAATATTCAGCCTCCCCGGACTAAAGAAATCCCGGACTCTGCCTGCTCTGCGCTTCTTAGATCTTCGACAAAAGATATAAGCTCGGGAAAGAACATATTGAAGTTGTTATCCAGTTCCTTATAGTTAGATTCGATCTCCTCGATCGCGCCCCTGAGCTTGTTCTCCCTGTGGAACCGTCTCCTGAGTCTTTCGGATATCCGGTCGAGGGCTATGCCTGTCCCTTCGAGAGTGCGGTAAGACCCGAGCCAGTTTTCCTCTATCATCCTCGGCAGGAACATGCGGAATCTTTCGGGAAGCACCGCCTTCCTTCTATCGAGCAAGCGTGTATGTCTTTCGGATAAAACCCTCGAGGTCCGTGTCGGAATAAGAGGCCCAGTTCTTTGAAAGCAGGTGGTCGAAGGCGAGGTCTATGATAACACCGGCGAACCTCCTTCTTTCGGGGCTCATCAGCTTCTTGCTCGCTCTGAAGATTTCGTGCGAGTCCGTGAAAACGTCCACTTTCCTGTGCGTCCTTATCCCTTTTTCGATCTCCGGGTGAAAACCATCCCCTATAGACCCCTTCACGAAGTCCCCCATGATGTTCCCGAGCAGGGACTCTTCCGAGTCCCCGGCGAGGTATATGTGCGCAAGGTAGTTCATGTGCCCTTAGTGTACCCGGACGGATGTAATCAATAGGGCATTCTCACTCCCGCCGTGAGCGGTGAGGCCCCGGGTAAGGAATATTTACTGGATTCCTACGAGCTCGACGTCGAAAATTAGCGTGGAGTTAGGCGGGATCACAGGGGGATAGCCTCTCTCGCCGTATGCGAGGGCGGGGGGGATTATCAGCTGGCGTTTCCCTCCGACTTTCATGTCCGCAATGCCTTCGTCCCAGCCCTTTATAACCTGGCCGACGCCGAGGGTGAACTCTATCGGCTCACCGCGCTTAACCGAGCTGTCGAATACTGTTCCGTCCTGGAGCTTTCCGGTATAGTGGACTTTTACTACCTGCCCCGTCTGAGGTTTCGGCCCGCTGCCTTCTTCGATGACGATATATTCGAGCCCCGAGCTTGTTTTCTGGACCTGGTTTTTATTGTCATCCGCATTCGTATTAATGACCGTGAGGTTAACGACGACGAACGCGAGAAGCGTGCAAATCATGAGTACAGTCGCATAACTTATCATCTATTTCTCCTTTATTGCTGGTTGTTTTATTTCTTTGGTTGCGGCTAAGCAGAAAAAACTTTACACAATATTCGATCAAAGCACCATCCATCGGAGCGGCTAAATTTTCCCGGGCGGGTAGGGGATTGATATCGCTTGGAATTTTCATGCCGGAGTTCAGTATTTTTTCGTCAGTTATCCTGCGGGAACCATATAATTGGACAGCGGCCCTTTCTTTGAGCCGGTCCGGGATTGACAAGTACTTTTTACCCTGAATTAATATTCATTTCAGCAGGGGTGCTCATCAGATAGTAGAGGAGGAGTCCTATGGGATACAAATTTATAAGCTACGAAAGAGAACCGAACAGCATAGGCGTTCTCACGATCAACCGTCCGAATGTGTTAAACGCGCTCAATTGGGACACGCTCGGTGAGCTGAGGGAGTTCCTCGAGGACGTCCTGCCCAAAGAAGAATTAAAGGCGCTCATCATTACCGGGGCCGGGGATAAGGCATTCGTCGCCGGAGCCGACATAGCGCAGATGAACGAAATGAAAGAAAGAGAGTTCCAGGACTACGTCGATTATGCCCACAGGGTGTACGAGCTTATAGAGAACGAACGATGCCCCTCTATCGCCGCTATAAACGGATATGCTCTCGGCGGCGGCTGCGAGCTCGCGCTGACATGCGACATCAGGATCGCGTCTGAAAAGGCGAGGCTCGGGTTCCCTGAGGTAAAGCTCGGCATATTCCCCGGCTGGGGCGGGACTCAGCGTATTACGAGGATTCTCGGACTCGGTAAGACCAAGGAGCTAGTTTTTACCGGCGAGATGATTACTGCCGAAGAGGCCCTCAGGATAGGCCTTGTCGAGAGGGTAGTCCCCCACGATCAGGTAATGAGCGAAGCGAAGAAGCTCGCAGGAGCGATTGCGAAAAGAGGTCCTATAGCGGTGAGACTCTCAAAAACCGCTATTAACGCCGGCTCGGAAATGGACTTGCAGAAGGCGCTCCTCCTCGAAAAGACCCTGGTTTCGCTCTGTTTTGATTCACTGGACAGGGTGGAGGGGATGAAGGCGTTTTTAGAAAAGAGAGAACCCATGTTTAGGGGTGAATAACATCCCCGGCCGCGGCCGTTTTGTGGCTTCAGAGTTAAACGCGGCCATGGTTTTTTGACTACACCCTTCGTTGTATTCCACTTTCTTATTAAGGGGCTTTAATTAAAGCTGAAAGTCCCCTTATCCGCCGTACTGTCAGGTTGACAAAAACCTTATTAGGAATAAAATCTATAATCCTTAAATATCGAACGACTGAAATACGAGCTCCAGGAGGTGTCGTATGCTTGAACAAATGCACGACTTATCGGGTAAAGTTGCAATAGTAACGGGTGGTTCTAGAGGAATCGGGAGGGCGATCTGCCTTGCCCTGGCCGAGGCCGGAGCGGATATTCTGCTCAACTATTCGCGGAGTGACAAGGAAGCGGACAAGGTGAAGAAGGAGATCGAGAAATTCGGCAGGAAGTGCGTTACCGTGAGAGCGAACGTCGGCAATTTCCAGCAGGCCCAGGGTCTCGGCAAAGCGGTAATGAGCCACTTCGGCAAGGTCGACATACTCGTCAATAACGCCGGGATAAACAGGGACAGGACCCTTAAGAGAATGACGTTCGAACAGTGGAACGAAGTAATACAGACTAACCTTTCGAGCGTATTTAACTGCACGAAAGCTGTCATAGACCCCTTGTCTGAGCGTGGCGGCGTAATCATTTCGATATCTTCCATTATCGGAGAAATGGGCAACCTCGGCCAGTGCAACTACGCTTCGACCAAGGCGGGCATAATAGGTTTTACGAAAACGATGGCGAGGGAGCTCGCTAAAAGCAACATACGTGTAAACGCCATCGCCCCAGGGTTCGTGGAAACGGACATGCTCGGTACGGTGCCCGAAGACATCAGGGACCAGATCAAGAAGGAGATTGCGCTCGGCAGGTTCGGCACCCCTGAAGAGATCGCGATGTCGGTCGTTTACCTCTGCTCCACCGCCGCGGGCTGGATCACCGGCGTAACATTGAGGATTAACGGCGGCCATTACATCTAAACCGAATATGAAAGATCCGTATTTATGATGACCTGTATGAAATCAGAATCTCACAAATACGGATCTTGTTTTTTTCTTCTCTGTATTTCCTACTTGGATCTCTCTATTAGCCAGTCAGCGACTTCGGGCCACAGGACCTTGAGAGATTTGCTGCTTACGGAAAGCCCTATATGCCCTGTTGGATAAACGATCGTTTTAGTATCCTTGCTCGACGTCATATCGGTGAATCCCAGGCTCGAAGCCGGAGGGACCAGGTGGTCGTTCTCGGCGATCAGGTTTAACACCGGACACTTTATTTCTTTCAGGTCCACCCGTTTTCCGTTTATTTTCAGCTTGTTCTCTACGAGCTGGTTTTCCTGATACAGGTATTTTACAAACTCCCTGAATACCTCTCCCGGGACGGGGATGTTGTCGTTGAGCCATTTCTCCATGGCGAGGAAATTCTCGACGAACGCCTCGTTGTCGACGTTCTCGTAGAAGTTCACGTACTTGGAGACGAGGTTCTGAATCGGCTTCATGAATATGAATCCCGACTGCAGAAATTCTGCGGGGACGTTGCCGTATGCGTCTATGAACTTGTCCACGTCGAAATTGGGTTTGTCGCCCCAGAGGCTGAGCGTGCCCTCGACCTTGTAATCTATTCCCGCCGTCATCAGCAAGAGGTTCCGTATGTCCTCGGGATAGAGCGCCGTATACATGGCCGACATCGTCCCGCCCATGCAGTAACCCAGCACGCTTACCTTGTCGGAGCCGGAATGTTTCTTAACCTGTCTGATGACCTGCTTTATGTACCTGTTGATGTAGTGGTTGAGGTCGAGCTTCTTGTCCTCGTCCCCGGGGGACCCCCAGTCTATCAGGTAAACGTCTATTCCCTTCTTTAGAAGCACCTCCACGACGCTCCTGCCCGGCTTCAAGTCGAGTATGTAGGGGCGGTTGACCAGTGCGAATATCATTATCAGCGGCACCGGGTAGGTCTTTTCGGCAAGCGGGTAGTAGTGCAGCAGGCGGAGCTTATTTTCGGTGAATATGACCTCGTGAGGGGTTACCCCGACCTCGACTTCGGGCGGATTCAGCAGCGCTATCTCAAGAGCCTTGTTGAATTTGTCTCTCGCCTTTCCGGCTTCCTGCATAGCGGAGTCCACGTATTTATTTCCCATGATTGCTAAGAGCCTCCTTGTCTAAAACAGCCCGACATCGATTGTTGCCGTTATTGATCGGGTCTGGACTTAACTGTTACTTCTTTGAGGGACGCGCGGGTTTATTGTAATCGTCCACTTTGTCGAGCAGGTCGTTCACTTTGGCCTCCAGGTTGTTGATGGAAGCGAGAACCCTGTCGATATCCCCTTTTGTCGGAAAGCGCATGTTCTTAAGTGTTTTTTCAACCGCTTCATCGAAATATTTCTTGAACTCGGAGGACTTCTCGACCGCCTTCCCTATGTTGGCGGCGAATAGAGGACTGTTTACCCACTTCTCGAGTACTTCGGAAGAGGACTTTTCCCATGTTTCATAAAACTTCTTATATTGCGCTATCGGGTCGTAATCCTCCTTACCCGCGTTTGCCTCGTTTTTCGCGATAGGGTTCTTCTTCCACATGTCCATAGCTTCGGACATGGTTTTTTCCCATGCCTCGTAAAACTTCTTATAGTGTTCGGTATAGTCGAATGCCTCTTTGCTCATTGTTTTTTCTCCTTAACTTTTTTTTTGGAATTTCTGGTTCTGATTTTTGGCTTAGGGTTTGCTGCGCCTGACTGGAGGTCGGTAATTTTGCCCTCGAGATCCGCTATTTTCTCACCGAGGGAGTCGAGTGTATCGATGAGCTTCTCCATGTCCCTCTTCTCCGGCAAATACCTCTGTTCGAGCGTCTGCTCCATGAAACTGTGGATGTAGTTCTTGAACTCCGAGGACTTCTCTACGGCCCTGTCCATGAGCGGGCTGTTCATCCATACGTCCATCAGTTTGTTGGTTGATTCTTCCCATGACTCGAAGAGTTTTTTGAAATAGCTGAAGTAGTAAATCTGCTCGTATTCATTCTTCTTGTTCAAAAGGTATCTCCCAGACAGCCGGACTCCGGAGCCCCGATATTCATCCTAATATTATACAACATTATAACAACCGTAAATCCTTATGCCGCACCTCGCCCTTAGCGGGTCAGGAGGTGAAGGCGCTTACGTATTTATCCAGCGCGGAGAAGGCCCTTTCAGCGGACTTCTGGTTGAGATCGAGCAGCTCTTTCGAATAGTTGTCCGATATCTTTTTAAACGTTGTGTAAAAATTGTTCTGAAATTCTACGATGCGGTCGAGTTTTTCGCTGATCCCGAGGCTGGAATATTCTTTCGGAAGCTTATCGAACGCGGACTTGACCTGCTCCGCACAATCGTTCTGGATCTTGCGTAGCTGATCGATCTGCGCATCCATGAGTCTCTTGTTTTCCTCAAGAAGTGAATGGGCCGAATCCAGTCCGATCAGGTAGTTTTCCTTCACAAGACCGTTCAAGTCGTAATAAACTTCTTTTTTAACTTCGGACTTCGCTACTTTCTTAGGTGCTGCTTTCTTGGTTTGCGGCATTTTGTTACCCCCGATTTTTCTTAATATTAATATAATTTCTCCGGGTTTTTTGTCAAGTGATATTGTTAGCAACTGCACAATTATATTATTCAGTTTTAAGGGCTGGTTATAGAGCCTAGGTGCTGCAGTTCATAGCAACAGCGATAAAACCTTGATCGATTTGGTCCCCATTGCGGAACTATGCAGGCTCAGGTCAATCGGCGGAAAGGCCGGCTGATGGAAAGCGGGCCGATTTACTGTAAGCGATTCCCCGAGACATCCGAATACCGCCTGTTTTCTGTCCTTATGCCATAATTCCGGTACCATAATTTTCAAAAAGGAGATCCGGATTGCCGAGAGCGTTAGTCCTCATAGTACTCATGATCCTGTCAGCGTTTACCCCGGGCGTACACGCCCAGGTAAAACCGGATGCCGGGAATGAAGAATCCGCCTCCAAAAAAGTGATAACATTCGGCTGTCTCCTCCCTCTGACAGGCAAGTACAGAGTACTTGGGGAGAGGGCGCTTAAGGGCGTGCTCGCAGCCGCCGAATCCGGACATAGCGGTATCCAGTACAGGGTCGTGGTCAAGGATATCGGGGACAGCGAGAAACGGCTGGCTGCTTCGCTCGACGAATTATTGAATACCCCCGGCCTTTCCTTTATAGTAGGCCCCGTGCCCAGTAAGTTTATTCAACCGGTCAGCCCGAAGGTCAATTCGAAAAGGGTTCCGGCACTGGTGTTTCCCGTTTCGGAGGATGAGGCTTCGGGCGGGTCTTATATAATAAAGTATTACTACCCTCTCGAAGAGCAGGTAAGGGTGCTGTCCGGCTACGCGGCGCGCGGATTGGGGATCAAACGGTTCGCTATCCTGTATCCCCGGACTGCCCTGGGGGCGAGGATGAGAGGGCTTTTCGCCTCCGGCGTGGCCGAAAACGGCGGCAAGCTCGTATACGAAGGGTCTTACGACCCGGGATCGAGAGATATTTCGGGTGAGCTCGGCTGGATATCGTCGGCCGCCCCTGAGGCCGTATTCATACCCGACGGCGCAGCGTCCTCGGCAGAGCTGATACTGAGGCTCAAGAGGGAGGGCAAGCTGAGGGACGTGCTCTTCCTGGGACCGAGCACATGGAACAGCCCTTTATTCCTGGACCTCATAGGGCAGGAGATAGACGGGTTTGTATACAGGGCGGTCTTTACCGATGTCTTTTATTATGGAGACGGGGACTGGGATGAATATTCCAGACTTACGGAAGGTAAATTTAACGAGAAGCCCGATATATTCGGGTATCAGGTCTACAGGGCGCTGAAACTCATCCTCTCGCTCAATCCCGAATCCGGCGGCGGAGCCGTTATCACCGACGGTCTCGGTTCGCTCAGGAACAACCCCTATTACGATATAGAGATAGACCGGGGCGGGAGCTACCGGGTCTCCCCTCGTTACAGGATCCTTTCTGTGAGCGACGGCGAGCTTATAGATATTATTAATGTCAGGTGATCGTTGATAACCCTGGTCGGCGGGGCATGCGGCTTCCCGATTACCCACGTCATCCCAGGAAGTCGTGACGGCCGGGAGCCAGGAATCCGATTACGAACAGGGTGAAGAGAATAATCCCAAACCCCAGGACTGCGCCGAACGCCGCCTTCCGCCCCTTCCAGCCCGATGCCAGCCTCCCGTGAATGAGGACCGCGTAAAGCAGCCACGTAACGAGCGACCACGTCTCCTTCTGTCCCCAAACCCACGCATCCCCCCATATTTCTTTCGCGAGGAGCAATCCCAGCGCGAGCCCGACCGTTATAAGCGGGAAACCGATAATGAGACAGACGTGGTTGATTTTATCGAGTGTGGTAAGGGACGGGAATTTCTGCAGCAGGCTCCCCACGCGTTTCGATTTTATCCTCTGTTCCTGAAACAAGTACATGAGGCCCGAGATAAAGGCTACCGTGAATAGCGCCTCTCCCAGGAGAATCAGTACGATGTGGATCAGTATCCAGGGATTGCTCAGAGACGATTCGTGCTCGATAATCCCCTGAGGGAGAATTACGTGAGGGAGCGTCATAATAAAGGCCAGGGGGGAAACGAACGCCCCCAGAAGCGGGGCGTTGAATATAAGCTGTGACCCTATGAATACGATCGTGATTAATAGCGCAAAGAGATAAAGAGTCGTATCGAGCCCGCCTGCCAGCATGTCTCCCTTTAAATAGAGCGCCACGATGCTGACCGACTGGACTATCGTGCCGAGGACGACGGTGTAGAACCCTACCCTCGAGCCTGTCCTGCTCTCGGTCCAGATGTGGCTCATGTAGAATACGGTCGCGATGAAGTATAGAAGGGCGGTAACCCAGTATAAATCCATATCTATATTCTATTTATGATGGTGATTAAATACAATAAAAGCCGTTAAATAAGAAGGTCTGCTTCAGGATGCCGGGCATTTTCCAAGAACACTTGCGATAATTAAAAATTAGTTTGTTACGCAACAATGATGAAAGGATATCAGGAGAACGCCGCCTCTTTTAGAATCTCGGTCTGGTAATGGGTGGTGAGGGCATCGATAAGCTCGTCCATATCGCCGTTAAGCACCGCCTCGATTTTATAGAGAGTGAGTCCGATCCTGTGGTCCGTGATCCTGCCGTCCTTGAAATTGTACGTCCTTATCTTCTCGCTCCTGTCTCCGCTCCCGACGAGGCTCTTCCTGGTGTTAGCTAACTCGCTACGCCTCTTTTGCTCTTCCATCTCGTATAATTTCGCCCTCAGCATCCTCATGGCGTGCGCGCGGTTCTTATGCTGGGACCTCTCGTCCTGGCACTGTACCACGATCCCCGTCGGCAAATGGGTAATCCTTATGGCGGAGTCGGTCTTGTTCACGTGCTGACCCCCCGGACCGGACGCCCTGTATGTATCGATCTTCAAATCCTTCTCGTCAATCTCCACTTCCACCTCGTCAGGCTCGGCCAGCACCGCGACGGTAGCCGTCGAGGTATGGATTCTTCCGCTCGTCTCCGTCGCCGGAACCCTCTGCACCCTGTGCACTCCGCTCTCGTACTTGAGCCTGCTGTATACGTTCTTGCCTTCTATGGCCAGGATGACCTCTTTTAAACCGCCTATGCCTGTTTCGCTGAGGTTGATAATTTCCACCTTCCACCTGTTGGTTTCCGCATATCTCGTGTACATCCTGAACAAATCGGCGGCGAACAGCGCGGCCTCATCGCCGCCCGTACCTCCCCTGATCTCGAGAAATACGTTTTTTGCGTCGTTCGGGTCCTTGGGGAGCAGCAATAAACGGAGCTCGTCCTCGAGTTTCGGGAGCTCGTTCTCGAGCCCGTCGAGCTCTTCTTTAGCCAGCTCAGCCAGGTCCTTGTCTTTGAGCAGAGACCTGTTTTCCTCGATTCTTTCGAGCACACTTTTATACTTCCTGTAAATCTCCACTATTTCGTCTAAGTCTGATAATTCCTTGGAATACTTATGAATTTCAGGCGGACTTATATCGGGTTTAGTGAGTGTTTTCTCGATTTCGAGGTATTTTTTTTCGACTTCTTCAAGTCGTTTTAACATTCCTAATTCTGCCATTTCCTACTATTATCATCACACATCTTGCAAAAATTTCAAGATAATATTAAACTTGTCTAGGTAAAATAATGGAAACAATGGATATTCTGGAAGGCAAAATTAAAGAGGCGCTCTCGAGGAAAACAAAGCTCGAGGTGGAGCACAAAAACCTAATGGAGGAAGTTGTCAATCTCAGGGAAAGTGTAACAAAGCTTGAAAAAGAAAGGGATGAGATTAAACAGAAGTTAGACAGAGTCATCGAAAAGGTTGAGATTTACTTAAGCAGGTCTGAGGCATAACATGAATCGCCTTAAGATTAAATTCCTGGACGCGGATTATTATATCAAGACAGACGCCGATGAAGATTACGTCCGGAAGATCGCTTTGTATCTGGAGCAAAAAGTGAAAGAGATATCCACTCAGGATAACAACGTGGTGGTGCCTAATACGCTTCTGCTCGCGATGCTGAAGATTACCGATGATTACTTCAAACTATTAAAAGATTTCGAGGAATTTAAAGACGGTGCTGAAGAGAGATCAAAGAGATTGGTGCAAATACTGGAAAGCTCCCTTAACGAACAGGAAACCTTTGGGTTTAACGAAGGAATTCTTAGAGAGGAACTCGGAAGAGAAGAATTGGAAGACTCGTATAAATACAGATGATGTTGATATACCTGATTCATTTCTTTCCCTCTTAGAGGCAGGGGGTTTAAATCTTGAGCAACAGAAAGAATACGTCCGTTCGTATTTCTTAAAGAGAAGGTCCCGCCTTTCCAATACCGAGATAGCCGAGAAAAGCCGCCTGATTACGGGTAATCTCTCGCGCCTTGGGTTGTTTATCCGCGCGAAGAGGGTGGGGTTCTACTATCCGGTCAGGAACGAGGCGGATACGAGGGAGATATTCTCCCGTTCCCTCGGCTCGGGGAAAGAGACCTACTTCCCCAGAGTGAGCGGGACAGGACTGACTTTCCATAGAGTATTAGACCTGAACGAGCTTAAACCCGGGAAATTCGGTATCCCGGAACCCGATTCGTCCTCATCAAGCATAGCGCCCGAAGATCTGGACCTGATCCTTATACCCGGAATCGCATTCGACGGCTCCGGCGGAAGGCTCGGGTACGGAAAGGGGTATTATGACCGCCTGCTGGTCAATGTCCCCTTGAATAGAAGGGCCGCGCTTGCATACTCGCTCCAGATGTCGGATTCGCTCCCCGGCGGGGAGACCGACCTTTCCGCGGGTCTGGTGGTGACCGAATCGGGAATAATTTTTTGCGGAATGAAAAAAAAAAATAAAAGGCAGAATAAAAGAAGGAGGAAAACAACATGACTGAACTGATAATTGCTGCAGCGGCTTCGGTTGTTGCCTTCGCTTTGGGGTACTTAGCTAACCACCTCTATAGACAAATGAAATTGAATAAGAAAATAGGTCTAAAGAAGGACGAAGCAGAGGTAATAATCGAGAACGCGAGGAAAGAAGCTGAGAAGGTCAGGGCGCAGGGAGAGCTGAAAGCGAAGGAGATAGTCGAAAGAAGGAGCTCCGAAATCGAGAACGAGTCGAGGGAAAAGCAGAGAGAGGCGTTCAAAACGGAAAAAAGGCTCCAGAAACGCGAAGAGATTCTCGATAAGAAATTCGAGGGTGTCGAAAAGAAGGAATCGGAGCTTACAAGAAAGGACAGGGACCTCGTGCTGAGGGAGCAGGCCCTCGGAGATAAACAGAAGGAACTCGATGCCGTTATAGACGAAGCCAAGAAGAAGATAGAGGACATAGCCGGTATGACGCAGGAAGCGGCCCGGAACGAGCTCATCAACATTATCGAGGACGAGGCGAGGCATGAGGCCGCCAAAAAGCTGAAACAGCTCGAGGACCAGCTCCATGAAGAGGCCGAGAGGAAAGCGAAGGACATAATAGCGCTCGCGATCCAGAAGTACTCGGGCGAATACACGAGCGAAAAGACGATATCCGTCGTCAACCTCCCGAACGACGATATGAAGGGGAGGATAATCGGTCGCGAGGGGAGGAATATCAGGTCTATAGAAGCGAGGACGGGGGTCGACATTATCATTGACGATACCCCGGAGACCGTGGTTATCTCTTCGCTTAACCCGATAAGAAGGCAAGTCGCGAGGATATCGCTCGAACGACTGATCGACGACGGCAGGATTCACCCCGCGAGGATCGAGGAGATCGTGTCCGAGGTCGAAAAAGAGATCGAGCGCGAGATTCAGAAGGCGGGGGAAGAGGCCATTTTCGACCTGGGTATCTCGTCCATACATCCTGAACTCGTGAAGCTCGTCGGAAGACTCAAATACAGGACCAGCTATTCGCAGAATATCCTGAACCATTCGATCGAAGTCGCGTTCATCTGCGGCATACTGGCCGCCGAGATAGGATACGACGTTAAGCTCGCCAAGCGCGGCGGGCTCCTCCACGATATTGGGAAGGCGGTCGACCACGAGATCGAAGGGTCGCACGTGGACATAGGCGCGGACCTCGTGAGGAAGTACGGGGAGCCCAAGGACGTGATAGAGGCCGTCGCCCTCGCTCACGACCCGCAGCCGCAATCGCTGCTCGCGATCCTCGTCCAGTCGGCCGACGCGATATCCGCCGCGAGGCCGGGGGCGAGGAGAGAGACCTACGAGGCTTACGTGAGGAGGATAGAGGACATCGAAAACATCGCAGGCTCATTCAGGGGGGTCGAGAGGTGCTATGCGATACAGGCCGGGCGCGAAGTGAGGGTCATAGTGGAGAGCTCGAAGGTGAACGACGAGGAAGGCGCTCTCCTCTCCCACGAGATAGCGAAGAAGATCGAGAAAGAGGTCGCGTATCCCGGGCAGATCAAGATAACCGTAATAAGGGAAGTCAGGGCTACGGCCTATGCGAGTTAGCCGCGGCTGTTGTTGTGTAGTCGTGTGGTAGACAGGGATTAAATCGCTGAATAAGAAAAAATCCCGGGCCGGCTGTGATACACAGCCGGCTCAGGTGAATTTATCAGGGGTTGAATTTTCTATTTCTGCATTAAGCGCGCCTTTGGCCGCCGCGAGTCTCGCAATCGGCACCCTGAAAGGTGAGCAGCTCACGTAGTCGACTCCGATCGCGCTCGATAATACGATAGATTGCGGGTCCCCGCCGTGTTCCCCGCATATGCCTACTTTAAGGTCGGGTCTCACCTTCCTGCCTTTCACCATGGCGAGTTTCATGAGCTCCACTACGCCCAGGTCGAGAGTCAGGAATGGGTCCTTTTCGAGTATGCTCAAAACCTTGCCGTTGAGCGTCACTTTTTCGTTCATGTATGTCTTGATGATTTTCCCCGAATCGTCCCTCGAAAGCCCGAACATCATCTGCGTCAGGTCGTTCGTTCCGAAGGAGAAGAACTCGGCCTCGGTCGCTATCTGGTCGGCAGTGACGGCCGCCCTCGGGACCTCTATCATCGTTCCTATTTTGTATTTTATTTTCTTTTTGGATTTACTGAGGACTTCGTCGGCCACTTGCTGGATGACGTCTTTCTGCGCCTTCATTTCGGTGACCATCGCCACGAGCGGGACCATTATTTCAGGGACCGCCTTCACCCCTTCGTCCGCCACCTCGGACGCCGCTTCCATTATGGCGGTCACCTGCATCCTGGTGATCTCGGGTATCAGTATGCCGAGCCTGCATCCCCTGAGGCCGAGCATGGGGTTAAACTCGTGCAGCTCCTGGACCCTCTCGAGGAGCAATTTTTTTCTATCGAGGCTCTTTGAGGACTCCTTTTTCAGCTCGTGCTCCTTTATATCGAGCATAAGCTCTTCGAGCTTGGGAAGGAACTCGTGGAGCGGCGGGTCGATGAGCCTTATGGTGACCGGGTGCCCCTTCATGTTGCGGAAAAGCTCCTTGAAGTCGTTCCTCTGCATCGGCAGGAGCTTCGAAAGGTATTTGGCTCTCTCCTCGGACGTCTGCGAGAGGATCATATCCTGCATGATCGGTATCCTGTCCTTCGCGAAGAACATGTGCTCTGTCCGGCAGAGTCCGATGCCTTCCGCGCCGAACTTGTACGCTATTCTCGCGTCCTCGCGGCGTGTCCGCGTTCGTCCTAACTCCGATCTTTCTGATCTTGTCCGTCCATTTCAATATGGAAGTGAATATCTTGTAGTTTTCCGATTCCTCCGGTTTTATCGTTTCCTCTACGACCTGTATTATGTCTGACGGTATTACCGGCACGTGTCCGGAATAAACCTTTCCCTCGAACCCGTCGAGCGAGATGAAATCGCCTTCTTTGACGGTAACGCCGCCGGTAATGAAACGCCTGTTCTTCTCGTCGATGTTAATATCTTCCGCCCCCACGATGCATACCTTCCCCATCTGCCTCCCCACGACCGCCGCGTGGCTCGTCCTCCCTCCCCGCGCTGTAAGTACGCCCTTCGAGGCCGCCATGCCCTTTATATCGTCGGCGCTCGTTTCCTTTCTGACGAGAATAGTGCTCGTGCCCTCGCTGCTAGAACCTCACGGCGGTATCGGCGTCGAGAGCCACGGCTCCCGACACTGCGCCTGGTGACGCCGCGAGCCCGGTGGCTATGACCTTATGCTTCTGTTTTTCATCGGGATTGAATATCGGGAACAGGAACTGCTCCAGGTGTTCCGGCTCTATCCTCGAAATGGCCTCTTCTTTCGTGATCAGCTTTTCCTTGACCATGTCGTAGGCGATCTTTAAAGCCGCGATCCCGGTTCTCTTGCCGTTTCTTGTCTGGAGGAAATAGAGCTTCCCCCTCTCGATCGTGAATTCGAAGTCCTGCATGTCCTTGAAATGTTTTTCGAGCGTATTCGCTATCTTCGCCAGCTGCTTATAGACCGGGGGCAGCTCGCGCGCAAGCTCCTCGATGTGCTTGGGCGTCCTGATGCCGGCCACGAGGTCTTCGCCCTGCGCGTTCATAAGACACTCGGCGTAGAGGTTCTTCTCCCCGCTCGCCGGGTCCCTCGTGAAACCCACTCCGGTGCCCGAATCATCGCTCATGTTCCCGAAGACCATGGCCTGCACGTTGGCTGCGGTCCCCAGGTCGTCGGGAATGCCGTACTGCTTCCTGTAGAAGATCGCCCTTTCGTTGTTCCATGAAAGGAATACCGCGCGTATAGCCATGTGAAGCTGGTCGAGAGGGTTTTGAGGAAATTCCGCCTTTACCTTCTTC
The DNA here is from genome assembly GCA_963752995.1 of uncultured delta proteobacterium. GTDB lineage: Bacteria > Desulfobacterota_D > UBA1144 > Nemesobacterales > UBA2774 > 2-12-FULL-53-21. The sequence goes on from CAVWAZ010000030.1 coordinate 1,147,671, forward strand.
CTGACGTGCTGTTTTGATTTGCTGATGACTTGTTTTAGTATTTCGGGCGTTAGCTGAGCGTCGCTCTTTACGCCTTCCTTCTTCTTTATATCCGCGAACATGTGCTCGAACTCTACCTTATCGATACCGAACACCACGTCCGAGAACATCTCTATAAGCCTTCTGTAAGCGTCCCATACGAATAAGGGGTTATCGGTCTTTGACGAGAGACGCTCGGCGATTTTATCATTGAGCCCGAGGTTGAGGATCGTGTCCATCATACCGGGCATCGAGAACTTCGCCCCGGAGCGTACAGAAACCAGGAGCGGGTTTTTCGGGTCACCCAGTTTTTTCCCTATGAGCTTTTCGAGCTTCGAGAGATTGAGATCGATTTCCTTCAATATGTATTCGGGAATATGCCTTTTATGGTTATAGAATTCCGTGCAGGCTTCCGTGCTTATGGTAAAACCCGGAGGGACGGGTATGCCTATTCTCGTCATCTCTGCGAGTCCGGCGCCCTTTCCGCCCAGGATGTCCTTCATGTTCCCTTTTCCTTCCGCCTTCCCGTTACCGAATAGATATACGAATTTCTTCATGGCCCTTTCCTTTTATATATAATCTTTTTAATCCCCCGCCCGGTCATACCCCGATGATTTACGTGCTCAATTTGGAGAAGTCCGCGATCCTGAAAAACAGGTCTCTTATTTCCCAGAGCATCGATAGCCTGTTCTTCCTTAATTCTGCGTTCTCGTCCATAACGAGGACGTGCTCAAAGAATTTATCCACGGGCTCTTTCAGCGTTCTCATTATGGACAGGGCTTCCGGGTAATTCCTCTCCGACATCTTCCCGCCGACCTTTCCCCTGGTGTCGATGAAGGACAGATAAAGCTCCCTCTCCACGGGCTCGACAAAAAGGCTGTCCCTTACTTCGCCCTTCGGCTGCCCTTTAACTATATTCACTACTCTCTTAAAAGCGATTGCGAGGGAGTCGAAGTCGGGCGCCTTCCGGAATTCCGAAAGCGCTTCGATTCTCCTCTTCACTTCGACGATGTCGTCGAACTCGGCGCTTATCGCGGCTTCCACAGCGTCCTGGGGGAAGCCGTCCGATATCATGATGTTCCTGAATCTTTCCTTAAAAAAACCGGATACTTCCGTCAGGATATTATCCTGCGAATCGGCGAACTTTCCATGGGCTTGATCGACTATGGCCGTGATGCCCGCGCGGAAAAGCTCGTTAATGCTCAAATGGTAATTTTTATCGAGGACTATATTTATTATTCCTATCGCGTGTCTTCTGAGGGCGTAGGGGTCGGAAGTGCCCGTCGGGATGAGTCCGGATATAAAACACGCCGAGATCGTGTCCAGTTTGTCGGCGACGCTCAGAACGGAGCCGATATCGGTCCCGGGCAGTTCCCCCTCGCGGGAGGTCGGCATATACTGCTCTTCTATCGCCCTCGCGACCCCGTCTTTCTCCCCGGCGACGAGCGCATAATATTTGCCCATGATGCCCTGGAGCTCGGGGAATTCGAATACCATCTGGGTAGCGAGGTCCGCCTTCGACAGCTCTGCTGCGCGGATCACGTCTGTCAGCGGTTCGATGCCGAGCTGCCTGCCGATAACTCCGGCGAGCACCTTTAACCTCTCGGTCTTATCGTAATACGTCCCGAGGTCTGAGAGGAAGACCATGTCTTTTAATTTCCCGATCTTATCTGAGAGCGGCATAGTCCTGTCTTCATCGTAGAAGAACCTCGCGTCCGTGAACCGCGCCCGGATGACCCTCTCGTTCCCCTTCGCCACGACCCTCTCGTCCCTGGCCTTAGTCCCGGCGACGAATATGAAATGGGGCATGAGCTTCCCGCTTTCTGACCGTGAAAGCACCGGAAAGTATTTCTGATGGTTTTTCATCACGCTGATCAGGACTTCCTTTGGGAGTTTCAGGAAATCCTCTTCGAAATCACCCTTGAGAATGACCGGGTATTCGACCAGGTAGGTAACGGTTTCGAGGAGCTCCTCGTCCTTAAGCGCGGTCCCCCCGATTTTCTCAGCGAGATCGTTTATCCCCTTTTCTATTATGCTTTTCCTCCGGTCCTGATCGAGTACGACGAACCCCTTTTCGAGCCCTTCCGCGTAATCGTCCCAGCCCGAGACCGTAAAGGGCTTGGGGCTCATGAACCTGTGGCCGCGGGATTTGGATGAGCTTTTTACTTCCTCGATATTGAAATGAATCGTCTTGCCGCCGTAGACCGCGAGCAGCCACCTTATCGGCCTCGCGAATACCGCCTCACCGTCGCCCCACTTCATGGATTTTCTGAAGGGGAGGCCGGTAATTATCCCGGGAAGCAATTCTTTTAAGAGTTTTTCCGTCTTCTGTCCCTTTATTTTTTTTACCGCCGCCAGGAAATCGCCCCTGTCCCTCGTTACGGTAACAAGGTCTTTTACGTCGACACCCTGGGATTTAGCGAACCCGATCGTCGCATTCGTCGGGTTCCCCTTTTCGTCGAACGCAATTCTCACCGGAGGGCCGTAGAACTCCCTCGACCTGTCTTCCTGGTTGTCCGTGAGGTCCGTGACCCGGAGCGTCAGTCTTCTCGGGGTGCCGTAGGACGAAATATTCCCGTAAGCGAGCGCGTTCTCGGCAAGCTCCCCGGATGCGCTCTCCGACAGTTTATCGATGGCATCCCTCATGAAGCCGGCGGGGATTTCCTCGGTTCCAATCTCCAGTATCAGATCTTTTGCCATGGATTCTTTTTCGCGAGCGGGAAACCCATTTCCTCCCTTTCGAGGAGATACCCCTCCGCGCACTGTTTCGCGAGCGCCCGCACCCTGCCGATGTACGAGGCGCGCTCGGTGACCCCTATCGCCCCCCGGGCGTCGAGGAGGTTAAACGTGTGAGAGCATTTGAGGCAGTAGTCGTAAGCGGGCAGGGGTAGTTTTTTCTGTATGATCTTCCTGCACTCGGCCTCGAATTTATCGAACAGGTCCCGGAGCATCACGGGGTCCGATTCCTGAAAGTTGTAGGTCGAGAATTCGAATTCGTCCCTCTGGTGGATCTCGCCGTACGTGATCCCCTTTGTCCATTCGAGGTCGTACACGCTCTCCACGCCCTGGAGATACATTGCTATCCTTTCTGTGCCGTACGTCAGTTCCGCGGAGACCGGCTTCAGGTCTATGCCTCCGGCCTGCTGGAAATACGTGAATTGGGTGATCTCCATGCCGTCGAGCCACACTTCCCAGCCGAGGCCCCACGCGCCGAGCGTCGGCGATTCCCAGTCGTCCTCTACGAACCTTATGTCGTGCGCGAGCGGGTCTATGCCCAGGTGTTTCAGGCTGTCGAGATATAAGTCCTGTATGTCGTTGGGTGAGGGCTTTATCAACACCTGGAACTGGTAGTAGTGCTGGAGCCTGTTCGGGTTATCCCCGTACCTGCCGTCGGTGGGCCTCCTCGAAGGCTCGACGTAGGCCACGTACCAGGGCTCTGGTCCGAGGCATCTCAGGAATGTCGCCGGATGGAACGTCCCCGCCCCCTTTTCCAGGTCGTAAGGCTGCATGATAACGCAGCCCTTTTTAGCCCAGTAGCTCTGGAGAGATAGTATCAGTTCCTGAAATGTCATTTAATATCCTTCAGCCCGGAAAATTCGAGGGAAAATAATACCATTAATTATATTTTTTGGAAATCGAGGGGATTAAAGACATCGCTTCGGATATCACGGGACGGGCTCCGGTTGAACGCCTGGAGGGCCGGGATTGCCGGAAGATAGACTGCGGCGCGGTTCATAGACAAAAACCCCCTCTCAGGTATCTTTCCATTTCGTCATGGCGAAGACCACTTACAAGGGCTCCGGCGTCGATATAGAAGCGGGGAATCTCTTCGTCGACCTGATAAAGCCCCTTGCCGCATCCACCCTGAACAAGCATGTGCTCGGCAGGATAGGCGGCTTCTCGGGCGCGTACGAGATTCCTCTCAAGAAGTATAAGAAGCCCGTGCTCGTAGCCGCCACTGACGGTGTAGGCACGAAACTAAAGATAGCCTTCATGACGGGGAGACTCGACTCGGTCGGGATAGACCTAGTCGCCATGAACGTGAACGATATAATCGCCTGCGGCGCTGACCCTCTCTTCTTCCTCGATTATATCGCCACATCGAAGCTCAATCCCCGGGAAGGGGCGGAGATCGTAAAGGGCATAGTGAAGGGGTGCAAGGAGGCGGGCTGCGCGCTCCTCGGGGGAGAGACCGCCGAGATGCCGGGGTTTTACGGCAAAGGCGAGTTCGATCTCGCGGGGTTCGCCGTGGGAATAGTGGACAAGGATGAGATTATCGACGGCTCGGACGTCCGGCCGGGGGACGCGGTCATAGGGCTCGCTTCGAGCGGGCTTCATTCAAACGGGTATTCGCTTGCGAGAAAGGTGCTCCTAGGGAAGAAGAGGTACAAGCTCGGGGATTCGCCCGGACCCCTGACGCGACCGCTTGCCGACGAGCTGCTCGAGCCGACGAGGATTTACGTGAAGACGGTCCGTAAGCTGAGGAAGGCGTTCAACATCAAGGCGATAGCCCACATCACGGGCGGCGGGCTCCTCGAAAACATACCGAGGGTGATGCCCAAAAAATGCGCGGCCGTCCTGGATTCCACTTCATGGAACCTTCCGCCTGTCATGGAGCTAATCAGGAGAGAAGGCCGTATAGACGCTCGAGGAGATGCGGCGTACGTTCAACTGCGGTATAGGACTCGTGATTATAGTGCCGGCTTCAGAGGCAGATGGTGTTCTGAAGAAGCTGCGCCTGCTTAAAGAAAAGGCGTACCTGATAGGGGAAATAGTAAAAAGGGGTAAGGGGGATCAGGGCGTGGTCATAAGATGACACTCAAGACCCTTATCCTGATGACTACCTGATGAATCCGCCGAATTGATAAATGAATGTCGCCTTGATGTGGAGTCTCTCCATAGATCCCCAGCCTTCGGGGAAAGGTGAGTAGGGCGAAGCCGATCTGATTGCCCTTATGGCTTCGTTGTCGAGACGCGCGTATCCGGAAGAGTTCAGGAGTTGGATATTTTCGAGGTCTCCGTTCCGTTTAATCGTGAACACGAGGAACAGCTGCCCCTCTTCACCCCGATAACGAGATTCTTCCGGGTAATTCCAGACGCTTTCTATCTGACTCTTTAACTTTGAGAAATAGGACAGGTATCTGAATTCGGTTGTGCTAAGCTCGACCGTGTCCTCCCTCATGTTTACGTCTCTCGCCCCGAGATAATCCTGAGTGGTCTGCGAGCTCTCGGGGAATGTATTCGGGACGTTGCTGAAGAGCTGCTCCTTCGATATGTTGGGAACGGCCCGCTCCTCGTATTTTTGACTGGTCGCTTTCTGACTGCCGGTATCTTCTTTGAGCTGCTCCTTGGGGAGTGACGCCAGGGTCTTGTCGCGGAGCAGGTCCTCGCGCGTAACGCTCTGCCCTTTAGTCTCTTGTTTTGGTTTTTCGGCGGTCTTTGTTTTAGTCTCTTGTTTCTTCGCGGTTTTCTTGGGTTCCTGCTTCTTAACTTCACGTTTCGGTTTCTGCGGGGCTACCGGTTTTTGCGGAGGCGGGAGAGCTACAGACCTCTTCGTGTACTCGTCTCTGGTTTTTTCTTCCTTTGCAGTGTGTGACCGTTCTGCGAGCCGCTTGGTCTCTTCGGGCGGCTTTGTTTCCTTTTCCTTGGGTACGGGCAGCTCGGTAATCTCGATATAATCCGGTTCCTTCTTTTCTTTCTTCGCCTGTTTACCTATGATTTCGAACTGATAGACCAGAATAATGGCCAGAATGAGCAGGTGAAAGAATACCGAGCCGATTATAAAAGGGAGGAAGGATTTTTTACGCGGTTTTTTCAGGTGTTTTAACCGAATCTGCCTCACAGACAATATGATACCACTCAGGAGGCTTAAATTCTATTTTCAGTGGATGTTTTTCCTTCATACCTTATAAAAAACTTTAATATTGCGGAGTTAAAGCCGGCGGGGCCTTCTCCGTCCGCGAGGGTCAGGTTTTCGAGGCGGCACCCGCTGTCATAGATTCCGCCCTTTTTCCGGACGAGCATGGGAAAATCGACCTCTTTCAGCATCGGGAGATCGTTCGGGCTGTCCCCGACTCCCACAGTCACAATTGAAGGTGATTCGATTCTATAAATTCCGGAGAGGATTCTTACCGCTTTCCCCTTGTCGTTTTCCCCGAGAATGTGGTGGAACCTGCTTCCCCGAGTGTGGCTATAACCTTTTTCAGCTATCTTTCTCCCCACCTCCGCCTCGTCTCCGTAAATAAGAAATGGTTCGCTGTAACTCCTTTCCATTGCCAATCGGGCGGACTCCTCGTCGAGACCCGTAGCTTCCATGATCTCGGACAGGGACATGTCGGATAAGCCTTTTAATCGTATCCCGGTCTCATCGGCTACGGATTTCAGAACATCTCTCAGCTCTTCCCGCGACGTCCCGGGCTCGATTACGAGATATCCGCCCGATGCCCTGTCGTAGCGGAATTTGTGGCTGAAGCAGCCGTCCGGAATAAAGATCCCCCCGCCGTTTTCCGATACGAACGGGTGTCTGTTCCCGAGAAGCGATCTGCACCTTTCGATCTCCGCGCGGGATTTGCTGGTATTGATTACGAGAGGGATATTTTCTTTTTCCAGCAGACGCAGGGCCGGAAGCGCCCTGTCGAATGAATATGTATCGTGGTCGAGAAGCGTTCCGTCGAGGTCGGTAAATATGAGGAATCTATGGGGCATTGTCCTTATCGACCGCGTCCTTCAGCATATCGAGAATATCCGGGATGGCGGAGGTCACCCTGCTCCAGTTCGGGATCAGCTGCGAGCCGAGAGGGTCCTCGAGGAATTGCCGGCTCGCTATCCTTATGCCCCGCGCGAATGTCTCGACTGCGAGCGCCTCTGCGTGCCTGTCGAAAATTAAACCGTTGATCGCGGCATCGTCCTCATACATCTTTATCGTATCCTGGGCTATTTTCAGATACGTAACCAGGAGCGTATTGAAGATGCTCTCCGAGAAATTTACCCCTTCCGACGACAGGGTCCTGAAAAGCGACTTGGAGATATCGGAACACATCTTAAGGAGGCCGCCCATCTGGTCGTCGGGCGACAAGCGCTGGTGCTTATGCTCGTAATTGTCCGCGAGATCCACCTGGCATATCCTCTTGAGCGAGACGTTCCTGAATACCTCGGCAAGCGAGCCGACTTCGAGCCCCCAGTCGGCGGGTATCCTGTTCACTCTCACGAGGTCTGTTTTCATCGAGAATTCCCCTGCCAGGGGATACCTGAACCCGTCCAGATAGACGAGGAACGGGAGGTGTCCGAAAATCTTTTTGAGCGCCCTTATTACCGGTGATATGAAGAGCCTGGTAACCCTTCCGTACATCCTGTCGGTGACTCTCGAGTAATACCCTTTGCAGAATTCATAATCCATATTCGGGTTCGCGAGGGGATAGCATAGCCTGGCCAGGAGCTCACGGCTGTATGTGATTATATCGCAGTCGTGAAGCGCTATGACTTCGCTCGTCTCTCCCGCCAGCACATACCCGTATGCGATCCACGCCGCTCTCCCTTTTCCCGGCTCACCTACATCCAGGCTGCTCTCTTCCAACAGGTTAAAGATAGCGGTCATCCTGTCCCCGTTGTCCCATATGATCTTATGGTTATTCGGAAGGACGGAGAAGAACTCCAGAGCGTGCCTGAATTCTTTTTCGTTCGCCATCCCGAGCGTTATCACGATCTCGTTCAGGTATCGGACTTCCTTCAGCTGTTTAAGGATTTGTTTCAGGGCTTTCCGCTTGAGCTCCGAGTATAGGCAGGGAAGCACGAGCGCTATGGGACGCGTCTCGCAGAACTCCTGCAGCTGTTCTTCCAGCTGCCCCACATTTTTTCTGTTGAGTCTGTGGAGCGTTGAGAATGACTCAGTCTGATAAAAGTCGCCCATGTCACAGTCCTCCCCATCCACGAGCTATAAATAATAGCACACGGGTATATGACCTCATAACGTTTTTTTTCGGGGTCAGGAGCCGGTATATATGAGGAGTGGATGGGTCTTCGCGTAATTAATTCAGCCCTGTACTTTGCAGATAAGCTTATTCGGTATTATCAAAGTTCCCGGGAGAGATCGGATCTCAGTTTTTCGAGGAACCCGTAGTTTGTCAGGTCGAGGCATATCGGCGTCACCGAGACGTAGCCGTCCCTCACGGCCGTTATGTCCGAGTTCTCTATCTCGACGGACCCGAGCTCGTATCCCCCGATCCAGTAGTATTTTTTCCCCCTGGGGTCGACCTTTTCCACTACCGGCTCTCCGTATACGCGCTTACCCTGTCTCGTCACCAGGACGCCTTTGATATTCCCGACAGGGAGGTTGGGGATGTTCACGTTCAGAACGGTATCCTCCGGGAGCTTTTTTTCGAGCACGTAATTCGCAATGATCCTGGAATAATGGGAAGCCGCATCGAAGTTGAAATTTACCTTCGTCGCCAGCGATATAGCGATCGAGTTTATTCCGAGGAGGGCTCCTTCCATGGCCGCGCTCACTGTGCCCGAATACGTTATATCGTCGCCCAGGTTCTCTCCCTTGTTTATCCCCGAGACGACCAAGTCGGGCTTCCTGTCTTTCAGTATCCCGTTTATGGCCAGGTTGATGCAGTCTGTAGGGGTCCCGTCCACTGTGTAAATATTATCGGACATCTGCTCGATCCTGAGCGGGCGGTGAAGGCTCAATGAATGGCTCACGGCGCTCTGGTCCCTGTCCGGAGCTACTATGTAGACCTCCCCGAGCGGTTTCAGGGCTTCGTGGAGCTTGTGAAGCCCTTCCGAGTTTATTCCGTCGTCGTTCGATATGAGTATAGTCGGCGGCATGTCTTATTTACCGATGGGATGGAATCATCCGGTCAGGCAATAGAAAATACACAATTGACAGCGCCGGGCAAGTTTCGTTGATAATTCTTTAACTGAAAAATGTATCAGTATATGGTCGGGGTGGCCGGAATCGAACCGGCGACCCTCGGCACCCCATGCCGATGCGCTACCAAGCTGCGCTACACCCCGTGTGAGTGCTATGGAAGGTTTCTATGGAAAGAGGGGAGGCGAATAAACTAGCCCAGGTTCTGCTTAATGGATTTCAATTCGCCCAATACTTCATGCAGCAAAACGTTTACCTTAGTGCTGACACGCTTCTGATTGGCTTCTTCTTTAAGCTTCTTCTTGGCGCCGGCTATCGTAAAACTCTGCTCATAAAGCATATTTTTAATCTTAATTATCGTGTGTATGGCCTCACGGTCATAAAGTCTCTGCGACTTTCTCCTGATCGGGGTTATCTCTTCGAATTCACTCTCCCAGTACCTTAGCACATAGGGCTTGATCCCGGTAAAATCACTTACTTCCCCGATCCGGAAATATATCTTATCAGGAAGACTCACTTCAGCTTTATTCTGCAACATAGTTTAAAAATTAGACCACTTTGTGTGAATTGTCAAGTGTAAATGATTAGGTATTGCCTATATTTATACCATGACTTTAAAGTGTGAAAAACCTCTTCGGTCAGAGCCCGTATACTGTTAAATTGACGGCGGCCGGAACGGGCAAAACCGGGACATGGCTCCGAGGGCCCTTTCCGCAATGTAGCTTTTCTTTTGGGATTTCGGGATTTTTTCCCCTGGAGGGGGGAATAATCCGAAATTGATGTTCATCGGCTGAAAGTTTTTAATACTCCCGTCTGATATATATCTGAGAAGAGAGCCGATTGCGGTCTCCGGGGACGGGACTATGGGGCTTCGCCCAAGGCAGCCCTTGCCGCATTGATGCCCGCTATGATGCCCATAGCCGCTGATTCGATGTACCCTTCGACCCCTACTATCTGGCCTGCAAAGAATATCCGGCCATGGTTCTTAAGCTGAAGCGTTTCGCTGAGCAGTCTCGGGGAGTCGATGTATGTGTTTCTATGGACGCTCCCGTATCTCATGAACTCGGCCTTCTCGAGCCCGGGAATCATCCTGAATATCCTTCGCTGCTCGGGATATTTGAGCTTGGTCTGAAACCCGACCATGTTGTACATCGAGCGTTCTATGTTCTCTGACCTCAGCTGGACGACGGCAAAGGGCGTAATGCCGGTGCGCGGGTCCCTTAGACCTACAGGCCGCGCGGGACCGAACCTCAATGTATCCCTGCCCCGCTCGACGATCTCCTCGACCGGCAGGCAGCTCTCGAAGTAGATCCCCTTTTCAAAATCCCTCGTCTCGGTCTTCTCGGCCTTCAATATTTCCTCTACGAGCGCGTAGTATCCCTCCTTATTTATAGGGCAGTTTATATAATCTCCTTCTCCCTCCTCCCCGTTCTCATACCTCGATGCCCTGTAAACCCTCGAATAATCTATCGAATCCCCGTCGATTATGGGGGATATCGCGTCGTAGAAATATAAATGACCGGAGTCGGTTAGATCCCGGATGTCTTCTGCGAGAGCCTCCGACGTCAGGGGCCCGGTCGCGATAATAAGGGGTGTGCCGGGAGTGTCGGGAATATTCCTGAATTCTTCCCTCGCTAATTCGACGAGCGGATTATTTTCGAGTTTCCCGGTGATATACCGCGCGAAGGCAATCCGGTCTACAGCTAGGGCCTTGCCTGCAGGGACGCGAGTTTTCTCGGCTGCCTCTATGACGAGCGAGCCCAGCTGCCTCATCTCCTCTTTTAGTATTCCGCTCGCATTTTCGATGGAGTCGGATTTTAGAGAGTTACTGCATACGAGCTCTCCCAGGTCGCCGGTATCATGAGCCGGGGACGTTTTAATCGGCCTCATCTCGTATAGTTTGACCTTAATGCCTAATTTCGATGCCGCATGGGCCGCCTCCGACCCCGCGAGCCCGCCGCCCGCTATTATTATCCGCTTTTCTTCGTTCATGCGCTTAATTCTACCCGAACGAGGGTATTATGGTGCGGATTGAACTCGTCATAGAAGTCAGCATGCCCATGACGGCAAAAAATTGATCCGGATGCCGTATGCATTCCATAACTTGCTTCTATTATGAAATATTTAATTCTGTCATTCCTCTTTTGTGTAATGCCCCATCCCGGTGACAAATAAAGTCTCTGCCAAACAATATTCGTCATCTCAAATCATTAGTGATAACTGCTGGTTACAAGAAATTCTTAAGATTCTATTGTCATCTTAGTAACTTATGTGCCGACAGGGCTTCTTTGGTTCCATGGCATATATTTTGCTATTTTTAGTAGATGGTTGATGTGTATGGGTTTATTTAATGCGGATCAACTATATACGCGAGATTGGGCCTATACTTGGATGAGGGGAATATGTTCGAAAAGATATGGCGCAAGGTTTCCATTCCGGACCGGTCGGGGCTGGGGAACCGAAACGCGAATGAGCCCTGCGGCAGGAATGCCGGCTGAAGGGCGTTATCTATTCCCATGGCTCTTTGTTCGTGAAGCAAAATATGATGCACGGTAATCCGCGGGATGGCATTAAACCGTAACTTAATAGGGGCCCGGATAACTACAGGATAGAGATGAAAGAGCAGCGAGTCAGCGCACAGATGGGCGATATACTGATCAAAGAGGATGTAATAAACCTTGATCAGCTCAAAACCGCCATACAGGAGCAGAAGGAAACGGGGAAAAGGCTTGGGGAGACCCTCCTCAACCTCGGATATATAGACGAGCACCAGCTGGTCGCGTATCTGAGCAAGCAATATGGGGTTCCCGCAATAAACCTCGACCAGTTCGAAATCACGATCGACGTTTTGAAATCCGTTTCCAGAGAATCCGCAATAAAACATAAACTTATCCCGATAAATAAATCCGGGTCGACGCTGGTCGTCGCCATGTCCGATCCGTCGAATATTTTCGCTGTGGATGACCTCAAGTTCGCGACCGGCCACAACATCGAAGTCGTCGTGACTTCGGAAAGGTCCATAAGAAATGCTATCGAGAGGTTCTACGGCTCTCAAAAGGAATGGGAAGACGCGAGGAAGGCCAAGGAGAACACGGCCGCAGTAGACAAGCTCATGGGCGACCTCGATGAATTCCTTATCGAGATAAGCGGCGAAGAAAATATAGACCTCAACGACCTCGAAAGGGCCTCGGAAGAAGCCCCCGTAATCAAGCTCGTAAACCATCTGCTGATGGATTCGATCAGGAAGGGCGCGAGCGATATACATATCGAGCCCTACGAAAAATCTCTCCGGGTAAGGTACAGGATTGACGGAGTGCTGTACGATATAATGCACCCGCCGTTAAAGCTCAAAAACGCGGTATCATCGAGAATAAAGGTAATGTCGAACCTCGACATAGCGGAGAGGAGGCTCCCTCAGGACGGTCGAATCAAGGTGAAGATGAACCAGGACAGGACAATGGAATACCGTGTTTCCGTGGTTCCGACCCTGTTCGGAGAAAAGGTCGTAATGAGGATTCTGGACAAAGAGTCCCTGCAGCTGGACCTGACAAAGCTCGGGTTTTATGAGGACCAGCTCGAGGTTTTCAGGAGGTCGATATACCAGCCGTTTGGAATGATGCTTATCACGGGCCCGACGGGAAGCGGTAAAACGACGACCCTCTACTCGAGCCTCATGGACCTAAACCAGGCAGACGTAAACATCTCGACGGCCGAAGACCCCGTGGAGTACAGTCTCCCCGGTGTAAACCAGGTGCAGGTGCACGAGGAGATCGGTCTGACGTTCGCTTCCTGCCTGAGGTCGTTCTTAAGACAGGACCCGGATATTATCCTCGTCGGCGAGATCAGGGATTACGAAACGGCGGAGATCGCGATTAAGTCTGCGCTGACCGGACACCTCGTCCTCTCGACACTCCATACCAACGACGCCCCGTCTACAATAACGAGGCTCCTAAATATGGGTGTGGAGCCGTTCCTCGTCACAGCGTCCCTCAATGCCATAGTGGCTCAGCGTCTCGTAAGGGTGGTTTGTCACGATTGCAAGCATGAAACGGAGGTCGCTCCCCAGGTGCTGATAGATCTCGGGGTGCCTCCCAAGGAAGTTTCCGATTACATAGTTTATAAAGGCAAGGGCGAAGGCTGCAAGACGTGCTCCGGGACCGGGTATAAAGGCAGGCTCGCCGTGTTCGAGGTTATGGAATTGACCGACGAGCTCAAGGAATTCATACTCAGCGGCGCATCGTCTCTCGAAATAAAGCGGGAAGCCTTCAGGCAGGGCATGAGAACGCTCAGGCAAAGCGCCCTTCAGAAGCTGAAAAATGGTGTTACCTCGATCGAGGAAGTCGTGAGGAATACAGCGGCTGACGATTAATCTGCGGAGGATAGAGTGTCGATAGCGATAGACAAGCTTCTAAAACTCATGGTTGAAAACGGCGCATCGGACTTGCATATAACTGCGGGCGTGCCGCCGATGATCAGGATCGACGGCAAGCTGGTCCCGGTCAAGCATCCCCCGCTTACCCCTACCGACACGAAAGACATCTGCTACAGCGTGCTGACCGACATGCAGAAGCACAGGTTTGAAGAGAATTGGGAGCTCGATTTCTCCTTCGGAAAGGAGGATCTCGGCCGTTTCCGCGGTAATGTATTCACCCAGAAGGGCGCAGTCGCGGGCGCATTCAGGCTGCTTCCTTTCCTGCTGAAAAGCTATCAGGAGCTGGGGCTTCCCCCCGTGCTCGCAGAGCTCGCCAGGAAGCCGAGGGGATTGATCGTGATTACTGGCCCCACAGGCTCCGGTAAGACGACTTCTCTCGCGAGCGTCGTCGACCAGGTAAACAAGGAGCGGCACGAGCATATCGTTACAATCGAAGACCCCATCGAGTACGTCTTCGACCACAAGAACTGCGTGGTCAATCAGAGGGAGGTCGGGAGCGACACCAAGAGTTTCGCAAACGCTCTCAAGAGCGTTTTAAGGGAAGACCCGGACGTGGTTCTCATAGGCGAGATGAGGGACCTCGAAACCATAAAGATAGCGCTCACGTTATCCGAGACCGGGCACCTAACTCTCGCGACACTCCATACGAACACGGCTGTACAGACGATCAACCGTATCATAGACGTTTTTCCGCCGCACGAGCAGTCGCAGGTAAGGGCTCAGCTGTCATTCGTACTCGAAGGCATACTCTGTCAGACGCTGATACCGAAGATCGGCGGAGGGCGCGTGCTCGCCGTGGAAGTGCTCATACCCAACCCCGCGATCAGGAACCTCATCCGCGAGGACAAGGTGCATCAGATCTATTCACAGCAGCAGATCGGGCAGGAGAAATGGAAGATGCAGACCCTCAACCAGAGCCTCGCTGATCTTTACCTGAGGAAGCTCATCAGTTTCGACGATGCTATAGGGAAATCTCAGGAGCCGGAAGAAATAAAACGAATGATAAGCGAACGCTCTTCCTCGGAAGGTTCGAAAGAGCGTGTGATGAGGCAATAAGCCTCCAAGGTGCGGCATGAAGAGACATGAAAATGCGATGATGCAGAAAGAGGGGAACCCGTAATGCCGGTATTCGTTTGGGAAGGCAGGTTTGGAGGGACGATAAAGAAGGGCGAGATGGACGCCCCCAGCAGGTCTGCGGTGCTGGCCCGTCTCAGGCAGATGCAGATACAGCCTATACCGAACCGGATAAAGGAAAAGGGCAAGCTCTTCGGTTTAAACTTTGCCTTCGGCTCGATATCCACAAGGGACCTCGTAATCTTTACGAGGCAGCTCTCGACGATGATAGACGCCGGACTTCCGCTCGTGAGGGGGCTCGATATCATTGCGTCCCAGCATCCGAATCAAAAATTCAAGCAGATAATTGTCAGGGTGAAAGAAGATGTCGAGGCCGGTTCCACGTTCTCCGATTCTCTGGCGAAACACCCGAAGGTCTTCAGCAACCTCTATACCCAGCTTATTAAAGCCGGCGAGACGGGCGGCGTGCTCGACGTGATCCTGCAGAGGTTGGCCAGCTATCTCGAAAAAATGGATACGATCAAGAGAAAGATTAAAGGGGCCATGATCTATCCCTCGGTAGTCATCAGCGTAGCCATTATGGTCCTTGCGATTGTAATAATATTCGTCGTCCCCGTCTTCGCCGAGATGTTCAAGGATATGGGGACAACCCTGCCTGCTTTAACACAGCTGGTGGTCGATATCAGCTTTTTCACGAGACATAATATTCTTTATATATTGATAGCTATCGCAGCCATATTTTTCCTTACAGGATTCAGCTACAGTAAATCGTACAAGATAAGAAGACTCTTCGATGCATTCCTGCTTAAGTTGTGGCTCGTGGGGCCGCTGATGCTGAAGACTATTATCGCGAGGTTCTGCCGGACGCTCGCTACGCTTACGGCAGGCGGTATTGCCATACTGGACGGACTCGAAATTACGGCGAAGGCCTCGGGCAACATCATAACCGAGGAAGCCATCCTCGAAGCCCGGAAAGGGATTAGCGAGGGGCAGATGCTTGCCGAGCCGCTAATGGCCAGGCCCAAGCTCTTCCCCCCGATGGTCGTGCAGATGATTTCGGTCGGCGAGCAGACGGGCGCCCTCGAGGATATGCTGAATAAAATTGCCGACTTTTACGAAGAAGAGGTCGATATAGCGGTCGCATCCCTGCTGTCGGCGCTGGAACCCCTCATGATAACGGTCCTGGGAGCTACGGTCGGGGTCATAGTCGTCTCGATGTACCTTCCGATGTTCAAGCTCGTGGCTACCATGGCGAATTGACGGGTGAATTGACGCACTGACCGGCTATCGGCGCTTAACTTTCCTTAATTCTTGTACATTCATTGACAGAGGTGCGTTTATTACCATTGCGGCAATTTAACTGAGGGTATAGTCTTAAAGCGAATATGAAAGTTCTTCAGAATCCTGACGGAGGTCTAAGGAGCTCGGTAGTACTAAGGGTGATCATAACGACCGTCCTGCTCGGGTCGGGGGCCGTGATATATTACGGCAGAGGCGCGAGGAAAGAGGCCTTTTATCTGGCCGTAATCGTAGCCGTAATTTATTTCCTGAGCCTCGTTTCTCTCCTGCTCCAGTCTCTTTTTCAGCGGTACCCCAAAATTTTTAAGATCTCTCAGCTTTTCTTCGACCTGGTTCTCGCTTCGACCGTAATCTTCGTGACGGGCGGGAAGTCGAGCCCTTTTATATTCTTGTACGTCTTAATTATTATTTATTCGAGCATCGCGCTCACCAAGCTTGCGAGCTACGTCACCGCCCTCGTTTCGGGCCTTGTCTATGTCCTGATCGTCTTCTACCAGATCAGGGCCGAGGTGCCGATAGGCCCCGGTCAGAGTATCTGGAGCTCCGTCTCCGAGTGGGGGGAAATAGGGCTCGTTTCCACATATTTTCATCTGACCGGTTTCCTTCTCGTCGCGATCCTCTCGGGGTATCTCTCGGAGAGGTTCCGGACGGCGGGCAGGGAGCTCGGCGAGAGCGAAAGAAGTCTGCGGATACTCCGGAATCTTCATGAGAATATAATTCAGAGTCTCACGAGCGGCGTAATCACCCTGAACCTAGACGGCAAGATCATCTCGGCTAACAGGACGGGGCTCGAAATCCTGGGCATAAGCGGCGAGGATAAGATTTTGGGCAAGGATCTCGGTCAGTTCATGACGGGACTCCATCTCGAGGACCTCGTTTCGAAGAAGAGGGAGCAGATGCTGTATACGACACCCGACGGCAGTATGGTCACGCTCGGCTTCTCCTCCTCCGATCTGAAAGATACGGACGACAAGACGCATGGGTATATTATCATATTCCAGGACCTGACCGAGGTTAAGGAGCTGGAAGACCGGCTCAGGACGTCGGAGAAGATGGCTCTTCTCGGTCAGCTTGCGGCGGGCCTCGCACACGAGCTGAGGAACCCGCTTTCGGCCATCAGCGGCGCCGTCGAGATACTGAGCAGCGACGTAAAGCCTACGGAGGATAACCTGAGGCTCGTACGGATGGCTTCTCAGGAAGTAGAGAGGCTCAATCTGCTGGTCGAGGACTTTCTCATACTCACGATGCCGATCCAGAAACTCACTACGCTCGTAGACCTCGGGCGGATCGTAAACGATACTGTCGAATCCTTCGCGAAGACTATACGGCGCGGAAACATAGAGATAATAAACCAGGTTGAAAACGGCATATACGTCCAGGCGGATTCGTACCGCCTGAAGCAGGCGGTGTGGAACCTCCTCCTCAATTCCGTTGACGCCATGCCGATCGGCGGTCTTATAATAATCAAATCGAAGACCGAAGAAAACAACGTTGTTATCGAGATTTCGGACGAGGGCAAGGGAATAGACGAGAACTTCATCTCCAGGATTTTCGATCCGTTCTTTACGACGAAGGAAGTGGGCACGGGGCTCGGTCTCGCGATTGTACAAAAGGTTATAGAAGGTTATAATGGAAATATAAATGTGGTGAGTTCGCGCGGGAAAGGGGCGACTTTCGTCATCACATTGCCGAGGTTTAAAGAGGTGCCTGCCGATGTCATACATTGATTTCCCCGCGGAGATATCAGATGGGGCAAAATGACAGCAATATATTAGTAGTCGACGACGAGCCGGGCATGAGGGAATTCCTGGAGATAATGCTCCAGAAGGACGGCTATAACGTCGAGACCGCCGCCGACGGTTCCGAAGCCATAGATAAGATCGAAGAGAAGCTTTTCGACCTGGCGATCGTTGACATCCAGATGCCGGTATTGAACGGGATCGATGTACTCAAGAAATTTACCGAGAAGAGCCCCGACACTACGGTGATAATGATAACCGCGTACGCCTCGCACGAGACTGCGATCGAAGCCATGAAGCTCGGGGCGTACGACTATATAACGAAGCCCTTCAAAATCGATGAGATTAAGCTCGTAATAAAGAAAGCGCTCGAAAAGAAGAAGCTCGAGCGTGAGAATACCAGGCTCAGGAAGGAGCTTGAGACACAGTACGGATTCGGAAACATCATTGGAAGAAGCCCTTCCATCGTAAAAGTCTTCGAGCTGATAAAACGGGTATCGGAGCTGAACGTGAGTGTCCTTATCACCGGCGAGAGCGGTACGGGGAAAGAGCTCGTGGCGAGGGCTATTCATTACAGCGGCTCGAGACATGAAAAAGCCTTCGTCCCCGTAAACTGCGGGGCCATCCCCGAGTCCCTGATGGAGAGCGAGCTCTTCGGTTATAAAAAGGGCGCGTTCACGGGCGCAGTGAGGGATAAGCGCGGACTGTTCGAAGAAGCGGACGGCGGCACCATATTCCTGGATGAAATCGGGGACCTGCCGCTTCATCTTCAGGTAAAGCTGCTGAGGGTGCTCGAAGATAAGAGAATAAGAGCCCTCGGCGGCACCGAGGCTGTAAGCGTGGATGTAAGGGTCATAACAGCGACGAATAAAAAGCTCGAAGACGAGGTCGCAAACGGAAAGTTCAGGGAGGACCTATTCTATCGCCTTAACGTTATTAAAATCGTACTCCCTCCTCTGAGGGAGAGGAAGATAGACGTATCTCCGCTCGCAATTCATTTCATTAACAAGTATTCGGTCGAGATGGGGAAGGATATCAGGGGCATTTCTCCGAAGGCCCTCGAGATACTCGAGAACTATCATTACCCCGGCAACGTGAGGGAGCTCGAGAATATAATCGCCAGGTGCGTGGCCCTCGAGTCGTCGAACGTCATACGTCAGGAAACGCTGCCCCAGCTGGTCACCGGAAGGGACTATCTCGACCTCGATACGAGCTTCGCGTCGAACTCGAGCCTCGACACGCTCCTCGGGGACGTCGAGAGAAAGATGATAGAGAAGGCGCTCAGGACGACGAACGGAAACAAGACCGAAGCCGCGAGACTCCTCGGTATAACGCTCCGCTCGCTCAGGTACAGGCTTGCCAAACACGAGCTCGACGACGGAAACGGAGACGACCTCGAGGATATGGACGAGGCGGGGGAGTTATGAGTCTAGGTATAGAAAACCAAATCGGCGCTGGTGATTCACATCTTGTATTTCCCGAAATCGCCTTCCGGGATATTGTCCAACAACTCGGCTAACTTTTCTTTATCTTCGTCTATCTCGATTTTCTTCGATTTCTCGATGACCTCTTCGTTGACGTATATCGGGGAGTCTGTCCTGAGGGCTATGGCGATCGCGTCGCTCGGCCTCGAATCCAGTGAGTACTCCTCGCTGTCTCTCTTGAGATAGATGCGCGCGTAGAATGTATCGTCCCGGAGGTCGGTGACCTCTATCTTCGTAACTATAAATTTCAGCTTCTCGATGAGGTTCTTTACGAGGTCGTGCGTGATGGGTCTTATGCGGGGAGTTTTCTCAAGCTCCATGGCTATGGAGCTCGCTTCCATAAACCCTATCCATATCGGAAGGGTTTTTTCGTTCGCGGCGTCCTTTAATATTACGATAGGGGTGTTCGTGAACGGGTCGAGCGCTATCCCTGAAACCTTCATAAGAAGAAACATAAGCCACCTCCCTTCTAATTATACAGACAGTTCGCCGCGAAGGGAATTAAATAGCCCCTCGGTGATCCTGACCTTGAGAATCTTCCCTGATAGCGCGCTGCTACCCTTGAAATGAGCGATTCTGTTGTGACTCGTCCTGCCTGTCAGAACCTCCGGATCGTTCTTGCTCGCCCCCTCAGCCAGCACTTCTTCGATATGTCCGACCCTGGCGCGGTTTTTTCTCATTGTGACATCCCGCTGGAAAGACTGGAGCAGCGAGAGCCTCCTGCCCGAAGTTTCCTCGTCCACGATCTCGTCCGCAGGGCAAGCGGCCGCGGGAGTGCCCGGACGGGGGGAGAATTTAAAGGAGAACGCGCTCTCGAACTCGATCTCTTCGAGTAATGACATAGTGTCGTTGAAGTCACACTCCGTCTCACCCGGATACCCGACGATAATGTCCGTGGATACCGCCATGCCGGGCGCTGCGTCCTTTAATCGTTTAACGATATCCGAGTACCATTCCCTCGTATACGTCCTTTTCATCTTTCCGAGTATCGCGTTTGACCCGGACTGAACGGGCAGGTGTATGTGGCGGCATATTTTAGGCACGTCCCTCACCGCTTCGATCATCCTTGCCGTTATATCCCTCGGGTAGGAAGTCGTGAACCTTATCCTTTCAAGGTTTTCCACGTCGGCTGCGGCCCTGAGGAGGTCTCCGAATTTATAACCGTTCTCTTTCCATGAGTTGACTGTCTGGCCTATGAAGGTCACCTCGCGGACACCCTTGTCCACGAGGTTCCTCGTTTCCCTTAATATGTCCCCGAGCGGTCTGTTGATTTCATCGCCCCTTACGCGGGGCACTATACAGTATGAGCACCTTTTATTGCATCCCTGCTGGACCGAAACGAATGCCGTGACCTTTCCTTCGCTGTGATAGGGCTCGATATCGAAGAGCTCCTCTAGGTCGTAAGAGGTCTCTACGGTCCTTTTCTTCTCATTTTCTATTTTCTTAATCAGCTCGGGCAGCCTTGGGATCGCTCTCGGGCCCAGTACGAAATCGAGATACGGCATTCTGTGAAGGAGCTTTTCCCCGTAAAGCTGCGCTACGCAGCCCGAGATGCCGACGATGAGGTCGGGGTTGTTCGACTTCAGATGTTTATACTTACCGAGGCTGCTGAAGGCCTTCTGGTCTGCTTTATCCCTTATGGCGCACGTATTGATTATGATAATGTCTGCTTCGGCCGGGTTGTCGGTCGTCTCGGCGTCAAGAGCGTTCCGGATCCTGTCGGAATCGTACTCGTTCATCTGACAGCCGTAGGTCTCTATATATAAATACTTATTTCCCATGTAATTAACAATGTAACGCCCGTGCCGGGCTTAGTCAAGAAAAAATCCGGGGTGAAAATATACGTAAGATACAGTAAATTTTATATTTAGGGGGGGCTGCCCGGCGGATTTTATTTGATTGACATAAAAGGGGAAATTTAGTAGGATGGAGGAAAGTTGCGGGGGAAAGGAGACTAAAGAATGAGCGGCGGTACGGCTGGCAGTTCGAATTCGAGGCACGGGCTCTTCGCCTGGTCGAGGGACATAAACGCCGATCAGTGGAGGGCGTTTTACGCGGCCTTCCTGGGGTGGACCCTGGATGCGATGGACCTCCTACTCTTCGCGTTCGCCGTGGGGTCGATAGGGAAGGTATTTAACCTTTCGGAGACCTGGGTCGGGGCGTTGTTCTCGGTCACGTTGTTTTCTTCCGCTTTCGGCGGTGCGCTCTTCGGGATAGTGTCCGATTACATCGGGCGCGTGAGAGCGCTTACGTATACGATTATAGTTTATTCCGCATTCACGGGGCTGAGCGCCTTTTCCCCCAATATAACGTTCCTTCTCGCCTGCCGTCTCATCCTGGGGCTCGGTATGGGGGGCGAGTGGGCGTCCGGTGAGGTGCTGGTCGCGGAGAAATGGCCCAAAGAGCACAGGGGAAAGGTCATCGGCATGGTCCAGAGCGGATGGGGAATCGGTTACATACTCGCCGCTATACTGGCCACGCTGATCATTCCATTTTTTAAGGCCGGCCAGACTTATACCATACCTCTCCTTAATATAAGCCTCGACGGGCTTGACCTCGGATGGAGGATCCTTTTCTTCGTCGGGGTTGCGCCTGCCTTTCTGGTCTTTTATATACGGAAGCACCTCGACGAACCCGAGGTCTGGAAGAAATCCAGCGAGCTCAGAAAGACGGGGAAGCTGAGTGAAAAGGGTCACGGTTTCACTCTGGGTCAGATATTCGCACCCGATCTAATCAGGTATACGATTACCGCCTCTCTCCTCACGAGCCTGTGCATGATCGCGTACTGGGGGCTCTATTTCTGGCTGCCCCAGTTCCTCGCGAGCGACAAGGGCGTGGGCCTGAACACCAAAGGCTTTATATGGATCATACCTATAAATATAGGGGCGTTCATCGGGTGTAATACGTTCGGGTTTATAAGCGACAAGTTCGGACGGAGGCCCGTATTCGTCGGGTATCTCCTCGCTATGGCTGTTCTCGTATGGTTTTTCGGCCACGCGACCACTTTAAAAGAAGTCCTCATCCTGGGGCCGTTTATCGGGTTTTTCGGCACGGGTTTTTATTCCGGATTCGGGGCTATATTCTCCGAGATATTCCCGACAAGGGCGAGGGGGACCGCTCAGGGGTTCTGTTACAACGTCGGAAGGGGGGTCTCGGCCGTCGCCCCTCCTCTCATTGGATTCCTCGTGGACAAGTACGGCTTCGCCGTCGGGCTCACGACGGTTTCGGTTTTTGCGGTCGCGGCCGCGATAGTTGTTCTAACCCTCCCCGAAACCAGGGGTAAGGCGCTCGATATAGAATAGCATTATGACTTAGCTGCCACTCGATCCATCTTCCGTCCCGATTACTCGGGAAAGCCTTGTAATATGCATGTGTCTTTTTATATTTCGCTTGTTATTTGCAATGCGACGCATCTTCCTTGATAGTCATCCGGTATATTTAGGGATACCCAAGTTCCCTCCCAATTGTATGCGAGCACGTTAATTTCAGCGAGTTAGTTATATGCCTTAAAATCAAACTTTAGTGCTTAATAACTAGGCAGTTAGATTGATTTATCCGTCTTTCTCCGGCTGCTCTCAAGTTCCTAAATAATTCAAAGATAATGGGCAGAAATGATAAAAATGCCGCTCCGGCCCGCCTGATAATTCCACACGGCATACCTCTTGCTATCATAACAATCGAAAGACCGATTTCGCGCTAGACACGGGGAGGGGCTTTGGCCGGTGATGCAGCCAGGGCTACGGTGTCAGTTGATCGAAAACAAGGCTATTAAACTAAATTAAAGGAGGATAGGTCAGAAATGAAAAAGTTAACTCTTATGATTCTGATGTTAACTCTTTTGTTGCCGGTCGGTTCGATCCCTTCATTTGCGCAGAGCACCGAGCAGGAGATCCAGGAGCTCAAGCAGATGGTCGAGCAGAACAGCAAACAGAACGACGAGCTGATGAGGAGGATAGAACAGCTCGAATCTGAGAAGGCCGCTACTCAGGTTAAGATGGACAAGTTTATAACCGATCAGGAAGACAAGGACCTGAAATATGACGGGCTCATGACTTTCTTTGATTCAATTGACCTCGGGTTCTATGTTGACACCACATATCAGTACGTCTTTAACCGCGGTCTCACTGATAGTCTGCAGTTGAGGGCACTATATCCCGACAACCAGCAGTTCGCTCTGAACGCCTTTACGATCTCGGTGTCGAAGACGCCGTCGATGGAGGGCGGGCTGATGAACTTGCTCGGTTTCAGGGCGGATATACTTTTCGGAGAACAGGCCCCCGAACTGGGCGGAGAGGGGTTCGACAGCGACGTTGTCGATCCGTATCAGGCATACCTTCAGGTATTGGCCCCCTCGGGAACGGCATCAACATATTTGCGGGCCGCTTCGTGACCTTAGCCGGATACGAAGTAATAGAGGCCTGGAAAGACCCGAACATTACACGTTCGATACTGTTCGGATTCGCGGTTCCGTTCACCCACACCGGTATCAGGACCAATTACACGGCAGGGCCGATAACATTTACGGCCGGTCTTAACAACGGGTGGGACCAGGTCGAGGAGCTGAACGATTCCCCGACGATAGAAAGCCAGCTGGCTTACAGCTATGCGGGTACCACCATATCGAGCGCGTGGCTCGGAGTAACCGGATACTTCGGCAAAGAGCCTAGCGGTCTCGGATTCGGAGGCGATGGATGGCGCGAGCTTATAACGGCTGTGGGAACGATAACGTTTGTAGAGAAGATCACGCTCATAGTCGATGCCGACTTCGGATGGCAACAGGACGTAGTGTTTGATGAGCTGGGCGCTGAGGACAATGTTTCCTGGTGGGGTATAGCGGGATATATCGTAGTCGACCCGCACCCGGCGGTCAGGCTTGCACTCAGGGGGGAATACTTTGATGACCCCGAGGGGTACAGGACCGGTCTTGATCAGAAGCTCTTCGAATTTACGCCGACTCTTATTCTGAAGCCCTTCAAGGGGCTAATTGCGGGTAATAAATTCCTCGATAACTTCGAGGCCCGGGCTGAGTTCAGATGGGACCATTCGGACGAGAATTTCTTCATCACCGAAGACGACGGTCTCAAGAAGGATCAGTACGGTGTGATGGGGCAGCTGCTTTACTGGATTCAACTGTAAAAGATTTGATTTAGTGTACTCATCTCTCCATATCTCCTTTGTGTGGGCGGGGGGGAGAACAGCTCGAAGTTTTAGCTGTTCTCCCTTTTGTCTATTTCGGGCCTATCCGCTTGCCGGCATCGTTAATTTTCTCTCTTGCCTGTAAATTTTTAGTTAGGTAGAATTAAACCGCTTTTTGGATATTAGCGTTTCCGGCTCCGTTTAACACTAAAAACACCTTATGCCCGGATAGCTCAGTCGGTAGAGCAGAGGACTGAAAATCCTCGTGTCGGCGGTTCAATTCCGTCTCCGGGCATTTCTTTTGTAAGTGAGTACATTCTTTTATAACCCACCCCCTATACAAGACATTCAGGTATTGAACTGCTTGAATATTATCTAGAGGGTTAGAGAAAGAGAAGGACTAGATTTCCATACCTTTATTCAACGTCTCGGATGGCGATTCGCCGAAAAGGCTCTTGTACTCGACGGAGAACCTCCCGAAGTGCCAGAAGCGCCATTTGGCGGCAATATCGGTAACTGTCGTACGTTCCCGGTCCGCATGGAGCAGGTCTTTCCGGGCTTTTGCATACCTCACAAGCCGTAGGTACCTGATCGGGCTGATACCGAAAAATTCCCGAAAGGCGTAATAAAGGGTCCTCATCCCCACATTCAGCGCGCTGCACAGGTCGAGCACATGAATAGGTTCATAGGAATTGGCTTTAAGAAAGTCGATCGATTGCCTGATGATGAACTCGCGGGATTTCTTGCCCCTATATGTATTCTTCGGATTTGAATTTAAAGTATCGCTCAGGATCAGCACCTGCGTATCCAGGAGTGACCACTCCATCCCTTTTCTAATATCCGGATTCTGAAATATAAGGGGATTGGAATTCGCGAACTCGGCTATTTCATTTACGATTTCGTATAACGATTCAAGGGATGCCTGTGACTGACATCTCAGGTGCGAGGATGTGTTTCTCCGTATGTCCAGCTTTGCCCCTAGGGGATCGAGAAGGGACTCCTCGAGATAATCGGGTTTGAACGATATATATATCCATCTGCAGAGTCCGTTGTTTATCGCTATGTGCTCTGAATTTTTTCCGTACAACATGAACGATGCGCTGTCGATCTCGTAACCATTGCAGGTTGTAGGAAAATCCCTGTTCATCTTATAAACCATACCGTCCCTGTCCTTATCGATTGTCGCGTTCGATATATACGGGGCTCCGTAGTGTCCTATCTGCAGGTTTATATTATCGAAGGAGACTTGTGTCAGGCTTGAAGGGGTTAGAGTTCGGCCAATCTGTACGAGCTCGATGTCGGCGTGCTTCATATATTGCGCCAGCTCATCAATATCACGGGTTTCCAGCCTCGTAACAGAACCGGAAGAGTAAAACCGGGGTTCTACGGTTTTCATTACCTAACTGATCACCTCCTATTAACATTTTTCATTATTTTAATCATATTGCAAAATTCGGATAGACAATAATTTTCATCGGACTATAATGAAGATTGTGGTGTATTTATAATAATTCGTTGATATTAGTTCATAATTAATGTCAAAATGTTATCAATAATATGCATATTTTAACTCGGTCTTTATTTTGAGATTATCATGCATAGAAGACGGCAAGAAAGGAGATGACAAGCGATGAAAAACTTTAGTGAATTCTATAAGAGCCTGAACCACGTTGTCCTAGCGTTTTTCTTTGTGGTAGTAGTGTCGTCAATGGCGGCGTATGCCAAGACTTCGACCACTTCTTCGGATGCCCCCCAATTCATGTTTGTGCAGACCGCGGAAGACCTCAAGGTAGACCCTGCTGCGAAAACATTCCGGCTGGTGAACGTAAACCAGCAGACCCTCTACTTCGCTGATCGTCCGGAGCGTATAGCCGGGCATCTCAAAATGGCCGACTATCTCAAGGAATGGACAGCGGCAGCCGGCAAGGACAATTTTCGCGCGGACCCTCCGAACGCCACGCTCTCTGTCTACGAGCCGGGTCAAGCGGATAATTCGATTGTAGTGGTAGAGATCACCAACCCGGTTGTCGACGGTGCGGACCTCATATACAGCTACAAAATTATAGAAGGCAAGATGCCAGCCGCCGGAGGGGCAACCTCGCTATTCATTGATTGGATCGGGCCTGGCGGCGGTGTTGGGGCCGGCTTCCACGGGGTCGGTGTCGGTGCCCGCGGTCCCGGTGTCTACTAACATAGCCGGTCGGATGTCATTGAGAGTATTTTTCCTGAAGCTTGAGTTGACGGATCAGTTTTTACTATAAATTCTTGTTGTTAAATTTCACCTAAGGAGGTTAATCATGAGCCGGGGGAATATATTGTTGAATTTATTTAGTATGAGAGCTGTTTTAGTCCTGTTAATTCTGATTTCAGTTTTACCAATGCGAAGTTACGGTGGCTCTCCTGACGTTGACCCCAAGGCTGATCAAACCTTGCGCAAAATGAGCGACTACATGGCTCAGCTTCAGCAATTCAAGATTCAGACCGAAAACGCGCTCGAGATCGTCCTCACATCGGGCCAGAAGATTCAGTACAACAATCAGGTTGAAATCGCAATAAAACGTCCTAATAAGCTTCGTGCCGACCGAAAGGGGGAAGTTTATGACCAGCAATTCTTTTATGACGGCAAAACGCTTACGCAGTACAGCGACGGCGCCAACGTATACGCCACTATAGAGGCGCCGCCCACCCTCGACGGAGCGCTGGACTTTGCCATGGAGACCCTCCATATCGAAGCCCCGGGGGCCGATTTAGTTTACAGTAATGCTTACAACATCCTTATGGAAAACGTTGTATCCGGATTTTACGTCGGTATGACCATCGTGGACGGGGTAAACTGCCATCATCTCGCTTATCGCAACGATGACGTGGACTGGCAGATTTGGATAGAAGACGGCGATAAGCCACTGCCTAAGAAATTTGTAATTACGACTAAATGGTTGACCGGCGCGCCTCAATATACCATATCAGTCAAAAGCTGGGACTTATCCCCGAAGCTTAAAGACGACGTATTTACATTTGTACCCCCTAAGGACGCTAAGAAAATTGAATTTGTTCGATATACGAATTAAGCGGGGAACCGAAAACAGATAACAGTACAGGAGAAAAGCCATGACTATCGTTCTAAGAACTTTATTAATCTCGGGATTCCTGATTTTAATTTTTTCCATCGGTGTTCTCACTGAAATACAGTCAGGAGTAGATCTTGTGACCAAGGCTGAAGCCGGTCCTGCCGGTCCCGGAGGTCCTGCCGGTCCTGGAGGTCCTGCTGGTCCCGGAGGTCCTGCCGGTCCCGGTGGCCCTGGAGGTCCTGCTGGTCCCGTCGGTATTGGGGGCCCTGTTGGTGTGGGAGGCCCGGTCGGTGTTGGGGGAGTTGGTGTTGCGGGGGTAGCGCGGCAAACGACGAGGAGAGTTGTCAGGTGACTACTTTATATTTGTGCACACCTAATGATCCTCAGGAACATGAATATGTTGGTTGTCCAAATTAAGCGGGTATCGAAAATCAGATAACAGTCTAGGAGAAAAGTCATGACTACAATTAAGAGGACGTTAATATTTTCAAGCATCTTATTCTTAATGTTTTCCATAAGCGTTCTGAATGAAATACAGCCAGGACTAAATCTTGTGACTAACGCGGAGGCGTGGGTACCCGGTCCGGTCGGTGTTGGCGGGTTCGGTGTCGCGGGGGTAGCCCGGCGCACAACGAGGAGAGTAGCCATTGGGACTACTGCAGTCGTAACCAGCGCCGCAGCGGCGGATGCTACATATGCAGCCACAGCTCCGCCTCCGCCGCAAGTCGTGGTAGTCGATCAAACACCGCAGGTCACCCCGCAGTCGGGTACGGCTGTCCCCATAGGGACGACGATTTTGTCTTTACCCGCCGGTTGCTCATCGGTTTCAGCCCCGGGGGGCACCTATTTCAACTGCGACGGGGTTTATTACCAGCCTTCTTATCAGGGGAACAGTCTGGTTTATGTTGTTGTACCAACGCCCTGAGTCGTTGTAGAGATGCCGCTGCACATAATTCCGGTGCTGTATATTTCCGCTTTCGGTGATAGCGTCGAACGGAGTTGAAACGAGAGGTAAGCGCAAAGAAGTTATGATACGTCAGATAAAAGAGCCGGTCCCCGTTGCAGTCGGAAACGTATTTAATATTTCATGTTGCCCATACCCTTATTTCCCATGATACCGTCATGGATTGCGGTCTAGTCCAACGAGGAGGAAGTCATGAAAAATTCTTTCAGTTCCTATAATTCATTTTTACTGTCTTTCCTGATTATTATTTCAGCGTTCATTATTATCACCATTCCGGCTATTGCCGAAGAAACCCCTCAGAGGAATGCATATTTCGGCGAGACCCACGTCCACACGAGCTGGTCGCTCGACGCGTTCGCCATCGGGAATATCCTACACCGGTCCCGGTGACGCGTACAAGTACTTCAAGGGCGAGCCCATCAAGCACCCGCTGGGTTACGAGGTCAAGATCGACACGCCGCTCGACTGGGCAGGCGTCACGGACCACTCCGAATACGTAGGCGTGATCCAGGCCGCGAACGAACCGGGCTCCCCGGTCAGCAAGATCCCGCAAGCCGCGCCCCTGGTCCTGAAGGCCAAGACGAAAGAAGAAATGGAGCGGGTGGCCCTGTACGCCATCAATACCCTGGATGCCGGACCGCCGGTCAAGGCGCTCATGTCCCCTGAGATCGCAGGGACGGTCTGGAAGAAGAACATTGAGCTCGCCGACGAGGCAAACCAGCCGGGGAAGTTCACGGCTTTCTGCTCCTACGAGTGGACCTCGATGCCGAACAACATGAACCTCCACCGCAATATCTTCTTCAAGGACTGCGCCAACGTGCCACCTATGCCCTTCAGCGCTCTGGACTCATACCGCACCCGTGGATCTCTGGAACTGGATGGACGTTCAGCGGAAGGCCGGCAACGAGCTGCTCGCCATCTCGCACAACGCCAATCTCTCTGACGGCCGCATGTACCCGACCGAGGTCGACACGGAGGGTCGCCCGATCGATGCCGCCTATGCAGAATCGCGCGTTCGCAACGAGCCGCTGATCGAGATCAAGCAGCTAAAGGGCACCTCAGAGACGCACCCCATTGCTCTCGCCCACAGACGAGTTCGCCAGCTTCGAGATCATGTCTGTCCTCCTAGGCAACCCGCCTGGCCGCATTCCGCACATCGTCGGCAGCTACGCCCGGCAGGCCTTGAAGGACGGCCTCACCATGCAGGATACTAAGGGCTTCAACCCGTACAAGTTCGGTTTCGGGGCCGGGTCGGATTCGCACAACACCGCCGTCCCATACCGTCAGGACAACTTCTTCGGCGGTCATTCTTTTACGGACGGGACGATCGAGGCGCGCATGTCCGGCACTCTGGTCGGCGGGATGTTCGACGCGCGCATCGAAGGCACCGGCGGGCTGACCGGCGTGTGGGCAGAAGAGAACACGCGGGCCTCCCTGTTCGAGGGCATGAAGCGCAAGGAAACTTTCGCCGTCAGCGGTCCCCATATCAAAGTGCGCCTGTTCGGAGGATGGGAGTACACCCCGGAAACGGTAAATCAAAAGGACTGGGTCGGGGTGGGCTATGAAAAGGGCGTACCAATGGGCGGCGACCTGCAGCTGATGAAGTCCAAAGCACCGACATTCATCGTATGGGCGGTGAAGGACCCCACTTCGGGCAATCTCGACCGCATACAAATCGTTAAGGGCTGGACCAAGAACGGCCAGAGCTTCGAGAAGATATTTGACGTGGTCTGGGCGGGCGACCGCAAGCCGGACAAGTGGACGGGGAGTGGTACCGCACGATCGAGAGCACGGTTGACATCGAAAACGCCACATATACCAACACCGTCGGCTCGACAGAGCTGAAAACGGTTTGGACCGATCCCGAGTTCGATCCCGGCCTGCACGCGTTTTACTATGCAAGGGTGCTCGAAATCCCCACACCGCGCTGGACGACAATTCAGGCTAAACAGATGGGCATAGCGCCGCCCGATGTCGTTGCAGCCACCATCCAGGAGCGCGCTTGGACTTCGCCGATCTGGTACACGCCGAGTGCCGAGGCGCGCAAGAACGCACAACCGGGTCTCAAGGTGGCCGACCTGAAGAATAAGGGCGCGGAGCAGCTCGACGACGCTCAATTGAAGGAGCTGATCGTGGAGAAATCGGTCTGGCTGCAGAACACGGTAACGGCTGAAAAGTACATGATCATCTACGGTGCACTTGGGAAAGGCGACGCTGAAAAGCCGCTCACACCTGTCGAGCCCGGGTATGTTACTCAGCGTTTCCCGGAAAACCAGGGCCAGTTCCAGGTACGGTACGTTAGAAAGGAAGTAGCTACGCAGAGCCTGGCCGGCGATGCGATCGACGCCAGCTACCTCGGCAATTCCCGGACATACAACATTCAGAACGGCAAGATCGTCACAGAGCTCGTCGGCACACCCATCGAGATCGCAGTATACAAGCTGGGCGACAAATATTACGGGGCTCGCAGTAACGAGTTCGGCTACGCCAACTATGAAATAATTCCCGCGGTAACCGTTCTGAGTCCTATACGTTGAGCTATTATGATCGGACTCAAGAGAAACGACTTCGCCGAGACGGGAGGGAAAGGCCAATGAAACAGCGCTTGTTGCACGAGCCTCTAGTGCATTTTCTTCTGATCGGCCTGGTACTGTTCGCAGTATACGGTTATATGCACCGCAGCCGTGACGGAGCCGAGTCGCCCACGGAGATCGTTTTGACTCTGGACGACCTGCGACAAATGGACGTGTATTTTGTTTCTCAGTGGCATCGTCAGCCGACTCCGGAGGAATTCCGGGCAATGGTGGAGGACAGGATACGTGAGGAAGTTCTCTACCGCGAGGCTTTAGCGATGGGTCTCGACAAAGGCGACACCATCGTGAAGCGCCGCATGGCGCAGAAGATGCAGTTCCTTGCCGAGGATGTCGCCTCCGCGCACGAGCCAACGAC
The DNA here is from genome assembly GCA_963752995.1 of uncultured delta proteobacterium. GTDB lineage: Bacteria > Desulfobacterota_D > UBA1144 > Nemesobacterales > UBA2774 > 2-12-FULL-53-21. The sequence goes on from CAVWAZ010000030.1 coordinate 1,178,703, forward strand.
TGCTGAGCTCAAGGCGTGGTACGAAAATAACACCGACAAGTTCGCACTGCCGAGCCGCATCAGTTTCCGTCATTTGTACTTTTCTCCCCGATCATCGCGGTCAGCGCGCGCACGACGACGCGGTGAATGCTCTGGCGAAGATCGCCGGACAGCCGGAAGATTCAAAGCTAGCCGCTTCTCTAGCCGATCAATTCATGTTCCAGGCCTATTATGGGGATAGCACCCCTGAGCAATTAGCCAAGGAGTTCGGTCCTCAATTCGCAGTAGCGGTTTCCAAGCTGAAGTCCGGCTCGTGGCAGGGGCCGATTGAGTCGGGCTACGGCTGGCACTTGGTGTACGTCGATTCTGTGATTCCGGGCCGTATTCCAGCATTCGAAGAAATAGAGCCGGAAGTGAAGACCGCGTGGCTTGGCGAGCAGAAGCAAAAAGCCTGGCAGAAGGCTTACGAAGAGATGCGCGTGAAATACGAAGTCCTGCTGCCCGCACCTCCCGCCAAGGAATCGGCGAAAGCACCAGCTCCGCCTAGCAAGAAGCAGGTTCCCGGTCTATCGGGGGAGGCTCCGCTGTGATGACGTATCCTCCCAACGTCTATCATAAGATATCTCTCGCGACTGTCTCTGCACTGCTGGCTGCAGTTTTCGTATTGGTTACGGCTGCCGGCGCACACGAGACACGCCCTGCTTACCTGGAAATCAGGGAAACCAGCCCCGGCCTGTACAGCGTGCTCTGGCGCACCCCGGTTTTGTCTGGCATGCGACTTCCGGTACTTGTAATTCATTTTTACTGTCTTTCCTGATTATTATTTCAGCGTTCATTTTATTCCAGGCCGTTTCACCAATGGCCCAGGAAATAACAGGCGTGCCGGGCTCTCCCGATGCGACCCGCACGATCGACGGCAAGGAGCTGCCGGCGCCCCCGCTTCCTTTTGGCGGCGTGATAAAGGAGAACGCCGCCCAGTCGAAGCCCTGGTGGCCGCCTCGAATCGTGCCTCCCAAGGGTGCTCCTAACATATTGCTCATCATGACTGACGACGTCGGATTTCTCCGCCCCGAGCACATTCGGAGGCGTGATTCCGACTCCGGCTCTCGACCGTATTGCAAACGCAGGACTCCGTTACACGAATTTTCATTCCACATCCCTCTGCTCCCCGACTCGGGCTGCGCTGATCACTGGCCGTAACCATCACTCAGTAGGCTTCGCAGTGGTCTCGGAGCAATCGACGGGTTTCCCCGGTTACAACAGCATCATCCCGGAAGACTCGGCAACCATTGGCGAAATATTAAAAGAGAACGGCTACAGCACGTCCTGGTTCGGTAAGGACCACAACACCCCTACATACCAGGCGAGTCAGCTTGGTCCGTTCGATCAGTGGCCGACAGGGATGGGTTTTCAATACTTCTATGGATTTGTAGGCGGTGACACTAGCCAGTGGCAGCCTAACCTCTTCCGCAACACGACAGCTATATATCCCTACGTAGGCAATCCGAGCTGGAACCTGACGACCGCGATGGCCGACGATGCAATACAATGGATGAAGCAGGTAAACGAAATTAATCCCGCTCAGCCGTTCCTGGTCTATTATGTCCCCGGCGGCACGCACGCCCCTCATCATCCGACCGAGGAGTGGATCGATGAGATCCACAACATGCACCTCTTCGACAAGGGCTGGAACGCGCTTCGTGAGGAGATATTCGCCAACCAGAAGAAGCTGGGCGTGATCCCGCAGGATGCCCAGCTCACGCCTTGGCCCACGGATTTGCTAAAAGAGTGGGATACTCTCACCCCTGACGAGAAAAAGATGTTCATACGGCAGGTCGAGGTCTATGCCGCGTACCTCGCCTATACCGACCACGAAATAGGCCGCGTGATACAGGCGGTCGATGACATGGGCGAGCTCGACAACACGCTTATAATATATATAAGCGGGGACAACGGTTCGAGCGCCGAAGGGACACCTATCGGCACTCCGAATGAGGTGGCTATGTTCAACGGCGTAAACGTACCGGTCGAAGACCAGTTGAAATATTTTTACGACGTATGGGGCACGTGACCAGACGTATCCGCACATGGCTGTAGCGTGGACATGGGCTTTCGACACGCCTTTTAAATGGACGAAGCAGATACCTTCCTATTTCGGCGGGGTACGTCAGGGAATGGCGGTCGCCTGGCCCGGTCATATCACGGACGCGGGTGGTATACGCAATCAGTTCCACCACGTTATAGACATCGTGCCCACGCTGCTCGAAGTAACAGGTATTCAGGCTCCCGGTACAGTAAACGGCATAACCCAGAAGCCTATAGAAGGCGTTAGCATGGCTTATACCTTTGACAAGGCCAACGCTGATGCCACCTCGACTCACCATACGCAGTACTTCGAGATGATGGGTGTCCATGGGATCTACCACGACGGATGGATTGCCAGCACTGTTCCTACGAGAGCACCATGGGACGTAGCCGGTCCGGTCACACAGGACCCTGCCAATGCTTACAAGTGGGAGCTATACGATCTGACGAAGGACTGGACTCAGGACAATGACGTTGCGGCGCAGAATCCGGAGAAGTTAAAAGAGATGCAGAAGCTCTTCTGGCAAGAGGCTGAGAAGTATGAGGTCCTTCCTCTCGACGCGACAGTGGCTGCACGCCTCGTCGCCCCCAGGCCGAATATCACGGCTGGTAGAAACGTCTTCACCTACTCGGGCGAGCTGACCGGGATCCCGCATGGGGACGCTCCGAGCTTGCTCGATAAGTCATACACAATCACCGCGGAAGTGGATATACCTAAGGGCGGAGCCGAGGGAGTGATTGTTAACAGAAGGAGGAAGATTCGGTGGCTTCGGATTCTATCGTGCTAAAAAATAAGCCTGTCTTCGTATGGAATTTCTTCAATCTCAAGCGTGCCCGCTGGGAAGGTCAGGAAGCCCTCTCGTCCGGCAAACATACTCTTGAGTTCGACTTCAAGTATGACGGACTCGGTATGGGAACCCTGGCGTTTAATAATATGAGCGGGATCGGGCAGGGGGGAACCGGGGTGCTTAAAGTAGACGGCAAGGTAGTCGACACGCAGAAACTGGAACATTCCATACCGCTCATCCTTCAGTGGGACGAGACCTTCGACGTAGGAGCCGATACGGGAACGCCTGTTGACGACAAGGACTACCAGGTACCCTTCAAATTCACCGGTAATCTTGATAAACTGACAGTAAAGCTCGAGCCGCACAAGCTGACCCCGGCTGAAGAAAAGCTCCTCATGGAACAGGGGCAGCGGAACAACAAGGCGAGTGAGTAAATAAAGGTAAAAAGGCCGGGGTATGTAAATAACTATTAGATACTCCGGCTTTGTGTTCTTTTGTTTATTCTTAAGGGAGGCGGATATGTCGAGATTGAATATATTCCGATCCGCATTGTCATTTTTGCTATCGGTCTCTTTTTTCTGATCTTCGGAGCTAAGCCGGCATACAGTCAGTGTAATGTGTTATGCATGCACGAACGCGGAGACGTTTCGGCTGTTAAAGGCGGTCTAATTCTCGATCCATCTTATGAGGTCGCCCTTGACGATAGCAATTCAACTGATTCGAACCTAGCCGGCGATAATCTCCTGCTGGCCGCGGACGAGGCGGTTGAAGATTATGTTAGTCTCGACGCGCCGTCGGATGAATGGCATTTTTCCATAATTCCCTATCTATGGATGATGGGGCTCAACGGGGAAGTGGGGGTAAGGGGTCAAACGGTGGATATGGACGTTTCTTTTTCCGACATAATCCAGAACCTGGACTTCGCGCTTGAGGTCCATGCGGAAGCCTGGAGGGACAGGTTCGGATTCTTCATCGACGCAACATACTCGAAGATATCTCTGAAAAAGGACATACAGCTGAGGCTCGACCGCTCGATCAAGATCAAGAACGTGACGGAGTTCTTTCTCGGTGAATTCGGAGGATTCTACAGAGTGGGCACATGGCCTGTAGGGGCTGGAACCGGCAGCCCACAAAGCAAGACAAACACTTTTTTCACCCTGGATTTTCTCGGGGGCGGACGTTACTGGTGGATGGATAATAAGATAGATATAACAGGGCCGGCAGGGGTTTTGGACCCGCAATTCAGCGGGAGCGAGAGCTGGTTCGATTTTATAGTCGGCGCGCGCGCAAAGCTGGACATCAACAAATTCTTCATTGCGCTGAGGACGGATATAGGCGGCTTCGGGCTGGGCTTTTCATCGGACATCTCCTGGAATATAGCCGGATATATCGGATATGAGCTGCCCTGGTACAAGATCACTCCAATTATCGGTTACAGGGCGCTTTACGATAAATACTCGAACGGGAGCGGTGAATAACCGTTTCCTGTGGGACGCGTGGATGTACGGTCCTCAGATCGGCGTAGGGTTTCAGTTCTGAATATAGCGAAAGTAATGGTCTGAGCCTGAGTGTATGAGTAAATATATAAAGATCCATCCGATTCTCCTGACATTTTGTCATCTTTCATCTCTATCTATATCCTTTTATCGATAGATAAATTTAGTAGCATTGCGGCATTCAAATAGACATTTGCCTTAAATCATTTTAGAGTAGTGAAGAGAGAGGCTGTTTACATATACCAATACAACTCGGTCTCGAAGAGCCTGGTTGCGATTTTCAAAAAATCCATAGTGGGGGTAAGGCAAGATGTTGATAACAAATAGAACCTTCGTTTCTGCATTATTTGCTTTATTGGCTGCGCTGGCATGGGCTGTCATTCCTTCGGCGGCTCAGGAGAAGAAGCCGAACATTATCTTCATCATGGGCGATGACATCGGCTGGTTCAACATAGGCGCGTACCATCAGGGCATCATGGCGGGCAGGACGCCCAACCTCGATAAGATTGCCTCGGAGGGAATCCGCTTCACGGACTACTACGCGGAGGCAAGCTGCACGGCGGGCAGGGCGAACTTCATTACGGGCGAGCTGCCGATTCGCACGGGCATGACGACCGTCGGGCAGGCAGGCTCTCCTATAGGTATCCCGGCGCAGGCGGTCACGATCGCAACGGCGCTAAAGTCGATGGGATATGCCACAGGCCAGTTCGGGAAGAACCACCTTGGCGACCTGAACGAGTTTCTGCCTACGGTACACGGTTTCGACGAGTTCTTCGGCTATCTCTATCATCTGGATGCTATGGAGGACCCATGCCACAGGAACTATCCGCAGCAGCTCAGGGATAAGGTCGGACCCCGGAACATGGTTCATAGCTGGGCTACCGACACCGACGACGCGACCGTAGAGCCGCGGTGGGGGAAAATAGGCAAGCAGAAGATAGAGGACGCGGGTGAGCTCTGTCCCGAGCGCATGGAAACCGTGGACAACGAAATACTCGACAACACCATAAAGTTCATGGACAAAGCCCGAAAAGACGGTAAGCCGTTCTTCGTGTGGTTAAATCCGACCCGTATGCACGTCGTCACACATCTTTCGGATAAATACGAAGCGATGCGCACGCCCGAGAACGGATGGACGATAGAGGAGGCTGGCATGGCTCAGCTAGACGATATCGTGGGCTCGGTCCTGAAGTACGTCGGGGACAACGGGCTGGATAACGACACGATCATCGTCTTCTGCACTGACAACGGCGCCGAGAACTTCACATGGCCCGACGGAGGCCAGACCCCGTTCGCAGGCGGCAAGGGAACGGCACTCGAAGGCGGCTTCCGCGTGCCGGCGTTAATCCGCTGGCCGGGCAAGGTGCCGGCCGGTAAGGTCGAAAACAGCATAATGTCCGGGCTCGATTGGTTCCCGACCCTTGTTGCGGCGGCCGGCAACCCGAACATCACTGATGAGCTGCTCAGGGGTAAACAATTAGGGGACCGCAAGTACAAGGTGCATCTGGACGGTTACAACCAGATGGACCTCATTACAGGCAAAGGCCCGTCGAAGCGAAATGAGATCTTCTATTTCACGGAGGGCACTTTGAGCGCCGTGCGACTCAACGACTTCAAGTACCGCTTCACCGATCAGCCGGACGGATGGCTCGGCGCAACACAGCATGTCGATTGGCCGATACTGACGAATCTCCGTCTCGATCCCTTCGAAAGGACGGGCATGCCCACCGGCGCTGACGGGTCGCTGGCTTTCTATAACTGGTTTGCGTATGAGTTCTGGCGTTTCGTATTCGTACAGCAGGAGGTAGCCAAGCTCGCGCAAACTGCTATAGATTTTCCACCCATGCAAAAAGGGGCGAGCTTCAATCTCGAGGCTATAAAAGACCAGATCTATAAGACCTCGGAATCCGGTGTAGGCAAATAAGCTTTCTTATATAGTATTAGGCGGGCGCTAATTGAAAATAGCGCCCGCCGTTGTTTTAAACTTTGTCTCAAGCCGTGACGCTGCGGATATTTATGGATGTAACGGTACTGTTTTCACAAGAGATGTAATTGACTGCACTAAGTCAACCATGCCGGTATCAGGGAAATCACCATGAATAATCCTAAATGCAATAAACGAATTACGCCGATGCCCGTGCGAATCATACCTTTTCAATTCTGCCGAAATCTTCTGATTCTCCTGGCAATGCTCATACTCCGCAGGCATTCGGGCTGACGCTAAAACCGATCCGCTCCCTTCCTGGAACGACGGGCCGGCCAAGGAGAGCATCGTCAGGTTCGTCGCGGAGGTTACGAAGGAGGGAGGGCCTAATTATGTCCCGCCCGAAGACCGGATCGCCACGTTCGATCAGGACGGCACCACGTGGGTATCCCATCCCCTTTATGCGCAGGCTGTGTTCGCGCTCGACCGGATACGCGAGCTTGCCCCGAAGCACCCGGAATGGAAGGACGAGGAACCGTTCAAGGCGGTCATCGCGGGAGACCGTGAGGCGATGGCGAAGTTCGGTGAATCCGATTGGGAGATTATTATCGCGGCGACACACACCGGTATGAGCACCCAGGATTTCCTCGGGATCGTCAAGAAGTGGCTTTCGCACGGCCAGGGACCCACGCTGGCACAGGCCGTATACGGAGCTTATTTACCAGCCGATGATCGAGGTCATGGAATATTTGCGGGCCAATGGTTTCAGGACGTATATAGTCACCGGAGGGGGCCAGGAGTTCGTGAGGGCTTACGCTCAGCGCGTTTACGGAATACCTCCGGAGCAGGTGGTGGGTTCGAGCGTCCTGACGAAGTACGAATACACCGACGGCAAACCCGTACTATTACGCGAGCCCAAGGTGTTTTTCATTGACAATAACGCAGGCAAGGCGATAGGCATCAACCTCTTCATCGGCAAGCGCCCGTACGCCGCGTTCGGCAATTCGACCGGCGACCGTGAGATGCTCGAGTGGACACAGGCGGGCGGAGGCGCGCGCTTGATGATGCTCGTCTATCACGACGACGCTGTGCGTGAGTACGCTTACGGCCCGGCAGGAGGTCTGCCCGGCACGAACGTCGGCACGTTCTCCCAGGCGCTCATGGACGAAGCTAAGAAGAACGGGTGGGTTATAATCAGCATGAAGAATGACTGGAAACGCGTCTTTAAATTCGAGGAATAACTCGCCCGGGCTGAGTATATTGCCGCGTTCGTTAAGCTCATGATAGGCAAATGAATATCAGACCCGCCGTCTATTTTATAATTGCTGCAGTCGTCGTAATCGCCCTCGGATATTTCTACCGTAAGTCCGTTTCCTTAAAATCAAACAAAATGGTTAATCCCGTAAACTCAATCGACGATAATCAGGGATCGGTTGCCCCTCGATTCGTCGGGGGCCGCGTATGCGCCGAGTGCCACGAGGCCGAGTACGACCTCTGGCTCGGCTCCCACCACGACCTCGCGATGCAGGAGGCGACTCGTGACACTGTGCTCGGCGACTTCGACGGGGCGGTCTTCTCTTACCAGGATGTTAAATCCGCTTTTTATAAGAAAGACGAAAAGTTTATGGTACGCACGGACGGTCCGGACGGGAAGCTCCATGACTACGAAATCAAATATACGTTCGGTGTCTATCCGCTCCAGCAATACCTTGTCGAGTTTCCCGGCGGCAGGCTGCAGGCACTGAGCATAGCCTGGGACAGCCGGTCGAAAAGTGAAGGCGGCCGGCGCTGGTTTCACCTCTACCCGAACGACAAAATCGCACATGACGATACCCTCCACTGGACCGGCATAGATCAGAACTGGAACCATATGTGCGCCGAATGCCATTCGACTGACCTGAAGAAGAATTACGATCTTGAGACCAATACTTATAACACGGCATGGTCCGAGATTGACGTTTCGTGCGAGGCATGCCATGGCCCCGGGTCCGGGCATGTTAAATGGGCGGGGCAGAAAAATCCCGATGAATTTCCGAACATGGGACTACTCGTGGGTCTCGATGAGAGGAAGGGCGTTACTTGGACTATCGATAAGGTATCGGGACAACCCGTGAGGAGTAAGCCCATCGGGTCTCATGAGGAAGTGGGTGTCTGCTCACGCTGTCATTCGAGGAGGAGCGCCATATCGGACAATTACGTATATGGGAGGAGCCTGCTCGATACACACATCCCCGCGCTCCTCAATGACGGCTTTTATTATCCCGACGGGCAGATCGAAGCCGAAGATTATGAATGGGGCTCATTCGTCCAGAGTAAAATGTATCACGAAGGCGTAACATGCGCCGACTGCCATGACCCGCATAGCCTCGAATTGCGGAAGCCGGGCAACGATGTGTGCACCCAGTGTCACGGGTCAGCGAAATATGATTCCGCCTCACACCACCATCATGAAATGGGCTCGGCAGGCTCCGAGTGCGCCGGATGCCACATGGCTGTAACTACTTACATGATAATAGATGACCGTCACGACCACAGCATCCGCATTCCGAGGCCCGATCTCACCATCACAATCGGCGCGCCCAATGCGTGCAATAAGTGCCACGCGGACCGTACGCCGGAATGGGCGGCATCGGAGATAAAAAGTTGGGACGGCGAAAACAATAAAGGCTTTCAGAATTACGGGGAAACGCTTTATGAAGCGCGTAACGGCGCGCCCGGTGCGGAAGAGCTGCTCGTGGAGCTCGCGAATGATGACAGCGCTCCGTCCATAGCGAGGGCAACGGCCCTTAACGAGCTCGCGGATTATCTCAGTCCGTTCTCTATCGGGACCGTTCAGAAAGGACTCGGCAACGATGACCCTCTAATCAGGGGGGCGGCTCTCGACGCGCTTGAGACAGCGCCGCCTGATACGAAGACCGGAGCTTTCGAGCTGCTTAACGACCCCGTACTCGCTGTAAGGCTGAAGGCGGTCACGATACTCGCCTCAGTGCCCAAGGAGAATTTCACGGCGGTGCAAGGTGAGGCGCTCGACGGAGCCGTGAAAGAATACGTGAGGGCGCAGATGACAAACGCAGACCGGCCCGAAGCTCACATGAACATAGGGTTAATCTATGCGGAACTGGGACGGTTTCCTGAAGCTGAGGCTCAGTATCATACAGCTATTAGACTTCAACCTTCGTTTATCCCCGCGTTCGTAAACCTTGCTGACCTCTACAGGATGGAAGGCAGGGATGCAGATGGTGAGACCCTCCTCAGGAGCGCTCTTGAAATTTCACCCGAGAGCGGGGACGTGTACCACGCGCTCGGATTGCTGCTAGTGAGACAAAATAAGATCCCGGAGGCCATGGATGCATTTGAGCAATCAGTTAGATTAAGCCCCGATAACGCCCGTTACAGTTATGTCTATGCCGTGGCACTCAATGATACCGGCAAGAAATCCGAGTCTATCCGCGTGCTGAAGGAAGCCCATGAGCGGCATCCCGGAGACCGCGAACTCCTGTACGCGCTTATCAATTTCAACCGTGAGATTGGAGACATTCCTGCCGCGGTAGAGTATGCGGAAGAATTAACGGAATTCTCACCGTACGACCCGGACGCCGCCCGTCTCCTCGATGAACTTAAAATGGATGGCAATCGATAAAGTGGACTTTTGGCCGATTTTTAAGAAGTTGACAGGGGCGGAGGATTGCTCTTTTTAATAGCGCGCCTTTCCCGTGGACGGCAGCTCGATAATTGAGCGAGTCTGCGTTTGGCTCCCGGTTCTAAATTAACCCGGATTAAAATTTCAAGGAATTTATTCAACTACGCTCCGGTTAGTGTTGCAATTCCATGTATTTATAATGTAAAATTAAATAGCGGGATAGTATTAAAAAAAAGAATTCCGTTAATCTTGTGGAGGCAATAATGAGATTTGGCGACTATTTGAAGAGCAAAAGGAAGCAGAAAAATATTACCCAGGAGGATCTGGCGCGTTCCCTGAGCGTATCGAGCGTGTTCATACACCAGCTCGAGACAGGCAAGGTGGACGCCCCTTCGATCGACCGGTGTCAGCAGATAGCGGCAATCCTGGATGTAAATATTGAAGAATTGTGGACGGTTGCAAAGAAAGAACGCCTCAAGAGATTTATGGAAAAGGAAGAAATAACCGAAGACAGCTTTGAAGTATTGACCGATGCCGAGAAAGCCCTCATTAACCTTTACAGGAGCCTCGATTCCGACATGAGGAGGGACTTCGGCGGTATGATATTCATGCTGCTTAGACACTCCCAGGACGAAGGGGTGCAGGAGATACTCGAAGAATTTATTAAATGTGCGTGATGAGTAAAATATCTATTATCCTCAAGGCATTAGGGATTGAGCTCTGCATTCTTGCATTAATAGGGCTCGTCTTTTTATTCCAGTTCAATAAGGCCAAGGGGGAGTTTGTAAGCAAGACCAGGGCGATCTCCGAGACCATAGGAGACCTGGCCAGCGACTTTTATTCCGAAGAAGGGAAACAGCCGACGAGCGGGGAGTTCTATCATTTTCTCGACAAGAGGCTCGGAAGGAAGAAGTTGTTTAATACGTTCGAGATAGCGCCCAAGTTTTTCAGCGTCGTGTTCAAGAAAGACGTGGAAAACAGCCTGACGCCCAACGGCTTGTTCATGAAGGAGTTTTATCCCGAGGAGGGCTATACGGTCAAGGACATTAACGGGATTATTTCCGTATCTGTCCCTTTCTCAACACAGGCCGAGACCGAGCCCTATGGGATAGTCAAGATAGACTCCGACACGAAGGCAATATTGAAGAAGGTGCTGGCGGACAACTACCTTCTTTACGCGGCGATGCTGATAGTATTGAATAACCAGGCTTTCATCTTTTACCTCCTGATGAGGAAGAAGAAAGAGGTTATCTTCGAGAAGGGTTACCTGAAAGAGCACTCCATCGGCGCTCTTAAGATTATGCACAAGGTCCTGGGCGATATCATCGACGATCATAAGACAGATTACGAAAGTCCCGACCCGGCCAAGAGGCAGGAATCGGGGAAAAATGTGATTTCAATATCGGAGTTGGCGGAAAAAAGAAAACAATGAAGAAAATCATTTTCGCCGCTATTTTAATGTTTTTTGTCGCTGCTCTGGGTTGCGATAGTCCGAGCGAGAATGGCACAGTCCAGCTTGACGGGCCCATACTCGAAAGCATGGACGCGGACAGTAACCTGGAATTCAACGGCGCGTTGATCAACACCGGGGACTCCCCTGTCCGTTCCGTTTATATCGTCATAGTGTTAAAGGACCAGGAAGGCAATGTTATCGAAGCCAATTCGGTTTCGATATTCGACGAAGACCCAAATGCATTGCTATATCCCTCCGAAAGGGCTTTCTTCAGCCTTTCGGTCGCTTCCGACCCGAACAGGGTATTTTCGAAGGAAGTTGAAATATACTACGAAGACGCTTCAGATTCCCCTCCGTCGTCTTAGGCCTCCTTCCTTACAATTCTACAAATACTGTGTCCCTGGTTTAACTCTCCCCAAAATAGTATTGACATATAGGGACTTAAACTGTATTGTTGATATCGTTGTATAAGTCTCCGACCGAAAAAGGTAAACTGTGCGAAAGCACGGGGCACAAAGCCGACGGTCTAAGGGTATAAAACCTATGACGGCAGGGTTACCGAAGCTGGAGAATCTTGAACAATCAGGCGGCCCCCCGTACACCCTTCACACCAGAATTCTTATAACCCACCGTTATTATGAACTATTATTTCGACATCCATTATGACTATATCTGCAAGACAGTCACAAATAAGTAAGCCGACGCTTCTTAAAATGAAGGTTTATAGTGGGCTATTGATAATTATTAAAGGTCAGTTTGATATTTTTAAACAGAGTATTGCAATAACTTCAAAAAGGTGGTTAAATTAGTATTGTAACATAGGAGGATGATTTGTTTTTAAGCAAGAAAGAACTTGTAGGACTCGATATAGGTTCTAATGCCGTCAAGCTCGTAGAGCTAAAGTCATCCAAGAACGGCTACCAGTTGAAAAATATTGGCGAGGCCATTCTGCCGCATCATTCCATAGTCAACAAGATTATAGAAAAACGCGATGCCGTCGCGGATACGATTTCTTCATTGTTCGAGGACCTGAGGGTCAAGACCAGGAATGTGGCGATCTCTATTTCAGGTCACTCCGTGATAATAAAAAAAGTCAGCTTGCCTAAAATGTCCGAGAAGGAGCTCAGGGAATCTATCCCCTGGGAGCTCGAACAGTACATCCCGCAGAGTATTCAGGAGGTCAACTACGACTATCAGGTCATCCCGGGGGAGACGGCGGAGGGGAATATAGACGTTCTGATCGTTGCGGCGAAGAAGGACGTCACGAGCTCATACGTCTCGATAGTCAGAGAAGTCGGCCTCAACCCGGTCGTGGTGGACGTCGATGTTTTCGCACTTGAGAATATGTATGAAATTAATTATCCGGACGCGGAGGGTCTCATCGCGCTCGTTAATATCGGCGCGTCCGTGACGAACATTAACATACTGAAAGACGGCGTTTCGATATTCACGAGGGATATAACGACCGGAGGGAACCAGTTTACCGATTGGATGATAAAGGACCTGGGGCTCGACTATGCGGAAGCCGAGAAGGTCAAGTCTGCGTTACATGAAGGGGAAATAACCCCGGAGCTCGAAACCCTGACCCGCAATTTCAACGACTTGATTTGCGGTGAGATAAAGCGGACCCTGGATTTCTTCGCCTCGACGCTGTGGACGAGCAAGGTCGGCAGCATACTGGTCGGCGGCGGCTCGTCAAAGGTTCCCGGGTTAATAGAAGTCCTCGCGGACTTGACCGAAGCCAACGTCGATTTCATGAACCCGTTCAGAAATATTTTCTACGATAAAAACGAATTCGATCCCGAATATATCGAAGCGATAGCTCCGAAGATGAGCGTCGTGATGGGCCTCGCCACCAGAAAGCCGGGGGATAAGTAATGATAAGGATAAACCTTATTCCCGAGCCGGAAAGAAAGGAAGTTAGGGGAACGGGCGAAATCTTTATGGGGATATGCGTTCTCGCGGCTTTATTCGCCGTTATTGCGGCAATTCACATTTTGCAGGGGAATAAGATCGAAGAGGTTAACCGGGGAATAGCCAAGGCCGAGAAACGGATCAAGGAGCTCGAAGTCGTCAAGAAGAAGGTCGACGAGTTCAAGGCCAAGAACGCCGAGCTCAACAGGAGAATCGAGATTATCAACGTGCTCGAGAAAAACCGGACGGGGCCTTTGTACGTGATGGACGCCCTGTCCCACGCGATCCCCAACAAAGCCTGGATTGACGAATTTACCGAGAAAGGGTCGCAGACCAAGCTCGTAGGCATAGCGGATAGCGAATTCACGGTAGCGGATTTCATGCAGGCCCTCCAGACCTCTCCGTATTTCGTCGGCGTTGAGCTGGGCGTGATAAAGAAAACCGAGCTGCGCAAGCTCGACCTGAGGGCTTTCGTTATAAACACGAAGCTCGATTATACCGGCAAGTCCAGGACTCAGGATAAAACACAGGCGCCGAAAGCGCCTGGAAAAAATTCCGAGCCGGAAAAGGCGGTGAAGGAATAATGGCTTTCCTGGATGAATATTCCGAAAAACTGAACGAGCAGCCCCTTCATATAAAAGCCGGCATCCTGCTAATCATTGTGGCGGTGATATCTGTCGTCTACTGGTATTTCTTCTGGTCGCCCAGGCACGAGGAGCTTCAGACCGCCGAAAACAAACTGAGACAGCAAGAGATAAAGATAAGGGAATACGAGGCGGTCGCGGCGGAGCTTCCCAAGTTCGAAAAGGAATTCAAGAGACTCGAGAGGGAATTCCAGCTTGTTGCACGCAAGCTGCCCAAGGATAAGGAGATACCGGCTCTGATCGACGGCGTTTATTCCGAGATAGCCGCCTCGAACCTCGAATCGATAATTTTTGCTCCGAAGCCCCAGGTCACGAAAGAGATCTACGCCGAGATCCCTATAGAGATGGAAGTTATCGGCACTTACTTCAACCTCGCCGATTTCTTCGACCGGATATCGAGGCTGCCGAGGATAGTGAACGTGAGGGACCTTCAGCTCACTCGTAACAATATCCGCGGGGGTACTGTGATCCTCAACGTTAAGTTTGACGTCGTTACGTTCAGGCTTCTGCCGGAGCAGGAGGCCAAGCCCGACGACAACAAAAAGATCAAGGGAAAGAAACGAAAGAAATGAAAGTGTTAACGAATGCACCGCGATTTGATAGAGCAATGACCGGACTAATTCGATTATTCCTGGTCTTACTTTTTGTCCTCTCGCCTCTGCGGGCTATAAGCGCGCAGGAAGCGGAGGCTCCCTGCCGGTAGCACCCTGTCACAGGGGTTACAGGTTATTAAGGACGCCAGGGAGAATAAGCTCGAAACGCCGGAGGAGAGGGCCGAGAAAGCGACGGGAGAAGAAGGCCCGGCCCGAGCTCCCGAGCCCGTTGAAGAAGGTGCCGATACTACGAGCCCGGCACAGCCGGGGAAGGACAACCCCCTCACGGCCGGGGAGGAAAAACTGCCGTATGATTCGACCGGGATGCGCGACCCCTTCAAGCCCTTTATCAAGCTGGTTGATACCCCCTCTGCGCCTTCGGTCGTGCTGCGTCCGCCCATTCAGAGATTTCCCTTGAACCAGTTCAGAATAGTCGGGATCGTATGGATCGGCGGGAAGCCCCAGGCCATGATCGTGGACCCCGAGGCGAATACTTATTTCCTGGGCGTGGGCGACAAGATAGGGAGCAGCGACGGGGAGATACTCGAAGTCAGGCAGAACGGCATTCTAGTGCAGGAAAGAACGAAACTTGAGAATGTGTACGGAGAAGTAAAAATCGAAGTGAAGCAGTCTGTACTGGCGTATCAGAATGATGAATAGGGGAAATCGTATTCAGGAGGATGATTAAGTTAAGGAGGATGGACTAATGAGATTCCTGATAGTATCAATCGTGCTCGTAACCTGTGTTCTGTATCCGGGCCTCCGGGCTCACGGCGGGCAGCCACATCAAATCGATTACAATAATGACCCGCCGGCGGAAACACGGGGAATTGCCGGCATTGCGGCGGTAAATAAAGCTTCGCCTGTCCTGTTCGCACAGGCCGTAACCGGTACGACAGCCGTGCCTCAGAATACGACTGCTAATATGCCGAACCCTTCCGATGAATATAATCACATCGAGAGTATCGGTTTCGAGGTTCAGCAGGGAATGGGGATAGTGAGCATAGGGACGGCTTCGTCTGTTCAGTATGAAAGACTGGCGGACGAGGACAGGAAGGTAACACTCAAGATCATGGACGTGATACTCGCCGACAAGTTTCAGGTTTCGCGGGACGTCAGTGATTTCGACAGCCCGATTAACTTCATATCCTCCTTCAGGGACCCGATCAAGCCGAACGACGTGATAATGGTGATAGAGCTCAAGGAAGACGACGTGCCCGTGGAAATCGGACAGAACGGCAACGTCGTTACGCTCAATTTCGGGGAGACGCGGGAACAGCTGAAAGTGCAGGCGGAAAAGGGAGAAGTAGAGGTCGAGGTGAAGCCCGAGGACCTCTATGCGTTCGATTTCAGGCTTACGTCGATACCGGGCGCGACGAAGACGTACAAAGGCCAGCTCGTTTCGTTCGATTTCAAGGACGCGGATATCAGGGACGTGCTCAGGATAATATCCGATATCAGCGGGCTGAACATGATTATCTCGAAGAACGTGGCGGGCACGGTCACGCTCAAGCTCACGAACGTCCCGTGGGACCAGGCGCTCGACGTGATTCTCGAGGACGCCGGGCTGGGCGCATTCATAGACGGGAATGTGTTGAGGGTCGCCCCCCTCGGAACGCTGCAGGCGAGGCAGCGCGCGGTAAAGAGAGCTGCCGAGACCAGCGAGGAGCTTGAGCCCCTGATCACCAAGCAGATATTCGTCAACTACGCCACGGCTGAAGAGCTCATACCGCTCGTAGACCCGTTCTTGAGCGATAGGGGGGAACTGAGGGTCGATATACGTACAAACAGCCTGTTAATTAATGATACGGGCGTCAGAGTCGCCCAGATCGAGAGCCTCGTAGGGGACCTCGATACGAGGACTCCTCAGGTATTGATAGAGTCCCGGATAGTTCAGGCAACCCTTAATTTCACCCGCGACCTGGGAATTCAGTGGGGTTTCGATTACGAAGCCTCCGCGGCCACGGGTAACCCCACGGGCGCTACTTTCCCGTCGAGCGTGGCAATAGGCGGCTCCACGATTGGCAGCCCCTTCGGAACGACCGGCGATAATTTCATAATCGACCTTCCCGCGGCGGCAGGTACGGGCGCCGGGGGTGTCCTCGGGATCGTATTGGGCAGTCTGACCGGGGCATACGACCTCGACCTCAGGCTCTCCGCTCTCGAGCAGAGAGGGGACGGCAGGATACTCTCGTCACCCAAAGTACTGACGCTCGAGAATACGCCCGCGAGGATCGAGCAGGGCGTATCGATACCGTTCCTGAGCGTATCGGCGGCCGGTACGCAGACTCAGTTCGTGGACGCCACGCTGAGCCTCGAGGTTACGCCGCAGGTGACTAATGATAACAGGGTGATGATGAATATCGTCGTGACGGACAATTCGCCCGACCGTGCCCTGACCGGGGCGGGTGGACAGCCCAGCATCAGGAGGAACGAGGCGACTACCCAGGTCCTCGCAGGCGACGGCGAGACGATAGTGATAGGCGGAATATTTACGCGCGCAGTCGACGAAAGAAATAACAGCCTGCCCTGGTTTTCGAGACTTCCGCTGCTAGGCTGGCTCTTCCAGAGCAATAGAACGACCGATGAGAGGAGAGAGCTATTGGTATTTATCACTCCGAGGATTGTAAGGTAAGAGCGAGTTGAAATATATAAAGAGGAGGATGATGTAATGAACAGGAAACTCACGGGGAAACTATTATTCCCCTCAATCATAGCGTTAATGCTGACGGCCGGAGTGATCGCAGTAAGCTGCGGTGGGGCGAACCCGCCTTTCGCGCCGTTCGGCTCGACGGTCGAGATACTCGACCCCCCCGGGGATGTTTTGATTCCGAATAATTCCCTGACTACACTTCTTGTGCAAGCTATAGTCCTGGGTCCCGACGGAGAACCTTTGAACAGCGTAAGGGTCATATGGATTGCATCCTTCGCGGGACAGAATGATCTGGTGATCGACACCAACGGGGATAATGTAGGCGATGCCCGGGCCGTGCAGCTTGTCAACGATGACGCCTGCACGCCGAAGAGATGTGCGCTGACGCCGTTACAGGAGTGGTTCGCGATGGAGGCTTTCGTAGATTCTCCGTTCGAAACGCTCACGGACGATCGCGGGATTGCATTCGTAGATATTCTGATAAGCGGTGAGGACATAATCGACCCCGCGTTCCTGGAGGCTTCCACGGACAGCGGCTCGGTCGACGTAGTCGAGTTCTCGGTTAACGTGCCTTAGAAGTATGAGTTCATATAAGGAGGGATGGATTTCATGAGACTTAGAAACTTGTTTAAACATAAATCGGTACGGGTTTCCTCGGTTCTGTTGTTTTTTGTCTTGCTCCTGGGCACTCAATACGCCTGTCTCGACGGACTCAACGGTGACGGGTCCGAGAACCCGATAAACACGGCCATCATCGGCCTGAGCGCGAATCCGGCAACACTTTACGGGAATGCGAGCGAGGATTCTGTTCATACAGGTAAATACGAAGCTGGTCCCTGACGGCACTCCCATAGATTTCGAGATAACATTTTCGAGCAGCGGCCTCCAGCCTCAGTTGAGGGGATGCCTGTTCGACAGCAGCGGAACCGTCCAGGACGAATTCGCGTTCGTAAATTACCTGGCTGGCGTGCTTATAGGAGCGGTGAGATAGAAGCAATAGCGGCTGATCTCGCTACAGTAAATGTATCGGCCACGATACACCCGGTGGACGGGGATGAGGAGAGCGATTTTCTCACAATGACGCTGCAGGGTGTGGGAATAGCCCCCCCAACGGCGGGTCCGGTAGAAGTTCCGAATGCTGAAACTCCTGATGCTCAGGATGTGGATATTACACTTACTTTTACAACCGTAGGAATCGAACCTGGGACCATCGCTGAAGTATCAATCAGTAACCCCGCAATCGGAACGCTCAACGGAGGTTTCGATGTGGTGGAGGTTCCTGTGCTGGGAAGCATTGAATTCGGGTCAGTTCATAGTTGAGTATACCGCTTTTGTTGGGCAGGGCGGCACTCAGATTATTATAGCCAGGATTCAGCTCCAGATTCCGCCTGAATTTTTTGCTATCTGCCCGCTAATCTCGGATGACGACGGACTGATTGAAGTAGTCTTAGTGATTACTCAAACGGTAGCCGCAGCCCACCGCACCGGCGCCTTGAAGCTACAGTGCAATATATAAAGCGACTCGATCTCTTAGTGTGATATCCCTATGTTCAACTATTAGTCTTAGCTATCTGTTGAGAATTATCTGTCGGGAACGAGGGCTAGTAGATTACGTTTGCTCCGAAAAATGCGAGAAGCTCCGCTGAGCTTCGTGAGTTAAATTCCATATCTTTCTCCGTATTTGACTTAATCCCGGCCCTTTTTTACTATTTATTTGATAACTGTTTTCCAAGACGCTTAATTTTCGGTAATATTTATAATAAGTTGTGCCGGGTGCTTCACGGGTTCCGGGATTTGTTCAATTATATAGGGCCGGAGGGGTCAGATGTCCGTTGACGAAAACGAGATTGAAAGGCTGAGGAAAGCAAGAGAGCATTGGGAAAAAGATTTCAGCAGCGCCTTGAAAAGGGAGGCCGACTATACAACCATCTCCGGCATGGAAGTGCCCCCCCTGCTTACGCCTCTCGACTTGAACGGCTTTGATTACGATGACAAACTGGGGTTCCCCGGCTCATACCCGTATACGCGCGGAATCCACAGCACCATGTACAGGGGCCGTCTCTGGACCATGCGCCAGTTCGCGGGCTTCGGGACCCCCGAGGACACCAACCAGCGCTTCAAGTATCTGATGGAGCACGGGCAGACCGGTCTCAGCACCGCGTTCGATATGCCTACGCTCATGGGTTACGACAGCGACCACGAACGCTCGAGGGGGGAGGTCGGGAAGGAGGGCGTGTCCGTATCTTCGCTCGCCGATATGGAGGTCCTCTTCGACGGCATAGACCTCGAAAAAGTGACGACCTCGATGACCATCAACTGCAGCGCGAGCATCATATTCGCGATGTATCTCGTCATGGCCGAGAAGAAAGGGGTAAGCTGGCAGAAGCTCCGGGGCACACTCCAGAACGATATGCTGAAGGAGTTCATCGCTCAGAGGGAATGGATTTCGCCGCCCGAGCCGTCCGTAAAAATCACGGTCGACATTATCGAGTTCTGCGCGAACGAAGTCCCGCAGTGGCACCCGGTCTCGGTATCCGGCTATCACATCCGCGAGGCGGGCTCGACCGCCGTCCAGGAGCTTGCGTTCACGCTCGCAGACGGTATCGCCTACGTGGAGGAAGGCGTGAAGCGCGGTCTCGACGTGGACGATTTCGCTCCCCGGCTCTCTTTCTTCTTCAACGTGCACAACGACTTTCTCGAAGAGATCGCCAAATACAGGGCGGCAAGAAGGATGTGGGCGGAGATCATGCGTGAGCGCTTCGGGGCGAAGAATCCGAAATCCCTGATGCTCAAAACCCACGCGCAAACCGCGGGGGCAAGCCTCACGGCGCAGCAGCCGATAAATAACGTCGCCAGGGTGACTATACAGGCCCTCGCGGCCGTGCTCGGCGGGACCCAATCGCTCCACACGAACTCGATGGACGAGACGCTCGCCCTGCCGACGGAGGAGTCGGTCACGGTCGCGCTCAGGACTCAGCAGATTATCGCCGAGGAGAGCGGGGTCGTGAATACTATAGACCCGTTCGGCGGGAGCTACGTAATGGAATCACTCACGGACAGGATAGAAAAGGAAGCGTTCGCTTACATAAATAAGATAGACGAAATGGGCGGTATATTCAGGGCTATAGAAACGGGCTATCCCCAGAAGGAGATCGCCGACGCGGCTTATAAATACCAGAGGGAGCTCGATACCGGTCTCAAGACGATCGTAGGGGTGAATAAATACAATACGGAAGGCGAAGTCACGATACCGACCCTTAAGATCGAGGAGATGGTCGAGACGGGCCAGATAGAAAAGCTGCGCGAGCTAAAGAGAAAGAGAAATAATAAAGTTGTCCGGGCGAAGCTGAGCAATATTGTCACGGCTGCCCGGAACGGGGATAATCTCATGCCTTCGATCGTCGATGCCGTGAGGGAATACGCGACTCTCGGGGAAATATGCGATATATTCAGGGAAGTGTACGGCGTTTACAGAGACCCGGGATATTTTTAACCGGTGAAATGGCCGGCCTGCGGGCGCCTTGTTCGTGATACGAAAGCGGGCGGCGATACCGTAAAATAGTTACAATCATTAGACGGGGAGTTCGATATGGGTCAGGGTTCGAGAGCAAGGATTCTAATAGGTAAGGCGGGCCTCGACGGTCACGACAGGGGCGTAAAGATAGTCGCGCGGGCATTACGGGACGCGGGGTTCGAGGTCATTTATACGGGGCTCCATAATACGCCTGAGGCGATAGTCGAGACGGCGCTCCAGGAAGACGTCGACGCCGTGGGGCTCAGCATATTGTCGGGCGCTCATAATTATATTTTTCCCGAGGTCGTACGTCTCTTGGAGGAGAAGGGTATAGGCGGCGTTACGGTTTTCGGGGGCGGTATAATTCCAAAGGAAGACGTCGAATATCTCAAGACGAAGGGTGTCAAGGCTCTCTTCGAGCCGGGCGTCTCGACCGATGAAATTATCAATTGGGTCAGAGAGAATGTTACTCCCAGAGCGCTATAGGTTTGTCCGATGAAGTGCGCGAGCTGCGGCAAGAGCAAAGCGAAGAGGCATTGTCCCGCGCTGAGGGCGTCGATCTGCCCTGTGTGCTGCGGCGAGAAGAGGGGCGTCGAGATAAAATGCCCGCTCGACTGTATCTATTTTGTTGAGGGTCAGAAGCATCAGCAGCTTAAGGTTATGCATCAGAGGCTCCGGAAGGAAGGCGCCGTCAGTTACGTGCGGCGCGCGGAGCTCTATAACCGGAACCCGGGGCTTTTCGCAAGGATCGAAAGGATATTTGCCGATGCCTTCCGCGCCAACAGGAAGCTCAGGAACGACGACGTGGTCTCGGCCCTCGCTCTCGTGAAAAGCACTCTCGATACGGAGAAGAAAGGCCTCATATACCAGCATCAGGGCGAAAACAGCTTTGCCAATGAATTGTCGACACGGTTACTGATAGCTTTGACTGAATTTAAAGACAGCCCCGATATTACCGAGGACAGGGTCACCTTAGATTTTGCATTGAGTGTCGTGGACGATTTTCTGAAAGAAGCGAAGTTCTATATGGAGAACGACTCAAATCTCCAAAGCTACCTCGTACATATATTGCGTTATCACCCCGAAGAGGACGTCCCTTCCGCCGGGAGGCAGAGCGAGCTTATTATTACTCCCTGACGTTAGAGTAGTTAACGGGGGTGGGGGGAGCCGCTCCTATTTATTCTTGTTGCCCGCGGGAACGGTGTTGATGATCGCCGAGACTATGAAGGCGATCACTGCTACGATCGAAAGGATCTTGAAATAAGACGGCCAGTTAATCTTTACTCCAAGATAGAAGCCCGCACCGATAAATGAGATAACTATGAGCAGCACCAGTATTGCGCCGGGTATGTTCTTTCTAAGCATATCGCATCAACACTCCTTAATCATTGTAAAATTTATGGGGCGGACATAATATTATCTGAATTTCTCTTCATATTCAACACCCGGCGGGCCGGTTCCGGGAATATCCCTCGCAGGCACGGTTGACGTACGGGTTTGAACTTAATCGATAATATATGTAACATTACTAAATATTATTTTCTCTTAACGGAACGAGACCCCGCTTGTCCTTAATAGATAATATAACAAACTACCCATCGAAGGTGACCTATAATTTCCACTGATTTAGAAATGAGGATTCCAAAACCGAAAGAAATTCTTAAGCTTTTAAAGAATAACTCTCACCGCCCTATGAGGACCAAGGAGCTTTCCAGGCGTCTCGGCGTGCCGAAGGAAGGGAGGCTGCTCCTTAAAAAGGTTCTCGGGAAAATGGTGACGGAAGGGAAGATAGGCAGGACGAAAGGCGGGTACATGTACTCCGCCCCAAAGGAAACCGCCGAAGTTAAGAAAGAGCCCGTAAGGGCGAACGCCCTCATCAAGGGGATGGTCAAAGGCGGCAGGATCCTCGGGAAGTTCGTCAGGACGGGGAACACCGGAAAGATAATACCGAAGGACGACAGGATACCGCACATCCACCTCCAGGCCCGCGAGATAAAGAATTTAAGGAACCATAGTCTCGTCGTATTCGAGATAAGCGGCGGGGTCTCGACGAGCCGGAAGGTAAAGGGCAATATCATGGACGTGCTCGGCAAAGCCGGGGACCTCGAGGTCGAGAAGAAGGGCTTGCTGGTGGAATACGAGCTTGAGGAAAAATTCCCGCCCGGAGCGGTGAGGGAATTAACCGAGATACCTGACGAGATACCGGAAAGCGAGCTGAAGAAGAGGGTCGACCTCAGGGAAGAGGTCATATTCACGATCGATAACGACGACGCCAAGGATTTCGACGACGCTGTCGGCATCGCGAGGACTCACTCGGGATACAAGCTGCTGGTATCGATCGCGGACGTCTCTCACTACGTGGGAGTGGGGAGCGAGATAGATAACGAGGCACTGGGCAGGGGGACGAGCGTCTATATGCCTCACATGGTCGTGCCCATGCTGCCGGAAAGGCTTTCGAACGACCTGTGCAGCCTCGTGCCTTACAAGGACAGGCTCACGAAAACGGTCGAGATGGACTTCAACCGAAAGGGCCAGATGGTGGACTTCAAGGTTTATAACAGCGTCATAAGGAGCGCGGCGCGGCTTACATACTCGAAGGTCGCCGCGAGACTCGGCGATTCGGAGAGGGTGCCGCTCGAGGAGAAGCTGATAACCGAGAAGCTCTTCATTATGAACGAGCTTTACCAGCATATAAGAGAGAGGAGGATCGAAAAGGGCGAGCTCAATTTCGACATCCCGGAGCCTGACCTCATACGGGACGAGCTTGGGAGGACCGTGGACGTCGTAAGGACGCAGAGGAACCTGGCGCACGGGCTGATCGAAGAGTTCATGATCGCGGCGAATTCGGCGGTAGCCGAATATACGCGTAAGGCCGAGGTCCCGTCCATATACAGAATTCACGAAAATCCTGATGAAGAATCCATACTCGAGCTTTCAGAGGGGTTAAAAAAACTGGGCTACTCCCTGTCGGACTCGGGGAAATTAGACACCCTGGATTTCCAGCGGGTGATCAACATGAGCAGGGGAAGGCCCGAAGAAATGGCCGTCAACATGCTCATACTGCGCTCTTTAAAACGGGCCATATATTCGACCGAGGAAAAAGGCCATTTCGGACTTGCTATAAAGCACTACTCACACTTCACCTCACCTATCAGGCGTTATCCTGATTTGATAGTCCACAGGATTACTAACTCACTGCTGAAACACGGTTCGACACCATATGACAAGGAGTCTCTCGACTGGATGGCTGAGCAGCTATCCAGGAAAGAGAGGACTGCCGACGAGATCGAGAGGGAGGCCATTAACCTCGAAAGGGCTTATCTGATGAAGTCCTACATAGGACAGGAGTATGAGGCGGTCGTTCTCAGCGTTCTGCCTTTCGGAATGTTTGTCGAGGTCAAGGAGGTCTTCGTGGAAGGCCTCGTACCCAGAGACAGCGTTCCAAACTGGAGGAAGCGCTGGTTTGACATAGGTCAGACGGTGCGTGTGAAGGTGACCGCCGCAGACGTCGAGAAGAGACGCATCACCCTTAACCTCACATCTTGAGGAGACGGCGCGCGGGTAGCACTACCCCAAATTCTTTTGTGACCGGAATGCGGGTCTCGAATTCCCTCGCCGCTCTCATATCTCGACCCTGAACAGTCCTTTAAGGGCGAATCCGAAGACAATCGATAGCACGAACACGATGACCAGCCAGTGGACATGCCATTTATATATTTCTATCGACATGGCGGGATAATCGATCTTTATCTGCTCCACCTGCGAGTCTCCCGGCAGATGCCTGAGAGCGGGATTGAGCAGGGTATCCGTGAAACCCGACGCCGATGCGGACGCCAATCGGGAGACCTGCACGAGGCCCTTTTCGGAAACTATGACTTTCTGCCGGATCTCCTCTCCAGGCACGTTAAATGTCAGGTCCTGATCCCCGGTTTCCCGCGCACGTATCCTCCAGTCGATTTCGTTCTGATCCGGGAATCCTTAGAGGCGGCGTCTCGACAATAATCCCTTCCCCCGCTTTGAGCGTTATGTCCGAAAGCGTATGGCCGCCTTCACGGAGCTTGAGCGAGACTATAGCGGATTCGTCAGGCTTAAGCGGCCTGTGACCGTACCAGCTCTCGAGCTGGATCAGTATCAGCACGAGCGGTACCATCATGAAGAGCATGGGCTTGAGCGCGTATTTGATATACTTGAGGTTGTAAATAAAAATATTTTTCTGGGCGGAGAGCACTATGCCGATCTCGTCCTTGAAGAGACTGAGCTCGAATATATACGCCCTGATCTTGCTCTTGGTCTCCCTTATCTTCTGCTGGTCGGACGTGTAGCGGAAGATTATGAGCATTATTATTCCGATAAGGAGCGAAAAGAGGGCGAGCGACCATATGGGGTCGATAGTCTTGAAGGGTGAGATGACGAGGTTAAAGAAACCGCTTATCGCTCTGTTGAAATTCTGCATTTCGTACCTGATCGGCAGTCAGTGAATTCTGCGCATATTCCGGCGGATGTGATTTCACCGAATGTCCCTGAAACAGATTGCGTGCCTATTCGATATACCCGAGGCCCTTTAGCCTTTTGGCTACCTTTTCTTCGTCTTCGGGGGATTGCTTCTGCCCTTTTTTTATTTCCCTTTCGAGCGTGTACGCGATGAATTCTTCAACAGAGGTGTAACCCGTTTCCTCAGCGTATTGCTTGCATCTCTCGAGCAGGTCCTTATCCAGTTTTATCTTCGAGCCGCCGAACATTAATGTTCCTCCTTGATATTGACGCTATTTATTCCCGGATTCTCGTCCTTAAAAATGCTCTCTCCGATCATCCCTTCCTGCTTCGGGATTCCGAATTCCCCGAGGACCGTCGGCGCCAGGTCCGTGAGCGCCGGGTTCTCCGACTTTATCTCCTTATTCGAGAGCAGGATTCCCGGTACGAGAGCTGCTTCCATAAGGTGGTCACCGCTCCACTTCTGCCTGTTGTCTCTCAAAATCTCCCTTGGAAAACTGCCGAGCACGGTCTCCCAGGAAGCACGGTATCCCTTATTGTAACCCACTATCAGATCGGGTGCATCCCCGAGATATGGGCCGCTGTATATCTCCTCCGCTTTATATACCCTGGATATCACCTGTTCGCCGTTCTTAGGGTCCCGTATGGATAGAAGCTTTTCGGAAATCTCGTCGAGCAGTCGTTCCCTGTCCCCGGGTCCCACGATCCCTTTGAATTCCCTTCCCTTTAAGTTTAGAAAAAGACCGTTGAATCCGACCCCGTATGCGCGTGTCCTGCCCCAATCGACGTTCTGGAAGAACTCGCCTTCCGAGTCGTCGGTCAGCTGCGCGTATCCGTTGTCCTTGAGCCAGGTGTTTAGATTAAAAGCCCTGTAGAACGGGGCGAAGCCGTGATCGGAAAGGACGATAACGGTCGTATCGCCGTCGATCGAGTCGAGCACGCGTCCGAGCACACCGTCCATTTCAATATAAGCATTTTCGATCACGAGCTTGAGCTTGCTCCCCGAATCGTAGGCCGGGTGTTTCGGGTCCATCGTGCGCCAGAACATATGGGAGAGCTGGTCGACCCTGCCTATATAGAAGAAGAGCAGGCCTGACCTGAACCTCCCGAGCTCGTAGCCGAGCATATCCTGTTCTTCTCCGAATACTATATTCGTCTGGTCGAGGAACTCGCCGTCTTCGAGCACGAACTCCGACAATGCTTTCGAATCCTCAGGTATTCCCTGCGTATAGAATAGACCCACGCTCTCCGCTATCTTGCCCGAGTAGTCCTTTGGCGTGGAGATCGGAAGGGCCGGATCGGACGGGTCTATGTTTACAGGAGTGACGTAAAGCTTGAAATTCGGCCTCACCTCTTTGAGGTAAAAACGCACGATACCGCCCGCCTTCTGCAGATAGGGGAGCAGTTCGTAATTTATCCTGATCCAGTCGCTCCATTCGCCTTCCTTGAGTATGATTTCCTTGTCCTGTACGGAAACCTTCGCCACGGGATTTTCGGGGTCTATAAAAACGGTGAAATCGACTTTGCTTTCGGGTGTGTCTTTTCTGAACGTATTTATGGGTCCGGGGAGTCTGCCTCGCACCCTGTTCTTGAAAACGTCGACGGGAAAGACCTTGCCGCCCGACAAATTCTCGAACTTGTCCGTGTCCTCGTCCGTATAGTAGGAGTACGTCCCGTATGTCCCCTGCATATCGGGCGTTCCCATTCCCGAAATTTGATTGGCCTTGTCGTCCGTGGTCGGAAAGTTCGCGGGCACCCTGAATATGGTGGTCTCAATCCCGTTCTCCGACAGGTATTCCCAGAACGCTTTACCCTGGCGGAGTAAAGAGACCTTGCCCGGGGATAGCGGCAACACCCATTTGCCGATCTTGACGGTTTTTGAGGCAGATTCGCTTCTGGAAGTTGAAAGATAAGGGAAGATGCTTTCCGGGTCCCTGTGAATGAAATCGAATATGCCGTGCCCGCCCGGGTTCATGCCTGTAATGAAGTTTGACCATGCGACGGGGCTTTGAGGGGGGATGCTCGTCGCGAGCGGCTTGAAGCCGCCCGACTCGCTGAGCTTCTTGAAATTGGGGAGTTTCCCCTCTGCCATGAGGCGCGTTACAATTTTCGGGTCCATTCCGTCGAACCCGATGATAATCATCTTCTTGTCCGTCACTCCGGGCCCGGCGTGAGACGGCGCTTCGTTTTGCCCGCACCCCGCCGATGCGAGCATGACCGCTATATATACGGAAAAGAGAATTGCGCTGCTCAGGCCGAATTTAGAAATCTGCATCATGTTTTACTGTCGTACGAATTTATGTTTTTATCATTCTCACTTTCTCTGATTAAAAAAATCACCGTGAATTCTTTTTTTGCCGGGATATTATACTGCCCTCGCGCTCTTCTTCTCTTCATCCCCGAATTCGCCCCCGGCTTCCTTGGTAACGCCGGGTATTTCATCGAAGAGAGGCTTTCCTTTCATATAGCCCGGAATACCCACGCCGAATAACTTCATCACCGTCGGGGCCATATCGGTCAGGCGGGGGTTCTCCTTCACGATTCTGCGGTTTGAGAAAATGACGCCCGGGACTATTTTAGGGTCGACGCAGTGGTCGCCGCTCCAGTGCTTCGTGTTATCCTCGAACACGTGTTCGGTAACGCGTCCCACGGCGCAGGTCCACGAGCTTCTATACCCCGCATTATAGCCCACGAGCAGGTCCGGGGCGTCGTGCTTGTAGGGCCCGGTTGAAGCCGCGTCTGTGTCTATGACCTCCCGGATCGATACGGCTCCCGTCTGTTCGTCTCTCAGTCCGGTGAGCTTTCTTATGAGCTCGGACTTCAAGAGCGAGACCCCTTCCCCTTCCTCGACGATGCCCTTCATTTCCCTTCCTTTTCTGTTGATGAATATGCCCGCGAGACCGAGTGAAAATGCCTGCGTCCCGTCCCAATCCACGTTCTTAAACCAGTCGCCGCTCGTGCTTCCGCCGTCCTTGAGCTTGAGATACCCGTTCTGAAAGAGCCAGCTGTTCAGATTGACTCCCCGTTTGAACTGGGTGAATCCGTGGTCGGATATAACCATCAGCACGGTCTTGTCGTCAGTGTATTCGAGGGCTTTCCCGATAAGTCCGTCCATTCTGACGTAGAGATCCTCGATTACGTTTTTGTATTTTTCCGTTTCCTTTCCCTTATTCGCCGGGTGGTCGTCGTCGAGGCAGCGGAAGAACATGTGCTGGACCCTGTCGGTCGTATCGAAGACGCACGTACAGAGCCCTCTCGGTGTTTTTTCGAGGGCGTTAAAAAACATTTTTTCCCTCTCCTCGTAAAGCAGGTAGGCCTGCTCCAGAAAGGCGTCTTCGTCAATTACCCCTTCGTTGAGCGCCCAGGTGTCTTCCGCGAGCCCGAGTGTGCCGAATGAGCCCTGGAGCTTGGCCAGGTATATGGAGTACACGAACGGGTGGGATATCGGGAGAGCCGGGCTTTCAGGGTCGATGTTGATCGGGGTTACGTACATATCGAACCCGTCGTCGAGCGTGTTTATATAGAAGCGGCATATGCCGTGGACTTTAATACCCAAACCCGCCGGGAAGGCGAGCCTTATCCAGGGCGAATACATTCTCGGGGCGAGCTCGAAACGCTGGCCCGATATATCGATGACCGCTTTCCCCGCGCCTTTGTCGATCTTTATCCTGAGCGGTATGGTTATTTCCTTTCCGTTTCTGACCAGGCTGTTATCCGGGCCGTACAAGAGGGTGCTTATGACTCCGTTTTGTATCTCCACGAACCTGCTCACCCCTCCCGTCTCCACTTCGTTCTTATTCTTGTCTGTAGTGTAGTGGGCGAACGTCCCCTGTGACCCCTTGAGATCGGGGACGCACATCCCCGAGAGTAAAACGCCGTTGAATTTTTCAGGCGGGAAGGTAATGGGGACACGCAGCACCGAGCTCCATACCCCGTGCTCGCCGAGTATCTTCCAGAAAGGGCGGCCCTTCCTAAGGAGCTTCATCCTGGGTTTGCCGAGGGGGATCATGTATTTCCCGATGGGGAGCACCCTCGAGGCTTTCCCTATTTCGGCCGAGGTGAGCATGGGCTGATACGTGCAGGGGTCTCTCGTAATGAAATCGAATATGTTGTGGTGGGAAGGGTCGACCCCGGTCATGAAAGACGACCAGGCGACAGGAGATATGGACGGATAACTGGTGGCGAGAGAGGTGAAAGTCCCCTGTTCCCTTAACCTCGTAAAGTTAGGCAGCTTCCCCTTCTGCATGAATTCTTCCGCCAGCTTCGGGTCCATTCCGTCAAGCCCGATTATTATCACGCGGGATACGCTGCTCTTCGTCCTCGATCCGCTTCGCCAGAGGGCCCTCAGCGCATAACGGAAAGGCCAGGAAAGGAGATAGAATATCGCGAGGGCGAACGTTACTATCATTATGAGAAAAGACGAGAGGAATGCGAAGCCCGCGCCGGGGCCTATATATGCATAGGCGCTGTCCGTCGAAGCGGCGTAGAGGGCGAAAAAAATAACGAATATCGCGGGGAGGTTTTTCAGATTATTCTTCGGCATTAAGTTCGGTATTCTAATGGACTTTTTATGTGATGTCATTTCCTCATCATACTGGCCGGTTTTTAAGGGGACCCTGCCCAAAAAGAGCTACTGGATGTAATTAAGCGCCTTGAGCTTCTCTATCTTTTCTTTGTCCAGGGCCGCCTTCTCGGTGTATGAAATGCCGAGCTGTTTGGTCAGCATCTCCGATTCCCGATTGTGGTTAGACATTATGTTTTTTGCCTGGTCGGATTTCAATCTATTCCGGGATAGTTCGAGCGGGTTCTGTTCGTCCGGGTCAGTCTTCAGGTTGTAGAGCTCTCCCTGTCCGGTTACGAGGCTCTCTATATATTTGTTGCCTTGAAATACTACTCCTTCCCTGTTTTCGTAGTAGAGAAGCCCCGTGCTTACTAAGGGCTCTTCGGCAAAAGAAGAAGGGCTTTCGGTTAATAGCGGGGCCAGTGATTCGGCGGTTGCGGCTTCGCTTTCGTTGGGGATCCGCGTTAACTGGAGGAGAGTCGGCATCAGGCTCTGGGTCGTAACCTCTTCTTCCACTATCTGTCCCGAATGCTTGCCGGGCAGTTTGACTATGAGCGGGACGTGAATCAGCTCGTTATATAGAGTATGTCCGTGCTCGAACCCGTCGTGTTCCCAGAACTCTTCGCCGTGGTCGCTCGTGAGTATTATCAGCGAGCTCTTATAGAGGCTTTCTTCTTTGAACGCATCTATCAACCTGCCCAAGTTCGAATCGACGTACCTGACCTCGGCGTCATAGAGCTCCTTTATCCATTTTCTTTGTGAGGCATTGGGGGCGAAATGTCCGTCCCTTATCGCGGACGCGCTCTCAAGCTTGTAACCGATGGTATCGTCGGGCACTGCGTCTTTTGAAATGTATTCCATCGGCGGCGTGTACGGTAGATGCGGGTCGTAATAATGCACCCAGAGAAAGAAATCGGAATCACGGTTCTTCCCGATCCAGTCAATCGCCAGATCGGTTAACTCTCCCGTCGATGCATATGGATTCATTGCGCGCGGGAAGCTTTTTTTTATCAATGTCGCCCCGAACGAATCGACTACCATTTGCCGTCTCGGGTAAAAATTGTATTCCAGGAAGCCCTGGTCCATATTGAATTCGGGATGGAGATAAAAGTTGTCGCCTATCGCTGCGGTGTAATATCCCGAGTCGCGGAGGTATTCCGCAATCGTTTTAAATTTCTCCGGGAGCACCGAATCGAACGCGAATGTCCTATGGACCGTCGGCGAGACCCCGGTCATAATGGACGAAAAAGCCGGCAGGGTCCAGGGTGCGGCCGAGTACGCGTTTCTGAACAGAGTCCCGTCTTTTGCCAGAGAGTCTATATTAGGGGTCGATGTCGCGGTGCCGCCGTACGAGGACAGCGCGTCTGCCCTGAGCGTGTCTATCGTAATCAATATCACGTGTTTGACCTTGTGATCGGAGGAGGGCTTAAAGCCGCTCGCGGAAGGCTCGTAGGTTTTTTTCATCATCACAAATACGGCAGGGCCGACGGCGATGGCCAAAAACATTAAAACCGAGAGGGGTATCGTCGTATCGAACCTGGTTTTTACTAACAGAAAAAATAATCCGAGCGTCAGGAGGACTATCGAGAAAAATCCCAGGGATAAATCATAGGCGGTTATCTCGCTGTGTTTGTTAAGCCAGATCATTATCATGATAACAGTCAGGATCAGCGGAATCAGGATGCTCAGCATGGAGCCCGCGAGCGCGCCTGATTGAGACCGGTTTATTCTTTTGGAGATATAGTAGGATAAAACGAGCGCGAAAATCGAAATAACAATAAATACGAGTAGCTTCATCCTGAACATCGCCCAGTCGGCGTCGAAATCGTGATAGTTGACGGAGATGAGCAATTCAGTGACCCCGATACCTACCCCGAACGATATAACGGCCGGTATCCTGTCCAGGCTGAATCTCTTCACGAGCCTCGCCCCCGCAAGATACCACGAGCCGAGCAGCAGAAGGAACGAGAACCCGGCGGTTACGGCTATAGGCAGCAGTATCGACCTGAACATCACGAATTTGGTTTCTGTGATGATTATCCCGATCGATGCGTCGAGTATCGCAATCGATAGAGAGACGGCCAGTGCCGATATTATTAACTGTTTTACCGAGTCGCCTGTTTGTCGCATTTTGCTATATTATTCCCTTCCCGTCATGCCGCAGTCAATTCCTGACGAACTTTATCTTTTCGCCGGGAATTTACTAACGTTTGAATTTTCATTTTCACCTACTTCCAGATCCTCTTGATTCTGCCGATTAGGCCGTCGGTTCCTGTGCTCGTGAGGCTCTCCCCGGCGGTCTCGCCCTCGAGCTTCATCCCGAAGAGGTCGAGAATCGTGGGGGCTATATCGTAAATCTCGATTCCGTCCCTGTACCCCTGCTCGAGATTCCCCGCCCTGCAGCCGTTTTCATCGAGTATGAATATCCCGTTCCAGTCGTGGTTGGCATCGTCGGACCCCGTATCGTTCTCGAATGTGTGTATGTTTCCCTGTCCGACGCTCCCGACCGAGCGCCAGCCGAGCGCCCCGAAATAGACGATAAGGTCGGGGGGGACTCCGTTCGTTTCCCTGTAAATGTCCCCGGGCCTGTATGCCCTGGTTCCGATATTCTCGCCGTCAGGGCCCGGGATCGCCTCGATCTTGCGTATTAGCTCGGAGCGAATCGCTTCATAATCCCCCGGCTCTATTATCCCCTCGGGCTCCCTCCCCCTGACGTTCATGAAGAGGCGTCCGTAATACCCGCCGTCCCCCCACGCGAGTGTCTTCCGCCAGTCGATCTCCGCGTCGGCGATCCTCGTCTGTTCCCTGGGGTATTGCTTCAGCGTCAGATACCCTTCCCTGATAAGCCATTCGTTGAAGCATATGCCCCCTTCCATCTTTCTCGCGCCGTGGTCGGATACAACGATCACGACCGTATCTTCAGGGACGAGAGATAAAAGCTCGCCGATTTCTCCGTCACAGTATTTATAGTATTCCTTTATAGAGTTCTCGAACGGGTTGCCGGGCACGAACTTCCTGTGCTCAGGGTCTATGAAGCTCCAGAACCCGTGATGTATGCGGTCGACCCCCATCTCGACGAGCATGAAGAAGTCCCAGGGCTTCGACTTTATGAGATGCTTTGCGACCTTGAAGTGCTTTTGGGTCTTTTCGTATATCCTTCCGAGGAGCGCTTCCTTGTCGTCCGTCCTGAAGTTCTCGACGTCGAGCACGTATCCGCCCGAAACCTCCTCTATCTCGTCCTTGAGAGGGGCAGGGTAGGTGTAATTGCTCTCGGTCGATGGGGCGAGGAACCCGCTCACGACGCAGCCGTTTACCGGCTTGGGCGGGTATGTCTGGGGGACGCCCAGGAGGACTACCTTCTTCCCCGATCGGGATAATATGTCCCAGACCCTGTCGCACTTTACGGCCGTCGCGTTCGCTATGGTGTATCCGTCGTAGGAGTGGTCCTTTCTGTTCCTGAAACCGTAGTATCCGAGCTCCCCAGGGTCCTTCCCGCTCATCATCACGGCCCATGCGGGGACTGTGATCGGGGGGTGGCAGGAGCGCATTGGTCCGTAAGCGCCATTTTCCATGAGCTTCGCTGAGGTTGGGAAGCTCGTCCTTCCATCCGAAGACGAACCTCGGGTCGGCGCAGTCAAGCCCGATAATCAAAAGCTTCATTCACTGAATCCTTCTTCTGAGGAAGTCCGAGCGCCGTTACAAAGACAGGAATCAGAAGTATCAGAATATTTGCAAAGGCGGTTCCCGAGATATCGTTTCGCCGCCGGGCCCGTAAACGGAACAGCCGCCGCTGTCGTTTGAGTCACCGTCACCGGGTGGGGGTTCGGTGTCGTTACATCCGTCTTCACCCAGAGCTTCAGCCACTGCGGCGCAGGCGTTTATGCTCCCGAAGCCGGAAATATTATCGAAACCCGCGGGGGGCAGATCGTCTGCGGTGCCGGTGATGATATCCGTGACCTCTTCGACCTGCCTGGCCGTTATGACGGAGGATTCCACGGAATTAGCGGATTCTATATCCGCGCCGAATCCCAGGGCCTGGAGCACGAGCGCCGCTACCCCTGCTACGTGAGGAGCCGATGCCGACGTGCCCGCGAAATTGAAGAATCCCGGAACGCCCGTCGATACCCTGTTCGGGGCGACGATTGTGGGCGTGTCCCTGTCTTCCAGAAGCGGAGCCGCGCGGCCGGTCTCTAAGGCCGCGACAGTCACTACCGGCGAAAAGAATATGGACGAAGGGCCTTCCGAGCTGAAGAAGTCCACATCGCCCTCGAACGTTGCGCCCACCGATATCACACCGGGGGCCGCCGGATGGCCGTAGACGCTGTTCTCGGAAACGTTGAATTCAACCGGCGTGCCGCTCTGGTTGAAAAATATTTCGAGGGTCTGGTCTTCGCCGCTGAATTTATTTATAACTATGTCGAAGAATCCCGTACCCGGTCCATCATTAGAAATTGCTGCTATTTCAATCGGGTCGTCGTCGCCGTTCTGGGTATCAGTGCTCGAGGCCAGTATGTCCGCAGTGTCGGGGTCGACGAGAAAAAGGTCGTAGTCGTCAGAGGCCTCACCGAACGGGTTACTCCACTGGAGCACGACGATCGAGGTTCTGTTCGCGGGAAGCTCGATTGTCATACCCACGTCGCTCCCTTCTCCCGCCGCGAGCCCGAAATCGTGGAGCTCCGTCTCTGCGTCCCCCGGGTCGGTATCCAGGAACAGGGCCTGATAATGGGCGTCGCCGTCGTTGCCCGCGGACGAGACGTAAATTATTCCGTTATCCACCGCACCCGCGGCAGCCTGCGCGATTGAGCCGTCCTGGAAGAAGGGCTCTGCGAGAAACCCTATGTCGTCTACTATTACGTCTACGCCGTTATTGGTGAAGAATTCGATCGCTTCGATGAAATTGAGCGTAGTGGTGCCGTTGTGAAACGCGAGGTCGGCCCCCGGCGCTATATCGTACACGATCTCGAGAATGGCCGTCCCCTCGTCCCCGCTCCCGGGGTCGCCCACCTGAACTATGTTCGGGAGGTCGCCCGATAGCTGGGAAGCCGCGAGGCTGTCGACGCCGTCCGATATGACGCCTACCTTTATTCCCGCGCCGTCCACTCCGAACGTTTCCCTCGCTTCGTCCGAGCCCATAATCTCGTCCCCCTCGGTAGTTACGGAGCCCGCTCTCGTATGCCCGTAGCTGGGCGGGGTGATCCTCAAGACGAACCCCAGCTCGGCGGCTTTCTCCACGCTGCCGCCGGGTATCCAGCCC
Organism: uncultured delta proteobacterium; assembly: GCA_963752995.1. Classification (GTDB taxonomy): domain Bacteria; phylum Desulfobacterota_D; class UBA1144; order Nemesobacterales; family UBA2774; genus 2-12-FULL-53-21. The sequence continues at coordinate 1,213,692 of CAVWAZ010000030.1, forward strand.
TGCACGATCTTCAGATCGTCGTTTGTTATTTCAGGGACCAGGCCAATTCCCTTTAGCTGCTCGATGTTCCCGCCGCTCGTCTCACTCATGTGCACATAAACCTGAACATTCCCCTCGCCGTCCACCTTTACGAGCGGCGTGGAAAAATCCTCCGCGTTAAGGCTTTCGGCACCGTTTCTCAATGCCGCGGTGCCGGCCATTTTATCAAGGACTTTCGTCAGGCTCGGGCTTATTTTGGTATTCGTGCCGGGGCTTGTTTGCCGGTTGCTGAAGTCTCTGCCGTCCACGTCCCCAAGAGCGTACGTTTCCGGAATCAGATCGGAGGTCAAAGATGAAGTACATATGATAAGCAGCGTAAACAGTGCTTTTCTCATTCGGTTATATCTCCGGGGGCTATTTTTGATTTTAATATTATAACCAATCGGATACCGTCTATACGGAATAATTTGTCATGGCCGGATTTCATTAATTATTCCTGATTTTAGCGGCTTACCAACACTTTTGTTAAGGATATATCAAATATGAAGTCTCCGGCTAAAATCAGTGTTAGAAGTACTGATAGGCTCACCCGCTAAGCCGACCAATCGTCCGATTAACTCACCGGCATGATTAGAAATATGGGCATTTATTAGGGGCGCAGAGGTAAATGCTGTGTATTCGTCTGCTTTTTCCGGGGTCATAAAGCCGGCGTGAGGGGATCTAACAGGCGGATATTCGAGCACAGATATGAGGGTCACGAGCCTTTCTTTGGCGGGGGAACTCAAATAGCTCACCCCCGTGAGATTTCTAAACAACTTTTCCTAATCCTTTTTCAGACTTTCCCACAAACCGATCACGTTGCCCTCGGAGTCATTGACATAGGCATAAAAGCCCATGTCCGGGACTTCTCCTTTTGGCATTATAGCTTTGCCACCGGCTGCCTTGATTTTCTTTACATATTCGTCAATCGAGTCGACATTAATGGTAATGATAGGGGAGTGTACGTCTTTACTCCGCTGCATCATTCCGCCGTTAATGGCGCCGGGCTCTTTGGGCATGAACGTTTTCTCGTCCACGGGAACTGTCCTCACGCCGGTGTACGTTACACCTCCGGGCATCGGCCAGTCCTGGATCTCCCAGCCGAATATGGAGCTATAGAACTTCTTGGCGCGCGCCAGATCGTCAACCGGAATCTCAAAATGCACTACTTTATCCATGATATTTCACCTCGATTTAATATTTTGACTCCACTTTCTTAATTATAATGACGTCAATGCATTTTCAAGCTTTTCTTTGACTGCGTCATGGTAAGGAACAATCCAGCCACCATATTTAAACCCCCCGCTAATATCTTCTTCAGGGCCGCCGGGCGCCTGTACCACGCCGTCTAAAGTTACAAATTCAGTTACGATTATTTTTCTCATAATTTTAATATATCAAAATTTTCTTTGGCGGCAAATTCTTTCGATTATTTTTTGAAAGTATTGAAAAAGTATGTGAAGAGTGCGACAGCGAGCAGTGCGACAATGTTCCATATAATCAAGCCTGAAATGAAATAGCCGACTCCGAAATAGTCGGAGATGAAAGTAGTTTTCGTGTGCAGGGCGTATTGCATGAACAAATCCCTTATCGGGGGATAAATCGCCACGCCGGCGTAACACACGGCATAAGCGACGCTTACCCAGGCCGAAGTAACTTTTAGCAGGTGTTTTACGTCGATCATATTTAGTCCCCTCCCTCAACTAACAATAAGTATAAATTATCTTGATCAGGCGCAATATATCGGCTGCAGATTCGTAGATACGTGGATTCCGCTTGTCTTAGGGAACTCGGCAAGGGAGATTTATGCTGAACATTGCCTTTGGGCAATGCAAATAACATGGCGGAGGGGGTGGGATTTGAACCCACGAGAGCCTTTCGACTCTACTGGTTTTCGAGACCAGCGCCTTCGGCCGCTCGGCCACCCCTCCAGGCAATTCAACCTGATACCGTACCAAAACTGATTTGTTTAAGCAATATGCGGCGTGTTTTGCCGTCTGTGAAAGTCTCCCAAATAATGTAGACTTTTCAGCGTGCAGAAGGATCTCCTTTCGTCCCGCGCAAAAAACCGCATCAGGATAAGCATCGAAGAGGCCTCGGGGAACGAGGTCTTTTTCGTCGGCTCCATTACGGAAGGGACCGTCATAGACGAAGTGCGCGTCGTGGCGCGCGGGAACAACAATTCCGTCCCCGCTGTCGTCGATTCGGCGCTGCCGGGGGAGGTCGTCATTCACAACCATCCTTCGGGGAACCTCACGCCCTCCGAGCACGACATACGCATGGCCTCGGTATTCGGCAACGAGGGGATCGGTTTCTACATCGTGGATAACGACGCTTCGCAAATATACGTGGTCGTGGAGCCCTTCTCCGAAAGGGAAATCGAGCGCCTCGACATGGATAAGATCAGGGGGCACCTCCTTCCCGAAGGCGGTATCGCCCGTTTGATGGGTGATAAATACGAGCTCCGGGACGAGCAGCTCGCAATGCTCGAAGCAGTCGCCGGGGCGTTCAACGAGAACCATATTTCGCTTATAGAAGCCGGGACCGGGACCGGGAAGACGCTTTCATATCTCATACCGGCTGTCGCCTGGTCGATACTGAACGGCGAGAGGGTAGTTATATCGACCAACACTATTAACCTCCAGGAACAGCTTATAGATAAAGACATCCCTCTCGTGCATAAGGCGTTCGACGGGGAATTCAATTATTCCCTCGTCAAGGGTATGGGGAACTACCTCTGCCTGCTGAGGACGGAAACGGTAAACGAGGGCCTATTCGAGATCGCCGACGAGGACGAGGTGGGCACGATATCGGATATACTCGAATGGGCCAAGGTCACGGACGACGGGTCTCTCTCGGACCTCAGCTTCACCCCTCCCGACGACGTATGGGACAAGGTATCCGCCGAGAGCGACAGCTGCCTGAGAGCGAGGTGTCCATATTATTCCCGTTGTTTTTTTTATAAGTCCCGGAGGGAGATCGCTTCTTCACAGCTCCTTGTAGTAAACCATCACCTGCTGTTTTCGGACCTCTCGATCAAAGGCGCGTCCGAGAAGAGCGACGCCGGAATCCTCCCCCCTTTCAAGAGGATAATTTTCGACGAGGCTCACCATATAGTGGACGCGGCGACCTCACACTTCGGAATGAGGGCCACGAAATTCGGGATTATCAGGATCTTGAGGAGGATGAAGAGGAGGGGGAAGGGCGGGGAATCCAGGGGGCTCATCTACTACAGCGCGTCCCTCGCGACGAAGCTCGTAAAGGTCGTCAGAAAGGGGATTGTGAACGACGTATTGAGGAGAGTGGAGCAGAACCTGTCTCCGAGGATTGACGCCGCCGAGGAATACGTTGCAGACGCCTTCGATGCCCTTTATCACTTCTCTCTCGCACTCATGCAGGAGAAAGAGCCCGAAAGCCAGGAGGTGAGCATAAGGATAACGGAGACGGCCTTTTCACGCGAGGGGTGGGTGGAGATAGACAGGAAGTTCTCGGTCCTGAGAATAAGGCTCAAGGAGCTCCACGAGGAGATTAAGTCGTTTACTGATTTCTTGCTCGATTACGAGTCGGAGAACGATTTCGCGAGGCTCATAGTGGAGTTCAGGGGTGTCGCCAACAAGCTCGACTACTATTCGGACGTGATCGCGACGTTCCTGAGCACGGACGACGACGGTTACGTGAGGTGGGTGGAGGGCAGGATGGGGAGGGGCGCCGTAGTATCGGGCCTCGGGCTCTCCCCCCTCGATATATCCCAGCCGTTAAAAGAGAGGCTCTACTCCAGATGCGATACGGTCGTAATGACCTCGGCCACCATGGCCGTCAGAAAGGATTTCGAATTCTTGAAGTCGGGGCTCGGCCTCATGGACGAAACGAGGGTGTCCGAGCTCATTCTCCCGTCTCCCTTCGATTACGCGGAGCAGCTTTTACTGTCGATACCGACCGATATGCCGGAGCCGGGAACGAAGGAATACTCGCGGACGATCACTCCGCTCATACTGGACGCGGTGAAGGCGTCCCGTGGGAACGCCCTCATCCTCTTCACGTCGTATTACCTCCTCGATAGCGTGTACAGGCAGGTTTACGAAGAGCTCGAATCGTCGGGCATGCTCGCTCTCAAGCAGGGCGCTCTCCCCAGGGGGAGGCTCCTCGATAAGTTCAGGCTCGAGGACGGGTCGGTCCTCTTCGCGACCGACAGTTTCTGGGAGGGAGTCGATGTGCCGGGGAACGCGCTCAGGCTGGTCGTGATAACGAGGCTCCCGTTCAGGGTCCCGACTGAGCCCATCATCGAAGCCCGTGTCGAGCATATGGAGAGCATGGGCGTGAATTCGTTCACCGATTACAGCGTCCCCGTGGCCGTGCTTAAATTCAAGCAGGGGTTCGGGAGGCTCATCAGGACAAGGAGCGACAGGGGTGTGGTGCTCGTATTGGATAGAAGGATAATCAGTAAATTCTACGGGAGGTACTTCCTCGATTCCCTTCCCGAATGCGGTCAGCTCGTAGCGGGCTCCGAAGAAGTAATATCCGGCCTCGAAAGGTTTTTTGCGGAATAACTCTCTGATAGTTACTGATTCCTGTCAAGCCTATCGAATCCGGGCCGGACGGCCCTTTACGGTTGTTAACTAAATATCTGAGTCGAGGTTTTACCTTCTGGGTCTACAGAACCCGAGCACTTCATAACCCCGGGGACGACAAAGGCAACGGCAAGACTCATGAATATAAGGGATATTCTAAGGGTTTTCTTTATTCTTGCTGATAATTTCATTTTCATAATCCTCCTCCGAATTGATATTTAACACATAATTTTATTTCTTATCGGCTACCGAACTGCTTGCACTAATCCCGCCGGCATTTCCGGATTTGGTTCCCACCTCTCCTTGACACTGACATCCGTAGGCAAAGATCAATGCAAGGAGGCATACTAACGAAAGGATCGAATTCCGATTCTTTTTGAGAGTTCTTACGATTTTCATGCGTCCATCCTTATCTTGGTATAATTCATCTGTATGTAACTAATACTCATTAATACTCATTATGAGTATATCACAGTAAAACTCAGAGAGCAATCAGGCAATTTCGTATGGTTTCTCGATCGGAGAACTCACCGGGTATGCCCGGATTTAAGTTCAGGACTGAAGAGATTTTACTATCTTCCTCACGAGGAACCGCGGCGTGAATCTCAGAAGGAACGGTATAAGCTTCTGTTTCATCCCGGGCAGCACTATGACATCCCCCCTCCTGAATCCCTCATAACCCGCCCTGACCACGGGCTCGACGTCCATGAGGCTCATCTTGAACAGGAGCGAATCGTCGAGCTCGGACTTCGTACCGAATTCCGTCCTCACCGGGCCGGGGGCGAGGCATGTGATTTTTATATTCGGATTCCGTACCTCCTCGGAAAGGGCTTCGGTGAAGGACAGCACATATGCCTTGGTGGCGTAATAGACCGCCAGGTTCGGCCCCGGCTGGAACCCCGCGAGCGAGCCGACGTTGAGTATACCGCCGCGCCCGCGTTCGATGATGCCCGGAAGGAAGAGTCTCGTCAGATGTGTGAGCGCCGCTACGTTAACCTGGATCATGTCCATCTGCCCTTCCTCGCCCAGTTCGGCGAATTTTCCGCGTGCGCCGAAGCCCGCGCTATTTACGACCACGTCGATTTGTATGCCTTCTTTCTGAAGCGCTTCGAATATCTCTCTCGGGGCGTTCTTTTCCGAAAGGTCTTTCGGCAGAACGAAGACGTCCACGCCGAATTCGGATTTGATCTCGTCCGCGAGCGCTTTCAGCCTATCCTCCCTCCGCGCGACGAGCACGAGGTTCGAATCGTCCGCCGCGAACAACCTCGCCAGCTCAAGCCCAATACCTGAGGAAGCTCCTGTTATGAGCACAGTCTCGTTTGCCATATGCGTGTTCTCTCTGCTGCGAAATGTATCCATTGTATTACACCCCGTCCATTACCGTGTCAATCGGCAATCGTGCAAGGGTGTTCTCGTCCGACTGTAAATTATTTGATCCTCTTCAAATAGCCGGTTCCCAGATTATCCATCTGACCGATTATCCACCCCTGCCGTTCGCGCACATATCTCGAAGGGTTTACTGCGGACATGCGCACTGGGTTGGGAAGTATGGCGGCTATAAGGGCGGATTCCTCCTTCGTGAGGTTCCCGGCTGATTTCCCGAAATAGATTTCACCCGCTTTCCCGACGCCGTATACGCCCTTCCCCGTCTCGATGACGTTCAAATACACCTCAAGTATCCTCTTCTTGCCCCATATCTTTTCGATGAGGAACGTGAAATAGGCTTCGGCCGCCTTTCGCATCCAGGTCCTCGACGGCCAGAGGAATACGTTCTTCGCGGTCTGCTGGCTTATAGTGCTCGCTCCGCGTAGTCTGTCTCCGCTCATCTTATCGCCTATCGCGTCTTTTATGGACTCTATATCGAAACCCTCGTGCATGGGGAATTTCTGATCCTCCGCGGCGATCACGGCGAGCTTCATGTAATTCGAGATATTCTTATAGTCGCTCCACTCCTTTTTCACAGTCCTCTTTCCTCCGAAGTACCCGATGACCATGAGGGGGGTCAGAGGCGGATTCACATACCTGTAGAGCGCCGCCCAGACTATGGTTGCGACAAATATCAGCAGGACCGTTTTTATCGTGAATTTGATTACGCCGAAGAGAAATTTTTTCATATATACGCCCTATTCCGGGCCCTGACCGAAGGCTGGCCGGTTCTTAGGCCTGTTCGGGGAATATCTTTCATCTAACGTACCTTATGATTTATTCCGGCTGCAAATCGATTGACTCTTCCCTTCCTCTCATATAACCTTATTAGCCAATATTTATAGACATTTAGGAGGCCTGTAATATATGACAATGCCGTCTCAGATACTGCCCGTCAACATCGAAGACGAGATGAAGGAGTCTTATCTCAGTTACTCGATGAGCGTTATCATCGGGCGCGCCCTTCCCGACGTGAGGGATGGTCTCAAGCCGGTGCACAGGCGAATACTCTACGGAATGGAAGAGGCGGGTAACCAGTGGAACAGGCCCTATAAAAAGTCGGCGAGGATAGTCGGGGACGTGATGGGTAAATACCATCCGCACGGCGACGCCGCTATCTACGACGCGCTCGTCAGAATGGCGCAGGACTTTTCCATGAGGTATACGCTCGTCGACGGTCAGGGCAACTTCGGCTCTATAGACGGAGACCCCCCGGCCGCTATGAGGTACACGGAGGTCAGGCTCGACAGGATAGCGAGCGAGATGCTCGCGGACCTCGAAAAAGAGACCGTGGATTTCGTCCCTAATTATGACGGAGGCGAGAAAGAGCCACTCGTGCTCCCGGCCAAGATACCGAACCTGCTCCTGAACGGCTCGTCCGGTATAGCCGTCGGTATGTCGACGAATATCCCCCCCCACAACCTTAACGAGCTTATCGACGCAGTAGTAGCGCAGGCCGGGAATCCGGACATTACCCTCGACGAGCTTATGACTCACATCCCCGGGCCGGATTTCCCTACGGGCGGCTTCATCACGGGCAGGGCCCCGATCAGAGAGGCATACGAAACGGGCAGGGGAATAATACGGATAAGGGCCAAAGCCAGGATAGAGAGGCAGAAGAAGGGAGACAAGGAAATAATAATCGTCAGCGAGATACCTTATCAGGTGAACAAGGTGAAGCTGATAGAGCGGATAGCGGAGCTCGTCAAGGACGAGAAGATAAAAGGCATATCCGATATAAGGGACGAGTCCGATAGAGAGGGGATAAGGCTGGTCATAGATATCAAACGCGGCGACATCGCGGACGTCGTGCTGAACCAGCTCTACAAGCATACGCAGATGGACATGTCCTTCGGCATTATCATGCTCGCGCTCGTGAGGAACCAGCCCCGCGTGCTCCCGCTCAAGGAAGCCATAAGCCACTTCATTGAGCACAGGAAAGAGGTCGTAACCAGGCGCACTCAGTATGAGCTGGGCAAGGCTGAAGACAGGCTCCACATACTGGAAGGCCTCAAGATAGCGCTCGACCACCTGGACGAGGTTATTGCCCTCATCCGCAAGTCGGCGAGCCCCCAGGAGGCGAAAGACGGGTTGATGCAGAAACTCGGCCTCTCGGAGCTTCAGGCGCAGGCAATACTCGACATGAGGCTCCAGCGCCTTACCGCGCTCGAGAGGGACAAGATACTCGAGGAAAGGAACGAGCTCATAAATACAGTGAAGCGCCTGAAGGAGATACTCGAGCGCGAGCACCTGATACTGGGGATAGTCACCGAAGAGCTGAAAGAGATAAAAGACAGGTACGGGGACGAGAGGCGGACCGAGATACTCGAGAGCTCGGAGGAAATCTCGATAGAGGACCTCATTGCGGACGAGGACATGGTGGTCACTACTACTCACGACGGTTATATAAAGACGACCCCGTTGAGTATCTACCGGAGTCAGAGGAGGGGGGGCAAGGGCAGGACCGGCATCACGACGAAAGAGCTTGATTTTGTCGAGACCCTTTTTATAGCGTCCAAGCACAACTACGTACTCTTTTTCACCAACCTCGGCAGGTGTTACTGGATAAAGGTCCACGAGATACCGGAGGCGGGCCCGACCGCGAGAGGGAAAGCCCTCGTCAATCTCCTGAACTTATCTGAAGGCGAGAAGGTCGCCGCGGTGCTCCCCGTGAGGGAGTTCAAGGAAAACCAGTATATCATCATGGCGACTAAGAACGGGATAGTTAAGAAAACCAAGCTTATGGCTTATTCCAACCCCCGTGCCGGAGGCATAATCGCGCTCAATATCAGAGAGGACGACGAGCTTATAGAAGCCAGGATTACGAGCGGTCAGGACGAGATACTCCTCACGTCACATTTCGGTCAGGCAATAAGGTTCGAGGAAGACGATGTGAGGGATATGGGCAGGACGGCAACGGGCGTAATAGGCATAAGGCTCGACGAAGGGGACCAGGTCGTAAGCCTGGAGGTTATAGAAAACCCTGAGGCCCAGGTCCTTACCGTGACCGAAATGGGATACGGGAAGAGGACCCTAGTATCCGCGTACAGGGTTACCGGGCGGGGAGGGAAGGGCGTTATCACGATCAAGACCTCAGGAAGGAACGGAAGGGTCGTGGGCGCTTTTCAGGTGACTAACGATACGCAGATCATGATAATCACCACGCACGGCGGGAAGGTTATCAGGATGAACGCTTCCGAGATAAGCGTATTCGGGAGAGGCACGCAGGGTGTCACGCTCATCGACCTCGAATCCGACGAGAAGGTAGCCGCCGTGGCGAAGGTAGTGGAAAGGGATTAGTCCGGGTAATTTTTCTTTGGCATGCCCCCAGCGCTCAGATGATCCGCGAGATTGAAAATATATTCCTCGATTTCCCCGGTTACGGATGCTTCGCCTGCGACCCGCGCAATACTCACGGGCTCCGCTTGAGATTCTACGCCGACGACGAAAAGGGGGACGTCTACACCCGCATCACGCCCGAAAAGCACCTCCAGGGTTTCCCGGGGATACTCCACGGCGGTATCCAGTGCGCGCTCGTCGACGAAGTAGCTTTCTGGACCATGTTCGATAAGTACAAAAAGATCGCGCTGACCGCAAAGATAGACATGGAGTTCCTGAGGCCGGTTGGGACTGCGTCCGAACTCGAGGTAAGGGGCAGGATCACCGGGGAGGACGGGCGTAAAGTCAGGGTCGAGGTGGTTATCTATGAACAGCAGAAGGTTTGCACGAGGAGCAGGGTAGATTATATTATCCCCAGGAAAGAGGTGACCTTGAGGGTTATGGGGAAAGAGAGGTTTACCGAAAAATTCAAAAAATATCTGGATGACTGAAGATGCTTAAACTATATGACCATCCGCTCTCGGGCAACTGCTACAAAGTCAGGCTTGCGCTCAGCCAGCTCGGGGTCGAATACGAGAAGGAGTACCTCGACATATTCAAGGGCGATCAGCACGCGCGTGACTATCAGTCACTTAACCCGAACAGGAAAATTCCGGTGCTGATAGACGAAGGCTTCCATATGTGGGAGTCGAATGCGATACTTCTGTACCTCGGAAGGAAATACTCCCCCAACCGGCTATACCCCGAAGACCTCCGGGGATTCGGAGCCATGGCTCAGTGGCTCTTTTTCGGGAAAACATCGGTCGATCCGAACCTCGCCGTGGCGAGGTATTTTACGAAGTTCCTCAGTCCCGCGGACAGGGACGAAAAGAGGCTTAACGAGCTCCGCACGCAGGGCAGCGCGGTGCTCAAGGTCATGGACGATCACCTGGAGCGAAATGATTTCCTTGCCGGAAGCTATTCAATAGCCGATATCGCCTGTTACCCGTACGTAAACCTGGCCCCCGAGGGAGGGATAAAACTTTCGCCCTACCCGAGCGTCATATTGTGGTGCGACCGGATCAGGTCTCAGCCGGGATATATTTCGATGGAGGATTGAACGGGTGGAGCGGGAAACGGGATTCGAACCCGCGACCTTCTCCTTGGCAAGGAGACGCTCTAGCCAGCTGAGCTATTCCCGCTTTGTGAAGAACTAAGATAGCTAGGCCGGGGCCCGTTGTCAAGAATTCGCGAGAACACGGGCACGAAGGGGAAAATAAATTTTTTTCAGGACTAAATGAAAAAATCTGACAGAAAGTCCATTATCTCCGGCGTCAAACGGGTGATCATCAAGATAGGGAGCAGCGTCCTCACGGACAAAAAAGGGAGCTTGTCCGAGAGCGTGTTCGATCTCCTGGCGATAGAGATATCCGGGATCAAGTCACGGGGAATCGAGGTCATAGTGGTTTCGTCGGGCGCCATCGCGTCCGGCATGAAGAAGCTCCATCTCTCAAGGAAGCCGACCGAGATATCGATGAAGCAGGCGATCGCGGCTTGCGGTCAGAGCACCCTTATCTGGAATTACGAAAGGGCGTTCTCGTCGTTCGGGCTCATCGTTGCGCAGATTCTTATCACGCACGACGGGCTGGCGGACAGGAAGAGGTTCCTGAACGCCCGGAAGACGCTCACGACACTCCTCGGTATGGGCATAATTCCGATTGTTAACGAGAACGATACTGTAGCGGTGGAAGAAATAATGCTTGGCGACAACGACAACCTCGCCGCGCTAGTCACATCCCTCGTCGAAGCCGACCTCCTCATTCTGCTGACTGATATCGAGGGCCTGTATAACAAAGACCCGAGAAAGAACGAGGACGCGGAATTCATATCCCTCATAGACCGGATAGGGGAGGAGATAGAGGCGGTCGCCGGCGATACGCTCGGGAGGACGACGACGGGCGGGATGATAACCAAGATTCAGGCAGCGAGGACAGCGGCTGCATTCGGGGTGCCGACTATAATCGCGAACGGTAAATCGGAGTCGACGCTCGCGGATATATTCGACGGCCGGGATGTCGGGACAATATTCCTGCCCTCGAAGAAGAGCCTCCGGGGCAGGAAGCACTGGATCGCGTTCACTCTCAAGTCGGCCGGCGAGCTGGTCCTGGACGGAGGAGCGGTAAAGGCTATCACTACCCGCGGCAAGAGCCTCCTCCCCTCCGGCATCAAAGACGTGCGGGGGGAGTTCGATATAGGGGATTCGGTTACCTGTGTCGACGAGGAAGGGGTCGAGGTCGCGAGGGGGCTTACGTCTTACGGTTCCGACGAAATCCGCCGAATAATGGGTATGAGCACGAAGGACGTGGAGGGCGCGCTCGGGTATAAATACAGCGACGAAGTCATCCACAGGGACGATCTGGCGGTAATTGAGAAACGCCGATAGATTGCAAGTTTTGAAATGGGCTCCGGAAGATTAAAGATTATATCGATCGCATTTCTGATACTCCTCGTCCTGGGCGCATCTGCGCTCTGGGGTGTTTATTACTATATCAATAATATTCCGACTGTTTCCGAAGACAGGGTCGTCGATATACCGAAGGGCAAGGGCTTGAGGAATATATCGGCGTTACTCGAGAATGAGGGGATAATCGGGAGCGGCGACATCTTCGTGCTCTATGTAATCGGCAAGGGATGGCAGGACAGGCTCAAAGCCGGGGAGTACGGGTTTAAAAAGGGTGATACCATGGCTAAAGTCGCTCTCAAGCTCTCGGTGGGGGACGTTATTGTCCACAAAGTCACTGTCCCCGAGGGGCTTACTGTCAGGGAGACCGCGGTGCTCCTCGGCAGGAACGGCGTGCTCGACCCGGACGATTTCCTTGCCGCAGCCCGTGACCCGGAGATACTGGATAGCCTGCCCGGACGCTCTATAACGGGTATCGAAGGATACCTCTTTCCGGACACCTATTCCTATGCCAAAGGGGTAACGGCCGCTGAATTTGTCCGGATGATGCTCGGCAGGTTCAAAAAGGTATATAGCTCTCTCGGCGGTTTGAAGAACAGGGTAAACCTTACTGACAACGAGATAATAACGCTCGCCTCCATGATTGAAAAGGAAACCGGAGCCCCTGCGGAGAGGCAGCTCGTTTCGGCTGTTTTCCATAACCGCTTGAAGCTCGGCATGAGGCTCGAGAGCGACCCGACCGTTATTTACGGATTGGGGGAGGACTTCGACGGGAACCTCACGAAAGGGGATCTGAGCACGATGACGGAATACAATACATATCTCATCAGCGGGCTTCCGCCCGGACCTATATCGAATCCCGGGAAGGAATCTATAATAGCGGCTGTGAACCCGGCCCATGTGGACTATATCTACTTCGTCTCCAGGGGGGACGGCACGCACTATTTCTCGGAGAATTACAAAGACCACCAGAGGGCCGTATCCGAGTATCAGAGGTAAAAGCCTAGGCGAATACCTTACCGAAAGGGTCGACGTGCGATTTGTCTTCCTGTATTGGGGCGAGCAGTTTCTTGTCCCTCCTCTCGATCCTGATAGTCCCGTCCTTTCTCCGCGTGGCTATGAACTGCGTCCCGCTCGTCTCGCCCGATATCTTCTGGAGTATGCGGGGGTAGTTCTTGGACCCGATGAAAATCGAGTGTATGCAGACGCCTAATTTTTTGGCCCTTGTCCTTTCGTCGAGCACGTCGCAGTCGCCCGACGTGGGGATACCGTCGGTGATGAAGAGTATGTGCTTGTTCCTGAGCCCCCGCCCCCTGAACTCCGTCAGAGCGTCCTTGAGCGCGTCTTCGTAATTGGTGTTCCCGGAACATTCCGTCTTGGACGCGAGCTCCAGCATCCACGGGTAGTCTCTCGTGAAGAATTTGGAGTTCCTCTTGTACTTGTACGAGCGGTGGTTGAATTCCACGTATCCGACCCTCATTTTTTTCGACCTGGCGAGCTCTACGACGCCCCTTACGACGGACGAGGACCATTCGCTGTATACGCCCATCATCGAAGTGCTTACGTCCCTCAGGATAGCGATCTCCCCGCCCATCATCTCCTTTTCGCGCTTATGCACCCTCGGGAGCGTGGGCGTGGTGTATTCCGACCAGAACATGACCTCGTATGGATCGACGTCCTCGATCTCGTCGAAATAGTTCATCCTCTTCCATTTCCTCGGCAGCCCGCCGGGGTGAGGCGCGCGGAGCGCGATACTCCTCTGGAAATTCCCTTCGAGGACCTTCATTATCACTTTTACGTTATCGGCCGATTCGAGATTCTTTTTGCCCCCTATCCAGTAATCCTCTTCGTCGCCGGGGTCGGGGGACTTGCTGGCGAATACCTTGGTGGTCTTCGGGGGCTGCTTTTCGTTCCTCTTGCCGCCGTCGTCCGAGAGCTGGCCCTCCGGGTCAGACGGGATGTTCATATCCTCGGGCGGAGCCATGGAGCTCTCCTTCTGGATGTTTTCCTTGAGTTCTTTTAAGGCCTGAAAGAAGGTCTTGCGGGCTTCGGTGAGCTGGTCCTGGGACTCTTTTTTCCCCCGCTCGTCGGGGGAATCCTGCTTCTGCTCTTCGGGGGCGTCCTTGTCAAACTCCGAGGACGGCTGCGGCTCTAGCTCGCTCCCCCTGTCCCTGTCTTTTTTTTTTTGGAAGTGAGGTCCTCGATAATCTGGTCGAGCTGGAGGAATACCTCTTCGGGGATCCTGAAAACGGTCATGTATTTAAGAGCGTTCAGGTCTTGGAGCGTGCAGGCGTCCCTCCCGTGGAGAAGCGCATGCGCCCTCATTATCTTGAGCGACTTTACGAAGAACGTCCTGTCGGATATGAGGGAATTCGTTTCATTGCATCCGTAGTCTTCTATGAGTGTGGCCACGAAATTCGCCAGCCCCTCCTGGACTTCGTGAGGTATGTCGAGGCTTCCGAGTTTCTTGTAGTATTCGTCGAACACCTCCCTGCTGACCCTTGCAGGCACGTGATATTCCAGCGGCCTCTGCGTGTAGAGCTTGATCACTTCCCGCGCCTGGTCCCATCTCTTCCCGTAGGACAGGCCCTGGGCGTTTATCTGGAGGACGAACCTGTCGAGGTTCGCCGGGTCGAGAGGCTCGTTATAATATTCGTCTGCTGTCGGGTTGCTTGTCGCTATCGCCGTCAGAAGCGGTATTTCCTCGTCGAAGAATTTTCTTTCGTTCAGGATTCTCAGGAGCACGTTTAGCGATTCCCCCGGCGCCCTGGATATATCGTCCAGCAGGCAGATCTCGGCGGTCAGTATTCCGCCCTTCACTACCTTCTGTTTTATTACTTCGCCGGCGTCGGAGATTTCTTTGGATATGACGAGATCCCCGAGCAGTTCCGAGAGCCTGGTGTCCCTGTGAAGCTGGTAGAAGAAGAATTTAAGCTGCGCGGCCCCGGATATGATCTCGGCAAGCATGGTCTTCGCAGTCCCGGGCGGTCCTTCGACGTAAATGTGCTCCCTGGCTATGATACCCAGGAGGAGTGATATTTTAACCTCCTCGTGTCCTATAACCAGTTTATCCATTTCTTCTTTCAAAGCTATAAATGGATTCTGTGATGTCATTATAAGGTATTGCCTCCGTAGAAGTCCTTGAGCTATGGGATAATTGTACATAAGGGTCTTTTTTTTTGCAATAATCGCCGTTTCCTCCCTGCGGGTGTGTTTCATCCGGGAAGTCTATCCCGCCGTTGTTTTCGGCCGTTTTCAATAATCCGAGAAATGTGATAGGTTTCTAATCTTAAAAATCCAAGGGCGGGAAACATACATGCAGGAATCTATCACATCGTTCTTTTCCGAGGTGAGCAGCATAGTCTGGGGCGTTCCTTTGATTACGCTGCTCCTGGGGACCGGTATCTACCTGACAATCATATTAAGAGGGCTCCAGTTCCGCGCTCTCATACCTTCCCTTTATCTGGCGTTTGTAAAGCGGCACGAGGAGGGGGAAGGAGACATCTCCCATTTCCAGGCCCTCATGACGGCGCTTTCAGCGACCGTGGGGGTGGGAAATATCGCCGGTGTCGCGACGGCGATAGCCGTGGGAGGCCCGGGGGCGATGTTCTGGATGTGGGTGACCGGGCTTCTGGGAATGGCCACGAAATATTCCGAGGCCGTCCTCGCCGTCAAATACAGGGAAGTCGACAAGTTCGGAACGATGAGCGGCGGCCCTATGTACTACATATCGAAAGGGCTCGGGCTCAGGTGGCTCGGCATGCTGTTCGCCATATTCGCGTCGATCGCGGCTTTCGGCATCGGGAACATGGTGCAGTCGAACTCCGTTGCCGACGCGATGCAGACTGCATTCGGCGTTCCCCCGTGGATATCGGGTCTCGTCATGTGCGTCGGCACCGGGCTCGTTATCGTTGGCGGGATCCAGAGCATTGCGAAGGCGACAAGCGCGATAGTGCCTTTCATGCTGATATTTTACGTGATCGGTTCTTCGATAATCCTTTACGTTTACAGGGAGAACATACCCCACGCTTTCTACCTGATCTTTTCCCACGCATTTTCCCCCGCGGCCGCTGCCGGGGGGTTCATAGGCTCGACGATCAGTCAGACCGTCAGGATAGGGGTCGCAAGGGGCATCTTTTCAAACGAATCCGGTCTCGGCAGCTCGCCGATTGCCGCGGCGGCCGCGAAGACCCAGAACCCCGTCGGTCAGGCCCTCGTGTCCATGACCCAGACCTTTATCGATACAATAATTATCTGCACCTTTACCGGAATCGTGATAATTTCGAGCGGCTTCTGGATGAGCGGCGAAACGGGCGCTACGCTCACGGCGCTCGCATTTGAGAGCAGACTCCCCGCGGGGGCGGGAGCTGCCATCCTCGGGATCAGCCTCGCCTTCTTTGCATACTCCACCCTCCTCGGCTGGTGTTACTACGGCGAGAAGGCCATAGAATATATATTTAAGGAGAGGGCGGTAAAACCCTACAGGCTCGTATTCACTGTAGCCGTGCTCGTGGGCGCCGTGGTGAAGCTCGAGCTCGTATGGACTTTCGCCGACGTAATGAACGGGCTCATGGCGTTCCCTAATCTCGTGGGACTCCTGGGGTTGTCGAGGGTCGTAGTCGACGAGACTAAAAAATACCTCGACCTCGAGATTGCCCGCGCAAGGTAGAACCTTCGACACGATACTCCGGCCGGGTTCTATATGCTGCGGAACTTCCCGGTTTTATAAGGCATCATTTTAATACTCAGGATATTTGGCTAAAATATAACATTCGGAATAATATGAAAGCGTTACTTCTCGGGCTCTTAATAACAGGAACAGCGGTTTTTCTCGCGGCATCGGGGGCGGACGCCGTCGTATGGCAGCCTATAGGGTTCGGTACGATGGGCGACTCGACCAGGTTCAGGGTTTTCGTCGACACGGAAACCATACAGAGTTACGGAGGGAAGGTCAGGTTCTGGCAGGGTCATGTGTTTTATGAAGAGCAGTCCCTCCCCTCGGGCGCCGCGTTCGTCCGGGTTTCTATAGCGCGTGTAGTGGACTGCGATGAAAGGGCCGATACGAACCTCGAAGCCGTATTCTACGGGCCGGGAGGGGATATCGTCGACAAATACGGGACCCGGGGCGCGATGCAGTTCAGTCCCGTAAAACCGGATACATTAAGCGAAGCGGTTTTAAATTATGTCTGTGACTACGTAAAAAAGAACGGTTAGGAGCGATTTATGGCTAAAAGGTCCGGCTTGTTTTTTTTGATGCTTTTTTCGGTGTTCATAGTGTTTGTTTCCTGCCGGGGTGAAAAAACCGATAAAGACGGATGGAAATACGTCAGTGTCATCGGCGACGAAAAGGGCAGGGAAGTCATTGTGTATCTGGATACGGCTAATATAGAGATTGACGGTAATAAAAGGAAATTCTGGATCAGATATGTAGCCTCTAAAACGGGGGAAGGCGATAACCGGGATGAATATATACGCCAGACCGGTTATTGGGAGATCGACTGCTATGACAGGTCGCTCTACAGGCTCGCGGAGGAATATTTCAGTCCCGGCGGAAAGCTCCTCGGAAAGACCGAAAAGAGGGTGCGTGAGGAATACAGCTCGTATTCCTCTCTCGGGGCTAAAATGTCGGACATAGCCTGCCGATACGCGGGGAAATAGCAAGTTAGAAACGATGTATCGTCTTAACTCATCGAATTCGTTACAGTTTATCCCTCATTGCCCATAATAATCTGAAATTACAGTCTCAATGCTTCACGTCGCTCGGCAGGAGCACCATTTCCCATATCGAGATCATTATTTCCTCTTTTTCCGTCAGCTCGGGCTTCTTTCCGGTCATCATCTCCTTTGCGTACCTGTTGGCGAACTCGTTCAGGTCGCTTATGCTGAGCTCAAGCTCTTCCGGATTATCGTGAAGCATGACGCGGAATCCGGTCTCTGTCTGTGTCGCTGTGAATTCGTTTAGCTCTCTGTTCATCTTTTTATCTCCGATTTTTATCTCAAAAACCTGCTTTAATCAAAATATAGTCACGGGTTTAATGTTTTAAAGGGGTGAATTTCAAGATGCGGTCTCAGGCTTCGTCCTTCTGCAAATTGCCCTTCGGGATGCCGATATAATCGACTGATATCAGGCGAGTTTTATACTGACTTTTCCGTTCGTTGCGAGGAGGCTGCATCCCCTCCGCTGCCGGAATAATGTAAAATTAATAATATCGGATTCGGGAGTAGAAATGGGCGGCACTTACCTCGAGGGAGAAAAGGCGCTTGAGCGTCTGGGAGACCTGACCGAGCTTATCTGCAGGATTGCCGAGGGCGGCGGTATCGGTCATGAGGACGATACGCTCCTCGAAGAGCTCCTCCGGGATATGGGCTCTGCCTTGAGGGAGAGGGACGTCCCCAGGGCGAAGAAGCTTGTGACGAGGATGCTCTCGGATGTGCTCGGATACGATCAGGTCCGCGCCAGATTCGTAATGCAGAACCACCTGAATAAAAACGCCGGATGGGATTAAGGCTTTTCCGGTCAGCCGGATTTTTCGTCCTCTTCCAATATCCTGCTCACAGCGCCGACCAGGTCTATCTCGATAAAGTCAGCGTACCCGGAATCGTACTCCGAGCCGGTCAGGACCTGGATCGTCCTCAATCCGGAATTCCTGCCCGCAAGCATATCGATCTCGGAATCCCCGACCATCCATGATCCGGCCTTATGAATGTCCCGGGAGTCGCATATCACGTCGATCATCCCGGTCTTTGGCTTCCTGCATCCGCAGACCACATTATAGGGAGCCAGGCTGCCGCGGGGGTTATGGGGGCAAAATTCGTATTTTGTAATGAATACGCCGTTATATTTCAGTATCAAATCCAGACAGTGGTGGAGTTCTTCCACGTCCTCTTCGGTGAGGTGTCCCTTTGCTATCCTGCCCTGGTTCGTTACGACGAATAGGAGGAATCCGCTCTCTATCAATTTCCTGAGCGATGCGATATAGCTTTCCGGGATGAAGAAGTCTTCTACCCTGTAGATGTACTTTTCGCCCCCGTGGGGCAGAAGAATGGTCTTATCCCTGTCGAGAAAAACCGCCTTTGCGTTCATCGGGTCCTTAACCTGTCTCACCTTGAATAAAGCTTAACAGTTGAGAGAGGCCCGGACAACAATCGGGTGACCGACAGACCAGGAGAGACCGCCCGGGCCCGGGCGTTAAGGTCTCGTCTCGATCGTTTCTGCATACACTGCGGGGATACCGTTACCGCCGTTTAGCCGCAGTTTATGAAACCGATCTTACTTGGCCGTGTTCTTGAAATACTTGTCTCTGGCTTCCTTGGGGAGGTGTTTCTTTAGGTATTCCGTTACCGCTTCCCTTACGATCTGCGCGGGTCTCATCTGGAGGTGCCACTGGGACTCATTCAGCATATCCACGAACTCCTGCGAGGCTTTAACGTAGATAGCCTTTTCCAGGGGTTCTTTCTTGGTTTTCTCTTTTTTCCTTGTAACCATATTTTAAATATATAACATAGTCGAGATATAAAATGAATAGACGATTTTCCGTTTCTTCCGGATTGACCTCCGCGCAATGGGCCGGGGACGAATCGGCCGGAAAAAAATATGTAATATTCTATGTATATTATCCGGACACGTCGGGAGCGAAAAAAACCCGCCGAATTTTCACGCCCGGCATACATGATTTTAATTTTTTCCATCTTGTTTCCGCCGGGGCTGTGATTAATTTTTAAATATAATATCAAGCGGGAGGCGTCCGATCCGGTACACTTATTTACCTTGTATCGGTCGTCATCCTTATCGGTCGGGGTACCGCATGAGACGGGATTCCGACCGAATGAACTTGGGGGTCACACAAGAGGGGACACGCGATGAAATGGTCTTGGAAGATAGGCGAGTTCGCGGGCATCGGAGTTTACATGCACGCGACGTTTTTACTTATTATTGCCTGGGTCATACTGATCCACTGGAGCGAGGGGCACGACCTTGCGACAATAGTATCGGGAGTCGTGTTTGTACTGGCGCTTTTCCTCTGTGTCGTGCTGCACGAATTCGGACATGCCCTCACCGCCATGAGATACGGTATTAAGACCCGCGATATTACCCTCCTGCCCATAGGCGGGGTCGCCCGTCTCGAGCGTATGCCCGATGACCCGATGCAGGAGTTCTGGGTGGCCCTCGCGGGACCCGCCGTGACCGCGGTTATCGCGCTGATTCTGTTTTTCTGGCTCCGGATGACGAACGGCTATGTGCCCGTCGACACTATCACCATGACTCAGGGCTCTTTTGTCGAGCGCCTCATGCTGGTGAACGTATTCCTCCTCGTATTCAATTTGATTCCGGCGTTCCCAATGGACGGCGGCAGGGTGCTGAGAGCGCTGCTCGCGCTCAGAGGCGATTATACCGGCGCCACCCAGACGGCGGCGAACATAGGGCAGGCGATCGCCCTTATCTTCGGCTTTATCGGTCTCTTTACCAATCCGTTCCTCATCTTCATTGCGCTCTTCGTCTGGATAGGCGCCGCACAGGAAGCGAGCATGGTAAAGATAAAGTCCGCCCTCGGCGGAATTCCGGTGTATAAGGCCATGCTCACGGATTACAAAACTGCGGCCCCCGGGGACAAGCTCAGGTATCTGGTCGATCTCACCATGTCGGGCTCCCAGCAGGATTTTCCCGTCGTCGATGACGGCAGGGTCGTAGGCATCGTCCCTCACCCGGACCTCATCAAGGGACTCGCGGAAAAGGGCGACTCTGTTTCCGTGGGAGAGATAATGAGGCGTGAATTCGAGGTCGTCGATCCCGGAGAGATGCTTGAATACGCGTTCGCGCGGCTCCAGACAGGCGATTTCTATACTATGCCCGTCGTTAAGAACGGTAATCTCGTCGGCCTCCTGACCATGGACAACGTGGGGGAATTTATGAGAATTCAGTCGGCCACGTCCGGGGCGCGTACGCGCTGATTTAAGAATAAGATAGTATATAAGCGCTCAGGCGCTGTGAGACCTCCCGGGATTTGTAATTGGATGCTGGTAATATACAAATAATGACGGGAATACAGCTCGCTCGATAATAATACTAATGCTGCGGCCATGAAGGAAACAACAGAAACCGATCCTAAGACAACTCGCCGTCTGCACGTAATGGATATGAGCTGCGCCGGCTGCGTCGATACGGTGGAAAGAACACTGAAGTCCGTCCCGGGGGTGTCCGACGCGCAGGTCAATTTCGCGGAGAAGACCGCGACCGTCACAGGCGACGTTTCCCCGGACGCACTCGTGACGGCCGTCGGCAAGGCGGGTTATACGGCCTCGCTTCTCGAGGACGAGGACGCAGAATCCGAAAAGGAGAACGCGGAGCTCGCGCACTACAGGAAGCTCCTCCGTCAGACAGTCGTTTCAGGTGTGATAAGCGTAATAATATTCGCGGTAAGCATGTTTGATATGCTCCCCTCGCTCGATTCCCCGGCAGGGCGTATTTCATGGGGAGTAATTTCCCTCTTGACGCTATTTGTCCTCGCCTACAGCGGAGGCCGTTTCTTCACGGGCGCTCTAAAATCCTTCAGGAACCACAACGCGAACATGGACACGTTAATAGCCGTCGGCACCGGGGTCGCGTGGGTCTATTCGTCTTTCGTCGTCCTCTTCCCTGACTCGGTGGCCGGGATCGCGAGACACTTTTATTTCGAGACGGCGGCCCTGATAATCGCATTCATAAACCTCGGTTCGGCGCTCGAGATGAGGGCCAGGGGCAAAACCTCTCAGGCGATAAAGCGTCTCATAGGTCTTCAGCCCCGGACGGCGCGTGTCGTAAGAGCGGGTCAGGAGGTCGATATCCCCATCGGGCTCGTCGTGCTGGGCGATATCGTGCGCGTCAGGCCGGGTGAAAAGATACCGGTTGACGGGGAGGTGACGGACGGCTCCTCTCACGTCGATGAATCAATGCTTACGGGCGAGCCTATACCCGTCGAGAAGAAGAAGGGGGATAATGTCGTCGGAGGGACTATAAACAAAACCGGGAGCTTTTTATTCAGGGCCGGCCGCATCGGCAAAGACACCGCGCTCGCCCGTATTATAGACATGGTCAGGAAGGCTCAGAATGCGAAGCCGGAGATAGGGAGGCTTGCCGACAGGGTCTCCGGGGTATTCGTCCCCACCGTGCTTATCATAGCGGTGATAACGATGCTCGTGTGGTTTAATTTCGGCCCCGCCCCGCGCATCACGTATGTGCTGGTCACGACCATGGCCGTGCTTATCATCGCCTGCCCCTGCGCGCTTGGTCTTGCGACTCCTATATCGGTGATGGTCGGCGTGGGCAAGGCGGCCGAATACGGGGTGCTCATAAGGAAAGGGGACGCGCTCCAGCAGGCGGGACAGCTTACGACTATAGTGCTCGACAAGACGGGGACTATCACGGAGGGTAAGCCCGTATTGACGTCGGTCGAGCCTGTCCCGGGCGTCTTGGGCGGTGACGAATTATTGGCGCTTGCTGCGGGCGTGGAAAGCGGCTCCGAGCATCCCCTCGCAGAGGCCATTATCGAAGCGGCAAAAGCGAAAAATATAGAGATGAAACCCGTCGAATCGTTCGTGGCCTTATCGGGTCACGGCGTGAGGGCCGCCTACGGGGGAAACACGGTACTGCTCGGCAACAAGAAGCTCATGGACGACAACGGTATCGATACCGGTTCCATTAACGAGGCGGCGGAGCGTCTGTCGAAGAAAGGGCAGACGGTCGTATTCGCTGCGCTCAACGGGACCGCGGCAGGCGTGCTGGGTATATCCGACCCCGTCAAACCTGATTCGAGGGAAGCCGTAGAGAGGCTCCGTAAGCAGGGGATCAGGGTGATAATGCTCACCGGGGATAACCGCGTCACGGCGCAATCCGTAGCCGAGCAGGTGGGGGTGGATGATTTCATCGCCGAGGTGCTGCCGGAAGATAAGGTCAGGGAAATTACCAGGCTTCGGGAAAGGGGCGAGAAGGTGGGCATGGTAGGGGACGGTATTAACGATGCGCCCGCCCTGGCGGGCGCGGACGTAGGGTTCGCCATAGGAACGGGGACCGACGTCGCGATAGAGAGCGCGGATATAACGCTCATGCGGGGATCGCTCCACGGAGTGGCCGACGCGGTGTCGATATCGAAAGCGACACTCAAAAACATCAAAGAGAACCTGCTGGGGGCTTTTGCTTACAATACGCTGGCTATCCCCGTGGCGGCCGGGATACTGTTCCCGTTCACGGGTCTCCTGCTCAATCCCGTCATAGCGGGCGCTGCGATGGCGCTCTCCTCGGTCACGGTTGTAACGAACGCGAACAGGCTCAGGTGGTTTAAGCCTTGAGCGCGGAGAGAACATGAACATTGCCGTCAACATACTCGGCATCGTTACGGCCGCATTCATAGTGTGGTGGTTCTGGCTTTCAAAGCCCGGGAGCGTGGCTGGTACCGAGGGGGATGTAATCAGTGTACTTGTTGACGGCGGGGTGTACACGCCTTCCCTGCTCCGCGTCCCCGCGGGAAAACCCGTTACCCTGCGTTTTCTACGGAAGGACCCGAGCCCGTGCGCGGAAAAGGTGATATTCAGCGGCCTCGATATAAGCGCCGATCTCCCGGTCGGAAAACCTTACGACCTCAGTTTCATTCCCGAGAAAGCGGGTGAATACGATTTCACCTGTCAGATGGCGATGTACCGCGGCAGGCTGATAGTGGAAGAGAAGACGAAATCCTGAATGGGGCGACTCTCTCAAAAACCGCCCTGTCCCCAGGAATTCGGTACGCTCTTCTCTGGCCCGGCCTTCAACATCGATCCCAAATGCATATATCGGGAAGCGCTGGATCTTTTATTCTGACAAAAAGGAGAGCTCCCCGGGATACAGCACGGGTTAAGACTACTGGGAAACCTTGTTGACCTTGCTGGCTTGAAGTCCCTTGGGGCTTTCGACTACTTCGAACTCAACTTCATCGCCTTCGGCCAGGGTTCTGAAGCCGGATCCTTCGATGGCGCTGTAATGAACGAATACGTCTTTACCGTTGTCCTGCTCGATGAATCCGAAACCCTTGGACTCGTTGAACCATTTAACCTTACCTTTCAAAATTAATTCCTCCAAAAATAAGATTTATGCAAGAGTACATACTTTTATTTTTTAGTCAACAGGATGTAAATTATTTTTATTCGGGCCGAACGCTATTTGACTTTAAAATATAATCTATATAGCCTAAATCCGTCTGATCGGATAAGACCGCAAATTGAAGAAACTGAGGGGGGTATATATAAAATGGCAAACGAAAGACCGAATGTTGTAAAGATGAAAGGCAACCCGGTGACTCTGCTCGGAAATGAAGTGAAGGTCGGGGACAAAGCGCCTGATTTTACGGCCCTCGCGGGTCTCGGTGCGCCGGTCGGGCTCGGCGACCTGAAGGACAAGGTTAAGGTATTCAACGTCGTCGTTTCGGTGGATACGCCTGTTTGCGACGTTCAGACAAAGAGGTTTAACAAAGAGGCTGCCGGTCTCGGGGACGGCGTCGAGATCGTAACTTTGAGCATGGACCTCCCCTTCGCGCTAAAGCGTTACTGCGCAGCCGAGGGTATAGACAGGGTGAAGACGTTATCCGATTATCAGAATGCGTCCTTCGGGGAAGCGTACGGTGTGCTTATAAAAGAAAACAGGCTCCTGGCCAGGTCGATTTTTGTCGTGGACAAGAATGACAAGGTGAGGCACGCGGAAATCGTTGGGGAAATAACTCAAGAGCCAGATTACGAAGCTGCGCTGAAAGCCGTAAGAGAATCCCTTTGAAATTAAGAGGGTATGATTTCATTAGAGAACGACACTGACCGTCTGCGGAACCCGGGACGAAGTCCGCGCGGTCAGGACGGTGGAAACCGTCCCCATGTCTTAACGCCTTTAAAACCCCTCCCCCAATATGTATCCTTATAAAGGTAAGGCAATTTAGTTAAGGAGGCTCAATTATGGGGCTCGGTAAGATGCTTGCGGGTATTTTTAAAAAAGATGAGGTGGAAGCAGTCCAGGCGGGCAGGAGCAATTCCGGCGATGGTCCGGCTGAAGGTACAACGCAGGAACATACGGATTCAACCGGGGTTATCGGCGGTCCCGTGAGTGTCGAAAGCGGCGGCCTTCATGGAGAAGCCGGGCACGAGCACGCATACCAATCCCCCGCAGACGGAAGCGCAGAGAAAGCCGCTCCGTCGGGTCAGACCCACGCGGAGGTCACGGAGAATAAGATCCTCGAGGTCCTGGGCAATGTTTACGATCCCGAGATACCGATCGATATAGTCAATCTCGGGCTGATATACGGTATAGATATAGAAGGCGGGAACGTACGCATAACCATGACAATGACGGCCCCCGGGTGTCCCGCTTCGACGCAGATAGCGGGTGAATCGAAGATCCTGGTAGAGGAGATTCCGGGCGTCGAGAATGTGGAAATAGAGATCGTCTGGGACCCGCCCTGGGACCCGAGTAAGATGAGCGATGACGCCCAGCAGAGCATGGGGATATTCTGATCGAGGTATCGTCCGGCCCTGTTAGTCTCGAAACGGCGCAATATATTATGCCACCCCTACCCAAAGGTATTTTCGTAACCGGTACCGATACAGGCGTCGGTAAAACCGTGATAACCGCCGCTTTGGCCTGGACCTTGATTCAGGCGGGCAGAAAGGTGGCTGTGATGAAACCGGTAGAGACCGGCACCGGGCTCCCGGGACCGACGGACATCGAGTACGTGGAGACCGTGCTCGGTACAAAGTACCGGCCCGACGATGTATGTATATACCGGTTTCGGGAACCCCTTTCACCGCTCGCCGCTTCGGCGCTCGCGGGAATAAAAATTGATACGGCTAAAATAGGCAAGGCATTTCATACGCTCTCTGCGAAGCACGACACGGTTATCGTGGAAGGGGCGGGGGGGCTCCTCGTCCCGATAAGGGAGGACTATCTGATGGCCGACCTCGTCTCGGACCTCGGTCTTCCTCTGCTTATAGTCACACGCCCCGGCCTCGGCACATTGAACCACACGGCCCTTACGGTCGAATCCGCGGGAAGGAGAGGTATCGACGTGATGGGGATTGTAATCAACCGTTTTCCTGCCTCTCCGGGATTTGCCGAACGCACCAACCCCGAGCTCATAGCCCGGATGACCGGAGCGCCTGTCGCGGGGGTCTTTCCGTCGGACCCTTCACTGTCTGTCGAGGAGGGCAGGACAGGCGGTATAAGAGAGCTGGCCCGCTCCGCTTTCGCTCCCTCCCTGGGCGGGACGTTCGACTTTCAGGAATTTCTCGAGCGGCTGCGATAGACCTTACTTTTTCCCGTCGCTTTTTCCTATCAAAAAATCGAAATATTGCGGGATTACCTGTCTGCATATGTGTCCGCAGGGATTCGCATTTTAAGTGCGCACGGCGGAACTTGACAGATTTCCTTGGTATGATATACATACTAGGCGTTTTTTGAGTACTTTGATCTAACTTTCCAAATGGACACACTCCAGAGCTAAGGTAAATAGGATGAGAAAACGGATTACATTACTTTCAGTGCCTGTTCTGACACTGGCTATTTTTCTGGGCTTGTATTTTTTCGATAACGCGGAAAGCAGCAATAAAGGACCTGTTCAGCCGGTCAGGTTCAGCCATAAAATCCACGCCGGCAGCGAAAACGATCAGATACCCTGTCAATACTGCCACAGCTTTGTAGATGTATCCCCTAACCCCGGAATACCATCGGTCAAAAAATGCATGGGCTGTCATACCCATATAGCCGGGCGCGACGTCGAGTACGATTTCGGCGGCACTACCATTAATCTCCAGCAGGAGATAGCCAAGGTCAGGGACTTTTGGGCGAAGAAAGAGCCCATACCCTGGAACAAGGTCAACACGATGCCGAATTACGTCCATTTTAACCACAAGAGGCACATAAAGCGCGGCTTCGAATGCGCTGCCTGCCACGGCGACGTTGCAAACATGAACCAGGTTTACCAGGTAACCAGGCTCAACATGGGATTCTGTATCACCTGTCATACGGACAATGCCAAAGATCACGAGGAATTGGCTCATTTGAAAGACTGTCTCACGTGTCATTATTAATTGGAGGAGGAAATGTCTCAAGATAAAAAGGGCGGCATAAAGAGAAGGGATTTCCTTAAGATCATAGGAGTAGCCGGAGGCACGGCCGCGGTAGCAGGCGCCTGCTCCAATCCGGCCGAGCAGATCATCCCTTACGTCATCCCGCCCGAAGGGATAATCCCCGGGGTCCCCAATTGGTATGCGAGCACCTGCCGGGAGTGTCCGGCGGGCTGCGGTATCATCGTCAAGAACCGCGAAGGGCGGGCGATCAAGGTCGAGGGGAATCCGAAAAACCCGATAAACATGGGCGGGAGCTGCGCCGAGGGACAGGCCATGCTTCAGGGTCTTTATAACCCCGACCGCACGAGGTCGCCTCTCTTAAGGAACGACCTCGGAAGACTCGAGCCCCGGGGGTGGGACGACGCCCAGAAGACGCTCGCGGAAAAGATCGAAGAGGTCAGGAAGAAGGGCGGGAGCGGAAGGATAGTGTTCCTCTCCGACCACAATGAAGGGACTTTGGGGAACCTGATCGGCGACTGGATGTCCGCGATCGGAGGAAAACACCTCTCATACGAAGCCTACTCATACGAGCCGCTGAAAGAAGCGAACCGTATCGTATTCGGAATAGATAAGATACCCACATACAATATAGATAAAACGAAGTACCTGCTCTCGTTCGGGGCTGATTTCATAGAAACCTGGCTGTCGCCTACCCTCTACACGAGGCAGTTCAGCGAGATGCACGGTTATAAAGACAAATCCATGGGGAAATTCGTCCACGTGGAGCCGAGGGCGTCGCTCACCGGCGTAAACGCAGATGAGTGGGTCTCAATAAAGCCGGGCACGGAAGCGGTCCTCGCGCTCGGAATAGCGAACGTCATAGTGAGTGGGGGCATGTCCGCTAACGGCGGAGGCGGATTCGCCGGCCTCCTCGGCGCATATACGCCCGAAAAGGTTTCTTCGGTCACTGATGTGCCGGTCGATACGATAAAGGAGATAGCCAGGGAATTCTCTTCCATGCAGCCGAGCCTCGCCATCGGCGGCGGCATCGCGAATACATCGACGAACTCCACTGAAACCCTGGTCGCTATAAATATTCTTAATTACGTCGCCGGGAACGTCGGCCAGACCATAGATTTCGGGAACGCGCTCACCCTTTCCAACGTAAGCACTTTTAAGGAGATTTCATCCCTCGTGGATTCGATGTCCAAAGGCGAGGTCGACCTATTATTCATATACAATGTAAATCCGGTATTCACCCTTCCGAAATCTCTCGGTTTTGAAGACGCACTTGGCAAGGTCCCATATGTAGTGAGCTTCTCGAGCTTCATGGACGAGACGACTGAGAAAGCCAATCTCATACTCCCCGACAGCACTACGCTCGAATCCTGGGGTGATTTCATACCCGACGCCAGGGTGCACGGGCTCATACAGCCTGTGATGACCCCGGTCTTCAATACCAGGAGCACGGGGGACGTGATACTTTCCGTGACCGCGCAGCTCGAAGGCTTGAAGGGCAGATATACGCAGGTTTCTTATTACGATTATCTCAGGGATTCCTGGAAGCAGGTCTGGACGAGCGTCACGGGGGGCGGTGATTTCGAGGCCTTCTGGAACGCAGCGCTCGAGAACGGCGGGATATACAGGGACACGACGCCCGTACAGGTATCCGCGTCAGGGAATATTTCAGGCATAGGCTTCGGAGAGCCCGAGTTCACGGGAGACGGGGATTTCTATTTTATGGCTTACCCGTCCTACAAGTACTACGACGGGAGAGGGGCGAACAAGCCCTGGCTCCAGGAGCTGCCCGACGCCATAACCACCGGTGTCTGGGACTCGTGGGTCGAGATACACCCTGATACGGCCAAAAAGCTCGGGGTTAAACTCGGGGATTTCGTAAAGATAGAATCGCCTTACGGAACGATCGAGACACAGGCTTATGTCTATGAGGGAATAAGACCCGATACGCTCGCCGTGATGATCGGTCAGGGGCATACGAGCTACGGCAGGTACGCGAAAGACAGGGGCGTCAATCCCCTTTCCATCCTCCCCGTGTCCACCGACAAAATAACGGGCAGCTTTGCCTGGCTTACTACCAAGGTAAAGGCCTCCGGCACGGGCAGGCACGCGCAATTCGTACAGACCCAGTATACGACCGCCCAGCACGACAGGGACGTGGCGCAGATGGTCACTCTCACGGAGCTTGAGCACGGTCTACACCACGAGGAACACGAGGAGCCGGATTTCTATCCGCCGATCGAGTACGACAGGTATCACTGGGGCATGTCGATAGACCTCCAGAAATGCACGGGCTGCGGCGCGTGCATCACCGCCTGCTACGCGGAGAACAATATCCCCTTCGTCGGCAAGGAGCTCGTGGCGAAAAGACGCGATATGGCCTGGCTCAGGATCGACAGGTTCTTCGAGAAATCGGACAACAAGGCCGGGTTCGAGACGAGATTCCTCCCTATGCTCTGCCAGCAGTGCAATAACGCGCCGTGCGAGCCTGTATGCCCCGTGTTTGCGACATACCATAACCCGGAAGGGCTTAACGGAATGATATATAACAGGTGCGTGGGAACGAGGTACTGCTCCAACAACTGCACTTACAGCGTCAGGAAATTCAACTGGTTCTCCTACAAGATCCCCGATCCCCTCAACTGGCAGTTTAACCCGGACGTCACCGTGAGGGACAAAGGTGTCATGGAGAAATGTACTTTCTGCGTACAGAGGATTATTTACGCCAAGGACCAGGCCAGGGACAAGGGCAGGGACGTGCTCGACGGGGAGTTCCAGGTAGCGTGTCAGCAGTCATGCGCTTCGGGCGCGATCGAGTTCGGGAATTTAAAAGACCCTGAATCCAGGGTATCGAAGCTTTCACACGACGAGAGGGGATATAGAGTGCTCAATCAGCTTAATACGCAGCCGAACATTACGTATCTAAAAAAAGTAAAATGGGATAAGGCATAATGAGTGAACAGAATTCATTAACTTATGCAAAAGTTAACGAAGATGTAATACGGATGCTCGATAAGCCGACCGTCAAGTGGCTTGCGCTTTTCCTGCCGGTCTTGGGCTTTGTCGGTTTCGGGATGTTTTGTTTCCTGTATCAGGTATATACCGGTCTCGGTGTCGCGGGATACAGACACCCCGTCTTCTGGGGCGTTTACATTACGGACTTCGTTTTCTGGGTCGGTATCGCCCATTCGGGAACGCTGATTTCGGCAATACTTTACCTCTTCAGGGCCAGTTTCAGGGTCTCCATATACAGGATTGCTGAAGCGATGACGGTTTTTGCGGTTCTGACAGCCGGGCTTTTCCCCATCATACACCTGGGGCGTCCGTGGTTTTTCTACTGGCTATTCCCTTATCCGAACCAGCGGGAATTATGGGTGAATTTTAAATCCCCGCTCCTCTGGGACGTATTCGCGGTCAGCACGTACCTTACCGTCAGCTCAGTGTTCTTCTTTGTGGGAATGATCCCCGATATAGCCGCGATCAGGGACAAGGTAAAAGAGGTTCCCCGCAAGATCGCATACACGATACTCTCGCTCGGATGGAAGGGCTCCAACTGGGAATGGCTCCATTATTCGAGGGCCTATCTCTATTTCGCGGCGTTCGCCACACCGCTCGTCCTGTCGGTGCACAGCGTCGTATCATGGGACTTCGCCATGGCCGAACCTGCCAGGGTGGCACACTACGATTTTCGCCCCCTATTTCGTAGCGGGGGCTATATTCTCGGGGCTCGGCATGGTGATAACGCTCACCATTCCGATTAGAAAAATCTTCGCGCTCGAGGATTACATAACACTCGACAATTACGACGGCATGGCGAAGATGATAATACTCACTTCGCTGATCGTAGGATATGCATACGGCTGCGAGTTCTTCATGGCTTGGTACAGCGGAAGCCCCGCCGAATGGGGGCAGTTCTATTACAGGGCCACGGGCCAGTACGCGCTCTTTTACTGGATAATGGTTATCTGCAACGTACTGATACCGATTCCGCTCTGGTTCAAGAGCGTAAGAAGGAATATCAAGGCTCTATTCATAATATCGATCTTCATAAACATAGGCATGTGGTTTGAGAGGTTTAATATCATCGTGATCTCGCTTTCCCAGGGGTTCGAGCCGGGCGCGTGGGGAATCTATAAAGTATCCTGGGTCGAAATGGGTATCACGATGGGCAGCTTCGCCTGGTTCTTCATGTTCTTCCTTATATTTATAAAGACGCTGCCTGCTATTTCTATTTCCGAGTTGAAGGAAATTTTGCCTGTACCCAAGAAGGAGGCAAAACACCATGGATAAACAGGGAGTTCTGGGGATATTCTCTTACGTCGATCTCACCGTTAAAGCTGTCGGGAAGCTTAAGGACGAGGGGTTCAAGAACCTTCGTGTTTTTTCTCCCGTGCCTAACCATGAAATAGAAGACGCGGTCGGAGAACCCGAAAGCATTGTACGGTTCTTTACTCTGTTCGGCGCCATGCTGGGCGCCGCGTGCGGCGTCGGTTTTACGGTCCTTACGGCCTCGAGACTGGCCGATTCAGGTGAGCGCCAAGCCCGTAGTATCGATACCCCCTTTCATCGTCATCATGTTCGAGCTCACGATTCTGATGGGCTCGCTTTCGACGCTGCTGGGCCTCCTCATAAATTCACGCCTCAGGCGGAACGCCCCGAGGAGCATGTATGATCCGAGGTTCACGGACGATAAATTCGGCGTAATGGTTACATGCGGCAAGGATAATGTGAAGAAGGTCGAAGAGATACTAAATTCCCAGGGGGCCGAAGAAATAAAGTTCGACGGCGTTTAACCGGACGGGCTGTCTCAGGAGGTACTACGGGATTGTCAGTGAAGAATATGAAATATTATGCGATGTTAATAATAGTATCGGGCTTCATAGGGGCTTCCGGGGCGCACGCATTTCCATGGAATTTCGATATGTGGCGGCAGCCCTCGATACAGCCTTATGAAGAGCCTATAGCTTACCCCGAGCTCTCGGTTTCGACGACGGGTCTCCGGATTGAGCCCCTTCCGAGAGAGCACTACGAGGGCATGACTGCGAATCCCGCGCCCGCTACGGCGGAATCACTCAAGAACGGGGAGCATCTCTTTAATACGTACTGTATAGTCTGTCACGGGAAAGAAGGTAAAGGGGACGGACCCGTAATAAAGAGGGGGTTCTATCCGATGAACCTTACGACTCCGGCCGTCGTCGCCCGGACTAACGGCTACATATACGCCTATATCAGGTACGGCGGGAAGGTCATGATGCCGAGCTACCGGGAGAGCATCACCTCCGAGGGCGCATGGGACGTCGTGAATTATGTAAGGAAACTCCAGGGAAATCCGAATACCGCACCGGCAAAACCCCAGAACGGGAATACAGTAGAGGAGACCGCTCAGTAATATGGATCAGCATATAAGAGATGAAATACTTGCTAAAAGATCGAGCATACCGACCCTGGGCATATACATATTTCTAATCATTGCCGTGATCGGTTTCGGGACGTTCGTATCTCAGATCCTAGGGTCTGACCCCAGGGGCGCGTGGGAGGTATTCCTTATCAATTTCCTTTTCTGGACCGGTATAGCCCAGGCGGGAATCGTATTTTCGTGCATACTCCGTATCACGAACGCGAGGTGGGCTAGGCCGCTTCTCCGCGTGAGCGAGGGATTGGGCT
Source organism: uncultured delta proteobacterium (assembly GCA_963752995.1). Classification (GTDB taxonomy): domain Bacteria; phylum Desulfobacterota_D; class UBA1144; order Nemesobacterales; family UBA2774; genus 2-12-FULL-53-21. Next base: position 1,246,218 of record CAVWAZ010000030.1, read on the forward strand.
CGTTTCTGCCGATATCCCTGATCCTGCTCCTCGTGGTTTTCGCCGGGAGGGATTACCTGCTCCCGTATGCCACGGAACACTATCACCATCCGAAGGACGTATGGCTCAATATGAAGTTCGTGTTCGGCCGCGACGTTATAGGGTTCATAGTGCTCCTTATCGTGAGCTCGTTTTATCTTTACTATTCCTTGAGACAGGACCTGGGCGGTGTGAGCCAGAAACTGAGCGGGGTTGCAGGCTGGATCTCCTCCGGATGGACCGGAGAAGATGAGAGGAAGCGGGTCTGGATCAAGATAGGCAAATTCGCCCCGGCCGTGATCATTTTATACGCCGTCGTTTTCAGCTTCTTTGCCTGGGACCTCATGATGTCGCTCGATCCCCACTGGTTCAGCACCCTGTTCGGCCCGTTCTACTTCATGGGGAGCTTTGTCGCGGCGATCGGGACTACTATAATCTTTTCGATACTCATGAGGAGGAGGCTCGGCCTCGAGGACTATCTGAACGACAATCAATATCACGACATCGGCAAGCTCCTTCAGGGTTTTTCACTCTTCTGGGTCTACCTGTTTTTCTCGCAGTTCCTTCCTATATGGTATGCGAACATGCCCGAGGAAACCGCGTTCGTAATCAAGAGGGTGCAGGAAGAGCCTTTCAGGTCGCTGGCATGGGCAGTGCTGACCTGCTGCTTTATATTCCCATTTGTTTCCCTGCTCCCGAGGACGAATAAGGTGGTGAAGCCGATAGTCGTATTCATCGCATCGGTATCCCTGACCGGGTTCTGGATGGAAAAATATGTGCTGATAATGCCTTCGCTATCCAATACCGTAGGTATAAGCTTTATACAGATACTCATAACGCTGGGTTTCCTGGGCGCATTCGTTATGACTTTCCTGATCTTTATGAGGGCGTTTCCATCGATACCTGTAGGTGACCCGTTCTTCGGCGGGAAATCCGGTTCGGGAGGACATTAATGGACGAAAGACGATTGGATATGATATGTCAGGTGGCCGTCGCTGCTCTGTGTCTCGGCGTTGCGGGGTTTATATCGCTCATAGCGACCGTGGCTCTGTTCGGACCTCATATCGCGCCCCTGATGAATAAGCTCCCCTGGTAGCCGGGATAAGGAGCGGGCTCCCCTGTGTGCACAGGGCTTTTAAATACCGGCGCGCGTAATCCGATTTCTCCCACCCCTTTTAGAAATAAACCATTTGACAGACCGCATTATAAGATGCAAAAATCATAGATAGCAAATTCGAATAACGTCAGGAGGGCATCATGGCCAAGAAACCGTCGGCTTCGGCAAAAACAAATAACGGGGCTAAACCCGCGAAAAAGAAAACCGGCCTTAAATTGACCTACATTCTATACGAAAAGAAGGACAGGGTGGCGCGCGTGACGATCAACCGCCCGGAGGTGCGTAACGCCCTTAATTCGGAGGTACGTGAAGAGCTTGCGATCGCCATAGAAGACGCGTGGCTCGACGACGAGATAGGCGTCATCGTCCTTACGGGCGCGGGCGGCAAGGCATTTTCAGCCGGAGGAGACCTCTCCTGGATAGTCGATCCCAAGAAAAAGGTCGACGCGAAGTACATGCTCGTTCATTACAGGCTCGCGACCGCGATGAGGTGCTGCGGGAAACCCATTATCGCGCGGGTCGACGGCTACTGCGTCGGCGGCGGGAACGAGCTCAACATGCTCTGCGACCTGACGGTAGCTTCCGATACGTCTATTTTCGCGCAGGCCGGCCCTCTCGTGGGGAGCGCGCCCATATGGTACGGTCTCCAGCAGCTCCAGCATTCGGTCGGGGACAAGAAGGCGAGGGAGATCGTTTACCTCTGCAACAGATACACGGCCCAGGAAGCGATGAACATGGGCTGGGTCAATAAAGTGGTGCCCCAGGACAAGCTCGACGAGGAAGTGGACGCCTGGTGCCGGAGCCTTCTGGAGAAGAGCCGGCAGTCGCTCAGGATCGCGAAGCTGCAGATTAATTTCATATCCGACATGGCCCACCCGCAGATCACGCACGGGCTCGAGCTCGCGAGGTACTTCATGAAGGCGCCCGAGATGGTCGAAGGCGCTACAGCGTTCCTCGAAAAGAGGAAACCCGATTTCTGGGGAGTCGATTAATTACCGGGAGACCTGGGTGATATATGCCTAAAGAGGCGGAAATAAAGTTTCTGATAAAGCTCGACGATAAGGGCGCACCCGAGGAGATTTACTGGAGCGCGAGCGATTCCAACCTCGAGGGCTACGTGCCCTGTGATTCGCTCATGATATCGGTGTGGGACCGGTCCGAGAAGAATACGATGAGCGTCGATCTCTGGACGAACGAGATGCAGGTGGGCGAGATGAACGCGCACTATTATTTCACGCTGATGAAGATGGCCGATACATATGGAAGGGCGACAAGCAACCAGGAGCTCTCGGACATGATAAGGAAATTCGCGGGAGAGTTCGCCAAAAAAGTCGAGGACTTTGCCGTGAAGCCCGGCTGATATTCGAGCTCACTTCTCAGAATGCGGATAAAACCTCACGCGCGAAGAATTTGAGTGTAGCGTGGTTCATAATGTCCGAGAAGAAGACGGTATATTTCGTTATCCCTTTCTTCTCGTTCTCCTCGATCTTCCTTATGCACTGCTCGGGCGTTCCGACTATGCCCAACTTTTCCACGTCCCCGAAAAACCCGTACCTCATCTGAGCCTTGGGGAGCTTTTCTGCGAGCTCCGCCTCGTCCTTAGCGAGGACGCATACCGTCTGCTGGGATATCCTGATATCGCCGGGGTTCCTTCCGACCGCCCTGCAGTGACCCCTGAGCGTTTCCATCTTGCTTTCGAAGGACAGGGAGTGGTTGGCCGGGCAGTTCCATTCGTCTGCGAGCTCCGCCACGACTCTCAGGAGATACTTTTCGCCGGCTCCGCCTATGATGACCGGAGGGTGCGGTTTCTGAACGGGCTTCGGGTTGCAGTAAGCCTCATTTATACGGTAATACTCCCCGTCCATGCTAGGCTTCTCTTCTGTCCATAGGGCTCTTATGATTTTTACTGATTCGGCGAGCTGTTTTATTCTGGTTACGGCGTCCGGGAAATCGTATCCGTAAGCCCTGTATTCTGGCTCGGACCATCCGGCGCCTATTGCGAACTCGAGCCTGCCCCCGCTGATCACGTCGAGTGTGGACGCCATTTTTGCGAGCAGGGACGGCGGCCTGAATGAATTGCAGAGCACCATCGTGCCGAGCCTCACGTTCGAAGTGACGGTGGAGAGGGCGGACATTAGCGTCCACGATTCGAAGATGTCGAGGTCTAGACCCCCCATGCCGAGTATGTGATCGTAGAACCAGACGGAGTGGTATCCGAGCTCGTCGCAGAGCTCAGCCGTTTTCCGAATGTCCCCGAATTCGATCTTCTGCTGGCGCAGCATTACGCCGAACTCTATTCTGGGCATGCTTATTCCTCCGTGGGTTCTCTTTAGCCGGAAGAATCACTTTAACAGAGCGCCGCCGGGGATTCAAATATTTCTTTGGGCGCAAATCCCGGGTTTGACACCGTGCGTTAAATGCTATAATTTTAGTTGCCGAAAAAGCAGGAGGACCATCATATATGAAAACGGGATTCTTAAATATATTATCTGCCAGGAAATTCGTTCAGTCCAACCCGGCGGCGGTTGTGTTATTCGCCATACTGCTTTTACCGGCCGTTTTTGTGAGCGCGGGGTGCAAGCAGGAGGGTTCGAAGCAGGGAGAGACTGAAACCCAAAAAAGCGAAACAGAAGGAGGCAATCCGGTGGTTATAATGTCTACATCAAAAGGGGATATCAAGATCGAGCTCTTCAAGGACAAGGCTCCGACAACTGTCGATAATTTTCTCTCATACGTCAATGACGGTTTCTACGACGGGACAATATTTCATCGTGTTATACCGAATTTCATGGTTCAGGGCGGCGGGTTTACCCCCGACTTCAATCAGAAGGCCGTGAAACCCCCGATCAAGAACGAGGCCAAGAACGGGCTCAAGAACGAAAGGGGCACGCTCGCGATGGCGAGGACTCAGGTCGTGGACAGCGCCACGTCGCAGTTCTTCATCAATCTCGCCGACAACAGCTTCCTCGACAACGGTGTGAGGGATTACGGGTACGCCGTATTCGCCAAGGTAATCGACGGCATGGACGTGGTCGATGAGATCGCCGCCGTCGAGACGGGCAACAACGGCATGTACGGAGACGTCCCCAAGGAAGAGATAGTTATAAATTCCGTCAAAGTCGTCGAACAATAGTGCGGAACAATAGCAGAGACGGGTTTTCCCGGAATACCTTTTAGTCTATTACGAGTACTCCCCTGAAGCTCCTTCTGTGTATAGGGCAGGGGCCGTGCTTCCTGATCGCTTCCAGGTGCTCTTTCGTGGGATAGCCCTTATGCGACCTGAAATTATATTCGGGGTAGAGCTCGTGGTATTCGTTCATAATCTCGTCCCTCCTGACCTTTGCCACTATCGAAGCCGCGGCGATGGAGCAGCACCTGGAGTCCCCCCTGATGACCGTTTCCTGAGGGATGAGGAGCGATGTCCTCTGGTTGCCGTCGATCAGGAGGAAGTCGGGCTTCCTCACGAGATTATTGACTGCGATCTCCATTGCCCGGAGAGAAGCCCTGAGTATATTGATGCTGTCGATCGCTTCATGGTCCACTATGCCGACCGCAAGGTCTACGGCGTAGGTTATTATCAGATCGAGAATCTTCACCCTTTGCAGGTGCGTTAATTTCTTCGAATCGTCGAGTCCGACGATCGTAAACGATTCGGGAAGGATTACGGCTGCAGCTACAACGGGTCCGGCAAGAGGCCCTCTCCCGGCCTCATCGACGCCTGCGGGCGTTTTACCGTTGGCCCAAATTCGTTTTTCCATTTCGTGATCCGGGGGACTCATATCCTCCTTCGTCCGACCCCAAGCCCCCATTGTCTAAGTTATGGCAGCAATGCCTGATAATATCACTATCAACGAAATGATTGTTTCAATTAATGATCCCGTAATCCGTGAGCGCTTTCTTAAGCTCGAGGTAATTATTCTCCGACATCTGGCAGAGCGGGTACCTGTATTCGTAGGCGATTTTGTCCATCATGCTGAGAGCGGCTTTGACCGGGATGGGGTTTGTTTCGATAAAGAGCGCGTCGTTGAGCGGGAGGAGCCTGTAGTGCAGGTCTCTCGCCTTGTCGATCTCTCCCTTGATGTAGTATTCGTAGAGGTCGGCCACATCCCTCGGGGCGACGTTCGCGGTCACGGTTATGAACCCCCTCGCTCCTATCGCGAGGAGCGGGAAATTGAGCGCGTCCTCTCCCGAATAGAGCAGAAAGTCCCTTCCGCACAGATAAAGTATCTTGCTCGCCTGTATCAGCGAACCCGAAGCTTCCTTCACCCCGATTATGTTCTTACAGTCCTTTGCCAGTCTCAATATAGTTTCGGGGTTCAGATTGACGCCCGACCGCCCCGGGATGTTATAGAGTATCAGCGGGATGCGGACCTGTGAGGCCACCTGCTTGAAGTGGAGGTAAAGCCCTTCCTGCGTCGGCTTGTTGTAATAAGGAACCACGAGCAGGGCCGCGTCTACCCCTATCTGCTCCGCGAACCTCGTGAGCCTGATCGCTTCCTTCGTGCTGTTCGAGCCCGTCCCGGCGACTACGGGGACGCGTTTCCCGACCGCCTTGACGGTGAGCTCGATGACATATTCGTGCTCTTCGTGCGAAAGGGTCGGGGATTCACCCGTCGTGCCGCAGGGGACGATCCCGTGGGTGCCGTTTTCGATTTGAAAGTCGATGAGCTTCTTGAGCGCGTCTTCGTCGATCTTGCCGTTTTTAAATGGTGTAACAATTGCGACTAGTGAGCCGTGAATCATTAAAAAGCCTCCTTCTGCTGGCTGCATTTCATTATATTGAAGCTGCGGTGTAAATCAAGGAATCGACCTCTTGGATTGATAAGTGCGTTGGGAACCAGGCTTTGTCCGGTATCGGCTTTTGTTAAGTATAGTTTAGCTTCGCTCCGCATTCCGAACAATAATGGCTTCTCCTGAGGATGCTGCCTCCGCATGCCCCGCAGAAAATAAATTCGCCTTCAGGTGAATTTTGAAGCAGGACTCTAGCATTCCCGATTGCTTCGTTAATTATTTCTTCGAGACCCGCGCAGTGGTGTGAGGCCTGTTTCGGGAATTCTATAATGTCTTCATGACCGGGGGAGGCAATCGTCATTCTTGGCTTTGTATGATCGAGCTCATAAAATATCTGAGAAATACCGGACAGCGGTATATCCCTGAACCTCTTGAACCCCGACGAGTTCCTCGCGATTATTATCCTGTGGTCCGTCAGAATGAACCATGTATGAAAGTACGTGTTGCTGTCGATGAATCTGGGGGCTTTATATACTGCCCTCCAGTTGAGGAGAGTAACGAGGATGCTCTCTTCTTCCTTTATGTATTTCTCGACGCCTTTTTTTATCCCGTGAGGGAGCTCGGAATAGCTCTTCGCATCGAGCATCCCCATGATGTTTTTCACTGCGGTCATGATCGCCATCAGATGTGGTCCCTGATAAGAAGCTCCGCGATCTGTATCGCGTTTAGCGCGGCCCCCTTTCTAAGCTGGTCTCCAACGACCCAGAAACTGAGCCCCGCCGGTACAGTATAATCCTCCCTTATCCTCCCTACAAGGCATTCGTCCCTGCCTGCCGCATCGATCGGCATCGGATATTTGAGGTTCTGCGGCTCGTCGACAACCTTGACCCCGGGGAATTTGCCGAGGGCCTCCCTCGCTTCCCTGATCGTTATCCTCTTTTCCGTCTCGATATTGACGGAGACCGAGTGCGCCCTGAATACGGGTACCCTTACGGTCGTGGCGGTTACCGCTATGGTGTCGTCCTCGAGTATCTTCCGGGTCTCGTTATGGAGCTTCATCTCCTCCTTCGTATATCCGTTCTCGAGGAAGCTGTCGATGTGGGGGAGGAGGTTGAATGCGATCTGGTGGGGGAACGTCCGGGCTATTATCTCTTGAGAATTGGCCCATGCAAGCGTTTGGCTGCGAAGCTCTTCTATAGCCTGGGCCCCGGCGCCCGAGACCGCCTGGTAGCTCGATGCCACGACCCTCTTGATCCTGCCCAGGTCGTGCAGGGGCTTAAGCGCCATGATCGTTACCGCGGTCGTACAGTTGGGGTTGGCTATGATCCCCCTCTTCTTATATCCCGCGACCGCGTGCGGATTTATTTCCGGCACCACGAGCGGTATGTCTTCTTCCATCCGGAAAGCGGAGCTGTTATCGACGACGATTGCCCCCGCGTCCACAGCGGCGGGGGCGAATTCCTTACTCCTCGACCCGCCTGCGGAAAAGAGGGCTATATCTATGCCGCCGAACGAGTTCTCGTCCAGTTTCTGTATTTTTACGCCGCTGCCGTTGTATTCGATTTCCTTCCCCTCCGACCTCTCGGACGCCAGGAGTCTGAGCTCCCTGACGGGGAAATTCCTCTCCCTGAGTATGCTCATCATCTCCTGTCCCACTGCCCCCGTCGCTCCGACTATTGCGACGTTGTAACCGTCACGCTTCATTTCTTCCTCCGGATTTTATCGCGCAGCCCCGGTGCGGGCTGCCGGCAATATTTTTTTTCGATCTCGCTGATTTTATCGATGTTCATTTTCTCATTTTCCTCCGGGCCCGAGGCGAGCCAGGCGTCCAGTATCTCCCTCGCGACGACCGGGGAAGTAGCCCTCAGGCTCATGGCGAGCACGTTGGCGTCGTTCCATTTCCTCGCCCCTTCCGCGGTCCTGGCGTCCGTGCAAAGGGCGGCCCTTATTCCGGGCACTTTGTTCGCTGCGATACTGACCCCGGTCCCGGTCCAGCAGAAGAGTATACCCTGATCGCATGCCCCTTCCCTCACCCTTTCCGAAACCCTTTGGGCCACATCCGTCCACTCGAGCTTCTCCCCCTTGAGGGGGCCGTGGAGCTCGACTTCGACACCTTTTTTCCCAAGCTCCTCTATTACAAAGTCAGTCAGATATGTCTTCTCGTCGCTGCCGACCGCTATCTTCATACGATTTGCCCTATGCCCCTCTTTCTCAAGTATTTTAAATGTGTTGCATCAAGTCTTCAAGCTCGGGAGGGATAACGATGAAACCGCTCCGGGATAAGACCGGTTCCTGTGCGCGTCAGCTCCGGAACTTAATTATCTTGACCTTTTCCATGGTAACGATCCCGTTCTCGATACTCCCTTCGAGATAGGGGAGCAGCATTTTTATTTTCTCCTCGTCGTCCACTATTTCAATTATTATAGGCAGGTCCTCGGACAGCCTGAGTATTTTCGCCGTGTGTATTTTGCTGTTAGCCCCGTATCCCATGATGCCCCTTATCACCGTCGCCCCCGCGATATGGAGCTCCCTCGCTTTGTATACTATATATTCATAGAGCGCCTTGCCGTCGTAGCTGTCGCTCTCGCCTATGAATATCCTGAGCAGCAGCTCTTCCTTGAAAATATTCATCCCTGCCTCCTATCTCCCGATGCTGAACAGCAATCTCGCCATGACAAAGCCCAGAAACACCATTCCGAGACCAAGAATATTGCTCCCGAGAAAGTTCAACAGCACGTACGCGATCTCTTTTTCCCTCAATAGATTGAAGGTCTCGAGCCCGTACGTGGAGAAAGTCGTATACGCCCCCAGTATCCCGATGAACATGAACGACCTCATATGAGGCGAGAATGAAAGGTTCTCGAACATCTGCCATAGGAATCCGATGACCAGACAGCCGGAGAGGTTGACGATGAGCGTCCCCCAGGGGAAAACGCCGTTCGCGTAGCTATGGACGAAGCCCGATACCCCATACCTGAGCAGGGCGCCCGCTGCGCCCCCTATCGCGATGAATAACAGATTGGTCATTGCCGCCCCCGGATTGGATTATTTGAGAATCGGATGTACTAAAATGATAACATATACGGCATTATTTGTACCTTTATGGAATTTACGCATTAATTAAAGTAATTTTATTTCCGTGGAGGGGTCAGAAGGTCTGAAAATGTCCTGGAACCCGGAGTTATATCATAAATTTCAGTCCGAGAGGTTCGCGCCCTTCGAAGACCTTATCGGTCTGATTGTCGTCAGGGAAGGGCTCTCGGCGATAGACCTCGGGTGCGGTACGGGCGAGCTGACGTCCATGCTTGCAGACCGTCTGCCCGGCAGTGACGTGCTCGGAATCGATTCCTCTCCCGAGATGCTCGAGCAGGCCAAGTCGAAAGAGAGAGAAGGACTAAGATTTGAGCTGAGATCGATAGACGATGTCGCCGGGGAGTGGGACCTGGTTTTCTCAAACGCGGCCATACATTGGGTCGAGGACCACGCACGGCTGATTCCGTCGCTGTTTGCCTTGGTGAGTCCCGGCGGGACAGATCGCGGTCCAGCTCCCTTCCAACCACAACCACGAAACGCAGACGCTGGTGCACGAAGTCGCGAAGGAACCCCCTTTCGTAGATGCGCTCAAGGGGTGGACGAGAAAATCCCCCGTATTGTCGATAAACGATTACGCGGAGCTCCTTTATCAGTCCGGGGGAATGAACATTAATGTTTTTGAGAAGGTATTCCCGCACGTGTTGAGGGATACCGATGCCGTTATCGACTGGCTTTCGGGTACTATGCTGCGGCCTTATTTCGATCGTCTGCCCGAGGAGATGCACGGCCGGTTCATTGATAGATACAGGAAGAGGCTCGGGGAGATCTATCCGTCTGACCCCGTATTCTATCCGTTCAGACGCATTTTCTTTTCGGCGATGAAAACGAATTTGCACGGCTAGGAAGATAAGCAGCGCGCTATAGGAATAAGGAGGCACAAATGCCTGAAAAGAGATTCTCGAAAAGAGAGGCTGTCGAGTTCGGATGGCGGACGATGAGGGCCAACTTGTCTATTTTTCTTATATTCCTCGTCGTTTCGATGCTCGCGGGTTTTTTCTTCAGCGGGTTTGCGGGACTGTTTGAAAAACGCCTGCCCGTGCTGTCCCTCATTTTCAACCTCGGGTACATCCTTCTGACGATCGCGATAAACATCGTCGGAATCAAAATCGCGCTGAAGTTCTGTGATAATGACCAAAGGGCTATAGCGGAGGTAATATCATTTACCCCTTCCCGGTTCTTCAAATTCGCTGCCGGATATATACTCTACAGTCTCCTCGTCACGGCGGGCTTGATATTGCTCATAGTCCCGGGCGTGGTTTTTATGGTCAAGTACCAATACGCTATATATTTCATTGCCGACAAGGATACGGACATAGGCGAAGCATTTCAAAGGAGCTCCGCTATAACCAGAGGGGTCAAGTGGGAGCTCTTCGTGTTCCTGATATTATTATCGTTGATCAACATGGCCGGTGTCATATGTTTCTTCGTGGGTTTAATTGTCACGATACCCGTAACCATGGTCGCAGTGGCGTACGTTTATAGAAAGCTGTCGGGCTCCCCTTCGGAGGAAACATTAAATCCGTTTCAGGCGCCTCAACGAGCGGTCTGAGTCTAATCTATAGAGAGGTCGGTCCGGGAATTGAGCAAGGTCTACAAGCACACGCAAATCGGGTACCTGATGATTTTTATTATAGGGACCGGACTCTACTTACTGCTGAACTTCTTCTTCTTTCACGGGTTCAATATACTCTTTGTCGCAGTCTTTGTGATGCTCGCTGTCTGCCTGGTCTTGTTTGCCGTATTGTCGGTTAATGTCGACAGCCGGGACGTTTCTCTGCGTTTCGGTATCGGGGTAATACGCAAGAAATTCCCCTTAACCGGGATAGAGACGGCGGGGGTCGTCAGGAACCCCTGGTATTACGGATGGGGCATAAGGAAGACGCCTGACGGCTGGCTCTATAACGTATCCGGCCTGCTGGCGGTGGAGCTCCGGATGAAAAGCGGGGAAAAATACCGTATCGGGACCGACGATCCGTTAGGGCTCCTGAACGCGATCGAGGCGGTTATCTCGGAAATCAAGGACGAACAGTAGTCTTCTTATGGACGATCAATTCAAACTCAGGGTGGAAACCAATCTGGAGCTCGAGCTTCTTCAGGACGGACACGCTGAGGAGCTATTCGCCCTGACTGACAGGAACAGGGGGTATCTGCGTAAATGGCTCCCCTGGCTCGACAGCAACAAATACCTTCAGAACACAGTCGATTTCATTATATACAGCAGAAAACAATATGCAGAGAATAACAGCTTGCAGCTATGTATCAGGTACAACGGGGAACTGGCCGGGGTGATAGGATTTCACAAGGTCGATTGGCTGAATCATTCGACCAGCATCGGATACTGGCTCGCTGAAAATTTTCAGGGCAAAGGGATTATGACCGCATCGTGCCGGTGTCTTCTGGACTACGCTTTCGGCAACCTCGGCATGAACCGTGTCGAGGTCAGATGTGCGACTGAGAACATGCGGAGCAGGGCGATTCCCGAGAGGCTGGGGTTTACGGAAGAGGGGATGATCCGGCAAGCCGAGTGGCTCTATGACCATTATGTGGATCACGTCGTTTACAGCCTGCTGAGAGCGGAATGGAAGGGAGGGCATTGAATGATTATCATGACTTATCGTGCCTGAATTGCATGATATGAAAAACCCTCCCAAATCCTGTGCAGGAAGCGGGAGGGTTTAAGAGAAGCAAAAGGCAAGATGTAGTTAAGCTATGAAAAAAGCACTATTATCAATACCGCGAATATCGTCGAATATAGCGCCAGATCCGCGAACCCGTATGTTTTGTTCATTCACTCATCCTCAATAAAAATCATAGACTATAAATACATAGTCCATCAAGGTTTAATTTCTGATTGTTTAAAAGATTGATAGATGGTATTGCTATCAGACTTTAGTCTTAATCCTTAAGTTAGTATTGGCCGGACGACTGTCCGGGACCGGCTTTGCATACGCCCCGGTTATCAATGCTATGGCGCATGATCCGGGCGGGGGTCTCCGGCCGAATCAGGGCTTTTTCGAGATGAAAAGGTGATTGGCCGCCTTTCCCTCGTCGATCAGCCGGAGGTAAGTGTCGAAATACTCGATGTGATAATCGGTATTTTCCCTGCCCTGCTCCTTTATGATTTCTTTATAGTGTTTCTTATAAGCGTCGCCCCATTTCTTGTTCTGAACCCTGAAGTCTGACACATACTCGGTAATCTCCTCGATCTGAAAGCCCGCTTCTTTGAGCTTGCCGCGGTAATTGGCGAGCGAGTCGTAGTATTGGGGGATGAGGTATCCGCGCGCCATTTTTCTTATTACTTCGGGGTCGTCGGGCATGTCGAATGTCCCGCTCAGGAACGCCCATATTCCGTCCTTCTTCAATACCCTGAGCACTTCCCTGAAAAGCCCCACCTTGTCCCTGAATACATTCATTACGTTCAGGCTTATCGCGATGTCGAACGTGTTATCGGCGAAGGGGGTCTTCATAGCGTCCCCGAGACGGAATTCCGCTTTTCCCTCGAGTCCCGATTTCTTAGCCAGATTCATGGACATATCCACTCCCACATTTGAAATATCGACACCCGCTATCCTGCACCCCGTCCTGCTCGCAATGTACAGGGCCGGTCCGCCGACTCCGCTCCCTACGTCGAGCACGTAACTGTCCCCGCCTATACGGAGTCTTCTTATGAGGTCGTCGAGGTAACTTGGCGTAATGAACGACTGCTGCCCTATGTCGTTTTCCTTGCCCCAGATCGAATCCCTGATGAGCCTGTTGGCCGGGCTGTCTATCTGGTGGAGTATCGAATAATCGACCCCGATTTTTTTCTCATTCATATTTTTATCCTCCGCGGATTTGTTTCGGAAGCCGTCATTACGGGAAGCTCCGCTAATGGAATGTTATCCGACGCTTATTACGGTTATAAAGGACTAATTTTAGTAATAGATCATTTTGCGCTCATGCCTCCGTCGACAGAGAGCATCGTCCCCGTGATGAACCTGATTTTATCGTTACAAAGGTATAAGACCGCATGTGCTATCTCTTCGGGTTGAGCCAGGCGTCCGATAGGGTGTACCGATATATAGCGTTTTTCGCCGAGCTCCCTGTCCCCCCACTCCTCGAACAGAACGTCCATCATGGGTGTGTATATCGTCCCGGGGCAGACGGCGTTTACCCGTATCCCCTTATCCGCGTACTCGAGCGCCATGCTCCTCGTGAGCTGGTTCACGGCGCCCTTTGAAGCGCTGTATGCGGCGAATCCCGCGGCGGACGCCTTGAGACCCAGTATCGACGAGTTATTCACGATCGAGCCCTGCCCTTGCCCGATCATGTGAGGGACCGTGTGCTTGGACATAAGATAAACGCCCTTAACGTTCACATCGAAAGTCTCGTCCCACACATCGGTATCCGTCTCGTGTGTGTTGGATTTGTAGCAAACCCCGGCGTTATTGAAAAGAATGTCTATGCGTCCGTATTTACCGAGGGTGCTTTCTACGGTCTTTATGCAGTCTGTCTCGCTTGAGACGTCGCTCACCCGGTAGCTTATCTCGGCTCCGGCATCGCTTATTTCGCCGGCCGTTTCTGATAGTGTTTCTTCCGTTCTGCCCGTAATGACGACGTTAGCCCCCTCTAGGGCGAAAAGGAGGGCTGTCGCCTTCCCGATCCCCGTACCACCCCCCGTGATTATTGCCGTCTTGCCTTTCAGTTTTTCCATAAGTGGTTTATCTAAGTCCGGAATATGATAAGTATCTCCTAGTCAAGTGTTTTATCAATATAGAGGGCATTCACCGTTCTCCGCGCATTAGAAGCATTCGCCTTTCGGTCTCCCCGCTATTTAGTTTTTTCCCCGTTGTTTTATAATCTCCTATCTTAATTTACCCGGAAGGGATTTATAATTGGTAATATCCGGAATCCCAGTTAAGAAGAGAGGATGAACATATGGAAAATTCTTCCGAAAACAAACCCCGCTTCAGTGACCCGAAAAATGTAGCTATCGCGCTCCTTGTAGTAATAGTCCTCGTAATGGGACTCCTTCTGGCCAAGAACAATCTCCCCCTGACGGGGGCGGAAAAGGTTTTGACCAGGGTAAGCGGCGGCGTTTCGGTCGTGGAAGTCAAATTCGATACCCAGGACAACACCTTCGTCGACATCATATTCAATAAACCCGTCGGGAAGAGCGAGGAGGGGGAGATACTGGGACGGGACCCCGCCGTCATCAATCCCCCCGTTAACGGCTCCTGGACCTGGAAAACGCCCAACGTGCTGAGCTTTCAGGCGTCCTACAGGTTCAACATGGCCACCGATTACACGATCACCCTCAAGCCCGATAATTTTCTAAAGCCCGGCGAGTCCCTCGGGGGAAAGACCGAATTCGAGATACGCACGGACAAGTTCAGGATCGAGCAGGCCACGGTCGAGGAAGACCCCGTGCCGGACCAAAAGAATACGGTGACGCTCGCCGGCACTCTCGATTTCAATTACACGGTCGATCCGACTGTCGTCGCCCGGAAAATCAGCCTGATCGAGCTCCCTGCAGAGAAAGGCGGAGAGGAAAAGCTCATCCCCGTCAAGCTCGTCACCGACTACTGGAATACGACTATCAAGTGGCAGAGCGACCCTATAGAGAAGATGGCTCAGGAAAGGGAGCTCAAGCTCGTAATCGTGGGCGACCTCACGCCCGCCGAAGGCAACGTGGCGCTCGGGGACGATTATGTCGAGAAGATAATGCTGGGATCGAAAGACAAGCTCGCGGTGAGGAGTGTCGAGCCCAAATCCGAATACCCGAGGTCCTCCCTTGAGCTCGGTTTTTCTTCCTCGGTCAGCCCGGACATAGCCGCGGATTACATATCGGTCGACCCAAAGGTGAATTACAGCGTTAAAAGGATAGGGAACGATATTATACTGACCGGGGATTTCGTGCCCGGAAGCAAATACCAGCTCACGATAGCGAAAGGGCTTCCCGCCCTCGACGACGCCGTACTGCGGGAGGATTATAAGAAAGAGATCCAGTTCGCGGACCTGGCTCCGAAGCTCGAATTCGAGAGCCCGGGGATGTTCCTCGACTCCAAGGGCACGCAGGCCGTAGTATTGAAGTCGATAAACACGGAAAGCGTCGAGCTGACCGTAGACCGCGTATATCTCAACAACATCTTCTTTCTCTTCCAGTCCTACGGATACTCGGTCTGGAGGGACGAATTTTACCAGGGCACGGTCGGGGATTTCATGGGCGGCCGCGTTTCCGAAGAACTCGACTATAAAATAGCCAACAAGAAAAACCAGGAAGTCTCCACTGTCCTCGATCTCCGGAAATACATACCGGAGGACGAGCCCGGCCTTTATCAGGTCGGCGTTCTGCCCTCGGGGGAGTACCAGGGGGTGCAGAAGTGGGTTCTCATCACCGATATCGGTATAGTAGCCAAGAAGGGTAAGGACGATTTCCTTGTCTGGACCTCGTCGTTTTCTAATCTCGCGCCCGTTGCGGGAGCGGATGTCAGGGTCATCAGCAGCCAGAACCAGCTCATCGCGAGGGGTGCGACGGACGGGAAGGGCATATTCAGAGCGGCGGGGCTCACACAGAAATTCATCGACAACAAACCCTATATGGTGACCGTCCAGAAGGGCTCCGATTTCAGCTTCCTTATTCTCGACAACATGGAGATAGACACGTCGGGGCTCGACGTCGGGGGAGCGGTGCCTTCGGCGATGGGCTATACCGCCTACGTTTACGGCGAGAGGGACATATACCGCCCGGGCGAGACCGTAGAGGGTGTCGCCGTAGTGAGAGACTCGAACCTCAACACTCCCTCCCCTATGCCCATAGTGCTCAAGCAGAAAGACGCGAGGGGGCGGGACGTCAAGACGATAAAGGAAACTTTAAACGAGGCGGGTCTCGTATCGTTTTCGATCCCCATACCGGAATTCGCCCCGACGGGGAACAATACTATTGAAGTGCTCGTCGGAGAGGAGCTTATAGGGCAGTACCTCTTTCAGGTGGAGGAATTCATCCCCGACCGCATAAAGGTAAAGGTCGAGACCGGCGAGGACAACGTCCCTCTGGGAAAAGAGCTTGAGTACGACGTAAGGAGCTCCTATCTCTTCGGTCCCCCCGCTTCGGGACTCTCCGTCCAGACGCTCATAGACCTTGTGGAGAATCCTTTCCTTCCCGAGGGCTACGACGGTTACGTCTTCACCAACCCGGACAGGAAATACGATTCCAAGGAGATCTTCCGCTCGGAAGGTTATCTCGACGCCGAGGGTGTAAAAAAATTCACCGTGAAGATACCCGAGGGGCTCAGGCCCGCCTCGTCCCTACAGGCGCAGATATCGGCGCGCGTCCAGGAAACCGGAGGCCGCGGGGTGAACTCGCTCAGGCGGGTCAACGTAGATCCGTATCCATATTATCTGGGGCTCAAGCGTAAGACCCCCGATGAATATGCCGAGCCCGGTAAAGAGATAGAGTTCGAATACGTCGCCCTCGCTCCGAAAGGCGAAGGCACGGAAGAGGTAAAAACGGGGGGATTAAAGGCTGAGTTTTATAAGGACGTATGGAACACGGTCTTGAGGAGAACCTCTACCGGGAATTACAATTACGAATCGAAGCGCGATTCGGTGCTCCTCAATTCGATGACCGTCGACAGCGGGGCGTCCAAGGGCAGCTTCGTTTTTACCGCGCCTGAATTCGGGAGCTACAGGGTGGTCCTGACCGATCCTAAGGGAGGCGCTTCCACTCAGGTCCAGTTCTACGCGAGCGGATGGGGGTTTTCACCCTGGGCGGTCGAGAATCCTGCGCGCATAGACCTCGGACTCGAAAAGACCGAGTACATGCCCGGCGAGAAGGCCAGGCTTCAGGTGCGTGCGCCGTTCTCGGGGAAACTGCTCATTACCGTCGAGCGGGAAGGGGTTTACTACACCGAGACACATACACTCGACGGCAACACGGCGACCATAGAAGTCCCGGTCAGCGAGAAGTACAGGCCTAACGCATACGTCACGGCTACGCTTGTCAGGGGGGTAAAGGAGCTCGAGCCCGGCTCTGCAGGGAGGGCGTTCGGAGCAATTCCCATAAATGTGGACCGCACAGCGAACAAGATAGACGTCGAAATTACTGCGCCCGAGGAGATCAGGCCCCTCACTCCCCTGGAGATAGGGGTTAAGACGCTGCCGGGCGCGACCGTCACGATTGCGGCGGTGGACGAAGGAATATTACAGCTCATAGACCAGAAGACCGCCGACCCGTTCACCTATTTTTACAGGAAGCTCGCGCTCGAAGTGGCCGCATACGATACGTTCTCGCTCCTTCTGCCGGACGTGTCTCTCGGGCTATCGCCTCCCGGCGGCGGATTCGGAGCGAGGAAAGAGATGCAGTTCCTGAGCACGCAGGGCATAAGGAGGGTCGAGCCTGTCGCCTTCTGGTCGGGTGTGCTGAAAACGGACGCCGAAGGGAAGGCCGTGTTCAAATTCGACATGCCCCAGTTTCAAGGGGCGGTACGCATTATGGCAGTGGCCGTAAGGGGTGAGGAGTTCGGTTCGTCTGAAAAATTCACCCGCGTTAAATCCCCTATCGTGCTCCTCCCGACAGCGCCAAGGTTCTTTTCCCTGAATGAGAGCGTAGTCATACCGGTCTCTGTCAGGAACGATACGAAGAAGGACGGCGTGATTACGGTAAATACTGTGATAACGGGACCGGGTTCCATCACCCAGATGAAAAGCGGTACGGACGCTAAGGAAAAAGCCGACAATGCAAAAGAAGCGAAGATAGAAGCCGAGATACCGAACGGGGGAGAGAAAACGGTCTACTTCGTCGTCGATACGGCGGACGAGACGGGCGCGATCAGTCTCGATATCACCGCGTCGGGTAACGGCGAATCCACGAGCTCCGACACCGATATCCCCGTCCTCCCCGACCTGCCCATGAGCAGGGCGGAGAACATCGGCAGCATAAAAAATGCCGATACGGAGCTCGCAATCGACAATGCGGAATCTTACCGCGCCGGGACTATTAATAGGGAGCTTTATATAAGCAAGCTCCCGCTCATACAGTTCTCCGGGAAACTCGAATACCTGCTTCAGTATCCGTACGGCTGTCTCGAACAGGTCACTTCCCGCGTATTCCCCCTCGTATACCTTTCCGACATAGCGAAGGAGATCGACCCCGATGTGTTCAAGAAAGCCGACCCCGCGGCCATGGTGCAGGAAGGGATAAGGCAGATAGGCACGATGCAGGTGGCGGGGGGAGGGTTCTCACTATGGCCGGGCGGCGTCGAGCCCGAGCCGTGGGTGAGCATATATGCCGCGCATTTCCTCGTCGAAGCCCGTAAGGCGGGATATTTCGTCGACGACTCTCTCTATTCGGGAATGATCGAATATCTGAAGAACGTCGCCAAGGCGAAGCCCGATTACAGCACGGGGGAGCTCGAGAGGGCGGTATATGCGCTCTATGTCTTGAGCCGTGACGGTAAGCCCGATATGAGCACAATGGATTTCATAAGGGACCGTCACTTGGGCGAGCTCACAGTCGAATCGAAGGCGCTCCTGGGCGGCGCGTACGCCGCAGCGGGGAACGCGGCCGCCCTTGAGGAGCTGCTCAAGGGCCTGAACGACGTGGAAGAGGTCGCGAGGCAGACAGGCGGGAATTTCAATTCCACGATCAGGAACCGCGCCATACTGCTTCTCGCGATACTCGACGTCAACCCTGAGGACCCGAGGGTCCCCGCTCTCGTCGAACGGCTGTCGAGGGACGCCCAGTTGAACGCGTGGTGGACGACTCAGGAGAGCTCTTTCGCGCTCCTGGCCATAGGCCAGTTCGTCAAGAGACAGAGCGAGACCCCGCCGTACACGGGCAAGGTATACGTCGGCGACGAGGAGAAAGCGACCTTCAGCAGCGAAGCGACCCTGAGTCTCGCGGACATTACGGGCGACAAGCCCGTCAGGATAAAGATGGACGCCGGGTTCAAGGAAGGGAGCGCGTTCTATACCTTAGTTACGAGCGGTTTCCCGACGAGAAAGGGGTTTAAGCCCGTCGAGGACGGCCTCCTCGTGGAGAGGGAATTCCTCACGAGGGACGGCGCTCCGATCGACCCGAATAATATCGAGCAGGGCGACCTGGTAGTGGTCAGGACTAAGTTACAGAGCGCTTCCGGAAGTCTTCAGAACGTGGTGATAGAGAACCTCCTGCCTTCGGGGTTCGAGGTGGAAAACCCGAGGCTCAAAACGACGGAGACACTCTCATGGGCGACCGGGGACAGCGTCGAGCCCGCGTACCTCGACATAAGGGACGACCGCATACTGATATTCACGGACCTGCCGGACGCCAAGTGGTACAACTACTACGCGCTGCTGCGTGTCGTCAATCCCGGCACGTTCACGGTCCCGCCCGTCCAGGCGGAGGCGATGTATTCGCCCAATATCAGGTATACGGGAAAACTCGGGAACCCGTTTGTCGTTAAGATGAGACAGTAGCCTTGCGTATAGCAGGCCCGCGGGATTACCGTACGGAGATAATGAGAGATGCCTAGAGATGCCGGGCGCTTAAAAAAAATTGCGGTGATTTTTTTTCTGTCGTCGTCCGCATTCGTTTTGTCGGCGCTGCTCCTTTTTTTCGCGCTCGATTTCTTATTGCCTTTTCCGGTGGAAACTTTAAGAAGAGAACCGACTGCAGTCATCACGGACAAGGACGGCAGGCCTCTCAGGTTCTTTCTGCCTCAGGACAAGCGCTGGCGCTTCCCGGTAAAGCTCGCGGACGTTTCCCCGAAGCTCGCCGAAGCCGTGATCGCCTCGGAAGACAGGTGGTTCCACAGTCATCCGGGTGTGAATCCTTTTGCCCTTATGAGGGCTTTTTACACCAATATAAAAGAGGGGAGGGTCGTCTCGGGCGCATCTACCATACCGATGCAGATTGCCCGCATGTCCGATCCCAAGCCGAGGACTATTTTTTCCAAAGCGGAAGAGGCGTTCCGCGCCCTTCAGCTGAAGCGCATATTCAATGACGACGAGCTCCTCGAAATTTACCTGAACCTCGCTCCCTACGGGGGCAACATAGAAGGGGTGGGCGCAGCGGCTTATTTCTACTTCGGGAAAAGCCCTCGCGCGCTCACGCCGGGCGAGATAGCATTGCTCACGGCGCTCCCGCGCTCCCCCGCGGCTTACGACCCCGTCCGAAACCCGAAAGACTCGGAACGTGAAAGGAATAAAGTCCTGGGTCAGCTTGCCGTGAGTGGGGTATTTACGGCCGGAGAGGCTGTCGAGGGAATGAAAGAACCCATCCCGCGGACTAAGAAACCCCAACCCTTCTCGGCGCCTCACTTCTCGGAATTCGTGTACAGGGATATTTCGAAAGGAGGCAGCCTGAAAACCACCCTCGACTCATCTATACAGAAGATAGCGGAAGAGGTCGCCAGGCGGCATGTAGGGCTTTTGAGGAACGACGGCATAGACAACCTGGCTATAGTCGTGATAGAGAACGATACGAGGAAATTGAGAGCCGTGGTAGGGTCTGCGGATTACTTCGACAAGGGACATTCCGGGCAGGTCAACTTCACGCTCGCGAGACGCTCCCCCGGCTCCGCGCTAAAGCCGTTCCTCTACGCGATGGCCCTCGACGAGGGCATCGCGATACCCGATACCTACGTACTCGACGTGCCGACCGACTTCTCGGGATACGTCGCGGAGAATTACGACAGTAAATACAGAGGGAAAATAACCCTCGAGAACGCGCTGATACTTTCACTCAACGCCCCGGCGGTCAGGATGCTGTCACAGGTCGGTCTCAAGGATTTCCACGACCTGCTTTTAAAGGCCGGCCTATCGACACTCGACAGGCCGTCTAATAAATACGGGCTACCGCTTATTCTGGGAGCGGGAGAGGTGAGGCTCCTCGACCTGACGAACCTCTATGCGACGCTCGCGGTCGGGGGCGGGCACGGGCCTGTAATCGTCACCGAAGACGCAGCTCATGACAATACGCCGGCGGCATTGTTCTCCCCAGAGGCTTCTTATCTTATAACGGAAATACTTACCGGTCTCAAACGCCCCGATATGCCGGCCAACACCTGGGCGCTCACCGAGGACGTCCCCGAGGTGGCCTGGAAGACGGGCACGTCGTACGGACACAGGGACGCGTGGTCCCTCGGATTCTCGAACAAATACACGATCGGGGTATGGGTGGGCAATCCCGACGGCAGGGGACAGAAAGGCATCTCCGGCTCCGAGCACGCAGCGCCGATTCTGTTCGATGTTTTCAGGGGCGTGGAAGGGGACGGCTCGAGAATAAGCAAGCCCGAAGGGCTCCGGCTCGGCACCATCGAAGTCTGCAGGGAGAGCCACATGCTCCCTACGCCCATACTGCGGGGAGAGGGACAAGGTCACGTATATCAAAGGCGTATCCAGAATACCGAGGGACAATTACTCGAAAAAGATCTTCGTAGATTCCGAGACCGGGGATCTGCTCCTGGGCGACTGCATCGGGGAGCGCCCGCACGAATCGCGCGTTATAACGACCTATCCCCCCGAGCTCGTCGCCTGGTGGATGGCCGAGGGCAAAAAGAGGGACACTATCCCTCCCCTTAGCGCATACTGTAACGACGTCTCCTCCGAGAGCCCGCCGCAAATATTATCGCCCGATAAATCGACGCCTTACCGCGTGCTTAAGGGCATGCCCGCCGAATATCAGAGGGTCGAGCTCATAGCGGGGGTGGGCGAGGAAGTTAACGAGCTCTACTGGTATCAGGACGGGAAGCTCCTAGCCACGACGCGCCCTTACAAGAAAACGTTCATACCCCTTGCAGTGGGAACGCACCGCCTCGTCGTAGTGGATTCGTCGGGGCGTTCCGACAGCATCACGTATAAGGTCGAGAGCCGGCAGAGCGTCGAAGTCGTTGAGAGATAACAATCTCGTAAGGGGAGAATTTGAGCGACAGGGCGATACTCAATAAATTCATCCGGATATTATCGATTTCTATTATTCTCTTATTCTTCTCGGGTTCCGTTCAATATTCCCGCTCCGCCGAAGAGAACCCCGCACTAAAATTTCTGGTGTCAGGCAATGCGGTAAAAGAGATTACGCTAAGCGAGCTAAAGTCGAAGCTCGAAACGCATACAATCGAGCTTTACGATATAGAGTACAAGAAGCCTAAAAGGTATTTGGGCTTTACCGTTCAGGACGTGCTTGCCCTCGGGTTCGGGGACGAGCTGAATAACCCTGACTTTACCGATATCGCGTTTACCGCTCTCGACGGTTATGAAAGCGTGTCCGTCCTCCCCAAAATGAAAGAGAAAGGCGGGTATATAGTTTTTGCCGATCTCGGCTCGAATAATTGGGAGCCAATAGGCAGGACCGATGCAAACCCCGGTCCCTTTTATCTCGTATGGACTGGCAAGGACCAGCTTCCGGAGAACGAATACCCATGGCCATGGCAGATAGCTTCCATAAACATCATGCGCTTTCCCGACCAGTACCCTCTCGTCTATCCTGAAGGTGCGGGCGAGGGTTCAGCCGCCTATAAGGGATACGAAATATTCAAGGGAAGGTGCGTCAGGTGTCATTCGATGAACCGGCAGGGCGGGAAGGTGGGCCCCGACTTAAACGCTCCCCGGAGCATCGTGACCTACAGGTCCGAATACATGATAAAGGAGTTCATCAAGCACCCGTCCACTTATCGTTATACCCAGATGCCCGACCATCCCGACCTGACCGATCAGGACTTGAATAACCTGATCGCGTATTTCCGTTATATGAACGGTTTGAGGAAATAAATCCTACCTCTTCTCGACAATCATTTTCATCCCGTACTTCGGGCGTATCGGTAATGAGCGGGTCGGGCACGACCCTGTGCCCCGGAGCGAGGCTCATCTTCCACCGGGAGGCAATTGCCGCGATCAGGAGCACCCCCTCCATCCACGCGAACGGCTCCCCGATGCAGCGCCTCGGCCCTCCGCCGAAGGGGAAATATGCGAATTTGGGCAGGCGCGAGTCCTCCTCCGCGCCCCATCTGTCGGGGTCGTATTTTAGCGGGTCGGGGTAAAAACGCCCGTCGCGGTGTATCACGAACTGGCTCATGTATATATCCGCCCCCGCGGGCACGGTGTAGCCGCCGACCCGGTAATCCTCTATCGCGCGCCGGGCGAGCGTCCATGCCGCGGGATAGAGCCTGAGGGCCTCCTTGAAGACCCGGTGCGTGTAGGGGAGCTTGCCGAGGTCGTCCACAGACGGGAGCCTGCCGCCCAGGACCGTATCGATCTCTTCGTGGAGCTTCTTTTCCGTTTCGGGGTTTTGAGAGAGGAGATACCAGGTCCACGTGAGGGAATTGGCCATCGTCTCCTGCCCGGCGAGGAAGAGGGTTATGGCCTCGTCCCTCACCTGCCTGTCGCTCATTCCCCTGCCGTCCCCTTCTTCGTCCCTGGCTTCGAGGAGCATCGAAAGGAGATCGTCTTTCTGTCCCGTATCCCTTCGCCTTTCCTCTATGAGTCTGTAAATCACGTTGTCGAGCCGGCTCACTGCCAGAAGCCCGCGTTTATTCCCGGGGAGGGGCAGGTAATCGAGGATTTCGGAGAACGGAAATACGAACCTCGGAAAAAGGTTCACTATGTCGGTGAGCGATTTGACGATCTCGTCCGATTCGGATTCGACGTCCGCGTCGAAGAGGGTCTTGCTCACGACGGCGAGTGTGAGCTTCGTCATCTCCCCGTGTATATCGACCGTGTCTCCGTTCTTCCATCCCCCGCCCGTGCGCGATCCGTATTCAGCCATAACGTCGCCGTAGGATTTTATCCTCTTATAATGGAAGACCGGCTGAATGATTCTCCTCTGTCTCAGGTGGAAATCGCCTTCGCTCGTGAGAAGCCCATCGCCTAGGACTATCTTGGCCCGGTTAAGCGCGCGGCTCTTGGTGAAGCTGCGGTTGTGTGTGACGAGCACGTCCTTTATGTGCTCGGGGTCATTCAGGAGGTATATCCTCCGCGATCCCAGTGTGAAATAAACAATGTCCCCGTACTCTCGTGATATCCTTGTCAGGAACCCGAGCGGGTCGCTGAAATAGCCGACAAGGGAGCCTATGACCGGGAGGCCTCTTGGGCCCCGGGAGGAAGTATCGGTTCTTTAAGCTGATATTCTTTATCGGCGGTTTCCATTCTTTAGTTCAAGAATATGGAATCGTGAATTGAGTGTCAATAAAGCCCCGCGCCTAAACCGCGCCTGGGTCGATTTTCTTGTAATCGATCCGCTATCTGGTGTAAATTAGTCCGGGAGAGGAAACGGTTATGGAAGACATAAAGACACTCCGCCGCATATTGAACGATTATAAAACTATTGCGGTCGTCGGGCTCTCCGACAAATGGCACAGACCGAGCTACTTCGCCGCCAAGTACCTCCAGGAGCACGGCTACAGGATAATCCCCGTGAACCCGGGGCCTAAAGAGATCCTGGGCGAGAAATGTTATGCGAGTCTCCTCGATATTCCTGAAAAGGTGGACGTAGTCGATATCTTCAGGAAGGCGGAAGACGTCCCCCCCATAGTCGAAGACGCGATTAAAATCGGGGCGAAGGTCGTATGGATGCAGCTCGGGATAATAAACGAAGAGGCCGCGAAGCGCGCGAGGGAAGCGGGGCTCGAGGTCGTCATGAACAGGTGCATGAAGATAGAGCACGGACGGCTCTTCGGGGGAATTAATTTTATCGGGGTGAACCGCGGGATAATTTCGTCCAAAAGATCGAAGCAGGTCCCGTAACCTCGGGAGGGTTAAAGATGGCAGACAGGAAATTCGGGTTTGAAACGTTGTGCATTCACGCGGGGCAGCTCCCCGACCCGGCTACCGGCGCGCGCGCCGTGCCGATATACCAGACAGCCGCCTACGTATTCGATAGCTGTGATCACGCGGCGAGCCTCTTTAATCTCCAGACGTTCGGAAACATCTATAGCCGCATCATGAACCCCACGAACGCTGTGTTCGAGGAGAGGATGGCCGCGCTCGAAGGGGGGAGGGCCGCGGTCGGCGTCGCGTCGGGCATGGCGGCACAGTTAGTTGCGCTGCTTACGATTCTTAAGTCCGGGGACGAGATAGTATCCTCGAGCACCCTATACGGCGGCACGTACACGCAGTTCGACGTAAATTTCAGGGACCTCGGCATAAACGTGAAATTCGTCAACCCTGACGAGCCCGGGAATTTCGGAAAGGCCATAACGAAGAAAACGAAGGCCCTTTTCGCCGAGACCATAAGCAACCCGCTCGGTAACGTGCTCGATATCGAAGCCGTTGCTAATATAGCGCGCGAGGCCGGCGTACCGCTGGTGATAGATAATACCTTTGCGACACCGTACCTGTGCAGGCCGATCGATCACGGGGCGGATATAATCGTGCATTCGGCGACGAAGTTCATCTGCGGGCACGGCACTTCGATAGGCGGCGTTCTCGTCGAGTCCGGCAGGTTCCCCTGGGACAACGGGAATTTCCCGGGGATGACGGAGCCGTCGAAGTCGTATCACGGGGTGAGGTTCTACGAGACATTCGGGGATTTCGGATTTACGATGAAGGCCAGGTGCGAGATACTGAGGGCGTATGGCCCGGCGCTCAGCCCCTTTAACGCTTTCCTGTTCCTCCAGGGTTTGGAGACGCTCAACCTCAGGATGGAAAGGCACTGCTCGAACGCGCTCGCCGTAGCGGAATTCCTTAAAGACCATCCCGCTGTAACATGGGTGAATTATCCGGGGCTGCCGGAGAGCCCCTATTACGGGCTCGCGAAGAAATACCTCCCCAGGGGGGCGGGCTCGATCTTCACGTTCGGAATTAAGGGCGGAAAGGAGGCCGGGATCAGGTTCATAGAAAGCGTCGAGTTCCTGAGCCACCTCGCCAACGTGGGCGACGCAAAAACGCTTGTAATTCATCCGGCATCGACCACGCACCGCCAGCTGAGCGAAGACGAGCAGGCGGAGGCCGGCGTAAACCCCGAGATGGTCAGGATCTCTGTAGGGCTCGAAACGCTCGACGACATCCTCTGGGACATAGACCAGGCGCTCCGGAGCTCACAGAAGGCGTGACCTGAGCTAATGCCGGCAGCGTCCCGCGGGCGGATCGCGCAAGATAAAATTAACATGGAAAAAGGTATGAAATTAGGGATTGCGCTCGGCGGGGGAGGGGCGAAAGGCTTTGCTCATATAGGCGTCCTCAAGGCCCTCGGGCAGGCGGGTATCGAGTTCGACATGGTTGCGGGCACGAGCATAGGGGCGCTCGTGGGCGCGGTATATGTTGCGGGGAAGCTCCCGGAGCTGGAGCGCATCTCGAGACGGTACGGGGTAAAGGACCTGCCTTTTCTACTAGGCCCCACCTGGCCCCGTAAAGGTCTTTTCAGCGGGAACTATATAGAGCGTCTGCTGAACGATATTGTCCGTGTGGAGAATATAGAGGATTTAGGGAAACCATTCGCTGCTATCGCTGTCGACCTGAATAAAGCCGAGGTCGTTACCTTTACGCGCGGGAATCTTTACAGGGCTGTACACGCGAGCATGTCTATTCCGGGTCTATTCACGCCGGTGATTGACGGGGATAGGATACTGGTGGACGGCGGGGTCCTGGAGCCTGTCCCCGTGAACGCTCTCAGGCGTCTCGGCGCAGACGTCGTGGTAGCGGTCGATCTCCTGAGCAACCTGTCTCCGGTAAGCGGCGGCGTGAAGACGAGGCCCGTGTTCGTCGATTATATCCGATCTCTGGCCGAGAAGTTCTACATGGAGGGTCTGATCGGGGCGAAGGACCGGGAAAGCGAGGCCGCTATGTCCCTCGTCGATATCATACAGAGGAGCTCTATAATCGCACAGAGGAGGCTTACGGAATATAATTTCAGGGACGATACGCCTGACCTCGTCATCGACCCTCCGCTCTCCGGTATTAAAGTCCTCGATTTCCATCGGGGCGAATCGATAATCGAAGCTGGCAGGCAGTCCGCGGAGAAGGCTATTCCCGAGCTGCGGGACCTTCTCACAAAAACCTGCTCCCGATAAATTCTCTTCTTCCCCTCTTCCATTCGAGAAAGAGGAGTACCCAGACAGGCGCGAATTCGAGCCAGACGATTATGTTTGTGAATATGTCCGGCTTTCCCCTTGGCTCGAAATAATATCTCAGATAGTAGAGCGGGAGGAGGGCGGTCAGGGTGAGGAGCGAGAATCTCGGCTGAAGCGCCAAAAAGGGGAGGAGCCACGTGTAGTACCACGGGAACTCGGTCGGGCTTATAAGGAAGACGAACGCGACGATAAACAGGCTTTTTTTGAAGAAGTCGCCTCCGGCGGGCTTCCTGTACGACACATACGCTATCCACAAAACCGTGAGAGAGGCCGCGATCACACGCGCCAGGGCGTATTTGTGAAAGGTTTGGAATCCGAGAATGCCGAGAGAGAAATCCGAGATAAAAATTAATATCCGGAAAATCGAATCGTTGTTCTCCCAGCTCCTGCCGTAAGCGATCAAGCCTGAAGACTGGTCGGGCCCCGAAAGATATAGCGGCAGGAAGAGGGCGATCAGAAACGCTATCAACACGAGTAGGGCCCGCAGTATCCTCCCCGGGCTCGATAGTATAGGGCGCAGGACGAGGGGTATCAGGAAGGCGGGCCAGAGCTTCAGGCCTATGCCCGCTGCGAGGCTCATGAGAGAACCCGGGTATTTAGCCCTCAACGCGAGCATCACCCCGCCCAATGCGAAAGGAAAGACGAGCACGTCCAGGTGGCCCGAGTTGTATATCTCCTTAGCGAGCAGTGGATTCCACCAGTAGATCATTGCGTAGATCGAGCGGCAGCCGCATGAGGTTTAGTGAATAAAGGACGAGAGCGAGTGCCGCGATGTCGAACACAAGAAGAATAGCTCTCCACGGTAAGAGGCTCCAGGGCTTTATAATGTACGAAAGTGCAAAGAGCGCCTGTGTGACCGGGGGGTATATGCTGCGAATATGGGGGTGATTGATGCGGTGTATTATGTCGCCTGATTCTCCGGCGAGCCTCCTCAGTTCCACGGGGACGTCCCGGTTTTGAATAACCTGTTCAGGCGAATATTTATATGGGTTTATACCGTTCGCCGTCACCGCCCCGTCCCACAGGTATCTGAAATAATCGTCTTCGAGCATCGGGGTCGAGAAAAACATCACAAGCCTGAGCGCGAGGCCTATAAATAAAACAAAGCCCAGCATTGCACCGGCGTTAAACGAGTTGAGCGCTCTGAAAACTGTAAATATGTAAAGAACGCCTGAGAGAGTGAGTATCAGGACAAGCAGGAGCACCGGCCTGTCTCTGAGAGGGGTCTCCGGGGAGAAATGATCCGAGAGAAAGGACAATATGAGGAAGAGGCCTGTAAGAGCCAGACCGCTCCATAAGATCAGCCTCCTCGTATATAGAGGACGCTCGCGCTTTCTCTCCCGATCCGTTCCGAAAAGCAGGTTCATAGTGACACCCCGGTGTATACGGCTCCTGGTATCAATATACGCTCTTGCTGCGGTGCGCGGAAGGAGTTATCTGATTGTGTATGGATTGGAATCAAACGGAGGTCGTCGAATACGATCTCACGCGTGCCCTTCAAGAAACCTCTCGGCGTCTATAGCCGCCATACACCCCGACCCCGCCGCGGTTATGGCCTGTCTGTATTTACTGTCCTTCACGTCGCCCGCGGCGAATACCCCGGGGATGCTCGTCTCGGTGCTCCCGTTTTTCGTGATAAGGTATCCGAGAGCGTCCATCTCGAGCGTTCCCTTGAAGAGCTTCGTGTTCGGGTTGTGGCCTATGGCGATGAATACACCCTGGACCGCCTTTTCCGAGACCTCGCCCGTCTTCGTGTCCCTGAGCCTCACACCTCTTACCCCGCCCTCCTGGTCCCCCAGTATCTCCTCCACTTCCGCGTTCCAGATGAAATCGACCTTAGGGTTTTTCAGCGCCCTGTCCTGGAGTATCTTCGATGCGCGGAGCTCGCCTCTCCTGTGGACGACGCTCACCCTGGATGCGAACTTCGTAAGGAACGTGGCTTCTTCGAGCGCGCTGTCCCCGCCCCCCACGACTATCAGATCCCTGTCCTTGTGGAAAAAACCGTCGCATGTGGCGCAGGTCGATACTCCGTGCCCCAGTAATAGTCTTTCGGATTCTATACCCAGCATCTTGGCCGATGCACCGGAAGCGATAATGAATGAATCGGCTTCGATGACCGTATCTCCGGCGGTGATCTTAAAGGGCCTCTTCGAAAAATCGACAGCGGTTACGGATTTCATCAGGCACTTCGCACCGAACCTCTCCGCCTGCTGCCTCATCGAGTCCATGAGCTCGGGTCCGAGTATCCCCTGAGGGAATCCGGGGAAATTTTCCACCTCGGTCGTCAGAGTCAGCTGGCCGCCTGCCTCCATCCCCTCGAATACCACCGGCTCGAGATTAGCCCTGGCCGTGTATAGAGCCGCGGTTAACCCTGCCGGCCCCGAACCCATAATGACGACCTTGTGTCTTCGTTTTAAATCCTTTATATCGGTCATTTCCGCTCCTGAAGCATATGCGTCTTCCGCAAACTCCGCTTTATACTACATACGGGAAGGGGTTTTTCAAGTCACCCCCGCCCCGCAAAATACTGATTTATTTTAGATAACCGGGGGCGCGGGAAAGATTCAAACCGGGATTTCGCCGTGGGGCCCGGCGCATCTGGTAGAATAATGATGTCGTGTGTTAATTCCCGGGAATTCCGAGAGAACGTATGGGTATCAATTAACTGCCTATAATCGTATGAGTATTAAGAAACTGCCTCTACATATTGTACATGAGTCGCTGGGCGCGGCCTTTCGCGAGTCGGGAGAATGGCTCGTGCCCGAGAGCTACGGCGATAGACAGGGCGAGTACGAGGCAGCGAGGAACCGGGTCTCGATAACGGATCTATCAGACCGCGGGAAGCTCCGGCTCGGCGGTAAGGAGCATCTGAAATTCCTTCAGGGCATGCTCACGAACGACGTTATAAAGCTCGAAGAGGGTAGAGGGATGTACGCTGCGATTCTCACGGTGAAGGGCAGGATGGTTTCGGATATGCGGGTCTACCGTGAAAAGGATTCGGTGTTGTTAGACCTCGAGCCCGGGCTGAATACAAAAGTCGAAGATCTCCTCAAGAAGTACAGGCTCTCCTACAAGGCGACAATAGACGATCTGACTGAAAGCACGGGCCTCCTTTCCATTCACGGCCCCGGCGCGCCCGGTTTGTTGGGAGAAGTTATCGGCGAGAAGAATTTGCCGGTGAACGAATTCGACCACGTGAGGGCATCCGCAGCCGGCCGCGAGGTGACCGTGATTAAAATCCGGAGGACAGGCGAAGAGGGCTATGATATCTACGCCGACACAGACGGTCTCGCGGATGTCTGGGGACTCTTGATTGAGAAGGGGAAGGATTTCGGAATAAAGCCTGCGGGCAGAGATGCGCTGGAAACACTCAGGATAGAAGCCGGCATTCCCGTTTACGGGATCGACATGGACGACGATACTATTCCGATCGAGGCAGGCATCTGGGACGCGCTCAATTTCGAAAAGGGGTGTTACGTCGGTCAGGAAGTGATAGCCAGGATCAAGTGGAGGGGCCATGTAAACTGGCATCTTCTCGGATTCATTTCGGACAGGGACAAGGTACCGGAAACAGGTTCGGAGGTGTTTCTGGGAGAGAAGAAGATAGGGCGTGTTACGAGCGGCGTTTTTTCCCCCGTCCTCGGAAAACCCATAGCCCTCGGCTACATAAGAAGGGAATTTAAAGAGCCCGGCACCCGGGTTGAGATCAGATCCCCGGACGGGTCTATCGAGCATGCCGAAGTCGCCGGTCTCCCGTTCCTGGGCGGTCAAACCGTTCAAAAAACGGAATAATCGCCTTTGGTTAAAAATTACTGCCCGTAATCCTTGATTTTATTTCCCCCTCTATTATAGTATCAGGAGGGTGTATTCTCTCGGGCCAAAAGCCAGTTAAGAAACAGGGTTGGGTATCTTTTATAAATCACTAATAACATTTTATTAATTTCTGTTCTATACTTTGGGTAGGAGGGTCTCGGATATGATATTCGATACAGTTCTGGGCTGGTTCTCAAACGACCTCGCTGTCGATTTGGGAACCGCTAATACGCTTGTCTATGTGAGGGGGAAGGGTATTGTCGCGAACGAGCCTTCGGTCGTAGCGGTGCAGGAAGATTCCAGGGGCATCAAGAAAATACTAGCCGTCGGCAAAGAAGCCAAGGACATGGTCGGCAGAACGCCGGGCTCGATCAAGGCGATCAGGCCGCTCAAGGACGGCGTAATAGCGGACTTCGACGTAGCTCAGAAAATGCTTGAATACTTCATCCGGAAGACCCATAACAACAGGAAAAGTTTCGTCAGACCCAGGATTATCGTTTCCGTCCCAATAGGCATCACGGAGGTGGAGAAAAGGGCTGTAAGAGAGTCGGCCGAGGCGGCGGGAGCGAGGGAGGTCTATCTGATAGAGGAGACCATGTCGGCGGCGATCGGCGCCGGGATGCCCGTGACCGAGCCTACGGGGAACATGGTCGTGGACATAGGCGGAGGCACTACAGGCGTTGCAGTGATTTCCCTTGCCGGAATAGTGGTCAGCAAATCGATTAAGGTCGGCGGCGATAAGCTCGACGAGGCGATACTCCAGTACGTGAAAAGGAACTACAACATGCTTATCGGGGAAAGGACCGCCGAAGACGTGAAGAAGAAGCTCGGGAAAGTGCTCGGGAACGGCGACATAGGCTCCATGAACGTCAAGGGGCGTGATTTGCGGGCCGGGATTCCGCGCACTATCGAGATAACGTCGGAAGAGGTCAAAGAAGCCCTTACCGAGCCCGTCAGCCTGATTATAGAGGCGATAAAACAGACCCTCGAGAGAACACCCCCCGAGCTTGCCGCGGATATAGTGGACAGCGGTATTATGCTCACGGGCGGGGGCGCTCTGCTCGGGAACCTGGACCAGCTCATCAAGGAAGAAACGGGCCTGCCTGTAACACGCGCGGAGGACCCGCTGACGTGCGTCGTTTACGGCTCCGGGAAAGCGCTCGAGGAACTCGATCTCTTGAGAGAGGTCAGCATAGGTTACTCCTGAAAATCAGCTGCAGTTTCTATGCGCCATGGTCCTTTTGCTGATATGATATAGACATGGGTTTCTTCAAGCGCCGCACCATACTAATCGTCCTTGTTCTTTTCTTTATAGCGATACAGCTATTTTCACTCGATCTCAGGGAAAGGAACAGTCAGAACCCTGTATCCAAACTCGTCCTTAACATCACTTATTATCCGCAAATGGCAGTATCCGGCGTTACCGACAAAGCCGTGAGCGCCTGGCGGGATTACGTCGACCTCATGCATGTGAACGAAGAGAACAAGAGGCTCCGGGAGGAGCTCCTCGCACTCAGGCAGGAAAAGTTCGAGTCAGCGGAGATCAAGGCGCAGAACGCCAGGCTTAAAAAGCTTCTCGATTTTAAGGACGTATCTCTTTACCCCGTCGTGTCTGCGAACGTCATAGGCGCGAGTCCTTCCATCCTCCGCTCACAGGTAGTGATAGTGGACAAGGGCGCCGCGGACGGTATAACCGAGGGTATGCCTGTCGCCTCCTACAACGGTATAGTCGGGAGGATACTGCTGGCCGGCGATAAGAGCTCCGAGGTACTCCTGATCACCGACCCCGTGAGCGCCGTCGACGCTTACATCCACAGGACGCGGGCGAGGGGAATCGTGAAGGGTGTGGGCAGCGGATGTGTCATGGAATACATCGAAAACAAATCCGATGTCAGCGTCGGGGACAAGGTCATTTCATCGGGCAAGGACGGGTTTTTCCCAAAAGGCGTCATAATCGGGACCGTCACCGATATAAGCCCCAGCGGGAGCTTTATCAGCGCGGGAGTTTCCCCGCATGTCGATCTGAACTCGCTCGAGGAGGTCGTCATAATTCAAAAATCCGTGAACAACGTGGTTCTGAATGAATAAGACAGTAACGTTCGTATCTCTACTTCTCGTCTCTGTCCTCATAGTAACGGTGCAGTCAACGCTCCTGTCCCCGAGAAACGCCGGGTATCTCATTCCGGACCTGAATCTGATCTTCATAGTTTTTCTCGCCGTTTATTCGGAAACGAGGGGGAGCTTCCTTCTGGCAGCGGGGAACGGGTATATGATGGACGTCCTCTCGGGGAATCTGCCGGGGACTTTTACCATTTCCCGCCTGAGCGCTTACATTCTCGTGCGCACCAGCTCGAACCACGTATATCTCAAGAAAGCGCTGGTCCTGGGGCTCGTTATATTCTTATCGACGATTTTTACTTGGACTTTTATCCTGACTATAATTAGAATAAAGAGTGACGCGGGCTTTCAGCTTTCTTTCGGCGATATAATTCTTCAAGGGCTTGTAAATTCGGTGGTCGGTGTGCCGCTTTTCTGGGCGGCGGGCAGGATACATGCAAGATTTCAGAAATAGACTCGTCATTGCGACCGTAATCCTCGGCATCGCGTTTCTCGGGCTGGTGTCGAGACTCTGGTTCCTCCAGGTCCTGAAGGGGGACGAGTTCGAGGCATTTTCCAGGGATAACAGGATAAGAATAGAAAGGGTGCCGGCTTCGAGGGGCAGAATACTCGACAGGTACGGCCGCGAGCTTGTCGTAAACAGGCCTTCCTTCGACGTGTACGTACTGCCCAAGGACGCGGGCGACGTTTCCGCGTTGTGCGTCAATCTGTCGAGGGTGCTCAACGAAGACCCCAAAAAGATCGAGCAGAAAATACAGCTGGCGTCAAAAAAGAACCGCTTTAAACCCGTACTGCTGGCGCAGGATATCAACCGCGATCAGCTGGCTTACATAGAAGCGCGCAGAAGCTCCCTCCCCGGGCTGACTATAGAGGTCAATAATTTAAGACAGTACCCCCATGGCGTGCTGGGCGCATCTTTCCTCGGGTATATAGGAAAGGTGAGCGAGGCGGAGCTCCTGGCGACACCGGAGCTCAGCAATAACGGCCTCGTCGGTAAGACGGGTGTCGAGAAGACATGGGAAGGGTCGCTCCGCGGGAAGGACGGTTTTATACAAAAGGTCACCGATGCGCTCGGCAGAGAGGTGAATTCGAACCTCTTCCTGAAAGACCTGGTGAACAGGCAGAGCGTCCCCGGTAACGACGTAGTGATGTCCATAGACATCGATCTTCAAAAGGCCGCTGAAGACGTCCTCGGCGAAGAGTTCGGCGCGGTTATCGCCGTTAACGTCAGGAACGGCGAAGTGCTCGCTCTCGCGAGCAAGCCGACATTCGATCCGGCGGATTTCGTGAAGGGCATCGACTCTAAAACCTGGTCAAAGCTGATAAACGATAAAAATTTCCCTCTGGTCAGCCGCGCGACTCAGGGGCTATACGCCCCGGGGTCCGTCTTCAAGATGGTTCCGAGCGCGGCTGCAATGAAAGAAGGGGTTATACATCCCGATACGCTCGTCCATTGTCCGGGATACTACAGAGTGGGCTCGCATGTCTACAGGTGCTGGAAGAAGGGAGGGCACGGCTGGATGAACATGAGGGAGGCTATAGTGCAGTCCTGTGACGTTTACTTCTACAGGCTGGCGGAAAAGCTCGGGATAGACCGTTTGTCCAGGTACATGAATTTCTTCGGATTCGGATCGCCGACGGGCATCGGGATCGAAGAGCGGGCGGGGATCGCCCCGAGCAGGGAATGGAAGCTCGAGAAGTTCAAGAAGCCCTGGTATAAAGGCGAAACGATCGTTTCCGGAATCGGACAGGGCTACGTCAGCGTAACCCCGCTCCAGATCGCGATGATGACGGCCGCGATAGCGAACGACGGTACGCTCCTGACCCCGAAGCTCGTCATTAAGGAGGTGGCATTCAGCGGACAGACCGAGATGAATATTCTGCCCCCCAGGAGTGAGCTGCCCGTCGGTAAGGATACGCTCGCCCTGATCAGGGACGCAATGACCGGCGTCGTTAACGGTCCCGGAGGCACGGGTCACGGGGCCAGGATCGAGAATATAACCGTTGCCGGCAAAACCGGTACGGCCCAGGTAGTATCGCTCGATTTCCAGAGCAGCGACAAAGCGCACAAAGACCACGCCTGGTTCACTTCCTTTGCCCCTGCCGAAGCCCCGGAGATCGCCGTCACCGTGCTGGTAGAGCACGGAGGGAAAGGCGGAGCCGTGGCCGCCCCGCTTGCGAAGAAGATTATAGAAACCTATTTCCATTTGAAGAAAGAGAGAAAAGCAAATGATAATGTTTGACAGGAGACTGCTGCAGAGCTTCGGGTGGTCTCTATTCCTTATGACGCTGGCGTTTACGGCTATCTCTCTGATGAACCTCTACAGCGCGTCTTACCAGATCGGGCTCGGCTATTTTAAAAAGCAGGCGGTGTGGGTATGCATCGGCATCTTCGCCATGCTCGTGGTTTCTTTCATCAACAATAAGCTGATAAAACAGTACGCGATTTATATTTACGGCTTCTCTCTGCTCCTTCTCCTTTTCGTTCTCGTTTTCGGCAAGGAGGTTTCGGGGTCGAAGAGCTGGATTACGATCGGTTCATTCGCCACCATACAGCCCTCCGAGTTGGCGAAGATACCGATAATTCTCGCCATAGCAAGATTCTACGACAACGATTACGAAGGGGTGCCTTACGGCTTTCTCGATCTCATAAAGCCGGTGCTGCTGACCGCGCTGCCGCTCGGTCTCGTCATGCTCCAGCCCGACCTGGGCACGGCGCTTACGATGATACTCATATCGGGAAGCATGATTCTCTTTATGGGAGTCGAGAAAAAGCTGATTATTCTCATTCTGGCGGTGGTCATAGGGTTTTCATATCCGGCATGGCATTTCTTTCTCAAACCCTATCAGAAGGACAGGATCAAAACGTTCCTCGAGCCCTCGAAGGACCCCCTCGATTCCGGCTACAATGCGATCCAGTCCCAGATCGCTGTAGGCTCCGGCAGGTTCATGGGCAAGGGGTTCATGTCGGGCTCGCAGACCCAGCTCAGGTTCATCCCCGCCCAGCAGACCGATTTCGCCTTCTCAGTGCTTGCGGAGGAATGGGGTTTCATGGGAGGGTTCATGGCGCTTCTTCTTTATTTTATGATTATTCTCTGGATACTCGACACGGCCAGCCGAGCAAAAGACAAGTTCTCGGTGCTCGCGTGCTTCGGTATCGCGGCCATGTACTTCTGGCACGTGGTCGTCAACGTGGGTATGGTCATCGGCCTCCTCCCGATCACCGGGGTGCCGCTCATGCTTTTGAGCTACGGAGGGTCATCCACTCTGACGGCGCTCCTCGGCATCGGTATCGTGCTCGGCATAAGGATGAGGAAATTCCCTATCCAGGGTCAGGCGGTCGAGCTCAGGTAATCTCCTCTCCCCTGAGGTCTTCAGTGCTTGGTATACCCCCCATGCCTTTTGAGTGATGGAGCGCGCGGAGGATCGCATTCGCCGTCAGCTCCGCGGCTATGACGCCGATCAGGTTTGCGTCCCCTTCTATCTCACCGCATGATACTGCTATAACTACGTCCCCGTCTGCGATCGTATGTACGGGAGATATGACCCGCGCAAGCCCGGTCTGGGCGATGTTGGCTATCCTGCCGAGCTCGGATTTGGAAAACCGTGCGTTGGTCGCCACCACCGCGAGCGTGGTGTTCTGGGATTTATCCTCCCTGAAAGTAACTCCCCGCTTTAGAAGGTTCACTGTTCCGGCGAATTTGCTTCCGCGCGGTGTAGTCCTTACGCCCGCGATAATTTCCCCGTTTTCCGGGGACACCACGTCCCCGAACGCGTTCACGACCACGAGCACGGCGACGATAATCCCGTTTTCGAATTTGTAACCCGACGTCCCTATCCCGCCCTTGGTCGCGTGATCGAGTCCAAGGAGCTTCCCTATGGTCGCCCCGGTCCCCGCGCCGATGCTCCCTTCCTCGACTCCCGAGGACCCGGCGTTGAGACACGCTTCGTAACCCATGCGGGCGTCGGGCCTTATCCTCCCGTTCCCTATTCCGAGGTCGAATATCACGGCGGTCGGTACGGACGGAACGACCATGCCGTACCCGACGCTGAGCCCTTTATTCCTTTCCTCGAGGAATTTCATGACGCCGCCCGATGCATCGAGCCCGTAGGCGCTCCCCCCTGTGAGCAGGATTGCGTGTACCTTGCCGAATGTATTGTGCGAGAGGAGCGAGTCTATCTGCCTCGTGCTTGTGCCGCCCCCTCTCAAATCTATCGCCCCTATGGCGGGTTTGTCGAAGAGGATTACGGTGCATCCGGTCACGGCGCCGAAATCGGAAGCATGGCCTACCCTTATACCTTCAATATCAGTAATTGAGATCATGTAGACTATTCTAAAATCATTATTTTTTATTTCAAAGTTTGCCCCGTTCGTCCCTCCCTGCCTATAACTTGACAGGATATGATAATAGGATAAAATCTTCCACGATTTAAGGTTATTAGGGTTCGGGAGTTTGAGAATCTATAACTTGCTTTTATTTCAATAAAATATCCTGTGTTTACCCCAAATGATGATAAAAAGCGCGTGTGGTATAGGGAATGAACGGTGTTGTATGACGGGATATTTATTCGGGCGTGACATGGAGCAGGCTTGAAATATGCATAACCCCAGACTGCTGTTAACAATACCTGTTCTGTTAATAATATTTTCAGCAAATTATGTATTTGCTATAACCGATTCTAGGGATGTAAAGGACATCGGGATTGATGAAAAGACCGGAGTCTTTGTCCCCGGTGATATCAGTTTCACTACTGAAAGCAACGAGACTGTAGAGTTAAAAGACTTCTTCAATCCGGCTAAACCCGTAATATTAAACCTCGTCTATTTCGGCTGTCCGAGGTTGTGCAATTTTGCAACGGACGGACTTGTTCAGGTAATGAACGAGCAGAACTCGCTCGAGCTCGGAAAGGATTTTAAGGTTCTGACGGTCAGCTTCGACCCGGAAGACACGCCGGAGATCTCGGGCACGAAGGCCTCGAAGTATCGTGAAATGGTAAAGCACGGGGATCCGGGAATGGAGAATTGGGTATTTCTGACGTCCGACGCCGAGAACATACGCCGGCTGACTGAAGCCGTAGGCTTCAGATATAAGGTCGACGGTGACGAATTCGCGCACGCATCAGCATTAATTATTCTCACTCCGGAGGGGAAAATTTCGAGGTACCTCCCGGGTATACAATACGAGCCCGGCGATTTCAGGCTGTCTCTCCTCGAAGCGTCCAGGGGAAGGATAGGCTCATCCGAAATGTTAAACAAGCTTCTGCTTTTCTGCTATGAATTCGATCCGGTCGGCAAGAAATATGCGCTAAAGGCGTTGAATGTCGTCAAAGCCGGCGGGATCGTTACGCTATTGTCGATTTGCGGGGTGCTCACGTATTTCTGGAGAAGAGAGAGGAAGGAACCCGAATAGGAGAATGGAGGTTTAAAAGAGACACATGACTTGGATTCCCGAGGTAGCATCGAATCTGGCAAGCAAGGTTGACGGCGTATTACTGCTGATTACCATCATGTCGCTTGTCTTCTTCATACTCATTACCGTAGTGCTCGTATATTTCGCTATCAAATACAGGAGAAAGAGGGAAGACGAGGAAACACCCTACATCACGGGAAGCGAGCCCCTCGAGATAATCTGGACCGTGATACCCTCCATACTTCTCATCGTGCTTTTCGTTTACGGTTATGTGGTTTTCAAGGACATGAGGACGCCGCCTAAGGACGCCGTCGAAATTAACGTTCAGGGAAAGCAGTGGCTCTGGACGTTCGATTATTACAACGGCAAGAAGACGATAAACGAACTTTACGTGCAGTACAACAGGCCCGTCAGGCTCGTTATGGAGGCACAGGACGTACTCCACAGCTTCTTCGTTCCCGGGTTCCGCGTGAAGCAGGACCTCGTGCCCGGCAGATACACCCAGCTCTGGTTTACTCCCACCAAAATCGGGACATTCGATATTTTCTGCGCCGAGTACTGCGGTACGGGTCATTCAGCGATGCTCGGGAAGGTCGTAGTGCTGAGCCCTGAAGCATACGAGATCTGGGAAAAGGGCGTAAAGGTCGATGAGGGCGCCGGCGTAGCGTCTCTCCCCCCCGCCGAGCTGGGAGCAAAGATTTACAAGGAGAAGGGGTGTAACGCCTGCCACAGCCTGGACGGCTCTAAAATTGTAGGCCCTTCTTTCAAGGGCATTTTCGGTCATTCGGTCGAGTTACAGGACGGCTCCACAGTCGATGTGGACGAGAATTATATAAGACAGTCAATACTGGAGCCCCAGGCGCAGGTTGTTAAAGGTTTCGCGCCGGTCATGCCATCGTTCAAGGGTATACTGAGCGATGAGGACGTAACGGCGCTCGTAGCGTATATAAAGACGTTAAAATAGATGTTCGTATTCCAAGGAGGTTAGTTTTATGGCAAATCATACGATTGCCCATAATGTATATGTTCCCTTTCTCGAGAAAAAGGGGATATTGTCATGGATTCTTACTACCGACCACAAGCGCATAGGAATAATGTATCTGATTTCGATCTCGTTCTTCTTCCTCGTGGCGGGCGTGTTCGCCCTGATGCTGAGATACGAGCTGCTGACCCCTGCTTCGGATTTTGTTCAGCCGCATACCTATAACGTGCTCTTCACGCTCCACGGCTCGATAATGGTCTTCTTCTTTATCGTCCCCGGCCTCGCCGCGAGTTTCGGCAACTTCCTGATACCCCTTATGATAGGGGCCCCGGACGTTGCGTTCCCGAAGCTCAACCTCGGAAGTTACTGGATTTACCTGCTGGGCACTGTAATAGTGCTCATAGCCCTCGCTAAACCGGCCGACACCGGGTGGACGTTCTACACTCCCTACAGCGCGACGACCGACACCGACGTTGTGTTGATAACCCTGGGCGTGTTCGTCCTCGGCTTCTCGTCGATTCTTACGGGTCTTAACTTCATTGTCACGATTCACAAGATGAGGGCCCCGGGCATGACATGGCACAGGCTCCCTCTCTTTATATGGGCTTCTTACGCTACTGCGATCCTGCAGCTCCTGGCGACGCCTGTCGTGGGGATCACGCTACTCCTGCTAATAACCGAGAGAACACTGGGCGTCGGCTTTTTCGATCCGGCGAAAGGGGGAGACCCGGTACTGTTCCAAAACTTTTTCTGGTTCTATTCCCACCCCGCAGTCTATATCATGATCATTCCCGCTATGGGGGTCATATCCGAGATAATCCCGGTTTTCGCGAGAAAGCCGATATTCGGCTATAAGGCTATAGCGTATTCGAGTCTCGGTATCGCGTTCATCAGCTTCCTCGTCTGGGCGCACCATATGTTCACGAGCGGGATCTCGGACGTTGCCGCGACTATTTTCTCGTTCCTGACTTTCCTTGTCGCCATCCCGACGGCTATCAAGGTATTTAACTGGACGGCTACACTCTATAAGGGTTCCATACACCTGCACTCAGCGATGTTGTACGCCCTCGCATTTGTATTCCTCTTCACGATCGGTGGTCTTACGGGCCTCTTTCTGGGCGCCCTTGCCGCGGACATCCACCTTCACGATACATATTTCGTAGTGGCTCATATGCACTACGTGATGATCGGCGGGACGGTCATGGGATTCTTCGGCGCTCTCCATTTCTGGTATCCGAAGTGGTTCGGCAGGATGTTTAACGAAACTGTGGCGAAGATAGCGTGGCTCTTCATTTTTATAGGCTTCAACGTAACGTTCTTCCCCCAATTCTTTCTCGGAGTACAGGGCATGCCCAGAAGATACGCGACATATCCCGCGGAGTTCGAATCGCTCATGTCGCTTTCCACTTACGGCTCCTGGATACTCGCTGCCGGCATATTCATCATGACGGTGAACCTCATAGCGGGTCTTATAAACGGAGAAAAAGCCCCTCAGAACCCCTACGGGTCGCTTTCCCTCGAATGGCAGGTGCCTTCACCCCCGCCGCTTGAGAATTTTGAGGAAATACCGCATGTGACCGACTGGTCGTACGGTTACGGAAAAAAGAAATAATCGGAGGCCCAAAAAAATGGGAGATGGTAGCGTAGAACATTCACACGGACACCACATGGACCCCGCTGTCGAGTACAGCTCTTCTAAGCTCGGCATGTGGCTGTTCCTCGGGACGGAGATATTGCTCTTCGGGGGGCTATTTGCGGCATACGCGATTTTCCGCGCCAAGTATCCCGAGATGTTTTTCGAGCAGCACGTGGAGCTGAACAAGAAAATGGGCGCGGTAAATACGTGCATACTGATATTCAGCAGTTTGACCATGGCCATGGGCGTTTCGGCTATTCAGCGCGGGAAACAGAAAATTACGGCTATCCTGATCCTGATAACGATACTCTGCGGCCTCGGGTTCGGCGTCGTGAAGTATTTCGAGTACAGCGCCAAGTTCCATCACCACATATATCCGGACACGAGCATCTTCTTCTCCCTTTATTTTCTTATGACGGGGCTCCACATGATTCACGTCTTCATAGGGCTTGCGATACTCACGGTTTTATTCGTCCTGACGCTCAAAGGAAAGTTCAATGCCAAATACAGCACGCCCGTCGAGGTGGGAGGGCTTTACTGGCACCTCGTGGACCTTATATGGATATATCTTTTCCCATTACTATATCTCATAGGCTGAACGGAGGAAATGAAAAATGTCTACGCATTCACATGCCCAAGAACACCATATAACGAGCAACAAGACATATATTATCGTATGGGCCGTGCTCATGGTTATGACCGCTATCACGGTCTATGCGTCGTATATA
The DNA here is from genome assembly GCA_963752995.1 of uncultured delta proteobacterium. GTDB lineage: Bacteria > Desulfobacterota_D > UBA1144 > Nemesobacterales > UBA2774 > 2-12-FULL-53-21. The sequence goes on from CAVWAZ010000030.1 coordinate 1,287,888, forward strand.
AATTTCGGGATGCTCAACATCGTCATAGCGCTCGTGGTCGCCTCTATAAAAGCGACCATTGTGGCACTGTATTTTATGCACCTCAAATTCGAGGACTCGATCACGTGGGTATTCGCGCTATTCCCGCTGACCCTGCTGGCGTTGCTCATAGGTATGACGATTACGGACACGTTTACGAGGACGATAGTCCCCTAGAATCGATAATACATGATTGCAAAAATTACCCTCTTTCTTCTTTTTCTTCTCTTAGTCTGGGGTAATCTGGTTGCCGGTCTTCAAGCGGGACTCGCGTGTCCGGATTGGCCCCTCTGTCACGGGACGGTGCTCCCCCCGTTCAGATGGGATATATATATGGAGTTCATGCACCGGATCATAGGGGGAGTGACCTCACTTTTCCTCGTCATCCTGTCTTATCGGAGGTTCCGGGTCTACAGAGGCTCCGTAAAACTGGTCCCCGTAATCATATTGCTCCTTCTTTTGGCGCAGATCGTTCTCGGCGGCATCGTCGTACTGCTCGAGCTTCCTGTGGACCTCACGACCTACCATTTTGCAAACGCGATCGTAATATTCGCACTGACTCTCTATATCGCGTTTTATGACGGCGAGAAGAGGAAGCCGCATTTCAGTATCGGCGGCTATAAAGGACTATTCTTCTTCCTGGGTTTACTTGTATTCGTTCAGGCCGTGCTGGGAGCATATGTCAGGCATTCCGGCTCTGGTCTCGCCTGCCCGGATTTCCCGACCTGCCTCGGTTACTGGATCCCGCCTGAGTTGTCGGGAATTATTCTCAACCACTTCGTCCACAGGCTCCTGGCCTACGTTATTACGATTACCGTACTCATACTCCTGCTATCCTCGTACATGATCAAGGGCCTTCGAATGTTCCGGAAAGAGCTGCTTGTCCTTATATGTCTCATCGTTCTCCAAATCGCTTTGGGGGTCGGAGTGGTTCAAACAAGGCTCAACTTCGCGGTTACGGCCCTTCACCTGTCCATTGCCCTGTTAATACTTTCTCTCGTGCTTTATACTTGGTTCTGGGGTATGGAGGAAAGATATCAATAAAAAAGCCGCAAGGAATAAAACGGGTATATGAATACGATCGGGCACATTGACAGGGCTCCTGCAAAAATAGTCGTCTCGACTATACTGCTCTCGAAGCCGGGGATAATACTGAGCGTCGCGTTCACTGGTTTCGCGGGGATGGTTCTGGCCAACCGCGGCATCCCGCCCCTCGGGTTGACCTTGATGGCGGTACTTTCCCTGCTCCTGAGCGCCGCCGGCTCCGCCATACTCAATAACGTCCTCGATAAGCAGATAGATACGCTCATGAGCAGGCTCAGCAAGCGCGTGGATGCGCTCGAGGTGGTCGGCGAAAAGACCGCCACGCTCATATCCCTCGTCTTCATTGCGATCTCATTATTTATTTCTTTTTATTATCTGAACGCGGTGAACGGCGCATTGATCATAGCGGCGATTCTGAGCTACACGCTGCTTTACACCCTTTACCTCAAGCGGAGCTCCCCTTACGGCACAATTCTCGGGGGGCTCCCCGGAGCGCTGCCCGTGCTCGTCGGGTACACGGCGGTGAATCCCCACATCGGCGTCGACGGAATTATACTTTTCGTGTTTATGATGCTCTGGCAGCCGCCTCATTTCTGGGCCCTCGCCCAGAAATACAAGCTCGATTATAAAAAAGCGGGGGTGCCTGTCATGCCCGTGGCCCTCGGCTCGAAGTTTACGAACGTCATGATACTCCTATATTCGATCGCGCTCCTGCCCCTGTCTCTTTCACTCTGGATACTGCATTACTGTTCCGATTATTATGCGGTCTTCGCCATAGTTTCGGGTCTCTATTTCGAATACGTGATGATACGGAGCGCGGTAAAGAATACCGATTACGGGAAGGCCTTCGGCACGTCGATCATATACATGCTTATCATAATGATTTCCCTGATCCTGGACCTTTCGTTCGGCTCCGCAAATGCCCTCATCGGCAGTTTCTAGGCCGGTATCCTTTTATTGATCCTTCAGGTTTTTAAGAAGCCCCTTCAAGCGTGAAAGCGGCTCATTCAGCGAGTTGATGGACTCCGCCCAGAAATCAGGCGATTCGAGGTCCCTGCCGATGCTCCTCTTAGCGACGTTCTCCGCGGTGTCCGAGCCCGAGAGCCTTAGGAACTCCTCGTATTTCGGAAGGAACTCCTTTCCCTCTCTTTTGAACATCGAGAAGAGGCCCCGGCTAAGTAAGTACCCGAACGTATACGGGAAGTTATAGAAAGTTATCCCCGTTATATAGAAATGGAGCTTCGACGCCCAGAAATAGGGGTCCTCGCCCCCCTCTTCGAGCACGTCGCCGAATATCCTCCGCTGGGTCTCGGCCATAAGCTCTTTAAGCCTGCTGACGCTCACTTCGCCCTTTTGTCTTTCCTCGTAGAACGATTTCTCGAATTCGTAGCGGACGGGTATGTCCATGAGGTATATAGCGCCGTGGTTGATTTCCATGTCGAGCGTGAGGGCTTTCTCCGTATCGTTTATGGACGGGTCTCCGAGCACCCCCTCCGTGAGTATCATCTCCCCGAACGTGGACGCAGATTCCGCAAGCGTCATGGGATAGAAATGGGAGTAAGGGCGGATGTCGCTCATTACGTAGCTGTGGAATGCGTGTCCCGCTTCGTGCGCGAGCGTCAGCACGTCCCCCAGCGTCTCGTTGTAGGTCATGAATATCCTCGACTCCTTCGTGAGGAGGGACCCCGTGCAGAACCCCCCGGGCCGTTTCCCCTCGCGCGGCTCCCAATCTATCCACTCCTTCTTATAGACGGCGTCCATGAACTTGCCGAGCCTCGGATAGGACGCGGCGAATGAGTTTTTAACTATCTTCCTGGCCCTGCTCCAGTTGAGTTTCTGCCCCGTCTTCAAGTCGAGCGGCGCTCCGAGGTCGTACCATGCGATACTGTCCCGCTTCATCGTTTCGGCCTTTAACCGGAGTATGGTTCTCGGCAGCTCGAGCTCCGAGTATATGGCCTCGAACATCGCGTCGAGCGTCTTCCTGCTTATCGAGGACTGGAAAAGGGCAACGTCGAGGAAATGGTCTATCCCCCTGTATTTATTGAGCGTCAGGCGCGTGCCCGCGATAGCGTTAAGGGCCGCCGCCGCGGTGTCCTCTATGCCCTGCCACGCCCTGTTGCCCCCTTCGAACGCAGCCTTTCTGACTGCCCTATCCGGTTTTTCCATCAGGGACCTCCTCTGAGATATGGGCAGTGTCTTGACCGTGCCGTCGGGAAACGCCATCTCGAACTCGAGCTTCCCCGATACAGTGTCGTAAAGGCGCCCCCATGCGCTGATGCCGTCCACGCCCAGGTCGGCTGCGAGTATTTCGCGCTCTGTGTTCATTTTTTTTTGTGCATCCTCCCGCAGCCTGCCGAGATAGTATTTTGAGCTCGTTAACGCTTTACTCTCCATAAGTGACGCGAAATTTTCGCCCGAGGCGTCCTTTACCCCTCTCATGAGCTCCACTTTGAGCTTCGAGAATTCGGCTCCCAGCGCCGACATTTCGGCCTCTTCCCTGAGATACTCTTCGTTAAGCCCGTCGGCCGCTGATAAGCATCCGATATAGGAATCGATGTGGGTGTAGCGCGTGACGAGGTCCTCGTTTTTGAGGAAGACGTCCTCCCATTCACTACGGTTCAGGTCGTCGAGCGGGGCGAGGGAGGAGGCTTTTTCCTTAACGGTCTCTATGTCCCCCTTGAGCTTCTCCTTAAATTCCTTCATCTCCGGTCCGTTGAATTGAGGGAAGTAACTCGTCAGGTCCCAGTTCATTTTCGCAGTCGAATCATCTACAGTCATTGTTCCTCCGATTGGGTCAGGCGTTTAATGTAATGAGTAATAAAAATCCCCAAGAAATATATCATATGACTGATATGAGTGTTGTCGGCACGGATATTCCGGGGATTTTATATTCTACACAGGTTTTTTTACGTTCGGTTCCGCTCTTGTGGAGTAATTAACCGAGTCTAGGAGAAAGCCTCGTCGAGGAGTCTTAACTGCTCCTCCGATAGCTTCCACCCCGAGGCCCCGCAGTTCTCTATCGTCCTCTCGACGCTGTCCGATTTCGGAATTGCGATGACGTTCTCACGGGAAGTGCACCAGTTGAGAGCGACCTGCGCAGTCGTTTTTCCCGTTTCGCGGGATATGTCTTCGAGTACCCTGATTCTTTTTGGCGGCATGAAGCGCGGCCTCGATGCGAGGTTGCCGTCGTCAAGGGGCGTGTATGCGAGAACCGTAATACCGTTTGCCAGACAGTATGGGAGTAAATCTTTTTCGATCCCCCTCTCGTTCAGGTTGTATAGGACCTGGTTCGACACAATCGGCGCGTGCCTGAGCGCCCCCTCGGCCTCTCTCAGGTCGTCGAGATCGAAATTGCTCACACCTATAAATCTGACATAACCCCTCTCGACGAGGGTCTCCATAGCGCGCATGGTTTCTTTCATCGGATATGACGAGTTGGGCCAGTGGACTTGGTAGAGGTCGATATACTCCGTGCCGAGCTCGGCAAGGCTCCCCTCCGCTGCGCGCAGCACATCGTCGTAGCCGAGGCTCCTGCCCGATACCTTGGTCGCGATGAATACACTTTCCCTCATTCCCGCAACCGCTTTGCCGACTATACGCTCCGTGCCATATCCCTCGGCGGTGTCTATTAATGCGGCCCCGAGCTCGATCCCCTTTCTGAGGGGTTCAATACCGCCCCTGTATCTCCACGTCCCGAGCCCGATCTCCGGGATCATGACCCCTGTATTCCCAAGCTCTTTCAATTCCATCGGTTGAGTCCCGTTTGATTTTTCCTGTTATTGGATACTACACGTTAGAATGATAACAGATTTTCCGTGCTCGATTACCCGTCTTCTGCGTTACAATCTATGGCCTGGAGGCAGACGGAAAGAGCATAAACTTCCATAATAAGAGGGGATGGGCGATATCGTGGTATCGTCTACTTTCTTCCCAATTAGCCTTGCAACAATTTCAAAATATTGTAGATTTATACCTCCGGCCGGGGTGTAGCTCAGATTGGCTAGAGCGTTGCGTTCGGGACGCAGAGGCCGCCGGTTCAAGTCCGGCCACCCCGACCATTGATTTCAGGGAATTACAAGCGAATTAGCCCACCTTAAATCCCCGGTGTCAGTGAATTTGTCAGTGATTGATTCAGAAATATTCGATTTTGTCAGTAGTTCGCGAGCTTCTTTTAGGGAATTATCAGGATGAGTATCGCATTGTCATTTTCATATCGGTGTGTGTCCAAGTATTCTGCTGACTGCAAAATAGAGGCACCCGCTTTCCCCCTATCAACATATTCTCCGACCCACGAATCGCCTCTCAAAAATACAATATCCATTTTTATTACCTCACTTTTTTAGTACTTGATGGTTCTGGAAGGGATGGTTCTTTGATAACAGACCCCTCTCGTTTCATTACCTCGTGAATCCAGCCACGGATCAACTCAGAAACCATGAGATGGTTTTGTTTCGCATAACTTTGAATAAATCCAAACTCTATCTCATCAAGCCAAACCTGTAATCTTTTTCTATCACTCATGGAGTATATTATACTCTAGTATTGTTATCTACTAAAGATGGTATGATTTTAAAATGTTTGACTCTACAATTTTTGAGAAAATAAGAAACGCATGGATAGCTGATCAGAATCACCCATTAAGGGGATGTGCCAAAAAACCGGTGCCGGCAATAAAAGTATTTCAAGAATTGATTGAAACGGCTTATGTTGCTAGTTTAAAATTGGAGGAACGTAGGTTTAACAAATTGTCCATAACATATATAGGCAAAGAAGATTTAGATTCGTGTATAATACGAGAAGAAATATCAGAAGAAGGCTTAAAATATTTAAAACACAATAGCAGCGTTATAAATGGTAGTCTAATAAAATTTGAAAAACCTTTCGATTTCAATGGCGAACGGATTGCGAAGCTAGCTGCAATCTGTGATCCTAAAATTAATTCAATAGCAATAACATCCACTAGCTCTTCTGAGGAATCTTCAGAATGTTTAATCGTAGGTTTGTTTTTTTTCCATCCCTTCGACAACTATTTTAATTCATTGCCTCATCATATGGAAGGCTATTCTCAAGATAGGCCGGATTTGTTAATGATAATTGCTAATGGACTTGGTTCATTAACGATTTCCAGGGGAGACTTTCAAATAGGGAGATTTATTCATGGCTCCTTCGAACCTGCTTTACCCACTCGTTTCTATTCCCATGAAATGGGTGATTTCATACAAAACATACTGGTGAAGAGTTCGCTGTATATTCACGAAAAACATTGGTTCTTTTATCTAAGATCTATTGATTTTATCCTTAAAGAAGCCTCTAATAGAGGACATGGGGCAAGCATATTATTTATTCCTGAGGGTCACCAAGATTGTTTGAAATTTATCGATATCAAGTACAAATTTAGCGATATTCTAAGTATCCATAGGTTATTGGATGAATGCAGTGATGCGGAATGTAATAATGAAAGTTTAGTTCTTGGATATAAGAAATACATATCTGAAAGACTTAAGTTTGTTTCCCAACTCACCTGCATGGATGGCGCACTTCTGCTTACAAACAGTCTACAAGTAATAAGCTTCGGCGCTCATTTGAATGCGCCGGATTGGAAGGGAAAGGTTTTAATTGCACCGGACGGATTTGGTGGTGGGGGAGGTGATTTTCATGCCAAGGGATACGGGACAAGACATAATTCAGTTATATCATTTATCGGGGCTGTTGAAGATTGCTTTGGTTTCGTTATTTCGGAAGACGGACCTATAAGAGGTTTTATAAAAAAGGACCACGATACAATTTACTGTTGGCCGGATTGCACGGTTTCAATGTTTATGGATTGAATAAGATAGAATCCAATTTCTAAGACACAATAATGTTTTCTTGATATCATAAATAAAAAGAATCTACAATTCAGGCAAGATTTAAAATTCCAATAGATCTGCCATAAATCAATTATATAATGGATGCAAAATCTAATTTGAAACCTGCACCGGAATCCAGGGGCTTGACAACTGCGCATATCAAACTACTTTATCCTAAAAAATCTTTAAAAGACTTTGTTGTTTTCGTTGATTATTATTATCTACGTAACCGTCTAGCCATATGCTTCATAACATGTATAGCGAAGTACGGATGTGAATGAACAAGACGCGTGAAACTTTTTATATCTATGGGCACTAGCTGACAATCCGATTTAGCAATAGCCGTAGCACTTCTGGGTCCAGCGTCAATAATTGCCATTTCTCCTAGAACGGCACCCGGTCCAGCCGTTTCTATAACTTTGTCGCCTATTATAATTTCTACTTCCCCTTCTTTAACGGCATACATTGTTTCGCCATATTCCCCAGCCTTGAAGATCACTTGGCCAGCCGGAAAGGATTCAAAACCGGTTGCGTACCGAAATAAATTAACTGTTTCCATTTTGATTAACCTCACATATCTTTGTGATAAATGAACAGCCTTCTGCTTGAGGGTCGTAATTAGGCAAAATCAACTTCTATAAATGGTACAATCAACAAATAAGATCAAAAAGTCCACCAATCTTAAACCGATCCCCATTAGGTGTCAAATTACGGAAACGCGTGTAGTGGGTAATTTTGAGTTTGACCTGGTAATGGGTTTTCTGCTAAAAACATCAAACTTATAATATAGACATCTTATAGGAGGCAGGTCAGAAAATAATTCGACAATGAAGCATAATCAATGGCTAATAGCAAAATGACGCGCTAGAACACAAATATCATTTAACTTAAAAGTAATAAATATCAGGGGGTATTCTCAACTTGTCACAATAAGACACAATTGGACACAATTACGCCGAATGGCGTTCGGGACGCAGAGGCCGCCGGTTCAAGTCCGGCCACCCCGACCATTCATTTCAATTGCCCTCGCCTTTAGCGAAAGAATACGGCCATGAGGATTTCCGCCAGTATCAATACAATAATGACCAGTTCCAGAGTCTGGCTTTGGGTCGTTCGCACCCGGTCGGTTAGCAGCTGATATAGGCTGGCGATAATGTCGAGTTTGCGCGAAATGGCGCTCTCCCAATCTTGCAGATAGAGTCTTCGGGCGCCGACGGCATGGACTCGGGCCAGATAGAGATCCCCAATCAGCTTGAGGGCATTGTCAACCCTTTCGGTTAGCACCAGCGATTCGAGTCGCAGCTCGGCCAGTGCTTGAATCGCTTTCCGGTTTGGCGCGCGCAACGGCACCGACCAATCTCTGCGTTTGAGCGAGAGTCCTTGATAATCGCCGATGCGCCGATCCAGCTGCTCGTCGATATAACGTGCTTCTAATAACTCCACGTTGAGTAATTCTAAGACATTGACGGTATCGCGATAATCACGATCATAGACAAGCGCCGCATTCCAGTCCACAATGACCAGATCGTTCTCGTAGTAAGAGAGCCTTTGATTCAGCGACTCCTCCTGCTGCTCTAAACTAAGAGGCTGAGTTTCAAACCGCAGCACCTGTGCGATGGCTGAACCGTGCCGCGCCAGTAAATCGGCGGCGGACCAGGGTTGGTCAAATTCCTCTATGACGAACAAATAATAATCTTCTACCAGAGGCGACAATTCCGGCCGGATTATTGCAGAGCGGATTTCTTCCATAAATACTTGAATCTGTTCCTTCGCCTGAGCTTCGAGATTACGGTCATAAAGCGTTCGACTGAGCGGTTGCAAATCTGCCAACGACAGGGCTTGCTGGCCGGCCGGCAGCGGCCATTGATAAGCTATACTGGCGGCGCCGAAATCAAAGACTGTGACCTGCGCTCGCCCTGCTTCAGAAAGAATGGGTTTTATCTCTCCCAAATGCACGACGAGAGGGGGCTTCGAATACTGTAAGAAAGTGGGGGTCTGTTTTTTGGGCGAGAGCGGCTGCACAGGTGCTGATGAAGGCAACTTGCGGAGCTGCTCGAGCGCCACCTCAAAGCCGATGTCAAAGGCGAAGAGAGCTATTACTCTGCCGTTCAGGAGCTTCGTCATGCGATTAAGTCTACAGTCATCAAAGGTGTTATTCTATAAAGCGATTATGGACTATTTTTCGGTCCAATTTTTTGGAAGGAAACAGTCAAGAAAACTCAACCACGTCACTTCAAGCTGTTTGGGGGCTATTTTGGTCAAAGAAATAGAGTTCGGTTGCTATCCTAGGGTCTATTAAGCTACCACTCAATAGGGGCCGCCCGCACGAAGTCACTCGCTGCTGTTCGACTTGCTGCTTTTGACCGTCGTTGCCTCAACAGGCTCAGGAGCGGGTACCGGTTCTACTTGGCGATCTTGGGAGTTCGACTTGCTGCTTTTGACCGTCGTCGCCTCAACAGGCTCAGGAGCAGGTGCCGGTTCTACTTGGCGGTCGCTGGTGTTCGACTTGCTGCTTTTGACCGTCGTCGCCTCAACAGGTTCAGGAGCGGGTGCCGGTTCTACTTGGCGATCTTGGGAGTTCGACTTGCTGCCTTTGACCGTTGTTGCGATTGGCATATGCCATATATACCGTAAAAGGAACTGCAAAAATCCCTAAAGATAGAAATATGGAAGACAGATATAATAAACGCTTCATTTTAGTACCTCCTCGAAACTGAGTTTGATACTATAGCCTTGCAAATATCGTATGAGCACTTACTTCCCCCCGCCCCCGCCCATAAATTTGAAAATGACCCACTACCGGAAATTCTGGAACTTCGGGCAAAAAAAGGGGAGCAGATGCCCCCCTTTCACGATGATTAAGAATTTTATTCCCTATTGTGTGGCTTCGTCCGGCTTTTCGTCGCCCGGCAGTTCGCCCTCGGTGGCCTTGTCGGCAGCGTCGGTGGCAGCTCCCGAACCGTCGGTCGCCTCATCCGTCATATCTCCGCCAGGCGTTTCGCCCATGGTGGCCTTATCAGCAGCATCGGTGGCAGCTCCCGAACCGTCGGTCGCTTCGTCCGGCATATCACCGCCCGGCGCTTCACCTGCCGGATCGTCCTGGGCTAATGTGGGTGTACTACCGAAAAAGGAATTTCCACCGAAGGAAAGTCCCATTACTAACAACATCGCAAACAAAAGAGCAATCACTCTCATGTCTTCAAACCCTCCTGAGTTTTTTTTACCGGCCGGATTTCCCCGGTCAGCTTTACTAATTATAATGCAATAACTGTACCAATAATACAGTAACGTGGAAAATCTAATCATCACGGAAGCTTAATAATTTATAGCTACTGAGGCGGCACCAAAGTCGGCTTCCGGATGCGTTAAAAACCACAATAAATTGTGTAGTATGACACATTTTGGTTCGGTCCATATTCACTTTATAACTGGAATCATGCACGGAAATTTTTGAGGGATTCCCTCATTCTCGAAACCGAAAGCTTACGGAGGGCTTTCTTCTCGATCTGTCTTATCCTCTCTCTCGTGAGCTTGAACTTCCTGCCTATATCGTCGAGTGTCACGACGTCGCTCCTGTCTATCCCGAAGCGCATCCGCAGCACCTCCTCTTCTTTCACGCTCAGCAGCGACAGGGAGCTCCGTATAACCTCTTTTAATTCGTAATCCACGACCATGTGGTCGGGAGAAGCCGATTCCTCGTCCTCTATAAAATCGTAAAGCGTTCTCTTCTCCCCGTCCACCGGAGTGTCGAGGCTCACCGACTCGTTTGTGATTTTCAATATACGGCTCACGTATTTGAGCGGCACCCCGGACCGCTCCGAAATCTCTTCGGCGGTCGGGTTCTTGCCGGATTCTTTTAGTAGCACCGATTTCGTGCGGTATACCCGGCTCGTAACTTCCAGCAGGTACACCGGGACACGCACCGCTCCCCTGTGGACGAGGATCGCTCTCGTTATGGCCTGGTATATCCACCAGGAGGCATAGGTGGAAAACCTGAACCCTCTCGAATGGTCGTATCTTTCTATCGCCTTCATGAGGCCTATGTTCCCCTCCTGGATGAGGTCGAGAAAGGGAAGGCCGTGGTTGACGTACCGCTTGGCAATGCTTATAACCAATCTGAGGTTTGCGCTCGCGAACCTCTTCTTCAGTTTCTCCGCCTGGTGAGAGTAGGCTCTGAGGGAGGCATTGAGCCTGTTCCTGTTCATTTTGTGGTTAAGATGACCGTTTGTTTTTCTTCCGTTGGCGCCGTTTGAGGTTTCCAGATAAGAAGTGATTTGTTCAATCTTGAATTCGCATTTTTTTATTTTCGCCGGTATCTCTACCTCTTCCTTGATGGTGAGGAGGGGTTCTTTCGATATATCCCTGAAGTAATCGTTCAATATTCTGAACTCGTCGTCCTGTTTATCGTAGATATCCGTCCTTACCGGCAACCCTGCCGCGGCTCCGTTGTAAACGTCCCCCGGCTCTTCGACGGCGAACAGATCGTCGTCCGTGAAATTCTCGTCTTCCGCTATTTCTTCGAAATGTTCAGGGTAGCTTTGAGTCTCTATTTCCGGTGCGTTTATTTCGTCATATTTCATCGTCGCCTTCCTCCCTTGAATTTTTTGCGGCTTTGGATCGACTATCGGTAGAAAGCGAATGAAAGCCGTGAATCTGCTTTTGGCTCTCACGTCCTTTGCCCTCTTCTCTACTATGATTATGTGAGCAATATCTGTGCCATATTACTCATCTTTATGTTTTATTTGTGATATAGACGGCTTATACGATTTGAAATTTTAAATCAGGCTGAATACCCGTTTCAGTGTGTAAAATTACACTGTTTGAGGTGTACGAAATTCACCCAATAAATATGACGCCGGAATGCGCTGCGGAGCCATGTCGGGACATGGGTTCATCTCCTGCCCTCCCGGGAGAACGTATACCGGTTATTTTCTTTTTTTGTAACTGCATGTTTCGTCTGCGGGCCTTAGTGACTACATTCCTCACTTCATAAAATATGTCTCCGAGATCTGTTTATACGATCCGAACTTGAATTCTCTCTATAAGTACCTGTAAAATCTTATTAATGTCGAATGACCTAAATGAAATACTAGACGCGCTCGAGAAGCCGCTCAGATTTGCGTCGAGAAACAACTTTTCGAACCTGGATAAGGTGAAAGCCCTCGACCAGCTTGTCGGGGATCTCACGCTAAAGGCGCTCTCTCTCCCGCTCTCAGCCGCGCAGACGAGGGATTTCGAATCACTTCGGGATTTCTTCTCCGCATACGACGGCCTCGGTCAGGGGGAGAGAAAAGATATCATCAGGAAGTCGCTCGCCATAATCGGCGGCCTTAAAAATAAAAACAGCTCGAATGTATCCGTCAAACCGGCCGGGGATACGCCCCCATCGTCAGTGAAAAATCCGGAAGACGAGGTGGCTTCAATCCGGGATACCGTTGCGGGCCCGGCTCCGGACAGAAGGGAGCCGGATCAGGTTCCGATTCAATATATCAAAGGGGTCGGACCCAGGATCGCGGAGATACTGAAGAAAAAAGAAATAGAGACCGTGGAGGACGCGCTCTATTACTTCCCGAGGACATACGAGGACAGGAGGACCATAAAGAGCATATCGAAAATAAAGCCCGGCCATCGGGAAACCATAGTCGGGAAGATAATTCTCGCAGGAAAGGTCCGCACAAAACGGAGGAGCCTCTATCAGATGGCGATTTCTGACGGTACGGGGACCCTGACCCTCGTATGGTTCCAGTTCAACGAGAAATACTTGAGGAACGCGTATAAACAAGGTGCTTCCGTGATCCTGACAGGCGACGTGAGCGTGGGATACAGGGACGCGCTCCAGATAGTCCACCCGAGGCCCGAGGACATAGAGGTCATAGAAGAAGGGGAAGATCTCGACGAGGGGAACGTGCACTTTAACCGCATCGTGCCTATTTACCCCCTCACCGAGGGTTTGAAGCAGAGGCGCATAAGGAGGGTCATGAAGTCCGTCGTGGACGGGTATGCGGGTTCCCTTTCGTCGGTTATCCCTTCCGCTCTTGGAAGAGAGAGAGGGGTCATTGATCTGGGCGCGGCGGTATCGAGAGTCCACTTTCCGATGAATGACGAAAATATGGTCGAGCTATCGGACAAGGACTCCGTCTACGGGTCGCCTCCCCACAAAACGCTCTCCTACAATGAGTTCTTTCTGCTGGAGCTCGGTCTCGCGCTCAAGAAGCGTGACATAGCAGGGCTCGACGGCATATCCCTCTCGCCGACCGGAGAATTGACCGGGAGGTTGATAGCGGCTCTGCCGTTTCAGCTCACGTCCGCTCAGGAGCGCGTGCTCTCGGAGATCGAGCGGGACATGCGCTCGGGAAGACCCATGAACAGGCTCCTGCAGGGGGACGTGGGAAGCGGCAAGACCGTCGTTTCGCTTCTATCCATGCTGAAAGCGGTCGAGAGCGGCTATCAGGCGGTCCTTATGGCCCCTACTGAAATACTCGCGGAGCAGCACCTTTCCTCGGTCATGAGCTACGTAAAAGGCATGGGCCTCCGTGTCGTGTTTCTCAAGAGCGCGCTCGGGAAGGGTGAGAAGAATGCGTATTACAAGGCGATCGCTTCGGGAGAGGCGCAGATAGCCGTCGGGACGCACGCGCTCCTTCAGGAGAAGGTGGACTTCAGGAACCTGGGGTTCGTGGTCATTGACGAGCAGCACAGGTTCGGAGTCATGCAGAGGGCCAGGCTCATGGGCAAGGGCAGAAACCCGGACGTTCTCGTCATGACCGCAACGCCTATACCCAGGACCCTCGCCCTCACGGTCTACGGAGACCTCGACGTCTCGTTGCTCGACGAGCTTCCGCCCGGCAGGAAGGAAATCAGGACGAAGGTCTATTACGACCAGAAGGGCTCCCGCGAACGGGCATACGAGGCCGTCAGGAAGGAGCTCGGGAAGGGCAGGCAGGCGTACATCGTCTACCCGATGATTGAGGAATCGGAGAACCCGGATTTCAAGGACCTCAAGTACGCGACCCGGATGGCCGAGGAGCTTAAGAACGATATATTCCCCGAATTCAGGGTAGGGCTTCTCCACGGCAGGATGAAAACCGAAGAGAAAGATGCAGTGATGAAGAGGTTCATTTCCCATCACATAGATGTACTCGTCGCGACGACGGTGATAGAAGTGGGCGTCGATGTGCCGAACGCGACCGTGATGGTCGTGGAAAACGCCGAAAGGTTCGGTCTTACACAGCTCCATCAGCTGAGGGGCAGGGTGGGCAGGGGAGGGCATGATTCGTTTTGCATCCTGATATCGAGCTTCAAGAGGTCTGAGGATGCGGAAAAGAGGCTCTCGATAATGGAGGAGACTACGGACGGCTTCAGGATAGCCGAGGCCGATCTCACGATCAGGGGTCCGGGGGATTTTCTGGGGACGAAGCAGTCGGGCCTGCCGCAGTTCAGGTTCGCCGACCTTATGAGAGACGCGAGGATACTGGGGGAGGCCAGGGAAGACGCGTTCCGTATCGTGAAGGAAGACCCTCGCCTTGAGAATTATCCAGGATTAATGAAAGAGGTTATGAAACGCTGCGGGGCGGTTTTCGAGCTCGGGGGAATTTCTTAGCAGAATTTATTTCGATGTTTTTCCGGCTGGCTTCCCGGTAATGCTCAACCTTCGAGGAGGAGCGATTCCGGGTCCTCTATCAGCTCCTTGATCCTCACCAGGAACTGTACGGCTTCGCGACCGTCCACTATACGGTGGTCATAGCTGAGCGCGACGTACATCATCGGCCTTATTACCACCGAGCCGCTCACCGCGACCGCCCTGTCTTCGATCTTGTGAAGCCCGAGGATCCCCGACTGCGGGGGGTTCAGTATGGGGGTGCTCATGAGCGAGCCGAAAACCCCGCCGTTCGTTATGGTGAAAGTGCCGCCCATTATCTCTTCGAGCGTGAGCGTATTGTCTTCCGCCCTCTGCGCGAAGTCCTTGATCCCCTTCTCGATGGCCGCGAACGACATGCTGTCCGCGTTTCTCAGGACCGGGACTACGAGCCCTTCGGTCGCCCCTATAGCCACCCCTATATCGAAATAGTGCTTGATTATCATGTCGTCGCCGTCGATCTCGGCGTTTACTTGCGGGAATTCCTTGAGCGCCCCTATGGAGGCTTTGACGAAGAAGGAATTCAGTCCCAGACTGACCCCGAATTTCTCCTTGAATGACTCTTTCCTTCGTCTGCGGAGCTCCATGACCGCGCTCATGTCGATCTCGTTGAACGTCGTGAGCATGGCCGTCGACTGCGTAGCTTCGAGCATCCGCCGGGCTATAGTGCGTCTCCTCCGGGACATCTTGATACGCTCCTCTCTCGCGTCCCTCGAAATGCGGAGGATAGTCGCTTCTTTCGCCTCGACCAGAGCGGGGGATTTGCCCCTTGCCGGCTCGGCTTTCGGCGCCTCAGCCTGAGCGGTCTGTTCAGCCTTCTTCTCTATGTAAGCTTCGACGTCTTCTTTTGTTATCCGGCTGCTCGGTCCCGTGCCCTCCACCTTGCCGAGATCGACCTGTTTTTCTTCAGCGATTCGTCTCGCGACAGGGGTAACTTTCTCGGCAGGGCCGGTTTCGGGCATCTTTGTGATTTCTTCTTTTGCCTGAGCGGCCGCCTTCGGGGCTTCCTTCGGCCTGGGCGCTTCACCGGCTTTTCCTTCCTCGATCACGCCGAGCACTTCCCCGACCTCGACATCATCCCCGTCCCTTTTAAGAATGCTGCTCAGCGTCCCTTCCTTCTCGGACGCGATCTCGAAGTTCGCTTTTTCGGTTTCGAGCTCGACCAGCGGCTCCCCTATTTTCACGGGGTCGCCTTCGGACTTGAACCATCTCACGATAGTCGCTTCCACGACGGATTCCCCCAATTCGGGTACGGTGATGTTTATAGGCATAGTATTTCTCCGGTATCTAGACGTTTTTTACCCACGTAATTCCCAATTCGTCGATGTTGGGAAGCTGTTTCCCGATCATGAACGCCTGCTTCATGAGCGCTTCCTGGTTTACTTTATGCATCGAAGCCGTCCCTTCCGCAGGGCTCGAGTTCCTGCGCCTCCCTATGAAATGCAGCGGGACGCTTCCCTTGATGAATTTCCTTAAGAACGGGTATATGAACATCCAGGCCCCCATGTTCTCGGGCTCTTCCTGGAGCCATACGACGTCCTTCAACTTTGGATACCTGCCGAGCGCCTTCTGGATCAGGGTCGTCGGGACCGGGTACAGCTGCTCGAGCCTGGCGATCGCGATGTCTTTCGCATGTTGCTTTTTGAGCTCGCTTGCGACCAGGTCTATGTAGACTTTTCCGCTGCAGAGTATGAGCCTCTTCACGGACTTCGCCTGACTGTCGCTCATTCCGTCGTCTATGAAGGGCTGCCATGTGCCTTCTGAAAGTTCCCTCAGAGAAGAAAAAATAAGCGGATTGCGCAAAAGGCTCTTGGGCGTCATCACGATTAACGGCAGCGGGTCTATTTCCAGAACGCCTGCCTGTCTCCTCAGCAGATGGAAATACTGCGCGGAGGTTGTGCAGTTGGCGATACGCATGTTAACTTCAGCCGCCGAATCCAGAAACCTGCCCATGCGTCCGCTCGAGTGATCGGGTCCCTGGCCCTCGTATGCGTGAGGAAGCAAGAGGACGAGCGATGGGGTCTGCCCCCACTTGGCCCTGGCCGAAACGACATACTCATCTATAATCGTCTGTGCGCCGTTAATGAAATCCCCGTACTGAGCTTCCCATATGACCAGCCTGTCGGGCGCCTGTATGTTATATCCGTATTCGAAACCTATGCATGCGTTTTCGGTAAGGGGGCTGTTCAATATCTCGAAAGCCGCTTTTGACTGCGGTATGTGCTGGAGCGGCGCATACGTTTGCCCGGTATTGAAATCGTGCAGCACGGCGTGCCTGTGGCTGAACGTGCCGCGCTCGGCATCCTGCCCCGTGAATCGTATCGATGTGCCGTCGGCCAGTATCGACGCGAACGCCAGCTCTTCCGCCATGGCCCAGTCGACTGTCTTTTCGTCGATATTTGCGAGCGCGATTTCCTTGCGCTCCCTTCCGCGCCTGAGTTTCGGGTTTATAGTGAACCCATCGGGGATTTTGAGCAGGGAAGCGTTCATTTCCCTGAGCGTCTCCGCGGGAACCGAAGTGATCGTTTTCTGAGCCGCCCCTGCGGGAGGCACCTCTGAAAGGGCCTCTTCGGGTATGTCCTGCGGGGTGAGGGATTCGAAATCGCTGTGGAGTATCTCGTTGTATTTGTTTACCAGTTCGTCGGCTTCGTCCTTGTCTATCATATTCCGCTCTGCGAGCGTCTCCGCCCAGATTTCCCTGACGGTGGGGTGGTCGTCTATGACCTTGTACATTTCCGGCTGCGTGAATGCGGGCTCGTCGGCTTCGTTGTGCCCGTGCCGCCTGTATCCCACGAGATCTATCAGGAAATCCTTACCGAACTTGTTCAGGTATGCGAACGCGAGGCGGGCGCATTCGACGCACGCTTCGGGGTCGTCCGCGTTCACGTGGACGATCGGTATCTCGAAGCCCTTTGCAAGGTCGCTCGCGTAAAGCGTGCTGCGGCTCTCGTTCGGCAGCGCAGTGTATCCGAGCTGGTTGTTCGTTATTACGTGGATCGTGCCGCCCGTGGTGTAGCCCGGGAGCCTGCACATGTTGAGCGTCTCGGCTACTATCCCCTGGCCGGGAAAAGCCGCGTCCCCGTGCACGATTATCGGGAGCGCCACGTCCGGATCGAACTTCGGCTCTCCGCTCGCGTTGACGGATGTCCCGGCCGCCCGCGCCATTCCCTCCACTACCGGATTCACCGACTCCAGGTGACTCGGGTTCGGCGACAGCGAGATCTGCATTTCTATCTCTCTCCCGTTTTTTATCGCGTGGCGCGCCCCTTCGTGGTATTTCACATCGCCCGTCCAGCCCATGTAGTCCCTGAAATCCCTTTCGAGCACCGGGTCTTTGAATTTAATCAGCGAACCTTTGTAGCTCTTGGTCATGACATGGTGCATGACGTTCAAGCGGCCCCTGTGAGCCATACCCATGAAGATGTGGCGTATACCGGTCTCTGCCGCTATGCCCGACGATCTCGTTCAGAATCGGGACGAGCATATCCACGCCTTCTATCGAGAAGCGGAACTTGCCGGGGAATATCCGGTGGAGGAACTTTTCAAGCACCTCGACCCTGGTAAGGTTTTCGAGCAGGAGTTTTTCGTTGATCGGGTCTACGGGCGGTCTGAATCTGCCTGTTTCCGCCGCTTCCCTCAGCCATTTTCTCTCTTCGAGCGAGTTGATGTGGTAATAATCGTAACCGACCTTGGAGGAATAGATTTTACGGAGCTCCCCGATCGCGTCATAAGCGTTGTCCGTCTTGTCCGAGATGGGTCTGCCTATAAGGCTCGAAGGGAGCTCGACCAGGTCTTCCGGTGTCAATCCGTGGGTCGCGAGTTCGAGGGAAGGGTCTCCCGGCGGAGGGCTGCCCAGAGGGTCTATATCGGCATCCAGATGGCCGAAGGCCCTTATAGCCTGGGCGAGGTTCGCCGTTGCGACGATTTTATCTATATCATGCTGGGTGATCTCGGAGGGTTTCTCTTCATACATCTCGGGGCGCATCTTATCGAATATCGCCCTCGTGGAGGAATCGACCGAGTCCGGGTCCCTCAAGTAACGCTCATAGAGTTCAAGCACATAACCTGAGTTAGGTCCGTGAAAAATATGTGAAATATCCATTTATTCTTGCCCTTTTGATTAGATTCTTCAGTTTTCTGATCGGGTTGGTAATATAGTATCAATTAATCGGTACTATATTAGCACAGCTATATTTTTGTGCAATCTCCCGCCATCTAATTATCTGTGGTTACAGAGTAATTCTTTTATGTTCTTTTAGGTATCAGGGAAGTACAGGGCAAAAAGATATAGATATATAGGCCCGCCGCATCGGGTAAAACCGCCGCTTTTCGGGGGTTCCGCTCCGGCGGCGAAACGTGCTCGGGGTCAGGCGTGCTAACCCATATAGGAATCGATGAACTTTTCGTACTGCTCTCTGTGTCCGTCGCGTCCTACTTTATGCTGTGCAGGCGGAAGCTCGGTCTTGTTCAGGATCAGCGATTCGAGCGAAGCGTGCTCCCCTTTGAATATCCGCCCTATGGGTATCCGCCCCTGCTCCTTCAGCTTGAGAGACCTCTGAAACGCCATGCCGCGGTCGGTCGGGTCGTACCCTTCCTCTTCGTCGATGTTGTAAACCTTTGCGCGCCATTCCCTGTGAGTATCGTAATAGGTCACGCAGGGCGAGAGGACTTCGAGGAAAGCGAATCCCCTTTTCGATTCGGTGTGATCGAGGGCGGCCTCCATCAGCCTTTCGAGCTGTTCCGGGTTTCCGCTGAATCCGCGGGCGAGGAATGTGGCCGAAGGGAAGCTCAGGCCCAAGAGTATCGAATCCAGGCCGGATTCCGCGTTGTCACGATAGCCCGTGGGGCTCGTGGGCGATATCTGTCCCTTCGTCAGGCCGTAATTGCTGTTGTTCATGACGATGTACATGATGCTCGGGTTGCTTTTGAATGTATGTACCAGGTGGCCCGCTCCTATGGCGTACCCGTCGCCGTCCCCTCCCGCCGCTATCACTGTAAGGTCGGGATTGGCCAGCTTCGCTCCTATGGCTGCGGGCAAAACCCTTCCGTGGAGTGCATGATAACCGTAACAGGGCAGGTTATTCTGTATGGTCCCGGAGCACCCTATTCCGGCGAGCATCATGAGCTTGTGAGGAGGTATACCCATCTTGTGAAGTGATTTTTCGAGGACGCCCTGAACGGCGAAGTCTCCGCACCCGGCGCACCATATGGGCCTTGCCGGCGCGAATGTCTTTATGTGGGTTTGCATCGTCATTGAAGCTTTGCCTCCTTTTTCCCCTTCTTTATTTTACTGCCGTTTTCTGCCTGGAGCACGCTCTTTACAAGCTCGGCCGGTCTGTACGGGATCCCGTCGAATCTCAATATGTTGACTATTTTCCCGGGGTCCGCCCCCTGATGGATGAGTATATGGGCCAGCTGGGCCTGCGCGTTGAGCTCGACTACGTATACCCTGCTGCATTTATCGATAAAGGCGAGTATGTCTTCGAGCACCGGCCATATCGTCCTCGGCTGCAGATACTGCGTCTTCAGGCCTTCTTTCTTTAAGTCTTCCATGGCTTCAAGTATGACCCCGAATAGTGAGCCGATCCCTATGAATCCGATCTTCGCGCCAGGGTCGCCGAAATGACGCCCCCTCGGCAATTCTTTCTTCGCGACCTCGATCTTGCCCATCCTCTTGTTCATCATCTTCACACGGTTGACCGGGTCCGTGGAGACGAGCCCCCATTCGTTATGCTCGTTCCCGGTAACCAGGGACAACCCTCCGGGCGTACCGGGCGCGGCAAACGCCGAAACGTTGTCTTCCGTGAATTCGTATCTCTTGTATACCCCGAGCTTTTCGATGTCGCCCGCTTCGACGCGCTTACCCGGGACAGCGCTCACCCCGTCGAGGTTAAAGGGTTCGACGGTCGCGATATTCTGGGACAGCGCCTGGTCCATGGCCAGGAAGACCGGGCACTGGTATTTGTCCGCAAGGTTCGTGGCATCGACGGTGAGGTAAAAACAGTCATCGGGGTGTCCCGGCGTAAGCACTATGCGCGGGAAGTCCCCGTGTCCTCCGAATACCATCAGATTGAGGTCGCTCTGTTCGGGCTTTGTCGGCATGCCGGTGCTCGGTCCCGAACGCTGACAGTCAACGATTACGAGCGGAATTTCCCCCGACCCGCAGTGGCCGACGCCTTCCTGCATGAGTGAGAATCCGGGCCCCGAGGTCGCAACCATCGCCCTCGTTCCTGTAAGCGCAGCCCCTATTGCC
This sequence comes from uncultured delta proteobacterium, assembly GCA_963752995.1. GTDB lineage: Bacteria > Desulfobacterota_D > UBA1144 > Nemesobacterales > UBA2774 > 2-12-FULL-53-21. The sequence goes on from CAVWAZ010000030.1 coordinate 1,308,685, forward strand.
ATGTTTATGCCGGCGAGCTCGTCCTCGGTCTGTCTCGCTACGCCCCCGCACCGCGGGAGCCATTTCTGAAGAGTCTCCAGCACCTCCGATGAAGGCGTTATGGGATATCCGCAGAAAAACCTGCCGCCCGCGACCATGAATCCGAAAGCCACCGATTCGTTGCCCGTGATTAATAGGCGTTTTTCAGGTGCGGTCTTTTTAATCTTATATAGTCCTTCTTCTTCATGTATCCCCATCTCGTCCGCGAGATGGAATCCCAGGCCGAGCGCCTCGAGGTTATATTCGAGGATGACCTGTCCCATCCTCTGGAAGTGCTTTATGAAGGTCTCACGCAGCGATTCGTCCTCGAGTCCGAGGAGTCTCCCCACGACCCCGAAGGCGATGCTGTTCTTATAGAGCTCCCTCCTCATCGTACGCATGGCGATCCTGTTGAAGGGCGCGGAATAGACTTTGGTCCCCTCGGGGAGCACGGAAGGTATCGGGCCGCCCGAATCGTCGTATACCACTACGCTTTTTGAATCCAGCTGCCGCGCGTTTTTTTCAACGGCTTCCTCATCGAGCGCTACCATAAGGTTGATGTTGCTCCCGATGCAGTACCTGTCGCCGGTAAACGCCCTCATCGTCGCGGCTGCGTGTCCCCCCCTTATTCTCGATAAAACGTCCCTCTCGGTGTAAACGTTAAGGCCGTTCGTCCGGAGCAGTTCGGCCAGCATCGTAATAACAGTAAGCGAGCCGTCCCCTCCCTGCCCGGCTACGATAACGTTTACATCCTCTAAAATAGGCCGGCCGTTGTTGGAGCTCATTTAGACGCTTTTCCTCCGTTAGTGGGGTTGTAGTCTTTGTAGAGAGTCTTTGGATTAGTGTTACCCATTTTGATCCGCTCCTGGAGCGTGGGCATCAGAGCGGGCAGGGGCTTGTTTCTCTTCATATCGCAGAGCCTTATCAAAAGCTCCTTGGCTCGCGGTTCCGTCTCGACCGGCACTATCTCGAAGAGCCCGTCGTCGACCGCCGCCTGAAACGCCTTGTGTCCGGCCTCCGTCCTCACGGCGACGAACGTCCACCCGTCGAGCCCTATCCCCCCGACCCCTATGTCGGCGTGTTCGGCCGAGTAGTCGAGGCAGTAGAGGCATGCGGGCCGTGCGAACTGATGGAAATCCTTCAGCTTCATTATTATTTCGCGGCCGTCCCTGAGGTTGATTATTACCTTCCCCTTTACGTTCACGTTCACGATGTCTTTTGGCTCGACGTTAAGTGTCTCGGCTATGAATTTGATGTGCTCATGAGTAAAGCTTTCCGAGCAGAAGAGTCCTATTACAAGCGTTACGTTTTTTTGATACCATTTCGCCACTTCGAGACGTATGCTGCTGTACTGCTGCTGTCTGATCCCGTCGACCTGGCAGGGTACGCCTACTACCGCGATCGGGTGTATGTCTTTTCTCATCGCCTCGGTGAGGGCCACCGTGTTCGGGGAATACGTATACCGTGAGCCGCTGCAGGCTGTGATTTCCTCGGGCGTGGTCGCGAGTTTCTGAACCCCGACCTGAGGGTTTTCGGGCAGCACGTCGCCCAATATCGCTCCCTTTATCGTCCCTTTATTGAGCGCGTGGACAAGCAGCGCGCTCGTGACGCCTCCGTCCTGGCCGCGCTTCAGAAGCTCCTGGTCTTTTGCCCTTGCTATAACGGCGTAGTTGTAGGGCCCGAAGCCTTCGTCCAGTACGGGTTTTTTGAATCCGAGAAGCGCATTTAAGTCTTTGTCCAGGGGACGGAGCACGGGGCAGACGTCCGCGCACAGCTCGCAAAAGACGCACGCGTCGTTTCTGGTATCTACCGGGAGCTCGTCTTTGTAATCGAATACGTCCGTGGGACAAATGGTGACGCATGCGGCGCAGCCGACGCATTTACCCGTATCCACTATCTCGCGCATTAAAAAGTCGACCGCTTTGAACCCTCCGCGGTTGATTTCCGACCGCCAGGCATAGGCCCATTCATAGGGGTCCACGCCCTGCTCAAGCATGTTGTGGTATTTCTCCTGAACGGCGCGTACGAGCTTCTCATCCCGGCTTAATTCTTCATTGCTCATAATCGATACTCCCTGTTAGATTATTTAGCTGAAGCATGCATTTCGGCTTTTTATTCTTTACACACGGCTGAGCGGGTCCTATCACCTTTATTCCTATCTTTAAAGCAGTTGCAAAACAGCTTTTTATTTATTAAAAGTTGACCGATATTATCAAGTAATTCCTGTTACTTTACCCTAGCTACTTATAGTATATCAGTTTATTAGCATAGTTGTTATATTTAGTCAATCTCAAAATTCAATCGTAAGAAGCAAGACCGGAAAGTCCGGTTTTTCGCGTGTTCTTGGCAAATAGTTTGGAATAGAATTTCCTGGCGGTTATTCTATTCCCTGAAATCGACCCCCCCGGGTTGGAATACGGCGACTCCGGGGATACTGCTCATATGGTACACGTACATAATCTTACGAAGCGTTACGGCAGCCTGGTCGCGGTAGAAAATTTATCGTTCAGGCTCGACAGAGGGGACGTTCTCGGTTTTCTCGGCCCGAACGGGGCCGGAAAAACGACCACGATGCGTATTATCACGGGTTATATGCCCCCTACCAAGGGCACCGTACATATAGAAGGCGTGGATATATTCGATAACCCGTTACAGGCTAAAAAGATGATAGGTTATCTCCCCGAAACACCGCCCCTCTACCTCGATATGACGGTTGCCGAATACCTGGATTTCGTGGCTGACATCAAGCAGGTGAAAAGGAAGGAGAAAAAGAGCAGGATATTCTATGTGCTGGAAAAGTGCGGTCTCTCCGACGTCAGGAAGCGCATCATAGGCCACCTCTCCAAAGGCTACAGACAGCGTGTCGGGATAGCGCAGGCGCTCGTGAACAACCCCTCGGTCCTTATTCTGGACGAGCCTACAATAGGCCTCGACCCGCTGCAGATAATAGAGATAAGGGACCTCATAAAGAGTCTCTCCGGCGAGCGCACGGTAATATTGAGCACTCACATACTGCCCGAGGTGACGATGATCTGCAGTAAGGTCGTAATTATCAACGAAGGGAAGATGGTGCTCGAAGAGTCGCTTGATTATCTGTCCGAGGGTTTAAGGAATTCCGGGAGTCTGCTGCTGAGAGTGAGACAAAACGGAGAGGGCGTAAAAGAAAAAATAATGTCGGTTAAGGGCGTGTCGGGCGTGAAGCCGGGTTCCTCGGGCGAATTCGTAATCACGCCTTCGGAAGGCGTGGAGATACGGGAGGAGCTCGTAAGGCTGGTCGTCGAAAACGACCTCGGCCTGCTCGAGCTGAGGCCGCTTGTCAGCACGCTCGAAGAGGTCTTTATGAAGGCAATTTCCTCCGAAGGCAATTAGATGAAGGCGTTTTATACGATCGTGAAAAGGGAACTGAGGTCTTATTTCGCCTCTCCGCTCGCGTACATCATCCTGGTCGTGTTTCAGGTGATCTCGGCGAGGTTCTTCTTCCTGTACCTCCAGGGGTTCCTCCAGTTCCAGTTCGATCCGAGCTACCAGCTTCAAACAGGCGAGCTCAATCTGAACAACCTGGTCGTGCTTCCCTACTTCGGGACGATAAGCATAGTCCTCCTGCTGATAGTGCCGCTTATTACGATGAGGCTCATAGCCGACGAGAAAAAGAACTATACTGCGGAGCTGCTCTTCACGTCTCCCGTCAGGATACGCACCATAGTGTTCGGGAAATTCACCGCCTCCCTGATTCTCCTCGTTATCATGCTCCTGCTCTCGTCGATTAATATTTTCGTATTGATGGTCCACGGGAACCCGGATTTCGGAGCCGTTTTTTCAGGTTATATAGGATTGTTCCTGTTGGGCGCTTCGTTCCTCTCGGTCGGCATATTCGCTTCTTCTCTTACCGAGAACCAGCTTATAGCGGCCGTAATAAGCTTCGGGGTGCTGCTTCTTCTCTGGCTCGTTGGCGCTCTTTCGGACGCCGAGAGCTCCGTACTGGGCTACATTTCGGTAATCAACCACTACGAGGACTTCAGCAAGGGATTGATCGAGCTTAAAGACGTCGTTTATTATCTGTCGCTCATTTTTCTGGGGCTCTTTCTTACCTACACATCGCTCGAGTCGGAGAGGTGGAGATGAAGAGGAGGAGGCTTATTTACGGCACGAACGCTTTAATCTCCGTATTGAGCGTCTGCGGCATACTCATCATTCTCAACTACATTTTTTTCAAATCCGACGTCAGGATAGATATGACGGAAGGAAAGCTCTACACGGTCTCGGAGCATACGATCGGCGTGATCGAGAACATCGACGGCGATGTGGAGATGCTGGCGTTCTTCAAAGATGTGGGAATGGACAGGAGCGAGTTTCAGGACCTCATAAAGGAATACACCAGGAGGTCGGGAAATATAAAAATCAGATACGTCAATCCGGACAAGGAGCCCGGTATCGCGAAAAAGTACGATATAAAAGAATACGGCACCATTGTGCTCGTCGACGGGGAGCAAACTATAAAACTGAGGCTCGCGGACCATATCTCGGGGGGGATTCTCAACAATGCTGAGGAGGAGCTCACGAACGCGCTCTTCAAACTCAACCGTGTGGTCCACAAGACGGTTTATTTCCTGACGGGACACGGGGAGCGGGACATTAACGATGAGCTCGAGCCCGAGGGGCTAGGCGTGCTCAGGGCCGCCCTCGTTGACGAAGGCTATGACGTAAAGGAGTTCCTGCTCCTGAGAGGGGACCCGCTGCCCGAGAAAGACAGCGTCCTTATCGTGTCCGCCCCGAAGCAGGCGCTGTCTCTCAAGGAAATAACCGATATCAAGGACTATCTCGATCAGGGCGGGAAGGCTGTATTCCTTATAGAGCCCAGGAGCGGGGGCGAGCTCGTTTCGATTTTAAAGAGCTACGGTTTCGCCATAGCCGATGATATCATAGTCGACCCCAGCTCCAAGCTGGAAGGGGGAGGGGATATAGCCCCCATAATCGCCCAATACGCCCATCACGATATCACCGAGGGCTTCAGGTTCGCAACCATATTCCCCTTTTCGAGGAGCGTCGACGTAGTCGAGCAGGACGGAACCGACACGACGGTGCTGGCTAATACAGGCGAGTACAGCTGGTCCGAATCCAACTTCGAGCTTTTCGATCAGGGCGTCGCCCAGCAGGAGGAAGGGGATAAAAAGGGTCCGCTGGGAGTGGCGGCTGTGAGTGAGGACGGGGATAATTCGAGAATAGCGGTCTTCGGGAGCGTCGATTTCGTTTCAAATATATTTATCGATTTCTCGGGAAACCGTGATCTGTTCCTCAATACCGTCAACTGGGTCGCGGGCGATGAAAACCTGATCTCGATACGCCCGAGGGCCGCGAAAGAGGGGAAACTAACCATAACGAAGAAGCAGACTAATATAATATTCTTCTTTACGGTCGTGTTGATACCCGCCGTCATCTTCTTCTCCGGTATAGGTATCTGGTGGAAGAGAAGAAGGTTGTGATATATATTCGTAACTAGGGCGGCGGTTCTCGACTTGCAAGCCCGCGGAAAGCCGCTTGATTGAGCCAATAAATTGAACAGCTATTTAAAAAGATTCGCAGGCACCGTAATCGCGCTCATTATCTTCGTGGTGCTCCTGGCCTCCGTCCTTCTGTTAGATAGGGAAAAACAACCAGAGGAAAATTTGGAAAAGGTCTTCCCCGGCATCAGCACGGAGGAGATAACATCCTTCAGTCTGAAATCGTCCGGGTCCGAATTCACACTCGAGAAAGGCGACGGGGGCTGGATAGTCGAAAGCGGCTCGAAGAGGTTTAAAGCGGATGAAGACGCCATTGAGGACCTCATCCAGGACGTCAAGGATATGGAGGCCGGGAAGCCGGTCGCCCGGGACTCGGACAAGCTCGACGAATACGGCGTAGTCGATTCGGAGACGGAGTTTTCGTTTCGCACGAGGGACGCCGAGTACCCAGTGATAATCGGGGATAAAAGCCCGGTGGGCATGGGGATATATATATACGACCTGGGCGAGGGAAGGGTGCTCATAGTCAAAGACCAATACCTCTGGGGGTTCGTCAATAAAAGCCCGGGCGACTTCAGAGAAAGGAATCTGCTCGGGATGAATAAAGACGCCGTCACGCGGATTACGGTTAAAGTCGGAGATTTCTCAACCGGGCTCGCCAGGAAAGACGGCAAGTGGTTCGTCGAAGGCGGCGAGGATAACCGGATTGCCGATCAGAAGTGGGTACGGGAGCTCCTTGATTCGTTTTCCGGGCTCAAAGCCGATGGGTTCGAAAACGACGCGCCGGAAAGCTTGGAGAATTACGGCTTACACGAGCCTACCGCCGAAATTGTGTTCTACAGTAATGAAGGGGAAGAGGGCGTCTTATTCGGGAAAAGAAAAGACGAAGGGAGCTACTTCGTAAAAATCATGAAAGGGGAACCGGTATATTCCGTCTCAAAGAATTATTTCAAGATCCTGCCGAAGAATAACGAAGACCTCATGCACAGGTGAACTGCTTCATTCAATCCGATAATCCCGGGCCGGGACAGGAATAATTATTCGTTCTTTGCATTGTTCGTCGTTCCGCAATCCGTTCCAACTTTCCCGGCGCATCATTTGTCCTTCTCTTTAACGTCGAGCTTGAGGCCGAGCTCGAGGAGCTGGCTCTGCTCGACAGCGGACGGGGCCCCGGTCAACGGGCATACCCCTTTCTGGGTTTTAGGGAACGCGATGACGTCCCTTATAGAATTAGCTCCGGTTATGAGCATGACTATCCTGTCGAGGCCGAGGGCGATTCCCCCGTGGGGCGGGGCCCCGAATTCGAGCGCTTCGAGGAGGAACCCGAATTTCTCCCTGGCCTGATCCGCAGTGAGGCCTATCGTATGGAAGAGTTTCTCCTGTATATCCTTCTGGAAGATCCTGATGCTGCCGCCGCCGATCTCTACGCCGTTCAGCACGACGTCGTATGCCCTCGACCTTACCTTTCCCTTCTCCGTATCGAGCAGGTGGAGGTCTTCCTCCTTCGGTGACGTGAACGGGTGGTGCATGGCGACGTAGCGTTTCTCCGTGTGATCGAAATCGAGGAGCGGGAAATCCTCTACCCAGAGGAAATCGAACCTCCCGTGGTCTATCATGCCGAGCCTTTCGCCGAGCTCGAGCCTCAGGTGGGAAAGCACCATGTTCACTAAATAGGCCGTATCGGCCGCGAAGAACACGATGTCGCCGTCTCCGAGCCCTAGTCTCTTCTGTAAATCCTCTTTTTCCTTGTCGCTCATGAATTTGATGATCGGGGACTGCCATTCATCGCCCGAGACGCGGATCCATGCGAGGCCCTTTGCCCCGAGCGATTTTGCGGTCTCTCCGAGGTCGTCTATTTCCTTCCTCGAAAGCTCGCCGGCTTTCCCGGGGAGCTTGAGGGCCTTTACGATCCCGCCCTTCTTAATAGCCCCGCTGAATACCTGGAAACCTGAGTCTCTGAATATTTCAGTCAGCTCGTCGAGCTCGAGCCCGAACCTCGTATCCGGCTTGTCGGACCCGTATCTGAGCATCGCCTCTTCGTGCTTCATCCTTTTAAACGGTACGGGAATGCCCACTCCTTTTGCTTCCTCGAATATCGCTTTGAGTATGCCTTCGACTACCCACATGATATCGTTCTCGTCCGCGTACGACATTTCGAGGTCTATCTGCGTGAATTCGGGCTGACGGTCGGCGCGCAGGTCTTCGTCCCGGAAACAGCGCACTATCTGGTAGTACCTGTCGAGCCCCGATATCATGAGGGTCTGCTTCAGGAGCTGTGGAGACTGCGGCAGGGCGTAGAATTCCCCCGGGTTGAGCCTGCTCGGGACTAGGAAGTCCCTGGCCCCTTCGGGCGTCGACCTCGTCAGGTAGGGCGTTTCCACCTCGATGAACCCCTCACGGTTGAGGTAGCTCCTCGTGGCAGAGACTGCCTTGTGCCGCGTTACGATATTATCCTTCATGTGGGGGCGTCTCAGGTCGAGGTATCTGTGTTTTAGTCTCAGAAGCTCATCGACCCTTATGTCGTTTTCTATGAGGAATGGCAGCGGCTTCGAAGTGTTCAGGATCCTGAGCCCGTCCGCTACGACCTCGATCTCGCCCGTCGGGAGGTTCGGATTGACCGTCTCGGGGGAGCGGCTCGTTATCCTTCCCGTGACGGCGATCACCCATTCGTCCCTGAGCGCCGATGCCTTTTCGTGTATTTCCCTGTTTGTCTGCGGATTGAATACGATCTGAATTATTCCTTCCCGGTCTCTCAAATCTATAAATATGACCCCGCCGTGGTCCCTGTTCGATTGGACCCAGCCCATGAGCACGACACTCTGGCCGATATCCTTGGCTCTCGGGACTCCGCAATAGTCCGTTCTCTTCCAGTCTCCCATATGTTCAAGCATGAAAAATACTCCTCTTAAGACTAATCTACCTTAAAACCCTCAAATCTTAACCTTTGCGAAGAATTTGGCAAGGATGCGGCTTATATGTCGTTTCAATAATGGAACGGCCGGGTAGAGCGTTAAAATATTTGATATTGGAAGGCACCTTGCTGCGGTCCTTCGGAGGTAACGATTAAAAAAATTGTGAATACGGTAAGCAGGATGAGCCCCGTTATGATGTAATATTTATATCTCCCGATGAAGTCTTTCATCTTTTCCTCTCTGATATGAATTCGGTTATTGATTCCGCAATCCTTTTGTGAGCGGCAGCGTTTGGGTGGGCGTCGTCATAACTGACCCAGAGGTCCATTTGATTGTCTTGCTCTTTAAAGAGCGTCGCCAGATTAACGTATTCGATATTATTCCCGCTTAAAAAATTAGCCATGCTATCGTAAACTTCACGGAAGACCTGATTTTTCGTGTCATGAAGCTCGGGAAGCAAAACCACTTGCAATTGTATGTTTTCCTTCCCGCATATCTGCTTTAGCTCCAGTATGGCGCTTTTTGTATTCTTCCATCCGGCCTGGTCATCGCGATAAAGCGCCGAGTAGTACTCTCCAAAGCCCTGAGAGGACGAATATTTATCCATTAGAGAGTTTATCCTCGACCAATAAAAAGAAATAAATTCGGAGTAACCCAGGAACCAGAGTTTCGATTTCTTTGGGGTAGCTTCTGCGTCGTTGATGAAGTAGAATAAAACTACTTTGTCCGGTTTGTACTTCAGGCCCTTTTCTTTAAAGAGATTGACTTCCTGCTCTGTATTATAATTCCCGGTACCGAAATTAATGATCTCGGTCGGGTATGATTTATTTAAATTCTCCTCGAGTATATTCGAGAACGTATCCTGTTCCGCCACGCCCCAGCCGAATGTTAACGAATCTCCAAGAACGATAATACGATAATTATCGCCTTTTTTTACCGGATATTCCCGGTCCCTCAGTCCGTCTGAGTTTATACCGACCGCCACATTCATTAAACGCATACTGGAGCCGGGCTTGTGCTCGTGGCCGATCCGCGGATTATCGGAATCCACCTTGTTATAAAGCGCATAACGTGTCATCTCGATATCGTATACGGTGTTGTAACGGAGATAAATTCGAATTAATAGCTCACCCAGAAAAAAGAACACTATTAGCGATATAAAGACGGCGAGTATTTTTTTCGAAATATTCCGGGAAGTCATATGGGATTTACTTGATTAGCTTAAATTTGTCGGCCATCCATTCGATACCATTATTATGCGAATCCTCTATTATACAAATATTTACCGGTATTGAGAATAGGCCTGCAGATTTAAATATTCGCAAATGATTGAAAATATGCGGGGTTTAAATTGCATGAGCACGTGGTTAATTTCTCCGGTAACGTCGTTATTCATATCTCCCGAGAATCTAAGCCGCATGTCCGACTAATTTAATAATTCTAAACCATGAAAGGATATCATTCATGAATATTTGATTCCAAGTCAATTCTCGATTCATCAATGTTAATTAGAAAATTATATATGGAATCTGCTGCGATTCTGTGGCCGTGAGGATTCCAGTGTCCGTCTTGGCGGTAATATGCTCTTCTCCATGTATTTTGGATATAAGGTTGTAAGTCCAGACAGGTGATTCCAATTCCCTCGAAATCTGCTTTAATCCTGTCCTGATAATTGGCCGAGCCGTCTGAAAATGTAGCTTCCATGTCCGAAGGAGCAAAGACGATTATTAATTTGCCGCCCCTTTCTTCAACTTTCTTTTTAAGTTCCAGGATAATCCTGGAAGTAAGGGCGCGAGATTCCTGGTGTTCCGGCTCATTTAATCCCGGGCTTTCTACTTTACTGTTTTTTTCGGGATTGTCGGGAGCTAGATATTCGAATTTGAAATAGAGCCATCTTCTGTACATAGCGTGAAGAAAATGGGATTTGAACAGGAACTTCTTTATATCATCCTTCTGCTTTCTCCAACCGTCCTTAACCTGTGCGGTTTTTTTCCCTTTATCCCATTCTTGTATTTTCGGTACGGGCACACCCGTCAGGAACTAGTTCGTCCCCAACAATCTCAAATTTGGGCTTCGGTTTTTCGTACTCATTACTAGAGTTGTTGTTTGCAACATCGTCATCCGTAAAAATCAATACTACGTATTTAATCGGACCATTATATTCCCAGTTTTCAAATGTTAATAGCTCCTGGTCATTACCGTAACCACGATGAGAAAGATTAAATATTTCGTGATCCCTGAGTTTTTCTCTCAGGATATTCACAAAAATCTCATCGAATTCCACCTCGTACCCCCAGCCGAACGAGTCTCCCAGGAATACTATTGCGGGTTTCCCGCTCGATGTGTCGTGTTCGATATCCCTGAAGCCGAATCGGTTGTTTTCGATAATTACATTGTTATTCCGGGAAACAAAACGTTCTATCCCCCCTGGTACGCCTTTCCATCCCAGGAGCGGGTCGTATTCAGATAGGTTTCCGTGTTGTGTTGCATTTATTTCATCGTCACTGAAATAGGGGTAAGGATTCAGAATCCTGTATCCGAGTTCTACCATGAGCAGGATTAAAAAAATCATCCCGGTAAATATAGAAATTCGCTTCATAGAATACATTGTTCTGGACATTTAGACCGTCCGATAGTATCTCATAAATCATCAGGAATAATCAATAGTGCCGGATTAATACAGGATATATAGAACTAAATAAACCTTTATATTGGGCGGTTGACATTCAGGTTGAATCTTTTCCGGTAAGGATGCATCCCGGGGCAACGACACAGCCTTAGAAACTGAATCATGATCTTTTCCGGATTGTGGGAAATACCCCAGGTACCTTGGGTGTTTGTATGAGGCGGGCAATAAGGATAGTCTATAAAAATACGATAATTACTGCGGAAAAAGGTCGCAAGAAGTTAAAATATAGCTTTTTTGGCCGGGAATAATATCATGATTGGTTATTACCCAAAGTGGCGGCATGCTTTTGCCAGGGATACGGCTTTTTAAGAAGCGTATCCGGATTAATTAGGGTATTAGAAGTCCAGACTCTATCGAATAATGAAAATACCATCAATATATGAACCGGAATCTGGTTTTCTCAAAAATAATTCGCTGTTATTTCTTATATTTCTTCTGGGTTTATTTCTCAGAATCTACAATCTCGGTACTGAGAGCATTTGGTTCGATGAGGCGGTTTCGGTTATGGCATCGAAGCTCGGATTTTTCGAGCAAATAAGATGGAGCTTGGCTTCGAGTGACAACAACCCGCCTCTATACTACGCATTTCTCCGTGTCTGGGTTCTCTTGTTCGGGGACTCCGAATTCGCCGTCAGGCTCCCCTCTGCCATATTCGGGTCGTTCAGTATACTGCTTATATATATAGTCGGCGCTCTGCTCTTCAATAAAAAGACCGCACTGCTTTCGGCGCTGATACTGGCTGTTTCCGTATTTCATATCAAGTTCTCTCAGGAAGGGAGGGTCTACACCCTATCGGCTTTTCTCGCGCTTCTCTCTTATTATTTCTTTTTAAAGAGCGCCGCTGAGAGAACCGGCACCTATTCAGCAGGCTATGTCGTATCGAGCGCGCTCTTGATATACGCCCATTATTACGGTCTCTTCATCATCCTTTCTCAAAACATCTTCTGCGCGCGGCAATACATAACGCACAGAAAGACGGGAGCGCCTGACTCCAGGAAATGGATTGCGCTCCAGTTGATTCTGGGAATTTTATCTATTCCGGGACTATATATCTTATACCGTCATTCAATCGGGATTCAGAACCGGTTTTGGCTTTCCCCTCCCACGTTGAAGGTCCTCTACGACTGTTTCGAATTATACTCGGGATCGGTATATCTCCTCATATTGCTCGCCGCGCTGTCGTTACTGGCAGTGATTAACGCCGGAGGCGCGAGCGTCTCCCGGTATTTTGGAGGAGTCTTCAAACCCCCGGCCCGCAGTGCCGGGGAAGGCGGCACGTCTTATGCAAGCAGCGTCTTTCTCCTCGTACTGTGGCTCTGCGTTCCGGTGGCCGTGCCGTTCCTGATATCGCTCGTTTCGACGCCGATTTTTTTCTACAGATACACGATTGCCGGTTCTCTCGCATTCTATGTGCTCGCTTCATTCGGTGCTGCTGGAACGGGCGGTAAGAGATTCATTCTCCTCGTTACGGGATTAGTTCTGATTTTTTCTTCCATCAATATTTTCGGATATTACGAACGGGTGGATAAGCCCGCGTGGCGGGCCGGCATTAATTATATCGAATCCAATGCCGGGGCCGGGGATGTTATAGTCTTATATCCCTGGTACGAGACGGAAGCCGCCGGTTACTATGCCGAACGGGACGATTTGACGATCATATCTCTCGCGGACGAGTTTTATTCCGCACCCGATACGGGGGATAAAGAATTCTGGCTTGTATTGTGCGACCGCTGGCTCGACGATGTGGGAAATACAAAGGTGACGGTCGAAAGAAGAATCGAAGAGAGTTACGATGTGCTGGATACGAAGGTACTCCCATACCTTTACATATATCGTCTCAAGCAGAAAAAGAATGAATAGACAGACATAAAAATCCATGTAATTCAGAGGGGTGATTGTTTTAATGGCAAACGAAATAAAGTTCAGATCGGGTTTCATATCGGTAATCGGCAGGCCCAACGTGGGAAAGTCGACACTGATCAACGCGGTTACGGGTATGAAGATAGCCGCCGTCTCCGACAAGCCCAATACGACGAGGAACCGGATTCTCGGCATTAAGACGCTCCCCGGCGCGCAGCTCGTATTCATCGACACCCCCGGAATACATAAAGCCAGGGGGAAGCTCGGGAAGGCCATGGTTCATACGGCAATGTCTGCGATCGAAGAGGCCGACGTGATAATCATGATGATCGAAGTCAAAGACCCTTTCGGGAAAGGAGACCGCTTCATTATCGAGAACCTCCCGAAGCCCGCAATATTGGTCATCAACAAGATAGATACGGTAAAAAAAGGAGACATACTCGGCATTATCGATGGATCGAGGAGATTCGAAGGAAAGTTCCTCGAAGTCATACCCATATCGGCAAGGAATGCCGACGGGATCGGCGACCTCCTGGACACGGTCGTCAAATACATACCGGAAGGGCCCCAATATTTCCCGGAAGACATGGTCACGGACCAGCCGGAAAGATTTCTGGCCGCCGAGTTTATCCGGGAGAAGATATTCCAGCTGACTAAAGAGGAAATCCCTTATAAGACTGCCGTGGTAATAGAAGAATTTAAAGATGTTCCCGAGAAGGAGCTCGTCAGGATATCGGCGCTCATATATGTCGAGAGGATAAACCATAAGGGGATTATCATAGGGAAGAAGGGGGAGATGCTGAAAACGATAGGCACTCAGGCGCGCGAAGATATCGAAAGAGTGCTCGGCGCAAAAGTGTTTCTCGAGCTCTGGGTGAAGGTAAGTGAAAGGTGGACGGAAAGGGAAAATCTGATCAAAGATTATGGCTACGGGACATGACATATGAAGAAAGAGTCTGTTCTCGGATTCCTTAAAGACAATTATTTGATAATATTGATTTTTATCGCCGGGGTCATACTGAGGTTTTATGACCTCGGAGGGGAGAGCGTGTGGTATGACGAAGCGGTCTCGATCGCGGTCTCCAAGCTCGGATTTGCGGACATCATCAAGTGGGTTTTCGATAATACGGCTGAGACTAATCCGCCATTTTATTATATGGTTCTCAGTTTTTGGGTTCCCGTTTTCGGTGATTCCGAATTTATCGCAAGGGTGCCCTCGGCCGTGTTAGGCTCGTTATCCGTTTTCGCTGTGTACGCCGTCGGCAAGCTCCTCTATAATAAGAAGACAGGGCTCATTGCCGCGCTTATAGTCGCTACGTCTGTTTTTCATATCAGATACGCACAGGAAGCAAGGGGTTATACCCTCATGGTCTGCCTGATGCTGGTTTCCTACTACTGTCTACTCCGGCTCACGATTAAAAATACAAGGACATACGCTGTCATTTACGTAGCTTCTACCGCTCTGCTTGTCTATACGCATTATTACGGAGTTATGATTATTCTGGCCCAGAATATTTTCTGTTTTACGCTTCTTATCCGGAATAAGAAAATCGGGGAGCTCGGTATCGGCGGTTGGTTCAAGCTTCAGGTGATAACCGCGTTATTTCTATTGCCTTGTTTCGTGTTTCTAGCGGTAATTACGCTCAAGATACAGAAGGGGTTCTGGGTTCCCGAGCCGTCCTCCGAAGTCATATGGCAATATTTCACTATATATGCAGGCTCGATCTATCTTTTGATTTTATTCCTGGCATTTTCGTTTTATTCGATAATCGGTCTTAGAAAAGTCAAAGACTCCGGGCGGTCCAAAAAGTCCTCGAAATCCGCGAGTGAGCAACCGGGTGCGCTCGGGATATCGCAAGGCTGGAAGCTCTACATGCTCCTCCTCTGGATGCTCGTGCCCATCTTGGTCCCCTTCCTGATCTCGCTCGTTTCCTCCCCGATACTGATTTTCCGCTATACCATCGGCGCCTCGCTTGCTTTTTATCTGCTTGCGTCAGAGGGCATCAGCAGGTATAAACAATATGTGGCTCATCCGGTCATCCGCTGTTTTAATCATCGCTCTTTCCCTTATCAACATTCATTCTTATTTTATCCATGTGGGAAAGCATCAGTGGAGGGAAGTAATGAACGACATCGAGGCCCGATCGAGATACGGAGATGTGATCGTGGCCTTTCCTTCCCACGAGAAAATAACCGCCGAGTATTATTCTCATAAGAAGGGTCTAAGAATTATCCCTTTTAAGGAGAAATTTCCTTACTTGCAAGATTTGGGCAATAATAATATGTGGCTTGTAATGCATGCTCATCCTTTGAATAGGGAGCGTACGAAACAGGGGCTCAGCGATCGGTATAATTTCATTTCAGAGAGGCATTACTATAGACTCGATCTGTTTCAGCTGAGGGAAAAAAGCAGCTATTGATCAATGGCTATAAGAAATTCCCGTTCCCGGAGCTTTACTATCGCCCTTTGAATTGAGGCTTCCTCTTCTCGGCGAACGATCTCTGGCCCTCCTTATAATCCTCGCTTTCCTGTACGGTCAGGGTCATTTTTTTTAAAAGTTCTTCGTCAGCCCCGCTGATCACCTGGTTTCTCTGCCATATATTTACCATCTCCTTGAGCGCTTTCAGGGAGAGGGGGGCGTTTTCGGTTATCTCTCCGACTATTTCATTCGTGAATTTTTCTAGCTCGGGGCCGGGAACCGTAAAGTTGATCAGCCCGATTCTTTCCGCCCTCTCTGCGCCGATCGGCCTTCCCGTAAGGAAGAGTTCTTTCGTGTATCCTGGTCCGATAAGGTTGAGGAACCTCCGGACGCCCCTGTACGAGTATATAACCCCGAGCTTTGCGGGCGGCATTCCGAAAAGGGTGTCCTTCGCCGCGATTCTAATATCGCACGTGGCTGCAATCTCGAGCCCGGCCCCAAAGGCGTGTCCGTTCATCATGGCGATCACGGGGTAAGGGAAATTCTCTATTGATTTGATAGCCTTAGGTAGGGGGTTGTCCCCGGAATGGTTCCTCACCATGTCATCCTTGCCAATCGAGCCGATGTCGTAGCCCGAAGAAAATGCCTTATCCCCGGCTCCCCTGATGACTACACACCTGGTTCTGCCTTCATCCCTTAATCTCTCAAGTGCCGACTCCAGTCCCAGGAGCATTCCGGGCGTCAGGAGGTTCCTTTTGTCGGGCCTGTTAAAAACAATCCTAGAGACAGATCCTTCCTCCTCCACTATCAGCTCATTTTTATCGGGCATGCGGGCCTCCGGAGTAGGTATCAAAGATTAACATTTTAGTATCGACACCGTGGATGCTTTGTCAAATTCCGGCCCCCGGAGCGAGTGCGGGCTGGAGCAATTTGAAAATATTAGTTATTATTAGTAACTTATTAATAACGGGGAGTGATAATATGCCACTATTCGAGTATGACTGTGACAAATGTATTGAAAAATATAACAGGGATATAGACGCTCTGGTCGCCAAGCTGAATAAAACCAATGCGGCGAAGATTAAAAAGGAGAATCCCGGTTTTCTGTATATAGAGGTTACGGAAGGCGATGGGAGCAAACCGCTCTTTGCGCTCGGCGAGAGGGGTACCGGCAGGAGCGCGAGAAGGTTTCGCTATAAGCTGGATAATAACAAAAATCTGTACCTGGAGCTGAAGAATTTTAGGTTTAGCTCACTCGTGTACGAAAAGGAAGAGGAAAAAGACCTGACCTGTCCGCTTTGCGGGACGAAAGACGTCCGCAGGGTGTTTTCGACCTTCAAGGCGATATTCGAAGACAAGAGCAAGAGGGCGCCCCGCCGCGGAGACGAGCTCAGGTGGCATCTCGAATATAAAGAGCAGAAAGACGAGGAAATGAGGAACGACTGGGTTGGGCAGGAGCACTTGAATCAGTATTTCAACAGATAATAAAAACTAGGAGAGGGAATTAGATGCCGCTTTTCGAGTATGAATGCATTCCGTGCAGAAAAAACGTGGAAGACTCCTTAAATGCGATTCAGAAAGGGGTTACTAAGAAATTGGTATCGGAGCTGGTGAAGAAGCACGACAACATAAACCATATCGGCGTGCTGGATATCGAAGCGGAAGAGGTCCTGGCCGAGCACGGGAAGCGCGACAGGGACGCCGTGGATTTGAACTATTATCTCCATGACGGGACTACGCTGGTTCTATTTAATCTGAAAAAGAATTTCCGGTTCTCGGAACTCATATACGAGCCCGAGGACGAGAAAAAGCTCAAGTGCCCCCTTTGCGGAACAAAGAAGGTCGAGAAAGTAGTATCGAGCTTCGCGTTTACAAGCGACCTTTCGACGAATATGCCAAAGCCTGACCTCGGCAACCTCCCCCCGTCCGTAAGGAACAGGACTTTCCTGGGCGAGTACATAGAAGAAAAAGACAGGCCGAAGAAAAATCGTTGATGCTCAGTGAGTTATAAAGAGCGGAGGACGGTCGTATGGCCGACATGGCTATGCGTCAGAGGGCATCAATCCGCACTGCTCTGCATTTTATAGGTTCAATTGGTGATCTTCTCTATGTCTGGATACCGAATTACAGGTATATCTATATCTTTGAGCCCGGCGGACAGAAAATCAAACGGTGAGAAATTGCCGATTGTATCTTGAATCGCGGTTATAATTATTGTAATAATAGTCTTACTGCAATAAACACAAAATATGGTTTTCGAGGATCGGAGGCTCCTATGAATTTTCTGAAACTGCAAATTTCGTATGATGTTTTATCCCGTAAGTCCCACGGTCTGTTTTATTTATTGCTGCTCGCATCCTGTTTCGCCATTCTCGGATGCGACGACAACGGCAACATTTTTTCGGATGATCTTATCGATGACAATCCCCCCGGCAGCGTGTCGAGCCCGACTGTGGTTTTCTCCGAGAACGCCCCGTTAGCGGCGGTACTCAGACTGACTAGCGACGAGCAGACCGAGGTAACCGTCGATGTCACGAGTAACTCCGTCGAGACAAATTCCGCAAGCAACGCGGTTCGCGACTTTTCCGTGCAACAGCGGCGGCTTCGCGACCGAGCATGCGATAACTCTTCTCGGGTTTCGTCCCGACGAGTCCTATAACATCCGGGTTACATTGACGTGACAAAGCGGGTAACGACACCACCCTGGGCGACATCCCCGTTACGACGGCGCCATTACCCGAGGGGTTTCCTCCGATTCAGGTACACGAGCGCTCCTGAGCTCATGGAGCCTGGCGTCACACTTTTCCCGGTAAACGGCTGGGCCAATCGGTGCATTCGGCAGTGTCTTCGTCGCTGTGAATGAAGCGGGCGAAGTTGTTTGGTATAGAAGCCGTCCGATATACCTATCGACGACATCAGGCGATTTCTAACGGCAATTTCCTCTTCATATGGACGATGCCGGACATTTTGAGACGGGAAATGAACGTACTTGGGAATGTTGTCCGTGAATGGCATTCGTCCTCGCTGAACCGACGAATCCCGGTCGGGCAGCATACTTGTCGAACGTTCCGTGTTTCACCACGAGATCTTCGAGATGGAGAACGGCAATTTCTTCGTTTTGAGCGTTGAATTGAGAACAGTCGAAAATTATCCGACAAGCGATTCCGACCCTGAAGCCCCTCTCGGAACTGCCGTAGTTGCGGCTGATACGGTCGTCGAATTCTCTCCTGCGGATGGAACTATTGTAAATGAATGGCGCCTTCTGGATATGCTCGACCCGCACAGGATAGGATATGATTCTCTCGGCGGTTTCTGGAATGCTGAATTTCCCGAGATTGAAGAAGGGACCAGGGATTGGGCACATGCAAACGCCGTGATCCACGACCCTTCGGACGACTCTATTATTGTTTCACTCCGTCATCAGGACGCAGTTGTAAAATTCAGCAGGCAGACTGGTCAGATTATCTGGATTCTGGGGACCGCACGATAATTGGGACCCGGCTCAGTTCGGCAGTTTTTTACTTAACCCCGTCGGGGATAATTTCCTGTTCCAGTACCATCAGCATGCCCCCGAGGTGACCGAAGACGGCACTATAGTGCTTTATGACAACGGCAACTATAAGGCGACGTCCTTTCGACTACTAAATTGCCCGCGACTGAGAATTTTAGCCGCGCAGTCGAATATTCAATAGACGAAGACACCAAAGAGGTTACTCAGGTTTGGGAATTCGGAGCAGTTTGATGATCCGGCGATCGTTACGCCCCGTTCGTAGGAGATGCCGATACTCAGCCGCTTACGGGTAATGTGCTCATAACACACGGCGGAGTTACAACAGATGCAGAAGGTATACCTCAGCGATTTTTAGGGGCAGGTAAAGGCGTCGATACGGTATCATAGAGGTTACCCATACGACTCCGGCGGAAAAGGTATTCGAGCTTTCGATAGTCGATCCGACAGCCCGAGATGTTGCAAACGGATGGAGGACTTACAGAGCCGGAAAGGCTGCCGAGCCTGTATCCTTAAGAGGCGTGGCGGTTTATTTACTCTTGTTTCGGTATGACTCCCTGGGTTTTCCGAACCTCTTGCCGAGCTCATGATAAATGTCCTCCGGGGTTATACCGAAATAAGAAAGCGCGATGAGCGAGTGGAACCACAGGTCGGCCGTCTCGTATACAATTTCGTCTCTGTCCCCGTTCTTGGCCCCGATTATGGTTTCGCCGGCTTCTTCACCGATCTTTTTCATGATTTTATCCAGGCCCGCCTCGAACAGCCCGCTGACATAAGAGCCTTCGCGCGGGTTTCTCTTTCTGTCCTCGATTACCCCGAACACTTCATCGAGCGTCTTGTCCCCGCTTTCGGAGCCGAACGAAGGCGAGCTCTTTTCGCCCCCGTCGTCGGCGGCAAAGAAACAGCTTCTCCTGCCCGTGTGGCAGGCGACCCCCGTCTGCCTGACGAGGACGAGGACCGTGTCGCTGTCACAGTCGAAGAACATGTCCAGAACATCCTGCACGTTTCCGGACTCCTCTCCCTTCATCCATAACTTTTGTCTGGACCTGCTCCAGAAATGCGTGCGTCCCGTCTCCATCGTCTTCCTGAGCGACTCCTTATTGGCGTAAGCGAACATGAGCACCTGGCCGTTTTCCGCATCCTGAACTATGACGGGCACGAGCCCGCTCTCATTGTATTTAATTTCGTCCAAATCCATTTTTTTTGCCTCCAAACCGTTAATATTAACCAATTACCGGCTGATTTCCGAGGGGTCCGGCTTTACATCCTTATTTTAATTACATATATTTATATACTCAATCCGGTGATGTTTCCCATAGGGGGTGTTTTCAGATGGCGAGAGTAACAATAGAAGATTGCCTTGAGAAGGTCGTAAACAGGTTTGCCCTGTCAGTAGCTTCAATGAAGAGAGCCAAGCTCCTTGTAAAGGGGGCCATGCCTCTCTCGGAAGAGACCGGCAACAAGGAAGTAGTAACTTCGCTCAGGGAAATTGCCGAAGAGAAAGTAAGAGTCATCTACCCTGTCGGGCAGGACCAATACTAAAGCCAGGCACCATAGACAGTCCTTCATAAAACCTGCAGCTGGAGGGGGGTCAGCCCAGCTCGCTATTTTCAATCCGGGGTCTCCCTCATCACTTGTTGCTGTTTCCAGATTGGTGGTATATGTTTTCAAACGCTTTATCATGCGGTGAGATGGGTCCGGACGATGAGGATAGGAATAGATACCGGCGGGACATTCACGGATTTTGTCTTCTACGACGGCGGGAATCTCCTTGCACATAAAGTCCTATCCACTCCGGATGACCCCTCGGTTGCAATAATTTCCGGTCTGAGCCAAATACTCGGCAGACGCTTTGCCGATGCGGATATAGTTCACGGGACCACTGTCGCTACGAACGCCCTCCTCGAGCGGAAAGGGTCGCGCATTGCCCTCGTAACAACGGAGGGCTTTGAAGACGTGATAGAGATTGGGAGACAGAATAGAGGGGAGCTTTATAACATATTTTGGGACTCGCCCCGGCCTCTCGTGGAAAAGGAGCTCAGGGTAGGAATAGCGGAGCGAACATCGTTTAACGGCGAGATACTAAAAAAAATAAAGCGGAGAGATCTCGAGAGATTACTCTCGAGGCTGAAAAGAATTAAACCCGAAGGCATAGCGGTTTCCTTTCTTCACTCATATAAAAATCCCGGAAATGAAAATAAGGCGGCTCAATATTTGAGCGCCCTCGGGGTCCCCGTCTCGGTGTCTTCCCGGCTCCTGCCCGAATTCAGGGAATACGAGAGGACCTCCACCATCGTCGCCAACGCCTATCTGCTCCCGAAGGTGAAATCATATATGAGTGCGCTCTCCGGGAGATTCTCCTCCCGCGGAGGGGGCGGTCACAGGATATCTGTCATGCAGTCGAGCGGTGGGGTCACCACCCCGGAACAGGCCGGGGACGAGCCGGTCAGGATTCTTCTTTCAGGGCCGGCCGGAGGGGTAGTAGGGGCTTTTAATATATCCAGGCTCACGGGTTACGGGAAGGTAATTACGTACGACATGGGCGGCACCTCAACGGACGTCGCTCTCTGCGACGGCGGCTTGAGGTTCAGCACCGAAACAAGCATAGACGGGATTCCGCTGAAAATACCCATGGTAGATGTGACGACCATTGGGGCGGGCGGGGGGTCGATCGCGTATATGGATCCCGGGGGCGCATTGAAGGTAGGGCCGCGGAGCGCGGGTGCGGATCCCGGACCTGCGTGTTACGGGAAGGGCACCGACCCCACGGTAACCGATGCCAATCTGGTACTGGGCAGAATCAATCCCGACCGCTTTCTGGGCGGGAGGATGAAGGTCAGCCCTGAAAAATCGAGGGCCTCTCTTGGCGTCCTCGCGAAAAAGTTCGATCTCTCAATCCCGGAGCTCTCGGAGGGAATAATAAGGGTGGCGAATGCCAATATGGAGAGGGCACTACGAGTGATCTCGGTAGGGAAGGGCTATGACCCGAGGGACTTCGCGCTCCTTTCCTTCGGAGGGGCAGGCGGGCTCCACGCGTGCGAGCTCGCGTACGGGATGGAAATCAAGACCGTCATTTTCCCGAGAGACCCCGGTGTCCTTTCGGCGTTGGGGATGCTTATGGCTGATACGTTTAAGGATTACGGCCTCACTGTATTCCTGGGCGGGAAAAAAGCGGATAGAGCGAAGATTGAGGTGAGCTTCCGGGGGCTCGAGGAAAGGGCAGCGGCTGATTTCATCGGCTCCGGAATAAAATTCGAACGGTTCCTCGATGCACGCTACAGGAGGCAGGCGCACGAGATTACGATTCCGTACAGGAAGGATTTCATTAAGGAATTCCACCGCGCCCATGAAAAAATGTACGGATACAAGAAGCCCGGAAATGACGTGGAGGTCGTTACGCTCAGGGTAAGGGCTATCGCACGTAGGAGGAGCCTCAAGCTCCCTCCGCTGGAAAAAAGCAAATCGGTCGTCACGTCCGTTAAACGAGATGTTGTATTCGGCGGAAAGGGGATCAGCGTAGCCGCGTTCGAGAGGGAGGGCTTCTATCCGGGGTTCAAATTCCCGGGGCCTGCGCTGGTGTTTGAGGATACGTCCACGCTTTTTATCACGCCGGGTTACAGGTGCGAGGTGGACGGCTGGGGCAGTATAATCGCAAAACGCTGACGGATTATGCGGGCGGGGCGAAATTCGGACGCCGATAAATAAAGAGCGCCGGAAAACACGGCGGAGCATTGATTTTTACGGCTGATGTGTAAGTATAGAGGTTCATTAAAATAAAAGGAGCGGCCTTAATAACGTGAAAAATTCCAAGAACTTAATACTCGGGGGAGGAATTACGGGATTGGCGGCGGGCATGGTGTCCGGTCTTCCCGTTTATGAGTCTGAATCCGTACCTGGGGGTATATGCTCGTCTTATTATCTCGCCCCCGGCAGCGGGGATCGTCAATTCAAATCTCCCGAGGACGGAGAAGCATACCGGTTCGAGATCGGAGGAGGGCACTGGATATTCGGCGGCGACCCGGCTGTGCTCCATTTTATCAAGTCGGTAGTCCCGGTGAAATCGTACAAGAGGAAGTCGTCGGTTTACTTCAGCAAGCAGAACCTCTATGTCCCTTACCCGATACAGAACCATCTGAGCTTCCTCGGGAAGGACATTGCGACGAAAGCGATAAACGAGATCATAAACGCACCCGATGGCACACCCAAGACCATGGCTGACTGGCTCGAGATGAGCTTCGGAAAAACTCTCCTCGAGCTCTTTTTCGCCCCTTTTCATGAGCTCTACACGGCGGGCTTGTGGACCAGGATCGCCCCCCAGGATTCCTATAAATCGCCCGTCAACCTCACGGTCGCTTTACAGGGCGCGATCGATAAAGCGCCTCCCCCGGTCGGGTATAACGTCACGTACGTTTATCCCAGAGAGGGGCTGAATACGCTCGCACAGAAGATGGCGAAAAAGAGCGACGTCCGTTACGAAAAGCGCGTTGCGAGAATAAACGTCAGGAAAAAAGAGGTTCTGTTTTCGGACGGCTCCGGAGCGAAATACGAAAATCTTGTTTCGACGCTCCCGCTCAGCAAAGCCCTTCAGATGGCTGGCTTAAAGATAGACGAAAAGCCCGCGAGCTATACCTCGGTCCTCGTGCTCAATATCGGCGCCACGCGGGGGAAGAAGTGCCCCGGAGACCACTGGCTCTACATACCGGACAGCGAATCCCGATTCCACAGGGTCGGGTTTTACAGCAACGTGGACGTCTCGTTCATGCCGAAATCCTCCCGGAAGGAGAACGAACGCGTGAGCATCTACGTGGAGAAGGCTTATCAAAACGGCAAGAAGCCCACGGATAAGGAAATACAGCGTTATTCGGACTCCGTCGTAAAAGAGCTCAAGTCGTGGGGGTTCATCTCTAAAGCGGAGACTGTCGACCCGACCTGGATCGACGTCGCATATACATGGTCAATGCCGGGGTCGAAATGGAGGGAGCAGGCCATAAGCGAGCTCGAGAAGCACGGGGTTTACCAGATAGGCCGTTACGGGCGCTGGGTCTTCCAGGGAATAGCTGAATCGATAAAAGACGGCTTCTTTATCGGCGGGGCGCTT
>CAVWAZ010000031.1:0-102498 GCA_963752995.1 uncultured delta proteobacterium
CACCGAGGCGGCGTTCTGGAGCGCGGTCCGCGTCACCTTGGTGGGATCGATCATCCCGGCCTTCACCAGGTCCTCGTACTCCTCGGTCTGGGCGTTGAAGCCGAAGTTCTGCTCCTTCGACTCCTTCACCTAGTTACGACGATCGATCCTTCGACGCCGCCGTTCTCGGCAATCTGACGCATCGGAGCCTCGATGGCGCGGCGGACGAGGTCGACCCCGATCTTCTCGGCCTCGGTCGTCGACCGCGTCGAGGGTCTTGAGGCGCGCAGGTAGGCCACCCCGCCGCCGGGAACGATCCCCTCCTCGACCGCCGCGCGGGTGGCGTGCATCGCGTCCTCGACCCGCGCCTTCTTCTCCTTCATCTCGGTCTCGGTCGCGGCGCCGACGTTGATCATGGCCACCCCGCCCTGGAGCTTGGCGAGCCGCTCGCTGCAGCTTCTCCTTGTCGTAGTCGCTGGTGCACTCCTCGATCTGGACGCGGTGGCCTCACCCGGGCCTCGATCTCGTCCTTCTTCCCGGCCCCGTCGACGACGGTGGTGTTGTCCTTGTCCACCTTGATCCGCTTGGCGTGGCCCAGGTCCGCCAGCGTGACCTTCTCGAGCTTGACGCCCAGCTCCTCGAAGATGACCCTCCCACCGGTGAGCACGGCGATGTCCTCGAGCATCGCCTTGCGGCGGTCCCCGTACCCCGGCGCCTTGACGGCGCACACGCGGAGCGTTCCGCGGAGCTTGTTCACCACCAGGGTCGCCAGGGCTTCGCCCTCGACGTCCTCGGCGATGATCAGCAACGGCTTGCCCTGCTGGACCACCTTCTCGAGCAGCGGCAGGAGATCCTTCATGCTGGAGATCTTCTTCTCGTGGATGAGGATGTGGGCGTCCTCGAGGTCGACCTCCATCCTCTCGGGGTCGGTGACGAAGTACGGCGAGAGGTAGCCGCGGTCGAACTGCATCCCCTCGACGAACTCGAGGGTGGTCTCGATCGTCTTGGCTTCCTCGACGGTGATGACGCCGTCCTTGCCGACCTTGTCCATGGCCTCGGCGATGATGTCGCCGATCTTCGTCGTCGCCGTTGGCGGAGACGGTCCCGACCTGGGCCACGTTCTTGAGGTCCCTCGTGGGCTGGGAGCTCGCTTGCAGCTCGGCGGTCACGAGCTCGACGGCCTTCTCGATCCCGCGCTTGAGCCATCGGGTCTGTGCCGGCGCGACCGCCTTGAGCCCCTCGTTGAAGATGGCCTCGGCCAGCACGGTGGCGGTGGTGGTGCCGTCGCCGGCCACGTCGGAGGTCTTGCTGGCGACCTCCTTCACCATCTGCGCACCCATGTTCTCGTAGTGGTCGTCGAGCTCGATCTCCTTGGCCACGGTCACGCCGTCCTTGGTGACGGTCGGGCGCCGAAGCTCTTCTCGATGATGACGTTCCGGCCCTTCGGCCCGAGCGTCACCTTCACCGCCTCGGCGAGCGTGTTCACGCCCGCGGAGGATGGCGTCGACGCGCCTGCTGTCGAACTTGATTTCCTTGGCCGCCATTTCGAATCTCCTCTCAGCCCCAGAACCGCGAGGATGTCTTCCTCGCGCACGATCACGAAGGTCTCGCCGGAGACCGTGATCTCGTTGCCGGCGTACTTGCCGTACAGCACGCGGTCGCCGGTCTTCACGTCGAGCGGCGTCAGCTTGCCGTCGTCGCGGACCTTCCCTTGCCCGTCGCGACGACGACGCCCTCCTGGGGCTTCTCCTTGGCGCTGTCGGGGATGATGATCCCGCCCGCGGTCTTCGCCTCGCCCTCGACCGTCGCAGCAGGATGCGGTCCTGGAGCGGCCGAATCTTCATGGGTGCTCTCCTTCAAGAGCCACTTCCGGCACCCACGCGCGAGCCGGGGTCAGGGTTGTATGGGGTCCCGCCATCCGGGATCGGGGCCGGCAGCCAGCGAGGGCGGCAGCCAGTCCCCTGCCCGCCACCGTAACCACGAGGCAGCCCTTGTCAACGCGGCCCCTCGACAATCGAGGGCGTGACCGGAGGCCGCGCGCAGGAGGGCGGCGGGGCTCGCGGGTGCCTTCCAGCACCGGCTCGCGTCCGCCACCTCACGTCATTGCCCTGCCAGGTGGTACAAAGGTATCGGAGGCACGGATGAACCGACGGCACAACGCTGCAACGCCGGGCTCGCGCGGCAAGGTAGGGCCAGCGGAGGGCGGCGATGACACCGAGCGCACGATCCTGGAGGTGGCGCCCGAGAAGGAGGCGCTCGACTGGATCTGCTACCTCGCTCGAGGAGGCATCGCCCCTGAGGGCGACCAGGACGCAAGGAGGCACGATGCCGGTGAGCGGCTGCGGCGGCGCCCGGAGCGGAAGGACATCGAGCGGGTGCTCGGAGAATGTCGTGAACCTCGGCATGCTCACCTGCGATGACGGCCGCTGGAGCATGACGTCGAAGGGCCACCTGCGTTCCCGGGAGCTGTGCGGTGCGCGCAGGACGCCAGCGCCGATGACGGCGCCCCCGGGTGGGTCGGGCGCAGGCCCGAAGTAGGGGCTGTGCGCGGTGACGCCGCACCTCCTCTCCTGCGCGGCGGCATGCCGGGGGGCGACGGGCGCCTCCCCCTCTGCCGCACGCTCCTCCATCGGTTCAGGCCGCCTCGAGCACCACGCCTGGCCCCAGCGCACCGACGTCATGCGCGGGACAGCAGAAGGAGGCCTGGCCGCGATGGCGAACCGTTCTCATGGCCGACCGGGGGTGTTGGTTCCGGCAGGAGAGGTGCTGGCACGTCAGGATCTCGCTCGAGTAACGGCTGCGCTGGTGCCGGGCCTCGATCGCTCGGAGCAGGAGCAGGAGCCATCCGACGCCGAGAAGGATGGCCACGTCGCCCCAGGCCGGGTCCATGCCGAGAGCGCGGGCAGCGGGGAGGAGAAGGTCGAGGAGGCTTGTTTGCATGGCAAGGCCGGAGAACGTTCGGTGTGGGCATCGCGCACCGCGCAGCGGAGCGCCCCACGCGGCGCCGGTCCACCCCACCATGGCGGTGCCCTACGGCCCAAGTGACGGCGCACGCACGGACCCGAGGGCATATGACATCCACACCTCCGTCGAGTCCGGTCGCCCGCGCGCGAACTGCCCCGCCGACGTCTGGTGCACGGCGCGCTCGAACGGCGCCTGGCGGCAGGAGCGCGTGGTGAGGTCCGTCCATGGCGAAGCGCAGCAGCGTCCCCGTGTCGCTTGTCCTGCCGATGGTGGAGATACAGCCTCTCGTGGCGCCAGCAACCGTGGCCCACCTGCGCGCTCGCGTGCGCGGCTGGTGCTTGATGCCTCGCTCGAGCGTGGAGGCGGGCACGGCGACCCGCCACGCAGGCGTGCTCGGACCCGTGCTGCTCGCCGGCTGGCTCGCGATCGCGGCAGCCTTCAGTCTACGCAGTGTCCTGGGGCAAGGTCCCAGGAAGTCGTGCTTGGTGCCGGGACGCTCGCCGCGACGAGCGACCGCCGCGTTCCCAGGTCCGGCCGCGACCAGCCGAGCTCGCCGGGGAGCCGAGAACGTCGGAGAACGTTCAGCGGCCATCGTCCCGCGCCAGGCGAGCCCGTGTGACGGCGGCCGGAAGGGACGCGGGACGACGAGCGCCTACCGGCGGTCCCGGCCACGTTGTCCCTCCCCCTGCTCCCTCTCTTCCCGTCCGCGCTGCTCGTCCCGTCCGCGCTGCTCGTCGCGAGTGCGCTGCGGGTGGGCCGACGGCGTGGGCCGGGCCTGGTGCGTGGGCCCGGGTGACTGCGGCTCGCGCATCGTCGACGGGGGCCGTGGCACCACGGGACGGGGCTGCCCTCGCTCCTGACCCGAGCTCAGGTGCATCCGCGTCACGGCCTCACGCGGCCGGTAGCGGTAGTTCTCGGATCAATCCGCTGCTGCTGGTCCATCGCGCGAGGGTAGCAATCCCCTGCGAACTGCCCCTGGTAGGCCGGCAACGGGGCGGCGCGTGGAGTGGAGCGGGCGCATCCCGATCGTCCATCCGGCGCGCCGTGCCTCCCAGCTGCGGCCCCAGTGCTGGCCCCAGCGCGGCGGCGCGTCGGCGCGCCAGCCACGGAAGTAGGCCGGTGGTTGGCGGTAGTAGCGCACCGGGACCCGCAGCACGAACAGCGGGACGTGCTGGGGTCCAACCGAGTGCCATGGACCGTTGAACCAGTCGCTCGCGTACCAGCCGTCATCCTGGTACACCCAGTACATGCCGTCGTAGAGAAGTAGTCAGTCGAGCGCGAGGGTCGTAGTAGACGGGATAGCCGGGCACCCGGACGAGCTCCGGATAGACCGGCACGTTGATGCCGATCTCGACGCCGGGGAGCCCGATGCCGACGCTGATCTGGGCGTGGGCCGGGGTGGCGAGACAAGGCAGGATCGACAGCGCGATGAGCAGGTAACGCATCCATTGACCTCCATCCGAGCCCTGCGCGTCCGGGCCACCTCGCCGGCGCTGCAGGTTGGCGGCAAGCGCCGTCCGCTGATCTCTCGGACGCCGTTGTCCGCATCTCAAGGACTGCACGCCTCGTGCCGGCCATCGCCGGCGCAGGCGGCCGGCAGTCACGACAGTTCCCGCCCGGGGGAGCCCGAGCCGTTCGCGAACGTTCGCCGAGCGATCTGCGGCTCCAGGGCGGCGGCCGGATCGGCGTCGGCGAGTCAAGGCCGAGGCGCGGTCCCCTGGTAGCGCAATCCGGCCAGCGTCGTGAGCGGCGCGCCGTCGTTG
Organism: uncultured delta proteobacterium; assembly: GCA_963752995.1. Lineage (GTDB taxonomy): Bacteria > Desulfobacterota_D > UBA1144 > Nemesobacterales > UBA2774 > 2-12-FULL-53-21. The sequence goes on from CAVWAZ010000031.1 coordinate 4,707, forward strand.
AGGATGCCCGCGTCCACCACCGCGCCGATGACGAGGAGGTGGTCGCCGGCCCTCGTGGATGGCGACCACCTCGCAGTCGAGGTACGAGAGCGCGTCGGTGAGGATCGCCGCCCCGGTCTCCGACGCGCGCGCGGGCACCGTGTCGAGCTTGTTCCCCTGCGTCATCGACTGGCGGGCGAAGAGGCCCACGAGCCGCTGCTGGCCGTCTCGAAGCACGTTCACCACGAAGTTCTTCGTGCTGCGCAGGAACTCCACGCTGTAGTGGAGGCGTTCCACGGCGAACATCACCTGCGGCGGGTCGGACGACACCGGGCAGACCCACGAGACGGTGAGCACCATCTCCACCCCGCGGCCGACGGTGACGACGGTGACCGGCAGCGGGAGCTTCTGCAGCACCTGCCCGAACATTTGCTGGCTCATGCGAGCCCTCCGGAGTCCGCTGCTTCGCCGCCTTGGTGGCCGACCACCGCGAGCGCGACCCGATCACTCCGCCAACCCAGGTGTAGCGCCGCCCAAATACAGCTGCTCCACCTGATGCGTGGCTCCCTGCGCGAGCAGGGGCATCTGCATCAGCTGGGCCGCCCATCCAGCGCGAGGTGGACCGGAGGAGGCCCTCCCTGCCGCCTTGGTCGACTGGATGGCGGCCCAGGGCGCGTCGCCGGCGACCTCGGGCATCCCCGAGGTCGTCATCTGGTACTGCGAGGGCGTGCCGTCCTTGCCCACCGCGCCCTGGACCTCCTCGGCGATGCGGACGGGAGGGAGGGGCAAGGGGACTGCCTCTCCAGGCGGCGAGATACGGAATGAAAACTCTCTGCCCCATGAACCTCTCCCCTTCGGAGAGCTTCTGCTTAATGGTCCTCACCCGCGCCCTCTCGGCATCGGGCGGCCTCAGCGCATCGCCGATATTCGCGAGTCTCCCGGACACGTCCTCCTCGAACCTGAGCCTCAGGTCCCTCACCTTTTCCATGAGTTCCCCTTTGAGCATCTCGGCTTGTTTCTCCTTCCCGAACGCGCTCAGGCCCTTGTCGGTCTTCGTATTGTGGATGTCCGCCCTGTACTTCCTCGCGAGCGCATCCAGCTCCTCGTAATACTTATCCAAACTCCTCTTCAACTCCGTTTTCATTCTTCTCTTTCTCCTTCATTCTATCTCCGCATCCGTAGGAGCGGCATCCTGCCGCGACCCCACCGCTCACAATTAATTTCCCTCCCCCTTACGATAGTGAGGGGTATGGCACGGGTGGGGGGGTTACCTTAATTTTTCTGTCATTGCGAGCTGCGACTTGTCCCCCGAAGCCTTCACCCGACGGCTCATAGCCTTTGGGCGACGTGCCGTGGCGTAGGGGGAAGCGCAGCGATCTCGTCTCTCCCGACATTACAGAATTTGCGGCGGTGAGCACCCGCGGGCAACGTTTCCGCTCACCTCAATCCATCCGTTCGCTCTGCCCGTCCCCGAAGCTATAGCGTAGGGGGGGACCTGTCGAAGGGTGCAATGTACTTCCTTCCCCCTTGAGGGGGAAGGTGTGGATGGGGGTGTCACCTTACATCCATTAAATCATGCTTAAGTCTTTTTCTTCCCGACATTACAGAATTTGCGTTAAGAAAATCGATTGTACGAGCGTTAAAAATCTTCCACGGGGTGGGGAGGAATTGGAAGATTTAGCGAGTACATGAGATTTTTAGCAAATTCTGTAGTCGGATGATTTTTGCTTCTTTTCATCCCTGTCCTGAATTCATTTCAGGAAAGGAAAGAAGGATAAGAAAACAGCCTTTCTCCTTCATTTATCTTCTCTTAAACCACACACCGTGTGCTTTTCGTCAAGGTGAAGAAGAGATCAATCTCGCCTTTTCATTGTCCCTTCACAACCCACTTTATCTCGACCTTCCCTACACCGCTCACTCCCCCCTAATCTCCGCCAATATCCTCTCCATATCCTCCCTCGCCAGCCTGGGCGCCATCCGCTTCACGATCCTCTCCTTCATTATCTGCTCGAACCGGTCGGATATCTCGAAGCGTCCTCGCGCGGAGCACGTTCTCCATCTCCTCCCCGAGTGTGCTCACCTCGAACTCGCTCGGGTACTCGATCACGTGCCCGGGCTCGTCTATCCCCTGCCACTTCGCCCAGAACCGGAGCGCCTTCGTCTCGGCCTCCTCCATGTTGAGCGCCTTGTTCGAGAGCGTATTGTTCGTGATCATGAAATCGTACGAGCGCGCGACCCCGCTCGACTCCTCCTTCACCCCGATCGCCCCCCTGAACGTGGCGAGCCTGTAGATCTCCTCGACGCCCCTCTCGATCTGGTCCATGAGCGCACGAGCCTGCGACGCGTCCGGGCTTATGAAATGTGGCGCGTGCTTCGAATCAGGCGGGAATCCGAGCCCCCTCGCCGTCCCGAGAGCCTTATCGTTGATCGGGCTCTTCGGGTCCTCCGGCATCACGAGCTGCGAGAACGTCTGCCGGTACAGGATCTCGTCCAGCAGCGAGCACCAGTTGAATAGCGCCCTGTTCACGTACGCGATGTCGTTCAACAGCGAGAACCCGGTCATCGGCTCCTCCGCGAAATGGCAGACGGGCACGAGCGGCACGTCCCCCACCGGGTGCTCCCCTTCCTCGGTCTTAAACGCCTTCCTCTCCCCGCCCGACCTCTCTACTTCGTATAATTCCCACCTGTCCCTGTACCACACTCTGAACCTCTCCGCAGGCGCGCCCTCGCTTCCGAACTCCCCCTCGTCCCCGTGCGTTTCGAGTATCTTCACCCAGAGCAGGTTCCCCCACCTGTCGAGCCCCCAGTCCCACACGTTCATCGGCGATACGCGCACGAAGTATGGATATATCCCCCTCTCCATCTCCTCCTTCATCGACCCCGCCTCTTCCGACGGCTTGTCCACGAGAATGAAATGTATCCCCGTCACGGACGACCACTTGGAAGCGTTCCTTATGAATTCCTCGAACGAGTTCCCCTGCCTGTCGCAGTTCCCGAGGAACTGCCTGAAGAGCCCGTTCCCATCGAGCTCCCCGTAGTCCCTCGTCACCTTCTGCCTGTAAATAAAGGAGTTATACGCGTTCACTATAGGCGCGCAGTAGTTGTAGAAGTAGGCCCTCTCCTTCCTCTCCCTGAACCCCTCCCCGTCCTCGAACGTATGTATGTACAAGTTATCGGAATTTATGTAGTCCGCGCCGCCCTTGTACGATTCCTCGAAGAACCTGTATCCCTTCTCGGCCTTCCTGTACTCGCCCCTCTTCCTGAGCACGGCCTGTGTAAGTCTGTCTTCAGCCATTTCTCTTCTCCCTCTCCATTTCGAATATCGATTTCCTCCCCCCGCCGCGGGCGTACGCCCCGCCGTGGTACGAATACCTGAAGCTCCTCCCGTGCCTCATGTATTCGAGCGCCTGCGTCACGCTGTCGATGACGTCCGTGTTCTTCGTCCTCGGGAACCTCGCCGCGTGCTCTATCACCTCGTCCGCCCATAGCTCCCCTTCGGGTATGTACACGTTCCCCGATTCGAACACAGGGGTCACGGCGTGCGCCCTCGCAACCTTATCCGCCGTCGGCTTCACCGGCTTTATCGGTATCTTCGTCGATTCCGACAATTCCTGCACCAGGCTCTGCCCCGAAGCCTTGTCCTCTATCAGCACCTCGTCCGGCATGAACCTCTCGTATAGCTCGACCGCCGACCGTTTCAGCTCCGGGAACGTCACCCTGTCCCACCACGCGTGGACCAGGTAATACCCCCTCTCCGTCTCGACCCACGTCGTGCACGCCGAGTAGCTGTTCTCCTCCCCGGTCTTGAACCCCGTGTCCCACGACTGCACCACGCGCTTCTTCCCCGCGGGCAGCGCGGTGAACCTCTTCCAGTCCGCGCGCCTGAAAATATTCCCCGTCCTCTCCTCGGGCTCCTGCTGGTATATCGAGCTGAAATGGCTCCCCAGCACCCCCTTCGTCTCGAGCACGGTTTCAATCGGGAATTTCCCCGGCCAGAGCGTCTCCCCTTCATGGTATGTGTAATCGCCGTATGCGTAATCGGCGTCGGCTATAGCCGGCAGCTTCAGCACCGTCCACTTCCGGCCTTCTTCATTAAGGAGCCGCCCGACGAGGTCGTCCGCGTGCCACCTCGTGTTCACGATGACTATCGCCGCCCCGTCCTCGATCCTCGTGTAGAGGGTCGTCTTGTACCAGTCCCACACGGTGTCCCTGACGTTCTCGGAATACGCCTCCTGCACGTTCTTTATCAGGTCGTCGAGTATGAGCAGATGCGCCCCGTGCCCCGTGACAGAGCCCCCGCGCCCCACGGCGACGAACTTCCCGCCCTCCTCCAGTTCCCAGAGGGAGCCTGAAGACGAATCCCTCCTCACGCGCGATCCCGGGAACACGCACCCGTGCATGTCCGATTGGCACACGTTCCGCGCGTGCTTACCGAAGTGGAGCGCGAACCTGTCGTTGTAGGAGGCGAGTATCACCTTCTTCTCGGGGTTCCTCCCCAGGAACCACGCGGGGAAGCGCACGGACGACAGCTCCGATTTCCCGTACCTCGGCGGCACGAGTATCATGAGCCTGTGTATATCCCCCGCCTCCACGCTCTCCAGGTGATCGATGATGACCCTGTGGTGCCAGTTCGCCCTGTACCTCGGGAACGTAAGCTCCGTGTACGTGAGCAGGTTATCCCTCGCTGTTCCCGCGAGGAACCTGCTTACCGTTTCCGTCGTTCCGAGCGCGCTTCTTCGTGTTTCTGACAATTCTCAACAGCTCCTCGTCCGGGAGCGATTCGATGTACTCGTTCACGATCTTTATATCGTGGCTCACGTTGTGCCCGATCGTCCCTTCCGTCTTAATCGTCTGCGTCGGCAGCCCGTAGAGGAGCCGCTCCATCCTGATTACGTCGAGCGCGAGCTTCACGTACGGCCTCGTGATAGAGAGGAGCTTTTCGATCGGTATATTCTCGACCTCCGCCGCTTCCCCCGGGCCCTCTTCCCTGACCTTCTCTATCCTCCGGAGGAGCGCCCGCAGCGGGACCATCACCGATTCCCTGGCGCTCCTCACCATGTCGAGGTGGGCGGCGTTCACCTCTCCCAGCTTCGTCTCGTACACGCCCTGCCGCTTCTTCTCCATGTATTCGTCGTAGGCGAGAGCGCGGCTCGTCCAGTCGTTGTTAGTGGACCATTGCTTGAGGTGCCTTACAGACTTCCCCAAATTTTCCGCGGCCCTCGACAGGCTCCGCGACGCGCCCATGTCCCTGTACTCCCTGAACGCATCGTACGCCTTCGCCGTCTCCCCCTCCCCCCTCTCCCACTCCTTCCTCTCCACCCTTCCCTTCTCCTTCATTCCTTAATCCTTTAATTCCCTCCTTTCGTAAAGGACGAATGCGAGCAAGCAAGCATTCGGTCGCCCCGACTTAAAAATCACGAAGGAAATTAACTTTCGCATGAATGTTGCTAAATCCGAATAGGTAAGGGTGGACCTTTATCCCTGACTGTTCAATCGGTTCATCCCTGCATACTACGCTGTCTCCCGAAGCATTGGCGTAGGAGGAAGCGCGGCAATCTCAGCCTTTCAACTTTATTTCCCTCCCCCACTATAGCGAGGGTGGAGGGTGAGGTGTACGAAGATGCGGGGGTCCAGTCATTTCAATCGCTCTACACGTATTGTCATTTCGACCAACGGGAGAAATCTATCTTTCTCTTCCCGACATTACAGAATTTGCGTTAAGAAAATCGATTGTACGAGCGTTAAAAATCTTCCACGGGCTGGGGTTGAATTGGAAGATTTAGCGAGTACATGAGATTTTTAGCTAATTCTGTAGTCGGATGATTTTTGCTTCTTTGTATCCAGACAAAGAAGGAAAATAACAGTCTTTGCTCGTTATGTCTTTGCTTAGTCATTCCCTACGTTTTCATCAAGGAAAAGAAGGATAAAAAAAACAGCCTTTCTCCTTTCCCCGTCTTCTCAAAAGCCACCCCATTCCGCTTCACCCATCCATCTCCTCCCTCATCTCCGCCTCCCACATCTCCCTGTGCGGGCAGAGACTCCCGTGGAGCCTCTGCCTGTACGTCACGTCCCCGTACCTCTTCTGGTCGTGGCAGAACGGGCAGAAGCTCGCCTTCCTCATGAACACCCCGAACATCGAATTCACGAGCCCGAACTGCTCCCTGTTCCCGTATATCCAGATCCTGATATCGTTGGTCGAGATACCCTTCCGCCTGAATATCTCGCTCCCGCGTATCGCCTCGATCCGCTTCCCGTCGAGATACATCGACACCGCCTTGTGCTCGAAGAGCCGGAGCCCGAGGACGTAGTTCTCGATCGCGCGCTCCTCTTCGAGCGTCTCGAGATACGCCCTGAACAGGTGCGGCACCCCCTCCCCGCGCTTGTAGCGGGAGAAGTGCAGGAGCGCCTCCTGCAGGTGCGCGTGTATGAGCTGCCTCCCCGCCCCCTTTATCAATGCCTCTCCCCGCCCCTCGATTTGGAGTTATCTATCAGGTCCCTTAGCGACTGGAGGTTATACAGGATGTTCGACTTCAGCTGCTTCTTCTGCGCCGACTGCCCCGCCGTCACCAGAACGCCTATCAGCGTCATCGCTATGAGCGGCGTCATGACCCAGACCCAGGACCACTCTATCCGCCCCCACAGCTTCGCCGCGACGAATATCAGATTCAGATATACCGCAAACGCTATATAAAAATTATTCATATCACCTACCCTCCTTTGTCCTGAACTCCCATTCAGGATCTCTCTTACCTTTTCCCCTTCCTTAAAATATTTCCGTCATTCTGAACTCGATTCGGAATCTCATATTTGCGCTTTTAATTCCCTCCTCGTCTTTAATCCCCTCTCCCCCAAAGGGAGGGAGAGGGCTAGGGTGAGGGGGTACATCATTATTCCTGTCATTGCGAGCGGGGACTGGGTGGACTTTCCGACATGTCATTGCGAGCCGTGACTTGTCCCCCGAAGCCTTGGCGTAGGGGGATGCCGGAGCAGGGGCAGCCTGGCAATCCTGCATCCTTTCATCCCGCATCCTGCATCCTGTATCCTGCATCCTGCATCATGCCATATCCCATCCGCATATACCCTATCGCAATATTCTATCAAGCTATTGTATATAGTATATCCCTCAGAATATAAACTATCTCAAGAATGGATTTTGCACAAGGGGCTTTTTTTATTATTGGAAAGTTGTCATCCTGAACTCGTTTCAGGATCTCATCTTTTGTCTCGTAATTCCCTCCTTAGAAGGGGGAGGGTGCGGGTGGGGGATGTATCTTAGAATCACAATCGTCATCCTGAACTCGATTCAGGATCTAATCCTTAAACCCGTTCGTCCTGAGCATGTCGAAGGGTGTACCACTCCCCAACCACCTATATTCCTAAACTGACAACAGAATTAGTATCAACTTTGTTCCCCCATATAATAGGATTATCAAGCATAAAGACTATTGAGTTATGTGTATTCAAAAACATTTTATTTTCAAGTATATTATCGAACTTATGACAACTCTTCAAAATGTTGATGAACTTAGTTTTAATACTTTATTAGATTTATGTTTCGGAGTACCCCTGGTTATCCAAAAAACCATTTCGAAAACCACTTGTCGAACTTTGGAATCTATGTAAATCAAACTCTGAAAAATTATTAATACTCGACCTGCTAAGAAAATTCACCTTTCTTGAGAGCAGCCATCTAAACCAGTCTTACGAGGATTTTGCCAATAACATAAAATATGTATGGGGACTAGGTCCTTCAAACACATACATAACAACTACAGTTGAAGATTCCGACCCCGATGGATCACAGTCCGTATTACAAGGACTAAAACAATATTTTCCTATGACAGAAAATTGGACGAATCGGAATGTGATAAATTCAATACTCTTATATTCAAAAAAATCGCATAGTCAAGTCTAACGATAATGTAGTAATAGTTGAGGATTTCGTTGGTACAGGAGAAAAGATAACCAGGTGTGTAGAAAAATTTCGTCAGTTCCTAACAAGGAGGAAGGTCAATGATGTCAACATATTCCTATGTTGCTTAGCATCAATGGAGTTTGCAAGAGCTACATTGGATGCATTAAACATTGATTATATTAATATTTTATGGTTGAATAAAGGAATAAGTGAATGCCATTCTTATATCGACCAAAACTGTGTAGATGCTAGAATAAACGACATGTTAAGTTTAGAGAGTGAACTAAACCCCAAATTGCGTAAATTGAAGTTAACGAAATTCACACTTGGATATGGCAGGTCCGAATCGTTATTTGCCATTGAAGCTCAACCAGTACCAAATAATGTATTTCCGATATTCTGGTGGCCGAAATTAAAAAACAAGAGTTCTCGAAACACAATGTTTCAGGAGATATTAGTTTGATCGAAGATATTGTCTGAGAATGCAGAGAAATTCTTGATTATTTATTCAAGAAAGATGATGACGTAGATTTATACGAATTGTTTAAAAAGTATAATATATCTCCTGGGGCTATGATTGCAGTACTTGGTGAATTATCAAAAAATAATGTCATTGAATATATTCCACGTAAAATCAAACTGACCGAATCAGGGAAAAAATGGATATTATCCAACAGACACGATATTTTTTTAACTAAAAAGCAAATAGACATAAAAGAGATACCAGAAGAATTTCTATCACACCAACTAGATATCAATGAGCTTTACAAACCTAAACACGAAAAATTAGATAAGGACATCTTACAAAATATAAAAAGATACAAGAACAGAAACAAATCTAAATAGAGGTTGTGGCTATGAGCACTAGTACGTTGAGGCGATGTCGCCTCATTGGCTGAGGGGAATTTTAGCACTGACAGATTATATCATTCGATATAATCTGTCGGCCCCGAAAGACGGAGCGACATTACGAATGCATTTACAATGCATTTCGTAATGACAGAATAGTAAACTATTGCAGAGTAAAGTAGTGCTCTTAGCCACAATCCGTTAAAGAAATATGACGAAAAAATCGGCTGACTTTTCAAGAATGGAAAGAATTTTTTGACGATCAGGTCAAGAGCAATGAAACAAGAGAGGTATATTTACAATATATTGAGAGCCTTTCCTCTAATAACCTCCCAATAATTTTTGAATTCAATCATCTTTCCCAATTACTAGGTATAGATATATTTATGCTTTCATATATCTTGAAATTTCCCTCAAGCTATTATCGTACTTTTAACATACCCAAACGAAAGGGTGGATATCGAGAAATTTGCTCTCCATATCCTTCTCTTTTATATATACAAAGGTGGATCAATAATAATATTCTTAACACCATACCACTAGAAGATAATTCTCATGGCTTCAGGTGCATGAAATCAATTATCACAAATGCAAATCAACATTTAGGCACTAAAGCATTGCTTAAAATGGACATAGAAAATTATTTCCCCTCGATTTCGTTGAATAGAGTAATCGAAATATTTCAAAGATGTGGATATCCGAACAAAATATCTTACTATCTATCGAGTTTTTGTTGTTTAAATAATTCACTACCACAAGGAGCAGCAACCAGTCCTACACTAAGCAATATCGTCTTTAAAAAAGCGGATAGAAGATTAAATGGATTAGCGAAGAGATGGAACTTGACGTACACTCGCTATGCGGACGATCTGACATTTTCTGGTGATTATATTCCGCATGACTTCTCTTCTTATGTGACTAGTATAATAAACGATGAAGGATTTAATGTTAATAAAACGAAAACCACATTAATCACAAAAAAAGGAAAAAAATTGTTACAGGAATATCAGTTGCTACAGACAAAATGTGTCTACCCCGAGAAAAAAAAGCGAGAGTACAGAAAAGAAGCACACTATCTAACAAAGTTCGGTTATAGTGAACACGCAGAATAGAATAAAAGTCCGAGATCCTATTTATTTAGAGCGATTGCTCGGCAAACTATCATTCTGGAAACAAATAGAGCCTGACAATGAATTTGTAAGTGAGGCCATAGAAAAAGTAAACAAAATTCGCGAAGAATTGAATGATCTAATAGATTAGACCCCCACCTCCCCCCCCTACTCCGCCGGCTTCCCCGTCACCGCGAACGACTCCGCGATCGTATACACTATCGGCCCGTAGGTCCCCTTCTTCGCCTCCGGGTACTCGACCTCGAGCGTGTAATACACGTTATTCTTGAGCATCTTCTTTATGTAATACACCTCCCCGTTCCTCACGCCGGATATCTCGAACCACTGCTCCCCCTCGTATATCACCTTAAACTTGTCGTCCGGGCTCTTGAGGTTATCGTACTCGTACCTGAGCGTCGTGTTGAACGTGTTATTCTCCGCCTTCACGCTCACGTCAGCGTCCTTGTCCTTGGAAAGGAGCGTGATCCCCGACTTGTCGTCGAGCTCGCTCTGAATCGTGAATACGTCCTTCGGGTACTTCACCGTGTACCCGAACCCGACATTCAAATACCTCTCGTACCCCTCGTCCGCGAACGTCCCTATCCCCACCGCGAGCATAAATACGAGCGCGCCTACGAATTTCCTCATCGCACTTTCTCCCTTATTCCTTTTTCGGGCTCGTCAAACGACCCGTAAAGCACTCTTCCATGGCTGTTTTCTATACTCATTATAACATTTATGCGCCCGCCCTTGGCCTTCTCTGCCTCCCTGATAATACGGTCTATGTCCTCGAGCCCGTCCTTCCTGAAGAGGAGGAATTCCGAGGTCCTCCGGTAGCGCAGGTTCTCATTCCTAAACCTGAGCGTGAACCACTCCACCACCTTCCCGTCCTGCTCCCTGCTCGACTGAACGATCTCCAGGTACCTTATATCGTCGTAATCGATCGTGACCGGCTTCCACGTCCTCTCGGTGTTATACACGATCCCCTTGTCCGACACCCCCACGTACATATCGTAGAGCCAGAAATTAAGCGCCGTGCACAGGATACCGGCCGCCAGCACCACAGGCTTGAATCGCGGTATGTCTTTATAGAGCGGCCACCCGTCGTACATCCTCAGCAAAAATTTTCTCACGTCGTCCTCCCCGCGCCGCGCGTAGAGGTAGGAGAAGAAAAAGAGCATCAGGAATACGGCCATAATCCCCGAAGGGATGACCGGGTACAGGATATAGTCCGTGTACCTGAGCACGTACGTCATCCCCCCGTCCTCCGCGAGGTCCCAGAGGAGATAAGCCTGGAGTAGGCTCAGCAGGACTGCGGCAGTCGTATATGCGGCGAATATGTAGAGGTAATGCCTGACCCTGAATTTATAGGGGGTGAGCCCGTGCCCGAGCTTCTGTATCTCGCCCTCGACGAAATAGTCCCTCAGGCTTATCGGGAAAAATACGGCGAGCACGATAGATATTATCAGCGGAAACCCGACCGCGAGATAATCGGTGAAGCCCATGTTCATCAGACTAATATTCCGTCATTAGCTCCCGTTGTCAAAACTTCTTTTTTATCAATACATTTCGATAATCGAATCAGAAATCACAACCGGCAATCCCGTAATTAAAATTTATTTCCCTCCCCTCGCACACTTGTCAGGTGGAGGGCACAGGTGGTGGGATTACCATTCTCTTAAAACCGTAGGAGCGGCTTCCAGCCGCGATACCAAACCCGTTCGCCCTATCTTATATTCCCCTCTCCCTTCACAGGAGGGGGAACAGTTGCAAGCGAGCGTGCAACTGGTCGCTCTCCCAACAAAGCCATTGATGCAAATTAACTTCCGGCTCGACTATGCCTAAGCCAAAATAGATAGGGTGAGGGTGTACCACAATTCAAATCATCAAAATAACCTGTTCACCCTGCTTGCGGCACGTCGCCCAGAGGCTATGAGCCGTCGGGTGATGAGCCGTAGGGTGATCCGGCGTAGCCTTTTATCCTCCGAAGCTTTCTCGTCGGTCGAAGCCTTAGCGGAGTCCGAAGCATAGGAGGATGGCAAAGACGGAAGCTTGTCGAAGGGTAGAAGGGTGTCAATAATTTCTCTCCGCCTCGCACACTTGCCAGCTGGAGGGTACGGGTGGGGGTTTACATTCTCTTAAAATCGTAGGAGCGGCTTCCAGCCGCGATTCAGGAAGTTACTTCCGTGGCTTTATCTTCTAATCCTATATTTCAAACAAAACTTAAAATACAAATTGCAATAGCGGCATTAGAAAACAACCCTAAAAGAACAGTCTCCCCCTAAACCCCTTCAAAACACATTTGCAATAGCGGCATTAAGATCCCGTCACTGGCTGGCGCCCAGGAATTCAATCACCTGCGCCGGCGTCACGTCGAGCGTATCCGCGTCGTGCTCCCCGCCTTCGGTGATCGATATCTCGTTCGTCACCCCGGCCGCTTCGAGCGCGTCCTCGAGATCGAGCGCCTGCATCCACGGCACGAAGCAGTCCTCCGTCCCGGCCGCGATAAACACGGGCGGGTCTCCCGCGTCTGACGTGCGTGACCGGGCTCGCCTCGTCGAGGTCCGATTGATCGCACCCGCTGAGCGGGTCTTGTATATTGTCCGGCACCGGGCATTCGAGGAGCACCCAGATCGGGAGCGGGTTCAGCTCCACGCCGCAGTTGCCGGTGAGGAGCACGTCGAGCGCCTCGTCCACTATCGTATTAAAATCATACGGCCCGTAAAAGAGCACGGCCGCGGCGACGTCGCTCGAAGCCCCCGGGTTTACGCTCCCCTCGAGGCTTCCCACTCCCGAAGACAGCGCGACCATCGCGGCCAGGTGCGCGCCCGCCGATTCCCCCGTCACGATGATCGCGTCAGGGTCGATGCCGAGCTCCTCCGCGTTCAATTTAATCCACCTCACGGCAGATTTCACCTCGCGTACTATCCCCGGCCAGTCCTCGGCCCCCTGCCCCGCGAGCCTGTACCCGACCGACACCAGGTGAAACCCCCCGGCCTCCGCGATGTCGAACGCGATCCCCTCTATGTTCTCCTTCGAATTTATCACCCATCCCCCGCCGTGAAACCACACGAGCACTGGCCGGGGCGATGATACGCCCTCTATCCTGAACAGGTCGAGCGTCTGTCTATCCGTCCCGCCTTCGACGTAGAAAAATGTCTCGGGTTCTGCCGCGAGCGTCCCGCCCGGCTGTATATCTATACCGGCTCCGCCCCCGCCTCCCCCGCCGCCGGGTCCTCCGTCAGTCCCCCCTCCGCCGCATCCGCCGATTGACCCCGCCGCCGCGGAACAAACCAGGAGAATCATGATCCCTGTCCGCCGCCATCCGGCGAACCGTTTCTCTCTTGCAATCTTCGGCATATTATTCCCCCCTGACAAATGATGCATATCTCTACTAATACATTATACCGGCTGCTTCGAGGGCAGAAGAAATTTTTCGCCCTCACTTTAACAAACTTAAAGTGATTTCTCACCGACCCCGGAACACGCCTTAAAGTAAAACGGAAACTGTTCAAGTGCCGTCTATAATAATTTATATGAGCTATTATATATATGCGAGACAGTGACTTAGACGTTATATTTTATATATACTTTATATCACCTCATTCCATTTCTAGGCAGCTTCATAAACCTGACGTAACATTCCGCCCGCTCTCCTAGAATTTTCTTTAACAGGGCGCACACCCGCATTTTTCCGCCCCCGGCTATGTCCCGCGCAGACGGCATATGTCCTGCCCCGCTCCCGCCGTATGTCGGTGAGTATAATTTTTCTCCGGCCGTAGCGGGCGGATCATGTCCGCCTCCGTTCACTCTTCTCACACGCGGCGCGGCTTTCGGAGGCGCGCTCCGTATCCGTGAGCAGTGCCAGTATTCCCGTCGAGGACGTCATCGCTGATGCCTTTCGGATTCCGTATTAGTCGTTAACCGGGCAAGTATTCCGCCCGGAGCGGATCCCGAGATTCTCTCCAATTTTCAGGGAAGCTGTCACCAGTGATTCTTAATTAATTATCAGATTTAACCGGGAATTTTCATAATTCATCAAAATATCCCTTGACACCTCAGTGTATTCGCAATCATAATATAGACGAGATTTTTAATCCGGTGTCGAAACAGGCTTACCGCCTGTGAATTACAGAATTACACAATAGCAGTAGGGCCTTATATTTAATGATTGTGGCGCAATCCTTAAAGCGCGAAACGCATATTAGATATATGTGAAGGCATTCATCCAAATTTTAGGCCGGTAAAAATAGAGATTAAATAGGAAAGAATAAAAAATTCGATTGATAGCGATAAAGAGAGGGATCGCGCATCACGAATTAACCAAAGAAGGAGGATATTCAATACACCCGGCAGGCGCTTACCGTATTCAATCTATTCTTTCAACTCAGGCGCCGGACAAAAGCTCGATCCAGCCGTTGCTTCCGCGGCCGAATCATCAATCGAAAGAATAATCATTAAACCCTAAACTCTGAACAAGCATTACCACACTCCGCCTCCCTCTACCGCCAGAATGGGGGGGACGGGGTGTTTTTACATATATCGCTTCTGCCCGCCCCTGTTATTCATTTTCCCTGCCCCCTTCACAACCCCCCCTTTCTTCAGATAGACTAGCTGCATAGCCAAGAAGTGCCCGGGGTGAAAATATGATATTGCTGACTGGCGCTACGGGTACGACCGGACGTAGAGTCGCCAGGCGTTTGACCAAATGGGGTTACAGATTCAGCGCGCTTGTAAGAGACCCTGATAAAACCTCAGGTCTCAAGTCCTCAAAAGTCGAGCTCATCAAAGGAGATTTGAGAAAACCCGATTCTCTCAGGAGAGCGATGGAGGGCGTCGAGCACGCGTTCCTCCTCCCGCCCAACAGCGAGAACCAGTTCCGGCTCGAAAGGAATTTCATCGACGCCGCAAGGGAATCGGGCGTGAAGTATCTCGTCAAGTACTCCGCCATAGGCGCCGACCCGGACTCCCCTTCCCGCCTGCTCAAGTGGCACGGCGAAGCGGAAAAGTACCTCGAGCAGTCGGGCATAAGGTACTCGATCGTCCGTCCGAACATATTCATGCAGAATTTCACGAACCTCTACGCGGGACGCATAAGGGAGGAAAAGGAGTTCAGGCTGCCCTTCGGAGACGCCCGCTGCGGCTGGGTCGACGTGCGGGACATAGGCAGGCTCATAGCCAGGATGCTGACGGAGAACGGGCACAAGAGCAGTATTTTGACTGTAACCGGCCCGGAATCGCTTAGCTGCAACGACATAGCGGAAATACTTTCGCAAGCCGTCGGCAAGAAGATCCAATACGCGGACGTGAAGCCCAGGGAATATAAGAAAGAGATGATAGAATCGGGCGTGCCCGAAATTATGGCCGAAGCCGTGACCGAGCTTTACAAGCTGGTGAGCGACGGCCTTTGCGACATCGTCACCGACACGTTCTACGAAATCACGGAGAAACAGCCCCGCACTTTCGACGAATTCGTCGACGACAACCTCCCCCTCTTCCTCAAGAAGAAATCCAAATCGAAAAAATAATTTAAGACTCCCGCCATATAGAACAGCGGGAGAAACCTATCTTTTGCCTATCTTTTGCCTTTCTCTTTCCCGACATTACACAATTTGCGGGGGGTGAGCACCCGCGGGCATATGACCACTCCGCTCCTCTCAACGCATCCCGTCCGCCCTGCTTGTCCGGCGAAGCCTTGGCGAAGACGGAAGCATGTCGAAGGGCGCATCTTTCTCTTCCCGACATTACAGAATTTGCGTTAAGAAAATCGATTGTACGAGCGTTAAAAATCTTCCACGGAACGAATGCAAGCGAGCGCGCATTCGGACACCCTTTCCTATCCGCACGACGTTAGTTAGCCACGGACATCGCTAAACTACCCCTCCGTTTGGGGTAGAATTGGAAGATTTAGCGAGTACATGAGATTTTTAGCAAATTCTGTAGAATCTTTTCGGAAACCACACTACGTGTGTGATTTTTGCTTCTTTTCATCCCTGTCCTGAATTCATTTCAGGAAAGGAAAAGAAGGATAAAAAAAAGCCTTTCTCCTTCCTTTGCCTTTTCATAAATCACACTATGTGTGTCTTCTCATCAAAGAGCATAGGAAAAATTTTCTTGCCTTTTCCTTTTCTTTCCCCCGACATTCTCAGAATCCGCAGCGGGCGCACCCCTCCCCTCCGGCGCCACACCATAAAAGTCAGTCGGAATTATTACGAAAGACCGGGTGAACGCCCCTTCTCAATACCACCAGTATGGCCTTCGATACGGTCCCCAGTAATAAGGCCCCGGGAAGCGGCATACCCTGTATCCCGTGTACGGGCTAAAGTGACACACGGCCCCGTCGGGCGCGACCCACCAGTCGATGAAGAGCGAAGTCAGCCCCCCCTCGGCGGGCATATTCCCGTCGAGCACCTTCACGTCGTAAGTGAGGTCCCCTTTCTCGCTGAGCGACGGGTTCATAAGCTCGACGACTACGTCCGTGTCGGTCGTACCTTCCTTATCGCCAATAATGGACAGGTTGGCGTTCGGCGGGTCGTTTTTGAAGCTGTCCTTCCCCTCGTCCCACATCTTGAGGAAATGGGTCGTCGGAAAATGCCCCGCCATCCTCTCGGGCCTGTCGGCGAAGAATATCATCGAGGGCGATACGTTCTTTAAAGTAAGTTTTCCGTCCTTATACGACATGGACACCGCCGTCTGCACGAAAAGGAAACTGTACGGGTTCCCGTCGGTCTTCCCCTGCTGGGCGAAGGACGCCGACGAGAATACAGCCAATACCATTACTGCGAGCAACGCGAATACGGTTCTTACCATATAGCACCTCTTGAAAATGGAGTATCGGATACCGATGTCCCTAATATTATCACAAATCCCGCCGGTATAATAAACGGAATTTTCATGCCATATTCCGAACCTCATCCATCAAATATTCCGGCATCTTCGGCCGCCTTTGTCTTCCCCAGACATTACAGAATTTGCGGCGGGCAAGCGCCCGCATATTTATTTCCCTCCCCTCTTTTCAAAGGGGGGAGGGTATGGGTGGGGGGTTTACCTTAGCACTCCAATCAATCCAGAAAGTCTTTCTCTTTCCAAGCGTAAAAAATCTTTCAGCTTCCCATTTGAAAGATTTTAGCTTAAACATAAGATTTTTAGCAAATTATGTAGAATCTTTTCGGAAAACACACTACGTGTGTGATTTTTGCTTCTTTTCATCAAGGAAAAGAAGGATAATAAATTAGCCTTTCTCCTTTCCCTGTCTTTTCGTAAATCACACTGACTGGTAGTACAGAGGGATTCCGAATAATGCAGCATAGCCGATGAGGCGCGCTAACCTCCAGCCTCACCTTGCCTGAATCAAAATTGCCCGGGTGGGGAATTAACCTTATTACCACCGTCTTACCCTCCAGGCGCCCGCCCATTTCCCCCTTCATCACGCATCATTCGATTATTCCCCCTGAGAGAGAAAACCGTTCCGAAGCTGCTGTTCAGCCGTTCACTTGAGGAGCATCCTGCCCCCCGAAATATTTGCCTTGAAAATACAATGCCACATTGACGAGCCCTATCATTACAGGAACCTCGACGAGGGGGCCTATGACGGCTGCGAAAGCCGCGCCTGAGCCTATGCCGAACACTGCGGCCGCCACCGCGATTGCCAACTCGAAGTTATTGCTCGCGGCTGTGAATGAAAGGGTAGTGGTTTTAGAATAGTCCGCACCCGCCTTCCTGCCCATCCAAAAACTGACTAGGAACATCAGCACGAAATAGATTAGGAGCGGGACAGCGATACGTACCACGTCCATCGGGATCCGGACGATAAGATTGCCCTTGAGACTGAACATAACCATAATAGTGAAAAGCAGGGCTATTAGCGTAATGGGACTGATCATGGGGATAAATCTGGAATGATACCATTCCTTGCCCCATGCCTTTACGAACACGAAGCGCGTCAGCATTCCCGCAATAAACGGAATAGCCAGGTAGATAAAGACGCTTTTCGCTATTTGGCCGATAGAAATTTCTATTATGCTGCCGTTGAGACCAAAAAGGGGCGGCATGATTGTGATGAACAGCCAGGCATATACACTATAAAAAAGCACCTGGAAAACGCTGTTTAAGGCAACAAGCCCGGCGCAATACTCCGTGTCTCCCTTTGCAAGCTCGTTCCAGACGATCACCATTGCTATACAGCGGGCTAGGCCAATTAGAATCAGGCCCGCCATGTATTCGGGGTAATCCCTGAGGAACAATATCGCGAGAAAGAACATCAGGACCGGACCGATAATCCAATTCTGCACAAGAGATAAGCCGAGTACTTTCAGATTTCGGAACACATCCCCCATCTCCTCATAACGCACCTTGGCAAACGGCGGGTACATCATCAATATCAGACCAATGGCAATTGGTATATTGGTCGAGCCGTATTGGAAACGGTTCACAAACGATTCCGTTCCGGGGATGAAACGGCCTATTGCTACCCCCAGAGCCATTGCAAGAAAAATCCATAGAGTCAAGTAGCGATCCCTGAACGATAGCCGCGAAGAGATTCCGCACTGCTGTGTAGTCGGACACTCTAGTGACATCTCTCTCTCCCTTTCATACTTATTTCCTCATTCAATTCCTCATACAATCAATTTACAAGCTTCCAAAATCCAAAACACTACCGGGAAATAGAATCCCGTAAGCGCAGATATTACACACGGCGTCTGCCATACTGGGCGTCGCACCCGTAGCGGCGAACACGAGGAAGAACGTTCCCAGCCCTTCCGTGAAACAGAGACGGATACACTCCTTCATTCCGGGTCATTCCTCCTTTGGGGTGAGCCTTGTAAATATTTGATGAGACATCGCCGCCCTGAGTTTCAAGCGGCGCGTGTTAAGTTCGAGCGGCACGGAATAAGCCGGCCTCAGACCGCCTTCAGCTTATCCCTTTTATTTTCTCTTTTGACGGCAGTGACCCACTCGGCAATTTTGTCCCTTATCTGATCCCTTACTTCCCTCACCCGCGTCATAATCTCCTCGTCGGTCCCGGTGAACTTCGAAGGGTCGGGGAAGCTCCAGTGGAACCTCTCCCTGCATCCCGGGAATATCGGGCACGTCTCTGCGGAGGTCTCGTCGCATACGGTTATCACGTATGTGTAATAACGCCCCTGCTTCAGCAGCTCAAACGCGGACACCGTCTCTTTCCCCGAGATGTCTATCCCCTCTTCCCTGAGCGCGGCTACGGCGTACGGGTTGAGCGTCCCCGGCTCGAGCCCAGCGCTCTCCACGTCGAACCTGTCGCCGGCAATTTTTCTGAGCAGCTCCTCGGCCATCTGGCTCCGTGCCGAATTATGCACGCATACGAAAAGCACCCTGTGTTTTATCATGACTTACTCTCCTTCCTGCAGAATGAAATAAAAGACTCGGCCTCGATCAACGAGCTCCGCGTGCAGCATTCGGAAAATAGAAACGCCATCACTTCCTCGAGCGCGTGCGCCTCGGCCCTGTACCGGAGGAACTGGCTCTCCCTGCTCACGCTTACGAGGCCGGCGATCTTGAGCTTCTCCAGGTGATGAGACAGCGTCGAGCCCGGAATGCCCAGCTCCGACTGTATATCCCCCACCACCATGCCCTCAGGGTGGGAAGCCAGGAGGAGCCTCATTATCATGAGCCTCTGCTCGTTCCCCATGGCCGATATCATGTCCGCCAGGTGCGCTACGCTTTTCCTCTGCCGCTTTAGTTTCATATTTCTACTATAGCAGAAATAACGTAATAATCAAGAGAAGGGAACCTCAAGAATCTTGTCATTGCAACGATTTCGAGCGTGCGAGGAATCGGTCGCCATTGGCTGATTGCGAATAAGCACCTATTCGTCGTATCAAGGTCACAAAAACCAAATTACGAAGCGAAGCAATCTCGTTTTTCTTTCAGTCATCCTGAACTACGGTTCTGAACGTGTGCAAGAACCCTAGGCGAAGCCAGAAGCCTTTCCACGGTATTCTTTGAACAAACAAAATAGGATATATTGCTCTCTGACATTACAGAATTTGCGGCGGGTGAGCACCCGCACATTAATTTCCCTCTCCCTTGAGGGGAGAGGGTGAAGGGGAGGGTGTCCTTACACTACTATCAATCAAGAAGTCTTTTCTTCCGACATTACAGAATTTGCGTTAAGAAAATCGATTGTACGAGCGTTAAAAATCTTCCACGGGATGGGGTTGAATTGGAAGATTTAGCGAGTACATGAGATTTTTAGCATAATTCTGTAGTCGGATGATTTTTGCTTCTTTTCATCAAGGACAAAGAAGAAATAAGATTTGCTTTTGTTAGTCATTCCCGAATGCCTTTATCGGAAATCCAGTCCTTCCTTTCCGGCATTACAGAATTCGCGGCACGCATTATGCGCCGCGCTGCGTGCGCGCTCCTTCCCTCCCCTTCCCTGCTACAGCGAGCAGAACAGCGGCAAATACCGCAACCCCCGCCAGCCCTATGAGCGGCAGCTCTATCGCGACCGCCGCGAGCAGCCCCGCCGCGAACCCCGAGAGCGCCTCCGCCCCCACCAGTATAGACTGGTTATTCCCGAGCACGCTCCCCTGCTCGTCCGCGCTCACCATGAGCGACAGCATCGACGCGCACGCGGGCAGCGCCACGGCTATCGCGAGGCCGGGCAGGAACAGCGTCACCCAGAGCGCCCCTTCCTGCCGGGACACTAATATCAGCAGCATGAGTATCCCGAACAGCGCAGTCGAGTAAACGGTTATCTTCTTCGCAGAGAACCGCGTCGCCAGGTATCCCGTCAGCCACAGGTTGGCTAACACAATGGGTACGGCCACCCAGGCTATGAAGTCGGACACCCTCCCCACGCCCATGTGGTATCTGTCTACGAGGTACATCGGGTACGCCCTGAAGAATCCGAATATGGCAAAGTAGATGAGGAAATTCACGAGATAGACGGTCCTTATCCGCCCGGCGGTGAATATCGTGAGCATGTTCGTGAACGCTTCGAGTAATTTGTCTTCGCCCCGGCATCGGGCACGCGCGTTTCTCTGAATACGTAGTATGTAAACGCGAGGGCGAACAGGAGGAGTATGAATACCGCCCAATACGGGGTCGCGTAACTGAACCATGGCAGGGTCGCCGGGTCCGCGAGCTTCCCTCCGATGAGGGGCCCGGCGACGAATGCGCTGCTCCCGCTCAGGTACATATATCCGAAAAGCCTGCTCCTGTTCTCCTCGGTGCTTACGTCGGCGATCGCGCTCTGGGCCGTCACGATGTCGGCGTCGGCGAGCCCCATTAAGAGCGAGATGCCCATGAGCGCGGGCAGGCAGTTCAACTGAAGCGATAACGCGAAGAGAGCATAGCAGACGGCGATAGCAAAGAGTGAGACGAGCAGTACGGGCCTCCTGCCGAACCTGTCCGACATCGCCCCCATCACGGGCGAGCCCAGGAACTGCCCGAGCGGATAGAGCATGAGCAGCACTCCCAGCACAATGGACCTGTCCGCCTTGAACGGCAGCGAGTCGAGTATGCCCCCGCTGTTGTCGAGGATCATGGGCGTCATGATTGCCGTCATCAGGCTGTAACCAATGAACCCGATGAATATTACGAAGTAGAGCGGGAGTATCTGAAAAAAGCCCGATTTCCGGTTGTCGGTCATTACGGCAGCTCCTTCCGGCCGCAAGAGCTTAACCGCCAATCGGAATATTGTCATTCCCGACACTGATCGATAATCCGTTATATCGTAGGAGCGAGTTCCCGGGTCAAGCCCGGGACAGGCCAGCCGCGATATATTTTATCTGTCATTGCGAGCACAGCGCGGCAATCTCATCCTTCCTCTTACTTCCCTCCCCTCTTTTCAAAGTGGGGAACGAATGCAAGCAAGCGAGCATTCGGACGCTCTCTCAACAATGGCAACGTTTCATATCATCTCCCTGCACACCGATGCCTAAAACATAATAATGCGGGTGGGGGGTTTACCTTACACTCCAATCAATCCAGAAAGTCTTTCTCTTCCCGACTTACAGAATTTGCGGCGGGTGAGCACCCGCGGGCATATGTTTCCCCGCACCTCAATCCAACCTGTTCGTGCTGAGCTTGTCGAAGCACGCATTTTCTTCCCGACATTACAGAATTTGCGTGAAGAAAATCGCATTGTACGAGCGTTAAAAATCTTCCACGGGCTGGGGTCGAATTGAAAGATTTTAGCGAGAACATGAGATTTTTAGCTAATTCTGTAGTCGGATGATTTTTGCTTCTTTTCATCAAGGAAAAGAAGGATAAAAAAACAGTCTTTCTCCTTTCTTTGTCTTCTCTTAAAGGAAAAGAAGAGAATGAAATCTGCATTTACTTTTTCTTTAGTCTTTCCGAAAATGGCCGGCAAACCGCGACAATCCCTATTACTCCACCATCAAAAACGCCTTTATCCTCTCGTTCGGGTCAATGCACAAAACCAGATACCATAAAACAGAAACCGCAATCACAACCACGGCCGCGATCACTATAAGACCCGCCCTGCTGAAGTTCCTCCTGTTCGGATCGGCCCTCCGGCTAAACGACCAGTATAGAAGGACCGCCACGTTCAGGAACGGCACTAGAGCGATTATAATGGTGACTAACCAGCCCGGCACCGAAATCGGCTTCCCGCCCGGGCCCTGAACTTGTGTATTCATCTCCCTCTCCTCTCATTCCGTAATTAATCTAGGCCTACTTCTCTATCATGATCATCGGGTATATGAGCCAAAAATAGAATACGAGAAAGGCGATGAAATTCGCCGTCCCCAGGATCAGGCTGGCGACGCTGTAATTCTTCCTGTTCACACTCCCTTTCTTCGAGAGAGCCCAGTAGATGAGAAAAATCAGGTTGAACGGCGGCAGATAAATGAGCAGCAGGGTTATTATCCACTGCCCGACCGTAAACGGCTTCTCCGTGTTCATCGCCTCCATATACACGCCGGTCTCCTTATCGTCCGAGTCTGTATATGTATACGAACCTGCGCGGGGAAAGTTTTAAATCGGGGTAGTGTGAGGGGAGATTAACCGTGTGTTTCTATGATTCTTCCGAATCTCTTCCGCTCAAACCGGCAACAGAGCCTAACCCGTTCACCATGCATTCTTAATTCCTTCCCCTTATCAAGGGGGAAGGTTAGGATGGGGGTGTTACCTTACATCTCAATCAAGAAATCCTTTCTCTCTCCCCGACATTACAGAATTTGCGTTAAGAAAATCGATTGTACGAGCGTTAAAAATCTTCCACGGGCTGCGGTAGAATTGGAAGATTTAGCGAGTACATGAGATTTTCAGCAAATTCTGTAGTCGGATGATTTTTGCTTCTTTTCATCAAGGAAAAGAAGGATGAAAAAATAGTCTTTCACCTTTCCTTGTCTTTTCATTATCCACACACTGTGTGTCTTTTCATAGACCACACTACGTGTGTTTTCATCAAGGAAAGAGAAGAAATAATCTTCGCTTTTGCCTTTCCTGTCTTTATCTTTCCCGGCATCCCGGAATCAAGATCAGGCTGGATGCAATCCCTCAAATAACCGACTAACGTCCACCTTACGGCCCCTCGCAAGGCACGTTCGGAGGCGTGTCATTACCCATATACGACGCGCACCTCTCGAGGTCGGCGCAGCTTATCTTGTCCTGCTTGCTCGCCGGGTCCATCGCCTCGTACGCCTCGACACCGACGGGAATATTATTGCATATGCTCATATCGAACCCGTCGTCCTGCTGCGCCGACTCGTTCTGAGCGGCGCACGCGCCGAGCGCGAACGCCCCTAACACGAGCGCCATACATAGGTCTTTCTTAGTCATATCGAGAATTCCTCCTTTAAATTGTCCTGAAGCTACAATCCATTATACACCCAACAGAGTCAAAATTAATCACCCCCTCCCCATTGCCATTCCCCCGCCCCCGATTATATTTTCAGGAGCATCAGGAAGCCCCATGACAGACACCAAACCCGGCGGCGGAACCGAAAAGCGCCTCGACGGAGACGTCGATAAATATTATTACTACCTGAATATGATCACGGAGAACGTCCGGAACGGCTACAACCTCATGGTCGTCAAATACTGCGACCTCTCCCTCCCCCTCATCCCCTCCCTCATCGAAAACACGAAACAGTCCTCAGGCGAATTCGACGTCACCAATATCCCCGCGATCGAGCTCGGGGCGAAGATATGGAGCCACCATGGGCGGCGTGACAAGATCGACGAGCTCGCGCGCCTCGTCTCCGCGCATCCGGAGCTCTCCCCCTGGCAGATACACATCGACCGCGCGTACGACGTACTCCGCGAGACGGAAAAATAATTCCCCCTCCGCGGCCTGCATCCTGCATATTTATTTCCCTCCCCCCTTCTTAAAGGGGGGAGGGCTAGGGTGGGGGTGTACCTAAGAATAATTCCGTCATGCTGAACTACGTTTCTGAGTGTGCGCAAGAAACGGACGCCATTGGTTGAATCCAACAATGTATATTTTCCCCGCTTATGCATTTACCAATCCAAAAAATTCAGCATCTCGTCTTTAACCCGTTCGTCCTGCTTGTCCGGCGTAGCTTTAGCGAAGACGGAAGCCTGTCGAAGGACGTTATCTCCCGACATTACAGAATTTGCGTTAAGAAAATCGATTGTACGAGCGTTAAAAATCTTCCACGGGGTGGGGTGGAATTGGAAGATTTAGCGAGTACATGAGATTTTTAGCACAATTCTGTAGTCGGATGATTTTTGCTTCTTTTCATCCCTGTCCTGAATTCATTTCAGGAAAGGAAAAGAAGGATAAAAAATAGCCTTTCTCCTTCCTTTGTCTTTTCATGGAAGAAAAAAAGAAACGGTAATTTGCCTTTCTTTGCCTTTTCCTTGTTGCCCCCCCCACATTCATAGAATCTGCAGCAGGTAACCACCGCTCCCCCTCCCCCCTTTGAATTTCCCTCTCCATCCATTATCCTTCTTCGTTGCATCGAGAGACGAACATGAGCATATCCCTGATCGGAACAATCATCGGAGCCGCGCTTCTGGCTGCGCTATTCTCCCCCCTCCCCTCCCTTTCCCGGGATATGGACGGTTACATGGTCGCGGAGAGCGCCCCGGAAAAACCCGCTGACGATCCCGCCCCTGCCGCGGAGCCCGCAAAAGACCTCACGCTCGACGAGATTTTAGGGAAATACTACGCCGCTATCGGCGGCCTCGGCAGCTGGCAGTCTATTAACACGCTCGTAATAAAGGGCACGATACTCTCCCAGAACAGGGAGATAACGACGTCCGCCGAGTACATGCGTCCCGACAAGTGCAGGGTCTCCTACACGATCGGCGGAAAGCTCGTAGTCCAGTCCTATAACGGCGAGACCGCGTGGCAGCAGAGCGCGCTCTCCGAAAGCATCGCGCCTGAGATACTGGACGCGGATCGCACGGATTACCTCCGCGACAGGTGCGGCATAGAAAGCCCCCTCATCGACTACGCGAAAAAGAACCTCAAGGTCACGCTCGAAGGCAGGGACGCCGTCGACGGGAAGGCCGCCTACAAGCTCAAGGTCACATACACGTCGGGTAATTTCCAGTATTACTTACTCGACGCGTCGTCGTTCCTCCCTGTGAAGACGGTCGGCTTCTATACGGTCGGCGGGCAGGAAGTCGTCATGATGACCAGGTTCAAGGAATACAAGAGGGTGGGAAACATCCTCGTCCCCTTCAAACTCGCGATCGAGAAAAAAGGGAACGCGCCCCGCGAAGAATACGTCGTCGAATCCGTCACGCCCAACGCTCCCCTCAACCCCGCAATATTCAATATGCCCTGACACACACGTAGTGTGATTCTACGATTCTTCCGAACCTCCTCTGCTAACAGCAACAAGCGGCAATCCGAAGTCCGCGGCGACACGCGCCCGTTCGACCCTGCTTGTCCGGCGTAGCCTTTTTGGCGAAGCCGGAAGCTTGTCGAAGGACTGAGTTTATCTTCCCGACATTACAGAATTTGCGTTAAGAAAATCGATTGTACGAGCGTTAAAAATCTTCCACGGGCTGGGGTGGAATTGGAAGATTTAGCAAGTACATGAGATTTTTAGCAAATTATGTAGTCGGATGATTTTTGCTTCTTTTCATCAAGGAAAAGAAGGATAAAAAAACAGCCTTTCTCCTTTCTTTGTCTTTTCATTTCTGCTTAATTTTTCCCGACACTGCACAGCAATCGACGACGGACAATCCCGTCTCCGTCCTCTCCCCCATTTTTAATTAATCACAAAACAGATGTATTATTAACCCATACGCCCGGCTAGCGTCCGCCCTCCCTACCGGCTCGTTTTAGAATCGGAATCACCATCGGAAGAATGAAAAACAAGAACGAACTCGTCATACCCGTCCTGGTCCTCTTACTCCTCACGGCCGTAGCCGGATGGATACTCATCAGATATACGGGAGACCTCTTCTTCTACAAAAAGCTCCGCGACGAAGGGGTCGAAACGTCAGCCGTAGTCACGATGAAGGCGATACTAAAGGACGGCCGCCTCGTGAGGTCCAACATTACGTCCCCCTCCGACGACCACCGCATTATGGTCTCACTTCGCCTGCCCGGCGACATCTCGAGCGTCTGCACGCTCCGGGTATCCAAGTACACGTACGACGTCGTCGCGAAACGTGACATCCTGAACGTCGCGTACCTCCCCGAGAACCCGTCCGAGTGCACGCTGCCCGACGGCATAGAGCTCAACCTCTACCTCATCCTCTCGCTCCTCGCGGTCGCCGTGGTCCTGCTCCTCCTGGCCGCGGGATTCGCTTTCTATATATACAGGTCGTTCAGAAAACCTCCCCCCGGCAAGCTCGTCCCCATGACGACCGACCTCGGCATCCCCCGGGGCGGACTCGAGTGCCCCAAATGCGGCGCACCCATGACGGAAGGCTATATGCCCACGGTCGGAGGCGTGTCCTGGAGGGACAGGGAAGACCCCATCGGCATCCCCACGATGTTCACCGGGCTCCCGGGTACGGCGTTCTGGATCAAACGGCCCGCCCTGCACGCATACAGGTGCGAGCCCTGCCGTATAATCATATTTAAATACGGCGGCTAACTATCTAACATTTCGCGCTTTTCATTATGCCTCTCACAGCCCGCCGGATGCCGCATCCGGCTCATTCTCAGTCAATCAAGAAAATCCTTTAAATTCCTATTGTAATTCCCGCTTTATACTTTAATCTTCATTATCGTACCTACACGAATTCAGGAGCTGACCGATGCGAAGGAAACTCTATCTCTCATTCATGTTAATAGCCGCGATCGGAGTTGTGGGCGTGGTTTCATGCAGGCGCGCGGACGAAGAGGACCAGGTAAAAACCGATACCGAGAAGCAGGCCCCATCCGAAAAAGCCGCCCCCGAAAAGCCGGATCAGCCTGAGAAAGCCGCCTCCGCAGGCGGAGACGAGGAGGTGGACGAGATCCTGGCGAAATATTTCACCGCTGTAGGCGGGCCCGTCAGGTGGAACGACGTCAAGACGCTCAAATACACGGGCAAAATGAATTCAATGGGCAAGCTGTTCCAGATGGCGATTGTCTACAAGAGGCCAGACAAGTGCAGGATCGACTTCAGCCTCGGTCACATATACTTCATTCAGTCGTACGACGGCAAGGAAGCGTGGAAATTTAACCCTACCACAGAGGGCAGCACCCCTGAGGTGCTCAAGGGTGACGACGAGGCGAGCCTCATCGAAACCTGTGACTTCGACGGCCCGCTCGTCGACCCCAAGTCGAAGGGTATAAAGGTTGAGCTTATAGGTAAGGAAAAAATCGAGGACCGCGAGGCCTACAATCTCAAGATCACGTTCAAGAGCGGGAACGTCGACAACTACTACCTCGACGCGAAGACATACCTGCCGTTCATGGTAAAAGGGACGACGAAACAGGACGGCAAGGTCCTCCCGTCAACCACGATCATCGACCAGTACATTGATACGGGCGGCGTGATGATCCCCTATTATTTCAAGTTCGACGCCGAGGGCGGAGAGGGCAGCGAAATTATCAAGGTATCGACGGTCGAGCTCAATCCCGAGCTCGAAGACACCGTCTTCACCTTCCCCCGCCGGATCGAGGACTCCTACTAGCACACACACACATTGTGTGACTCTACGATCCTACCCAATCTCCTCAGCCTAAATCAGCTGCTGCGGCAATTTCATCTTTTGTTTTTAATTCCCTCCTTTCGTAAAGGAGGGTTAGGGAGGATTTAGTATTAAACCCGTTCGTCCTGCATATTAATTCCCTCCCCCTTCCTGGAGGGGGAGGGTGCAAGGCGAGGGCGTACCTAGAATCGCTGTCATTGCGAGGCATCAAAGCCACGCATCTCGTCCTTCCGACATTACGAACTTGCGGCGGGTGAGCACCCGCACATAATTTCCCTTCCCCAGCATGAGAGGTGATGGGTGAGGGCATCCTGTCATTGCGAGCAACGCGAAGCAATCTCGTCTTTATCTTCCCGACATTACAGAATTTGCGTTAAGAAAATCGATTGTACGAGCGTTAAAAATCTTCCACGGGCTGGGGTGGAATTGGAAGATTTAGCGAGGACATAAGATTTTTAGCAAATTATGTAGTCGGATGATTTTTGCTTCTTTTCATCAAGGAAAAGAAGAAATAAAATTTGCCTTTTCCTTATCTTTCGCTTCTTCATCAAGGAAAAGAAGATAAAAAATAGCCTTTCTCCTTCCTTTGTCTTTTCTTTATCTTTGTCATTCGCGCCTGGAAGCCGCTCCTAGGGCGAAGATTCTAATCATGACTGGCTGTGCAGGGGGTTCCAATAACGTCGTATAGGTGCACACTATGTTCGTGCCTCAGCCCAATCCAACCCATTCCCCCCTCACACCTCATCGAACGCCGGATGATACCTCGCCTCCCCCGTGACCCCTTCGAGCGCCCCCGGAACAAGCTCGATGACGAAGAAATAAGGCGCGAACTCGTCGCTCTTCCAGTATATCCCCTTCGCCGACGCGTGGCTGAACCCGAACTTCGTATAGTACTCGGGATGCCCCAGCACGAACACCGCCTCTATCCCCTCCCCGGCGCACGTACGGAGTCCCTCCCCGACGAGCGCGGAACCCGTCCCCGTCCCCTGGCGGTCCGGCAGGACCGACATCGGCCCAAGCCCGGCCGCCCTTATCGGAGAATGCCCGACGGTCACGGGAGTAAATAGTATGTGCCCGGCGAGAGCCCCGTCCCCGTCCTCGGCGACGAGGGATATGAACGGGCTTACCTCGTTCCTGAGCCTGTCTACGAGCCTACCCTCGTCCACCCTCCCGAAAGCCTGAAGATTGATATTATATATATCCTCTATATCCCCGGACGTCTCTCTTCTCACCCTGATTTCCACCTTAATAGTTTGACCGGATTTTCCCGGTATACCTAATGTTTTCTACGCCCCGCGCAACCGTCGAGTGTCCTGAATCCTGACACCTCCGCACTCGCCTATATCGGTGGATTCGCGGGCATGGGTGAAAATAACCGTAGTTTCCACGGCATATTACACCACTCCGCGACACCGCGGCACGCGCATTGCTAATATAAATGGGGATTACGCATTCCCCGCGTGCTAAACTAATAGATGGAGGTACACACATGAGCCTTGAATCGCTGTGCAGGAGAGAGATTGTTTGCGTGGACGTTAAAACGAAAGTGCTCGAGGCGACGGAGCTTATGGAAGAGATGAACGTCGGGAGCGTAGTCGTCATACAGAACGACAGGCCCGTCGGCATTGTCACCGACAGGGACGTCGTGATAAGGGTCGTCAATAAGAAACTCGACCCGGCTAAATGCGCGGTAGCCGACATAATGTCTCTCGATGTCGTAACGCTCAAACAGAGCACGGGCCTCTACGACGCGCTCGAACAGATAAAGGAGAGCGGGAGCAGGGTGAGACGCTTCCCGGTAGTGGACGACAACGGGTCGATAAAAGGCATCATCACGCTCGACGACGTTATTTATCTCTTGGGCAGGGAAATGTCGGACGTCGCCTCCATAATCGAGAGCGAACGCCCGCGTCTCTAACAATAACAATTCCAGCCTCCATGCCATATTTTCCAATCGGTTCCCCTCTCCCCTCCGAGGGAGAGGGCCAGGGTGAGGGGGTACAACATGTTAATAAACCCGTTTGCCCTTCGTCGCAGAACCTGCGTTCGTAAACGATCGATCTGTTCCTCAATTACTAAAACCAGCAACGAAGCCACCCCGTTCGCCCTGCTTGCGGCACGTCGCCCGAAGGCTACGGCACGTCGCCCAGAGGCTATGAGCCGTCGGGTGATGAGCCGTAGGGTGATCCGGCGTAGCCTTTTATCCTCCGAAGCTTTAGCATAGGAGGATGGCGAAGCCGGAAGCTTGTCGAAGGGTGCAATGTATTTCCTTCCCCCTTGAGGGGGGAAGGTGAGGATGGGGGTGTCACCTTTCACTCATTAAATCATCCGGTAAGTTTTTCTCTCCCGACATTACAGAATTTGCGTATAGAAAATCGATTGTTAAGGCGTGAAAATCGTTCAGGGGTGTGGGTGGAATTGAACGATTTTAGCCTTAATATAATATTTTTAGCATAATTCTGTAGTCGGATGATTTTTGCTTCTTTTCATCAAGGAAAAGAAGGATAATAAAAATAACCTTTCACCTTTCTTTGTCTTTTCATTAAACACACCATGTGTGCTTTTCATCAATCCAAAGAAGAGGTTAGCTTTGCCTTTTCTCCGCCTTTACCCGGCAGGGAAGTCCGAGCCTTTTCCCGGATTGACACAGCCCCGCCTTTATGAGACTATCTTTTATTAGGCGCACACCACGTTCCGCGCCTCAACCGGACAAGGGAGAAAACGCCCGTGCTCAAGACCCCCGAGGAATACGTCCAAAGCCTGAAAGAGCTCGACCCCGTCGTCTACATCAGGGGTAAACGCGTCGGGAGCGTCGCTGACGAGCCCCTTCTCGAGCCCGGCGTGAACGCCGTCTCCGTCACGTACGAGTTCGCGCTCCTGCCCGAATACGCGGACACGATGACGGCCGTCTCGCACGTCACCGGCAGGAAGGTGAATCGACTCCTGCACATCAACACGTCCCAGAACGACCTGCTCAAGAAGCTCGAAATGGTCAGGCTCCTCTGCCGCGAGACCGGCTGCGCGCAGCGCTACCTCTGCCACGACGCGTTAAACGCCCTCTACGAAACGACGCACAACACCGACCTCGACTTCGGCACTGAATATCACGTAAAGTTCCTCACGTATCTCGAATACCTTCAGGACGCAGACCTCACCGCGTGCGTCGCCATGACGGACGCCAAGGGCGACCGCTCCAAACGCCCCCACGAGCAGCACGACCCCGACCTCTACCTCCGCATCGTCGGGCGCGACGACAGCGGCATTACGGTGAGGGGCATCAAGGCGATAGTCACCGGCGCGCCGTACACTCACGAAATAATAGTCCTCCCCACTCGCGGCATGACGTCCGAAGACCAGGACTACGCCGTGGCTTTCGCGATCCCCATAGATACCGAGGGAGTCGAGCTCGTCTCGCGCCAGGCGGGAAGGCCCGGAGAGTCGGGCGCGCCGCTCACCTCGCGTTACGGCCAGGCTACGGCGCAGATACTCTTCGACGACGTATTCGTGCCGTGGGACAGGGTCTTCCTCGCGGGCGAATGGGAGCTCGCGGGATCGCTCACGGAGAGCTTCGCCACCCACCACAGGGTCTCGTGCATAGGCGCGAGGGCGGGTCTCGGCGATATGCTCATCGGCGCTTCCGTCGCGCTCGCCGAGGCTAACGGCCTCGACCCCCGGAAAACCGGGCACGTCAGGGACAAGATCTCGGACCTCATAAAGTACGTCGAGTCCTTCTACGCGTGCGGCGTCACGGCGGCCGTATTCGGAAAGGAAACCCGCGCCGGAAACTTCATCCCCGACCCCGTGTACTCGAACATCGGGAAGCTCCTCCAGGGCACGCACATATACGATATGTTCAGGATAGTCCACGACACGGCGGGCGGGATACTCGTCGCGTCCCCCTACCCCGAGGACATGGAATCCCCTGCCGCGGGGGAAAGGCTCGCGCGGTACCTCCAGGGCAGGGAAGACATCCCGTCAGACTACAGGCTTTCCGTAGCGAGACTGCTCGAGGACATCACCGCCTCGTACCAGGGCGGCTGGTATTCCGTGATAAGCATATCGGGCGGCGGCTCGCCCGAGGCCACGCGCCTCGAGATAATGCGCAAATACGACATCGACGAGCGGAAGTCCCTGGCCGAAAAAATCTCCGGCACTTAGACCTGCCGAAGCACGCACACATAGTGTGCTTTATGATCCTCCCGCCCCTTCTCCGCCAGACCCACCCTGTCATTGCGAGCGTAGCGAACGAAAGTGAGCACAGCGCGGCAATCTCGTCTTTTGCCTTTCTCTCCCGACATTACAGAATTTGCGTTAAGAAAATCGATTGTACGAGCGTTAAAAATCTTCCACGGGCTGGGGTTGAATTGGAAGATTTAGCGAGGACATGAGATTTTTAGCAAATTATGTAGTCGGATGATTTTTGCTTCTTTTTCATCCCTGTCCTGAATTCATTTCAGGAAAGGAAAAGAAGGATAAATAAAACAGCCTTTCTCCTTCCTTTGTCTTTTCATAACGCACGCTACGTGTGTTCATCAAGGAAAAGAAGAAAATATATTTGCCTTGCTTTTTCCTTTCAGGGGATGCGGGAGGGATAGGGAATCCAAACCGTATCTTATGCAGAAGCGCAACCAAGACACCCGCGCGAAATTATGCTAATCTATCCGGTATGCCCGAGATGAGCGATAAAAAGGAAAAGGCCGTATCAGCCGGGGATACACCGGATCAGCACTGCGTCGAGGAATGCGTACTGGGGATCGAGGAATGCGCCGAATGCGGGGCGTGCGATCATTGCGCGGACGGAGCGCAGCTCGACGAAGAAGAGCTCCCCTCCCATTGGCGGAAGTTCATCCAAAAAAGCACGAAAACACCCTGAATAGCCCCCTGTTCGAATAGCGCGCAACTCTCATTTCGCGGACGGAATGATCCCACGCACGGGGTATCGTAACAATCCCGTCTGGATTATAAACTCTCCCCAGCCACGGCGTCACGATTGCCGCTGTCAGCGTCATCAAATCGAGCTTGTCGAGACATTAAAGACCGGCAGATAGTATATGTGCGGGTATGCGTCGAGTCCGTTAGTGTGAGTGAAAACCCTTTACGTGATTCAGTTCGAGCAGTGTGTGAGAGCGCGCCGCAATCAGTAATGACCGGATGAAATCGAAACTAGTATTGACAAACAAACCCGAATGTCAGCTTTCCGCCTTTAAATTCTTGAGTATTCCCCTTTCCTGTCTCGCCCTCGCCTCGAAGTCCTGAAGAGGAGTAACTTCCCACTCCAGCACGCCCCATATTGGCAGCGACCGCAGCATCCGGTCGAGATCGTCGTGTGAATCGGCTTCCGCGACGAATACGAACGCGCGGTCGCCAACGGGGAGACCACCTACGATAGTCCCCTCGTCCTCAAGATCCTTAAGCTCGTCGAAAGCGGGAATTACCACGCTTTCGAGGACCTCCACTTCCTCCTCGGGCGAAAAATAACCCGGGCCCTCGGTCCCCATAACAAGGTATTTCATATATCCCCTCCTAATACTTGTCAAAGCATGCAAACCAATAATCAATACTACAAAAGAATATCCACTAATACTATACCGTATAAATTTCTCACCGCCATAAGCAAATGAAACGGGGCTGCCCCCAGGGAATCAGCGCCCGGCAACTGTCCCTGTTTACTTATCAATTTATGCTTCCGGAACCCGGAGTCACGGTCAGCCCGCCGCATCCCGGGCAAAAAAAAGTGCTGCCCGGGCCGTCAGGTCCGAGCAGCACTCGAATGCCGCAATTAGGGTTGCCCATACCCTTTTTAATTGCGCTCTTTAACGACATTATCTGTCATATCCCTATTCCCCTTATTGTAATAATATAACATTTAACGGCTTTTGAATATGCCCTAAATCGACATATTAAAACAATAACCGGGCTTGCCATGAGCAATTCCCGGTTGTCATGGGAGAGCAGGAATTAAGCGATTCGGGGTTAAGAACCGGATGTTAGTCCTGCGTTCTATCCCGGAATCCAGGATGGCGGTAGGTGGAGGGAACGGACACGGGATATGAACACAGGAAATTTTTAGATATCGGCTGCTTTTGGCTGGCTAATTTATTTACAGATAAAGATTACCCAACACCCTCCCCGGATACCACAAAAATCTTCCTCACTGCACAGACACATAGTGTCATTTTACGATTCTTCCGCCACTCCTCTACCCGACCTAATCTGTCATTGCGAGCTGCGAAGCAGCGCGGCAATCTCATCTTACTTTTCAGTCATCCTGAACTCGATTCAGGATCTCATCTTTGTGATTTTCCCCAACATTACAGAATTTGCGGCGGGTGAGCACCCGCGGGCATATGATCTCTAACCAACTCCTCCGCTCAACCAACAACCGAAGCCCAACCGTTCACCCTGCTTGCGGCACGTCGCCCGAAGGCTATGAGCCGTAGGGTGATCCGGCGTAGCCTTTTATCCTCCGAAGCTTTCTCGTCGGTCGAAGCCTTAGCGGAGTCCGAAGCATAGGAGGATGGCGAAGCCGGAAGCCTGTCGAAGGATGAAAATTGTTTCCCTCTCCCTTGAGGGAACAGTTGCAAGCAAGTGCGCAACTGGTCGCCTTCTCCTACGAAGCATGGAAGCTCATCGACTCCCGGCTCAATGCTACATAACCCAAAAGAGGGAAAGGGTGAGGGTGTACCTTACAATTCTTTTCTCTCCCCGACATTACAGAATTTGCGTTAAGAAAATCGATTGTACGAGCGTTAAGAATCTTCCACGGGCTGGGGTTGAATTGGAAGATTTAGCGAGTACATGAGATTTTTAGCTAATTCTGTAGAATCTTTTCGGAAACCACACTACGTGTGTGATTTTTGCTTCTTTTCATCAAGGAAAAGAAGGATAAACAAATAGCCTTTCACCCTATTTATTTGTCTTTTCATCTGAATTCGCGACTGGCCTGTCCCGGGCTTACCGGGAAGTCGCTCCTACAATTGGGGGAGGAAAAGAAGGATAAAAAAACAGCCTTTCTCCTTTCTTTGTCTTTTCATAAAACTCACAATTACTCCCGGAATATTCAGGTGAAAGATGCGAACAAATTCGAAATGGCGGGGTCCCGCCGCTATACAGGTCTCAGCTTCTCGCGGATCTTCTCGAGGTGTATCCGGTAATGCTCCCCGTACTGCCTGTACTTCCCGTCCTTGAAGAGGTCGTGCGCCCTGAGCCTGATCAGACGCTTTGTCTCGTCAATGAACGTGTCCAGATTCAGCTCCGAGAGGAAAATCGAGGAATAGCAGGAAATGTTGTCCTGGCCCCTTACGAATACGTCTGCGAGCATATTCGCCGAGCCCGGATAATCGGACTCGCCCAGCACATAGACGCAGGCCTCCTGCCAGATATGCGTCCTGTTCCCGAACATCTTCTTGAGCGCGTGCCAGTCGAGGTCGGTGAACCCCGCGAGTATCCCGCCCCCTTCCCTGAAATCAACCTCGTACCAGTTCTCGCCGGGATGTATGTTGCCGTTCGCTGTGTGCTCTTTAATGTGCCTGTCGAAAAGTTCCGTGCCGTCCACTCTGCGTATGCTCCATTGCCGTATGCGCCCTGCCCCCCAGTCCGCTGCGCAAGATAATAGAGTTTATTTTACACAATTTATTCTTCCAGGCTATCGGCACGCACAGACACACGCACGCAGCGCGTTTCTACGATCCTGCCGAACCTCCTCCGCTCAATCCAACGATCGAAGCCCTACCCGTTCGTCCTTCATTTTATTTCCCTCCCCCTCCATAGGAGGGGGGAGGGCATGGGTGGGGGTGTACCATCCGATTCTGTCATTGCAACAATTGCGAATGAGTGAGCAATTGGTCGCCCTCGGCCGATTGCAAGTATCTCCTTGAGTGGGTCCCAGAGTCACACAACCCGTATTACGCAGCGCGGCAATCTCGTCTTTTGCCTTTCTCTTCCCGACATTACAGAATTTGCGTTAAGAAAATCGATGGTACGAGCGTTAAAAATCTTCCACGGGACGAATGCAAGCGAGCGCGCATTCGGACGCCCTTTCCCATCCACACGACGTTAGTTAGCCACGGACATCGCTAAACTACCCCTACGTTTGGGGTAGAATTGGAAGATTTAGCGAGTACATGAGATTTTTAGCTAATTCTGTAGTCGGATGATTTTTGCTTCTTTTCATCCCTGTCCTGAATTCATTTCAGGAAAGGAAAAGAAGGATAAAAATAAAGCCTTTCACCTTTCCCTGTCTTTTCATGAAACACACTACGTGACTACCGAGAAATCGCAGCAATCTCGCCATTACTTCATCCTCCCCCTAATCCTTATACTTCACGCTGCACCCGTAGGACTTCGTCTCGGGCGTGGTGACCGGCTTTCCCGCGAGCGCCTCGGATAAGGCGAGGTCGATGTAATTAGTCGCTTTCGAGATATCCCCGGTGTCAGTCGAATTGATGCTGTCGGCGGCGCCCATATAAATGACGTTCCCCTGGGGATTCGACGATGAATACGTGAGGCGTCGTCTTCGCGCCGTAGAGCTTCCCTATCTTCCCGGAGGGGTCGAGCACGATGTACGTCGCCGACGTCCCGTTCGCCTCTGCCTCTTTCACCGACATCGCCGTGTCTCTGTAGTTATCGTTCTCGTCGTTAGTCGAGTTCACCGCTATCCACACGACGCCGGCTTCGGTATAGGTCCTCTGGAGATTTTGCATCTTGTCGCTCTTGTAGTGCTTTCCCACGAACGGGCACCCGTGGTTGAACCATTCGATAACCACGTACTTCCCCCTGAAGTCGGATAGCTTCGCCGTTGTCCCTTCTATGTCCGTGAACGTAAACCCGGGCGCGGGCTTCCCCACCCGGACCTCGGCCGCGTCCGCTCGGCCGTGCGCCGGGAGCATCAGTAACACCGCGCCAAGCACGATCAATAACCCCGGTATAATTCCCTTTCGCTTCATGCTGCAAACTCCTTTTGCGTGATTTGGTGAGTGGAAATTATAACCGATGCATATGCGGTTTAGCCCGTAAATATTTGACCTGCAATCCGTCCACCGGCATCATATCCCGGACATGATCACCCGAACATTACAACATTGTAATCATTGCTAATATCTATTTATATATATTAATTGACTGGTCTTAGTCTTAATGTATTATTTGAGTCATAATAGCTGTACAAGGTTCTGGTTACGCCCCACTGAGTCCCCCTCATGATTAAGGGCGTAGCAGAATGGGTTGCCCATACCCGGTAATCGATACCGGTTCGGCATGCGGGGCGGATCACCTCCGCCCCTCAGCCGCTTTCCCCGCTTAAAGCAATAACTAAAGTTGTCGGCTGAATAACCCTGAATAACTCGATTTATTATTTTAGAACGCCGCCGCCCCGTTCGTCCTTCATCTCTATTTCCCTCTCCCCAGCGTGGGAGAGGGTCAGGGTGAGGGGGTACATTAATCTTTCTGTCATTGCGAGGGAACGCTTTCTGTGACCGCGGCAATCTCGTCTTTTCTTTCCCGACATTACAGAATTTGCGTCAAGAAAATCGCGTGTTTAAGCGTAAAAATCTTTCAGCTTTCCATTCGAAAGATTTTAGCTTAAACACAAGATTTTTAGCAAATTCTGTAGTCGGATGATTTTTGCTTCTTTTCATCCCTGTCCTGAATTCATTTCAGGAAAGGAAAAGAAGGATAAAAAACCAGTCTTTCACTCTATATCTTTGCCTTTTCTTTATCTTTGTCATTCGCGGCTGGCCTGTCCCGGGCTTGACCCGGGAACTCGCTCCTACAATTGGGGGAGGAAAAGAAGGATAAAAAAAACAGCCTTTCTCCTTTCTTTGTCTTTTCATAAGCCACACAATATACGTTTCTACAATCCTACCGAACCTCCTCAGCTCAAACCGGCATCGAATCCTCCCCTCCCCGTCCCGAAACTTATCCCCTCGAAAACTCCCCGCATTCGGGTATCCTCTTATACTCTGAAAAACGGCTGAGGCACACTGACTCCGCCGGAGAATCCAATCCACACAGGAGTTCAATACATGGGTTTCGAAGAATCGGTCAACAAGCTGAGCGGATACTACAACGACAAGCACCCCGTCACTACCCTGTATCTCAAGCTCGGCCCCAGGGAAAGGGAAAACTTCGGCTACAAAATCATGTTCAAAAACCTCGCCAAAGGGCTCAGGGATGAAATCGGCAAAAGGGGCATCTCCAGGGACGCCCTCGAATCGGTCGAAGCGGACATCGCCAGGATCCAGAGCTTTATTGACAGCCCGGACGGCCTGACCGAATGCAGAGGTCTCGCGATTTTCTCATGCTCGTCGGACGGCATCTGGGAGGTGCTCAAGCTCCCCTCCCTCTACCGGAACCAGCTCCTGATAGACCGCTCCCCCGTCCTCGGCCAGCTCTACAAGGTGGACGACGAGTACACCCACATCGTTACCGTGCTCATCGACAGGAAGAAGGCGCGCATATTCGGCATCGACCTCGACGGCACGAAGGAAATACTCGATTACTTCAATCCGGCTACGGAGCGCTCGACGAAATTCCACAATCCCCAGGGAAAGTACACCAAGAAATCGGTGCCTGCTTCAGTCTCGAGGGGTCTCTCGCAGGGCTTCGGCGAGTTCAAGTTCAACAGGATGATAGAGAACGAGATACACCAGCATTTTAAATACGTCGCGCAGAAGCTGAACGATTACTGCCGCAAGGCGAACGTTCACTGGCTCATATTGGGCGGGACCGAGGAGAACATAACCGAATTCTCGCATCACCTTCCGGCGGGCATGACCGATAAGCTCGCGGGGACTGTAAATCTGGACATCGAGCGCGTGAAACCCTCTCTCGTCACGGAAGCCTCACTCGACATGCTGGAAAGGACGAGGGCTGAAAGGCTCACGAAAACGCTGCAGGAATTCATGGACAAGCTCCCGGTCGGATACGCGGTCGACGGGCTCAGGGCCTCGCTCGCCGCTCTCAAGAACGGCCAGGTGAGGGTGCTGCTGGTCGAGGAAGGATTCACCCAGCCGGGGTTCATATGCCCCGATACGGGCGACTACCTGACCGACGCCGGCGATAAATGCCCGGGCGGCGGCGATCCGGTGCATGTGACAGACCTCGTCGAGCACGCGATAGAAGACGCGTTCAGCCAGGGCGCAGAGGTCGGGATAATCCACGACGAGCCCTACAAGAAGCACGTCCACGGCGTAGGCGCGATACTCCGCTTCAAGCTTTAATCGTGAAACCGTTGCAGGAGCGGCTTCCAGCCGCGACAGACACATAGTGTCATTTTACGATCCTACCGTACCTCTCGTGCTTAAACCAGCAACGTCCCCCAACCCGTTCGTCCTATCTTTAATTTCCCTCTCCCCTTTCGGGAGGGAGAGGGTGAAGGGTGAGGGGGTACTTTAATATGTAAACCCGTTCGTGCTGAGCTTGTCGAAGCACGCATTTTTTCTTTCCCGACATTACAGAATTTGCGTTAAGAAAATCGATTGTACGAGCGTTAAAAATCTTCCACGGGCTGGGGTTGAATTGGAAGATTTAGCGAGTACATGAGATTTTTAGCTAATTCTGTAGTCGGATGATTTTTGCTTCTTTTCATCAAGGAAAAGAAGGATAGAAAAAATAGCCTTTTTCCTTTCTTTGTCTTTTCAATAAACTCGCTAGTGCGTGTCGCGGCTGGAAGCCGCTCCTACGGTAAAGATAATGACCATGATTGGAAGTGAAGATGGGTTATGGAAACCCGGAACCAGCCGTACCTAGAACGGAAACCCGAAGTTCACCGCGAACGCTTCCAGGTCCCCGAACCTGTACCCTACTCCAATCCTCGGCTCGCTCAGTATCCAGAGCTTCTTGGGCGTTACTAAACCCACGGTCGCCGCGATCTCGAACTGGTTTTCCACCTTTAGAGGGTCCTTGAAGGCCCTGTCGAAAGTCGTGTCGGGAATGAAGTAATACCAGTTGAAGTAAACGCTCATGTCGGGCTCGTATCCCTTATACGTAAACCCGAGCGGGTGCTTCACGTCCACACCGTTTTCGAGGAGCGCGAACGATTGCTCGACGCTCTGATGGAAGTTCGTATTCCCCGCCCAGGATAACCTGTTACCCAGGCTGAAAGTGAACTTCTCCCAGAACATCTGGTAAAGGCTCCCCACTCCCAGCGCGTACACCAGCACGAACGAGTCGTCCACGCTGAGTCCGTTGGGGGTCGAGCTGTCGTACACCTGCCACGCGAGCCCGGCGTTCATGAAAGGCTTTATGTGCCAGTGCTCGACCGGCTCCCACTGGAGCTCCACGCCGGGGATAACGCTCATCATGTCCTGGTCCACCTTCACCCTGGTCCCGTCGGGGAGCGTCTCCCTGAACCTGAACCGCCCGTAGAATACCGGCGCATCGACCACGAGCTTGAGCTTCTCGTTCCCGAGGAAATCGTTGAACGTATACGAGATAGGGAGGCTGTACACATCGACTTCGAGCCCGCCCACGTTATACGAGCCGAACCCGAGCTGAAAGGCGTATATGAAATTGACTTCGACGTTCGCTTTCTTGTCCGCCGCCGCCGACATATCCGCGGGCGTGAGGGCGGCGATCAGCGCGAGTATCGGTACCAGCAGGTGCATGAATCGCGGCTTCATCTGGGACAAAGTAAAGCCCTTTTTTAAGATTTAATCAAGAGCAGCCGGTAAATAATTCATAATTTATCATCCCCGCTCTCCGGGAGGGGGTGATATAAACCCGTTCGCCCTGAGCCTGTCGAAGGGCGTGTGTTTTCCTATTCCCGACATTACAGAATTTGCGGCGGGTGAGTACCCGCATATTAATTTCCCTCTCCCTTGAAGGGAGAGGGTGAAGGGTGAGGGTGTACCTTATCACTACAATAAATCCAAGAAGTCTTCTCTCTTCCCGACATTACAGAATTTGCGTTAAGAAAATCGATTGTACGAGCGTTAAAAATCTTCCACGCGTGACTGGGGTGTGAATTGGAAGATTTAGCGAGTACATGAGATTTTTAGCACAATTCTGTAGTCGGATGATTTTTGCTTCTTTTCATCAAGGAAAAGAAGGATAAACAAATAGTCTTTCACCCTATTTATTTGTCTTTTCTTTATCTCTGTAATTCGCGGCTGGCCTGTCCCGGGCTTGACCCGGGAACTCGCTCCTACAATTGGGGGAGGAAAAGAAGGATAAAAAAAATAGCCTTTCACCTTTCTTTGTCTTTTCATAAAACACAGATGTGTGCCTTTTCTTAGTCTTTACGAAGCTGCCCGATCCGAGCACCATCCGCAAATCCATTCGTCCGAACCGCCATTCTCTTTCCCAACCTCACAGCATCCCCTTCAGCAACCCTATTACCCCTCCCGCAAGCATGAGCCACGTCGGATTCACGCGCAGGATGAATAACGCCCCGGCAGCGGTTGCGCCTATCAGTATAGTCAGCGGATCGCTGAACGAAGCCCTCGCGAGATCGACTGTTACCCCGGCCATCAGCCCGAGCGAAGATGCGTTCACGCCGTCGAGCGCCGCGCCCGCCCAGGGCGACCTCCTCAGCCTGGGTATTATGGGGTTGCTCACCGCGACGAAAATAAAAGACGGCAGGAATATGCCGAGCGTCGCGAGGGCCGCACCCGGAACGCCCCCCAGCAGATAACCTATCGCAGTCGCAGTGGTGAACCACGGCCCCGGTGTAATCTGTCCAATCGCCACCACGTCGAGGAGCTGCTGGTGCGTGAGCCATCCGCGGTGCTCGACGAAGTCGGAATTGAGGAACGCGAGGAGCACGTATCCGCTCCCGTAGAGCACCGAGCCTATCTTGAGGAAAACAAGGAATATCGACGCAAGCGTTGCCCCCTTCGCTTCGGCCGCCGCAGTATCGATCCCGGTGAGCGGGAGTATAAAGGCCGCGAGGTTCCCGCCGCGGAGCCTTCCGGCATTCTTCCAGAGCATCACGAACAGCCCTCCGCCGAAGAGGAGCGCGATCTCGTTCACCCCGAAGAGGTAAG
Organism: uncultured delta proteobacterium; assembly: GCA_963752995.1. Taxonomy (GTDB): domain Bacteria; phylum Desulfobacterota_D; class UBA1144; order Nemesobacterales; family UBA2774; genus 2-12-FULL-53-21. The sequence goes on from CAVWAZ010000031.1 coordinate 46,622, forward strand.
CGGCCGCAACCGCTGCCCCCGTCAGTATCGTGACCGGTTCCCTGACGGCCTTACTCCCGAGAAAGTAAAGCGCCTGGAGTATCACCGCGATTATCACGGGCTTTATGCCGTAGAAAATGTCGTTCCCCTGAGGCGTCGAGCCGTACCGGACGTAGACCCACGTAAGCGCCGTAACTATAACGGCCGCGGGGATTATGAAGCACGCCCCCGCCGTCACGAGTCCCCTCCACCCGGCGCGGAGGTATCCGACGTGTATCGCGACCTCGGTCGAGTTGGGTCCCGGTATCAGGTTCACCGCGCCGATGAGGTCGAGGAAACCCTTGTCGTCGAGCCACTTCTTTCTGCGCACGGTCTCGTCGTGCATTATCGCGATCTGCGCAGCCGGCCCCCCGAACGCAGTCGCCCCGAGCCTCAGGAATAGAAGCGCAAGCTCCTTAAGCCTCCCCTGTCTTTCTTTCTCAGGATCGCTCATGTCATCTCACGAATGCCCGTAGACTTAAGCAGTCATTATATCCGAAGATCGTGAAGTTTTGATTCACCCTGCACATAGTCTATAATTCCCTCTCCCCAGCGTGGGAGAGGGTTAGGGTGAGGGGGTACCTCAACATCCTTGTCATTCCCGAATAACGATTGTAAGCGAGCAACGGATTCGAGCAAGCGAGGATCCGGTCGCTGCTGGATGAATACAAACCTGCCTATGTCCTTGGTATCTTCTATTGAAACCGAAATAAATCGGTCGCCACTGGCCAATTGCAGATAAGCCTCTACAACGTTGCACTTATGCACCTCAAGCCAAAAAGAATCGGGAATCCAGTCTTTTCTTTCCGACATTACAGAATTTGCGGCGGGTGAGCACCCGCAGGCATACGATCCCTCGTCTATGATCTGCTCAGACAAAGCCCGTACGCCCTGAGCTTGTCGAAGGATCGAAGGGCGTTTCTTTTTTCCCTCCCCCTTCCCAAGGGGGAGGGCACGGGTGGAGGTTTACCTTAATTTATCTGTCATTGCGAGGGAACGCTTTCCGTGACCGCGGCAATCTCGCCTTTTGCCTTTTCCTTCCCGACATTACAGAATTTGCGTTAAGAAAATAGATTATTAAGGCGTGAAAATCTATTAGGGGTGTGGGCGGAATTAATAGATTTTAGCCTTAATATGATATTTTTAGCAAATTATGTAGTCGGATGATTTTTGCTTCTTTTCATCCCTGTCCTGAATTCATTTCAGGAAAGGAAAAGAAGAAATAAAATTCGCCTTTGCCTTTTCGTTATCTTCGTCATTCGCGGCTGGAAGCCGCTCCTACAAATTTAGGAGTGTTATTCCTAGCGCCACGAAGCAAACCGCTGCAATCCCGTCTTCCTCTTTCGCGCACCGCAAGTGCGGGAATCCCCCCGCTTGCCTTCCCCTCCCCTCCGCATTATATTCTCGTAAATTTCGTCTCGAGAACAGAAACCATATGGAAACACACATCCTCATAATCGCGTTCGCATCCTTCTTCGGCGCAGCATTCCTGAAAGGCGTCACCGGCTTAGGCTTCATGAGCATATGCCTCCCTCTGATATCGAGCTTCATCGACATCACGGTCGCCATCCCCCTCGTCATCATCCCCTCGCTCGCGAGCAACGTAATAGTCATAGCGCAGACGAAGAGGGCGCGTGAGAGCGTAAAGAGGTTCTGGCCGCTCTACCTCTCGGCGCTTCCCGGACTCTACGTTGGAGTGAGCCTCCTTCATCAGACGGGGAACTCGATAGCGAAGGTCGTGCTCGGCATAATGTCGATCGCCTACTCGCTCTACCTTCTTCTGAACGTCACGATCACGGTAGGGAATAGATACGAGCGGTTCCTGAACGTCCCCATCGGGCTGGTGAGCGGTTTCCTGAACGGGCTCACGGGCACTCAGGTCATGCCCATGCTCCCTTACCTCATTTCGCTGGGGATGCACAGGGATTTGATGATAAACGCGATAAACATCGGGTTCACTATCTCGACGCTCGCACTCCTGGCGCTCCTCGGGAAATTCGACTTCCTCTCGCTCGACATTATAGGGATCTCGGTAATCGGAATACTACCGGTCGCGCTCGGCATCTATCTGGGCAGCAAACTGAGATACCACATCTCGGACAACAGGTTCCGCATCGCCGTGCTGATCATACTGATGATCATCGGCCTCAACCTGATTTTAAACCGCTAAGGCTTTTTATTTGTCATTTCGAGCAGCGCGAGAAATCTATCTTTGTCATCCTGAACTCGTTTCAGGATCTCGTCTTTTTTCTTTCCCGACATTACAGAATTTGCGGCGGGTGAGCACCCGCAGGCATACGATCTCTAACCAGCACCACCGCTCAACCAACAACCGAAGCCAATCCGTCCCTACTTTATTTTATTTCCCTCCCCCCTTGAGGGGGAGGGCATGGGTGGGGGGTTTACCTTATCACTCCTATTAATCAGGAAGTCTTTTCTTCCCGACATTACAGAATTTGCGTTAAGAAAATCGCGTGTTTAAGCGTGAAAATCTTTCAGCTGTCCATTTGAAAGATTTTAGCTTAAACATAAGATTTTTAGCAAATTATGTAGTCGGATGATTTTTGCTTCTTTTCATCAAGGAAAAGAAGGATAAAAAAGATAGCCTTTCACCTTTCTTTGTCTTTTCATAATCCACACTACGTGTGTGATTTTTGCTTCTCTTCATCCCTGTCCTGAATTCATTTCAGGAAAGGATAAAGAAGAAAATAATATTCGCTTTTGCCTTTTCTTTTAATTCCCTCCTTTCATAAAGAAGGGTTAGGGTGGATTTAATGTCAACCCCGTTTGTCCTGAGCGCACACGCAGTGTGCTGTCGAAGGACATTTCATCGAAAGATTTACAGCCAGTCAGACTGGCGATTCGCCTTCTTTTTCTTCTTCTTCCCCTTATTCTTATACCTCTCCTGCGCCTCCTTAATCGTCTGGAGCGCAGCGTCCTTGTTCCTCCACCCCTCGACGTGCACGTTCTTCTTCTCGAGCGTCTTGTACGAGGCGAAGAAGTGCTCTATCTCCCGGAGCAGGTGGGGCGGAATCTCGGTCAGCTTCTCGATGTGGCTCCAGTGAGGGTCGTCCACGGGCACGCAGAGTATCTTCTCGTCGGGCCCCTTCTCGTCCCCCATCATGAACATCCCTATGGGCTTCGACAATATTATGCACCCCGGGAACGTGGGCTCCCAGAGAAGCACGAGCGCGTCGAGCGGGTCCCCGTCCCCCCCGAGCGTGTCCTCTATGAACCCGTAATCACTCGGATAATGGACGGACGCATACAGTAGACGGTCGAACTTTATCCGCTTCTTTACCTTATCGTACTCGTACTTGTTCCTCGACCCCTTGGTGATTTCCACCATGACGATTACTGTCTCGTTGTCCTTTTCCATACCCGGCTCCCTGCACCTTAACTGTTGATATAGGGAACATTATACAACGGTTTCAGGCATGTGCGAACACGCGCGCGTGTGTTCTACGATTCTTCCGAATCACTTCCGCTCAAACCAGCAACGAAGCCCAACCCGTTCACCCTGTATTCTTAATTCCTTCCCCCTGGAGGGGGGAAGGTGAGGATGGGGGTGTCACCTTACACTCAAATTAATCCAGAAATTCTTTCTCTTCCCGACATTACAGAATTTGCGTAAAGAAAATCGATTGTACGAGCGTTAAGAATCTTCCACGGGATGCGGTAGAATTGGAAGATTTAGCGAGTACATGAGATTTTTAGCAAATTATGTAGTCGGATGATTTTTGCTTCTTTTCATCAAGGAAAAGAAGGATAAAAAAAATAATCTTTCACCTTCCTTTGCCTTTTCATAAATCCTTGCCTTTCCATAAAACACACTATGTGTGTCGCGGCTGGAAGCCGCTCCTACAAATTTAGGAGTGTCATTGCGACCGTCACGGAGGACCCGCGTCATTCTCCCCACTCCCCCCCCAAAAATTCCCGCTTCCGATTCTCCTTTTTTATGTCATACTATTCCCGAGAGAGAAGTTCCCGACAGGCAATCATCCGCAGATATCGTCAGGCGCTTCGCCTGACCGACCGGAATTCGAAATTTAGTATCGTCACCGCAACACACACACAGGAGTGTTTTATGAAAATAGTCGTGTTATCGAGAAACAAGAAGCTCTATTCCACCCGCCGCCTCGTCGAGGCCGCGGAAATGATGGGTCACGAAGTCGAAGTAATAGATTTCCTCAAGTGCTACATGGTCGTAAAGAGGGGCAACCCCGAGGTCTACCACTACGGGAAAAAGCTGAAGGGCGTTGACGCCGTCATCCCGCGCATAGGCGCGTCGCGCACGTTCTACGGCACGGCCGTCGTGCGCCAGTTCGAGATGATGCACGTCTTCCCGGTGAACGAATCGCAGGCGATAGCCAGGTCGCGCGACAAGCTCCGCAGCATGCAGATACTCGCGCGGGCGGGCATAGGCATGCCCGTCACCGCGTTCGCGTCCGACCCTACCGGACATCAACCACATCATCGAGCTCGTGGGCGGCACGCCGCTCGTAATAAAACTCCTCCACGGGACTCAGGGCATCGGCGTCGTGCTCGCGGAGAATAAGAAAGCCGCGAAATCCGTCATGGAGGCGTTCTACGGCGTCAAGGCCAACATGCTCATACAGGAATTCATCAAGGAGGCGAAGGGCGCCGACGTGAGGGCGTTCGTCGTCGGGGGCGAGGTCATCGGCGCGATGAAGCGCCAGAGCTCGGAGGGCGAGTTCCGCTCGAACCTGCACAGGGGCGGCACGGCTAAGATGATCAATCTCAGCCGGCAGGAATTGAAGACGGCCGTGAACGCGGCGAAGCTCCTGGGACTTAACGTCGCGGGCGTGGACATGCTCCAGTCCTCCAAGGGCCCGATGGTGCTCGAGGTGAATTCCTCCCCGGGCCTGGAAGGCATCGAAGGCGCGACAGGGATTGACGTCGCGTCCAGGATCATTAAATTCATAGAAGACAACGCGCACGTCCGCAGCATGAGGCGGGACCGCATAAGGGCATAGATGAAGAGGGCGATAAAGATAAACGGGAGGCTCATCCCGAAAGGCGGGAAGGAATTCCTCCGCATCGAGATCGGCTCCCACAGGAGAGAGGGCGCTATCAGGCTGCCCGTCTGCGTCTGGAGGGGCGAGGAGGACGGCCCGGTGCTCCTGATCACGGCCGGTCTCCACGGGGATGAGCTGAACGGCGTCGAGTCGCTGAGACGCATGATCACGGACGGCTCCATAGTCCCCGACGCGGGCACAGTGATCGCGCTCCCCATAGCGAACGTCTGGGGTTTCCTCAACTCCTCGCGCTTCCTGCCCGACGGCAAGGACTTGAACAGAGGCTTCCCCGGATCGCGCACGGGCCCCCTTTCCCAAAAGATGGCGCTCGCCATAATGCAGCACCTGCTCCCCTCGGCAGACTGCGGCCTCGACCTCCATTCGGGCGGCGTCAACGAGAACTACCCGCACATCAGGTGCGTAACCGGCGCGCCCGGCAACATGGAGCTCGCGCTCGCGTTCGCGCCCCCGTTCATACTCGACTCCCCTCTCATGGAGGGCACGTTCCGAAAGGCGGCGTGGCTCAGCGGAAAGAACGTGCTCGTTTACGAGGGAGGCGAGTCGCGCTCATTATCGGAATTCGCCGTTACCGAATGCATAAACGGCATACTCAGGATCATGGATCATCTCGGCATGACCGCCTCGGGCGCGCCCGAGAGGAACGAGACGAGGATCGTTGAAAAAAGCTCGTTCGTCAGGGCAGGATCCACGGGCGATTACTACCCGAGTGTCCCGTGCGGAGCGAAAGTCGGGAAGGGAGACCTCCTCGCCCGCGTATACGATACGGTTAGCGGTGAACATTCCGAAATAACCGCGCAAGAGAACGCCGTCGCGCTCTCGGTCAGACACGCTCAGCCCGTACGCGAACACGACCTCCTCATCCACCTCGGCATCCCTGTTTAATACAGGCACACTCCCGCTTTTTTCTTTCCCCCGACATTACAGAATTTACGGCGGGTGAGCATCCGCACATTAATTTCCCTCTCCCTCCACAGGAGGGGAGAGGGAAAGGGTGAGGGTGTACCTTTATATCTCTGTCATTTCGACCAACAGGAGAAATCCATATCTGTCACCCTGAACTTGTTTCAGGGTCTAATCCCCAACCCGTTCACCCTGATCCCGTCGAAGGGTGATTCTTCCCGACATTACAGAATTTGCGTTAAGAAAATCGATTGTACGAGCGTTAAAAATCTTCCACGGAACGAATGCAAGCGAGCGCGCATTCGGACACCCTTTCCTATCCGCACGACGTTAGTTAGCCACGGACATCGCTAAACTACCCCTCCGTTTGGGGTTGAATTGGAAGATTTAGCGAGTACATGAGATTTTTAGCAAATTCTGTAGAATCTTTCGGAACCACACTACGTGTGTGATTTTTGCTTCTTTTCATCAAGGAAAAGAAGAATAAATAATATGCCTTTTCTTTATTCTTTACGAAGCAGCCCAGCCCGAGCACCATCCATAAATCCATTGCTCCGAACCAACTCCAGCCTCCCTCCTTTTCCTTTATATTCCATATCAACACCCTCCACAACTCCCCCTGCCCGCGGCGGCCCTCCCCCCTCCCCCGCTAATCCCCCGCCAGGTCCGGCTTCCCCCCCTGTCCGGCGAGGCCCACCTGTCCAAAACCCGGTAAAAACCGGCATCCCGCCGCTTATTACTTTAACTATCAACCCCAACCCTCACATATCCTTGAACGAGCAATTTTTCAGCCCGTCCTGTCAGCGGGATGGGGTATTTTCTGTCAGATTATGCACTGCCGGATTTTACAAGAAATTTACCGAAGCGCCCGCCGGGCGGGCTTTTAGGCGCGGGAAGGCCCGTATTTACTTGCTCCCGTCGTCCTTGGTCTCGGGGAACAGGTCCCCTTGAATGAGATTTATTCCGTCCTGAAGGTATCTTATCTCCTTCATGGTTATGGAGGTGGGTATTTGTAAGGTGGCGACCTCCCCGCTGCCCAGGGTAAGGTCGAGCCTCCTGAACGACCCCGTCGAGGCCGTCCCGCTCTGCTCGTGGATCATCACGTCTATCACTTCAGACCTGTTGTCCTCGCCGTACATGACGTTGTCCGGTAAAATCTTAGCAAAATTGATGGTAGATTTCAGGTTAGCAATGAACATCTTCGCCCCGTTTTTGGTGAATCTCGTGTTGGCGAAACTGTTCTGCCAGATGAGGTCCCTTTCGAGCACGTCGTTGCTCGGAATACCCCTCGACTTGTAGTGCTGCCATACCTCGTTGAAGAGCTTGGGCTCCAGCGCCGCCGTCCTCAAGAGCTTGGCCCTGTCGGGGGCCTTCTCCAGTATCCTGTAACCCCTGTCCGAAACGGCCACGCGCCTGTTCTCACCCTTTCCCGTGGACTCTAATACACCGTAGTAAGTAAGGGCCGCAATAAGCTGCCTGACATAACTATTATATTTAGGCAGACCCCACCTGGCTATGAGCAGGCTCACGGGGATAGGGGCCCTCTTGTCGACGGCGTAGATCTTCTCCGTGAGTTCGAGTGCTTTTTCGAGATCGATGCAGGGGAAATTAGGACTCCGCTTTTTCGACTTACCGCCGGCTATGCCTTCCGCCGGCGCCTTATATTTGGATTCGGGGTTTTTATCGGTCATAAGGCCGGTTCTCCGGTTCAAGAATAGTGCTCGAATAAATATAATCTGTCTGAGGAATAAATCAAGCAACGCTGACAGAAAAATTAACAGGTAAATTTATTTGACAAAAATCTGTTAGTATAGTATTATGTTGGTAATTTCACTGAAAGGAGGATTGCATAGATGAGAAAATAGACCCCCGCCATACAAGTGCAATATGGTTGTCGTTGCATGGCGGGTTTTTTTACAGAGCAGCGGTGGTTATAGTCGGCCCGATATAACATAACTGCTGCGAGACGACCGGGTTAGTAAGTCTATTATCTTTTATCTGTAAAAATCCACTTTAAAACAGGAGATTAGTAAATGGCTACAAAAAAACCAGCTAAGAAGGCAGTAAAGAAGACAGCGAAGAAGCCCGCGAAGAAGGCTTCGAAGTCAAAGTCAGTCCGTCATTCGGTAGCTTTCATGGCGACGGCTAAGAAAGGCCGCCCCAAAGAAGAAGGCAGCTCCGAAGAAGAAAACGATGAAGAAGGCCGCTCCTAAGAAAGCTGCGCCGAAGAAGGCTGCACCAAAGAAGAAAGCAGCAAAGAAGGCAGCTCCTAAGAAGAAGACGGCTGCTAAAAAGAAGTAAGATGTAAACAAAAGGGGCGTGATTGATCGCGCCCCTTTATTTTTTGGAGGAAAAACAAGTTTAAGAATTAGTCCCCGAACGGGCCCGGGTGACATCCTCAGATGTACAATATCGCATACTCCTCAACACGTTTTATCTGCGCCGCGGTCGGTCGTATGAACGGGCGCACCATTTTAATTTTCTTCCACGCTTGTTCGGGCGTGCTCCCCTTGCTCACGAGATAAGCAGCCGCCATGGTCGCGCTCCTCCCTATCCCCTCCCAGCAGTGCACGTACACCCTGCCCCCGCCTTCGATCTCGTCCGTCATGAATTCGACGCCTTTCGCGAGGTCCGCGAGCGTCGGCGTGCCGTTGTCCTCGGTCGGAAGCCTCAGGTATTTGAGCTCGTGTATCTTCGCGAGCTCCGGGTAGTCGTATTCGCTCCGCATATTCACGACGGCGGTAATGCCGTGCGACCTCAGGGTCTTCATCCCCGCCCCTCTCGGCTGACCTCCGATCCACAGCTCGCCCGTCACCCTGCAGAACCTCGTGAGCGGCCCGCCCGTCACCCACCTGGCGAGCTTGTCGTATGCGGCGAGCATCCCCTTCTTCGCGCCCTGGTATTTGAAATGGAGATAGAGTCTCCTCATTTCCGTTATGAAGCTCATTCCGCCTCCATTATACGCCCTTCCCGGCGGGGGCCGCAACGAGGAGCGCCTTCGGCTCGAGCGTGACAGTGAGCGGGAAGCCCGCGTCTATCACCTCGCCGTCGCGTGCGGCTATCTGCGCGGGATGCGGTTTGACCGACACCTCACGCGCGGTGCACGTGTATAAGGTTAAATGCCTCCTCTCCCCCCATTCCTTTTTTCCGGGAAAGACGCTCAGGAGCGCATGATAAACGAGCGAGCCCACGGCGCGGAACGTGGCCTGCTCCACGACGATCACGTTCAGATACCCGTCCGACGGGTCTATCTCCGGCATGAGCTTCACGCCGGGCACGCCGACGTTCCCCGAGTTGCATATGACGCACGTAACGCCCTTGACCCACTTTTTCCGGCCGTCGAGCTCAAGCTCGTAGAGAATCGGGTTTAACCGCCGCCCGAGGTCAAACGCCGTCCAGAGGTAAGCGAGCACGCCGAGTTTCTTTTTGAGATCGGGGTCGGTCTCGACCGTCATCGCGGCCTCGAGCCCTATGCCGACCCTCAGCAGAAAATGCTTCCCCGCGACCGAACCGACGTCGACCGGCCTCACATCGCACTCGTCCCCGAGCACGAGGTCGAGTGCAGCTCCGCTGTCGTATGGTATTCCGAGCTCGGCTGCGAAAACGTTCGCCGTGCCTTCGGGTATCACTCCAAGCGGCACGCCCGTCCCGATCAATCCTTCGGCGGCGCCGAGCACAGTCCCGTCCCCTCCCGCGGCCATTACGAGGTCGGCGCCTTCCTCGACGGCCCTCCGCGCCAGAATTTCCGGCCCGGTGTCGGGCTCCGTGAGCACGATCCTGAACGCGGATTCGGACGCCTCGAGCTTCGACCTTATCATGTCGATATCCACAGGCGACTGCCCCGACACGGGGTTTACGATGACGTGTATGTTCCTGAATCTCATACTATCTCTTTTCCTCTTTCCTTTTCCGGAGCCATCGACGAACTCCGCCCCGTCCGTCCATGATCTAATTTCCATCCACCGCACAGGGCTAAAGCCGGGGATAGGGTACATGAATAGTATCTGTCATTGCGAGCGCAATGAAATGCAGCGCGGCAATCTCATCCTTTCCTGTCACCCTGAACTCGTTTCAGGGTCTAGTTTTTTGCATTCCCGAAGTTTTAATCGGGAATCCAGTCTTTGTCTTCCCCGACATTACAGAATTTGCGTTAAGAAAATCCGATTTAAGCGTAAAAATCTTTCAGCTTCCAATTGGAAGATTTAGCGAAACATGAGATTTTTAGCAAATTCTGTAGTCGGATGATTTTTGCTTCTTTTCATCAAGGAAAAGAAGGATAAAAAAAACAGCCTTTCTCCTTCCTTTGTCTTTCCGATGAAGTGAAGTCCAGACTATAATGCTCAAACTATGGCTCGAATCCGCTCCGGCCTCCCGTCTTTTCCTTCCCATTCCAAAAGGCGCGAAGTATGGCCCCTCAATCTCATTTATTTTCCTCCCCCCAATCACTCTGCCAATACTCATACGTATCCGCATCCATTATCGTGAGCTTCCCATACGTCCCCGCGCCCGTGTCGAGGTTCCAGAGGTTGGCCCTCCTCACGGGCTTCCCGTCCGGGTACTCGTTGATCGTCTTCGTGTGCCCTATGAACACGTCCCGGTACGGGAACCTGAGCCCGCCTATCTCGAAGAGCCGCGCGAACAGCGCATACGTCTTTCTGTCCGTGTAATAGACCTCCGGGTCTGGCTGCCCGTCGGGCGGGTAGTCCCAATCGATCCCGGCGTGCACGTAGAACCTCCCGTCTTCGTCCAGGTAAAAGGGCACGCACTTCTTTTCCGCGAATTCGAAGTGCCTCCTCATGCGCTTCCTGTCATCCGCCGTACGCCCGCCCCCGTATGAAAATTTGATGGTCAACAGGTCCTCGTACTCCCTATCGTCAAGCGCCCGCTTCCTATTCCGTTCACCCGAGAGCCAGGACATCGCGAGCGTGTCGTGGTTCCCGAGGCACCACACGAGGTCCTTCACCTTCATCAGCTCCTCGACGCACTCGGCCGAATACGGATGACCGTCGAACACGTCCCCGAGCGAGACCAGCCTGTCCTTCCGGGGGTTGAATTTCGAGCGCTCGAACGCCTGCATGAGCGCGGGCAAGTTCCCGTGTATGTCGCCGATAACGAGCGTCCTCATCAGAGGAATTATTCTCATTCCCGCCCCCATTTTCAACCCCCGAATATATTCTTTTTTATTTATAATTTCCCTCCCCATACCAAGGTGAGAGTCAGGGTGGGGGTATACCTTAATTTTCCTGTCATTTCAAGCCGCAGACGAGCACGTTTGTCCCCCGACTTCAGAACTTGCGTTAAGAAAATCGATAGTCCGAGCTTAAAAATTTTCACGGTCTGCGTACCTGAACATCTAAAGATCTCGAACGATGTTTTGGATTTCCAGGTCTATACGATTCGGCATGCAGGATTTTTACTTTTTCCCAAAATGCTCTCTCCGCGGTATTGGCGGTAACTTCTACTGCCGATTGGTCAAACACTTTTCGGATGATTTCTGCGGCATACGGTTTCACAGAGAACTCTTCCGAAGGAACCATAGATGCCAAAGACCCTAATTCTAATTTTATTCCCGGTCTCAAATACTCGTCATCAAATGCCTTCGGATCTATTATGTTAATGTCATGGCCGCAATTACGATCAATCTCTGCATTACAAATGGGATTTATTGCTTCAAGTAAAATCGAGAGGAACCTGTCCTTGATATATACATTTGTCTGCTCTTTTCATTTCACATTGAATATATCTTGTTGTCTATTAGATCTTTGCTCGTTAGGATTTTCATCCGTGACAACATCCCAATCCAGAATCAGATCTAAATCTTCAGAAAACCGATCAATGATCCCATAGCATTTGGAAAGAATTCTGCCACCCTTATAGCACTGGCGCTCTGGGGCATATTCCTGAGCCCGCTCTTACAGCCGAATAGCGTCAACGCGACGACCGGTATCATCGACGTGAACTTGAAGCAGATCGACGGCTCGAGCATAGACAGGGTGCTCGACGTGAACATAGAGGAAGTGAACGGGTCCTCCGTCTACAACTCGCTCCCCGTCGAAATCAGGCAGTGATTCCAAGCCGGTGATTCGTGGCTCGGAGACGCATTCACATTTATTAATATTTTTCCCTCTTTTTCTCCGCTGAATCCCCGCGCCTGTCAGATGCTACTAAAGGTTTATCAACTTCAGTTCTGAAAGGAGACGGATTATGGGCAGACTAGACGGTAAGACCGCTTTAATAACGGGCGCGAACAGCGGTATAGGCTTCGCCTCCGCAAGGCGCTTTATCGCCGAAGGGGCAAGAGTGACAATTACAGGGAGACGCGCCGACGCGGTGGAGAAAGCCGCACGCGAGCTGGGCCCGAACGCGAACAGGCATAGTCGCCGACGCGGGGAAGCCTTGAAGATATCGAGCCTCTCGTCAAAGAAGTATAAAAAAGCTCTACGGAAGTCTTGATATCCTGTTTCTAAACGCCGGCGATGCGCTGTCCGACATTACAGAATTTGCGTAAGAAAATCGAGGGTTTAAGCGTGAAGATCTTTCAGCTGTCCACGTGAAAGATTTTAGCTTAAACATAAGATCTTTAGCAAATTAGGTAGTCGGATGATTTTTACGACCTGTTCATCACGGAAAAGGGGTAAACCCAGCTTTCTCCTTTCTCTGTCTTTCAACACACATACGGGTCGCGGCTGAAGTCGCTCCGAGAGGGATCCGCGTGACACTCGCGCAGCCGGCCCGGCCCGGTAATCGCCGATCTTCGGCAAAACAGGCCTCTCGCAGAAAGAGCTTGACGAGTTTCAGAAAAATCCGGGTTAAAATATTCCAGGGAGGCATCACATGAAGATAGACACATATACGAAAATAATTCTCACCTTTATAGCACTGGCGCTCTGGGGCATATTCCTGAGCCCGCTTTTACAGCCGAATAGCGTCAACGCGACGACCGGTATCATCGACGTGAACTTGAAGCAGATCGACGGCTCGAGCATAGACAGGGTGCTCGACGTGAACATAGAGGAAGTGAACGGGTCCTCCGTCTACAACTCCCTCCCCGTCGAAATCAGGCAGTGAGGATTACAAAATACGTTTCCCTCGACGCGGGAGGGACGCGCTAACCCCTGAGATATGCGTACTCCCCCCTTCCCCTCCGCGCCGACAGGCAGTATCATTACGGAAAATTCACACGGAGGCCTCACGCAATGCCGGGATTCCATCACCCGCTCAGGAACGGACACTCGCCCGAAGAGGTAACGGAGATATTCCGCCGCCACTGGGACATATACAGGAAAGTGATCGAGCACGACTACATGTCCCACAAAGCCGCATACGGAAGGCTCCACGAAATATTGAACGACGAAATCGACTGGCCGTTCTCGTTCGCCGACCTCGCGTGCGGGGACGCATACTGGTCCTCCCGCAGCCTCCTCGGCACGAACGTCAGCGAGTACACGGGCATCGACCTCTCCGAATGGGCGCTTCAGATAGCAGGGAAGGAGCTCGAAAGCCTCCCCGCCGAGCACCGCCTTATCACCGGCGACTTCGAGGATTTCGACACGTTCATGGATATCCCGCCCGACGTCGTATGGGTCGGGCTCTCGGTCCACCACCTCGAGACTGAAAAAAAGGGCGAGTTCATGAGCAGGGTAAGGGACTCGGTCCCGGAAGACGGGATATATATGATCTACGAGCCCACGCTCACAGAGGGCGAGGACAGGGCGGCCTATTTCGACAGGTTCAAAGACGTCGTAACGCGCACGTGGGTGGATCTCACACCCGAGGAGCTCGGCATCGTCTTCGATCACGTGAAAAAATCCGACCTCCCCGAACAGCCGTCCGACTGGATACGCCTCGGCAGGGAAGCGGGATTCCGCACGGCGGAAGAAGTCTACACCGACCCGACCGGCCTCTACACCGTATTCAAATACAAACACACATAGTGCGGCGCAGAATCTGCGCTCATGTACGATCCTTCCGCCATCTCCTCCGCCAAAATCAGCAACTGCGGCAATTTCGTCAGGAACGCTTGTTTATTCCCTGCCTTAGAACAAATGAACGAATGCGATACAAGCAATTCGGACGCCCTGCCGCTAAAGAGCGCTCGAAGGAAATATATCGTTCCGGCATTCAATGATGCCTTATCCCAAATGAGGTTAGGGAGGATTTGCTTTCATACCCGTTCGTCCATGAGCCTGCCTGTCCTGAGCTCGTCGAAGGGTCGAAGGACGATAAGCGTTGTCATGCTGAACTTGTTTCAGCATCTCGTCTTTCTCTTCCCGACATTACAGAATTTGCGTTAAGAAAATCGCGTGTTTAAGCGTGAAAATCTTTCAGCTTTCCATTTGAAAGATTTTAGCTTAAACACAAGATTTTTAGCAAATTCTGTACAGTCTTTTCATAATCCACACTACGTGTGTGATTTTTGCTTCTTTTCATCAAGGAAAAGAAGGATAAAAAAACAGCCTTTCTCCTTCCTTTGTCTTTTCATAAAACACACTACGTGTGCTTTTACATTGAAGCGAAGACCTCGCAGCAATCGGCCTCCATCCTCATCCCCATCCTACCCCTAACCTCCTCTCCTTACACGATATTATGGACATACTTTCCCCCTCCCCCGCATAACAATTTTTTTGAATCCATTTACAATTTTCGGGCGTATTTAAGATAGAAAGATTGACAAAATTGGTAAAGGGGTATTTGTTTAGGGTTATGAAGAAGATGCTTCTTTCGTTAATTGCGGGGCTGCTATTGTCACCCGCGCTGTCGATGGGTTCCGAAGGGACGGCAAACGTGATCGTATACACGTCCTATCCCGATGACGTCATCTCATACATCTACGTGATCCCCGCCGAACAGAATAAATCCGTATCCGGCCGGGAAACGAAAATCACATACTTCAAGCCCCCGGTCTTCACGAACAATATCCTCGTCAGCCGGAACTACAGAAACGTTCTGTGCACTAAATACACCATCTGCAATTGAATCCCGCGTAGAGCGGAAATCTATCTTTTGCCTTTCTCTTCCCGGCATTACAGAATCTATGCAGCGCGGCAATGCTCTTCCGCCTCGATCGGCTCTACAACCGTGCTCTAACATCCTGCCTCCATTGCGAGCGCAACGCGTTGCACCCTGAGCTTGTCGAAGGGTGATTTCTTTCCGACATTACAGAATTTGCGTTAAGAAAATCGCGTGTTTAAGCGTGAAAATCTTTCAGCTTTCTAATTGAAAGATTTTAGCTTCAACACAAGATTTTTAGCAAATTATGTAGTCGGATGATTTTTGCTTCTTTTATCCAGACAAAGAAGGAAAATAATATTGTCTTTGTCGTTCCATCAAACACACACTGTGTGTGATTTTTGCTTCTTTTCATCAAGGAAAAGAAGGATAAAAAAACAGCCTTTCTCCTTCCTTGTCTTTTCATAAAACACACTACGTGAGTTCGGCAAGGAAAAGAAGAGAATACATCTTTGCCTTATCTTTTGTGCCTCGGCTTGTTCATGAAACCACACAATCCGTGTGTCGCGATGCCGGAAGTCGCTCCTACAATATTTAAGGGTGTCATTACGACAGAAGCAGATATTATTTACACTCCCCGATCCGTTTCCCCTCGGCTTTGGTGATTATGGTCACAGGTTTCCCTTCAAACTGCCCGTTCAGTACGATGTTCCACCCAATCGCCATTCCGTTCGAGCTGTACTCAGCCTTGCCTGTCAATGGCGGCATCTGTTCCCCGCCCGTGCAATTGATATCGAAACTTACAGTATTCCCGCTCTTCTTTACGTTGCTGGCAGAGCAGCCCGCTTTGGAGGGAAGCGCGCTCACAGGATCAAACACTTTATCTGTAATGCACTTCTCTTCGTCGTGGACAACTGCCTGGGGTTCATCATTGGAGCTGGTCTCCCTCTTTATCTGGTAGTTCCCCGGTGTCACGTTGAGTACGGCGTCCTCCGCCCGCGCGCCCGCGAACGTCGAAGCCGTGAGAAATAAAACAAATAAATACTTCAAGGCGATTCTCATGTAATAAAATCCTCCGTTGTATGCTTTATTGAAGATGTAAAATTATAGTTTACTCCGGCCCCAAGTTCAATGTTTTTGTCCCAATGACATCATCACTTAAACAGGCTCTCGTAGTCCTCGGCTCCGGAATCCCCGCCGTCCCTTTCCTCCGGGAGCCCCACCCTGAACGGGATCGCCTTCATCGCGAGCGCCTTCTTTATGAACAGCCTGACGGCCCCGGACGGGGTCATGCCCAGGCTCGACGCGAGCCTTTCGAAGTCCCTCTTCTCCCCTTCCTCGATCCTTATATATATAGTCGAATCCTTGCCCATTTTTCCTCCTTCTTCCTTACCCGGCACATTATAATACATTGTATTACATTTGTCCATACATTGTATGTTTCAATATTATTATCACTGTTAAGGGTCATTCGCGGGATCCTCATCCTTCCTCTTAATTCCCTCTCCCCAATTGGGAGGGGGAGGGCTAGGGTGGGGGTTTACATTAAATTATCTGTCATTGCGAGCGGAGCGAAGTACGTGACCGCGGCAATCTCATCTTTTTCCTTTCCCGACATTACAGAATTTGCGTTAAGAAAATCGATTGTACGAGCGTTAAAAATCTTTCACGGGCTGCGGGTAGAATTGAAAGATTTAGCGTAGCACATGAGATTTTTAGCTAATTATGTAGTCGGATGATTTTTGCTTCTCATTGTGAATTCATTTCAGGAAAGGAAAAGAAGGATAAAAAATAGCCTTTCTCCTTCCTTTGTCTTTTCATAAAACACACAATTCGTGTGTCTTTTCATAATCCACACTACGTGTGTTCATCAAGGAAAAGAAGGATAATAAACAGCCTTTCGCCTTCCTTTGCCTTTTCTTTGCCCTTATGAAGTTGCAGTGCCCAAGCACAATGCGCAAATCCATTACTCCCCCGCTATCTTTTTCCCCCTCATGTGTTATATAAATTCCCTTGCGCGGTCCGCGCTCACCGGACGCGCGAATCAATCAGGCACTCTGCGAGGGACCGATGGCACTCCTATCGAGGATAAGCAGGCGGCTCGACAACCCGGATGAAAACATCTCCGCCGGAAGCGGGGCTATCGGGTTCCTGGGCGCGTTCTCTATCGGCATCGGGGGCATAGTCGGCGGCGGGATATTCGCCACGCTCGGCCTCGCCACCGTGGAGTCCCGGGGCGCGACGTTCCTCTCGTTCCTCATTGGCGGCCTGGTCGCGCTGCTTACGGCTTACTCGTATGTAAAACTCTCCCTCGCTTTCCGAGCAAGGGCGGCACGGTCACGTTCCTCAACAAGGCGTTCGGCCCCGGGTTCATCACGGGCTCGCTCAACACCCTCCTCGTCATGAGCTACGTCGTGCTCCTCTCGGTCTACGCTTACGCCTTCGCCAATTACGCGGCCGCCACGTTCTTTCCTCACGCGGAATACGCCCGCTGGCACAGGGTGCTCGTCTCGGCGGTCGTAATCGCGCTCGCGCTGGTCAATTTCGCGGGGCCCGCGCTGGTCGAAAGGTCGGAAGGGTTCTTCAACCTGAGCAAGCTCCTCATACTCCTCGTCTTCGTGGTGTTCGGTCTCCTCGGAAGCGGCCTCACGTTCGAGCGCATGGCTCCGTCGGAATGGGTCCCGGCCCCGGGCATAATCGCCGCCGGGATGCTCGTATTCCTCAGCTACGAGGGGTTCGAGCTCATCGCGAACGTCTCCGACCAGGTGAAGGACAGGGAGAGGAACCTCCCGCTCGCATACTACGGCTCGGTCGCGACGGCGCTCGTGTTCTACGTGCTGATAATAATCGTGGTGCTCGGACACATGAGCTTCGGCGCGGTCTCGGCTTCCCGCGATTATACGCTCTCGGCAGCGGCCGAGCTGTTCATGGGCAGATCCGGGTTCGTGCTCCTCGCGGTAGGGGCCATACTAGCGACGGCGTCCGCCATAAACGCCGGGCTATTCGGCGCGTCGAAGCTGCCGCTGATGCTCGCCAGGGTGAACGAGGCCCCGCCCATATACCTCCGCGAGTTCAGGGGCCGGCATCCGGCGGGTCTCATCGTCATCTCGGTGCTCGTCCTCCTGATCGTGAACTTCCTCGACCTCCACTCCCTCTCCGCCGCGGCCAGCACGGGGTTTATCGTCATATTCCTCACTGTCAACGTAGCGAACGCCAGGCTCGCCGGTGTGACGGGCAGCAGCCGGCGTATACCGGTAATAGCCGCCGCAGTGTGCTTCGTCGCGCTCGCTGTAATGATCGCCGAGACCGCGCGCAGCCCCGCGAACAGAAAGGACCTCTGGTTCATCGGCGGCCTCATGGTCCTCCCGCTGATCTACCAGGGCATATACCGCGGCATCGGATACCTCCGCAGAAAGTCGTGAGGCGGGAGATCACCTGCGCTCATATACGATCCTTCCGAACCTTCTCTGCTCAAACCAGCAACGAAGCCAAACCCGTTCATACTTCGACAGGCTCAGTACGAACGGTTTTTTTTAATGATTTGCCATTTCTCGGCAAAGCCGAGAAATCTATCTTTCGCTTTTCAATTTCCCCCTTAGAAAAAGGGGAACAATTCCGAACTAGTGAGGAATTGGTCGATGCCGGCTAAAACTAACCAGCACGTTAACTTTCAGCACCTCCTTACTAAAGCCAAATTAAGGGGGATTTAGTTTTCCTTGTCTTTCCCCGACATTACAGAATTTGCGGCGGGTGAGCACCCGCGGGCATACGATCACTCACATCCGCGCTCAGCTCAATCCAACCCGTTCACCGCTGAGCTTGCCGAAGCGCGTGTATTTATTCCCGACATTACAGAATTTGCGTCAAGAAAATCGAGTTGTATTAAGCGTGAAAATCTTTCAGGGCTGTGGGTGGAATTGAAAGATTTTAGCTTAATACACAAGATTTTTAGCAAATTATGTAGTCGGATGATTTTTGCTTCTTTTATCCAGGACAAAGAAGGAAAAAAATAGACACTATCCTTTCTTTGTCTTTTCTTAAACCACACTACGTGTGTCTTTACAATAAAGCGAAGTCCCCGCGCAAAAAAAACTCCCCGTCCCGCCGTTTCCGGCGGAGCGGGGAGCGCTTCGTTCAATTTTTTAATAATTTCCCTCGTCCCCACCGAGGGTGAGGGGATACTTTAATTTATCTTACGCCATATCATATAATCAGCCAGCTGCAGGCAGATCAGCCCACGCTCAAATATTAACCCCTCAGGATCCCTGTATGCAGTACGCGCGCACTTCGACCATGAGACAGTTGTCGGGTGACCCCGCGCCTTCCTTCCTGAAAACAGAAACCTTCCATCCGTTCCATCCGCTCGGGTTCATGTTGTCGGCGATACTCGACGTAACCCTGACCTCTTTCATGTCGATCGTCGATTCTTCGGGCATGACCGTATAACCGCCGCCGATGGCGAAAGACCCTGCCGGGCAGGTCGCCCTGAAATCGAGCGCCTTTCCCGAAAGCATGCTCACCTGCTGGCTCTCGGACACCTCCGACACAGTTACGCCGCTAGCCTTCACGGTCTCCACGTTGACGACCATGGGCTGGCACTTTTTCGAGCACGATATGCCTTCCGTCGACGAGCACGGCGAAGCCGGGGCCGGGGCGACGGGCGCGGGCTGCGGATAAACGGGCTGCGCGTTAACGCTCGCCGCACCGACCGCCAATAAGAACACGCCGAAAATTATGCCGACGACCAAATTTCCCAATGATTTGCTGTTCTCCATGATTTAATTCCTCCCTTGAATGGATTTTCTAACTCCCCTTGCTCGCACGATTTTACTACATTATCCTGTGCGATTCAACACGCCCCGGATAATCGCAGACGCCCCCCATTCCACCCCCTCCGGCACGCTAATTATACACCTCAATACTGTATATCGCGTATATATTGCCGCGCGCATCGTGTGCGTCCCGCTTCCGCCCCGCAAATAAAAAAGCCCTTTCCCCCACTCCGGAGGAAGAGGCCTATTATTTTTTCATCATCCTTTCATCCCCTCCTTTTGTAAAGGAGGGTTAGGGAGGATTTTTCTTTTGTCACAATGCGCGATAACCGGAAATTTCGTTTTGTTTACCCGGTTGTCCCCTACTATAACGCTGCCGATCTCCTACGTCTCACAGCGAAGAATAGCGCCGATCAATCCGAGCCCTGCTGCAGCGGAGATCATCCCCCACTCCGAAAGGGTCGGAATCCTGTCCGGTGATATCCTGTTAAAGAACCCGCAGAACGCACCGGATATTTCTCCGCCCGGGGTGACGCATTCGAAAGTTACGCTATCCTCGGTCTTGGTAATATCAACACCGGCTCCCTCAAAACATTCTATTTCCTCGAGCGTGCCACCCTTCCTGAGGCAGCTCCGTGAAGCTTACAAAACCCCCGGCGCCTACAATATGAAATCGGGCTTCCCTTCGAAATTCGAGAACACGGTGATTTCTGTTTCCACCCCGTCTACGTTCTGTATGAATTCAAAGGGTACTTGGGACTCAGCACTGTGGTGTGCTTTTAAAAATGTAAAATACACAGTTCATTGTCCGGGATAATTATCTTGCCCGCCTGAGCCGATAGAGTCAGAAAGCCGGAAACTACCGAAATTAAAAGAAATAAACGAATAAATCGGTTAGCCATCCCAATCCTCCTTAAAGAATTTGTTGATCAATTATACGATTTTTGATTGACTTTTACAACCACATATGGTCAATGCCTTCGAGCACGTATGTGTGCAGACGAAGGCGCAAATAAAAAAGCCCCCTCCCCCAGTTTGAGGGAAGAGGCTTCAAATCATTTTCTGTCATTCCCGAAGTTTTAATCGGGAATCTCATCATCTATTTTTTTAAATCGTTCGTCCTGAACTCGTCGAAGGACGGATCATGCATCCTGCATACGTTTGCGTCTCACAGCGAAGAACACGCCGATCAATCCGAGCCCTGCTGCAGCGGAGATCATCCCCCACTCAGAGAGCGTGGGGACATCCGGTATCAACCTGTTGCGGAAGATACAATTCGCGCCCTTAAACTCCCCTCCTTCCGTGCATAAAACCCGCACCCCGTTTGCGATTTCGACAGCCTCCGCCCCGTCAAGAAAGAAACACGTGGCTTCTTCGAGGACCCATCCGTCCCGGGGCAGCTCCGTAACTGTAATATTCTCTCCCTCGTTGATAAACGCCGCAGTTTCCTGGTCATCCGAAAGCACCGTAAATTGTGTTTCGACCCC
The DNA here is from genome assembly GCA_963752995.1 of uncultured delta proteobacterium. Classification (GTDB taxonomy): domain Bacteria; phylum Desulfobacterota_D; class UBA1144; order Nemesobacterales; family UBA2774; genus 2-12-FULL-53-21. The sequence continues at coordinate 67,808 of CAVWAZ010000031.1, forward strand.
GTTCAGTTCGCTGACAAACTCGAATTCCTCATCCGTAGAAAAAGGTTCCGTAGTTTTTGTAATTACAATCTGGCACTGGCTCGGCTGCGAATATCCTCTCTCTGACACTACCGCCATAATGCCGGCAACCAATATAAAGAACAAAGCACTTCGGAATATAGAGTTAATCATACGATCCTCCTTAACGCTTCTCTCGATCTATTATATTATTACCTGTTACAATTTGCAATCGCGTCCGTGCGCCGGATGTCGATAGTATCGATCCGGCCCCGCTTTCCCCCAAAGGCCGGACGCGTGTATAATTTCCCGGATGCGAAACGCGCTCCTCACGGCGGCCCTGCTCCTGATGACACTCGTCATAAGCTCCGGGGGCGAAGAACCGCCCGCGCCCCCATCGTCCATACTGCTCCCCGGCACGGACAAGCCGGTAGTCACATCATGCCCGGACGGCACGGCATACGCCTATAAGATATATATGATATATGTTAGGCAGAACGCGGACTCCCCCGGACAGGAAATACATATTTACAAGCCCCCCTCCCCTCCCTCCGACCCCTGCGGCCCGGGCAAGGGAGCGGAGTACTATTCCCTGCCGGCGGATAAAACAGGCGGCGCGGGATTCTTCGCGGGCGTCTCCGGGGACTACATGTTCGTAGACCAGGGCACCGGCCCTTCCTACCGCACGATCAGCATACTCGATATGAGGGAGAAGACCTTCCCGCTGCTCGCGGTCAGGTACTCGGACGCGAAGGTCGCGGACGGGCTGTTCACGTATTACGAGACCAGGGACGAGATCTCGGGCGCTCTCGCCAAAATGCCCTGCCCGCAGGCGGCAGAATGGAAGAGGCAGGGGCTCGACGTCGTGTACGAAGAGGAGATGTCGTTCGATCTCAAAACGGGCAGGGAAGTCTCTCTACGCCGTTTCCGCTGCTCCCCCGCCCAGTAACACGCACACACACATTGTGTGTTTCTACGATTCTTCCGATCTTCTCAGCTCAAACCAGCAACGAATCCAACCCGTTCGTCCGTCGTTCGTAATTCCCTTCCCCAGCGTGGGAAACAATCCGAAGGCGAGGAACCGGTCGTCTTAGGCAATCGAGGCATTGGTGCTTCTGACTCGACTGAGCGTGAGTCTGTGAGGGTGAGGAGCATCTGAAAATCAGACGTCATTGTCGAGCAAGCACAGCAATCTAGTCTTTCCTTCCCCGACATTACAGAATTTGCGTTAAGAAAATCGATTGTACGAGCGTAAAAATCTTTCAGCGGTACGATTTCGAACAAGTGAGGAATCGGACGCCCTTGCCTAAATCCAATTAGTCACAAATCCTGCGTCACTGAAAACTACAACGCTAAGTAGGGTAAATTGAAGATTTAGCTTACATGAGATTTTTAGCAAATTATGTAGTCGGATGATTTTTGCTTCTTTTCATCAAGGAAAAGAAGGATAAAAAAACAGCCTTTCTCCTTCCTTTGCCTTTTCATAAGCCATACTCTTTGTATGCTTCTTTTCATCAAGAAAAGAAAATTCGCATTTCTTTTTCTTTGCCTTCCGGGCACAATCCACGAATCCATTGCTCCGAGCCCTCATTAGCCTCAAGCCTTTTCTTTCCCCCACATTACCCCTTTACCCCCGATGGCAGTATCTTTAGTGAATCAAGCTCTCAGGAAAGGAGAAGCGAATGAAATATTCAGGAAGGTTAATATCCGTACCGGCGTTAATTTCCCTCACTCTCGGAATTCTATTCATCCTCAGCCTCCCGGCAATACCGGACGACACGGCATCCGCCCCGCCCGACATTAAGGGCGTCTGGAAGGGCACCGTCGACGTCTATTATCCGGAAGGGATAAACAGGCAGGAGATAGTGTTCACGGTCTCCGAGCAAAACGGCTGGTACTTCAAGGGCGTAAGACACCGGAAGATGATCGAGTCCTCGGGTAAGGCCTCAAGCTACGTAAAGGACAAAGCCGAGAACGAAGCGGACGAGCCCGTGCTGGGCGTCATAGGATTCGACGGCAGGAGTTTCAACCTGGTCGAGGTGGGCGATTACGGGATGCTCAAGGGAAGCCTCGTCGGCGGCAATCAGATGGAATTGATCTACCTGGAATCAGGCGACCATCCACTGGTATCCCGGACCGTCCTGACGAGGGAATAACGCACACACGCACAATGTGTGTTTTCCGATTCCCTCCAGATCTCCTCAGCTCAATCCAGCATCGCGGCAATATCGACCGTGAGCAGTCGAGCCCCTGCCTGATTCTGTGCTGAAGCGTTGTCGAAGCACGCATTTTCTCTCCCCGACATTACAGAATTTGCGTTAAGAAAATCGCATGTACGAAGCGTGAAAAATCTTTCAGGCTGGGGTCCGACATTGGAAGATTTAGCTGCAAGTACATGAGATTTTTAGCAAATTATGTAGTCGGATGATTTTTGCTTCTTCATCCCTGTCCGAATTCATTTAGGAAAGGAAAAGAAGGATAAAAAAACAGCCTTTCTCCTTTTTGCCTTTTCTTTATCTTCGTCATTGGGAAGCCGCTCTCAAATTTGGTGTGTCATTCCGAGTATCGGTCTCGATCGGGAATTGAGCGTCCCGCCCCCCACCCTCACCTGTAAAGCACGACAGGCGGCGGCACCTTGTTGCTCACCGGGTCGATAGTCCGGAGATACGCGTAGATCGATATCAGGTCCGCGTCCGGAAGCTCGGCCAGCTCCTGCCACGGCATCGGGTAGAGGAGCCTCCTGCCGAGGCCCATGTGCATCCCCTCCCTCATCGTCCCGACGAACTGCACGTCGGTCCACGTCCCTATGCCGGTCTCGACATCGGGCGTGAGGTTAGCCGAAAATACGAGCGAGTCGTTCGACGCCCACACGGTATTATCGAGGTTGTCGAGGAACTCCATGAACGCGTTCGACGTTATGACCATGTCGGATACGTCGGGTATCTTCTCGTCCTGCGGATGCCCCGAAAGGAGCCTCTCCGGGTTCGGCATAGGCTTGCCGTCAGGGCCCCTCAACTCGGGCGTGTGGCAGAAGTTGCACTTCCACTCGTTCACCAGCTCCGCCCCCCGCGTGACCTGCGCGGCGGTATAAGATACAGCGGGCACGGGTACAGCCGCCTGCTGAGTCGTGGTCTTATTGCACCCCGCAGCCAGGGCCGCAAGGGCCAGCACCGCAAAAGCGGCGAATTTCAAATTAATGTTTTTCATTTTTCACCCTCCTGGAAACCAGTTTTAATTATGCCGGATTTTTCGGAATTTGCTATCACACGCACATAGTGCGTTCTACGATCCTACCGAATCTCTTCTGCTCGGCCAACAGTCGTAACCCAACCCGTTCGTACCTTGAAAGCTTAGCTTGAACGTTCTCTTCCCCTTCATTGCGAAACGGCGGAGAGCGCGCAGGAATGGGGCTGAGTGCATACCTCATTATCACCGTGTCCAATCACAATCCAAGAAAGCTTCTTTCTCTTTCTCCCGACATTACAGAATTTGCGTTAAGAAAATCGATTGTACGAGCGTTAAAAATCTTCCACGGGCTGGGGTTGAATTGGAAGATTTAGCGAGTACATGAGATTTTTAGCAAATTATGTAGTCGGATGATTTTTGCTTCTTTTCATCAAGGAAAAGAAGGATAAACAAATAGTCTTTCACCTTTCTTTGTCTTTTCATTAAACGCACTGGACGCTCCTACAAGTTGAGAAGCAGCCTTTCACCTGTCCTGTGTCTTAAACATACGTGTATCGCGGCTGGCCTGTCCCGGGCTTGACCGGAACTCGCTCCTACCTCCCCAATCCCTGGCGCATCCATTCCACTCAATGCATAATATAATATTGCAGGAGGCACTCATATGAAATTCGGAATTTCCATGTTCCCCACGGATTACGCCATACACCCGGCGGAGCTGGCCCGCGAGGTCGAGGGCCGGGGCTTCGAATCACTCTGGATGCCCGGAGCATACCCACATCCCGGCAAGCAGGCGCACGCCCGCGCCCGGAGGCGGGGACCTGCCGGAATATTACTGGCACACGTACGACCTGTTCGTCGCCCTTACGGCCGCGGCTACGGCCACGACGCGCCTCCTTATCGCGAGCGGCATCTGCCTGATCATCGAGCGCGATCCCATCATTACGGCAAAGGAGATCGCGAGCCTCGACAGCCTCTCGGGCGGCCGATTCATATTCGGCATTGGCGGGGGCTGGAACGCCGAGGAGATGGCGAACCACGGGACGGATTTCAAGAAGCGGTGGCACATCCTGCGAGAGCGCGTCCTCGCCATGAAGGAGATATGGACGAAGGACGAGGCCGAATTTCACGGGGAATTCGTCAATTTCGATAAAATATGGTCCTATCCGAAACCGTTCCAGAAACCGCATCCCCCTATACTCATGGGCGGCTCGGGCCCTACGACGTTCGACCGTGTCATCGAGTTCTGCGACGGCTGGCTTCCCGCAGGAATCGATCCCAAAACAATGCCGGACAGAATGAAGGAGCTCCGCAGAAAGGCCGAAGAAGCGGGGCGCGCGCCCGGAGACATACCCGTCACCTTCGTAATATACGGCAATCCGGACCGGGAAACGGTGGACACGCTCAGGAACGCGGGAGTCGAACGAGTCGTATTCGCCGTACCGCCAGGCGACAGGGACGCGGTGCTGCCCGTTCTGGATAAATACGTAAAACTCACGCACCCGGCATAAAACCGCATTCTCATCATCCCGTTCGTCCTGCTTGCGGCACGTCGCCCAGAGGCTATGAGCCGTCGGGTGATCCGGCGTAGCCTTTTATCCTCCGAAGCTTTCTCGTCGGTCGAAGCCTTAGCGGAGTCCGAAGCATAGGAGGATGGCGAAGCCGGGAGCTAGTAGAAGGGTCGAAGGATTGAACGGGTGATACTCCCAATTGTCCGCGGCGACTCGCCGTCCCGTTGACATGTCCCTTACCCATATTCTATAATGTTTTAAGGGATCCGGTTTGTTATGCGCCCTCCCGAAGGGAGCCGGTACAAGCAGGAGAGAGGCAAAAGGAGGATGTTATGAATATTTTCGGAAGGTTCTATATACCCGCTTTACTCATTTCCCTGTTTTTAACCCCGTTATCATCAGAAGCAATTCAACGGACGGTCACGAGTCTCGCTGACTCGGGTGCAGGCTCGCTAAGAAATGTAATCGCGTCTGCGGGCGGCGGGGACGAGATAGTATTCGCGGTCCCTATCCCCGGCACGATCAGCCTTTCCTCGGAAATACCCATCGACGTCAGCCTGACTATAACAGGCCCGGGCGCGGAGTTCCTCACCCTCGACGGCGGAGGCGCGACGAGGATATTCAACATAGGCGGCGTTACGAACGTCACTATATCGGGACTCAGGTTCTTCGACGGCTTCAGCGTAGATGACGGCGGGGCAATAGACTCATCTACGGACAACCTTACGATCAACGACTGTATTTTCGAATCGAACGAAGTCTCGTGTGAGGTGCAGGATTGTCAGACTAACGGAGGGGCTATCAGCAACGGCAGCGGTAGCACGGTATTTGTAATAAACAATACCTATTTCATTTCGAACCGCGCCTATTGCACGTTAGCGGGCTGTCAGACTTTCGGAGGGGCTGTCCATAACGGAGGAGGCAATTTCACAGCCGCGTTTACCGGCTGCACGTTCGAGTCAAACGAGGCCGAATGCATAGACTCCAACTGTCTCGCCGAAGGCGGAGCTTATTTTAACGGGGGCGGAGGAGGCTCCCAGAGCTTCCTCAACTGTACGTTCTATAATAACACCGCCGCGTGCGAGGAAGATAACTGCCAGGCGTTCGGAGGCTCTATCGCGGACGGCAGCAGTGTCAACCCGACGAACATCGACTTCTGCACTTTCAGCTCCGACATATCCGAATGTTCTGGAGACAACTGTACAGCGCAAGGTAACAGCATCTGGATATTTAACGGGTTTTTCAACAGCAATATTTTCTTTAACCCGTCCCCCGAAGGGAGCTGCGACGGTTCGAACGGCATCACGTCCCTCGGTTACAACCTCGATTCATCCGACAACTGCCTGGGCGCGGGAGGCCCCGGCGACCAGCCGTTTACCGATCCGAGACTATTCCCCGGACCGCCCCTCGATAACGGCGGCCTGACGACGACGATCGCGCTTCTCCCGAACAGCCCGGCTATCGACGCCGGAAACCCTGCGTGCCCACCGCCCGACACGGACCAGAGGGGGTTCGTGCGCCCGCAGTTCGAGAGGTGCGACAGCGGCGCGTATGAATTCGAAGGCCAGGCACAGGCCGCGAACATCCCGACTCTCGGCGAATGGGCCATGCTGGCGATGTTCCTGGTTTTAGGCGTAGCGGGATATATAGCGATAAGAAAACGATATGCGCGCATAGTGTGACTCCTCTGCCTGACCCACCCTGTCATTGCGAGGAACGGTTCTGAACGTGTGCAAGAACCGGTCGCTATTGGCCGATTGCAAGTACGCTAATCTATTTATGCACTAGGGTCACACGAGCCAAATTACGAAGTATGCGACCGCGGCAATCTCGTCTTTTGCCTTTTCTTCCCCCGACATTGCAGAATTTGCGGCGGGTGAGCACCCGCATATTTATTTCCCTCTCCCCGAGCGTGGAACGGTTCTGAACGTGTGCAAGAACCGGTCGGACCTACAACGAAACTGATGCGGCCAATCAACTTCAGGCTCAATGTCGTCTAAACCAAATTAGGGTGAAGGGTGAGGGGGTTTACCTTACACTCAAATCAATCCAGAAAGCCTTTTCTTCCCACATTACAGAATTTGCGTTAAGAAAATCGCGTGTTTAAGCGTGAAAATCTTTCAGCTTTCCATTTGAAAGATTTTAGCTTAAACATAAGATTTTTAGCAAATTCTGTAGAATGCTTTTCGGAAAACACACTACGTGTGTGATTTTTGCTTCTTTTCATTAAGGAAAAGAAGGATAAAAAAACAGCCTTTCTCCTTTCCTTGCCTTTTCCATTAACGGCGGCGCGGCAATCGTCTTCATTTTGTTCCTTCCCCTTCCGCAGACGAATGCGGTATGATTAATACATCGTCAATATTCAGGGAGAAGCAAAATGAAATACACATTACGAGCATTGTCGATTGTCCTGGTTTTTACATTGATCCATACCGCGCTCACACCCTTTACATCAAACGCGGAGGACTCCGCTGTGACGCCTCCCGACCTCAAGGGCGTCTGGAAAGGGACCGCGGAAGTCTATTACCCCGACACGACCAAGAAGCTGACCACCGAGCTCCGCGTCACGGAACAGGACGGATGGTACATCAAGGGAGTAAGACACTGGAAGCTCCTGGACGTCACCGGGAAACCCATCGGACACGTTATGGAGAAAGCGGTCAACGAAGCGGACGAGCCGTTTCTGGGAGTAATAGGTTTCGACGGAAAGAAAATCAATTTTGTCGAGGTCGGCGACTGGGGGTCCATGAAAGGGAACCTCGCCGGCGGCAATCAGCTCGAGCTCATATACACAGAGTCGGGCGACCACCCGCTCGTCTTCAGGACTGTGCTGACCAGGGAATAACCGCGCGACACACACAACGTGTGCCTCTACGATTCTTCCCATTCTCTTCTGCTCAAGACAACAACCACATTCCAACCCGTTCGTCCTGAGCCTGTCGAAGGGCGGAGTTTTCTCTTCCCGACATTACAGAATTTGCGTTAAGAAAATCGATTGTACGAGCGTTAAAAATCTTCCACGGGGTGGGGAGGAATTGGAAGATTTAGCGAGTACATGAGATTTTTAGCTAATTCTGTAGTCGGATGATTTTTGCTTCTTTTCATCCCTGTCCTGAATTCATTTCAGGAAAGGAAAAGAAGGATAAAAAAAACAGCCTTTCTCCTTTCTTTGCCTTTTCATTAAACACACTACGTGTGTTCATCAATGAAAAGAAGAAGAAAATATTCGCCTTGGCCTTTTCCTTTTCTTTCCGAAGCAGCATAGTCCTGGTTAGCGCTTCTCCTACTTCCCCATCGGGCTCAGGTTCGCGTGCGCGATCCACTGCCACCCGGAAGCGGTCTTCAGCCATACGCTCTGCCTCGGCGACGGCGACGGGTTCGAAAGCTTTTGACCGGCAATGCTCTCGCTCACCGATACGCCGTATGTGACTACGAGAGCGTCCCCCTGCTCCGTCACCTTGAAATCCGAGAACTGAACCTTCACGGGATCGAGGGCCTTCAGGAGCGCAAGCTCCCCGTCCCTGTCCCTCGCCCCGTCCTCGTGGACGCTCTGGAACCCGGGCGCGATCATCGACTCGACAGCCGTCATGTCCTCGGCCATAATCATCGACCACATCTTTCTCTCGAGCTTTTCGCCCTCGCTCATCGTGTCGTCCGCGAATGCGGCGCACACGCCCGAGGCGATAATCACCGCGCAAAGCGCAATCCCTATAATCTTCATTAGTCCCTCCGTTACCGGCATGATTTATATATAAGGTACATCAGTTCAATTATATACCCGCTTCACCCGGTCCCGGTATATTTAATAAAGATAGGAGTGACCATCGCCCGCAGGCATACGATCTCTAACCAGCACCACCACTCGACCATCAACCGAAGTCCAACCCGTTCGTGCTGAGCTTGTCGAAGCACGCATCTTTTCTTCCCGACATTACAGAATTTGCGTTAAGAAAATCGATTGTACGAGCGTTAAAAATCTTCCACGGGATGGGGTTGAATTGGAAGATTTAGCGAGTACATGAGATTTTTAGCATAATTCTGTAGTCGGATGATTTTTGCTTCTTTTCATCCCTGTCCTGAATTCATTTCAGGAAAGGAAAAGAAGGATTAAAAAAGCCTATCCTTGCTCCTTTCTTTGTCTTTTCTTTATCTCTGTAATTCGCGGCTGGAAGCCGCTCCTACAAAGCTGCTTATCGTTGCGAGGTTGTGTAGCAACCGCAGCAATCCCGGCATCTCCTCTTTCCCAAAATTCCCCTTTCATCCGCGCCCCGACTGGTTACACTTATACCCATGAACGGATCGATCAAATTCGCATATGCCGCACTCGTCCTATTCGTGACGGCGATGTGCTTCCCCGGCCTCCCCGCGGCGAAGGACATTAAGGAACAGGTGATGAAGGAAACGGTGCTCGACGAGCAGATACGGGCGTTCTGCGCGCTCAGGTGCGTCGGCAACGAGAGGCAGGGGTCGCTCAAGAGCCTCACCGTCAACCCGGCCGGGAAAGACCTCTACTCCGTCTTCGGAATAGCCGCGCTCAGGAACAGGCAGGTGGTGAAGGACCCGTTCGAATACGTGATCTTCGACCACACCGTTTACGTAAGCTCGCGCGGGATGCTCAATTCGGATACCTGCATGCTCAAGGTCGAGGACGCGAAAGTGGACAACGACTACCGGGGGATTTTCACCGAGATGCTCCGCTCGGAGTCCGACGTCGTCGGCAAGACCTTCAAGGTCCCCGACTGCCGCCGCTTCATCGAATAGCGGCGGGTGAGCACCGCTGAGGAATACGATCTCCACCTCCGCCTCAGCTCAATTCAACCCGTTCGTGCTTTCCTTAATCCCTTCCCCCTTGAGGGGGGAAGGATAGGGTGGGGGTGTACCTTACACTCAATTAATCCAGAAATTCTTTCTCTTCCCGACATTACAGAATTTGCGTTAAGAAAATCGATTGTACGAGCGTTAAAAATCTTCCACGGGGTGGGGAAGAATTGGAAGATTTAGCGAGTACATGAGATTTTTAGCAAATTATGTAGAATCTTTTCGGAAAACACACTACGTGTGTGATTTTTGCTTCTTTTCATCCCTGTCCTGAATTCATTTCAGGAAAGGAAAAGAAGGATAAAAAAAACTGCCTTTCACCTTTCTTTGCCTTTTCTTTACCTCTGTCTTTCGCGGCTGGCCTGTCCCGGGCTTGACCCGGGAACTCGCTCCTACAGGAGATTTAGAATGGAGTATCGCTAAAGCAAAAAGCCCCTTCCCCCGCGCCGGAGAAAGAGGCTCTCGATTTTTTGTCATCCTGAATCTACGTTTCCTTAATGTAAAACTTCTATACCGCCTGCGCCTTTCTCTTTCTTATAGCGAAGAACACTCCGATCAACACCAATCCGACGGCAACGGAAATCATCCCCCACTCCGATAGAGTCGGAATCGCTGACTCGCGCACGTTAACGAAGTCACACCCTCCAGATTTCTCGGAGCTGCGCACTACAGCTGAAGATGACCCCGTTCTCGATGAACGTGGTAGTGATTCCCGGCGCGACGCTGCACTCGATATCGGCGAGCGTCCAGCCTTCGAGAGACTGCTCGACTATCTGCAGGTCGTTCGACGAATCAAACGCGAACAATCTGCATCTTCCGTTGGCGGGAAGATCGAACGTTTCCGAATTAGATCCCCTGCTCAAGGTCGAAATTGAAGAAAACCAGGTCGATCTCCGACCCGGCCGGAGGCAGCTGGGGCGCGACTTTGCATATCCCGACTGCACACTCCTGAGCCTGCGCGCCGTCGTTTAGCGGTGGTAGCAGCATCAATACCGCGGCGGATAGAATAAAAACGTATACCGTTAAGACTCTCCGTAAAATCGGGCTCATTGATATTCCCCCTTTAATATTCTATTAGAACCATTCTACAATATTGGGAAATAATACTCAAGAGCTTTTAATGTTTATCTTTAATTACAAGAAATACCCATTCCGCCATATGCGTGGCGCGTGTTTTATGACAGGCAGGCCGTACCTACGCCGGGCCCATGTCTTCCTCATCCGTGTCCAAGGAAGTGGCGTTTCGGCCTCTGGTCCAGCCATCGAGCTCCGCAGGTTCTGCAGCCGAGGTCGGGATCGCTGCCGAACACGACGCACCCTCCCAGTATGACTTCTCCCATAATAGCCTTGCCCTCGAGCTCCGGGCTTGGTAGGCCGTATACTATCGGCAGGACGTCGTGCGAGCCGCACTCGGGGCACGCGGGTTTTTCATACATGGTCATACGTAAATATTAAACTATCATCCCGCAGTTCGCAAAAAAAAGCCCCTTCCCCCGCTAGGAGGGAAGAGGCCCGGTTCATTGTTATATATAAGGTGCGCTGAAAAGAAGCGCTAGGCCTTCACTGCCCGCCTTCTCAAAGCATAGTACACGCCGATCAGCACCAATCCCGCCGCCGCCGCGATCATCCCCCATTCGCTCAGTGTTGGTATATTTTCAGGAGCTCCCGGTGCATTAATGAAAGTGCACGTCGTCGAGGCTTCGCTCTGCGTTACGCATAAGACAGTGACTCCGCCCGGGATAAACTCAAAATCTAATCCGGGATTGTCTTCGCACTCGACATCCCGCAGCACCCAGCCCGGAGTCGGCTGCTCGGTGATGTCCACGTCGGCGTCAAAATTTAATGACGTTGTAAAACAGTCCGCATCGTCGAAGAGCTCAATGGTATCCGTCTGCCCCGAATCGGTGAAGTCGATCAGAAAGCCCTGCATCCCCGCGCCTGGCGCCGACTTGCACACCTCCACGAAGCACTGCTGCGCGCTCGCGCTGCCGCTAAGTCCCGCGATACCGGCAATTACAACAAGAAAATCGAAAGCTTGAAAATCGAATTCAATAAAGTATTCAAGTCCTGTTGGAACTATGATTTTTTTGTAATCATATATCATCCCCGCCGCCGCTATCATCCCCCGCTCCTTATATACTTCCCTCTGCCTTGTGCGGGAAACGATTCCGATGGGTAAGAGATCGGTCGCTATTACAACAACAGCAGTAAAGGTGCTTACCACTCCCCAACATCCTAGCCAGAATAGCAGGGTGAGGGTGTACGTTTCGTTTTTATCAATCAAACTGTTTCAAACCGCCTGCCCTTCTTCTTCTCCAGGCAAAGAACACGCCGACGAGCACCAATCCAACGGCAGCCGAAATCATCCCCCACTCCGAAAGAGTCGGGATGTTTCGTGACCCGGAACCTCCAACATTCGTAAACGTACAAAACCCTGTGCTGCCCGGAACCAGGCAGAGCAATTGAACGGCGTTCTCGGTATCGAAGTTGAAGCCGAGACCCTCACCCGTGCAGGATATATCCGTCGAGGTTCCAGCCTTCCAGCGGCAGCTCGACGAGTATTGCGCTCGCAGCGAAATTCACTCCCGACTCCTGTCCATCGGAAAGAAAACCCGGAATCGGCTGACCGCCGTCAAGGGTGGCCTCAAATGGGAACTCGGTGTCCCCTCCGCCCGGCGCGGATTTCGTGAACTCTATACGGCACGGCTGGGCGAGGGCGCTGTCAGGGATTATAAAAACAACGGAACATATTGAAATAATTAGAAATAATAGAAAAATACCCGTGGAAAAGCCTGAGACTCTCCTCATAATAAAATCCTCCTTTTACTCCCTTTCTAACCGATTTTACAATATTTTCAGGGGTTTTGCAACGAGTTTTAGTTAATAATACACGTTTTTAACAGGCTCTTAATCATGCCTGTTAATCACAAAAAGAGCCTGCCGGAAAACGAGGATAACCGCCCTTATTTTCCGTGTACGGGGGGGATTAAAGGTAAGTCATTATGGATGCGTAATGAGTTATCTTGAAGAGCGTGTCGAAGCCAGGCGCTTACTCAGCACGAAGACTGCAACAATCCCCATAACTGCCACCATCGCGATCAAACCCCACTCGTCTAATGTCGGAATCGGGAAAGGTCCAGCAACCATGTCTATCCTCCTTTAATGCGTATACCGGATTTTGCAAATCAACTACTGCTGTAATTTTACATTAAATCTCGGAATTTGCGAGTGTCAGGCTAAATTGACCTTCATATATATACTTATCGCTCTTCGATCTCTGTAATCCCTGCCTACTCCGGGACGCAGCCCGTCACTTTTATTGTCGGCACGTTGAACATTAAGAGCCCGTCGAGGAGGTTATTGACGCAGCCGCTGTACTGGGCCTGGCTGATGCCCTGCCCTCCCCCCGCTCCCCCGGTGCAGGAGCAACCGGTCCCGTCCGGTTTGCAGTGCGCCGCATAAACGGTCGAATTCGTATCGTTGTAGAGGAGCAAGAGCCCGAACACCGAGTTTGCGCATTCGATGACAGTCGACTGCCCGGCAGTGTTTAGGACGTCGTCCTGGGAGAAGCACGGGCAGGACTCGGCCCCGCCCACCCCTCCGTCGTCGGAGAATACGTTGTCCCCTCCGCACCCGGCGACCGCGCCGAGCGAGATCAGGATCAATGCGGGAATAAACAGAACAGTCCTTGGAAGTTTCATCATCCGGTCCTCCTTGCGGGAATTGTTAATTCAAAATTATACCCCTACTTTCTCGTATAGAATAAGTCATGCTGAACTCGTTTCAGCATCTCGCCTTCAATCCGTTCGCCCTGCTTGCGGCACGTCGCCCTTAGGCTTTGAGCCGTTGGGTGATCCGGCGTAGCTTTAGCGAAGACGGAAGCCTGTCGAAGGGCGGAGTTTTTTCTTCCCGACATTACAGAATTTGCGTTAAGAAAATCGCATGTTTAAGCGTGAAAATCTTTCAGCTTCCCATTTGAAAGATTTTAGCTTAAACATAAGATTTTTAGCAAATTATGTGCAGTCTTTTCATAAAGCACACTACGTGTGTGATTTTTGCTTCTTTCATCATCAAGGAAAAGAAGGATAAAAAAACAGCCTTTCTCCTTCCTTTGTCTTTTCATAAACACATAAAAAAAGCCCCTTTCCTCCATCCCGGAAGAAAGGGGCTTGCCCGTCCTTTAACTTATACTTTTTTTTCGATTATTGCCTTTACGAATTTACAACCGCCTACTTTAACTTCGGTTCTTTCTCTGCAGTGTGCAGGCAGCGATTTTTCATTCAGCGTGGGGCGTCCGGTTTAATTCGTTTTAATGATCCGCCAGGCAAGACATTGACGTTAATGCTCTAGTTCAAACGAGTCCGGTTCTTACGCTTGCTCAGAACCGTTGCTCGCTTGTAACCGTTTCTTCCTTCCTATTGCAAAGAACACGCCGACGATCACCAGCCCCGCAGCAGCCGCTATCATCCCCCACTCCGAGAGTGTCGGGATATTTTCGTTTACTCCCGGCACATTGACGAAAGTACATTCCGCACCGCCGGTGTTAGGCCCTACGCACTCTGCTGCTATGCCGTTCTCAATGTCAGTGATCAATACGCCTTCATTCAGGCATAGTACATCTTCGAGCTGCCAACCCGGTACAGGTTGCTCTGTAATCTCGAGGTCCGCAGCCCCGTTAAAGGCCAGTAGAACGCACAGCCCGCCGTCTTCGAGTGTGAAATCGTTTGTCGGCACCCCGTTCTCTTCGACAAAGAAGGGAAATCCCGTATCTCCCGCTCCTTCCGCCACTTTGCATATCGATATTTCGCACGACTGCGCCCCTGCGTTATCACTCAATGAAGGGATCAGTAATACACCGGAAATTATAAGAATTAGTAAGGAAAAACAAAAGAAAGGTTTGGTTAAACTCCTCATAACTTTCCTCCTCAAACATCTATTTATACGATTATCCTTGAAATCGACTGGAAATGCAACCGATTCAAAATATGGAGCATCAATACCAGACAATTTAACCGCTTATCATGCCGCAGACATCGTCCCCCTGAAACAAAAAGCCCCTTTCCTCCGTTGCTCCTCTGCTCAAACCAGCAACGTCCCCAACCCGTTCGTCCTGCTTGCGGCACGTCGCCCGTAGGCTATGGCACGTCGCCCAAAGGCTATGATTTGTCTTACTCGTCGGGGGATGAGCAGAATTTGGGTAAGAAAATCGCGTGTTTAAGCGTGAAAATCTTTCAGCTTCCCATTTGAAAGATTTTAGCTTAAACATAAGATTTTTTAGCAAATTATGTAGTCGGATGATTTTTGCTTCTTTTCATCAAGGAAGAGAAGAAAGAAGTCAGCCTTTGCCTTTTCTTTTATCCTTCCCATTCGCGGCTGGCCGGTCCCGGGCTTGACCCGGAACTGACGCTTTCCCGACGGGAGCTTTAGAACGGAGTCCCGAAGCCTGCTTGTCCGGCGGAGCTTTAGCGAAGACGGAAGCCTGTCGAAGGGCGGAGTTTTTTCTTCCCGACATTACAGAATTTGCGTTAAGAAAATCGCGTGTTTAAGCTTGAAAATCTTTCAGCTTCCCATTTGAAAGATTTTAGATTAAACATATGATTCTTAGCTTACTTCTCCGCCGTCTTTTCATAACGCACACTACGTGTGTGATTTTTGCTTCTTTTCATCAAGGAAAAGAAGGATCAAAAAACATCCTTTTTCCTTTCTTTGCCTTTTCATAAACACATAAAAAAAGCCCCTTTCCTCCATCCCGGAAGAAAGGGGCTTGCCCAGCCTTTAACTTTTTCTTTAATATAACAAAGATCGGCAAACAGATCACCCGATCAATGGTGCGCCTTGAACGCCTTGGTGAGCGTCACGTCGAACGTCGCCTCGGCCTTGGGCCCCTTGACCTCGGAATCGTCTATGATCAGCGTCCCGGCCAGGTGGTCCGCAGTGTCGGCCGTCGACTTGAACGCATCGGCTATTATCGCCGTCCCTCCTATCTGGAGCAGCTGGTTGTTCACGCCAACCCAGTAGTTGAGCCTCGGCCTCGAGCCGAAATCGACCGTCATCCCGTTAAGCACGAGCCCCGTCGCGCAGAATACCGACTCGCACGCCTTCACCTTATCGCCTATGTCGGCGTCCGTGAACAATAGCGTCCTCACGGTCGCCTTCGGGTCGAACACGTCCGGCCCCGTGATCATGTAAACGTGCTTGAACTCGACCGTCATTCCCTCATATGCGACGCTCCCCTTTACGGTCCCGTCCGCAGCGTTAGCCCAAACGCCCGCCGCCGCGAGCGCGGCAACGGTGAATATGAAAGTAGCTATCTTGCGCATATCACCATCCTCCTGAATTTTAGTTATACCCCGCTCTCTCGCCAAATTATGCGTCAATCCCCCTCCCCGGTCAACACACGCACACACACACGTAGTGTGATTCTACGATCCTACCGTGCCTTTCCTGCCTAAACCAGTAACAAAACTAGCCCGTTCGTCCTATCTTTAATTTCCCTCTCCCCAGCGTGGAACGATAGCGATGAAGAAGAGCAATCGGTCGCCCTAGAACAGAGACACAGAAGCTCATTGACTACCGTCTCGAAGTTGCCTGAAACAAAACAGGGCCAGGGTGAGGGGGTACTTTAATATGTAAAACCGTTCGTCCTGAGCCTGCCTGTCCTGAACTTGTTTCAGGATCTCGTCTTTTCTTCCCGACATTACAGAATTTGCGGCGGGTGAGCACCCGCATCTTAATTTCCCTCCCCCTTCCCAAGGGGGAGGGCTAGGGTGGGGGTTTACCTTACATTCCTATCAAACAGAAAGTCTTTCTCTCCCCGACATTACAGAATTTGCGTTAAGAAAATCGCATGTTGAAGCGTGAAAATCTTTCAGCTTTCCATTCGAAAGATTTTAGCTTAAACATAAGATTTTTAGCAAATTATGTAGTCGGATGATTTTTGCTTCTTTTCATCAAGGAAAAGAAGGATTAAATATCTTGCCTTTTCCTTGCCTTTGTCATTCCCGACACCGATCGGGAATCCAGTCCTTTCAAAATAACGAATCGCGGCTGGAAGCCGCTCCTACAGTACTGTACCCCCTCACCCTAAGCCCTCTCCCACACTCGTAATGGGGAGAGGGAATTTAAAAACACACAAAAAAAGCCCCTTTCCTCCATCCCGGAAGAAAGGGGCTTGCCCAGCCTTTAACTTTTTCTTTTTTTTCGATTATTGTCTTTACGAATTTACAACCGCTCTCTTCCTTCTGATTGCAAAGAACACTCCGACCAGTCCTAATCCCGCCGCTGCCGAGATCATCCCCCACTCGGACAGAGTCGGGATGGCATCCGGGTCCACGTTAACGAATACGCACTCTACGGAGCCGCCGTTTGGCTCGATGCACCGGGCTACAAAACCGTTCTCTATCTCGGTAATTCCCACCCCGTCATTGAAACATACAACGTCCTCGAGGCGCCATCCCGGAGGCACTATTTCCGTAACGGTAAAATCTGCGGTCGGCCCAAACCCGGTAAAAAAGCTGTCCCCATCGGACAGGAATATCGCACCAGTGGAAAACCCGTCATCGATGGTGAATTCGACAAATTCATTATTCCCCTGTATGAGCTTCACAATCTCTATAGAACAGCCCTGTCCCCAAGCCTCGTTACCCGAGCCGACTGTGAAAAAGACCCCAGCCGTGAAAAATACGAATAGAAGTATTGTCAGAATAGTATTAGACTTTTTCAATGCATATCCTCCTTTAAGGCATATTTAGCGCAATTTTACACTATTTTGAGGCAAAATACAACCTCAATTTACCCTGGTTTCTTGATGTTTACGGCACTACCCCACCCGGCAAAAAAAGCCCCTTTCCTCCGTTTTGGAAGAAAGGGGCTCAACCGTCCTTTAACTTTTTCTTTTTCGTTAATGGTACTTACGAATTTAGAACCGCTCTCTTGCTCCTTACCGCAAAGAACACGCCGATCAATCCCAATCCGAGGACGGCGGAAATCATCCCCCACTCGGACAGTGTCGGGATATTAGACGCGAGTTGTCCGAACCTCACCTCGTCCACGCCCTGTGATAAATTCTCCGGGCCCGAGATATTCACCCTCGTCACCGGTATAGTGGAATCGAAGCCGACGAACGTGCTGAAGAAGTCGTCGGTTTTTACCTGTATGGAATCGAGGGTGACACCGTTCGCGTCGATGAGCCTTACGGTCTGAAGCGAATTGCAGTTACCGCCCTCGGCGAAACACCCGATGTCCATTCCCGCGGTAGTCACGCCGCCCTCGAACAGTACCTCAAACGTGCTCCCGGGGCCGCCCGAGCGGGCAAGCGCATTGTTCGGGTTGGCGTTCCCGAAAAAATTTACTCCTGCCAGGAATAGACGTTTACAATAATCGGGGACGTCGCGAACGCGAGGCCGGGGAATATATCTCCCGGATCGAAGCAGTCGTCGTTGCTAAACTCGTCGACAGGCTGATTGCAAAACTCAAACTGTCCGGGATCGACTTTGCCCGCATCGAAATTCTGCACAAGCTGGCCGGGATGGTTCTCGATATAATCAGACTTGTCTAATAAAAAAGTTACCCCGCGCCGAGGCGGGAATGGTCCACGCGGTCAGTAGAACCGCGAGAATCACGCCTGAAAATATGAGCGATATCCGTGATTTTACGCCTTTCATGCTCATCCTCCGAAATGTTTTTATATGCGGATATTCGATGATCTATTTAACCCGCGCTTACCATTATACAATTTTCCACGGGGGAAAACAATTCCTTCCGGCTTCTCAAAAGAGTTATTAGTTAAAAGGAGTTGCATTAGCTCATCTCGATGTCTTTCCCCCGCCCTCAGCTAATCCAACCCGTTCACCCTGCTTGCGGCACGTCGCCCGTAGGCTTTGAGCCGTTGGGTGATCCGGGTAGCTGGTGAACCGAACCTGTCGACGGGCGGAGTTTTTTTCTCCCCGACATTACAGAATTTGCGTTAAGAAAATCGCATGTTGAAGCGTGAAAATCTTTCAGCTTTCCATTTGAAAGATTTTAGCTTAAACATAAGATTTTTAGCAAATTATGTAGTCGGATGATTTTTGCTTCTTTTCATCAAGGAAAAGAAGGATCAAATAACAGCCTTTCTCCTTCCCTTGTCTTTTCTTTATCTTTGTCATTCGCGGCTGGCCTGTCCCGGACTCGATCCGGGAACTCGCTCCTACAGGAGGTTTAGAATGGAGTATCGCTAAAGAAAAAAAGCCCCTTTCCTCCATCCCGGAAGAAAGGGGCCCTTAATTCTCAGTCATCCTGAACTGCGGTTTCGAGCGTGCGAGGAACCGGGTCCATCGGCATGATGCAATGAGGCGATTGTTCCTCGGATATTATTGGTTAACCCAAAATATTCAGGATCTCATCCTTTTTTCTTAATTTACCTTCTATACCGCTTGCGCTCTTCTTCTCTTAATAGCGAAGAACACTCCGATCAACGCCAACCCCGCCGCCGCCGCGATCATCCCCCACTCGGAGAGCGTAGGAACATTCAAGTCTCTCACATTCACGAACGTGCACTCCCCCTCGATGCCCTCCCCCGGGTCCAGGCAGTCAAATATGGCCCCGCCCTCTATCTCCGTTATGCTAATCCCGGGCCCTGCAATACATTCAATGTCCGCCAATCTCCAGCCGGGGTTGGGAAGCTCCGTGACTGTAACAGGCTCGCCCTGGCCGAAAGTAGCGGGACTCGTAACGCCCGCCTGGAACTGAGCTTGAGCTATATTTCCGCCCACCTCGACCTGGAAATCAAAAAGCAGTCCTTCCCCGCCCTCCGCGATCTTCGTAACTTCTACGACGCAGGGTCCTTGCTGGCCGCGGCTCTCCCCGGACGTGAGGAACAACACCCCGGTCACGGCTGTAATGAATAAGAAAATACTTAACGGCTGTTTCAACAGTTTATGCATCTCATCCTCCGCATACTCGAAATTTGCTTAATTTTACAACACTTGTGCATAATTTCAAAATTAATGCATTTTCCATTATGTCCCGGCCCGCGAATCTCCCGCACCGCCGTTTCGCAAGCGCCCGGCCCGATGACGCTTGCCGATACGCCCCCCGCCTGTATCCTATTCTCATGCTCAAAGCCCCTTTCGCCGCCATAACCGCAGCCCTCTTCATGATGCTCGCGTCAGCCGCGTCTTACGGTGCGGACCCCTCGGGCCTCCCGCTCGTCTCCGGCTCAGACCCGGCGGAAGTTAGACAATGCCCGGACGGAGCGGCTTACGTCTATCCCGCATATATTATATATACGAGAAAGTCCCCATATTTCGAGGGGCAGGACATTTACGTATTCAAGCCGCGCGGACCGGTTGCGGACCCGTGCGCGCTGGCTTCGCGCGAGGCCTACTACACGATAAACGCCGGCGAGTTCGGAGGGGCGAACACGTTCGTCGGCATGCACGGCGTGAATCTCTTCATAGACGAATGGCCGGGCCGCGACCACAAGCGCCTCCTCGTCGTCGACGCGGACAAGAAGAGCCTCGTGTACTTCGACTGGTACGCCGACCCGGCGATAGAAGGGGGCACGCTCCGCTACAACCGCGTGCTCAAGGCGAGCAAGTCCACGAAAAAAGAGATACAGTGCCCGGACGCGGAGAAGTGGGAGAAGGAAGGTTTCGCGGTCCTCTACGTCGAGAAGATGACGCTCGACCTCGGGACAATGAAGGAGACACATTCCGGCGATTTCTTCTGCGAGTCAGCCGCGCCGATTACCAAAAGAGCCCCCGACTATACGATCCACTGAACACACAATGTGTGCCCATATACGATTCCAGTGTGGCTCCTCTGCCCAACCTACCCTGTCATTTCGAGGACGGTTCGAACGAGTGGAATAACCGGACGCCCTCGCTAAAGTATCACGAATCCGATTAACGCCGGGAAAAAGCACAATCAAATTCTATCAGCCGAGAAATCTATCTTTCGCTTTTCTCTTCCCGACATTACAGAATTTGCGTGAAGAAAATCGCGTGTTGAAGCGTGAAAATCTTTCAGCTGTCCATTTGAAAGATTTTAGCTTAAACATAAGATTTTTAGCAAATTATGTAGTCGGATGATTTTTGCTTCTTTTCATCAAGGAAAAGAAGGATAAAAAAAATAGCCTTTCTCCTAGTACATCGCGGCAATCCGGAAAAACATATAGAGATCGCCACGGCCAGAAATGCGGCCTCGCGATGACAGATGAGATGCACCTTTTCGGGCGTTATGAGATAAAGATGGGGATCTTCCCGTTCGTCCTGAGCTTGTCGAAGGACAGCGCACACAAAGCCACCCTCCCCGGCGGCCGCGAACCTCTCCGCGTCCCGTCGCAAGTTACCACCCGCACCGTCAGACCTGAACTCGCCCCCGCTCAATTCTCGGTGACGCCCATGCTCTCTTTCAGGTCCTCGAAATCAGACGCGCTGATGTAGTCGTATCCCGATCCCCTGTCGCGCTGCACGGTAATGCCGACCTCGTATATCTCGTTGAGGAGTGTATCGACGTCGGTTCCGAGTATCCTCGCCGCTTTTTCGATCGTAACTTTCGTTTCGCTTCTCATAACAAAAAAGTTTACAGAACAATCCGCGATTTGGAATATTATTTTTTCCTCCTTAACCGGACATTCACAAGACATATGCCGGCTGTATATTTCCTGAGACAAAAAAAGCCCCTTTCCTCCATCCCGGAAGAAAGGGGCTTTCAAATTTTCTGTCATTGCGAGGCTTCGAGGAAGCCGCGGCAATCTCATCTTTTATTTTCTAATCCCTTCTATACCGCCTGAGCTCTCTTCCGCCTGATTGCAAAGAACACCGCTATCAACCCTAATCCCGCCGCCGCCGCGATCATCCCCCACTGGGAAAGAGTCGGAATATTCGCCTCTACCGGACGGTTAATGAACGTGCAGGTGCCTTCCGTGCTCTGGGTCACACATTGAAGAGCGACGCCGTTCTCGACTTCGGTGACCTGGATGCCGCTGTCGGTATCACATTCCACGTCAGCGAGTATAAAGCCTGCCGCCTCGTCCTGCGTGACTACCTCCGAGCCGATTTTAAAAAGTGAGGAGCAACCGCCGTTCTCGAGGGAAAAACTGTCCGTGTTATCGCCGCCGAAATCCCGGGTGTAATTGAATACAGCACCATCCCCCTGGATCGTTACGTTGCAGTAGCCGACGAAGCAGGACTGCGCGTTCGCGCTGTCGGCGAGACCCGCGAGACCCGTCACCATAAACATAAAGAGAGAAACCTTTAAAACAGTTTTTACAGCGCTATTCATGATCATCCTCCGATAAATTTATTTTTTGTCATTTTCTAATATGCTGATGCCGCCCTCTTTTTGGTTTCAGTCACCACTGCGCGGCGTGCAATTTACTTCTCTCACATCAGCCAAAGGCGACCGGTTACGCGCTCGCTTGCAACCGTTTTCTCACCGCATAGAACACCCCGATCAATCCAAGCCCCGCGGCCGCCGCGATCATCCCCCAATCCGATAATGTCGGGACCGCCGAAGTGTCACGCACGTTTGTAACGGTGCAAAACGTTTCTAAATTCGGGTTCACGCATTGCTCGACCCACCCGTCTTCCAGTACTTCCAATATGGCCACCCCTCCCCCCGGCAGACATTCTATTCCCCCGAATCTCCACCCCGCCACAGGGACTTCCGTAATTACGGCTGGCAGTGTCGAAGCGCCGCCCGATGCACTATCTCCCGCCGTCACTGTGAATGCGAACACGGCTCCGTCTTCCACCTCGCCGTTGAATTGAAATTCCTGGCCTTCCGCTCCGGGAGCCACCTTCTCCACCGTAATAAAGCAATCCTGGGCGAAGCTATTCTCGGCCGAAAGCAATAAAATCATCGGTACAGCGGAAAAAACAAATATAAGGGTCAATATCGGCTGTAAAAGCTTACCCATATCCATCCTCCAACATTCGAGATATGCTGATTTTACTCTATCATCGGGGTCCGGTCAATGCGGATTACGCCTTTTCATGCCCCCTTACAGGGATATTTCTCACGCCGCACACACAAAAAAAAGCCCCTTTCTTCCGGGATGGAGGAAAGGGGCTTCAAACTATTTTGTCATGCTGAATTTATTTCAGCATCTCATCATTAAAACCGTTCGCCCTGCTTGCCGGGCGTAGCCTTTTATCCTCCGAAACTCGGCACGTCGCCCAAAGGCTATGAGCCGTCGGGGGATTAGCATAGGAGGATGGCGAAGCCTGGAGCTTGTCGAAGGGTCGAAGGACGCATCAAGCCTGAGATGCCGCCCGTTTCCTCCTCACTGCAAAGAACACACCGATCAATCCTAATCCCGCCGCCGCCGCGATCATCCCCCACTCGGACAGCGTGGGGATATTTCCAACCTCTTGGTTGATGAACGTACAGGCTGCTCCCCCGCCGTTGGGGGAACAAAAAATTTGTACACCGTTCTCGATTTCCGTTACAATTGTATTTTCAGTCTCGCAAACCACATCGGCAAGTACCCATCCTTCCTGCGGTTCCTCGACTATCTCAGCCGTAACGCCTCCCTGAACCACGAGACCGGCACCCTCTCCGCTAGCTGCATCGAATCCGGGTATGTTCGCCCCCGTAACAACGAAGGTGAATACCGTACCGTCCGACGGTGTCGCCTCCTTGAGAATCCCGACTTCACAACCCACAGGCTGGGCATAACTTGTCCCGGGCTGCATCAGCAAACCCGTCATAACCAACGCAAAAATAAAGAAAATAGCGATAATTCGTGATTGATTAAAGCCTTGTTCAACAAAACCTTTCATAGAAACCTCCTTCAAATATATTAAAATGATTATAAAACATATAAGATGCTGATACAACCATCCCGCCGCCCGTTCTTCCTTTATATTTTCCCCTCTCCCCAGCGTGGGAGAGGGTCAGGGTGAGGGGGGTACCTTAATTTTCCTGTCATTGCGAGGCTTCGAAGAAGCCGCGGCAATCTCATCCCTACCCTGTCATTTCAACCAGTGGGAGAAATCTATCTTTGTCATGCTGAACTTGTTTCAGCATCTCGTCTTTTCCATTCAGTCATCCCCTCAGATGCGCTAATCTACACACATCGTGCGTTTCTACGATCCTTCCGAATCTCTTTCGCTCAAGCAACCAACCGCAGCCCGTCCCGTTCATACTTCGACATGCTCAGGACGAACGGTTATGTTTTTCCACTCGGAGGTACCATCTCACCATCACTCATCAGCTCGATAATCAAAAGTGCGAAATACCATGCACTCCATTGTAGCGGCGTCCAATTCCTCTTATTCATCGGAATCGTTCTCCACCCCCTCCGCCTCCCTTATCCTCCTCACGTCCCTCTCCGAAATGCCGTAGAAGAGGGCGAGCCTCTTCACGGTCTCCGTGCTGAACCTGATCGAATACACGTCCTCCTCCTCGATGCCGAACCTGAACGCGAGCTTCGCCGCAGCCGACCTCTCCCGCTTCTTCGTGGGGTGAGGCGCGTTCGCCGCCAGAGGCTCCCCGTTCCTGAGCCTCTTCTCGATCTTCTGCATGAGCCGCGTGAGCGAGAAATAGTTCGTCTCCGCGTGCACGGTCCTCATGCTCCAGAGCGTCCCGAACCTCCCGCTCTCCGTGAACGACACCGCAAAGACACATGCGTGTCCTTTTACGGGTGTATCCGAAGCTTGTGCATTGTCCGCACCCACGGCGTAACCTTCAATTCCTCTGCGTTGTCCGCCGGCCTCTCTCGATGCGTGTCCTTTTAGGGTGTAGCCGGGGGATTTGCCTGATTCCCTTCTCCGGCGGATACCTGAGCCGTGCTATCAGCATCACCTGCCTTTCTAATCCCTTCCCCCTTGAGGGGGGAAGGTGAGGATGGGGGTGATGTATTTAGCATTTCCCCAAATATCTGCGCACCATCCCGCGCAATTTTGCGTTTCAGTCTCCCGTCTTCCTCCCCCTCATTCCATACCTTATATATATAGAGCCTCCCGGCATCCCCCTCCCCGGCGCCCTCCCCGTATTCCGTGCGTCCCTCGTGGAGCGCTGCGTTTGCCTCCCATTCCTCCCGCTCATCGACTCGTACGGGTTCCTGGCGCAGCACAGGTCGTGCGTGCCTTCAGAATATATCAGCTCCCCGCCGCACATCGGGCAGCGCAAGTGGTCGAATCCCTCTCCCATCGCTCGTCTCCTCCGCAGTTATTTTCATCTCCCGCACACACACGTTGTGTGATATTACGATTCTTCCGACCCTTCTCCGCTCAAACTGGCAACGAAGCCAACCCGTTCGTGCTGTTCCTGCAGTTCCCGTAGGCTTTCCGTTGGGTGATTCGGCGTAGCGGTTGGCGAAGCCGGAAGCCTGTCGAAGCACGCATTTTTTTCTTTCCGACATCACAGAATTTGCGGCGGGTGAGCACCCGCAGGCATACGATCTCGCACATACGCCTCAGCTCAATCCAACACGTTCACCGTGAGCCTGCCGTCCGAGCTGTCGAAGGGTCGAAGCACGAGTTTTTTTCTTTCCGACATTACAGAATTTGCGTTAAGAAAATCGATGTTTAAGCGTAAAAATCTTTCAGGCTTCGCATATTGGAAGATTTAGCTGAGTACATGAGATTTTTAGCACAATTCTGTAGTCGGATGATTTTTGCTTCTTTTCATCAAGGAAAAGAAGGATTAAAAAAACAGCCTTTCTCCTTTCCTTGTCTTTTCATAATCCACACTACGTGTGTGATTTTTGCTTCTTTTCATCAAGGAAAAGAAGGATAAAAAAAATAGCATTCCTCCTTGTCTTTATAAGCGCGGTGAAACGGAGCGCGGCAATCTCAGTAAAAATAGAGATCGCCACATCGCTCCCCCCTCCCGGACGCAGCTCTCCCGTCCGGGGAAAAACGCTATCCCCGACTCACTCTACAGAAACGTTACGATGAAATTTCAGCCGTCGGTCCGTCGCGCATGGCGCGCGCACGTTCCCCTGACCCGCGGCTGACGGTTAGTGACCCTTCAGCTTCTCGGCCCTGCTGTCCCAGGGCAGGTTGACCTCTTTCGGAGGCTTCGCATGCGAAGCCTGCGCGTGCCTCTCGAAATTAACGTTCGGAACGTTGAACCTCCTCTTCCCGTTTTCCTTCCGGAAGTGGAGTATGAGGTCCCTGTCGTACTTCTTGTTGCGGGCGTGGTATATCTCGTACCTCTCGTCCTCGAGGAGGAGCCCGATGACCCTGAAGCTGATACCCAGCCGCTCGTGAAAATAATGTGCCTTCATATTCTTTTCATTGCCCCCGTTGCGAATTTCCCCTTTGCTGCTCGCGCTGATGGAGATCTTTTCGCTTATGTGGACAGCCAGTTTTCTTTTAATAATAGCCTTCATCAATTCACGTCCTTTTGAAACCGATTAAAAGGGAAAACTTTTCCAATTTAAGAGTATACATTATTAATGAGCAATTATCCCCTAAATTCGTTAAAGATTATCAAATTCAGCCAAATCGCACACCTGAGACCACTCTTTATATGTATACGGACGTACAATAGATCAGGTTCCATTATCTGCCTATCCACCTGAAATCATTACAATGTGCGATATAAACCACCGCGAAATCCCGCGCTGTGTATCCTGCCGCACCCCGCTTTTTAATCTATTTCCGGGCCATATTGCACAATTTTGCCGATTTTGCGTTATTCATTTCATTCCCACCCGGGAAAAGGCCATGCCTCCCCCTCTCTTCCGCTAACCCACCACCACGTATGTCAGCGCCGACCCGCCGCCCGTTCGCCCTTCGGCACACAATGTGTGCATATATATGATCCTCCCCACCCTCCTCAGATAAAATCAGCAGCTGCCGTAATTTCGTATGTCCGCAGCGACCGCCGCCCATTCGTCCTGAGCCTGTCGAAGGGCGCATTTTCTTTCCCGACATTACAGAATTTGCGGCGGGTGAGCACCCGCTGGCACACGATCTTATGCATCTCCTTTCTTGTCATTTCGAGCCGCAGGCGAGAAACTATCTTTTGCCTTACTCTTCCCGACATTACAGAATTTGCGTTAAGAAAATCGATTGTACGAGCGTTAAAAATCTTCCACGGGATGCGGTGGAATTGGAAGATTTAGCTTAAGTACATAAGATTTTTAGCAAATTCTGTAGTCGGATGATTTTTGCTTCTTTTCATCAAGGAAAAGAAGGATCAAAAAACAGCCTTTCTCCTTCCTTTGTCTTTTCATAACCCACACTCCGTGTGTCTTTTCCATTCTTCAACGAATAACTCCTCCGCCATAGCGGAACATCAAACGAAAATCCCCCTCTCCCTGTTCCTCCTCCTGATCTCGGCAAGCACGAAGTCCGCCTCGGGCGGCCCCGTGCGCTCCTCCTCCCCGCCCTCGCGCCTGAGCGACTCGATCAGCTCGCGCACCCGCTTCCTGTTCTCCTCCGACCACTCCTCCCAGACGGGCTTCACGTAAACGGTCTCCACGCGCGCTCGTGACGCCGTCTCCTTCTCGTGGCACGCCTTCATCCGCCGCCAGTCGTACGAGACCCCGTCCTTCCCGGCCGCGGCGCAGTAATCGTCGTTCCCCTCGACGCCGAAACACGCGCGGAAGTATTCGTACATCGGGGAGAACCCCTCCTCCTGGTCCCCGTACTCGCGCCGCCACCAGGCGAAGCTCTGCCTGTAAAATATACCGTCTCGCTTGCATATATCGGATATATATTTCTCCGAGTATCCGCACCTGGACAGGTACGCCGTGCATCTCGCCCAGAAATTATCGAACGCGTTCAAGAGCCTCACCCTCTCCTCGGCGCGCCTCAGTATGTAATAGATGTACTTGAACCCTTCGAGGTAGCGCTCGAGCGTCCGCTCCGCCCTCAGCACCGGGAAGAACTCCCTCTCGCCCGGTTTGATGTAATCGGCGAACGGGTCTATCCCCTCGTAGAGCGCGAACAGGCTCTTGAGGGTCCGCTCCGGGCTCGCGTCCCCGCCTAGACTTTCGAGAAACCCGAGCGCCTCCCTGAGGAGCCTCTTCTGCCTCGGCGTAGTATCCCCGTTCACACACGCAGTGTGTTTTACGATTCCTCCCGGACCTCCTCCGCTCAAACCTGTAGTCAAATAACCCGTTCGTCCTGAGCCTGTCGAAGGATTGAACGGGTTATTCTCACGCGCCTCCCCTCCGCCCTCATACGACCCCTTCCTCACTCCGCTGTCCAGACCGTCAACCCCTCTTCCGCCTGAGCGCGCGGTTTCCGGCCGGAAGCGCCCGCCCGCGGGACGCGCTCTCGATTCCCCTGAGCTCTCCGTAAACTCTCTCGATCTGTTCGCTGGCATAATGTCCCTCCCTGATCTTTTCTATAAAACGCGCAGAACCTGTTCATACTCGATCTCCCGTGACTTCTCCGTCAATTCGAGTCGCTTCCGAACCCGATGGGACGATTCCGAGCAAGTGAGGAATCGGTCGTCTCCTCCGACGAAGAGTCGGGACGGAGTACTTATTTTCATTTAACAATCTGGTTCAGAAACCGGTTCGACGCGCCCATAACAGGTCTCTCCCCTCCCGGGCAGGAGCCGGCGATTCCAGATTCACCCGTCCCGTCCCTCACACCAGCCGCCCGCCGCATCTTCCGCAGGTGCCATTCGACCGACTGCGCCTGGCTTGAGAGCAGGCATATGTCGGGCGGCTTGTGCATCCACCCGAATACGCCCCCCTCCATCTGCGAGCCCATCATGAACGCCGCCCCTTCCCCCGCGAGCTCGTAGATCTCCCCGGGCTCCATCTCCGGGTTAAGCTCACGGAGCCGCCTGAAATACGTCTCGGCCGATTTATACTCCCGCCCGCCCGTGAGCGCCGGCTGCCCGGCCGCCTCCTCGTAAAGCCCCCTGAAAACCTCGTTATACCACCTCGACGGCGAGCAGGGATCAGACTTCTTCTTTTCCTTCTGCGCAATATCAGCACCCTCGCCCCTTTCCCTTCCTCCTGCCTCTCCCACCCTGTCATTGCGAGGCTCCGAAGGAGCCGCGGCAATCCTGTCTTTCGCAGTTGATTCCCTCCTTTGTAAAGGAGGGTCAGGGTGGATTTTATTTAACAAATGTCCTTCCTCATCCTCCCCCGCAAAAAGACCACGGGGGCCCTGCCCTGCCCGCGCAAGGTGGATTTGACCCGCCTTACCTCCGGAGCGGTCATTGCGCGGAGCCTCCTGATCGGGCCCCCCGGTCTCCCGTATAAAGCCGTAATTCCTTTCCCCTGCGCCTCTCTCTATTTTCTTCTCCTCCGCTTCTTCCTCATTCACTCGCACATCGTCACGCGAGCGCTTGCGTCCGTCCGCGTTTTTTGCGGACGTGTTCTTACTCTCGTCTTTCTTATTAAGATCTTCTCCTGTATTTGGGGTGAAGGATTCTTCATAGACGTAGGTGAAGTTTTCTTCACCCACCGTGGGTGAACTTTTCTTCATGGTGGTTTTCAGTTTTCTTACGAGAGGGTCTATGCTGAACACGACGCCTTTCGTCCTCCCGTTCCCGTGCAAGCTGACCTTCCGCCTGAGGAGCCCCTTCTTCACGAGTGAAGCGAGAACGTTCCTATGGACCTCTCGCTCATCCCGCTCACCTCGGACAGGTGCCCGTACGGGTTCATCGTCCCGCTGAACGAGTAATAGTCCACATAGTCGAGCAATATGGATATCGAGGGATGCCGCTCACCTCGGACAGGTGCCCGTACGGGTTCATCGTCCCGCTGAACGAGTAATAGTCCACATAGTCGAGCAATATGGTATATTCGTTATTGGTGATGCCGAGCTCGGCGCGCTTGAGCCTGAGCGCCCTCGGCACGCGCATGAAACCCTTCTCCGTAATCAGACTCTCCCAGTTCTCCCCGCTCATCTCAGTCTCCGTGTCAGTCCTGTTGGCATTTCGCACTCGTCATCCGCTTATCAACTGTAGGAGCGAGCTTCCAGCCGCGACGGCGAACAGTTGCTGCTACGATACTCGTAGCTACTCCGCCTAAGGCAGCGATGTACCCAATCTACGGCTCATGAGCTGTCGAAGGATTAAGGTGGGGATCGAAGTACCATCTCTCCAGCCCCTCCAACATCCCCCCCACTACTCCCTCCACCTCTTGAGCGCGCGCAGGAGCTCCCTCTCCAGCAGTATCGCGTCCCGCATAAGGTCTTCCATCCCCATCGCGCGCCCGCTGTAGTTCCTGGCCGCTATACCGAGGAGCTCGTATCAGCCTCTCCTCCCTCACCGTCTCCCGGGAGGCCTCGTTCCTCCTCTTCCCGGGGTCGAACGGCTGCGGGGTCTTGGGGGGCTCCCACCGGCTCAGCACGTTTATCGCGTACACCCACGACCCGCCCGCGTCCTTCGCGTACTTGTACTCTATGAAATCGCCGGCTATCGGTATCTCGAACGCCCCTTCCCTCTCCTCCGCCCGCGCGAATGAGAACCACCCGTCCCTGCCCTCGATCTTGAACCCCGTCTCCGATATCCTCGCCACCCTGCCCGACCCGGCCGTGCGTTTGTTGTTCCCGTTCTGCGACATAACCCCTCAATTCCCTTCCTTATATATAAAAGAGGTCCCGGCGCCCCGGCACCGCCAGGGGACTGGCCCCGCCGGAGCATCTCCGGGACCGTCTCTGTAGGAGTGCAGCCCCGGCTTTCCCTTCACACAAAAAGGATGGAGGAACAATTGCGAACGAGTAACGAATTCGAGCAAGCGAGAATTCGGTCGCCATTGGCCGAGTGCAATGGAGCAGATTCTCGGCGGACGATCCGATGAAACCAAATTCATTCGGTCGCCCTTGGCTGACTGCTGACATGTCAATGTCTCCTCTCGCAGCCGCATAGCCAAAATCAATTGGTCGCCCTCTGGCTAAATGCAATCAAGCCCCTCATCCGCCGCGCAAGAGTCCGCGAATATAGAATTGCGGGAAAGCCGGAGCGGTTGGCCTGCGCCCGGCTCACCTCTTCGTGAACTCGAGCAAA
This sequence comes from uncultured delta proteobacterium, assembly GCA_963752995.1. Taxonomy (GTDB): domain Bacteria; phylum Desulfobacterota_D; class UBA1144; order Nemesobacterales; family UBA2774; genus 2-12-FULL-53-21. The sequence goes on from CAVWAZ010000031.1 coordinate 98,236, forward strand.
TTATTATTGCGCCCGGGGCCGGCGGAGTCCTCTATCGCGCGCTCGTACACGCGCCTGAGCTCCCCGATCTCCACGTCGACCGCCCTGCAGTCGTACCCGGCAGCCGTCTCCCTGCACGCCGTCACCGTCACTTCCCGCCCGTCGCCCCCTTCGAACGCCCTCCCCAGGTGCCACGTCATGTAGAGGAACCCGAACCCGAGAACCGCGTAACTCATGTACCTAAGAACCGAATACTTCATGACCGCCTCCCATTAATTTACTTGTCATTTCACCCGGTGAAATCCACTCATCTTTTAATTCTCTCCATTCGTAGAGCGAATGCTGCAAGCGAACATCTCGGAAACTTGACCAACATACCGGATGATCAACTTCCGGCTCAATCCTTCGCTATTTAGAACTAGGGTCAGGGTGGATTTTCCCTTTCACTTCTTTTATGCCATTCACATCTCCCCCCTTCTCCAGCACCGCCCAGAACCCGTTCTTCTTTAGCCCCGTCACAACCTCAGGGTGCGACTCCTTCATCCTGAGCGTCTCTATCAGCTCCACCGGGTTGAGCCCGTCGGTCGCGACGTACCCCGAAAACGTCTGCCCCCTTTTCCGGAGCTCCTTCTCGAACCTGAGAAGGTTCAGGTACCCGTACTTCCTCAAGACCTCCTCTACGGGCCTGCTCTTCGCCCCGTCCACGTAAATCACCATCTTCGTCGATGCCGGGCTCACCCCGTGCGAAGCCGCGAAATTCTCTATGCTCCCCCACTCCCCGATTATCTGCTGCGTAGTTATGTGCTCTATCCGTCCCATCAGACTCCATTGACTCCTTATTAATTCCGTCATCATTATCTCTGTCATTCTGAACTCGTTTCAGAATCTCGCTTTTGCTTTTGTTGTCATCCTGAACCATGTCCTGAACTTGTTTCAGGATCTATTCAGAATCTCGCTTTGTTTCCGTCATCATCCGACTTCCCCCGCCCATGTAAGCAGTTCTTTTCATTCTCCTCCCCCTTGAGGGGGGAGGATTAAGGTGGGGGTGACACCACTATCATCTTCCAAAGCTTTTACAATTGCCTCCAAAACAACCTCCACATCTTCAAGCACCTCATTGTTCCAGAACCTCAGAACCCGATAGCGCTCGGACTCAAGCCACGCCGTGCGTTCATTGTCATATGTGATTTGTTCTCCATGCTGACCGCCGTCCACCTCGACTATCAACTTCTTCTCCAGGCTCACAAAGTCCACGATGTATTTCCCGATCGGCTGCTGTCTCCGGAATTTGTTTCCGTCAATATTCTTTAACCGTAGGTATCTCCATAATTTCTTTTCAGCATCCGTCAGGTTATTCCTCATTCTCCTTGCATTGACGGTGGAGTCATTTCTATTCATATCACCCCCATCCTCTCCTTCCCCCTCAAAGGGGGAAGGAACTCTGCTTGCACCTCCCCTCCCTCATCTCCCCTCATCTTCATTCGCGCCCTTTTATCATCCATTTCAACCGTTCTCCCAATTTCGCGACCATTCCACTTGCAATTCACAGTATTGTGTATTAATATTGCTATTGTCATATTGTCTATGTATATTATATTCACAGAACTGTGAATCTGTCAATAGGAAAATTCACAGAATTGTGAAATAGGGGGTACAAGTGGATCACAATAACGAAATAGGGCAGAGGCTCAAGCTCGTAAGAGAGGCGCTCGACTTGACGCAGGAGGAATTCGGCAAGGGGATAGGCAAATCCCTCAACACCGTCCTCAGCTGGGAGTCGGGCCGCACGCGCCCGCCCGACCATTTCCTGAAGGTCATCGAGAAGATATACGGCATAAGCCCGAGGTGGCTCCGCCGCGGCCAGGGGGATATGTTCCTCCCCGACATCTCGAACGTCTTCGGCGGGGACAGCCTCGTCGAGATTAAGATATGGGAGCTTGCGGGCGCGGGGAATCCGCTCGCGTCGCCCGACGCCGAGCCTATTGAGCGGGTCACTCTCCCCGTCGAAGTTAGTGCGGAACTACACGAACGGGTTCAAGGTCGAGGGGGACAGCATGTATCCCACCATCGTCAACGGCGCGTACGTGGGCTTCGACCCGAACGACAAGAAGATCGTGAGCAACGGCATATACTGCCTCCACCTGCCGTATGAAGGCTACGTCGTCAAGCGCCTCGAGATCAAGCCCAACGAGATCATCATCAAGAGCGACAACCAGATGGTCGCCGACTACCCGGTCCCCCTCGACGAGCTCGACCGGAATCTCATCGTCGGCCGCGTGAGATGGGTCTTCCAGAATGTGTGAGGGGGGATGGAATAAAATACCCCTTCTGCACTGCAACAAATAAAGTTATAATTAATTAGTCGAATTATAACTCGCCATGCACGAACTCAAGGAAGTATCAAGGGCAAAACATTGGATTTTAGAAAAATACTTTCCCGCCATGGGCAAGAATTCTTGGTCAATATCGTAGATTGGTTTATGTGGACTGTTTTGCTGGACAGGCAAGTATAACGAAGGCGAACCTGGGTCACCATTAATTATATTTAGACTAGCCAATGAGCTAGTAAAAGAAAACAAGATACAGGGAATAATCTTAATCTTCATCGAAAAAGATAAACATAGTGCCGAAGAGCTTAAAAAAAATCTTGATTCAGAATATGATGGAAATGATAAAATACATTTTAATGTTAACCACGAAGATGCAATGAATTTTGTACAATTAATCTCTGATCTAATGCCTCCTAAATTACCGGCATTTTTCTTCATTGATCCTTATGGGCACCCTATATCTTTCCCAATAATCAAACACATATTAAAACGGGAAAAAAGAGAAGTACTACTCAACTTGATGTGGCATGGTATTAACAGAAATTTTGACAACCCAACCGCTATTAATTCAATAAACAATATGTTTGGACATACAGAATGGCAAAAACACTCATTTATGAAGGCTCATGGGGAAGAGCGTGAAAAACTATTTCTCGAATATGTATTCTGAAATAGGCTCGAGATTTGCACTTCCATTTAAAATCAAATTTGGACCGGACGAGAAGGTTAAAGGTAACAGAACTAAATATTACCTGATACATTTCTCAAATCATCAGAGAGCTATGTTAATTATGAAGCAGATCATGCATAGCTTAGGAGATGAAGAAGGAACTTTCGATTATTCGGCCACACGTCAAGGTATACTCATCAGCCGAACTCCACAAATCTCAGAGTTGAAAGAATACCTAAGAATGCACTATAACGGTAAAGGGATAAGGATTAGCTTTGAACAACTTCAGACTGAAACATATGAATTACACTTTGTTGAAAAACAATATCGTACAGCAATAAAAGAAATGGAAGGTCATGAAATTGAAGTCGAGCGTATAAAGTCAAAAAAGACTGGTATAGCCGATGAAGATATTATAATATTCAAATAAAGAGAGAGGAATGGCCACCAACTCCAAAATCGAATGGACTGAGACTACGTGGAACCCCGTCACCGGATGCGACAAGGTAAGCCAGGGGTGCAAGTTCTGCTACGCGGAGAGGCTGGCGAAGCGTTTGAAGGCGATGGGTAACCATCGTTATCAGAATGGCTTCTCCGTCACCCTCCACGAAGACCTTATCACTCTCCCACTCAAATGGAGGCAGCCTAGGGTCATCTTCGTCAACTCAATGAGCGACCTCTTCCACGATAAAGTCCCATTTTCATTCATCGAGAAGATATTCGTAACGATGAGCGAGTCCCCTCAACACGTCTATCAAATACTCACGAAACGAAGCGGCAGGCTCAGGGAAATGGCAGGTGACTTGCCCTGGTCACATAACGTGTGGATGGGGGTGAGCGTTGAGGATAGAAGAGTGCTCAAAGAATTGATGACTTAAGAGATGTCCCAGCTCACGTCAGGTTCCTTTCTTGTGAACCCTTAATCGGCCCGCTCGACAACCTCGATCTCTACGGTATTCACTGGGTTATCGTGGCGGGTAATCCGGTCCTAAAGCGCGCCTGATGAAGGCCGAGTGGGTGACTTCAATACTCAACCAGTGCCGCAAGTCGGACGTACCTTTCTTCTTCAAACAGTGGGGCGGCGTCCAGAAGCACAGGACCGGCAGAAATCTCGGCGGACGAACCTACGACGAAATGCCCCACGGATTTATCAGATATAAAGAAGCCATTTAAAACTTGAAGTCACAATTTGTGACTTCAAGTTAATGACAAAGATGAGATCCTGAATCGAGTTCAGGATGACAAGAAAATGGCGGTCACAGATTGTGACCTCCATTTCCCCCC
>CAVWAZ010000032.1:0-5873 GCA_963752995.1 uncultured delta proteobacterium
TCCCTCCTTTAAGTCCGTGATAACTCAAACTCGCCGCAAACGGCCGGGACGGCATGAAAAAGGAACCGTCCCTACATATTATGAGTGCATATACATATAATATCCGCGCTTATAGTATCCGCAAGCGCCTGAATGCTCATCTTCATCTACACCGCTCGACATAAAATAGTTTGTATCTGCAATGTTAAGACTGCGTTAATCCAAGCCCCTGCCCTCGTCTCTCCCCGCCAGCGCCCCCGCACGGCCCCCGCGCCTGTGTCTGCCCATAATCTGCCCCCGCGCTACCTGAAGACGTTTATCACGCTGCAGAACACCCTGCCCACGACCATGTCCGGGTCGAACTCGTCCCACCCTGAGCACAGAGACCGGGTAGTTCCTGTTATACGGCCTCAGCAGGAGTCCCTGAGATCCCGAATGACACTCCCTCAAAATGCAGCCCTCCTTCGGTATGCTGAGCGCGTAGATGGAGCCCGATACGATCTCCCGCGATGATATGTCTATGACCACGCTCGCGCCGTCCATGATGAGCTTCTCCATCGAATCCCCTCTGTTCCGGATCACGATGAACCCGTCGTCATACAGCTGCTTCGGTATCTCGATCGCCTGGGCAGGATCGAATTTCGCGAGCTCCGTCAACAAAGCCTCTCCCTTCCTGCGGTTATAGCACCGCATCGTGTTTCCGCGTAAGGGGCTGCTCTGGCGTATGCGTCCGGATTCTTGAGCGGCATCGAGTCATACGGCCGTCCTGCGCCTCCACCCCTCCGCCGGTGTATGACTTTTTTAATCGCCGCTGATACTGGAGAGTCCCCCTCTCGAAATCACGGTACGATTTATATCTATAATGATTATCCGAAATCGCCGCGATCATTTCAATCGGGTAATGCCTGTATTTTATATAGGGTATCTATGTAGAAATGGCGCGTAACTTACCGGAATACCGTGATAATATCCTTGGGGGAAAATTTTCGGGAAAATCGAAAGAATGACAACTTGCCGCCCGGCCCCTTGTAAAATTAGGACTTCTGGCATGGGCCGCGCGGGGGAGCGCTCAGTCCTTCCCTGTGCTCCGGCTATCGCGTGCGTGCGGATACCCTGCCCCGCCCACGCGCGCGCCAATTAGCATATAGGCCGCTCGCCCCTTTCGGATTTCTGCTCGTGCGACACGAGGCCGACGCCCTTCGCGTATACGTCCCTGAACCAGAAATCCCGGCCCTCGGGCACGGTCACGACCATCACTCCGTCGAAGACCCCGGCAGGCGTGCTGTAGGGCTCCTTCGGAAATTCGATCACGGCGTCCGTGTTGTAGAACGTCTTTATCCCGCCTTTTGACGAGACGAGTATATCCCCGCCGGGGGATATCTTCATGCCGACGCCGGGCACGCCGAAGAACGTGTCGAAGACCGACCACCCGTCGGACTCGGAAACGACTGAGTTCGTCACCTCGGACGAGCCCCTGCTCGTTTCGGATTTGTAGGTCCAGGTGTTCCCCTTGTCGATCGGAAGGTATTGCGCGATTTCTGCGTCATCCGCCGCCGAGAGCACGTTCGTGTATTCCCTGAACTGTCCGAGCCCCGTGCCCGAGGAGAGGGTATTCACGTAGTCCTCGTCGATGAGCCTCACGGGGAGGTCCGCGCCGGGCGCCGGGCTCAGCTTCAGGATGAGATAGGGGTAGGAGGCCTTAACCGGCCCCTCGGGACGGGGCCCTTCGGACCTGACTCTGTATCTCACTTCGAGCGCGCCGCCCGCCGCCGGGGTCACGCCGGCAATCTCTATAATTCCGCCCGCACCTTCGCCGGGTATTATCAGCAGGAGCGCGTGCTTCCCGAAATCCGCCCCGGGCAGGGGGCCAGTTATGCCGAGCGCTTCCTTCGCCTTTTCGAGCTCTTCGCCGCTCCTTATGAGCGCGCTCGCCGCCGCGGGCTCGTTCGCCAGTATGCCGCTCGACCAGGGCTCGACTGTGTACTCCGCGGCCAGGGACGCCCGTATCAGGAGCGATATGAAGATTAGAACGGTTGTGAAACGCAGAGTGTTTTTCATAGAGGCTTACCTCTCCGGCTCATGTCCATACAATTATACTTCCGATACGCGGTTTGTGCGGCGGGCACACGCACATAGTGCGTTCTATGATTCTAGTGTGATACCTCTGCCCAACCTACCCTGTCATTGCGAGCGTAACGAACGAATGAGAGTGCAGCGCGGCAATCTAGTCTTTTGCCTTTTCTTCCCCGACATTACAGAATTTGCGTTAAGAAAATCGCGTGTTTAAGCGTAAAAAAATCTTTCAGCTTCCCATTTGAAAGATTTTAGATTAAACACAAGATTTTTAGCTAATTATGTAGTCGGATGATTTTTGCTTCTTTTCATCAAGGAAAAGAAGGATAAAAAAAATGCCTTTCTCCTTCCTTTGTCTTTTCTTTATCTCTGTCATTCGCGGCTGGAAGCCGCTCCTACAATTTGAGGAGGAAAAGAAGGATCAAAAAACAGCCTTTCTCCTTTCTTTGTCTTTCCATAAAACACACTATGTGTGTGTCGCGGCTGGAAGCCGCTCCTACAATTGGGGGGAAAAAAAGAAGGATTAAAAAAACCAGTCTTTCATCTTCCTTTGTCTTTTCATAATCCACACTACGCGTGTGTCGCGGCTGGAAGCCGCTCCTACAGTGAAGGTTATCACCGTCAGGATGTTTCGACGGCTCTCAGGGCTTCCTTGAATTCGTCTATCTTGAACGGCTTCGCCAGGAACCTGTTGCCGGTACCGTATATGAAATCGAGGGTCTCCGTGCTCGGGTCCCCGGTCATGAACAGCATCCTTCCGGCCAGACCCGCGTCCATCTCCTTAACACGCCTGTAGAACTCCTTACCGTTCATGTGAGGCATCTTGATGTCGCAGATGATGATGCTGTATTCCCCGCGCTTTATGCACTTGAGCGCCTCCTCCCCGTTCGAAACGAAATCGGCGTCATAGCCCTCGCCCTCGAGTATCCCGCCTATCAGCATCGTGACCAGCTCTTCGTCGTCGACGACCAGTACGGTCCGCCCGTTCCTTTCAGCCGGGGCTTCGTCACGCCCCTCCACCCCGTTATCTTCGGCCAGGAGATAGTCCCTGTAATCACGCACGGGCAGCCTCACGGTGAAAGACGCCCCCTTGCCCGGCTCGCTCTCGACCGATATTTCCCCGTCGTGCTCCTTCATGATTCCGTATGAAACCGAGAGCCCGAGTCCGGTGCCTACGCCCGGGGGCTTCGTCGTGAAGAACGGGTCAAAAATCCTGCGCACGACGTCCTCGCTTATCCCGTGCCCCGTGTCCGAAATAACGGCTTCGATATCGTCCCTCGTCCCCCTTCTCGTCTTTATCGTTATCGTACCCCCGTTGACGGAAGTGGCGCCTATCGCGTGGCAGGCGTTCAATATGAGGTTTGTGAACACCTGGTCTATCTGCGTCGAGTCGGCCATTGTCTTCGGCAGGTTGCTGTCGAGGTCCATGACTACGTTGATTTTCTCGAGATCGAGCTGGTACTGCCTGAATTCGACCGCGTTACGGAGTATCTCGTTTATGTCCAGGTACTCCCTCCGCGGCTTGTCCTTCCTGGCGAAGGAGAGGAGGTTCTCGACTATCTTCCTCACCTTGTCAGCGGAATTATGTATTACCTCGATGAACTTCTGCCTCTTGTCCGCCTCCGTCTCGGGCGCCGCGATGAGCATCTGGGAATACCCGAGTATGGGCGTGAGCGGGTTATTGATCTCGTGCGCGATGCTCGACACGAGCTGTCCCAAAGAAGCGAGCTTCTCGTTCTGAATGAGCTGGTCCTGCGTCGTTTTCAGGTCTTGGTAGAGCATTTCGAGCTCTTTCGCCCTCTCCCCGGCCTCCTGGAACATCTTCGCCTTGGAGACAGCCGTCCCTATCTGGTTGCCGAGAGAGTAGAGTATGTCGAGCTCGTACTTCTCGAACGCCCTCTTTTCCATTCTCGTGAAATGAATGACGCCGATAGTCTGCCCCCTGTGCTTGAGCGGCAGTGAGAGGACGACCCCGGGCTCGAGCGCACGCCCCGCGGCGCCTAACGGACACGGCTCTCCCGGGAGCCCCTTGAAATATACGGGCTCGCCCGTGTTTATGACCTCCCATGTCACCCCTTTGGGATGGGGGATTCTCCCGGCCTTCTCTATGTATTCATCGGAAAGCCCGCGGTGTACGCGTAGCACCGCCTCCCGCGAATCCCCCTCGCCCTCGACGAGGTATACGCACATAACGTCTATCATCCTTATTCCGCCGATCATGTCGAGGAACGTTTCGAATATGAGCCTGAGGTCGGCGGAGCCGTGTACCTTTTCCACGATCGCGCTCAGTATGGAAAGGTTCTCGTTCCTCTCCTCGAGCTCGCGTGTCTGCTTCGCCCTCGCTATGGCTATGGATATCTGGTTGCCTATAGTCGTGAGGAGCTCGACCTCCCTCCGCGTGAACCGCTCCTCCTCGTACCGCGCGAGCCATATCACGCCTATAGCCCTTCCCTCCACGAGGACGGGCACGCCCATTATGCCGTGGTACCCCGCCTTCTTTCCCGCGGGCCCGATCTCCTTCACCTTGTGTATGTCGTCTATGTTGAGCGGCTGGCCGGAGTTTATCACCCGCCACGTGATCCCTGTCGGATACGGTATAACGGAAGCCTTGGCTACGTATTCAGGGGGGAAATTCCTGTGGCCTGGAGCACGGCGGTGTTCGAGACGTCGTCCACGATGTATATGGCGGCCATATCGACTTTCTCGAGCTCGATAACGAGGTCGAGCGCAGTGTTGTAAATCTCTTTCAGGTCGGAGGACTTGTGAACGGCCTCGACGACCTTTATCAGTACTCTGAGACTATCGGTTATTCTTTTGGCAGTCTTAGAGACTGTTTAATTTCCATTGGCTGGTTGTCCGATAGGGCTAATTATATCTACTACAATATTAGCACTAATTAACTTTTTCAACAATCCTTAGTCGTTACAACTGAATTAAGCTGACTTTTCCTTCCCATTCACCCCAAAATAAGTATTCCCAAGTAAATCGACAGAACTCATTACGGAATCTTCCAGTGGATATATCGGGCGGTGCTCCTGATAATCTGAGTGTCCCATAGCCTCCTGAACTGCCGCACGTCCGTCCGAAGTTCTTTTAACCGGGTTGCGAATGTATGCCGCAAGTCATGGAAGTTTAAGTCCGTGATACTCGCTCGTTTTAACGCCCGAGCCGTTTTCCTCTTTTCCTAGCTGCCGCTAAACCCGCCCTGGTTCTTTCCCTAATTAAACCTCGTTCGAACTCTGCCAGAGAACAAAATACATGAAAAATAAATTTCCCTCCCGCAGTCGTAGTATCGATATTTTCAGACAAGGAACGAAAACCTACTCCATTGGCTCTTAGTTTGTCTATAATATTTATAAGGTGCTGTAATGACCTCCCGAGCCTATCAAGCTTCCAGACGACTAGAACATCTCCGGGTTTTAAGACACCTAAGGCTTCCTCTAGCCCCTTCCGATTGGTAGAGGCTCCTGATACACCCTCATCCCTAAAGATTTTCTTACAACCAGCTTGTTTGAGTCCATCCGACTGAAGGTCGAGATTCTGTTCGATTGTCGATACCCTCATATACCCCACTTTCATCGATTTTCTCCCTTTCATTTTGCAACAAGTATTATGCAACATTAATAATATAATAATCACGGATAGTTACAAATCTAGTGGAAAGTGTTACATAAACGAACGTTTTTGCAACACCGGAAGAACGTGGTGGTAGCGGTAGTAACACATGGACGGATGGTAAATATGACTAATTTATTTCCTCAGCTCATTCATACTATTTGATGTATCAAAAAGATCTATTTGAAAAAGTCTTTCCATGATGT
>CAVWAZ010000033.1:0-17117 GCA_963752995.1 uncultured delta proteobacterium
ACTCTACGATCCTACCCAATCTCCTCAGCCTAAATCAGCTGCTGCGGCAATTTCATCTTTTGTTTTTAATTCCCTCCTTTCGTAAAGGAGGGTTAGGGAGGATTTAGTATTAAACCCGTTCGCCCAGTATTTTTATTTCCTTCCCTCTCCCTTGAGGGAACGATCGCAAGCAAGTGCGCGATCGGTCGTTGCTACATCAACGCCACCTTCTCTTATTAACTTCCGACTCAAAGTTTCCTGACCCAGATCAGGTATGGGTGAGGGTGTCATTGCGAGCAAAGCGAAGCAATCTCGTCTTTATCTTCCCGACATTACAGAATTTGCGTCAAGAAAATCGCGTGTTTGAGCGTAAAAATCTTTCAGGCTTCCCATTTGAAAGATTTTAGCTTAAACACAAGATTTTTAGCAAATTATGTAGTCGGATGATTTTTGCTTCTTTGTATCTAGACAAAGAAGAGAATAAATTTTTGCCGTTTTCTTTCTTAGTCTTTCCCTTCTTTTCATCAAGGAAAAGAAGGATAAAAAATAGCCTTCCTCCTTTCCTTGTCTTTTCATAGACCACACTTCGTGTGTTCATCAAGGAAAAGAAGAACACACACAATGTGCGTCTTATGATCCTTCCGAATCACCTCTGCTCAAACCGGCAACCGCGGCAATCTCATCTTTCCCCCCTCACACCTCATCGAACGCCGGATGATACCTCGCCTCCCCCGTGACCCCTTCAAGCGCCCCCGGAACAAGCTCGATGACGAAGAAATAAGGCGCGAACTCGTCGCTCTTCCAGTATATCCCCTTCACCGACGCGTGGCCGAACCCGAACTTCGTATAGTACTCGGGGTGCCCAAGCACAAACACCGCCTCTATCCCCTCCCCGGCGCACGTACGGAGTCCCTCCCCGACGAGCGCGGAACCCGTCCCCGTCCCCTGGCGGTCCGGCAGAACCGACATCGGCCCAAGCCCGGCCGCCCTTATCGGAGAATGCCCGACGGTCACGGGAGTAAATAGTATGTGCCCGGCGAGAGCCCCATCCCCGTCCTCGGCGACGAGGGATATGAACGGGCTTACCTCGTTCCTAAGCCTGTCTACGAGCCTGCCCTCGTCCACCCTCCCGAAAGCCTGAAGATTGATATTATATATATCCCCTATATCCCCGTGGGTCTCTCTTCTCACCCTGATTTCCACCTTAATAGTTTGACCGGATTTTCCCGGTATACCTAATGTTTTCTACGCCCCGCGCAACCGTCGATTGTCCTGAATCCTGACACCTCCGGACACACCTATATCGGCGTATTCATGGGCATGGGTGAAAATAACCGTAGTTTCCACGGCATTTTACACCACTCCGCGACACCGCGGCACGCGTATTGCTAATATAAATGAGGATTACGCGTTCCGCGCGTGCTAAACTAATAGATGGAGGTACACACATGAGCCTTGAATCGCTGTGCAGGAGAGAGATTGTTTGCGTGGACGTTAAAACGAAAGTGCTCGAGGCGACGGAGCTTATGGAAGAGATGAACGTCGGGAGCGTGGTCGTCATACAGAACGACAGGCCCGTCGGCATTGTCACCGACAGGGACGTCGTGTTAAGGGTTGTCAATAAGAAACTCGACCCGGCTAAATGCGTGGTAGCCGACATAATGTCTCTCGATGTCGTAACGCTCAAACAGAGCACGGGCCTCTACGACGCGCTCGAGCAGATAAAGGAGAGCGGTAGCAGGGTGAGGCGCTTCCCGGTAGTGGACGACAACGGATCGATAAAAGGCATCATCACGCTCGACGACGTTATTTATCTCTTGGGCAGGGAGATGTCGGACGTCGCCTCCATAATCGAGAGCGAACGCCCGCGTCTGTAATAAAGGCTATTCCAGTCTCCATCCCTTACTTCTTCTTCTTTTCCAATCAGTTTCCCTCCCCCTCCGAGGGAGAGGGCTAGGGTGAGGGGGTACTTTAAGTATCCTGTCATTTCGACCACTGCTTCGAGCGAGCAACGAATTCGATGAATAAGAGAATTCGGACGCCTTGGGCCGAATACTCGAATGCTTGTGTTCATGGGATGATCCATTGAACCCAAAATAAACCGGTCGCCCCTGGCTGATTGCTGTAAGCTCCATCTAATACGATATGTGCTGAAAACAAAATCAGTAGGACGCCCCGAGCTAATTGCAATTCGCTAACAGTACACCGAACATCAGATTAGGAAAACAAAACGGGAGAAATCTATCTTTTGCCTTTCTCTTTCCCGACATTACAGAATTTGCGTTAAGAAAATCGCATGTTGAAGCGTGAAAATCTTTCAGCTTTCTAATTGAAAGATTTTAGCTTAAACATAAGATTTTTAGCAAATTATGTAGTCGGATGATTTTTGCTTCTTTTCATCAAGGAAAAGAAGGAAAATAAAACAGTCTTTGTCTTTTCTTTGTTTTCCCCGACACTCATAAAACGCAGCTACAGTGTCCGCACAACAATTTCCATCACCCTTGAGGGGGGAGGGTTAAGGGTGGGGGTGATATAACCCGTTCGCCCTGAGCCTGCCTGTCCTGAGCTTTGTCGAAGGGTCGAAGGGCCGAAGGGCGTATATTTCTCCTTCCCTACAGGCAGGGAATCTGCCCCCTTTTCCCGGATTGACACAGCCCCCCCTTTATGAGACTATCTTTTATTAGGCGCACAAACCGTTCCGCGCCTCAACCGGACAAGGGAGAAAACGCCCGTGCTCAAGACCCCCGAGGAATACGTCCAAAGCCTGAAAGAGCTCGACCCCGTCGTCTACATCAGGGGCAAACGCGTCGGGAGCGTCCCGGACGAGCCCCTTCTCGGGCCCGGCGTGAACGCCGTCTCCGTCACGTACGAGTTCGCGCTCCTGCCCGAATACGCGGACACGATGACGGCCGTCTCGCACGTCACCGGTAGGAAGGTGAACCGCTTACTCCACATCAACACGTCCCAGAACGACCTCCTCAAGAAGCTCGAGATGGTCAGACTCCTCTGCCGCGAGACCGGCTGCGCGCAGCGCTACCTCTGCCACGACGCGTTAAACGCCCTCTACGAAACGACGCACAACACCGACCTCCACTTCGGCACTGAATATCACGTAAAGTTCCTCACGTATCTCGAATACCTTCAGGACGCCGACCTCACCGCGTGCGTCGCCATGACGGACGCCAAGGGCGACCGCTCCAAACGCCCCCACGAGCAGCACGACCCCGACCTCTACCTCCGCATCGTCGGGCGCGACGACAGCGGCATTACGGTGAGGGGCATCAAGGCGATAGTCACCGGCGCGCCGTACACTCACGAAATAATAGTCCTCCCCACACGCGGCATGACGTCCGAAGACCAGGACTACGCCGTGGCTTTCGCGATCCCCATAGATACCGAGGGAGTCGAGCTCGTCTCGCGCCAGGCGGGAAGGCCCGGAGAGTCGGGCGCGCCGCTCACCTCGCGTTACGGCCAGGCTACGGCGCAGATACTCTTCGACGACGTATTCGTGCCGTGGGACAGGGTCTTCCTCGCGGGCGAATGGGAGTCTCGCGGGCTCGCTCACGGAGAGCTTCGCCACCCACCACAGGGTCTCGTGCATAGGCGCGAGGGCGGGTCTCGGCGATATGCTCATCGGCGCTTCCGTCGCGCTCGCCGAAGCTAACGGCCTCGACCCCCGGAAAACCGGGCACGTCAGGGACAAGATCTCGGACCTCATAAAGTACGTCGAGTCCTTCTACGCATGCGGCGTCACGGCGGCGGTTTTCGGAAAGGAAACCCGCGCCGGCAACTTCATCCCCGACCCCGTGTACTCGAACATCGGGAAGCTCCTCCAGGGCACGCACATATACGATATGTTCAGGATAGTCCACGACACGGCGGGCGGGATACTCGTCGCGTCCCCCTACCCCGAGGACATGGAATCCCCGGCCGCGGGGGAAAGGCTCGCGCGGTACCTCCAGGGCAGGGAAGACATCCCGTCAGACTACAGGCTTTCCGTAGCGAGACTGCTCGAGGACATCACCGCCTCGTACCAGGGCGGCTGGTATTCCGTGATAAGCATATCGGGCGGCGGCTCGCCCGAGGCCACGCGCCTCGAGATAATGCGCAAATACGACATCGACGAGCGGAAGTCCCTGGCTGAAAAAATCTCCGGCACTTAGACCTGCCGAAGCACGCACACGTAGTGTGTTTTTACGATTCTCATGCGGCTCCTCCGCTCAACCAACAACCGAAGCCACCCCGTTCACCCTGAGCTTGTCGAAGGGTGATTATTCCCGACATTACAGAATTTGCGTCAAGAAAATCGATTGTACGAGCGTTAAAAATCTTCCACGGGCTGGGGTTGAATTGGAAGATTTAGCGAGTACATGAGATTTTTAGCAAATTATGTAGTCGGATGATTTTTGCTTCTTTGTATCCAGACAAAGAAGAGAATAAATTTTTGCCGTTTTCTTTCTTAGTCTTTCCCTTCTTTTCATCAAGGAAAAGAAGGATAAAAAACAGCCTTTCTCCTTCCTTTGTCTTTTCATAAAACACACAGTGTGTGTCTCTACGATCCTCCCCAACCTGTCTCCGCTCAAGGAAAAGAAGACAAAAGTTCGCCTTGCTTTTTCCTTTCAGCGGGATGCGGAAGGGTAGGAAATCCAAGCCGTAGCCTGTGCAGAAGCGTAACCAAGACACGCACGCGTAATTATGCTAATCTATCAGGAATGCCTGAGATGAGCGATAAAAAGGAAAAGGCCGTATCAGCCGGGGATACACCGGATCAGCACTGCGTCGAGGAATGCGTACTGGGGATCGAGGAATGCGCCGAATGCGGGGCGTGCGATCATTGCGCGGACGGAGCGCAGCTCGACGAAGAAGATCTCCCCTCCCATTGGCGGAAGTTCATCCAAAAAAGCACGAAAACACCCTGAATAGCCCCCTGTTCGAATAGCGCGCAACTCTCATTTCGCGGACGGAATGATCCCACGCACGGGGTATCGTAACGGTCCCGTCTGGATTATAAACACTCCCCAGCCACGGCGTCACGATAGCCGCTGTCAGCGTCATCAAATCGAGCTTGTCAAGACATTAAAGACCGGCAGATAGTATATGTGCGGGGATGCGTCGAGTCCGTTAGTGTGAGTGAAAACCCTGTACGTGATTCAGTTCGAGCAGTGTGTGAGAGCGCGCCGCAATCAGTAATGACCAGATGAAATCGAAACTAGCATTGACAAACAAACCCGAATGTCAGCTTTCCGCCTTTAAATTCTTGAGTATTCCCCTTTCCTGTCTCGCCCTCGCCTCGAAGTCCTGAAGAGGAGTAACTTCCCACTCCAGCACGCCCCATATTGGCAGCGACCGCAGCATCCGGTCGAGATCGTCGTGTGAATCGGCTTCCGCGACGAATACGAACGCGCGATCGCCAACGGGGAGACCACCTACGATAGTCCCCTCGTCCTCAAGATCCTTAAGCTCGTCGAAAGCGGGAATTACCACGCTTTCGAGGACCTCCACTTCCTCCTCGGGCGAAAAATAACCCGGGCCCTCGGTCCCCATAACAAGGTATTTCATATATCCCCTCCTAATACTTGTCAAAGCATGCAAACCAATAATCAATACTACAAAAGAATATCCACTAATACTATACCGTATAAATTTCTCACCGCCATAAGCAAATGAAATGGGGCTGCCCCCAGGGAACCAGCGCCCGGCAACTGTCCCTGTTTACTTATCAATTTATGCTCCCGGAACCCGGAGTCACGGTCAGCCCGCCGCATCCCGGGCAAAAAAAAGTGCTGCTCGGGCCGTCAGGTCCGAGCAGCACTCGAATGCCGCAATTAGGGTTGCCCATACCCTTTTTAATTGCGCTCTTTAACGACATTATCTGTCATACCCCTATTCCCCTTATTGTAATAATATAACATTTAACGGCTTTTGAATATGCCCTAAATTGACATATGAAAACAATAACCGGACTTGCCATGAGCAATTCCCGGTTGTCATGGGAGAGTAGGAATTTGGCGATTCGGGGGGTATGAACCGGATGTTAGTCCTGCGTTCTATCCCGGAATCCAGGATGGCGGTAGGTGGAGGGAACGGACCCGGGATAGGAACACAGGAAATTTTTAGATATCGGTTGCTTTTGGCTGGCTAATTTATTTACAGATAAAGATTACCCAACACCCTCCCCGGATACCACAAAAATCTTCTTCACCGCGAGCACACACACATTGTGTGTCTCTATGATCCTTCCGTACCCCCATGGCTTAAACTATCAACGAAGCCCGCCCCGCTCGTCCTGCATATTAATTCCCTCTCCCCGATTGGGAGGGAGAGGGGGTACTTTAATTGTCCCGTCATTTCAAGGCAAAGCCGAGAAATCTATCTTCTGCCTTTCTCTTCCCGACATTACAGAATTTGCGGCACACAAGGTGTGCTGAATACGATTCCAGTGGGACCCCTCTGCCCGAACCTGTCATTTCGACCAGCAGAATTTGCGTGACACCGCGGGCATACGATCTCTAACCAACTCCTCCGCTCAACCAACAACCGAAACCCAACCCGTTCGCCCTGAGCCTGTCGAAGGTTTAATATATTTTCCCTCCCCCTCTATAGGAGGGGGGAGGGTCAAGGGTGGGGGTGTACCCATTCTAGTTATGTCATTGCGAGGAAACGCTTTACGTGACCGCGGCAATCTCATCCTTTCCTGTCATCCTGAACTTGTTTAAGGATCTCGTCTTTGTCTTTCCCCGACATTCACAGAATCGGCGGCGGGCATACAATCTCTAACATCCAACTCAGCTCAATCCAACCCGTTCACCCTGAGCTTGTCGAAGGGTGATTATTCCCGACATTACAGAATTTGCGTTAAGAAAATCGATTGTACGAGCGTTAAAAATCTTCCACGGGCTGCGGTGGAATTGGAAGATTTAGCGAGTACATGAGATTTTTAGCTAATTCTGTAGTCGGATGATTTTTGCTTCTTTTCATCAAGGAAAAGAAGGATAAAAAATAGCCTTTCTCCTTTCTTTGTCTTTTCATTAAACACACTATGTGTGTCGCGGCTGGAAGCCGCTCCTAACCCGCTTCGGTATATGAAAGTGACTTAAGTAAATAAAACTGGAAAATGGCGGGGTCCCGCCGCTATACAGGTCTCAGCTTCTCGCGGATCTTCTCGAGGTGTATCCGGTAATGCTCCCCGTACTGCCTGTACTTCCCGTCCTTGAAGAGGTCGTGCGCCCTGAGCCTGATCAGACGCTTTGTCTCGTCAATGAACGTGTCCAGGTTCAGCTCCGAGAGGAAAATCGAGGAATAGCAGGAAATGTTGTCCTGGCCCCTGACAAATACGTCGGCGAGCATATTCGCCGAGCCCGGATAATCGGACTCGCCCAGCACATAGACGCAGGCCTCCTGCCAGATATGCGTCCTGTTCCCGAACATCTTCTTGAGCGCGTGCCAGTCGAGGTCGGTGAACCCCGCGAGTATCCCGCCCCCTTCCCTGAAATCAACCTCGTACCAGTTCTCTCCGGGATGTATGTTGCCGTTCGCTGTGTGCTCTTTAATGTGCCTGTCGAAAAGTTCCGTGCCGTCCACTCTGTGTATGCTCCATTGTCATATGCGCCCCGCCCCCCAGTCCGCTGCGCAAGATAATAGAGTTTATTTTACACAATTTATTTTTCCAGGCTATCGGCACGCACAGACACACGCACGAAGTGCGTTTCTACAATCCTGCCGAACCTCCTCCGCTCAAACCGGCAACGAAGCCAACCCGTTCGTGCTGAGCTTGTCGAAGCACGCATTTTCTCTCCCCGACATTACAGAATTTGCGTCAAGAAAATCGATTGTACGAGCGTTAAAAATCTTCCACGGGCTGGGGTTGAATTGGATGATTTAGCGAGTACATGAGATTTTTAGCAAATTATGTAGTCGGATGATTTTTGCTTCTTTTCATCAAGGAAAAGAAGGATAAAACAAATAGCCTTTCACCTTATCCTCCCCCTGCTACTTATACTTCACGCTGCACCCGTAAGACTTCGTCTCGGGCGTAGTGACCGGCTTTCCCGCGAGAGCCTCGGATAAGGCGAGGTCGATGTAATTAGTCGCTTTCGAGATGTCCCCGGTGTCAGTCGAATTGATGCTGTCGGCGGCGCCCATATAAATGACGTCCCCCTGGGGATCGACGATGAATACGTGAGGCGTCGTCTTCGCGCCGTAGAGCTTCCCTATCTTCCCGGAGGGGTCGAGCACGATGTACGTCGCCGATGTCCCGTTCGCCTCCGCCTCTTTCACCGACATCGCCGTGTCTCTGTAGTTATCGTTCCCGTCGTTGGTCGAGTTCACCGCTATCCACACTACGCCGGCTTCGGTATAGGTCCTCTGGAGATTTTGCATCTTGTCGCTCTTGTAGTGCTTTCCGACGAACGGGCACCCGTGGTTGAACCATTCGATAACCACGTACTTCCCCCTGAAGTCGGATAGCTTCGCCATTGTCCCTTCTATGTCCGTGAACGTAAACCCGGGCGCGGGCTTCCCCACCTGGACCTCGGCCGCGTCCGCTCCTCCGTGCGCCGGGAGCATCAGTAACACCGCGCCAAGCACGATCAATAACCCGGTTATAATTCCCTTTCGCTTCATGCTGCAAACTCCTTTTGCGTGATTTGGTGAGTGAAAATTATAACCGATGCATATGCGGTTTAGCCCATAAATATTTGACCTCTAATCCGTCCCCCGGCATCATATCCCGGACCTGATCACCCAAACATCACAACATTGTAATCATCGCTAATATCTATTTATATACATTAATTGACTGGTCTCAGTCTTAATGTATTATTTGAGTCATAATAGCTGTACAAGGTTCTGGTTACGCCCCACTGAGTCCCCCTCATGATTAAGGGCGTAGCAGAATGGGTTGCCCATACCCGGTAATCGATACCGGTTCGGCATGCGGGGCGGATCACCTCCGCCCCAAAGCCGCCTTCCCCGCTTAAAGCAATAACTAAAGTTGTCTGGCTGAATAACCCTGAATAACTCGATTTATTATTTTAGAACGCCGCCGCCCCGTTCGTCCTGAGCGCACACGTAGTGTGCTGTCGAAGGGCGGAGTTTTTTCTTCCCGACATTACAGAATTTACGGCACACAATGTGTGCTCATGCACGATCCTTCCGAATCTCCTCCGCTCAATCCGACGACCGAAGCCAACCCGTTCGTCCTGAGCCTGTCGAAGGATTGAACGGGCACATTTTTAGCAAATTATGTACAATCTTTTCATATTCCACACTACGTGTGTGATTTTTGCTTCTTTGTATCCAGACAAAGAAGAAAATAATATTGTCTTTGTCTTTTTATAACCCATACAATGTGCTTCTTTCATCATGGCTATCCGGCGGCTCCTCTAGTAACCCGTTTACCCCGTCCCGAAACTTATCCCCTCGAAAACTCCCCGCATTCGGGTATTCTCTTATACTCTGAAAAACGGCTGAGGCACACTGACTCCGCCGGAGAATCCAATCCACACAGGAGTTCAATACATGGGTTTCGAAGAATCGGTCAACAAGCTGAGCGGATACTCAAACGACAAGCACCCTGTCACTACCCTATATCTCAAGCTCGGCCCCAGGGAAAGGGAAAACTTCGGCTATAAAATCATGTTCAAAAACCTCGCCAAAGGGCTCAGGGATGAAATCGGCAAAAGGGGCATCTCCAGGGACGCCCTCGAATCGGTCGAAGCGGACATCGCCAGGATTCAGAGCTTCATAGACAGCCCGGACGGCCTGACCGAATGCAGAGGTCTCGCGATTTTCTCGTGCTCGTCGGACGGCATCTGGGAGGTGCTCAAGCTCCCCTCCCTCTACCGGAACCAGCTCCTGATAGACCGCTCCCCCGTCCTCGGCCAGCTCTACAAGGTGGACGACGATTACACCCACATCGTTACCGTGCTCATCGACAGGAAGAAGGCGCGCATATTCGGCATCGACCTCGACGGCACGAAGGAAATACTCGATTACTTTAATCCGGCTACGGAGCGCTCGACGAAATTCCACAATCCCCAGGGAAAGTACACCAAGAAATCGGTGCCGGCTTCAGTCTCGAGGGGCCTCTCGCAGGGCTTCGGCGAGTTCAAGTTCAACAGGATGATAGAGAACGAGATACACCAGCACTTTAAATACGTCGCGCAGAAGCTGAACGATTACTGCCGCAAGGCGAACGTTCACTGGCTCATATTGGGCGGGACCGAGGAGAACATAACCGAATTCTCGCACCACCTTCCGGCGGGCATGACCGATAAGCTCGCGGGGACTGTAAATCTGGACATCGAGCGCGTGAAACCCTCTCTCGTCACGGAAGCCTCTCTCGACATGCTGGAAAGGACGAGGGCTGAAAGGCTCACGAAAACGCTGCAGGAATTCATGGACAAGCTCCCGGTCGGATACGCGGTCGACGGGCTCAGGGCCTCGCTCGCCGCTCTCAAGAACGGCCAGGTGAGGGTGCTACTGGTCGAGGAAGGATTCACCCAGCCGGGGTTCATATGCCCCGATACGGGCGACTACCTGACCGACGCCGGCGATAAATGCCCGGGCGGCGGCGATCCCGTGCATGTGACAGACCTCGTCGAGCACGCGATAGAAGATGCATTCAGCCAGGGTGCAGAGGTCGGGATAATCCACGACGAGCCCTACAAGAAGCACGTCCACGGCGTGGGCGCGATACTCCGCTTCAAGCTCTGACGCACACATTGTGTGTTTTACGATCCCCTTGCTGCTCCTCTGCTCAACCATCAACCGAAGCCAATCCGTCCGTACTTTATTTTATTTCCCTCTCCCTTGAGGGGAGAGGGCTAGGGTGAGGGTGTACCTTACACTCCAATCAATCCAGAAAGTCTTTCTCCCCGACATTACAGAATTTGCGTTAAGAAAATCGATTGTACGAGCGTTAAAAATCTTCCACGGGCTGGGGTAGAATTGGAAGATTTAGCGAGTACATGAGATTTTTAGCTAATTCTGTAGTCGGATGATTTTTGCTTCTTTTCATCAAGGAAAAGAAGGATAAAAAAACAGCCTTTCTCCTTTCTTTGTCTTTTCATAAAACACACATTGTGTGCCTTTTCTTAGTCTTTTTGAGAAATAGAAGGAACAATGCTTATCCGGAGACCCGGAAACAGAAGTACCTAGAACGGAAACCCGAAGTTCACGGAGAACGCATCCAAATCCCCGAACCTGTACCCTACTCCTATCCTCGGCTCGCTCAGTATCCAGAGCTTCTTGGGGGTTACTAAACCCACGGTCGCCGCGATCTCGTACTGGTTCTCCACCTTGAGAGGGTCCTTGAGTGCCCTGTCGAAAGTCGTGTCGGGGATGAAGTAATACCAGTTGAAGTAAACGCTCATGTCGGGCTCGTATCCCTTGTACGTAAACCCGAGCGGGTGCTTTACGTCTACGCCGTTCTCCAGCAGTGCGAATGACTGCTCGACGCTCTGATGGAAGTTCGTATTCCCCGCCCACGAGATCCTGTTGCCGACGCTGAACGTGAACTTATCCCAGAACATCTGGTAGAGGCTCCCCACTCCTAGCGCGTACACCAGCACGAACGAGTCGTCCACGCTGAGCCCGTTAGGGGTCGAGCTGTCGTAAACCTGCCATGCGAGCCCGGCGTTCAGGAAAGGCTTTATGTGCCAGTGCTTCACCGGCTCCCACTGGAGCTCCACGCCCGGGATAACGCTCATCATGTCCTGGTCCACCTTCACCCTGGTCCCGTCGGGGAGCGTCTCCCTGAACCTGAACCGTCCGTAGAATACCGGCGCATCGACCACGAGCTTGAGCTTCTCGTTGCCGAGGAAATCGTTGAACGTATACGAGATAGGGAGGCTGTACACCTGCACGTCGAGCCCGCCCACGTTATACGAGCCGAACCCGAGTTGGAAGGCGTATATGAAATTGACTTCGACGTTCGCTTTCTTGTCCGCCGCCGCCGACATATCCGCGGGCGTGAGGGCGGCGATCAGCGCGAGTATCGGTACCAGCAGGTGCATGAATCGCGGCTTCATCTGGGACAAAGTAAAGCCCTTTTTTAAGATTTAATCAAGAGCAGCCGGTAAATAATACATAATTTATCATCCTCGCTCTCCGGGAGAGGGTGATATAAATCCTTCGTACTTCGGCGCACGCACGCGTGTCTCTACGATATCTTCCAACTCTCCCGCCTAATCCAACAATCGCGGCAATTTCATATGTCCGCTGCGACTCGCCGCCCGTTCGTCCTGCTTGTCCGGCGTAGCCTTTTATCCTCCGAAGCTTTCTCGTCGGTCGAAGCCTTAGCGGAGTCCGAAGCATAGGAGGATGGCGAAGCCGGAAGCTTGTCGAAGGACGGAGTTTTTTCTTCCCGACATTACAGAATTTGCGGCGGGTGAGCACCCGCAGGCATACGTATCCCCTCACCTCAATCCAACCCGTTCACCCTGAGCTTGTCGAAGGGTGATTATTTCCGACATTACAGAATTTGCGTTAAGAAAATCGATTGTTGAAGCGTTAAAAATCTTTCACGGGCTGGGGTCGAATTGAAAGATTTTAGCTAGAACATGAGATTTTTAGCTAATTCTGTAGTCGGATGATTTTTGCTTCTTTTCATCAAGGAAAAGAAGAAATAATATAATTGCCTTTCTCTTTCCCAACCTCACATCATCCCCTTCAGCAGCCCTATTACCCCTCCCGCAAGCATGAGCCACGTCGGATTCACCCGCAGGATGAATAACGCCCCGGCAGCGGCTGCGCCTATCAGTATAGTCAGCGGATCGCTGAACGAAGCCCTCGCGAGATCGACCGTCACCCCGGCCATCAGCCCGAGCGAAGATGCGTTCACGCCGTCAAGCGCCGCGCCCGCCCAGGGCGACCTCCTCAGCCTGGGTATTATGGGGTTGCTCACCGCAACGAAAATAAAAGACGGCAGGAATATGCCGAGCGTCGCGAGGGCCGCACCCGGAACGCCCCCCAGCAGATAGCCTATCGCGGTCGCTGTGGTGAACCACGGCCCCGGGGTAATCTGCCCTATCGCCACCACGTCGAGGAGCTGCTGGTGCGTGAGCCATCCGCGGTGCTCGACGAAGTCGGAATTGAGGAATGCGAGGAGCACGTATCCGCTCCCGTAGAGCACCGAGCCTATCTTGAGGAAGACGAGGAATATCGACGCAAGCGTTGCCCCCTTCGCCTCGGCCGCCGCCGTGTCGATCCCGGTGAGCGGGAGTATAAAGGCCGCGAGGTTCCCGCCGCGGAGCCTTCCGGCGTTCTTCCAGAGCATCACGAACAGCCCTCCGCCGAAGAGGAGCGCGATCTCGTTCACCCCGAAGAGGTAGGCGGCCGCGACCGCGACCCCCGTCAGTATCGTGACCGGCTCCCTGACGGCCTTACTCCCGAGAAAGTAAAGCGCCTGGAGTATCACCGCGATGATCACGGGCTTTATGCCGTAGAAAATGTCGTTCCCCTGAGGCGTCGAGCCGTACCGGACGTAGACCCAGGTGAGCGCCGTAACTATAATTGCCGCGGGGATTATGAAGCACGCGCCCGCCGTCACGAGTCCTCTCCACCCGGCGCGGAGGTATCCGACGTGTATCGCGACCTCGGTCGAGTTAGGTCCCGGTATCAGGTTCACCGCGCCGATGAGGTCGAGGAAGCCCTTGTCGTCGAGCCACTTCTTCCTGCGCACGGTCTCGTCGTGCATTATCGCGATCTGCGCAGCCGGCCCCCCGAACGCAGTCGCCCCGAGCCTCAGGAATAGAAGCGCAAGCTCCTTAAGCCTCCCCTGTCTTTCTTTCTCAGGAGTGTCCATTTCGTATCCCGCAGAGTCACTTAGCTACGCACTGATTATATACGATGATTTTAAAGATTCGATTCACCCCGCACATACTCTATATTCCCCTCTCCCTTGAGGGTGTACCTCAATTCAAATCATCAAAATAACCCGTTCACCCTGAGCAGAAGCCTGTCCTGAGCTTGTCGAAGGGTCGAAGGGTGCCTTCCTTATTTCCCTCCCCCTCCATAGGAGGGGGGAGGGTATGGGTGGGGGTGTACCATCCGATTCTGTCATTGCAACAATTGCGAATGAGTGAGCAATTGGTCGCCCTCGGCCGATTGCAAGTATGCTCCTTGAGTAGGGTCCCAGAGTCACACAACCCGTATTACGCAGCGCGGCAATCTCGTCTTTTGCCTTTTCTTCCCCGACATTACAGAATTTGCGTTAAGAAAATCGCGTGTTTAAGCGTGAAAATCTTTCAGCTTTCCATTTGAAAGATTTTAGCTTAAACATATGATTCTTAGCTTACATCTCTGCCGTCTTTTCATAACGGACACTACGTGTGTGATTTTTGCTTCTTTTCATCAAGGAAAAGAAGGATAAAAAAACAGCCTTTCTCCTTCCTTTGTCTTTTCTTAGTCTTTTTCCAAAATGCCAGGGAAGTGCGGGAATCCCCACGCTTGCCTTCCCCTCCCCTCCGCATTATATTCTCGTAAATTTCGTTTCGAGAACAGAAACCGTATGGAAACACATATCCTCATAATCGCGTTCGCGTCCTTCTTCGGCGCAGCATTCCTTAAAGGCGTCACCGGCTTAGGCTTCATGAGCATATGCCTCCCTCTGATATCGAGCTTCATCGACATCACGGTCGCAATACCCCTCGTCATCATCCCCTCGCTCGCGAGCAACGTAATAGTCATAGCGCAGACGAAGAGGGCGCGTGAGAGCGTAAAGAGGTTCTGGCCGCTCTACCTCTCGGCGCTTCCGGGGCTCTACGTTGGAGTGAGCCTCCTTCATCAGACGGGGAACTCGATAGCGAAGGTCGTGCTCGGCATAATGTCGATCGCCTACTCGCTCTACCTTCTTCTGAACGTCACGATCACGGTAGGGAATAGATACGAGCGGTTCCTGAACGTCCCCATCGGGCTTGTGAGCGGTTTCCTGAACGGGCTCACGGGCACTCAGGTCATGCCCATGCTCCCTTACCTCATTTCGCTGGGGATGCACAGGGATTTGATGATAAACGCGATAAACATCGGGTTCACTATCTCGACGCTCGCGCTCCTGGCGCTCCTCGGGAAATTCGACTTCCTCTCGCTCGACATTATCGGGATCTCGGTAATCGGAATACTACCGGTCGCGCTCGGCATCTATCTGGGCAGCAAACTGAGATACCACATCTCGGACAACAGGTTCCGCATCGCCGTGCTGATCATACTGATGATCATCGGCCTCAACCTGATCCTGAATCGCTAGAAGCAAATCTGTTTTTAAACTATGTCATTCCCGATTGCTGTTATCGGGAATCCAGTCTCTTTTCCTTCCCGACATTACAGAATTTGCGTTAAGAAAATCGATTGTACGAGCGTTAAAAATCTTCCACGGGCTGGGGTAGAATTGGAAGATTTAGCTGAGTACATGAGATTTTTAGCAAATTCTGTAGTCGGATGATTTTTGCTTCTTTTCATCAAGGAAAAGAAGGATGAAATATATTTGCCTTTTCCTTTGCTTTGTCATTCCCGAATTCCTTAATCGGGAATCCAGTCAATGTGAATGATTCGCGGCTGGAAGCCGCTCCTACAAAATTAAGAGTGTTATTCCGAGGGCCACGGAGCAACCGCGGCAATCTTAGCTTTCTCTTTACTTCACCGAACTTGTGGGAAATCCCTCACAACCAGTCAGACTGGCGATTCGCCTTCTTTTTCTTCTTCTTCCCCTTATTCTTATACCTCTCCTGCGCTTCCTTAATCGTCTGGATCGCGGCTTCCTTGTTCCTCCACCCCTCGACGTGCACGTTCTTCTTCTCGAGCGTCTTGTACGAGGCGAAGAAGTGCTCTATCTCCCGGAGCAGGTGGGGCGGTATCTCGGTCAGCTTCTCGATGTGGCTCCAGTGAGGGTCGTCCACGGGCACGCAGAGTATCTTCTCGTCGGGACCCTTCTCGTCCCCCATCATGAACATCCCTATGGGCTTCGACAATATTATGCACCCCGGGAACGTGGGCTCCCAGAGAAGTACGAGCGCGTCGAGCGGGTCCCCGTCCCCACCGAGCGTGTCCTCTATGAACCCGTAATCACTCGGATAATGGACGGACGCATACAGTAGACGGTCGAACTTTATCCGTTTCTTTACCTTATCGTACTCGTACTTGTTCCTCGACCCCTTGGTGATTTCCACCATGACGATTACTGTCTCGTTGTCCTTTTCCATTCCCGGCTCCCTACACCTTACCTGTTGATATAGGGAACATTATACAACGGTTTCAGGTACGTGCGAACATCGGCACACCATACGTGATTATATTATGATCCTTGCATCACTCCACCGCATAAGCAAATATTTCCCTCCCCCTGTGAGGGGGAGGGTTCGGGTGGGGGTGATATAACCCGTTCGTCCTGAGCAAGAGCCTGTCCTGAGCCTGTCGAAGGGTCGAAGCACGCACTTTCTCTTCCCGACATTACAGAATTTGCGTTAAGAAAATCGATTGTACGAGCGTTAAGAATCTTCCACGGGCTGGGGTTGAATTGGAAGATTTAGCGAGTACATGAGATTTTCAGCAAATTATGTAGTCGGATGATTTTTGCTTCTTTTCATCAAGGAAAAGAAGGATAAAAAAAACAGCCTTTCTCCTTTTCTGTGTCTTTGCTTTGTCTTTCCGAAAAATCACATTACGTTTGTGTCGCGGCTGGAAGCCGCTCCTACAACTATGCGTGTCATTGCGAGGCTTCGCAGAAGCCGCGGCAATCTCGTCTTTTTCTTCCCGACATTACAGAATTTGCGTTAAGAAAATCGATTGTACGAGCGTTAAGAATCTTCCACGGGCTGGGGTTGAATTGGAAGATTTAGCGAGTATATAAGATTTTAGCATAATTCTGTAGTCGGATGATTTTTGCTTCTTTTCATCAAGGAAAAGAAGAAAGAATAATTGCCTTATCTTTGCTTTTCACAGACCACACTACATAGCGAAGTTACCGCGGTCATCGAATATTCATCTCGTCTTTTCCCCCCAAAAAATTCCCGCTTCCGATTCTCCTTTTTTATGTCATACTATTCCCGAGAGAGAAGTTCCCGACAGGCAATCATCCGCAGATATCGTCAGGCGCTTCGCCTGACCGACCGGAATTTGGAATATCGTATAGCAGCCGCAGC
>CAVWAZ010000034.1:0-13929 GCA_963752995.1 uncultured delta proteobacterium
GTCGCTGGATTGGGCAGAGGAGTATGGGTAGGATCGAAGAACGCACTATGTGCGTGTGTGCTGATTGACATTGACCCGGAACATCTGTACCTTATAAGTGGAGAGGTAAGAACATGTTTGGACATTTCGGGCTGCCCGAGCTTTTAATAATCCTTGTGATACTGCTGCTTATATTCGGCCCAAGCAGGCTGGGCGATCTGGGCGCTTCCCTCGGCAAGGGGATAAAAGGGTTCAGAAAATCCATGAAGGACGACGAGATAGACGTCACTCCGCCCAAGGACGAATCGAAGCAGATAAACGACCCCAACCTCGAGACCACCGGCACTCCTTCCGAGAGCAAAAAGAACGTTCAGTAACTCCGTCTGTGATCGAATCCTATAATGCGTATTCGTGTATTAAACTAAGGAGATGTCGCATCGCCCCGGATCTTTAGGCGTGCCGCGACGGCAGGGTAACTTCACTAGAACCGTTCATGAGCACAGATCCCGTGCTATATCCATTCCCCGAGGGTCTTCCTCTCGAAGGGACACACGCCCAGGCGTACGTGGTCCTCGAACTCGTGGCGGAATTTTTTGACTATGGATTCGATGGGCATCGCGCACCCGTCGGCGAGCGCGCAGATAGTGGTCCCCCTCATCTGGAAGCACGCGTCCAAGAGCGTATCTATGTGCTCCATCCTCCCCTTCCCTCCCTCAATGTCCGTGAGCATCTTCTCTAACCACCAGGTGCCTTCCCTGCACTGGACGCACTGCCCGCAGGACTCGTCCCTGTAGAAATGGGCCAGGTTCTGGGCGACCCTCACCATGCACGTGGTATCGTCCATCACTGTAACGCCCGCCGTCCCGAGCATCGATCCGACGGCGGCAAGGGAATCGAAATCCATGGTTATGTCGAGCTCGTCCGCCGAGAGCACGGCCGCGGAAGAGCCTCCGGGAGATACCGCCTTCACGCTCCTTCCGCCCGGTATGCCCTCGCCGTACTCGTTGATGAGATCGCGGAGCGTGATGCCGAGGGGGAGCTGGTAGCAGACCCGGCTTATTAATATTGCCGCAGAGGCCGTAAATTTTTGTGCCCGTGTTCTTGGGTAATGCCTATCGAAGAGAACCACTCGGAGCCGCGGTTGATTATGTGAGGGACGCACGCGAGCGTCTCCACGTTGTTTATAATGGTCGGGCATCCGAAGAGTCCTATCTGGGCGGGGAAAGGCGGCTTGGGCCTGGGCTCTCCGTTCTTCCCTTCTATCGATTCGAGTAACCCCGTCTCCTCCCCGCATATGTACGCGCCAGCGCCCCTGAAGAGCACGACGTCCAGGTCGAAGCCGGAGTTGAGAATGTTCTTTCCGAGGTAGCCTTTCTCGTAGGCCTCCCTGATCGCACCCTCTATAATACTGGCGCCGTAGGGCATCTCGCCCCTTATGTATATGTATGACTTGTGCGAATTTATTGTGTAGCAGCCGATGATGATGCCTTCAAGCATCTGGTGAGGGTCGCGCTCGAGTATCTCCCTGTCCTTGAAGCTCCCGGGCTCGCTTTCGTCGGCGTTGCAGCAGAGGTATATCGGTTTCTTCGAGTCCCTCTGTATAAAGCCCCACTTCACCCCGGTCGGGAACCCCGCGCCTCCCCTCCCCCTGAGACCCGCTTTCTTTACCTCTTCTACTATTTCCTCAGGCTTCATCCCGAGAGCCTTCGGGAGGGCGGTATAGCCGCCGCGGGATATGTAAGAACTTATCGTGTGCGAATCGGGCACATCGACGTACGTGCGTAATATTCTCAATTCGGGCATATTGACCTCTAAGTGGAATTTCTGAACCCAAGTAATTTTATATGGGTTTTACGAAGCATCAAGTTCGTACGAGTTATAGAAGGAGGGAAAATGATTTTTCTAAGGGTTGGCCAGGCAGCAGAGAATCGCAGCTTTAACCGTAAAACCACACTATGTGTGGCCCAGGAGCGTATCGACCGTATACCTTGCGAAGGCCATGGAGCAGGTGAATGCAGGGGATATGGCGTTCAGTATGTGTATCGAGTCGCCGTCCTTTATCACGACGAAATCGGTCACGAGCTTTTTCGTATCCCAGTCGACGAGCGGGGGGCGTATGCCGCTCTTGGGCGTGTCCTCGATGTCGTCTATGCCGATCCCGGAAGAAGCCCCCTCCGCCCCTCTTTCAGGAGATTCCGCACGGAATACTTCCTTATCTCGGTAGGGGCGGCGCCCCTGAAGGCATCGTTAGCGAAGAAGAGGACGCCGTCCCGGTAGAGTATCGAAAGCGATTCAAGGGAGAGGTCGTCCATGAACCCGTATTCCTCCCTGCCGAGGACGGGTATCGCCGTCGGGCCGATGTACACGTCGTCCCGGACGCTCCTCGTGAAGTGCACGCCCAGGAACGGGTTCCTCAAGTCGGGCACGGGGTATATGTTCCCCCTGACGAGATAGGACTTTTCCTTTTTTAGTTTTTTGTAAGTGCCCTTGAACGGGAGCACCCTGTAGTTCCGGCCTATGCCGAAAGCCCCGGCAACCCTGTCGGCGAAAGTGCCCGCGGCGTTGACGAGCTTCGCGAACTTTATATTCCCAGCGCTCGTGACCGCAGTGCCCGTACCCGCGAGCGAAACGAAAGAGGTCCCGAACAGGAACCTCACCCTGCCCCCTTCTTCCAGTTCCCTTTTCATTTCACCGAGAATTTGAATGGGGTCGACGACCGCAGTGTCCGGGGAATAGAGGGCTTGGCTCTGGGCGCTGCGTGGGGCTCTATGTCGAGGAGCTCTTTCGTGTCTATGAGGGTTCGACCTCGCCCCCGAGGAATCGGCCCTCTGCTTGAGCTCGTCGAGGGCCTCTTCTTTTTCATCTGTGTCCGGCACGATTACCTTGCCGATTTCTTTAGGCGTGGGGCCCCTCTCCCGGCAATACTCCTTCATGAGACGGTTCCCCTCGACGCAGAACCTGGCCCTGTTCGTGCCGGGGGAGTAGAGTATCCCCGCGTGGAGCACCCCGCTGTTCCTCCCGCTCGCATGTGCGCCGAGCCCCTGCTCCTTCTCTATGACGAGAATATCGCCCGCACCGCGGCTGACGAGCTCTCGCGCGGCGGCGAGCCCCAGTCATCCCCGCGCCTACGATGAGGACTTCACATCCTTCTGTATTACCAACGCTCATATAAGCTTCCCGTTTTTGTCTCTCCCCCGACATTACAGAATTTGCGCTAAGAAAATCGATTGTTAACGCGTAAGAAATGTTTTAGGGGATGATTCCGAGCAAGTAAGGAATCGGACGCCCTTTCCTATCAGCAATGATATAACTAGACTTGCATCATTGCTAATTAGGGTGGAATTAAAACATTTTAGCGTTAACATGAGATTTTTAGCAAATTATGTAGAATCTTTTCGGAAAACACACTACGTGTGTGATTTTTGCTTCTTTTCATCAAGGAAAAGAAGATATTAAATTTGCCTTTTCTTTTTCAATCCTTCTTCTTCCGCCCGCTCCCTGACTTCATTATCCACTCGACAACAGTATCGACGGTGAAGGACGGGTTCTCCATGCAGTCGTGCTTCGCTCCGGGAATGAACCTGAGCTCGGCCTTCCTGTTCCCCGCCTTCTTCAGTATGCCAAGTAGTTCATTGACCTCGTCGGCAGCGACGACGTCGTCATGCTCGCCGTGTATGAAGAGCACGGGGACCTTAACGCCCGCGATTATCTCGTTCGTCTTCGCGTTCTGCGCCTCCGGGCTCCTCATGTACCACCACGTCCTGTACGAGAACATCTCGCAGTCGGACGGATCGAACGAAGGCCCCCACGCCCTGTACACGACGAATATCCTGTCGTTCTTCGTCTCGGACGGGTCGGGCGTGAGCACCTTCTTCGCGATCTCGTATATGTGCTCGTAAGACGGGATGCTCTGCCACTTGTCGAGCCGCCGCTTGTGTGAGAGCGGGAGGGACGAAGAGCACCCTTCGAGTATTATCCCCTTCACGTTCTTGTGAGCGCCGCGGACGGCGTAATATACGGTGATGTTCGCCCCGAGGCTCCAGCCGAGGACGTAGATTTTTTTGAAGCCTTCCTCCGTGAGGGCGTCGATGGCCGCGTCTATGTCGAGGACGGAGTCGTCGAAAATACCTCCCCCGAATATCTGTCCCGTGAACGCGAGCCTCGTATTAATCGAGAGCGAGCTTATGCCCCGCTCGACGAGCGCGTTCGGCAGGAGCCTCGGCGTCCCCCTCGCGAGGAAATGCCCGAGCACCCCGTGGACGATGAGCACTATGGGCGAGTTATAGAGTTCTTTTGTATTTTTGAATTCGCCCGAAACCAGGACGGCGTTTATAAGGAAACCGTCCGGGGCGTTAAAGTTGTAGAGCTTTCTCTGTCTCGGGACCATGTCCGACCGTCCGTTCCGTTACCTGAATCTCTTGTCGAGCCACCTTACGATGATCTCCCCGAGCTCTTCCTCTTTGCCCTCGAACGTGTGCCCGGCGTTCACGTAGAAGGCGGAGACGTCCGTGTTCCCCGACTGTATCGCGATATCCGCGAGGCTGTGCGTCTCTTCGGGCTTGACGACATCGTCGTACCATCCCTGGATCAGGAGGAGCGGCAGCTTTATCTTCTCCATCTTCAGGTAAGCCTTCGCCGTGTCGGCCTCGGGCCCTGCCAGGAACCACCAGGTCTTGTACGTGTAGATCTCGGTGTGCCAGGGAAGGTACGTATTCCCGCGGCCTTTGTAGATGAGGATCGTCCTGTCGTGCTGCGTGTTGTGGGGGTCGGGCTTCAGTATCTCTTTCGATTCCTCGTACACCTCGTCGTAGGAGGGCTCGCTCCCCCACCTGTTCCACCGCTTCCTGATCGATTCGGGCATGGAATAGGGAGTGGCGAGCGACATGACCCCTTTTATATGCGGGTAGCGCCCGGGGTCGCTCCTGAGGTAGGCGTACCTGAGCACCATGCAGGTGCCGAGGCTGTACCCGGAAATTATAATGTTCTTATACCCGAGCCCGACGAGGTAATCGACGGCGCTGTCTATCTGCGGCATAACGTCGTCGATGATCCCGTAGCCGAAGAAGAGCCCGAAGTTCGCCATGCGCGTGTTTATGGCGAGCGAGGAATACCCGGCCTCGGCGAGTATCGGGGGGAGGAACCGCTGGCTCCCGTCGAGGAAATTACCCAGGAACCCGTGGACGTGTATAATCCCGACGTCCTTCTCCGGTATCCTGTCGTCCTTGACCGTGCTGTGGTAATAGAGGCCGTCGATCTTGCCCCCGCCCGAGGGAATGGAAACGAGTCTCCTGCTCCATGTATTCATATCTTCATCCGCTGCACGTAGTGACCGCTTACAATTTCCGCGTTACTTCCCTGCCTCTAAAAATACAATTTCCTCGCCCAGCCGGGGAGAGGATTATCGTGAAGGGGTACATTAATACTATAAGCCCGTTCGCCCTGCTTGTCCGGCGTAGCCTTGGCGAAGCCGGAAGCTTGTCGAAGGGTCAAAGGGTTAGGCTCTATTTTAGCAGAGATTATGTTCGGAGAATAGCTCGTTAATTAATCGAGAAGTAGTTCAATGGACACAGTTCACACGGGATCGGAAAAATAACCCCCGGGCTCGCTCATCACAGAGTCGGCGAAACGCTTGGCGTCTTCCCACGTGGAGGACTCCCCCAGCCGGAGGACCTTTTTAGACATGGCGCCCTCGGCGAATACGGTCTTCGTCTTCGGGTCCCATATAATCTGCCAGTTGTCGCTGCCCTCTCCCCTCACCCAGCCGAAGGGGAACGTTCCGACCTCACCCACAGGTTATGCTCCTCGGATATAGGATTCGCGCCCTGAAATGCCGGCCGCATGAGTAAATTATTCTGAATCGGCTTTTTGTCAAGCGCCGCCTAGCGCACTTCCCTCACGACTTCCCTCGTACCCATGGGGTTCGTAAACACTATCTCGGTGAAGCCGCACTGCTTCATCCGCTCCATGGCTGTCCTGCCGTCGGATACGGTGAGCAGGAAGGGCGCGATGAAGGATTTCTGGAACGGGCAGTTGAGGCAGGAGAAAACGATTACCTCGTTAAGCTCGCCCCTCGATGAAATCTGTATTGTCGGATAATTCTTCTGGTAGTCCTTACTCCAGTCGTTAATGCATACGAGCCTGTTCGGGTCGGGGAACACACTCGGCACGTCGACTACTATCGCCTCCGTCCCCCTCATCCCCTTGAACACAGCCTTCGTGAAGCCGCATTCGTGGAGCCTCGTGAGCCCTGTCTTGCCCCTGTACTCGGTCTCGAGGAACGGTTTCACGTAATGCTCGTCGAGGCTGCAGTCAGGGCAGCTGAATACCGCTATCTCGTTGTACTGCCCCCGCGTCGTGACCTCGATGTCCGCCTTTTGCCCCTTATAGAGCATTGTCCACTGCGCGGCGCAGTAGAGGCGCTGGGGTTCGGGCTCGATGTCTTCCTCCTTCACTTCGAGCGCGTCGTCCATTGTCTCGACCTGATCAGGGCTGACTGCGTCCGATTGAGTGCGGGTATCGGCAGCTTGACTATAAGGCGAGCCGGTAATCCCATAAACCAGAGCCATTGAAAAGATTAGCAGTGCAATAAGGGTGAAGTACCTCATTCCGGTCATCCTCCTCTGTTTTACTTATTTTACAGCAATTCGGGGATATATGGAATACCTTTAGTAATACATTAATTTCGCCATAAAAACGACGGGGGATATTGAGTAGTTGATTGGGTCAAAAAGCGGTTTCCGAACTGCTTTTAATCAGCCCCGGACGGGAACGTTCAGCCTGCCTTCTCATTAAACTCCCCGAGGTCCCTCGCTATATCCCGCGCCTCCGATCTGAACTCCTCTAGCCCGGACGTGAGCTGGGGATCACCGTCCCCGCGTCTCTTCCCGAACAAAGGAAAACGTATAAGGCACACGCCCATGCCGAGCCACGCCCCCCAGAAGACCGCCGCCAGCAACAGAGAGCCGAGAAAAACCATTATCGCGGCGCCAAGGAACTCGCCCGACGTTATTACCAGAGGAATGATTATCATACCCTTGAGAGTCGAGATGGTCCCGTTGAGAAGACCCCCGAACCTGCCCCCTACGGGAGAGAGACCTCCGCCGAGACACGCCCCCACGAGTATGGATGCGAAGACAGGGAACATGGGCGAGACCAGGAGGTATATGAACCCCGATACAAGCCCTGTTATCCCCGCCCGCGCGTACGACATGCCCCCCGGCCTTCCGGCGCTTGCAGCGACTGCTACCCCCGTGAGGAGCATAGGATAGAAGAACATGTATCCGAGCGGGACGTTATTCAGAAAGACATAGCCCAGGAGCAGCGTTACCGCCCCCCACCCGCCCGAGAGGAGCACCGGCACTATGAATGATTTTATCGTCGCCTTCATTTCAGTCTCCTTCATTTATGAAATACCGGACGGGAAGAATTCAAAGGGGAGCGTATCTGATACCGCACCCCCTTCTTCTCCCGCCCGATGTTAGCGGTTGCTACTTCTGAGCCTCTCTCGCGCTCGCCTTCTGCTCCTTTATCAATGCCTTTCCCTCACCCGAATACGGTGCGGGGGCTGCCGGCGACGACAACGTCTCGAGCGCGTCCCTGAGCTCGGCCTCCTGCTCTACGGTCCTGGCGCTCTTGTAGGGGCTCAGGTTGAGGTTGGATATGCTCTCGTACGCCCTCTTGAGCTTGGTGACGGCGCTGTCCCTGTCTCCCTGTTCGTAAGCCGTCGTCGCCTGGTAGTAATCGCCCGAGGCGTCGACCGACACCCACCTCGCGGTTACGTCCTTGTTCTCGTTCCGGGCGACCTTGTCGCTGTCGCCGGTCACTTCGTAAGAGAGCGGGGATATCAGGCCCGCGGGCTTCTCGTTATCGAGAAGGTCCTTGAAATCGAGCACGGCTTTCCCGAGGTCCTTCTGTCCCGCAGTCCCGGCAGGCACTTTCATTTTTACGAGTATGTCCCTCTCCTGACCGCCGAAGAAGTCGCCGAGCTTTATCTCGGTAACGCCGTCCGGGGTTTTCGTGAACGTGTATCCGTAAACCTCCTCGATCTCCACACCCGGCGCGAGCCCGATCCTGATAACGGGGTCCTTTGCGACCGTGGCCGCGATCTGACCGAACTCCTTTTGGAAAATCCCGGTAAGCTGGGTCGGGGACTCTATGAAATAGTAGTTGCCCGCCCCATGCTCGGCGAGGTTCATCATGAGGTTCTCGTCGTAATCGACGCCCAACCCCATGGTGGTTATGTGTATACCCTTCTCGGACGCCCGGCTTGCGACCCTGCCGAGCTCGCCGATGTCTGTAATACCAGCGTTGGCGAGCCCGTCCGAGAGGAGGATGACGCGGTTCACGTACCCGTCCCGCTTGACCGAATCGAGCTGCTCAATCCCCATGACGAGCCCTCCCGACAGATTGGTCGAGTCGGTAGGATAGAGCGCGCTCACTACTGAAGAAGCCTTGTCCTTATCCGTGAGTAGTTGTATCGGGTATAGAAGCTCGACGTCGGTAGAATATGCGACCACCGCGAGCCTGTCTTCCTTGCCGAGTCCCGCGATTATCTGCTTCGCCGCCTCTCTCGCGTATTCGATCTTCCCCTTGTCGCCCATCGACCCGCTCCTGTCTATGACGAGCACGAGGTTTACAGGCGTCCTCTCTTTCAATTGCGCCTCCTTCCCCTTTATCTTCATATTGAGCATAAGCTCCCTGAGTGAGCCCGTCTCGACGTACGGGTGGCTCAACTTGATGTCCCAGGTCACGGTATCCGTATTCGAATCCGTTTTCGTATTCATGTTTTTATCCTCCGGTTTGGATATTGTCGGGAACGCCGATATGTATTTCCCTCCCGCGAGCGCGGCTAATATGAGAAGAAAAATTCCGATTACGACCTTGCTGTTCAACCTGTTCATTTCTTACCGCCTCCCTTGCTGAGATTCTTTTTCATGCTTTCCACTTCTTCCTGAACGAGCCGGGCCTCGCGCTCACGCTCTTCCCTCTCCTTCTCACCGTCGGCGGCGAAGAGCACGGTCTCTTCGGTGATCCGCTCCTCGACCTTCCTGAAAATATCGAACGGTTCATCGATTTGAGAGCCCGAGCGTCCCGTAATGTCCTCCTTCCCGGCGGGCGCTCCTTTTATGACGCTGATCTCTTTAAGAAGGAGCGTCCGCTTCGTCTTCGCGGTCTCTACCCTCCTCTCCAAGTCCGCATAGCGCGCCTCATAGTCCGTGAGCTTCGCCCTGTCGCCTGATTGCGTAAGGGCGAGCTTCCTCTCTTTCTCTTCGAGCGTCCTCTTTTTCTTACGGCCTCGACCGCGTTCTCGTCCATATTTCTCTTCACGTAGTCCTCCGCCCTCTCCCGCCAGTATTCCGCCTGCTCCCCGAACCTCTTTAAGAGCTTCTCCTGCTCGTCTATCCTGAACCTGAGAGCACCGATCTTCACCCTCGCCCTTTCGAGCCCCTCCTCCATCTCCTCCACGGCCTGGTTCAGTATCTTCTCAGGGTCCTCCGCCCTCGACACCCAGTCGTTAATCTGAGACCTCATGATAAGTCCCACTCGCTTCTTTAATCCCATAACTTTTCTCCTTACTGCGGATTTAATGATTAGTACGAACGGGAGGGAGGAAAGATTTAACACACACAATGTGTGTTTTATGATTCCATCCAACACTTCTGCTTCCGCCAGCATCCCATACGTCCGCGGCGACTCCCCGCCCGTTCGTGCTGAGCCTGTCGAAGCACGTATTTTTATTCTTCCGACATTACAGAATTTGCGTTAAGAAAATAGAGTATTAAGGCGTGAAAATCGTTCAGGGGATGAATGCAAGCAAGCGAGCATTCGGACGCCCTTTCCTATCAGTAATTATGTAACTTGACTTGCATCATTGCTAATTAGGGAGGAATTGAACGATTTTAGCCTTAATATGATATTTTTAGCAAATTATGTAGTCGGATGATTTTTGCTTCTTTTCATCAAGGAAAAGAAGAAAGAACATTTGCCTTTCTTTATCTTTGTACTTATATGGAAACATCGCGAAGAGCCGCAATCTCAGGAAAGAGATAGAAATCTAGTTCACAGGCCCGGGCGTGGGGCTTGCGCTCCCGAGCTTCAGCACGGATTTCTGCCTGATCGCCGTTATCTTGCTCTCGGCGAACGAGCTTTCTTCGGGCGAGACCTCGCGGAGCTGTGTGTAGTTCACGACGGCCAGGTCGAGCTTCCCCTGCTTCTCGTAGCACTCGGCGAGCGAACGGTAGGACCGGGCGCGGACGTCACCGGGCGGCTCGGGCGTGGATTGCAGGAGGGTTTCGTTGGTCTTTATGGAGGCGTCGCAGTCCCCTTCGGTCTGCTGCCTGAGCGCGAGGAGGAGCTGTCCGCTGTAATCGCTCGCTGCCGCCGAAAATGTTTCAGCTTGTGTCATAGGCCGTGCGGGTGCGGATTTTTTGGCCGCCGCTTCGGAGATCGCTTCTTCTTTATTCTCCGAGTCCTCTCCCGTAGCGGCAGTCGTACCCGGAGCTTCGTCGGAAAGGGAATACAACTCCGCCTGAGGCGGCGCGGGAGCAGCCGGCATAACCTCGTCAGCCGCCCCTCTCTCGCTCATTGCGGGTGAAGATTCGGCCTCGACGGGATATTCCCGCCTCATCTCGGGCGCGGCCTGCCCTGCCGTCTCCATACTGCTGTCCTGCTCCTTCATCTTCCTCGCCATTACGTCGCGGGACATCGTATCCATGTACCCACCGCCGCCCTGTCCGTAATAGAACCAGACCATGAGCGCTACGGCGGTCGTGAGGGCGGGGATCAGTATCGGGGAAAGAGGAAGCCTCTTCCAGAAGGGGCGCCTCTCGCGGGCGACGTCATCCCTTGCCGCCTTCGACAGCCTGGCCATGACATCGCGCGAGGGCTCGGGCAGGACGGGTTCCTCCGTCACTACCCTCCTTATCTCGGCGTACTCCTCGAATTCGCGGGCGCATTCCTCGCATCCGCCGAGGTGCTCGGCTATAGCCTCCCTTTCCTCGGGGCTTAGCCCGCCGTGTATGTATTCTATCAATAATTCGCTGCATCTCTCGCAGTTCATATTATCCCTTCACACCCCTTTCGCTTTCTGTCTTTCCTCGAAATACCCGGACTCCGTGAATACCTGCCGGAGTCCCTTGTATGCGTATCTCAGGCGGCTCTTTACCGTGCCGAGCGGCGACGCCGTGACCGCGGCTATCTC
The DNA here is from genome assembly GCA_963752995.1 of uncultured delta proteobacterium. Classification (GTDB taxonomy): domain Bacteria; phylum Desulfobacterota_D; class UBA1144; order Nemesobacterales; family UBA2774; genus 2-12-FULL-53-21. The sequence continues at coordinate 11,180 of CAVWAZ010000034.1, forward strand.
CTCGAACGAAAGCCCTTCTACTTCTCTCAATAAAAATACTTCCCTGAACTCCTCTTTCAACCCTCTCACGCCAATGTCGATGAGCTCCTTCACCTCGAGGTCGAAAGCCCTCTCCTCCTGGTCCCTGTCCCCGCTCCTGACCAGGTCGATTACGACCGCCGCCGCCCTCTTCGTCCATCGACAGGGGTGCGTCGAGCGAGCTGTGCCTCCTGTAGCTCTCCGTCCGCAGATAATCTATGCAGTGGTTCCGCGCTATGCTGTAGAGCCAGGTCGAGAACTTCTGGCCGGGGTCGTACTTCTTCCTCCGCTCTATCACCTTCATGAAGATTTCCTGGAGCAGGTCCTCGGCCTGCGCCTTCTCCGCGCCCGTCATCCTGATTATGAACCTGAGCACACCGGCCCCGTGCCGGCTGAGGAGGAGGTCGAAGCTCCCCTCGTCGCCGTTTTGAAATTTCCGCATCGCCTCTTCGTCCGATAGTCCGCTTTTCGTATTTATTCCAAACACCGGATACCCGTCTCAGGTCACATGTGATATACCATAATTATACGATGGAAAAGTGAGAAAGTTTTAAAGTTTTGCACCGCTGCCTCGCACGTATCATTTGCTCCGTCATTTTCCTACCCCTGTAGGAGCACCATCCTGGTGCGATAATCAGGTTCAATCGCGGCTGGAAGCCGCTCCTACGGGAGGGTCAGAAGACCGAGAGCGCGGATGAAAAGTTATGCTACGGTTGAATTGCCCCTCTCCATAAAGTAGATTCGTTTATCTCATTTTCGAGTGAGGGACCGAACCTGACCACCAAGCCGAAGGACCTCATATACTCAGTCGCCGAAATGCCCCCCATTGCGAGGCTCATCCCGCTCGGGTTCCAGTTCACGGTCTACATCGCGGTCACACTCGTATACATAGTGCTCATCGGGAAAGCGGGAGGGGTGAGCGACGGAGTCACCGCGAGCGCTATCAGCATGGGCATGATCGCCGTAGGCATAGGGACAATACTCCAGTCCCTGTGGGTAGGCCCCGTCGGCTCCGGGTATTTCGCATCCCCGGTTTTCTCGGCCGTTTATCTGGCCCTTCGATACTCGCGGTCAAGGCGGGCGGGCTCCCCGCCGTGTTCGCCATGACCATATTCGCAGGGGCGGTCGAGGTGATTCTCTCGATATTCCTCCGGCGGCTGAAGCCCGCGTTCCCCCCGGCGGTGTCGGGGTTCATAGTGCTCGTCATAGGGATCGAGCTCGGCCTCGTCGCGCTCGACAACTTCCTCGACATAAAGGGCCTCGGCAAGCCCGGGTACACGGAGAACCTGGTAGTCGGCGTAATCGCGCTCTTCATAATCATAGGGTTCAGCGTCTGGCTGAAGGGCATACTCAGGCTCCTCTGCTCGCTCTTCGGAATAGGCGCCGGTTTTATCGTCGCCGTGTTCCTCGGCATAATCCCGCCTAATTCGGTCGAGCTTTTTAACACCTCGCACGTCTTCTCGCTCCCCGACCCGTCGTACATCTCGTACAGCTTCGACCTCTCCCTCGTCCCGGCGTTCCTGACGGCGGGCATAGCGGCTTCGTTAAGGACGATAGGTGTGGTAACGACGGCGGAGAAGATAAACGACTCCGACTGGAAGAGGCCCGATTTCGGCCCGATAAAGAAGGGCATGCTCGCGGACGGGATAGGGTGCATGCTTGGGGGGTTCATGGGGGCGCCCGGCATGAACGCCACGCCGGGTATAGTGGGCATCTCGCAGGCCGCGGGCTCGACGAGCCGGTACATGGCTATCCCGACGGGCATATTCCTCATCGTGCTCGCGTTCTTCCCCAAGATATCCGCCCTATTCCTGATGCTCCCGCTCTCGGTAGTGGGCGCGTCGCTCATGGTGAGCGGGGCGTTCATGATATCGGGCGGCATCCAGATAATGACCGCGAGGAACCTCGACTCCAGGATGACCTACGTGATAGGAATATCGCTCCTACTTGGCGTAGGCAGGAAGGTGTTCCCCGGCTACTTCAACGATTTCCCCGAATGGCTCAGGCTCATGACGGATACGACGCTCTCTCTCGCCCTGATTTCGTCGGTCGTGCTCGTCCTCATATTCAGACTCGGCATAAAGAAGAAGGACGTGCTCATGTACGATAAGTCGCTCCAGTCGTGCGAGCATCTCCGGGAGCACCTGAAATCACGCGAGAAGGAATGGAGGCTCGACGACGAGGTAATCGATCACGCCGTTTCGTCCACCGAACAGATAATCGAGCATCTGACGCAGGCTAACCTTCCGCGCGGGCCGATAAAGATCGAGGCGGGCTATGACGAGGTGTATCTCGAAATAATAATCGAGTACAAGGGGACGCTCCTCGCCCTCCCCGCCGTCGGGGCGAAGCACAGTCATTTCATGGAGGAAGACGCGTTCGTCCACGGCATAAGGGACTTCCTCACCGGGGTCTATCCCGACAGGATCGAAACCTCGGCGAAACACGAGGACGTGAAGATAAGGCTGTTCTTTAATGTATGAGCGGCACACAATGTGTGCTCATATACGGTTCCTTCCAACTCCACCGCTCAACCATCAACCGAAGCCAACCCGTTCACCCTGAGCTTGTCGAAGGGTGATTATTCCGACATTACAGAATTTGCGTCAAGAAAATCGATTGTACGAGCGTTAAAAATCTTCCACGGAACGAATGCGAGCGAGAGAGCATTCGGACGCCCTTTCCTAAATGCAATTACGTCATGAGTTTTGCATCACTCTAATCCACCATGC
>CAVWAZ010000035.1:0-12745 GCA_963752995.1 uncultured delta proteobacterium
TCCGAAAAAGAGAAGAATAGAGATCTAAGCTGGTCTCCGACTATAGCTCGCTTTCCTTCTTTGGTATCAAAAGCGCCGAAATCCGGCAGCCAGGTTACTCCCGGGCTATGCGAATGTCCTTGCCCAGCCGACTGTGTTGATTATTTTTTCCGTTATGTAATGAAACTGAGTGAATTCGAAGTTATATACGAGGTGGTCCCTCCCGTATCCCGCGTTTAGGCTCTTCAAACCTGGCCATCTGCAGCAGTTCGTGAGAGCCGAATTTAAATGTTTCCATAATTTTTTTCGATACCGGGTCGACGGTTCTGAAGGAAGAAACCGTTAATAATGTCAGCAAAACTGTGAGCATAATTGTAATAAGCGACTGTTTCCTCAGCACGCGCACAAGCGATCCGCCAAACAGTATCATGAGTATAGGAAGAGCGGGAAGCATGTATCGCGGATTATTTACGAACGGGATACGGGTGAGAAAGTAGACAACCGCAATAAACAAGAGGTAAAAATACGCGCCCTCGTATTTGCTGTTGAAGCCGGTCTCGATTATGTTCTCATATTTGAGCGACTTTAAATAATCCGCGCTTATAATAAGAGCGTTAATTAAAACGAATGCGCTGATTATCCAATTAAAATTGATGACCAGTAAAGATATGAGCTGAGCCAGAATCACCTTGCTCAACAAATAAAATCGAAGCATCTTCATGATGCCTTCTGTCCAGGAATCGCCGATCTGTGTGTGGGGGACGAGAATCATATATATAGCAAAGAGCGGAATCGGTATAATCAGCGCGCTTATTTTCCTGACGAACCTGATTTTGTCTTTGAGCAGCGAATGATCGTTGAGAATTATCCGAGATAAAAAGAAATACACTGACACAGTAGAGCATGAAGCCGGATTCTTTGGTGAAGACTAGAAGCAGCCCAACCGCAGAGGCATAAACGAAACGGCCCTTGAAGAGACAAAGTAGAAGCATCGCCAAATAGATCGGAAGCGTAAAATCGAGACACGGCTGTATCACGTGCACTAAAAAGACTGGATTAAGTCCGAAACAAAATGTTAGCAAGGTGAGATTGACGGGGGATAAGCGGCCGCCGAAAAGGTACCCCAGGAGCGATCTGAAAGCTTACCAGTCCCGCAATCCCGAGCAGTAAATTCAATGCATATATCAGCTGAAAATTCCCCAGATCTATTCTTTGAGTGAGACTGAAGAGAAATGTGTGGAGAAATGCGCTGTGTTTGTAGCAATCTAACGTCTCATTTGTTACCGCTTTCATGTAGCAGCGGGAGAATCCCCATCCGTCCCAGATGGGGACGTAGGAGAAATACAATAACGGGATCCCCGCAAAAACGATCAGCAGCAGCCCAGAAGAGCTTATCCGTGCCCCGAATATATTTTAGCAGTCGGGAGAATAGAGTTTGAATTTCTTGATTCATAACGCTTGCTAATCTTTGGGAAGTATTCCTTGTAATCATTTCTCCCGCGCAAACCGAGTAAGCGGAGAAGAAATTTATAAATCCTCGCGACCCTTTTACCTTTATCCGTCAGTATAATGGCTTCACCCGGATCTTCTATAATATTTTCTTTCCTGCATTCGTCTATTCGTTTTTCGATAAAGCCCTGAGAGTCAAAAAGACGATAGAGTTCCTCCCGGCGGCATTCGGCCCCGGTCTCGTCGGATAGGAATACCAGCAGCTGGCATGCTAATGACCGGTCAGCTGTAGCAGGACCTAAAAACGTATGAGGCCGCAGGCCAGAAGTGCGGCTAACCCGCTACCCGCCACCGCCACACGTATGATCAGGACTCGAAAGATCGCGGAATAAAAGCGTAGCTTCAGCAAAGTAACCGATAATACACTCAGAAAAACCGTGAGTGTCGAAGAATAGAGAATGTTGCTCTTCGCAAAAATTCTTAGAACGATGACGTGCAGAAGAAAGAAAAATAATATTTGAAACAGGAATAGAGAGATAAACAAAACAAGGTCGCTCAGAAGCACCGTATAACCTCCTTGTCATTTGCCGGACGTCAATTCATTCGTATATACAGGTCCGGATACCTGTCCGAAACCCTGTACTTACCACTCTTAATCCTTATGTCATGGAAGCTGTATATACCGGTGTTAGAAATTACTTTCGGCCTCCGAGATCCTATCAGCTCGTAAATGTTATACCGGTAATCCGCAATATGCTGATAGGAGCCGAGACAATTCGGGAAACCCACGCAGAACCAGAAATAATCAATATCGTCACGGAATACGTTGAATACAACGTTCCCGTCATAAACCTCGTCGCCTTCTTCAGTCTATTGAAAGCACGTATTCGATCTTATCGAGCTGTGCCCTCTGTTTAGAATTGTTCATATTGAAGAAGCCGTTATTGTGCATGTACACCAGAGGTATCGATATCGCTCCCAGGAGGACGATGAGCCTGCTCAACCTGCTGCTGAAAGTCGAATGAACGGCATAACCGGCTACTATTGCGGCCGGAGGGACCGCGGGCACAAAATACTGCCACCAAAGGCTCTTGAACAATATTATCGGCAGTGCTATCAGGCAGAGCGACAGTACCGCGAATCTCCACTCCCTCCCCGACCTGAGGAGCGCTATCACCCCGACGAAGTAGAGAACGCAGGTAATGCTATTCTCTTTAAAAAGTGGAATAATGCTTTCGGACTTGCTGAGCTGCTGCGGCAAGTAATAATTCACGAGCCAGTTCATCTCGAAGTACCTTTCAAACGACCCGCCGATCACGAGATATATGTAATACGGCAACAAAGTCGCAATAAACGCCGCCCCATACAACATCGCATCCCTCAGCGGTACTCGTTTTTTACATATATCGTAAAGAAGAATGCCGGCTATAGGGGCAATCAATACGACGGCCTTTTGCAGAAAAAGAAACGAGACGGCCAGAAATACCGCACTCGCTATCAGGCTCCTCAATGACTTTCTATCGTAATAGACAAAGAGTAAGTAGACGGCCAGGAGCCCGGTCAGCGCTTGGGGGACATCCGGCCTTATCTCGATCGATTTCTTGAAGAACACGGTAAAAACGGAGGTCAATATGAGACTCAGGAGTGCTACCTCGGGATTCTTAAAAACCCGGAGGGCCAATAAATATGTCACAGCCAGAATACACGCCGTGAGGAGCAGCATGACGTAACGGCCGGCGAATAACGTATCGGCGGTGCTTCCGTAAGTATTTATGACGGGCGTAATCATATAATCGAAGAACGGGTGGTGGTGCTGGAAGAAGTCGACGTAGATTTCCTGCCCCTGAGCGATCTTCCAGGCCGTATGCACGTGCTCTAATTCATCCCGGTCAAAATCCCGGTTCTCTGAATAGAAAAATATAGAGACCAGTATCCCCGCAAACAGTACCCACAGCAGTACCGGCCAGATCCGGTCGCCGAATTTATTTTTCATACGCGTTTCAGATACGGCCATATTTCTAACCCTCATCGCCGGGAATCAGCATGATAATAATGCGAATCCTGTGTCAGGCTCAAGTGCTGAGCTCGACGAGACCGGTCTCCGTGATTAATGCCGACTCCTGATATTCGTAATCCGTATTAATCGCCCACAGGTTATTCCCCGCGCCGTTAACGATGTTCTCGGCAGCCAGAATGCCCATCAATATGCTATGGTCCTGATTGTTATACTTAAACGACCCGTACCGGCCGATGACCGTCAATCCGCTTATTCCGCCGAGGTACTCCTCTATGGGCTTTAGATGCTTCCTGTACCCTGCCCTGTATACCGGATAGCACTTATTTATACGGCAGACATAACCGTCCGTAACCGCCTCCGAGCGCACAAGCCCCGCGTCCGCCAACTCCTTCTTGCCGAGCTCGATCAGCCTGTTGTCCTCCCGCGACCAGAACTCGTCGGCTTCATCGCACCAGTACTCGAGCGCCAGTATCGAGCTCTTTTCCCCGCCGTACAGGCGCGGCGACCAGTTTCTGAAATTGGTGATCCTCCCCACCCTCAGCTGCGGCGAGTGGATATAGATCCAGTTGTCGGGGAACAAATTTTCGCTCTGCACATTCAGGTAGACGAGAATAGTGTTCCGGAACCTCAAAGACTTTGCGGCGGCAACGACGTCCGCGCTAACCCCCTCCAGGCCGAGAACGAGCAGTGTGAGCGGCATTGTGGATACGATGTGGTCGTAAGCCTCGGCCTTTCCGTCCATAAGCTCTATCCCTTTCACTTCGCAGTCTGTTTTGATGACCCTTTTCACCGGGGACTTCAGATATATATTGCCGCCACTCTCAGAAACGTAAGAAGCCATGCGCTCATAAACCATCCCCGTGCCTTCGACAGGATAGGCGAACCTGTCGACCAGCGTCTTATGCCTGCCCATCTTATCCGTCGAGAACGCGGCTTTTAGAGCCTCATATAAAGAAACTTCTTAATCCTCTGGACCGCGAAGTCGGCGTCGAGCTCGCTGCACGGGATACCCCACAGCTTCTCGCTGTAGGTTTTGAAAAATATCTCGTATAGCCTCCTCCCGAACCTCCTGACGACCCAGCTCTCGAAGGTATCCTCCCCCGCTCCGTGAGTTTCGGGGACTATTTTTTCCCGAATGTAGCTCATGAAAGCGCGTGAAGTCTCCAGAGCGCCCAGCTTTCCGACGACGTCGACAGGCTTCAGGGGGTATTGATATAGCTTCTTTTTATAAAGGATTCGTGTCAGACGGTCGACCATCGAATAATCCCGCCCGACGACCTCGAGCCACAATTTATTGACGCGGGGGTCCTTGCTGAAAAAACGGTGAGGGCCGAGGTCGACCGTCTGGTTCCATAGCGAGAACGACCTCGCGAGCCCTCCTACGGCGCCGCCTGCTTCGTAAACGTCGGTTTTTACGCCCGCCTTCACAAGCTGATATGCGCACGCCAGTCCCGCAGGGCCTGCGCCTATGACTGCGACCTTCATAGATACGCTCTCATTGGTTTTCTAGATTGAGTCAGTTTAACTTACCCAAGACATCCTGGACAATAGAGTTCCACCACATCGTTTCGAAATAGCGGATAAAAGAGAGCCCCAATTAAACGGCGAGCCGGAATTAATTACATGATGGATGTAAATCGAGAATTAAATCCCGAGGAAACTGCCGGCCGTTTCCGGCCGGCAGCCGTTTATTCAGATCTCTTCAATCTACAGCCCTTACCGTACATATAGGAGCGGTACAGAACACCGGTGTCGGCGGGTTCTGATCTGACAGCTTCCGGCTATGCTCTGCCCAACCGGGCTGAATTTTACGTTCCAGTCGGTGTTATCCGGGAAGCAGCACGGCGCCGGAGGAGCGATAGGCTGGGCCGGCGGGTCCTCCGTTAAAGTGAACGAAAACCCGTAGCATCCGCCCTGAGGGCAGTCCGTGGTCCTCACTGCCCAGCTGCATATATTGTTTTTATTGTCACCCAGCTGCTTCGTGCACTCGGCGTAGAGGCTGGGGTTGCTGGTCTTTAACTGATCCGAGCAGCCGCATGAGCCCGTCGAGGCCGAACCGGTCCACGTGCAGAAGCTCTCAGGCTTGCACCTGTCCATCTTGGCGTTATCGAACTGTGTTTTGAAATCGCTGAGGTCAACTGTCACCTCCAGGATACCCGAAGCAGGATCGTACTTTCTTACCCACTTCGTCGGCCAATCCGCGGGATTTACGTCGAGCGGCCTGCTGTTCTTGAGAGGGGACCTGAGGGCGCGTACGATCTTTGACGCGTCCGGATCCCGGTCTTTTCCTACGTATAATTGATACGTCTGCTTCGTCGTCTCCTTCGCGAAGATAAGCATCACATAATACTCTTCCCCGCCCTTAAAGACGTTTAAAGACGGCTTTTGTAGAGGCGCGAGGAGAAGACCCGCCCTCTGGTTCGCGTCTGAAACCGTGGTATCTATATAATAGAGACCGTGGTTTGCCGTGAGGTTGCTCCTCTGGAAGAAGTTCATCCCCATCATGCGTATTTCCTGACCTTTCATGTTGCTCGCTTCGTCCTTCGCGAGGAACTGCCTGTAAAGCGGCACTCCGTAGCAGAAAGAGCTCCCGCAGTCGCTGTTCCAGAACGCGTTCGTGTCGTCGCACGAGTTGTCCTGGTTCTGAATAGCCGCGCAATTACTGGTATCGGCGCAAGGCTTCTTGTCCACTTTACATACCCCGCCGCAGTTCTTTTTCGCCACACATCCGGGATACACCACGGTCGTCACGTAGTCATAAGGGCTCGTCTTGGCCGTGCCTTCGGATTGGCACTCGATCGTCTCGGTCGGAGCGTTAAAGAACGCGTCCTCGTTTACTGATATCGTCCTCTTGAGCCCCGTGAGCGAGCCGTCGTCGTCGTTGAGTATGGTCTGCCGGTCGATGGCTGAAAATGACCGAACGATCCCCCTAGACCTTCGGGATTGTTAAGAGCGAAGGTACAGTAATTTTTCTTGACCTCTTCGTCGTCGCTCTGGAACGCGAACTTGCCGCCCTGTACGAATAGCGGCTCTATGACGAAGTGACGTATATCCACGCTGTCCCGGAAGTAGAGGTTCGCCGAGTGGAAAGCGGGAGGATAGTAGAATCCGTTTGACTGTTTCCACGCGATTGCGGCGTTCGGAAGGAAACACTCCTTCTTCGTTTTATCGTACGGCATGCCGGGAACGCCGCCGTACATAGAATTCGTGTTATTTACGCAGTTCCCCTGCCCGACGTTACATTTATCGTTTAGGGAAAAAGGTCTTTTTTATATCGAAGAAGGCGTTTGAGTCTTCAAAGCTGGGGCCGTCGTAGATATTGAACAAACGCTGATTGTTGGCGAAGTTGCTCAGCTGGATGGTCACGCCCTCGTCTTCCAGTAAACAGTAATTACCGACCGGGGCATTATTGTCTTTTCGTCTTGCACATTTAAGAGACGTACTATCATTTACAGGCCCCGCACTGGACGCTAGCGGGTTATTGGGCTGTGTCTGCCCTACAAATACGTTCTGTCTCGCGAGCTGCCACTGTCCGGGGATAAAATTCGACTCCGTATAGTCGCCTCCTGTCACGAACGTGAGCCCTGCGTTCTGCACGTCGGAAATCACGCTGTTTATGACCAGATACCACTGAGGGCGGAGCCACATGGCGGAGAAGTTCGTCTCGGTCCAGTTAAAAGCCGTCGTAAACCGGTCGAGCACCGCGACCGCGCAATTTGCCCGTTCTCCCGCGGAACAGGTTTTAACACTGCTGCAGTCCGTACTATTACAAAAAGTCGGATGGTGCAGATTCCCGAGCCTTGGATAATATCTCTCCTTCGACTTGTCGCTATCCGGTTTCGGGGAAATGTTACCCACAGTAATAGGCTGGAATACCGGAGCTTGCGGGTCTAATGGACCTCCGACACCGTTACAGATACTGATATCCCCCGTGGTGTTGAATGCAGTCATCGCCGACGAGCAGTAATTGCCCTTGAAATTCTTGAGCGGAGTGTCTCCCGCCCTGTCCAGGTTACTCTGCTGAGAAGCGTAGGACTGCCACGTTTGGTCCTGCGACATACCGCTAATCGCGCCCGGGAGCCACCAGTAGCATATGCCGCACGCGTTCGCCCCGGCAGCCATGTTGTACTCGAAATCGTTCCAGCCGTTCATTATCCAGAACACGGCGGGCTGGGTGTAATCGCTGTGGTAGGGGACGATATTGGTAACTTCCTTGTTTGCGGTATACGCCAGGATTCCCGGCACCTTTCGCGGGTTCTGTATGTTTTCTATAGCGGCCCGGGCGAATATGCCTATGTTCGAATATAACTTGTTGTCGGTCTCGGTGCCGTCTTCGAGATAATATCCGTGTCCTATCGACTTCCAGCCCACGTTCCTCGCGGCGGTCACGTTCTGCGTGCCGTGGAACGTAATCCACCTGGTCATAGACTCGTTGACCGATGAGTCCTTAACGAACGTAGTAGGGGGTGCTTTGCGAAGCAGGTGCAAATGGACCGGGTAACGTCCCTTCCGTCCGCCCTGACCGAGCTGATAGAACTCGACGCCCTGCACCTGCACCAGCTTGATCCCCTGTCTGAACATCGTCTGACCGCCGTAATAACCCGTTGGGAAGCAGTCGAACTTACACTTTTTGCCGGCTTCAGAGGGAATGGCGTCCCCGCCAGACACTATACGTATGCTGCGCGTAAGGAGAGCGACCGCAGCGCGCGTCTCCGCGAGCGACTTCCCGTTGTCGGCCCCGCCGTTGGCTATTTTTACATTCAGCTGAAGCCTCGCGAGATCGCCGCTATTGAAGTTGAAATTATCGTCCGGGTATAGGTCCCCGTTATGCACCCACCTGAGACCGCACGTTGTATCATTAAGCGGCTTCTTATCGCACCCCGCCGGGGGGCATGTTCGTTATAGGGTCTATTATCGTAACCACAAGCTTCCTCGGCCCCGCCTTCTCTATTATCTGAAGCTCCTCGGAATGCCCCGGTAGATAGTCCGTGGTGGTGACCACGATCCTGTCGCCGGCCTCCCAGTCGACATCGCGGTCGAGGAAGATAATGGTTTTCGTTGCGTCCTTGTCGTTCTTGAGTCTTACCCAGCTCGTCCCCGAATCGTAGTTTGGAATATTATCCCCGTATTTAGCCCCCTTGTTGCCGTATAGCTTCAGCGTCCCGTTGTAAGAAACCGCGAATACCTTCCTGCCGAAGAACCCCGTCTCGCCCTGCGTGTTATCGTGCTGCACATACTGGTAGAAACGATCCGATACTCCACCCGGGAGTGAAACTGATGATGCTCCCTTCGAATCCCATACGGTCTTATCTATACCGCATGGAGGGGCCTGGGAATTCTGCTGAGGACTCTTGCACGTGATACCCGTCTTGTCACTATCCATTCCGTAGAGGTGAATAGTGAGGACGCCCTTGTTTTTCCCGAAAGGCGTTGTCGTCGTTCCCGCCGACACTTCCCCGCCGCTTTCAACTAGGATCGATTTGGCCCAGAAGTGAATCTCGGCACCGTCGTCCGTGAAACTCAGCTTCCCGTTATTTATGATGTTTACATTCTGATAGAGATAAACGCCCCCTGCCACTGTGCACGTGGATGAAATTAATAGGTCCTTGGTACCGTCGCCTGGCGTTAGTTTCCCGCCCGCGCACGAATCTGTCTCGGCATCCAGACCGACACCCGGGTCGCTATCATCCCCCGTATCCGTTTCTTCGCTCTTCGTCACGAGCGCCCCGGGAGCGACATTGCTGCCGAAATAGGCGCCTGTCACATCCGCGCCTTCCATGTTAGCCGCGGTCAGGTCGGCCTCCGAGAGGTCAGAGTTTATGAGAACCGCATTCGTGAGATCGGCCCCCGCCAATGTAGCCCCCTTCAGGTTTGCACCCGTCAGGTCTGCGTTCTTGAGCTCGGCCCCGTTCAGGTTCGCCCCGGAGAGGTTCGCACTCGCCAATATCGCGTCGTTAAGCTTCGCCCCCTCTAGGTCCACACCGCTCAAGTCCGCATTGTAAAGGTTCGCCCCCGATAGATCGCACCCCACGCACTTATCCGTGTCGAGGAACGTAGATATATTATTCAATGTCTCGTCGGACGCCGTGCTGAGTGTCGATTTGCTATTCTCCGGGACTATGAATACCGCTACGTTCTTCTCCGTCTCCTGGTCGTGATAGACCCTCATCTCGTAATCCCCGGCCTCTACCACACCTGTAGCGCACTCCCCGTTCGCGTTCACTTGCAGTGTCTCAACCCCTTCGTCGTTCACGAGCACCATGTAATGCCCAGCGCCCTCGTTCCTGTCCTCCCAGCAGAAGGTCTGCTCCATGGACGTCTCGTACCTGTATGGAATTATGTCGTAACCCTTTCCGCCCGTATCCTTCTCGAGAACGTTGCAGTCCTGGGACTCGAGCAGCACGGCCACTATGTCCTCGTCGGGCAGGGCCACCAGGCCGGGGTCTGTCACGAAGTCGTTCTCCGTGCGGACGCTCAGCGAATCGGAGCTCCCTTTGACCGGATTGTTAAATCTGGACGGGCCTAATATTAAAAAGATCGCTATTATCGGAATAATGAAAATAAAAAGAGGGACGTATCTCTTGGGTTTGGTCACGGTGAGTCATCCTCCTTCAGGGTTTTTCCCCCAATTATAGAAAACTCGACCCCCATAATTTTAGTGCCACTTGCAATTGTTTGTCAAAAAAGACTTTATAAAACTATAACCCATCATTTATAATACTGAAAAAGCTCGATTTCCGGTTGTCTAAACTCCTGAGCCGTGTACTGTCAAAAACTATCCCCATCGTTCAAGACCCCTTCTAGCTAATCATCTTAGTTCGCGTTTTTAACTCCTCATCTTCCTCCGTACTAGCATTACCGCGGGTATGAGTGAATATACGAACAGCATTCCGGCAAGCCCGCCTTTCCCGTTCCGCCCCTGCAATCGCGCATTTGCTGCCGCCATCCCCTTCCTGTCCTCCTCCGCTGTCATCGGTGAGCGTTCGAGCTGATGGGGGTACAGTCGCCGCTGTCTGAATCTACTATTCCGCACGGCGTGCCCGTTGAAGGATTCACGCTGTCGGCGAGCCCGTCCCCGTTCGCGTCGGCGGAGCTGTCGAGCTCCCCGTCTCCGTTCCCGTCCACGCAGCCCGACGTTTCACCGTATCGGTAATCCCGTCGTTGTTACATCGTATCCAGAAAGTCGGGCACACCGTCACCGTCCGTATCCGGCAGCGGCAGTACCGCCTCCCTGATCGGGGTCATACGCGTCTTACAGTCCGTCTCCGTCCGCGTCCGCCATATTATCCACCTTCCCGTCTACGTTAGCATCCCTGTTACCGCCGGCCTCATAATGGTCTGGAAGACCGTCCCCGTCCGAATCCAGATCGAGCTCGTTAGGGATGCTGTCCCCGTCGGGGTCGTCCGGTATCGTCAGACGCGTTGAGCTTAAGGAGCTTGTGTCGTCCGATGCCGATTCCATACTGTTTGGAATCCCGTCGTTGTCCGCGTCGGCGTCAATGTCGTCCTCCACTCCGTCGTTGTCCTTATCCGTATCGCCGGGCGGTGGCGGTGGCGGAGTTGCTTCGGGCGGAGGCTCTTCTCCCGGAGGTGGTAATACTAAGCCGGTGCAGAACTTGGGAGCGTCTATCGGCGTAGTCGAGCACGAGCCCGCTACATCCGCAGACGCGCGCGTCAGCTGAATGTTCCAGGGAGCCGCGTTCGGGAAGCATGTGGATCAGGTCTGTGCCCGCCCTTACTTTGCACGATGTTTCCCTTGTTGTCCGCTACGAACCCCGGATTCGGGAGCTTAAAGGAAAAACCGGGGCACCCGCTCTTCGGGCAATCTATGTCCTTCCCCGCGAATTTGCCGCATATATTGCCGGCCTGGCAAGCCGCAAGCTGGTCACTGGGCAGCGAGTTCGAGCATCCGCATGTATCCCCGGTCAGGGTGCAGGAAGCTCGCCGGCTGGCAGAAATCTTTCTTTGTGTCCGCGAATTCCGTAGCGAACGAGCTCATATCGACTGTTACAGTCAATACGCCGTCCTTGTATGTCTTTTCCCACCCAATGCTTTTCCAGTCAGCAGGTCCGTCTGTAAACGTTATCGGAAAACCGGCTATGCTAGCCCGTTTTATCTTTACATCCATCGCATCCGTTGCGTCGCCGAGTTTCAGCCCGTCGCCTACGTAGAAGTTGGTAGGTCTTTTGGTATTGGCCTTCGCGTATGAGGAAGAATACGTAATCCTCAGCTCTGGCCTGCCTTAAAGACGTTCAGGCTCTGCGCGCTTTTCCTCTGCTCTGCTTCGGATACGGTCGTGTCTGTAGTAGTTCTTGGCGTTGTTGAGACCGTCCGCGTGCATGCGCTAGTGAACGGTCCATGCCCGCCATGCGAATCCCCGTCGTCGACAGGTCCGCCTTATCCGCCGAGGTCAAATACTGCCTCCGGCGCGATGCCGAAGCAGGTGGCGTTCGTACACGGCCTTCCCGAGTACGAAGTGCCGAGATCACACCCGTTAATGCCGAAATCGCACGTATTGTCGGATTACTCATATTACAGTCGTTGTTGGTCGTACATCGTTGGTGATCAGATTTTGCACGCTCCGATCAGTTGCTGTTATCGAGGCATGCCTTCTTGTCGATCATACACGTGCCGCCGCAGTCGCCATTATCCTTATCCGCCACGCAGCCCGGATACACCGCGGTGGAGACATACTCGTAGGGGCTTGTCTTCGCCGTGTTGAACGACTCGCATTCCCCCGCTTCTATCAGAGCGTTAAAGAAGGGGTCGAGGTTCACTGAAATAGTTTCACCCTTGGCGGGGACAGGGGGACTCAATAGTCCGGTGAGCGACCCGTCGTCGTCGTTTAGCACGGTCTGCCTGTCGACGCTGCTGAAGTTTCCGAACATATTGCTTGCGGGAAAAGTGCAGTAATCCGTCTGACCTTATCCTCATTCGTTGTATATGTACCGGCATCCCAAAGAGGCTCAAGCACATAATGGCGTATATCCACATTGTGGAAATAAAGCTTCTCCGAATGGAACCCCGGGGGATAGAAAAACCCGTTAGGCTGCTTCCACCCTATTGCCGCGTTCGGAAGGACGCATACCGTTCTTGGTCTTGTTTACAGGAATGCCTGGAACCCTGGTATATGTCCATGCGGCCATGCCCGCTCCGGGTCCGAGCTGCGGGCAATTGCTCGCCCCCCCGGGCTTGCATATTGGACTGAGATTAGTCTCCGTTATATCGAGGTAAGCGTTCGAATCCTGGTAATTGGGCCCGTCGTATATGTTGAAGAACCTCTGATTTACCGCAAAGTTG
>CAVWAZ010000036.1:0-15134 GCA_963752995.1 uncultured delta proteobacterium
TGCGGAGACCGGCGAAGCGACGACAGTTTACAAATTATCCCTCAGGGGACGGAGGGGGTCGAACGCCGCGAAGATTCATAATGCCAACTTTCTATTTGCGACTATAGAAGCAGCCGACGCCAACAGGGCCCATCCCGGAGACAACTCGCGTATAGTCCCCGTCATTATCAGCAGAGCGAGGTTCAACCAGCTTTTTAATAATGGCAATACGGCAATAGCCGACCTCAGAGTCTAAATTTATCCCCGCCGAAAATCCCGACGTGCCATTTCCCCGAATCGTCAATTATTCTTTTTAACGTAGCGATACACATCAATGCTGTACCCGTCATTTTCTACCGTGATAACCTCTTCAAGGTCGTACATTAAGGATAATCTGGCTCTCTCGTTTGCGTTCATGTTGTTTCTATCGTAATTAGGATAGGAAATATAATAAATTTCCTGAGGAGCGTTATTTGCCGAAATTTCATCGGCATATGAGAACAAAAGAGATTTGAGCCGGCCTCCGTATATAGCCCGATGTCCGGTTCCGACATCAAAAGCGCCGAAATCCGAAAGCCAGGTCAGCTCCCGCGGGATAACGAAATTTCTTGCCCACCCCACCCTCCTGAATATCTTTTCAGTTATATAGTGGAATTGAGTAAATTCGAAGTTATATACGAGGTGGTCCCTCCCGTATCCGTGTTTAGGCTCTTCAAACCTGGCCATCTGCAGCAGTTCGTGAGAGCCGAATTTAAATGTTCCCATAATTTTCTTCGACACCGGGTCGATTGTTCTGAAGGAAGAAACCGTTAATAATGTCAGCAAGACTGTGAGCATAATTGTAATAAGCGACTGTTTCCTCAGCACGCGCACAAGCGATCCGCCAAACAGTATTATGAGTATAGGAAGAGCGGGAAGCGTGTATCGCGGATTATTTGCGAACGGGATGCGGGTGAGAAAGTAGACAATCGCAATAAACAAAAGGTAAAAATACACGCCTTCGTATTTGCTGTTGAAAACTTTTCTTATACTGACCTTATGTTTCAGCGACTTTAAATACAGTACGCCCAGAGTAATGACGTTAACAAGAATGAGTATAGAAATTATCCAATTGAAGTTGATAACCAGGAGAGATATGAGCTGAGCCAGAATCACCTTGCTCAATAAATAAAATCGAAGCATCTTCATGATGCCTTCTGTCCAGGAATCGCCGATCTGTGTATGAGGGACGAGAATCATATATATAGCAAAGAGCGGAATCGGTATAATCAGCGCGCTTATTTTCCTGACGAACCTGATTTTATCTTTGAGCAATGAAGAATTGTTGAAAATCATGAGAGCAATAAAAAGAAATACGCTGATGCCGTAGAGCATGAAGCCGGACTCTTTGGTGAAGACTAGAAGCATCCCAACCGCAGAGGCATAAACGAAACGGCCCTTGAAGAGACAAAGGAGAAGCATCACCAAATAGATCGGAAGCGTAAAATCGAGACACGGCTGTATCACGTGCACTAAAAAGACTGGATTAAGCCCGAAACAAAATGTGAGCAGTGTGAGATTGACAGGGGATAGGCGGCCGCCGAAAAGGTATCCCAGGAGCGATCTGAAGCTTACCAGTCCCGCAATCCCGAGCAGTAAATTCAATGCATATATCAGCTGAAAATTCCCAAGATCTATTCTTTGAGTGAGGCTGAAGAGAAATGTATGGAGAAATGCGCTGTGTCTGTAGCAATCTAACGTCTCTTTTGTTACCGCTTTCATGTAACAGCGGGAGAATTGCCATCCGTCCCAGATGGGGACGTAGGAAAGATACAATAACGGGATCCCTGCAAAAACGATCAGCAGCAGCCAGAAGAGCTTATCGGTGCCCCGAATATATTTTAGCAGTCGGGAGTATAGAGTTTTAATTTCTTGATTCATAACGCTTGCTAATCTTTCGGGAAGTATTCCTTGTAGTCATTTCTCCCGCGCAAACCGAGAGAGCGGAGAAGAAATATATAAACCCTTGCAATCCTCTTGCCTTTATCCGTCAATATTATGGTTTCATTTAAATCTTCTATAATATTTTCTTTCCTGCATTCGTCTATCCGTTTCTCGATAAAGCCCTGAGAGTCAAAAAGACGATAGAGCTCCTCCCGGCGGCATTCGGTCCCGGGCTTGCCGGAAAGGAATACCAGCATCTGGCATGCCAATGACCGGTCCGCTGTAGCAGGACCTAAAAACGTATAGAGGCCGCAGGCAAAAATTGCGGCTAACCCGCTCCCCGCAGCCGACACAGCGTATGATTCAGGGCTGGAAAAATGGCCGGAAATAAAAGCATAGCTCAGCAAAGTAACCGATAATACGCTCAGAAAAATCGTGAGTGTCGAAGAATAGAGAATGTTGCTCTTCGCAAAAATTCTTAGAACGATGACGTGCAGAAGAAAGAAAAATAATATTTGAAACAGGAATAGAGAGATAAACAAAACAAGGTCGTTCAGAAGCACAGTATAACCTCCTTGTCATTTGCCGGACGTCAATTCATTCGTATATACAGGTCCGGATACCTATCCGAAACCCTGTACTTACCACTCTTAATCCTTATGTCATGGAAGCTGTATATACCGGTGTTAGAAATTACTTTGGGCCTCCGAGATCCTATCAGCTCGTAAATGTTATACCGGTAATCCGCAATATGCTGATAGGAGCCGAGACAATTCGGGAAACCCACGCAGAACCAGAAATAATCAATATCGTCACGGAATACGTTGAATACAACGTTTCCGTCATAAACCTCGTCGCCTTCTTCAGTTATTGAAAGCACGTATTCGATCTTATCGAGCTGGGCCCTCTGTTTAGAATTATTCATATTGAAGAAGCCGTTATTGTGCATGTACACCAGAGGTATCGATATCGCTCCCAGGAGGACGATGAGTCTGCTCAACCTGCTGCTGAAAGTCGAATGAACGGCATAACCGGCTACTATTGCGGCCGGAGGGACCGCGAGCACAAAATACTGCCACCAAAGGCTCTTGAACAATATTATCGGCAGTACTATCAGGCAGAGCGACAGTACCGCGAATCTCCACTCCCTCCCCGACCTGAGGAGCGCTATCACCCCGACGAAGTAGAGAACGCAGGTAATGCTATTCTCTTTAAAGAGTGGAATAATGCTTTCGGACTTGCTGAGCTGCTGCGGCAAGTAATAATTCACGAGCCAGTTCATCTCGAAGTACCTTTCGAACGACCCGCCGATCACGAGATATATGTAATACGGCAACAAAGTCGCAATAAACGCCGCCCCATACAACATCGCATCCCTCAGCGGGACACGTTTTTTACATATATCGTAAAGAAGAATGCCGGCTATAGGGGCAATCAATACGACGGCCTTTTGCAGAAAAAGAAACGAGACGGCCAGAAATACCGCACTCGCTATCAGGCTCCTCAATGACTTTCTATCGTAATAGACAAAGAGTAAGTAGACGGCCAGGAGCCCGGTCAGCGCCTGGGGGACATCCGGCCTTATCTCGATCGATTTCTTGAAGAACACGGTAAAAACGGAGGTCAATATGAGACTCAGGAGTCCTACCTCGGGATTCTTAAAAACTCGGAGGGCCAATAAATATGTCACAGCCAGAATACACGCCGTGAGGAGCAGCATGACGTAACGGCCGGCGAAAAACGTATCGGCGGTGCTTCCGTAAATATTTATGATGGGCGTAATCATATAATCGAAGAACGGGTGGTGGTGCTGGAAGAAGTCGACGTAGATTTCCTGCCCCTGAGCGATCTTCCAGGCCGTATGCACGTGCTCTAATTCATCCCGGTCAAAATCCCGGTTCTCTGAATAGAAAAATATAGAGACCAGTATCCCCGCAAACAGTACCCATAGCAGTACCGGCCAGATCCGGTCGCCGAATTTATTTTTCATACGCGTTTCAGATACGGCCATATTTCTACCCCTCGTCGCCGGGAATCAGCATGATAATAATGCGAAACCTGTGTCCGGCTCAAGTGCTGAGCTCGACGAGACCGGTCTCCGTGATTAATGCCGACTCCTGATATTCGTAATCCGTATTAATCGCCCACAGGTTATTCCCCGCGCCGTTAACGATGTTCTCGGCAGCCAGAATGCCCATCAATATGCTATGGTCCTGATTGTTATACTTAAACGACCCGTACCGGCCGATGACCGTCAACCCGTTTATTCCGCCGAGGTATTCCTCTATTGGCTTTAGATGCTTCCTGTACCCTGCCCTGTATACCGGATAGCACTTATTTATGCGGCAGACATAACCGTCCGTAACTGCCTCCGGGCGCACAAGCCCCGCGTCCGCCAGCTCCTTCTTGCCGAGCTCGATCAGCCTGTTATCCTCCCGCGACCAGAACTCGTCAGCTTCATCGCACCAGTACTCGAGCGCCAGTATCGAGCTCTTTTCCCCGCCGTACAGGCGCGGCGACCAGTTTCTGAAATTCGTGATCCTCCCCACCCTCAGCTGCGGCGAGTGGATATAGATCCAGTTGTCGGGGAACAAATTTTCGCTCTGCACATTCAGGTAGACGAGAATAGTGTTCCGGAACCTCAAAGACTTTGCAGCGGCAACGACGTCCGCGCTAACCCCATCCAGGCCGAGGACGAGCAGCGTGAGCGGCATTGTGGATACGATGTGGTCGTAAGCCTCGGCCTTTCCGTCCATAAGCTCTATCCCTTTAACTTCGCAGTCTGTTTTGATGACCCTTTTCACCGGGGACTTCAGATATATATTGCCGCCCCTCTCGGAAACGTAAGAAGCCATGCGCTCATAAACCATCCCCGTGCCTTCGACAGGATAGGCGAACCTGTCGACCAGCGTCTTATGCCTGCCCATCCTATCCGTCGAGAACGCGGCCCTTAGAGCTTCATATAAAGAGAACTTCTTAATCCTCTGGACCGCGAAGTCGGCGTCGAGCTCGCTGCACGGGATACCCCACAGCTTCTCGCTGTAGGTTTTGAAAAATATCTCGTATAGCCTCCTCCCGAACCTCCTGACGACCCAGCTCTCGAAGGTCTCTTCACCCGCCCCGGCTGTTTCAGGGATAAATTTTTCTCTGGTGTAGCTGAGCATCGAGCGCACAGTCTCCAGAGCGCCCAGCTTTCCGACGACGTCGATTGGCTTCAGGGGATATTGATAGAATTTGTTATTATAAAGAATTCTTGTCAGCCGGTCGACCATCGAATAATCCCGCCCGACGACCTCGAGCCACAATTTATTTACGCGGGGGTCCTTGCTGAAAAAACGGTGAGGGCCGAGATCGACCGTCTGGTTCCATAGCGAGAACGACCTCGCGAGCCCTCCTGCGGCGCCGCCTGCTTCGTAAACGTCAGTTTTTACGCCCGCCTTCGTAAGCTGATATGCGCACGCCAGCCCCGCAGGACCCGCGCCTATGACTCCGACCTTCATAGATACGTTCTCACTGTTATCAAGATTGTGTCAGTTTAACTTACCCAAGACATCCTGGACAATAGAGTTCTACCACATCGTTTCGAAATAGCGGATATAAAGAGAGCCCCAATTAAACAGCCGGGCCGGGATTATTTAACATGATGGATGGAAATGCGCAGAATTAAATCCGGGGAAACTGCCGGCCATTTCCGGCCGGCAGCCTTTTAATTAGTTTCACGGTTGAATCTCCGCCCTATAATCCCGCCGGGCACATAGGCGCTGTACAGAACGCCGGCTTCGGCGGATTTGAATCTTGGCACGAACCCGCTATGTTCTGTCCCACCGGGCTGAAGTTCACGTTCCAGTCGGAGTTATCCGGGAAGCAGCACGGGGCAGGAGGAGCTATGGGCTCAGCCGGTGGATCTTCCACCAGTGTGAACGAGAACCCGTAGCAGCCGCCCTCGGGGCAATCAGTTGTCCTCACCGCCCAGCTGCAGACCGTGTTCTTATTGTCGCCGAGTGTTTTCGTACATTCGGTGTACAGCTCGGGATTGCTGGTCTTTAGTTGATCCGAGCATCCGCACGTACCTGTTGCAGCCGAACCGGTCCACGTACAGAAACTCTCCGGCTGACACCTGTCCTTCCTGGCGTTATCGAATTGCGTTTTGAAAGCGCTCAAATCTGTTGTCACTTCCAGGATGCCGCTAATCGGATCGTACTTTCTGATCCATGTATCGGGCCAAGCCGCGGGATTGACGTCGAGCGGTCTGCTCTTCTTGAGAGGGGACCTTATTGCACTTACAATTGCATTAAGCTTTTCCGTAGTTGATGAATCTCGACCCTTCCCGACGTATAACTGGTATGTCTGCTTCGTAGTGTCCTTGGCGAATATGAGGAGTACATAATACGTCTCACTACCCTTAAAGACATTAAAAGAGGGCTTTTGGCCTCCCGGAAGCTGCAATCCTGCCAGTTGTTTCGCTTGTGAAACAGTCGTATCGATGTAATAAACGCCGTGGTTTGCCGTGAGGTTGCTCCGCTGGAAAAAGCTCATCCCCATCATGCGGATTTGCGCGCCTATTGTGTTGCTCGCTTCGTTCTTGGCAAGAAATTGGCGGTAAAGCGGGACGCCGTAACAGAAAGAACTCCCGCAATCACCGCCCCAGAACGCGCCGTCCAGATTGCACGAGTTGTCCTTGTTCGCTATTTTGGCGCAGTTGTCATCGATTGCGCAGATTTTGCCGTCTATTCGGCAGTGCCCTCCGCAGTCCCCTTTCGCCACGCAGCCCGGATACACCACGGTCGTCACGTAGTCGTAAGGGCTCGTTTTTGCCGTCTCCTCTGACTGACACTCGAGAGTCTCCGTGGGGGCGTTAAAGAACGAGTCCTCGTTTACAGATATCGTGTTCTTCAGTCCCGTGAGCGAGCCGTCGTCGTCGTTGAGTATGGTCTGCCTATCGATAGCCGAGAAATTACCGAACGATCCCCCGAAACCTTCGGGATTGTTAAGCGAGAAGGTGCAGTAATTCGTCTTGACGCGGTCGTCGTCGCTCTGGAATGCAAACTTGCCGCCCTGGACGAACAACGGCTCTATTACGAAGTGGCGTATATCGACGCTGTTAGCGAAATAGAGGTTCGCCGAGTGGAACGCGGGGGGATAGTAAAAGCCGTTCGGCTGTTTCCAGGCGATCGCCGCGTTCGGCAGATAACACTGATTCTTCTTTTTATCATAGGGCATGAGCGGAACCCTCCCGTACATCGACTTACTCGATGAACAGCTGCCCTGTCCGACTGTGCAATCGTCTATAACAGACTTTTTTATATCTAAAAAGGCGTTCGAGTCTTCAAAGCTGGGGCCGTCGTATATATTGAACATCCGCTGGTTGTTCGCGAAATTTGAGAGCGGTATGCTAATCCCCTCCTCCCTGAGGAAACAGTAATTACCGACAGGCTGGCCGTTGGTAAGGAGAGCGCATGTGAGAGGCGAATTCTTATTGACGGGGCCTGCGGCCGACGCCAGGGGGTTATTGGGCTGCGTTTGACCGATAAAAACATTCTGTCTCGCAAGCTGCCACTGTCCGGGGAAGAAATTAGACTCCGTATAGTCGCCGCCTGTCACGAATGTCAGGCCTGCGTTTTGCACGTCCGAGATCACGCTGTTAATAACAAGATACCACCGCGGGCGTAGCCATATAGCCGAAAAATTCGTCTCGGCCCAGTTAAACGCGGTCGTAAACCGGTCTATGGCGGGGACAATGCAATTTTTTCGGTCGCCCGGGGTGCAGACGGGCGCATTACTGCAGTCCGTCTGGTCGCACCTCGTCGGATTATGCCCGCCTGAAACCTTGGGATAATATTTCTCCGCCTCCCCCCGGTTAGGCACTGGTGAAAGGTTACCCGCCGTTATTGGCTGGAAAACCGGAGATATGGGATCCAGGGGACCGCCGACGCCGTTACAACTGCTGATGTCCTGTATGGAATTAAATGCGTTCATCGCCGACACGCAGTAGTTTCCCTTGAAGTTCTTGAGCGGCGTAATGCCCGCCCTGGCCAAATTACTCTGCTGCGATGCGTATCCTTCCCACTTCTGGTCCTGCGACATGCCGCTTATTGCCCCCGGCACCCACCAGTAGCATATTCCGCAGGCGTTTGCCCCCGCCGCCATATTGTATTCGAAATCGTTCCATCCGTTCATTATCCAGAACACAGCCGGCTGCGCATAGTCGGAATGGTAGGGGACGTCCGTGGTAACTTCCTTGTTTGCAGTATACGCCAGGATTCCCGGCACCTTGCGCGGGTTCTGTGCGTTCTCTATAGCCGCCCGGGCGAATATACCGATGTTGGAATATAACTTGTTGTCTGTCTCAGTCCCGTCCTCGAGATAATATCCATGCCCGATGGACTTCCAGCCCACGTTCCTTGCGAGGGTCACGTTCTGCGTACCGTGGAATGTAAACCATCTTGTCATGGACTCGTTGACCGATGAGTCCTTAACAAACGTCATAGAGGGTGCTTTACGAAGAAGGTGTAAATGAACCGGATAGCGTCCCTTCCGTCCGCCCTGTCCAAGTTGGTAGAACTCGACGCCCTGCACCTGCACAAACTTGATCCCCTGTCTGAACATCGTCTGACCGCCGTAATAACCCGTTGGGAAGCAGTCGAACTTGCACGTCCTGCCGGCTGCAGCGGGAATGGCGTCCCCGCCAGACACTATACGTATGCTCCGCGTAAGGAGAGCGACCGCAGCGCGCGTCTCTGCGAGCGACTTCCCGTTATCGGCCCCGCCGTTGGCTATTTTTACATTCAGCTGAAGCCTCGCGAGATCGCCGCTATTGAAGTTGAAATTATCGTCCGGGTATAGGTCCCCGTTATGCACCCACTTGAGGCCGCACTTGCTCGCATCCAGCGGTTTCTTATCGCACCCTGCCGGCGGCTGGTTGGTTTTCGGATCTATTATCGTGACACTCAGCTTCCTCGGACCCTCCTTTTCTATAATTTGCAGCTCTTCGGAATGCCCCGGTAGATAGTCCGTGGTGGTGACCACGATCCTGTCGCCGGTCTCCCAGTCTACGTCGCGGTC
The DNA here is from genome assembly GCA_963752995.1 of uncultured delta proteobacterium. GTDB lineage: Bacteria > Desulfobacterota_D > UBA1144 > Nemesobacterales > UBA2774 > 2-12-FULL-53-21. The sequence continues at coordinate 8,965 of CAVWAZ010000036.1, forward strand.
AAGAAATATGAGGGTTTTCGTTGCGTCTTTGTCGTTCTTTAGCCTGACCCAGCTCGTCCCCGAATCCCAATTATCCACTTTGTCCTTATACGTTGCCCCCTTGTTACCGTATAGCTTCAGCGTCCCGTTGTATGAAACCGCGAAGACCTTCCTGCCGAAGAAGCCCGTTTCGCCCTGCGTGTTATCGTGCTGCACATACTGGTAGAAACGATCCGATACTCCACCCGGGAGTGTAACTGCTGATGCTCCCTTCGAATCCCACGCGGTCTTGTCTATACCGCATGGAGGCGCCGAGGAGGTGGCCTGAGGGCTCTTGCACGTGATACCCGCCTTGTCGCTGTCGGCCCCGTAGAGATGTATAGTAAGGACGCCCTTGTTTTTCCCGAAAGGCGTTGTCGTCGTACCCGCCGACACTTCCCCGCCGCTTTCAACTAGGACCGATTTGGCCCAGAAGTGGATCTCCGAGCCGTCGTCAGTGAAGCTCAGCTTTCCGTTATTTATGATGTTTACGTTTTGATATAGATATACTCCCCCTGCCACTGTGCATGTAGATGAAATTAATAGGTCTTTGGTACCGTCGCCCGGCGTCAGTTTTCCGCCGGCGCACGTATCTGTCTCGGCGTTTAAATCGACTCCCGGATCAATTTCTTCGTCCACGTCCTCATCACCTTGTTCGCTCTTCGTTACGAGTGCCCCGGGAGTGACGTTACTGCCGAAATTAGCGCCCGTCGTATCCGCGCCCTCCATGTTAGCCGCTGTCAGATCGGCGTCCGTGAGGTCGGAGTTTATAAGCACCGCACCGCTCAGGTCAGCTCCCGCTAGCGCCGCTCCCGCAAGGTTTGCCCCCGTGAGGTCAGCGTTCTTAAGCTCGGCCCCGTTTAGGTTAGCCCCGCTCAGGTTCGCATTCGCCAATATCGCGTCGTTAAGCTTCGCCCCCTCGAGATCCACACCGCTCAAGTCCGCATTGTAAAGGTTTGCACCGCTCAGGTCGCACCCCACGCACTTATCCGTGTCGAGGAACGTAGATATATTATTCAATGTCTCGTCTGACGCAGTGCTGAGTGTCGATTTACCGCTCTCGGGGACTATGAACACCGCTACGTTCTTCTCCGTCTCCCGGTCGTGATAAACCCTCATCTCGTAATCCCCGGGCTCTACCACACCGGTCGCGCACTCCCCGTTCGCGTTCACTTGCAGTGTCTCGACCCCTTCGTCGTTCACGAGAACCATGTAATGCCCCGCGCCCTCGTTCCTGTCCTCCCAGCAGAAGGTCTGCTCCATGGAGGTCTCGTACCTGTATGGAATTATGTCGTAACCCTTTCCGCCCGTATCCTTCTCGAGCACGTTGCAGTCCTGGGACTCGAGCAGCACGGCCACTATGTCCTCGTCGGGCAGGGCTACCAGGCCCGGGTCCGTCACGAAGTCGTTCTCCGTGCGCACGCTCAGGGAATCGGAGCTCCCCTTAACCGGATTGTTAAATCTGGATGGCCCTAATATTAAAAAAATCGCTATTATCGGAATAATGAAAATAAAAAGAGGGACGTATCTCTTGGATCTTGCCACGGTGAATATCCTCCTTCCAGGTTTTTCTACAATTATAGAAAGTTATAACCCCTGCTAATTATAGTGCCTCCGGCAATTATTTGTCAAAAAGGATTTATATAAAACTATAACCCAATATATATCACCGCGTGGAATAGCCCGGAATCCGGTTTTCTAAACTCTAATATTGTGAATAGCCTATTCCGTATCGTTCAAGACCTCCTCGGACAAACCATTGATTACATTTATTTTATCTATTCCTCGCCTTTCTCCTTATTATTATCCCCGCGGGTATGAGTGAATACACGAGCAGCAATCCTGCCAGTCCGCCTTTCCCGTTTCCGCTTCCGGCTATGGCGCAATTACTGCCGGAATCTTCAACGCCGCCGCCGTCATTCGTGTCGTCGAGCTGGTCGAAGATACCGTCCCCGTCCGAATCTATAAGTCCGCAGGGGGTTCCGGTCGCGGGATTAACGCTGTCAGCCAATCCGTCTTTATTCGCATCCTCCGAATTATCTAGTGTCCCGTCTCCGTTCCCGTCCACACACCCCGCCGTTTCATTCGTATCGGTAATGCCGTCGTTGTCGGAATCCGTGTCCAGAAAGTCAGGCCTTCCATCCCCGTCCGTATCGGGCAGCGCGAGCGTGCCGCCGCTCTGATCGGGGTCATAGGCATCAACGAGTCCGTCTCCATCGGAATCAGATGCACTATCCACCTTGCCGTCTGCGTTCGCATCTTTATTCCCGCCGCCTTCGAAATGGTCGGGCAGCCCGTCGCCGTCCGAATCCAGATCGAGCTCATTCGGTATTCCGTCCCCGTCGGGGTCATCGGGTATCGTCAGGCGCGTTGAGCTTAAGGCGCTCGTATCACCCGATGCCGATTCCATACCGTTCGGAATCCCGTCGTTGTCCGCGTCCGCATCCATGTCATCCGGCACCCCATCGTTATCCTGGTCTGTGCCCGGAGTCGGCGTAGGCTCAGGCGTAGGTTCCGGCGTAGGAATCGGAGGAGGCGCCGGTGTGGGTTCGCCTCCTCCCTGTCCTCCGCCCGCGCAGAACTTAGGATTGTCTATAGGCGTGTCTGAGCAGGAGCCCGCGACATCCGCGGACGCGCGGGTCAGGCTGATATTCCAGGGAGCTGCGTTCGGGAAACACGTAGGATCCGGCCGATGACCCGTGGGCTGTAGTATATTGCCCATGTTATCCGCGACGAACCCCGGATTCGGCAGTTTGAAAGAAAACCCGAGGCAGCCGTTCTTAGGACAATCTATATCCTTCCCGGCCCATTTGCCGCATATATTGCCGTTCTCGCATGCTGTCTTCAAGTCGCCTGTCAAACTGCTCGAGCATACGCAGTTGTTCCCTGACGGAGTGCAAAAAGTCGGCGGCTGGCAGAAGTCCGTCTTCGTGGCGGTGAACTCGCTCGCGAAGCTGCTCATATCGACCGTAACGGTCAGAACTCCGTTCTCATAGCTCTTTGTCCAGTTTATGCTTCCCCAGTTTATCGGCCCCGGCATAAACGTTATCGGCTTGCCCGCGATGCTGGCCCGCACGATGCTGACGTCGCCGGAATTCGTGTTATCGCCGAGGTTGAGTCCGTCGCCCACATAAATTTGATACGTTTGTTTTGTTTCAGGCTTCGCATAAAGGAAGAAGACATAATAGGTATCGCCGCCTTTAAATACGTTCAGGCTCGTTGCGCTCTTTCTCTGCTCGGTTTCCGAAACCGTGGTGTCTATGTAGTAAACGCCGTTGTTAAGGGTCATCATGTTCCTCTGGGAAAGGGCCATACCCGCCATGCGTATACCCGTAGTGGACAGGTCGCCGCTGTCTGCGGACGTCAGAAGCTGCCTCTCGATCGGCACACCGTAGCATTCGGCGTTGGAGCACGGTTCGCCCCACGTCGCGGGACATACCCCCGTATTAGTCGGGTTCACAAAACAATCACCGTCCGTCGTGCACGGCCTGTCAACGTTCGGGCAAGTTCTCTTGCACGTATCATTTATCGCACAGCTGGGATAGAGAACCGTAGAGAGGTACTGATAGGGGCTTGTTTTTGCGGTGTTAAATGACTCGCATTCCGTTGCTTCAATTGGTGCGTTAAAGAAGGAGTCGAGGTTTACAGATATTGTTTCACCCTTGGCCGGACTATTGGCGGGACTTAACAATCCTGTAAGCGACCCGTCGTCGTCGTTGAGCACTGTCTGCCTGTCGACGCTGCTGAAATTGCCGAACATGTTGTTTGCTGGAAACCTGCAGTAATCCGTCATTACCTTATCATCTATGGTCTCGTAAGTACCCGGTTTCCACAGAGGTTCGAGGACGTAGTGGCGCACATCGACGTTATGGAAGAATAGCTTCTCGGAATGGAACGCAGGGGGGTAGAAAAAGCCGTTCGGCTGTTTCCAGCCTATTGCAGCGTTCGGCAGGACACACGTGTTCTTCGACTTGTTTACAGGTATCCCTATAACCCGTGTATAAATCCATGCGGGCGTACCGACTCCCTGTCCGAACTGCGGGCAATTACCCGGCTGGCATACCGGGCTTAGATTGGTTTCCGTTATGTCGAGGTATGCGTTCGAGTCCTGGTAATTGGGGCCGTCGTATATGTTGTAGAAACGCTGATTGACGCCGAAGTTGTCGATCGGCATGCTTATGCCCTCGGCAGCCGACCTGCAGTGATTGGCGTCGCCTGTGTCGCAGATAAGTCCGGAGATCTTCTCGTCGGAGCTTTTAAGCGGGTTGAACGGTCCCGCATTCGAAGCGAGGGGGTTATCGTTCTGTGTTTGACCTACGAAAACAGATTTCGTCGCCAGCTGCCAGAGCCCCGGGATTACGCTCGAAAGCGTATAGTCCCCGCCCGTAACGAAGCCTAGACCTCCATTCTGCACGTCGGACAGGAAGCTGTTTATCACCAGGTACCACTGAGGGCGGAGCCATATGGCCGCGAAGTTCTGCTGCGGCCAGTGGAATGACGACGTGTACTTGTCGAGAACGGTGACCATGCATATGCTCCGGTCGCTAACGTTGCACCTGTTCGGTATCGTAGCCGGCCCGCAGTCAGTGCTGTCGCACTTGGTTGCGAAACGTCCGCCGCCGGCATCGACCTTCGGATAAAATGTCTCTTTGTTTACGTCGTTCTTTCCGCCCTGTGCTACTGGCAGAAAGGCAGGCACAGGGGCGAGTGTGTTGGGAATAGTGCCGAAGAAGTTTACGCCTATGCAGGAGTCGGTAGCGCCCACGGTGTTGAACGACATCATCGCCGACGTGCAGTAGTTGCCGACGAATGACTTAAGCGGCGTCATGCCCGCCCGGCCGAAATTAACCTCGTAGGTGTCCATGCCGTCCGTCATCACCGGACCGCTCTGCATGGAGGCGTAGGATTCCCACTTCATACCCTGCGAACCTCCGCTGTTGGCGCCTGACAGGAGCCAGTAGCATATGCCGCACCCGGTCGCGCCCGCCGCCATGTTATACTCGAAATCGTTCCACCCGTTCATTATCCAGAAGACGGTAGGATTGAATATATCCGAGTTATAGGGAACCAGGGGGGCGGTGGGATTGCCGCTCCATGCGAGTATCCCCGGGACCTGTCGCGGGTTTTGGGGAGTGTTTACGGCCGCGCGCGCAAGTATGCCGATATTTGAGTAGAGCTTGTTGTTTATCTCCGTGCCGTCTTCGAGGTAAAAGCCGTGACCTATGGACATGAATCCCACGTTTCTCGCGAGCGTCACCCCTTGGGTCGCATGTATCGTGATAAAGCGCGTCATCGAGTCCCATATCGACGAGTCCTTCACAAAAGTACCCCCCGGAACCTGCCTAGCCATGTGGAAGTGGGCCGGGTAGTGTCCTAACCTACCGCCCTGCCCTAGCTGATAGAACTCGACGCCCTGTATCTTGACCTCTTTAAACCCTTGTCTTACGCTCGTGTGGCCTCCGAAGTGATAAGTCGCGGGGGAGCTGCTGAGGCAGTCGTACTCGCACGTGGGGTTTGCGGCGTTGAACGTATCCCCTCCTGAAACTATTCGTATACTGCGGGAGAGGAGCGCGACCGCTGCCCTTATCTCGGCGGCAGGCTGGTTGTTGACCTTTATATCGATCGCAAACGGGACATTTGCCAGTGAATAAGGAGTGCCGTTGTGTCTGTACTGCAAGCCCCCCGGTATTTCCGCGCCGGTAAACGCATTGATAACCTTGAAATTAAATGTCGTAGTGCTGACGGCGGGTGCTATTATTTCCAGGACCTCCGAGTGCGCGGGAAGATAGTCGGTCGTAGTAACTACGATCCTGTCCCCAACCCCCCAATCTACGGCACGGTCGACAGTAAGCTGTGTAGCTCCCTTGTCGGCATTCCCGCTCAGCCGCACCCAGCTCTTTCCCGAACTCGAAGAATCAAGACCGTCCGGCAGCGTCGCCCCTTTCTTCCCGAACAATCTCAAAGTCCCGTTGTAAGAGACAGCGAGCGTCTTGTAACCGAAGTAGCCGTGCTCTTCACCCGAGTCAACCGGCAGATGATGGTACTGGTAGAAAAAGTCGGATACCGGACCCGGGAGCGTTTGCTTGCTTGTATGGTCGTTGTTCCATATACCGGCATCCACACCGCACATGTCGCCCGTTTTGCAGAGAACA
>CAVWAZ010000037.1:0-7236 GCA_963752995.1 uncultured delta proteobacterium
ACGGATTTGAAATGGCCTAAGACGCCGTTATCATCTATTGTACGGCGAACATTAAAGTGCTATAATCGTCATAATTTATTGATTGCATATAAAATTGTTTAAAGGAGCGATTGAGATGAAAAGCTATAACCTGCTTATACTATTAGCAGTTCTTTTTGTATCCGATTATGCTTTTTCACAAACCTGCCCATGCGGTACCGCTGAATTGTCAGACGGGATTACCGGTAACGATATCATTGAGCTTCTCTGCCCTGGTGGGGAACTTGGCGAAAACACCCAGTTCGATCTAAGTTCAGATCTAGTTGATATTCGGAATGGATCTGCAAGTTTTCTAGCGGAAAACGTCGAGGAGGGCGGGCATTGTCTAGTCGTTCAAGAAGGTGTAGGCGATGCCGAGTTTAAGCTTACTTCCCAGGAGGCTCTAAATTGCAGGGCAAGCGTTATTGAAGGATGCCATTTGACCAGGACCCCCATCCCGACACTATCCGAATGGGGAATGATCTCCGCCGCTGCGGGATTAGGATTAGTCGGAGTGTTCTTCGCAATGAAGCGAAAGAAAGCTCAAGCGGGTGCTTGATACTTCTGATATAATTTGAATGTATCATCCTCGGGTGAAGCTTTGGGCTGACCAATCCTCCATTGCCTCTTGTCTAGGGCTTCACTCACCCTCAATGCCTCTCCGGCCCCGGCTCGGGACGACTGCTGGGGAAGATGCTGACGGGGGAATGAAAATCACCGCTCGACTTCTATTTATATGCGTTGAGTGCCGGATTAAACTACTTGCATCTCACTGATTCGAGAATGCGCCTGGTGTGTGAGGCTATGATTAGCTCCTCATTAGTCGGTATGACCCACGCGGAGACCCTGCTGTTCGTTTCGCTTATCCTCGGCCCCCCCGCGTCGTTCGCGTCTTTATCGAGATCTACACCGAGCCACCCGGCATCAATGCACACTCTCTCCCTTATTAATGCGGCGTTCTCTCCTATACCCCCCGTGAATACTATCCCGTCTATGCCCCCCAAGGCCGCGGCAAGCGAGCCGAGCTCCCGTCCTATTCTGTATATGAAGAGATCTACCGCCTCCTTAGCACGAGGGTCCGGGCTTGCGAGCAGTGTGCGCATGTCGCTCGATACGCCCGATACGCCGAGGAGGCCCGACCGGTTGTATATGGATCTTCCACGCCCCTCGCGTCCATACCGTAACGGTCCATCATGTATATGAGGATGCCGGGGTCTATCGTGCCCGTTCGCGTACCCATCGGCAGCCCGCATACGGCCGTGAACCCCATTGTCGTTGCGACGCTATTTCCGCCCTTCACCGCGCACATGCTCGCGCCGTTCCCGAGGTGTGCGATCACGACACGGCCCGAGGCGAGCGTCCCGTCGTACGCCGGCAGGACGGAGGTTATGTATTCGTACGATAGGCCGTGGAAGCCGTACCGCTTGACCCCTTCTTCGGTATAAATCCTCGGTATGGCGTAGGTACGCTCCAGATGCGGTTGAGTGCGGTGGAAAGACGTGTCGAAGCAAGCTGCCTGAGGGAGGCCCGGCTCTCTTTTCCTCACGGCTCTGATAGCCGCAATGTTGTATGGCTGATGGAGGGGGGCGAGGGGCACGAGCTTTTCGAGGGCCTCGATTACGCTATCGTCTATGAGCACGGGCTCCGTAAACACCGTCCCGCCGTGGACGACCCTGTGCCCGGCGCTTACGATCGTGTGTCCCGCCATGACGCCCGACCCGCCGAAGTCGAATAGATATTCTACCGCCCCGTCGTGTCCGAGCTTCGTTCTGGGCGCCCAGCTCTTCTCACCTATAACGTTCCCGTCTCCGTCATGCGCGGTGAAATGTGGATTCGTGAATAAGCCTTCTATCTGACCGCGGAGGAACGGCTTGAGGGCTTCGCCGGATGTGAAGGCTGAGAATTTAAGGCTCGATGAGCCTGAATTAATAACGAGTATCGCTTCCGGTTTTCTCATTGCTCTCGCTTGGCTCATGGCTGCGCCTTCGTTTGGTTCATGGCTGTGCCTTCATTTGGCTCATGGCTGTCGTATGGCCGGGTTCCAGGCAGCTAAATCTGATTGACCGGCTGCTTTTTCCAATGGTCTTTGGGCGAGCCGATATCCTTGAGCTTCTTTTCGAACCCGCCCAGGACATCAAGCTGCTTTTTATCCAGAGGTAAATTGAATTGATCGTCGTGGAGTATTCTGAGTACGACGACGTAGTCTTTCCTCTTTGTCTTGAGGTCGTCCGGGAGGTAGAAGACGATGTTGTCATGTCTCCTTATCTCGAACCTGACGCCCGGCTCGTCCCCGGAGGTGAGCCACCGGGCGATCTCGTAGAGCTTGTCGTATACGGTCGGCTCTTCGCTCCCCTCTCCCGAAACTCCATCGTCCGCATCAGTGCCTACGAGCGCTAATGCCATGCCGACTTTAAGGGGTCTGCCTTCCCCGCCCGCGAGCTCTATCGGCATGGTAGTCCAGAATACTTTGTGGTCCCTCACTATCCGAATCATCTGACCGATATCACTATCGACGAAACGACCGGTATTATTTTCTTCGGTTGCCATTTCCGCATCTCCCATTTTATAGATTTATAGAGTCTATAGACCCGAGACCTATGAAATCATGATTATATTATATTCAACTAACTCCGTTTTCTATTCTCGCTTAGCATGGTCTTTTTCGCAGCGGCGAGTTCTTCGAGCTTCTTATCGTCCACCTTCGGATAATGCAAGTCGAGAGAGGCCAGGGCATCGATGATAGCCGCCGCGACCACCAAACGTGTGAACCACTTGTTGTCGGCAGGGACGACGTACCACGGCGCGTCCTCCGTGGCGGTGTTTCGGATCATGTCTTCGAAGGCTTTCATGTAATCGTCCCAGTGCTGACGCTCTTTTACGTCACTGGCGGAGAACTTCCAGTTCTTCTCCGGGTTCTCGATCCGCTCCATGAAACGTCTCTCCTGCTCCTCCTTTGAAACGTGCAGGTAGAACTTCCGGATTATCATCCCGTTCCGCGTAAGGTAACGCTCGAAGCTGCGTATATCCTGGAATCGCTCCTTCCAGATGTTGCGTGTAACGAGCTCGGGCGGGAGCTTCTCATTGGCGAGATATTCCTTATGGACCCTCACGACGAGCGTTTCCTCGTAATAGGAGCGGTTGAATATGCCGATATTGCCTTTGTTCGGCAAAGCTTTCATGCAGCGCCAGAGATAGTCGTGGTCAAGCTCTTCCGGAGACGGCGACTTGAAGGAATGGATCTGACAGCCCTGAGGGTTCACACCGGACATGATGTGCTTGATAGTCCCGTCCTTTCCAGCCGCGTCCATAGCCTGGAGTATGATAAGGACCGCCCAGCGGTCCTGGGCGTAGAGCATATCCTGCAGCTCGGCGAGAAGCTGAACGCCCATAGCTAGCACTTCCTTGGCGCGGGGCTTGTCCTCTGACTGCAGGTGGAGCGTGTCTCCGGGATCGACGTCTTTCAGGCGGAACTTGCCGCCTTTCGTTACACGGAACGGCGCAGCGAATTTGCGCGCCCTCTTGATGAGGTCTTTGTTGCTCATATGTTGTACTCCTTGCCGGGCATGAAATTTGTGAAAATCATCGTATTATCTCCGATAATAACACAGCATTTACTTATTTTACGCCATTATCAGTAATAATTAGTACGAACCATTGATGATACCCAATTATTAGGGAGCAAATAGCATGCCATTTGAATGTATTATTTTCTAATTTTTGCGGGGTGTTATCGGTTCAGGGCCGGGCGTCGAGTGTAGTTTGTCCTAAATAAGGACATTGGCAGTATATAAGGGTGTATTGTCATGACCGGATTTACCCGGCGGGGATTTCGATTTAGTATTCTGTCTCCGGGCGGACAACCGTAATGATATCACTGAGCTCTATCCGGAAATAATCAAAGCGGGCACATTCACCGCAGTGCTGTGTCTCATGTTTTCAGCGGGGCTCCGGATGGTCCCCTCCCATCTGATGTATTTCAGGGATAAGCCACTTCTCGGTAACTTAGCGGACGTATTCCGAACAAAAATATTAGAGATAGAAAAATCTTCGCTTATTAGAAATATCAAGCTAATTCTTCAGTATAAAGAGCTCAATTCAGACCCCATTCGGGGCTGGAGAACATGACGCCCGAGTAGTATGTGGAAAAGCATTTAAAAACGTCAGAAAACTCTAATTTGCCCGGTACAGCTTTTGAGTTAGGGTCAAATATGAAGTAATCTAACTTAAAAGTTGGCCCGCTTACCGGGAGCTTGACATATCTGTATGAACACATCTAATCAACCAAATGACAAGGTGTTTATGGCAAAGGCGCTAGAGTCAATCATGCGTATAGGACTCGTTCTTCTGCTCATATACTGGTGTTACAATATCGCTCATCCGTTCCTTCCGATTATTTTCTGGGGAGTCATCATTGCCGTTACTATCAAACCAATATACGACCGACTCAAATCTGTATTAGGTGGACGTGGCACTCTAGCGGCAATCCTGATAACGCTCATTCCACTGATTCTCCTGATCGTACCGACCTATTTGCTTTCAGATATGCTTATCAGCTCTTCTAAGGAATATTTGGTACATCTTAAACAGGGGACGTTAAGCATACCACCGCCGTCGGAGAAGGTCGCTTCCTGGCCGGTCATCGGCAAACCTTTGTACGAGTTCTGGAGCCTTGCCTCGAACAATCTTGAGACTGCACTAATGAAGATCCCCCCACATTTCAAAAATTTTGGTACTCAGCTGTTGTCCTCAGCAGCCGGTATTGGGGTCGGGATACTCAAGTTCGTGGTTTCGATGGTTATTGCAGGTGTCCTGCTCGCAAAAGCCGATGTTGGCGCTCGAGCTGCGCTGTCATTGGCCACGCGGCTGAGATACGAGCGTGGGGGAGATACTGTAAAGCTCGCAGCAGCGACTGTGCGAAGTGTCGCATTGGGTATTCTGGGCGTCGCACTGATCCAGGCGTTACTGGCAGGGATCGGATTTGTCGTTGTCGGCCTGCCCGCGGCGGGGCTATTGGCCCTGCTCGTATTGATTGTTGCTGTGGTTCAGATTCCTACTATTGTGATCCTATGCCCTATTATTATCTATGTATTCTACACCCACAATACAATCGTTGCTGTTGTCTTCGCGGTCTGGTGTATTATCGTTGGCCTGAGTGATAACATCCTTAAACCGCTCTTAATGGGCCGTGGAGTCGACGTTCCAATGATTGTCATTTTCATAGGTGCAATAGGCGGCTTTATTACATACGGTTTACCCGGCCTCTTCGCTGGAGCATTCGTTTTCGCGCTTAGCTACGAGCTTTTCTTGTCATGGCTCAATGATGATACACAGATTGGCACCTGATCACTACAAATTTTCAACCATGGCCTGTCAGTTTGAGTAGTAGAATCCAATATAAAGTCGAATGATATGAATCTATCATGACCAATTTATACTCAATCCTGCGAAACTACTCGACCCTTTTCCGCTCGATGGAATTATATATAAACTAATATGTACAAAGATCGGGAAATTGCATGAGAATCCTGTTTTTTATCGACACCATTGGGTTGGGAGGTGTCATACGCCAGCTCTCCCTGCTTGCCGGGGGTCTGCAAAAGAAGGGACACCAGGTATCGGTACTCGCCCTATATCCGGTTGACCGGGACTGGGTCTCGATGTGGGAAGCCTCGCGGGTCCGGGTAAGGGTTCTCTATGAGTCGAGGCCAGGACACATTATCCCCGAATCCGCCGGTTTAGTCCGGGCGACGCTGGAATTAAGACGATTGATTAAAAAAGAGCGTATACAAGTCCTCTATGCCTTTCAGGGGCATACAGCAAGGCTTATCTCCTGGCTCGCGGTATGCTCCGTGCCGGGAAGTAAAATCGTATGGGGCGTACAGGGCGCTGCCCCTGAAAAGAGGTTGAGAGACTATGGGCAGAAGCAGTCACCTTCCCTCTATGTCAACAAGTGGGTCTCCCCATACGTCCCTCTCATGATATCCAACTCGTTTGAGGGGCTCGCTTCGAGGAGGAGGCTTGGCTACAGGTGCAAAAGTGAGATCGTAATTAATAACGGTATCGATACGGATAAATTCAGACCCGACCCGGAAGCTCGCAGGATTGTGCGGCGGGAATGGGGCATCCCCGGGGACTCCCCGCTCATAGGTATCGCCGCCCGCTTAAGCCCGGTCAAGGGACATGCCGATTTCCTGAAAGCAGCCGCATTACTTCTCAGGGAAAGGGGGGACGCCCGTTTCGTCTGCATCGGCGACGGGGATGAGCGTTACGGAAATGAGCTTAGACTCCTGGGCCGCGACTTTCGATTGGGCGCCATCTAATTCTGTGGGCGGGTGTCAGGGGCTGACATGCCTTCGGTTCTGTACCCGCTCGACGTGCTATGCTCCTCTTCTCACAGCGAGGGGTTCCCGAACGTGATCGGCGAGGCCATGGCCTGGCGTGCCCTGTGTCGTGACCGATGCGGGGGATTCCGCCCTTATCGTGGGAGACCTCGGTAGAGTCGGCTCGCCGGGTGACCCCGCGGCTCTCGCACAGGGGCTGGGCGGAATGCTGGACATGCTCCCGGGACTCGTTCTGAAGAACTAAGGGACAGGATATCCGGGAATTACACCGTCGAAATGATGGTCGGGAAGACTGAAAAGGCGCTTGAGGAGATGTTGAACAGCTAGGCTCGCAAAGCCTGCCCTAATCCATGGATTGATACGGACATCTACATTACCTTAAGCCCGTGGGTCTCTTCCGGTATGGACAACACCACATGCGGGCATGTGCGCTACTTCTGCAGTGCCCCGCGTGTTATCATTGGAGGGTGGAGCAAGGGAGCTTACCGCCAGGCGGGCAAGAGGATGAAGGGATCATGACAATGGCCGATTCCCCTATATTCATCGTGGGCTGTCCCAGGAGCGGAACGAAGCTCATCCGGGACCTGCTGCGCTCACACCCGAACATCACGTTCCCTCACGAATCCCAGTTCATACCCAGACTCTATAGGCTCTACGGCGACCCGGTGAATGAGAAGGAAGCGATACAACTGGCCGGGACCATACTCGGCATCCACTGGGTAAGGGCATTCGATTTGCCTGTCTCCTCCTCATCGTTCGCGGGGTACCGCAGTTATAGGGAGGTCGTATCCCGCATCTTCGGGGAATGGGCGGCGAAAGAGGGGAAGCCCCGCTGGGGCGATAAAACGCCGCAGTATGTGACTGAAATCCCGACGCT
>CAVWAZ010000038.1:0-10139 GCA_963752995.1 uncultured delta proteobacterium
AGGATTAATTAAAATCGACTCGTTTGCAAGTGTTAATTTTATATTGCGGGTGGAAGGAGTGTTAAAAGATGAGATCCTGCATCATGTATCCTACATCCTGTCTGTAGGAGCGGCTTCCAGCCGCGACCCTACCCCGCTCCTTAATTCTCATGCCAACCCCCCCCTGTCATTTCGAACGCAGTGAGAAATCTATTGTTTGCCTTTAATTCCCTCCTTAGAAAAAGGAGGGGTAGGGAGGATTTAGTTTTTGTCTTTCCCGACATTACAGAATTTGCGTTAAGAAAATCGCGTGTTTAAGCGTGAAAATCTTTCAGCAGTCTAATTGAAAGATTTTAGCTTCAATACAAGATTTTAGCGAATTATGTAGTCGGATGATTTTTTCTTCTTTTTTTCATCAAGGAAAAGAAGGATTAAAAAACAGCTTTTCTCCTTTCTTTGCCTTTTCATTGAACACACTACGTGTGTTTTCATCAAGGAAAAGAAGAAATAAAAAATATTATTTTTCTTTGTCATTCCCGAAACGATTGCAGGCAATGGGGGAGATGGAATTAAATGACAAGGTGAGGTTTGGAACGGAGCTCTAATTATAAACCCTGACTTCATTATATAGGGCGTCGCGCTCGACGGGTATGAATCCCGCGTTCTTTATCATGTTGACCATGAAGTCACGCGTATGTCCGAGCTCCGACGGCGCGCCCGCGTCGTGGATTATCTTCTCCCGCATTATCGTGCCGTCCGCGTCGCTGCACCCGTAGTGGAGCGCGACCTGGGCCATCTTCTCCCCGAGCGTGATCCAGTAGGATTTGATGTGGGGGAAGTTGTCGAGGTAGAGCCTCGCGAGCGCGTGTATTTTTAGATCGTACGAAGCGGGAAAGAATTTCACCTGCTTCTTTAGCCCGGTGTTCTCGGGCTGGAAAAGCACGGGTATAAAAGCGAAGAATCCGGGCGATTCGTCTTCTATGTTTCTCAGTCTCTCAAAATGGTCGACCACGTGGAAGGGCTCTTCTATGTGACCGTAGAGGATAGTCGCGTTCGTAGGTATCCCCATCCTGTGCGCGAGTCCGTGTATCTCCTCCCACCTCGTGGCAACGGTCTTCGGGGCGCATATCTTCTTCCTGATATCGGGATGGAGAATCTCCGCCCCGCCCCCCGTGAGCGCGTCGACCCCGGCCTCCCTCAGCGTCTCGAGCACCTCTTCGAGACCCATGCCGCTAATCTCTGTAAACCAGTCTATCTCCACCGCAGTGAAGGCCTTGACGTGCGTCTTCGGGTAATTGTCCTTGACGAGCTTTACGATGTCGAGGTAGTTCTGGAACTTCCAGTCGGGATGGAGGCCGCCCACTATGTGCACCTCGCGTATGTCCTCGTCGAGGAGCGAGAGTATCTGCTCGTGCGAGAGCTCGTACGCGTTTGCCGATTTCTTGGTAGTGCCGAAGGCGCAGAACTTGCACGATATGGCGCAGATGTTCGTAGGGTTCACGTGCCTGTTAACGACGAAATAGACCTTGTCCCCGGCCCTCTTCCTCTTGACGTAATCGGCGAGCATGCCGACGGTGTTGAGATCGGCGGTGTTCATTACGGTGAGACCGTCTTCAAATGAAAGACGCTCGCCGTCCGCGACTTTACTGATTATCGGGAAGAGCGTCTTGTCGAAACAGAGCTTTTCTACTTCGTCCAGTATTCTTTCCATCTTTCGGTTACCTTGTCCCTCACGTCCTCCGACATCTCGATTACAAGAGGATACCAGTTTTTTATGGTTGCATCTATCCCCATCCTGCCGCCGTAAACGACCGCCGAGCCCCTTAGCTCCGTCCGCTCGAATATAACGTCGAGATACGGGTCGAATCGGGTAAATATACCCCATATGAGCTCCGTGTCGTCGTGCACGTCTATATCCGGGCTCACGGCGGCGATTATCCTCACGTCTTCATACCCCGGGGTCTGGAACATCTTCTTCAGCATTTCCTTGGGGTCCTTTTCGAGCTTGATCGCCAGAATGCCGCCCGGCAGGAGTCTCCAGTCGAGTATCTCCTTATGCTTCTCCCTCGGGTCGGGTACTCGCCCGGGGGCCTTACGCTTATTCCTGCCGCCCTCTTTCTTACGCACCGCGTTTATTCCCATCTTGCTCCCGACGTTGAGCTTCCCGCTCGTGAAGTCGAGCGTGTCGAGGGGCGCCCAGGGGATCATGAGGAAGTCCTCGTTCGGGTCGAAGTTCTCGCCTATCTCGGTGAGCACCGCGTCCCAGTCGCGGGGATTGATATCGCTCGAGACAGTAATCATGACCTTCGTCAGGAGGAGCTGGCCCGTGCCCCAGAGCGCCAGCATCGCCTTAATGCCGTTCTTGGGGTAGCGCTCGTCTACCGAGACGACGAGCAGGTTGTGGAACCCGGCTTCGGGATAGGCCCACATGTCCTTCACCTCGGGGTGAATTATCCTCACAAGGGGCGAGAACATGTCGGCCGCGGCCATGCCCAGGAAAATGTCCTCCTTCGGGGGCTTGCCCACGACAGTCGCGGGGAAAATTGGATTCACCCTGTGTGTTATCTCGTTCACGTGGAATACCGGGAAATCGGCCTCCATCGAATAATGCCCGAAGTGGTCTCCGAACGGGCCTTCGACCCTCAATTCATTCTGAGGGACGACGCCCTCGATGACGAATTCGGCATTGGCGGGGACGGGGAGGGAAATGCTCTTACCCTTCACCATCGGGATGGGCTTTCCTCTCAAATAGCTCGCGAAAGCGAGCTCGTCCATACCCTCAGGCAGAGGGGCTATGGCGGTAAATATCATCTTCGGATCGCCCCCGAGGACTACCGCCGCCTCGAGGTCCCTGCCGAGCTTCCCGGCTTCGTGGTAATGGGCCGCTCCGCCCTTGTGTGGGTGCCAGTGCATGCCGGTCGTTTTTTCGTCGTATATCTGTAGCCTGTATATGCCGAGGTTCCTCCTCCGGGTTACGGGGTCCTGTGTGAGGACCAGCCCCAATGTGATGAACCTCCCGCCGTCGAGCGGCCAGCACTTTATGATCGGCAGCCTCGAGAGGTCCGGGCGCTCCTCCACCTCCTGAGACGCGCCTGATTTTACGCCCTTCGTCCTCATGGACAGGAGGTCGTACGCTTTTGGAAGGACGGAGAAAAAGGATTTCAGCGAAGGGGGGTTCAACTTGTGGAAGAGCTCGACCAGCTCCTCCCCTACGTCCCTTGGCTTTCTACCCAATGCCAGGTCGACCCTCTCTTCAGTCCCGAAGAGGTTAATCGCGAGCGGGTAAGCCGCGCCCCTGACGTTCTCGAATATGAGGGCCGGGCCCCTTTCCTTGATTACACGCGAGGAAATCTCCGTGATTTCGAGTATCGGGTCGACCTCCGCCTTTACACGCACGAGGTCCCCTATCGCTTCGAGATAGCTTATGTATTCCTGCAGGTCATAGAACTGCTTTTTCGGCATTTTAGAATACCCTGATCACATTATTTATAGTAATTGCAGATAATACCGGATCAGATTTAACGTTAGCTATGAGATTGTTGCAAGGGAATAATCCCTGACATAATGTCCTGAACAGTGCCCCGACCTATTCGAGCTCTTCGTGTTTCCAGCCGTTCCCGGCTCCCACACCTATTATATTCAGAACCTTGTCGACATAGCCTTCAATCAGTTCGTTGACAGTGCTCACTTTTAAATAATGGGGCGGGCTTATAGGCATTATAATTGCCCCTTCCCTCGAAAGCTTGAGCGCGTTCTCGAGAGCGATCGAGCTTAACGGGGTCTCCCTGAGGGCTATAACGAGCCTCCTCCTCTCCTTGAGCGCGACCTGCGCTATCCTGGTGATGAGCGTATCGGCGATGCCGTTCGCTATCTTCGCCAGAGTGGAAATCGAGCAGGGAATGATGACCAGTGAATCGAAGTGGTTGCTGCCCGACGAAAACGGGGCCGCGAGGTCGGAATCGCTGTAAATATCCCTGACCCAGGGCCGGAGCTCCTCCACCTTGAGACCGAGCTCCTCATGGAGCACCCTCTTCCCCCATTTGCTCGCTATAAGGAACTTGTCCTCGGGGCACCTTCTGAGGAAATCGACGCCGTATGCCGCCCCGGAAGCGCCCGTAAATCCGACAATAGTCCGCATCACGGTAAGTATATCCCAGAGACGATAAAAAGGAAGACGGCGAGGCCCACCGCGATATTGATCTTGAAGAACGCAAGGTCGACGTTTCCCGACTTTTTGTGCTCCATATAGAGCAGAAAACCGATGACGGCGAGAAGCGCGCCTGCCGCGATAGTCTTGAACATGAAAAAGTATATGAACGCTATGCAGAAGAACGCGGCGTAGTGGAGGAGGCCCGCTATGTAGAGTCCCGTCTCTTTGCCGTAAACCGAGACCATGGAGCGCACACCGCTCCCCCTGTCGGACTCCTCGTCGAGCGTGGCGTATATGATATCGAAACCCGATACCCAGAAGAAGGTGAATAAAGAGAGCATTACCCCGGGGAATATTCCCGACAAAGAGCATGTGATCGCGACCCATCCGCCGAGAGGGCCGAGGGCGAGGCCGAGCCCCACCCCGAAATGGCAGAGAGGCGTGAACCGCTTCATCAGCGGGTAAACGATAAAAACGATTATCGGTATGGGGGAGAGCTTGAGTACGAGATCGCATATGAAATAAGCCGAGACGAAGTAGAGGATCAGGCCCGCGGCGGTGATACCGAGGGCGGAAAGGAGGCTTATCTTGCCCGAGGGCAGCTCCCTGCCCTCGGTCCTCGGATTGAGACCGTCTAGTTTCCTGTCGATTATCCTGTTAAGGGCGAGCGCGGCAGTCCTTGCGCCCGTGCCCGCCAGTATTATCAGGACGATCAAATGGAGCTCGGGGATGCCTCCCCAGGCCAGGAAAGCGCCCGCAAAAATTAGCGGGAGCGAAAATAGCGTGTGCTCGAACTTGATAAAGCTCGTGAAGTTCCTTATTACGTCCATCGGATGTTCTCACCTTACTCCGGGTGAGGCTTCATTCTACTTTACTTTTACTCCCTCTTCTATACACTAACCCTCTATTCCAACGGGGCGGAGAAAATCGTGCCGAGACCCGAACTCGCCGAAAAAATTTCCACAAGTCTCCACGAGGGCAATATCCAGGAAATCAAGGACCTCCTGGAAGAGGTCCATCCCTCCGAGATAGCCGGCATACTCCAGACCCTTGACCCCGAAGACCACCAGAGAGTCCTCGAAGCGCTCGACACGGACACGGCTTCCGAAGTCATCCTCGAGCTGGGCCCCGAGCAGAGGGAGGAGCTCTTGGGCGAGCTCGACGCGGAGACAATCGCAGAAATAGTTGAAGAGATGGAATCCGACGACGCGGCGGATTTGATCGGGGAGCTCCCCGAGCAGACCGCGAGCGACGTTATGGCCAGGATGGACCCGGAGGATTTGAGGGACGTCGAGCCGCTCCTCAAATACCCGGACGATTCGGCCGGCGGCATTATGCAGACCGAGCTCGTGAAGGTCTCGGAAAAATTCACGGTACGGGATACGATCAACTGGATCAGGCTGATTGCAGACGAAATCCAGGACTTTTATCTTATATACGTCACCGAAGAGGACGACAGCCTCCTCGGGCAGATATCTCTCAGCAGGCTCGTGCTCGCCACCCCGGGCACCAGCGTGAGGAATATAATGGAGCCTGTCGAGCATGAGGCGACGCCCTACATGGATCAGGAGGAAGTCGCCAAGATCTTCCAGAAGTACGGCATACTGTCGCTCCCGGTCGTTGACCAGAGAAGGGTGCTCCTGGGGAGGATTACAGCCGACGACATAATGGACGTCGTTACCGAAGAAGCGTCCGAGGACATCCTTCAGATGGCGGGCGTGGGAGAATCGCTGCACCCCTTATACACGCCGACCCGGACGAGGATCGCGCTCCGTACGCCTTGGCTGCTGATGACCCTGATAGGC
This sequence comes from uncultured delta proteobacterium, assembly GCA_963752995.1. Classification (GTDB taxonomy): domain Bacteria; phylum Desulfobacterota_D; class UBA1144; order Nemesobacterales; family UBA2774; genus 2-12-FULL-53-21. Next base: position 5,935 of record CAVWAZ010000038.1, read on the forward strand.
GAATTGTTCATCGCATTCATAATCGTTTACGCGTTCGAGCCGACGCTCAAGAAGGTAGCTATACTGGCGGCATTCATGCCGGCGATAATGGCCACAGGGGGGAATGTAGGGCTTCAGACGACGACTATAATCATCAGGAGCCTCGGCATGGGGACTATAAATATAAGACACATACTCAGGATTATTCTCTCGGAAGTGAAAGTGGGCATATCGCTTGGACTCATTTGCGGGGTAATCGCCGCGCTCATAGGGGGTCTCATAAGCTACGACCAGCCGGATGTAATAAAAATCGCGCTTGCAGTATTGATAGCGATGGTCTCGGCTACTATGGCCACTTCCTTCATTGGGGTCGCGGCCCCTTTACTGCTCCACAAGTTCAGGTTCGACCCCGCGGCGGCGTCGGGCCCTTTCCTCACGATGTTCAACGATATTTTCGGGTCGGTTTTTTATCTCTTCATTGCGATGCTGATCTTTTAACAGGCTAACCTTCAACCCTCCCATGGCATGCGGGCTCGATCCGGTCTCCGGGGCAATCTGCGGCTGAGCCTCTACTTGCTCAGGTCCTTACAGCCTTCTATGCCGTTCTGCGTGCAGAAGAACTGAGTGCAGTAAATCGCCATCTCGTAGTTGTATGTGCCCCCTTCCTTCCAGTCGGACATGCATTTGTCGAGCACCTCCCTTTCCCTGGTCCCGCCTGAAAATGAGCTCGTCAGCTTGTCGATCTTATCCTTCGCGACCGCCCTGCTTTTCATGCAATTTTCCTGCTCTTCGGTGGTGTGAAACCGATCCTGACACCATGATTTCACGTCGTCCACGGGGGCTTCCTCTTCCTTGAGCTCTTCGGCCGCCTCGCCCGGAGGCATAGCCGCGACCTCTTGATTGTCGGCATCAGGCGCTGCGTCTCCGGCTTTAGGGGTGTCGGCCGCAGGGCTCCCGGGAGATTCTTCAGCCGCCTTTCCCTTATCCGGGACCTGGGCCGGCGGAGTTTCAGCTTTGGTATCACCCGTGCTCGCTTCCACCGTGTCCTCAGCCGGCTGAGCGGTTTTAGTCTGCTCCATTATCTTTTGATTGAGCCTCTCGATCTTCTCTTCGTCGGATTCTTCTTCAGGCTCTTTGGTCTCCTCTTCCGTTTTTACATCCGCAGGGGCTTCGGCATTGTCCTTCTCGATCGCAGAGACCTCCCCGGAAGGCGCTTCTTCGGTTTTCACTTCCGGGGTCTCCGATGGGGGAGCGGGGGGCTCGGCCGCCGGAGCTTCGGGAATATCCGTTTTTTCAACTGTTTTTACCTCGGGTTTTTCCCGGGGAGTCTCAGGTACGTATACCTCCTCCTTAGGCTCAGGCGCAGCCGGCGCTTCACTGACGGCGTTTTCCTCCACGGGAGCCTCGGAGTCCTCGGCCTCCATGTCGGCCTGCACCTTCCTGGAGATCTCCTCGAGCACCTCCGCTTTAGTCTTCACGCCCTCTGCCGGGGGTCCCGAATCGGCGGTTTTCACCGGTTCTCCCTGCAGGCCGCTTTCATCGGGGGAGGCGTCTTCCGCTAATCCCGCATCCGTAATATCGCCCTCCGTGATCTCTTCATTAGCTTCTTTCTTTACTACCGCTGGCCCGGCTGCTTTGAGATTTTCCATCTCATCGTAGGCTTTTCCCACAGACCCGACGGATTTATTGAGAAATATTCCTCCCTGGCTGACAAGGCTCTCCTTAACGCCGAAATCCTCTTCGGTGCAGGCTTTGAAATAAAGCTCAAGCCCGCTCGAATAGCCGTTGAGGGCCTGCATTGCGTATTCGTGCACGGTTTCGAGCCTTGGCGGAGGGGTCAATGAGCCGAGTTGATTTCCGAGCGAGCCGACTATACCCCTGTAATCGGCGAACCTTGACGAGCACTCTTCGGGAGGGGCCGACTGGAGCTTGAGCAGAGAAGCGCTCACCTCGGACGCCGCCTGTGAGAACTCGTACAGCAGGGGCGTAATATTTTTAAGATATATCTGCTCGGCGGAGCTGTATACGCCCTGGGCAAGCGGTCTCCCGGAAAACCAGGGGACAATTAGAAATAACAAAAGAAAGAAAAGAGAATAAACGGCAGCCCGTATCCCCTCTTTTTTGCTAAAGGATAGTTTATCCATAACATACTCCCGAACGATCCGATTCCATCACCCTCGATATCCGCGTATCCACGCAGCGGATAATATTATATAAGAACTGAATGCTCAACTCTAGTAAATCTTTCCGGATATTCTCCGAAACCTCCCGAGAGTGGATAAATGCCCGTCCGGGCGATACCGTCAACGCCTGTATTGTCCGTGATGAAGAGTCAGGGGGAAAATCGTCAGCTATTCGCCAACTCCCCAGTTTTTAGGAATAATATCAGCTTAATGAAAAGCTCAGAAGCGTTATTGCTCCGTAAGAGGCCCTACGGCGACGCCGACTACGTTATAACGCTCTTCACGAGGGAGTTCGGAAAGATAAGCGCTTTCGCCAAGAACGCAAAATCGAGCAGGAAGCGGTTCGGCGGGAGGCTCGAGCCCTTCGTCCATTTCCGCGCGCGGTTCCGCGAAAGGCCGGGGGATATGAAGTTCCTGGAGGACCTCGAGACGATAGAGGTGTTCCGGCACCTGATGGAAGACCTGGAGCTCTTTATGTGGGGCAGTTTCATGACAGAGTCCGCGGAAATACTGCTTCCCAAAGAATCCCCCAACGAGGATATGTTCAACCTGTTCGTGGACACGCTCAGGGAGCTCAACAGCGGGAAGAGCGCCATGCCCCTCGTGCTCGCGTTCCAGCTGGGGACGCTATCGCTTTCGGGGTACGGGCCGAGCCTCGACGCATGCGCGGAATGCGGTAAAGAAGCGGGGACAGGCGCACGCTTCAGCATCAGGAAAGGGGGCGCCCTGTGCGCGGAATGCGCCGCCGGGGCGGAGAACGGTATCGCTTTCTCGGGTGATTTTCTCAGGGATAAAGAATTAATGGAAATACACCTCGGTAAGGTGCTAAAATACATCAAACTGTTTTCAAGATTCACCGAATACCATACCGAAAAAAAATTGAATTCATCGAAATTCATCGAGGAGCTCAAGATATGATAAAGGTTCCCGGATTCGCCGGAAGCGGCATATCGTGCGGAATAAAAAAGAGAGGGAAAAAGGACCTGGCCCTCATCTTCTCCGAAAACCCGGCCAAAGCGGCGGGCATGTTCACACAGAATATAGTGAAGGCTCCCCCCGTGCTCCTGGGGATGGAGCGGATTAAACACGGGCTATGCCAGGCGGTATTAATCAACAGCGGCGTCGCAAACGCGTTCACGGGAAGAGCGGGCATGAAAGCCGCTTTGCTCACGTCCGGGCGCGCGGCCGGGGAGCTCGGTATCGATGAATCACTCGTCATCCCGTCCTCGACGGGGATCATAGGCGGGCCGCTCCCGGTCGATAAGATCAATAAGGCGATGCCCCGCCTCGTAGAGGAGCTGAGCGAGGAAGGGCTGCCCGACGCAGCCGAGGCGATAATGACGACCGACGCCTTCCCTAAATACGCCATCTCAAAGGTCGGCATCGGCGGGAGGACGGGGACAGTCTGCGTAATCGGTAAGGGCGCGGGGATGATAATGCCGAACATGGCGACCATGCTCGCCTATATACTCACGGACATCAACGTCCCGAGGCGGACGCTGACGAAGGCGCTCAGAAACGCAGTCAATAATTCCTTCAACAAGATAATAGTGGACGGCGATACATCGACAAACGACACCGTGCTGATGCTCGCAAACGGGAAGCTCGGGAATACGGCGATCGGGCTCACGGGCACCAATTACAGGAAGTTCGAGCAGGCGGTGACCGAGACGGCCGCTGTTGTGGCCGAGATGATAGTGAAGGACGGAGAGGGGGCGACGAAGACGGTGAGGATAATCGTCAAGGGCGCCAGGTCCGAGAGCGACGCAGAGAACGTGGCGAGGACGATAGGCAAGTCGCTCCTCGTGAAGAGCGCGCTTTACGGGGAAGACCCCAACTGGGGGAGGATAGTCGCAGCCGCCGGGAGGGCGGGGGTCGATTTCAACCCGGACAGGCTCGACCTCTATTTCGGGGATCACAAGATTCTAAGCAATTCGAGACAGGTAATGGACGAGGCAAGCGCTCTCAGAAATCATGAAGACGCCGAAATTCTCGATCACGCTCGACCTCAAGACCGGGAAGAAGGCCTCGTTCGTGATAACA
>CAVWAZ010000039.1:0-8874 GCA_963752995.1 uncultured delta proteobacterium
GACGCTCCCCCCCGAGGCTTCTATTTCCTTCGCCCTCTCGAGCACTTCCATCACGTAGAACGGAGAAATTTCTTCGGACAGCTTGGACGGCATGGGGATTTATTCTATTTGCAAAGGGCGGGGGTTACTGTCTAGAAGAGCGGGGGACGATGATGATTGGGAACGCCGTTTTTTTTTTATTTTGTCATGCTGAACCCTGAATCAAGTTCAGGGCAGGCTTGATTCAGCATCTAAAAATCTTTTAATATGTTATCCGTATGTACCGCTCCTACGTTTACATAGGACGAGCAATAAAAAGCTCACGACACTTTATATAGGGGTAACAAATGATCTGGAAAGGAGAGTGCTGGAACATAAGCAGGGAACAGGCTCGGATTTTACAACGAGATATAAACTGGATCGGCTGATTTATTTTGAGGAAGGCGGGAGGATTGAGGATGCAATTGCCAGAGAGAAGCAGTTAAAGAGATGGCATAGGGAATGGAAGTGGAATTTAATAAAATCCATGAACCCCACTCTTGAGGATTTGTCGATGGGTTGGTATGACGATGAACTGCTTAAAAAACGAGATCCTGAAACAAGTTCAGGATGACGAAAAAGAGAGATCGCCACTCCTCAGTGCGGCGCCGTAGCAAGCCCGGATGTGATCCAGGATCTATTCATGATCTCGTCTTTAATTTGTCATTCCTCCTCAGCCGCGGGCCCAGGCGTGGGTCCGGGCGTGGGCTGCGGTGTGGGCTGCGGCGTGGGCTGGGGCGTGGGCTGCGGCGTGGGCTGGGGAGCGGCGCTCCCGCAGAGCGTGATGACGTAATTTATATCGTCGCCCTGACAGGTAAAGAGCGCGTTCGCAAGACCAAGCACCTGATCCCCGTCGTCGAAAGACCAGGCGTAAGCCCCGGCCTGACCCCCTCCGGTATTATCCCCGCATGCTTCGTGTACGTTCTCTATGTATTCCGTCGTATTCTCCCCGCCGTCGTAGGTCGGCCACGCGGCCGTCCTGCCCATGGCCGAATCGCACTGCCCGTAGGGGTCGCACATGGTCGCCGGAAATTCACAGCACGGCGGAGTCGAGTTGCCGGTGGGCGGAATGTTAGTATTAGTGCCGCAAGTGGTAGACGATGTCATCGCGCAGCTGTTGGTGTTGGCGCCGAGGCTGGTCATGCACACGCCCCAGGCGTCGCTGTTCGTCCAGGGGGTTTCGTTGTAGCCGCCGACGCACCCGAGCCTGTTCATCTCGTCAGTGGTCATGGAATCAAGAGGCGGAAGCCCTATCGATGACATATTGAACGGCGAGAGGCACGTTCCTATGTCTCCGACCGGGGTCTCAACGAAGCCGCCTATGTTCGGCTGGGTATCCGGCTGGAAAACGTACGTGTCCCACGGGCAGACAGGCATCATCGTACACCCCGACCCTGCGCTCCCGCAGCCGCTCTGACAGGGCGCGGTTTCGATCAGCACGTTGAAGCCGGCGACGAACGATACGTCGTAGTTATCGGCGCCGGTGCAGTTCGCCGGTATCCCCCCGTCGAACGTGAACTCGGCCAGGGAAGCGGGCTTCGGCCCGTTGATCCCCCCGCAGTTCTCGACGCCGTACGTCCCGCCGCAGTTGCCCGTCTCGCACGTGAGGTTCGTGGAGGGGGCAGGCGATGGCAGCACCTCGCAGCCGGTACGGGCTACGAGGACCCCGGAATCCCAGCAAACGGGTATAGTCAGCTCTCTTACGCCGCCCAGCCCCGCCGGATCGTTGTCACTGGGCGGTATCTCCCAGGTGGCGCCGCCGTTGGTACCCCAGGGCGGAGGCCCTACCCAGGAGGCATTGTTCGTAATCGAGGGCGGGCTCGTCGGCTGCGGGCCCACCTGACCGCCCTCAGGGCCGCAGTTGCCTATCGAGGGCGAGCTGCCTGTACCGGCCTCGCAGAGGAGCGAGGTGAAGTTGATGCTCTCCGCTCCTATCCATACGGACTGCGAGCATTCGTTCACGATGCGTAACGTGTGAGTCCCGGACGGTCCGGGCGAAGGGCACGGTACAGGCGCGGGAGTGGGTTCGGGCGTAGGAACCGGAGTCGGAACAGGCGAGGGTACCGGAGTAGGCACGGGCGTCGGGTCAGACGTCGGTTCGGGTGTAGGCACTGGTGTGGGTTCCGGAGTAGGCACGGGGGTTGGCTCCGGAGTAGGCTGCGTTCCTATAACGCACGCGGCACTAAGATCGTCGCTGCAGGTGGTGAACGTGGTTATCGCTGTCACAGACCCGCATCCCGCGGGCGTGGTCAGAGTGCAGCAGGCCGCATCGCCCAGCTGCGCACAAATCTCGCAGGCCGAGTCAGCGCCGGTGAGGTCGCACGTACGTAAATCCGTATCGTCGTCATCCCCGGAGCCCTCCCCGGTCGTTTCACATCCGCCGATGTTTCCCAGAGCGATGAGAATGAAGAGAGCATAGACCGCAAGAACATGAATCCATTTAGAGCTTTTCATTTTATCCCCTTCTGACCACGATGAATTTTTAAAAGCGTTCCGACTTGTAATCCCAAAAAAAACCCGCTTTGGCCTAAACATACAGCCGATATACTTTAGCCGCAATATATAAAAAATTTTTGAAATAGGCCGACGGGCAAGAAGGCCTGAAACGGATTTTTCGTCGCTAATGCCGACCGTGTTTCAGGCTCCCGGGGATGATAATCGAACCAATAAGATATAATTGAATCGTGGAACAACTTTTCAGGAGGCGGATAATATGAAACTAACGAGCCCCGATTTCGAGGATGGGGGAATGATTCCGGGTGGGATGACCTGCGACGGCGGGAACGTTTCTCCGGAGCTTAATATAACGGGGGTCCCCGAAGGGGCGAAATCCCTCGCGCTAATAATAGACGACCCCGACGCCCCGAGGGGGACGTTCGTCCACTGGCTCGTGTGGAACATGCCCTCCGGTACCGGCAGGATGGAGCGGGGCAAGGAGCCTCCCGGCGCCCAGGGCACAAACGACTTCGGGGGCAAAGGCTACAGGGGGCCCTGCCCTCCATCCGGAACGCACAGGTACTTTTTCAAGCTCTACGCGCTCGACGAAGAGCCCGGGCTCAAGGAAGGCTCGAAGAAGCAGGCGTTCGAAGCGGCGATAGAGGGACACGTAATCGAAAAAGCCGAGCTTATGGGGAGATACAAGAGGGGGTAAGCGCAGAACCTGCGCTCGTATACGGTTCTCATCTAACTCATTCAGATAACCGGCACAGTCCTCAACCCGTTCGTCCTGAGCTCGCCTGTCCTGAGCGGAGTCGCTCGTCTCAGCGTAGCCCTGAGCCGTAGCCGGGCCGTGGCATTTCTATCGCGGCTGGAAGCCGCTCCTACAGTGTTTAGAGTCCATTTTTGTAGGAGCGCCATCCTGGCGCGATTATTTCTGCCGTCGCGGCTGGCCTGTCCCGGACTTGATCCGGGAACTCGCTCCTACAGGTTGGTGGGGGTGCGTGTGAGGGGTTACCTCGATATTCCTACCATCCCTCACCCCTCATCCGACACTCCGACAACCGCGCGGAGTATATACCCCGCGGAGCTGTCGGAATGCCGGAAAAAGAAAAATCCTCCATAATCCCCGGCTATCATGTGAATAACACAGTTGTATTTGAAACAACCCTGTTTTATAATGGTGCTGATTAAAGTACGTATATGCCAATCTAATTAAAGGAGGAGGAAAAAGAGATGAAAGGCTTCAGTATCTTAATTTTGCTGGCTTTACTGCTTGTATCCGATTATGCTTTTTCACAAACCTGTCCATGTGATACACTGGAATTGAGCGATGGCACCACCGGCAACGATATTATTGAGCTGCTCTGCCCCGGAGGCGAGCTCGGCGAAGATACCCTTTTCGAATTGAATCGGTTTGAAGCCGCGGTTGGGAGTGAATCCGCGTTTTATCAGGCGCTAAACATACCCGAACTTGGATCCGGTTGTTTAATAGCCATATTAGATGTAGGCGCCGAAGGGATGGAGCTTACCACGGAAGAAACCGAGACCTGCATGCGGAGCCTGATCGAAAGATGCAACCTGCAACTATTAAGTCCCATCCCCACGCTTTCCGAATGGGGTTTGATTGCAATGGCGGGGGTTTTGGGAGTAATCGGACTGTACGCCGCCATGCGCAGAAGGAAAGCGGCGGTATAAACCAAACTTTAAAAATAAAACAAACAAAAGGGAGCTTCGGCTCCCTTTTTTGTTTCCCTCACCCTTTCCGACACTCCGACAACCGCGCGGAGTATATACCCCGCGGAGCTGTCGGAATGTCGAAAACAAAAATTCTCTATAACCCTTAACTGCCGGGTGAATAACTCGCTTGTAATAGAAGCAAGCCCCTATTATACTCTTTTCATTCTATTCATATACTTAGCAAACTAATTAACGGAGGATGGATAATGAAAATCTTTAACCTGTTTATATTATTAGCGGTTTTGTTTGTATCTGATTATGCTTTTGCGCAAACACCTTCTTGCCTGTGTGACGATGTAGAATTGTCAACCGGGCTCACCGGCAACGATTTTGTAGACATACTCTGCCCCGGCGGCGAGCTTGGCGAAGGCACCGAATTCACACTGACTGCAGACAGGGTTGAGATTTTTTCAGAAAGCCTGCTTTATGATGTGTTAGGGCCTGGACAAGATACGGCTTGTGGAATCATTGAAATTGGTGTAGATGGTTTCGGAACGCAGATTAGTGACCAGGAAGCCGCGGATTGCAGGGCAAGCCTGATACAAAGATGCGACCTGAATCAAATCAATCCAATCCCGACTCTTTCCCAATGGGGCATGATAGCGACGGCGGGGGTTTTGGGAGTGATCGGACTGTACGTCGCCATGCGCAGAAGGAAAGCGGCGGCTTAAATCAAACTTTAAAAATAAAACAAACAAAAGGGAGCTTCGGCTCCCTTTTTTGTTTCGGCAATCCGCTCTTTTTATTCTGTCTTTGCGAGAACGGTTTCGAGCATGCGAGGAATCGGTCGCCATTGGCTAATTGCAATTATGCCCCCTTATTAATGCTCCAGACTCACAGAATTCAAATTACGGAGCGATCGCGGCAATCTCATGAATAAAGCGAGATGCTGAAACAAGTTCAGCATGACAAAAAAAGCGAGATCAACACGACCAAAATACGGTCTCGCGAAGACAGAATAAAGACGCCATTTCTCCGTATATTTTAATTTGGGAATGATTATGTTGCTAAGCCTTAACAGCAGCGTAAAAAGTATTGCAGATGAATTTTTAGTTACATCACGGCGTATCTTTTTTCTTCTTTCCCGAGCACTTTTTCTATCTTCCGCTTGATGAGCTCGCGCTTGAGGCGTGAGAGCCTGTCTATGAAGAGGACGCCGTCCAGGTGGTCGATCTCGTGCTGGAACACGCGGGCGAGGAGCTCTGAGGCCTCTATCTCAATCAACTGCGCTTCCCTGTTGTAGGCCTCTATCACTACCCTCTGCTTTCGCCTGACGTCGCTCGTGAACCCGGGGATGCTGAGGCACGCCTCCTCGGCGATGACCTGTCCTACTGAAGAAATTATCTCCGGATTTATAAGCTCTATCAGTCCCGGCCCTTCGTATTCGGCCTTCTCCTCTTCCTCTCCCTCTTCCTCTTCCTCATCCGCTTCGATGTTCCTCGGGCTTATATCGATGACGACCACACGTTTATCGGCCCCTATCTGGGACGCGGCGAGCCCGACGCCCCTGGCCCCGTACATGGTCTCGGCCATGTCGTCGAGGAGCTTGAGGACCTCCCCGTCGATCTCTTCGACGGGAGCGCATTTCTTTCTCAGAAACGGGTCCGGATATGTAAGTATCTTGCGGAGCGCCATAGAAAAAAGGCTATCGGATGCGACCGGATTGTCAATGTATCGGGTATGTTCGGGTACGGGCGGAATATAAGTCCCGTCCCGGTTAAAGCTGGAACCGCCTGCTCCTTCGGAACCGGAGCGGTGCTACTCGCTTCCGCCGTTCAGCTTCGTGATAAGCTCTCTGCTCGGCCTGAAATGAGGGAGCTTCTTCGACGATACCATCACTTTGGAGCCGGTCCTCGGGTTCCGCCCCTCGTATGAGCCGTAGCTCTTCGTGAAGAAGCTTCCGAAGCCCCTGATCTCGATCCTGCCGCCGCCCTCGAGCACGTCGGTCATGTGCTCGATTATGGTATCGAGTATCTGCTCGGATTGCGAAGGTTGAAGATTAAATTTGTCTGCTAATTCCTTTTCTATATCTGAACGCTTCATGGTTAAGCTCCCAACCTTTTTAGTCCACCATTACTCCCGCCCCTTGCCTACACTTCCAATTTAGATAATTCTCAAGTGTTTGTCAAGTGTTAGATTGACCCAACGTGAAATTAGTTTCAGCCCCGGAAAAACGCGGAATACCCCCCTGAAGCGTCCGGTTTGCTAATGAATTAAGCCTTTATCTTCTTTTTGGCCCCGCCCGCGGCCCGGGCTTCCCTGCCGCCCGATTTTTCCCCTACGCGCCCCCGGGCTTCGGGATGGTCGCTCAGGAACTTGTCCAGGTGCATTTCCGAATAAGAGCCCTTCGGATAGTACTTGTCGTAGAATTCCACGTCTATGTTCATCGCCTGGAAAACGAGCCTCATGTACATCGGATCGACGAAAGCCGGGAACCTGCCGTATGTATCGTAAATATAGTTCGCTACGTCCTTCACTATCTGGATCGTGTTTTCGGTAGGCCTGGGCGCCCTCATGAGGTGTTTGTCGGGTTCGGTATAGGGGAAAGGCTTCTCGGGCTTCCACGCTTCTTCCTTGTGGTGATGGAATGCGTCTATGGCCTCGTCCATGTTTTTATAATACGGCGGGCAGTAGGCCTGGAATATACCGTCCCTTCCGACCGGTACGGTCGCGGGCGGGTCTATCACGCCCTTCTTGGGCTGTATGAACCTGAAGCCGAGCCCCTTGAACAGCTGAGGGGCCCCTCCCATGGCGAACCTCGGTATGAACCCGCTGAACGTCCAGCCGGGCCAGGCCGAGCGCCTGGAGCGCGAGGCTCATGTTCTGGCAAATGAACGCCTGCTCTACGTTCAGCCCCGTGAGAATCCTCACCTCCAGGTCGAAGAGCGACATCTTTATGTCACCCTTGAGCCTGCCCTTGTCTATCCATTTTTGCACGCCCGCGGGCTTGCCGGTGAGGTCGTCGATTATAGTGAACCCGTACGTATGGCTGCAGTAGAGGTGCAGCAGGTTGATATACTCCTCGGTCACGTCCGTTACCGCGGATGAATACCGACGTCCCCGGCTTATTAGTATTCCACTGGTTGAATTCGAATAGACCTGGCATGCGGTCGGGCAGCTCGGCCCTCCCGTCCTCGAGCTTCACGAGGCTCTCGCGGTAAAGCTCGAGTATCCTCTCCATCCTCTCCTCGCGGCCCATGCGGAAGAACATGTCGAGCTCGTGTTTCTTGGGCAGCATGTGCTTTACGTTAACGTGGTAAAGCCCCTTGTCGTTCGTAAAAAATAACTCCGTCCCGTGGTTATTGCACGCGGAAGGCCATGTGCGTCCCGTCCACTGGCAGAGGAGGTCGATACCGGTTTCGGGGGGAAGGTCGGCGAGGCAGAGACCGGTCAATCCCGTACCGGCCCACACTAAAAGCGCCTCCTCCATCTCCTCGAGGGGTATGGGCTCGTACTGCGATTCGAAGCTGAAGGTCGGATCCTCGAGCTTCATGCCGAGGCCGAAGCGGCGGGAGCGCCTGTTGAATATGGAATCGAAAAAGAGGGTAACCAGCGCCTGCTCGTACCTTTCGCCGAGACGAATTTACCGTTCCCCTTTCCGTTATTACCCTGATCCTGCTGTCTTTAGCCATAGTAGCCTCCAAATTGTATATCAAAAATATCAGAAGGATTCCCCCCCCAACTAGAGAATTTAAATAAACTCGACGGAAAATGCAAGGAACCGGCGGACGCGCCGGACCGAATAAAACTGCGTCAGACGGCGGGCGCAGCCGCGGAGCTCGTATCCAGCGGGAGACCCCGGGTAGGACTATCTTCACGTAAAAAGAACCGGCGGACGCGCCGGATCGTCGGAAAATGCAAGGAACCGGCGGACGCCGGATCGAACGGGGTGAGTTTGTGTTTATGCGGCGGCTTCAGGCGCGGAGCTCGTATCCAGCGGGAGACCCCCGGTACGGTCAGATCGAATGCCCTCTCTCGAGGCACTCGACCCGGATGGTTTTGCGCGCCCCCGTCGGGCTCTATAGTGACGAGGGAATCTTCTCGACATTTCCGAACTTTTTGAGCGAATCTATCATAATGACGCTGTCCCCTTCGCTATCGACATGGAAAGTGCCGACGCTCTTCGGGACGCCGTCAACTATCACCCACCACTGGTATATCTTTCCGGCCGGGGCCTTGGGCAGATCGAGGCAGTAAAGGAGCGCGTCGTTCTCTACCGTATCCAGTAATACCCTGCCCGCCGCGCGGATCTCGGGCTTCGTCCTCTCCATCCTGATGAGCACTATCTCCTGGTCTTCCATGAACTCCGTTATCTCCTCGCGGCCCGGTTGGCCTGGAGTCCCCCGACCATCCCTCTTTCTCGGCAAGGAGGTTCCTGAGTGACTTTATCTCCTCGCCCTGACCGGAGACCTTCGCGGTGAGCTCATCGACGACTACATTCTCCTCCCGCAGAAGTCCCTCAGGGACAGGTTATTTACGAAAAGGAAAACGATGACGCCCGCGGCCAGCGCCCCGCTCAGACCGAAAAAGAAGGGCCTCAGTCTTTCCATAAAACCGCCCGCCTCTGCGGGCCTCCGCCTGAGCGCGCTTTTCCTCGCGTATTCGAGTATCTCCCGCCTGACACGGGGTCAGGCGCGGCCCCATCCGCCGAATACGGCAGGAGGGAGGTCACATTCTCGT
>CAVWAZ010000040.1:0-9111 GCA_963752995.1 uncultured delta proteobacterium
GAGGAAGATGAGAGACGCCGCGGTGAGTAAATACCAGAGTAGAAGCGCGCCCCCTGTCATCGTATTCGGTATTATCATAAGATTTCTTATGTCGGTGAAATATGGGTCAATTAATACTTATCCAACGCCATTATCTCATCAATGCGAGCGGTTTGTCAACTTTACCGAGGATTGACATGGTCGGAGGATGCGTGTGATAATCAGGGAAAAGATAAATCGAAATACGATGAACAAGTCGAGTCATTCTTCGCAGCATCCGGACTATAGATGAGCCTAAAACATTACCTCTCCGTCTTCCGTGTCAAAGCCGCGCTCAAGATCACGCTCGGGGGCGTGATATGCATAATAATATGCAACTATTTCCATCTCCCTTCGAGCTACCTTTCTTCTCCGGTCATCCTTTTCATGATAATGACGGCGTACCACGGCAAGACGTTTGAAGTCGGTGTCCAATCGCTTGTCGGCTCCGTGTTGAGCGGGATTTATTCGCTCCTGATCGTCCACTATTTCCTCGATTCGAAACCCGTTTATTTGATCCTCGCGGCGATATGGATCTTTATCTGTATCTCATTTATAGGCAGGTATGTTATCGCTTCCGTGCTGAGCGCGATTCTCACGGCGATGTCGATGTTCGTCGCGATATTCAGTACAGTCTCACAAACCACTGCCACTGTCGAGAACTATCTTATTCAGCTATTTATAGCTGTTGCGGTTTCATGGCTCGTGGACGAGATTATATGGCCGCAGAGGAGCAGAGAAGCTTTTTTTCTTACGCTCTCGACCGCATACAAGGATTATTCGGAGCGATTCGGAAGCTATGCGCGCGCCGGGGGAAGGCCGGCAGGGAATCAAAAATTCGAATCAGCCTCGCTCGACATTTTTACCAATCTGGTCAATCTCGTGAGGCGCACGGAGCATGAAACGAGAGGGGAGGACTTTCCGGCGGAGCCCCATTTGATGCTCGTCGCATACGCAAAAAGCGTTTATATCAAGCTCGATCTGATCGACGGATTCATGGGTGAGGACCATCCGTGTCTCGCGGACGAAGACGTTACGGGGGAGCTCCGGGCCCTCTACTCGTCGCTTTCGGATGGGTTCGGGGACCTGGCTGGCGCAATGGGTGAAAACCGCGCCGCGGCGGTTCTGGACAGCGGGCTCGACAGCGAAATCGCCGTGTTGAAGGAGCGCTACGAGAATATGCATCTGGCGGCGGGTAAAGACCAGGACTACTTCGAGGACCTCCTGGCATTCGGCTCGATACTTCCGCTCCTCGAAGACACCGTGACCCTCCTCCGTAAGGCATATCGCGTCTGGAGCATTATATGTAACCGCGAATACGACAAACTGGCGCAGGAGAGAGTGACGAGGGCCCCCGAAGTCGAAAGAGACCGGGCGAAAAGGGTATTCTCTATTTCGGAAGAATCTGCCCATCAGTCCATAAAGACCATCATCGTAATAATGCTCCTTTTGTTAGGGGAGCTCGTTTTCAATTTGCCGGGCGGCTTTCAGGCTTCGTTTTACGGGGTGCTGTTCGGCTCTATACCTAATACCGGGCAGGCTCACCTGAGAGGGCGGCTCGCTATCATCGGCGTCCTCGTTGGGCTCCTCTACGGAATAACGGGGTTGTATATCGTAGCCCTGATACCCCACTTCCTGATATTGGTCCTGCTTTTTTCGCTCGGGTTTTTTATTTCCGCATACGTAACGAGCGGGGATCAGAAGATAGCGTTTTCGGGTCTTCAGGCGGGTCTCATGATCCCGTATGTCTTCCTCTCGGATACGGGCCCTCCGGTCAACCTCGATCTGGCCATGATGAGGTTTTTCGCCCTTCTGATGGCTTCCGCAATAGGGCTGTTTGTCCTGCATAATGTTTGGCCGGTCAGTCCTTACAACGAGCTCAAGAAAAAGATATCGAAAGCGATCGGCATTAGCGGGGCTATATTCGGAAAACTGCTCATGCTGGACGAGAAAGAGCGTGAGGAGATCGAATCACTCGTCGACCCGCTCGCCGCAACGCTCCCTACGAGCGCGTCCCTGTTGTTTGACGCCCAGTACATTATCAGCGACGCCAGGCTGCACGCGGAGGAATTTATAGAGATAATAGAATCCCTCGAGGTGATATTCGCCGAGCTCGAGACAATCAAGAAAACGATCTACGGCGAGATGGATAACGAGCTGCTGAAGAAATACCTCGAACACATGGCGGCCGATTACAGGACGGTTTGCGGCTTATTCGACAAGGCCTCACAGCAGTTCCGGACCGGGGACGATATAAGTATATTCTTCACGCCCCTGATGTCAGGGATAAAAGACCGCAGGCAGGAGTTCCGCGAGACGGGTTTCTGGAAACAATTTCCTCTAGAGGATGTGGAAAGGGACGTGCTCATAACGACGAGCGTCGACGGCGTCCTCGCCTCACTCTACAAGATAACGGTCTGCATAAAGAAAATAAACGAATCGGAGCTGCCCTCGGGCTTAGGGCTCAGGGCCTCGAAGGCCTGAGCGCCCCCGGGCTTTCGCGATTTCTGGACAATCCGGCGGCCACTTTGTATAATGGCGGAATAAACGTCGGCGCATATGTAAAGAGAAAACGGTCGGCCTCTGCGGTCCTTATATGAACCTATTCGTAGTATTCACAATACTCATAACCCTTACGGCTGTCTTCAGTTTCGTCAACGAGGCGTTCATCAAGCTTCCGACGACTATAGGGGTAATGCTCGCGTCCCTCGCGTCCTCCATCCTGATAATCGGCTTCGGGTATCTCGGGTTCGGCAATGTGGATTGGGCGGTCGAGCTCGTGCAGGCGGCCGATTTCGACCACCTCTTCATGAACGGAATGCTGAGCTTCCTGCTATTCGCCGGGGCCTCCAGCGTGAACATCGATGAACTGGGGGAATACAAGTGGACGATATCGTACCTGGCGACGCTGGGTATGATAATCGCCACGTTCCTGACGGGCGCTGTGGTATGGTGGGTGTTCGGCGCGATAGGGGTGAATCTGCCTTTTATATATGCGCTAATATTCGGCGCGATTATATCCCCCATAGACGCGGTAATCGTCCTCAAGCTGTTCAGGCGCATTCAGCCCGGCAAGACGCTGGAATCGATAATATCGGGAGAGTCCCTTTTCAACGACGCGGTGGCCGTCGTGCTGTTCGTCCTCTTCACCGAGATAGCATCCGGGGAAACGCAGGTTTCGTTCCTCCACATCGGCGAGTTCTTCATTAAAGAAGCCCTGGGCGGGCTCTTCCTGGGCATCGCGCTCGGATATATCAGCCAGAGAATGATAATCGAGATAATCAGGCGAAGCACGGACGGCAGGATCGTCGTCGCGCTGATAACGCTTTCACTGGTAGCGGGCGGGTACCTGCTGGCCGAGCAGTTCGATGTGTCCGCCCCGCTTACCTGCGTCGTGGCGGGCCTCTTTCTCGCAAGGAGGCGGAGGCTCATGCCGGAATCCGCCGATCACGTCAGGTCTTACGTGAAGAGCCTATGGGAGGTCATAGACGACGTGATGAACGCTATCCTTTTCGTCCTCATAGGTCTCGAGGCGCTAGTGCTCGACCTCGAGAAACCTTATATAATCTGCGGACTGATAGCCATACCCCTTATCACGGCGGCCCGGTATGTAAGCGTCGAAGTGCCGCTCGTATTCCTGAAACTGTTCAGGAATATTCCTTCCCTCTCCGGCTTTATCATGACCTGGAGCGGGATCAGGGGCGGCGTCTCGATCGCGCTCGCTCTGGGATTGGACGATTCCCCCCAAAGAGACCTCATTGTGATTATGACGTATGTCGTCGTGGTATTTTCCATCACCGTGCAGGGCCTCACGCTCGAGAACGCCCTCAAGTGGAACAGATCCAGGACGAATTCCAAATAACATCCGGCTATTTAATTATATAGATTTAGGTGTTAGTTTTACATTGTCCGCTGTTATCGGGCGGGAGACCGACTCCCGTCCTGCCGGCGAGATCGGAAAGGAGGAGCAATTTTATGCAAAAGGTCAGAATGGTTTTATCCTTATTGGCGGCGATTTTTATCTTGAGCGGCTGCGCGGCGATTCAGGGCGAGCAGTCGAAGAGCACGGAGGAGATGCTGGCGGCCGCGGGGTTCCAGATCGTCTCCGCCGACACGCCCGAGGAGCTGAAGATGCTGAGTTCCGTTACCCCTTACAAGATCCAGTTCAGCGTAAGGGACAACAAGCCCCTCTACTGGTATACCGACCCGAATAACTGTCAATGTATATGGACCGGGGACCAGGCGGCTTATGACAGGTACCAGCAGATGGTGTACGAATCCAACATCGTTAACGAAGAGGAAGAGACCGCGATGATGGCCGAGCAGGCCGAATTCGGGCCCGGCTTATGGGGATGGGCGGGCGGCCCCTGGGGCTGGTGAGACCGATAACAGGTCGGCCTATTTTTTTGATACGGGTTTCAGCGCGGTAACCGGTGCTATTGTTCAATGAGCCTTAAAGACATCGCCTCCAGATTGAAGATCGGCAAATTGACCTATACGGCGAAATTCTGGGTGATTTTCATAATCTCCCTGATCGTCCTCCTGATCGCCTACTATATCCTGCTCGACAGGTACACGCCTTATACGAGCGACGCTTACGTTCAGGCCTACGTGCTCCAGGTCGCGCCGCAGGTGGACGGGCAGGTAATTGAAGTTTATGTAAAAAATAACGAGTACGTCGACAAAGGCCAGAAGCTTTTCAGTCTCGACCCGAGGCCTTACGAATACCAGGTCCAGCAGCTCAAGGCGAAGCTCGTCCAGACGAGGCAGAACATCGACGAGCTCAAGAGCGATATAGCGGCTGCAGAACAGGCCGTGAAGAAATCCCAGGCCGATCACGCGTACGCGGCACAGCGTTACCGGGACCTCGAGCCGCTCGTCGAGAAAAATTACATAGCCAGGCTCGAATTCGATCAGGCCACGGAGCAGCAGAACTCGACCCTGGCGCAACTGAATCAGTCGAAGGCGGATTATGAAAAGGCGAAGCAGGCCCTCGAATACAAGATCGACGGCGATTACGCGATAATCAAGGAGGTCGAAGCCAACCTCGCGCTCGCCGAGTACAACCTCTCGCAGGCCACGTTCTACGCCCCTACGGACGGATATATAAGCAACCTCCAGCTCACGGTCGGCTCCTATATAAAAACGGGCGATCCCGTGCTGACGTTCGTGGACGACGACAGCTGGTGGGTCGTCGCGAATTTCAGGGAGAACAGCGTGGGACAGATCAAAGCGGGCCAGGAAGCCGAAGTCAGCCTCGCGCTATACCCGGGGACGATATTCAAAGCAGTCGTCGAAAGCACAGACTGGGGCGTGAGCACGGGGCAGGGGGTCCCCTCGGGATTCCTCCCCGTCGTACAGGACTCCGAGAACTGGGTGCAGCTCGCACAGCGTTTTCCCGTGCGGCTCAGGATCTCGAACATCGACCACGATAAATACAAGCTCAGGATAGGCGCGTCGGTGAGCGTCGCCGTGTTCACGGGAGAGAATATAATACTAAACCCGCTCGCCAAATTATGGCTCCGCATAGGGAGCCTCGTCGATTTTGTGTATTGATTGAAACCTGCATCCGCTATAATCTCTTCCGAATGGAAACTTTCACCCGCCCGTTTCAGTCTCCTATATTTTTAAATATCGTCCACAATATTTTATAGCCCGCCTTGACCGTGCCCCCGAGGGTGCCCGTTACCTTCGAGACCCCTATGCGCTTCCTGTAGCTTACCGGCGCCTCTCCGCACCTGAGCCCTTGTTTAGCCGCCTTTATCTGCATTTCCACGGTCCATCCGTAGGTCATGTCGGTCAATCCAAGCGCCAGCAGCTTATCGAACCTCACCGCGCGGAAGGGGCCCAAGTCTGTGAAGCTGACCCCGTAGAGCCATTTTATGAGCGTCGTCGCGAGCGCGTTCCCGAAAAGGGCCTGCGGGAGGAGCGCCCCTCTTTCGCGCTCGCCCATGGTTCGCGATCCGATAATCATGTCGAAGCCGTTCTCGATGATCGGTCTCACGAGAGAGCGCATCTCCCCGGGGTAGTCGGAGTAATCCCCGTCGAGGAATACGACGATCCCGGGCCTTTCGCCGTCGGGCTTGGAGAGCGCGTAATTGATGCCCTTCATGCACGCGTAGCCGTACCCGCGTCTCTCTTCCCTGAGCACTGTCGCGCCAGCGTCAGCGGCGATCTCTGCCGTCCTGTCCGTCGAGCCGTTGTCCGTTACCACGACCTCGCTCACGAGGTCTCGCGGGATATCGGCGATCACCCTTCCGATGGACATTTCTTCATTCAATGCGGGGATTATAACGAGGATTCCGGGGGTCATAGAGTTATCCGCACGGGATAAATACATAGTACACGTCCTCTTGAGCTATGTGAAAGCGGCCCGGGTATTTCTCCCTATACCGCGAAGCGTTGTATTCTCTATTCCCGAAATTTATTAGCCGGACAGTTTGAGATCCGAACCGGGGCCGGGCTATAATCCTTAACTCATTTCCCCTCTCTCATCAATACAGGCGAAGCGGCGAGGGGGTCGATCCGGATTACCCTTCCGCTCTTCCGGTCTATCTGTCCGAACTTGAGCACGCCCGTGGGGCACGACTGTACGCAAGCGCTGCACCTGACGCATTCAGGGTCGCTCATCGGGAGGCCCTTGTTTGCGAAGTTCATTATGTCTATCCCCTGGTGACATACCGAGGTGCATACGTTGCAGGATATGCACTTTTTCTTGTCGGCTAAGATTCTGAACCGGCTGAACCTGGAATATATGTGCATGAGCGCGGCGAGCGGGCACATGAACCTGCACCAGACCCTGCCGCTGTACCAGAAATAGAGCCCGTACCCGACTATCCCCGCGAGCACGAGGTCGACCACATACTTATAGTTAAGCTCGATGCCGAAAGGCTTCCATCCGTAAAACGCTCCTTCGTAGAATTTGTAAACCGACTGCCCGAATGCGGAGTTCGGAAAAACCCAGCTCAATACACGGGCTATCAGAATGATGAATGCGATCGCCAGTATTACCTGCCCCACCATGTTGAGCCTGTTCCACTTTGCCCCGTGGGGCATCTTGTGGCGCTGCGTGTCGCCGAGCGTCTCCGCCATCGCCCCGCAAGAGCATATCCACCCGCAGTACGCACCTTTGCCCCAAAAGTATATAATGAGCGGGATAAGCACGAAGGTTTGGATAACGCTGATAATGAGCCAGGTCCAGAGGGGCTCGCTGCTGAATACGTTCCAGACGAATAGCGGCCACGCCAGTATGAAGCCGAAGGCCCTCCAGTATTCCCGGCCGTGCCCGTAATTCGCTACGGGAAAGAGGGCGTCGCCGACCGACTTCATGAACCCCGTGTCGAATAGCCCGTTGTGTCCGAGATACGGGAGGAGTATGTACGGCAGCAGAAATAACGGTATCAGCTGGAACATCGTGAGAGAGAGCGTCTGTACGGTAATGTAGGGTGTCTTTCTCCTTCTTATACGGATAATGCCGAAGGTGATGATTATTATCGTATAGAGGAGCGAATAATAAAACCCCGGCTCGCCCAATGTTATCGAAAGGGTCCCGAGGAGGGTCGATGGGTCGTTCACCATACGTGTGAACGATTCCCCGAAGCTGCTGTAGAGTTCCGGGAGGTTGAACGGGAACCACTTGTTCGCCTCGAATAGCTTCGTCAGCGCGCCCCCTGCCTTCCAGTTGTAAACGAAAGTCATGAAGAGAAGAAAGAGGACCATTGCCGCGATCGACCTGGCGCCCATTTCGCCCTTGATGCTCACGCCGCTTCTCCTGAAGAAATCGAGCGGGGCCTCGCGCCCTATCATGGTAAACACCGAATCGTTGGGGATTGTGACCTCTTTACCGTCACGGTCCGCGAGTGTCACATCCGTGTCGCCGATGCTCTTTACGCGGCTCTTCATCATGAGGCTCAGCTTCCCGGGCTTGTGCTCTCCCGGCATGAAGCCTCCCGTGCTCGTAGTCACGCGCTCGGACGTCGGGGTTTCGACGGAGACGTCCGCCATCGGGTCGGCCATCAGCATCTTTATGTATTCCACGTTCTCGGGCTTGGGACGGGAGAATTCCTCGTTCCTGTATGAATGGGTTACGTTCCCGCCCGCCTTCGCTATCGCTATCGAAGTCTCGAGAGCGCTGTCCCCTCCGCCCACGACGAGTACGTCCCTGCCTTCGAAGTCCTTCGGGTCGTGGAGTCTGTTATATACCTTGTCCTTGTCCTCACCCGGCACGCCCAGCATCCTGAAGTTGCCGGAGCGCCCGATGCCCACTATTACCCGGAGCGCCTTGAGGCTCTCTCCGTCGGGAATTACTACTTCGATGAAGCCGCCCCTGTTGACGACCTTCTCGACCCTCTGGATTTTAGGCTGTATGCCCCTCCCGAGCGTCTCTTCCTTTATCTCTTCTACTAGGGGTTCTTTTACATCTTTAGTGAACTGGAGGTCGCCTGCGGGGACCATGTCCGTCGGGTACGTGTATATGTGTTTTCCCTTCGGGAAATTCACGATGGTCGAAAAGGGCTCGGTCGCTTCGAGTATCTCGAACCTGAGACCGTTCCTCTTCGCTTCGAGCGCGGCGGCCATACCTGAGACGCCGGCCCCGACTATCACGAGGTCGAGTATACCGCCGTCCCTGAGCGCCTCACGGCTTTTGAGGAACCCTTCGTCCATGAGTATGTTCATCACGGCCCTCGCGCCCGAGTCGGAGGAGAATTTCAGGAGCGGTATCCCGGTGAGGTCGCCGGCTATGTAGAGGCCGGGGACGTTCGTCGAGTAGTCCTCTTTTACCTCGGGCAGTTTCTCCACTATTCCCGCCGGCCACTGGGTGTGGAGCCACCTGGTATATTTTTTTATCAGTCCGAACATCTCATTTCCTCCGGCGCGCTGAATGCGGTATTTTCATATAAGGTCTTAATTCCCATCCGACATCGATCGTCTATTTCACCTTACTGGAAATATCGTTCAGCGACCAGTTGTAGTCTGTATATACAATAATATATCCTTGGAGCGGTTCATTTCCGTAATATTTTTTCTGAATATCCGGAACCGAACTGGATATTGCCGTGAAGTCCTCCCCGTACCATCGGGCAATATAGCGAA
>CAVWAZ010000041.1:0-50762 GCA_963752995.1 uncultured delta proteobacterium
GCAAAATCGGCACTCACATATCTTATAAGCCATCCTCCCGCAATATCGCCCAGGGCGGATAAAAAAGAAGAAACAATCAGCAGGAGCTTCCAGATATTTCCTAAGGCTGTGAAGAGCATGAGATGGTTTAACGTTACGAGTATTACAGCCATCGAAAAGAAATGGAAATGGGCTTCTTCCAGCATGCCGAGATAGCTCTTGGGAGGCCTGAAATTGGCTTCGGAGCCCCTGTAATACTCGACAACCGAATCGTAGCTGAATCCGATCTGGAGGTAAAGGAGGAGGTTGGTTACCCATAATAAGACAAAGAAAAGCACCGTGAAGACTATTATAAGCCTCAACAGTGAGTTCTTCCTTATATCGGGGGAGATAAAGAATCGCAATCTAATCCTCGGTATCCATTTCCGGTCCATGACCGGTAAGGGCGACTCCGGCAATGGCGAGAACCTGACGGATTGTCTGGGCAAGTGAGCCGGAAGTTATCGTAGCGCCTGTAATGTTAGGTATGTCCTTACCCGGTTTAAGGGGGTCGTGAATGTTTTTCCCATAAAAGAGGGCGATCCAATTCTTGCCGGGCATATATTCGGGGGGTTCGAAAAACGCCAGTATTTCAGCCTGCCGGAGCGTGCCGTCCGGGTTAATAACAAACATGACAGTCTCCGTCTTCGTCCTGAGATTGTGCGTGTCAATTATAGCATATCCGAGAGACTTATCCCCATTAAATCCCTCATAAACGATATACAACCTCGCGGCGAGCTTGGATTTCGAAAGCGACTCGATTTCCCGGGCCTGCTTTTCCGTGAGAAAGATCTCCCTCTTCTCTATCCGGTCCGCACCGGGGAAGGCCAGCTTGAGCGCTTCGTCCCGTTTCATGAATACTTTCGATTGGGCGGCTATGGGAAAGATAAGGATACAAAGGAATAGAATGTATACCGTTTTCATATAAGCTGATCGAGAGAATAGATATAATTAGGGCGCAGACGATGAACGCCAGCGCCCTCACTGGAAGGTATATTTAACCAGATTTAGAATACATATCCAAGGCCGAAATTAATCTGATTCTGCGATTCGTCCGCGTTGTTATCGAGCCACTGATATTCCGCTTTAACAACAACTTGCGGTATGGGCTTGTAGTTGACGCCTATAGTCAGGTCCTTCCTGTTGTTGGCGGGGTCGCGTTCAAACCCGGCAGGGACGTGGGCCTGGGTATCGAATGCATCCCACCTGACGAACGGGGCCAGGTACTGAAAATACTGACTCGTGAAGTCAGCAAGGGAGAGTACGTTGTATCCGCCTTCGACATAATACCCCCACTGCTGGTTGCCGACGGATTCGTTTCCAATAAATCCGTTCAGCGCGTTTATGAGGGCCGCGTCATCGAGCCTCGTAAATACGGCGAGGGCCCTGCCCTCGAACCCCGCGTACTGGACTTGAATATCCCCTTCGTACATCTGGAAGAACCCCTTTACCTTCTGTCCGTTAAATTGAGAAGCCGGATCGTCTACCCTTGCGTCCTGCCCGGTATTACCCAGGAATATAGAGCCTGCAACAGTCAGGTAGGGGAGCGGACTATACTCGGCCCTGCCGACGAATGCCACGTTGTTGAATAATGACTCCGTGCCCTGGGTCCGTATGCCCCTGTTGCTCGATGCCGTGAACCCCTCCGCATTGAAACTATTCATTAGATAAGCCTTGTAGCTCAGATTTCCGGCTTTGCTGAGATCGAAGTCTCCGAAAATGCCTATACCGTTCTCCCTCCATGTCGTGGGGATTACGAACCTTTCGGTAAGCGGCCTGAAGACCCCGAAGAATGTCGTGGGCTCATGAACCTCGTTTATGATACCGAATGGAGCGAGTAAGAGCCCGCCGCGGAGATTAATTTCCTGTACGAGCAGGAAATCGAGGAGCGCGAATTCGACAGAGACTTCGCCCTGATCGCCCTGTACGTTTACACCCGTCGACGCGTGCTCGAATTCTATCTCGGAATTGAAGATAATCCGGTCCGTGAATTTATATCCGAAATAGAGCACTACCCTTTGCGTATCGACCGTATCGTCACCGTCAAACACAGCCTGACCCATCAGCAGCTCGCCGTATCCGCCGATCGATAAGCCTTTGTTGGTAAGATAAACCTTCGACGCGGCCGGGCCCGCCCCGAACATCTGCTCGTAAGTTGGTTCCGGAATTACCGAGACCTGTTTGATGTTATCGATCTCCTGAGCCAGGATGCTCAATTTCTCTTCGATTGCCTGAAGCCTGTCGTCGGGAATACCCTCTGCTTTAAGCTGCCGGAGCTCATCGCTCACACCCTTGAGCTTGTTTTCCAGTTCCTGAATTCTCTGGTCCTGGGATTGATTCCGGGCACCGCTCGTGCTCTGAGTGACGAGCGTTTTATTGTTCCCGGCCTCTGATTTCGGAGCCCTGATTTTTTGGTAGATATCCGGTTCCTGAGATGTCTCCGGTTGATTTTGATTCGGCTCTTCCGAGAAAACATCGGACGATGTGAATAATGTCAAAACCAACAATAGAGGAATCAAAGACAGCAGTCTCGAACGTAATCCAAAAACTGAGAATAATCCTCCCATCCTTCCATACCTCCTGGTTCGGCATTGAAATTCGTTATCAAATTCAACATACCCCAGCCCCCGGTTTTGTCAAGACAATGAAAATCATAATCAATATATTTTGTATTATCTATTTACAATTTCAGAGAGCCTATACCGATTTCTTGTGTGACTAAGGAGGGTGACCGTTAGATCATACGCGCCATGCTCGAAGACGATGTTATCAAATCTTTATTTAAACCCAGGCCCCTCGTTCATCCCTACCCATAAGTTTCGAGATGGAAGAAGAAGGGCGGCTAGCTAAGGTAATAGGACTATTATTTCGTGGTGTCGCCCTTCTTCCGGGAGTATCGTCCAGTTTATCTACATAACACTTATTCAAGCCTGATTGCGCAGCTGACCGCTGAATCCCCGCTCCGCGGCCGAATTCACCTCGAGCGCTTCAATGATCATCTGTGTAAGGGTCAACAGGTATTTATGCTCAAGCCTCAGAGTAATATTCCCTACGCACAGGTGATAAAAATTACAGCACCCGCATTTAGAAATATTGCCGATGTTTGATGAGGAAAGCACCAGCGGTTTATCGGAATCGCATAAGAAACCCATCGACAGCCTCCTTATACTTTTTTAATTGAACCTGCTAACTCGTTTTGTATCCGACCAATTTGAAAAAGGGTTTAATATTCATATTGATTATCATTCTCAATATCATAATACCGGAACCAATTATCATGTCAAGTCCAGAAATGAATCAAGCAGGGATTTATCGTTTATGAATTAAGTTTGTATACGGTCTGATGAAAGGCTTTCGTCTAAGGGGCTACGATAAAGTATCCCCTCGTGTCGCAGCGCGCCGGGGCGGGCTTCCAGGCATCTATAAGGGCATCCCCCTTTTTAATCTCCTCGGGGGTCATTTCCGGTAATATTTTCTTTAGGGAATCCTGAGCGACCTTCATCTCGTGAGGTGAGCCGATTTCGCTTGCAATGCCGAACCATCTGTATGCCGTTAAAGGGTCTTTTTCCTGACCGCACCCTTTTTTACAATCGAGTGACGTATAGGGCAGGCTTAATCTCGAATAGACGATGCCGAGACTGATCTGGGCCTGGGCCTGGCCCTGGTCGGCTGACCTCGTCCAGAGGTCTATCGCTCTTTCATAGCTCTGACCGACCCCAAGGCCTTCGAAGTACAATAGCCCGAGCGCATACTGGGCATCACAGTCACCCTCCTGCGCCAGCGGCTTCCAGAACTTAGCGGCAATCTGATAGTTCCACTGCTTATACCAGCTGAGTCCGATGAGATAATTATCCTTTTCGGTAAAGTCCCTCACTGGGTTCGGAAGCTGCTCCGGAATTTCATCGGGTATCTCCTTTATCTGCTGACAGCCAAAAAACAGGATCACGATCGCCGCTGAAAGCAGGTAACGGACCGGATTAATTTTTCGTCTTCGCACTATTAACAGATCCCTGTCAAACCCATCGAGCAATATTGATACTAAAATTCACATTCAAATATAGTAAATAAAAAAATGATGTCAAATAATCCCGTAATTTTATATTCACGGCGGCTTATTAATTGACAAAACTCATGGGAGGTGAAAGAATTAATGGGCTATAGTCGTAATAAGGTCAATTATGCGTCTGCCGGAATACTTTAAATATGGGGAGAAAGGGCCTGTAATCTCTTTTGAAATTTTCCCCCCTAAAACTGAAAAGGGTATGGAAAATCTGGAAACGGTCCTTGAGGAGCTCGCGGGCATAGGTCCGGACTTCATAACCGTGACTTACGGCGCGATGGGATCCGCAAGGGAGAGGACACTCGAAATAGCGTCTCTCATCAAGAACCGTTTCGGCGTGGAAACAGCGTGTCACCTCACGTGCGTAGGGTCTTCGAGAGAGGAGCTCGACCGTTTACTGATACAGATCTATGAATCCGGTATCGAGAACATAGTCGCCATACGCGGTGACGTTCCGTCGGGCGCTCAGGAACTGATACCGCCCCCGGACAGTTATAAATACGGGTACGAGCTGGTGAGGCACATCCGTCAATTCGAGGAAAACAGGCTCAACCGCAGATACTTTGGAATCGCCGTAGGGGGATACCCGGAAAAGCACACCGAAGCGCCCGATATGGAAACGGACATCATGAACCTCAAACACAAGGTCGACGCAGGGCGCTGACATCGTAATCACACAGCTTTTTTTTGATAACCGCCATTACTTCGACTTCGTGGAAAGGGCAAGGTCGCACGGAATAACAACCCCGGTAATCCCGGGACTGATGCCGATACTCTCCGTAAAGCAGATAGAGAGAATAACCTCGATGTGCGGCGCGACGATCCCGTCTGACTTAAGAAATAGGCTCGACGCCTGCAAGGACGACGACGTAAAAGCCCGCGCTATCGGCATAGCCCAGTGCATAGATCAGTCTAAAGAGCTGCTGGCCCGGGGCGCTCCGGGCATCCATTTTTACGTGCTCAACAAATCCGACCATATGAAAGAGATAATCGGGGCTTTGCCGGCCGGCCGTTTTAAATACTCAGACGGTAAATTCGCCGCAAATATTCCTTGATTACAGAGACCCCGCAAACTAATGCCGGATACAGTCAAGCTTTTTAATAAAGTTGCAGAGCACTACGACGCTTTAAATACGTTCTTCAGCCTGGGCATGGACAGAGCTCTGGAGAAAACGGCTTTCGGATCAGATCAGAGGGGCGGCGACAGGTTCTCGATATCGCGACCGGGACAGGGGAGGTGGCGATAGAGACGGTAAGGAACCTAAAGGGGTGCAGGGTCGTGGGCGCTGACCCGAGCGCCCGCATGCTGGAGCTTGCCGGGAAAAAGATCTCCGCGACCGGTAATTCAGGCAGGATTATGCTCGCACGGTGCGGCGCCGAGCACCTGCCGTTCAGGGACGGGGCTTTCGACGCGGTGACTATAGCTTTCGGTATAAGAAACACGGCCGACCCTACAAAATCGCTCTCGGAGATGAACCGTGTGCTGAGACCCGGGGGCAGGGTCGGCATTATGGAATTTGCAATCCCCCGGAATAAATTTTTCGCCCCTCTATACCTCTTCTATTTCAGGAACTTCCTCCCTTTCATCGGTTCCCTCTTCGGGACGGGAACCGAGTATAAGTATCTTTCCGAATCAACGTCCGCATTCCCGCAGCGTGAGGGCTTCATCAAGCTAATGGAGGACGCGGGATTCATGACAGGCAAACCGATCGAGCTCATGATGGGGATAGTTATCATATATACCGGGGCGAAACAGGGAAGCTCCACAGATAGAGCACATCAACATTGAGTATCGAGCCGGCCCCTCTAAGGCGCAAGCCTTTCGATAATCCACCTGCCGTCCCTGTGCTTCCTGTACCTCAACCGGTCGTGGAGCCTGTTCGGCCTCCCCTGCCAGAATTCTATAGACAGAGGGACAAGCCTGTAGCCGTTCCAGTAATCCGGTCTGGGAATATCCATGTCGGCATAATCGAGCTCGATTTTATGATAGAGCTTATCGAGGTACTCCCTGCTCTCGATAACCCGGCTCTGCTGTGACGCCCAGGCGCCCAGCCGGCTGCCCCTGGGCCTTGTAGCGAAGTAGATGTCAGCCTCCTCCAGGGAGACCTTGTGCACCTTTCCTTCGATACGTACAGAGCGCTCGAGTTTGTCCCACCAGAAACATATCGCCGCATTCGTATTTCCGCGGAGATCCTCCCCTTTCCTGCTCTCGGAGTTCGTAAAGAAGACAAACCCGTTTTGATCGAAGCCCTTCAGGAGAAGCATTCTCGCAGACGGCTTGCCGTCCCCGGAAACCGTGGCGAGGGCAAATGCATCGGGATGCACGAGTCCCGCACTCGATGCAGCGTCATACCAGCGCCCGAACTGCCTGAAAGGATCGGCGTCCAGGTCCCCTTCCAGGAGCTGGAAAGCTCCATATTGTTTCGGCTCTGATTTTTCCAATTTCAGCCTCGTCGAATAAGATAATCAAGACAACAAATGATTCAATGCGCTTTTGAGATCGGCATATCGAAACGTAAAACCCGAGCCGAGGAGTCTCGAAGGTATAGCCCGGGCGCTCGAGAGCAGCATTTCATCAGCCATCTCGCCGAGTAACGCGCGGAGCGCGAATCCGGGCACATGGAAGATAGCCGGGCGTCCCAGAGCATCCGCCAAGGTCTCCGTAAACTCCCTGTTCGTGACAGGTTTGGGCGCGGTGAAATTCACCGGACCCCGGAGGCCCTCCGATACGACCGAATGATAAATCGCCGAAAGCACATCGTCAATCGCGATCCAGCTCCAGTACTGCTCCCCGCTCCCCATCCTCCCCCCCAGGCCGAGCCTGAACGGCGGGAGCATTTTACCGAGCGCCCCTCCCTCCGAAGTGAGCACCACGCCGAGCCGCATATTCAGAACCCTTATCCCCGCATCCCGCGCCGGTCCCAATGCGTCTTCCCATTTAATGCTGAGGCGGGCGAGGAAACCCCCGCCGGGGCCGCTGTCCTCGGTCAAAACTTGATTCCCCCTGTCCCCGTAATAACCGATTCCCGAGGCGGCTACCACGACCCCGGGCTTTGAATTGAGACGCGCGAGCGTCCGGGAGAGGAGCATCGTCCCCTTGACGCGGCTATCTTCTATCTTGCTCTTTTTTTCCCCGGCTCCATCTGCCCGCTATGTTTTCGCCCGCTAAATGAATGACGGCATCGTGGCCCTCAAGCTTCCCGGCTTCTATCTCTCCGCTTTCGGGGTCCCAGTAAGCCGTATTCAGAGACGCTCCCGACCGGGTCCTCGTTAGCCTCGTTACAGTATGGCCCTCGCCCGAGAGTAGAGGTATTAGCTTTGATCCGATGAGCCCGGTTGATCCTGTGATCAAGATTTTCATAGCCCTTCTATAAGTGTTAGGTTATCATACGCCGTTCAATTTTCAGAGGTTGCCCTATCCGCCGAAGACTTCGAGTATAGACCTCTGGTATTCGCTGACTTCTTCGAAATCGATATAGTAATGGGGAGCGCTCAGCACGGGCAGGTCGATCAATTCCCCGTATTCGTCTATCTTCTTTCTGCACTCTCCGGCGTCTCCCACGACTGCAAATGTGCCGACCATATCGTCCGTGACGTATTTTATCATCGAAGCTGTGTCTCCGTTTAAAAACGCATCCCTGATCATCCTGGTTTCGTTCTCGAATCCGTGGAGCCTGAACGGGGGCTCGTATGTGCGTACCGTGGCATAGAAGGCTATAGTGGCTCTCGCAGCATGCATCGCGCGCTTTCTGTCGTTTGATATTGCGCACGTGATTATAGAGGCGGTCTTGAACTCGCCGGGATTTCTCCCGGACTTCGCCAAACCCGCTTTCAGGTTCCGGGCAACGACCTCCCTTAGGTACCCGAGCGAGCAGACGACGTGTCCCAGGTAGCCGTCCGCCGTCTCACCCGCCGCCCGGCACATCAGACTCCCCACGCCCCCGAGATATATCGGTATCCGGTCCCTGACCGGCTTAAACGGCCGCCTGTAACCTCTCGTGTTGATCTTGTAATATTCACCGTTATATTCGACCGGCACCCCTGTATGCACGCCGCCGGTAATAAGCCTGACTGCCTCTATGTATTCCCTGATGCGCGTAACGGGTTTTCCGTGCGGGATACCGTGCCACATCTCGTTCGTGCGCTTCGCGCCGGTGCCGAGGCCGAGTATAAGTCTCCCGTTCGAGATTTCATCGAGATCGAGCGCTGTGAGGGATGTAACGAGCGGGCTCCTCACGAACGCGAGGGCCACGGCGGTGCCGAGCTTGATCACGGAGGTAGCCTGAGCCGCGGCTGCCAGCTGCTGGAACGAAGTGCGGTAGAGCTCGGTAGCCCAGGCGGAATCGAATCCCGCCTCTTCGGCGCTCCGGGCGAGGAGAGCGATATCGGAAATGGTCTCTCCGTCGAGAATTATCCCTACGGGCTTCATCAGGGGTCCCGCCTTAAAAAAGAAAGGCGGCCATGAGGCCGCCCTTGCTGTTTTCTAATTTTTTCCGTGAATACCGGATTCATCAACCAATGTATTGAGATTCTAATGAATGCGGGAAGACCGAGCCTGAATATCGAGACCCTTGACCTATTCTTCCTTTTTATTCTCGGTGCCGGCTTCAGGAATGGGCTCAGTACCACTCTCTACCCCCTCTTCGGTTCCGGAGGCCTTTAATTCCTGCTCCTGAGCCTGAGGTGCTTGTGCCTGCGGCTCCTCGGCACTTTCTTCGGGCTTCCGGTCAGGCTCGGGCACGGCCGCTCCAGCCGCCGCCTTGCCCTCTTCGATCAGCCCAAGCTCTTCAGCGGATTCCTTTTTTGAGCTCCTGGCCTTCGGTTTTCCCTTGGCCGAGGTATCCGCTGCGTTCGGCTGCTCTTTCTTGGGAGACGCCTTCGCCTTCTTTTTCTTTGCCGGCTTATAATCCTCTTCTACGAGCTCGATCAAGGAAACCGCGGTGTTGTCGCCTTTTCTGAATCCGAGCTTTATGATCCTGGTATAACCGCCCGGGCGGTCCTTGAATTTGGCTGCGATCACATCGAAAAGCTTTTTCAGGACGTCATTATCGCGTATGTAGGCCGCTGCCTGCCTTCTTTTGTGGAGCGTCCCCTCTTTCGCGAGGGTAATCATTTTTTCCGCAATCCTCCTGAGCTCCTTGGCCTTCATGTCGGTCGTCTTTATCCTGTCGAAACGGAACAAATCCGTGACCATATTGCGGAACATGGCTTTTCTGTGTTTTGTAGTAACTCCGAGTTTACGTCCGACTCGTTTATGTCTCATAATGCTGTCTCCGGTTCTCTACGCAAATCGTTATTGAGAAACTATCTTCTCACCGCGCTTCGCTTTCTCGTTATTAAAGACGTCCTGATCTATCTTGAGGCCGAGGCCGAGGCCCATTTCCACGAGCCTCTCCTTTATCTCGTACAGAGAACGCTTGCCGAAATTCTCCAGGTTCAGGAGGTCTTCCTCGGTCTTCTGAATCAAGTCGCCGGTATACTCGACACCGGCCTTTCTCAAGCAGTTCAGCGACCTCGCCGATAGATCCATTTCCTCGATAGTGTTGAAGAGTATATCCTCTGTCCCTTTTATTTCCTGCTTGTCCTCGCTTTCGGGCACTTCGTCCACCTCGGCTTCGTCGAAATTAATGAAGACCGAAAGCATGTGTTTAATTATCTTTGAAGCGTACGCGAGGGCATCCTCGGGGAATATGGTGCCGTTCGTCCATATCTCGAGCGTGAGCCTCTGGTAATCCGTACGCCTGCCCACCCTGGAGTTGGTGACCGCATAATTGACTTTTCTTATCGGTGAGAACAGGGAGTCTATCGGGATTACCCCTATCGTGCCCTGAAGCTCTCCGCGTCTCTCGACGGGCTCGTAGCCCCTGCCCATATCGACCCTCATCTCCATCTCGAGCTTCGCCCCTTCGGCGAGCGTGGCGATGTGGTGATTCGGGTTAAGTATCTCGACATTATGACCGGTAGCGATGTCCCCGGCCTTAATGTCGCATTCCCCCTGCCCGCTGACACGGATGGTCTGCGGCTCGTATGTGTGCATTTTCAGCTCTAAGCCCTTAAGGTTGAGTATTATCTCCGTTACGTCCTCTTTTACCCCGGGGATGGATGAAAACTCGTGCAAGACTCCATCTATCTTGATAGAAGTAACGGCCGGCCCCTGGATCGAGGACAGCAGCACCCTTCTTAACGCATTCCCCAGCGTAACTCCGTATCCGCGTTCCAGCGGTTCGCATACGAATTTCGCGTAAAAGGGAGAAGCGCTTTTTTCTTCCTTCTCTATCCTTTTGGGTTTAATGAGATCTTGCCAGTTTTTTTGAAAATCCTTCACCTTGTTCCCTCCGTTTTCGGAACTGAACACAATTTTACAGCTGTAACTCTATACCCTCGAATAAAATTCGACGATGAGCTGTTCCTCTATCGGAAACGTTACGTCGTCCCTCGCAGGCACTCTGAGCACGGTGCCCCTGTAATTTTCTTCGTCGAGCTCGAGCCAATCGGGAACCCCTCTTCTCGAATTGAATTCAAGGGCCTGATTGATCCTTTGCAGCTTTTTGCTCTTTTCCCTTATTTCTATTTTATCGCCTTCCTTGACCTGATACGAAGGTATGTTGACCACATTGCCGTTGACCATCACATGGGCATGGCTCACGATCTGCCTGGCGTCGCTCCTGGAGCTGCCGAAACAGAGACGGTAGATTACGTTATCAAGCCTCATTTCGAGCATCGAGATAAGAATGGTGCCTGTGACGCCCTTTATCCGCGAAGCCTTTTCGAAATAACCCCTGAACTGTTTCTCCCTGATCCCGTACATTCTCTTAACTTTTTGCTTTTCTCTTAACCTTAGACCGAATTCGGAGAATTTGCTGCGAAACTTGCCGTGTTCGCCAGGTACCTGGTCCGGTCTTTTCTCCACGGCAGTTTTACCGTTATAGCTCCGCTCGCCTTTTAGGAAAAGGTTCACGCCTTCTCTTCTCGAGAGTCTGTCAGTAGGCCCGGTATATCTTCCCATTTACTGCTTAACCTCCTTGGAATGCTTAACCATTGTCAGTAGTAAATAATCCGCGATCCTATACCCTTCTCCTGCCGGGCGGCCTGCAGCCGTTGTGCGGGATCGGCGTCACGTCCCTTATGAACGTAATCTTGAGACCGGAAGCCTGAAGCGACCTTATGGCGGGCTCCCTGCCCGGACCCGGCCCTTTTACAAAGACGGACACGCTCTTCATCCCTACAGTCGCTGCCTTCTTGGCCGCATCCTCGGCCGCTATCTGCGCCGCGAACGGCGTCCCTTTACGTGTACCCTTAAAACCTTTCATTCCGCCGCTCGACCAGGCGATCACGTTGCCGTTCTGGTCGCTGATGGTAATGATGGTATTGTTGAAGGTCGCCTGTATATTGACTATTCCCTGCTCTACAAATTTTCTTGTTTTCTTTTTTCCGCTCTTTTTCGCAGCCATCCATTATCTCCGGACAAGATTATTTAGTTGTTTTCTTCTTCTTGGCGATCGCCGTCCCGCGGGGTCCTTTCCTCGTGCGCGCGTTCGATTTTGTCTTCTGTCCCCGCACCGGAAGTCCGAGCCTGTGCCTGACCCCTCTGTAACAGCCGATCTCGATCAGCCGCTTAATATTGGTCTGGATTTCTTTCCTGAGCTCGCCTTCCACGGTGTATTTGCTTTCTATCGTCTCTCTTATCGCGGCGACTTCCTGATCGGTGAGGTCTTTCGCCTGTATATTAACATCCACACGGGCTTCCTTGAGTATCTCCCTGGATACCACGCGCCCGATACCGTATATATAGGTCAGTCCTACTTCGATTCTTTTATTAAGCGGTATATCAACACCTGAGATTCTGGGCATGCTGCTTCCCTCCTACCCTTGCTTTTGTTTATGTCTCTTGTTCGTGCAAATAATGCGTACGACACCCTTTCTTTTTATAATCCTGCATTTTTCGCAAATCTTCTTCACAGACGCTCTAACTTTCACTGCAGTCACCCCGCAAAATCATTTTTTTAACCTGTACGTTATTCTGCCTTTCGAAAGGTCATAAGGGGAAAGCTCAAGCTTGACTTTATCCCCCGTCAGAATACGTATAAACCGCGTCCTCATTTTACCGGAAACATATGCGAGCACTTCGTGCCCGTTGTCAATCTCCACCCTGAACATTGCATTAGGCAATGCTTCGATCACCGTACCCTCAAACTCTATTCTTTCTTCTTTTACCATAGTTTTTTAGTTTATTGAGTCAGCACAACCGGACCTTCATCCGTAACTGCAACAGTATGCTCGAAATGAGCCGACAGAGTTCCATCGACGGTTACAGCCGTCCAGCCGTCGTTTAAAATCTTGATATCGGGCCTCCCGACGTTAACCATCGGTTCTATCGCAATCACCATACCCGGCTTTAATTTTATCCCCTTTCCGTGGCTCCCGTTCTCGGGCACGAAATTCGGGACCTGAGGGTCTTCGTGCAGCTTCCTTCCGATCCCGTGACCGACAAAGGACCTCACTATGGAAAAACCCTCTTCCTCCACATAAGTCTGTATGGCCCCCGAAATATCGAAAAGCCTGTTGCCGGGATAAGCCTCGGCGATCCCCCTGTCTAGAGATTCTTTCGTAACGGCCATAAGTTTCTGAGCCAGAGAGGATACGTCGCCTACGGGCACCGTTATCGCGGAATCACCGTAATAACCCTCGAGACTAACCCCGAAATCGAGGCCCACGATATCCCCTTCCTTGAGTATCTTCTTTTTAGAAGGTATCCCGTGGACGACTTCGTCGTTGACCGCGAAACATACAGACGCGGGGTAGTTGGAGTAGCCCTTGAACGCGGGCTTCGCTCCTTTCTTTATTGCGAGCTCTTCGGCCATCCGGTCGAGGTCCCACGTCGATACCCCCGGCACCACGTTTTCCTTGAGCTTTTCCAAGGCCTCTACGACCACCTGAGCAGCGCTCCGCATCTTATCTATTTCTTCCTTGCTCTTTAAATAAATCATGCATTCAATTCCGATAAAACCCTGTCAATCCTTCCGAAGACATCATCTATTGAGCCCATGCCGTCGACCTCGAACAATACCCCTTCCTCCGCATAATAAGATTTCAAGGGCTCGGTCTGGCTGCGGTAAACTTTGAGTCTGTTCCTGACCACGTCTTCCGTATCGTCTTTTCGTCCTTCTATTTTTTGGCGTTCGAGTATTCTGTTTACTATTTCTTCATCCGCAACTTCGATGGATACGACGGCATCGATCGTCTTCCCCTCGGAATTCAGCATCTCCGAGAGGGCCTCGGCCTGAGGGACAGTGCGGGGGAAGCCGTCCAGCATGAAACCGCTGCGGGCGTCTTTGTCGGCGATCCTGTCCTTAATGATCCCGATGACCACTCCGTCCGGAACAAGCTCACCCTTTTCCATGTAGGAATTCGCTAAAACACCGAGCTCGGTACCGTTTCTCACGGCAGTCCTGAGCATATCACCTGTCGAAATGTGAGCCGTCATGTATTTATCCGTTATCTTCTTCGCCTGTGTCCCTTTCCCCGCACCGGGCGGACCAAATAAAATCAATCTCATTCAATGACTCCGGTCTCAAACGTTATATCTCCTGGGCCCCTTCATACCTTTCTTTCTGACAAAACCCTCATAACTATGCGTGATAAGGAAGGACTCGACCTGCTGAACGAAGTCGAGCGTCACCCCCACGACGATCAAAAGGGATGTTCCCCCGAAATAGAACGGCAGATTGAACGGCTCCCGCTGGAGAAACGTGGGTATTACGCAAACAAAGGCTACGTATATAGCCCCGATAAAGGTAATTCTTCCGAGAATTCTGTCGATGTATTCGGACGTTTTCTTGCCGGGCCTGATACCCGGAATAAAACCCCCGTTCTTTCTCAAATTCTCAGCCAAATCGTCGGGGTTATATATGATCGCCGTATAGAAGTACGCGAAAAAGATTATCAGGCCGGCGAATATGATATTATACACAATTATATTTTGAAATAATAAATCCGACATGTCTCTCAGGAACGGTACGTTAATGAAAGTGAGAATCGTAGCCGGGAATATGAGAAGCGAGGACGCGAAAATGGGGGGGATAACCCCTGCCGTATTCGTTTTGAGCGGAAGGTGCGAAGACTGCCCCCCGAACACCTTTCTCCCGACGACCCTCCTCGGGTACTGGACGGGTATCTTCCTGTATGACCTCTCGACAAATACTATAAACCCTACTATAAGCACAAGCAGGATGAATATGAGCACGACCCCGAATACGGTCATTTCGCCCGTGTTTATGAGCCTTACGATATTCCATAACCCGCCCGGCAAACCGACTATAATCGATGCGGCTATGATGAGAGAAATACCGTTCCCAATGCCCCGCTCGGTTATCTGCTCACCGATCCACATTACGAATAGAGAGCCCGCGGTAAGTGTGAGCACGGTCATGATCCTGAAAGTCCATCCGGCTTCCTTTACCACCGTAGCGCCCGAACCTACGCCGCCCTCAAGGGTAATCGCGAGCATGAAGCCCTGTACGAGACAGATCAGCACCGTGCCGTAACGCGAGTACTGATTTATTTTTCTTCTGCCGGCCTCCCCTTCTTTCTGCATCGCCTCGAGTGACGGGAAAGCCTTTACCAGAAGGGACATGATAATCGATGAGGTAATATAAGGCATAACGCCGAGAGCGAATACCGACGCTCTCTCGAGCGCGCCGCCTGAAAACATATTCAATATGTCAAAGATCGTGCCCTTCGTCTGCTCGAATAGCTTGAGTATCTGCTCGGGGTCTATTCCGGGTATCGGAACAAAGACTCCCAGCCTGTATACCACAAGCATCAGGGCCGTGAAAAGAAGACGCTTATTAAGCTCAGGTATTCTAGGAATAGCGCCTATATTTCTATTCATATAATATCTGCCTTACCGCCCTTTTCCTCGATTTTCACGACAGCGCTCTTACTGAAGGCGTCCGCTTTCACCGTGAGCGCCCTGTCGAGATCGCCGTTCCCCAGCACCTTCACCGGGTTCTTCCCCCTCACGAGCCCCGCATCGACGAACTCTTCCCGTGTAACGACGTCCCCCTCACCGAACCTGTTGAGATCGGCGACGTTGATTATGTCGAACTTCTCGGTCTTCCGGCTCGTGAAACCCCTTTTCGGAGATCTCATCTTCAAAGGGGTCTGCCCACCTTCGAACCACGCGGGAACCTTGCCCCCGGACCTGGCCCTCTGGCCTTTATGTCCCTTACCGCTCGTTTTTCCGGTGCTGCCGGTACCCCGTCCCACTCTCTTTTTCTGCTTCTTCGAACCCGGCTGGGGAGATAGCTTGTTGAGCATTATTATTGACCCTCTTAAAAAGAATTTTGCGTCCCTCGCTCTATCTTACCGTTTGAGCGGAGGGGTTGAATATATATTAGAGACTTCAGCTTAAAACAGATTTCGGAAGATCCAATTCGCTTAATTCCTTACCCCTTACCCTGGCGACGTCCACGGGCATCCTCAGCAAGGTGAGCCCGTTTATCGCGGCCTTGACTACGTTAAGCGGGTTTGTAGACCCGACTACTTTCGAGAGAATGTCGTGTATCCCGGCGAGCTCGACCACCGCTCTCACAGCGCCTCCGGCTATAACACCCGTTCCGGGCGCGGCCGGCATCAGCATCACGCTGCTCGACACATGTTCGCCGTGTACTTCATGAGGAATAGTGCTTCCCTGAATGGGGACCCTGATAAGCCCTTTCTTGGCTTTTTCAATAGCCTTCCGTATCGCATCCGGAACCTCGTTCGATTTGCCGAGCCCCACGCCTATAATCCCGCCCGAATTCCCGACTACGGCGAGCGCGGTAAAGTGGAATCTCTTTCCGCCCTTGGTAACCTTGGCAACACGCCTTATGTGAACGACCTTTTCCTTTAGCTCAAACTCATTCGGGTCAATCTTTTCTTTTTGCAAGCTTACCTCCCTCGAAAGACCGATTAACAGCCTAAATGTTAAAACTCCAGACCGGCTGCTCTCGCCGCGTCCGCAAAAGACTTTATCCTTCCGTGATACGGATACCCGCCGCGGTCGAAACAGACTT
Organism: uncultured delta proteobacterium; assembly: GCA_963752995.1. Classification (GTDB taxonomy): domain Bacteria; phylum Desulfobacterota_D; class UBA1144; order Nemesobacterales; family UBA2774; genus 2-12-FULL-53-21. The sequence goes on from CAVWAZ010000041.1 coordinate 16,135, forward strand.
GCTTAATACCCATAGCGACCGAAAGCTCCCCGATATACTCACCGACGATTTTTGCCGCATCCGTCTTGTTCAATTTTTCCTTTCCGAGCGTTTCCCTGACCTTAGGGGTGAGCGAAGAAGCGGAAATGAGCGTGTGCGCTTTCAGATCGTCTATGATCTGCGCGTAAAAATGCTTGGCAGATTTAAAGATAACCAGCCTCGGCCTCTCCGCTGTTCCGGACATTTTCCTTCTTACCCTTACGTGCCTGAACGCCCTCTTTGTTTTTCTGCTTACTCTTTTCATTTTATCCTTTCGCACCAGCCTTTCCGGGTTTCAATTTCATTTTCTCGGTCGAGTACCTGATACCCTTGCCCTTATACGAATCGGGCGGCCTCAGCTCCCTTATCCTGGCTGCGGTTTGCCCGACCACCTGCTTGTCGATTCCCTGTATTATCAGCTTGGTACCCCTATCCTCGACCGCGACCGATACGCCGTCCGGGAGTGAGAATTCGACGGGGTTCGAATACCCGAGGCTGAACTTAATCAGGTTCTTGCCAAGGGCTTCCGCCTTGTAGCCGACCCCGACAATGTCGAGGGTCCGCGTAAAGCCGTCGCTCACGCCTGTAACCATATTCGATATAACGGCGCGGGTCAGACCGTGGAGCGCTTTTACGCTTTTCTGGTCGTTGATGCGTTCTACGAGGATATTCTCGTCCTCGACCTTCGCGGTAACGCCTTCCGGGATATCCCAGGAAAGCCTGCCCTTCGCGCCTTCGATCTGCACTAACTTGTTCCTGAGGCTGATCTTTACGCCGCTCGGGACTTTTATCGGTTTTCTTCCTATTCGTGACATTCAGACTACCTCACAATATTGAACAGATAAGCTCGCCGCCTATACCCTGCCGGCGTGCCTGCGCGCCCGTCATAATTCCCTTGGACGTCGAAAGTATGCATATTCCCAACCCGCCCTTAATACGCGGTATCTCGTCTTTGTTTACATATACCCTGCGGCTCGGCTTGCTGACCCTGCGAATCTCTTTTATTACGCTTTCCCTGTCGGGGGTATAAGCGAGCGTGATTTTAATGATTTTTCTTCCGTTTTGATCTTCCGCCTTGTAATCCGCGATGAAGCCCTGGTCCTTTAATATTCTCGCCAGCTCCGCTTTGATACCGGATGACGGCAGCGCTGCGGATTTATGCCCCGCTATTATGGCGTTCCTGATCCTCGTTAACATGTCTGCTATTGGGTCTGTCATTTATCTAATCGCCCCTTTATTAGAATCCGTCGGGAATAAATTTCTCATCTACCAGCTCGATTTCCTTACGCCGGGAATCTTGCCGAAGCTGGCAAGGTCCCTGAAACACAATCTGCACATATTGAACTTCCTCAAGAACGCCCTGGGCCTGCCGCATAAAGGGCAGCGATTGTTGGCTCTCACTTTGAACTTCGGCTCGTTAATCGATTTTTCCATCAGTGCTTTTCGTGTCATTACGCCCTTCTCCCTTAATTTGCAATAAACGGCATGCCGAACTCACGAAGGAGCCCCCTCGACTCATCGTCCGTGCGCGCTGTCGTGACTATGGTGATGTTCATTCCTTTTACGTTCTGTACCTTGCTGTAATCGATCTCCGGGAAGATAATCTGCTCCTTAAGGCCCAGGGTATAGTTCCCGCTCCCGTCAAACGCCTTTGCGGATACCCCGCGGAAATCCCTTACCCGGGGCAGCGTGAGATTAATAAGCCTGTCGAGGAACTCGTACATTTTGTTGCCCCTGAGGGTGACCGAGCATCCTATCGGCACGCCTTCTCTCAATTTAAACCCTGCGATCGATTTCCTCGCCAGCCTGACTACGGGCCTCTGTCCGGTTATGAGCCCAAGCTCCTCAACCGCCTCTTCCATTATCTTCTTGTCCTTCCCGCCGTCTGTCAGCCTCCCGAGACCCATGTTGATAACAATCTTCTCGACCCTGGGTATCTCCATATTGTTCTTATACGAGAACTTGCTCTTCAGCGCCGGGACTACATTGTTCTTATAAACTTCTTTCAGCCTGGGGACCATTATTTCTTAATCTCCTCTCCGCTCTTTTTGCTGTATCTCACTTTCTCCCCGCTGCCGAGGAATTTACGTCCGATGCGGACGGGTTTCCTCTCGGACGGGTCGTAAATCATCAAGTTAGATATGTGGATCGGGGATTCTTTCTCAACTATTCCGCCCGTCGGGTTCTTCTGCGACTGCTTCTGATGGCGCTTCACGATGTTGAGCTTCTCCACCAGAGCGCCGTCTTTCTTATGAAGCACCTTTATGACTTTGCCGGTCTTGCCCTTTTCCTTTCCGGCGATCACGTAAACTGTATCTCCCGATTTGATATGCAGTTTCTTACCTGTTGTCGAATCCTTCATTGCCTTAGCACCCACCTTAAACCACCTCCGGCGCAAGAGAAATAATTTTCATGAACCCTTTCGTACGGAGCTCTCTGGCTATGGGGCCAAAAACGCGGGTGCCCATAGGCTCGTTGTCTTTCGTAATAAGCACGGCCGCGTTATTGTCGAACCTGACGTAAGAGCCGTCGCTCCTCCTCTGCTCTTTCCTCGTCCTCACGATCACCGCCCTTTGCACCGTCCCCTTTTCGACCTTCGAGTTGGGTATGGCTTCTTTTATAGAAACGACCACGACGTCGCCGAGCCTCGCGTATTTCCTGCGCGTGCCTCCGAGAACTTTGATACAGTAAAGCCTCTTCGCCCCTGTATTGTCGGCTGAATCCAAAAACGTTGTCGAGCTAATCACTTGGAGCTCCCTCCCAAATTTTCTGCATCAACCTCAATCTCCAGCTGAATGCCGCGCTCGAGAATCTTGCTGACCCTCCACCTCTTCGTCTTGCTGTAGGGCCTCGTTTCAAGTATCAGGACCTTGTCGCCGACCTTGCACTCTTCTCTTTCGTCGTGGGCCTTGAATTTGGTGTTTCTCTTCACGGCTTTCTTGTACGTAGGGTCTTTTTTTATTTGAATCACGTCGACTACGACAGTTTTGTCCATCTTGTCGCTGACGACAGTCCCGATTTTAGTCTTATATTTACCTCTCGGCATTAATCTAGCTTCTCCCTGTAGAAATTTCCTTTTCTCTTATCACTGTCAGGAGACGCGCGAGGTCCTTTTTCAATTTGTCGATCCTCGCAAAATTCGTCGTCTGCTGAGTGCTGACCTGAATCCTCAGATTGAAAATCTCTTCCATCAGTTCGGTCTTCTTCTTGTTGAGCTCGTTTTCCGTCAATTCCCTGATTTCGCTTGCCTTCATCCGAGTATATCCCCTTCCTGACGTGATACGAGACGCGTTTTAATGGGCAGCTTATGAGACGCGAGCCTGAACGCCTCCTTCGCGAGGTCGAGAGGGAGTCCGCTTATTTCGTAAATCATGGTTCCCCTTCTGACAGGCGCTACGTAGCTGTCCACGTCTCCCTTTCCTTTACCCATCCTTGTTTCGGCGGGCTTCTTCGTTATCGCCTTGTGCGGGAAAACCCTGATCCAGAGCTTGGCCCCCCTTTTGACATGGCGGGTTATCGCGATACGCGCGGCCTCTATCTGTCTCGAGGTCAGCTTCCCCCCTTCGAGTGACTGGAGCCCGAACTCTCCGTAAGCCATGGAGGCCCCTTTCGTAGCCTTTCCCCTGATCCTGCCTTTGTGAAGCTTTCTGTATTTAGTACGCGCTGGCTGTAACATTAATAGTCACCGTCAAACAGTTTGTTTGTGTTTCCTTTCGATTACTTCGCCTTTAAAAATCCAAACCTTGATTCCAATTATTCCGTAGGTCGTTTTCGCCTGAGCGAAGCCGTAATCTATGTCGGCCCTCAGTGTCGCGAGGGGGACCCTGCCTTCCCTGTACCACTCCTGCCTCGCTATCTCCGCCCCTCCGAGCCTGCCCGATACCATCACCTTGATGCCGAGGGCTCCCAGCCTGAGGGCGGACGCGATGCCCCTCTTCATGGCACGCCTGTATGCGACACGCCTTTCGATCTGGAGCGCGATATTCTCGGCCACGAGCTGCGAATCGATTTCGGGCCTTTTGACCTCACGGATATCGAGATAAATATCCTTCCCCGTCATCTTGGATAGTCTCTGGCGAAGGGACTCAATCTCCTGCCCCTTCCTTCCGATAATCATTCCCGGCCGGGCGGAGTTAATGATAATCCTCACCCTCTCGGAAGCTGCGCGTTCGAGCTCGATCTTGGAGATTGCAGCCTGGTAGAACTCCTTCTTAATAAGATTCCTGATCTTCAGATCCTCGTGCAGGAGGTCCGTATATTTCTTCTTCTCCGCAAACCATTTGGAGTCCCAAGTCTTCGTTATTCCCAGTCTAAGCCCTATAGGGCATACTTTCTGACCCAATTTATAGCCCCCTCTCTTCAAGTACTATTGTTATATGGCTCATTCTTTTTTTCCGCGACGCGGCCCTTCCCATGGCCCTCGCGCGGATTCTCTTGAGCGTAGGCCCTTTCGATGCGTAGGCTTCTTTTATATAGAGGGTGTCGGTATCGCTGTGACCCTTTTCGGCCGCATTAGCCACCGCGGACTTTAAGAGCTTCGCGATATCGGGCGCCGACCTCCTGCGTACGGCAGAAAGTATAGTGAACGCGTTTTCCACACCGTTCCCCCTGATCAATTCCAGGACGGGGCCAAGCTTTTTCGGAGACGATCTATAATATTTTCTTACGGCTTGCGAAACCATTTTATTCCCTTCTTATTCGGATTTGCCTTTCGATATTTTTGCTTTTTTATCCCCGGTATGCCCTGTAAAGGTTCTCGTCGGAGAGAATTCGCCCAGCTTGTGACCCACCATATGTTCGGTAACGTAAACGGGGATAAACTTCCTGCCGTTATAGACCGCGAACGTGAGGCCGATCATGTCCGGAGTGACCATGGACCTTCTGGACCAGGTCCTGATTATACGCTGGCTGCCCGACGACCTCTCGGATTCAACCTTTTCCTGCAGTCTCTCACTGACATATGGACCTTTCTTGCTTGACCTTGGCATAACCTCTCCTTAATCCATCCCGTAACCGATTCTTCTGCGCTTTACTATGAAATCATCGGTTCTCTTATTCTTTCTCGTTTTGTATCCGATCGTTATCCAGCCCCACGGCGATACGGGATGAGGGTTGCCTTTGCTGGCCTTACCTTCGCCGCCTCCGTGCGGATGATCCACCGGGTTCATAGCCACGCCCCTGACGTGGGGGCGCTTGCCCCTGTGTCTCTGCCTTCCGGCCTTTCCTATCGATATCAGCTCGTGCTCGGCGTTACCGATCTTACCGATCGTCGCCATGCATTCGACGTTTATCAAGCGTATTTCGCCGGAGGTCAACTTGAGCTGGGCATAACCGCCTTCCCTCGCGACGATCTGGGCCGAAGCCCCTGCCGCCCTCGCGAGCTTGCCCCCTCCCCGGGGCTTCATCTCCACGTTATGAACCACAGTGCCGACGGGGATGCTTTTAAGCGGGAGCGCATTACCGAGGGCTACTTCCACATTGTCCCCCGAGAATACGGTATCGCCGATTTTGAGCCCTTCGGGCGCCAGTATGTACCTCTTATCTCCGTCGACATAAAAGAGGAGCGCTATCCTCGATGAGCGGTTGGGGTCGTATTCAATCGACTCCACCTTCGCGGGCACATCGTATTTGTCACGCTTGAAATCGATATCCCTGTAAAGACGCTTGTTCCCCCCTCCCTTCTGGAAGCTCGTGATCCTTCCCTGAGCATTCCTGCCGCCCCTTTTCTTCAACGGCGACGTAAGGGGTTTGTGAGGTTTTTCCGCTGTTATATCAGAGTAATCCGACCCCGATCTGAACCTGGTACCCGCGCTAGTGGGGCGGAACTTTTTAATACCCATTATTAAACTCCCTCAAAAATCTCTATTGTTCCTTCTTTGACCTCTATATAGGCCTTTTTAATCGACTGCCTCTTGCCGGCTATCCGTCCGGCCTTCTTTACCTTTTTGCCGGTGGTAACGAGTGTCCTGACTTTTCCGACCTTGACTTTAAATATCTTTTCAATTGCGTCTTTTATTTCCTGCTTGTTCGATCTCTTATCGACCGAAAAAACGTACCAGTTCTTCTCTCTCGCGTCCGAAGACTTTTCCGTAACGAGCGGGCGCTTGATTATCTGCCTAGGGTCTTTCAATTTGCAAGAACCTCCTGTGCGCGCGCAAGCGATTCCTCGGTCATTACCAGAGTGTCGTATTTCAGGATGTCGTATACGTTGATGCCTTCTATTTTAAGCACCTTTACGTTAGGCATGTTTCTCGAAGACCTGAGCAGGTTTTCGTTATCGCCCCCGACGATTATGAGGGCCGACTTCAATTCGAATCTTTTAATAAATTCCGAAACTTGCTTGGTCTTGATAGACGGCAGGCTTATCTCGTTCAATGCCAGCATCCGGCCTTCGCTGAATTTCAGGGAAAGCGAGCTTATAAGGGCCGCACGCTTGGTTTTCTTGTTTACGTTGTAAGACCAGTCTTTGGGTTTTGGACCGAATATTACCGCTCCCTTCCTCCATTGAGGGGCCCTAATGCTGCCCTGACGGGCGCGCCCGAGATGCTTCTGCTTCCAGGGTTTCTTTCCTCCGCCGCTGACCTCTCCCCTCTCTTTAGCCGAAGAAGTGCCCGCGCGTTTTTTCGTAAGCTGCCAGTTAACGACCGTATGGAGCAGGTGAGTTCTAACCGGCACTTCAAATATTGCGGGATCGAGATCAACAGTCCCCACTTTACTCTTATCCAAATTAAAAACGTCAAGCTGCGGCACTGTCTCTGCTCCCTTTAGAAGTTCTCTTGATTATCACCAGACCGCCCCTGGGACCGGGGACCGATCCTTTTATGATTATTAAATTTTTATCGGTGTCCACCCTGAAAACCCGCACACCCTGCATCGTCACCTTTTCGTGACCCATATGTCCCGGCATTTTCTGCCCTTTCCAAACCCTCGCCGGGTAGGTATTAGAACCTATGCCGCCGGGTCTTCTGTGGGCCATACCGCCGTGGGACGCGGGCTGTCCTCTGAAATTGTGCCTCTTCATGACCCCGGCAAACCCCTTACCCTTGCTCGTCCCGACGACATCGACCGTCTCTCCTTCTTTGAAGATGTCGGCCTTGATCTCGTCTCCCGGATTGTAATCGCCCGACGCCGCGCTGAATTCCACGACATGCTTCAAAGGGGCAACTCCCGCCTTTTTGAAATGCCCGAGCATCGGTTTTGTGACCCTCCGGGGCTTGGCCTCTTGAAAACCTATCTGGACGGCTTCGTAACCGTCCTTTTCCTTGGTCTTCTTCTGAAGCACGAAGCACGGACCGGCTTCGATTACGGTCGCGATCACCGCGGTGCCGTTCTCGAGAAAAAATTCAGTCATTCCAAGCTTTTTGCCTAATATTCCATCAATCATATCTATCAGGATCCCGTTAGTTTTATCTCAACCTCAACACCCGAAGCCAGGTCCAGCTTCATGAGCGCATCGATTGTCTGTTGTGTAGGCTCGAGTATATCGACGATCCTCTTGTGGGTTCTCACCTCGAAATGCTCCCGCGAATTCTTATCGACATGGGGAGACCTGAGCACGCAATAGCGGCTTATGTGTGTGGGCAGAGGGACCGGTCCTGCGACCTTCGCCCCCGTCCTCTTGGCTGTGTCCACAATCTCCACAGAAGACCTGTCAAGTAGCCTGTGATCGAACGATTTCAGTTTGATACGAATTTTAGCTGCACGATTCATAAATTACTTACCTTAATCCTCTCACTCCACGATTTTAGTAACTACGCCAGCGCCTACGGTCCTTCCGCCTTCCCTTATTGCGAACCGGAGCTGATCCTCGAGCGCCACTGGCGCTATCAGCTCAACGTCCATGTTTATGTTGTCCCCCGGCATTACCATCTCCACCCCCTCAGGAAGCACTATCGACCCCGTCACGTCCGTCGTCCTTAAATAAAACTGCGGACGGTACCCGGGGAAAAACGGCGTATGCCTCCCACCCTCTTCCTTCTTCAGAACATAGACCTCCGCCTTGAACTTCTTATGCGGCGTTATGCTCCCGGGTTTTGCCAATACCTGACCCCTCTCGACCTCGTCCTTCCCAGTTCCCCTCAAAAGCACTCCCACGTTGTCCCCCGCATGCGCGTCGTCCAGTATCTTCCTGAACATCTCGAGGCTCGTAGCCACTGTCTTCCGCGTGTCCCCGAACCCCACTATCTCTACCTCGTCCCCGGGCAGTACCTTCCCCCTCTCCACTCTCCCCGTCACTACCGTGCCCCTGCCCGAGATCGTGAACACGTCCTCTATTGCCATCAGGAACGGCTTGTCCATCTCCCTCACAGGCACAGGTATGTACTCGTCTATCGACTTCATCAATTCCATTATCTGGTTCATGGCCGCCGGGTCTTCCTCTAGAGCCTTTAACGCGCTCACCCTCACCACAGGCACGTCGTCCCCGGGGAACCCGTACTGCGTAAGCAAGTCCCTTACCTCTAGCTCCACCAGGTCCAGCAGCTCTTCGTCGTCCATCATGTCCACTTTATTGAGCGCTACCACTATGTACGGCACCCCTACCTGCCTCGCAAGCAGTATGTGCTCCCTCGTCTGGGGCATCGGACCGTCTGGCGCGCTTACTACCAATATCGCCCCGTCCATCTGCGCCGCCCCCGTTATCATGTTCTTCACGTAGTCGGCGTGTCCGGGACAGTCCACGTGCGCGTAGTGCCTGTTTGCTGTCTCGTACTCCACGTGCGCTATGTTGATCGTTATCCCGCGCTCCCTCTCCTCAGGGGCCTTGTCTATCTCCGAAAACTCCACGAACTTCGCTCCCCCGGCCTTGCTCAATACCTTCGTTATCGCCGCCGTAAGCGTAGTCTTCCCGTGGTCCACGTGCCCTATCGTCCCTATGTTCAAGTGCGGCTTGCTCCGCGCAAATTTCTCCTTAGACATCGCCTCTTAATACCTCCTTAACGTGAAGTTCGCGGCCTGCTGTTTAAACGGCCCTTACGTTAGTTTTAAGATTTTCCGAAAGTAATTCCGGTAATGCAGAATAATGCGAAAATTCCATTGTGAACGATCCCCTGCCCTCGGTCATCGACCTGAGCTCGGTCGCGTAGCCGAACATCTCCGAGAGCGGCACTTCCGCCCTTATGGCCTGAAGGTTCCCCCGGAGCTCGGTTCCCATGATCTTTCCTCTCCTGGAACTCAAATTACCCATCACCGGTCCCATAAAATCCTCGGGCACCACCACTTCCACATTCATCTGAGGCTCGAGTATTATGGGTTTTGCTCTCATCACGGCATCCTTGAAAGCCATAGAACCTGCTATTTTAAATGCGATTTCTGAACTGTCCACGTCATGGTAAGACCCGTCGTAGAGCTTCACGACCACGTCTATGACCGGATACCCGGCCACGACTCCCGTTTCCGACGCTTCTTTAATTCCCTTTTCCACAGCCGGGATATATTCCTTCGGTATGGTGCCGCCCTTGACTTCATCAATGAACGTCACGCCCGATCCTGCCTCGCCGCGTTCCATCTTTATCTTTACGTGCCCGTACTGACCCCTGCCGCCCGTCTGCCTTATAAATTTGGCCTCGACGTCGGAACTCTTCGTGATCGTTTCCCTGTAAGCCACCTCAGGCTTGCCTACATTGGCGTCGACGTTGAACTCGCGCCTAAGACGGTCCACTATTATTTCGAGGTGCAGCTCGCCCATGCCGGAGATTATCGTCTGGCCGGTTTCGTCGTCGTATTTAACTTTAAATGTGGGGTCTTCGAGAGAGATTTTATTAAGGGATATACCGAGTCTTTCCTGGTCGGATTTGGTCTTGGGCTCTATGGCTATCGAAATCACAGGCTCGGCGAAATAGAGGCTTTCAAGGAGTATCGGCTTATTCTCATCGCAGAGCGTATCGCCCGTCGTCGTCAGCTTGAGCCCCCCCGCCGCGGCTATGCCGCCCGCGCCTATTTCCTTTATATCTTCCCTCTTGTTCGAGTGCATCCTGAGGAGCCTGCCGATCTTCTCCCTTTTGTTCTTCGTGGAGTTATACACGGTAGTGCCCGAAGCGAGCTTTCCCGAATACACCCTGAGGTATGTGAGCTGACCCACGAACGGGTCGGTCATGATCTTGAAGGCCAGAGCGGAGAACGGCTCATCGTCGCTAGGGCGCCTTACCTCTGCCTGGTCCGTATCCGTATTAATACCCTCCATGGGAGGGACATCGAGCGGAGAAGGCATATAGTTCACAATCGCGTCCAGAAGAAGCTGAACCCCTTTGTTCTTAAACGCGGAGCCGAGAATGACCGGCACTATGTTCAAGCCGATCGCGGATTTTCTTACCGAAGCCGCTATTTCTTCCTCGGATACGGGTTCTCCGTTGAGGTATTTTTCCATTATCGCTTCATCGAAGTCGGCGAGAGATTCGATCATCTTTTCTCTTCCCGCCTGGGCTTCTTCCTTCATCTCGGCCGGTATTTCCGTCCAATCGTATTTAAGGCCCAGGGATTCCTCGTCCCAGAGCGCAAGCTTCATTCTAATAAGGTCTATTATTCCTTTGAAATTGTCGCCTTCGAAGTAAGGCGCGTGAAGGGGTACGGGATTGGAGTCGAGCCTCTCCCTTATCTGAGAGACCACCTTTCCGAAATCAGCCCCGATCTTATCCATCTTGTTTACGAAACACATCCTCGGGACCCTGTATCTGTCGGCCTGTCTCCATACGGTTTCCGACTGGGGCTCCACGCCGCCCACGGAGTCGAACACGACAACGGCCCCGTCGAGGACCTTGAGCGACCTTTCGACCTCTATGGTGAAGTCAACGTGCCCGGGGGTGTCTATGATGTTTATCCTGTGGTCGTCCCAGAAACAGGTCGTGGTAGCGGAAGTAATGGTGATGCCCCTCTCCCTTTCCTGCTCCATCCAGTCCATCGTGGCCGTGCCCTCGTGGACTTCCCCGATCTTGTAAGTCAAACCGGTGTAATACAGGATGCGCTCGGTGGTGGTCGTCTTCCCCGCATCTATGTGTGCCACGATCCCGATATTTCTTACTTTACTAATTGGTATAGCCTTTTCCAAAATACTCCTCCGCGATTTATTACCACCTGTAATGGGCGAAAGCCCTGTTCGCATCCGCCATCTTATGTGTGTCTTCTCTCTTTTTTATAGCCCCGCCGCGGCCTTCAGCAGCGTCCAGTATTTCTCCCGTCAGCTTGTCGATCATGGACTTCCCGTCTCGCTTCCTTGCCGAGGTGAGGAGCCATCTGATGGCGAGGGACTGCTTCCTGAAGGAGCTGACCTCCATGGGCACCTGGTACGTGGCGCCGCCGACCCTGCGCGGTCTGACCTCGATACCCGGCTTTATGTTGTCCATTGCCGTATTAAAAACCTCGAGGGGATCCTTCCCCGTCTTTTCGGCAATGAGCTTGAGCGATCCATAGAATATCATTTCCGCCTTGCTCTTCTTACCCTCGTGCATGAGCGAGTTGATGAACTTCGCGACCGTCAAATCACCGAATTTGGGATCGACGGGAATTTTTCTTTTAGAAACTGATCCCTTTCTAGGCATATATGTTGTTCCCTTTGATTATTTGGGTTTTTTAGCCCCGTATTTCGAACGGCTCTGCCTTCTGTTAGCCACGCCGGTCGAGTCGAGAGTACCCCTTACGATATGGTACCTCACGCCCGGCAGGTCCTTTACCCTTCCGCCCCTTACCAGTATTACGGAGTGCTCCTGAAGCGTATGCCCTTCACCCGGTATATATCCGGTGACCTCGATACCGTTCGTCAGCCTTATACGGGCGACTTTTCTAAGCGCCGAATTAGGCTTTTTGGGGGTTGTGGTGTAAACCCTGACGCAGACGCCTCTCCTCTGGGGACAATTCTGTAATGCAGGGGCTTTACTCTTCTTTTTAGCCCTTCTTCTCCCATCTTTAACCAACTGACTAATAGTAGGCACGAATACTTATCTCCATAAAAAGGTAATCCAATTAATATATCCCGAAAAGAAAACCGCTGTCAAGACAAAAAGAGTAATTATTTAGGTTTTTTCCTTAGATTTTTTTCGAACCCGACGATGGTGAGAGAGGACTTATACCATCCCGGCTTCCACCTCTTGTCCTCATACGCAGCCACCTCGTCGCCGCCCACCCGCATCATCACATATACGTACCCGCTGTCGTCCACGAGCGGGTCCCCGGTCTTAAGCACCGGAAATTCGTCTGTCCCGCACTGCCATTTTAGAGGCGTGATCTCAAGGAGCTCTATAGCGTCCCGCAAATTCCGCTCATACTGGGCTTCCATGCCCTCTATCGATTCCGTATCAATAGGTAAATACCAGATCTCAGCCATATTATGACTCCTTATTCTTCAAACTGCCTTGAGGCCCCGTCAACAGAACGTGCCGAAGCGCCTTTTTTCCTATGTCGGTCCTGTAGCAGAGAGAATCACAGTTTACCTTCCCAACCGCCTGGTACGCAAGGTTTATGGCCTCCGGTATCGTCCCGCCGAGTGCGGTTATACCCAGGACCCGGCCGCCGTCGGTCACAATGCCGCCGTTACCGGCTGAGGTGCCGGAGTGGAACGCCACGACGTTTTCCATGCCCTCCACTATATCAAGCCCCGTTATCGGCGCCCCTCTTTTATAGTCCCCGGGATAGCCCTTCGAGGCGAGTACCACGCATACGGAAGCCGCGTCCTTCCACTCGATTTTCTCCCTGGAGAGGCCCTTCCCGGCAACCGCCGAGAGAACAGGCACGATATCGGAATTCATCCTCATCATGAGGGGCTGGGTCTCCGGGTCGCCGAACCTGCAATTATATTCGAGCACCCTCGCCTGACCGCCCTCTATCATCAGCCCGGCATAGAGCACCCCCTTGTACTCCCTGCCCTCTTCCTTAAGCGCTTTGACGGTCGGGATAATGATGAGGCGCATTATTTCCTGAGTGAGCTCGGGGGTTATCACGGGGGCGGGCGAGTATGCGCCCATGCCGCCCGTATTCGGCCCCTGGTCACCGTCAAGGAGGGCTTTATGGTCCTGGCAGGACTCAAGCGGCAGCACGTTCGTCCCGTCGGTAACGGCGAAGAAAGAGGCCTCCTCGCCTGAAAGGAATTCCTCTATTACCACCCTGTCGCCCGAATCACCGAATATCTTTCGTCTCATTATATCGTCGAGGACCTCGACGGCCTCTGTCTCCGTCCTGCATATGAATACCCCTTTGCCCGAAGCGAGCCCGTCGGCCTTTATCACGAGAGGAGGCTTTACCTCCTTCACCCATTCGACCGCTTCCTCGAAATCCGCGAACGCAGAGTAAAAAGCGGTGGGAATACCGTATTTCCTCATGAGGTTCTTCGAGAAGACCTTGCTCGTCTCGATCTCGGAAGCCGCCTTCGTGGGGCCGAAAACCGCGAGCCCCTCTTCGGCGAACCTGTCGGCGATGCCGAGAGAGAGCGGGAACTCGGGGCCCACGACGGTGAGTCCGATTTCCTCTGCCCTCGCAAACCGGAGCAGTCCCTCTATGTCCGACACCTTGATATCGACGCACTCCGCGTGTTTTGAAATCCCCGGATTACCCGGAGCGCAGTACAGGGTCTTAACGAGCGGACTCTGCCTTATCTTCCAGCATAAAGCATGTTCCCTGCCGCCTGAACCGACAACAAGCACTTTCATTGCAATCGTGACCCCTTTATTTTTCGGTTAATACTGCAAGAAGCCCGTAAATCTACCAGACATTATCGCGTTTGAAAATGAGGAGTGAACAATAATCCGACGCATCGGAGGAGGCTCAGCATTTCGGAACTATGCCTGTATAGGCTACCGGATAATCCTGCTACTCGACTGTGACGACCTTGGCCAGGTTCCTGGGCTGGTCGACGTCGGTCCCCTTCAGAACCGCTATGTGATAGGCAAGGAGCTGGAGCGGGACGACTGACAGCACGGGACTCAGAAGATAGTTGCTCCCCGGGATTTCGATAACGCGGTCGACGCTGCCCTTGAGCTCATCGGGAGGCGTATCGGACGTGAGGAATATCACCTTGCCCCTACGGGCCCTGACTTCCTGAAGGTTGCCGAGGATCTTCTTGTATGTGATGCCGTCTTTGGGCGCTATGAGGACCACGGGCATCTCGTCGTCTATAAGCGCGATGGGGCCGTGCTTCATCTCCCCGGCCGCATACCCTTCGGCGTGTATGTACGAAACTTCCTTCAGCTTGAGGGCCCCTTCGAACGCGACCGGGTAATTGATTCCGCGTCCGAGGTAGAGGAAGTTTCTATAATCGAAAAATTCCTTCGCCAGGTCCTTTATTTCGTCATCGAGCCTGAGCGTCATCTGAATCAGCTGGGGCAGCCTGATAGCGTCCCTGATGAGCTCGATCGATCTTTTTTTATCTATCTGTTTTTTTATCCTGCCCAGATAAACCGATAACAAATAAAATACTACGAGCTGGGTAGTAAAGGCTTTGGTCGACGCGACGCCGATTTCCGGGCCCGCGTGCGTATAGATGACTTTGTCGGCATCCCTGGCGATCTTGCTCATGAGGACATTTGTTATTCCCAGGGTCTTTGCCCCGCACGCCTTGGCCTCAAAGAGGGCTTCCGACGTATCCGCGGTTTCGCCTGACTGCGAGACGGCGATCGCCAGCGTGTTTTTGTCGAGAATAGGATTCCTGTAGCGGAATTCAGACGCTATCTCCACCTGTACGGGGATTCTGGCTAATGTCTCGATCATATACTTGCCTATGAGGGACGCATGGTAAGACGTGCCGCATGCAAGGGCGGTTATCCGGTTGACGTCTTTATAGGGAGACCCTTCGAACCCTTCGAAGAAGACCTCGCCGGTTTCTTCCGAGAACCTCCCCCTCATCGTATCCAGCACGGCCTGCGGCTGCTCGTGAATCTCTTTTATCATGAAGTGCCGGTATCCGCACTTTTCAACCGAAACGGGGTCCCAGTTGATGGTCTGGACGTTCCTCTCCACAGGGTCCCCGTTGAGGTCCGTGATGCTGACGCCGTTCTTTTCGAGCACCGCGACGTCGCCGTCCTCGAGGTATATAACGTTCCTGCAGTAAGGAAGGATCGCCGGTACGTCCGAGGCCAGATAATTCTCGTGATCGCCCAGAGCCACTATCAGAGGCGAGAACTTTCTCGTCGCAATCACCTTATCGGGCATCCTGTCGGATATGACGGCCACCGCGTACGACCCTTCAACCATCCTGAACGCGGCCCTTACGGCGTCTTCGAATGTGATACCGGGACCGCAGCAGCTCTCGATCAGATGCGCCAGTACTTCCGTATCGGTGTCGGAATAAAACTCGTAGCCCTTCTTTATCAGCTCGCCTTTGAGCAGAGAGTAATTCTCTATTATGCCGTTGTGGACTACGGATGTGCCGCCCGAGACGTGGGGGTGTGCGTTCTTCTCGGTAGCGTCACCGTGTGTGGCCCACCTGGTGTGCCCGATTCCGAGTAACCCATCGAGCGTGTGTTTGCCGATCTTTTTTTTGAGATTGGACAGTTTGCCCGTGCTTTTGAAGATCCTGGTATGCCCGCCCTCCATGAGCGCTATACCGGACGAATCATAGCCCCTGTACTCAAGCCTCGTAAGGCCGTCGAGCAGGACATTCACCGTTTTTTTTCGATCACCGACGTAACCGACTATCCCGCACATCTATTTCTTCCCCTTCCCTTCCCGGGGCTTCCTGTTCCAGTTCTCTATTATCGTCTGTCTCGCCCTTCCTATGGCGAGGGCCCCTTCCGGGACGTCTTTCGTTATAGTCGACCCCGCTCCGGTGGTAGCACCCCTGCCGACCTTGAGGGGGGCAACGAGCATTGTGTCGCTGCCTATGAAGACATCGTCGCCGATGACGGTCTCGTGCTTCCGGAACCCGTCGTAGTTGCAGGTGATCGTCCCCGCGCCTATATTGACGTCCTTACCTATGACCGCGTCCCCTACGTAGGAGAGATGCGGGACCTTGGAGCCGCTCCCGATCCTGGACTTCTTTATCTCGACGAAATTCCCTATCTTCGCGCCGTCCATAATTTCGACCCCCGGGCGGATGTGCGCGAACGGGCCCACGGTTACATTATCGCCTATTATGGAGTTCGAGATGTATGAGGAGAGCCTGACCGTAACGCCTTTTCCGAGTAGGGAATCCTCGATCCATACGCCCGGGCCCAATTCGGACCCTCGGCCGATTACAGTATTACCGTAGATATAGGTATTGGGGTATATCAGGGTGTCGGCTCCGATCCTGGCGTCAGGTGAAACGAACGTCGTTCCGGGGTCGACCATGGACACACCTGACCGCATGAGAGAATCGTTAATCCTCTTCTTCAGCAATGCCTCGACCTCCGACAACTGGACCCTGTCGTTAACCCCCAGGGCCTCGCTTCCGTCACGCGAAAGAACCCCCAGGACCTTGCGCGATTTCTTTCTCGCTATTCCGATTATATCCGTAAGGTAGTATTCCTTTTGCCTGTTTCCGGATCCTACACCCTTAAGGGCCTCCCATAGAAAGCCCGATTTCACGCAGTAGGTACCCGAGTTTATTTCAGTAATTTTCTTTTCGACCGGGGAGGCATCCTTGTCCTCTATGATCCTTTCGACTTCGCCCTTCGCGTTCCTGAGAACCCTGCCGTATCCCGAGGGGTCGGCTATATCGGCAGTGAGGAAAGAAACGTCCGCCCTTCCGTCAATATGTTTTTTTACAAGATTATTGAGCGACTTCGAGGTAATGAGCGGGAAGTCCCCGTTGAGGATTAGAATATTTCCTTTGAAACCCGCGAGCGCGCTGCGGGCGGA
This sequence comes from uncultured delta proteobacterium, assembly GCA_963752995.1. GTDB lineage: Bacteria > Desulfobacterota_D > UBA1144 > Nemesobacterales > UBA2774 > 2-12-FULL-53-21. The sequence continues at coordinate 32,911 of CAVWAZ010000041.1, forward strand.
GCCGGCGGCATGGCCTGTCCCGAGCTGTACTTTCTGCTCGGCGAACAGTACGCCCGCCTGTCCGATAGACTCCTTTACATCGTCCCTTCCGTGCCCCAAGACCACGACTATTTTCCTGGGCGAAATACCCCTGACGGCGTCTATTACATAGCTCAGCATGGGCCGTCCCAAGACCGGGTGCAACACCTTGGGGACCCCCGATTTCATCCTCTTTCCGATACCGGCTGCAAGAACGACTGCCGCTAAGTTCATATCCCGGATCACGATCTCCCGTATCTGTCTTCTATCCTAACTATATCATCGATTTCCGGGGTAGAGACTTCGAATACGTCGCAATCCTCGATGGCGGTCATCCTGTGTTTGGTATATGGCCTGATTCTGACGGAGCTTCCGGGAGAGAGCGTCAGGGTTTCCTTTTCCCCACCCTCCTCCTGATATTCCAGTATCATTTTCCCGCTATAGAGATATAGCGATTCGTCTTTTATTTCGTGGTACTGATAGCTCAGACTCTCCCCCTTGTTTATATGGAGGATTTTCCCGACGTATTTGTCGGTATGAGCCCACCATAATTCATAACCCCAGGGTTTTTCCACTCTTTTGATATTCGTGTTTTTCATAGGATCCGCGGATTCAGGCAGTAAGGCCGATTTCGGACGACTCTAATAACAGAAGCAGGCCGGGTTGTCAGCTGACCGACATGAGGAATGATATTAAAACGGTATGTCGTCATCGGAGCCGAAAGAATCTTCGTCGAGATCGAAGTCGTCCGGGGCCCGCTCATCGCGCCCTGAGGAAGGCTCCGCCTTACCCCCGGCCGGACTCAGCATCTGCATGTTTTTCGCCACTATCTCGGTCGTCCATCTCGTTTTGCCCTCTTTGTCCTCCCAGGAGCGCGTCCTGATCGACCCCTCTACATAGATCATCTTTCCTTTTGATAAGTATTCCCCGCAAATCTCGGCCAGCCTTCCCCATGCAACTATGCGGTGCCATTCGGTATATTCCTGCTTCTCCCCTTCCTTGTTCGTACGCCCTTCAGTAGTCGCTATCGTGAAATTCGCAACCGCCTGGCCGCTTGTCGTATATCTGATTTCCGGGTCGCGGCCCAGATTGCCTATCAGCATTACTTTATTTACTCCCCGCATTATTATCTCCCTGTATATATTATATATCTTCGTCTGAATTCTATCACCAGAGGGCATGAAAATCCAGAAATCAGAAAAGATGTGAGGAAAAGGAAAGGAACCTGTGAAGTATCCTGCCGGTCATACCCCATATTATATATTTCTCGAAGCTATATACATAATCTTCCACCAATATTCCGTTCCTTTCTCTCCACCGGACCGCAATATTCCTTTCGTCCTTTAAATGTTTCACGGGAATCCAGACAGCGGTCTCTACCTCGTAGAGGTTGGGCACTATCGAGACCTCCTCCTTGATTATCGAAATGTAGGGGGTAACTATATAATTATTCGCCCGCGGGTTATTCGGGTTTATGTCGTCGAGCTCGCCTATCACGCGGCCGCTCTTGTAAAGGTCGACCCCTATCTCCTCCAGGGTCTCCCGTATGGCCGTCGCGAGCTTGCCTTCATCCCCCTCCTTCATCTTGCCCCCCGGAAACGCCATGTGCCCGGAAAAAGCGTCGATATCGCTCTCGGGCCTCTTGATGAAGAGCATGGACAGGCCTTCGGGCCCCTCGCTCAGTATCATCATCACGGCAGCGTGGACGAAGTCCCCCTCGTGCATTATTTTCATCGGGATCCTCGACCTTAAAAGCCGCTCGAGTTCATCGATTGTGCTCTGTTGCGCCAGGTGCTGCATGTCCGATTAAACGGTCCTCTCAGTGCTCAACGCCTTTTCGAAGGCCCTGAAAGCAGGCTCGTCGAAAAGGACGAAGTAAATTTTCTCGATCAAAGTATCTTCTTTTTTAAGATAGTCCGTAACGGTTTCCGTCATTATCCCCGCGCACTCTTCCATCGGAAAGCCGCCTACGCCCGTTCCTATAGCGGGAAAGGCGACCGTCCGGAGAGATAATTCATCGGCCCTGAGGAGGCTGTTTCTCGTCGCTGCGATGAGCGACTCCCTGCCTACTCCGCCGCCCGGGCGCATGCCTGCCGCGTGGATTACGTAACGGGCATGGAGAGCCCCGCCCCCGGTGACCGCGGCCTCGCCGAGCGGTATAGGTCCGAGCCTGTCGCACTCCGCCTGTACTGTGGGCCCGCCTTTTCGCCTGATCGAGCCCGCGACACCGCTCCCGAGGACGAGGTCCGTGTTAGCGGCGTTGACTATTGCGTCTACCTCCATATCCGTAATATCGCCCAATACGACAACTATCCTCCGACCGGCGCCCATTGTCCCGTCCATAGAACTTGACTTTATATCGATAAAACTACTAATTTAATCTATAACCTCAAGGGCCTCAACAATAGAATGGACGTGAGACACAGGATATTAGCCGCCGGGTATAAGTTATTCCCATTCCCGCTCAGGGGCGACGCCGATATAGGGGACGCCGATCCTGCGTGTGACTTATCCTGCGTTATAAATTTTTACGGCAGGGTCGGGCTCCTGAGGGGCATACTGTCGAGCCTCGCCGGGCAGGATTATGATAAAAACAGATTCGAGGTGGTGCTGGTGGAAGACAGGGGCGGGACGGAAGAAGGAAGGGCCATATTCAAAGAATTCGGGCCCGTGTTGAATTCCGAATATCACGCCGCAGGAGAGAAATTCGGAGTCATGGGTTACGCGAGGAACCTGGGTCTCCGCAAGTCCAGAGGGAAGCACGTTCTTTTCCTCGACGACGATACGGTGATTATGGACAGGGGATTCATATCGAAATTGATGGAGGAGTTCGGGGACGGGGAAGCAGACGCGGTTATCCCGCGCGGGGGCGCAAGCTATTGCCTGCTCGAAGGCAAATACAGCTTCCACGACCCGTACTACCCATCTAACAGATGCATGGCTTACAGGAGGGAGACATTGCGGGACCTCGGCGGATTCGTCGATGAGATAATCGGACAGGAGGACGTCGAATTCGCGGTAAGGCTCGCGGCCTCGGGCAAGAAGGTCAGACGCTCGCAAAGGGCTGCCTATATGCACCCCCCCCTTATCCTGCTGAGCACAAACAAAGCCGCCGCTGTCGGAGCCTCGTTCGCAAAACTCCGGAACAGGTACCCTTTCCCGATATGGGTTATGCTTCTAATCAACGGCTCAAGGGATATTCCGAAGCTCATCTGCCCGTTCAGCACAAAATACAGGATGCAGGGGAAATTCAGCCTGGGCTTCATGCTGGGTATCCTGTATGCGATGACTGGTAAAAAATTAGAGTATAATTAAGACCCGGCCTTGCCCGGATAAGGCCGACCGACATACATGATTAAAAGGCTATTACCCTATAAAGACCTCTTTCTGGTCTATGTCTGGCGGGAATTCAATATCAGGTACCGCCAGTCCTATATCGGCGCTCTATGGGCGGTGATCCAGCCTCTCAGCATGATGCTCCTCTTTACGTTCGTCTTTACCTATCTCATCAAGGCGGTGGTAACCGATTACCCCAAGACCATATTCTTTTACTCAGGCCTGCTGCCGTGGACATTCTTCGCGTCCTCGGTGAATTATTCCCTCACGAGCCTCACGGGGAACTACTCCCTCATCACGAAAATATACTTTCCGAGGGAGATACTACCCCTCTCGGGAATAGTCATGGCGTTTCTCGACTATGTAATCGCGTCCGTGATTTTTATACCCATGCTGTTTATCTATCACATACACATCACATATTACATATTATGGATGCTGCCCCTCCTCGTGCTCTTGTTCGTGTTCACGATTTCGATGAGCCTTCTTCTTTCGAGCCTTAACGTTTATTACAGGGACGTAAAGCTGGCGACGGGGTTCCTGATACAGCTCCTGTTCTTCGCTTCGCCCGTACTGTATTCCATCGACAACCTGAGCCTTAATTTCAAGCTCATACTGTTCCTGAACCCCATGACGTTTATCATAGAGAATATGAGGAGGTGCCTCATCGAGGGGCGGGGAGTGGTATTGTGGCAGTTTGTATTCGTGAGCGTGATAGTGGCGGTTTTCTATTATCTCTGTTACAGGTTTTTCATAAAAACCGAGCGGGACTTCGCAGATGTCATCTGACGGAATCATTACGTTCAACGATGTGTGGAAGAAGTACTCGACGAGGGACCTATTCCATAAATCCCTCAGGGAGGAGATCTCCGATATTTTCAAAAGGGAGGAGAGAGAGAAACTTTCCGAAGGGGAATTCTGGGCGTTAAAGAGTATCAATATTTCCGTAAGAAAAGGGGAGTGCGTGGGACTATTCGGCCCGAACGGAGCCGGCAAGACGACGGTACTCAAGCTGATAGCGTCCGTTACATACCCGAACCAGGGGGAAGTCACAGTTTCGGGCAGGGTGGCGCCCCTGATATCGGTCGGCGCGGGGTTCCACCCGGACCTGACGGGCCGGGAAAACATCTACACAAACGGCACGATAATCGGCATGTCGATCAAAGAAATCAGAGAGAAAATCGAAAGCATAATCGATTTTTCGGAAATAGAAGAAAGGTTTATGGACATGCCGGTCAAGAAATATTCGAACGGGATGAATGCGAGGCTCGGCTTTTCGATCGCCGTTCACAGCAGTGCGGAAATAATATTGATAGACGAAATCCTGGCCGTTGGGGACGAAGCGTTCCAGGTGAAATGTATAAACAAGATAAGAGACCTCAAGAATAACAACAAAACCGTATTGATCGTCTCTCACAACAGGAAAAAGATGGAAGAGCTGACAGACAGGATATTATTCATAAAGAGCGGCGAGATAATTAATTCGTAAACAGCGGATTTTAGGCTATAATAGAAGTCAAATCGACGCCATGCACATAGAAACCAAATGAGTGAAAATCCGAAAGTTGCAATAGTCATAGTGACATGGAATAAAAAAAGCTACGTCATGGAGCTCCTGACGTCGCTCCGGAGTATCAATTACGACAACCACGATATCATCGTTGTCGATAACGCTTCCACTGACGACACGTGCCGGACAATAAGGGAGCAGTTCCCCCACGTAAATCTGATAGTGAATTCCGAGAACCTCGGCGGGACAGGGGGGTTTAACACGGGGCTCAGATACGTGCTCGAGAAAGGCGGCTATAAATATACGTGGCTCCTGGATAACGACGCCGTAGTCGAGAGGGAAACGCTTATTGAGCTCGTCAAGGTAATGGAGGAGGACGATGAAGTGGGCATTACGGGGTCCGTTATCATGGAGCCCGATATGGACATGATAGTCGAGCTCGGCGCATTTGTGTCATGGTCAATAGGGACATGGAAACCCAATTACAGGAATAACAGACTAAGCGCCATGAAGGACATGAGCACTACCGAAGTGGATTACGTGGCGGCTTGTTCGTCCCTTGTCAGGAACGAAGCCCTTTACAAAATCGGCGTAATGGACGAGAGGTATTTTATACACTGGGACGACATCGACCTCGCGCTTAGGGCAAAGCAGGCGGGTTACAAGGTGATGGCCTCTCCCAAGTCCAAAGCTTATCACGGTATGGAAGACAAACCCATCAACCCGCTCATTTCATATTACGATATCAGAAACGGGCTCCTGACGATCACGAAGCATCAGAGCGGGGTCAAAAGGTTTCTATACATTCTGAATATGCTGCGCGGAACGGGAAAGGGCGTCGTCTATTCCCTGCTAAGCGGTCTGCACACGACCTCGAAGCTCCTTATATACGGACCGTTAGATTTTATACGCGGCAAATTCTATAAATCCGGCTTATCGGTGAAAACGGACGATTCTCCCGATCCCGAATCGACGATCATACCTATCGGTGATTTGAAAATAAGCGCTGTCTCCAAGGTAATCATCCTGCCGAATGCCAGCTATTTCGTAATAAAGAATGTGATCGCGAAACTACGGGAACAAAGCCCGGGCTGCCACATCTCACTCCTTGTTCAAGCCGACAGATATGAGCTTTTCAAAGACCTTGAAATCGACCGTTTTATCATATTTGAAGGGTATAGGCAATCTACGATTCAAACACTTGCGGTTCTTAAAAGTATTCTCGAGTACAATTATGATCTCTGTATCAGTCCCAGTCGATCGCTGCTTCCGTTCTCTTATGCGGTAAAGAGATATTATCTTTACGACCACAAACGGGATTATTTCGTCAAGAGCAAAGAGGACATTTACGCTTCCTGGAAATTATTCGTTTCATTCTTCGGGGGCGAATTGCTCGCAATAATCCTCATGCCTTTCGTTTATTTGAAGAGCCTGGCCCATCAATAGCGGATGCTGTATAGGAAGACGAGCGAAATAAAGTAATCCGGAGAATATGAACTTATACGATCCCCAGAAATATTGGGAAGACAGGTTAAAGTCCAGATACGATTTAACGGGTGTCGGGAATATCGTTTTTGATAAAAAGTACAATGAATACTTATACAAGCTGCAACTATCTGTATTAAAAAAAGCTTTACAAAAATACAAGATATCTCTACATGGGAAAACAGTTCTCGATATCGGCTGCGGCACAGGATTTTTTTCCGCATTTTATCATAAGAGCCTGGCTCAGATCACCGGTATAGACATAACGACGACTTCGATCGAATCACTCCGGAAATCCATTCCGGACGGAAAGTTCATTACAATGGATATTTCGGCGGAACTTACTGCGAACAAAGAATATTTTGAGAATCGATTCGATTTAGTCAATATGCTGAACGTAATATTCCATATCGTTGACGATGCAAAATTCGAAAGAGCGCTTGAAAATCTGGCCGCATGCTTAAAAGAAGGCGGGTACTTATTCATCTCAGATTATTTCGGCGAGACGGAAGTTTCTCCCGCACGACACGTAAAATTTAGGACACTCGAAAGGTATCAGACCCTGCAGCAAAGAGGAGTAAATATTTTAGAGATCATCCCGATTTACTATTTAATGAATAGGAGGATAGATATACTTTCAGTTCGTGTTAATAATCTCATCTCACCATTATTATTTATCTGTGATTATATTATTGCCAAACTGGGATGGCCGAAGGGGAATGATATCAAATTGCTAGTTGGTAGAAAAGAGAGCTGAAATTTCGACCTTCGTTGAAGTGAGGTAGTCCGCCGACGGCATGCCCCCTAGACCAATACATCTCATCTCTTCATGGAGTTAGCAAAAAACTTGAAATTGACTGCTTCCAACCGCTTTTTAGACGATGGTAAACCTGGATCATGAAAGTGTTATACGTTTTAGATAGTTTCCCCAAGTTATCCGAAACATTTATCCTAAATGAAATAGTCGAGTTGATTAAGAAAGGCGTTGACGTTGAAATTCTTGCGCTGCGAAAGCCATTTGAAACTACAATCAACGAAGATGTCTTAAACTACAAGCTTTTGGACAGAACTGAGTACTTCCAGCTTCCTGTACCATTAAAGTTAAGATTCGAGTATGGCTTATCGCCTCTTTTCTATAATTGCGTGTTTAAATCCATTAAATATTATCATTCGGTAAGCACTTTGAAGCACATTGTAAGGCTTTCCTACTACGCCCGCAATTATGGCAACATAGATATAATCCACGTTCATTTTGCATATAAAGCAGCCGTAGTAGGAATGCAAATTAGTAAAGTATTAGGCAAGCCTTTTACTTTCACAGCTCACGCTTACGAAATATTCAGCCAATCGTCTTATTCGAAAGAACGGCTCACTATGCTGGCGGATAATGCGGAGAAAATAATTACTCCCTCAGTATTTAATAAAAACTATATTATTAAAGAAACGCATTGCGCGGAAGACAAGATCGAAATAGTGAGAGCAACGATAAGTCAGGAGAAATTTATTAAGAAAAAACTCTCGAGGAAATCAGAGCAAAAAATAAAAATAATTGCTATTGGAAGGCTAACAGAGAAAAAAGGTTTCGAATATTTAATTAGAGCAATGAAATCCGTCGTTAAGGGAAATTCCCCAGTTTTTTTAAATATAATAGGCGATGGTAATCTTAAAAAAGAATTAATAGAGCTTACTAAAAACTTGGATCTTGCCGATTGCATAAACTTTTTGGGTGCAAAATCAAATGAAGAATGTATGCAAGAACTTTCTACCTCGCACATAGCAGTCTTGCCTTGCATTATAGCAAAAAACGGCGACTTGGATGTCTGCCCCTTGACCCTTCAGGAATCTATGGCGATGGAAATTCCTGTCGTATCGACTACAGTAGGCAGTATCCCGGAACTGATAGAGGACGGGAAAGAAGGACTTTTGGTTCCTGAAAGAAATGAATCAGCGTTGGCTCATGCCATAATACAACTTATCGATAATCCTTCATTACGACAGGAGATGGGGAAGAAGGGAAGAGAGAAAATATTAAGGGAATTTAATATTCAAATTCAAGCAAACAAACTTTTAGAGATATGGGGAAAAATCACCAAATCAACTTAAATTAAGAGAAGTGCAATGCTCAGCTACTTTACTCATCTTTACAACAAACTACCGCATTTTTTACAAGACTTTTTAAACCCGATGGGATTAAGATTCCATGACTATTTAGTAAACACCTTCTATGATGAGTTCCGAAATAATATTATATTGGCTATCCCTTTTCGCAATCAAAAATTTAGTATGAATATCGAGTACATGCAATATAAACACAAACGTATAACCCCTCCTCGCAACAAACAGTTTAAAAATTGTTTTTTTTCAAACGACTACTCGGAAGTAGAAGAAAAAGCAGCATTGTGGACAGGAAAGCCATTCTTGAGAGCCAGCGTAATAATCGCATCTTACAACCAAGAAAAAACATTGGAACTCAATCTATTAGCCTGGGCACAACAGACATACCCTATAGATTTAATCGAAGTCGTTATAGCAGATGATGGATCAAGCGACGGGACTGAGGAAATGGTAAATAAGCTAAAAAAGGATCTCCCTTATACTCTAATATTTTACACTCAGGAAGACAAAGGATTCAGACTAGCGAAAGTTAGAAACGAGGGGGTAGCTCTGAGCCATGGTGACGTAGTTTTTTTCGTAGATGGAGATACCATTCCAAGTCGGGAATATATCTGGGAACATATGAAATATTATCATATTTCAGATAATGTAGCAGTTGTAGGAATGAGACACAGGATAAAAAACGAAATAACCCAAGACGATATAATCGATAAGCATAAACTTGATTCGCTGAGGGAACTTCCAATGATAGAAGACCCAGATACTCCCAGACACATGAAGAAATGGAGGAGAGAGGTTCTATTTAATAATGTCGCCTTCAGACGGCTCTGGAACGCTTGGGGTGGATTTCACGGGACTTTGACTTCTTGTCGCAGGGAAGATCACATAGGCGTAGGAGGTCACGATGAGAGTTTCACGGCCTATGGGCAGGAAGATACAGAAATGGGCTACAGGCTGCTCTCGAAGGCGCAATATTTGATCTCTAATCCTAGAGCACGTCTTTACCATTTGGAACACCCCAGTAACCCACATATAGCCAATCCCAAAAATATCGAAATTCTTAACGAGAAAACTAAAGGCCCAAAGGTTACGGTCTATATAGCTGCCTACAACTCAGCGACACATATAGAGGAAGCAATCAATAGTACATTAACTCAAACGCTTCAAGATTATGAGCTAATAATAGTCAATGACGGCTCTACAGATCCCACAAGCTCAATCTTGGCAAAATACAAATACAACCCTAAAGTCAGGATATACAACCAAACTCATAAAGGAAAAGGGGCCGCATTAAATCTTGCACTACTTTACGCCCGTGGAGAGTACGTATGCCCTTTAGAACAAAATGACATATTAATGCCGAATGCGCTAGAAACACTCTCAAAGCCATTGGATGAAAGTGAAAAAGTAGGGTTTGTCTATGCCGGATACTACGACGTAAAAAATGGAGAAAAAGTTTCTATATGCCCTGAAGCATATCAACCGGGGTCTTTACTTATTAACAGAGTGACACTCCCTATGATGTGGAAAAGAGGGTACTTCTATTTAACCGAAGGATTCAACGAAGATATTTCGAGTTACTTAGAATATGACATAGCACTAAAATTGGAAGAGCTTCGTGGTGTAATCAAGCTGGACACGATTGTATATATTTCCTGCTCGAAACCTGAAACAGATATAAGCATGAGAAATAGTGATCTCGTAATTATTTTGAATAGTGCATTAAAACGACGTGGAGTAAAGTTAATGCCAGCCCTTTATGAAGATGATCTAGTATTTACAAACAGAACTCTAGTAACGGACAGGGTGCTCGAATGAGAAAGCGGAGAATTATTGGAGCTGATATTTGAGAATAGCTTATCTAAACAGCATCGTGACAGATATATCAAAACCAGGTGGTCACGTCCATGTTACACAAATTGCCAATGTACTCCTTCAACACGAGCATACACTTTACACAAATTTACCAAACGAATCAGAAAATTTCATTAGACTCAACGAAGACGAATTATTCAATAGAGGTAATGAGATAGAAGCATTTTACATACGAATTCACGGTTCGTCTTGGAATGATGAACTAACCACCCTAAGGGAGGCAAATATCGCTGCCCCCTGTATATGGGAAATAAATGCCCCACTTGAAGAACTCAGAACTCGCGGCATTTCAGAAACCGAACTTCATAAATTAAACAAAAATCGTAAAAAACTCGCCAAAATGGTTGACGCAGCAGTATGCGTGTCCGCCGAAATGGAAGAATATGCAAGAAATAATCTAGGCATCAACAACACTATCGTCGTCCCAAATGGCTCAAATCCAGAAATGTTTAATCCTCACAAACGTGATACAGATATATATGACGGACAGAAATTTAAAGTCATATGGTCCGGTTCAACCGAGTATAAATGGCAAGCTCTTACTATTGTTGAAGAACTCGCAAAGATGTTAAATGATATCGATAAGCAGATACTTCTCATACTGACTGCAGAAGGAAATTCTAATAACAATATTTTATATCTGGGACGTGTCCCATATGATGCAATGCCCATATACATGGCATCCGCAGATGTAGGGCTGTGCGTATATAACAAAATAGAATATTACCCAAAGTTCTACTTCTCCCCCCTGAAACTATACGATTATATGGCAAGTGGATTACCAATCATCGGCAGTGACGCTGGCCAAATTAAATTCATTCTTGAAGAAAATAAAAATGGCCTTCTAACAGATTCTTCCATAGATGATATTGCTGAGAAAATAATTTACCTAAAAAACAATGCTGCAGTAGCCTCCGAGATGGGCATGAGAAGCAGAGAAGCCATAGATAAAAAATACAATTGGGAAAGAGCTGCTATAGAAATTGAGAATCTGCTTTATGCTCTTGCTCAAGGAAAAAAATCCAACACCAGAAACATTCGGCTCAGATTAAATCGATTATGGAATAACACGAAAACCGCTATAAAAAAACACACCGGCCCTTAGCGCTTGGATTTACCGCCCAGCATTAGCCTCGTTAGTTCGTAGACCGTGGCGTATCTCAAGTATAAGAATACGGCGAGCGCTTTGATTTTATAATCGAGACGATCCAGCGATTTAAATTCATCGCTTCTTAGGAACTTGAACAAGCTGACGACGGGGGGAATCATGTCGATGAATATTTTTCTTACGCACTCCCTCTTATTTATTATCCCGACATCCAGCTGACCCCCGATCAGTCGTCTTACTTTCCTGGCGAGCTGAGAGAAAGACCTCCGCGCAGGATGCCTGACTACCAAATCTTCATCATAAAAGATGTTAAAACCTTTCTCGTAAACTCTGTTACCCCATTCATAATCACCCGCGGATTTGAGAGCCGAATTGAATAAGCCCACTTCATTCATTACGCTCCGTTTCGTAATAAGGTTCGCCGTTAATCCGAAATGCCTGTCCCTGATAAAAGACTCCTGATCATAATTGTATAAGAGCTCCCATATCTCCACGGCCGTCATGTTTTCTTCATCTCTCGCAAAAAAAATGACTTTACCGGCGACAAATCCAGCATTTGTTTTATTGACCAGGGACGATAATCCCTTCTCGAGCCAATCTTGAGCGGGTATACAGTCGGAATCCGTAAATGCAAGTATGTCCCCTTTGGAATTCAGAACACCTTTGTTTCTGGCCGCATAAGAGCCTTCTTTAGGCTCATACAAAATATGAACCGCCGGGTAGTTCTTCACCACGGACTCGATATCCTGAGAAGACCCATTATCCACTACGATGATTTCGAATCTTGAGCTATCGAGCGTTTGCCCATTGATGGCTTCCAGACAATTTACCAAATTCTCAGAGTCGTTATAGAAGGGTATGATCACTGAAACACGGTGGTTATCAACATTCATAAATGAATATCCCATGGATCAAGCTTATTCGAATCCCGATAAGTGTTACGGATGTTAATCGGGTTTTTATTTATATATACCCGATGAAACCACTATACAAAACGCTTCTACGCAAATCCGTCTGACTGAGACCCATAATACCAGAAACGATTTGAACAAAGCTATTGAGACAGCTAACTCTCCATAATACCATGATATTTTAATATAACAGGCGCTGATATTTTTTTTAAATAGGGTGTATAATTATGATATCCGTACAGGAGTTCGGAATGAACGAGCTGGAACGCGAGCAGGCGAGAGCCAACCCTAAGGTTGCAATAATCATCCTCAATTGGAATAAAAGGGACGACACCCTGAAACTTTTGAGGTCGCTCGAAGGCATAGATTACGACAATCACGATACTGTGGTAGTCGATAACGCTTCTACGGACGGCTCGGCGGAAACCATAAGAACGCAGTACCCAAACATCGATCTCATAATAAATACTGATAATCTGGGCGGCACGGGCGGTTTTAATTCCGGCATGCGGCACGCACTGACAAACCGGAATTATAAATACGTCTGGCTCCTGGATAATGACGCGGAAGTCGAATCGTGCACACTGAGAGAATTAGTAGACGCAATGGAACAAGATGAGACGATCGGGATTGCCGGTTCAAGGATAATCGACTCCGACAGAAGAGACATCACTGTTGAAGCCGGGGCTTTTCTAAAACGGGATTCGATCGGCGTACAGCCGCTCTACCGGAATATCAGGAATTTAAATATTGCGACAACGATCATGGAGGTTGATTATGTCGCCATCTGTTCGGCCCTGGCCAGAACGAGCGCGCTCGAGAGGGTCGGCCTCATGGACGAAAGGTACTTTTTCTTCTGGGACGACATGGACTGGGGGCTGCAATTCAAGGAAAGCGGATTCAAGGTAGTGTCGGTCCTGAGCTCGATAGTATATCATCCCGCTTTTACCGAGAAGAGAGGGATAATGGCGGATTATTATTATGGGAATAGGAATTCCTTACTAACATATACAAAACACATGGGCTTGAGTAACAGAATTTCTATTTTTTACAGATACCTTAGACATAAGTGCACTTCCCTCATTTTTTTGGGCCTCAATGGAAAGGAAGATACAATGAAGCTCGGTTTCGAGGGTATCTGGGATTTTGTGGTCGGCAGATGGGGCAAAAAGATTAATGCCTCTAAAACTAGTGAATCACTATATAAATCAACAGATTTCCCCAAAGGCGTGAAGAATGTCTTGATATTAAACGACGGGGATAAAGATGAAATTTACAATGCGTATAATTTTTTATCCGGCACATACCCCAATGCCAGCTTTACACTTTTAATTACCGACGATAGAACCGACTTTTTCGATAAAGGTTTTCAGAATCTAATAACAATTAACACAACAAAACCTTATAGTCTGATCTACTTAATTCCAATCTTCATGAAAATGCTTTTCAAGAAATTCGATATAGCCGTAAGTTTTAAGAACAGCTCTCCGTTTTCGTACACAGCGGTGAAGAGCTATAGCTTTCATCCCAACACAAGGAACTTTAACGAAATAGACAGCAATTTCCACAACTTCTGGAAGCTTATTCTTTCCCTGATAATTGGCGAGATGATGAGTATAGTATTATTGCCGATATTATGGGCGTCGAGCTTGAAACACAATAGAACATGACTGTATAATCTCCCCATCGTCTCATAGCGAAATCATTACACCCCTTTCGAGGTTCCGTATTTTGGATCTTGTTACTTCATTCAATCCCCTAGATGTCTACAGGCATTACGGCTCGTACAATAGATTAAAAAAAGAGCTTTACGACCTGATCGCCGAGACCGGGAATCAATACCCTCTCGAACTCAGATGGAGTCACGCAAGGGAGGGGAGCATTAAATTCACCGACGCATATATATTGAAACAAATCCTGCATAGATACAAACCGGGTACGATACTCGAAATCGGGAGCTTTCTCGGATTCTCCACCCGCTGGCTCCTGGAAGTAACCAAAAGTTGGAATGCGAAAGTAACCGCGATAGACCCCGATATACGTCACAGGGTCTTCGACGACCCGCGCCGCATTGCTGAGAAGCTGAACTCACAGTTCTATCCGGACAGGCTCGATATAGTAACCGGCTTCTTCGGGTCCTATGACAACAGTATTTACTACGATTACGAGCACTATGAACCGAAGAAAGGACGAGAATATGTTGACGAGTTGATAAAAGACCGAGTTGTAATAGACAAATCGTGGAAGAGAAAATTCGATTTCATCTTTATAGACGGCGACCATTCGTACGACTCTGTGATGAATAATTTCGAGATTGCGACCGGGCTCCTGAACGACGGGGGATCCATCAGCTTCCATGATGCGCTGAGCTGGATGGGGGTAAATAAAGCCCTCGGGGAGTTGAAGGTTAGTTATCGTGATAAGGCGGAAGTGAATATTTACGGAAACATCGATAGAAAGATTTTCAAACCGTTTAAAATACATATAGACGGCATAGGATTTTTCAGACTACTGGGCTGAGTGGATGGATCGAGAACAGGTCACTCTGCAACCTCCATAGAAAGAGACAATCCGCTTTTCTTCTTTTTGTTTCAGCAGCATTGCGTACCGACTCAAGCCAAAGTTATACTATCCGGCAAGGAGCTCATACATAAATGAACGTGATAAATACTATGGCGAAACATTGCATAAACTTCATTCTAAAGTTTATGAATGACGAAAATAAATTGGCCGTCGTGAATTTAATCTCATCAACTCTGAATTGCGAATTACGGGGCGGAGTGTACGGAAACATGCCTGAATCATTATTGAAATACGAATCCTTATACAAATGGGACACAGGCGGGTGGTATAACCCGAACGCCGACAATCAATTGGATTATGCGAGCGTCGAGCTCGAAGTCGGAAGATTTTTTTATGCCTTTGTGCTCTTGACTCAGCCAAGAAATATTTTAGAAACCGGGGTTTACAGGGGGTACTCGACCTGCAACATGGCAAGCGCGCTCAATCTACTAAATAACAACGGCCATATATACTGCATAGACCCTATGCATACCTACCATCTGTGGGAGAACACCGAACTCGAAAGCTCGATAAGCTGGATACCCAAGCTGTCCCAGGAATCTCTCGATATCCTGAAAGATAAGAAATTCGACCTGCTGGTGCTGGATTCCGACCATCATTACGACACCGCCGTGTGGGAATTGATCAACTTTGAAAGAATGCTGAATGCAGGCGGACATATATTAATGCACGACAGCATATTCTTCGACGGGGTGGGAGCCGCGGTGAAGCAGTTATGCAACAATCCGCGTTTTGAAGTGATCACCCTGAATACACCGAGGAAGAGTCATCTGGCTGACACGAGATGTCCCGGCATGACGATCGTGAGGAAAAAATCCGACGAAGGCCCCGAATTGAAGTTCGAGAACGAGTTCAAAGGATGGTTTGTGGGCGAAAGAACAGCGATTCCCTATCTACGCCGTTCCTAAACAATAATCGATCTAATAGTTTACAGAGATAAGGATAATTGGGGTTACAGTGTTGAAACTTCCGAATTTTTTCCTCGTAGGGGCTGCAAAATCAGGAACTACCGCTGTGCATGTCTATCTTATCCAGCATCCGGAAATTTATCTGAGCGCTCTTAAAGAGCCCAAATATCTATCCATATCCGCAAATAAATTCCCACATAACGGCCCGGGAGACAAAAAAGTCGATGACGGAATAATCAAGTCCCGGGATGAGTACCTGAACTTATTCAAAGACGCGGAGAATGAGAAAGTTATCGGAGAATCTTCCGCCGATTATCTTTACTTCTACAAATCTGTTATCCCGTCGATTAAAACAATCTGTCCGCATCCAAAAATATTGATAATGCTTAGAAATCCCGTCGACAGGGCATATTCGGCATACCGGCATATGCTGATGGACGAAAGAGAGAACCTCTCGTTCGAGAAAGCCCTCAAATCCGAGGACACTAGAATGAGAGAGAACTACGAATTCATATGGTATTACAAGGATGTGGGATTTTATTATGAGCAGGTCAATCACTATATCGACTCGTTCGAGAGGGAGAACGTAATGATATGTTTATACGACGATTTCGTTGCGGACTCCATGGCAGTTATGAAAGACATATATAAATTCCTTGAGGTAGACGAGGATTTTATTCCCAATACTGCCGCCAAGTATAATGTCGGGCCGACGCTGCGAAACGAGTCGTTTGACCAGTTCCTAACAAAATACGACCATCCGGTCAAAAGAGTGCTCCGCCCTATTTTGCTGCATACAATCGGTAAAAGATATACGGAAGCCCTTGTCAACTATTTCAACCGCAGGAATAAATTCAGCATGAAACCTAAAACGAGAAAGCACCTGATCGAATTATACAGGGACGACATTTTAAAATTAGAGGGTTTGATAGACCGTGACCTTTTTAGCTGGCTTAATTAAATCGCTAATCGATAATGAACAATAGCTGTTTCGACTTGCTATTCGTAGCCGTAAAGCCTGTTAAGTTCTTTAAATCCGTAATGTATGAATAAATCCTCAAGCTCCTCGTTCCACCAATCAGCATGTAAGCTGCGTTTTCCGGAATAGGTCAGGGTCTCGGTGCCCACGGAATCAAGCAGAGCTTTTTCTATTTTGTCATCCGTGATATTCAACCCGAGAAACCCGCCAAGGTTCCTCAACATCGAGAATTGCGCTTCCCTTCCCTCATCACCCATAATGACTTCAAATTTCAGCTGAAATACATCGCTGCGGTCCTTCCAGGGAAACATATTCCTTATCAAATCAGCAAATTCTTTTCCCCACATCGCGTACCAGGCTTTAAATTTCTCGTTCCCCATCTGAGTTTCTTTAAACTTATTATAGAGTCTTATTCGTTCAGGTTTTGCGTAATTTTGTTCACGAGAATCGTAATACCTCACCAAAGAGATTATTACATCCCGCAACTCTCTGAACGAGAAGACTTTTTTAAAGTCCCGAAGAACCTGCTCCCCTTCCAGATAATAAGGGATATGACCGAATGAAAATTGCCCGTTTTTAATCAGCCTGGTGGATACTTTGAAGGGTATTGGAACGAAATATCTCCATGCCTCGAGTCGAAGGACCTTTTCATCGGCAAACCTGTTATCCTGGATATGATCGACCGCTATATGCACACCGCAATCGACGATGCCCAGATTCTCGAGGACCTTTGCGACAAGATAGGTGCCGGATTTGGGAATGGTAATAATAAATACACGGTGCGGGATAGGCGCCCGATTTTGTTTAAAACACGGATGCAGGTTCTTATCGATGTATACGGGCAGGTTCCTTCCGGCTATAAGCAAAGCCCCGGGGGGCGCCGCATCGGCCGCGATATGCACTCCAGATGCGCCGAATACCCGGCTTATGGCCGATTTGAGCCTGGTTTTTAATCTTTCAAGCATAGCCCTATCAAGAGCACCGATTATTTCAAGCCCGAGAACCCGTAATCAACGCCTATTGC
>CAVWAZ010000042.1:0-29743 GCA_963752995.1 uncultured delta proteobacterium
CATATGTGAAGATCGCGTCTGTTTTGGTCCTGCAAGTTTCCTTGGCAGCTCTAATGATAATAGTTGTGTGGTTCCTTTTCTCTGCGCAGAGGACTAATTTCAAGTGATTATTGCCTGTTATATTACTAAAAGGGAATGGCTATTTCTCAAACTCAACCTTGACCATAAGAAGGATTCGAAATCTGTTTAGACTTTTATATTTATTGACTAGCCTCTCATAAGATACACCCATTAGAAAAGTAATAGGGTCCAGAAATAAATAATCAGGTTGACGTTCCAGAGTTTTGATTTCATAAGTAAAATTAAGGATTTGACTAAGTTTCTCGATACTTCTTCTGGAGTTCATACAATAATAAGTGGGAAATGTATCTTCGTACTTTCGTCCGTACAAACTACAGTAAAATTTATGGAACCAATAAGGTGTGAATTTTGCTATTATAGTCGCATAATGCAGCATGTTGGGTGTTTTGAAAAAGAAATAACCGCTAGGTTTCAGAATTCTTCGTATTTCAGTTAAAAATTCTTGAGGATACTTAATATGCTCAACGACGCTATTTGCAAAAATAATATCAAAGGTATTATCATCAAATTTATTTTCGAAAAAATCAATACATAATGATTCATCTAGATTCGGATTATCTAAAACACGTGGATCCATATCCACACCGATAACCCTTTGAGCTTGTTTGGCAAAATCATAGGGAACCTTTTTTCCCGCTCCTGCTCCGATTTCAAGAATAACCGAGTTTTCGGTGATGTAGTCTCTTATCCAATCGAAGAAGATTGAATTGTAATCGGTAATACGGAGATAGAAGTGCCTGAATAGAGGATCGACAAATGGGCCTCGCATAGTTAATCGAAAAAAGCAATTGTGTAGTTATGTTTCAAATTATTCCTACAGATGCGAAAACAATATTTATTCAAATGCCGGACTCGTAAAATGATACCTAAATCCGCAACTGGATAAAAATTACATATCTATAATCTTAGTTACAACACTTTTTTCAACTCGTGCTGCTTGTATGTGTTGGCTTTTGTATTCAATATAGGTTTCAGGCTCGCTAATTTATATTATGTGAGCAATCTTTACATGAGGCATATATCTATAACCATATTTGTTAGGTAATTGTTACCAGGTTCGTGAATATTTTAGCTGTATAATGGTATTGAATTTTACAGAATTTCGGAAGAGTATGCAAATTAAATAAGGTGTGGCAAAATCGTCCCCGACCTATTTTGAATGCCGTTATACCCGTAACTCTCAATCATTCGATGCGTTTCATAGACGTATGGAACATATGGAAACTCCTCATGATCATTTCTTCTTTTTTATCCGTCCTGGTCGATATTGCGGGAGGATGGCTTATAAGATATGTGAGTGCCGATTTTGCATATGTGAAGATTATTTCGGTAATTGTCCTTCGGGTCTCGCTTGCCCTGCTGATGCTTATAATAATTTGGTTCCTTTACTGCAATAGAAAGGACGCATCATATCAGTAACCTTTTAGGCCAATTTTTATTCTTCATGTAAAACCCCTTACTAGTGTAAATAAATAACAATATTTATCCTATGTGTGCTAATTTGCGGCGCTTCTACGCGCTTCCTGACTAATCTTGTCATTGCTTAGAGAGGTATGACAAAATGCGGCATAAAATCTGAATAATAGCCAGATTTGTGACTTTCTCGATAGTCCTGATGTATTAATGATACAAGCTGGTTATTTTCGATATTTAACGTAACAAATGAAGTATTGGTTATTTGGTATGGATTTTGCATGTTTATAGATAACATGTAAAAAAAATTAACAGCGCGTGTCCTAAACGATAAAGGCAAACCATCCGAAAGGGTGGGACGCAAAGCCTTCGACCTAAGTGCCTGATTTGGCATAAGGTGGCCGGGTTACCGAAATAGGAAGATTGGTTTTTTCCCGACGTCTTTCCTATAAAGTTCTAACCTGCCTGCTCTAAGCAGGGTCGAATGGAATGCTTCCCTCATCAGGGTGGATAAGCCTGCGAAAGGAGGCATTCACATGAGAAGGGTCATTTCTTCAACTAAACTTTATGTATTGGTCCTGACGACCATTCTATTCTTATGCGGATCGGAAACATCATATGCGTTTTCTTTTTTTGGCGGCGGATTCGGTTCCGGTTCCGGTTCCAGCAGCAAAGCCCCAACCGTGAACCCGGCTTCATTGCCCGGTGATAAGTTGTCCTCAGTTCAGGACACCTACATAGACCAGCGAAAGGCAAACAACAGTTTCGGTACTAATTCCAGTATATTACTGAGTTCCAGAAGCAGGCAAGTCAAACAGGGTCTGATGAAGTTTAATATCTCGGGCGTCTCGACGGGGGCAACAGTTACAAAAGCCAAGCTGTGGGTTTATGTTGCCAAGAAAGGCGGGTCGAGGAGCTCTATTTCTGTCTATGAGGCTATGGGCGCCTGGTCCAGAACTACGACGTGGAGTAAAAAACCCCAGATGAGCGGCTCTAGTAAGGGAAGCGTGTCCGTATCTAAGGCCGGCGATTACTATGCCGTGGATGTTACGGGACTGGTTCAGGATTGGGTTGACGGGAAGAAACAGAACAATGGTATTTATATCGTGACAAATAGCAGTGAGATCTATGTGAATAGCGGGGAAAATAAAAAATATAAGCCCGTGCTGACCATAGAGCACAAACCCCGTCCAGAGGCACCCGCACCCACACCTGTTGCGACACCTGTGCCGACGCCTGTGCCTACCCCGACTCCCACCACACCGCCTGGGCCCGTACCGACGCCTGCCCCGGGTACTATAAAAGCCGGGGATAAGGTTGTAGCATCCGGCCAATCCATACAATCAGCCATTGATGGTGCTTCAAGTGGTCAAACCGTTTGGGTTAAATCCGGGACATGGGTTTTAAACTCCCAATTAAGGATGAAGAAAGGTGTGAATGTTAAAGCCTATCCGGGAATGGAGGCGTACGATTGGGAGACCGACACCATTAATCCATCCCACCCATACATCATTCCGGGCACTTGTGACTTTTGTGGCATAAGATGGAATATTGATCAGGGGAATAATGAGTTCTCAGGGTTTGAAGTTGCAGGCGGGTATTCCGGTATAGATATCCATGCTGATAACGTTATTGTAACTAACAACTGGATTCACGATACAGATCGTACAAGCATACTCATTGCAAGCTCGAGTAATATTTTAGTCGAGCATAATAAGACAGAGCGTGACGGACAGTACTGCTACGGATGGCCAAATCCAAATGACGGTACACAGATAAGTCCGCGTCACTGCCATTCCGTTTATTTGGCTAATGTCCTTGGTTACTGTGGCATGTCGAATGTTACCGTTAGAGAAAATTACCTTTCAGATTCAGGGGGCAGTGCAGTGAATTTTAACGGTGATGAATGTGACAAAGCCGGCGAAGAACCTATTTCCAATACCTTGGTCGAACTCAATAAGATGGTAGATGTGAATCTAGGACCTGGTCTTTGGCATGGCACTACAGGTACTGTAATAAGGGACAATACTATCATAATACAAAACCCTTATACACCGCCTGACTCTACCAATGATTTGCCCAATGGCATGAAGTGCGGGATAGTGGCCTGGGATGAAACCCCAGCTAAGTCGGGTAATACTTTTGACCTTAGGTCTGATTATCAACAGTCATGTCAATATTAGTTATTGTTTTAATTGGGTAGGGTTAGTATCAAAAAGCGTATAAAAGATGAGAAAGACGGCGTATCCTATTGACCTGCACCCTACCCAGGTGATCTCAAGGATGCGCTGCCTGTGCGGTAGTAATAGCACGTCGTTTCTCTTAAAGTATGTTCTAGATTAATCAGTCGATGGTAGATGAAATTTCAAACTCTTGTGTCACGAAATTTCTGCCCGCTATCCCCAGCTTTTCCCTTAGTTCCGGATCGGAATATAGTCGATTTATTGCCTGAGCCAGATCATCTGCATCTCCAGGGTTTGCAAGTAAGCCCGTTTCCTCATTTTTAACAACTTCGGGGATTCCTGAGACAGGGGTCGACACTACGGGTAATTGCATTGCCATGGCTTCCAATATGACAACGGGTATTCCGTCTCTGTCCTTACTGCCGGCGATTCACACGGTAATGCGAAGCAGTCGGCGCCTGAATAATATTTAATGATGCCCTTCTGCGGGAGTTCGGGAATAAATTGAACGCAGCCCTCTAATTCCAGGCTGTCATACAGATGAAATATATCCCTCTCAAAGTCCCCTCTTATGTATACTATCTGACACAGGAACGGTATTGCCATATCTTTAATCAGCTTGCAGCCCTTGAGATAAGCCGTATGGAAAGGTTATCACAGCTATTGATACTTCCATTTCCACTTAAGAACTGACGGGTGCTGTATTCCATGCTTGATGAGACCTCACACACCTGTATATACCGGCTTTCCGAAATACGAGGGCTCAAGATATTTCTCTTAGACGATCCGACGTCCGTAGTGTATTATATACGGCGGATGGGGTTTGAAGTATAAGCAAATCGCTTAATATCGGCATATTAGATGTGATTCTGCCTTTCTCTCAGTGAGAAGGTCCGTTTTCAATGCTTTGCTATTAAGCTATTTTGCTCTGCGTGGAGCGTTCACAATGAGAGATCTCGTTGCCGTTTTTTCCTTCTTTTTTTTGTCTCTTGCATTCATCGCGTGCAGTGGGGGAAGCCAGTCGGGTACTAAAAGAGCCGGGGATAAGGTTGTAGAATCCAGCCAATCCATACAATCAGCCATTGATGGTGCTTCAAGCGGTCAAACCGTATGGGTAAAATCCGGGACATGGACTTTAAACTCCCAGCTTAAAATGAAATTTGGAGTCAATGTTAAAGCCTATCCGGGAATGGAGGCGTACGATTGGGAGACTGACACCATTAATCCAGATCACCCATATATCATTCCGGGTACTTGTGATCATTGTGGTATAAGATGGGGACTAAATCAGGGAAATAATGAGTTCTCGGGGTTTGAAGTTGCAGGTGGTCATTCCGGTATAGACATCCATGCTGATAACGTTATTGTAACTAGCAACTGGATTCACGATACGGATTATACGAGTATCTTAATAGCAAGCGCAAGTAATATTTTAGTCGAGCATAATAAGACGGAGCGTGATGGCCAACATTGTGAAGGATGGCCTAATACTGTAGACGGCTCAAATATCAGTCCACGCCATTGCCATTCCGTTTATTTGGCTAATGTCCTTGGTTACTGCGGCATGTCAAATGTTACCGTTAGAGAAAATTACCTGTCGGATTCAGGGGGATCTGCGGTGAATTTTAACGGTGATGAATGTGACAAAGCCGGCGAAGAACCTATATCCAATACCTTGGTCGAGCTCAATAAGATAGTAGATGTGAATGTAGGACCTGCTCTCTGGCATGGCACTACAGGTACTGTAATAAGGGATAATACAATCACAATACAAAACCCATATACACCGCCGGGCTCTGCTAATGATTTGCCTGTTGGCATGAAGTGCGGGATAGTGGCCTGGGATGAAACCCCGCCTCAGTCGGGTAATATTTTCAACCTTAAGCCTGATTATCAACAGTTTTGTCAATATTAGTTATCGTTTTAATGGGTTAGGGGTGGTATCAAAAAGTGTGTAAAAGATGAGAGGGACGGCGTATCCTGTTGACCTGCACCCTACCCAGGTGATCTCAAGGATGCGCTGCCTGTGCGGTAGTAATAGCACGGTCGTTTCTCTTAAAGTATGTTCTTGATTAATCGGTCGACGTTGGCGGATATCTCGAACTCCTGTTTGATTAATTGCCTTCCGTTATTTCCCAGCCTGCATCTGAGTTCATTGTCGAAGTATAGTTTCTCAATAGCGTATGCTATTTCCTCGGCATTCTCCGGCTCGACCAGCAAACCGCTTTTCCCATCATTAACTACCTCCGGGATTCCTGAAACATCTGTAGAGACAACAGGCAGTTCCATAGCGAGTGCTTCTAGAATTACATTGGGTATCCCGTCCCTTTCTCCGGACTTAGCGATGAGGCAAGGCAAAACAAAGCAATCAGCATTTTCATAATAATCCATAAGCTTCTCTTGAGACATTTCCGGAATAAGCTCTATACAGCTCTTTAGTCCCAAGCTGTCGTATAGTCGGAATATCTCTTTTTCAAAATTTCCTCTGACATATATAATATAAGCATGAAATGGAATTCCCGTTTCACGAAGAATCGAACAAGCTTTGAGTAGGTAATGGATACCCTTTTTTTCGGTCAATCTTCCTATAGAAAGTATGGTAAATTGATCGCCTCGTATTCTTTTATGCGGGATGAACCTCTTTAAGTCGAGTCCATGATATACCACAATAATTTTTTCAGGATTAATTCGAGGGTACTTTTCAAGCAGGTATTTCTTATTGAAGCCAGTGCATGTAATCACTTTCTTGGCCTTAGTGATTTTTTCTTCGAGCATAGTATCTGTTTTAAAAATATCCCAAGCGTGAGCGGTGAACGTGAAATCGCAACCGTTAAGTTCCGATATTATCCAGGCTACAGTGGTTGGTATTGTTGCCCAGTGTGCATGTACTTTGGTCATTCCCATTTCCTTCAGTGTTTTGGCGATAGCAAACGATTTTGGAATGATGGCGATCGTTTTAAGGAGAAGGAGAGGGCTAGAGATATGTGTAGTTATGATTTTTGCTAAAATTTCACAGGACGTAGCTGGCTTTTTAACAAAATAGTAAATGAGAGCATTCAAGACCCGGAAAGACAAAATATAGGGATAATAATGCGTGGTTTCGATAAGAAATTTGGTGTTGCTTTGCAATGTTCCTTTCAGCTGCGGACTTTTGAGTGAAAATACCTCCACGTCCACGCCCTTGCGGCGCAGTTCTTCAACTTCTCTGATGATAAAAGTCTCTGTTAGAACAGGGAAGCTGGAGGATATGTAAGCAATCTTTTTTGCAGTCATGGTTTGTGAAATCCAACGTCTAATTGTAATGCTTCTGGGGATTTTCTCAACTTTCGGAGAGGTATTGCATGTGAAAAGCCAGGTTTACTTTCAGAAGCCGCGACTTATCAGTCACCTTCTAGGGTGACCGCAATCTGAACATCTGATAAATAGGATGAATCCCGCACGAAACGGAACTTCGAGCAAAACAGTCGGTACTATAAACATAAATCGAATGCGAGAAAGGATGTGGTATACACAAATTCCAGCCTCAACGAACACCAGATTTTATAGTTTAGCCAGCAAAAAAGGTGATCCTTATTAAGCCGTCCGTATAGTTATAGGATGTCTACACTGACTTTACGTACTGTGATAAACTTCTCCAACTATGAGCTAAGTTTCCCGGTCTGTTGATTTAATCTCAACGCTGGATTATAATAAAGAATAGCGGTTCTGCCCACCCAACTCTTTTTTTTATGGGTTGCAGAGAAATGTAAACGCCTCCTTAAAAGTTAAATTTACTGACAATATAATCAGTCATGGCTATACCTAAGGAAAGCAGAACACCCGATCAGCTAAAGGAGGCTTATGAAATTGAGAAAGAGTTGGCAGATCGATTAAGAAATGCCGGGAAAGAGGAAAGGGCCCACTTATATTCAACACTGTATGACGAACTGTTTCAACGTGTACCTCATCATCCACAATTAACCAAGAAAGCTGATTCCAGGACTAAACGTGAACGTATTCTTCCGAGCTTGAATCTACTGCGAACTTTTTTGAATAGTGAGTCGAATTACCTCGAAATAGGACCCGGCGACTGTGCCCTGGCATTTGAAGTATCTAAACTTGCGAGAAAGGTTTATGCAGTAGATGTATCTCGTGAGATTACTCAAAATCCGAACTATCCCGATAATTTTGAGCTCATCATTTCTGACGGTTGTAGCATATCGGTTCCTCAAAACAGCATAAACATAGCGTACAGCAACCAGTTGATGGAACATCTGCATCCTGAGGATGCGTTAGAGCAATTAGAGAATATTTATAAATCATTGATTCCGGGAGGTAAATATTTGTGTGTCACTCCGAATAGACTTACTGGACCCCACGATATATCGAAGTATTTTGATAAAGTTGCAACCGGGTTCCATATGAAAGAGTATACAATGTCGGAATTGGTAGAAATATTTAAAATTGTAGGATTTCAAAAAGTGGAAAGGTTTATAAACCTCTATGGTTACATTTTCGTACTACCGGTATTTCCGGTTAACATGGTTGAAATTACACTTTTGAGATTGCCATTGTCACTAAGAGAGAAACTTGCGCAGTCGTTTATATTCAGATTTTTGCTAGGGGGATCTAATATTAAACTCATAGCAACGAAGGGGGGATAGTTTAGAGATAATGAGAAAAAGATTGCGTTCATGATTAATTGCTCTAAGCCAAAATATGCAATTATTCGATGTATGTCAGTAAGTCATTCGATAATCTGCCCGAGTCTAGAGAAGTATTTACAGGACGAGACTTAAGGTGCTCTGAACTACAAAAGCATTTACAGTGGGTCTTCCGGTCAGCGTTTTTTCCTCTAATTTCTTTTATCTAAATCTCGTCCCGTTAATTCATTCATTGAGCAATTCTCACAAACAGTTTTGAAAAGAACGATCACAGCTTATTCTCCTTGGCTTGTTTGGTCTTGATAATAACCTTCTCTATGATATTTAAATAGTCAATCGCCTTTTTTCTCCTCGTATAGTTCTCAGCTACATATTTCCTTCCGTTTTCTCCCAGTTTTTTTCTCAGAACTGGATCATCGTACAGCTTCATTATTGAATCTATCAGCCCCTGGGGATCCTCAGGTTCGAAACCTATTCCACAATTTGCTTTTTCGATGACAATGTTTCTCGTCTCGCCTATGGCTCCGACTATGATCGGTTTTCCGCAGGCCATCGGTTCAAACACCTTTGCGAATATCGTTTTATTGAGGAGAGGTTGTTTTATCGATAAAACGAGCGAAACATCCGAAGCATTAACGAATGTCGGGATTGTATTTTTTGGCTGCTGCTCTAGAAACCTGACGTTGTCCAGTCCCTCATCGTTACATATCTTTAGAAGCCTTTTTTTGTCGGAGCCGCTGCCCACGAGTAAAAAAAGAAGTTCGGGTATCTCCCGCTTTATTTCCGGAGCCGCTCTTAAAACAACCTCGACTCCGTGCGTATATCCGATAGTCCCTATATAGGAAACAACGAATTTATCTTTTAATCCCAGCTTTTGGACAGATTCGGAATCGACCGTAAAGGGTTTAAAGAAATCCGTGTCCACTGCGTTTTCGATTACTTTGATTTTATCGGGCCGTATACCTCTTGAAGAAGTTATTTGATCTTTAAAGGATTCGGTAACTACGATAATTAAGTCGCTTTTATTATAAAGAGTTGAGGCTATCTTGTCGAAAACTTTATATGATAACGAACTCTCTCTTCCGGCGCCGATTGCAAGTATCACTTCGGGCCACAGATCTCTTACTTCAAAGACGAAAGGAATACCTTTCAAGCGTGATACCAGGAGTCCGGTTAATCCGGTAAAGAGGGAAGGGGAGGTGGCAATAACCACGTCGTGGGATTTAAGAAATAGTCCGGCTAGAGACGATGAGATAAAGAAGGATATATAATAGAGACCTCTTCTTAATGCGCTTCTCAAATGTGTCGGGAAGGTGAAAGTTCTTATTACCTTTATCCCGTCGATGTTTTCACGCATAAAGAGTCGTTTGCTCTTTGATTTATAGCTTTCATGAATCACCCCGTCCGGGTAGTTTGGGAAAGAAGTTAAAACCGTGACATCTTGGCCCAGGCCGACCCAATATTTAGAGAGCTCGTACACTCTCCCGGAGGCGGCCCCCATCTCCGGATAGAATTGTTGGGATATGTATAGGATTTTCATTATTATTTTACTTTGCCTGTCGCTTCGAGAGTACGATCATATAATCTTTCGATACTATTTGTCATTATTGAGTCCGTGAATTTGTGTTTCAGAATGGAAAAACCCTCTGTCCCCATTTGTTCCCTTAATTTGCTATCATCGACAAGCGTAATAATTTTGTCGGCCATTGACCTATAGTCGCCAGGTCCTACAAGAAATCCATTGACACCGTCTTGCACGACTTCGGGGATACCCCCCACGTTTGTTGACACGATTGGCTTGAGAAAAGCCATATATTCAAGGAGTGCGATGCCCATTCCCTCTCTCGTTGAAGTCAGGCACCCGATATCTATGATCGGCAGCACGTCTGCGACGTTCTCAACGAAACCTGTAAAGACGGTATGATCATTGATTCCCAATTCGTATGATAACTTCTCAATCCTTGGTCTTGTTTTACCCTCCCCGATTAACAAAAAGGTAATATCGTTATGAGTATTTAGAACTTCCCGAGAAGCTAGCAAAAAGGTTTCGTGATCCTTTTCGGGTACAAAACGTGCTATAATTCCGACCACTATATCTCCTTTCTTGATTCCGTATTTGCTCCTCATATCGTCTTTGGGGCAATGATTAATGTTATCGAGGCTTATACCGTTGTATATTGTTAAACATTTCTCTGGGTCGCCCCCGATACTGTTTATGAATGCCTCCATTATGTAATTAGAGACGAATATTATTTTTTGTGACAGACTGATGACTATTTTATTCAATACTAGGGATTTCCACGTACTATTATGTTGTCCGTGTTTATGGGCTATTATGATCGGAACATTGGCAATAGTACCTATTATACCTCCCCACAAATTGGAACCCAGATTATGTGAGTGAATAATCTTAATGTTGCGTTCTCTGATTAGATCGATAAGCGGCTTGAATTTGTGTACGTCGAAGGGCCGGCGTCTCTTAAGTAATAAATATTCAATATTATTTGCCTTCAGGACTTCTTCAAGGCTTCCACCTGATCGAGTCGAGCAAAAGATAGGTACATATTTACCTGAATTCTTTAGTAATATGCCAATATTTACGGCAACCCTTTCCGCACCTCCGACCGGTGATAAGGAATCAAGGAGATAAAGCACATTAGTTGCCATATGTTGTATGTGAGTGTGATCTCGTGCTTAATGAAACTAAAAAACATTCCATCATCAGGATTTATTTGTCCTTGCATTGCTGATATGAAGGTTTCTAATGTTGAGCAGTATCGAAGAGAGAGTTATGGTAAGCCACAATATTTTATTTATATCCAAGGAATAAAAAAGACCCACTACAAGAAAGGAAATAAACCCCATCTCCAGGGAGTTGGAATACCAGACAAGGTAATAACTGTCACCGTCGGAAGTCAGACCATCCCGGGCTTTTCTTATATCTCTCCATGTTAAATATAGTATAAATACGAACGGTATGAAGCCCAATAATCCCGTTCCTGTTAATACCTCTATGAAAGTATTATGTGAGATTTGTTTATAGATCGGATTATTCAAGACGAAGCCCCTGAAGCCAACACCCAATAATGGATGCTTTGCGAATAATTCGGGGAACAATTCAAAATAGTAGTAATATCTCATATTGAGTGATGTTTCCGTACGAACAGATTCCCGGCTTTCAAGGATTCTAAGCGTTTCCACCCTTGATATGATAGATTCGCCGATAGTGTAATAAATCACAATGAATCCAACGATAATACACGGTACTAATACTCCCAGAATGCGTAGTCTGTTTTTTCCTCTTATAAATTTAAACATGGCGACGACACACATTACACAAAATGCTATAAAGCCCGATCTTGAATACGTGAGCAAGAATCCTGCGAATAAGATAGCTGTACAGACTGAGAATATTATTTTCAGATTCTTTTTTCCGGTCGTAAAGATGATGGCGATGCAGAGCGGGATTAAGACCAGTAACATTCCGGCAAATTCGTTTTGGTCACCCCATAAACCTCCGTAACGTTGCACATTATTCGTGCTTACAACATCCCCTTGTCCCAAGACTAGGGGGCTTAGTACCGATATCACGGCTCCGGCAATAATAGCGAATAATGCATAATTTAAGGTCCGTACGTTCCTGATCATCAGTATTAGAACAAAGTATGAAATAATTAATAACCATAGTTTGATTAGATATTTGATGCTGAATGAGGGGTCTTTAGAAACATAGACTGAAAGAATCGATACTAGTCCGAACAAAAGTATGAGCAACGCCTTTTTGTTTCTTAGCGCCTCATTGATATATTTAAGCGATCCGCTGGTTATTACGAGGAACAGCAAGTAAGCGCCCATGAGCTTGCCAAGTGTGGCGGTAATATTCCCTTTAAATACGAAAAGTTCTTCAAGAGGAATTAGTAGGAAAAAAATCGACACGGCAATCCAGGGCCTGTTAATGGTTACAACCAGAAATGGTATTCCCATCAATCCCGCTATCAATAGCTTGTTGGAGAAAGTGTGAAACCCTAGCAACAGGCCAATAGCAATTCCTATGAATATCCCGGCGTAGATAATGAGATTTCTGTAGTTTGATTGATAAAAATTCACTCTAGGCATCTTGTTTTCCAAAAAAAAGATTGAGAATATTGTTCCCCGGTTGTAAAAATTATTACGATACCATTCTTGTGATATTCCGGTAATCAAAGGAGATTGAACTCAACACCAAAATGACTCCTCCCAGAATCAATTCGAACATGCCGGAACTTAAAGTATCTGTGTCTATCAACATAATTATCAGAACAAAGCATTAATCAATCACTAGAGTAACATAATAGAATATTGAATAGTCAATCTTACACGTCCAGCTTGTCCAAATTTTGGTTTTGTTTTCTTTTGAATATCGAGGCTCTGATTGTAATCTTTCCGGTATTTTTATCGAATGTCCCTAATCTTAATAAAAATTTCTTCTTGAGACCTTTGATTTTCTGGAACATGTTATATCCAAATAACGACATTATTAAATTATAATACAGTTTACCACTATATGGATATGTCCGTATTGATTTCAAAAGTGTTTTTCTGCCATCTTCCATATTATTATCATAACAATACGCGATGCCGAGGTTGAATAGATGATTACCATAAGCTCTATCATAACTTTTGAACATGTCATAATGCTTTGACATCAATCTCTCTAACCCCATAATCACATTATGATAATTGTGACTTATCGAGTTCTGCTGAATTCTATGCATGACCAATATGTCTTTTATATAATTGAATTCAAACTCTTTCGCAATCCTTATCCACATGTCATAATCGCTTGCACTTTTAAACGCTGGATCGAACAAGCCTGCTCTTTCAAAACAACTTTTTTTTAAGACTATTGAGGAAGTTGTGATAAAGTCTTCAAAAAGTAGGTAATGTAATATATTCCCTCTGTATTCAGGAATTCTAGTATATATTGTCTTTCCGAAATCCATATCTACGGAATATGCCCCGGTGTACACAGCTCCAAGATTATCCGTGCTGTCATCAAGCACTCTTACTTGTTTTTCAAGCTTCGTGGGCAGCCATTCATCGTCATCGTCGAGGAACGCAATATAGCTGCCCGTCGAGTTTTTAACGGCATCGTTCCTGACTTCGATCACCCCCCTATTTTTTTCATACCTGGTATATCTGATCCTTGGGTCCGTAAAGCTTCCGATGACCTGAGGAGTGTTATCCGTCGATGCATCATCGGACACCAATATTTCAAAATCTGTATAAGTTTGGCTAAGAACGCTCCTAATCGCTCTTTCCACCAACTCGGCACGGTTACATGTAGGTATAATCACGCTCACTCTAGGCATTGTAGTAAATTATATAACCAAACGCAGTTGCTTGTCAGGATTTATCGGATTGCAGCATGCCCGATATATGTCCCCTTATGCTCTTTATAACACTTTGACGGTCGTATATATTTATTGCTTTTTCCCTGGCTGCCATACCCATTTTTTCGCATAAATACGTGTCACTGAGTAATCTCACGCATGCTTCCGCAAATGCTTGAGGGTCGTCTCGTATCAGTATCTCCGATCCCTCGGCAAACTCCAATCCTTCCGCCCCTACTGTAGTGGCGACCGTCGGTTTGCCATAAGCGGCGGCTTCTATGATTTTAAAACGTGTACCTCCCCCGATTAGGATAGGTACGGCCGTCGCCCGGACTCTTCTGTAAAGATCCGCCAGGTCATCGACGAAGCCGGGCACTTCCACACCGGGGATTCCTGTTGTCTTAAGTCCCAGCTTTTCCGCCGAGGTGCCGGCGATTATCAGCTTTGCCTGCGGCAACCTCATTCTAATGAGCGGCCAGATATCGTTCACGAGGTATTGGGCGGCATCGACATTCGGCTGGTATACGGAACCCAAAAAGAGCAAGTTAGGTTCGGGTGAAATAGGCTCGAGCTCCGGTATTTCGACCGCATTTGGTATAGTGACTACCCCGGGCAGGCCGTATTTCCCGACGAGGTAGCGCCGGTCGAGGTCCGAACAGACGGCCGTTCTCGATGCAAGCTTAATAGCCTCATACTCTCCTTTAGTAAGGGCGGGGAGAAGAAAATACAATAGTTTTGTCTTAATGCCATTCCGGCTTTTAATGTATCGGTTCAGAACTATATGTTCTATATCGTCGAGATCGAAAAATATCGGCGGAAGGGGCATCTTGGTTAATAAAAGGGGGCACATCGATGAGAGCCTGTGGGCAAAAATAGCGTCAGGTTTTAATTCGAGACAGTTCTCGACCGCGCGTACCTGCGACTGGCTGCTGAATTCAAGTCGTCCCCTTTGTTTTGAAAAACTAAAGACGCCTTTTCCGAAAGACGTCCACTTCATAAACTCGTTGTCCATATTGAATTCGGACTTCGGGTATAAAAAGAGCTTGATCTCGGCTTTCCATAGCTTGGAAATGGTGTCTTCCAGCTCGGAAATCCGCGATTGTGAATAATCGTAATCGGGGTGTGCAAAAAACAACACATCGAGCTCGGCGATACCCTTCATTGCTTCTATGAAAGTCGCAATACGTTTAAAAGTACCGTGAATCTTTTGCGGGTCGTCAGGCAGATATTTCGATATGAACAGTATTTTCATTGAGTATCTTACTTCGAGAAGTCGCAGCTTGTGTTATTAATATTTCTCTCAGTTTCCGGTGATTTTTTTTCTTTCGATAACATCACGGTAGATATTGGTTATCCGTTCAATCATTATTTCTGTGGAGAATTCCCTTAAGACCCTCTCTTTTCCGGAAACCGCGAGTCTCTTCGCAAGCGATTTATCGGACAAAAGGAGTTTAATCTTCTCCGCCAGGGCTTTTGAATCGCCGGGCGGAACGAGGAGTCCGTTCTCCCCGTCAATTATTATCTCATTTGTTCCGCCGATGTCGGTGGCTATGACCGGTTTAGAAGCCGACATCGCTTCGAGTATCGATAAAGGGAGACCTTCTAAGATAGAGGGTAAAATAAATACATCGCAGGCACTCAGAAGCTCCGGTATATCGTTTCTGCTTCCCAGGAAAACAACTCTATCCGCCACCCCCAGTTCTCTTGCTCTCTCCTCCATCTTGGCTCTCTCTGGACCGTCACCCGCTAACAGAAAGATTGCATCGGGGACCAAAGGAGCTGCTTCTATTAAATATTTGTGCCCTTTAAGCTTGTCCATTCGGGCAACGGTTAAGACCACACGTTTATCTTCATTATGTTTCAGCTCGTATTTCAATAAATTAGCGTCGGTTTTATGACAGAAATCCTGAACGTTCACAGCATTTTGGACGACTTTCACCTTGTTTTCCGATATTACATTCTTTTTAAGGCGCTCTGCCTGCTTGTATGATACTGCTATGTAGTAGTCCACAAGCATCGATATTAGCTTTTGGTAAAGTACCAACGTGTAGATCCGGAAGATTCTACGTGGCCGGATTTCCTGATATAAGTGCTGTGTGGCCAATATAGCTTTTACGCCTGCGAGTCTTGCACACGTTATGCCGCATGTGCATCTTAGGTTCGACACCAATTGTGCATGGAAAACTGCGGGGCGTAGCTCTTTGAGATTCTGTATCAGGTTCTTCATCCCGCTTATATCTCCGAGCCCTTTTATTAGCGGCACGGACAGAGTTTTTATACCTGAACCTTCGATTCTCTCAACGAAAGGAATGATGCCGGGATGCGGATGGTAAACCAAAACCGGTTCCCAAAGGTCCCTGTCCAACGCCATCAGTAAGTTGAACAGCATCTGTTCAGCACCACCGAAGTCTCTACTCTCTATGTAATATACGATTCTGTATTTCATATATATCTTTTGTTTCGGACTCAATCTTTGATCGGATGGCTTATGCCTTGTTTAGATGAGCTTTTCTCTACGGTATTTTCATACGATAAAGGTTTATGTATGTGAGATAGGGTGCATTGAATCTGTTCCGAGGGACATTTTGGACCTGTTGAATAATTTATAGAGTTGTGATTCTTGTCGTGAGTGACTTCCTGATTTGGTTTCTTCACCGATGTTTTCATGACGTCAATTTGTAGTTATTTGTTTTTTGTGAATTTTGCTCTTATCTTTTTCACTAACCTTCCGAATCCCCGCATTTTGCCGTGTGTATACAACCACAACTTATGTGTAGTATTGTATTTCTCTTCGAAATGCAGCTTCAGTATGAAATCGAAAACGTTATCAAAGCCCATAACATTAATGCGAGGTAATGCCAAGGGATCGTCTTCGATTCTTACGAATCTCTCTATTACGGTGCAAGAAGTTCTGTAACCTGCTTCGGCGGCTATGGACCTGACCTTGTCGTCGAAGAATCCGTAGGGGTAAGCCAGATGTACCACTTCATGACCCAGATGGTCCTCAAGAGCTTTGCGGGATCCTGCCAACTCGTCGTAGCAGTCCTCTGAAGATATCTCTGTAAGAACGGGGTGGGTCTTGCTGTGACTTCCGATTTGTATGCCGGCTGAATCCAGATTCTTGGCAGTTTTCCAATCGATTATGGGGAATTCAGACCCGATCTCGGGCAGGAGCCAGCGACTTTTACTCCCTGCGCAATCTGTTGGAATGTAAAATATTGCTTTGTAACCGCTTTCACGAAGGATCGGAATCGCGTTATCTACGGATTCCTGGTAACAGTCATCAAATGTAATTACAATCGGTTTCCTTGGCAGGATCAATTTGCCGCTTCTGTAATCTTCAAGTTCAGTAAGGTTTATCGTATTATACCCGAGGATCTTGAGGATTTTCATGTGTATGGAAAAAGCCCTTGGGGTAATGGAACACGGTATGAATTGCGGATGTATGTTTGAAGTGACCTGGTGATACATCAGTATAGGTATGGTATTTTTCATAAGTGCTAACAGTTATTGTGTTTTATATTAACAATCATACGCAATATATGACTTAATGGTTGAAAATCTAGACCCATACATTAAATTCGCCAGCTCACCACTTTGGACCAAACTTAGATATGTAATGATACCAAAACCTAATGCATCTATACCGTTACTTATGATGTGAATATTATAATGCATTTTGATTGTTTGTTACTTTATCTAAGATAGATCTTGCTTCTCTAAGTATCTTTCGCGTTATTTTACGCCTGAGAACTGAAAGGCTAAACAATGTACGATGCTTGTATTTCCATACTCTATTATGAAGAGCCTTGAGAAGCTCGGGGTTTTCAATTCCATTGTTTTTTAAATATTTGTCCAGCCAGTCTAAATAATGGAGCTCTGCGGGTACCCATTGTCCTTTATTCAGGGCTGTGTAAAAACAAGACTCCGGATGCTGTCTGTACAGATCCCAGCATGTGTCAGCTACATACATGGGTGTGGTTAGACAAGATTTTGTCAAAAAGGCTTGGTCCTCATGCATGCCGGAGAAACTCTCTACGAAACCGCCTATCCGTTCCACTACCTCCTTTCGCATCATTATATTCGACATTGAGGCTACCCAGATTTTTGATTCCAACGCTAGTATCAATAATGTCGGTGGATATATAACGGTATTCAGTTTTATCGCTTGGTTCAATATTTTTTCGTGTAGATAAAAATCCCGCTCAGTGTCTTCTGTTTTTCCTGACCAGCTGTACCAAAACTTGGTGTCGCCGTAGACCATCCCTGCTTTCGTATTGGACTCCAATATTTCCACCTGCTCTTCTAGTTTGTTGGGGAGCCAGATGTCATCCGCGTCAATCGTTGCTATGTATTTTCCTTTTGATTTCCGAGTCCCCAGGTTCCTCGAAGCGCTGATTCCTTTGTTTTGGTGTCCCTCATGTTCGAAATAGTACACTCTTTCTGGATATTTATTGCAATAATTAATGGCGATTTCGGTGCTTTTGTCACTTGATCCGTCGTCTATAAGCAGTAGCTCCCATGTCTTGTACTTTTGGTTTAATACGCTTTCGAGGGATTCCTCAAAATACTTCTCTGCATTAAGAAAAGTTGTAATAACGGAAACAAGAGGTTTTTGGCTCATGGGATCTCTTTAAATAATAATCTCAAATTGCGGTAATTTTTTCCTGTTAACATTCTTAATCATTCTTTGCTCATCAAATCGGTCCCTTTTTTCTGAAACAATCGGGATAATTTTATTATCACTCTTTCTATTTTATATTTCATATTTCTTTTTTGAATTCGAATGTGCTGCATTTCGTTATGATCAGTTGCCAGGCTTTTCTTATATGGGTCATCTCCTTCGAGAAAATCGTAGCAGCTGTAACCAACCCTCGCATTATGCATTATGGCAAAATAGTGAGAGACTAATCCCGGACTGTATAGATAGCCCGGAAGATAATTAAACCCACAGATATAGCCAAGGACCTTGCCATCATAGATGAAACAATAAAGACATCCAATTGCATGATTCCCGGCGGATATTCTTATTAATTGAATTTCTCCATGTTCGAAACGCCCAGAGATGAGTTTTTTATGGAAATCAACATAATATTCATTAGAGAAAGACCCTGGCTGCCCGCTTTCCGTCCATCTGTTTTGATGTATCTGAATCAGCTCGTTAAAGATTTTTAATGCTTCTTGTACATTCTCCGCGACATCTATCCTTAGTTCACCCATCTTTTCATATTCTTTAATAGAACGACGAATTTGATATCGCTTTTTTGGACTAATCAGTGCCAGGTAATCATTATTGTTGCGGCGGACTTTATCTAAATCCACGTAATGAGATTTTAGGTCCGTGATAATGAGGTTGTAGTCTTTGCCCATGTTTTCAGTAATTAACAAGTTGGGTTGGTATATCGGAGCACATCTAGTCATTCGGAACTCGTCCCATTTTAATGGTATGTGATCGAGTAATGACCGGAGAGATATTTTTATTTGCGGGTCGATGAGAATTGCATTGTATTCGATCCATATTAAATCATAATGTGGATTAAGGGTCGAGTTGAGTGAAAGCTCGCGGAATTTTAAGAATTTGTGCCGGATACGTGTTTGAGAACCGGCGAAAAAAGTTATAACCGGCGTGTCATTAGCGAAACCGACCACAAAGTATAGCCCGATATCGGCAGGCAGGCTTCTTATCCATAATTCATTCCAGGCCCATGACAGATAATATTCATGAGGGCATTTATTCAGCATTGAAGTCCAAATCTCTTTTACACTATCAAACTGCGAAAAGGGATTGTATAATTTAAAAATAACCTTATCTGTTCCGTTAGAATTTTTATTCATTACAAAGCCAAAATGTTTACAAAAGTTAAGAGTGTGAAGAAGATGGTTATTTATTCCTCATCATATTATCACTACATTCTGATAATATTTCAAAGATTTTATAATAGTACACCTTAATTGTGAATGATAATTAAAGCTTGAGCTTCTTATGCATTGGTGTGTTATTGGGGGGAGATGAAATAAAGGGCATAGGATAACAATGAACTTTAGAATAACGAGGAGCGAAACCATATTTTGATCCATGTTTTTGAAGAATTATAACATCATCAAGAAGAGGTTGGAACGGAATATCGTTAAATAATATGTTATATAAACATCAATCATCTCTTATTTACCTTCTGCTAATCTTTATAACGTTTATAGCTACCATTTCCTTTCTTCCGCTCGATGCGAATGACCCAAATCCTGACTCAGGCATATTTCTCTATATGGGACAGCAAATTCTTAACGGCAGCACTCTATATCGGGACTTGTGGGATAACAAAGGGCCAGTGCTTTATTATATAAATGCACTAGCGCTGTTTATCGGCCATGGTTCTGTGTGGGGACTGTATCTATTTGAGTTTCTTTCATTGTTTATCGCTGTAACCCTGGGTTATCTGGTAATGAATAAAGCTTTCGGTATAATCCCTGCTATTTTTGCTTCAATAATATGGCCCTTATCCCTGTTTTATCTAAATAGTTATGGTGGGGGGAATGTAACAGAGGAATACTCGCTGCCCCTGAGCTTTGCCACTTTGTATTTCTATTTGCGTTCCAGAAACTCGAGCTCCGGCCTGTTCTATATATTTCTTATTGGAGCGATGTTCTCGCTATCATTTTTCTTGAGGCCTAATAACACTGGAATACAAATTACCGTTGCACTGTTAATTTTTTTCTCTGGAATTTTAACTCGCAACTTTTACCTGCTTCTCAAGCAAATTTTGGCTTATGCTCTGGGTTCAATCGTTATTTTGTCAGCAGTTCTGTTTTATTTCCACTGGATGCATGCACTTGGTGATTTTTACGATTCATTTATAAGATATAATTCCGTTTATTCTACTTCAACTATGGGGGATAGAATTACATCTTTTCTTTTTGGTTTGAGATTTCTATCCCCATCGGGTCTTCCGATAATAGCGATAGCGGCATGGATTGTAGCAGTCTTTACTCTTATAAACAAACAGAAACTGGAGGAGAGCCAAAGAGCATTGATTCTTGTATCGGTCATAGGAATGCCGGTCGAGTTTATTTTGTCCAGTATTTCAAGCTTGATGTTTCATCACTATTATATATGCTGGCTTCCGGTATTTGCGATTTTAACTAGCTTCTTTGTATATGGGCTTATCACCAATTTCTCAGACTCAAGGATTAATTTCTTTCAGCGGCAAATCAAATTGTGTCATATGTGGGTTTTGGGTTTTCTTGTGGCCATGTCCGGCTTGGCAATTGTGAAAATCCCGGCTCGTGTTGAGAAATTTATATCGACCAGCGGGCAGAGAAATGTGATTGTCGAGGGGATCAGAGACAATTTGAAAGATGAGCAATATTTATTGATGTGGGGTGCCGCGGCTTATTTCAACCTTGTTACTAATATTAAGTCGCCTACTCGATATTTCCATCAGCTGCCGTTTTATGTTTGCGGTTATCGTACGGAAGAAATGATAGAAGAATTTCTAGATGATATAAAACAAAAAAAGCCATTAATCGTTGATACATCTTCTACCGATGAATCTTTTACACCCATTGATAAAAATGATAGGAAAAAATGGAAATATAGAAATTTAGCGGGATATAGAGATAAAAGTTGTAAGAATAGTCCAAAAATGGAAGAGGCACTTGAATATATCAACTCCAGGTATAACCTAGTCTATACGTTTAAAAAAAATAAATGGAAGATCTACCAATTTGACGATAACAAGGGAAAATCCTGATTGAGCAATGAAGAAGCTATCGCGAAAAGAGATTGCGATTCGGAATCTCCGTTGAATCTGTATAAGATAAAAAACGAATATATGGACTATTTAGTGTTTAGAATTACTTTAGTCTGAGTGAGGTTAATGAGAATATTCAGATCCATTATATATTCGGATATCACTTTATCCGTATTGTTAATTATTACGATACTGGCACGTTCACTATTTATAGAAAAAAAACCGCTTGGTCTCGTCACACTGCCTATCATTTGTTTGCTGTTTGCCAATATCATATTCTGCATTATCTCCGTCAAGGGTATACAAAGGGGTCACGGTAAGTTAATATCGAGAATATGGATATCCATTTTATCGCTCTTCATATTTTATTTCATTGTGGACCTTGCTAGCGGTTATTTTTTACTGCCGCAGTTGGATAATACCGAAGAACAAAAACTCCCTGATAAAGTCCTCCACCATAAGCTTGCTCCTGATGTAACAATAAGGATGATTGTCCCCGATTACAACGTCACTATGAAGACTAACAGTCTGGGCTTGAGAGCAAAGAACATTTCTGAGAAGAAAGATAATTCGGTGTATCGCATTGTAATGCTGGGGGATTCGTTTACGATGGGTGAAGGCGTCAACTATGAAGATACCTTTTCTAATCTGATCGAGACCTATTTAAATAAGTCGTCTAAGAGAAAATATGACGTAATTGACTGTGGCGTCGAGAGTTATTCTCCCGTGCTCGAATATCTCCAGCTGAAGGAGGATATCGGCATATTGAAACCGGATATGGTAATAATGAATTTCGACATGTCGGATGTGCTGAATGAGTATCTCTACAGGAAGGAAGGGACCTTTGGTAAAGATTCCGAGCCGATGGCTGTCAATGGATTTCAAGATTTCAATAAAGCGAGGAGGGGGGCTGTAAAAAGAATAGAAAACTGGGTTTACAGGAATCTTTTCATTACGAGTGCACTATCCGGACT
This sequence comes from uncultured delta proteobacterium, assembly GCA_963752995.1. Classification (GTDB taxonomy): domain Bacteria; phylum Desulfobacterota_D; class UBA1144; order Nemesobacterales; family UBA2774; genus 2-12-FULL-53-21. The sequence continues at coordinate 22,415 of CAVWAZ010000042.1, forward strand.
TTTGCGCAAGCATATGGAAAAACCGCTGGATATAAAGAATGTCGATCTTGAAGCTGCGGTTGTGAGGTCGAACAGAATGCTGCTCTTACATACGCTCAAGGAACCCGAGTTTGAGGAATTCGGAGCCATTATGTCAGAAATCGAGGATAGTATCTTGCGAACGAAGAAGTTATGCGATGAACACGGCTCTAAGTTCATTTTATCTGCCTATCCCTGGGGGCATCAGGTTAACGACCGCGAGTGGATCCCCGGAAGATATGACTTCATATCCAAATCGTCCGAGATCTCGGATCGGACTGTAAAAGAATTAGAAAGGTTCTGTATACAGAACAACATACCTTTCTTTAACGCATTCCCTTATTTCAGGAATTATAAGGGCGAGGAATTGCTCTACTACCATCATGATATGCACTGGACGCCCGCGGGTAACAAATTGATGGCTCGTTTCATATACGAAGCCCTGTCGATTTACTTTCGCCATAACGGATAGCAAAAAGAGATGTTTACCGTTGGGTATGCATGGAGTATTTGGAGGTTACGGGTCTCGGCATGGAGGATTTTAGATTTTTTTATCTACTCATTTACTTTTCCCTTTAGATTATTAGAATATGACATGATATTGAATATTAGATTGAAATATAGGCCAACGCTCTTCTCACCGTTGACATTGAAGATAAATTATATAAATAATAAATCGTTTGTGCATGCTTAAGTTCTTTCGTAATGCTATATTTGGTATTCTTATTGCATTTTTGCCCTTTATAGCGGCTGAATTTTTACTACGCTTGGCATACTCTGATAAAGTAACCAATATATCACGATCTGAACATGAGGGCTCCGCATATGAATTTAACGAAGATTATTTGGTATCTCTAAAGCCAAATGTGACGGAGACCTTTCTCCGAAACAAGGAAAACGGAGGAGACGTCATCCGTTGGAGTACCAATAGTGACTCTTTTCGTGGTCCTGCATTGGTGCGCAACAACAAAGGCGTTAGGATTATTGTTTATGGTGATTCTAATATACAGGGAGAATTTTCTGATTATGAAAGTACATATGTCTATAAACTTGAAAAATATCTGGAGTTATATGGACTTAATAATGTCGAAGTAATTAATGCGGGAGTTGTGGGTTCTGGTCCTGACCAAAATCTTATCAGGTTTAAGAAAGAGGCGGATATATATAAGCCAAATTTAGTTATTTTCAATATCTTTGCTGATAACGACTTTGGTGATTTAATTAGAAACCGTCTTTATCATCTGGATTCGAATAATCTACTCAGAAAGACAGATTTTAAACGGACGATTGATGAGTGCATGGTATATAAAAAAACTCATAGAGCAAGGGATTTCCTTACACGTTTATTGATTTTTAGGGCAGCAAGAAAGCTTGTACTGGTATTTAAGGACGATAAGAAGAATGATGGTCCTATAGTAGAGAAAGAAAAACCGGTTATTATGGAAATCTTGAGGGAAGAAAAGCTTAATCAAGAAACAATAAATGAGCTATTGGCGATCTCTACTGAAGAATATTCGGTATATAAAGACTCCGCCCCCGGAAGATTCTCTCACTGTGAAGATCATTATGATATTGATCTTGCATTAGATCCGGATACGGAGTCGTCAAAAACTAAACTAAAATTAATGGAGGCTGTCTTAAAAGAAGCAAATAACTTCGCCGCTTCGAAGGGCATAAAAGTTCTTATAGTTATTGAACCATCACGTGTAGATTTAAAGAATGATAACGAATTTTTAAAGAGGTATCCAAAGTATAACAATTACAATCTTACTGGTGAGATACAATCTATGTGTAAGAGTAGCAATCATCATTGTGTTGATCTTTTTGATGTGTTTATGAGAAATGGTGCGTATACGCTCTTTTTTTAAAGGAGATGATAATCATTGGAATGATAAGGGGCAGGATGTCGCCGCTAAAGAGACGGCATTATATATTATTGGTGAAATGTATCATCCTTAAAGCGGCATGATAAGCCTCCAACCGATAGGTCTCTTGTCGATGTAGATATGAGAACTTACACTTTTCCCCCCGTCCGGAATATCCCATGAGCAACAGACCAGGTGGTAAATTGATTCGGATGAGCGAGCATCGTTCCTTAGCAATGAGTACGTCGAATCATTATGAAGACGCCGCATATTTATGCATATTCTGAAGTCAGGTAATATAGCTCAAAACTGGGGCTAACGTGCTTAACATTCAGCTGATTGTGTATAGTCCCGTTGACGAGGGAGCTTGGTATAGAGGTAGAGCGTCATTGCTGATTTGGAAGGTAGATAAGAGGCGTATCGATGACTGAGCCATTGGCGAAAAAAATAGTTCACGATGCATATGGTAATCCAAAGGTTATAGCAAACTATCAGGGCAATATAGGGCTATGGAAATCCGAGGAGATACTAATCCGGCGCTTTTTCCCCCGAGAAGGAAAATTGCTGGATCTCGGCTGCGGGGCCGGGCGGACATCTATCCCACTGACACAAATGGGTTACGAGGTGGCGGGGATAGATATAAGTGCCTCTATGTTGAAAGCGGCGATACTGGAATCGGAAAGGCTCAACTTAAAGATTAATTTTCAAGAAATGGATGCCAAGACTCTGACCTTTGCTGATCACTCATTCGATTGTGCCATCTATTCATTTAACGGGCTCGATCACATACCGGCCTATGCCGGAAAACTTGGGTGTTACGGGAAGTCTTCCGCGTGCTGAAGCCCGGAGCCCCCTTTATTTTTTCGGCTCATCGCATATGGAGTCCCTTCCACCTGCGGAAATTGATTTTGAGTGGACTCAGGATGAGCCTAGGCAGGATTATGCGTTTTAATACGTTGGAAAAAGAGTGGGGGGAGCTCTATGATTTGGACACGGCTGATCCAGAGGAGCGCTACAGCAGTTTCCTGTCTTCCGGAAGATGGAAACGGGCGCTTCACGCTGCTGGATTTGATCTCGACTTTTGTCAATCCCGATACCGACTGGAGTCACGAAGGTTCAGAGAATGGATAAGCAAGAGCCTCAGTAGTGGAAATTTTATGCTCTTCGTAGCTCGCAAGCCCTATCTCTGAGGGTGATAGCTCCATTTGAGTGCCATGAGATGAACCATAATATTCTAAAAATTATGCCTAACTTAAACTTTGGTCCAAATTATAGGGTGGGACAGATCAAGGTAATCTCAGATGGGCCAGTGAATTGACTATCTTTTTTACTCTTCTCGTGAATATTTGTTTGTGAATTGAGAGTTTGAACAAGGTTGGGTATTTATGTCTCCATATCCTTTTATGAAGTGCATGAAGTAAATCAGTATCTTTAATTCCGTTCTTTGCTAAATATTTCTCAAGCCAGTCCAGATAAAAAAGTTCTGCCGATAGCCATTGACCTTTTGCTACTGCGATATTGTAGCATGATTCGGGATGCACTCTGTAAAAGTCCCAACATGATTCGGATACATATACCGGTGAGTTCAGAAATAATTTTGCTTTAAACGCCTGATCTTCATGCATACCAGTAAATATTTCTTCAAACCCTCCTATCTCTTCAATCACTCTCTTACGAAACATTGCGTTTGACATTGAAGCCCCCAAAACATATCCGTATAAATTTAAAATCAGCAGGGTAGGGGGATAGATTACGGTATTCAGTATTATTGAATTTCTCTTTATCCCGTCGTGCCCGTAGTTATCAAGATCTTTATCTTTGATATTCCCGGTCCAGCTATGCCAGGCTTTGGTATTCCCGTAGACCATGCCTATCTCCGGATGAGATTCCATTATAGAAACTTGTTCTCGAAGCTTATTCGGCAGCCAGATGTCATCGGCATCAAGAGTTGCTATATATTCCCCTCTTGAGCTTCGAATTCCTAGGTTTCTAGTGGCGCTCAATCCTTTATTGACATGTCCTTCATGCTCGCAGTAGAAAACTTTATCCGGGTGTCGTTCTTTATAGTCAAGTGCAATTTTTGTACTGTTATCTGTCGAGCCGTCGTCAACGAGCAGAAGCTCCCAATCTTCATACGTTTGGGCGAATACGCTTTCCAATGTCTCGGTAATAAACTTTTCTGCATTGAAAAAAGATATGATGATCGATACTGATGGTTTCTTAGTCATATTAATTCATTCTTCGATTGACCATTTGTGCTCCAATACAAAAAAACATTCGCTCCGTGGAATATTCTCAATACCATATACGATCTCTTCTTCGACCGTAAAATATTCTGCATTAGCTAGATGATAAACTTTTTGTGTCCCGTTCAAGAATGTCAAATCAACTACACATCTGCCCGAAGTAATAAATATTTTGTCAGTTGTGCATGTAATAGTACCTTCAGTCGGAAGTGTCTCGGGTATGCCTCCCGAATTATCGCTATCGAGGATTGTAAGTGTCTGGCCGGTATTAATATCTTTAATAAAAATGAAGACAATCAAATTCCTCACAGGTTTATCACTTCGGTAACCCACCTTTATCTTGATTCGACTGGTAGGTCGTATAGGTTTCCCCGATTCCATATTATCAATTTGAATGAAAGTCGCCCTCACGCTTCCGTCGCAATTTTTATCGATATCGCCCCGTTTTTCAATTGAGACGTCCTCTACTTCGCTGACAGATTTTAGGTACTGGTCTACAACTTGCTTAGTGTCTCCAATAGCTTTTAGGCGTCCGTCTTCTAATAAGACCACCCTCCCGCACAGGGACAAGATTGCTGCCATGTCATGGGTTACAAAAATAACTGTCCTTCCCTCGGATGAGGCCACTTCATTCAGCTTCCCAAGGCATTTTTGCTGAAATCTGGCGTCTCCCACGGCAAGTACCTCGTCCAGCAGCAGTATGTCCGGGTCCAGGTGAGCCGCAACCGAAAAACCGAGGCGCACCCGCATTCCGCTCGAATAAAATTTAATAGGTGTGTCGATAAAATCTTCGACGCCTGAAAAATCCACAATTTCGTCGTATTTCTTTTCAATCTCACGCTTTTTCATTCCCAGAATCGCCCCGTTGAGAAATATATTTTCTCTTCCGGTCAGTTCGGGATGAAAGCCTGTCCCGACTTCCAGGAGCGACCCGATCCGGCCGTAGATATCGATTCTGCCTTCCGTCGGTTCGGTTACACCGGAAATTAACTTGAGGAGTGTGCTTTTCCCGGCACCGTTGCTTCCGATTATCCCGATAATTTCTCCCCTGTTGACATCGAAAGTAACATCCTTGAGGGACCATATATAGTTTGGTTTGCTATGGCTGCTTGTGCCGAGTTCACTTCCGTTACTTGGCGGATTCGTCCCAAGGCTTCGAATCCGGCGAACTTCTTCCCGGAACTTGCCTCTTTTGAGCCCGGATATGAACTTAGATGCTAGGCTGGTAATACTTTCCCGCAGCGTATTGTACTTTATTCTTTCGCCAATCTTATACTCTTTTCCGATCTTAATGACTTTTATTGCATGTTCACTCATATTATATTATGTCCGCGAAGGTTCTTTCCATACGTCTGAAATAAATTAATCCTCCGATCAGAAGTACTATGACAATGATTACGGAAGCGGATATCATGTGCCAGTCCTGGTTCGACTTTCCAAGCAGTGCCCACCTGAACCCTTCGACTACCCCCGCCATTGGATTTAATCCGTAAATAAAACGCCATTTCTCCGGTACAAGACTGCTTGGGTATGCAATCGGCGTAAGGAATAACCAGATTTGTGTAAGGAAAGGGACTGTATAACGTACATCCCTGTATTTTACGTTAATTGCCGACAGCCAGAGGCCAACCGAAAACGAAGTTGCCGTAGCGAGAAGTATGAAAAACGGCAGCGTTAATATAGCCCACGTCGGCGTTATGCCGTAGTAGATCATCATTCCCATCAATACCAGAAAAGACACGAAGAAATCGGCCAAACCGCCTGCTACTGAGGACATGGGCATAATTAATCGAGGGAAATATATTTTCGTTATCAGATTGCTATTGTTGACGAGACTGTTGCTGGAGTTAGTCACGCCGTTGGCAAAAAGCTGCCATGGCAAAAGTGCGGTATACGAAAATATTGGATACGGTACTCCGTCCGACGGTATCTTTGCGAGCCTCCCGAAGAAAATAGTAAAAACAACCATTGTTAAAAGAGGCTGGAGGACCGCCCATATCACTCCTAAAGCAGTCTGTTTGTAGCGTACTTTGAGATCGCGCCATGTAAGAAAGTAGATGAGTTCATGGAATTCCAAAAGTTCTTTCAGTCTAAGGGAAAGTCCTTCGCTGGGTTTACGTACGACAACGGGGTTCTCTTTTAGGGAACTGAAAATTAACTTGGTGTTATCAGTATTATCTGCGATATCAATAGAATTACTGAGGAACTTGTTTTTGTCACTCCCCCGGTACTCTTTCACTTTCCTATTAAATTGGTTCATGATTGGATTGCGTCTGGGTCAATTAATCTAGAATTATAATGCAAAATATGTTGATTTAAAGCATATCTATGCAATCTAAACTAGTACCACACTTTGTCCACTGTTTTAGGTAGCTTTTTCAAGTTCTGGTCTTCTCAAATAAAATCTAGTGCCTCATGTGTGCGTCTGAATCGCTCAATATTCGTTAATTTATACCATTTTCATATTTTAGTACAATTGATTGATTATTCTTGTATGAGCATGTAACTAGTATACACTATTATTAAATAAATTCAGCATATTGAAAGCTCTTAGGGGTCGGGCGCGAAGTTTGCAAATTATTGATCAGATATTTCTTAACCAAAACCTATAATTTTGTTATTATACTACATTGCATGTATCGAGTGGCGGTGCTTTTACCTGATATTTTAAGAGAAAAAAACTCGTTATATTGTTGGATCGGCAGCTAATGGACAAATGTCACAGGAGCAACGTAAATAAGTTGTGGAAAAGTAATACAATTAATGATAATCATCTCTTCCCGACTAAAGAACCACTTTTAAAAAGACCGTTTGATTTCCTATTCTCTCTCTTAGGTTTAATAGTTTCATTGCCTCTTTGGCTACTGGTTGCTCTGGCAATCTATCTCGAAGATGGTTTTCCAATTATCTTCTCTCAGACGAGATTGGGTATAAACGGAAAGAGATTCAAGATCTACAAATTCCGTTCTATGGTTAAAGATGCCGAACTCAATACGGGTCCTGTTTGGGCATACAAGAAAGACTACAGGATTACGAAATTAGGCAAAATCCTCAGAAAGACCAAGCTCGATGAGTTGCCACAATTATTTAATATACTGATTGGTGACATGGGCTTTGTCGGCCCGCGCGCCGAGCGGCCTGAGCTGGTGAACGAATTCAGGAAAATGATACCCGGTTTTGATTACAGACTGCGCGTCAGG
>CAVWAZ010000043.1:0-8935 GCA_963752995.1 uncultured delta proteobacterium
GTATATTACATTGCGCTGGTTTAACCTGATGATTCCACTGATTAATACAATATAGTCTCACAATACGTGAAGCGTTAGCGGCTCTTGCGCAGGGTGCGACTCTTGGGACCTCCGCTAACGTCCGGAACTTCTACACCGAGGGCTGTGGCCAAATCGATTTGATGGTCCTGCTCCTGTATCAGGATCTGGCGAATTTGTTCCGCCATCGCGTATTCTCCCAGCGTTTCACATTGCCGGATGCGATCGCGGTAATTGCGAATGGTTTCGTTTTCATTCTCGAGATCGTACCGGAGCATGTCTTTCGGATTTTTCGATGTGCGTACCGGCTTGGGAGTGACCACCGGCATTTTGCCGAGATAATCGATCTGCCGCGAAAGGATCAAGGCATGATCGAGCTCCTGCTTGGCGTGGATTTCGAGCTGGGCGGCGATGTTCATGTATTGGGCGCCGCTGAGCACCTGGGAATAGACTACGTAGGCGATGATGGCTTGATATTCGCGGGAAAGGTCTTCGTTCAACAGCTCCGCGAGACGGTCGCGGGAAATTTCGTTTTTGTCCGCAGCGGATTTGGGCTTAGCCATTTGATTCCTCCTTTGAATAGAAAGTCAGATTAAGAATCTCTAACGGCACCACGACCCCCTTGTCAGACGGCGAGTGTCATGTTCGGATGTCCGTATGAGGAAACTCCCAGTCAGGACCGGAGAAATGGCGCGATATAGATCATCTTCTCCTCTTATACACGAATTTTTACGTTGCTATTCTCGCACAAAAAAGAGGTTTGTGTCAAGGCTTGGAGCGGCTGAGCCAGTCCTCGAAACGCGTCGGGCCGATGCGCGGATTGTCGCCCGGGGTGAGGGATTGATCGTTCAGGTTTCCTAAGCCATAGTAGCGCGCGTGGACGTCCGTGACCACCTGCCGCGCGTCCTTGTTTGCGCTCAAGTACCTCCGGACGAGCTCGTCGAGACGGAGCTGTTCGGGACCGGCCACCTCGACCGTGCCGTTCTCAGGCGCCCCGAGTGTTATGTCGGCGAGCGCGGCGGCAACGTCATCAGACACGACAGGCTGCATAAGGGTAGAAGGCAATCGAACCGTTTTCCCGTCAGTTGCCTCCTGGGCGATGCCGCCCATGAATTCGAAGAACTGCGTTGAGCGGAGGATAGTATAGGGAGCCCTGGAAGCCTTGATCAGGGTTTCCTGGGCCATTTTCGCTCGGAAATAACCGCTCTCGAGAAGGCGCTCGGTGCCGACGACCGACAGCGCAACGTGATGCCCCACGCCTGCGGCCGACTTCCGCGGCAAGGAGGTTGCGGCTCGACGTCTCGAAGAACTCCATAACTGCCTTATCCTCCCACGAAGGAGAGTTCGTCACGTCAACGACGACCTTTGCGCCCGCGAGCGCCTGAGCCAGCCCCTCGCCGGTGATGGTGTTGACGCCCGAGGCGGGTGATGCCGCCACCGCCTCGTGGCCAAGCTGACGGAGCTTGTTCACGAGCTTTGATCCGATGAGCCCCGTGCCTCCGATAACCACAATTTTCATGATTTGCCTCCTTGAATTTTTAATTTTGCCCGCCCGATGAGGTCTCGGCATTCGTGCCGTCAGGCCATTCCGCCCGTCAGTTGACCGGCACTAGTATCGGCGCGCCTTTGTCCTTGACCAAGACGACCAGCATTTTCGCCGGTTTGGTCGTGCTCGCGTTCCGGCCCACGACATGAACGTCGTCCGGCCCCTCGTAAAACGTCTGTCCCGGCGTTAGCGTCACTTCTTTTCCTCCTTTCACCTGCATTATAACTGTGCCTTCCAGCACGTATATAAGACCGTACGCATTGTGCCGGTGTACAGGATCTAACCCGCCCGGCGGATACTCCACTGTAATCATTGTTACTTCCTTGCCCGGAAAGTCCGTCAGGTCCTTCGACATGAGCGGCACGACGACAGCGTCCTGAGCTGTCACCGCGATCGTCATGAGGAAAAGCAGAAGCAATGAGATTATCGTCCTTTTCATCCTTGACGTTTTATACATTTTACACCTCCGATTGCAGATTTTTTGGCCGAAGGCCCCGGTCGGTACTCAAGGACTGTCGGTCCTACCCATTTATAAAGGCGAGGAGATCGGTGTTGACCCGGTCCTGGTGCGTGGCTGTCAGGCCGTGCGGAGCACCCGGATAGACAAGGACCTTTGCTCCCTTGACAAGCTTCGCCGATTTCTCCGCATGATTCTTGACGGGGACGATCTGGTCGTCATCTCCGTGCATCACCAGTGTCGGTATATCGAACTTCTTGAGGTCTTCGGTGAGGTCGGTCTCGGAGAACGCTTTAATGCTTTCGTAGGCGTTTACTTGCCCGCACTGCATGCTCCAGAGCCAGAATTGATCGAGTATCCCCTGGGACACCTTGACACCTTTGTTGGCGCCATAGAAAGATATGGCTAAATCCTTGTAGAATTGCGAACGGTCCGCGGCAAGCCCTGCCCGGAGCCCGTCGAACACTTCGATTGGCAAACCATCGGGATTAGCCGGTGTCTTGAGCATAAGCGGCGGGATGGCGGCGATGAGGACAACCTTGGCGACCCGTTTAGTCCCGCGCCGGCCGATGTAGCGCGTAACCTCTCCGCCACCCGTGGAGTGGCCAACCAGCACCGCCTTTTTCAGGTCGAGCGCTTCGATCACGGCCGCAAGGTCGTCGGCATAGCCGTTCATGTCGTTTCCTGAAGAAGTCTGCGTGGACCTGCCGTGACCGCGCCTGTCTACTGCGACCGCCCGGAATCCATTCCGCACCAGAAAATGCATCTGACCGTCCCATGCGTCCGCATTCAAGGGCCATCCGTGGCTGAAGACTACGGGTTGTCCCTTGCCCCAGTCTTTGAAATATATTTCTATATCTGAACCGTTCTCCTTACCTACGCTAACGTATGGCATTTTTACATTCTCCTTTCTATGTATCTATGTAATGTTTTTTGTATGGATACTCTAAGCTGACTCAGATGCGCTGATTACTAACGAGAGGACTACCGGAATAAGAAGTGATTTTGCGAAGAGCGCGTCTTCACATTTGTATCACCTCCTTTTTATTAAGCTGATTTTGCTTTTTACAAATCAAGAGTAATTGACTAGATAGAGATAGCAACTATTTTTTTCACGATTCCAAAATATAATGAAAGTCCTGTATCTTATGACGTGTCCGCTCAGGTCCGCAAACCGGGGCCGGGGGGAATAAGGTACACCCCCATCCTACCCTGATTTGGTTTAAGCGACATTGAGGCTGAAGTTGATTAGCTACATCTGTTTAGTTGTAAATCCGACCGGTTCTTACGCACGCTCAGAACCGTCCCTCAAGGGGGAAGGAAGTAATAGGAAAGGCGGGATTGCCGGATGTCCGCTTTCAGCCTGAGCCTGTAAATAGTTATAATATATTGAATTACAAGAGAGCATATTATGACCATTGACGAATACATGGCGAAGGTACCGCCCGCGAGGCGCGGGAGGGTCGAGGGGATAATGGGGAGGATACGGTCGTGGTTCCCCGAGGCCCGGATCACCATCAGATACCGGATACCGACGTTCGTGATCGGGCGCAACTGGGTCTCGGTCGCAAATCAGAAGGGATACGTCTCCGTCTATACGTGCTCGGAGGAGCACATCGCCCACTACATCGAAAAGCACCCGGGAATAAAGCACGGAACCGGGTGCATCAACTTCAGGGACAGGGACGAGATACATTTCGGGGATTTGAGGGAGGTCGTCGGGCGCGCGCTTAAGGCGGAGCGGACTATACAATTGAGCTTCTAGGTATTCTGATGACTTATCGGATCTTTATTCAGTGTTTAATGATCAAGATAATTGTAAAGAGGTTTGACCTTTGTATTTATCTCTGATCTACCACGAATATGAAGTTTTTTATATATACGAGTCAAATAATTCTTAACGGTTTTTTCAGTCAAGAAAAAACTAATAGCTATTTCTGTATTCGTTAAACCGACGGATGCCAACCTTAATATCTCAATTTCTTTTGCAGATAACTGGCTAAAACGATTTTCAAATAATTCAACACAAAATTCCTCAAAATACAGTGTTTTTTCTACAAATAGTTCAAGGATTTTTCTCCTAATCCACATATTTCCCTTAAGAACTTCCAAAACAGCCTTGTTAAAGAGATTAATCCCTATCTTTTCGGTTATTATTCCCCTCGTACCTATTGATAACAGTTTAAGCTCCGTATTAGGACTCTGATCTTCGATAATTGACAAGATGTTGGCACTCGGGATTTTTCCTTTAATCACAGTTATAACTTCGAGGTAATCTTGGTGTTTTCCGGTACAATCTACGATAAATAGCGATATATCCGACTTATTAAGAAAATTTAAAAGACACAAATAATCTTCCACCCAGATGAAATTAAGATTAATTGTTTCAAGATTCAGAGTATTAATTATCCCATTGTAAATAATCTTATGTGGCGTTATAACTAATATGGATGCATAAGTCATTAATTAGTCACCCGGACAGACCGGTTGCAAAGACGAGATGCAAAGGGGGGTAATTCGGTGTACGCGTGGGCAGCAGGTTAACTCGATCAGGTTCACTATATCAATCCAGCCGCCGTAAACGTGAAGTTCTTAGGCCTGTGACTTTGCGTCCCATTCTTTCAAATGGTTTGCCCTTCTAGTTATTAATCATTCTACAATACCCCGTTATGTTGTCAACATTTTACAGGGCCATATAACAATAGTCATATATGATTAATACTATTCAATAATAATCATGACGGATATAGCATGAGTTGAATAGAGAAATGTAACACAGACACAATCAAGTTGACCTGGCCCTATAATAGGTCTATAAGTTAGATTTTCGGTAAAGAATCCTATTACAGGATGTCAGAGAAATGGTCAGGAAACGCTACACCGCAGAGCAGATAATTATGTATATAAGACGGGAAGAGGAACTTCAATTTCTTTGCATTCTTCTCTCCATTATTCACAAGTAAGTGTCAGATCAAAGGGAAAGTCCCCGAATGCATTACACTTGTCGATGGTGCAACCAGCTTTCCAAACAAATTGCCAGTTTCCCACTGCTTTTAATTTTCTTGAGAAATCTTCGGTTATGTGTGGTTGTGAGATTTGAAATCCAAAAACTTCTTCAACATGAAATCCGTCTAAAAATGGCGGAGTAGAACACACAAAATCTCCTAATCCGTCTCCGTCTGTATCCAAGGTTGGTGCCCATAAAGCAGTAATATCTTTAGCTTTGATTTTCTCACTTATAAATTCCTTGTTTATTTCGAACTCTATTTTACTACATGCTGAATTCCACTTGCCTTCCCAAGTGCTTGGCGTATCTTCAGTAACAACATTAACCGTAACACTATCTGAAGAGGCACAACTGCCGCTCGGCGGCTTGGCTACAAATTCAGTATCAGAGGTCACTGTCTGGTGGGAAATTCCCGGGGAGCTTACCGAGCCTATGCCGGGTTCAATTGATGAAATAGTTCCTCCCCAGCAAAGGGTTACTTCTTCTCCTTTACATGTGAATACTATGTCGTCGGCATTGTCGTTAACGGAACCTTGCAATTCTTTGCATTCACGCTCTGAAAGATGTCCTATATATACATTCAATTCAGCCGGTTCTTCATCACAGCATGAGGCTAGAAATACTAAAGGAGAAAAGACCAAAGGAACTATTAAAAATCGTATAATATATCTCATAACCCACCCCCTTATACGGGTCTTAATTTCATTATTGTTTTTTGCTTTCTAGGACAGTTCCCGCTATGCCTGGAGAAATCGATAGGTCAGGACGTAAAGAGACTACTTCCGTAGATATAGACACAGAATCAAAATATCTAGAGAACCGATTGAGAAGAGCAGACGCTTCCTGTGAAGTCGTACCGGTGGATAATATCTTAGCGGCCGAATTAGAAGATACGACAACATCCGGCTTCAATTCTAAAAGAACATAGTAAGTGGAATTTTTATTGTCTTTACTACTGAAAACCTTTATGCTTCTAACTTCTTTACTATTTGCTATTATAGGCATCATCTCCTGCTGGAAGAATTTTTCGAGTTCCGCAGTTGATCCATATTTCACACTGCCTTTTAGAAATATATACTCGGAGGGACCTTTGGGAGGAGAAAACTTCAGTTTTTTGGGATAGTTCGTTTTTTGTTCAACTTCTTGAGCTTGATTTGGTAAAATAATAATTGGCAGCAACAACACAACAAACACTAAACATTGAAATAATCCTTTCATTTTACACCCCCATAACCAGTATGTTATATCATCAGATTAACTATCAATAACCTCTAATTGGTAAATTGAGGTGATTCATTACGCGACCTAAGGCACTCGGGTTAATGTAACTAATGATGTATTTCTACGCTGTGCCTCCAACGTATTGGTCTCCTTTAATTTATTTTTTCCCACATTCCTCAAATGCATTTAAAATTTTAGATGAAAAACCCAACCTGAAACAGAGTTTTGCATTTCTTGATATACATGGAAAGTCCTTATTATTTATTAATTCTGTGTTAAATTTTGGGACAATATAGGGACTCTATAATTAAGTTTTCGATATTAAGAGGATTAATTTGAATTTTACTGTAGCAGTCGCATCACAAGCACGCAATGACTACAATGGAATATCGATAACCCCATGCTCAGGATAGAAATATGGTCGAAGGATAAGATTGAATCGTCGCTCGAAGGGAGCGGGGACTGGCTCCAGTACCAGCAGGCATCGATAAAGCTGCGCTCCCTGTTCCCGGACTCGGAGGAGGTCGGCTCGTGCTCGGCGGAGATAACGTGAGGACAGTCCCGCTTAAAGACGCCATCGAGGAGGTAAAATCACTCGGCGGCGCTCAAAACCTGGTGCTTTGCGACAAAAAATATGAGAAAATGATGATGTTCGTGTATTACGGCTGAGCGTGATCCTATGAGGAACCTGAAATACGGGCTTATTTTCGCTGCGCTGGCGCTATTGCCCGCGGCCCTGTGCCCCGCCGCCGGTGAGGATAAGAGCGCAAGAAATCCCCGGCGGAAGTGACCTACGAGAGCGGGCATGGGTTCTCGATCGAGTACCCCGAGGGCTGGGGGCTCGTGACGTACATGGAGGAATACAAGACGCTCAAGGAAGCGGAGAAGGACGCCGGGAACTATTTTTCCATCCAGAGTTATAAGGACGACGACCCGCGCATCAGGAGCTACCACTATTTCCCCGCCGACACGCTCAAGATAGAGGCGGTGGGTCTTTTCCGATTACGGCGGCACGCTCGCCGAGCTAATCACGCAGACGAAGGACATAACGAGGATCGACGACTTCACGATAGGCGGGAAGAAGGCGAAGAAGGTGTGGCAGAAGGTCGGGGAAGGGATGGACGAGGGGGACGAGATCTACTCGATCTATTTCGTAGACGCCGGCAAGAGGGCGATATTCACGTGCTATCCGGTGTACTCGAGCCTCACCGCCAAATTCGAGGAGATAGTCGGGAGCTTCAGGTTCACCGGGACCCCGGCGAAGAAGAAATAGCCTCACCCTCTAACCCTTAGCGGTCATAAAACATGCCGGAGTATGGAGCTTCTACTCGAACAGCTCGGAGAGCGGGTTTCCGGTCGCGCCGTTAGGGTAAGGTATTTTGAGGAGGGCCGAGACCGTTGGCGCGATGTCGGTTATAAATACCGGCCTCATCGATTCGCCCTTTTTGATATTCCGCCCGTAGAAAATTATCGGGACGTGAGTGTCGTAGTCGTAGGCGCACCGTGTGTAACCCCTTTCTTCCCGAACCTCTCCTTGTACTCGATCCACGAAGGCTCCATTATCACGGATGACATCGCCCGACCTCTTCCTGTTGTATCCGTTCCCGACTAGCTGTCTCGCACCCGTCGTGAAATCGGCGGAGTCAAGCTCGGACGCCGTTACCACGTCGGCTACACCGTCGAGCGTCATGAGATACGAAGCCGCTTCCTTCTCCACGTTCTCAAGAGAGAGCCTGAGCTTGTTCATTATCAGGTCGCGGTCGAGATACGCCTGCTGGTTGCTGTAGGCGAGCGCGAATTTACTGCCCCCTCTTCCGAAAACCTTCCCCAGATGCCCGTTCAGTCCGGCAAGCACCTGATCGTCTTCCATGAAATACCCCGAGGGTATGCCCATGTCCCCGAGAAAGAGCGGCGAGTCCCCTACCCCGTGGTCGGCCGTGAGGAATACGAGGTAGTTGTCTTCGCCGACTTCGCTGTCGAGCGCGTTAAGCAGGTCCGCGATGTCGAGATCGATCCTGAGGTAGGCGTCTTCGACCTCGACGGACCTCGGGCCGTAGTAGTGGCCGATTATGTCGGTCGACGAAAAGCTGACCGCGAGAAAATCCGTAACGCCGTCCTTCCCCAGCCCCTCACCCCTGACCGCGGCAAGGGCGAAGTCCTTCGTTATCGAGTTCCCGAAAGGCGTAACCTTTATGAGCCTCCCGTACTGCCCCTTCGTTTCTTCCTTGTTCTCCTCGAGGACGTCCTTCAGGACGTAGGGGAAGACAGGCTTTCTATACTCCCCCGTCTTTTCGTCCTTGCCCCTTATAGATTTCTCATAGACGTTGTCGTCGGGCAGGCTCTCGCTGTAGGTGGATATGTCCCCGAGCGTATTCCACACGCCGTCTATGCCGGGCTTGTTCACGTATTTCTCGGAGGAAATTTCGCGTTGAAGTCCACCACCCAGGCGGGGAGCGCGGGTTTAGCACCACCGGGCATTCGCATATCGCGGTAATAATAAGTGCTCGTGACCCACACGCCGCTCGCGTCGTCGAGCCAGTAGGCGGCGTTCCCGAGATGCCCGGCGGGCATTATCGCAGCCCTGTCCTTGAGCGCGACACCTATCACCTTCGAATTCATTCCGGTCGAGAGTCTCAATTCGTCCGTGACCGTCGTGGTCAGCAGGTTCCGGGGTGACAATTGCCCT
>CAVWAZ010000044.1:0-13399 GCA_963752995.1 uncultured delta proteobacterium
GGGCGAACGGATTGAAGGCGAGATGCTGAAACGAGTTCAGCATGACTTATTCTATACGAGAAAGTAGGGGTATAATTTTGAATTAACAATTCCCGCAAGGAGGACCGGATGATGAAACTTCCAAGGACTGTTCTGTTTATTCCCGCATTGATCCTGATCTCGCTCGGCGCGGTCGCCGGGTGCGGAGGGGACAACGTATTCTCCGACGACGGAGGGGTGGGCGGGGCCGAGTCCTGCCCGTGCTTCTCCCAGGACGACGTCCTAAACACTTCCGGGCAGTCGACTGTCATCGAATGCGCAAACTCGGTGTTCGGGCTCTTGCTCCTCTACAACGATACGAATTCGACCGTTTATGCGGCGCACTGCAAACCGGACGGGACCGGTTGTTCCTGCACCGGGGGAGCGGGGGGAGGGCAGGGCATCAGCCAGGCCCAGTACAGCGGCTGCGTCAATAACCTCCTCGACGGGCTCTTAATGTTCAACGTGCCGACAATAAAAGTGACGGGCTGCGTCCCGGAGTAGGCAGGGATTACAGAGATCGAAGAGGGATAAGTATATATATGAAGGTCAATTTAGCCTGACACTCGCAAATTCCGAGATTTAATGTAAAATTACAGCAGTAGTTGATTTGCAAAATCCGGTATACGCATTAAAGGAGGATAGACATGGTTGCTGGACCTTTCCCGATTCCGACATTAGACGAGTGGGGTTTGATCGCGATGGTGGCAGTTATGGGGATTGTTGCAGTCTTCGTGCTGAGTAAGCGCCTGGCTTCGACACGCTCTTCAAGATAACTCATTACGCATCCATAGTGACTTACCTTTAATCCCCCCGTACACGGAAAATAAGGGCGGTTATCCTCGTTTTCCGGCAGGCTCTTTTTGTGATTAACAGGCATGATTAAGAGTCTGTTAAAAACGTGTATTATTAACTAAAACTCGTTGCAAAACCCCTGAAAATATTGTAGAATCGGTTAGGAAGGGAGTAAAGGAGGATTTTATTATGAGGAGAGTTTCAGGCTTTTCCACGGGTATTTTTCTATTATTTCTAATTATCTCAATATGTTCCGTTGTTTTTATAATCCCTGACAGCGCCCTCGCCCAGCCGTGCCGTATAGAGTTCACGAAATCCGCGCCGGGCGGAGGGGACACCGAGTTCCCATTTGAGGCCACCCTTGACGGCGGTCAGCCGATTCCGGGTTTTCTTTCCGATGGACAGGAGTCGGGAGTGAATTTCGCTGCGAGCGCTGTGCTGGTCGAGCTGCCGTTAGAGGGATGGGTGTTCACGGGTGTAGAGTGCGATAACGATGACGGGATAATAATCGACTTTACGGACAACGGTATAACGGCCGAATGTGTCGCAGGCGATTTCAGCGAGGCGTTTTGCACGTTCTTTAACGTGCAGGAAAGGAATATCCCGACCCTTTCCGAATGGGGGATGATTTCAGTAGCCATTGGATTTGTCTTGATCGGGGTGTTCTTTGCGGTGAGAAAGAGAAGGGCGATTACTTCGTAAAAGACGAAACTACAAATCCTCCCTAACCCTCCTTTTTCTAAGGAGGGAATTAAAAGAAGAGAGGGGGATGATCGCGGCGGGGGGATTAGGATTGATCGGAGTGTATTTCGCGGCGAGGAGGAGAAGGGCGATTAATTCCTAACAGATTTCTAAGGAGGATAGCATGAACAAGATGTTGAATTCTGTATTGAAGTTTTCGGTATTCGTATTATTGGTTGTGGGTATCGCGGGTATTGCAGACAGCGCGAGCGCGCAGCAGTGCTTCGTGGAGGTGTGCAAGTCGGCGCCAGGCGCGGGGATGCAGGGCTTTCTGATCGACTTCACCGATTCGGGGCAGACAGATACCATTGAGCTCTTCGACAATGCGGACTGTTTTACAACGTCATTAAATTTTGACGCCGACGTGGACATCACCGAGCAGCCGACTCCGGGCTGGGTGCTGCGGGATGTCGAGTGCGAAGACAATCCCGGATTAGATTTTGAGTTTATCCCGGGCGGAGTCACTGTCTTATGCGTAACGCAGGGCGAAGCCTCGACGACGTGCACTTTCATTAATGCACCGGGAGCTCCTGAAAATATACCAACACTGAGCGAATGGGGTATGATCGCGGCGGCGGGGGGATTGGTGTTGATCGGCGTGTTCTTTGCTGTGAGGAGAAAAAAGGCGCAGGCGGTTTGAAATCAGTTTGATTGATAAAAATGGAAGGTACACCCTCACCCTACCCCTTTATGGGGTTATGTAGCATTGAGCCATGAGTTAATGAGCTCCTATGATTCGTAGGAATATATGACCAGTTGCTCGCTTGCTTACAACTGTTCCCTCAAGGGAGAGGGAAGTATATAAGGAGTGGGGGATGGTTAATCTGGTATTGAGGAGAAGGCTATGCGTAACATTATTGTCACAGTGATGAGTTCTCTGTTTTTGATACTCGTTATATCCGGCGTTTTCGCGGACAAGGCGCAGGCCGGAGAAAACGGGGTTGCCTGTTCGCTTGCGATCGGGAAGGCAGCGGGCGAAACCGGAACGATTTTCACTTTTCTCGTGGAGCCGTCGGGAGGAGATGAATTCGAGATCAACACAACTTCCGGTGGTGAAACCGGATTCGGGCTTCATTTCGGCGAATCCGCAATCGTGACCGAAATCGTGCCCGAGGGATGGAGGCTCGTGGACGTCACTTGTGAATCCGGCCCAGGCGTTTCTATAATAATAGGCGATGAAAACAATGTACTGGTTAACTGTCTGACCGTCGGCGAGGGCTTATGTACCTTTACTAATGTGCGGACTGGTGCGATACCTACTCTGTCCCAGTGGGGGATGATCGCTGCTGCTGCGGGTTTGGTGTTGATCGGAGTGTTCTTTGCGGTGAGGAGGAAGAGGGCGGTTGTAAATTCGTAAAGACAATAATCGAAAAAAAGTATAAGTTAAAGGACGGGCAAGCCCCTTTCTTCCGGGATGGAGGAAAGGGGCTTTTTTTTGGGCGGCGGGGGGCAGTCATGGCGTGAGAATCGATTCGAGTTGCCGGTTATTGATCAAAGCCTACAAGAATTAGTTGCATCTTTTCGGCATATCAAGGATAATTGAAATATGTATATTTGAGGAGGCTAGCTATGAGGACTCTGTCCAAGTCTTTCTTCAGCCTTTCCTTATTTATTCTTATTGTTTCCGGTACTTTACTGATCCCTTCCATGAGTGACGACGCCCAGGCACAGCAGTGCGCTGTAAGTATATGCAAACAGGCCGAATCATCGGGCGATACGGCATTTCCCTTCACCATAGCGTCGAGCGATCTATCAGGAAGATTCGGACTTCTCGGCGAGGGTGAAGGTTCATGTGTAACGATTCAAATAAACCAGGGTGAAACCGCGAGTGCATTTGAAGACTTTCTCCGCGGGTGGGTGCTCGATGATATTGAATGCAATCTTGTCGGTGTTGACTTTACTATTACCGAGAACGGCGTTGACTTGATCTGTAATGCGCCTACTGTAAACGGGACGTGTGTCTTCGTAAATGTGAGGGGGACACCTGCGACGAACATCCCGGCTCTCTCGGAGTGGGGGATGATCGCTGCGGCGGCGGGATTGGTGCTCGTCGGCGTGTACTATGCTTTGAGAAGGCGGGCAGTGAAGGCCTAGCGTTTCTTTTCAGGGTACCTTATATATAAAAATGAACTGGGCCTCTTCCCTCCCAGCGGGGGAAGGGGCTTTTTTTTGCGAACTGCGGGATGATAGTTTAATATTTACGTATGACCATGTTTGAAAAACCCGCGTGCCCCGAGTGCGGCTCGCACGACGTCCTGCCGATAGTATACGGCCTCCCGGGCCCGGAGCTCGAGGGCAAGGCTCTTATGGGAGAAGTCATACTGGGAGGGTGCGTCGTATTCGGCAGCGATCCCGACCTCGGCTGCAGATCCTGCGGAGCTCGATGGCTGGACCAGAGGCCGAAACACCACTTCCGGGACACGGATGAGGAAGACATGGGCCCGGCGTAGGTACGGCCTGCCTGTCATAAAACACGCGCCACGCATATGGCGGAATGGGTATTTCTTGTAATTAAAGATAGCCATTGAAAGTTCTTGAGTATTATTTCCCAATATTGTAGAATGGTTCTAATAGAATATTAAAGGGGGAATAACTATGAGCCCGATTTTACGGAGGGTCTTAACGGTTTATGTTTTCATAATATCCGCTCTGGGACTGATGCTGGTCCTGCCGCTCGGCGACAGCGCCATGGCGCAGGGGTGTGCCGTGTTATTGTGCAAGGATGCGCCCCAGTTGCCGCCGGCTGAGTCGGAGGATGACCTGGTTTTCTTCACGTTCGACATCGAGCAGGGGCCCGGTTCGGATTCGTTCGATATTGCCGCCAACGGACGTTGCCTCCAGTTCGGATTCATCCCGCAGGCCGGCATCCAGATCGTCGAGGAGCCTCTCGAAGGCTGGACGCTCGCGGATATCGACTGTAACGACGTGCCGGGAATCACAACCACGTTCATCGAGAACGGGGTTATATTGAACTGTAATGCGCAGACCTCCGAGATAAACATTGAGTGCGACTTCGTTAACTTGCGTCCGTCAGCGATTCCGACTCTATCGGAGTGGGGGATGATTTCAGTTGCCGTGGGATTGGTGTTGATCGGCGTGTTCTTCGCGGTGCGCAGAAAGAGGGCTCAGGCGGTATAGAAGGTAAATTAAGAAAAAAGGATGAGATCCTGAATCTAGTTCAGGATGACTGAAAATTAAGGGCCCCTTTCTTCCGGGATGGAGGAAAGGGGCTTTTTTTGTGTAGGTGAGAATGAAGGGCAGTGCGATACATGAAAAGACAAAGGAAGGAGAAAGGCTGTTTTTTTATCCTTCTTTTCCTAGATGAACACACGTAGTGTGTTTTACAAAAAGACAAAGAAAGGAAAAATTATTTCTTCTTTGTCTGGATACAAAGAAGCAAAAATCATCCGACTACAGAATTAGCTAAAAATCTCATGTACTCGCTAAATCTTCCAATTCTACCCTACTTAGCGTTGTAGTTTTCAGTGACGCAGGATTTGTGACATAATTGGATTTAGGCAAGGGCGTCCGATTCCTCACTTGTTCGGAATCGTTCCGTGGAAGATTTTTAACGCTCGTACAATCGATTTTCTTGACGCAAATTCTGTAATGTCGGGAAGGAAAAAAATGCGCCCTTCGACAAGCTCAGGACGAACGGGTTGGATTGAGGCGAGGGGAAACGTGTGCCCGCGGGTGCTCACCCGCCGCAAATTCTGTAATGTCGGGAAAAGGAAAGACGAGATTGCCGCGCTGCGCTCGCAAAGACAACAATAGATTTCTCACATGCGTTCGAAATGACAAGAAAGGAGATGCATAAGATCGTATGCCTGCGGGTGCTCACCCGCCGTTATTCGATGAAGCGGCGGCAGTCGGGGACCTTGAAGGTCTTGCCGACGACGTCTGACTCCGAGCGGAGCATCTCGGTGAAAATCCCCCGGTAGTCGTTGTCCACTTTCGCATCCTCGACCTTGAGCATGCAGGTATCCGAATTGAGCATCCCGCGCGAGCTTACGTATACGGTGTGGTCGAAGATCACGTATTCGAACGGGTCCTTCACCACCTGCCTGTTCCTGAGCGCGGCTATTCCGAAGACGGAGTAGAGGTCTTTCCCCGCCGGGTTGACGGTGAGGCTCTTGAGCGATCCCTGCCTCTCGTTGCCGACGCACCTGAGCGCGCAGAAAGCCCGTATCTGCTCGTCGAGCACCGTTTCCTTCATCACCTGTTCCTTAATGTCCTTCGCCGCGGGGAGGCCGGGGAAGCACGTCGCCGTCACGAATAGGACGAGTGCGGTATATGCGAATTTGATCGATCCGTTCATGGGTATAAGTGTAACCAGTCGGGGCGCGGATGAAAGGGGAATTTTGGGAAAGAGGAGATGCCGGGATTGCTGCGGTTGCTACACAACCTCGCAGCGATAAGCAGCTTTGCAGGAGCGAGTTCCAGCTGCGATTCGTTATTTTGAAAGGACTGGATTCCCGATCGGTGTCGGGAATGACAAAGGCAAGGAAAAGGCAAGATATTTAATCCTTCTTTTCCTTGATGAAAAGAAGCAAAAATCATCCGACTACATAATTTGCTAAAAATCTTATGTTGAAGCTAAAATCTTTCGAATGGAAAGCTGAAAGATTTTCACGCTTCAACATGCGATTTTCTTAACGCAAATTCTGTAATGTCGGGGAAGAAAAAAATGCGTGCTTCGACAAGCTTCCGTCTTCGCTAAAGCTACGCCGGACAAGCAGGACGAACGGTTTTACATATTAAAGTACCCCCTCACCCTAGCTATTTGGTTTAGGCAGTGTTGAGCCGGAATTAAGCACCTCTTCAGCCTCTTCTGTGAAAGCGACCAATTCCTCGCTTACTCGGAATTGTTTCCCACGCTGGGGAGAGGGAAATTAAAGATAGGACGAACGGGCGGCGTGTCACCGTGGATGTATGTGGGTAATACCCGTTCAATCCTTCGACAAGCTCAGGGTGAACGGGTTGGCTTCGGTTGATGGTTGAGCGGGGGAGTTGGTTAGAGATCGTATGCCTGCGGGCGAGGGTCACCCCTGTCTTTATTAAATATACCGGGGCCGGGTGAAGCGGGTATATAATTGGAACTGATGTACCTGATGTACAAATCATGCCGGTAACGGAGGGACTAATGAAGATTATAGGGATTGCGCTTTGCGCGGTGATTATCGCCTCGGGCGTGTGCTCCGCATACGCGGACGACACGATGAGCGAGGGCGAGAAGCTCGAGAGAAAGATGTGGTCGATGATTATGGCCGAGGACATGGCAACGGTCGAGTCGATGGTCGCGCCCGGGTTCCAGAGCGTCCACGAGGACGGAGCGAGGGACAGGGAGGGGGAGCTTGCGCTCCTGAAGGCCCTCGACCCGGTTAAGGTGCAGTTCTCGGATTTCAAGGTGACGGAGCAGGGGGACGCACTCATAGTCACATACGGCGTATCGGTGAGCGAGAGCATCGCCGGTCAAAAGCTTTCGAACCCGTCGCCGTCGCCGAGGCAGAGCGTATGGCTGAAGACCGCCTCCGGGTGGCAGTGGATCGCGCACGCGAACCTGAACCCGATGGAGAAGTAGGGGACTGAAATTATGGCGGTCCTTCGATTGCACACGTTGTGTGCCGCGGTTATTCCCTGGTCAGCACAGTCCTGAAGACGAGCGGGTGGTCGCCCGACTCAGTGTATATGAGCTCGAGCTGATTGCCGCCGGCGAGGTTCCCTTTCATGGACCCCCAGTCGCCGACCTCGACAAAATTGATTTTCTTTCCGTCGAAACCTATTACTCCCAGGAACGGCTCGTCCGCTTCGTTGACCGCTTTCTCCATAACGTGTCCGATGGGTTTTCCGGTGACGTCCAGGAGCTTCCAGTGTCTTACTCCCTTGATGTACCATCCGTCCTGTTCCGTGACGCGGAGCTCGGTGGTCAGCTTCTTCGTCGTGTCGGGGTAATAGACTTCCGCGGTCCCTTTCCAGACGCCTTTGAGGTCAGGAGGCGTCACCGCGGAGTCTTCCGCGTTTGATGTAAAGGATGTGAGCGCGGTATGGATCAATGTAAAAACCAGGACAATCGGCAATGCTCGTAATGTGTATTTCATTTTGCTTCTCCATGAATATTGAAGATGTATTAAGCATACCGCATTCGTCTGCGGAAGGGGAAGGAAATATCTGAAGGACGGGATTGCCGCAGTTGCTGATATGAGCAGAGGTGATTCGGTAGGATCATAAAACACACATTGTGTGTGTTCTTCTTTTCCCGGATGAAAAGACACACGTAGTGTGTATTATGAAAAGTCAAAGAAAGGAGAAAGGCTGTTTTTTTATCCTTCTTTTCCTTGATGAAAAGAAGCAAAAATCATCCGACTACAGAATTAGCTAAAAATCTCATGTACTCGCTAAATCTTCCAATTCCACCCCAGCCCGTGGAAGATTTTTAACGCTCGTACAATCGATTTTCTTAACGCAAATTCTGTAATGTCGGGAAGAAAAAACTCCGCCCTACGACCCTTCGGCAAGCTTCCGGCTTCGCCATCCTCCTATGCTTCGGACTCCGCTAAGGCTTCGACCGACGAGAAGGCTTCGGAGGATAAAAGGCTACGCCGGACAAGCAGGGTGAACGGGTAGGGGGATGCTGCTGAGTTTGGCAACGAGCGAAAGCACTGTATTCGAGCGCAGGTTCTGCGCCACACATTGTGTGTCACACTATGCGCGCATACCGTTTTCTTATCGCGATATACCCCGCTACACCTAAAACCAAGAACATCGCCAGCATAGCCCATTCGCCGAGAGTCGGGATGTTCACGGCCTGCACCTGGCCTTCGAATTCATACGCGCCGCTGTCGCACCTCTCGAACTGCGGGCGCACGAACCCCCTCTGGTCCGTGTCAGGCGGTGGGCACGAAGGATTGCCCTCGTCTATGGCCGGACTGTTCTGGAATAGAGCTATGGTCGGCGTTGGGCCTCCGTTATCGAGAGGCGCTCCGGGGAATAGTCTTGGATCGGTAAACGGCTGGTCGCCGGGGCCTCCCGCGCCCAGGCAGTTGTCGGATGAATCGAGATTATATCCGAGGGAAGTGATGTCTCCTGACCCGTCGCAGCTCCCTTCGGGGGACGGGTTAAAGAAAATATTGCTGTTGAAAAACCCGTTAAATATCCAGATGCTGTTACCTTGCGCTGTACAGTTGTCTCCAGAACATTCGGATATGTCGGAGCTGAAAGTGCAGAAGTCGATGTTCGTCGGGTTGACGCTGCTGCCGTCCGCGATAGAGCCTCCGAACGCCTGGCAGTTATCTTCCTCGCACGCGGCGGTGTTATTATAGAACGTACAGTTGAGGAAGCTCTGGGAGCCTCCTCCGCCCCCGTTAAAATAAGCTCCGCCTTCGGCGAGACAGTTGGAGTCTATGCATTCGGCCTCGTTTGACTCGAACGTGCAGCCGGTAAACGCGGCTGTGAAATTGCCTCCTCCGTTATGGACAGCCCCTCCGAAAGTCTGACAGCCCGCTAACGTGCAATAGGCGCGGTTCGAAATGAAATAGGTATTGTTTATCACAAATACCGTGCTACCGCTACCGTTGCTGATAGCCCCTCCGTTAGTCTGACAATCCTGCACCTCACACGAGACTTCGTTCGATTCGAAGATACAGTCGTTGATCGTAAGGTTGTCCGTAGATGAGTCTATTGCCCCGCCGTCATCTACGCTGAAGCCGTCGAAGAACCTGAGTCCCGATATTGTGACGTTCGTAACGCCGCCTATGTTGAATATCCTCGTCGCGCCTCCGCCGTCGAGGGTGAGGAACTCCGCGCCCGGGCCTGTTATAGTCAGGCTGACGTCGATGGGTATTTCCGAGGAAAGGCTGATCGTGCCGGGGAGAGGGACCGCGAAGACTATCTCGTCCCCGCCGCCCGCGGACGCGATTACATTTCTTAGCGAGCCCGCGCCCGAGTCAGCGAGACTCGTGACCGTCCGTTGAATTGCTTCTGATGATAACGGGATTAAAAACAGGGAAATGAGTAAAGCGGGTATATAGAACCTTCCGAAAATATTCATAACATCCTCCTTTTGCCTCTCTCCTGCTTGTACCGGCTCCCTTCGGGAAGGCGCATAACAAACCGGATCCCTTAAAACATTATAGAATATGGGTAAGGGACATGTCAACGGGACGGCGAGTCGCCGCGGACATGTGAAATTGCCGCGTACGCAGTTTTAGCTGAAGAGGTTGGGAAGGAATTGAAAAGACACACGTAGTGTGGTTTATGAAAAGACGAAGATAAAGAAAAGGCAAAGGCTGAATTCTTTCTTCTTTTCCTTGATGAAAAGAAGCAAAAATCATCCGACTACAGAATTATGCTGAAAATCTTATGTTTAAGCTAAAATCTTTCAAATGGAAAACTGAAAGATTTTCACGCTTAAACACGCGATTTTCTTGACGCAAATTCTGTAATGTCGGGGAGAGAAAGGCAAAAGATAGATTTCTCCCGTTTTGTTTTCCTAATCTGATGTTCGGTGTACTGTTTGCGAATTGCAATTAGCTCGGGGCGTCCGACTTCTCGCTCGCTCGAAGCAGTGGTCGAAATGACAGGGTAGGTAGGGCAGAGGAACGGCGAAAGGATCGTTTATGAGCGCAGATTCTGCGCCTCAGGACGAACGGTATTGGCTTCGTCGCTGGTTTGAGCGGAAGAGATACGGGAGGATCGTAGAATCACACTACGTGTGTGTGCGTGAGTTTTACGTATTTGTCCAGAACGGGCAGCACCGCGTCCTTATCGCCTGGCGGTACGGCGAATACGGTCCGTGAGACGCCGGCGTTACCGAGCGTGTCCACCGTTTCCCGGTCCGGGCTGCCGTATATTACGAAGGTGACGGGTATGTCTCCGGGCGCGCGCCCCGCTTCTTCGGCCTTTCTGCGGAGCTCCTTCATTCTTTCCGGCATTGTTTTGGGATCGACTCCCGCGGGAAGCCAGCCGTCGCAGAACTCGATGACACGGTCGAATGTCGTAGGGCCCGAGCCGCCCATAAGCACCGGGGGGTACGGCTTCTGGAGAGGTTTCGGATAGGACCATATTTTATCGAAGTCGACGAATTCCCCGTGGTATTCTGCCTCGTCTTTCGTCCATATCTCCTTCATGGCGAGGACGCGCTCTCGCAGGATGCGCCACCGCTTCTTGAAATCCGTCCCGTGGTTCGCCATCTCCTCGGCGTTCCAGCCTCCGCCTATGCCGAATATGAATCGGCCGCCGGAAAGCCTGTCGAGGCTCGCCACTTCCTTCGCCGTAATGATGGGATCGCGCTCGATGATGAGGCAGATGCCGCTCGCGATAAGGAGGCGCGTCGTGGCTGTAGCCGCGGCGGTGAGGGCGACGAACAGGTCATACGTGTGCCAGTAATATTCCGGCAGGTCTCCGCCTCCGGGCGCGGGCGTGCGCCTGCTTGCCGGGATGTGTGTATGCTCGGGCATCCAGAGCGATTCGAAGCCCCGGCCCTCGACCTCGCGGGCCAGCTCCGCCGGGTGTATGGCATAATCCGTGGGGAACATGGAAATTCCGAATTTCATATGAGTGCCTCCTGCAATATTATATTATGCATTGAGTGGAATGGATGCGCCAGGGATTGGGGAGGTAGGAGCGGCTTCCAGCCGCGACGACTTAGCTGGATTCCCGTAGTTGTGAATGACAAGTAAAGAAAAGGCAAGGAAGGAGAAAGGCTGTTTTTTAATCCTTCTTTTCCTTGATGAACACACGTAGTGTGTTTAATGAAAAGACAAAGAAGGAGAAAGGCTGATTTTTATCCTTCTTTTCCTTGATGAAAAGAAGCAAAAATCATCCGACTACATAATTTGCTAAAAATCTCATGTACTCGCTAAATCTTCCAATTCAACCCCAGCCCGTGGAAGATTTTTAACGCTCGTACAATCGATTTTCTTAACGCAAATTCTGTAATGTCGGGAAGAGAAAGGCAGTTTCTTGATTGATTGAGGTGTGAGGTAATCACCCCGAGTGCCTAACCTTCCGCCCCTTGATAAGTGGGAATCGGAACTGAAGAATTAAGGACGAACGGGTTGGGTTACGACTGTTGGCCGAGCAAAAGAGATTCGGAAGATTCGTAGAACGCACTATGTGCGTGTGATAGCAAATTCCGAAAAATCCGGCATAATTAAAATGGTTTCCAGGAGGGTGAAAAATGAAAAACATTAATTTGAAATTCGCCGCTTTTGCGGTGCTGGCTCTTGCGGCCCTGGCTGCGGGGTGCAATAAGACCACGACTCAGCAGGCGGCTGTACCCGTGCCCGCTGTATCTTATACCGCCGCGCAGGTCACGCGGGGGGCGGAGCTGGTGAACGAGTGGAAGTGCAACTTCTGCCATACGCCCGAGTTGAGGGGCCCTGACGGCAAGCCTATGCCGAACCCGGAGAGGCTCCTTTCGGGGCATCCGCAGGACGAGAAGATACCCGACGTATCCGACATGGTCATAACGTCGAACGCGTTCATGGAGTTCCTCGACAACCTCGATAATACCGTGTGGGCGTCGAACGACACGCTCGTATTCTCTGCCAACCTCACGCCCGATGTCGAGACCGGTATAGGGACGTGGACCGACGTGCAGTTCGTCGGGACGATGAGGGAGGGGATGCACATGGGCCTCGGCAGGAGGCTCCTCTACCCGATGCCGTGGCAGGAGCTGGCCGAGCTTCCGGACGCGGACCTGATATCGATCTACGCGTATCTCCGGACTATCGACCCGGTGAGCAACAAGGTGCCGCCGCCTGTCGTGCTTTACAGGTGAGGGGGGGCGGGTCGCCGCGGAGCGTTCGATTTTGCCAATGACGAAGATAGAGAAAAGGCAAAAAGGAGAAAGGCTCTTTTTTTTATCCTTCTTTTCCTTTCCTGAAATGAATTCAGGACAGGGATGAAAAGAAGCAAAAATCATCCGACTACATAATTTGCTACAAATCTTGTGTTGAAGCTAAAATCTTTCAAATGGGAAGCTGAAAGATTTTTCACGCTTCATCATGCGATTTTCTTAACACAAATTCTGTAATGTCGGGAAGAGAAAATGCGTGCTTCGACAAGCTCAGCACGAACGGGCGGTGGGTGCGACACGGAGCAGTTGCATCTGCCGCGATCGCTGGATTAGTCGGAGGAGTCTGGAGGGAATCGGAAAACACACATTGTGTGTGTGCGCTATTCCCTCGTCAGGACTGTCCGGGATACCAGCGGATGGTCGCCTGATTCCAGGTAGATCAATTCCATCTGATTGCCGCCGACGAGGCTGCCCTTGAGCATACCGTAATCGCCCACCTCGACCAAGTTGAAACTCCTGCCGTCGAATCCTATGACGCCCAGCACGGGCTCGTCCGCTTCGTTCTCGGCTTTGTCCTTTACGTAGCTTGAGGCCTTACCCGAGGACTCGATCATCTTCCGGTGTCTTACGCCCTTGAAGTACCAGCCGTTTTGCTCGGAGACCGTGAACACTATCTCCTGCCTGTTTATCCCTTCCGGATAATAGACGTCGACGGTGCCCTTCCAGACGCCCTTAATGTCGGGCGGGGCGGCTGCCGTGTCGTCTGGTATTGCCGGGAGGCTGTGAGGGATGAATAGAATTCCGAGAGTGAGGGAAATTAACCTTCCTGAATATTTCATTCGCTACTCCTTTCCTGAGAGCTTGATTCACTAAAGATACTGCCATGGGAGTAAGGGGTAATGTGGAGGAAAGAAAAGGCAATGGATTCGTGGATTGTGCCCGGAAGGCAAAGAAAGGAGAAAGGCTGTTTTTTATCCTTCTTTTCCTTGATGAATACACGGTGTGTGTTTTATGAAAAGACAAAGGAAGGTGAAGGGCTTTTTTTTA
>CAVWAZ010000045.1:0-13103 GCA_963752995.1 uncultured delta proteobacterium
TGTCCCGGATTAATAATAACCAATAATGGAGGTATATCCGAGAGGACAATACCTGCCATGCCAATGAGCTGTTATAATGATTTAGCCCATTCAAGCTTATAATAATTTATTTTCTAAATTGACTTCCTCTTGTTATAGCTGCAATAATTAAGGCAATAGAGAATCTTGTCAAGATTCCAGCTTGTTGCACTCCTGATTTGCGCGACAATCCAAAAGGAGGATTGACCATGGCAATAAAGATCATGAAGGTATGCAAAACGTTAATCATGCCTTTATCCTTTATAGCTTTTATAGCTTTTTTAACAGTAGGCGGATGCGGTAATAACAATAGCGGAGATGGATTTCCCCAACCGGAAGTAAGAAATTCTCGAAACGGCGTTCTGAGAACGACCCTGAGGACCTTCATTGCGGAAAATTTTATCGAGAACATTGAGACAGGCGAACTGGATCTGGTAAAAGGCCCGAGTTACGAGGGAGCACTTACCGCTCCGACCCTAAGATTAAAACCGGGCGACTCACTACAGATCGATATAAAAAACGATTTCCCCGAAAACCCGGAAAATCAAAGGATGGGATCTTTCCCCCATGATCCGTTTACGACGAACATACATACTCACGGTTTGACTACCAGCCCCAATGGCATTTCCGATAACGTATTCAGGGACATGGAGCCGGGAACGTCCAGTCCGGTTCAAGTCGATATAGGCCCCGACCATCAGAGCGGCACGTTCTGGTACCACCCGCACAAGCATGGCGCGACCAGCTTTCAGTTCTTCGGCGGAATGGCCGGCTTTCTGATAATCGAAGGCGGGCCCGGAGATTTGAACGAAGTCCCGGAAATAGCGGCGGCCAAAGAATACCTTATGGCTTTTCAGGTAATCCGGACCGATCAAAACGGCGTGGTTCCTTTTGTAAACCAGGACGCTATGCAAGCCAATTCGGACATCGGAGCTACTAATGGACTTTGGGCCAAATTTCTGAACAGTAACGCTTACTACACCACAAACGGAGTAACTAACCCCACGCTGAAAATGCGCCCCGGAGAAGTACAGCGGTGGAGGCTCTTAAACGCGGCTGCCGGCGAGACACTTCCCGTGGCGCTCGAGGGACACAGCTTGAACGTCGTTGCCAACGACGGAATAAACACCCCGGAGATGCTTACTCTGGACGAAGGGGAACCATACGTAATGGGAGCCGGAAACCGCGTAGACGTTCTCGTTAAGGCAGGTGAGCCGGGTACGTATCTCCTTCAGGTGCTCGACCCCGCGGGTCCTTACTCGGTTACCCCACAGGGCATAGCCCCCGGGGCCCGGCCATCCAACATAGGGGGCGATTTCCCCGCAGCAACCTACCCGGTGACTCTGGCCACAATAGTCGTATCCGGCGCAGCTAAGGATATGGATCTTCCATCAGGCCCTCTGCCCAATACTTCGGGAATTCCCACGAGAGAAGAGATGCTGGCCGCTCCGCTCGATGCCAAACGTAACATGGCGATGGAATTATGCGGTCATACCATGGGTGGACAACAAGCAATGCCCGAAGACCGGCTGCCTTCCTGTGGATGGTACTTCGACCTCTACGACGCCGATTACTGGGGAGGCACACCTTTCACAAACTTGCTCATGGCAAGAGATGCCGATGATACGGGTATACCAAATCCAGTTCCCGACCCGGAAATGCCCCGTATTGATTATCAGAAAGAAGGGCTTTTCACGGAGGACGAACCACTATTTGGCAACATGTTCGGCGGTAATTTCGAGGAGTGGACAATTATAAACCGTTCATTCTCGGATCACCCATTTCATATACATATAAATCCGTTTCTGGTTACTCATGTAAATGGCATACCCCTCCCCGAGCCCGAATGGCGCGATACAATCCTTGTGCCGGCAGCGACCGGGGGGAACGGAAATATTAACGACGCAGATCACGGTACGGTAACTTTCAGGACTTTCCTGAATCCTTCATACCCTGGAAGCTTTGTTATGCACTGCCACATTCTAACTCATGAGGACGTGGGTATGATGCAGCGTATGGACATTATAGAACCGTAAATTTGCCGGGTGAGTCAATACTGGCCGGGTGAGTCAATACTGAAGGAATCAAAATCCTTCCGGTTCGAAGAGCCAGCCGGGAATAATCGGATATTGTAGCACGTACATCAGCAGGGATAAGAGGTCTCAAGACCCGCACACAGTCGTTCCGGAAATGGCAACACCCGTTAATTGCCCCTCTCCTGATTTAATCCGAACATCTATTTGCCTTACAATATACGTCACAATATATTGAGAATTGTATTTACAATGGCATATCCTGCGAATTAAAATTATAATATTGACGTGAATATTTGATTATCCCGGGAGAACGCCGCTATGCAAGAACTCGAATCTATATTGAGCGAGCACTACTGCTTCAAGGGGCTCGAAAAGAAGTATCTGGACATGATAGTAAAGAAGGCCGCGCACGCCGCGTTCAAGGAAGGGGATTTTATATTCCACGAGAGCGACAAGGCCGACAAGTTCTACATAATCGAGGAGGGCATAGTGGCGCTCGAAACGAGGCTCGCCCCCGACAGGGACCCGATAACCATACAGATGATCGGAGAAGGCGACGTGCTCGGCTGGGGCTGGCTCTTCCCCCCCCATCTCTGCCACTTCGACGCGAAGGCCGTGGCCCCGACGAAGACGGTCGTGCTCGACGGCACGTTCATACGCACGAAGTGCGAGGAAGACCACGACCTGGGATACGAGCTCCTGAAAAGGTTCGCCTCTCTCATACAGCAGAGGCTCCAGGCGGTCAGGCTCCAGAACCCCAACATGTACGTCGTCAAACCCAAGTCCTGAAAAAATAGCGAAGCGATAGAGAGCCAAGACCGGCGGGAGCGGGGAATGAACGCTATTCCCCCCGGGCTTCCCCGTGTTCGAGACCGTGCATATCCCGAGCCAGCAGCTTCCTTACGGCGAGCTTGAGGGTATTCAGCCCGAGGTACGCGCAGCCGGGCCTGGTCGCGACGAGCCTCTTGCCGAGAATATCGGACATTATCCCGGACGGCATATTCTCTATTTCGGAGAGTGTCTTCCCCTCCGCCTTCTCGAGTATAATGGACGCTCCGGCCTGGCTCACCATGCACCCCTCCCCTTCGAAGCTCAGGCGGCGTATGACGCCCTCATCGTCCGCGTCCACGTAGACGGTTATAACGTCCCCGCACCCGGGGTTCCCCCCGCTCTGGACAGCGCTCGCGTCCTGAATCGGGCCCCGGTTCTTCGGATTCTTGTAGTGCTCG
Source organism: uncultured delta proteobacterium (assembly GCA_963752995.1). GTDB lineage: Bacteria > Desulfobacterota_D > UBA1144 > Nemesobacterales > UBA2774 > 2-12-FULL-53-21. The sequence continues at coordinate 3,284 of CAVWAZ010000045.1, forward strand.
AGTACGAGCTCTATTAATTCGTCGTGGTTCATAGGGGTTTTCTCTTGCGGACAGCGCGCCTGTTAATCGGACCCTCGTCGCCGGGCATACACTTTCAATTGACTCCGCCCGCCTTTCTGACCTCGCTCCTGATACGGTTATACACCGCCGAGAGGCCGAACATGCGCCTCGTGCCGAGCTTCCGGTCGAGACTCAGGCTGTGGATGAGGTTCTCGGGGGCCGAAACGATCTCCTCCGGGGTAATGCCCTCGAAAGCGTCCACGAGGAGAGAAACGAACCCCCTCACTGTCGGCGATTCCTCGGGCACGTCCGCATGTATCCTCACCTTCCCGTCTTTCACGTTTATGAATATATACACGGGGGTTTCGCATTCCGGCACGCGGTTAAATCCGGCGTCCCTCGCTTCCCTGTACTCGTCCGGCAGCGGGGGCAGGGCCTCCGAGTAATCGAGGAGCATGGCGAGCGTCTCCTGATAGTCGGCGCCCTGGAACTGTCCGATAATCTCATCTATCCTTGTCATGGCCGTCCAATATTATCCAGATACATAAATAAAAAAGGGTGCGACGGCTATTCCCGGCACACCCCGGCCCTTTTCATAAATATTAATAGTACCCCGAAGCTCAGGGTTTCTCTATCGGGGCCTTAACGAGGTTCCCCCACTCGGTCCACGACCCGTCGTAGTTCCTGACCCTGTCGAAACCGAGGAGATAAGTGAGCACGAACCACGTGTGGGAGGACCTCTCCCCTATCCTGCAGTACGCGATGACGTCGTCGCCTTTCTTGAGCCCCTTGCCGTCCTCGTATATGGCCATCAAGTCGTCAGCCGACTTGAAAGTCCCGTCTTCTTTCACGGCCGTCGCCCAGGGAACGTTCTTCGCCCCCGGTATATGGCCCCCTCTGAGCGCCCCTTCCTGCGGGTACGCCTCCATGTGGAGCAGCTCCCCGGTGAATTCCTTAGGCGAGCGCACGTCGATGAGCGGCTTCTTCGCGCCCATGTGCTTCACTACGTCGTCCCTGAAAGCCCTTATGGACTCGTCCACGCGGGAGACCTTGTAAGCGGTCTTCGGATAGCCGGGGACGTCCTTCGTAAGAGGCCTGCCCTCCGCGACCCACTTCTGCCTGCCGCCGTCCATGACGAGGGCCTTTTCGTGGCCGAAGAGCTTGAATACCCAGTACGCGTAGCACGCCCACCAGTTGTTCTTATCGCCGTAAAAGACGACGGTGGTGTCGTTGGCTATGCCCTTCTCCGACAGGAGCTTCTCGAACTTCGCCTTGTCCACATAATCCCTTACGATCTGGTCCTGGAGGTCCGTCTGCCAGTCTATCTTGACAGCGCCTTCTATGTGGCCGACTTCGTATAAAAGCACGTCCTCGTCGGACTCGACTATCTTTATCTTCGGGTCGTTTAAATGCCCGGAGACCCAATCGGTGCTTACTACAACTTCCGGATGCACATACTCTGCCATCTCAATTCTCCTTTGTTTATTATTGTAATTAAACGGATGGGCACTGATTCACCCAACCCCTCATATCTATTTTATTGGTTGACCAATATTATTTCAAGTCTACCGCCCACTTTGAACATCCCGAAATCATTAGAATTTTGATACCCGTGGATTCGGCCGGAATTAAAACAAGCCCAACCGGATGCCGCCAGGCCCGGCCTGAACGGATTATATCCGTGCCGCAATCCCGTATTCCGGTCGAAGGATCCGTCTCGATTTTCCACTCTGCATCCCGGCATTAATCAGACAGATGGCAAATGCCGTGCCATGAATGAGTTTATCTAATGTCCAGGGATTATTACGCTTACACTTCATCCCGATAGAAGTGCAATTACAACACTTCGCCTCGTTATATTAGTACCACCTGAATAATTTTTATACACGAGTTATGCTGAGGGCGATAAAAGAAACGTGCAGAAAGTGAGTCGTGCCAACCGATATATATTTGGATGTGATCGGCTCTGTTTCGATTCATGCCCGGCAACCCCTCATGCGCCTCCGGGAGACGCACGCCGCTCGGAATAAAAAGGGGTTCTTTATACCTGAGAATTGTGCTATTATGTAAGTCAGATGGGCATTTAAACAGTCGGGGGGAATTTATAAATGCTCGTGAGTATTAAACAAGCTCCTCGTGAGTATTTAAATATGCCCGGGCTGTAAAAAATCCGCGAAAGGGGGTGAGCATCCATGTTGGAAGAATTAAAAGTCCGCGATTTGATCGGAGAGAGAGACAGGGTTTATTTTGTGGATGCTGAAGACACTGCCGATGTCGCCGCGCTCAAGCTCAGGAATTTCAGGGTGAGGACGACGGGAGTCATGAAAGGGGGCCGCATAGTCGGAGTCGTGGGTCATTCGGATTTCGCCACCAAGATCGTCGCCCTCGGCAAGAAGCCGTCCGAGGTCAGGATCGCCGAGATCATGAGCGACGTCCTTCATACGGTAACTCTCGAATCTTCATTCTACGAATGCCTCGACCTCATGAACGAGCACGGCATATCGCACCTTTTCATCCTTGACCCGGAAGGCGAATATTACGGTATGCTCGCGTGGACCGACCTGCAGAGGATACTCGTACAGGAGCTGAAGTACCAGCTCAAAGTGGCGCAGGAATACGCGTTCGGGCCTTTATAATCCCACGCGGCCGCGACATACGGGCGGATAGAAGATCTTACGAATAATTATAAGCTCCGATGGATAATAAGAATGACTGAAAAAGAACGCACCGAAGAAATCAGGGAAAGCGCCGAAGCCGTCGAGAAAAGGGTAGAGGCGAAAGAAGCGGAAGCAGCCCATAAGGCGGGGTCTCGAAGCCGCGCCGGAAAAGGCCTGATGGAAAGGAGGGAGAGCTTCTCCCAGTCGAGCGTGCCGAACGCGCACAGGGGCTACAGCAGCAAGATGCCCCGCATCATGATGGGCATCATCGCTGCGATGTTCATCGTCAGCTTTATCCTCGCCGCTATAACCGCCTGACAGTACGAACCCCGGGTAGTAATCATCCTCAATCGATTCTAAACGCTTTTCCATAAATGGAAGGCCGTAAAATGCCTTTGTTGAGATGCGGCGCCGGCTAGGCAGGCTCGCTCACGCTGACTGCTTCCGTGATTTCGGCGACGAGCGCCACGAGACAGTGGCCGGGCTGCGGGGCGGGCGGGTTATCGTTGGCGAAAGCGAGGAGGGCGCCGTTCTCCTTTATAAGGAAGAGCGGCATGGCTTTATCCCCGTAACGGCCGCTGAACGCGTTGTAGTCGAACTCGGCCGTCATATACGTCTTCTTTATTACGGCTCCGGAGCCGAACTTCCTTGTGATATTCTCGAAGGTCGCTTCGGGGCGGAACAGGAACCTCCCCGAAAGGTCCGAGACGTAATTCTCTTCGTGCGGATTATGCCAACCTGTATTTCTCGGGAGCTGATAGACCTCGGACCTGCCGAAGGTCTCGATGAAGCTGAGCGCCGCGAGAGAGTTCACTTCGTCGTTCGACGTCAGCGCAAAGAGCTTGCCTATGCCTTCGCAGTCTATGTCCTCGGCCACGTTGTCGAGAACGATATTCTTGTAATAGGCGTTTAGTCCGTCCCTCCGCGCGGAGGATACGTTCTCCCAATGGGAATCGACAAGGGACACCTTGAAGCCGTTGTCCTGGAGGAATTTCGCTATAGCCCTCGCCCAGTCGTGCGCGCCCACGAAGAGCACTCCCTGAGGGTCGGGCCTGGCGACGCCGAGCTTCTTAGCGAGGGCGGGCGCGGTCAGGCCGTAAACGAGCACCGTCGCGGTGATTACCAGGAACGTAATGCTGACCAGGTGATCCGCCTGCGTGAACCCGCTGCTCACGAGTTTCAGACCGAAGACTGAAGCCACGGCGGCCGCCACGATGCCGCGGGGCGCCATCCATGAAAGAAACAGCTTCTCCTTCAGCTGCAAGCCGCTCCCCCGTGTGGACAGGAATACGCTGAGCGGCCTCGCGATAAAAATCAGCACTCCGAGGAAGAGCGCGCTCTTGTACGTCAGTATAAAATCCAGATCTTTAAAGGTGAGCCTCGAAGCCAGAATAATAAACAGGCTCGAAATGAAGAGCACCCTGAGCGTCTCCTTGAATTCCATGATGCGCTTCACGCTGACTGTCTTCTGGTTTGCGAGAACTATGCCCATTATTGTGACCGTGACAAATCCCGATTCCCGCTGTATAAAGTCCGAGAGCGCGAAAGAGACGATAAGTATCATGAGCGTGACCGGGTTCTGGAGAAAGTCGGGGACCCAGTATTTCCTCAGCAGCGTTATGAGCGCCCGCGCCCCGGCCACTCCGATTGCGCCTCCCACGATTACGGTCTTGAGCACGCTGAAAGCGACCTGCTCCGATGCTTCTATCACCCCGCCCGCGGCGACCGACTGGAACACGAGAACCGCAAGCAGCGCCCCTATAGGGTCGATCACTATCCCCTCCCATTTCATTATCGAGTCCATCCTCCCGGACGCCCTTATGTTCCGCAGGAGCGGCATAATCACGGTAGGGCCCGTCACTACGAGGATAGCCCCGAGGAGCACCGCTATCTGGTGCTCGAAACCGAAGAGGAAATAAGCGGCCACGGCCGTGACCGCCCAGGTGACCAGTACGCCGATAGTTACGAGACTGACGACCACCCTCCTTATCTCCTTCAGCTCGGAGAACTTGAGGTTCATCCCGCCCTCGAACAATATTACGGCAACGCAGACCGAAACTACGGGCAGGAGTATATCGCCGAATATCCTGTCCGGGTTTATCAGCCCCGTAACGGGACCGGCGACGAATCCCGAGGCCAGGAGCAGCAGGATCGCGGGTATCCTGAGACGCCAGGAGACCCAGTAAGCCCCTATGCCGAGCACAATTATCGCCGCGAATCCTAAGAGAAATCTTTCGTTCATGATGAGTCTCCGGGCATATCCCGGTTTTTAACCTTTCAAATTTATTTCGACATCGATGATTTACGCCATCCACGGAGCCTGTCCGGCGGTCACCGGTTGGACAGGCCTAATTTATTTTATGAAATTTCCGGTGTTTAATCCAGAGGTATTCCGGCGCGGACGGTAAATCAGCAAGATTCCGGACGGAGCGTATTTCCATTTCTTAATTATACGGCCGTCAGGGATACTAATGATATATGCCTGTGACGAACGAGAGCGGCCGCGGTCACCATGTAGTCATACTCGGGGGAGGGTTCGGGGGGCTCTATGCCTCAAAGGCGCTCTCCCGCTCAGGGATACGGGTAACGCTCATAGACAAGAGGAACTTCCATCTCTTCCAGCCGCTCTTGTATCAGGTGGCCGCGGGATGGCTCTCGCCCGGGGAGATAGCATCCCCGCTCCGCATGGTGCTGAGCAGGTATAAGAACACCCGCGTTTATCAGGCGGAGGTGACCGACATAGTGCCCGACGAAAAGGCGGTCGTGCTGAGGGACGGAATAATAACCTACGACACGCTGATAGTCGCCACGGGGTCGAGCCACCATTACTTCGGTCACGAGGAATGGGCCGGCATTGCGCCGGCGCTCAAGACCGTCGAAGACGCGCTCGAAATGAGGAGGAAGATACTTCTCTCGTTCGAGGCGGCCGAGCGGGAGCCGGACCCCGCGATACAAAAAGAGTGGATGACGTTCCTCATAATCGGGGCGGGCCCGACGGGCGTCGAGCTGGCGGGCACCATAGGAGAGCTCTCCCGCACCACGCTAAAACAGGATTTCAGGAACATCGATACGGGGAAGGCCGAGATAATTCTCGTCGAGGGCAGGGGCCAGGTGCTCCCGGCCTATCCGCGGGACCTCTCGGAAAAGGCCGCGGAGTCGCTCCGCAGGCTGGGCGTTACCATCAGGCTCGACACGCTGGTTACGGACATAGCGGGTAATACCGCGGTCCTCAGCAGGGACGGCGCCCGCGAAGAGATAGTGTCGAGGACCATGCTCTGGACGGCGGGAGTCAAGGCCTCGCCCCTGGGCAGGGTCCTCAGCAAGAGGGCGGGGGCCGCGCTCGACGGGAGCGGAAGGGTCGTAGTCGGGCCGGACCTGAGCATCCCTGGCCGCCCGGAAATATTCGTTATAGGGGACCTCGCCAGCTTCACGCCCGAAGGCGGACAGCCCCTCCCGGGCGTCGCCCAGGTCGCGATGCAGGAAGGAAGGTACGTGGCGGAGCTTATCAGGGGCAGGCTATCGGGAAAGGAGACCAGGCCCTTCAGGTACTTCGACAAGGGGAGCCTCGCGGTGATAGGACGGAATGCCGCCGTCGCCGACCTCGGCAGAGTAAGGCTGTCCGGGTTTCCGGCGTGGCTCATATGGGCATTCGTCCACATCAGCTATCTCATCGAATTCGACAGCAAGGTGCTGGTGCTGTTCCAGTGGGCGTGGAATTACTTCACGAGGAAAAGGGGAGTGAGGCTGATAACGGGCGATTACCCGTCGTCTCTCGTCGGGAATAAAAAGGGCAAGAACGGGGCTGATTGATTCTCGGGCTCGTCTCCGGTCCTCTCAGACACGCGGCTTCCCGCCGAAAATAAGCGATACTATAAATATAACGAGAAAAACGAAGAAGAGTATCTTCGCTATTCCCGTAGCAGCCCCCGCTATTCCTCCGAAGCCGAGCACGCCCGCAACGATCGCTATGACTAAAAATGTAACGGCCCAACCAAGCATATCTCAGGACTCCCATCGTATAATTTGACACACAAACACTTCACAAAACCTAACATATATGACGTTTTCTTACAATGGGATTTTACGGCATGGCGAGCCGCTTTTCAGCTTTCGGAGGCATTATAAAACGCAGGGAACCGGCACGGGGACTTTCCGGGGTTTTCAAAATTCCTTCCTCCCGAATCCGATCTTTCTCTCCAGGTAAACGACGCCGCGCAGTGTCGCGAGAGCGATGATAGTCACGCCCACGGCGAGCAAAGGCTTCGATAGAGCGACGCATATGCCTACTGAAGCGACGAAGAGGAGCGCCGCCGCCGTCGTCAGTCCCTTCACCCTGTCCTCTCCTCCACTTCTAATTATCGTGCCCGCACCGAGGAAGCTCACGCCAGTGATTATCGCGCCTATTATCCTTAATGGATCCGAGCCGAGGGCGACGTCCGAAAGTCCGAAGTCAGGGACTATTAGCTTGCCGAGCGAAACGAGGAGGGCGGAAGACCCCGCAACGAGCATGTGCGTACGGATACCCGCGGGTTTGTCCGCGAGCTCACGGTCGAGGCCCACAGCCGCGCCCAGGAGCATGGATATGACGACGTAGGATAGTATCTTTAGCTCTAGCGGGAGGGAATTAACCAGTTGGACTATATCCATTCTACGCGCATCCCCCTGGAATTAAGAGATTTTGACAAGTGCGGATTTACTCGCGGTCCATCAGCTTTCCGGCGAGCACGCCTATGAGGAAAGCGATCAATACGCTGAGCAGCGGTTTCTGCGTGATCCTGGTCTCGACGGCGTCTATGCCGGTGCCGCCCAACCTGCGCGCGCTCTCGAGCCCCTCGCCGAGCTCCGCGTGGAGCCTCTTGGCCTCGTGCCCGAGCCTCTTGTTCCCCGTCTTGTAAGCCTTGCGGCTGATATCGAGTATGTTGTCGGAAACGTTCGAGAATTCTTGCTTCAGCCTGAGCACTTCGTCCTTGAGCGTATCGATGTTTTCTTTGACCCGTCCGTTATCTTTCATGGTTTTCTCCCTGTTATTGTTAAGTATGGAACTCGGGCGTATGGGTGTCAAGGAATATTTAATGAGAGAGGAGGGGCGCAGAGGTCGCTGGATTGGGCAGAGGAGTATGGGTAGGATCGAAGAACGCACTATGTGCGTGTGTGCTGATTGACATTGACCCGGAACATCTGTACCTTATAAGTGGAGAGGTAAGAACATGTTTGGACATTTCGGGCTGCCCGAGCTTTTAATAATCCTTGTGATACTGCTGCTTATATTCGGCCCAAGCAGGCTGGGCGATCTGGGCGCTTCCCTCGGCAAGGGGATAAAAGGGTTCAGAAAATCCATGAAGGACGACGAGATAGACGTCACTCCGCCCAAGGACGAATCGAAGCAGATAAACGACCCCAACCTCGAGACCACCGGCACTCCTTCCGAGAGCAAAAAGAACGTTCAGTAACTCCGTCTGCGATCGAATCCTATAATGCGTATTCGTGTATTAAACTAAGGAGATGTCGCATCGCCCCGGATCTTTAGGCGTGCCGCGACGGCAGGGTAACTTCACTAGAACCGTTCATGAGCACAGATCCCGTGCTATATCCATTCCCCGAGGGTCTTCCTCTCGAAGGGACACACGCCCAGGCGTACGTGGTCCTCGAACTCGTGGCGGAATTTTTTGACTATGGATTCGATGGGCATCGCGCACCCGTCGGCGAGCGCGCAGATAGTGGTCCCCCTCATCTGGAAGCACGCGTCCAAGAGCGTATCTATGTGCTCCATCCTCCCCTTCCCTCCCTCAATGTCCGTGAGCATCTTCTCTAACCACCAGGTGCCTTCCCTGCACTGGACGCACTGCCCGCAGGACTCGTCCCTGTAGAAATGGGCCAGGTTCTGGGCGACCCTCACCATGCACGTGGTATCGTCCATCACTGTAACGCCCGCCGTCCCGAGCATCGATCCGACGGCGGCAAGGGAATCGAAATCCATGGTTATGTCGAGCTCGTCCGCCGAGAGCACGGCCGCGGAAGAGCCTCCGGGAGATACCGCCTTCACGCTCCTTCCGCCCGGTATGCCCTCGCCGTACTCGTTGATGAGATCGCGGAGCGTGATGCCGAGGGGGAGCTCGTAGAGACCCGGCTTATTAATATTGCCGCAGAGGCCGTAAATTTTTGTGCCCGTGTTCTTGGGTATGCCTATCGAAGAGAACCACTCGGAGCCGCGGTTGATTATGTGAGGGACGCACGCGAGCGTCTCCACGTTGTTTATAATGGTCGGGCATCCGAAGAGTCCTATCTGGGCGGGGAAAGGCGGCTTGGGCCTGGGCTCTCCGTTCTTCCCTTCTATCGATTCGAGTAACCCCGTCTCCTCCCCGCATATGTACGCGCCAGCGCCCCTGAAGAGCACGACGTCCAGGTCGAAGCCGGAGTTGAGAATGTTCTTTCCGAGGTAGCCTTTCTCGTAGGCCTCCCTGATCGCACCCTCTATAATACTGGCGCCGTAGGGCATCTCGCCCCTTATGTATATGTATGACTTGTGCGAATTTATCGTATAGCAGCCGATGATGATGCCTTCGAGCATCTGGTGAGGGTCGCGCTCGAGTATCTCCCTGTCCTTGAAGCTCCCGGGCTCGCTTTCGTCGGCGTTGCAGCAGAGGTATATCGGTTTCTTCGAGTCCCTCTGTATAAAGCCCCACTTCACCCCGGTCGGGAACCCCGCGCCTCCCCTCCCCCTGAGACCCGCCTTCTTTACCTCTTCTATTATTTCCTCAGGCTTCATCCCGAGAGCCTTCGGGAGGGCGGTATAGCCGCCGCGGGATATGTAAGAACCTATCGTGTGCGAATCGGGCACATCGACGTACGTGCGTAATATTCTCAATTCGGGCATATTGACCTCTAAGTGGAATTTCTGAACCCCAGTAATTTTATATGGGTTTTACAAAGCATCAAGTGCACACAATGTGTGCGCATATTCGATTTCTTCGTGGCGTCTCCGCTCATAAGAACACACGGTGCTTAATCCGTTCATCCTGAGCTTGTCGAAGGATGGAAGGATTAGATAAAAGGGTAGATTTAAATGGAATCGCGGCTGGAAGCCGCTCCTACAAATGGAAAGAGTTTGTGTCGTAGGAGCGCCATCCTTGGCGCGATTCTTAAAGGCTATCCCCACATTTCAC
>CAVWAZ010000046.1:0-8345 GCA_963752995.1 uncultured delta proteobacterium
GCCGCTATGCAAGAACTCGAATCGATATTGAGCGAGCACTACTGCTTCAAGGGGCTCGAAAAGAAGTATCTGGACATGATAGTAAAGAAGGCCGCTCACGCCGCGTTCAAGGAAGGGGATTTTATATTCCACGAGAGCGACAAGGCCGACAAGTTCTACATAATCGAGGAGGGCATAGTGGCGCTCGAAACGAGGCTCGCACCCGACAGGGACCCGATAACCATACAGATGATCGGCGAAGGGGACGTGCTCGGCTGGGGCTGGCTCTTCCCCCCCCATCTCTGCCACTTCGACGCGAAGGCCGTGGCCCCGACGAAGACGGTCGTGCTCGACGGCACTTTCATACGCACGAAGTGCGAGGAAGACCACAGCCTTGGATACGAGCTCCTGAAAAGGTTCGCCTCTCTCATACAGCAGAGGCTCCAGGCGGTGCGGCTCCAGAACCCCAACATGTACGTCGTCAAGCCCAAGTCCTGAAATAATAGCGAAGCGATAGAGAGTCAAGACCGGCGGGAGCGGGGAATGAACGCTATTCCCCCCGGATTTGTCCGCGTTTGAGACCGCGCGCATCCTGAGAAAGCAGTTTCCTTACGGCGAGCTTGAGGGTATTCAGCCCGAGGTGGGCGCAGCCGTGCCTCGTCGCGACAAGCCTCTTGCCCAGAATATCGGACATTATCCCGGACGGCATATGCTCTATCTCGGATAGGGTCTTCCCCTCCGCCTTCTCGAGTATAATGGACGCTCCGGCCTGGCTCACCATGCACCCCTCCCCTTCAAAGCTCAGGCGGCGTATGACGCCCTCATCGTCCGCGTCCACGTAAACGGTTATAACGTCCCCGCACCCGGGGTTCCCCCCGCTCTGGACGGCGCTCGCGTCCTGAATCGGGCCCCGGTTCTTGGGACTCTTGTAGTGCTCGAGTATGAGCTCCATTAATTCGTCGTGATTCATAGGGGTTTTCTCTTGCGGACGGCGTGCCCGTTAATCAGGCCCTCGTCTCCGGGCATTCACTTTCAATTGACTCCGCCCGCCTTTCTGACCTCGCTCCTGATGCGGTTATACACCGCGGAGAGGCCGAACATGCGCCTCGTGCCGAGCTTCCGGTCGAGGCTCAGGCTGTGGATGAGGTTCTCGGGGGCCGAAACAATCTCTTCCGGGGTAACGCCGTCGAAAGCGTCCACGATGAGCGAAACGAACCCCCTCACTGTCGGCGATTCCTCGGGCACGTCCGCGTGTATCTTCACCTTCCCGTCTTTCACGTTTATGAATATATAGACGGGGGTTTCGCATTCCGGCACGCGGTTAAATCCGGCGTCCCCTCGCTTCCCCGTACTCGTTCCGGCAGCGGGCGGCAGGGCCTCCGAGTAATCGAGGAGCATGGCGAGCGTCTCCTGATAGTCGGCGCCCTGGAACTGTCCTATTATTTCATCTATCTTGCTCATGACCGTCCTATATTATCAGATCGACCGAAATAAAAAGAAGAAATGAGACGGCTATTCCCGGCACGCCCCGGTCTCTTTCTATAAAAATTAATGGTACCCCGGAGCTCAGGGTTTCTCTATCGGGGCCTTTACGAGGTTCCCCCACTCGGTCCACGAACCGTCGTAGTTCCTGACCTTGTCGAAACCGAGGAGATAAGTGAGCACGAACCACGTGTGGGAGGACCTCTCCCCTATCCTGCAGTACGCGATGACGTCGTCGCCTTTCTTGAGCCCCTTGCCGTCCTCGTATATGGCCTTCAAGTCGTCGGCCGACTTGAAAGTCCCGTCTTCTTTCACGGCCGTCGCCCAGGGAACGTTCTTCGCCCCCGGTATATGCCCCCCTCTGAGCGCCCCTTCCTGCGGGTAGGCCTCCATGTGGAGGAGCTCCCCGGTGAATTCCTTGGGCGAGCGCACGTCGATGAGCGGCTTCTTCGCGCCCATGTGCTTCACTACGTCGTCCCTGAAAGCCCTTATGGACTCGTCCACGCGCGAGACCTTGTAAGCGGTCTTCGGGTAACCGGGGACGTCCTTCGTAAGAGGCCTGCCCTCCGCGACCCATTTCAGCCTGCCGCCGTCCATGACGAGGGCCTTTTCGTGGCCGAAGAGCTTGAATACCCAGTACGCGTAGCACGCCCACCAGTTGTTCTTATCGCCGTAGAAGACGACGGTGGTGTCGTTAGCTATGCCCTTCTCCGACAGGAGCTTCTCGAATTTCGCCTTGTCCACATAATCCCTTACGATCTGGTCCTGGAGGTCCGTCTGCCAGTCTATCTTGACAGCGCCTTCTATGTGGCCGACTTCGTACAAAAGCACGTCCTCGTCGGACTCGACTATCTTTATCTTCGGGTCGTTTAAATGCCCGGAGACCCAATCGGTGCTTACTACAACTTCCGGATGCACATACTCTGCCATCTCTATTCTCCTTATTTTTTATTTGTAAATGTAAATAACAGGATGAACCCGATTCACCCAACCCCTTATATTTATTCTATTGGTTGAAAATCATTTATTCAAGTCTGACGATGCTTATTAACACCCCACTAATATTGCGATTTTTTAGGTCCGGATATAAAACTCCGAATAAACGGCGTGAATGGCGCCCGTCCTGCCCGGAAAAAATAGTCGGAGGTCATAAAAATATGTATTCCTTTGACACGCCGTTTTGTGCTATTATGTAATAAGATGGGCATTTAAACAGTCGGGGGGATTTATAAATGCTCGTGAGTATTAAACAAGCTCCTCGTGTGTCTTTAAATATGCCCGGGCTGTAAAAAATCCGCGAAAGGGGGTGAGCATCCATGTTGGAAGAATTAAAAGTCCGCGATTTGATCGGCGAGAGAGACAGGGTTTATTTTGTGGATGCTGAAGACACTGCCGATGTCGCCGCGCTCAAGCTCAGGAATTTCAAGGTGAGGACGACGGGAGTCATGAAGGGGGGCCGCATCGTCGGAGTCGTGGGTCATTCGGATTTCGCCACCAAGCTAGTAGCCCTCGGCAAGAAGCCGTCCGAGGTCAGGATAGCCGAGATCATGAGCGACGTCCTTCATAAGGTTACGCTCGAATCTTCATTCTACGAATGCCTCGACCTCATGAACGAGCACGGCATATCGCACCTTTTCATCCTCGACCGGAAGGGGAGTATTACGGCATGCTCGCGTGGACCGACCTGCAGAGGATACTCGGCGAAGGAGTTGAAGTACCAGCTCAAAGTCGCGCAGGAGTACGCGTTCTGGGCTCGAACTTTATAAGTCTCACGCAACCCGACATAACCCGCGGGCGGATGGAGCTCGTACAGGCATAAGTGTAAGCTGTGGTGGACACTAAGAATGACTGAAGAAGAACGCACCGAAGAAATCAGGGAGAAGGCCGAAGCCGTCGAGGAAAGGGTAGAGGTTAGGGAAGCGGAAGCAGCCCATAAGACGGGACTCGACAGCCGCGCCGGAAAGGGGCTCATGGAAAGGAGGGAGAGCTTCTCCCAGTCGAGCGTGCCGAACGCGCACAGGGGCTACAGCAGCAAGATGCCCCGCATCATGATGGGCATCATTGCTGGCGATGTTCATCGTCAGCTTTATCCTCGCGGCTATAACCGCCTGAATAATTCCCCCCGGCCGGCGGTTCGGTATCCGGTTAAAGCGCCCCGTTCGCCGACTACTTCCTCTGAAATAAGGTATATACGTAAGGTCTTTTCTGGCCGGAGGGCGTGCAGTACGTGTAGTCGAAGTGCTCGATCAGGTCGTAGTCATTCCCCAGAAAATCGGACAAAAGATGACGGATTAAGCATGAGCGCGAGGAGCTTTCCATCCGGCGAATTTATCGACGTCCTTCATTTGCCGGCCCGTTCCCGAGCCCGAGTTGCGCCGCCTAGAAAGTCAAAACCTTGTCGCTTTCTTTGATCCAGCCGGCTAGCTCCAGCATCCTTCCGACCTGGACCCCGTTCACCAATTCCTCGGTCCTTATGCCTCTTGCCTTGATACACGTCCCGCATACTTTGACTGCGCCGCCTTTTGATACGATATCCGCTAACATCTCCCCTGCATTGTAATATCCTTTCGGCGTTTCCTGCCCCGCTTTGGCAGCAACGACGGAGTCCCCCATAAGAAAAAGATTAATCTTCTCCCCGGAGACCATAAGCGCCTGCGCTAACCTCAAGGCGTTCCAAAGCTTTTCAATCCCATAAGGCGAATCGTTTAACACGATGGTTGCTGTTCCCATCTACCCCTCCTGGATTATTTAGAATACCACGATAAAAACATCAACACACCGCGAACCGGACACTATCCTACGCCGGCTCGCTACGCTGACTGCTTCCGTGATTTCGGCGACGAGCGCCACGAGACAGTGGCCGGGCTGCGGAGCGGGCGGGTTATCGTTGGCGAAAGCGAGGAGGGTCCCCGTTCTCCTTGATCAGGAAGAGCGGCATGGCTTTATCCCCGTAACGGCCGCTGAACGCATTGAAGTCGAACTCGGCCGTCATATACGTCTTCTTTATTACGGCTCCGGAGCCGAACTTCCTGGTGATATTCTCGAAGGTCGCTTCGGGGCGGAATCAGGAACCTCCCCGAAAGATCCGAGACGTAATTCTCTTCATGCGGATTATGCCAGCCGGTTTCTCTCGGGAGCTGATAGACCTCGGACCTGCCGAAGGTCTCGGCGAAGCTGAGCGCCGCGAGAGAGTTCACTTCGTCGTTCGACGTGAGCGCGAGGAGCTTGCCTATGCCTTCGCAGTCTATGTCCTCGGCTACGTTGTCGAGAACGATATTTTTGTAATAAGCGTTTAGTCCGTCCCTCCGCGCAGAGGACACGTTCTCCCAATGGGAATCGACCAGGGACACCTTGAAGCCGTTGTCCTGGAGGAATTTCGCCATGGCCCTCGCCCAGTCGTGCGCGCCCACGATGAGCACTCCCTGAGGGTCGGGCCTGGCGATGCCGAGCTTCTTTGCGAGGGCGGGCGCGGTCAGGCCGTAAACGAGCACCGTCGCGGTGATTACCAGGAACGTGATACTGACCAGGTGATCCGCCTGCGTGAACCCGCTGCTCACGAGCTTCAGACCGAAGACCGAAGCTACGGCGGCCGCTACGATGCCGCGGGGCGCCATCCATGAAAGAAACAGCTTCTCCTTCAGCTGCAAGCCGCTCCCCCGTGTGGACAGGAATACGCAAAGCGGCCTCGCGATAAAAATCAGCACTCCGAGGAAGAGCGCGCTCTTGTACGTCAGTATAAAATCCAGATCTTCAAAGGTGAGCCTCGAAGCCAGAATAATAAAGAGGCTCGAAATGAAGAGATACCCTGAGCGTCTCCTTGAATTCCATGATGCGCTTCACGCTGACTGTCTTCTGGTTTGCGAGAACTATGCCCATTATAGTCACCGTGACAAATCCCGATTCCCGCTGTATAAAGTCCGAGAGCACGAAAGAGACGATAAGTATCATGAGCGTGACCGGGTTCTGGAGATAGTCGGGGACCCAGTATTTCCTCAATAACGTTATGAGCGCCCGCGCCCCGGCTACTCCGATTGCGCCTCCCACGATTACGGTCTTGAGCACGCTGAAAGCGACCTGCTCCGATGCTTCTATCACCCCGCCCGCGGCGACCGACTGGAACACGAGAACCGCAAGCAGCGCCCCGATAGGGTCGATCACTATCCCCTCCCATTTCATTATCGAGTCCATCCTCCCCGACGCCCTTATGTTCCGCAGGAGCGGCATAATCACGGTGGGGCCTGTCATCTACGAGGATAGCCCCGAGGAGTACCGCTATCTGGTGCTCGAACCCGAAGAGGAAATAAGCGGCCGCGGCCGTGACGGCCCAGGTGACCAATACACCGATAGTCACGAGGCTTATGACCACCCGCCTTATCTCCTTTAACTCGGAGAACTTGAGGTTCATCCCGCCCTCGAACAATATCACGGCGACACAGACCGAAACTACGGGCAGGAGTATATCGCCGAATATCTTGTCCGGGTCAATCAACCCCGTAACGGGACCGGCGACGAATCCCGAGGCCAGGAGCAGCAGGATCGCTGGTATCCTGAGACGCCAGGAGACCCAGTAAGCCCCGATGCCGAGCACGATTATCGCCGCGAATCCGATTAGAAATTTTTCGCCCATGAAGAGTCCCCGGTTCTTTTAACCTTCCTTATCGATATTGACGATTTACGCCGTCCACGGAGCCTGTCCGGCAGTCACCGGCTGGACAGGCCTAATCTATTTTATGAAATTCCCGGTATTTAATCCAGAGGTATTCCGGCGCGGACGTAGATCAGGTAGATTCCGGACGCAGTGGATTTCCATTTCTTAATTATACGGCCGTCAGGGATACTAATTATATATGCCTGTGACGAACGAGAGCGGCCGCGATCACCATGTAGTCATACTCGGGGGAGGGTTCGGGGGGCTCTATGCCTCAAAGGCGCTCTCCCGCTCCGGGATACGGGTAACGCTCATAGACAAGAGGAACTTCCATCTCTTCCAGCCGCTCCTGTATCAGGTCGCCGCGGGCTGGCTCTCGCCGGGGGAGATAGCCTCCCCGCTCCGCATGGTGCTGAGCAGGTACAGGAACACCCGCGTTTATCAGGCGGAGGTGACGGACATAGTGCCCGACGAAAAGGCAGTCGTGCTCAGGGACGGAATAATAACTTATGACACGCTGATAGTAGCCACAGGGTCGAGCCACCATTACTTCGGTCACGAGGAGTGGGCCGGCATCGCGCCGGGGCTTAAGACTGTCGAAGACGCGCTCGAAATGAGGAGGAAGATACTCCTCTCGTTCGAGGCGGCCGAGCGGGAGCCCGACCCCGCGATACAAAAAGAATGGATGACGTTCCTCATAATCGGGGCCGGCCCGACCGGCGTTGAGCTGGCGGGCACCATCGGGGAGCTCTCCCACACCACGCTCAAACAGGATTTCAGGAACATCGATACGGGGAAGGCCGAGATAATTCTCGTCGAGGGCAGGGGCCAGGTGCTCCCGGCCTATCCGCGGGACCTCTCGGAAAAGGCCGCGGAATCGCTCCGCAGGTTGGGGGTTACCATAAGACTCGACACGATGGTTACGGACATAGCGGGGAATACCGCGGTCCTCAGCAGGGACGGCGTCCGCGAAGAGATAGAGTCGAGGACAATACTCTGGACGGCGGGCGTTAAGGCCTCACCGCTGGGCAGGGTCCTCAGCAAGAGGGCCGGGGCTGCGCTCGACGGGAGCGGAAGGGTCATCGTCGGGCCGGATCTCTCCATACCCGGCCGCCCGGATATATTCGTCATAGGGGACCTAGCCGGTTTCACGCCCGAGGGCGGACAGCCCCTCCCCCGGGCGTCGCCCAGGTCGCGATGCAGGAAGGCAGGTACGTGGCGGAGCTTATCAGGGACAGGCTCTCGGGAAAGGGACCAGGCCCTTCAGGTACTCAGATAAGGGGAGCCTAGCGGTGATAGGACGGAACGCAGCCGTGGCCGACCTCGGCAGGATAAGGCTTTCCGGCCTGCGGCGTGGCTCATATGGGCAGTCGTCCACATCAGCTATCTCATCGAATTCGACAGCAAGGTACTGGTGCTATTCCGGTGGGCGTGGAACTACTTTACGAGGAAAAGGGGTGTGAGGCTGATAACGGGCGATTACCCGTCGTCTCTCGTCGGGAATAAAAAGGGCAAGAACGGGGCTGATTGATTCTCGGGCTCGTCTCCGGTCCTCTCAGACACGCGGCTTCCTGCCGAAAATTAGCGATACTATAAATATAACGAGAAAAACGAAGAAGAGTATCTTCGCTATCCCCGTAGCAGCCCCCGCTATTCCTCCGAAGCCGAGCACGCCCGCAATGATCGCTATGACTAAAAATGTGACAGCCCAACCAAGCACTTATCAGGACTCCCTTTGTTTAATATAACAGGCAAACACTTCACAAACCTTAACATATATTAAGCTTTCTTACAACGGGATTTTAATGTACGACGAACCGCTTTTCAGTTTTCGGAAGCATTATAAAACGCAGGGAACCGGCACGGGGTCTTTCCAGGGTTTTCAAAATTCCTTCCTGCCGAATCCGAACTTCTTCTCGAGATAGACGACGCCTCTCAGCGTCGCGAGCGCGATGACAGTCACGCCCACGGCGAGGAAGAGCTTGGATAAGGCCACGCATATCCCGACCGAAGCGACGAAGAGCAGCGCCGCCGCGGTCGTAAGGCCCTTGACCCTGTCCTCTCCTCCACTTCTAATTATCGTACCGGCCCCGAGGAAGCTCACGCCCGTGATTATCGCGCCTATTATCCTGAGAGGGTCCGAGCCGAGTGCAACGTCGCTCAGGCCGAAGGACGGGACCATGATTTTGCCTAAGCATACGAGGAGCGTCGCCGACCCCGCGACCAGCATGTGCGT
>CAVWAZ010000047.1:0-3297 GCA_963752995.1 uncultured delta proteobacterium
TAGTGTGTTTTATGAAAAGACAAAGGAAGGAGAAAGGCTGTTTTTTTATCCTTCTTTTCCTTGATGAAAAGAAGCAAAAATCACACACAGTGTGTGTTTGATGGAACGACAAAGACAATAATATTTTCTTCTTTGTCTGGATACAAAGAAGCAAAAATCATCCGACTACAGAATTAGCTAAAAATCTCATATACTCGCTAAATCTTCCAATTCCTCCCCACCCCGTGGAAGATTTTTAACGCTCGTACAATCGATTTTCTTAACGCAAATTCTGTAATGTCGGGAAAGAAAAGACGAGATTGCCGCGCTGTACTCACATTCGTTCGTTACGCTCGCAATGACACGTTAGGTCGGGCAGAGGATCGGCGGAAGACTTACGGCTGATAGATTATCCGGGAAGCGGCTGTGCGGGATTCAATTGCAGATGGTGTATTTAGTGCACAGAACGTTTCTGTAGTTCCGGCTGACGAGGATATTGTTCGTGAAGACCGGGGGCTTGAAGTATGTGATTTTCGTTTCCCGGCCGGATACGGATTTATTCTGTTCGGCGGGGATCACGTAGATGTATGAGATGACGTCATCGGGATAGGACGTGTATACGATCACGTTTGCCGTCCCTTCGGAACCCATCGAAAGCGCGGGAGCCATTAGCAGCCCCGCAATTAACGAAAGAAGCATCTTCTTCATAACCCTAAACAAATACCCCTTTACCAATTTTGTCAATCTTTCTATCTTAAATACGCCCGAAAATTGTAAACGGATTCAAAAAATTTGTTATTCGGGGGAGGGGGGAAAGTATGTCCATAATATCGTGTAATGAGAGGGTGTTAAGGGACAGGTAGGGGATGGATTTAGTGCAGCGTCTGGAAGTTGGACCTGCAAACTGGAGGTCCTATACTCTTATACAGGGAGGAGAGTGAAAATTCTAAAGAAAAGGCAAATTTATTTCTTCTTTTCCTTGATGAAAAGACACACGTAGTGTGGTCTATGAAAAGACAAAGGCAATATTATTTTCTTCTTTGTCTGGATACAAAGAAGCAAAAATCATCCGACTACAGAATTAGCTAAAAATCTTGTGTTTAAGCTAAAATCTTTCAAATGGGAAGCTGAAAGATTTTCACGCTTAAACACGCGATTTTCTTAACGCAAATTCTGTAATGTCGGGAAGAGAAAGACGAGATGCTGAAACAAGTTCAGCATGACAACGCTTATCGTCCTTCGACCCTTCGACGAGCTCAGGACAGGCAGGCTCAGGACGAACGGGTATGAAAGCAAATCCTCCCTAACCTATTTGGGATAAGGCATCATTGAGCCGGAAGAATATTTCCTTCGGCGCTCTTTAGGGCAGGGCGTCCGAATGCTTGTTCGCATTCGTTCTTTTTCTAAGGAGGGAATAAAAAGCGTAAGACGAAATTGCCGCAGTTGCTGATTTTGGCTGAGGAGATTGGGAAGGATCGTACATGAGCGCAGATTCTGCGCCACACTATGTGTGTTTGTATTTGAATACGGTGTAGAGGCCGGTCGGGTCGGTGTAGACTTCTTCCGCCGTGCGGAACCCCGCTTCCCTGCCGAGGCGTATCCAGTCGGACGGCTGTTCGGGGAGGTCCGATTTCTTCACGTGATCGAAGACGATGCCGAGCTCCTCGGGTGTGAGATCCACCCACGTGCGCGTTACGACGTCTTTGAACCTGTCGAAGTACGCCGCCCTGTCCTCGCCCTCGGTGAGCGTGGGCTCGTAGATCATATATATCCCGTCTTCCGGGACCGAGTCCCTTACCTTACTCATGAACTCGCCCTTTTTTTCAGTCTCGAGGTGGTGGACCGAGAGCCCGACCCATACGACGTCGGGCGGGATATCCATGAACGTGTCGAAATCCTCGAAGTCGCCGGTGATAAGGCGGTGCTCGGCGGGGAGGCTTTCGAGCTCCTTCCCGGCTATCTGAAGCGCCCATTCGGAGAGGTCGATGCCGGTGTACTCGCTGACGTTCGTGCCGAGGAGGCTCCGGGAGGACCAGTATGCGTCCCCGCAGGCGAGGTCGGCGAACGAGAACGGCCAGTCGATTTCGTCGTTCAATATTTCGTGGAGCCTTCCGTATGCGGCTTTGTGGGACATGTAGTCGTGCTCGATCACTTTCCTGTATATGTCCCAGTGGCGGCGGAATATCTCCGTTACCTCTTCGGGCGAGTGTCCGTTCCTGAGCGGGTGATGGAATCCCGGCATTGCGTGAGGCCTCCGTGTGAATTTTCCGTAATGATACTGCCTGTCGGCGGGGAGGGGAAGGGGGGAGTGCGCATATCTCGGGGGTTAGCGCGTCCCTCCCGCGTCGAGGGAAACGTATTTTGTAATCCTCACTGCCTGATTTCGACGGGCAGCGAGTTGTAGACGGAGGACCCGTTCACTTCCTCTATGTTCACGTCGAGCACCCTGTCTATGCTCGAGCCGTCGATCTGCTTCAAGTTCACGTCGAGGATACCGGTTGTCGCGTTGACGCTATTCGGCTGTAAGAGCGGGCTCAGGAATATGCCCCAGAGCGCCAGTGCTATAAGGGTGAGGATTATTTTCGTATATGTGTCTATCTTCATGTGATGCCTCCCTGGAATATTTTAACCCGGATCGGGGGGATTTGTTGCGGGGGAGGCTGCCGTGCTTGCCTGACGCTTAGAAAGAGGCTAAAAAAAGAAAAGGCACACACATAGAGTGTTTAATGAAAAGACGAAGAATGGAGAAAGGCAGGTTTTCTTTATCCTTCTTTTCTTCCCCCAATTGTAGGAGCGGCTTCCAGCCCTGAATGACAAAGATAAAGAAAAGGCAAAGATATAGGTGAAAGACTGGTTCTTGATCCTTCTTTTCCTTGATGAAAAGAAGCAAAAATCATCCGACTACAGAATTAGCTAAAAATCTCATGTACTCGCTAAATCTTCCAATTCTACCGCAGCCCGTGGAAGATTTTTAACGCTCGTACAATCGATTTTCTTAACGCAAATTCTGTAATGTCGGGGAGAGAAAGGCAAAAGATAGATTTCTCGCCTGCGGCTCGAAATGACAGGATAAATTAAGGTACCCCCTCACCCTTCACCCTCTCCCACATAGTGGGGAGAGGGAAAATATAAGAAAAGACTAGATTGCCGCGCTACACTCACGGTCGTTTGCTTACGCGCTCGTAAGCGTTGCAATGACAGGAAAATTAAGGTACACCCCCACCCTGACTCTCACCTTGGTATGGGGAGGGAAATTATAAATAAAAGAGAATATATTCGGGGGTTGAAAATGGGGGCGGGAATGAGAATAATTCCTCT
>CAVWAZ010000048.1:0-6677 GCA_963752995.1 uncultured delta proteobacterium
AACAAAGCAGGAAAAGAATTCCAGTTTCCGGTTTCGTGATCATCCGCAGCCGCGTCATCTTTCTCATTACGGTCTTAACCGCCGTTTAACCGGCAATTAACCCCGGCTTTATAAAAATCTTCGAAACTCTCTACTGCTTCTCGTATCGATTAACAATCAAATAAAGGAGGACGTGAGAATGTATCGATTCATCCAAATCGCTTTAATCTTTTTATTCGCATTGCCGGTTTCAGCTATGGCGGGCATAAGCCTGACCCCGATAGGGACGCATGAAACCGGGGTCTTCGAGGACGGCGCGGCCGAGATAGTGGCCTACGACCCTTCGACCGAGACCGTATTCGTCATAAATGCGAACGCCTCGGTGGTCGAACTGATCGATATATCGGACCCGGCCAACCCTATACCGAAATTGCCGGTTAGCGCACTGGACGTATCCGGCGACCTGTTGGCTGATGCGGGATTCGGGAGCGGCGGCGTGAACAGCGTCGACGTCAAGAACGGCATAGTCGCTGTAGCCGCCGAAAACACCGACCCGACACAGCCGGGCTACATCGTTTTCTACGACACAGCAGGCACGTACCTGGGGTTCGTTAACGTGGGCGTGCTCCCCGATTCGGTAAAGTTTTCGCCCGACGGCAAAAAGCTCGTCGTCGCTAACGAAGGGGAGCCCGTGGAGGACGGCGACGGGAATCTGATAGCGAACCCTCCCGGCTCCGTAAGCGTAATAAATATCCCGGCCGGAGTTCCGTCGGCCACGGTTACGACACTGGGTTTTTCCGCGTTCGACGGACGTGAAGCGGAGTTCACGAACAAGGGGCTCAGACTCCAGCAGGGGGTACCGATGTCGCTCGAGCTCGAGCCTGAATTCCCGGCGATATCCCCCGACGGCAAGCAGGCGTTCGTCACCCTCCAGGAGGCAAACGCCTTCGCCGTGATCGATCTCGCGACGCCCAAAATAGTGGACATACTCCCCCAGGGATGGAAAGACTACAGCACGGGGCAGCCCGACCTCGATCTCTTTAAATTCGACGAACTGCCGCTCATAGGCATAGACGCCAACAAACTCAAGATAAAACTGGGCGGATTTTCAGGGCTCCACTACGACGGGGCCGGCAAGAAGGGAGCGCTCAAATTCCTTACCGTTTCCGACAGGGGACCAAACGGCGCCGACATCATCAACGGCTCCCGCACATTCAACCTCCCCAAATATCAGGCGAGGATAATAGCATTCGAAACTGAGAGAAACGGAGCGGGTCACGGAAGGAATAACGATTTCGGAGATCACGATAATGATGGAGAAGTCGAGATAACGAAAACCATACTTTTAACCCGCGCCGACGGGAAGACGCCTATCACAGGCTTACCCAATATTCCGGGATTCGACGAGATACCGGTCGACGCCAAAGGGAATCCGGTCAAATATGACCGCTTCGGAGCCGACCTCGAAGGGATAATCAGGGACCCGATAGATAAATCCTTCTGGCTCGTGGACGAATATAGGCCCGCGATATACCACTTTACGGACAAGGGCAAATTGATAGTGAGGCTCGTCCCCGAAAACACTCACCTCCTGGGTGACGCGGCATTGAAACAGGCCCAATTCGGCCCGAACGCTAACTCGCCCGGATTCTACGGGCTTGAGACACTTCCCGAGGTTTACAGCAAGCGGAGGGTGAACCGCGGGTTCGAGGGCGTGGCGCTCGACCCCGACAAGAGGATACTCTACGCGTTCGTCCAGTCCCCGCTCGACAACCCCGACAGCTCGGCGAGGACCTCGCGCGTGCTCAGGATACTCGCAGTGGACGTAGACGAAAGCTCCCCCGATTACCTGAACCCGGTAGCGGAGTATGTGTACCTGCTCGAACGCCCCGTGCACACGCCCGACGACGTGGACAAGATAGGGGATGCAGTATTTATCGGAGGCGATAAGTTCCTCGTCATAGAGAGGGACAGCGCCCTCTTATCGACCGCTAAAAAGTTCGTATTCGAGGTGGACCTGAAAGGGGCGACAAATATCAGGAACCTGCCTCTCGCCGACCTCACGGCCGGCATGACGCTCGAAAAGCAAACGCCCGACGCACTCGTTGACCTCGGGATCAACCCCGTTTTCAAACGGAAGGTGCTCAACCTCCCGTCTATCGGATACCTCCCGAGCGACAAGGCCGAGGGTGTAACTATCCTGCCCGACGGACGCATAGCGGTGATGAACGACAACGATTTCGGCATAGAGGCCTCTGCCGGGTTCAAGCCCGCACTGGGGCTGATAACGCTTATGGAAGGCAACATGCTCGACGCGTCGGACGAAGACTCCGCGGTCAATATAAAGAACTGGCCTGTGCTGGGCATGTACCAGTCGGACGGTATAGACAAATACAGCTATAAAGGCTTGACCTATTACGTTACGGCGAACGAAGGCGACACGAGGGACTTCGAGTTCTTCTCGGAAGAGGAGAGAGTGAAGGACCTGGACCTCGACCCCGACGAATTCCCGGACGCCTCCACGCTCGACGATGACGAGAACCTGGGACGGCTGAAGACGACCAACATCATAGGGGATATCGACGGCGACGGCGATAACGACAGGATCTTCAGCTTCGGCGCGAGGTCGTTCTCCATATGGGACTCCTTCGGAAACCTCGTTTACGACTCGAGCGACGACTTCGAGTTCATCACGGCCGATGCATTCCCCTCGCAGTTCAACTCCGACCACACCGACAACGATTCGTTTGACAGCAGGAGCGACGACAAGGGGCCTGAGCCCGAAGGAGTGGTCGTAGGAAAGATCGGGCAGAAGACATACGCGTTCATAGGGCTCGAGAGGATAAGCGGGGTGATGGTCTACGACATCACGAAGCCGACTTCCCCCAAGTTCGTCGAATACGTAAACAACCGTAACTTTAATGTAGATGCGCAGAACCCGGACGACAGCTCGAACCCTCTTGCCGGTGATCTCGGGCCCGAGGGGCTATTCTTCATCCCGTCAAGCGAGAGCCCGAACGGCAAGGCGCTCCTGGTCGTAGGGAACGAAATAAGCGGCACGACCACGGTTTACGAGATAGACAATTAAGAGAGTTTTGAGAAACGAGTACCAGGGGGGACGTTTAGTCCCCCTTTTTTATCCGGTTATAAGCCCCATCCGCCGCTGAGATGTATGTTCGTCCCGTTCACGTAGCGGGCATCGTCGGAAAGAAGGAACAAAGCCGCTTCCACGGCGTCCTTCGTGCTACCGATGTATCCGGCGGGTATGGTCTTCACCATGCTCTCTAGCTCCTCCATAGGGGCGCTGCCCGAATTAATAAATCCGGGAGAGATCGCGTTCACGGTGATCCCGTGGGGCGCGAGGAGACGCGCGAGCGAGCGCGTGAGTATGAGCACGCCTGCCTTCGCTATGTAATGAGCCGTAATCTCGGTCTGTGCGCTCATCTTGTCGGCGTTAGCCATGCCGAAGTTGATTATGCGCCCCCATCCGCGGGTCTTCATGCCTTCCGCGACGGTGCGGGAGAGATAGAACACGGGGTGGAGGTTGTTGTCGAACATCTCGTGCCAGCCCTCGACGGATTCCTTCAGCAAGTTAATACGGTGATAGGGCCCGGCGCAGTTGATGAGCGCGTCTATCCTCCCGAATTCCGCCTCGACCTTCCTCACGAGGTCAACGGCGGACGCCGGGTTAGACACGTCCGATTTATAGTGCATGCCCCGCGCCCCGTGCGACTCTATGTCCTTCACTGTTTCGGTTGCTTCTTTTTTGCTCTTCCTGTAGCAGACGGCGACCGACCACCCCCTGTCCGCAAGGGCAAGGGCGATCTCCCTCCCTATCCCCTTAGCCCCTCCGGTTATGAGCGCGACTTTTTCGTTCATTCTTAACCTCCTTCAGGAATAAATCAGCCCATTAAAAGTTAAATCAGTTTAGTGTAAAATTAAACAACTATATGGATTCGAGGCAAATTCGATGAGGATACAACAAATTATCAAGGCTTTAAATGAGTTGAAGCCGGTTATAAGGGAAAAGTATAATGTGAAAGAGCTTGGCATATTCGGGTCATACACACGGGGTCAGGAAAAAAATGACAGCGATCTCGATATACTCGTAAGTTTTGAAGTCCCGATAGGATTTTTCAAATTTCTGGAACTCGAAGAATATTTATCAGACAAACTGGATATCAAAGTTGACCTCGTATCCAAAAAAGCTCTCAAGCCGAGAATCGGAAAGCGTATACTTGAGCAGGTAATAATGGTATGACAGAGGAGTACGGGGATTATGTTTACGATATTGTTGAAGCAATGAATGATATTTGTGATTTTGTCGGCGGAATGAATTTCGCACAATTTGCTAATGACAAGAAAACAGTTAACGCAGTCATAAGAAGTCTTGAAGTGGTAGGAGAAGCTGCAAAAAGAATACCAGATGAATTTAGAATCAAGTATCCGGATGTTCCCTGGAAAAAGATGACAGCTATGCGTGATAAGTTAATCCATCACTATACAGGCGTCGACCTGGAAATAGTATGGATAGTAATTACTGAAGAGATAACACCGTTAATACCGATTTTTAAAAACATTGTACTCGATCTTGAAAATAATAAATAAAGTTCACATTTTGAATCAATCCCATGCCCGAAATTAAATGGACTCCCGTCGGGAAAGAAATGCCCGACCCCGGAAGGGACTACATAGCCCTCATAACATATCTCCCGCTCACGACACACTGGATAATCCCGAAGTTCCTCTACCTCACCGGGCAGATTCAGAACTAATCGCGGCTGGAAGCCGCTCCTACGAGGATTGATATTTTATATTTTGTAGAAGCGCCATACCGGCGCGAAGAAAAAAACAAGGGCATCACCCGCACATCGGAGCGCGGCCGTTGTTCGCGGACACGCGGCTTCCCCACTCCAGCAATTCCTTACTGCAGTCGTCCCTGTCGATAATCACCTCTATAAGGCTGAGGCCGTCGTGAGAGAGGGCCTTCTTTACCGCCTCGTCTAGCTCACCCTCTGTCCTGACCCTCACGCCGAACCCGTTCCCTTCCCCGGCGTTGAATACGTCAACCAGCCCCGCATAGTCCCAGTTCTTTATGTCGTTGTAGGGGCCGTCGTGTATCTCGACCTCTATCGTGTAGCCGCCGTTGTTGATGAGGAAGATTATGGGGTTGAGCCCGTAGCGTATCATCGTCGAAAGCTCCTGCGCCGTGAGCTGGAACGAGCCGTCGCCGACGAACGTCAGGACGCGCTTTCCTTCCGGGCTCCCGAGGGCATAACCCAGTGTCGCTCCCAGAGACCATCCGATAGAGCCGTACTGCATCTGTATCTCGAAGCCGCATCCATCGGGGAGCTTCAACTTTATTGCGTTAAACCAGGAGTCCCCCGTCTCGGCGATAACCGCGCTGCCGGGGGTGAGGACCTCCTGAACGCGGGAGAATAGTCTCCTCGTCGTTATAGGGTCGTCCTTCTTCAGGGGCGGCTCGGGCGCGAGCTCGACGCGTATGCGTTTATAGGCGGTAAGGGAGGAGTCGTTAGGCTTTATCTTCCCGGCAAGCGCTTCGAGGAAGTCCGGAAGCGCTATATAGCTGTACGTGACGCCGGGGAGCCTTACGAAATCGGGCCCCGCGTGTATGAGCTTCTCGGGCTTTATAAGCGCCGAAAAGCCGCACGTCGTATAGTCCGTAAACACGGGCCCCGCGAAGAGGTACATGTTAGCGGATTCCACTATCTCCGCCGTACCCGGACTGCTCACGGGCCCCCAGTACGTACCTATATAGCCCGGGTGGTCCTCAGGGACGATGCCCTTCGCCTCGGGCATCGAGGCGACCGCGTAATGTGAAGCGTCCGCGAGGTTTCTGAAAGCGCCCACTGCACCGAAGGGGCGGAGCTTCGCACCCGCCACCAGCACGGGCTTCGCTGCCGAACCAAGCAGCTCGGCGGCCTTTGCAACGGCCTCTTCGAGGGCCTCGGGATGGCTCGCGGGTTCTTTGGTGAAATACTTCCTTTCGGGAGGCGGCACCTTGAGTCCCGCCAGGTTGCACGGAATCTCCAGATATACGGGCTTCTTCCTGAAGACGCACTCCTCTATCGCCTTGTCTATGAGATAGGGCGCGTCATCAAGGTGCCTCACTATGACGGACATGGCCGTGATATGGGAGAATATGTCCCTCTGATATCCGTAGTGCACCTCGCCGCAGGTGTGGTGGAGTATCCGGTTCTCCATTTCGGAATTCGTGTTGGGCCCGCCCGAGATTATGAGCACAGACAGGTCCTCGCGCGTACGCCCCGGCGATCGCGTTCAGGGCGCTCAGCCCGCCCACGGAGAAAGTGACCACCTGCGCAGCGACGCCGTTCGCCCTCGCGTACCCGTCTGCGGCGTACCCGGCGTTGAGCTCGTTGCAGCAGCTTATCATTTTCAAATCCCCGTTTTTCAAAAACTCGTCGAGAAGTATAAGGTTATAGTCCCCCGGTACGGCGAAGTAGTGCCTGACGCCCGCCTCCGAAAGCCTCGATGCTATGTACGACCCTACTGTAACGTGAGTGTCCGCGCTCATATGTCCGATCTCCGAATGTTATTTTTTTTGCGGTTCAGTAAAAAACGGAATCCGCTTATCCAGTAATTGTATTGTGGTTTTCCTAAACGTAACACCAAAAGCGGCGAGTCGCCGCTGACATACGAAAATATGGCGATTGCAG
>CAVWAZ010000049.1:0-11915 GCA_963752995.1 uncultured delta proteobacterium
CTCAACCCAGGAGCGTATCGACCGTATACCTTGCGAAGGCCATGGAGCAGGTGAATGCGGGGGATATAGCGTTCGAGTATGTGAATCGAGTCGCCGTCCTTTATCACGACGAAATCGGTCACGAGCTTTTTCGTATCCCAGTCTACGAGCTGGGGGCGTATGCCGCTCTTGGGGGTGTCCTCTATGTCGTCAATGCCGATACCGGGGAGAAGCCCCCTAGCCTCTTTCAGGAGATTCCGCGCGGAATACTTCCTTATCTCGGTAAGGGCCGCGCCCCTGAAGGCATCGTTAGCGAGAAGAGGACGCCGTCCCGGTAGAGTATCGAAAGCGACTCCAGAGAGAGGTCGTCCATGAACCCGTATTCCTCCCTGCCGAGCACGGGTATCGCCGTCGGCCCGATGCACACGTCGTCCCGGACGCTCCTCGTGAAGTGCACGCCGAGGAACGGGTTCCTCAAGTCGGGCACGGGGTATATGTTCCCCCTCACGAGATAGGACTTTTCCTTTTTCAGTTTTTTATAAGTGCCCTTGAACGGGAGCACCCTGTAGTTCCGGCCTATGCCGAATGCCCCGGCAACCCTGTCGGCGAAAGTGCCCGCGGCGTTGACGAGCTTCGCGAACTTTATATTCCCAGCGCTCGTGACCGCAGTGCCCGTTACCGCGAGCGAAACGAAAGAGGTCCCGAAAAGAAACCTTACCCTGCCCCCTTCTTCGAGCTCCCTTTTCATTTCACCGAGGATTTGAACGGGGTCGACGACCGCTGTGTCCGGGGAATAGAGGGCTTTGGCTCTTGGCGCGGCGTGCGGCTCTATGTCGAGGAGCTCTTTCGTGCTGATGAGGGTTGATCGCCCCCGAGGAATCGGCCCGCTGCTTGAGCTCGTCGAGGGCCTCTTCTTTCTCATCCGTGTCGGGCACTATTACCTTGCCGGTTTCTTTAAGCGTGAGGACCCTTCCCGGCAGTACTCCTTCATGAGCCGGTTCCCCTCGACGCAGAACCTGGCCCTGTTCGTGCCGGGGGAGTAATAGATCCCCGCGTGGAGCACCCCGCTGTTCCTTCCGCTCGCATGTGCGCCGAGCCCCTGCTCCTTCTCTATGACGAGGATATCGCCCGACCCGCGGCTGACGAGCTCCCGCGCCGTGGCGAGCCCCGTTATCCCCGCGCCCACGATGAGGACTTCACATCCTTCTGCATTATGCGTGCTCATATAAGCTTCCCGCTTTTGTCTCTCCCCCAACATTACAGAATTTGCGTTAAGAAAATCTATTGTTAACGCGTAAGAAATGTTTTAGGGGTGTGGGTGGAATTAAAACATTTTAGCGTTAACATGAGATTTTTAGCAAATTATGTAGTCGGATGATTTTTGCTTCTTTTCATCAAGGAAAAGAAGAAATAATAATTGCCTTTCTCTTTCTCAATCCTTCTTCTTCCGCCCGCTTGCCGATTTGTTAATCCATTCGACGACCGTATCGACGGTGAAGGACGGGTTCTCCATGCAGTCGTGCTTCGCTCCGGGAATAAACCTGAGCTCGGCCTTCCTGTTCCCCGCCTTCTTGAGTATGCCGAGCAGCTCTTTCACCTCGTCAGCCGCGACGACGTCGTCATGCTCCCCGTGTATGAAGAGCACGGGGACCTTAACGGCCGCGATTATCTCGTTCGTCTTCGCGTTTTGCGCCTCCGGGCTCCTCATGTACCACCACGTCCTGTACGAGAACATCTCGCAGTCGGACGGGTCGAACGAAGGCCCCCACGCCCTGTACACGACGAATATCCTGTCGTTCTTCGTCTCGGACGGGTCGGGCGTGAGCACCTTCTTCGCGATCTCGTAAATGTGCTCGTAAGACGGGATGCTCTGCCACTTGTCGAGCCTCCGCTTGTGCGAGAGCGGGAGGGACGAAGAGCACCCTTCGAGTATTATCCCCTTGACGTTCTTATGGGCGCCGCGGACGGCGTAATATACCGTGATATTCGCACCGAGGCTCCAGCCGAGGACGTAGATTTTTTTGAAGCCTTCCTCCGTGAGGGCATCGACGGCCGCGTCTATGTCGCGGACGGAGTCGTCGAAAATGCCTCCCCCGAATATCTGCCCCGTGAACGCGAGCCTCGTATTAATCGAGAGCGAGCTTATGCCCCGCTCGACGAGCGCGTTCGGCAGGAGCCTCGGCGTCCCCCTCGCGAGGAAATGCCCGAGCACCCCGTGGACGATGAGCACTATGGGCGAGTTATAGAGTTCTTTCGTATTTTTGAATTCGCCCGAAACCAGGACGGCGTTTATAAGGAAACCGTCCGGGGCGTTAAAGTTGTAGAGCTTTCTCTGTCTCGGGACCATGTCCGACCGTCCGTTCCGTTACCTGAATCTCTTGTCGAGCCACCTTACGATGATCTCCCCGAGCTCTTCCTCTTTGCCCTCGAACGTGTGCCCGGCGTTCACGTAGAAGGCGGAGACGTCCGGGTTCCCCGACTGTATCGCGATATCCGCGAGGCTGTGCGTCTCTTCGGGCTTGACGACCTCGTCGTACCATCCCTGGATCAGGAGGAGCGGCAGCTTTATCTTCTCCATCTTCAGGTAAGCCTTCGCCGTGTCGGCCTCGGGCCCCGCCAGGAACCACCAGGTCTTGTACGTGTAGATCTCCGTGTGCCAGGGAA
This sequence comes from uncultured delta proteobacterium, assembly GCA_963752995.1. Taxonomy (GTDB): domain Bacteria; phylum Desulfobacterota_D; class UBA1144; order Nemesobacterales; family UBA2774; genus 2-12-FULL-53-21. The sequence goes on from CAVWAZ010000049.1 coordinate 2,644, forward strand.
GATACGTATTCCCGCGGCCTTTGTAGATGAGGATCGTCCTGTCGTGCTGTGTGTTGTGGGGGTCGGGCTTCAGTATCTCTTTCGATTCCTCGTACACCTCGTCGTAGGAGGGCTCGCTCCCCCACCTGTTCCAGCGCTTTCTTATCGATTCGGGCATGGAATAGGGAGTGGCGAGCGACATGACCCCTTTTATATGCGGGTAGCGCCCGGGGTCGTTCCTGAGGTAGGCGTACCTGAGCACCATGCAGGTGCCGAGGCTGTACCCGGAAATTATAATGTTCTTATACCCGAGCCCGACGAGGTAATCGACGGCGCTGTCTATCTGCGGCATAACGTCGTCGATGATCCCGTAGCCGAAGAAGAGCCCGAAGTTCGCCATGCGCGTGTTTATGGCGAGCGAGGAATACCCGGCCTCTGCGAGTATCGGGGGGAGGAACCGCTGGCTCCCGTCGAGGAAATTACCCAGGAACCCGTGGACGTGTATTATCCCGACGTCCTTCTCCGGTATCCTGTCGTCCTTGACCGTGCTGTGGTAGTAGAGGCCATCGATCTTGCCCCCGCCCGATGGAATGGAAACGAGCTCCTGCTCCATGTATTTCATATCTTCATCCACACGCACGATGTGCGATTCTATGATTTTTTAGTTTCTCGGAAGCAAATCTCACTATGCAACCCTTTCCCTATTTTCATTTCCTTCCCCCTTGAGGGGGGAAGGTGAAGGATGGGGGTGATAATTTTCCATTATCCCCCTAATTTGTAGGAGCGGCTTCCAGCCGCGATTTCTTTTTTAAATCCACCCTAACCCTCCTTTACAAAAGGAGGGAATGAAAGACGAGAAAAATTACCTCTATTTTAGCAGAGATTGGGTTCGGAGAATAGCTCGATAATTAATCGAGAAGTAGTTCAATGGACACAGTTCACGCAGGATCGGAAAAATAACCCTCGGGCTCGCTCATCACAGTGTCGGCGAAACGCTTGGCGTCTTCCCACGTGGAGGACTCCCCCAACCGGAGGACCTTTTTAGACATGGCGCCCTCGGCGAATACGGTCTTCGTCTTCGGGTCCCAGATAATCTGCCAGTTGTCGCTGCCCTCTCCCCTCACCCAGCCGAAGGGGAACGTTCCGACCTCGCCCACAGGTTATGCTCCTCGGATTTAGGAATCGCGCCCTGAAATGCCGGCCGCATGAGTAAACTATTCCGAATCGGCTTTTTGTCAAGCCCGGCCTAGCGCACTTCCCTCACGACTTCCCTCGTGCCCATGGGGTTCGTGAACACTATCTCGGTGAAGCCGCACTGCTTCATCCGCTCCATGGCCGTCCTGCCGTCGGATACGGTGAGCAGGAAGGGCGCGATGAAGGACTTCTGGAACGGGCAGTTCAGGCATGAGAAAACGATTACCTCGTTAAGCTCGCCCCTCGATGAAATCTGTATTGTCGGATAATTCTTCTGGTAGTCCTTACTCCAGTCGTTAATGCATACGAGCCTGTTCGGGTCGGGGAATACGCGCGGCACGTCGACTACTATCGCTTCCGTCCCCCTCATCCCCTTGAACACAGCCTGCGTGAAGCCGCATTCGTGGAGCCTCGTGAGCCCGGTCTTGCCCCTGTACTCGGTCTCGAGGAACGGCTTTACATAATGCTCGTCGAGGCTGCAGTCAGGGCAGCTGAAAACAGCTATCTCGTTGTACTGTCCCCGCGTCGTGACCTCGATGTCCGCCTTTTGCCCCTTATACAGCATTGTCCACTGCGCGGCGCAGTAGAGGCGCTGGGGTTCGGGCTCGATGTCTTCCTCTTTCACTTCGAGCGCGTCGTCCTTTGTCTCGACCTGATCAGGGCTGACCGCGTCCGATTGTGTGCGGGTATCGGCCGCTTGACTATTCGGCGAGCCGGTAATCCCATAAACCAGAGCCATTGAAAAGATTAGCAGTGCAATAAGGGTGTAGTGCCTCATTCCGGTCATCCTCCTCTGTTTTACTTATTTTACAGCAATTCGGGGATATATGGAATACCTTTAGTAATACATTAATTTCGCCATAAAAACGACGGGGGATATTGAGTAGTTGATTGGGTTAAAAAACGGTTTCCGGACTGCTTTTAATCAGCCCCGGACGGGAACGTTCAGCCTGCCCCCTCGTTAAACTCCCCGAGGTCCCTCGCTATCTCCCTCGACTCCGATCTGAACTCTTCAAGGCCGGATTTGAGCCTGGGGTCTTCGTCCCCGTGTTTCTTCCCGAACAAAGGAAAACGTATAAGGCACACGCCCATGCCGAGCCACGCGCCCCAGAAGACCGCCGCCAGCAACAGAGAGCCGAGAAAAACCATTATCGCGGCGCCAAGGAACTCGCCCGACGTTATTACCAGAGGAATGATTATCATACCCTTGAGAGTCGAGATAATCCCGTTGAGAAGACCCCCGAACCTCCCCCCTCCGGGAGAGAGCCCTCCGCCGAGACACGCCCCCACGAGTATGGATGCGAAGAGAGGGAACATGGGCGAGACCAGGAGGTATATGAACCCCGATACAAGCCCCGTTATCCCCGCCCGCGCGTACGACATACCCCCCGGCCTTCCGGCGCTCGCAGCGACTGCTACCCCCGTGAGGAGCATAGGATAGAAGAACATGTATCCGAGCGGGACGTTATTCAGAAAGACATAGCCCAGGAGCAGCGTTACCGCCCCCCACGCCCCCGAGAGAAGCACCGGCACTATGAATGATTTTATCGTCGCCTTCATTTCAGTCTCCTTACTGGTGTTTGTCTCTTTACCAACCATAACAAGTTGTCATTGCGAGCGAAGCGAAGCAATCTCTATTTCTCAATCAGATTGCCGCGGTCGCAGAATACGCTCCCTCGCAATGACAATCCGGGGACCCTACTTCTGAGCCTCCCTCGCGTTCGCCTTCTGCTCCTTTATCAATGCCTTTCCCTCACCCGAATACGGGGCGGGCGCAGCGGGCGAAGACAGCGTTTCGAGCGCGTCCCTGAGCTCGGCCTCCTGCTCCATGGTCCTGGCGCTCTTGTAGGGGCTCATGTTGAGGCTGGTGATGTTATCGTACGCCCTCTTGAGCTTGGAAATTGCGCTGTCCTTGTCTCCCTCTTCGTAAGCCGTCGTCGCCTGGTAGTAATCGCCCGAGGCGTCGACCGACACCCACCTCGCGGTAACGTCCTTGTTCTCGTTCCGGGCGACCTTGTCGCTGTCGCCGGTCACTTCGTAAGAGAGCGGGGATATCAGGCCCGCGGGCTTTTCGTTATCGAGCAGGTCCTTGAAATCGAGCACGGCTTTCCCGAGGTCATTCTGTCCCGCAGTCCCGGCAGGCACCTTCATTTTTACGAGTATGTCCCTCTCCTGCCCGCCGAAGAAGTCGCCGAGCTTTATCTCGGTAACGCCGTCCGGGGTTTTCGTGAACGTGTATCCGTAAACCTCCTCGATCTCCACGCCCGGCGCGAGCCCGATCCTGATCACTGGGTCCTTAGCGACCGTGGCCGCGATCTGACCGAACTCCTTCTGGAAAATTCCGGTAAGCTGGGTCGGGGACTCTATGAAATAGTAGTTGCCCGCCCCGTGCTCGGCGAGGTTCATCATGAGGTTCTCGTCGTAATCGACGCCCAGCCCCATGGTGGTTATGTGTATGCCCTTCTCGGACGCCCGGCTTGCGACCCTGCCGAGCTCGCCGATGTCCGTTATACCAGCGTTAGCGAGCCCGTCCGAGAGGAGGATGACGCGGTTCACGTAGCCGTCCCGCTTGACCGAATCGAGCTGCTCAATCCCCATGACGAGCCCTCCCGACAGATTGGTCGAGTCGGTAGGATAGAGCGCGCTCACGACTGACGAGGCCTTGTCCTTATCCGTGAGCAGCTGTATCGGGTAAAGAAGCTCGACGTCGGTCGAATATGCGACCACCGCGAGCCTGTCTTCCTTGCCGAGTCCCGCGATTATCTGCTTCGCCGCCTCCCTCGCGTATTCGATCTTCCCCTTGTCGCCCATCGACCCGCTCCTGTCTATCACGAGCACGAGGTTGACGGGCGTCCTCTCTTTCAATTGCGCCTCCTTCCCCTTTATCTTCAAATTGAGCATAAGCTCCCTGAGTGAGCCCGTCTCGACATACGGGTGGCTCAACTTGATGTCCCAGGTCACGGTATCCGTATTCGAATCCGTTTTCGTATTCATGTCTTTATCCACCGGTTTGGATATTGTCGGGAACGCCGATATGTATTTCCCTCCCGCGAGCGCGGCTAATATGAGAAGAAAAATTCCGATTACGACCTTGCTGTTCAACCTGTTCATTTCTTACCGCCTCCCTTGCTGAGATTCTTTTTCATGCTTTCCACTTCTTCCTGAACGAGCCGGGCCTCGCGCTCACGCTCCTCCCTCTCCTTCTCACCGTCAGCGGCGAAGAGCACGGTCTCTTCAGTGATCCGCTCCTCGACCTTCCTGAAAATATCGAACGGTTCATCGACGAGAGAGCCCGCGCGTCCCGTAATGTCCTCCTTCCCGGCGGGCGCGCCCTTTATAACACTGATCTCTTTAAGAAGGAGCGTCCTCTTCGTCTTCGCGGTCTCCACCCTCCTCTCGAGGTCCGCATAGCGCCCTTCGTAGTCCGTGAGCTTCGCCCTGTCGCCCGACTGCGTAAGGGCTAGCTTCCTCTCTTTCTCTTCGAGCGTCCTCTTTTTTCTTACGGCCTCGACCGCGTTCTCGTCCATATTTCTCTTCACGTAGTCCTCCGCCCTCTCCCGCCAGTACTCCGCCTGCTCCCCGAGCCTCTTTAAGAGCTTCTCCTGCTCGTCTATCCTGAACCTGAGAGCGCCGATCCTCACCCTCGCCCTTTCGAGCCCCTCTTCCATCTCCTCCACGGCCTGGTTCAGGATCTTCTCGGGGTCCTCCGCCCTCGACACCCAGTCGTTCAACTGTGATCTCATAATTAGTCCCACTCGCTTCTTTAATCCCATAACTTTTCTCCTTACTTCGGATTTAAGGATTAGTACGAACGGGAGGGAGGAAAGTTTTACACACGCAGTGTGTGTTTTATGATCGCTACGAGGCTTCGCTTCTTCTTATTGATTCCCAGGAAAAGTGTGCTTAGGATGGATTTATCTTTTTGGACATCAAATCCCCCTGAATCTGGCTTAACATAAGTTTCGCTTCGATTAAGAAAGTCCTTTGCTTTTAATCATCTCCGACCAATTCCTCACTTGTTCGGAATTGTTCCCCTTTACAAAGGGGGAAAATGATAACCTCAATACTTGAAACATTTAATTCCCTCCTTAGAAAAGAACGAATACAAGCGTGCGCGTATTCGGATGCCATGACAACAAAGGCAACTAAGTAAATTAACTTCTGCCTGAATGTTGCGAAAGTCCAAATAGGTTAGGGAGGATTTTCTTTTTTCAATACTAGAACGCTTTTATAGTCCTTAGTTCACAGGACCGGGCGTGGGGCTGGCGCTCCCGAGCTTCAGCACGGATTTCTGCCTCAACTCGAGGATCCGGGTATCTGCGAACGAGCTTTCTTCCGGTGAGACCTCGCGGAGCTGCGTGTAGTTCACGACGGCCAGGTCGAGCTTCCCCTGCTTCTCGTAGCACTCGGCGAGCGAGCGGTAGGACCGGGCGCGGACGTCACCGGGCGGCTCTGGCGTGGATTGAAGGAGTGTCTCGTTGGTCTTTATGGAGGCGTCGCAGTCCCCTTCGTTCTGCTGCCTGAGCGCGAGGAGGAGCCGTCCGCTATAATCGTTCGCTGCCGCCGCCGATAAAGATTCAGCTTGCGTCATAGGCCGTGCCGGTGAGGATTTTTTGGCCGCCGCTTCGGAGAGCGCTTCTTCCTTAACGTCCGAATCTCCTTCCGTCACGGCAGCGTCACGCGCTTCGTCGGATAGGGAATAAAGCTCGGCCGGAGGAGCCGCGGGAGCCGCCGGCATAACCTCGTTAGCCGCCCCTCTCTCGCTCATTGCGGGTGAAGATTCGGCCTCGACCGGATATTCCCGCTTCATCTCGGGCGCGGCCTGCCCTGCCGTCTCCATACCGCTGTCCTTTGCCTTCATCTTCCTCGCCATAACGTCCCGGGACACCGTATCCATGTACCCCCCGCCGCCCTGTCCGTAATAGAACCAGACCATGAGCGCTACGGCGGTTGTGAGGGCGGGGATCAATATCGGCGAAAGAGGGAGCCTCTTCCAAAAGGGACGCCTCTCGCGGGCGACGTCATCCCTTGCCGCCTTCGACAGCCGGGACATGACATCGCGCGAAGGCTCGGGCAGCGGAGATTCCTCAGTCACGGCCCTCCTTATCTCGGCATACTCCTCGAATTCGCGGGCGCATTCCTCGCATCCGCCTATGTGCGCGGCTATAGCCTCCCTTTCCTCGGGGCTTAGCCCGCCGTGTATGTATTCTATCAATAATTCGCTGCATCTCTCGCAGTTCATATTATCCCTTCACACCCCTTTCGCTTTCTGTCTTTCCTCGAAATACCCGGACTCCGTGAACACCTGCCGGAGCCCCTTGTACGCGTATCTCAGGCGGCTCTTTACCGTGCCGAGCGGCGACGCCGTGACCACGGCTATCTCCTCGAACGAAAGCCCCTCCACTTCTCTCAATAAAAATACTTCCCTGAACTCCTCTTTCAACCCTCTCACGCCAATGTCGATGAGCTCCTTAATCTCGAGGTCGAAAGCCCTCTCCTCCTGGTCCCTGTCCCCGCTCCTGACGAGGTCGATCACGACCGCGCCGCCCTCCTCCTCAACCGATATGGGCGCGTCGAGCGAGCTGTGCCTCCTGTAGCTCTCCGTCCTGAGATAATCTATGCAGTGGTTCCGCGCTATGCTGTAGAGCCACGTCGAGAATTTCTGGCCCGGGTCGTACTTCTTCCTCCGCTCTATCACCTTCATGAAGATCTCCTGGAGCAGGTCCTCGGCCTGCGCCTTCTCCGCGCCCGTCATCCTGATTATGAACCTGAGCACACCGGCCCCGTGCCGGCCCAAGAGGAGGTCGAAGCTCCCCTCATCGCCGTTTTGAAATTTCCGCATCGCCTCTTCGTCCGATAGTCCGCTTTTCGTATTTATTCCAAACACCGGATACCCGTCTCAGGTCACATGTGATATATGGTTAATTATACGATGGAAAAGGGAGAAAGTTTTAATGTCTTCGCCCTGCTGCCTCGCACGTATCATTTGCTCCGTCATTCTCCTACCCCTGTAGGAGCACCATCCTGGTGCGATAATCGGTTCAATCGCGGCTGGAAGCCGCTCCTACGGATGAAAAGTTATGCTACGGTTGAATTGCCCCTCTCCATAAAGTAGATTCGTTTATCTCATTTTCGAGTGAAGGACCGAACTTGACCACCAAGCCGAAGGACCTCATATACTCAGTCGCGGAAATGCCCCCCATTGCGAGGCTCATACCGCTCGGCTTCCAGTTCACGGTCTATATAGCGGTCACACTCGTCTACATAGTCCTCATCGCGAGCTACGGCGACGTGCCCGAGAAAGTGACGGCGGACGCCATAAGCATGGGGATGATAGCAATCGGAATAGCGACGATCCTGCAATCCCTCTGGAAGGGGCCGATAGGGTCCGGTTATTTCGCATCCCCGGTCTATTCGGCGGTGTACCTGGCCCCGTCGGTCCTCGCGGTTAAGGCCGGCGGGCTCCCGGCCGTGTTCGCCATGACCATATTCGCCGGAGCGGTCGAGGTCCTGGTATCGATATTCATCAGGCGGCTGAAACCCGTTTTTCCCCCGGCAGTGTCAGGATTCATAGTGCTCGTTATCGGCATCGAGCTCGGCCTCGTGGCGCTCGGCAACCTCCTCGATGTAAAAGGTTTCGGCAAGCCTCAGTACACGGAGAACCTGCTCGTGGGGGTCATAGCCATCTCTATCATCATGGGGTTCAGCATCTGGTTCAAGGGGATACTAAGGCTGCTCTGCTCGCTTTTTGGAATAGCTATCGGGTTTATCGTCGCCGTGTTCCTCGGCATAATCCCGCCTAATTCGGTCGAGCTTTTTAACACCTCGCCCGTCTTCTCGCTCCCCGATCCGTCGTACATCTCGTACAGCTTCGACCTCTCCCTCGTCCCGGCGTTCCTGACGGCGGGCATAGCGGCTTCGTTAAGGACGATAGGTGTCGTAACGACGGCTGAGAAGATAAACGACCTCGACTGGAAGCGGCCCGATTACGGGCCGATAAAGAAGGGCATGCTGGCAGACGGCATAGGCTGTATGCTGGGGGGCCTCATGGGCGCTCCGGGTATGAACGCGACGCCGGGAATAGTCGGGCTGTCGCAGGCCGCGGGCTCGACGAGCCGTTACATGGCGTTCCCGACCGGAATATTCCTCATCGTCCTCGCGTTCTTCCCCAAGATATCAGCCCTGTTCCTGATGCTCCCGCTTTCAGTCGTAGGGGCGTCCCTCGTCGTGAGCGGAGCGTTCATGATCTCGGGAGGGATCGAGATTATGACCACGCGGAACCTCGACTCAAGGATGACTTACGTCGTAGGCGTATCGCTCCTCCTCGGTATAGGCAGGAAGGTCTTCCATGGTTATTTCGACAGCTTCCCCGAATGGCTCAAGCTCATGACGGATACGACGCTTTCTCTCGCCCTCATCTCGTCGGTCGTCCTTGTCCTCATTTTCAGACTCGGCATAAAGAAGAAGGATGTGCTTATGCACGATGAGTCGCTCCAGTCGTGCGAGCATCTCCGGGAGCACCTGAAATCCCGCGAGAAGGAATGGAGGCTCGACGACGAGATAATAGATCACGCCGTCTCGTCGACGGAGCAGATAATCGAGCACCTGACGGAGGCTAAGCTTACGCAGGGGCCTATAAAACTTGAGGCGGACTACGACGAGGTGTACCTCGAAATAACTATAGAATACAAGGGGACTCTCCTCGCCCTCCCCGCCGTCGGGGCGAAGCACAGTCATTTCATGGAGGAGGACGCGTTCGTCCACGGCATAAGGGACTTCCTCACCGGGGTCTATCCCGACAGGATAGAGACCTCGGCGAAACACGAGGACGTGAAGATAAGGTTGTTCTTTAATGTGTGAGCGGCACACAATGTGTGCTTATATACGCTCCCTCCGTACCTCTTCGGATCAACCCGGCAACGAAACCAAACCCGTTCGCCCTGCTTGCGGCACGTCGCCCGAAGGCTATGAGCCGTAGAGTGATCCGGCGTAGCTTTAGCGAAGACGGAAGCCTGTCGAAGGGCGGAGTTTTTTCTCCCGACATTACAGAATTTGCGTTAAGAAAATAGATTATTAAGGCGTGAAAATCTATCAGGGCT
>CAVWAZ010000050.1:0-45419 GCA_963752995.1 uncultured delta proteobacterium
CTAAAGGCAGGAAGGAGAATGAGGAAAAGCTAAATCCTCCCTAGCCCTCCTTTACGAAAGGAGGGGATCGAAAGATGCATCCTTCGACAAGCTTCCGGCTCCGCCTGGGCCTATGCCGGATCACCCGACGGCTCATAGCCTAGGGGCGACGTGCCGTAGCCTCTGGGCGACGTGCCGCAAGCAGGATGAACGGGATCGAGTACGGTTCCCGGCGTATGCAGAGGTGCCGATGAGAATCGTACATGAGCACACATTGTGTGCCACACTACGTGTGTGTGTGCGCATTAAGGCGTGAGAACGACCTTTATCGCGTTCTCCGCCTTCGAGTCCATGAGCTCGTAACCTCTCGGTGTGTCAATCAGAGGGAGGTCGTGCGTTATGACGAGCGTCGGATCGATCTTGCCCGACTCTACGAGGGGCATGAGCTTACGTATGTAGTTCTTCGCCGGGCAGACCCCGCCCCTGAACGTGAGGTCCTTCAGATAGAAATCCAGCATGGGGATCGGGAGCTCCTGGAACATGAACCCGATGAACGAGATAGTGCCTCCGGGCCTCGCGATCTTGATCGCGTCGAGCACGGCGTTCGTCGAGCCTATGCATTCGAGGGAGACATCGGCCCCCTGGCCGTGAGTGATTTCCATTATTTTTGCTACCGCGTCTTCTTTCTTCGCATTGACCGCGATATCACAACCCATCTTTTTTGCGAGATCGAGCCTGAAGTCGTGGTGCCCGACCGTGATTATGCGCGAAGGCCCGAATAATCGGGCCGATGCCGTCGCGAGAAGCCCGAGCGGGCCGTCGCCGAAAACGACTACCGTATCCCCGGGTTTTATTCTCCCCCATTCGGCGCAGAAATAGGCCGTCGAGAATATGTCGCCCAGGAAGAGGACCTTGTCGTCGGCGATGCCTTCCGGAACCTTTTCGAGGGTGGTGTCGGCGAGCGGGACCCTCACGTACTCAGCCTGGCCCCCCGAGAAACCTCCGAGCGCCTCACCGAATCCGAAGCATCCGCCCCCTCCGGTGCAGGAGGTCGGGAAGCCGTTCAGGCAGTTCCCGCAATGGCCGCAGCTGACCCAGAAAGGGGCTACAACCTTATCGCCCTTCTTGAAGTACCTGACTCCCTTGCCCACCTCTTCCACTACTCCCATAAATTCGTGCCCTACTACAAAGCCGTCGTCGAGCGGTATGCTGCCCCTGTAGAAATGGAGGTCTGAGCCGCATATGGCGCTCTTCGTTATCCTGAGTATTACGTCGTTCTGGTCCTTAATCTTCGGATCGGGCACTGTCTCGACCCTTACGTCTCTCGCGCCGTGATAGACTACAGCTTTCATGGGAGGCCCTCCTTTTTTTCCTATAGGATAATGAATACGGCTGTATATACAATATTAATTTATCGGTCCATGCGGAGCACGACCCTGAATTTGGGCTTGCCGTTCATCATCTTTTCGAACGCCTCGTTCACTCTTCCGAGCGGGTATTCCTCGACCATCTGCGGGATATTTTTCTAAGGGCAATGAAAGGACTCCACGTGTCAATTACAAATAACTCTCCATCCAGCGCCTGAGGAGGGAGAGCACGTATTCTTTTTCTTCCCCGGTGAGCGCGTGGCCTGGAGACGGTATGCCGTGCCATTTCATGAGGCACTTCCTGCAGCATGAGGCGGTCGCGTGCTGCGCGATGAAGACTGGGTGGTTCCGCACCGGGGTCTGCTTCCCGTCGTTGGGAGGGTCGGCGGGGGCGAGACGCTCGCCGATGAAGACGCGGGCGTGCTCCATGACCGTGTCTATGCCCTTTTCCCTGAGATAGAGAAGCTCCTTTCCCCGGAGAGTGAACCGGGAGCGGAAATCCGAATTCTTTAATCTCTCAAGCACTATTTCTATGTCTTTCAATCGCCTGTTGCCGTCCGTACTATTATATACCGGAGGGAATAATCTCGTCAGACGCTATCCCATAACCTGATGCTGTCTTATAATAGTAAAGGCGGAGGATTGTCACAGGACACATGAACAACGACGGAATATTCACGAATCGGGCGATTCTCCTCTACCTCATACCGGTGATCATAGGGGCGCTCGTCGGGGTGCTGTTCCTCATCCCGGTGAACGCGCTCGTATTTTACTTCGAGCACAGGCCCGGCGGGGGCACGGCCCTCGATTACGCGGCGGCCGAGCTAATGTGGGCGCTCACGGGCGGTATGCCGCTCAAGACCTTATTCTACGCGTGCGTGGGCGCATTCCTGGGGCTCGTATCCGCGTTCTTCTACAGCGCTCTCTACCGGAGCGCGCTCAGCATAAGGAAGCTCTCCGGGGAGCTTGAGAAGGACGTGCTCGCGCTGATAGCGCACGGCGAGGGGGAGACGATAGAGTTCAAGGCCACGTTCAAGTGGGACATGAGGGAATCGAGGTCGAGCCGCGCGGTCGAGGACGCGGCGCTCAAGTCCATTGCCGGGTTCATGAACTCGGACGGGGGCACGCTGATCGTAGGCGTCGCCGACACGGGGGAGATAACCGGGCTCGGGCACGACTACGGCATACTCAGGAGGAAGGACAGGGACGGCTTCGCGCAGGAGGTAATGACTGCGGTGTCCCAGAAATTAGGCACCGACGCGTGCCGGTATATCCATTTAGTATTTCACTCGGCCGCGGGCAAGGACATATGCAGGATAATAACGAGCCCTTCGGCGAGGCCCGTCTATCTGACAGAGGGGAGCGACATGAAATTCTACATCCGTGCGGGAATGAGCACACGCGCGCTCAACATACAGGAGGCGGTCGAGTTCATATCGACCAGGTGGGGGAAATGAGGGCAATCCCCGCTGGTGCGGGGACGCGCCTGATATTATGATTGCCTGTCAGACCGCGGGACGGGTCACGTCGTGCTCAGCATGTCGCAGTACCTGTCGAACGCCGAGATAGTGTTTTCGATATTCTTTCTGTGGTAGCTCTTGAGCGTCCTCGCAAACTTCTCGGCCTTCCTTTTTTTCAGCTCGATGATCTCCCTGCTGAAATCCCCGATGTTCTCGAAATGAGCCGCCAGAGGGTTAAGATGAGGCTCGAAAGGCTTTACCATCGGCTGGATCTCGAGCACGTTCTTCATGAATTCGAGGCACCCGAGCTGCATCGCTAGCCACATCTCGAGCTGCATGTCCATAGCCTTGAGCGATTCCTCGAGAAAATTCCTGTTGAGCTCCATCCATCCCAGATACTGCTCCTTTACCACTTCCGCCTGTTCCTTCACCTTCCCCTGAACATCCACAACCTTAAGACTGTTATTCGTTCTTTTTTTCATATTGCCCCTCCGCAGCACTTGATATTAATTATTATATATGCATGAAGCGTGCCGTAAATACCGCGCTTATAAATGCTTTGTTTTTCGAACATTCCGCGCGGCGCGGCGGTATACAGAATGCGGCGGTGTGTAGTATGTCAGATTTTCTTACGGGGACGACGGCGCCTGACCCGGCTGAATTGATGTAGTCCGGACCGCATCTACACTTCCGGCTCAGTTAAGCCGAGCACGTCGAGGAGCCTTTTCCGGAGCTCGTAGGACTCGCGGGCGCGGCTCTGGGGGAATTTGTCCGGCGGGTATTTCTCTATCGCCTCTTCGAGGGAGCCGAGGCTGTGCTCGGAAGCGTTCGTGACCACGAGCGCGAAGGAATGGTGGATGTCCGCGTCGAGGTCGAGGAAGTCGAGGTGGTAATGCACGGGCGTGTCGCACATGACGGTGATGGGGCTGCAGAGGACGCCCTTCCCCCTGATGTCGGTGAAGTTCGCGAACGGGGTCGGCTGGTGGAGGTACCATTCGACCTTGTCCTTGTGCTTCACGAACTCTTCCATGAACTCGTCTACGGTGTTTATCATGCGCTACGCCTTTAGGATACCCTGAAACTTATTATGCGCGCCGGGCGGGTAAATGTAAATTGCGGCGAGTCGCCGCGGACATACGGGCATATTGCGAGTTCGGAGGAGTTGGGAAGGATCGTAGAGACACACCACGTGTGTATGCGCAGATTCTGCACCGAAGGACGAACGGGTTAAAACACGGCTAGAAGCCGCTCCTGAAACTAGGAATCTCCACCCGCGGTGACAAATTGTAGGGAATGAAAGGTGACATTCCCGGTCGGGCTGGGAATGCCAAATCACAGGTTCGACACCGCATAACAAAGGGGCGGCAAGCGTTATGCATACAAGCGAGTCGCTACTTCAGAGGGTTGAAAGCAAGCCTATGCCGCGAGATTCCGTCTGCGGGATGCGAAAATAAGGCCCGCGAGACCCGAGCACTCCGGCCATAGCGATCATTCCCCATTCGCCGAGGGTCGGGATGTTAGAAATGTGATTCACCGCACCTCACGTCGTCGATAGAGAATCTGAAGTTAGATTGGTTATCGACCTCCGCGGCTCTGAACCTGACCGTCGTTCCCGCGAACTGAGTCAGATCGAAAACGATTTCCGTATATCCGAGGGCCAGCGGATCGCCCGGGATAGTCTGAAAGATATTCAACAAAACTCCTGCACCGACATCAAACGGGTCTGCCTCCGGATCCATTATGTCTATCCTTGCCTGTTGGTTAGTACCGCTGTTAAAAGATAAATCAGGGCCAATTACAAAGGAATTGGCTAGGTTTTCGTAATAAACGATGACAGAGCATTCCTCACTCAGATCCTGGGGAACCTCTACATCCTGAAACAACACCTGTGAGCTCGGAGCGCCCTGATCCGTGGTCGCTGCGAACTACGACCGAAGGGCGGGGGTAGTATAGTCGCGATTCCAAGTGGGGCTGTAGAACCGCTGTAAACAAACCAGTCGCCGCCGCTGCCCGGCTCCTGGACAACCGTCCAGCCCGTAAAAGCTGCCCGTCTCGAAGCTGCCGTTTACAAAGGGATCGTCTTGAGCCTGGGCGCTCGTATAAAAGAAAGATAAAACGAAAACAAGAGGTAATACTAAAGAGAAAACGTGAAATGTACGCATAGAATCATCCTCCTGATGGTGATAATCACATTTTACAATGTTTACGGGAAAATGGAAGAGCATACTTTAATGTCTATGCGCTGCTAACACCCATCGATGGGCTTACGGTGTTTATCACCCCCACCCACGCACTCCGCTGGCTTCGACGGAGGAAAGTTCGGAGGCTAAAAGGCTACGCCGGATCAAACGGCTCGTGCCAGGGGCGACGTGCCGAAGCAGGACGAACTGTGTTTATCACCCACCCAGCCTCCCCTGAAAGGGGGAGGGAAACAAAATAGCGGCAACAAAACCTAAACTGAGATTTACAAGTTCCGGCAGGGGGTTATGAAATATTCAAGGCTATCATTGAAAAATTAAAGCACTCGGTTAAAATAGTTAAAATAAAGTATTAACATTTGTGTGAAAGCAGGTTATAATTTGAGAGAATTTAAAGGAGGATGTACCCATGGCACGCCCGATCCTTCCGGTTTTAGTCCTATTCCTGGCATTCGCGGTTTATGCCCGCGGGGCGGACGCCCCGATGCCGGAGGGATACGGCGTCGTCGTGGATGTGCACTGGCCCTCCCAGCCCGGGCACCACAGGTTCAACGTCGGTAACGGGGACATAGTCACGGGGAGATACGGCTGGTACAGCCCGCCCGGGAGCATAGGCCCTGAAGACTACAACGTGCTCATAATAACGAAACCCATAAGCAAGGTCCGCACGTACATCGTGTTCGAGGCGACGAACATAGACCCCGAGGTGCTGAAGGTGAAGCTCGGCAGGCTCGAGGGCGAAATAGGTGACGTCGGGACCGACGAGGGCGCGCTCAAGCCGGGCGACACGGTGCACATAACGACAGAGGACTTCATGGGCCTCACCAAGATAACGCTCGACTTCACGCGCGGGGATAAGGAGAAGCCCGTAGCGAAGTTCTCGTTCATCAACCACCTGACGCACCCGAGGACAGACCCCATGGACCCTGCCTACCCATATATACCGTACATATCCGAGATCGAGTAAGAGCGGGATTCGCCAGGATAAGACCCCCCATAAGGCGAAAATTAAAATCAAATCCACCCTACCCTATTTGGACTTTAGCAACGCTCAGCCAGTAGTTAATCTAACTCGGTATCGTAGTTGTCCCGGCGTCCGAATGCTCACACGTTCGCATCCGTTCTTTACAAAGGAGGGAATTAAATACTAAAAATAGGATTCTCCCGCAGTTCGAATAGGGTCAAAATACAAAGCCCGTATCCTCGGCGACGAAGATACGGGCTTTCCTGATAAAGCGCTCCCTGTTCCAATTCCGGTTTACCTTTTCAGTACAAATGCAAATTTAATAAGCGCCGCGGGTCCCTGGCCCATGTTCCGGGTTATGGAACCCCGCAGCGCGCTACATTGTTCCGAGTGACGAACTGTCATGTTCTCCCTCAGAACGCATTTTGCTGTTCCAGTATGTTGTCCGTCGGAAGGTCCTCGGCAGAGTAAACTATCTTCTCCACGTCGGGCGGCACTCCCTCTTCGACGAAGCTCACGAGCCTCCCGTTACTGAGCTCGGCGCTGATGTTAAATCCGGTCGTCAGCTCCTCCTGCTGGACTTCAGTGATCATGATCTCGTGCTCGATACCCGTGCCGCTCTCGACCATTCTCATGACGTCATCACCGACAAGGGTGACCGTCCCCAGTATCGTGCCGGAAGACCCTTCCATATACTGAGGGATGTACTGGCG
The DNA here is from genome assembly GCA_963752995.1 of uncultured delta proteobacterium. Classification (GTDB taxonomy): domain Bacteria; phylum Desulfobacterota_D; class UBA1144; order Nemesobacterales; family UBA2774; genus 2-12-FULL-53-21. The sequence continues at coordinate 6,682 of CAVWAZ010000050.1, forward strand.
GCGGTTATACTCGTTGGGATCATTCGCGGCGCGCGTCCTTTCCATCTCGATCTCGAAGTCCCTTACCTCGGAGCTGGTATCCTGACCTTCGTATTGTATTTGCTGCGGGGCTAAGCCTTCGTATCCCCCCTGCCCCGGCGCAGACTCGCCGGCGATAGATAGCGTCCCGAGTCCCGTGCCTGCAAGCAGTAAACCTGATACCGTATAAATCAAGACCCTTTTCATCGTTGAACACCTCCCTGTGTGGATTTGAAACGGCCTTTATACATATGTATTTGCAATCGGACGTGCCAGAGGCACGTGATCAACAATCTCGTGTTATAACGGCGTGTTCCGGGAGCGGATGAAATTTCACACGCATGGAGGGGAAAAAATTGTATGGATATGTACGGTACGGGGTGTACGAGCGGATACAGCAGCCGGTTATTGACAATATTACATAATCTGATAATATATTGATAACGATGTTCAATATCAGTATTACGGTTGAGAAGGGGAAAATAGAATGAGGGTCACAGAGGGGCCCGCTGATGAAGGAATACGAGAACGCGAAGAAGGGGACGGGGCGTTCGAGGCAAATTTTGTTACCTCACCCTCCCCCGTCAATCCGGGTTTGGGACCGGTCTTTAAAAACAACTCTTGTCAAAGCTGTCACGCCAATAACGGCCGCGGGAAGCCCGACGTTATCCTGACCTCCCTAAAATTCAGGGTACGCGTCCCGGGCGAATCCGGGGCCGGCGGTCCCAGCCCGGCGGCGGGGTTCGATCCCCCGCTCCGGTCGCATTGAGCGGAATAAGAACGGGATTAAAACGATTACGCGGGAGCGGAGGAATTAATAATCCCGCATTATGCGTTAATAATTTAGAAGCTAACCAATTTATAGAAAAGGCAATCGGAAATAAAGTTTTGATTGACTTGAGATTCTCCTTGCAAGAGAATAACAAGGTTAAGAGCTGATACACAGGATGCATTAATAATTGCAAAATAGTGTTAATGAACTATAATATTCCGGTTCCTCGAAAACATATAATCGAACAGGCTCGCAGAACCCATGCAATTGTAAGGTAACAATGGGCGTCCGCGCTCATACGGAAAAAAACTACAATGCAAATTAGAATCCCGGCGTTGCTGGCGTTGGCGTTATTCGTCGGATGCGGCTCATCCTTAGAAGCGACGGGACCTCAGAAGCGACGGGACCTCCGCCCGTCCCTCGGCTCCCGCGTGATTTTCAGTGGGAAGGCCGATATATTGTCAGCGATCTTGACATAAATGTTCCTTTTACCTGGCAAGGAAGTGACGGCAATATTCAGATGATTGCCGGGGGTGAGGAGCAAGAAATTTATTTTACTAATCTAATATTTGACGGCCACCTTTATACCCTTACTTATAAGTGGCCGGGTGTAGAACCGCCCCCTGACAACCCTGACAAGCCCCCTCATTGCTCTTGTCTCGGGCAATTCACCCTGGACGTTATGAACGAATGTCTGGCAAAGTCGCGTTATGCAGGTGCGGAGATCTTAGAGGGAACTGAACCCCGGTCCGTGCATCATTTCAGGATTGGCGTCGTTTTGGAGCTGGTGCCTCCGCCGAATCCGTTCCGGACCCCGATAATGATGGGCGATTTTTATGTCGATCAGGAAGATTCAACCAAGTTCTGGGAAGTGCTGCATTTTGGTTATCACAACCTCTACGACCCGGCGTTGGATGAGTGGATCGTGATGGATAAGTTCGAAGATACTCAGGGAGTGGTTACGCTTCCCGAAGAGTGTAAGACTGTCGAGTGCCCCCCCGTTCCGCTTACCGCGGATAACTGCAAATGAGATTCCGGCGTATGTCAGGGCCTCAATCTCTCAAGCCCCTGATGCGAGACGTCTTCGCACAATAAATAGAAGCGGTATAGAGGCGAGCTGCGCGAGGACGGAGAATACAACCATTCCGCTGACCGTTTTTCCATAGAGAACCCCCATGAGAGAGCTCCCGACGAACCAGGCGAATCCGAAGTCCGGCGTTAAAAAGTCCGTAGGCGGTCGCACGCCTGTCGGCAGGGGTCATGTCGGCAACTACGGCGCGGACTATCGATTCCTGAGCGCCCATACCGATGCCCCAGAGAGCCATGCCGGCGATTAAAAGCCCTCCTCCCGAGAGGAACACGAGCGGGGCCGAGAGGGCCGTGAGGCAGACGGCGAAAAGAGAGCACAGACATGCCCTTCCTGTCGTAGAGGCGTCCGAGGACGAGCGCGCTCAGGGCGTCCACACCCATTGCGCCCGCATAGAGGAGCGGTATCCATTTATCGGCCAGTATCCCGGTCGTCTTCATATGGAACGCCGCGAGCGGGAAATCGGCGAAACCGAGGGCGACAAAGGCGACCGAGGCGAGGTAGAGCCAGAATACCGGGCGGAGCCTCTCGGCCTCCCCGGCCTTAAAAGCGGGCTCGAGCGACCTGGGATCGGGATAGGTGACCCTCGCTATGACGAGCACCGCCAGTGCAAGGAGGGCGGGGATTATCAGGACCGCGAATCCGTACGTATAGCTGCCCTTCCAGGCGAGCACCCCCGCGACTATCATGGGGCCTATTATCGCGCCCACCTGATCCATCGCCTCGTGTATGCCGAAAGCCCACCCACGCCCCATCTCGTGAGCCGCATGTGAAAGCATGGCGTCGCGGGCGGGGTTTCTGACCGCCTTCCCGAAACGCTCGGTCATCATGAGTATCGCCGCGGCGGGCCAGTTATCGGTAAGGGCAAGGGCGGGAACGGCGGCGAGGCTGATTACGTAGCCGGCGATCGTAATCGTCCAGTACCTGTGGGTGCGGTCGCTCACGAGACCGGATACTATCCTGAACCCGTAGCCTATGAACTCGCCCAGGCCCGCGACCACCCCGACCACGGCGGCGCTCGCCCCTAGGACGGCAAGATACGGCCCCGAAATGCTCCGTGCGGCCTCGTAAGTCATGTCTCCGAACAGGCTGACCGCCCCCAGAAGGAGGACGAAGCTGAGAGCCGCATTTTTTTTACGCTTCATAAGTACGTACGCCCGGGTGATGGAATGATAAAAAGTATATGGAGTCAGAGGAGAATTACGAGACGGGGCGGGCGGCCGGGACCGAGAGCCTATCGCCGCTCAGATATAAGCAGGGCAAGTTTTACGCAGGGGCGTGGAATATCTTAAACCTTCAGCCCTTGTCCTTCTTTGACGGTTTTTCTTTTTCGGGAGTTTCCTTTTCCCCGGCGCTGACGTTATCGACAACCATGCCGCTCTCGAGCACGTAAACGAGGCGGTTGATTATGTGGTGGACGTTCCGGTACCTGTCCTCGAGCTGACACTGGGCGAGCTCGAGCCAGTCTACCAATATTTTCGTCATCGGTATGTTCTGCTGCCGGGAGCGCGTCCGCAGCAGGCTCTCGAGATCGTCAACGCCCATGCCGAAGAGCTCGAATTCCTTTTCCCTTTCCGTCAGTTCTGCCATTAAAAGTCTCCTTGGTCCGTTTGTGTTTCTATTCCCGGCATACCCGGGACCGCGCCGCCCGGTTTATATTACATAACGAATGGCTTATTAACAATTGCCCGGGAGTACGTCTCCGAATATAATATTACGTATGAAAAGAACCCTTATTTTAGCCGCGTTATTGATTATTCCCCTGGCTGCCGGGCTTGCGCGCGGGGAGGAATACCTTCCCGACTCCATGAAGACCCACCCGGAGTGGTACATAAATATCACCGACTGGTCGGTCTACGCCACGTGGGGAGGGGTCGCCATAATCCAGGGCCTGACCATTGAGAACACGTCCGACATTACGTACACGGGCGTGAAGGTAAGGGTCACGTACTCGTCGAGCGCGGCGGGCGGGGCCGGGGGCGTCGTGAACCAGGAATCAGGCGTGCTCCCGATAACGCTCCCGCCAAGGAGCAAGGACACCTACCTCAAGGCAGGCTACCCCTTCGGCGCGGGCTCGCAGTTCATGAACCCGCTCGCCATACAGGTGCTGGGCGCGACGCCTGTTCTGAATTGAGCGTCCGGGGAAGATTCGTATGCCGGCATTTCGGGGAAACAGGACCGGAATAAAAAATTTCTTCCAGTTACGAAAATAAAATCCGGCTTTAATGCTCTCCGGTATCCGGAAGTAACTCCTCCCGCTGCACGCCGCAGAAACCATCACAACCGGCCATATACAATGATGAATTTACAGCCATTGATGAGCCCCGGCACTTTGGCCGCATAGCCGCGGCCGCGCTCCCCGGAACGTCCGCAGGCGACGTATCCGGCCTTTGTGAATAAAATGTGGATAAAAAAGATGCAAAAGATTTCAAACTTTGCTATAATCATACATAACCGGTTGTTACAACCTGAGCCCCGTCAACTGAAGACTAGGGTCCTCTTGGCAGGGATCCGAAATCTTCCGGGGCTCATAGGGACTAATTCCTTTTTACTATTTCGCAGTGTTTAGTTTTTGTTTTATAATCTAATGGTAAAAGTGTAGCGGTAAACAAGGTTTGTTTATCCCGGCAAAGCTCTATTAGTCATAGATGCGGGTGAGCGGATTATTGCGTCGATACAACCGGAAGGCGGCATGGTAATCCGCCGGAACCCGTAACGATGAGCCTATAGAAGAGCCGCCGTGATAAGGATGCCGGGGGAGGTTTACCGCGTCATCCCGCCAAGCTCCTTCTCCGCCTCGTTGGCGGCCACACCCGATGATTTTGTTATCCCGAGTATCGCGCCCGATATAGTCCCGGCCTGGAAGTAGTTGTTCACGTCTATCATGGCAGCGCCCAGGGTATAGGGGACCTCCCCCTGCGTGCCGTATCTCATCCTCTGCCTTATCAGCACGAGCCTCTCGAGCCTGAGTGAATCCATTTTGGATACCAGGGCCGGGAGCGCCTCCTCGTAAAAATCCTCCTTGTCGACCGAAGTATCGGGACCGGTGAGCCCTCCCGAAATGGCGAGCAGCACGTCTTTCGCCCTCTTCGCCGGGTTTATCGCGTCTGCGGCGTCCAGGCCCAGCACCGCTATATCTGTGACGATGTTGGAATTGGGCTTCACGCCCCGCATCCCGTTCCTGAACTGGCTGTAGTAGTAATCGATCACGTATATGCGCCCGTCGATGACCTCGTCCCTGTATACCCTCTGCCGGGCGGGCTCGGAGGCGAGGGAGTTGTACGTGTCGATTACGCCCGCGACGTAGTATTTCTTTTCCATCTCCAGGACCTCGTCGTTTATAACCTCGGGGCGGGACTCGCTGTCCACTCCGGTCGCGGCCGCGTTGGTGCGCACAGTCCCCGTCCCCGCGCCCGCGCACGCGGAGAGCATGAGCGCCCCCAGCGCGAGCGCCCGGAGCGAGACGCGATTGTACGACTTTTCCTGCCTGATTTGCCCTGTCATGGGTCTCTTTCTCCTTTCATCGGCAATATTATACCGCCTTCCGGCACCCTCTTCAGCAGGAATTTTCAGCTGTATATGGGGGAGCCGCTCACACTCCCGGCCAAGCCGCCCTAGGGATCGCGCGCGGACATTGGCATTATTGACACCGGCGCCAAACGGCTATAGATATTAATCAAATTAAACAGATTTCCGGATTCGGCGGACATCGGGGCTTAACCATCCCGGAGTTACCTCGTGAGAGATAAAATTTATGGTTGTGGTCCCGTTATATTGCGCTCCGTCCCGGATATCCGGAGCAAGACGAGATTATGATCCCCAATCAAAATAAGACCATACGCCTCATCCCGGGATGTTTTATCCTCGCAATCCTGATTTTTATCACTCTCCGGGCAGCGCCCGCATACTCCGCTGAGCCCGTTCCGCCCGTCGGGCAAATTCCGGCAGTCATTCACGTGGGGGTGATTCCCCTCGATCCCTTCGTCATCGTAACTAATGACAAACTGAAGGGAATCTCAATAGAGCTTTGGGAGGAGATTGCCAAGACCCGGGGATGGAAGTTTGAATATACCCTCCTCCCCGCAACAGGCTATCTGGATTTCGTGCCCGAGCTCGAGGGAAATAAGTTCGACGTCGTGATCGGGCCGGTCGTGGTCACATACCAGCGTTTGAGCGATGTTTCATTTACAATTCCATATTATATATCCACCTCGAACGTGATCACCAGGAACGAACCGACTTCATTCCCCATGTTATTCATTCATTTAATCGAAAGTTCCTTCAAACGTCCGCTCATTATTTTATTTTTGACGATTTTCATCTGCAGTTTCCTGATCTGGCATAAAGAACGGCACAATTTCCCGGATGCTTTTCCTCAGACGTTACACAAAGGGATACGATATTCGATCTGGTACGGCTTTCATACCATGTTCTCTAACGATATATTCTTCGAGATCAAGGACACATACGCGCGCATCCTCACGATTATCATGCTGGTATGCAGCCTCGCCACCGGTTCGATCCTGGCGGCGACACTCACGAGCGCCCTCACGCTGTCCCACACGGGACGGAAAACCGATATCGACGAGCTCGAGGATTTGAAAGGCCAGACCGTCGCGATAATAGGCGGTTCGGACGTAGAGGACTATCTTCAGAACCTCGAATTCAGTGTCGTCGAGAAGAGATCACTCGAAGAAGCGCTCGATGCCCTGAATAATGAGGATGTCGTCGCCGTCATCGCCGATAGATTGACGGTAAAGAGTTATTTACGGCATAAAAATATGAGCGATGTACACGTTTCCGACATGGTAATCAGGAGCAACATTCTCTCCTACGCGCTTCAGAAAGGCTCCCCGCTGCGCGAACTTATGAATAAATCAATCGTCGATCTGGAAAATTCGAACTGGATATACAGGATGTGCCTCCACTATCTCGACAGGCGGGACGCGGCCTTCTGCACCCTCTAGGTCAATTCCCTCTCCGGAAGATTATTTCCCGCCCCCTCTTCCCTTTTATGAAGGTTTTGTATTATAATAGAATTGGGTCACCAGCATTTTTATTCGCATTACGTATGTGAGCCGTCTCCGGCTGAAACGGGTCTTGCCGTGAGGCGTTTAAAAATCCACAGCAGGTCGGAAAACACATGGTAAACCAATGGGAGACAATCGGGATACCGTCCGAGAACCGGTTCCTGGGGCTCTACTATGAGCCCGAGAGCGGGCAGTTCCTCGCGCATTTTCAAAAATGCCTGGGAGACGGTTACGGACCGAAGAGCATATACGCGAGGCACATGACGGACGACACATACAGGAGATTGACGCCCGAAACGGACGAGTTCTCCTACGAGGACGTGCTCCTCTGCCCCCGCGTTTCTAAAATATTGGTGAACGTTTTCCGCGTGACGAGGAAAGGGAACAGGCACTCCGACCGCGAGTGGCATTCGGTACAGGAGATAGACATCGATACGGGGGAGATAAATACAGTCCTCACCCCTCACGACCTCCCGGTCGAGCCCCCATATTCGAAGGCCTGGATAAGCAGGCTCCGGAACGTGACGAGCGGGGACCGGAAACATATGAAACAGGCGGAACCCGACGACGACGAATACACGAGCGAGCCCGAGGCTCATACGGTCTACGGCTCCGGCGGAAAGGAGATACTCTGCACCGTGTCGTTCAGGAAGAAAAAGAGCGGGCACGACGAGACAGTCGAGGACTTCCTCTGCAAAGTCTCTCCGGAAACGCATGCGTACAGGAAGATAAGCAGGATAATCAACGCCGCGAAAGATTTGATCGCTACCGGGAAAGCGGCGGGCGGGAACCTGACCCTCTGAAAAGCGGGGGGACGGACTACATTCTCCGCATCCACATCGTTCCGGCAAATTCAGGACTTATATCGTCAAGCTGATTATTTATTCGGGGTAAGCAGCGCCGAGAACTCTTCGCGCGTGCCGTTGTAAACGTTCAGATCGACGAACCCCTTTATCCCCCAGAGCCTCCCCCTGTTGGTGTACTGCCAGAAGCTCCACTCCCTGCCGTCGGGAAGCCGCGGCGTCCTGTAAATATCCCTTATCCAGATGAGATAGCCCGGAAGCTCGTCCGAGATAAAGTCCCGGTAAGACTGGTTCGTCGTGTAGATGAGCGGGCGGCTGCCGTACTTCCGCTCGACGATGTCCGAGAACTCGTCGATCTCCCTTACCATCTCTTCCCTTGAGGGGCGGGCGCTGCAGTTGCCGCCGTACTCGATGTCTATAACGGGTGGAAGGAGCCCATCGCCTGCGGGCACAGTCGCGATATAGTTCTCGGCCTGCTCCCTGCCCGGCTTGCAGAACGTGAAGAAATGGTATGCGCCCCTCGCGAGCCCGAGCTCCCCTGCCCTCTTCCAGTACTCGCCGAATTTAGTGTCCTTGTGGTCGCCCCCTTCGGTCGCCTTTATGAATACGAAATCGAGCCGGGCGCGCTCGAGTATGCCCCAGTCTATATCCGTCTGATGATGGGAAATGTCTATGCCCCGGACTGGGTATTTCTCTTCGTCCGGATAATTGAAGCGGATGTAGCCCTCGTCGAAAAAGATGAGCAGGACTGCCGCGAGGAGTAGAACGAAACCCGATATGGCGATGGCGCGGTTCATAATGCGGGCGCTGGCCCGGCTAATATTATACCGCCCCGTACCGGATAATCCCATTTTAATTAAAGCGTTACGGCGTATTCCGCGCGGGGGGGAAGTACGGTATCTTACGGGGGGTTTGCCGAAATACGTTCTTATCCGGCCAGCGCTTTCTCAATACGGCGGTCAGGGATTAGCCACATAGCGGCAACCAGGACGTACAGAGCACAGGCAATCCACGAATTCACAAAGGAAAGTGATATTGCCGCAGCGTAGAGCACAAGAGATGCTTTTCCCTTGAAGTCCCGGCCAACCGCTGTCGCTAGAGTGGAATCCACGCCCTGGTAGATCATGAGAGTGCGGGTGAGGATAACATAAGCGAACCCGGTTAATAACAGGACCATTCCATAAAGCGCAACCGGCCAGGTAGCGAAGTGGTTTTCACCCATCCATCCGGTAGCGAAAGGGATCAGCGACAACCAGAATAACAGGTGCATATTAGCCCACAGAATACGGCCGTTAACCTGCCGGACTGCCTGTAACAGATGATGGTGATTGTTCCAGTATATCCCGATGAAAATAAAGCTAAGCACATAACTCAGGAATTTCGGTATCAGCGGGCGAAGCGCACCCAAACCGGCCTCATGCGGTATCTTCATTTCCAACACCATGATGGTGATAATTATAGCAATGACGCCATCGCTAAATGCTTCTAATCTTCCTTTAGTCATTTGCAATCTCTACTATTAAATAAATGTGTTAACCGCCGGGCTGTATATTACATTGCGCTGGTTTAACCTGATGATTCCACTGATTAATACAATATAGTCTCACAATACGTGAAGCGTTAGCGGCTCTTGCGCAGGGTGCGACTCTTGGGACCTCCGCTAACGTCCGGAACTTCTACACCGAGGGCTGTGGCCAAATCGATTTGATGGTCCTGCTCCTGTATCAGGATCTGGCGAATTTGTTCCGCCATCGCGTATTCTCCCAGCGTTTCACATTGCCGGATGCGATCGCGGTAATTGCGAATGGTTTCGTTTTCATTCTCGAGATCGTACCGGAGCATGTCTTTCGGATTTTTCGATGTGCGTACCGGCTTGGGAGTGACCACCGGCATTTTGCCGAGATAATCGATCTGCCGCGAAAGGATCAGGGCATGATCGAGCTCCTGCCTGGCGTGGATTTCGAGCTGGGCGGCGATGTTCATGTATTGGGCGCCGCTGAGCACCTGGGAATAGACTACGTAGGCGATGATGGCTTGATATTCGCGGGAAAGGTCTTCGTTCAACAGCTCCGCGAGACGGTCGCGGGAAATTTCGTTTTTGTCCGCGGCGGATTTGGGCTTAGCCATTTGATTCCTCCTATGAATAGAAAGTCAGATTAAGAATCTCTAACGGCACCACGACCCCCTTGTCAGACGGCGAGTGTCATGTTCGGATGTCCGTATGAGGAAACTCCCAGCCAGGACCGGAGAAATGGTGCGATATAGATCATCTTCTCCTCTTATACACGAATTTTTACGTTGCTATTCTCGCACAAAAAGGAGGTTTGTGTCAAGGCGTGGAGCGGCTGAGCCAGTCCTCGAAACGCGTCGGGCCGATGCGCGGGTTGTCGCCCGGGGTGAGGCATTGATCGTTCAGGCTTCCTAAGCCGAAGTAGCGTGCGTGGACGTCCGTGACCACCTGCCGCGCGTCTTGGTTTGCGCTCAAATACCGTCGGACGAGCTCGTCGAGACGGATCTGTTCGGGACCGGCCAGCTCGACCGTGCCGTTCTCCGGCGCCCCGAGTGCGATGTCGGCGAGCGCGGCGGCGACGTCATCCGACACGACGGGCTGCATAAGGGCAGGCGGCAACCGAACCGTTTTCCCGTCAGTGGCCTCCTGGGCGATGCCGCCCACGAATTCGAAGAACTGCGTTGAGCGGAGGATCGTATAGGGAATCCTGGAAGCCTTGATCAGGTTTTCCTGGGCCATCTTCGCGCGGAAGTAACCGCTCTCGAGAAGGCGGTCGGTGCCGACGACCGACAGCGCAACGTGATGTCCCACGCCGGCGGCCGCTTCCGCGGCGAGGAGGTTGCGGCTCGACGTCTCGAAGAACTCCATAACTGCCTTGTCCTCCCACGAAGGAGAGTTCGTCACGTCAACGACGACCTGAGCGCCCGCAAGCGCTTCAGCCAGTCCCTCACCGGTGATGGTGTTGACGCCCGAGGAGGGTGATGCCGCCACCACCTCGTGGCCGAGCTGACGAAGCTTGTTCACGAGCTTTGTTCCGATGAGCCCCTGCCGCCGATAACCACAATTTTCATGATTTGCCTCCTTGAATTTTAAATTTTGCCCGCCCGATTAGGTCTCGGCATTTGTGCCGTCAGGCCATTCCGCCCGTCAGTTGACCGGCACTAGTATCGGCGCGCCTTTGTCCTTGACCAAGACGACCAGCATTTTCGCCGGTTTGGTCGTGCTTGCGTTCCGGCCCACGACATGAACATCGTCCGGCCCCTCGTAAAACGTCTGTCCCGGCGTTAGCGTCACTTCTTTTCCTCCTTTCACCTGCATTATAACGGTGCCTTCCAGCACGTAGATAAACCCGTACGCATTGTGCCGGTGTACAGGATCTAACCCGCCCGGCGGATACTCCACTGTAATCATTGTTACTTCCTTGCCCGGAAAGTCCGTCAGGTCCTTCGACATGAGCGGCACGACGACAGGGTCCTGAGCTGTCACCGCGATCGTCATGAGGAAAAGCAGAAGCAATGAGATTATCGTCCTTTTCATCGTTGACGTTTTATACATTTTACACCTCCGATTGCAGATTTTTTGGCCGAAGGCCCCGGTCGGTACTCAAGGACTGTCGGTTCTACCCATTTATAAAGGCGAGGAGATCGGTGTTGACCCGATCCTGGTGCGTGGCTGTCAGGCCGTGCGGAGCACCCGGATAGACAAGGACCTTTGCTCCCTTGACAAGCTTCGCCGATTTCTCCGCATGATTCTTGACGGGGACGATCTGGTCGTCATCTCCGTGCATCACCAGGTCGGTATATCGAACTTCTTGAGATCTTCGGTGAGGTCGGTCTCGGAGAACGCTTTGATGCTTTCGTAGGCGTTTACTTAGGCCGCACTGCATGCTCCAGAGCCAGAATTGATCGAGTATCCCCTGGGACACCTTGACGCCTTTGTTGGCGCCATAGAAAGATATGGCTAAATCCTTGTAGAATTGCGAACGGTCCGCGGCAAGCCCTGCCCGGAGCCCGTCGAACACTTCGATTGGCAAACCATCGGGATTAGCCGGTGTCTTGAGCATAAGCGGCGGGATGGCGGCGATGAGGACAACCTTGGCGACCCGTTTAGTCCCGTGCCGGCCGATGTAGCGCGTAACTTCTCCGCCTCCCGTGGAGTGGCCGACCAGCACCGCCTTTTTCAGGTCGAGCGCTTCGATCACGGCCGCAAGGTCGTCGGCATAGCCGTTCATGTCGTTTCCTGAAGAAGTCTGCGTGGACCTGCCGTGACCGCGCCTGTCTACTGCGACCGCCCGGAATCCATTCCGCACCAGAAAATGCATCTGACCGTCCCATGCGTCCGCATTCAAGGGCCATCCGTGGCTGAAGACTACGGGTTGTCCCTTGCCCCAGTCTTTGAAATATATTTCTATATCTGAACCGTTCTCCTTACCTACGCTAACGTATGGCATTTTTACATTCTCCTTCATGATCTATGTAATGTTTTTTGTATGGATACTCTAAGCTGACTCAGATGCGCTGATTACTAACGACAGGACTACCGGAATAAGAAGTGATTTTGCGAAGACCGCGTCTTCACATTTGTATCACCTCCTTTTTATTAAGCTGATTTGCTTTTTACAAATCAAGAGTAATTGACTAGATAGAGATAGCAACTATTTTTTTCACGATTCCAAAATATAATGAAAGTCCTGTATCTTATGACGTGTCCGCTCAGGTCCGCAAACCGGGGCCGGGGGGAATAAGGTACACCCCCATCCTACCCTGATTTGGTTTAAGCGACATTGAGGCTGAAGTTGATTAGCTACATCTATTTAGTTGTAAATCCGACCGGTTCTTACGCACGCTCAGAACCGTCCCTCAAGGGGGAAGGAAGTAATAGGAAAGGCGGGATTGCCGGATGTCCGCTTTCAGCCTGAGCCTGTAAATAGTTATAATATATTGAATTACAAGAGAGCATATCATGACCATTGACGAATACATGGCGAAGGTGCCGCCCGCGAGGCGCGGTAGGATCGAGGGGATAATGGGAAGGATACGGTCGTGGTTCCCGGAGGCCCGGATCACCATCAGATACCGGATACCGACGTTCGTGATCGGGCGCAACTGGGTCTCGGTCGCCAATCAGAAGGGATACGTCTCCGTCTATACGTGCTCGGAGGAGCACATCGCCCCCTACATCGAAAAGCACCCGGGAATAAAGTACGGAACCGGGTGCATCAACTTCAGGGACAGGGACGAGATACATTTCGGGGATTTGAGGGAGGTCGTTAGCGCGCGCGCTTAAGGCGGAGCGGACTATACAATTGAGCTTTTAGGTATTCTGACGACTTATCGGATCTTTATTCAGTGTTTATTGATCAAGATAATTGTAAAGAGGTTTGACCTTTGTATTTATCTCTGATCTGCCGCGAATATGAAGTTTTTTATATATTCGAGTCAAATAATTCTTAACGGTTTTTTCAGTCAAGAACAAACTAACAGCTATTTCTGTATTCGTTAAACCGACGGACGCCAACCTTAATATCTCAATTTCTTTTGCAGATAACCGGCTAAAACGATTTTCAAATAATTCAACACAAAATTCCTCAAAGTACAGTGTTTTTTCTACAAATAGCTCAAGGATTTTTCTCCTGATCCACATATTTCCCTTAAGAACTTCCAACACAGCCTTGTTAAAGAGATTAACCCCTATCTTTTCGGTTATTATTCCCCTCGTACCAATTGATAAAAGTTTAAGCTCCGTATTAGGATTCTCCACTTCGATAATTGACAAGATGTTGGCACTAGGGATTTTTCCTTTAATCACAGTTATTACTTCGAGGTAATCTTGGCGTTCTCCGGTACAATCTACGATAAATAGCGATTTATCCGGCTTATTAAGAAAATTTAAAAGACACAAATAATCTTCCACCCAGGTGAAATTAAGAATAATTGTTTCAAGATTCAGAGTCTTAATTATCCCATTGTAAATAATCTTATGCGGCGTGATAACTATTATGGATGCAACGGACATTAATTATTCACCCGGGCAGACCGGTTTCGATGACGAGACGCGTATGGGGGTATTTCGGTGTAAGCGCCGGGCAGCAGGTTAGCTTGATCAGGTTCACTATATCAATCCAGCCGCCGTAAACGGGAAGTTCTTAGGCCTGTGACTTTGCGTCCCATTCTTTCAAATGGTTTGCCCTTCTAGTTATTAACCATTCTACAATACCCCGTTATGTTGTCAACATTTTACAGGGCCATATAACAATAGTCATATATGATTAATACTATTCAATAATAATCATGACGGATATAGCATGAGTCGAATAGAGAAATGTAACACAGACACAATCAAGTTGACCTGGCCCTATAATAGGTCCATAAGTTAGATTTTCGGTAAAGAATCCTGTACAGGATGTCAGAGAAACGGTCAGGAAACGCTACACCGCGGAGCAGATAATTATGTATATAAGATGGGGAAGAGGAACTTCAATTTCTTTGCATTCTTCCCTCCATTAATCACAAGTAAGCGTCAGATCAAAGGGGAAATCTCCGAATGCATTACACTTATCGATGGTGCAACCAGCTTTCCAAACAAATTGCCAGTTTCCCACTGCTTTTAATTTTCTTGAGAAATCTTCGGTTATGTGTGGTTGTGAGATTTGAAATCCAAAAACTTCTTCAACATGAAATCCGTCTAAAAATGGCGGAGTAGAACATCACAAAATCTCCTGATCCGTCTCCGTCTGTGTCAACGGTTGGCGCCCATAAAGCAGTAATATCTTTGGCTTTGATTTTTTCACTTATAAATTCCTTGTTTATTTCGAACTCTATTTTACTACATGCTGTAATTCCACTTGCCTTCCCATGTGCTTGGTGTATCTTCAGTAACAACATTAACCGTAATACTATCTGAAGAGGCACAACTGCCGCTCGGCGGCTTGGCTACAAATTCAGTATCAGAGGTCACTGTCTGGTGGGAAATTCCCGGGGAGCTTACCGAGCCTATGCCGGGTTCAATTGATGAAATAGTTCCTCCCCAGCAAAGGGTTACTTCTTCTCCTTTACATGTGAATACTATGTCGTCGGCATTGTCGTTAACGGAACCTTGCAATTCTTTGCATTCACGCTCTGAAAGATGTCCTATATATACATTCAATTCAGCCGGTTCTTCATCACAGCATGAGGCTAGAAATACTAAAGGAGAAAAGACCAAAGGAACTATTAAAAATCGTATAATATATCTCATAACCCACCCCCTTATACGGGTCTTAATTTCATTATTGTTTTTTGCTTTCCAGGACAGTTCCCGCTATGCCTGGAGAAATCGATAGGTCAGGACGTAAAGAGACTACTTCCGTAGATATAGACACAGAATCAAAATATCTAGAGAACCGATTGAGAAGAGCAGACGCTTCCTGTGAAGTCGTACCGGTGGATAATATCTTAGCGGCCGAATTAGAAGATACGACAACATCCGGCTTCAATTCTAAAAGAACATAGTAAGTGGAATTTTTATTGTCTTTACTACTGAAAACCTTTATGCTTCTAACTTCTTTACTATTTGCTATTATAGGCATCATCTCCTGCTGGAAGAATTTTTCGAGTTCCGCAGTTGATCCATATTTCACACTGCCTTTTAGAAATATATACTCGGAGGGACCTTTGGGAGGAGAAAACTTCAGTTTTTTGGGATAGTTCGTTTTTTGTTCAACTTCTTGAGCTTGATTTGGTAAAATAATAATTGGCAGCAACAACACAACAAACACTAAACATTGAAATAATCCTTTCATTTTACACCCCCATAACCAGTATGTTATATCATCAGATTAACTATCAATAACCTCTAATTGGTAAATTGAGGTGATTCATTACGCGACCTAAGGCACTCGGGTTAATGTAACTAATGATGTATTTCTACGCTGTGCCTCCAACGTATTGGTCTCCTTTAATTTATTTTTTCCCACATTCCTCAAATGCATTTAAAATTTTAGATGAAAAACCCAACCTGAAACAGAGTTTTGCATTTCTTGATATACATGGAAAGTCCTTATTATTTATTAATTCTGTGTTAAATTTTGGGACAATATAGGGACTCTATAATTAAGTTTTCGATATTAAGAGGATTAATTTGAATTTTACTGTAGCAGTCGCATCACAAGCACGCAATGACTACAATGGAATATCGATAACCCCATGCTCAGGATAGAAATATGGTCGAAGGATAAGATTGAATGGTCGCTCGAAGGGAGCGGGGACTGGCTCCAGTACCAGCAGGCATCGATAAAGCTGCGCTCCCTGTTCCCGGACTCGGAGGAGGTCGAGCTCGTGCTCGGCGGGGATAACGTGAGGACAGTCCCGCTTAAAGACGCCATCGAGGAGGTAAAATCACTCGGCGGCGCTCAAAACCTGATGCTTTGCGACAAAAAATATGAGAAAATGATGATGTTCGTGTATTACGGCTGAGCGTGATCCTATGAGGAACCTGAAATACGGGCTTATATTCGCTGCGCTGGCGCTATTGCCCGCGGCCCTGTGCCCCGCCGCCGGTGAGGATAAGAGCGCCAAGAAATCCCCGGCGGAAGTGACCTACGAGAGCGGGCACGGGTTCTCGATCGAGTACCCCGAGGGCTGGGGGCTCGTGACGTACATGGAGGAATACAAGACGCTCAAGGAAGCGGAGAAGGACGCCGGGAACTATTTTTCCATCCAGAGTTATAAGGACGACGACCCGCGCATCAGGAGCTACCACTACTTCCCCGCCGACACGCTCAAGATAGAGGCGTGGGTCTATCCCGATTACGGCGGCACGCTCGCCGAGCTCATCACGCAGACGAAGGACATAACGAGGATCGACGACTTCACGATAGGCGGGAAGAAGGCGAAGAAGGTGTGGCAGAAGGTCGGGGAAGGGGTGGACGAGGGGGACGAGATCTACTCGATCTATTTCGTGGACGCCGGCAAGAGGGCGATATTCACGTGCTATCCGGTGTACTCGAGCCTCACCGCCAAATTCGAGGAGATAGTCGGGAGCTTCAGGTTCACCGGGACCCCGGCGAAGAAGAAATAGCCTCACCCTCTAACCCTTAGCGGTCATAAAACATGCCGGAGTAGTGGAGCTTCTACTCGAACAGCTCGGAGAGCGGGTTTCCGGTCGCGCCGTTAGGGTAAGGTATTTTGAGAAGGGCCGAGACCGTGGGCGCGATGTCGGTTATAAATACCGGCCTCATCGATTCGCCCTTTTTGATATTCCGCCCGTAGAAAATTATCGGGACGTGAGTGTCGTAGTCGTAGGGCGCACCGTGCGTAACCCCTTTCTTCCCGAACCTCGCCTTGTACTCGATCCACGAAGGCTCCATTATCACGATGACATCGCCCGACCTCTTCCTGTTGTATCCGTTCCCGACTAGCTGTCTCGCACCCGTCGTGAAATCGGCGGAGTCAAGCTCGGACGCCGTTACCACGTCGGCTACACCGTCGAGCGTCATGAGATACGAAGCCGCTTCCTTCTCCACGTTCTCGAGAGAGAGCCTGAGCTTGTTCGTTATCAGGTCGCGGTCGAGATACACCTGCTGGTTGCTGTAGGCGAGCGCGAATTTACTGCCCCCTCTTCCGAAAACCTTCCCCAGATGCCCGTTCAGTCCGGCAAGCACCTGATCGTCTTCCATGAAATATCCCGAGGGTATGCCCATGTCCCCGAGAAAGAGCGGCGAGTCCCCTACCCCGTGGTCGGCCGTGAGGAATACGAGGTAGTTGTCTTCGCCGACTTCGCTGTCGAGCGCGTTAAGCAGGTCCGCGATGTCGAGATCGATCCTGAGGTAGGCGTCTTCGACCTCGACGGACCTCGGGCCGTAGTAGTGCCCGATTATGTCGGTCGACGAAAAGCTGACCGCGAGAAAATCCGTAACGCCGTCCTTCCCCAGCCCCTCACCCCTGACCGCGGCAAGGGCGAAGTCCTTCGTTATCGAGTTCCCGAAAGGCGTAACCTTTATGAGCCTCCCGTACTGCCCCTTCGTTTCTTCCTTGTTCTCCTCGAGGACGTCCTTCAGGACGTAGGGGAAGACAGGCTTTCTATACTCCCCCGTCTTTTCGTCCTTGCCCCTTATAGATTTCTCGTAGACGTTGTCGTCGGGCAGGCTCTCGCTGTAGGTAGATATGTCCCCGAGCGTATTCCACACGCCGTCTATGCCGGGCATGGTCAAATATTTCTCGGCGGAATATTTCGCGTTGAAGTCCACCACCCAGGCGGGGAGCGCGGGCTTAGCGCCTCCGGGCATTCGCATATCGCGGTAATAATACGTGCTCGTGACCCACACGCCGCTCGCGTCGTCGAGCCAGTAGGCGGCGTTCCCGAGATGCCCGGCGGGCATTATCGCCGCCCTGTCCTTGAGCGCGACGCCTATCACCTTCGAATTCATTCCGGTCGCGAGTCTCAATTCGTCCGTGACCGTCGTGGTCAGCAGGTTCCGGGGCGACAATTGCCCTGACTTTTCGTCCCCGTCAGCGCCTCCCCCGACGAGGCCGGCCGAGAGGTCGCGCGCGCAGTAGGTCTCGTCGTTTTCGGGCGCCCTGACGAACCAGTCGTTCCCGATTATACCGTGTACGGAGGGGGTAGTGCCCGTGTATATGGACGCGTGGCCGGGGCATGTCGTCGTCGGCACATAGTTGAATCTCGCGTTCCTGAAGATAAACCCGTCGCCGGCGAGCCTCTTGAAACCGTCCTCGCCGTACTTGTCCCTGAACCTGTCGAGGAAATCGTACGCCATCTGATCGACCACTATTCCGACCACGAGCCTCGGCGGGGCGTCCTCCCCGTCTTCGGTCACGGGCGCGGGGGCCACGGTCGGTCCCAATGTCGGATGCGGGGCGCTCTCTTCAGGCGCTTCATTCGTATCCTGCCGCTCCGGCTGCTGGCACGAAAACAAGACGAATACGGCGAGAAAAATTACGAGGGCGCATATTATCCGGGGTTTTGTAGTGTATTTCATATCCGCATTCCTGATGAATCAGCTTTTATTAATTTTACTCTATCTATGTTAAATAAGTATGAAGCCTGAGACGGTTGCAACATATTTTGTAATTCAATTCCCCGAAACCGCGTAAAAAGCCTTTCGCAAAAGACATATTTGGCGTTATAATTCCGGTTAACACCAGAACAAGGAGGATTCAATGAAAAACGCAAAACTAATATTCGTTCTCGCGCTCGTATTTGCAGCAGGGTGCGTGTCGCAGGGACAGTACGATCAGCAGGTGCAGGAGACCCAGCAGCTCGCTTACCTGAACTCAGTATATCAGCAGCTTAACCAGGCGCTCGAAGCCGAGGTGGCCGCCGACCAGGTACAGATACAGCAGCTCCAGGACGAGCTTCAGGTTACGCTCGTGAACGAGATACTGTTCGCAGGAGGGCGGGTGGGAGCTGCACTCACAGGGACGCCAGACGCTCGATCAAATCGTGCCCGCGCTTCAGCAGGCGCAGGGTAAATACGTAGTCATCCAGGGCTTCACGGACAACCTCGGTATACTCGAACCGCTTGCGGGCCGCTTCCCGACCAACTGGGACCTCGCCGCCGGGCGCGCAATCTCCGTTGTCCGCTACCTCGCCAGCCAGGGTATAGACCCGAACCAGCTTGCAGCGGTGTCGTTCGGGCAGTACCACCCTGTAGCGGATAACAGCACTCCCGCAGGGACGCGCGCAGAATAGACGGATCAAACATCGATATACAGGACCAGATGCCGTAGGACGGAATTACAAGGTTGTTCATAAGTATTTGAAATGACACCCTCACCTTGCCCCTCTCCCCTCAAGGGGGAGGGAAATGGAAGGAGCGGATTCCTGATCAGTAATTCGGAATGACACGCTGATCAACGCAAACTGCTGACTAACGGCCGTCATCCGTAATATATACCCCCCACTGGAAAAATTCCCGTATCCGTATATATTCTATTCCTTGATTGGGGTTCCCCGGCGCGCCCTGCCGGGGCAATACAAACACATATCGAGGCAGAACCGTACATTGTCGGGAAGGAAACCGCTCGCGCTCGCTATTTCGTTCGGGGTATTAATTTTGGGGCTTTACGCGTTCCGCTTCGTGAGCGGGACTCACACGGAGTACTGCCCCCTTTCCCACAAGCTGAGCGACACGGCCGACTGCATCGTGCTCCACGTCTCCAAAGGCAGGGTTCTGATACGTCACAGGGACAGCTTTACGAAAGACGCCTACTTCGAGATAATCGGGGAAGGCGGCTCGCAAAAGTTCGATATTCCGGAATTCAGCCTGAAGTCAGGCGCTGAGAAAAAGTTCCGTGTCAGGCTCATGGATAACGAACCGGGCGCGGTCACGATAAACGGCGCGCGCTTCGACCTCCTGCCCATCACGAACGCGGGCAGGTAACGCGGCTCATTATAAATACGGTATTGTCTCGAAGCACCGGGGCGGGGTGGAGTTGGCGCAGAAGTTACAAACAGCCTCTTCAGTCCTCACACCGGGTATGTCGATCGTGAGGGAGAGCTTGTCTATCTGAAACGGGTCGATGTCCCCGAAGCGTGCCGGCCAGGTCTCCCTTGACGAAC
Source organism: uncultured delta proteobacterium (assembly GCA_963752995.1). Lineage (GTDB taxonomy): Bacteria > Desulfobacterota_D > UBA1144 > Nemesobacterales > UBA2774 > 2-12-FULL-53-21. Next base: position 26,960 of record CAVWAZ010000050.1, read on the forward strand.
CTGCCGAACTCGTTCTGGAAGGTCTCAAAGAGCGTGAGCGTCCCGCAGTCGGTGAATTCGGCTATCCACTTGCCGGTCGTGTTCAGGATCGAGAATATGGTGCCCGGGTTCGGAGTGCCTTCGATCGGGCCCTCGCTCCAGGCTATGGAGAAATGGTCGCCCGTCTCCTGCCCGGTGCACTTGTAGCACCCGAGCCCGTCCTCCTGGCCTATGGCGAGTATGTCCTCCGCGACGCAGGACGACCCCTCCAGGTTCACCCCGAAGCATTCGTTCACTTCCGAGTCGCAGGATATAAAGTATATCCCGGATATAATAATAACCGGTACGGCCGCCAGGAGTAACATCGCGCGCCTATCGAGCCTCATACGATAATTATAGCCAATAAAAAGTGAGGATTGCTATTTTTCCGGCAACTATCATATTTATGATGAAGTCCCGGTTTTGCTGTTAGTATTAAAAACGGGGAACGGGCTTTCCCCACCGCAGCGGGCATGGTAAAAAGAAACCTGGCGATAATATCGATATTGTTTTTACTCATCCCCTGGTCTTCAGGATGCGGGGATTCCGCGAATACCAGGAAAGAATTAAGCGGGACGTGGGGAAGGCACGTCATGAGCGAGTCAGGCTCGTTCGAAGGGTTCCTCACGTTCGGTACGGACGGCTCGTTCGCTTTCACGTTCGAGGGCGAAGTAAAGGGGCATGAAAGGTCGGCGGGAAGTTACAGCCTCTCGGGACGGGACATAACGTTCGAGGACGGCTCTTGCGGGGGCGCGGGCAAGTACAGGTTCCTCGTGAAGGAAAGCGTCCTCTCGTTCATCCCCCTCGGCGACGGCTGCGGGGAGAGAAAGGCGGTGCTGACGGGGGAGTGGAAGAGGCGGGATACCCGAGAGCCGGCCGTAAACTGAATATCAGATGCATCGCAGAATCCTGGCCGTTATATGTCTCACCGAGTCAAGAAAAAATCCCCCTCTGTCCATAGCGGTTAAACCGGCCGGTTAATCCCTCCCACCCGTATCCCCCGTAGATATTAAGAAAAGCACGTATTTATAGAGGTATAAGTCGTTTAGCCAAATTCATTGTATATATTAAATAGATATAGATAAGCACCGATAAATATTGATAAAGCGGGTGAAATGAAATTTAAAGGCAAGAGCGTTATAGTCACAGGGGGAGGCACGGGGATAGGCAGGGAAACGGCGCTCCTGTTCGCTAAGGAAGGGGCGCGGGTCCTCATAACGGGCAGGAGGGAGGATAAGCTCGGCGAAGTGAAAGCGGAGGCCGCCGGGCTGGGGCTCGAAATCGATTATACGGCGTCCGACGTATCGAAGGAGGAGGACTGCAGGGCGGCGGTCGAATACGCCCTCGGGAAGTTCGGGAAGGTGGACGTACTGTTCAACAACGCGGGCGTGCTGCATCCGGGCGTGACGCACGAGACCCCCGCCGATGTGTGGGACAGGACCTTCGGCATCAACGTGAGGGGCACATGGCTCATGAGCAAGTTCGTGATACCGCACATGACGGCGCGGAGGGAGGGGAGGATAGTGAACAACGCCTCAATCGTGGGGATGAAAGGTTTCCCGGCCCTGGCCGCGTACACGGCGTCCAAGGGCGCGGTCGTGCAGCTCACGAAGAGCATGGCTTTAGAGTACGCGGACAAGGGGATCACCGTGAACGCGGTGTGCCCCGGCACGACGATGACTCCCCTCGTTACGGAGGGTTATCTGAAGAGGGTCGGCGAAGAGGAAGGGATGAGGTTCATGAACTCGCTCCACCCGATGGGGCGCCTCGCGACGGCCTCCGAGGTCGCTCATGCGGTGCTTTTTCTCGCGGGCGACGGCGCGGGGTTCATTACCGGGAGCATGCTGACTGTCGACGGCGGATGGTGCGCGAAATAACAAACGAGACTGAAAGAGGAATAAACAGAGAAGGAGCATTAGAATGAAGATCGACGAGTTTGTCTATAGGCTGTGTACGGAAGGGAAGAATTTCGCGTCCCTCGCTACGCTTATGCCCGACGGCTCACCCCAGGTGAGCGTCACCTGGGTGGATTCCGACGGGGAATATATAATCATCAATACCGAGGACGGGCGCGTGAAGGCGCGGAACATGAGGAGGGACCCCCGGGCAGCGGTATCCATAACGGATTCGGGAAACCCCTACAGGCAGGCCATGATAATGGGGAGTGTGGAGGGGGACACGTACGAGGGCGCCGAGGAGCACATAAACAGGATGGCCAAGAAGTACCTCAAGCTCGAAACATACCCACGCACGAGAAAGAACGAGAAGCGGGTCATATTCAGGATAAAGCCTGAGAAGGTATTCAAGCTGACGTGAGAGATCGCGTGTGATATTGACGGCAAAGCTGCTTTTCCAGCCGGGATTGCGTGCTTCACGCTTCATATGTCTATTCGGGAATCAAAAAAAACCTGCATCAAACATCAGCGCACCGCATCTAACCCTTTATAACAAAAATAATACTCAAGGAGTGGAACGACATGAAGCTCGCGAATAAAACAGCGCTCATCACCGGAGGCGGAACGGGCATCGGAAAGGAAACCGCCCTTCTCTTCGCGCGCGAAGGGGCGAACGTAATCATCACCGGCAGGAGGGAGGCTAAGTTAAAAGAGGTCGCGGACGAAGCCGAAAGGGAAGGACTCACCATAGACTACGTCGTCTCCGACGTATCGAAGGAGAAGGACTGCAAGGGGGCGGTGGACTACGCGGTCGGGAAATACGGAAGGATCGACATACTATTCAACAACGCGGGGGTTCTTTTTGCGGGCACGACTCACGAGACGGACACGGAGACATGGGAAAAAATCTTCGATACGAACGTCAAGGGGACGTTCTTCATGTCCAAATACACCATACAGAACATGCTCGAAAACGGAGGCGGCTCGATCGTGAACAATTCCTCCGTGGGGGGACTCAACGGGTTTCCGGGGCTAGCCGCTTACACGGCGTCCAAGGGCGCTGTGACACTGCTGACAAAGACAATGGCGCTAGAGTACGCGGACAAGGGAATAAAGGTGAAATGCCATATGCCCGGGAACGATTGAAACGCCCATGGTAGTCGACGAATTCCTGGGCAAGGTCGAGGACAGGGCGGCGGCGGAGCAGTTTCTGCTGTCCCTCCACCCGATAGGGAGGTTCGGCAAGCCGATGGAGGTCGCGCACACGGTGCTCTTCCTCTGTGACGACAACGTGGGCTTCATGACGGGCAACATGATCTCGATAGACGGCGGGTGGAACGCGAGGTAGGCTGGGATGGGCAAATGTTTCAGTCAGACTCGCGCTTCCCGAAAACCCTCTCTCTTACCGACCCGATAAGCTTTCCCGTACGCCTGACAAACTCGAACATGGAATACATGACCAGATGCCATGCGCTCTCCATGCCGAAGACGTGCTGGAGGAACTTCGGGAACCCGGAAATCCTCGCAAATAAATTCTTCCCGCTGTTCTCGCTCGAATAAGAGCGCCATAGGAATCTCAGCTCGACGAGCCCGTCGAGCACGCCCGGGGGCCTCGTCCTCACGCGGTACTCGAAGTACCCGGTTTTCGATACGGGGAAAGATTCTAGCTTCCGAAGGACCGCATCGGGCAGGGGCCGATCCAGATACCCGTTCAGATACCCGAGCGCTTCCCTCAAGGGGAGGACCTTCCCGTGCCGATGTGAAGCGTCAATCAACCTCTCCCAGTCTATCCCCTCCCCTTCCCCGCTCACCTTCCGCACTATGGCCGCGGCGTCGGCAACCCACCTTATGGGCGGGACTGTGTTCCACGCGACGCCGTGAGAGCACACCTGGAGCAGCTGGTCGGCGGGGTCGAGCGCGAGCGCCTCGCGCCCCCTCCACGCTTATGCCCCGCGCCCCTTCCCAGAAAAGCGCGTCCGAGTCCGGGCGGTTGTAGCCGTGGAGAAGATGCCAGTGGAGGTCTATCGTGAATTGCGCGGGGTTCGTGAAGTCCTGACCGTGCCTGACCGAGAAATATTCGTCCGTATAATCCCGGACGCTTCTCTCCGCCGGGGTCCACCCGAGCCTCGAGAGGAGCTCCTTATCGGAGAAGCCCTTGAGCGGGGTCAGGGACGAGCGCCATCCGAGACCCGTGATTATATCTATCGCCTCGCGCACCCTCCCCGTGGGGACGAGTATGTCCGCGTCCATCATGGGGCGGAGGCCGGGGTCCCCGTAGTAGAGGAGCGCGAGCGCCGAGCCCTTGAGCAGTATCGCGGGCATGCCCTGCCTGCCTAACTCCGAGAGGAGCGCCGACAGCCTGCCGTAGAGCGTCCTGTTGTTGGAGGCGGTCTTCGCATACACCCACCCGAAGATGTTCATGAGAGGGTCGTCTATACCCATGGATTTAAGATTTACGTAGAGGAGGGGGAAGAGCCTGTAGGAGCCGGGGTCGACGGTATCGATGTCGGCGGAGGCCTTCCATTCGAGGAAGGCGTCCGAGGCTTCGTTCCCAGCCGAGAGACAGGCCCTCAGCAGCAGCTCCTGCCCGGGCGTAGGCCAGCATCCTCCGTATCCTTTCCCTTTTATCATATGGAGATTACACCGCAAAAGACGGTTATTTATTACAGATGAGTATTATCTCTAAAACGGGCGGATGAAACAAGCGGGCAATACAACACAGCAGGCGGGCGTGATAAACGGCGTATACGGGCTTTAGTATCCGCAGTATACGCGGCCGGCGGATACAGTCGGAACCGGGGTGATACAGCGACACATCAATATTAGTCCGGGAAGGTCACGGTGTCGTTGCTTTGGGCGTTCGCGGTCGTGAGGTTCAATTTCTGGTTGAGCATCATTACCGATACGACAGCCGGGATGATGAACGCGCCCTTCGTAACCTTCTCGAGGAACTCGCGCCTTTCGGGGTTTACATCTTCGGGGAATTTTTTAGAAGCCTTCTTATTTTCGTCCATCGGCTGAGCCTCCCATAGGAAAAATATTAAGGTTTATCATATATAATCCGTCCGAAATTTCAAGACGGCGGGGGAGCCCCGGACGGGTTATGACGACCGTGCGCTCATGATTTTTTAAGGAGCGCGGATATGAATTTATGCTTCGTCAGGTATTCAGGGTTGTCGGGGTCGCGCTCGAGGGCGAGCGAATAGCACCGCCCGCTTTCGCCGAGCCTGCCGAGCTTGAAGTAGCACGTCCCCATGGGCTCGTACGAGAACTCGCCGAATATCCTCCGGTCGTAGGAGATCCTCTCGGGTTCGAGATTATCGGGGTCGATGGACGTGAGCCGGCCGAAGATCCCGGCCGCCTCCTCGTATGCGCCTCCGTGCATGAGGACCATGGCCCTCACCCACATTATCAGGTAATTATCGGGAAAGAGGGCTTCGGCCTCTTCAAGAATCGGGGCAGGGTCTTCCCCCTTATCGAGAAGGAGGCGGATCAGGTCGTAGAAGGACTGGGAGTCCCTGGGGATGACGTTCCGGCTGCGGCGGACCGATTCTATGGCCCTCCGCCACTCGCGCTCGGCCCCTTCCGTATCGCCCAGGGCCTTGAGCACGGCACCGAGCCTGTACCTGAGAAATATATTCTCGGGGAGCTCCGCCACGTGTTTCCGGAGGAGGGGCAGGTTCCTCCTGTGCTTGTGAGCCATATCGCCGTCGTAGCCGACGTGATCGATTTCGAGCGCGGAATCCCCTATCGCGAGCCCGTCCTCCTCCCCCGCCCTCCTGACGGACGGGAGCACGGTCTCGTGGATTATCCCCTCGAACCTTATCCTGGGGTCGTTCCTGAATATCCTGTATTCCCTGAATGTGGTAAACCACGTAATCGGCCGATATTTTACGGTAAAAGCGTTGTGCCCGGGACGCGAGAGGTCCGCCCTGACGAGGGCTTTGTCTATGGGCCCGAGCCTTTCGTCGGCGTCGATGAACAGTATCCATTCCCCGAGGCAATGTTCGACGGATACGTTCCGGGCGGCCGCGAAATCGTCCCGCCACGGGAAATCGAAGACCCTCGCGCCGTACCCGGCGGCGATCTCCTTCGTCCCGTCCGTCGAGCCCGTGTCGACGATAACGATCTCGTCCGCGGCGCCTTTGAGGGATTCGAGGCAGTCGCGAAGAAAACGCTCCTCGTTCCGGACGATCATGGCGGCTGAAAGGAATATATGGCTCAATCGAGTTTAACCCTCAGGTAATGATAACAGGAAGGGGTGTAATGAGAAGACGAAACAATCGATTATTACAGGTCGGAATATAAACGGATAGGGGTTACTCCAGTCCAGTGCGGACCGAAACACCCGGGGCTTTCGCCTGACGGGGTGACCGCGGCATGAACCCGGATATATGCCTTAACCCGGATCCGCGTCGTTGCTCTGGGCGTTCGCGGTCGTGAGGTTCAATTTCTGGTTGAGCATCATCACGGATATAACAGTCGGGATGATGAACGCGCCCTTCGTTACCTTCTCGAGGAACTCACGCCTTTCGGGGTTTACATCTTCGGGGAACTTCTTATCGCTCATTCGTCATGCTCCATCGAATCAGGAATCATATTTTAAACGTATACGATGCCGCATATGCCGGCGCAAGTAACGAACCCGGACGGACTATCCGGGCACTTGGATTATCCCGTCATTGCTTTGCGCGTTCGCGGTCGTGAGGTTCAATTTCTGGTCAAGCATCATGACCGATATTACAGTCGGGATAATGAACGCGCCCTTCGTTACCTTCTCCAGGAACTCGCGCCTTTCGGGGTTTACATCTTCGGGAAACTTTTTATCGCTCATTCGTCATTCTCCTGTGAATCAGGAATCATATTTTAAACGTATCACGATGCCGCATTCGCGCAGATATGCCGGCGGAAGTAACGGACCCGGAACCGGACTGTTAAGGTGCGGGTGCGGGCCCGTCGTTGCTCTGGGCGTTCGCGGTCGTGAGGTTCAATTTCTGGTTGAGCATCATCACGGATATAACAGTCGGAATGATGAATGCGCCCTTCGTAAGCTTCTCCAGGAACTCACGCCTTTCGGGGTTTACGCCGTCTAAAAATTTCTTTTCACTCACCGGGCATCCTCCAAAATTGAGATTACATGAATCATATCATATTATTCAAGGATACTCAAGTAATATTTCCAAGGTTTCGGACATGTTAGGCGCAGTTGTATATTTCCGCTTAATTACGGTGATTTTTTTACAGGGAGCGCATGTATTCGAGGAGCATCTGCTGAGAGCCCTCGTTGGTCCATTTATTCTCTATCCACCGGCTCCCCTGCAAGGCGCGTATGAGGTAGCTCCCGTAATTCCGGTACACGTCCCATACAGCGTCCTCGATGTCATTCAGGCTCACCCTGTCCCACTGCCCGTAGGTATTCCCTTCGTAGTTCGCGTCTTCCTTGCCGCACACGGGTATCACCCTGCAGTATCCGGACTCGATTATCTCCCGGTGGACCGGAATATCGGTCAGAACGGTCGGGACGCCTAAATACATGCTTTCGCGGGGGGTGAATGACCACCCCTCCCCGCTCGAAGGAAAGACGTAACAGGAGAGCCTCCCGTACCATTCGGCCGTCCATTCTTCGGACATCCTCCCCCACGTCCACTCGACGAAAGGGGAGTTTTCCATCAGGGCGACCTCCGGCGTGTAGATGCCGGGTATAAACAAGGCGGAATGAACGGCGAGCCTGAGCCCCGGGATTTTCCCCAGGAGATTGACGCAGGCCTGATACAGCTTGATTAAATTCTTCCTCTTGTAAGGCACGCCCAGGAACCCGATCCTGAAAACGTCGCTCGCCGGCTTAATGAGGAACTTCCTCATGTACCTCGTGAACCCCTGATGTATTACATCGACCGGTATCCTGACCCCGGAGGTTTCGAATACGTCCTTCATGTATTCGTGGGGGACGATGCAGCGGTCGTAGTGCCCGTTCAGCGGTTCCAGCCAGTAGCGCGGTATCTCCGTCGTCTCGAACGTAGTGTAAACGACGTTGATATTCTCTTTCGAAAGCCTGTCCGTGAAAAAAGGGGGCATGCCCGGAACGAGCACTTTTTTGCCGGTCAGATGCTTCGTATCCGTCACGACTTTACCAATAACGCTCGTACGTTCGTACACTGCGGACAGGCCGTCGTAGGGCTTGTCCCTAAATATCCTGAGTACGTAGATTTCTCCGGGGGTATGCGTCCCGGCGATTTCGGAATCTATCGCGCGGAGGACACTTGCGGCTTCGGTTTCGCTCACCTTCTCCCTTACGCCGCCCGCGTATTCGGGCGATCCCTTTTTGTCCTCCCACCTCCAGGAAGAATCGTGGTGGTGCCTGCCGTAGTTCCCGAAATGGCACGCGACCGATCCCGTGACAGGACACGTGCGGTCGGGGTTCGGAAGGAGCACCAGGTCCCTGAGCTCGTCCTTCAAGTCGTGATAGACGGTGGTTACGAGGCCGGGGCCGGTCGATTCGAGTATATCGTTCTCGGTCAGTATATCGCGGCGCGACTCCCCGGCCATCCTTCTCAGTATATGGAGCAGGAAAGGGTGGCCGGGCTCGCTCCCGAACATGTAGTTCGCCACGCGGAGCCTGTCCCTGTGTCCGAGCCTCCGGGCATTCTCATCGGTAAGGGTCGATTCTTCGGCGAACACGCAGCGGAATCCGCAAAGGGCGTCGAGGGGGTTAAGGCACTCGACGTCCAGGTCCATATAAAAACCGCCCTCCCCGTAAACGGCTATGACCCGGAAGATATCGGTCCTCTGTATGACCGATGCGCGGTCGTATACGGGCAGGAACGCCGGGAAGTGCCTCTCGACCGCCTGTCTGCACGCCGGGTCGTCGTAGAGCTTGATTTCCCATCCGGGATGTAGCGCGATGAGGCCTTCCCGGTAGGGGGCGTATTTTAGGGGAATGTCCCGGCTTTTAAAGGTCTGGTGGATTATTTTGGGAATAGACATGATCGCAAATATTCTCCGCCGCCCCTTTATTCCTCGATACCGTCCAGCATGCGCGACGCCTCTTCCCCCGTGTACCTGCCGTCGAGTATGTCTTTTATTATTGAGGTCGATTCCGCCGAAAGCTCACTCGAAGCGCTGAATATCTTCTCCCAGTGCTCTCTCGTGCATAAGTTGTTGCCGTGATAAACATATATATATAGCTTCGGCATAATCACAGGGAAAATGAGGCTCCGCTTGAAGAGCTCCATTATGAGGTACGTATCCTCGTGCCGTACGACTTCTTCGTATCTGAGATCGCCGCCGAGTAATGATTTCCTGCATAGCAGCGACCCCTCCCACGGCCTCCTGTTGGATACATAGGCTTTCCCCGTACGCTCGTCGTACATGAGCCAGTGAAATAGAAGGCACGCGGGCAGCCCGCTCGCCTTGATCACGTCCATCTGGAATGAGAGCCTGTCGCGGTGAGACCAGTCGTCGTCGTCCCATTGGCAGAAAAACTCCCCGCGGCACTCCTCAAGGGAACGGTTTCTCAGTCTCCCGAGATTAAATCCTTCGGAAGAAGGCAGCTCGACTAAAATGAGATTACGGTCTTCAAGGGCTCTCACGTATTCGGCCGTCTCTCCGTCACCGCTCTCGTAGAGCAGCACGAGCTCCTTGTTGGGATACGTCTGGTCCCTGAAGGACTGAACGGCCCTTCCGAGGAGCTTCGTCCTGCCGCGCGTAATGCAGAGGCATGAGATGAGAGGGTTGTCATTCATGTCCGGTCCGGGATTTTTCGAGAAGCGCGCCCGCGAATTTGCGCTTCGTTCTATATTCGAGATTGCCCGGGATCGCACTCGGAAGCGAGCGAATAATACCGCTCGCTCTCCCCGTACTCGCCGAGCTTGAAGAGGCAGTCGGCGAGGGGGTCGTAGGAGAGCTCCCTGAATATGGCCGAGTTATAGGAGAGGGGGCCTTCGACGAGCGTTTCGGGGTCTACCGAGACGAGCCCTTTCAGCAGCTTCACCGCCTTCTCGAAGCGGCCGCTCCGCGTCAGCATGAGGGCCCTGGTCCATATCAGGAGATAGTTATCGGGGAACAGGCGGAGGGCCTCGTCGAGGAGCCCGGAGGGGTCCCCGCCCCTTTCGTTCACGAGACATATCATCTCATAGTACGCGTGGCTGTCCTCATGCGTGGCGTCCTTTTTCCCGCGCGTCATTTCTATCGCTTCCATCCACGTCCTTTCCGCCCCTTCGACATCCCCCAGCCCCTTTTGGGCGACGCCGAGCTGCCACCTGAGGTACATCCTCGAGGGGCTCCGCTCTATCTGCTTTACAAGCATCGGGAGGTTCCTCCGGTGCTTATGCATGAGGTCCCCGTCATACCCCGTATGGTCTATCGCGAGCGGGCAGTCGCCTATGCCGAGCCCGTCCTCTTCGGCTGCGGCGAGGAGGGTGTTGAGCATCGTCTCGTGTATAGCGCTCTCGAACCTGACGCGGGGGTCGTTCATGAAAATCCGGTATTCCTTGTACGCGGTATAGCCGCCGATCGGGTGGAACCTCACGGTGTAGGCGGCGTTCCGCTTGTCGGAGAGTATCCGCCTGACCTCGTCCCGGCCGGCGGGCCGGAGCCTCTCGTCGGCGTCGATGTAGAGTATCCAATCGCCGCGGCAGTTATCGAGGGACACGTTACGCGCGGCCGCAAAATCGCCGCACCACGGGAAATCGAAGACCCTCGCGCCGTACCGGGCCGCTATTTCCTTCGTCCGGTCCGTCGATCCGGTATCCACGATGACTATCTCGTCGACTACGTCCTTGATGGATTCGAGGCAGCCTTCGAGGAAGCGCTCCTCGTTGCACACGATCATGGAGGCTGAAAAGATTATATCGCTCAATTCCGGTTCACCAGGATTTAATAATAACAGGAGAGGCCGTGTACTCAAACGGTTGAGAATAGAAAATATACGATACCGGAACGGAAAACACGCCCGTGAAAAGCAGACTCCCGCCTCACAATCGGCGTCCGGGCTCTAACCGCGGTAAGGCCGGTCTTCCTGCTGAACGGGCTTACGGATAAAGAATTTGGAATTCCGCGAAAGGGTGCTGCCCAGGAGAACACCGTCGGCCCAGTAATATCCGCTCTCCCCGGAAGGGAGCAGGTCATAGGTATGACCGGCCTCGTATTGGACCTTCTCTATCGATACAAGCACGGCGCCGTCGAGCACATCGCCCGGGTTGAGATCGCCTATCTCCCTATTGTCCGCGGTAGGATGTCCCGCCGACACGCTCAGCTCTCTGCCGTCATCTAAAATCAGGCGGCATACCCGATGGCTGCGCGGCACCATTACTTTCGAAACCAGTTCTATCTGCGTTACGAGCCTGTTACCCTCCGCGTCCAGGGTATAGACGTACATCCCCGGCCTTAGACCGGTTACAGGGATATCGCCGCCGGGCGTCGAGATTAACGTCCATGAGGGCAGACAATCATCGTTACTCTGCGCGTTGGCAGTCGAGAGATTAAGCTTCTGGTTGAGCATCATTACCGATATGACCGCCGGTATGACGAACGCGCCCTTCGTAAGCTTCTCGAGGAATTCGCGCCTCTCGGGATTAACGCCGTCCAGAAACTTTTTATCGCTCATGATACGCCCCCTCGTTTTATATGTAGATGCCCGATACGCATTCTAGCACAGTTTTCCGGGTTAGCTTAAATAACGCTCTGATGCCGTACTTACAACTTTACGGATGAAGAATTTTGAATCCGGCGAGAGCGTGCTCCCCAGAGGAATCCCGTTCGCGAAGTAAAATCCGGTTTCTCCGGAAGGGAGGAGGTCATACGTGTGACCGGCCTCGTATTGGACCCTCTCCGCCGATACCAGCACGGCGCCGTCGAGCATATCGCCCGGGTTGAGATCCCCTGCTTCCCTGGCGTCAGCGGTCGGATGCCCCGGAGACACGAACAACTCCCTGCCGTCGTCCAGAACCAGGTGACAGAGGGAATGATCTCCCGGAACCGACGCCCTCGATACGAGCTCTATCGGCCTTACGACCTTATTTCCGTTCAAGTCAAGGGTAAATACCGGCATCCCCGGTTTCAATTCGATTATAGAGACGTTCCCGTCCGGGGTTGATATCAAGGTCGCGGCAGACAGGCACGGCACTGTCATATTGCTCTGGGCGTTGGCCGTCGTGAGATTGAGCTTCTGGTTGAGCATCATTACCGATATGACCGCCGGTATGACGAACGCGCCCTTCGTGACCTTCTCCAGGAACTCGCGCCTCTCGGGATTAACGCCGTCCAGAAACTTTTTATCGCTCATGATATGCCCCCCGTTTTGTTTGTAAATGCATGATACGGATTATAGCACAGACAGTTTTTGCTGTAAACCCGAGACGGCCCCTTCGAGGTCGCCCACGTGGAGCACATAGCACTCGGCATTGTCGATGAGCCTGCAGAGCCCGCCGATCTTCAGATGGTCGTCCGTCTCCGAGAGGAAAGACATCGGCATTACTTTCTCGACCATCCTGTATTTGGGGCATTCCTCTATGCGCGATTCCCCGCCGTGGTTCGGCTCGAGATAGATGACGGCGCGCACGTCCCCCTCGTCGATCCTCCAGCCGTATCCCGCGTCCCGGGGGGTGAAGGAGTACATCTTGTGACCGTAACTGGTCCAGTTGAAAGGCAGCGTATCGAAGAGTTCCGTCATCGCGGGGAGAAGCCTCGTGCTCTCCTGCTTGATGTGGAAACGCCTCGGGAACGGCAGCGCCTTACCGTCCCTGACGAGCGCGAGCTCGTCGCTCAATATGCGGAACCCGCTGTAGAGGAGGCGGACCATCAGGGTGGTTTTACCGGCCCCCTTGTCGCCGACGACTATAAACCTCCGCCCCTCCCATTCCCCGCACCCCGAGTGGATGCGGATACGGTCCGTGATCCCGCCGAGCACGTCCCTGTGTATGAGCCACATGAGGTTGAAGATCGTTTTGGATATATCGTCCGAGGAGTAGCATACCTCCCCGTTTCTCTTTATTTCATAGGTCTGGCCGTTCAAAGCCAGCCCGTATTCGGCTTCGTTCGTTATGGGGAAGTCCTGCTCGGCGTCGTGCAATATGAAATCGAGACGTCTTGCGATGGACTCGTCATCGGTCGTTATAGTGACGGCCGTATTGAGGAGGCGGTGTTTTCTCCGGTGAATTATTTAACCAGCCCTTCCTGCATGAGTGTATTGAGACAGTCGGCGACTTCCTTCACCGGGTCCTCCGGGAGCTGATACGCCTCCCTTACGATCGCCATGATATCGGCCTCCGAGTTTTTACCCGTGCAGGCTTCGAGCACCAGCACGGCGGTTTTGTTGAGGTAGTGGACCTTGTCCTTCTCGCTCTGGTAGATGACGTAGCCGTCCTCGACCTCGCTTATGTCTATGCCTTCTGTAATCCTGGGATATTCGCTCATATAATTACGCCCCGTGTCTATTGGATTATTCTCGGAATCGAGTACTTATTATCCCGAATTCTCTAACCGGTTTCAAGACCCGACGGAATCCGGGGGCGTAACGGACATCCGTTTAAAAAACAAAAAACCCCGGAACACCTCTCTGGGCGCTCCGGGGTATTCTGCATATTTGATTATTTCTTCCGGTCAAATAAAGCTTATGACTGGGTCGAATCGCCCGAGCCTGAACCCGAGGGCTGATCGGAAGTCGTGTCCTTATCCTTTCCGCCGCAGGCGAGCACGTTTGAAGTCGTCAATACGATTCCGCCGAGCGCGATTCCCAGTGTGATTGCCAATGCAAACAGTACCTTCTTCATATTGCCTTACCTCCTGCCGTTTTGATAAATAAAGTTTAGCCCAGGATCAGCGAAATTGCCAATTATTTTTATACGAATACCGGAATGCCCGCGCCGTCCGTGTCATTTTCCTCAATGATTCAGGGCTTCCTCGTCCATGCGCTTATCCACGTGTTCGACATACCCAGCCTGTCGGCCGACCCGCTTTCAACCGACTCCGCGATGAGCCTCTCTTTCAGCGTATCGATGCCGATTTCGTCAGCGGTCGCGACCCCCAGCTTCTCCATCATCGGCACGAGGCTCCTGATCGTGCTCACGAACCAGTCTATGCCCGGAGAATCCGCCCCGCCCACGAACGCGTCCAGGTGCATCACGGGCTCGGGCAGGCCGGCTTTCCTGTACACGGGCAGGAGCCTGAACCCCATCTGCATTTCGGTCCCCGACTTTTCCATGGCCGCGTAGAGCAGGTCCCACAGCTTCATGAATAAGGGTAGAGGGGGTATCGTCACGGGGCGTATCGTAAAGTCCACCTCCTGAAATGCGACCACGCCTCCCGGCCTCACGCGGCGGAGAAGCCTCTTCAGCACCTCTTCGGGACCGGGCACGTACATGAGCACCGCGCGTCCGGCGAGGGCGTCGAAATCCCCCTCGGGCTCGGCCGCGCCGATGTCCCCGCAGATGAACGTGATATTCCTGTATCCGCCTTCCCCGGCCCGCTTTTGCGCCGTCTTCTGTATCTCGGGGTTCCTCTCGATGCTGACGACCTCCCCTTCGGGCCCCACCATTTCGGCGAGAAGCAGCGCGACGTCCCCCGCCCCCGTGCCGAGCTCGAGCACCCTCATGCCCTTCCCGATGCCCGCACGCTCGAATATCCTCCGCGTCGTCTCGATTATGATGCGCGATTGCTGCTCGAGCCGTTTCTTCTCGTTCTCGGTGTCGCTGAGCGCGTATTCTTTCTTTAAATCCCTGTCTGCCATGCGTGTGTCTCCTGCAATTAGTATAGCCGTAAGTGACGTCCCGGTTACGTAAAATAGCATGCTGAGCCCGGTTAAAGTTTCAAATTTTGCGTCTTTTCCGCATTCACCCCGTCTATATAGGTAGAAAATAAAAAAAGGAGGCCCGAAATGGCTGAGCAGGAAGTAAAAACAATGAAGTGCGAGTGCGAGAGCTGCAAGTGCGGGGACAAAACGTGCGAGAAGTGCGTATGCGAGTGTACCTGTACGGGATGCGAGTGCTCCTGAAGCGGGACGGAAGTACCCGGCGGGCGCGCCCTTTGAACATGGCATATAATATAAGGTACGCGTCCGCGGGGGTTCCGGACGGATAATCCCTTCCCCCGTGGAGCTCGTTCGGACGGTTTCGAGGCAGATCGGGGAGACAGAGAATAATATGGAAATGAAAGATGCCGCAGACGCGGGCCGGATATGGGAGGAATTTTCGGGGAGGATAAGGTCTCATCTCCTGAGAAAGCTGCG
The DNA here is from genome assembly GCA_963752995.1 of uncultured delta proteobacterium. GTDB lineage: Bacteria > Desulfobacterota_D > UBA1144 > Nemesobacterales > UBA2774 > 2-12-FULL-53-21. The sequence continues at coordinate 42,095 of CAVWAZ010000050.1, forward strand.
CAACAGGGGAGACGTAGACGACCTCATGCAGGAGATATTCATGAAGATCCACGCCCACTTGCCGCACCTCCGTGAAAACAAAAAGCTCTCTTCGTGGATATACAGGATCGCCGAGAACACGCTCAACGATTATTACAGGAGCGGCCGGGGCCGTGAAACGGAGTATGACGAGAACAAGACCGTGCGCGGAGGCCCGGATGAAGAAGACCCGCTCGAAGGCATCGAGGGCTGTATCGAGGCGTTCATCGCGAGGCTGCCCGATAAATACAGGGAGCCGCTCGTGATGAGCGATGTGGAGGGTAAGAGCCAGAAGGAGATCGCGGAAAAGATGGAAATCTCCTACTCGGGACTCAAATCGAGGGTGCAGAGGGGGCGGGAGATGATAAAGGAGATGTTCGTCGAGTGCTGCAGGCTTTCGCTGGGCAAAGACGGGAAGCTAAGAGGCGAGGTCGGGAAAATGGACGACTGCACACTCTGCGGGAGGGATTAGGATCATTCCCTGCCTTGTAGGGCGGCATCCCGCGCAATGTGTTCCTCGATCTTCCCCCTTAGAACAGGCAATGAACTTTCATTCGCTCCTGCTTGCGCGTGCCCTAGCAAGCTGTCGAAGCCGCCGACAGTTGGCTTTCACGTCACAACTCGCTTATAATTAGTATATGACAAGTGGTCCATTATTCCTCAAATCGATAAGAAGCCTCGGCATTATATTTATTGCCGCCCTCCTTTTTTCAGCCTGTGACGGGGGCAGCGGGGATAACTGCGTCAGCATCGAGGACGACCCGGATTTCCTCTTCGGTTTCGAGACATGCCCGACGGACGGGCTTCAGATGGTCTGCAATAAATACGACTGCGTTCTGTCTTTTCCGATCGACGACCCTGTACCGCCGCCCGAACAGCTCGTAAGGATAAATCCCCGGAACTGCCTCGTCATTGACTGTTTCACCATGGAATGTGAGACGAGGAACCCCGTCAGCGGGGAGTTCATCGGCGACCTCACGTATTCAATCGAGGACATTTCCGAAGGGAGTATTTTCTCGGGCACAACGGGTAGTCAGGATTTCGTCTGCTCGCCAAACGTTGACTGAGCCCCAGCCTGTCGAATCATGTCATTGCGAGCAACGGTTCTGAGCGTCGCAAGAACTCGGCCATTTTCGGCTAATTGCGACGTGGCAAATATGCCGTGATGAGGACCGGTAAATTCGGCGACCGCGGCAATCTCATGTGTTACTCACATCCCCCCTCCCCCGGCGTGCATCACCGATGCCAATTACTATTTACAGTTGTATATACAGTCCGTATGATTATGGCGGAACGGTAAAGTCCGTCGATCGATGCCAATGAGCGGCAATAGAAAGTGGAAAAAGAGCCTTCGGCTGGACCTCAGATACGAGAGCTACAATATCGTGCTCGTATCCCAGACCCGTATCGATATCATCCCCCCGCCCTCGGATCCGATTGAGCAGGCGGATGATTACAACGGATACTACGTAAAACTAACCGACGGAGAGGGGCGTGTTATTTATGTTCAGAGACTGCAGAATCCTTTCCGCACGGAAACCGAGGCGTACGGCGACGACGCGCCGGGCCCCATCACATTCGAAAGCCTCAAAGACCCCGACCTGACGTTCTCGATCCTGATTCCCGGATCCCGGGATTGTCTTTACTCTCGAAATCATAAACAACCCTCTCCTGCCGGAGCTATTTTTTCAAAACAGCAAGGCAGTCGTTTGCCTTCACGATCGATCCCGCGGAGGAGATACTGCCGCCGATGGTCGTCGCGCGGGTCGTCGAGAACGGAGTAATTCTGGGGAAGGAGAAGATCGTCGACCACGGGAATGACAATGAATGCTGGAATCTGTCGATCCTTGCCGAAGGTTACAAGGATAATGAAATACCCAAATTTATTTCCGATGCGAACAAATTCGTAAGCGTTTTCAAAAATTTCTCGCCGTTCAACGAGTTCTGGGAGAAGACGAACGTATATATTTTAAAAGTCGCATCCACGGATAGCGGCGCTGATTTGCCGGTTCAATGCCAGGGAGGGGCTCCCCCGGTCGATGTACGTACTTATTTCAACGCCAGCTTCTGCGGCGCTGCAAACCAGAAGCGCCTTCTGGTCGTGGATCAGAGGACCGCGAAAAAGGTTTGGGATATGTTGATACCGCAGGCGCATATCGCGTTTGCCATGGTCAACAGCGGTATCTACGGCGGGTCGGGAGGAAATGTCCCCGTTTTTTCGACTAACGCCCTCTCCGCCCTGATCGGCATTCACGAGCTGGGGCATAGTTTTTTCAAGCTGGCGGACGAATATGAATCGCCCTATATCAACGATAATCCGGATAATTATCCGAATTTAACCAGTAAAACGGTTCTGCCTCAAATAAAATGGAAGGACTTGATAGCGCCCGCGACCCCCGTCCCGACATCGAGGAATCAATGTCCGGGCGGAAACCCTGTTTCCCACCCCGTCCCCGAAGGCACCGTGGGGCTGTTCGAGGGAGGGCTTTACAAGTCCTGTAATGTGTTCAGATCCGAGAAGAACTGCCTGATGCGTGATTTTGGGAAGAAGCGGTTCTGCGCCGTGTGCAGCAGGGTAATACGCAAAAAGCTTTCGGAATTATTGCAGGTCGACGAGCCTTTCGTTTAGTTCTGCATCCGCAACTAATCCAACCAGTCATTGCGAGCGGAGCGCGGCAATCCCGTTTTTGTTCCTCACTTCCCCCTCCCCCAGCATGCGTCGCAGATGCCCGCCGTGGGCGATGTCATCACGAGCGTCCGGCACGGGATCCGGCACGAAGCGCACGGCTGCTCCCCGTACCTCGCGTCGAAGTGTATCCACATAAGATAAGGCTTCCCCGTGTGGAAGCTCAGAATCAGCTCGTTAAGACTTGGCACCGGCGACATTACTTCCATTGCTCCCCTCCTTCTTCGGCTTGTTCCTGTAATACTCCTCCATCTTCTCCATGTGCCGGAGGATCTCGGTCTGTATCTCAATCTGGAGGTAAATCTTCTCCCCGAGCTCCCTGATGGATTCCTCGAGCGAGCGCCTCACGTACCAGAGCGGTATCCCGTCGGCATCCGTCTTGTTATGCCATTCGTGAAGGTCGTCCACCTTGTCCTTTATCACGGACACCGCCCCCCTCACGTCGTTCACGTGCTCGTTCATGATAAGGCTCTGCCCTCCCCCGCCGTTCTTCCTCTTTTCGAGGAACCCGAGCACCTCGCGTATGACCATGATAGCGGCGATGAACCCGACGCCCAGTTCGAGAAGCCTTGCGTCCATCATTCCGGGCCGCCTCCGTCCTGTGCGGCATCGAGCTCCGCG
>CAVWAZ010000051.1:0-8631 GCA_963752995.1 uncultured delta proteobacterium
GACCCATTTAATATTTGCCGGATAGTTCCATGGATCGCGGGAATTCCCGCCTGATCTCAAGCGTATGCGGCTCTCCCGGCGCGCGAGCTATTGATCGCCCAGAGTGTAAGCGCCACCCCGATGATCGCCGGCAGGGTGACGGCGGGAAAATCGCGGAGAATTACCGACGGTGTGCAGATGCCGACCGCAACCTCCCACAGGTGGAAAACGGCGTGCGCGATGAGCCACAACGTCGCCGCGGCCCACAGTCCGACGCGGAGCTCCGGCCGGATCATGCCGGCGCCGAAAGCTACGCCGAGGAACAGCTGAATTATCCCGATATCGCGGATGAAGTGCTGATTAAAGAAACCGGTATCGGTCACGCCCGGGATGAATTCATACCATACCGATGGAGCGACGATCATAAAAATTCCGTTTACGGATAGGAATATTCCATTGAACGCCGCCATTATAATTACCAATATCGAAATAGCGCTATGACCTTCTGTACTCTTCATGATTATAGCCCTCCGCTATAGAATGAAACGCCGTTCGTCCGTGCCCGGAACACTCTCCTTATCGAACACGCGGGCATCTTCCGTCCTTGGTCCCGACAATGAGACACGCGGGCAGGCTCCGCAGGTCTCACGTTTAGTGCTTGGACGCGGGAGGCATGGAGCGGCTGAGCCAGTCCTCGAAACGCGTCGGGCCGATGCGCGGATTGTCGCCCGGGGTGAGGGATTGATCGTTCAGGTTTCCTAAGCCGTAGTAGCGTGCGTGGACGTCCGTGACCACCTGACGCGCGTCCTTGTTTGCGGTCAAATACCGCCGGACGAGCTCGTCGAGACGTAACTTTTCGGGACCCGCCACCTCGACCGTGCCGTTCTCAGGCGCCCCGAGTGCTATGTCGGCGAGCGCGGCGGCAACGTCATCCGATACGACAGGCTGCATAAGTAGAGACGGCAACCTGACCGTTTTCCCGTCAGTTGCCTCCTGGGCGATGCCGCCCATGAATTCGAAGAACTGCGTTGAGCGTAGGATAGTATAGGGAACCCCGGAAGCCTTAATCAGGCCTTCCTGGGCCATTTTCGCGCGGAAATAACCGCTCTCGAGAAGACGCTCGGTGCCGACGACCGACAGCGCAACGTGATGTCCCACGCCGGCGGCCGCCTCCGCGGCGAGGAGGTTGCGGCTCGACGTCTCGAAGAACTCCATAACCGCCTTATCCTCCCACGAAGGAGAGTTCGTCACGTCAACGACAACCTGAGCGCCCGCAAACGCCTGAGCCAGACCCTCACCGGTGATGGAGTTAACGCCCGAGGAGGGTGATGCCGCCACTACCTCATGACCGAGCTGACGGAGCTTGTTCACGAGCTTTGATCCGATGAGCCCGCTGCCCCCGATAACCACAATTTTCATGATTTGCCTCCCTGAACTTGAATTTTTAACTCGGGCTGCTTTAAAGCAATTCCGGGCTTTCCCTGGAAACACCCGCAGATCGGCGTTGACCTGATCCAGGTGGTGGCTGTCAGGCCGTGCGGAAGGCCCAAATTTATTATACCGACCCGTTCCGGATAGTCCCACCTCCTGTCCTATTTTAAGACCGGATCCCCGATTCTAGAATTTGTGTCGTCCGATTGCCAAAGTTAATTTACAGGATGCTATGTAAGCAAAGGCGTCCGATTTCTCTCTTTCTCGCTATCGTGTTCGGGAATGACAACGTTCACATTTAACCAAGACCCGTGAATAGTTATAATATATTGAGTTACAAGAGAGCATATCATGACCATTGACGAATACATGGCGAAGGTGCCGCCCGCGAGGCGCGGTAGGATCGAGGGGATAATGGGAAGGATACGGTCGTGGTTCCCGGAGGCCCGGATCACCATAAGATACCGGATACCGACGTTCGTGATCGGGCGCAACTGGGTCTCGGTCGCCAATCAGAAGGGCTACGTCTCCGTCTATACGTGCTCGGGGGAGCACATCGCCCCCTACATCGAAAAGCACCCTAGAATAAAGTACGGAACCGGGTGCATCAACTTCAGGGACAGGGACGATACATTTCGGGGATTTGAGGGAGGTCGTTACGCATGCGCTTAAGGCGGAGCGGACTAAATAATTGTGCTTTTAGGTATTCTGACGACTTATCGGATCTTTATTCAGTGTTTATTGATCAAGATAATTGTAAAGAGGTTTGACCTTTGTATTTATCTCTGATCTGCCGCGAATATGAAGTTTTTTATATATTCGAGTCAAATAATTCTTAACGGTTTTTTCAGTCAAGAACAAACTAACAGCTATTTCTGTATTCGTTAAACCGACGGACGCCAACCTTAATATCTCAATTTCTTTTGCAGATAACCGGCTAAAACGATTTTCAAATAATTCAACACAAAATTCCTCAAAGTACAGTGTTTTTTCTACAAATAGCTCAAGGATTTTTCTCCTGATCCACATATTTCCCTTAAGAACTTCCAACACAGCCTTGTTAAAGAGATTAACCCCTATCTTTTCGGTTATTATTCCCCTCGTACCAATTGATAAAAGTTTAAGCTCCGTATTAGGATTCTCCACTTCGATAATTGACAAGATGTTGGCACTAGGGATTTTTCCTTTAATCACAGTTATTACTTCGAGGTAATCTTGGCGTTCTCCGGTACAATCTACGATAAATAGCGATTTATCCGGCTTATTAAGAAAATTTAAAAGACACAAATAATCTTCCACCCAGGTGAAATTAAGAATAATTGTTTCAAGATTCAGAGTCTTAATTATCCCATTGTAAATAATCTTATGCGGCGTGATAACTATTATGGATGCAACGGACATTAATTATTCACCCGGGCAGACCGGTTTCGATGACGAGACGCGTATGGGGGTATTTCGGTGTAAGCCCGGGCAGCAGGTTGGCTTGATCAGGTTCACTATAGCAATCCAGCCGCCGTAAACGGGAAGTTCTTAGGCCTGTGACTTTGCGTCCCATTCTTTCAAATGGTTTGCCCTTCTAGTTATTAACCATTCTACAATACCCAGTTATGTTGTCAACATTTCACAGGGCAATATAACAGTAGTCATATTTGATTTATACTTTACATTAATAATCATGTGTGATAGAGCATGAGTCAAATAGAGAAAAGTAACCCAGGCACAACCAAGCTGACCTGGCCCTATAACAGGTCCATAAGTTAGATTTTCGGTAAAGAATCCTGTACAGGATGTCAGAGAAACGGTCAGGAAACGCTACACCTCGGAGCAGATAATTAGTATATAAGTGGGGAAGAGGAACTTCAATTTCTTTGCATTCTTCCCTCCCTTAATCACAAGTAAGCGTCAGATCAAAGGGGAAATCTCCGAATGCATTACACTTATCGATGGTGCAGCCAGCTTTCCAAACAAATTGCCAGTTTCCTACTGCTTTTAATTTTCTTGAGAAAGCTTCGGTTATGTGTGGTTGTGAAATTGAAAATCCAAAAACTTCTTCCACATGGAATCCGTCTAAAAATGGTGGAGTAGAACATACAAAATCTCCTGCTCCGTCTCCGTCTGTGTCAACGATCGGCGCCCATAAAGCAGTAATATCTTTGGCTTTGATTTTTTCGCTTATAAATTCCTTGTTTATTTCGAACTCTATTTTACTACAAGCTGTATTCCACTTGCCTTCCCATGTGCTTGGTGTATCTTCAGTAACAACATTAACCGTAATACTATCTGAAGAGGCGCAACTGCCGCTCGGCGGCTTGGCTACAAATTCAGTATCAGAGGTCACTGTCTGGTGGCTAATTCCCGGGGAGCTTACCGAGCCTATGCCGGGTTCAATCGATGAAACGGTCCCACCCCAGCAAAGGGTTACTTCTTCTCCTTTACATGTGAATACAATGTCGTCGGCATTGTCATTAACGGAACCCTGGAATTCTTTGCATTCACGCTCTGAAAGATGTCCTACATATACATTCAATTCAGCTGGTTCTTCATCACAGCATGAGGCTAGAAATATTAAAGGAGAAAAGACCATAGGAACTATTAATATTCGTATAATATATCTCATTACCCACCCCCTTATACGGGTCTTAATTTCATTATTGTTTTTTACTTTCCATGACAGTTCCCGCTATACCCGGAGAAATCGACAGGTCAGAACGTAAAGAGACTGCTTCTGTAGATATAGACACAGAATCAAAATATCTAGAGAATCGATTGAGAAGAGCAGACGCTTCCTTTGAAATCTTACCGGTGGATAATATCTTCGTGGCTGAATTAGAAGATACGGCGACATCCGGCTTCAATTCTAAAAGAACATAGTAAGTGGAATTTTTATTGTCTTTACTACTGAAAACCTTCATGCTTCTAACTTCTTTACTATTTGCTATTATAGGCAGCATCTCCTGCCGGAAGAATTTCTCGAGTTCCGCATCTGATCCATATTTCACACTGCCTTTTAGGAATATATACTCGGAGGGGCCTGCGGGAGGAAGAAACTTCATTTTTGGGGGATAGCTCGTCTTTTGTTCAATTTCTTGAGCTTGATTTGGTAAAATAACAATTGCCAGCAACAACACAACAAACACTAAACATTGAAATAATCCTTTCATTTTACACCCCCATAACCGGTATGTTTTATTGTCGGATTAACTATCAATAACCTCAAATTGGTAAATTGAGGTGATCCGTCGCGCGACCCAAGATACCCGGGCCGCAATCCTCCATCGCGCTAAAAAATTAAGGAGAAATGACCTGCCTAAAACAGAGTTTTGCATTTCTCGATATACGTGGAAAGTCCTTATTATTTGTTAATTCTGTGTTAAATTTTGGGATAATATAGGGACTCTTTAATTAAGTTTCAGATGTTAAGAGGATCAGTTCGAATTTTACTGTGGCAGTTGCATCATAAGCACGCGATGATTACAAGGTAAAATCTAAAATAGCATGCTCAGGATAGAAATATGGTCGAAGGATACGATAGAATGGTCGCTCGAAGGGAGCGGGGACTGGCTCCAGTACCAGCAGGCGGCGATAAAGCTGCGCTCCCTCTTCCCGGACTCGGAGGAGGTCGAGCTCGTGCTCGGCGGGGATAACGTGAGGACAGTCCCGCTTAAAGACGCCATCGAGGAGGTAAAATCACTCGGCGGCACTCAGAACCTGATGCTTTGCGACAAAAAATATGAGAAAATGATGATGTTCGTGTATTACGGCTGAGCGTGATTCTATGAAGAACCTGAAATACGGGCTTATCTTCGCTGTGCTGGCGCTATTGCCCGCGGCCCTGTGCCCCGCCGCCGGTGAGGATAAGAGCGCCAGGAAATCCCCGGCGGGAGTGACGTACGAGAGCGGGCACGGGTTCTCGATCGAGTACCCCGAGGGCTGGGAGCTCGTGACGTACATGGAGGAATACAAGACGCTCAAGGAAGCGGAGAAGGACGCCGGGAACTATTTCTCCATCCAGAGTTATAAGGACGACGACCCGCGCATCAGGAGCTACCATTACTTCCCCGCCGACACGCTAAAGATAGAGGCGTGGGTCTATCCCGATTACGGCGGCACGCTCGCGGAGCTCATCACGCAGACGAAGGACATAACGAGGATCGACGATTTCACTATAGGCGGGAAGAAAGCGAAGAAGGTGTGGCAGAAGGTCGGGGCAGGGGTGGACGAGGGGGACGAGATCTACTCGATCTATTTCGTCGACGCGGGCAAGAGGGCGATATTCACGTGCTATCCCGTGTACTCGAGCCTCACCGCCAAATTCGAGGAGATAGTAGGGAGCTTCAGGTTCACCGGGACCCCGGCGAAGAAGAAATAATGCCCGCTGTCACAGCACCCTCTAACCCTTAGCGGTCATAAAACATGCCGGAGCGCGGTGCTTCTACTCGAACAACTCGGAGAGCGGGTTTCCGGTCGCGCCGTTCGGGTAAGGAATCTTGAGCAGGGCCGAGACCGTGGGCGCGACGTCGGTTATAAATACCGGCCTCATGGATTCGCCCTTTTTGATATTCCGCCCGTAGAAAATTATCGGGACGTGCGTGTCGTAGTCGTAGGGCGCACCGTGCGTCGTCCCTTTCTTCCCGTACTTGGCTTTGTACTCGATCCACGAAGGCTCCATAATCACGATGACATCGCCCGACCTCTTCCTGTTGTATCCGTTCCCGACTAGCTGTCTCGCACCCGTCGTGAAATCGGCGGAGTCAAGCTCGGACGCCGTTACCACGTCGGCTACACCGTCGAGTGTCATGAGATACGAAGCCGCTTCCTTCTCCACGTTCTCGAGAGAGAGCCTGAGCTTGCTCGTTATCAGATCGCGGTCGAGATACACCTGCTGGTTGCTGTAGGCGAGCGCGAATTTACTGCCCCCCCTTCCGAAAACCTTCCCCAGATGCCCGTTCAGTCCGGCAAGCACCTGATCGTCATCCATGAAATATCCCGAGGGTATGCCCATGTCCCCGAGAAAGAGCGGCGAGTCCCCTACCCCGTGGTCGGCCGTGAGGAATACGAGGTAGTTGTCTTCGCCGACTTCGCTGTCGAGCGCGTTAAGCAGGTCCGCGATGTCGAGATCGATCCTGAGGTAGGCGTCCTCGACCTCGACGGACCTCGGGCCGTAGTAGTGCCCGATTATGTCGGTCGATGAAAAGCTGACCGCGAGAAAATCCGTTACACCGTCCTTCCCCAGCCCCTCACCCCTGACCGCGGCGAGGGCGAAGTCCTTCGTTATCGAGTTCCCGAAAGGCGTAACCTTTATGAGCCTCCCGTACTGACCCTTTGTCTCTTCCTTGTTCTCCTCGAGGACGTCCTTCAGGACGTAGGGGAAGACGGGTTTTCTATACTCCCCCGTTTTTTCGTCCCTGCCCCTGATCGATTTCTCGTAGGCGTTGTCGTCGGGCAGGCTCTCGCTGTAGGTAGATATGTCCCCGAGCGTATTCCACACGCCGTCTATACCGGGCATGGTCAAATATTTCTCGGCCGAATATTTCTCGTTGAAATCACTCACCCAGGCGGGGAGCGCGGGCTTAGCGCCTCCCGGCATTTGCATATCGCGGTAATAATACGTGCTCGTGACCCACTCGCCGCTCGCGTCGTCGAGCCAGTAGGCGGCGTTCCCGAGATGCCCGGCCGGCATTATCGCGGCCCTGTCCTTGAGCGCGACACCTATCACCTTCGAATTCATTCCGGTCGCGAGTCTCAATTCGTCCGTGACCGTCGTGGTCAGCAGGTTCCGGGGCGACAATTGCCCTGACTTTTCGTCCTCGTCGGCGTTTCCCCCGACGAGGCCGGCCGAGGGGTCGCGCGCGCAGTAGGTCTCTTCGTTTTCGGGCGCCCTGACGAACCAGTCGTTCCCGATTATACCGTGTACGGAGGGAGTGGTGCCCGTGTATATGGACGCGTGGCCGGGGCATGTCGTCGTCGGTACATAGTTGAATCTCGCGTTCCTGAATATAAACCCGTCGCCGGCGAGCCTCTTGAAACCGTCCTCGCCGTACTTGTCCCTGAACCTGTCGAGGAAATCGTACGCCATCTGATCGACCACTATTCCGACCACGAGCCTCGGCGGGGCGTCCTCCCCGTCTTCGGTTTCGGGGGCCGGAGCCTCGGTCGGTCCCAATGTCGGATGCGGGGCGCTCTCTTCGGGGGCCTCATTCGTATCCTGCCTCTCCGGCTGCTCGCACGAAAACAAGACGAATACGGCGAGAAAAAATACGAGGGCGCATATTATACGGGGTTTCTTTATATATTTCATTTCGACATTCCTGAGGAATCAGCTTTTATTAATTTTACTCTATCTATGTTAAATAAGTATGAAGCCTAAGACGGTTGCGAATATTTTGTAATTCAATTCCCCGAAACCGCGTAAAAAGCCTTTCGCAAAAGACATATTTGGCGTTATAATTCCGGTTAACACCAGAACAAGGAGGATTCAATGAAAAACGCAAAACTAATATTCGTTCTCGCGCTCGTATTTGCGGCAGGGTGCGTGTCGCAGGGACAGTACGATCAGCAGGTGCAGGAGACCCAGCAGCTCGCTTACCTGAACTCAGTATATCAGCAGCTTAACCAGGCGCTCGAAGCCGAGGTGGCCGCCGACCAGGTACAGATACAGCAGCTCCAGGACGAGCTTCAGGTTACGCTCGTGAACGAGATACTGTTCCAGGAGGGCGGGTGGGAGCTGCACTCACAAGGACGCCAGACGCTGGATCAAATCGTGCCCGCGCTTCAGCAGGCGCAAGGTAAATATATAGTCATCCAGGGCTTCACGGACAACCTCGGGATACTCGAACCGCTTGCGGGCCGCTTCCCGACCAACTGGGACCTCGCAGCCGGGCGCGCAATCTCCGTTGTCCGCTACCTCGCCAGCCAGGGTATAGACCCGAACCAGCTTGCAGCGGTGTCGTTCGGGCAGTACCACCCTGTTGCGGATAACAGCACTCCCGCAGGGCGCGCGCAGAATAGACGCATCGAAATCGATATACAGGACCAGATGCCGTAGAACGGAATTCACAAGGTTGTTCAAAAGTATTTGAAATGACACCCTCACCCTGCCCCTCTCCCATCAAGGGAGAGGGAAATGAAAGAACCGGATTCCCGATAAAGTAATTCGGGAATGACAAAGTTGGCCGAACCGGCAAACTGCTGACTATCGAGCCGCCATCCGTAATACCTATA